>OY969935.1:0-3027650 GCA_963704735.1 uncultured Solirubrobacteraceae bacterium
AGAAACGTCCGGGGGCGAGCTCTTGGAGCCCGGCGCCTGTGAGGGTGTACGCGCCGGGGTTACGCTCACCGCTCGCGAGTGCCACGAAGGCATCTCCCGCCGTCAGCGGTGTCACCGGCGGAGGGATGCGCTGGATGAGCTGTTGCTCGCTGACTCCCGCACGGTCGGAGTAGGTGGCTATGGCGGCCCGCCCGATGTCGGTTTCCGGTGTCATGCCCGGGAGGACGGCGCTTACCGTGATGCCGAGCTCGCCGCGCGTGGACTCCTCGTTAGAGTACGCGGCGAGGAAGCGCTGCATGGCCTTTGCCCCCGCGTAGCCGCCGGTCATAGGCGAACCGGCGATTGCCGCGCCACTGCTCATCACGAGGATTTGGCTCCCCGGCGCGAGCGGCAATACCAGCGCCTTGCGGATCCACTCGAATGTCATTCGCACGTCGACCTCCCAGTTGCGCGAGAAGGTCTCCCAGGTTTGCTCCTGCAGCGGCAGCATCGTCGGCTGTGCGCCGGCAACCAGCACCAGCACGTCGGGTTTGTGGCGCTCCAGCATCAGGTCGACCACTGAGGAATCGGTCGCATCGGCCACCTCGATCCCGATGGTCGGGATCGCGGCCGCCAGCTGCTCGAGCGCGGGCCCTGAGCGTGCCAGGGCAGTCACCTTGGCGCCTGCGGCCGCGAACTGCTCCGCGATGCCTCGCCCGAGGCCGCGACTCGCGCCGACGACGAGGACGGTCTTTCCATCTAGCTCGCTCATGTCGGTCTCCTTGTTGTCGTCTGCTGGATGTGGTGGACGTTGGCTGATGTCTGATGCTCAGGTGCCCTCGGCGTCGAGTGCGAGCCTGTGCGACACGAGTGCGTCGTGCTGACCTCTCGTGTGCCGGTCGTGTCGATGTGGATTAGTTCGCTGACACGAGGGCGGGCTGCGCGTCGGGGATGGTGGTCTTGGTCACCGGGTCGGTGCGCTCGTCTCGGCCGACGAGCGCGAAGATCACCGGGAGGGCGAGCAGCGCGACCGCGCCGAGCACCCAGAAGGCGTGCTGGAAACCGCCTGTCAGCGCCTCGGGTACCGTTCGTCCGGCGTGCAGCAGTGCGTTGCTGTGGCTGGCGGCGATGCTCGAGGCGATCGCGATCCCGAGCGCTCCTCCGACCTGCTGGCTGGTGCTAAGGAGCCCGGAAGCCAGTCCGGCCTGATGCTCCTTGATGCCGGCGAGCGCGGCGATCGAGACCGGGATGAACGCGAACGCCGTCCCTGCGCCCGCGACGATGAGCGGCCCGAGCAGGTTGCCGACGAAATGGCCGTGGACGGGTACTCGGGTCGCCCAGAGCACTCCGGCGCCGATCAACGTCATCCCGGCCGCCATCACCGGCTTTGCTCCGATGCGGGTGACCAGGAGCTGGGAGACACCGGCGAGCGCGAGCGAGGTCACCGACGCCGCCAGCCACGCAAGCCCGGCCTGGAGCGCGCTGAAGTGCAGCACCTGCTGCATGTACAGGGTGCCGACGAACAGGAACGCGTAGAAGCTGCCGACCAGCAGCACCGCTGCAATGTTCGCGCCGGCAAGCGTGCGCAGCCGGAAGATCGAGAGCGGCAGAATCGGCCACTCGGCCCGTTTCTCGATCGCGAGGAAGGAGACGAGCAGCACGACGGATGCCGCCAGGACCGCGATCGTCCGCGTGGCGCCCCAGCCGTACTGGGGGGCCTGGGAGATCGCGTCGACGAGCAGCACCAGTCCGCCCGTTCCGGTGATCGCGCCGGCCGCGTCAAAGCGCCGGCGCGCGGTGGCCAGCCGGCTCTCGGGGACGATCCTTCCTACCAGCGCCAGTGCGGCCAGGCCGATTGGGACGTTCAGGTAGAAGATGTACTGCCAGCCGGCGTAGCGGGTGAGGATCCCTCCGGCGATCAGCCCGACAGTCGCGCCGGCGGCGGCGAGTCCGCCCCAGATCCCGAGTGCCTTGTTGCGCTCCGCGCCCTCCTGGAACATGTTCATCACGATCGACAGCGCGGCGGGCAGCATGATCGCCGCACCGACCCCTTGGACGGCCCGGGTCGCGATCAACAAGCCCGCGCTGCTCGCGAGCCCGCAGGCCAGCGACGCGGCCGTGAACAGGCCGAGCCCTACCATCAGGACCCGCCGGCGGCCAAGCAGATCGGCGGCGCGGCCACCCAACAGCAGCAGGCCACCGAACGTGAGCGCGTAGGCGGTCGCGACCCACTGCAGGCTGGCCTCAGTGAAATGCAGATCGCGGGCGATCGTGGGCAGTGAGACGTTGACGATCGTCAGGTCGACGATCGTCATGAAGTACGCCACGGCGAGCAGCGCGAACGCGCGCCAGCGGTTGATGTGTTGTGTTGCGGGAGTCATTTGCGGCCTCCTTGGTCGGTGGGTTGCCGGTGCTTCCTCGTTGTTTATGGAGATACGGGGAGGAGCGGAAATCCATCGCTCGCGCGCGCATCGCCGCAGCGGAGTGCTTGGAGGCGAGAGCGTCCGCGCGCTACGCGCGCGCGGGAAGTCCGAACGGCTCGCGCATCGCCGCCCTGCCCGTGAGCGGCTCCGGCTTCAACGGCCCGAGCACGCCCCGATGTTGATTATTGGCCCGGTCGCTCGGACTCGAGCGTGCGCTTTATGACGCTCAACGCGTGCTCCATCAGAGGTGCGGCGCGACCGGCGAGCTCGCTCGGGAGAAAATCAGCGATCCACACGAACACGCTGCGGTCTGCTCCGTCCGCGAGCACCTGAGCCGATGCGTTGTGATGGGTGTATGGCTCCTCGACGACCGACCACACGAGCCGGCGCGCGTCATCGTCGAGGTCAACCAATCGCTCGCGCAGCACGTTGCCGTTGGAGAACGTGACGATCCGGTCCTCGCCGTCCAGTCGAGCATCGGTCGCGAAACCGGGCACGAGCCGCACATGCAGTCCTCCCCAGTCACGCAGCGCGTCCCAGACGCGCTGCGCACTCGCGTCGATCACGATCTCCTTGCGAATCGAAGCCATCGCTGCCCTCGGGTCCAGATTTGGACCAGCCGGCACCTGGCCGGCGTGATCCCTCTGACGGAGACCCTATAGGGCTGGATGCAGGCGGACCGGACTACCGTTAGCCATCTGGCCGCGAGGTCACGCGTGGGGAGGCAGCCCGAACGACTCGATCATCGACGGCGTGCGGAAGTGGATGATCTCGTCGATTCGCTCAGCCTCAAGGGTTAGGACTGTCACGCCGTGTGGAGCGTAGACCCCCGAGCTGTCGAGCTCGTAGGCGCCGACCGCTAGCTGCCCATTGGCGGCGGTAGGCAACATCCGCCAACTCCGCGCGCCGCCGAACACCGCGCTGCGCAGCACTCTCTCGATCGCTTCGCGCCCGTGATACCAGCTCGGGATCGGTGGCATCGCGAGCGTCGCGGTGTCGGTAAGCATGCCGACGATCGTGTCCACGTCGTTGCGCGCCCAGGCGTCGACGTAGCGTTGGACGATCTCTTGCAGCTGCTCATCGCCCAGCGAGCGGAGCGTCGCGTGCTGGCTGCGGTCCGGCCGTCGCTCCTCCAGCGTCGCGTGCGCGCGCTGCAAAGCGCTGTAGACGGAGGCCGGCGTCGTCCCGAGCGCCTCGGCGACCTCCGCGCCAGAGAAGCCGAGAACGTCGCGGAGGATGAGCACCGCCCTCTGCCGCGCCGGCAGAAGCTGGAGCGCGGCGATGAACGCGAGCTCGATGCTCTCTCGCTGCTCGTAGCGGGCCTCCGGTCCGGCGAGGCTGTCGTCGAGACCGAGCTCCGCGTCGGGGTATGGGTCCATCCACACGGACTCGAGCAGCGGCGCTTGGATCGGCTCGTGAGGATCCGCGGCTGGACCGTAGTCGATCGGCAGCACACGCGAAGGTCTGCGCTCGATCGTGCGCAGGCAAACGTTCGTGGCGATCGAATACAGCCAGCTTCGCAGCGAGCTTCGCCCCTGGAACGATGACAGGCTCCGCCACGCGCGCAGGAGCGTCTCCTGCACTGCGTCCTCGGCATCCTGCAGGGAGCCGAGCATCCGATAGCAGTGCGCGTGAAGGGGCCGCCGGTGCGCTTGCACCAGCTCGGCGAACGCTGCCTGATCACCGCCGATAGCTGCCTCGAGTAGCTGAGAGTCGGTCATCTGGTCCCTCGCTCGAGCGTACCCTTCGGCTGCCAGAGGGCGATCTCGCCACCATCACTGCTGGCCAGCACGCTGCGCCATCCCGCCGGCCCCTCGCGTGGCTCGAGCAGCACCGCCGCTCCCAGCGCCCGCCCACGCTCGGTCATCGCCTCGATCTCCTTGACCTCCACGTATGGGAGCCAGATCGGCCGCCGGGCACCACACTCGACGATCCCGCCATCGAGCGCGCCGCCAACGGCGAGCCCGTGGTAGGTGCCAGACCGGCATTGCAGGCGCTCTGTCCGCCAACCGAGCAGCTGACGATAGAACGTGCTCGCGCCTGCCAGATCGTGCGTGTGCAACTCGAGGTGAACGAGCCCATGTGGTCGATGATCGCGTCTGTCTTTCATTGGTCTTGTATTGAGTACTGATACAGAGGGGCGCGGGAATCCATCGGTCGACCGACCGAGCGCGTCGGAACGCTCAGACCGTCCGACGCCCGCTAGGCCTAACGGACGAGCTGGTGGGTGAGGAAGGCCACGCCGTCGTCGATGGTCTGGTTGTCGAGGAGGCGCATGGGCTTCGTGTTGTTGGTCTCGCCGAACAGGCGCTCGCCGGCCCCGAGCACGACCGGGAAGACCTTCAGCCGCAGCTCGTCGACGAGGTCGCGCTCTATCAGCGTGCGCATGAGCTGGAAGCTGGCCAGGACGAGGATCTCGCCGTCCAGCTCGTGCTTTAGCTTCGAGACCTCGTCCACGGCGGCGCCCCTTAGCACCGTCGAGTTATTCCAGCCAGGATCTTCGAGAGTCGAAGACACTACGTACTTGGGCAGGCTGTTCAACCTGTCCGCCAACTCGCCACTCCGTGACGGCCACCGCGCGCCGAAAAACTCGTAGCTGCGCCGACCCAGCAGCAGGGCCTCGGCGTGAAGCGCGTCGTCGAGTGCGAGCTTGGCCACATCTGGGCGGTCCTTGATCTGGCCGAACCAGCCGCCGCGCGCGAAGCCCTCCTCACCGGTCGGGTCCTGGACGACTCCGTCGAGCGTCACGTTCTCGCTGATCACGATCTTTCCCATCTCGGTTCTCCTTTCGCTGTCCGCTTGGACTGTTTTCAACTGAGATCCGGGTTGGAGGCGAAATCCAACGCGCCCGTACTCGCGCGCCAAGTTTGGCGACGAGCGATGGATTCGCGTGTCCGCTCGTATCTCTGTTCTCAAAAGGGCGATGCAGATCGTCGAGAGCCCGAGATCGAAGGAGCAACACATGACAATCACCGACAAGACAATTCTGGTGACCGGCGCCAACCGCGGTCTTGGCCAGGCGCTCGTCGAGGAGGCGCTGGCTCGGGGTGCGCAGCGCGTGTATGCCACGTCGCGCCAGCCGTTCTCCCACCCCGATGGTCGGGTAACGCCCGTGATCATGGACGTGACCGACTGGGGGCAGATCCAGCGGGCTGTCGAGAGCGTCGAATCGCTCGACATCCTGATCAACAACGCCGGACTGTCGCTGCCCGATGACCTGAGCAGTCGGGCCGCGTTCGAAGAGCATTTCGACGTCAACGTCTACGGCCCCTTGATGGTGACCCAGGCGTTGCTGCCGTCGCTGACCCAGAACAGGGGACGGATCGTCAACGTGGTCTCGATCGGAGCGTTCGCCGCGGTCCCGGTCCTTCCGGCCTATTCGGCCTCGAAGGCGGCAGCGTTCTCGGTGACGCAGTCGCTGCGCGCGCTCCTGGCCGGACGGGGCGTGAAGGTCCATGCCGTCCTGCCCGGTCCGATCGACACAGACATGATCCGGGACCTCCCGATCCCGAAGACCCCACCAAAGTCGGTTGCCCAAGCCATCTTCGACGGCGTGGAGAATGAGGATGAGGAGATCTTCCCCGACCCGTTCTCGGAGACGCAGGCCGAGAGCTGGCGCTTGGGCGCGGCCAAGGAGCTCGAGCGCCAGAACGCCGCGCTCGTACAGGCAGAGCCCGTCGCGGCCTAAACGCCCGCCACAGACGTCCGACCAACGCTGGCCCGCGGCCGTTCCCACGCTCGCGGTCCAGCACAGCCGTCGCGCTGGTGACGTCGAGGTTGCGCTCGCAGCACACATACCTACCCACCTGGTCAAACGAGAAGAGGCCCCATGTCCGAGACACCCACTCAGTACAACGCCAAGATCATCGCCGAGTTCCGCGCCAACCAAGGACGCGTCGGCGGCACGTGGGAGGAGATCCCGCTGCTCTTGCTCCACCACACCGGCGCAAAGTCCGGCATGAGCCGAGTCAACCCGGTCGCCTACCTGCCCAACGGTCCGGGCTACCTCATCTGGGCCGCAAACGGCGGAGCGTCAAACAACCCGGACTGGTACCACAACCTCAACGCGCAGCCCAACACGCGAATCGAGGTCGGCACCGAGACGATCGACGTCGTGGCCGAGGAGGCGACAGGCGAGGAGCGCGAGCGCCTCTTCACAAAAGCAACCGGGCACTACCCGCAGCTCGCCGAAGCCGCGCGCCAGACCCACCGCGTCATCCCCATGATCGTCCTCACACCTCGGGGGAGCGCGTGAACCAGTCGCCGGTGGTCACGCTCGACGGCGCGGTCGCAGTCAGACTCGCCGACGCGCCGGCCGCGGGGCTCGAGCTGCTGGCGCACCTCGGCGGGCCGAGCGCTTCTACTAGCCGCCGCGCGCGGTCCACACCGAGCTGCTCAGCGGCGCAGGCGACGCCGACGGTACGGTGGGTGCGTACCAGTGCCCGATCGCGCTCTCCTCGAACGCCGTCGAGCCCACAGAGCGCGTCGGCGTTGGGGCTGCACGATCGGATCTCAACCCATGCCCACATCACCGTCCGTGCTGCGATGTCTCACCAAGGGCCCAATCAGAGCCCCAAGCCAACTGACCATCCAGCCTCTCACGGACCACCAACAAGCGAATCGAGGTCGCAATGAACCACGAACCGAACAACCTCAGGCCGACAGACGCCGATGTAACCGACCCAGTGGAGAGACCCGTCGTGGTCGAGCGGGACACGTTTCAAGCCGAGCTCGATGCCCTCCGGGTCCGCGAGAAGGCGCACACTCGCGAGGGCGACGCGATCGCCGCGGCGCGTCGTCGGCTCCCGATGGTCGAGATGGACCCGAGCCTCCCGCTGATCGGTCCGCGCGGCCCGGTGACGTTGCTGGACGCGTTTGAGGGCCGCCGGCAGCTCATCGCCTACTACTTCATGTGGTGGACCGGCCATCCGGCCGCCGAGCAGTGCGAGGGGTGCACGCACTACACGACGCAGGTCGGGGAGCTCTCCTACCTGCATTCGCGCGACGTCACCTACGCCACATTCTGCCAGGGGCCTTACGAGGAGAGCATCCGCTACCGCGACTTCATGGGCTGGGAGATGCCCTGGTATTCGGCCGAGGAGTCCCGCGACACTCTTCTGATCGGACGCCGCGTCGGCAAAATGCACGTGGTCTGCTATCTGCGCAGCGGCGACAGAGTCTTCGAGACCTACTGGACCACCCTGCGCGGCGTCGAGGCGATGGACTACAGCTACGGACTGCTCGACCTAACCGTCTACGGGCGACAGGAGAGCTGGGAGGACTCGCCCGCCGGCTGGCCACAGTCCCCCGTGATGTCTCATCTACGCACCAACGGACGTCCCACCGCCCAGTGGTCCCGCCTGGACGCCGGCCGGTCCGACGACCTTGGCACCAGCGGACCCCCCCTGCTGAGTAAACGATGACCTGAGGGACACTGGCCCCGTTGGGCGGTGCTGTAACGCCGACGGTCCGTCGCGAGACACAGTCCGCACGCGGTCGTCGTGACGGCCGACGAACGGACGCGGGGAGGAAATGCCAATGCCGGACACAGTCGCTGACACGTCCTCAACGGAAACCATGCGAGGGCTCAAGGGCAAGAACGTCCTCGTAACCGGCGGCACGTCGGGCATCGGCCAGGCGATTGCGGTTCGCTTCGCACAGTACGGCGCCAACGTCGCCATCAACTACCTGCGCGAGCCGAACGAGGCCGCCGACACCGAGGCGCAGGTTCGCACGTGCGTCGGCCGCGTCCAGCAGCAGGGTGTCCGTGACGTGCTCGTACACGGCGACGTCTCAAACGAGGAGGATGTCGTGAGCATCGTCGGGAATGCAGTCGCGGAGCTCGGCGGCGTTGACGTCCTGATCAACAACGCCGGCATCCAGATTTCCCGTCCCAGCGAGGAGCTCTCGAGTGCCGACTTCGACAAGGTGCTGGCCGTCAACCTGCGAGGCGCGTTTCTGTGCGCCCGCGAGGCGATACGCCACTTCATCGCAGCCGAGAAGCCAGGGGTGATCATCAACGTCTCGAGCGTCCATCAGCTCATCCCCAAGCCCGACTATCTCGGCTACTCGGTCAGCAAGGGCGGGATGCAGAACCTGACTCGCACGCTGGCGCTTGAGTACGCCGGTAGGGGCATACGGGTCAATGCCATCGGCCCGGGCGCGACGATCACTCCGATCAACCAGGCGTGGATCAAGGACCCCGTCAAGAAGGAGCAGGTTGAGAGTCATATTCCGATGGCGCGCGCTGGGACCGCCGATGAGATGGGCGGCGTGGCGTGTTTTCTTGCCAGCGACGACGCCGCCTACATCACCGGCCAGACGATCTTCGTCGATGGCGGGCTGACGCTGTTCCCGAGCTTTCGCGAGCCGTGGTCCTCGGAGTGAGCGCCCCGAGAGATCCCCAGTCCCCGCCGGCCACGTCCCAGTCTCAGGATCAGTGGTGGCCGTCTCCGTTTGGCGCGGAGGATCAGCTCGGCATGCTGAACCACGTGGACGACGCGAAGCGTCGAGCGGCGATGGCGCTCGTGCAGGAGGGCCGTCTCTATGACCTGGGGCACACGCTCGATGAGAACATCCCCGTGTTCGGTGGACGCTACTTCCGCCAGACGCTCGTGACGACGGCGCACCATGCCAACCCCGACGGCGGGTTGGGAGAGAACGATGTCAACTGGATCATCGAGCAGGTGGCCGGGACCATGCAGGTGGGGACGCATATCGACGCCCTGAGCCACCTGCAGATCGGTGGGCGTGGCTACAACGGTTGGACGGTTGGCGATCTTGCCGGGCCTGCCGGCGTCAAGCACTTGGGCGCAGAGACGATCCCGCAGATCGTCACGCGGGGCTGGCTCGTCGACGTACCCGCGGTGCGGGGCGTCGAGCGCCTCGAGCGCGGCGAGGTCATCACCGTTGAGGACGTCGAACGGTCCGGCGTCGCCGCCGAGCCGGGCGACGCGGTGCTGTTTCACTCCGGTTGGGGCGCACACTGGGGGAACCCGGACGCCTACCTCGAGGGTGAGCCTGGCGCGGGCTGCGAGGTCGCCGACTGGTTGGTTTCACACGGCGTCGCCCTAACCGGCTGCGACACGTGGAGCTACGGGCCGGTACCCGCCGAGAACCCGGACTGCCCGTTTGAGGTTCCTCAGATTCTCAACGTCCACCACGGTGTGTTCGTCGTCGAGAACCTCGACACGGACGCGCTGGCCAGAGATGGTCACAAGCAGTTCGCCCTGATCCTCACCCATCCGAAGCTGCGCGGTGCCAGTGGCGCGTGGACCTCGCCGATCGCCCTGGTCTGACTGGAGATCCAGCTATGGCTGAGCACTACGACGTGATCATCATCGGCTCGGGCGCGGGCGGCGGCACGCTGGCCCATAAGCTGGCGCCGAGCGGGAAGCGGATCCTGCTGCTCGAGCGCGGCGGCTACCTTCCTCGCGAGCCGCAGAACTGGGACTCCAGAGAGGTCTTTGTCAAGAACCGCTACGTCTCGGGCGAGATCTGGATCGACAAGCACGGCGAGTCGTTCACTCCCCACGCGCAGTACTACGTTGGTGGCAACACGAAGGTCTACGGTGCGGTTCTGTTCCGGCTTCGCGAGGGCGACTTCGGCGAGGTACACCACTACGGCGGCATCTCGCCGGCGTGGCCCTTGTCCTACGCCGACTTCGAGCCCTACTACGCGGAGGCCGAGCGGGTGTATCTCGTGCATGGCCAGGCCGGGGAGGACCACACGGAGCCTCCTCGGTCGGGTCCGTTCCCGCATGTGGCGGTCTCTCACGAGCCGCGCATTCAAGAGCTCGCCGATGACTTCGCGCGTGCCGGCCTGCACCCGTTTCACCTGCCGCTCGGCATCGACCTAGACGAGCACGACCCCGAGGCCGGCCGCTGCGTACGCTGTGACCGCTTCGATGGCTTTCCCTGCCTTACCGACGGTAAGTCAGACGCTCACGTCCGCTGCGTGCGCCCGGCGGTGAGAGCCAACGAGAACCTGACGCTTCTCACGCACGCCAAGGTCGAGCGCCTGGAGACCGACTCCTCCGGACGGACAGTTACGAAGGTTCTCGTCGACCGCGGGGGCTCGCGCGAGGAGTACAGCGCCGATGTGGTGGTCTCCTCGTGTGGGGCGATCAACTCGGCGGCGCTCCTGCTGCGCTCGGCCTCAGAACAGCACCCGAACGGACTGGCCAACTCCTCAGGCCAGGTGGGACGCAACTACATGGCGCACATCAACTCCGGTGTGGTCGCAGTCTCACAAACGGTCAACCCGACCATCTTCCAGAAGACCCTCGGGGTCAACGACTACTACTGGGGCGCCCCTGACTCAGAGCTCCCGCTCGGGCACATCCAGATGCTTGCCAAGTCCGATCGCAATATCCTGCGCGCTGGGGCGCCGTGGTTTGCACCCCCGTTGGCGCTGGACTATCTCGCGCGCCACGCGATTGACTTCTGGCTGACGACGGAGGACCTGGCCCAACCCGAGAACCGCGTCACGGTAGACGGCGAAGGTCGAATCCATCTCGCGAAGACGTATATCAACCAGGAGCCACACAGGCGGCTGCTCGCCAAGCTCAAGGACCTGCTCGGGCCGCTGGGCTGCCACACGACGGCGATCCCGCGCTTCTCGGTACTGGACCAGCAGATCCCGCTCGCTGGCATCGCCCATGCGTGCGGGACTGCTCGTTTCGGGACCGATCCGGCTGACTCCGTGCTCGATGTTCACTGCAAGGCCCACGACGTCGACAACCTTTATGTCGTCGACACGAGCTTCTTCCCGTCCTCAAGCGCCGTCAACCCAGCGCTGACTGCAATGGCAAACGCACTCAGGGTCGGCGACCACCTGCTGGAGCGGCTCGATGCGAGAGCCCCGGCTAAAGCCAAAGCTGAGCCGAGTGAAAACTCCGAGCCGGAGGTGGCGTCATGAGGGTCGCAGGCACGTTGGCCAGCAGCGTCGGCAAGGGCCTGGTCGCGGGCTTCGCCGGCACGGCTGCGATGACCATTTCAAGCACGCTCGAGGCGAAGCTGCGAGGCCGGGAACCGAGCTCTGCGCCGGCGCGCGCGACGACCAAGGTGCTGGGCATCGCTTCGTTCGAGGATGATGTTGCAGAAGCGCGCTTCAACGATCTCTCCCACTGGGGCTACGGCACTGGTTGGGGCATCGTAAGAGGACTGCTGGCCGCCACCGGAATATCGGCTCGCGCGGCGACCGCGGTTCACGGCGCAG
This sequence comes from uncultured Solirubrobacteraceae bacterium, assembly GCA_963704735.1. GTDB lineage: Bacteria > Actinomycetota > Thermoleophilia > Solirubrobacterales > Solirubrobacteraceae > Palsa-744. The sequence continues at coordinate 11,623 of OY969935.1, forward strand.
CGATCTGGAGCAGCGCCCAGGCGATGCTCCCAGCTCTTGAGGTCGCCCCCCCTGTTGTTTTTTGGGCACCGGAGGAGATCGCCATCGACCTCTTCCACCACACCGTCTACGCCATCGCCACTGGCTTGGCCTACGAGCTGCTTGACGCCAACGCGCGCAGTGCCAACGGTGATCGCTCCAACTGGTCTTAAGGCCGACCGTTCTCGAGAGCCTCGGGGTGCTCAACGTGGCGCTACTAGCAGCGACAATCGCACTCGGCACGGCCGATGTATGGCTCGTGGCGGCCTGCTGGCGGCGACGGAGCGTGTTGGCGCTGCTCTGCGGCATGCTCGGGATTGCCTCGGCAGTTCTCGGCAGTATCGCTGGGTGGGCGGGGAGCACCGCCACGGACGCACTCGCGGGATCGCTTGCCGCGATCATTATCGGGACGTCCTGTTGGTTCTTGGTCACGGCATACAACAGATCCTCGATAAGGAGCCCGACGAGAGCGCATAGCGTCGCCGTGGAACGCGCGGTCCACACGACGCTGACGGCTCGTGAGGAGCGGCAGCGGCAACTGAGCCGACTCATAAGCCCGCTGTGGTGGGGACAGTGTCAAAAGGACAACTCGAGAACGGAGTGCATGCGATGGCGAAATCGAGCATCTACACCTACATCCCGCATCATCAGACAGAGATGCGACTCGCGGGTAAGGCCGCGCCTCCTGCAATGGTGGCCGACCAGCTTCCGAAGACCAACACGGCGGGTCGGTTCAACGCCTGGTTCGCCGTTAAGGTCACGAGTGGTGTCGGCACGATGTGGTGCGCATATGCGTTTGCCGCCCTGGCCATCGTGAGCCTGCCTGCGGCAATCAGCTCTCATAGCGCGGTCGTATTGGTCTCCTGGATATCTCAGACGTTTCTCCAGTTGGTCCTGTTGTCGGTAATCATCGTCGGCCAGAACGTATTGGCTGCAGCAGCTGACAAGCGCTCGGAAGCGACCTACCAGGACGCCGATGCCGTGTTGCACGAAGCCGTGAAGATCCAGGATCACCTCGCGATGCAGGACGAGGTGCTCGACAATCTGATCGACAAGCTCACCATGCAGCGCGGTTGAGAGGGTGAGAGCTCACGTCGGGCTCAAGGTTCAGCCAGCAGCTGAACAGCTGGCGGCTAATCAGTTGGCTTGCGATCTCCACGTCGATGTACGCAAGGCCCTAGCCACTGCCGGGCGGCACCTTCTCCTGAGAGCGCTCGAACGCCGCTCGCACCTCTGGGGCCGTGGGGTCGTAGTCCTCCTTGGTCTGCTTGGTCAGCTCCTGTAGGTCCATCCATAGCTGGTGATTTGACGGACGGCCCCAGAACCAGTAGCCGACGTAGACCTTCTCGATCCTCCGACCCGGCCCCAACACGAGCGTGTGCGGGACCGTGGCCGGGTGGTGCACGTCGGTGTACTCCTTGATGTCAAGCGCCCCTTGGACCTCTAGCTGCTCGTCGCACAGGAACGTCCAGTAGGCGCCCGTCGTGATCTTGAGCTTGTTGGTCTCGTGGGCATTGTTGGGCAGGATCGTCACGAGCTCGGTGAACGCCACGGCACACCAGCGGTGGAACTCGAGCAGCTCGCGATGTTGCTGGCGCTCGCGCGGGCAGTGCTCACCGCGGCCCAGCTGAAGCACCATCAGGTTCTCTCCCTGCAGCTCGGATAGCCGGTGCGGCGTCCCCTCGTCGTCTGAGAGCTCGAAGTCGGGGAGCACAGCTCCCATCTCAAGGCCCTTGCTCATCTCGTGTCTCCTTTGCTAGAGCGCTGGCCCGATCGCAGCGCGAGCGGGCCTCGGTTGATCTGGCGGCAGTCGCTTGAGGTCACCGGGGACGGATCCCGGGGATCTCGCAACGGATGCGGTAGACGCTGGTCAGGGCGGTAATGAAGAGCGTGCGACCGTCCTCTTCGCCCCAGGCGAGGTTGTGTGGGTTCTCCGGGAGCTTCAGCAAACCCAGCCGCTTACCCTCCGCGGAGAGGATCCAGACGCCACCGGGGCCACACGCGTAGACGTTGCCGGCCTCGTCGACCTTCAGCCCATCGAGGGCGTCCTCGCCCGGTGCGCCCGTCATGTCATAGAACACCTCGCCGCCCGACAACGAGCCGTCCGCCGCGACCTCGTAACGCATGACGACCTTGTTCTCCAGGTCCCAGTTGCCGACGTACAGGTACTTCTCATCAGGGGAGAGCGCGAGCCCGTTGGGACCCTCCATGTCGTCGGTCTCCAGCGAGATGGCTCCGTCCACAGAGACGCGGAACACGCCACTGAAAGTCAGGTCCTTCTCCGGGTCCTCGAAGGTGTCGGGGAGCCCGAACGGGGGGTCGCTGAAGAACAACGTGCCGTCCGAGCGGTACACGAGGTCGTTGGGCGAGTTCAGACGCTTGCCCTCGTAGGCGTCGGCGAGCACCGTCACGTTGCCGTGGGGCTCGACCCGAATGACCCGCCGGTTGCCGTGCTGGCAGATGGTGAGCCGTCCCTTTTGCGGGTCGAACGTCAGGCCGTTGGAGCCCGGCTGCTGATAGCGGCCTATGTCGAGACCCGTGTAGCCGCTCTTTGAGCGGAACAGTGTGACCCTGCCTTCCGGCGACCAGCGATAGATCGCGTTCGTGTTCGGCGAGCTGAACAGCAATGCGCCTTCGGGCGCCCACACCGGGCCCTCGGTGAAGTCAAAGCCGCCGGCTATCCGTTCGAGGCGAGCCTCCGTGGAGAGCACGGTCTTCAGACGGGCATCTCCCCAGTCGATCTCGAGCGCCGCAGGCACGCTCACCTGTGCCCGCTCGCCAGCGTAGAAGTCAAGCGTTGCCGTGCGCATCCAGATGTAGTTGTGCGGCGAGGTCGAGATCGGCCCGTTGATCCCGAACACAGCGATCTGGAACCGTTCGCCGACGTGTGCGTTCTGTGTGAGTACGACGCGATTGGGAGAGTTGAAGCCGGCGGCGACCTGGCCCCCGGTCAGGCCGAGCACAAGCGGCATCTCACCGTTGACCCACACCTCGGCGTAGTCGTCGATGACGACCTCGAACACGACGGTGGACCCAGTCGGGTCAAACTCCCCAACGCGCTCGGGGATCGTCACCTCGAGTCGATACCAGTTGAAGCACACCCGCCCGTCGGCCAGGCGCAGCCGGGTGTCTGCCGGCGAGAGGGTCCTCCATCCCGAGTCCTCGAAGTCGAGTGCCTCAGCATGAGGCACCACGTCATAGGTGCGGTTCGGGGTGCTCCCCGGCCCCAACGGGTCATCGGGTGAGCCGACGGCGACGAAGTCGATCTCCCGAACCTCAGCGTCACAGTAGCGCCAGGGCCCGCCGACTAGGTCGACGCCCGCGTCGCTCTGAAGGTCGATGATCGCATCGGGCCTGCCCGGCAACAACTCCGGCGGACCGGGCAGTCGCGCGGCGGAGTCGGTCGTCCGCTCCGTGAGTCGATGCCCTGCCATGGCCTATCTCCGCCGCCTTCTGGACACCTTGCTGCCCCACCTCGGGGGAGTCGCTCAGCGTGCTCGCCGCCACTGCGGCGAGCTCCTGGTCCTCGTCGGCCGATGAGGCGCCGCTGACGCCGATCGCACCGATGACCTCGCCGTCGTGGAGGATCGGCATGCCGCCCTGCAACGGCACCGCACGCGCCAGGTGAAGCGCCGAGGGTCGACCCCGTGCGGCCTGGTCCTCGAAGTCCTTGCTCGGGCGACGGTAGATCGCCGCCGTGCGCGCCTTGTCGATCGACACATTTGTGCTCGCGACCTGCGCCGCGTCGGGTCGCAGCAGGTAGATGAGATCGCCACCCGCGTCGACGACTGCCACCACCGGCGCCACGCCACGCGGCGTGGCAAGGTGATCGGCGGCCTCGGCCACCCGTTTCGCGCCCTCGTAGGTCAGGGCTGCGACCTGGACCGTGGAGAAGTCAGCAGCCGCACCCGCGATCGAGACCGACTCGTCCTCATCGGGAGTCTCACCGCTTGTGCCGATTGCCCCCACGACTTCTCCCTCGACGGTGAGAGGAATGCCGCCGGTCAGCGCCGAGGCTCCGTGCAGTGCCAACGCGCCGAGCCGTCCCGTCGCTCACCTGCTGCTCGATCTCGCGGCTGGGGCGCACGAAGATCGCCGCGGTGCGGGCCTTGTCGACCGCTACGCGCGAGCTGCGCAACCTGCGCGCCCACCGTGCGCCGAAGCGCCACCAGCTCTCCGGAAGGGTCGACGACGGCGATCACGACCCGGTGTTCTTGCTCGGTCGCGTGCCGCTCTGCTGCGTGGATGACCGCCTCGGCGCCCGCCTCGTCGATGATCCGCCGGTTGCGTGTCGTGGCCATATTCAGGCTCCCTTCATTTGCTGGCCGGGAGTCGGGGCCCGGTCGCGGTCAGGACAGCGGCCCAGACCGCGGTGTCGGTGGTGATGAACAGGACGTTTCGACCCTTGCCGCCGAATGCGAAGTTGACTGCTCCTGGGAGGTTGATCTCGCCGATCAGCTCGCCGTCCTCGCTGAAGACCTGCACCCCCGCAAACGACGAGGCGTAGACGCGTCCGTGCTCGTCGACCTTGATCCCGTCCGGAAACCCCGGAGTGGTGACCGCGAACAACCGCCCGCAAGAGAGGCGCCGGCCGTCGATCACGTCGAAGGCGCGAATGTGATGATGGCGCGCGACGTGGTAGCTGCCCTGCTCCTGATTGGCGCCGCTGTCGGTGACATACAGGAGGCGCTCATCGGCGGAGAATGCAAGGCCGCTGGGCTTGTCGAAGTCGTCGGCGAGAACCGTCAAGCGATCGTTCTCGCGCTCATAGCGGTAGAGGTAGTCGCCGAGCCGCGGCGGGGGCCTGAACCCCTGCAGATGACCGTAGCTGGGATCGGTGAACCACACCGTGCCGTCGCTCTTGACGACGATGTCGTTGGGCGAGTTCAGTGCCAGGCTCCGAAGCCCATCGACCACCGTCTCGGCCCGACCGCTCGCCGGATCCACTCGGCTGATCCGTGCGGGTTCCGAGCGTGTTCCCTGCTCGCAGACGAACAGATGCCCGTCGACGCCGAGGGCCATCCCGTTGGCGGCGTTTGACCTCGAGCGGACCACCGACAGGCGCTCGGGCGCGAGCGGGAAGCGCTCGCCGTCGAGTGCCAGGCGCTTGATTTCCACCCGGGGCGTTCCCGGCTCGGGACCATCCAGCGCCCGCGGCAGCGTGGTGAAGTACAACGCATCCTCTCCCGCCACGTACACAGGTCCCTCGTGGGCGTCTGTCTCGATCACGCAGAGTAGGCGCGGAGCGTCCCCCAGCACTGACGCAAACCTCAGATCGTGGCTGAGGAAGGCGGGTTCGGGCGCGACGCGCGCGCTCGGCCCCGAGGCCTCTGGATGCTGAGCGAAGCTAATCGAGTTCACTAGCGCATGTCTCCCGCGCGACGCCGACCGTTACAGCTGTGCGCGCGCGTGTGTTCGCCGTTTGGTCAGTCCGGGCCGGCGGCGGTGGCGCCGCGAGTCCGATCGATCTCCCACGCAGCCTTGATGAGGCCGATGTGGCTGAAGGCCTGGGGGAAGTTGCCGAGCAGCTCGCCGCTGGCCGTGTCGATCTCCTCGGCCAGCAGTCCGAGGTCGTTGGCGTAACCGGCCAGCTGGTCAAACAGCGCCTCGGCGCGCTCGACCTCACCCGCCTGGGCGAGTGCCGCGACGAGCCAGAAGGAGCAGATCACGAACGTGCCCTCCTCGCCCGTCAGCCCGTCGGCATTCAGCCCCTCCTCGTTGCGATAGCGAAGCACGAGCCCGTCCTCGGTGAGCTCGTCGGCGATCGCGTTGATTGTCGAGCGCATTCGCTTGTCGGTGGCGGGGAGAAATCCGAGGATCGGCATCAAGAGCGCCGCCGCGTCGAGCTCGTCGGAATCGAACGACTGCGCATAGGCCTGGCGCTCCTCGCTCCAGCCCCGTGTGAGGATGGCTTCGCGAATCAGTTCGCGCTCGGCCGTCCATTTGGCAACCATGGCGTGCTCGCCGAGGCTCGGCGCGAGCGCGATGGCACGGTCGAGGGCGGTCCAGCACAGGACCTTCGAGGAGAGATGGTGGCGCGGCTCCCCGCGCATCTCCCACATTCCCGCGTCGCGCTCGCGCCAGCGCTGCGCTGCGGCGTCGGCAAGGTCCGCGACGAAGCGCTGTATCTCCGGGTGCAGATCGCCCAACCGCTCGCGGTAGAGGTGAAGCGAATTGAGCAGCTCGCCGTAGACGTCGAGCTGCGTCTGGCCCCAGGCGCCGTTGCCGACCCGCACCGGCGAGGAATCGCGCCAGCCGCGTAGATGCGGCAATTCCCGCTCGGTGAGGTCGTGCTCGCCGCCGATCCCGTACATGATCTGAAGCGAGCCCTCCTTCACCCGGCCTCCGGCTGCGCTCGTCATGAACGAGACGAAGTTCTCGGCCTCATCAGAGCAAGCACCTATGTAGAGCGCCTCGAGCGTCAGGCTCGCGTCGCGGATCCAGGCGTAGCGATAGTCCCAGTTGCGCTCCCCGCCGACGGTCTCGGGAAGCGAGCACGTGGGGGCCGCGACGATCGCCCCCGTCGGCCGGTAGGTCAAGCCCTTCAGAACGCGCGAGCTCAGACGGACGAGCTCGCGGTGTGGTCCTTCGTAGATGTCGTGCTCGGCCTCCCATGAGCGCCAGCCTTCGACCGTGTCCTGGATGCGGTGGGAGACCAGCTCCGGCGCGCGCATCTGCGGGGCCGCGCTCTCAACAGGGGCCCAGTGCATAGCGAATCCCACCCCTGCACCCGCGGAGACCGTGAATGTGCTCCGCATCGTGGACTCATCGACCTCTACCGGCACCCCCGCGCTGACCGCGATCTGGTTGGGACCGCCGAAAGTTCGCCCGCCGCCGTCGACCGACCGGAGCAACGGACGAACAAGGCCATACTCGGGTCGCGGTGCGAGCTCCATTGAAAGCTCCACGCTGCCCTCCAGTCCCTCTACGAGGCGTAGCACTTCGTGGGGAACATCGAGTCCAAGCTCGTGCCCGCGCTGACCGACGGCGAAGGCAAGAGCGTCGGTGAGGCGGACCTTGCCGGAGTCCGTCGTAAAGACCGTCTCGATGACAAGGGTTCCCGGTAGGTAGCTTCGCTTGCTGGCGAAGACCCCGGTGGGCGCGATCGACCAGTGTCCCGCGTCGGGGTCCAGAATCCGGGCAAACACGGCGGGGCTGTCGTAGCGCGGCATACACAGCCAGTCGATCGAGCCGCCGCGATCGACCAGCGCAGCCGAGTTGCAGTCGGCCAGTAGGCCGTAGTCGCCGATCGGCTGAAAGTCCGGGCGTCGACGCGCGATGGTGGTAGGCGCTTTTGGCGACTCGCTGCTCACGCTCGTTGCTCCTATCTGCCCGGGCTACGGACATGATCTGCGGGGCGCTCGCCTGGTTTCGAGGCGCCTGCTCTCGCTCTCTGTCAAGCGAGGGAGCGGATGCGTTACAGACTCCTCGTGTCTATATCGCTGCCCTGAGCAGTACGCGCGGGCGTGTGTACCATGCGCCGATGCGACTCCCACATTTCGGCGCGCGGCGCGCCTCTAAGGCGCACGTGCCGGACGCCGGGGAAGCGCAACTCATCGCCCGCCTGCGTGCCGGAGAGGAGGCAGCTTTCGCCGATCTCGTGGAGCACCATCATGCCCGTATGCTGCGGGTGGCGCGTGCGTATGTCGCAAGCGACGATGTGGCCGCGGAGGTCGTCCAGGAGACGTGGATCGCTGTCCTGACCGAGCTCGATCAGTTTGAGGAACGCTCGACTCTGCGGACGTGGATGTACCGCATCCTCACGAACCTCGCCAAGACCCGGGGCGTGCGCGAGCATCGCATCCTGCCCTTCTCATCACTTGGAGATCCTCAAGAGCAGGGACCGTCGGTTCCGCCCGAGCGCTTCCAGAGCGATGCGGACGACAAGCCCGACACCTGGGGGATGCCGCCGCGGCCGTGGCAGAAGCCCGAGCGGCGCCTGCTCTCGCTCGAGCTGCGCGAAGAGATCATGCGCTCTATCTCCGCCCTGCCGGAGACCCAGCGCCTCGTGCTTACGCTGCATGATCTCGAGGGACTGGACACCGTCGAGCTCTGCGAGCTCTTGGGGCTGACGCCTGGCAACGTGCGCGTGCTGCTGCACCGCGGCCGCTCGCGCGTGCGCGCTGACCTCGAGCGCTACCTTGACGCCGCCGACGGCGTGTGAGGAGAGGCTCAGCTGTCGGCTGAGACGCGCTCGCGCCGCCAGTTGCGAAACACGCCCATCAGCTCCTCGCGTGCGGCTGGATCGAGCGAGTGCTCATCAAGGTGACCGACCGCCGCGACCGTCTGGCGCATCTGATCGACATAGGCGGCGCAATCCTCGCAGGAAGCGATGTGCTTCTCAAAACGCCTGCGGTCCCCTCGATCGAGGGCACCCTCGAGATACTCGGTGACGAGCTCTACGAGTTCGCGGCATGTGATGTCGTGTGGTCGCTGGGTCACTCGAACGCCTTCCCTTATCAACTTAGCAATCGAGTGCCTGCGAGGAGGGCAGAGGGGAGTACCCGTTGGGATCGCGCGCATCCAGCGCATCTCCAACGGTCTGCGTTCAAGCCGGTTCGTTACGAACGATTGCTCGCACGTAACAAAGCTGCCATGTCGCGCGACTGAGGCTGGTCGATGCGATGGTGTCCGCACCCAACCGCGAACGAGAGGAGTGCCCGTGAGCAGCGACTACGACGCGATCCTGATCGGTGCCGGACCCGCCGGCGAGCATTGCGCGGGGGCCCTCGCCGCCGGCGGACTGCGGGTCGCGATCGTCGAGCGCGAGCTCGTGGCCGGCGAGTGCTCCTACTGGGCCTGCATACCGTCAAAGACGCTCTTGCGGCCCGGTGAGGCTGTGGCCGGCGCGCTAGGCGCGCCGGGCGCGCGAGAGGCCATGAGCGGCCCGATCGACGTTCGTCAGGCGCTGGCCTGGCGCGACTTCATGGTGTCCGACTACGACGACTCCGCGCAGGCCCAATGGCTGGCGGACCGCGGCGTCGAGCTGCTGCGCGGCAGCGGGCGGATCGCCCGTGCCGGCGTGGTGTCCATCGACGGTCGCGAGTACGCGGCGCGCCACATCGTTCTCAGCACGGGCTCTGAGCCCGTGATCCCACCGATCCCCGGGCTGCGTGAGCTCGACGGGATCTGGACGAACCGCGAGGTCACCTCGGTCAAGGAGATCCCAGCGCGCCTCATCGTCCTCGGCGGCGGGCCCGTGGGCGTCGAGATGGCGCAGGCGATGGCCAGGCTCGGCTCCTCGGTTGAGCTCGTCGAGGGAATGGAGCACCTGCTTCCACGCGAGCCCGGGCCGGTCGGTCGCGCCCTCGCCGAGGCCCTGCTCGCCGACGGCGTCGCTATCCATCTCGGCCAGCGAGCCTCTGCGGTGCGCAAGCAGGGCGATGAGTACGTGGTCTCCTTCGATGAGGGCGAGGAGCTGCGGGGGGACCGCCTGCTGGTCGCGACCGGCCGCCGCCCACGAGTGAACGACATCGGTCTCGAGACCGTCGGCATCGAGGCCAATCCCCACGGCGTCGCCGTTGACGCGCGCATGAACGCCGCCGAGGGAGTCTGGGCGATCGGCGATATCACCGGGATCTGGCCGCTGACCTATGTCGGCAAGTACCAGGGACGCGTCGCCGCCGCCAACATCCTCGGTAAGTACCGCGAGGCCAACTACGACGCCGTGCCGCGGGTCGTGTTCACAGATCCCCAGGCCGCCTCGGTCGGCGAGGCCGAGGGCTCAGTCACGGCCATGGCTTCGATGGCCGACGTCCCCAAGACCGCCACCTACACGCGCGCCTATGCCGATCAGCCTGGCTTTCTGACGTTGGTGTCCGACGGGGAGCGGCTCACCGGGGCGTTCGGCGTTGGTCCCGAGGCCGGCGAGTGGATGCAGCAAGCCACGCTCGCGATCCGGGCGGGCGTTTCGATCGAGGTCTTCTACGACACGATCCAGCCGTTCCCGGCGTTCACGGAGATCTTCTACTTCGCCCTCGAGGAGCTCATGAGCAAGCTGCCCACGGGCGTATCGTGACGCCGATAGCGATGAGCACGGGCGCCCCGTTCCCTGACTTTGAGCTGACCGATCACGCCGGCAACCGGCGAAGGCTCTCAGAGCTCGTCGGCGGCGACCCAACCGTGCTGCAGTTCTACCGCGGCTGGTGGTGTCCGAAGGAGCAGGCGTTCTTCGCCCGTCTGGTGCGCCTGCAGGACGAGGCGGAGGTGGCCTACTCGCGCTTTGTCTCGGTCAGCGTCGACCCGCCGGCTGTCAGCGCGGCCTTCAGGGCGGGACTGGGCGCGCGCTGGACCTTTCTCTCCGATGAGAGCCGTGAGGTTCAGGAGCGGCTCGGACTGCTGGAAACCACGGACACGCTCAACAACCCCTACGTTCCGCGCGTCGTCGTCCTCTATCCCGACCTGAGGATCCACAGCGACTACAACGGCTACTGGTTCTGGGGGAGACCGACCGAGCAGGAGCTCGTTGCAGACCTGCGAGCGATCAGCCGTGAGGTGCGCCTCGACTGGGACGCGCCTACGCCGTGAACCGCTGTTGGCTGGCGCTCCTCGCGCGGGCGCCCCAGGGTACGCTGGCCAGCGCTGAGGCCTTCAGCGGGGATGGCACGCCGGCTGGCGTGCTTGTCGCCTGGCGTCAGCGCGCCAAGCCAGAGCGTGGCGCATTGCGGGTCGACGAGCGCATCATCGATCGCGATGGCAGCGAGGCCTGGGTCTCACTTGTGCGAGCGCCGCCAGGCGTGCGGGTGCTCTTCGACGATCGTGCCGTCCAGCAGGCGCGTCGCGACGTGCTGGCGCGCGCGCCTGCCGACGCCGTGTCCACCCTGCTGCGCGATGACTCCCACTTCGAGGGCGCGATCACGGTCGCACGCGGCCCGGGCGCGCCCGTCTGGCTCCTAGACGACCCTTTTGCGCGCGTGTTCCCTACACGATTGCTGCGGGTCGGAGCCGGTGTGCTTGGGCGCACCCTGCCCCCGGTGGGGCCCACGATCGAGCGCTACGGCAGTGCCAATCCGTGGCCTTGGGACCGCTTTGAGTAGGCCGTCGAGCTCGGGCAGGCTAACCGACATGCGGGTCCTAGCGGCGTAACGCCTGCGCCCCGACGGAGACACTGTCCAATGGTGACTGTGCACTACACCAACCTGCTCATCGTCGCGGCGGTGGCATTCATCGCCCCACTGGCGTTGGGATTCGTCCCCCGGCTCAGGCTTCCAGCGATCGTTGTGGAGATCGTGCTGGGTATCGTGATCGGCCCCTCGGGTCTCGGCTGGGCCAGCGCTGACTTGCCGGTCTCGATCCTGTCGCTCATTGGCCTTGCGTTCCTGTTGTTCCTTGCCGGCCTCGAGGTCGATGTCGACCGCCTGCGCGGCCGCACGCTCAAGCTCACCGCCATTGGCTTCGCTGTCTCGTTCGGCATCGGGATCGTCGCGGGGGCCCTGCTGAGTGCGGGCGGCTTCGTCAAGTCGCCACTGTTCATCGCCATCATCCTGGTGTCGACCTCGCTCGGCGTGATCGTGCCGGTGCTGAAGGACTCGAAGAACATCGGATCCACGTTCGGGCAACTCGTGATCGCCGCTGCGTCGATCGCCGATCTCGGCACGATTGTCCTGTTATCGCTGTTCTTCTCGGGCAAGGGCTCAACAGATACCGCCGGCAAGGTGATTCTGCTCGGCGTGTTCGGGTTGGTTGTCGCGTTGATCGGGGTAGCGATCGCCGGTGCCGAGCGGGTTGGCAGCCTCTCGCGGGTGCTCGTCCGCCTGCAGGATACGACAGCGGAGATACGTGTCCGTGGCGCGTGGGTTCTGCTCATCGGGTTCGTGGCGCTCGCCGAGAACGTGGGACTCGAGACCATCCTCGGTGCCTTCGCGGCCGGTGCGGTGCTCTCCCTGATCGACCGCGACCAGGCAATGACCCACCCCCAGTTCCGCCTGAAGCTCCAGGCAGCCGGCTTTGGCATCTTCATCCCGGTCTTTTTCGTCACGAGCGGTCTCAACTTCGATCTGAACGCCCTGTTCTCGAGTGCATCGACGGTTGCGCGCGTGCCTTTGTTCCTCGTGGCCCTGCTGTTGGTGCGCGGGCTTCCCGCGCTCCTCTACGCTCGTTACCTCGGCACACCGAGAGCGCTCGTGGCAGGTGTGCTCCAGGCCACCTCCCTACCCTTCATCGTGGCGGCCACTGCGATCGGCGTGCAGATCGGCGTCGTGACGCAGGCCAGCGCGGCCGCTCTGATCGCAGCCGGCCTCTTGTCGGTGATCGTCTTCCCGCTTCTGGGGCTCTCCCTGCTGCGCCGTCAGGAAGAGATCGAGTCTGGTCATGCGCCTGAGCCGCTCCCAATGCCGACGCCGGCGACGCCGGTCCTCTCGGTCGAGGATGGGCAGCTGTGCGCTCTCGGAAGAGCACCGGCGGAGGCCACCACATGACTCGCATCGTTCCGTTTCTTGTAACGAACGGGGCCGCGGCCAAGACAATGCGTCAGTCGGTTCTTTGAGACATCGCCGAGCACAGGAAGGATGAACATGCTCTTCAGACAGCGACACGCAAGCCGTCTCCCCGCCGCCGAGATGAATGTTGCGCCACCGTTTGAGGGGGATGGTCCGGCGGGTACCGAGCGCGCCACATTCGCCGCCGGCTGCTTCTGGGGCATCGAGGCGGCGTTCCGTGAGATCGAGGGAGTCGCACAGACAGCCGTCGGTTACACGGGCGGCAGCAGGCCGGACCCGAGCTACGAGCAGGTCTGCAGCCACCGTACCGGTCATGCCGAGGCGGTCGAGGTCTACTTCGACCCAGCTCAGGTCAGCTACGAGGAATTGCTGGAGCGCTTCTGGCAGCTGCACAATCCCACGACACGCAACCGCCAGGGGCTGGACATCGGCAACCAGTACCGCTCGGCGATCTTCTTTCACTCATCCGAGCAGCAGGCCGCCGCGGAAGCTTCGCGTGGGAGCGAGCAGGCCGAGCGCCGCAAGCAAATCGTGACCGAGATCGTCACCGCCTCGGCGTTCTACCGCGCCGAGGAGTACCACCAGCGCTACTTCGAGAAGAGCGGTCGCGCCGCGTGCGCCGTGACGTTGCGTTGAGCGTTGGAGACCGCCTGCGACTAACCACAAGGAGTCAAGCCGTGAACCCCGAGACCGAAGCCGTGAACCCCAAGATCGTCAAGACCGATGAGCAGTGGCACGCGCAGCTCACGCCGCAGCAGTATGAGATCCTGCGCCGCGGCGGGACCGAGCCCCCATTCACCGGTAAGTACGCCTTCTCCAAGGAGGATGGGATGTACCGTTGCGCTGCCTGCGGCCATGATCTCTTCAGCTCTGAGACCAAGTTCGAGTCGGGCACGGGCTGGCCGAGCTTCACCGAGCCCGCGATCGCCGAGAATGTCGTGTTGCTGCCCGACGAGAGCCACGGCATGATCCGCACCGAGGTTCGCTGTCGCAACTGCGACTCGCATCTCGGTCACGTCTTCGACGACGGACCGGGGTCCAGCGGCCAGCGCTACTGCATCAACTCCGCCGCACTCGACCTTCAGCCTGCCACGGAGACGCGCGGATAGGGTCGCATCGGGCGATGGACCACCTCACCCCCATGCAGGAGCAGCTCTGCGAGGAGTCGCGCTGGGACTTCTCCGATCTGCGCGCTCTGTACATCAACTGCACGCTCAAGCGCTCCCCGGAGGTCTCTAACACCCGCGCGCTCGCGGACCTGTCGGTGGCGATCATGGAGCGCAACGGCGTTTCCGTCGAGGTCATCCGTGCGGTCGACCACCCGATCGCGACCGGCGTTCAACCCGACATGACCGAGCACGGCTGGGAGCATGACGACTGGCCGGCGATCTTCGAGAAGGTCATGGCGGCCGACATCCTCGTCCTGCTCTCACCTATCTGGCTCGGCGAGAAATCCTCTGTCTGCACGCAGGTCATCGAGCGCCTCTACGGCAACAGTCACCTGCTCAACGATGACGGCCAGTACGCCTACTACGGACGGACCGCCGGCTGCCTCATCACGGGCAACGAGGATGGCGCCAAGCACTGCGCCATGAACATCCTCTACTCGCTTCAGCACCTCGGCTACGTGATCCCGCCCCAGGCCGACTCTGGATGGCTCGGGGAGGCCGGCCCCGGCCCCAGCTACCTGGACCCGGGCTCCGGCGGTCCGGAGAACGACTTCACGAACCGTAACACCACCTTCATGACGTGGAATCTGCTCCACATGGCGCACATGCTCAAGGACGCCGGTGGCATCCCCGCGCACGGCAACCAGCGCTCGGCCTGGGAGGCGGGCTGCCGCTTTGACTTCGCCAACCCCGACTACCGCTGAGGGCGCCACCCTCAGACGAGTTCGGGATCGGTGATCACCTCCACGAGCGCGGGTCCGTTGTGGGCGATCGCGTCAATGAGCGCGTCATCGAGGTGACCAGAATCGGTCACGCGAACGCCGAAGGCGCCACAGATCTCGGCATAGCGGGAGAAGTCGGGGTTGTGCAGCGAGGTCTGCCAGACGTCCCAGTCCCCAGCGCGTTGCTCCTTTGAGATCTTGCCGAGCTGTCCGTTGTTGAGCAGCACGTGGGTGATGTTCATCTCGTGCTTGACCGCGGTGAGCAGCTCGGCCATGTACTGCGCGAAGCCGCCGTCGCCCGTGACAACAAAGGTCGGTCGCTCGGGCGCGGCGGCCCAGGCGCCGATTGCGGCCGGGTAGCCGAAGCCGATCGAGCCGAGATAGCCGGACATGAGCACGCTCTGACCCGGCTTGCACTCGAAGTAGCGTCCGAACGAGTAGGCGTGGTTGCCGACATCCACCGCGATCACCGCTCGCTCGGGGATGTGGCGGTTCAGCGCCGCGAATACGGAGGCCGAGTTGACTCCCCGGCCACGGTCGTCGCCCTCGCGACTCAGCTTCTCCGCCCGCCAAATCCTCCAGCGCTCCACCAGCTCGGGCCGCTGGTCAACGCGATCCGATGACCCCTCGGGGAGGCGCTGCGCGAGCAGTGCCACCGTCACGCCTATCTCGCCCCACACGGGGACTGCGACCGGATGGAACTTCCCAAGCTGGAGCGCGTCGAAGTCGACCTGGACGATCGGCTTGCCGGCATAGATCCCGGTGTGGTTGGAGAAAGAGGCGCCGAGCACGAGCATCGCGTCGCACTCGTTCATGAACCAGCTGGCGACCGGGGTGCCGCTGCGCCCCAGCACCCCACACGCCAGAGGATGCTCATCAGGAATCTGTCCCTTGGCCTTGAACGTGGTGATCACGGGCGCGCCCAGCTGTTCCGCGAGCGACGTGATCGCGTCCATGTCAAAGCGCGCGCCGTGCCCGACGATCACGACGGGTCGTTTTGCGCCGCCGAGCAGATCGATCGCCTGCGCGAGCGACTCGGCTGGCGGCGTGATCTGAAGAGGCGTCAGGCGCCCCCGCGGCCCTGATGGTTGCTCATCCTCGGCGGGCAGCGTCTGGACCTCGTCGGGGAAGATCAGATGTGCGACGTCTCGGCGAAGGACCGCGTGCTTGCACGCAAGCGTCATCAACTCGGCGTGCTTGCTCGTCTCAAGGACGGTCTGGCTCCAGGCGGCGACCGATCCGTAGGCGCCAGCGAGGTCCACCTCCTGAAAGGCTCCAGGTCCGAGCACCTGGGTGTCGACTTGCCCCGTGAGAGCGATCACCGGTGAGCGGTCGACCTTGGCGTCCCACAGGCCGGTAAGCAGGTTGGTCGCGCCGGGGCCTGCGATCGTCAGGCAGGCGGCGGGCTTACCCGTGAGCTTGCCGTAGGCGGAGGCGGCGAAGGCAGCGGCGCCCTCATGGCGGATGCCTATGTAGGTGAGTCGGCCCGCTTCTTCCTGGCGGCGCAGCGCATCGGCGAGGCCGAGGTTGGAATGGCCGACCATGCCGAAGACGTGGCTCACTCCCCAGTTGACGAGCGTCTCTGCCATCACGTCGCTGACCGTCGCGACGTGCGGCCGGTCGGGCTCGATCCCGACGTATATGCCGTCGTCGCGCTCCTCGACCGGAAAGGTGGGAACCGAATCACCGAAGGGCGACTCGCCGGTCAGCGGGCAGTAGTCATAACCGTGCCATGGGCAGCGAAGCATGCCCTTCTCGATCGAGCCCTCCCCGAGCGGGCCGCCCTGGTGTGGACAGCGGTTGCTGAGGGCCGCGTAGCGGCCCTCGAAGTGAGTCATGGCCAGGCTTTGGTGGCCCGCCACGACCGTCTTGACGCGACCGTCGGGGAGCTCCTCGAGCGAGAGAACTCGGTGCCAGATTAGTGTTGGCTTGGTGGACTTCGGCATCGATGACCCTCCTACCGTCGCAGGTGATGGCGCAAGCGTTACAGACGAACGCAGGGCCACGCGCGCCGACGGCTCCGCGGGACGAGCTCCTGTCGCTGCGACCCCCGCGAGCTCCACCTTGGACCGTTGACCTGTAACGCATAGCACCCTCGGCGCACTGAACAACAGCGGGCATTCGCGGCACTTCCGATTTGGCAGGCCTTAGCAGGGCGCTTGCCAGAGGTCGGATGCCGTCGTTGCACGCACCCCCAACCCATTGACAGGAGACAACTACATGCCGAGCAAGAGGCGTCAGGCCGGCGAACCGGTATCGAGCGGCGCGCCGCCGAACCCTAGCTCGTTGCCGTCGGGGTCGCGGTAGATCACCTTGCGGACACCGTTTGAGTATGTCTCGCGCTCGTCGGGCTGGAGCCCGCGGCCAGCGATTGCCGCTACCTGGGCATCGAGATCGTCGAGGAAGATGGTGACCACGGAGTTTCCGGCGCCTTCCGGGTGCTCCACGACATAGACCGACCGGTCGTCAGCAAGCGTCCACACCGCCTCGGTCGCGTGAGGGAAGAACGTCGCTTCGCCGAGCAACCGCTCGTACCATGTTCGAGCTGCTTGGAAGTCCCGGACGCGCAGACCCGCGAAGAGGTGCAACGACATAGATCGCGAGTCTAAGGTCGAAGCGAGTCGCGCCCTCGCGTCGCGCTCACCCGGTGAGCCTGGCCACGTCGAAATCAGCGGCCGACGAATCTGCCATCTGAGGCAACGATGGTCAGGCTGCATCTTCCGCACAGAGCATGGTGCTTGTCATGAGTCGCGGGGATGCTCGTCTGGGCGCCGAAGCAGGAGCGGGCGCCGCGGATATCGCGTTCAAGCCGCCCGGCCCGTCCACTCGGGCAGTACATCCGACGTGCAGTCGCCTACGATCGAGTACATGACGATTCAGCGGATGGACAACGTCGGTATTGTCGTCGAAGACTTGGATGCCGCCATCGCGTTCTTCACCGAACTTGGCATGGAGCGGGAAGGCAAGGCGCAGATCGAGGGCCTCTGGGCGGACCGCACCGTCGGACTCGACGGCGTCCGCAGCGACATCGCGATGATGCGGACCCCGGACGGCCACAGCAAGCTGGAGCTGGCGAAGTACCACACCCCAGCGGCGGTCGGCACCGAACCGCATAACCCGCCGCCCAACACGCTGGGCCTGCATCGTGTCATGTTCGCCGTCGACGACATCGACGACACCGTCGCCCGCTTGCGCGCCCACGGCGCGGAACTCCTCGGCGAGGTGGCGCAGTACGAGGACAGCTACCGGCTCTGCTACCTTCGCGGCCCCGCGGGCATCATCGTCGCCCTGGCAGAGCAGATTGGCTGATCGGTCCGTCCGCCGTCAGCCGCCTCGCCAGCGTTAGGAAGACCCCCGGGCAGGAATCTCATCACGGCAGACGCTTCGCCGGGCACCGGGCGTGAGTTGCGCGCGGCCGACAAAGCGCGGCTATCGATGCGTGGTGCCGATCGACCTGCTTCTCGCCAGCTGCGCGTCTCTGCCTCGCTCGCGACGTCGGGCGTGGCTGGAACATCCGGTGTGCACCTGCATCCGCGCCAGCCGAGGGGCGTTGTCGCCCGCAGTGCTACGCGCGCGTTGCCGGCGAAGCGGTGTCGCGATAAGAGGATCCCCGAGCGTGACGACCTGTGGCGATTCACCCGTCGAGTGGGTTCAGGTCGAGCTGCGCGACGCGGTCGGGGTCGGCGAGGAAGTCGATCTCGACGATCCGCCCCTTCTCAACAGTGAAAGCGCCGACCGAGAAGGGCGCGCCGTCACGCAGTGAGACGACGCCGGGGCCTCCGTTGACGAGTGCACGGCGTACGGTCACGTCGGGCTGGGTCCAGTAGAGGGCCTGTCCGGCGACTGCTCTCGCGCCGCGGATGTGCCGCGAGATGTCAGGCAGCCCGCCGCCGTCGGCTCGAAGCACGACGTCGGGGTCAAGCACGGCGATGAGCGTATCGAAGTCGCCTTCCCGGGCGGCGGCCAGGAACGCGTCGACCACCTCCCACTGGGCGGGCAGGTCGGGATCGGGAACGGGAGCTGTGCCACGAACCCGCCGGCGGGCTCGGCTCGCGAGCTGGCGGGCGGCCTCCGGTGAGCGCTCCACGATCGCCGCGATGTCTTCGAAAGGTACGGCGAACATGTCGTGCAGGACGAACGCGAGTCGTTCCGCGGGCGTGAGCGCCTCGAGCACCACCAGGAGCGCGAGGCCGACTGAGTCGGCGAGCAGTGCCTCATGTTCGGGCTGGGTGCCCTCGGCCGGGTCGATGATCGGATCGGGAACTCGGGTCTCAAGCGGCTGCTCGCGGCGTGTGTTGCGCGCGCGGAGCTGGTTGAGCGCGACACGGGCGACGATCGTGGTCAACCACGCGCGCAGGTTCTCGACCTCGCTCGCGTCAGCGCGGCTGACGCGCAGCCAGGCGTCCTGCAGAGCATCATCGGTCTCGCTGAAGGAGCCGAGCATCCGGTAGGCGACCGCTCGGAGATGCACCCGGTGCTCCTCGAACTGCTTGGCAAGCCATTCCTGCTGATCCATGTCACGTTCCTTTCGCGCTGCGTGTCATAGGCCTAGACCCGCGTACTCAGCGGCATGTGACCGACAAGAAGGAGGAATCGCGATGAGCGCGTCCGCACAGCGCCAGCATGTTCGTCCATCAGCTCCAAGCCCGGCCACGGGCGACGCCGGATCCCCGTTCCTGACCCCGGTCAAGAGGCCCAGGCGGCTGATGCTGAAGCTTGCCTATGGCTACACCCGGCGGCGGTTCGGGCAGGTCCCGGGGCCGCTGAGCGTCTTCTGCGCCCGCATGCCCGCGGCGTTCACGCGGTTCTACATGAAGCCGGGGATGCTCGATCGCAAGCTCAAGCTGAGCGCTGCAACGGTGGTGCTGGTCCGGCAGCTCGTCGCCAGCACGAACGTGTGCCTGTTCTGCATGGACGCCAACCGGTGGTCGGCGATCAACCGGTCCGGGGTGGATCAGGCCAAGCTCGACGCGCTCGGCGAGTTTCGTGCCAGCCCGTTGTTCAGCGATAACGAGCGCGCGGCGCTCGGATTCGCCCAGGAGCTGACCAAGGACCGATGGGTCAACCCGGCGACGTTCGCGGATTTGGCCCGCCACTACTCGGAGCAGGAGATCTGCGAGATCGTGTTCCTGGTCTCCAGCGAGCACCTCTACAACATCAACAACCTCGGCCTGAACATCGGATCCGCCGGCATGTGCGAGACCGCCCCAGTCGGCTCAGCGACCGCGTAGGTCCTGAGCACGGCCTCCCCATCAGCGATTAAACTACAACCTCAAAGGAGTGACGATGCCAACCGTCAATCACACGCAGACCGCAAAGCGCAGGGCCAAGGCCTCGCAGGCGTTCACGGCCGAGGAGAAGGCCGCGATGAAGGAACGAGCGAAGGAGGCACGCGCCAGCAAGAGCAAGGCGGACGCCGAAAGCGAGGTGCTGACGAAGATCACCGAGATGCAGAACGAGGATCGCGTGCTGGCTGAGCGGCTTCACGCGATCATCAAGGGCACCGCGCCCGAGCTCGCGCCGCGAACCTGGTACGGGATGCCCGCGTACGCCAAGGACGGCAAGGTTCTCTGCTACTTCCGCGACGCCAAGAAGTTCAAGACCCGCTACGCGACCTTCGGCTTCAGCGACCAAGCCAACCTCGACGACGACGCGATGTGGCCAACCGACTTTGCCCTCACGGAAATCACCCCGGAAGTCGAGAAGAAGATCGCCGAGCTTATCAAGGGCGCTCTCCGCTGACCCGGAGGTTGTGCGGGCAACCCCGAGCCCCAGCCGATGCCCCAACGGCAACCGGACGCCGTCGATTGCCTCGCGGGATGCACGAGGGGCGCCCCCGTCGCGGATAGGGATCCCTCACCGAGGACGGCCCAGTCGCCCCGCCCCCTATCCGCGCTTTCCGGGTCTCCGAGCGGTTCAGCACAAATACCGCGCGGGGGCGAGAGCAGAACAGGCCGTCCCGCATGACCAGTACACGAGATCGGCGCTGGTCCTACGCTTGGACAGATGCTTCGGGGCACAGAGGAGCGCAACCGACGCATGCTGCGCGCACGCGACGCGATGGACCGAGCCTTCGCACAGCCCCTCGATATCCGCGCGCTTGCGCGCCTGGCGCACTCCTCTCCAGCCCACTTCAGCCGGCAGTTCCGCGCGGTGTTCGGCGAGACGCCGCACAGGTACCTTCAGCGCCGTCGCGTAGAGCGCGCGATGGAGCTGCTCAGGGAGACCGATCGACCCGTCAACTCGATTTCCATCCTGCTATGGGCGAGCGGTGGGAGATCACGCGGAGTACTGAGGACACCTCCGTCTCAGGTGGTGCTGGCGAGCCCGATCAGGTTGCCCTCGGGGTCTGTGAAGTGGCCGATCACGAGGCCGTTCGGCGCTGTCACGGGCCCGATCCGACGCTGGCCCCCTAGCCCCTCCGCCTTCTGCAGCGCAGCCTCTACATCAGACACACCGACGTAAAACACAACGTGTCGGTCATAGTGCTCGCCGCCACCGATACCGCCACGGATCCCGCTACCGTCGCTTGCGGTGATTAGATCGATGAAGCCGTAGTTGGTCGGTTCGGACACGGCCTCGGCGACGGTTCCGCTGGTATCGCACTCCCATCCGAACAGGTTGTTGAAGAAGCCGCGCAGGCGGGCCGGGTCGTTCCCGATGATCTCGAAGTGCACAACCGGTTGTCCCATTCTCGATCCTTTCTGGACGTGACGGGATCGATCCTAACCACTGCAGGGTGAAAGCAGGTCGGCGCGCCGGCCCAGCGCGAGTCCCGCTGTTCGCCATGGGCGAATCCGCAGGCTGACGCCCGGCCGCGAGGCGGACGGTGTCCCTCCTGTCCGCGCATTCCGGGCGTTCGGTCGGGCCGCGGCGGGTTACCGTAGAAACCGCGAAGCAGCGACCGACCGGGCGACGCCATCTCTCAGCCGCGAAAGCGCCGCTGGTACTCAGCAGGTGTTACTCCGAGGCTGCGCTGGAAGTGACGGTGTAGATGGCTTTGATCGGCGAAACCGCTGGCAGCGGCGGTTGCGGCAATCGTCTCGCCTGCCTCGAGCAGGCGACGCGCGTTGCGAACGCGGTGGGCGACCAGCAGCGCATGGGGTGGCAGGCCAGTGCGCTCGCGAAACAGCCGGATGAGGCGAAACTTGCCGATGCCGGCGGCGGCAGCGAGTTCGTCGAGGCCCACGTTACGCTCGGACCGGTCGCCGAGGTAGTCGCACGCCAGACGAAGCGCTCTATCGTCGTGAGGGCTGAGCGGCGACCGCGACGGGCGACGCGCTGTCGAGCGTTCGATTACTGTGCGCAGCCATTCGTCAAGCTGCTCGTCACGCTCGAGCCGTGTGGTCGGCGCCTCGAGGGCACGGTGCAGTCGCAGGAAGTCGCGCACGAGTCCGGCGTCAGTCAGCACGGGCTCGGGAAAGGCCACGTTGGTCAGTGGGTTGGACTCCCCATCCTCCGCGAGGTCGCCGAGGGCGCCGACCTCGACGATCATCAGGCGAGAGAACCAGGGCTGCGCATCGACCGCGGCGCCCGCGTGCGTGTTTGATGGGTCCCACGCGACGAGCTGGCCCGGCCGAACCAGCCGGCGCTCACGACCGCGGCGCGAGCGCATCGGATGCCCGGCGAGGACTCCGAAGACGTACTCGCCGCGCGGCTCCATCGTGTAGCCGGTGGTCTGGCCGGCCATCAGCAGGACCCGGTCCTGGTCGACGGGTCGCCACATACGCACCTGCTCGATCGCCACGGCAGGATCTTAGGCGCAAGAACGTTCAAGACCGTCCGATGCCGCGTGCGTATCGTGGTCGGATGCCAATCACTCCACACATCGTTGTTCAGGGCGCCGAGCGCGCCGGCGCGTTCTACGGCGACGCTTTCGGCGCCGAGGAGCTCAGCAGAATCCCGACACCCGACGGCCGGCTGATGTCGCTACAGCTGCGCATCGGCGACGGCGTGTTGCATGTCGCTGACGAGTTCCCCGAGATGGGTGTGCTCGCGCCGCCCACGATCGGCGGCACGCCGGTCGTCCTGGCGCTCGCGGTCGCCGACGCCGAGGCCGTGTTCGCACAGGCCGTAACGGCTGGGGCTGAGGTCAGCCAACCGCTTGCGGACATGTTCTGGGGGGACCGGCACGGTCAGCTGCAGGACCCCTTCGGACATCGCTGGAACATCGGCCAACACCTGCGCGATGTTCCGCACGAGCAGATCGTCGCCGCCGCCTCGAAGCTGTTCGCCTGAGATGCGCTACCGACTGCTGGGGCGCACCGGCCTGCGGGTCTCCGAGCTCTGCCTTGGGGCCATGGTGTTTGGAGATAGCCGCGGGAGCTGGGGTGCATCGCCGCAAGAGGCGTCCGGGATCGTCAAGCGCTTCGTCGAAGCGGGCGGGAACTTTATCGACACCGCAAACAACTACGCCGGCGGCGAGAGTGAGCGGATCGTCGGCGAGGTGATCGGCCCGGAACGTGACCGGTGGGTACTGGCAACCAAGTACACCGTCAGCGCCGACCCCGAGGACCCCAACGCCGGTGGCTCGCATCGCAAGAGCCTGCACCGCGCAATCGACGCGAGCCTCAAACGACTCGGGACGGATTACATCGACCTCTACTGGGTGCACATCTGGGACGCCTTCACCCCGGTCGAGGAGGTCATACGCGCGCTGGATGACCTAGTGCGCGCCGGCAAGGTGCTCTACGTCGGGATCTCCGACACACCGGCGTGGATCGTCTCCCGAGCCGTCGCCCTCGCCGAGGAGCGCGGCATGACCCCGTTCTGCGCTCTCCAGGTTCCATATAGCCTGGTCGAGCGCACCGTCGAGCGCGAGCTGTTGCCGATGGCACGCGCCCTCGATCTCGCCGTGACCGGATGGGCACCACTCGGGGGCGGACTGCTCACGGGCCGTTACGGCTCCGATCGCGAGCGCCCCGCCGACAGTCGTGTGGCCGGCATCGGCGGCGCATATGCGCAACGGACCCTGTCTGAGCGCAACCTCGCAATCGCGGACGCGGTCAACCAGGTCGCCCACGCGCGCGGTGCGAGCGCCAGTCAGATAGCGATCGCGTGGGTGCGAGCCCAGCAGCAACGAGCAGTAACGATCCCGATCGTTGGTGTGCGGACCGAGGGGCAGCTCGCTGACAATCTCGCGGCGGTCGAGATCGACCTCGAGCCGCATGAGTTAGAGGCGCTCGATCACGCCAGCCATGTGCCACTCGGGTTCCCAGGGGAGTTCGGTGGCGCGAGCCTGGCCTACGGCAACACGTTTGACCTCATCGACGACCATCGCAAGACGATCGATCCCCTTGTCTGAACTACCCGACGAACCCTCGGTGATCGACGAGCGAGCGCGCCGCGCACTGGCCAGCGATCGCACGATCGACATCACGACGACGGGTCGGCGATCCGGACAGCCGCGCCGGATCGAGATCTGGTTTCACAATCTCGGCGGACGAATCTACATCAGTGGTCTCCCGGGCCAGCGAGACTGGTACGCAAACCTCGTCGCGGATCCCGAGTTCGTGTTTCACCTCAAGGAAACGGCGCAGATCGATCTCCCGGCCCGCGCTCGCCTCGTCACCGATCCGCCCGAGCGCCGGCGCGTGCTGTACGAACTCCTCGCGGGAATCGGGCGGGGAAGCCGAGCTCGAGTCCTGGGCCGCAACGAGCCCAATCATTGAAGTGCAGTTCCTCGACGCCTGACCATCCAGCCCCGCCGACGTCCGCGACAGACCTGGAGGCTGCCCGCGACCGAGGGATAACGGCCCCGTACGGCGGAACCCGATCGTTGGATCGAGGACGGTCGTGAGCAATCGACGCGGGTGAGCGGTGCGTGATGCCGCCGCTCACCCGCACGCTTGACGACCAGGGCAGACGGAATCGGTGGTCAGGCCGCCTGGGCGGCGGGCCGGCTCGGCTGGATGTACTGGGCGACCCAGTCGCCGGTGATCTGCCGCGTGGCGGCGTTGACGCGGTTGAAGGCGTTGATCGTCGCGATCGCGAGCACTAGCCCGGCGAGCTGAGTTTCGTCGTAACGGCTCGCTGCCTCCTCCCACACCTCGTCAGGGATGGGATCGGAGCTGTCGGCGAGCCGCGTGGTGGCCTCGGTCAGCGCCAGGGCGGCGCGCTCGGCGTCGTTGAAGTAGGGAGCCTCCCGCCAGGCGCCGACCATGAAGATGCGCTGGTCGGGCTCTCCAAGGGCTTTCAGCTCGCGCGAGTGCATGTCCAGGCACACGCTGCACCCGTTGATCTGGCTGGCTCGCGCCTCGACTAGTTGCAGCGTTGTCTCCGGTACGCCGGACTGCTTGATTGCGGCCCCGAGCTTCTGAAACGCCGCCAATGCGCCGGGGACAGTCACCGCGGGGTTCTCGATACGTGGCTGCATGGTGGTCCTCCAATCGATTGAGGTAGTCATGGGCCCGCAAGAGACGCCGAGGGCGGTCTGGCTGGCCGTCGGGGCGCTTAGCGCGGGTCTACCCCAATGACACGAGGCGACACACAAACGTGACAATCGACGAGTCGGATGGCCGGAGTTAGCGCGCGGCTCCGAGGGCCTGGCACGGTCCGGGCCGAGCGTTCTCACGCGGACAGGGGTTGTCCCACTGTCGTCGGCGCGGCTCTGCGGCGAGTTCGTCCCGGTCCATCGATGGAACCACGTGAGCCTCCCAGTCGGACGCGCAGCGGCCGGCTCGGAGGGCCGGGTGATCCGCGGGGCGCGGGCTACGAACCGGTGTGGACCGGAGCGTGCGTGTCCTCCAGAGGTCGTGGGACGCTCCGCCTTGCGCGGGCCACGCACCCGATCAGCGAGGCAGCGAGCGCACCTGCCCGCGCCGCCACCCGAAGGATGCCGAGGACGAGACCGGCGGCGGCGCCTACAATCAGCAGCGGACGAACAACGGCGCGATGAGCAGCACCGTCAGGATCACCGCGGCAAGGAGGATCGTCCGGAAACGTCTACGGCCTTTCCAGCGCAAGCGGCAGCGTGCTCTGGACGATCAACGTTGGGACAGGCATCCCCGGTCCAGACGAGCAAAACGTCTCCCAGCCGTTGACTGGGTTGGGGATCTCGGGCGGCACAGTCGCCGTGCCGGCTGGGTCGACGCTCGTTGTCTATCCGAGCATGTTCGGCATAGGGCCGACCGGACCCAGCGGAGCCACGGGCATAACCGGCGCAACCGGCCCGACCGGTCCAGCTGGCCCGACGGGAGTCACAGGCGCGACTGGGCCTACCGGCGTGACCGGTCCTACCGGCGCTGGAGGACAAACCGGCGCGACCGGCCCTCAGGGCGTTAGCGGCGCGACCGGGCCCGCTGGAGCCACTGGCCCTACCGGCCCCGCCGGCAGCACCGGCCAGATTGGTCTACCCGGGCTGAATGGCCTCAATGGCCTTACCGGCGAAATCGGACCAATGGGGGGGCAGGGACCCGACGGTGTCACCGGCGCACCCGGGGTGACGGGGCCGACGGGCGCGCATGGGACGACCGGATCGGCTGGATCAGCAGGCGTCGCCGGCTCGTCAGGGGTGACTGGTGCAGCGGGCACGACGGGTCCCACTGGTGCGACCGGTCTGATCGCGGGCTCTGTGATCTGCTCGGGCGTGGCGAACATCGACTGCGCCGCAACAGCATCTAGCGTCTCTGCCAATAACCCGCCGGCCGACACGATCATCGGTCCTGCGACTGCGACGTGCGCTGCGGGCCACATCCTGCTGGGAGGCGGCGCGCTCGCTACTGACTCCGACTACGCTGGCTCCTTCGGGATCGTCGAATCCCGTGCATCCGCCAGCCGTGCGGGTGGGAGCTGGAGCGCCAGCGGTCAGGTGTTCGCGGCTCCTTTCAAGTCGGCGGACACGATGACGATCACCGCGCAGGCGATCTGCTCATCCTGATCTGCGAGCCGATGCGGCCATCGAGTCGGTGCCAAAGCGCGGAGTCTCTGCGCCACTGTGCTCCTCGTCTTTGCGTTGCGTATCAGCAGGGTTCTCAGCCGAGCGTTGGCCCCTAATAGCGGCCAGAGTGCGCCTCCCTTTGGCATCGCCCGCGGGCATCGCCACGCTCTCGGCGCACGTGATTCGGCGGGACGATCCGCTCAACCAGCAGACCGCTGGTCTGCGTCGAAGAGGAGAGGAGACATGGACGTGTCTGGATTTCGGCGAGTACTCACGGCCAGGTCGTTCGGATAACGCCGTAGCTGCCGCCGGGAGCCTAACTTGCGGCAGCCCAGCCAGTCCACCCCATTACGCCCGACTGCGTGATGGGGTGGGCCGCGCGAAACCGACGGCATCGAGGCGATCCCGGCAACCACCGCATGGGGTAACGAGTGAGGGAGAGGCCCGCCGTTGTTGGTCTGGCGGGTTTCACCAGCGACACCAGACCAAGAGGTAGAGCGCGGAACCTGGCCCAGGATCTTCAAGCGGCCAGGTCCGAGCGCCGATCACATCTGCATGCACCCAGAACCGGCCGTGGCCGAGCCTTCAGATAGCACGGATCGGCACATCTGCTGCACGCTGACAAACGTTGCGCTGGGGCTCATACGCACGGCGGGCGGTGAGCCGGCGGTCACGGCTCTGCTCGAGCGCGCCGGAACCAAGCGCGAGGCCTCCTATCTTGAAAACCTCGACAACTGGATCTCGCTGGACGAGGCGTGCGCGCTGCTTGAGGCGGGAGCGCTCGAGACGGGCGACCCGACATTCGCGCGACGGGTCGGCGAGTCGACGCTGCTCCGGCATGTCGGCACGCAGGTTGCGACGCTGTTGCGCTCGTTGGGCTCAGTTGAGGCGGTGCTGCGTGTGGTCGCACAGACGGCGCCGAAGTTCAGCACGGTCACCGAGCTTGAGGCGATCGAGGCCAGTCCCGGACATGCCGTCGTCAGGGCGGCAGCGCGGGAGGGCTTCACGCGCCGCCTTCTCATGTGCGACTGGACGGCCGGGATGCTCGCGAACGCGCCGATCCTGTTCGGGCTGCCACTCGCGCACGTCGAGGAGACCGAATGCCAGGCGCGCGGGGGCGCCCAGTGCTCATACACGGTCACCTGGGATGCCGCACTGGCCGCGACGGCCGTCGATCCCCAACAGCGCGTCACCGCGCTCGAGGCCCAGATGCTGGCGATGTCAGAACGCTTGCAGGGCGCCTACGCCACCGCCTCAGACCTGGTCTCCACCGAGGACCTCGACACGGTGCTGCATCGCATCGTCGAACGGGCGGCCAACGCCGTGCGCGCCCCGAGCCATATCCTGGCGGTGCACACCGAGTCCGGTGGCGAGCTGCAGGTCTACAGTCACGGCATCGACCGTCGCGAGGCGGGGGCGCTCGCGCGCGCGGCGCTCGAACACGGCGCCCCCGTCGGCGATTCAACTCTGGTCGTCGAGGTCACCTCCAGCCGGCGCCAGTATGGACAGCTGATCGCTCGCTACCCGGGTGCGATCCAGTTCTTCCCGCAGGACCGGGAGGCGCTCGGTCTCTACGCCAAGCACGCCGCCGCGGTGCTCGATATGGCCACGGCACTGCAAGAGTCTGCACGGCACCACAAACAAGCGAGCTCGCTGCTCTCGCTCTCCCATGCCCTGGCGCAGGCGGGGACGAGCGAGGAGGTCGCCGAGCGCCTCGCCCTTGCGGTCCCCGAGGTGGTGGACTGCGACGGGATGGGGGTGTGGCTGTGGGACGAGGGCGAGGAGCACCTGACATCCCTCGCGGCGTGGGCACGCAAACGCGACCAAGCAGCGTACCTGCGAGGCATATCCATCGGCCCCACGGACATCCCCCGTCTGGCTCAGATGATCTCGGAGCCGCGCCCCCTCTTCTTCGAGACGGGCACCGATGATCCGTACATGCGCGGGCTGATGGCGAAACTCGACCTCGCTGCACTTGTGTTGGTTCCGATCGTCGCACGCAACGCGTTCCTGGGCGCCCTCACCGTCTCGGTGGCGGAGCGGCCCGAGCGGGTGCGGCTCGACAGCGAGCGCCTGGAGCATCTAACCGGCGTCGCGGCGCTTGCAGCACCGGCGATCCAGAACGGGCGGCTCGTGGACCAACTGCGCCGCAAGGCCAACCATGACGGACTGACGGGACTACTTAACCGCGTCGGCTTCAGACAGCAAATCGACGGTGTCATGGATCGCGCGGACCACGGACACGAGCAGGTGGGCCTTCTGTTCGTCGACCTCAACGACTTCAAGCAGGTCAACGACCTCTACGGTCATGAGGCCGGCGACGAGCTGCTCTGCCAGGCGGCCGAACGTTTGGGCGCGATCGGTCGCGGCAGCGATGACGTCGCCCGTCTGGGCGGCGACGAGTTCGCGATCATCCTCTCAGACGTCCACCGCGACGATCAGCTTCGCGCCGCCGAGCAGCGTGTGCGTTCGGCCTTCATCGAGCCGTTCATGCTGGGCGATGTCTCGCTCTCGCTCAGCGCGAGCGTCGGAGGAGGGATCTGGCCCGACGACGGTCGCACGGTGGCAGAGCTGATCAGGCACGCCGACGGCGCGATGTATCAGGACAAGGCTCGAAAAGTCGATTCCGGGCTTGTGCAGGGCGCATAACCCGGTGGCGGGCCCTCGGGATGATCAGCGTCAAGTTGGAGAGGCGCTCCCCCTGCAGGTAGCCTGATGAACCTCTTCGGTGAGCGTACTCATCTTCTGGCTCAACGTGTGGATCTGTTCGGTCAGGTCGGTGTTCTTCGTGAGCAGGTCGGTCTGAAACTTTGCCAGCTCGTCCCTGTGCTTAGCCGAAGCTTCCTCGTTTGCCTTGTCGGTCCTCGTCTGTGCCTTCTGGGCGATGATGACCAGCGCGCCCGTGTAGAACGCGACGCCGGAGAAGATGAGGTTCAGCAGGATCCACGGCTCCGGATCGAATTCGCCGCCTTTGGACAGAGCCTTGCCGGTGCTTTCGAGGTACTTCACGGCGCCGTTGATGAGCACCCAGGCGAGGATGATGAGCGAGCCGATCAGGACGAACTGCACGGTGCCCATGCCCGAAGCGACATTCTCGGACATGCGCTCCATGAAGCTGCTTCCGCCGGCATAGGGCGACGGGTGCTTGCCGCCCCGCTCGTAGTGCTTGTGGTGGCGCAAGGGATCGTTCATGACCGGCTTCTGCTGCTGGTCCGTCGCTGCCATTGAGCTTCCTCTCGATTCGCATTGATAGGTACCGGGCTGAGCGCGAGAGTAGCTGGCAGGGTCGGCGTCTCCGGCCTCTCGAGGAGGCGCAGCAGTGAACTGGTGGAGGGGCAGCAGCGCCATCCCTGTGCGGAAGTAGTGCCCTTGACAAAGTATAGAATCTTGGTAGAGTTTATAGACAATGTTTGTTCTCGCATACCCGCAGTTGGCGGACAGAAACGCCAGGCAGTGCCCTCTGACCGGCGGTACGTCGGCGGGGAGCCGCGTGATCGAACGTTGTAGTCGTTCCTGAGGTATCTCCTCCTCGCGTCCGGGGAGGGTGCCCCTCGCCCTCCCCGGACGCGCCTCCCAGAGTCGCCCGCTGTCGCAGCGGATGCCTTGCCCACCTCATCACCGCCAAGTCCCGAAGGAGCCTCGGATGCCAAGAGTCATCGTCACCACCGATCCATCCCCCGTCCGCCGACGCCTCGGTCTGGCTCGACGAGCACGTCCATTCGGTGCACCTGAGCACCGACCACGCAGCAGCGCAGTTCGTCGGGCGGCTCGCATGGACCATCAGCGACGCCGAGCTGAGAGCCGACCGATCAGGCGACGTCCTCGAGCGTCTGTTTCATTGTCTGAGCGCCGCGATCCATCACCGCGTCGAGGTTGTCCTCTAGCGCATCAGGCAGGAATTCGACGACCCACACGAGGCGGCTGCTGTCCTCCCCGTCCGAGAAAACCTGCACCGATGCGTTGTAGTGCGTGGCTCCCATCGGAGAGTCCACGGCGCAATAGACGAGCCGCCGCGCGTCGTCGTCGAGGTCCACGAGCGGCTCGCGCTGCACCGAGCCGGTGAAGAACGTGACGATCCGATCGCGCCCGTCCATCTGCGTGTCGGTGACGAAGCCCGGGACGAGCCGTGTGCGCAATGCGCCGAAATCACGCACGGCGTCCCACACGTCCTCCGCCTTGGCGTTGACGGCGAGTTCCTTGCGCACAGATCCCATCAACCCTCCCTTCTACGACTCGACGCCGATCCACAGGCCGGCCAGACGGGCCGCCTCGGCCGGCAATCCCCCTTATCGCTCATGAGACGGAGCCTACGCTCAGCTCGCGGGCGCTGCGGAACGGGAGCATCCTCAAGAGCAGCTTGGGCGGGCGAAGAATTGCCTAGGCGAAGAATGCGGCCTCAAGGAGTGTGGGCCCGTGGCCGACTTAGCATGTGATGGCAGCTCAAGAGCAGTCCCCGGACCCTGAAGCGGATCAGACGCCGGCGCCGCCGACGCCGCCCGCGGCAATGTCCGAACTGAGGGAGGATGTCCGTCCTCTCGGCGAAGCGCTGAAGGCGCGGGCGGCGGATGTGTTCGACTTGACGGCGGCTCGAGCCAGGGGACGGGGCCACGATGTCGACACGTTGGTTCAGGACCGCTTCGAGCGAATCAACAGAAGCTCTACGATGGCGGTAGCTCGGTGGATGGCAGGGGAGGGTGCGGAGGTGGCCATCGAGGTTGGCAGGGAAACCTGGGTCATCTACGGAGAGCTGGCGGCCCACCGCGCGGCGTCGCTGAACCAGCTGACGAAACGGTGTGTGTGGTGGCGCGACTCGGTGGCCGAGGTGCTGCGGCAGAGCGCCGCGCAATTGGACTCAGCGCCCGAGGCGCTCTCCCAAGCCTTGAGCATTGTGCAGCTGAGTCTCGAGTTCAGCCTTGTGAAGATGTCCAAGTGCTTTGACACTGAGCGCCAGCGAACAGATGAAGAGCTGGCGCGGCGGGAGGAGGAGCTCTCGTTCCTGGCGACCCACGACGCGCTGACCGGCCTGCCGAACAGGACGCTCATCCTAGATCGCGCAGAGCAGATGCTCGCACGCTGCGCTCGCAGCCGGGCACAGGTTGTGGCCCTGTTTGTCGATATCGACAACTTCAAGACCGTCAACGACACTCTCGGCCACGCATCTGGCGATCAGCTGCTTCAAGCGGTCGCCGCGAGGCTCGATGGTGTGGTGCGCGGCTCCGATGCGCTCGGACGTCTCGGCGGCGACGAGTTCGTTGTGATCTGTGAGGAGCTCTCACTCGAGGCCGGGCCCGAGCTGGTCGCCGAGCGCCTGCTCGAAGCGCTCAAGTCTCCATTCAGGCTCGGAGCGGGCGAGGAGACCGGCTTCACCGTGAGCGCAAGCATCGGGATCGCGCTGGGTGGACAAACCTCGGCCGAAGAGCTGCTGCGCCAGGCGGACATAGCGATGTACCAGGCCAAGTGGGACGGTAGGAATCGCTACGCCGTGTTCGAGACCGGCATGCAGGACACCATCCAGAAGCGCACGGAGCTCGAGTTGGACCTTCGCGATGCCCTTGAGAAGAACGAGTTCTTCCTCGCCTACCAGCCCACGTTCGCCCTGAGCGACATGAGCACCACGGGCGTGGAGGCCTTGATCCGCTGGGAGCACCCAGTGCGAGGGGTCGTCCCGCCCGATGAGTTCATCCCGCTGGCCGAGGAGACCGGACTCATCACGGAGATCGGCAAGTGGGTCCTGGAGCATGCTTGCTCCCAGGGCGCCGCGTGGCGAGAGGCCGGCTATGCGATCGGCATGGCCGTCAACGTTTCGGCACGCCAGCTCGACAGCGATCAGCTGATAGCCGACATAGAAGGAGCGCTGTCTGACAGTGGCCTGGAGCCGACAGCGCTGACGATCGAGATCACCGAGACGACGCTCATGCGCAACGTCGAGGAAACCGCTCGCCGGCTGGCCGAGGTCAAGCGGCTCGGCGTTCGCGTCGCGATCGACGACTTCGGCACCGGCTACTCGTCACTTGCTCATCTACAGCGGTTCCCGGTCGATGCGCTGAAGATCGACCGGTCATTCATCGCGGGGCTCAGCCAAAACAAGGAGGGCGAGACTCTCATCCACACCCTCGTGCAGCTCGGCAAGGCTCTCTCGATAGAGACCTTCGCCGAGGGCATCGAGCAGCAGCAGCAGCTGTCCAAGCTCAGAGATGAGGACTGCGACAGCGGGCAAGGCTTCTTCTTCGCCCGTCCCCTCGACGTGGCCGCCACTGAGGCCTTCTTGCAGAGCTGCGCAAAGAACGGCGCTGTCATCGTCCGCTAACTGCCACACCCTGGCGTGCCGGCGCGCGCTATGAGTCTGATCGAGTGGCCACGAAGACTGGAATGATCCGGCTCGTCTTCAGTTGGTAATCCGCATAGCTGGGATAGGCCTCGACGGCGCGCTCCCACCACAACGCCCGTTCGTCGCCCTGAACCTCACGCGCGTTGAAGTCGTGCGGCTCCGCGCCGTCCTGGATCATCAACGCGGGGTCGGCGATAAGGTTGCCGTACCAGGTCGGGTTCGTCGGGGCGCCTCCCAAGGAAGCGACGAGTGCGTACTCGCCGTCGTGCTCGACACGCATGAGGGGGAACTTGCGGATCTTCCCGCTCTTTCGCCCTCGGGTCGTGATGATGACCACGGGAAGACCGGTGTCCAGGAGAGTGTTGGCACGCTGGCCGTTGCTCGCCTCATACTGTTCGACTTGTTCGCGCACCCAGTCCCACGGGCTTGGCGCGTACTCACCTTGTAGCGGCATTTCCACTCCTGACAGGGTTAGTTTTGAACGTGCGTCTGATTGCCTATGCCTGACTGGCGAAGACGTTTGGCGCCGCCGGCGGCTGCACAACCGCCAGTCTACGCCCGCATGCCCGTGCTGCTCCCGTTGGATTGCGAGCATCCCCACGGCGCGCCTATCCCTGCAATCCGACGGCTTTGAGGGCCTCGGGGCGGTCCGCGTAGAACTCGATGCGGGCGATCTTCTCGCCGCGGACCGTCCAGACAGAGGCGGGGGCTTCCTCGACCTCCTGCGCGCCCCCCTCGAGACGTCCGTACGAGCGACTGAGCACAAGGACCCGCTCGCCAAGATCGATCGCCTCTTCGGCCTCGGTCCGATAGGTCGCCCAAGGTGCCAGCCAGTCGAGCCAGAACTCCCTCAGGCCGTCCAAGCCCGCAGAGATGCTGTCGATCCCGAGCAGGGCAGCGGCACTCGTGAAGTCCGAGTGGTAGATCGGGCCTGCAGCCTTCTTGAACCTTGCCCAGCGGTCGTCGTTGCGGAACAGATGCGCGAGATCCACCTCAGGACCGGGCTGCAAGCGAAGGACAACCTCCACGTTCTCCCGCGACACCGCCTACCCTCCCGACTCGGCGAGCCGTTGGGCGGCAGCGCGGGCCTTGTCGATGTCCTCACTCCCGATCACGCGCATCTCCCCCCCGAGCGCTCCAGCTAGACCCTTATGACCGTACGTCGGCCAGTGGGGTCGGAGATCGGGACGTGCTTGGGCAGCAACCAGGCCGGGGGCTCCTCGAGTGCCCGGGAAGCGGCTCGACGGCCGGCAGCCCGCGCCTCGTCGATCTGGTGAAACTCGAGCAGCCCGACACCCGACACCCGCACCTCGATCTTGAAGTCGGCGTGCAGGCGTGCCGCCTCGCTGGTGTTGGAGCTCGACAGCAGGGCGATGCGAGAGATCGTCCCCGGGAGCGACGGCACGCGCACGCCTCGCTTCCCCCCGCTCTCCCGCGCGCGATCGTCGATGTTGACGGCGTCTTGGCGCGGGTGCTCCTCGCCACCCTTGATGTCTATGGCAACAACCGGACCCTCGCCGGTGAGCGTCATCGGCGCGAGCGGCAGGTTGTCCAGCAGCGAGCCGTCGATCAGCACCCGTTCGGCGCGCAGCTGCGGGGGCGCTATCAGTGGTAGCGCCATACTGCATCCAACTGCCAGATAGAGGGGACCATCGCGGTCTATCACGAGGCTGCTGTTCCTGAGATCGGCGCTTGCACAGTAGAAGGCGCGGTCGAGCTCCTCGATCCGCACATCGCCGAAGACCCGTTCGAGCATCGCCCGCCCCTTCTGCCCCTTGGTCAAAGCCGTTCGCGGCAAGGTGTAGTCGTTGATCGGGTTGCGGCGCACCCACTCCTCGTAGCAGCACGCGTCGATAGCGTGGCTGTCGTGTCCGGCGGCGAGCAAGCCGCCGATGAACGCGCCCATGCTCACGCCCCCGACTCGGTCGATCACCACCCCGGCGCTCTGCAGCCTCTCAATAACCCCGAGATGGGCGAACGCCCTCGCTCCGCCGCCACTGAGCACGACGCCCACCGCCCGCCCGGCTAGCCGGCGAGCCATACGGGCCATATCGCCGCGACGGTGACGATCGGTCCTGATCGCGAAGGTGCTCACGGGTGCCAGTTCTGCCATCCACTCCATCAATGATTCCGACCCCCGTTCAACGCCGTAGCCGAGCAGGTCGCACCCGCGCAGGCTTGCCCATTGGCCGGCGTGGGACACCGGCTGGCGGCTGCCATCAACGGTCGCGCCCACGACGACGAGCACCTTGTCGGCCCGGGCAAGGCAGAACTCGTCCCACCCGATCGTGCGCTCGGATGAGCCGCACACCAGGATCACCTGATCGTGGTCGCGCTCACAGCTCTCGACCAGCGGAGTGAACTTGGCCACTGCGTCCTGTGAGGTCGTTCTCTCGCGGAGCCGGTCGTCGAGCAGGGCGCCAGGGGCGTCCCCGTCGCCGGGGTACAAGACCGCCACCCGACCCCAGGTGCAGAGCATCCGGCTGAGTTCGTCTGCGAGATCGATCAACGGCACGTCGTCGCCCAGGGCGTGAAGGGCGATGACCACGGGGCGTCCGCGCCTGAGGGGGATCGCGCGACTGGCCCGCAGCTGAGCGCCGAGCACGCGCGCCAGGCTGAGGGTTAGCTCGGGCTCGGAGCGAAGGAGTGACTCAAAGTGGGGTCGGGTGATCTGCAATAACTCGGTGTCCCGGAGCGCTCGGACCGAGGCAGTTCGGTTGGAGTCGCTGAGAAGCGCGAGCTCGCCCAGCACGGCGCCGCGCGTGACGGTGTTCACCGTTTCGGGCTCGGGGCCCTCGCGGATCACCTCGAGCTGACCGAGACGCACGATGTAGACGCTGTCGGCGTAATCGTCCTCACGAAACAACCACTCGTCTCGCTTCAGGCTGACCGCGCTCCCGAGCTCGGCGATCTCGGCGCGCATCGCGTCGGAGAGTGGGGCGAAAACGGGCACGTTGCGCAGGAACTCGGCCACAGACTGAGGCTCGCCGACAGCGTGCACGCCCTCTGACTCGGCGAGCGGTGGCAGCGCCCCGTCGTCGAGGAGCGCCCCCTCGCCCAGAGCCTCGGCCGGGTCACTCGCACTTTCTGACGCCTGGCCCGTCAGCGTGTCCGTGGCGCTCGCTCGCTGGACAACCAGCGCGCTGCACGCCAGCGCACCGGCTAGGAAACAGCCGCCGGCGAAGAGCCATCCGTGCTCGAACGCGTGCAGCGCCTGCAGCGGCGTGGGGGTACCGATGATCGCGATCAGGATCGCCACGCCGAGCGCCGCGCCCAGCTGACGCGCGACCGAGTTCAGCGACGTGGCCACGGCGAAGCGCGGCCCGGGCACCGATCCCACCGCGGCGCCGCTCAGCGTGGGGAACGTAAGCCCCGCTCCGACGCCGAGGATGAGCATCCCGGGCAGCCACCCGCCCAGGAAGTCGGGTGTGACGCCGAGCGTGGTGGCGAAGTAGGCCATCCCCGCGGCCCAGACCAACGCGCCTGGGACGACCACTCTGCGGTGGCCCACGCGTTCGACAAGTCGGCTGGCCGGGCCGGCGACCGCCATCGCCATGAACGGCCCGGGCATCAGCGCGAGGCCTGCCGTGAGGACCGAGTAGCGCCAGACGCTCGTGAGGAACAGGACGTTGCAGAGGGTGTAGGAATAGAAGCCGCTGGCCATCACGACCGTGACTCCGTTCGACAGCGCAAACGAGCGGATGCGCAGCAGCGACAGGTCGATCACCGGGATGCGCTGGCGGCTCGAGCGCCACACGAAGTACACGCCGAGCAGCAGCGACACGAGGAACGACGCCACGATGCGCCCGTTGCCCCAGCCCCATTCCTGCCCCTTGACGACGGCGAGCACGAACGATGCGATCGCCGCGGCGAACACGACCGCGCCGAGCAGGTCCGGGACACGTCTGCGCCCGGGTGCGCGGCTCTCGACGAGTACCCGCCGTGCCAGCGCGAACGCGGCCAGCCCCACGGGGATGTTCACCAGGAACACCAGGCGCCAGTTGGAGGCCGTTATCAGCAGGCCGCCCAGCGGAGGTCCGATGCCTGCCGCGAGCGCGGCCACCGCCGACCACAGAGCGACCGCGTGCATGCGCTTGCGCGCCTCGTACGCCTCGAGCACGATCGCCAGCGAGCTCGGAACCAGCATCGCCGCACCCGCGGCCTGCAGCACTCGGGCCGCGACCAGCAGGCCGAGCGAGGGGGATGCCGCGCACAGCGCCGACCCGAGCGCGAACAGGATCAGCGCGAACGAGAACACCCGCCGGCGGCCGAGCAGGTCCGCGAGCTGCCCTCCGCCCACGAGGAAGGCCGCGAACACGATGTTGTAGGCATTCAGTACCCACGAGACGCTCGACAGCGGGCTCGAGAATTCGTGCGCGATGTTGGGCACGGCGATGTTGACGATCGTGGCGTCGACGAACGCCATGAAGCTGCCCAGCACCGCGACCGCGAGTACTGCACTGGGTGTGGAGACGCGGCGTCCACGCCGAGGGGCCGACCGAGTGATCGCCTGGCGCTCCTGCGAGGGCGCACCGACAACGGCGCTACCGTCAACCACCGCGGGACCCCGACGACCGCAAGTGCGGGTCCAGACGACACGAGTCCGGACGACGACGCCATCCCGGCAGGTGTCCCGCCGAGTCGAGCCCGCGTTGGAGGGACCACGGCCCAACCGGATGGTTGGCCCACCTCACGTCCTCCGCCCCTGTATCGCGTCCCCCTGGCGCATCAGCGTCATCTCACCGGTCCCAGCCGAAGCCCGTTGACCCTTGTGACTACCCATAATGCCTGGCTGAAAGGTGGTGCGGGAACTTTACCTCGACCGGAGTGCCTGCCAGCGCCGGAGCCCTGGCGCCCCGTGCTGCTGACTCTCACCGATCGGACGGTGCGTCTGCGACCGCGCGGCTGCGGAGATGGGCACCCGCTTCCTCCAGGCGATCATCGCCCCAGAAGAGCTCGTCGTCGATTGCGATCGTGGGGACTCCGAGCACCTCTAGCGCGTGGGCGGCCTCGGTCGCGACGCGCAGTTGCTGCTTGATCTCCGAATCGTGCGTGGCCGCGTCCGCCTCATCCCTGCCGAGGCCGGCGCGCTCGACGGCATCGAGCACATGTGCCTTGATGCTCAGGTCCTGGCCGCGCTGGAACGCGTCGCGTAGGGCGCCCATGCAGAACTCGCGCCCGCGCCCCGCGCCGAACGCGAAGATGGCCACTCGCATCGCGTACAGGTAGTCGCTGGGCCACGGGTCGGGCCAGCGAAGCGCGGGCAGGCCGTAGCGTCGTGCGCGCGCCTCGATCTCCGCCATGCCAACTTGACGGCGACGATAGTCGCCGAGCGCCCATGAGCTGCGCCCGTTCAGCTTGAACAGCCCGCCGAGCAGCAGCGGCTGCCACACGACGGACTCGGGCAGCAGGGTCGGCAGGCGCTCGGACGCCAGGTAGGCGTAGGGCGACCCGAGATCGAAGTAGAAGATGACCTTCGGCATGGTTTGCTAAACTGAACGGAGCGTTCGTTCTACATGGTAACCGATCAGCCATCCCCGGGCGCGCAAGAGGTACTCGCGGCGAACCTACGTCGCCTGCGGATCGCGCGCTCGCTCTCGCTTTCGGAGCTGGCCCGCGCGACGGGGCTCAGCAAGGCGACGTTGTCGGGCGTGGAGGGCGGCAAGTGCAACCCTACCGTCGGAACCATCGAGCGCCTGGCCGGA
Source organism: uncultured Solirubrobacteraceae bacterium (assembly GCA_963704735.1). GTDB lineage: Bacteria > Actinomycetota > Thermoleophilia > Solirubrobacterales > Solirubrobacteraceae > Palsa-744. The sequence goes on from OY969935.1 coordinate 49,880, forward strand.
GCTCTGAGGGTCTCGCTGGGTGAGCTGCTCGAAGCGCCTCCGCTCGAGCGCATCCGGGTGGTGCGCGCAACGGCGGCTGAGCCGGACCCTTTGGCGGCCGTGCGCAGCCGCGAGCTGGACGCCCTCTCACCGTTCGAGACAGCGACGCTCACCGAGATCGCCCTGCGTCCACGCCACATCTACGAACCCGAGCCGCATGCCGATGGCAGCAGAGGGCACGTGTATGTCTTGCAGGGCCGGTTGATCACGGGCCCGACCGAGCGCATCACGGAACTCGCAGCGGGCGATTACGCCGCCTTCCCAGTGGATGTGCCGTACGTGTTCGAGGCGCGCCAGCATCCCGTGCGACTCCTCGTCCTGACGCAAACACCGGGTTGACGATGCGAAGCTCAGGCATCGCGGACAGTCCGGCGCGCCGACACGCTCAGCCCTTGGTGGGCAGTGTGCGCGTGAACTCCATCCCGCGTCGCGCCCAGACTCCGAGCTGGCGCCTTGTCTTCACACCGTCGGCCGCGACATGGATCCAGCCCGGCATCGGCCTTCCTCGCATCTCAATCTGTTTTACATGCGGACGCGCCACGGCGTCCTCGGCAGCCTCGACCCCCACCCTGACCATCAGCCCTCCGTGAGAGGAGACTGTGATCGCCATGTTGCCCTGCAAGAGAAAGGCGAGCCCGCCGAACATCGCCTTCTCGGTCACACCCTCCTCACCGGCCAGCTGTTCGCGGAGCCGGTGGGCAAGTTCATCGTCATAGGCCATCTCACATGTGAGCGTACATCGCGTCGTCGCAGCGCGCGCACCGTGATCCGATAGGGCCGTGGCGGTGGCGCAGCACCCTGGCGTGACGCTAACGGCGCCGCGGTCAAGGGTGGGGGACGATCAGCGAACTCCGCGTTCGCTGCAGCACTGCGAATAAACCCCCTCGTTGAGGCCAGGGCGGAGACCGGCATTGGTTTCCAGCTCGTCGCCCCGAGGTGGCTGCGTCGAAGAGGCGTCCAGAAGTCGTGCCGGTACTAATGAATTCGGACTGCCGGACTGATATCGACTGAGAATAGCGATGTTCTTGAGCGGCGACGAGCAGGCCGTACCGGCCGATTCAGAGGCGTTCGCAAGCGAGTTCGAGCGCGGCGTGATGGCCCGTGCTCTCGCCGCCCTGTTTGCCGCCGGCGCGACCCTGGCGTTGTTGACGATCGCGCTCCCGCATTCGCGGCGTGCCAGCGAGGTCGGACTGCTGCTGATCGTGGGCAACGCCTACCTCATCGCCGCCGCCTTGTTCTGGGGCGCCTCCACGTTGCCGACCCGCGTATTGCCGATTGCACTCCTCTGGGGGAGCACGCTGATCGCGGGAGTGGCCTACTTCTCCGGGCAGAGCCCCGGCCCGCTGGTGTTCTTCTACCTATGGGTGTTCCTATATGCCTCCTACTTCCTGACAGCGAGGCAGACCGCCGTTCAGATCGCCTATGCCGGACTCGCATACGGTGCGCTGCTGTTGGCGCGACCTCCGCCGGATGGGATCGCGGAGTGGTGGCTCGTCGCGATGGGGACTCTGCTGGTGGCAGCGATCCTGATCCGCTCAATGCGTGCGCGTGCTGAGACGTTGATCGCAAGACTCTATGATGCCGCCCGCACAGATCCGCTGACCAAGCTTTCCAACAGGCGCGGTTTTCGTGAGTCGCTCGACCTCGAGCTCGAGCGCGCCCGTCGCGGTCAGGCCGAGATGACCGTGGTGCTCGGCGACGTAGACCGCTTCAAGGAGGTCAACGACCGTGGGGGGCAGCTTGCCGGCAATGCCGCCCTGCGGCGGATCGCGGGTGTGTTGGGGTCTGGCAAGCGGCAGCTTGACGAGGTCGCCCGGGTGGGTGGCGAGGAGTTCGCGCTGATTCTTTCCGATACGGGCTCACATGAGGGATTCGTGATCTCTGAGCGCCTGCGCGACGCGGTGCGCGAGGAGTTTGCAGAAGACTTCATCCCGGTCACGATCAGCTTCGGAGTGGCCACCTATCCGCGTCACGGCGAGACGGCCAGTTCGCTTCTGCGAGCGACCGAGGAGGCGCTCCAGGCGGCTAAGCAGAGCGGCCGTGACCGCACCGTGCTCCACAGCTCAGCGCTGCAATGCGCTGCGATCTTCGAGCCCGATTCTGGCGATATCGCCGGAGAGCGTTTCGTCGCGCTACTACTCGATCTTGCGGCGGCGGTGGACGTGCGTTTCAGCGGCAGCGCACGGCACTCAGAGACCGTCGGACGCTACGCCGCGATGATGGCGCGGGAGTGCGGTTTCTCTGAAGAGCGGATAGAGCGCGTGGGACTCGCCGGCATGCTGCACGACATTGGGAAGCTCGGCGTTCCGGACAGCATCCTGAGAAAGCCAGGAAAGCTCTCTGATAGTGAGTTCGAGATCATCAAGAGGCATCCGGAGTTCGGCGCTCAGATGCTCGAGCACCCGAGCCTCGCCGACGTACGCGCATGGGTGGGCGCCCATCATGAGCGTCCCGACGGGCATGGGTATCCACTTGGGCTCTCCGGAGATGCGATTCCAGTCGAGGCCAGCATCCTTGCCGTGGCCGACGCCTACGAGGCCATGACCAGCGATCGGGCCTACCGCTCCTCGATCGGGCCCGTTGCCGCCCGCAACGAGCTGCGACGCTGCAGTGGGACCCAGTTTGACCCCCGCATCGTCGCCGCCCTACTCTCCGTTCTCGACCGAGAGGCCGAGCGCGTCGAGACAGTCCTGACGCCATTCTGATCGACTCGGAGTTGTCGCTTCGAGGCAAGAGCGGGGACACAACCCACACGTGTTCGCGCTACCGAGTGCGATGAACAGGAGCAGCCTCAGCCGGACGGAGAGCCACGCTACCTTTCTCGCGAGCCCGCGATCTTGTCTCTTTGTGGCTCAGCAGCGGAAGCCGAGGTCGTCCAGCACCCGCTTGGGTACCGGTGCGGAGCAGAAGCCGTCGGTTCCCAGGAAAGCCTCGTGCCAGATGCCGTGACGCAGGTGCAGGATCATCTCGCCCGCTGACCCTCGCTGGCCCTGCCGCACGGCCGCCTTCGCGTACTGGTCGCTGACAGTCGACACCCGAATGCCGCTCACCCGCCAGCCGGCCCCGTTCAGGTAGAGCTTGGCGTCTTCGCGTATTTCCCTGGCCTCTTGCCGCGTGGGTGACCGCGACGCGTGGGCATCCAGGCTCGACCCCAGCGTCAAGGTGAGTACCGCTGCAGCGAGGAGTGTGACTCGACGGAGTATGGGCATAGGCTATCCGACAGCAGGCGGCAGACCTGCGGGGTGCTGCATATCGATGAATCCTCTCGCAATGAGCAAACCGCCCACGGCACCCGAGGCCCAGATCGGCTGTGACGATGCCTGAGGCGCAAGCAGCGCGGGCGTTCACCGTGGACGAGCGGAACGGTTTGATCGTGGGGCACTCGCCACGGTGGTTCGGCTCGCACGTGTTCGGTGGAATCCTGCTCGCACAGTCGCTCGACGCTGCGCGCATGACCGCACCACCCTCGATGCGCGCACGCTCGTTGCACGCGTACTTTCTGAGCGCCGCGACCGCGGACATACCGATCCGCTATGAGGTCGATCGCACGAAGGACGGACGCTCGGCGAGCACGCGCGCTGTGACGGCGTCGCAGGACGATCACGCTGTGCTGACGGCGCAGTGCTCGTTCGCCGGTGATCGCGACGGCCGCACTTACGATCTACTGCGCGACGAGGATGTGCCGGAACCCGAGGCGCTCCCGAGTACACCCAGCCTGGGTCCATTCGAGTTCGCCTTCGTGGGGCCGACGCCCGAGCGCCCCGATGGAACCCGGCAGTCGACGCATCGGGCATGGATCCGCATCGTCGATCAGCTTCCCGACGAGCCGCGGGTTCACGAGAACGCGCTCTGCTTCATGAGCGATCTCACTTGGACCGCCTCGAGCCCCTGGAAGCTCGCCGGGCCCCCGGATCGGCGCGGCATGGTGAGCGTCGACCACGCGCTCTGGCTGCACCGAGCCGCGCGGGCGGACGAGTGGCTCTTCTTCGATGTGCACTCCCTCGTCCACGCCGGGGGTCGGGGCACCATCCGCGGGGTGCTCTACGGGCGCGACCGCCGGGTTGTCGCCTCGATGGCGCAGGAGTTGCAGTTCCGCTAGGTCTCGTCCGACGAAGTCAGCCAGCCCGCTCGGCTGCACGGTCTCGCACGTCGGCCTTTTGCTTCAGCGTCATTGGTCCCGGATGGCCCGAGCCAGGCCAAGGAGTAAGAAGCAAGAGGATACGTGCGTCCGTGAGAGCTACGACGTCGTGGCGCTCTTTGGGTACGAGGTGAACCAGGACCCCGGCCTGGGCCTCGACGGTTTGGCCCGTCTCGCTGGCGATCTTCACCGCCCCTTGGATGACGGTGATCCAGGCGCCCTCATGGACTTGATGCTCCTGGAGCATCTCGCCAGCAGGAAGGTCGATCGTGATGGCCCGCCCCTCGTCGGTCGATGACAGGATCTCAGGCCGATGCGGTCTCCGATCGCCGCTCTTGAGGTGCCAGACTTCCATCGCGAGAGTCAGTCTTGCAGCTCAGCGACGGCCGCCGCCCGGCGGTCTCGCAAGCACCACATCAACCGTCCGGACCGCGACGCTCACTGCGCAAATGGCCATATGCTTAGCCCGTTCGGTGCCGTTGGTGATCATGCGGTGGCAACCATCTGGATCGCGCGTCGATGTCAATCTGAGTCGCGCTTTCCCGCATATTCGACCCAGGAGGTCCGTATCCTCTTAGCATCGGTCCACCGTGTGCACCGATGCTGCGGCGATCGAAACCAAAGGACGTTCGTTGGGTATCGCACCCGCCCGATTCGCCACTGAACCTAGAAGCCCAGTGTCGCGGGCACGAGGATGACGTCTATGCGGCCGGAGGGTTCCTGGTGGATGATCAGCGTCTTTGCCAGCAAGCTTCCCGCGAAGCCGGCGTCCTTCATGCGGGCGTACTCTCGAGGCAGGCTGTACTCGCGCAGGCGCCGCAGGCCCTCGTCAAGGTCGCGCACCAGCTTCTGGTGGCCGACGACGAGGATCACGTTGCCGCCGGCGTAGGCGTAGGCGCCGAGCTGGCTGCCGGAGCCCGAGCCGACGATGATCTCGCCAACATCGGTGACGGCGTGCGCGCTGCCGACGATGTAGTCCGGCGCGGCGCCGAGCTTTCGCCGCTCGCGGTCCTGCGTCTCGCGGTCGAGCGCGTTCAACCGCGATCGCACCGAGTCGTAACGGCCAGACTCGTCGATCTCCTCCGTGATGCCGAGCTCGCGCATAGTCTCAGAGAGGGCGATGTGCACTTCCGAGCCCTCCGGGATCGCTCCAAGCACCAGTTCTCGCGCCTGCTCTGCGTCCTCGGCGAGGCGAGCTTTGAAGCCGCGGCTGGCAAGTGCAGCAGCGGTTCGTTCGAGGTGGCCGCGGTCGGCCGGGCGCTCGAACTCGAGATTGGGTGGACCGGGGTCGGGAAGGGTGATCGCCATGGTCGCGGCTCCTTACGATCGCGTCGGACAAGAGCATTAGAACACGCTCGATAAGAAAGTCATCGACCGGGTGCAATGAGGGTTGTGATCACCCCAGGGTCGAGGGCCTTGATCGAGGGGAGCACGATGTCCGCTTTCGCCAGCGCCTGCTCGTCGGGCGGGAAGGCTTCGTTGGGGATCGCGATGACCCTCATCCCTGCCGCCGCGCCTGCCCGAATGCCGTTGGCGGAGTCCTCGACGACGGCGCAGCTGACTGGCTCTACCGAGAGCCTCCGGGCAGCCTCGAGGTAGACGTCGGGAGCCGGCTTTCCTCGGGGCACCTCTTCAGAGGAGACCGATGCGCGAAAGCACCTCGCGAGGCCCGCGAGATCGAGCACCAGTGCGATGAGCTCGTGATTCGCCGAGGAGGCGATCGCGAGCGCCCAGCGCTCCGCCAGCGAGACCACGGCCTCCCGCGCGCCGGGCAGAAGCGGCAGCTTCTCGCGATAGCGCCGGCGCAGGCGCTCGACGACCGCGGCCGAGATCGCCTCTGCGCTCATCGGCAGCTCGAGCTCCTCGCGCATGTAGCGCGACCACTCGATCGAGCTCATCCCCATCATCTCCCGCTGAGCCTCGTCCCGCCAGGTCCCGCCGCCTTGTTCAACGAGGTCCTTGCGTGCGTCATTCCAGACCGTCTCAGAGTCCAGCAAAACCCCGTCGAGATCGAAGATCACCGCAGACGGCATGAGTTGGCGCTGCGCGCCGTGGAACCCGCCGCGCCCGGGCTGATACAGACAGAAGGGCAAGGACATGGCGAAGCTCAAGTTCGAGGCGAATCAGATCGATGAGGCGCTCGCGACGGGACTAGCGCCGATCGTATTGATAAACGGCCTGTGGCTTTGCCGAGTAGCCGCGATCGCAGGGGCGAGGCACTGGCCCGGTCAATGCAAGTCCAGCCTGTCGCCGGATCGCTCCAGCTTTAGCGCTCTGCGGCCGATCAATGGTTTGCATGCGAACGCAAGCCCATACGGCGTCGTCCCCAGGCATGACTGGACCGATCTCGTGAGCCAAGGCCAACCCCAGGCCTCTGCAGCCGAGGCGCACGTTGACGCCATCGAGTTCGCGCGCGACGTGTTCGATCGAGAGCACGAGGAGCACCTGGACGCACAGACCTTGGAAGTGGTCCTCACCTCACTGCTGGACATGTATCCCGACGCGCCCGTGGCCGCCCACCGGGCGGAGGGCATCATGGTCGAGATGCCGGACTCGGTTCCGCTGAAGCGGAACCCTGTCCTGAAGGCTCGCTCAGGCCTGGACCTGATCGAGCACGACGAGGCCGTGCTGAAAGGCTGGGACAGAGTCGTCACGCAGGGAGCGGCGCGCTATCCGGTGCACCCGGTGGGGAGACCCGAGATCAGAGGCATGACCTACGCGCTTGACCTCCGCGAGACCCACGGGATGATCCTGACGCTCAGCGTGTTTGCTCAGGAGGACGGCGCGGACGGCACAGCCGTGCCTTCCGAGCCTCAGGAGCTCACGCCGCGGATCGCCAGGCTCTGGAAGGACGACCATGCCGTGATCGTGAAGGTGGACGAGGCGATGACGAAGCTCCTCGGCTGGAGCAGAGAGGAGATGGTGGGCCGTCGTTCGACCGAATTCATTCACCCCGACGATCACTCGCTGGCGATCGACAACTGGATGGAGATGCTCGCCTCGCCGGGGCCTGGCCGCCGGGTGCGGCTCCGTCACCGCCGCCGGGACGAGTCCTGGGTGTGGTTCGAGGTCACGAATCACAATCTGCTCAACGACCCCGATTATCGCTGTGTGATCACCGAGATAGTCGACATCTCCGAGGAGATGGCGGCACACGAACTCCTCGAGGGCGTCGCCGAGGCGATTCCCGTCGGGCTGTTCCAGGTCGACGCGGACCGTCGCATCGTCTACACCAACGACCGTCTGCACGAGATCCTCGGGGTCGAGCGAATGGGCAGCGTGGAGGCGCAGCTGGCGACCGTCACCGACGCGTATCGGCCGGCGCTGGAGCAGGCCTTTGATCAGGTGCTCGGCGAGGGACTGCAGACCGACCTCGAGGTGGAGCTCCGTTCGCTGCCGAACAGCGAAGCGCGCTTCTGCGCCATCAGCTTGCGCGCTCTCAGCGGCAACGACGGCACGATCAACGGAGTGATCGCCTGTGTCGCCGACATCACCGACAGTGCGCGCATGCGCGAGGAGCTCAAGAGGCGCGCGACGTTCGACGAGCTCACCGGCTGCTACAACCGCGCGTCGATCATGCGCGCTCTGGAGGCGGACATCGCCAGCGGTCGACGCCATGCCGAACGCGCCGTGGCATTCATCGACTTGGATCGCTTCAAGGCGGTCAACGATCGGTATGGACACGCGGTCGGCGACGAATTGCTCACGATCGTCGCCGAGCGACTGCGAGCGGTCGTACGGGATGGGGACATGGTCGGACGCATCGGCGGCGATGAGTTTCTCGCGGTTTGCCCCGACATAGGCGGTCCCGACCAGGCGATGAAGCTTGCCGAGCGCCTTGCCCAAGCTCAACACGAGGAGGCGAGCGTCGCGAAGGGCAGCGTGCTGGCGAGGGTGAGTATCGGGGTGGCGTGGTCCAGTGGCGAAGGCGCCGACGCGGACGCCCTGGTCGCCCAGGCCGACGGCGCCATGTATGAATCAAAGCGCGAGGGAGAGGGACGACCGAAGCTCGCGATTCCGCTCGGCGCGCCGGACGGCGATGTGCTCAGTTGAGACGGCGGATCAGACCCGAATCTGACTCCACGTAGCTGCGCCCCGCGATAAACGTATAGGCCGCGCAAGCCCGGCCCGTGGCGGGTGGTCGATCGACGCGACCAGATACCCTAAGGCCCCGGCGGTTGATTGCGTGCCCTGCAGATCACTCCCGAAGAGGATGAGTCGATCATGATCGTCAAGCGGAGCGTCTCCAGCTACGCGGACACCATCAAGTCCCTGCTCGATGCGATCGAGCGACGCGGGTTGACGGTTTTCGCCCGGATCGACCACGCCGCCGGCGCTCGCGAGGTAGGTCTTGAGCTCGAAGACGAGCAGGTCGTGCTGCTCGGCAACCCGCAGGGCGGAACGCCTCTGATGCAGAGCGACCGGCGAATCGGGCTCGAGCTGCCGCTGCGGATGCTCGTTTGGCGCGAGCGCGACCGCGTGCTGCTCGGCTATCGCGACCCGCGAGAACTGGGCGGCATCTATGACGTCGCAGATCGGGAGGCGACACTCGAGCAGATGGCGACGCTGCTCGAGGCGCTGGCGACCGAGTCGGCGGGCTCGCCTCGGGCGGAATCGACCAGCCAGGAGGGGCCATGACAGGCGCTGGCGCCGACGCTGGAGGATCGAGGAACCTGATCCTGGCGGCGATGATCTTCGCCGTCGCGATGACGTTCATCGATCAGACGATCGTGTCGATCGCCGCGCCTGAAATCCAAAAGGAGCTCGGCTTGACGAGCACCGGCGTGCAGTGGGCGGTCAACTCGTATCTGCTCTCGCTCGCCGCGCTGTTCGCGTTCGGCGGGCGGATGGCGGACACGGTCGGCCACCGCAAGATGGTGACACTCGGCGTGATCGTGTTCGCCGGGGCCTCGGCGATGTGCGGGCTCACGCCAAAAGGGAACCTGGCGGAGGCATGGATCGTGACCTTCCGAGTCATCCAGGGCGCGGGCGGGGCGATCATGTTCCCCGCTGCGCTGGCGATCGTGGTGCAGACGTTTGCGCTGCGCGAACGGGGCCGAGCGCTCGCGCTCTTCTTCGGCATCGCCGGGGGCCTGACGGCGGTCGGGCCGATCCTCGGCGGCTACCTCACCCAGTGGACCTGGCGCGCCATCTTCTGGGTGAACATCCCTGTCGCGGTCATCGCTCTGGTGCTGATCGTCATCTCCCGGCCGGCCACCGTGTACAGACCGGCCCGCATGGACTACCGGGGCCTGATCCTGATCGCCTCCGGAGTCGCGCTGAGCGTGTTCGGGTTCCAGCAGTCCGCCGTCTGGGGATGGAGCAATCCGGCCACCGGGGCGTGCATCGCGGTGGGCGCCGCGCTGCTGATCGTGTTCTACTTCGTCGAGGTCGACACCCCATCGCCGCTCATCCAGGTGAGCATCTTTCGCATTCGGGCGTTCCTCGTCGAGAATCTCGTGCTCGGCACCGCGATGCTGGTGTTCATCCCGGTGTTCTTCTTCGCCAGCGAGTACGCTCAGATCGCGCTGGGGAAATCGCCCGCCGACGCTGGTCTCTACCTCCTGTACTTCTTCATCGGGTTCGTCATCGCGGCGCAGATCGGTGGTCGGATGCTCGACCGCCGAGGCGCCAAGCCGCCGGTGGTGCTGGGGTGCGCCGTGTGTGCCGTCGGGTTCTGGCTGTGGGCCCGGAAACTGACCGCGCTGAACTTCAGCTCGCAGCAGTCGTACATAATCGTCGCCGGCGCCGGCATGGGGCTGATGCTCGGGCCGGCCAACACGGACGCCGTCAACCGGGCCTCGCGGCTGTCCTACGGCGAGGCGACCGGTATCACACAGACGGTCCGAAACTACGCTGCCAGCCTCGGGTTCGCAGTTCTCGGCACGATCCTCGTCTCGCAGATGCGCGCCCGTCTCACCACCTCGCTCATCTCGCATGGCGTACCGAGCGGACGGGCACACGCCGAAGCGTCCAGACTCGCCCAGTCGAGGCCCGGGAATGGGGGCGCCGCGTCGATTCCCCACTTCGTGCGCCTGGACTTCGCGTATGCGACGCGCTCGGTGCTGTACGTGATGGCGGCGATCATGGTCGTAGCGGCGATCGTGGCTCTGGTCGGCCTGCGGGCGGGGGTGCAGGAGGAGGTGGATGCGACCGGAGCGGATGTTGAAGGGGAGGCACTCGCCGGACATCGCTAGGCGCGGCGGTCCGGGCGGCTGGCTCATGGCCCCGGCTGCCTGCCTTTGCGCCGCAGTCCTCATGGTCAGCGGCTGCGGCTCGAGTGCCTCGCCGAGGCTCTCAGCGAGGGCTCCGGTGGGCAGCACTCAAACGGCGGGCGTGACGCAGGACCCGGCCGCATCCACGGCCCCGCAGAGCACCCAGAGCAGCGGCGCCTCGGCCGCCGCCGGTGCGCAGGCCAAGAGGACGCTGCCCTTGCCACCGAGCCAGGCCGCCGCGACGCTCGACGGGCGGGAGGTATCCGGCAAGGTGGGGAAAGCTGACGTGCTGCCGGCCTCGACAAGCTCGGCCGGCGGTTTCGTAGCGCCGGGGGCTCCCTCGGATGCTCAGGTCCGGGCTGAAATCGCCGAGGCTCGCAAGGCGGGGATCATCGTGCCGTCGGGCAACAGCGTCCAGTCGTTCGAACAGGGGGCGACATACCTTGGGGGCGGGGGCGGCGGAACCTGGGTCTTCCCTATCCAGCCGCGGTCGCTCGTTCTCGGCCCGCAGACCTGGAGTGACGATCAGGGGGTTGATATCGCGACCGCGCATGCCGCCTGCGGCAACGCCGCGGTCGAGGTTGCGGTCACGGCGGGCGTGGTGGTGCGCGAGGGCATTCCCGGCTTCGGGCCATACGCGCCGGTCGTGCGCATCGACAGCGGTCCCTACGCGGGGTGGTTCGTCTATTACGGACACGCGGCACCGGCGCTCGTGCCGGTGGGAACCCATGTGGTCGCCGGACAGCCCGTAGCGGAGGTGGGATGCGGCGTCGTCGGCCTCTCCTCGGGCCCGCACCTCGAGATCGGTCTGACCCCGCCCGGTGGTGCGACCTGCTGCCCGGCGCTCGGCGAGACCTCGCCGGTCGTCGACGCCCTCGTGCGCCGGCTCTACAGCGGAGCGGCATGAGTCTGTCCGCCGCACAGATCCGCTAGCCTTATGCGCGCCTAATCCCGGGCTGGTGCCCGGGAGCGGGGGAACCAGTTTGTTGGGGCGAGTTCCGCGGTAATCCGCGGGAGGCGCAAGTCGCTAGCCCGTCAGCTAACCCCGTCGGCCGACGATGAGAGGCGAGATACAGCTGCGACGACGCCCTGTAGTGCATGCGATCACACTCATCCTGGCTTCGCTCACTGGCCTGCTGGTGATCAGCCAGGCCGCGTTCAGCGACGCCACGGGAGGCACCGCCGTGCCGGTCCCACCCCCGACGCCTGCGACCGCCCCGCCGGCCAGTCCCTCATTGGGTGGCACGCCCGCGACGCCCCCGCCGGTCACGGCGAGTCCCTACCCGATGGATGCGCGGGGCTGGGTGTTCCCGCTCTACCCCCTGTCGCGTGTCGCTCCCGCCAGCTGGTGGTCTCTGGACCAGGGCGTCGATCTCGGCGGCACCGCCAACCAGTGCGGGCCGCGCCTCGTCGAGCTCGCCGTGGCTGCTGGGACGATCGTGCAGGAGGGGCTCGACGGGTTCGGCAGCTGGGCCCCGGTGCTGCTCATCGAAAGCGGGCCTGACGCGGGTCGCTATGTCTACTACGGCCACGCGTCGCCCGATCTGGTGCCCGTCGGAACCCGAGTCAGCGCGGGCCAGCCGATCGCCGAGGTTGGCTGCGGAGACGTCGGCATCTCCTCTGCGCCGCACCTCGAGATCGGGGTGCTCGCCGTCGGCGCAGCCAACCCTGAAGCGCTCCCCGATGTCGGGCAGACCTCCCACGAAACTCTCGCCAACCTCAGATATGCATACGCGGCCGCGATGTCCGACTACAAGTCCAAACGGGCCGCGGCGAGAGCCAAGAAGGCCAAGATCCACGCGCTCGCTCGCTCGCTCGTCCCCCCGCTGAGCTGAGGCCGGTTGGACGGGAGATGGGCGACAGCGAGATCGCGCCCGAGCGGGGCGCTCACGCGGAAAGCAGGCTGGCGCGCATACGCGCCGACCGCACGGCTGTCGACAGCGTGTCGATGTCGTAGGCGCCTTGATGGCGGCGTCCGTTGATGAAGAAGGTGGGCGTGCCGGAGACCCCGCTGGCGTCGGCGCTGGCGACGTCCTCGGCGACCCGCGGCGTGTGCCCGTGTTGACGAAGTTCCTGGCCGAAGCGCTCCACGTCGAGGCCGAGCTCGCGTGCATAGTCCAGGAGCTCCTGCGGCTTGAACGTGCTCTGGTGTGCGAACAGGGCGTCGTAGTACGGCCAGAAGCTGCCCTGCGTCGAGGCGGCCTCGGAGGCCTCGGCGGCGAGCTGTGCCGTGGAGTGCACGTCGGTGAGCGGCAGATGGCGCCAGACGTAGCGCAGGTCATCGCCAAATGACGCGAGCAGCTCGCGCACGACGGACTCCGCTCGGCCGCAGTAGGGGCACTCGAAGTCCCCGTACTCGAGCAGCGTGACGAGGGCCTCGTCGGGGCCGCGGATGTGATCGCGGTCGGGATCGACGTCGTCTGAGAGGTCGAGGATGTCCTCGACGGTGCCGCCGATCTGGCGTGCGCGAACCGTGCTCGGCAATCGCTTCACGAGGCTGAAGACGCCAAAGGCCACGAGCGGAGCGAGAACGGCCGAGGCGAGCACGCCGAGCTTCGCCTCATCGAGATGCTCGCCGCGGAAGGCCAGGCTCGAGACGAGCAGCGAGACGGTGAATCCGATGCCCGCGACGGCTCCGCCGCCGGCGAGCGACGGCCAGCTGAGCGCTGGGCGCGGTCCGCGCAAGGCCGGCCGGGTGGCCAGCCATGAGGCGCCGAGGATGCCCAGCGGCTTGCCGATGACGTAGCCGAGCAGGATCCCGAGCGTGATCGGGGAGGCGACCGCGTCGCCGAGCAGGCCGCCTGTGACATGGATGCCCGCGTTGGCGAGTGCGAACAGCGGCACGACCACGTAGCTGGTCCACGGGTGCAGCGCGTACTGGAGGCGCTCGTTCGGCGAGATCGCGTCGAGTACCCCCTGCTGGGCAGAGCGCGCCAGCTCGGGCGTCGGTTGCTCGCGGAACGAGCGCGCAAGGGCGGTGGCGCGCTCGAGGTCCTCGCGCGACGGTGGGTAGGCGCTCGTCACCAAGCCGATCGCAAGCCCGGCGATGACTGGATCGATCCCGGACTCGAACAGGGCGACCCACAGTGCCGCGCCGACGATGACGGAGGCCTGGCGCCGCCATATCGGGGCGTAGCGGAGCGCGAGCAGCAGCCCGAACAGGCCGATCGCGATGACCAGGGCGAGCAGCGAGACGTGCGTCGTGTAGACCGTTGCGATCACCACGAGCGCGCCGAGGTCGTCGACGACGGCGAGCGTGAGCAGGAACACCCGCAGCCGAGTCGCGCTCCGCGGGGTGAGAAGCGCCAGGGCGCCGAGAGCGAAGGCCGTGTCGGTTGACATCGCGGCACCCCAACCGCCCGCGCCCGCTCCACCTCCGTTGAACGCCAGATAGATGGCGACCGCCGCGATCATGCCGCCGATCGCGGCAAGCACCGGGATCGCCAGCCTGCGTCGCTCGCGCAGCTCGCCCATGTCGAGCTCGCGCTTGGCCTCGAGCCCAACGACGAGGAAGAAGAACGTCATCAGACCCTCGTTCACCCAGTGGCGCAGGTCTGCCGAGATTTCCCCGGTGCCGATCCGGATCGAGAGCCTCGTCGTCCACAGCGATTCGTAGGAGTGCGACCACGGTCCGTTTGCCCATAGAAGCGCGACGATCGCCGCACCGAGCAGCACGATCGCGCCGCCGGTCTCGGTGCTCAGGAAGTCGCGAACGGGGGTCGCGAGGTTCCGCGCCCAGGCCGTGCGGCCGGTGTAGTGCGTCGTGTACGCATCGGCCATCAGCCGGCGATTATCGCGTTATCGAGGGCATGCTCGTCGTCGGCGGAGCGACCACGACGCGGCCGAGCCCGATGACCTCCATCTCGGTTTGCGGGGCGCAGACCGAGATCTGGTAGGACTCGTGGCGGAGCGTTCGACGCAGGGACACAAAGGCGGCGCTGCCGAGTATCGCCGGGACCCACAGCGCGATCGCGCGATATGCGAGAACGGCCGAGGCCGCGGCGGTGATCGGCACGTTGTAGAGGACGAGCGTCCCCACGAGCCCGGCGTCGACCCCGCCAATTCCGCCGGGGACCGGAATCAGCCCACCCAGCTCGCCGATCAGGTAGGCGATCCACACGATTGCGAGGGGTGGCGCGGTGCCGAAGGCGCGGAACGTCGTCCACAGGATCATCACGTCGAACACGAGGTAGGCGACCATTCCCCCGATCAACCACGGGTTGCGCTCGCGCAGCAGCGCGACGGCCTCGTTGACCCCGTCGGCGATCGCGACCAGCGTCTTCAGCACGACGTCTGCGCGTCGGCGCGGCTGTTCGCGTGCCCGGCGTTCCAGGCGACGATGCAGACTCGCCGAAGCCCGCCCCGCCAGCAGCGAGCCGGCGATCGACATCGCGGCCACGACGGCGGGAACGATCGTGAGCGCCGGGTTCGTCTCGCCCGGGAACAAACGGACGGCGAGGCCGATCCCAACGACGATCACGCCCACGACGTTTGCGACGCTTGTGAGCAGGAAGAAGGCGACTGTGCGCCGGGCAATCTCACTCACGGGCATCCCGCCTCGTCTCAGGGCCCAGGCTCCGAGCGCGAGGCCGCCGGCCCCCCCGGTCGGAAAGAGCGCGTTTGCCCCCAGCTCGGACATACCAATCTGGTAGCTGATGCGCCAGGTCATGCGCCGGCAGAAGACCATCCGGAACACGGCGATGTAGCCAAAACCCGAAAGCACCTTGAGGCCGACCCCGACAACCAGCCATCCGGTCTTCGCGTGCGACAACCGGGTCCGTAGCGCTTCGAGGCCCGGGGCCAGCGTGACGATCGCAACGACCAGGACAACCAAGCCGACCAGCAGCAGCAACCGCGTGCGCAGCCTCCGCTGGCTCAGCTCCTCGGGGACCGCCAGGTCGTTCGTCGCGACTTGAACCGAGCCCCGTGGCTCGACGGCGCTCACGCGCGCACCTGCTCATCGCACCCGGATCTCGATACTGGCGCCTTGACGGCTATCGTCGTGTCGGCCACGCCGCTGACACAGACGTTCAAACGAGGCGCCCGGGTGGACCGTGGGCGCAAACAATCTACTGTCAGCAGAGCGACACCCAGCCGATCGAGCCAGAGCTGAGACCGAAAAGCGAGGACGCCATGGCCACTTGCACGCACTTCGACCAAATCCTAATCACGCAGCTGCCCGAGGCCGTCGACGGCTGCGAGGACTGCCTGCTGACGGGAGATCCATGGCTGCACCTTCGCATCTGCCTTGCGTGTGGCCACGTCGGCTGCTGCGATGACTCGCCCAACCGCCACGCGACGGCCCACGGCCACGCGAGCGGCCACCCGATCATCCGCTCGCTCGAGCCGGGCGAGCAATGGTCCTGGTGCTTTCTCGACGAGGTCGCTTTGCTCGTACCTGAGGTCCAGGGCGAGACCCGCATACCACCGTCGCCTCTCGGTGGCTGACGATGACTCGTCGAGGAGGGCGAGCAGGCGATGACTGATGCCTTTGTGCTCGGAGGCGTGCGAACGCCCGTCGGGCGATATGGCGGCTCGCTGTCTCATCTGCGCGTCGATGACCTCCTCGGGCAGACGATGGTCGCCGCCTGTGAGCGGGTTGGAATCGGTCTCGACCGCGTCGAGGACATCGTCGCGGGCTGCGTGAACCCCGCGCATGAGGGCATGGGCGACATCGCGCGGTGGGCCGCGCTGGCGGCGGGCTTCCCGGACTCCGTGCCGGCGATCACGGTCAACCGCTTCTGCGCATCATCGCTGTCAGGCGCCATATCGATCGCGCACGCAATCCGCGCCGATGAGCTCTCGGTAGGTCTCGCCGCCGGCGTCGAGTCGATGTCCCGATCCGGATGGGCGCTGATGAAGGGCGATGCGCCGTTCAGCCCTCGAGGCCCCGTGTTCATGCTCGACACGATGTGGGCCGGTGCGGGCGGCCCGCCCAATCCGATCCTCCTGACCAGGGACGCCTATGTCGAGATGATCAAGACCGCGCAGAACGTCGCCGACCACTATGAGCTGACTCGCGAGGAGATCGACGCCTTCGCGCTTCGTTCGCATAGGAAGGCGGCGGCTGCGCGCGACTCGGGCAGGCTGGGCTCGGAGATCCAGGCCGTCGAGATCCCGGGCACGCGAAAGCGTCCGGCGCGCACGTTCGAGTACGACGAGAACATCCGCGGCGACACGACCGCCGAGCTTCTGGCTGCGCTTCCGCCGCAGCCGAACACGACGCAGATGACGGCGGGGAACTCCTCGCCGCTTAGCGACGGTGCGAGCACGGTGGTGATCGCGAGCGCAGAAGCGGCGGGTGAGCTCGGCGTCGAGCCGCTTGCCCGCATCGTCGCATCCGCGACTCATGCGCTCGACCCTCAGCTGATGGGTATCGCACCGGCGTTCGCGATGACGACCGCGCTTCGGCGGGCACGCCTTTCGGTCGCGGACATCGACGTCTGGGAGGTCCACGAGGCGTTCTCCGCGCAGGCACTCGGGGTCCTGCGAGAGCTGGGACGCCTGCTCGACGGATACGAGATCCCCGACGAGCTTCTGAACCCAAACGGCGGCGCCGTCGCCATCGGCCATCCCTTCGGCTCCTCCGGCGCCCGCTACGTCCTGACGCTCGCCACCGAGCTCCGTGTTCGAGAGGTCCGTTACGGCATCCTGGGGGTGTGCGTCGGCTCCGGCCAGGGGGTCGCTCTGATTCTGGAGAATCCAAGGGTCGCATGAGCTCCGGGACATAGCGCGCGACCGCCTCATCGCTTCGGCTGCCAGAAGGCGATCTCGCCCCCCGCAGGCGTGGCGACGACGCTGCGGCAGCCCGCGGGACCCTCGCGCGGCTCGAGCGGGACCGAGGCGCCGAGCAGGCGTGCCCGGTCGGTGGCCTCGGTGATCTCGGCGACCTCGACATACGGCAGCCACAGCGGACGCTCGGTGGCGCACTCCACGATCCCGCCGCCGAGCAGACCACCCAGCTCGAGCGAGAGGTAGGAGCCGCCGCGGGCCTCGATCCGCTTCGAGCGCCATCTGCAAAGCTCGGCGTAGAAGGCCTGCGCGCACCCAAGATCGCGCGTGTGCAGCTCCAGGTGGACGACAGGATTTCTCGACGCTCGGCTCATACCCCACCTTCTTTGACCGGCGCGTGCCCCGACATTCATCGACGGCGCCGATAAGTCTGTCGCGCCTCGGCGGTCTAACCTGACCGGCATGGCCGCCGACTCCAGCATCTCGACTGCGCCCGTGCAGCAGCTGATCGACGCCGCTCGGGCGGGCGATGAGGTGGCATACGGCCGCCTCGCGGAGTCCTACCGCGGCGAGCTTCTTGCGCACTGCTACCGGATGCTCGGCTCGGTCTACGATGCCGAGGACGCTCTCCAGGACACGCTGCTTCGCGCCTGGCGCGGGCTGCCGCGGTTCGAAGGCCGAAGCTCACTTCGCTCCTGGCTCTACACGATCGCGACGAACTCCTGCCTGAACATGATCGCCCGCCGTCCCAAGCGGGTCCTTCCGATCGACTATGGCCCGGCAGCCGATCCCCACGGAGGTCCCGGTGAGCCGCTCGTCGAGTCGGTCTGGATCGAGCCCTATCCGGACGAGAGCTTGGGAGTGGAGGATGGGCTGGCCGGCCCCGAAGCACGGTACGAGCGCCGCGAGAGCGTCGAGCTGGCATTCATCGCGGCGCTGCAGCACCTCCCGGCCAACCAGCGTGCGGTGCTGATCCTGCGCGAGGTGCTCGGGTTCTCCGCCCGAGAGGTGGCCGAGACCCTCAAGACAACGACTGCGTCTGTGAACAGCGCGCTGCAGCGGGCGCGCAAGGCGGTGGATGAGCGTCTTCCCGGGCAGAGCCAGCAGGCAACCCTGCGCACGGTCGGCAACGAGCGCCTGCGCGAGGTCGTCGACGGGTATGTGGATGCATGGGAGCGCTCCGATATCGACGCGCTCGTCGGCCTGCTCACCGAGGACGCGACGTTCGCGATGCCGCCGCTACGGACCTGGTTCGGCGGTCGCGAGGCGATCGCGGTCTTCCTCGCCGGCTGGCCGCTGTCGGGACTGTGGCGCTGGCGTATCGTTCGGGCTCGCGCCAGCGGGCAGGAGGCGCTGGCCTTCTATACCTGGGACGAGGACGAGGCGGGCTACCTCCCGTTCGCCCTGAACGTGCTGAACCTGCGCGGCACGAGCATCAGCGCCGTCACAGCCTTCCTCGTGCGGTCCACCCAGATCCCCGACCGCGAGGTCATCGCGCGGCTGCCCGAGCAGCCGGCTGATCCGATGCGTCTGACGGCGGCATTCGAGCGCTTCGGCCTGCCCGAGCGCCTGGACTGAGTACGGTCGCCCGGCTGAGCGCCGCCCGCGGACGCCGTCGTCCACGGTCTGCGTAGCTCAAGTCTTGCGCGGGCGCTCCTGCAGGGAAGTCTGGTCGGCGACCGTGCCGTACACCGTGGTGAGCAGGCGCGTGAAGTGGTCGACGAGCTCCTCGACCGACGCATCCACGTCGCCGTTGATCCAATCCTCGAGCATGTCGACGATCGCCCCGATCATCGAACGGGCGGTCAGCACGGGGTCCATGTGGAGTCGAACGGCGTCCCCCGTGATCGAGCGCGTGTTCCGCAGGACGATGTCGGCGAACGCGTGCATGTTCTCGCGGCGCAGCCGCTGCAGGCGCTCGCTCACGCCGACGACCTCGAGCGCTACCACCCTTGCCTTGCGCGGGTCCTCGGTGAGGATCGTCCACGCAGCACGCACGCCCGCCTGCGCCTGCTCCTCGATGGTCTTCGCGCTCGCGGTGACCTCGATCACCTCGGCGGCGAGCTCTTCGACGATGCGCGTGTAGACGTGATAGAGGAGGTCCTCCCTGCCGTTGAAGGACTCGTAGAAGTAGCGGGAGTTCAGCGAGGCCTCTGCGCTCACGGCTCGAATCGAGGTCTTGGCGTATCCGTCTGTGCCGAACAGCTCCAGACCGGCCTGCAGGAGCCGGTCGCGTCTTTCGGCGCGCCGGTCCGACGGACTGACCCCTCGGTAGAGCCTGGGTGCTGGGCTGGCGGTGGCCATGAAGTCATTCTCGCACGGCCGCGAGCGACCGTCCCCGTGATCCAAACGACGCGACCGATTGACCTCGGAGCGCTCGATTTCCCCGGGGCGTCGGGGTCTTGACGAAATAAACACAAAGAGGATTGCCGATGCTACACTCGCGCCCTTGAGTCTCTTATCGGTGCGGGGCGGCCGATCGTCTCGGCCTCTCGGCGCGCGAGGGGACATGGGGAACCACAACGAAACGGGGAGGATTGACGATGTTGGGCCGAATAGGCTTGGCGCGGGCGGTGTTCGTGCTCGTGTGTCTTGTGCTCTTGGTGGCGGCGTCTGGTGCGTCGGCGACGGCGGTTGAAGGGCCCGCGGGCTCCGCCTTCTACACGCCGCCGTCCAAAGCGCCGACCGGCAGCGCCGGTGAACTGATCTGGTACCGGCCGGCCACCTTGAACCTCAAGGTCTCGCTTCCAGGCAACAAAGCGTGGACGGTGCTCTACCAGTCGACCGCGCAGCGCGGCGAACCGGACTTCGTCACGGGCACCGTGATCGTGCCGACCAGCAGATGGAGCGGCAGAGGGGCGCGCCCGGTGGTGACGATCGGCATCGGGACGCAGGGCATCGCGCCGCAGTGCGCGCCGTCCAAGCAGATGATCACCGGCAGCGAGTACGCCGCGGGAGAAATCATCGAGGCGCTGAAAGCCGGCTACGCCGTTGACGTGACCGACTACCAGGGCTACACCAACGGCGCGATCCCGACGTACACGGCCGGCAAGTCCGAGGGTCAGGCGGTACTGGACATCGTGCGCGCGGGGCGGCAGGTCCCTGGTGCGGGTCTCACCGAAAGCGACCCCACCTACGCCTGGGGCTACTCGCAGGGCGGCCAGGCGGTCGGTTGGGCGGGAGAGCTCCAGTCGAGCTATGCGTCGAACGTGAAGCTCTCCGGCGTCGCGGCCGGTGGCGTGCCCGCCAACCTGTCGGAATTCGGCGCCTTCAGCGGCGCGTCCGTCGGCTCGGGGCTGGGAATCATCTCGGCGATCGGGTTGCAGGCGGCGTATCCCGAACTCAAACTCGGCACGCTCACAGCGGCCGGTGAAAAAGCCGCCGGCGAGGCTCTCAGCGAGTGTGTGACCGAACTGCTGACCACGCTCAACGGCGCAAACTTCCAGGAATTCACGACCGAACACAAGTCGCTGGAAGAACTCGAAAAATCAGAACCGACGTTCAAGAAAGTGCTTGAAGAATCATCGCTTGACAACAAAGCGGTGCCGGCGCCGGTCTACCACTACCATGGCATCGAAGACGAGCTCGTGCCGCTCAACCAGGACGTGAACCTGCACTACGCCTGGTGCAAACTGGGGGTCACAGACGACTTCCAGCTGTACAACGGCGAGCACCTGTTCACCTCCGGCATGGCGGCTGCGAATGCGGTCAAATGGATCGAAGAACGAGTGTCCGGCAAATCAGCGCCAAGCACGTGCGGACAGCACTCGCCGGGTGCGACGCTGCCCGCCAACGCTCGCCTCAGTCCTGAGGTCGGCGACCTGCTGATCAAGCTCAACGAATGGTCGCTGAAAGGCAAGGTCACCGAGAAGAAGTCGGGCATCTCCGAGGAACTCCCGGCGGGCTCGACCATCACCTCGACGGCCGACGCGACGAAAGGGACCCTGACGGCCTCGCTGAACATCCCGCCGATCAACCAGACGTTCTGGATCGGGCTGATCCCGGTGACGATCAGTGGTGGCCTGACGCCGACGGGCCCGGCAACGGGCACGTTCGGGTTCAGCACGAATGGCAGCGAAGTGTTCGAGAGCGCCGACGGCAAGGCAAACGAGGTGGTGAAGGCCGTGAAAGTCGGGTTCTTCAACCTGCCGCTCGGTTGCAAAACCGTCGAACCGATCGACCTGCCGCTGAGCATCCGCGAGCCGACGAACGCACTGTCCACGGGCAGCTTCTCCTTCAAGGCGGAAGTGACCGTGCCGGAATTCGGCGAATGCGGCACGTTCGGTCCGCTCATCTCATCGACGACGTCGGGACCGGGCAACACGGTCGAAATCACGGCATCACCGCCGCCGCCCATCAACTGGTAGCGCTGGCGTTGGAACCGAGCACGACGCTCGGCTGAAGGAGGCATTTGGGGTGGCCGTCCATGTGACGGTCACCCCAATGCTTCAAGGAGGCTCATCGCGATCAGCTCGCGGTGAACCTTGCTGCCTCATCGGAGCCGCCTGTCGCGTCTCCTGGGCTGTATGAGTGGGCGCCCGCGCCGGCTAGCTTGCCGCCGTCGACGATCAGGTACTCCTCGCGAATCGGGCGATCGTCCAGCCAGCACTCGAGGATCTCGCGTGCGCCTGCGGCGTACCGCGCCTGGGCCGACAGGCTGGTCCCGGAGACGTGCGGCGTCATGCCATGGTGGGGCATCGTGCGCCACGGGTGGTCGACGGGCGCTGGTTGGGGGAACCAGACATCTCCGGCGTAGCCCGCGAGCTGGCCGCTCTCGCAAGCTCGTGCGACCGCGTCGCGATCGCAGATCTTGCCGCGGGCGGTGTTCACCAGGTATGCGCCGCGCTTCATCTTGGCCAGCAGCGAATCGTCGAACAGGTTCTCGGTCTCAGGATGAAGGGGGGCGTTGATCGTGACCACGTCACACACGCTCACCAGCGACTCAACGCTTGGGTGGAAGGTGACGCCCAGCTCGCGCTCCACCTCGTCGGGCAGCCGATGGCGATCGGTGTAGTGCAGCCCGACCTCGAACGGCTTCAGGCGGCGCAGCACCGCCGAGCCGATCCGTCCGGCCGCCACGGTGCCGACCTGCATTCCCTCGAGGTCATAGGATCGCGACGCGCAGTCCGCAATGTTCCAGCCGCCCGCGATGACCCACTGGTAGGACGGTATGTAGTTGCGCACGAGCGCGAGGATCATCATCACGACGTGCTCGGCGACGCTGATGCTGTTGCTGTAGGTGACCTCGGCCACCGTCAGGCCGTGCTCGATCGCGGCCTGCAAGTCGACGTGGTCTGAGCCGATCCCGGCGGTCAGGGCGAGCTTCAGCCTCGGCGCCTTCGCGATCCGCTCGGCGGTCAGATAGGCGGGCCAGAACGGTTGCGAGATCACGACGTCGGCATCCGGAAGCTCTCGCTCGAAGACCGATTCGGGCCCGTCCTTGTCCGAGGTGACGATCAGCTCGTGGCCGCGTTCCTCGAGGAACTTGCGCAGCCCCAGCTCTCCCGAGACGCTTCCGAGGAGCTCGCCGGGCGTGAAGTCGATCCGCTCGGGGGTCGGGGTGGTCTGCCCGTCGTGGTAGCGCTCGATCTTTGGAACTTCGTCGCGCGCGTAGCTTGACGGGTACCCGTCGACCGGATCGTCGTAGAGCACGCAGAGGATCTTTGCCATCGAATGGGTCCTTTCCCTCGAGGTTCGCCGGCAAGCGTCCGGATGGCGCAAGCCACATGATCATCCGGGCGGGATCGGCCCGTGTCAACCTGCGCCGATATCGGCTTCGGCGCCTGCACGGCTGGGTGCGGGCGGCTTTCCGTCGGTCTCGAACAGCTCCTCCAAGCGCTCGAGCGCAGTTGGCGTGCCCATCGCCATGACGACGTCGCCGGGGGCCAGCAGGACGTCCGCGGGGGGCTGGGGCTGAAATACCGAATCTCGACGCAGCCCGACGATCATGGCGCCGCCGCGGATGTCACCGATGCTGTGGCGAGCCCCCTCGCATCCCTCGCGGACCACGATCTCCTCCATTCGATACTCGGCATCGACGTCCACAACGCCGCTCAGCTGCGGATGCAGGGCAAGTCGAGCCATCTCGGTGCCGCTTGCCTTGTACGGGGAGATCACGCGGTCGGCGCCGGCCCGCTTGAGCTTCTTCTCGGCGTCCTCGGCGGCGGCGCGTGCGACGATCGTGATGTCGGCCCGCAGCTCGCGCGCCGTCAGCGTGATGAATATGTTCTCTGCGTCCGAGTCCGCGCACACGATGATCGATCGCGCGCGCGCGATCCCGGCCTGCACGAGCACGGCGTCATCAGAGGCATCGCCTCCGATGAAGCGCACGCCTACGCCGCGTACGAGATCGTGGTTGCCGGTGTTGGAGTCGATCACCACGTACTTAGCGCGCGCGGCGTGCAGGTCGCGCGCAACCTGGCGCCCGACGCGACCAAAGCCGCACACGATGTGGTGGTCGGTGAGCGAGTCGATCATCTTCTGCATGCGCCGGGTCGCCATCAGGTTGCCGAGGTGCCCCGCCACGAAGAACTCGGCAACCATCGCGAGCGCGTAGAAGAGCGTACCGACGCCAAGCATGATCAGCGCGACGTGAACGATCTGCCCCGCCGTGGTGTGCGGCTGGGGAAAGCCGCCCACCGTCGCGACCGTGTCGAGCGTCCAGCGGAACGCGTACCAGGTCCCGACGTCTTCGGTGAGAGCCAGTCCGAGCGTGCCGAAGGCCAGCAGCACCCCCACCACGACCACCAACAGGGCGATGCGTCGGGCAACGGTCCTCAGCTCGCGGTGGGTGGCCGCTGCGTAGCTGTCCGGTATGGGGCCCGGCAGATGGTCGACGTCTTTGATGACTGGCTTCCTTCGGTGAATGGTTAGGCGGCGATCCGACGGTCAGCTTCACGCTCGCCAACGTAGTCTGATCTCCCTCGTCGATGATCGTGCCGAGCGCCGCCGCTACAGATCGAGCGACGAGCCCTCCGCCGCCACGGTCACGCTCGGAGAGGTGACCCGGAAGCGCTCTGCGAGGCCGTCGAGCGCGTCGTCGCTGCGGTCGTGGCGATGGTGGAACAGCACGACGGACCGAGCGGCGGCGCGGCGACCGAGCTGCACGGCGTAATCGGTGACGGCGTGTCCGAAGGCCGCCTCTGAGGCGAGCTCCTCTGGAAAGATCAGAGCGTCGTGCACGAGAACGTCGGCGCCCTGGGCGAGCTCGATCGCCGCGGGATGGTACTCGCCGAAGCCGTCCTCGCCGGGGCCCAGTGCGGTGGGGCAGTGATCGGGCAGGTAGGCGAGCGTCGAGTGCCCGTCGCTCACCCGGTATCCGAATGTGCGTCCGCCCTTGTGCGGGATCTCGCGCGCGAGCACGGTGAAGCCCTCGATCTGGAGCTCGCCGGTGGCGATGCTCGCAAAGCTCCACTCCCCGCTCAGCTCACCCGGTTCGATCGGGAAGTAGGGGGGCGACATCATCCCGGCCAGCACGGCCTGGGCGTCGGCGCCGTCCGGTTGCTCGGGGATCAGGACCGTGACACGGGCATCGGGACGGTCCGCCGCGGCGAAGAACGGCAGCCCGAGGGTGTGATCCCAGTGGACGTGGCTCAGCAGGATCGTGCCGGCGAACGGCGCGCCGCCGAGGAGGCTCGTGGCGCGCTGCAGTCCTGCGCCCGCATCGAGGATCAGCGTTGGCGCCGGCGCACCTGTTTGCGCCAGCGCCAGGCAGGCCGTATGCCCGCCGTAACGGACGAAGTCGATGCCGGGCGCCGGGGTCGATCCCCGCACGCCGCAGAAGTGGATCCGCAAGCCGGCTCAGCTCCGGTCGGGCCGCGTTCGGCGGTGATCCTTGGAGAGCTCCTGCAGCGCGCCGCGATCGAGCTCGCTCGCCTCAACGGCAGCCACTCTGCATGGCGTCACGGCAACGAGCGTGGATGTCCGGGCACCGCTCTCGAGATGAGCGCGCTCCCCCAGCATGGCCCCCGGTCCGTACTCGGCGAGGCGCCTGCCGTCCTCCTCGACACGCAGCACGCCGTCGAGCAGCAGGAAGACCTCCGACCCGACTTCGCCCTGGGTGACCAGCGCGCTGCCGGCTTTCACCCGCCGGATGGACGGCTTGGCGCCGCCCTGCATGATCTGCGTAGACAATGTGCGCTCGAGCGCCGTCTCGACTGCCGTGACGAGCGCTTTGGAGTCGGTGTCTCCCCAGGGGGTGTGACGCCCAAAGGACTTGCGGTACCAGTCCTTGAAGTCGGCGAGTCCGGACTTGTGCGACAGCTGACCGCGATCGTCGTAGATCCAGTGCCGGGGAAAGCGGCTGGCCCCCGTCAGCTCGCCCTTGGCCTTGCCGTCCGCGTGGATGGTGAGCGACAGCGTCGTCCACACCAGCGGGGCCTGCCACTGCACGAACGGGCGGCGGCGCACGCGGCGCGGCGCGGGGACACCTGTCCGCCCGCCCGCAGTCTGCGTGAAGCGAACCCAGCCATCGCCCTGCGCGGGCTTCTGAACGATGTCGGGCAATCCAACCGCCTCGAACGTGCGCGCCACCGGCCCGAGCTTGACCGTGGTGCTGCCCATGAGCCCGCCCCCGTCACGACCGAAGTCCCGGATGCGTCCGGAGTCGTCGACCTCCACCCACACACTCAGCGTGTTCGCGAAGCGGAAGCGATCCGCGGCGCGCAGGACCTCAAGGTCCTTGATCACTTCCGGGGGCGGTTCGTCGTAGTGAGCCATGCCGGCATCGAAGGCCAGCCTTTGCGAGCCTTCGACGGCCTCCGACGGGATCCACGACAGCGAGGTGATCGAACTCTGGTGGCGCACGCACGGCATTATGTGCCACCGGTCGGCCGCTGTCGAGACCGCCAGCGCAATGCCAAACGGCCCGCCTACGCCGAAGGCCCGCCCACCCGACGGCCAAGGCCCGCCCAGGGCCCGCACGCCCGACACTCAAGACCGCCTCAGCGACGTCGGGCTCTCGCCGCACCCGGCATACCTATCCTTGCGATCATGAGCCATGACGCGCTGGTCGTTGGATCCGGCCCCAACGGGCTCGCGGCGGCGATCACGATGGCTCGGTCGGGCTTGCGGGTGCTCGTGCTCGAGGCGGCCGAGCGGCCGGGCGGCGCGCTGGCGACAGAGGAGCTCACGCTTCCGGGCTTTCGCCACGACACATACTCCTCGGTGTATCCGGCGGGCGCCGCCTCACCGGTGTTCGCCCGTCTGCCCCTGGACCGTCACGGACTGCGCTGGATTCATCCCGAGGCCTGCTACGCGCACCCGCTGGCCGACGGCCGCGCGGTGGCGCTCTATCGTGACCTGGACCGCACGGCCGAAGGCCTCGATCTGATCCATGCCGGCGAGGGCGAGCGCTGGCGGGCGTTCGCCACGCCATACCTGCAGCACTTCGACGCGCTGCGCCAGACGATGCTCGGCGGCTTCCCGCCGGTGCGGGGCACGATGCGGCTCGCTGCGGGGCTCGGCGCGCGCGGGTTGCTCGACTTCGCACGGCTGGTGCTCATGCCCGCCAAGACGCTCGGCGAGGAGCTGTTCGACAGCGAGCAGACGCGCGCGTGGCTGTATGGCTCGGCGATGCACTCAGATGTGCCGATCACCGGCGCCGGGAGCGCGATCGCGGCCGCCTACATGAACCTGATGGGCCACGGCGTAGGCTGGCCCAGTCCGCAGGGCGGGGCAGGGAGGCTCGCCGACGCGCTGATCTCCTATCTCGCAGAGCTGGGCGGAGCCGTGCGAACCGGGGCGCCGGTCGTGAGGTTCGCCGTCGAGCGAAACCGCGCTGTCGGCGTGGAGCTCGCCGGCGGCGAGCGGCACGGCGCGCCGATCGTGATCGCCGACGTGATGCCCGGGGCACTGGCCGCGCTCGCAGGCGACGCGCTGCCGGCGTCCTACGCTCGCGCCCTTCGTCGCTTCCGTCCCGGCCCGGCGACGCTCAAGATCGACTGGGCGCTCGACGGTGCGATTCCGTGGACCGCGCCGCAGGCGCGCGAGGCGGGCACGGTCCACGTACTCGGCGCGGCGCCCGAGGCCATGGAGCGCACGATGGTCGCCGGGCGGCTTCCCGAGCGCCCGTTCATGCTGCTTGGGCAGCAGTCCATCGCCGATCCCTCGCGCGCGCCGGCCGGTCAGCACACGGCCTGGGCATACACGCACGGTCCCCATTCCGTCGACTGGGAGACCGAGCGCGATCCCCACGTGCGGCGAATGGAGGGGGAGGTGGAGCGCTTTGCGCCCGGCTTTCGCGAACGGATCCTGGCCCGGCACGTCCTCGGCCCCGCGGACCTCGAGCGGCGTAACGCCAACTTGATCGGCGGAGACGTGACGGGCGGCAGCAACTCCCTGGATCAGGTCTTCTTCCGTCCCCTGCCGTCGCTGGCTCCCTACCGGACGCCGGTGCGCGGACTGTACCTGGGGAGCGCCGCGACGTTCCCCGGCGGAGCGGTGCACGGCGTCCCCGGTCACGCAGCGGCGCGGCTCGCGCTCGCGGAGGCGCGTGTCAGCCGCCTGGCACGGAGCCTGTGGCGGGGCTGAGATCGTCCTCGGCACGCGACACGATCGTCCACACGGGCACGGCCGCCAGGCGTCCGCGGATCTCGAGCTCACCGACGAGCACCAGGTAGTCGGGCGGACGCTGCATCCGTTCGCGGGTTGAGTCGGCGACGAACAGCATGTGACCGCTGCCCTTGGTCATGCCCTCAAGGCGCGAGGCGGTGTTCGTCGTGTCGCCGAGGGCGGTGTACTCGACGCGCTGCTCAGAGCCGATGTTGCCCGCCATCACAGCACCGCTGTTGAGCCCCACGCCCATCACGAACCGATGATCGTGACCCTGCTCGGCAAGCCAGCCGTTGAAGCGCTCAAGGCGTGGACCGATCATCTCCACCGCCGCCGTCAACGCTCGGTCGGCGTGGTCGGGCTGCTCGAGTGGCGCTCCGAACACGGCCATGATCCCGTCGCCCATGTAGGAGATCAACGTGCCGCCCTCCGCAAGGATCGCCTCGGTCATCTCGTTCAGGTAGCAGTTGACGACTTCGATCACCCGTTGTGCCGGCTGGGTCTCGGAGAAGCTCGTGAAGCCGCGCAGGTCGGAGAAGAGCACCGTGCAGTCCCGCTCCACTGCGCCGAGCCTGAGGTTGTCGTCGGCGCGCGCCACGACCTCCGCGACCACGTCGGCGGGCACGAAGCGCGAGAAGAGGTCGTGCACCCGCTCGCGCTCGATCGCCGTGATGAGGTAGAGGACGGCGAGCGTCCCGAGCGTCCCGACGGCGAGTGCGAACAGCGGATAGACGAACTCAACGATGCGGCCGCTGTTGAACGCGATCTGCGTGGCGAGCGTGAATAGCACCGCCGCCGCGAGCGCGCCGACAAGCGCACGAAGGGGGCGCAGCCGCAGGCCGGCGAGCGGCGCGAGCACCCCCAGTAGCACGATCAAGAGCACATCGAGCCAGCCGGGAACATCTCGCAGCGGCGCACCCTGAAGCAGGGTTGAGGTCGCGTTGCCCCACACTTCCGGCCCTGACATCGTCGCGCCGTTGGTGGTGGCCGTCGAATGAACATCTTGAAGGATCGGCGCTGACGCACCGATGATGACGATCTTGTTGGCAAACAGGGCCGGGTTCGGCCTTTCTGTGAGGACGTCGTAGAACGAGGCTTGGCGGAACGTTTCGGGCGGGCCGGCGAAGTCGATCGGCAACGGCCCATTGTTGAACAGGGAGGCGGGCACTCGTCGACCGGTTGCTATTTCGGCGGTCACCACCGCGAGGCTCTTGAGGCTGTCCTTGGCAAATGCGGTACGCCGCACGACGCCGTCCGTGTCGAGCGTGAGTTCCGCATAGGCGGGCCTCGCTCCCAGCTGGCTCAGGACTTCGTTTCCGCCGAGTATGCGGGTTTCGCCGTTCTTGGCCACTTCCGTGGTGGCGAGGACCACTCTGCCGCGCGCTCGTTCTATTGCTTCGGCCAACGCCTGGTCATCCGCTTCGTCGGTGCGCTGCGTGAACTGAATATCAACGGCGATCGCCTTGGCGCCCGCTTCTCGGATGCGATCGATCACCCGCGCGTCGTAGGCCCTGGGGAAGGGAAACTCCGAGTGCAGGTGGTGCCTCTGCAGTTCCCTCAAAGTCGCGTTGTCGATCTGGACGAGCACGATGTTCGCAGGCGCGTGATGGGACCCGCGAATCGAGAAGCGTGCGTCGATCGTCTGCAGTTCGGTGCGCCTGAACAGGTTGGTCGCGTAGGCGAGCACGCCGAGTCCGGCGCCCAGGAAGGCCACCGCGACCAGCAGAGCCGTCTTCCGTCGCCGCCACGCTGCCCTACCCATTTGAGCTCTCTCCTGTCACAATGCCCGCTCCGGCAAGGCATTGATGCTAACCGCACGATCGCACAGCGAAGGATTCGGGGGCTGGTCCGAGTGGATCGTGTTGCTGGCTGCCCGCGTCGGCCGGATCGGGCGAGCCACGTCCAAGTCGATTCTGGCTGCACTCCTGTTGTGCGCCTGCGGGCTGTTCGCCGCGCAAGCGCAGGCCACCCCCGTGATCGACTACCCCAACTTCTCGAGCGCCACCGGTCTGCAGCTCAACGGGGGCGCCTCACTCACGGGCTCCTCATTGCAGCTGACGCCCGCGCAGGAATTCACGGCCGGGACCGCCTGGAGCCGCACCGAGATCCAGCCCGCCGGATCGTTTGAAACGGAATTCGAACTGAGGATGCATGAAAGCAACACGCTCGCGAGCTTCGGCACGTTCGCGGATGGCATGGCGTTCGTGCTGCAGCCGGACTCCGCCGAACAGATCGGCGAACCGGGAGGCGACCTCGGCTACGCGGGCATCTCGCCGAGCGCCGTCGTTCAGTTCGACATCTACCAGAACACCTACGATCCCGCGGTTCCCTACATCTCCTTCATGGAGAACGGCGACGCCGAAACCCACCTCGCGACCAGCGAATCTCCGCTGCCCTTTCCGTTGTATGGCGAAACACCGGTACGAGCATGGGTGGTCTACGACGCCGAACACTCCGAACTGTCGGTCTACGCGGCCCAAGCTCCCGCGAGCAAACCGGCGAAAGCGCTGTTTAGCTTCAAAGTGAACCTCGCCGAACTGCTCCACAGCGAATACGCGTTCGCCGGCTTCACGGCGGGCACGGGCAGCGGCGACGCCGTGCAGGAAGTCCTCAACTGGCAGCTGAGCAGCGATCTTCCCTCCAGGACCGTAGGGGCGCCGACGGTGGCGACCCTGCCGCCTGAATCCGTGACCCAGACATCGGCGGGTCTCAACGCCACGGTGAACCCGAACTCGGTGAACGTCAGCGAATGCAAGTTCGAATACGCCACCGCGGCGTTTTATGAACTCACGACTGCATACGAAGCGAGTGTTCCCTGCTCCTCGCTGCCCGGATCGGGGAGCACGCCGGTCGCCGTCGCAGCCGCCATGATGGGCCTCACCGCGAACACGACCTACCACTTCAGGATCGCCGCGACGAGCGTCGGAGGTACCAGCGACGGAAGCGACGAAACCTTCAAAACGCTGCCGAACGCCCCGACGGTCGTGACGAACGCCGCCTCGGCGATCACCCAGACGGCGGCGACGCTGAACGCGTCGGTCAACCCCAACGGCGGGGAAGTCACGAAATGCGAATTGGAATACGGCGAAACGATCTCCTACGGGAAAGCCGTGCCCTGCTCACCCGCGCCTGGCTCGGGCACGAGCCCCGTCTCGGTCGCGGCCGCGATCGGCAGCCTGAGCGCGAACACGACCTACCACTTCCGGATCGTCGCGACCAACGCCGGCGCCACGAGCGAAGGCACTGACGAAACCTTCAAAACGCTGCCGAACGCCCCGACGGTCGTGACGAACGCCGCCTCGGCGATCACCCAGACGGCGGCGACGCTGAACGCGTCGGTCAACCCCAACGGCGGGGAAGTCACGAAATGCGAATTGGAATACGGCGAAACGATCTCCTACGGGAAAGCCGTGCCCTGCTCACCCGCGCCTGGCTCGGGCACGAGCCCCGTCTCGGTCGCGGCCGCGATCGGCAGCCTGAGCGCGAACACGACCTACCACTTCCGGATCGTCGCGACCAACGCCGGCGCCACGAGCGAAGGCACTGACGAAACCTTCAAAACGCTGCCGAACGCCCCGACGGTCGTGACGAACGCCGCCTCGGCGATCACCCAGACGGCGGCGACGCTGAACGCGTCGGTCAACCCCAACGGCGGGGAAGTCACGAAATGCGAATTGGAATACGGCGAAACGATCTCCTACGGGAAAGCCGTGCCCTGCTCACCCGCGCCTGGCTCGGGCACGAGCCCCGTCTCGGTCGCGGCCGCGATCGGCAGCCTGAGCGCGAACACGACCTACCACTTCCGGATCGTCGCGACCAACGCCGGCGCCACGAGCGAAGGCACTGACGAAACCTTCAAAACGCTGCCGAACGCCCCGACGGTCGTGACGAACGCCGCCTCGGCGATCACCCAGACGGCGGCGACGCTGAACGCGTCGGTCAACCCCAACGGCGGGGAAGTCACGAAATGCGAATTGGAATACGGCGAAACGATCTCCTACGGGAAAGCCGTGCCCTGCTCACCCGCGCCTGGCTCGGGCACGAGCCCCGTCTCGGTCGCGGCCGCGATCGGCAGCCTGAGCGCGAACACGACCTACCACTTCCGGATCGTCGCGACCAACGCCGGCGCCACGAGCGAAGGCACTGACGAAACCTTCAAAACGCTGCCGAACGCCCCGACGGTCGTGACGAACGCCGCCTCGGCGATCACCCAGACGGCGGCGACGCTGAACGCGTCGGTCAACCCCAACGGCGGGGAAGTCACGAAATGCGAATTGGAATACGGCGAAACGATCTCCTACGGGAAAGCCGTGCCCTGCTCACCCGCGCCTGGCTCGGGCACGAGCCCCGTCTCGGTCGCGGCCGCGATCGGCAGCCTGAGCGCGAACACGACCTACCACTTCCGGATCGTCGCGACCAACGCCGGCGCCACGAGCGAAGGCACTGACGAAACCTTCAAAACGCTGCCGAACGCCCCGACGGTCGTGACGAACGCCGCCTCGGCGATCACCCAGACGGCGGCGACGCTGAACGCGTCGGTCAACCCCAACGGCGGGGAAGTCACGAAATGCGAATTGGAATACGGCGAAACGATCTCCTACGGGAAAGCCGTGCCCTGCTCACCCGCGCCTGGCTCGGGCACGAGCCCCGTCTCGGTCGCGGCCGCGATCGGCAGCCTGAGCGCGAACACGACCTACCACTTCCGGATCGTCGCGACCAACGCCGGCGCCACGAGCGAAGGCACTGACGAAACCTTCAAAACGCTGCCGAACGCCCCGACGGTCGTGACGAACGCCGCCTCGGCGATCACCCAGACGGCGGCGACGCTGAACGCGTCGGTCAACCCCAACGGCGGGGAAGTCACGAAATGCGAATTGGAATACGGCGAAACGATCTCCTACGGGAAAGCCGTGCCCTGCTCACCCGCGCCTGGCTCGGGCACGAGCCCCGTCTCGGTCGCGGCCGCGATCGGCAGCCTGAGCGCGAACACGACCTACCACTTCCGGATCGTCGCGACCAACGCCGGCGCCACGAGCGAAGGCACTGACGAAACCTTCAAAACGCTGCCGAACGCCCCGACGGTCGTGACGAACGCCGCCTCGGCGATCACCCAGACGGCGGCGACGCTGAACGCGTCGGTCAACCCCAACGGCGGGGAAGTCACGAAATGCGAATTGGAATACGGCGAAACGATCTCCTACGGGAAAGCCGTGCCCTGCTCACCCGCGCCTGGCTCGGGCACGAGCCCCGTCTCGGTCGCGGCCGCGATCGGCAGCCTGAGCGCGAACACGACCTACCACTTCCGGATCGTCGCGACCAACGCCGGCGCCACGAGCGAAGGCACTGACGAAACCTTCAAAACGCTGCCGAACGCCCCGACGGTCGTGACGAACGCCGCCTCGGCGATCACCCAGACGGCGGCGACGCTGAACGCGTCGGTCAACCCCAACGGCGGGGAAGTCACGAAATGCGAATTGGAATACGGCGAAACGATCTCCTACGGGAAAGCCGTGCCCTGCTCACCCGCGCCTGGCTCGGGCACGAGCCCCGTCTCGGTCGCGGCCGCGATCGGCAGCCTGAGCGCGAACACGACCTACCACTTCCGGATCGTCGCGACCAACGCCGGCGCCACGAGCGAAGGCACTGACGAAACCTTCAAAACGCTGCCGAACGCCCCGACGGTCGTGACGAACGCCGCCTCGGCGATCACCCAGACGGCGGCGACGCTGAACGCGTCGGTCAACCCCAACGGCGGGGAAGTCACGAAATGCGAATTGGAATACGGCGAAACGATCTCCTACGGGAAAGCCGTGCCCTGCTCACCCGCGCCTGGCTCGGGCACGAGCCCCGTCTCGGTCGCGGCCGCGATCGGCAGCCTGAGCGCGAACACGACCTACCACTTCCGGATCGTCGCGACCAACGCCGGCGCCACGAGCGAAGGCACTGACGAAACCTTCAAAACGCTGCCGAACGCCCCGACGGTCGTGACGAACGCCGCCTCGGCGATCACCCAGACGGCGGCGACGCTGAACGCGTCGGTCAACCCCAACGGCGGGGAAGTCACGAAATGCGAATTGGAATACGGCGAAACGATCTCCTACGGGAAAGCCGTGCCCTGCTCACCCGCGCCTGGCTCGGGCACGAGCCCCGTCTCGGTCGCGGCCGCGATCGGCAGCCTGAGCGCGAACACGACCTACCACTTCCGGATCGTCGCGACCAACGCCGGCGCCACGAGCGAAGGCACTGACGAAACCTTCAAAACGCTGCCGAACGCCCCGACGGTCGTGACGAACGCCGCCTCGGCGATCACCCAGACGGCGGCGACGCTGAACGCGTCGGTCAACCCCAACGGCGGGGAAGTCACGAAATGCGAATTGGAATACGGCGAAACGATCTCCTACGGGAAAGCCGTGCCCTGCTCACCCGCGCCTGGCTCGGGCACGAGCCCCGTCTCGGTCGCGGCCGCGATCGGCAGCCTGAGCGCGAACACGACCTACCACTTCCGGATCGTCGCGACCAACGCCGGCGCCACGAGCGAAGGCACTGACGAAACCTTCAAAACGCTGCCGAACGCCCCGACGGTCGTGACGAACGCCGCCTCGGCGATCACCCAGACGGCGGCGACGCTGAACGCGTCGGTCAACCCCAACGGCGGGGAAGTCACGAAATGCGAATTGGAATACGGCGAAACGATCTCCTACGGGAAAGCCGTGCCCTGCTCACCCGCGCCTGGCTCGGGCACGAGCCCCGTCTCGGTCGCGGCCGCGATCGGCAGCCTGAGCGCGAACACGACCTACCACTTCCGGATCGTCGCGACCAACGCCGGCGCCACGAGCGAAGGCACTGACGAAACCTTCAAAACGCTGCCGAACGCCCCGACGGTCGTGACGAACGCCGCCTCGGCGATCACCCAGACGGCGGCGACGCTGAACGCGTCGGTCAACCCCAACGGCGGGGAAGTCACGAAATGCGAATTGGAATACGGCGAAACGATCTCCTACGGGAAAGCCGTGCCCTGCTCACCCGCGCCTGGCTCGGGCACGAGCCCCGTCTCGGTCGCGGCCGCGATCGGCAGCCTGAGCGCGAACACGACCTACCACTTCCGGATCGTCGCGACCAACGCCGGCGCCACGAGCGAAGGCACTGACGAAACCTTCAAAACGCTGCCGAACGCCCCGACGGTCGTGACGAACGCCGCCTCGGCGATCACCCAGACGGCGGCGACGCTGAACGCGTCGGTCAACCCCAACGGCGGGGAAGTCACGAAATGCGAATTGGAATACGGCGAAACGATCTCCTACGGGAAAGCCGTGCCCTGCTCACCCGCGCCTGGCTCGGGCACGAGCCCCGTCTCGGTCGCGGCCGCGATCGGCAGCCTGAGCGCGAACACGACCTACCACTTCCGGATCGTCGCGACCAACGCCGGCGCCACGAGCGAAGGCACTGACGAAACCTTCAAAACGCTGCCGAACGCCCCGACGGTCGTGACGAACGCCGCCTCGGCGATCACCCAGACGGCGGCGACGCTGAACGCGTCGGTCAACCCCAACGGCGGGGAAGTCACGAAATGCGAATTGGAATACGGCGAAACGATCTCCTACGGGAAAGCCGTGCCCTGCTCACCCGCGCCTGGCTCGGGCACGAGCCCCGTCTCGGTCGCGGCCGCGATCGGCAGCCTGAGCGCGAACACGACCTACCACTTCCGGATCGTCGCGACCAACGCCGGCGCCACGAGCGAAGGCACTGACGAAACCTTCAAAACGCTGCCGAACGCCCCGACCATCTCATCGATCGCACCGAAACAGGGCTCGACCGCCGGGGCCACCCAAGTCACGATCAAAGGAACCGGGTTCGGCACGAGCACCGCCACCAACACGGTCACGTTCGGCGGGGCCTCGGCCACCGTCAGCGCCGCGAGCGCCACCTCGCTGACCGTCTCAACGCCGCCCGGCAGCCCCGGAGCGGCCTCGGTGATGGTGACCAACACGACAGACACCCTGTCGGTCACCGACTCAGCTGCCTACACCTACATCGCCCCACCGACCATCTCATCGATCGCACCGAAACAGGGCTCGACCGCCGGGGCCACCCAAGTCACGATCAAAGGAACCGGGTTCGGCACGAGCACCGCCACCAACACGGTCACGTTCGGCGGGGCCTCGGCCACCGTCAGCGCCGCGAGCGCCACCTCGCTGACCGTCTCAACGCCGCCCGGCAGCCCCGGAGCGGCCTCGGTGGTGGTGACCAACACGACAGACACCCTGTCGGTCACCGACTCAGCTGCCTACACCTACATCGCCCCACCGACGGTTGTGACCGGAAAAGCCTCCGCGATCACTCAGACGACAGCCACGCTGAACGCCACGGTCAACCCCAACGGAGGGGAAGTGACCAAATGCACGCTCGAATACGGCATCACAAGCGGCTACGGATCTATTGCCACGTGCAGTGCGTCGCCGAGCTCGGGCACCGGCGCGGTCGCTGTATCCGTCTCTCTCACAGGCCTCACAGCGAACACCACGTACCACTTCAGGATCGTGACAACGAACGCCGGCGGTACGACGATGGGCTTAGACGAAACGTTCGCGACGCCGCCGGCTCCCTCGACAGGAACTGCAACCGGTAAATCGGCCGTGCTGGGGACGGTCGAAGCGACGCTTCCTCTTCCGAAGCTGGCCGTAACCGGTAACCTTGCGCCGGTTTCCGGGACCGTACTGGTGAAACTGCCAGGATCGTCGACCTTCGTTTCGCTTACTTCTCTTCGCCAGATCCCGTTTGGGACGATCATCGATGCGACCCACGGCGACGTCAGGGTGACGACCACGGGGCCGCACGGAGTTCTTCAGACCATCGTGTACTCCGAAGGGGAGTTCAAGCTCACTCAAGGGCGCGACGGCCTCGTCGTAGCGACGCTGACAGGCGGCGACTTCGAAGTATGCCCGACCGCGCGGGAGCGCAGCCATCTGGCACGTGCGATCACGGCGCGAGCCTCCTCGAAACACGCGGTGCGCAAACTGTGGTCAGAAGGCCACGGCCACTATTCGACCAAGGGCAGCTACGCGGCCGGGGCAGTGCTGGGCACACACTGGCTGACTGAGGATTTCTGCGACGGCACTCTCGTTCGCGTCGTGACCGACCGCGTCCTGGTCACGAACCTCGTGAACCACCGCCATCTGACGGTAAAGGCCGGGCACAGCTACTTCGCGAAAGCGCCCTGAACCAGCGCGACGCAGGCCCTTGACCGGCCAAGTCTCGCCCATTTCATCCGTCGAGGGTGACGGCAACGTCGTCATTGGCTGTCCTGCGCATCGCCTACCCTTCGAGCCCCGCAGCTTTGAGGCAGGCTGCCCGATCCTCGCCGAAGTATTGATCGCGGACAATCTTGCCATCGCGAAAGGTCCAGACCTGGCCAACCCTCTGGCTGAGTTTGATGCCCGACTTGGACAGACCCATCATGTTGGTGAAGAGGACGACCTTATTCCCCGCGTCGATGATCTCCTCTATCTCGATGCGAAGCTCCTGCCAGGCGTCGCCGAACTGCTCAGCGATTCGCAACCAGCCCTCGTAGCCACGATAGACCTCGGGATCGACCCCTCGCCGCGAGAAGTCCCATTCGACATCGGGATCGCAGAACGCACGTAGCGTCGGGAGCGGGTCACCACCGCCGACCATGAGATTGGACCGGTTGAGTGTGTCCATTGCTCGCTTAGCTGTCTCCACGTTCGCCTGCGACACCGCCTACTCCTCTAGGCCCACGGCTTCGAGGGCTTGGGCACGTCGCTCGAAGATCTCGACGCGCACGATCTTTCCCAAGCTGACTGTATATACGTACGGAACCGACCAATCAAGCTCTACGCCACGGGTCCTTCCCCGCCCGTGATGGCTGACAACCATGAACACATGCTCGGCGACACTCCGAATCTCGTCGACCTCGAAACGGTAGCCGTCGGCGAACGACCGGAACCAGTCCGCGAACCATTTGCCGACCGCGCCTCGGCCGCAGAGTGTGCCTGCTCGGGGTTCGAATGCACAACGAGCACCACGCGCTCGTCGAAGGCATCGTCGGCCGCCGCGAAGTCACCCGGCTGGCGGCGTCGAAGTGCTCCCTGACGACGCGAGCGTCTCGCCCAGCGCTGGCGAGGCTCCTCCTCGCCATAGCGAAGCAGGTGTGATCGAGTCGTCGGACTGGGCGCTCGCACCCGTCCACAGCAGGGGCTTGGGCGGCGTCCACGCGCGGTCCCTGGTCGGCTGCCGCTTCGACTTCGCCAACCCCGACTACCGATGACGGTGGCCGCGGGCGATCAGCCCGCGTAGCCGCTGGCTTCCGGTTGGACCCTGCTGGCTTCGGGCGAGATCGGCGTGGGTTCGGGCCGGATCGCGGCGCTGGCCTGTTCGGCGGCGGCAAAGCAGGCCTCTATCGAGCACCCTCGCAGGTAGTCCCCGGTCAGGTGAAGTCCCGCGACATGTGCAGCAGCTGAGCCGAGACGCTCGAGGAAGCCCGCCTGATCCTCGTGGTAGGCGCACAGCCCCGGCTGGAATCGGTGGGCGATCATCGCTCGCCGGGGGTTGCCCGTTACGCTCGCATATGGAGCGAGCGTGGCCTCGGCGATCGCGGCGAGGCGCTCCGCATCGGGCTCCCGCTCGGTGAGCGCTCGAGCGAGTCGCCCGCTGAAGGTGTAGCGAACGACGTTCAGATCCTCCGTGCCATATGCCCCGGCGTTGCTGAGAGCCTCCTCGGGCCCGAACACGACGGCGCGTACCCGGCTGTCGAAGACCGGTCGCTCGTATTCGACCAGCAGCACGACCAGCGGGAAGTAGCGGACTTCCCCAAGCGCCGAGGATGCGCTCGGGACCGCCCCACCCAGGATCCGCGCCGCGGCATGCGCATGGGTGGCGATGACGACGCCGTCGAATATCTCACTCCTGCGATCACTACCGCGCGTGGTCACCTCGACGCCACATACCCGATCTCGGTCAAGCGTCAAGCCGTCCACGGTGGTGTTGACGCTGACCTCGGAGCGAAGCGCAGCAGCCGCGAGAACTTGGTGCATGCCATCCGCGAGCTGGTCGTATGTGTCGGTAATCATCCCCATATACGGCAACACGTTGGCCATCGGCACCTCGTCCGGCTCGGCGGCGCTCACGCGCACGGTGAGCGTTCGTAGAATCAGCTCGCGCAGGCGGAGGCTGAACACGTCCTGCACGCTGTTCGCTCCGTAGCGGGCGGCCAGGGCCCGGCAGTTCACCTCAGAGAGATAGCGGGCGTCGCTGTCGCGTCGCAGCATCACCGCGAGACGCGCCAACCGGGCAACGTCGCGCGCGGAGATACCTCGCAGGTTCCGCAGCATCGCGCCTCGGTGCTGGGAGTCGAACGTCACCATCTGTCCCTCCACGACGCGCGAGCTGTTGATACCGAAATACTCGAATCGGTGATCGCCGAGACTTGAGGCGAATGTCCGAAAACGCGTGTAGCTGCGGCCGATGTTCTTGCCGCCCAGCGTCAGCAGTCGCCCGCCGAGCTCGCCTGAGATCGCACGCCCGCCGAGCTCGGCCTCGCCCTCGAAGATGTGCGTCGCGGCTCCACGCCCCTGCAGGTACCACGCCGTCGCAAGGCCCGACACGCCACCGCCGACGATCGCGTAGCGTCGCCCGCTCAGGTTCCGAGCGATCGGCTCATCTGCCGCGGCCATCGGCCCGAGCGCGCCTTCGCCGGACACCGACCTAACTCCCACCCGCATCGGCGGCAAAGCGCAGCTCGACCCGCCCGTCGCCGATTTGCCTGTCGAGTTGGTGCAGCGTCGCGGCGAGACGGACGCTTCCGTCCGCTTGCCGGTCGACGATGCTCGCCCTGCATTCGACCTGTGCCTCGAGCTCGGCAAAGTCGGCCATATGCACCTCGCAGAGGGTTATCACGGCGCTCGAGGCAGCCTGCGCGTCACCGCCCGTCGCCGTCGCGATCGCCGCCTGACGATAGATCTCCATGATGAGCGCACCGGGCACGTGGTCGAGAGGGTGGTCAAAGAAGCAGGGATGCCGCTGATCGATAATCGCGGTGTAACGGCATTCCCCATCAGTCAGTCCCGCAGCGGCAGACTTGCCAATCGCGACGTTTTGATGAAAGCGCCGACCGACAAGAGCGGAGTCAATCGGCTGCACGGTTGGCGATGGCGGGTCGTCCAGCGCCTTGTGCCTGCGCTGGTACGCTCTCAGTCTGTCGTACGTCCTTCTCGGCAGGACCACCACATCCGCATTCACCATTCCGCTTGGCCTGCCTTCGATCGTCAGCTCACTGTCGATCGTGATCTCGTGAAGCACGCCATGCCGGAAACGCTTGTCGGCGATCTGCGCCCGAAGAATCGCCTCTTGTGGTGACATCCTGTTGTCGGTATATGCGCCGAGGTCAACGACACCGAGCATGATCCTTTTTGAGACAAATTGCCAGTCGGGGCCCACGTCGTAGTAACGCTGAAGCGTCGCGATGCAAGCCTGCCGACAGATCTCGACTGTGATCAGAGGGTCATGATATGGGTGTCGCCGATCCGACCACAGCGTATTAGCGCGTGGCAGTTGCGCGCCGAGTAGAAACTCGTCGTCCGCGACTTCGACTGTGTCGGCAATTAATACTTCGGCGAGAGCTCTGCGGTGGACGAGCTCGCGCGCGACATTACGATCAAAGCGCAGCCAAGCTGTTTCGGGCGTGGACGGTAACTGACGACGCTGCCCCGACCTGGTCGCGGATTGTGCATTCGGCACGCCGCGATCATACAGCGGCTCCCCAGTTTCCGGTTGTGTCCCCGATGCCGCTCGCGGTCAGGATTTTATGCCCGCTCGCGGCTCCCCTGAAGCGGCGGTACGGGCGATCGGACCGCTGGCCCGCGGCCCGCGGCCTTGTCGAGGTACATCGCCGCATCGGCGTGTCTGACGAGGTCATTCACGGTCTTGCCGTCGTGTGGCCAGATCCCCCCGCCGACGCTGGCGCTGATCGAGATGAGGACGTGCTCGAGCGCGAACGGCTCGTTGAACACGGCTCGCACGCGCCGCTCGGCGGCCCGCACCTGGTCGTCGCGACGCACGTCGGCGAGGACGATCGCGAACTCGTCGCCGCCCAGTCGGGCGACCTCGTCGCTGTCGCGGCCGATAGTGCTGAGGCGATCCGCGGCTTGGCGGAGCAGCTCGTCGCCGGCTTCGTGTCCGTAGGTGTCGTTGACCTGCTTGAACTCGTCGAGGTCTATGAACAGCAGGCCAACGCGGCCCTCTCCCGGCCGCGCTTGTTCAAGGACCGTATCGATGTGCTGCCTGAAGCCGACCCTGTTGAGCAAGCCCGTCAGGCCGTCGTGGCTTGCCCGGTGGCGCAGCTTGTCCACGAGCCGCCCGTTTTGGATCGCCGGCGCCGCGAGCGATGCGACGCCGGTCAGGCGCTCGATCAGGTCGTGGTCCGCTTTCAATCGCTCCGGACGTTCGGACACGGACGCCGTGACGATGCCGAGAAACGCGTCACGGGAGACGATCGGCACGACCGTCAACGCGACCTCGTCAAGCCTGGTCATGATCTGGTGGATGAACAGATCGTCGGTTCCCTTCTCGAAGAAGTGCGGCCGGGGCTCTTCGAGCATGCTCTGCAGATGCGGCGTGTCCTCGGGCGCGATGCGCATGTCGCCCATTTTGGTCGCCAGCTCGGGCGTCCGCCCCCAGGTGGCAAGCGATCTCAGGGAGCGCTCGCCCTCATCCCACAGCCAGACGCCGATCCTGTCGCAGTCCACGACGTCGGGGATCGAGGCGGCAAGGCGCTCGGCGACCTCTGCGCTCGTGCCCGCCTGGGCCAGTGCGCGGGAGAGCGAGAGCAGTGCGCTCACCTGCTCATGGCGCAGCGCGGACTCCTTCAGCGCGACCGCCATGTCGAGAACCGCGGCGGCATGCTTTGCGTACAGCCCGAGCAGTTGCTTTTCCTGCGGCAGGAACCTGCTCGCGCTGGGGTATCGGGCGATCAGCTGTCCGTAGTCACGCCGGCTCGAGGTCACGTCCACGACGAGCATCGACTCATCGTTCCCGGTTTCGGACTCACGCTGCTCGAGCACCGCTCGCGCCTGCTGGTTGTCGATTCCGTGGCTGTAGACCTGAAGCTCGGCGTCATGCGCCGTGCGTACGGCCAGGATGTAGCCCGGGGCCCGGACGGCGGTTGCGGCGCGCTCGACGATGCGCTGGAGCACCGTGTTGAGGTCGTCCGTCGACACGAGGTCGCTGGCGATCGCGTAGACGCTCTGCAGCCGCTCTGACATTGGCCCGAGTTGCGCCTCGAGCGCCGTTACGCGCTGTTGCGGATCGGCGGCGGTGGCAGCCTGCTCGGCGTCCCAGGTGACCGTATACAGGCACTGGGGGTCGCCGCGCGCCTGGCATTCGCTCTCCTCAACGTCTCCTGGGGGCAGGCCGAACAGGACCGGCGTACCTGCCAGCAGTCCCGTGGCCCAGTCGCAGTGCAGGCGTCGGCGCGTGGAGCCCTCGCGGGCGCGCGCCGTGATGACCGCACGGCCCGGGGCGGTCTCGATGGCCTCCATCTCCGTAACGGTGCTGAACTTCGACGAGGCCTGCGCGACGACGCCCATCACCGCCTCCGGCGAGCCCAGCGAGCGCATCAGCGTGGCGACCTGGGTGCCGGCGTTCTGCGGCACCGTGCGTTCGCCCACACGCCGCGCGAAGAGGGGATCGCCGGTCTCCTGCACTCCCGCTTCGAACAGCTCGCAGGCCTCGTCGAGCGAGATCCAGTGATCGCCGTTCTGCAGGTAGGTGGCGTCGTGGCTGCAGCCCGCTTGCTCCAGCACTCTGGCGACCGCCGCCTCCCCGCCTGTGCTGCGCACTAGCCCGAGGAGCACGTTGGTCATCTCGCAGCAGATCTCGCGACCCGTATCTGCTTGGGCCTGGGCCTGGGCGGCTTCTATCTGCATGCGGATTCATCGGGCTAAACGAGCCGACTCTTGAGCGTCTTTGGCCAGGTTCCACGCTTGCCCGACCGACCACATTCTCGCCAACCTGGGCCCTCGTGGCGGATAGGATCCACGCTTGCCCCAACCCGAGCAACCCGAGAGCGCCCTTAGGCAGGGCACACCCGAGCATGCGAGTGTGCCCGAGCGTCCAACCCTCGATGGGCTCGAGGCGAAGTGGAGCGTCGTGTGGGAGCGCGAGGGCGCCTACCGCTTCGACCGCGCCGCGCCGCGCGAGCGGCTGTTTTCGATCGACACCCCTCCGCCGACCGTGAGCGGCTCGCTGCACGTCGGGCACGTCTTCTCCTATACCCACACGGATACCGTCGCGCGCTACAAGCGCATGCGCGGCATGGACGTCTTCTACCCGATGGGCTGGGACGACAACGGATTGCCCACCGAGCGGCGCGTGCAGAACCACTTCGGCGTGCGCTGCGACCCGTCCATCTCCTATGAGCCCGACTTCATCCCTCCGGCCGAGCCCTCGGCAGAGCAGCCGATCGCCGTCTCGCGGCCGAACTTTGTCGAGCTTTGCCTCCGTTTGACCGAGAGCGACGAGCAGGTCTTTGAAGAGCTGTGGCGCATGCTTGGACTGTCCGTCGACTGGTCGATGACCTACACGACCATCGGCGCCCTGGCGCAACGAATCTCCCAGCGCTCGTTCTTGGGGCTGCTCGCGCGAGATCAGGCCTACCAGCTGGAAGCGCCGACGCTGTGGGACGTCGACTTCCAGACGGCCGTGGCGCAAGCCGAGCTCGAGGATCGCGAGCGCCCCGGGGCCATGCACCGCGTGCGCTTCACCGTCCCCGACGGCGGTGGCGAGGCGCTGATCGACACCACGCGCCCGGAGCTGATCCCCGCGTGCGTGGCGCTGCTGGCCCATCCCGAGGATGAGCGCCACCGGGAGCTGGTCGGCCGGGAGGCCATCACGCCGCTGTTCGGGACGCGCGTTCCCGTCAGGAGCCACCATCTGGTCGAGCGGGAGAAGGGCACGGGGCTGGTGATGGTGTGCACCTTCGGCGACGTGACCGATGTCATGTGGTGGCGCGAGCTGGGGCTGCCGGTGCGCTCGGTGCTTGGCCCCGACGGGCGCCTCGTCGGGGTCCCCTGGGGAACGCCCGGCTGGGAGTCGGAGGATCTGGATCGCGCGCGCGCCGAGTATGAGCAGTTGGAGGGCAGCACGATCAACCAGGCGCGCCGGCGGATCGTCGAGTTGCTCGAGGAGTCGGGAGACCTCATCGGCGAGCCGCAGCCGGTCACGCATTCCGTCAAGTTCTTCGAGAAGGGCGAGCGTCCGGTGGAGATCGTGACCAGCCGCCAGTGGTTCATCCGCACGGTCGACCATCAGGACGCGCTGATCGCGCGCGGCCGCGAGCTCAAATGGCACCCGCCGTACATGCGTGCCCGCTTCGAGGACTGGGTCGAGGGCCTGACCGGCGACTGGTGCATCAGCCGTCAGCGCTTCTTCGGCGTGCCGTTTCCCGTCTGGTATCCGATCGACGAGACCGGCGCCGTGCGCTACGAGAAGCCGATTGGGGCGCGCGAGGAGCAGCTGCCCGTCGATCCTTCGACCGAGTCGCCGGACGGCTTCGAGGATTCCGAGCGGGGACAGCCCGGCGGCTTCGTCGGCGACCCCGACGTGATGGATACGTGGGCCACCTCGTCGCTGACACCGCAGATTGCCGGCAGGGCGGGCGAGGATGAGGAGCTGTTTCAGAAGGTGTTTCCGATGGACGTCCGCCCGCAGGCGCACGACATCATCAGGACGTGGCTGTTCTCCACGATCCTGCGCTCGCATCTGGATCACGATGCGCTGCCATGGCGCAACGCCGCGATCTCCGGATGGGTGCTCGACCCGGACCGCAAGAAGATGTCGAAGTCCAAGGGCAACGTGGTCACGCCGATTCACCTGCTCGAGGAGTACGGCGCGGACGCTGTTCGCTACTGGGCGGCCAACGGCCGTCCCGGCACCGACACGGCGTTCGACGTCCAGCAGATGAAG
Source organism: uncultured Solirubrobacteraceae bacterium (assembly GCA_963704735.1). Classification (GTDB taxonomy): domain Bacteria; phylum Actinomycetota; class Thermoleophilia; order Solirubrobacterales; family Solirubrobacteraceae; genus Palsa-744. Next base: position 94,532 of record OY969935.1, read on the forward strand.
GTCGGTCGGCGGCTCGCGGTGAAGCTGCTCAACGCATCGAAGTTCGCGCTCGCGGACCTTCCCGCTCAGGGGCCGGCGCTCACGCATCCGCTCGACCGCGCGATGATCGCGCGTCTAGAGGCGGTGGCCGGCGACGCGACGGACAGCTTCGAGGACTACGACTACGCCCGCGCACTCGACCGGGTGGAGACGTTCTTCTGGTGGTACTGCGACTTTTATCTCGAGCTCGTCAAGGGTCGCCGCTATGACGCAACCCCCGAGGCCGCGGCTTCGGTGAGCCGGGCGCTGCGCGCCTCGCTGTCGGTCTTCCAGAGGCTGTTCGCGCCGTTCCTGCCGTTCGTCGCCGAGGAGGTCTGGTCGTGGTGGCAGCCGGGCTCCGTGCACCACGCACCGTGGCCCGACGGGGCCGAGCTGAAAGGTGCGCTGGGGGATGTCGGGGACTCTAAGCTCGATTACGCTGGATTTGACCTCCGGGAGGTGGCGCTCTCCGTCACCGCCGACGTTCTCAGAGAGGTGCGGAAGGCCAAGTCGCAGGCGCGCCGTCCGATGCGGGCGCCGGTGGCGCGGGTGGTCGTGCGCGACAGCGCCGAGCGCCTGCAGGGCCTCGAGCTCGGATCCAGCGACCTGCTCCAGGCGGGCGCCATCCAAGCGCTCGAGCCAATCGTCGCCGATGAGTTCGCGGTCGAGGTCGAGCTCGAGGACGTAGGGTCTGCGGCATGAACAGGACGCGCATCGCCGAGCTTCCCGGCAAGGTCGGAGAGCGCGTGAGGATTCGCGGCTGGGCGCAGGCTGTGCGCGACCAGAAGCGCATGCAGTTCGTGGTCGTCCGCGACGAAACGGGCGTTGCCCAGGTTGTGCTCGCAAAGGACGAGCCGCCGAGCGAGCTCAACGAGGCGGTCTCGCGGCTCACGCCCGAGTCCGCCGTGACGATAGTCGGAACGGTGGTGGCCGACGAGCGCGTGAAGCTAGGCGGCCTCGAGCTGCGCCTCGAGGATCTTCAGGTGGATTCACTGGCCGAGCCCGAGCTGCCGATCGCCGTCGACTCGGCCCTGGACAAGCGCATCGACTGGCGCTACCTGGACCTGCGCCGTCCGGACCGCAAGCTGATCTTCGAAGTGCAGACGACCGCCGAGCACGCGATGCGCGAGTTCTGGCGAGCCGATGGGTTCATCGAGCTGCACACGCCGAAGTTCATGGGCTCAGCCAGTGAGTCCGGTGCTGAGCTGTTCAGGGTCGACTACTTCGACGGCGTCGCCTATCTGGCACAGTCGCCGCAGTTCTACAAGCAGATGGCGATGGCCGCCGGCTTCGGGCGCGTGTTCGAGGTCGGGCCCGTGTTTCGCGCGAACCCCTCGTTCACCTCGCGCCACGACACCGAGTTCACGAGCGTGGACGTGGAGATCTCGTGGATCGACTCGCACGAGGACGTGATGGCGTTCGAGGAGGCGTGGCTGGCGCACGTGCTCGCGGCCGTCAAGGAGGCGCACGGCGAGGCGATCGAGGCCACGTTCGACGTCGAGCTGACCGTGCCCACCGTCCCGTTTCCGCGGCTGTCGCTCGAGCGGGCCAAGGAGCTCTTGCGTGAGCGAGGTCATGACGCGCCTGGCGTCGAGCACGATCTCGACCCGCCCAGCGAGCGAGCGCTGTCGGCAATCGTGAAGGAGCAGCACGGTCACGAGTTCGCGTTCGTGACCGACTACCCGACAACCGTGCGGCCCTTCTACCACATGCGTCACCCCGAGAACCCGACCCTGACCAGGAGCTTCGATCTGCTCTGGCGGGGCATCGAGTTGACGACGGGCGCCCAGCGCGAGCACCGCTACGAGCAGCTGCTGGCGCAGGCGGAGGACAAGGGCGTCGACACCGACCCGATCCAGTACTACCTCAACTTCTTCCGCTTCGGCGCGCCGCCACACGGGGGCTTCGGCTTCGGGCTCACCCGCCTCTTGATGCAGATGCTCGGGCAGGAGAACGTCCGCGAGGTGACCTTCCTGTACCGCGGGCCCCATCGCTTGGAGCCCTAGAACGATCGACTGAGTCGCCGGCGGTGAGCTGCGCCGGTTGCCCCGTCGAAAACAGCCAGGGCTCAGATCGGACTGCTCGCGGAGGGCGCAACGGGCTCGCGTCGTAGGACAAAAAGGCAAAGTGGCTTCAATGACGTTAGACGTGAGCGCGGAGCGTCAAGCGAAACTGCGGCTTGCTGTCGTGGGTTACTAAGCCAATAGAACCAGCCTCTTCAAGCCTCGGAGTAGCTACCTTGCGAACTGTCGGCTCCACGAATTCTCTTTATCCAAGCGTTATACGACTCGGCCAACTGACCCGTCCGGCGGCCGCGTGATGGAGCCCCAAAGCTGGCCCTCTGACCCGGGATCCGCCGACGCGCTCGTGGTGCGGGTGATCGACGACATCGAAGAAAGCGACGACGAGCGTCGCGAGGCCCTGCTCTGCGATTTGCTGTGCGCCGCCTGGGGAAGCGTCGTGGCGCAGAACCAGTGACCCTGGGGAGCGATCGAGCGCCGCTCTGATCGCCGGCCTCAGGCTCCGACGGCCACCACTGGGACGCCCGCACGTCAGTGGGAGGAGCGTCCGACCGCGCCGACCGCACCTCGCAGTCCGACGCAGCCGACGCATCCCACGCACCCGACGCAGTTCACGCACGCGATGCAGGCCACGCACGCGATACAGCCGCCGTTGCCCAGCCCGGCCACGATCGCGGCGCTCCCGAGGACTCCCGCGCTCGCGACCGTGCCCGCGCTGCCGACGACCCCGACGCTCGCGATCGTGCCCGCGCTCCCCACCACCGCTGCGCTCCCGACCGTCGCCGCGCTTCCCACGACCGCCATGCCGCAGATCGTTCCGGCGCTCGCGATCTCGCCGGCGCGGCTGGCCCCGTCTGCGCCCGCCACCCTGCCTGCGGCGCCTGACGCGGAAGATTCGACCGTGGTTGAGATAGCCAATGGAATAGCACCAGATCGACCTCTACCGCCTCTCGTCGTGTCCCGTCCGCAGCCACGTCTACCTTCAAGCGATGCTCCTGAACGAGCTCACCGACGGCATGGAGATCGACCAGGTACTGCTGGTGCGCGAGTCAGAGCGCCGGCAGCGACGCGACGGCGGCGACTATCTGCGCCTCCAGCTGGGAGACCGCTCAGGCGCCGTCGCGTGCATGGTGTGGGAGGAGCTCGGCCACGTCGAGGAGCTGGCCCGCGCCGGCACGCCCGTGAGGGTGCGCGGCCGCTACGCCGTGCACCCACGTTTCGGGCCGCAGATCAACCTGCGCGGTCTGGAGGCCGCCGACCCCGACAGCTACGACTACGAGGACCTGCTCGACGGTCCCGCGCGGGATGTGGAGCAGATGGAAGGCGAGGTGCGCGAGCTGCTCGAGACCGTCCAGCAGCCGCACCTGCGCATGCTGCTGGAGCGCGTGTTCGCCGAGGGCTCGGAGCTGTGGACACGGTATCGCGTCGCTCCCGCGGCGAAGTACTACCACCAGGCCTATCGACATGGACTGCTCGAGCACAGCCTCGGCGTCGCGCAGGCGGTGAGCGCGATCAGCGCCACCTTCCCCGGCATCGACCGCGATGTCGCGATCACCGGTGCGCTGCTGCACGACATCGGCAAGCTGGAGGCGTATACCGACGACCCGCGCAGCATCGACCTCACCGACGAGGGCAGGCTGCTCGGGGAGATAGCCCTGGGCTACTACCGCATCCGCCGCACGATCGAGGAGATCGATGGGTTCCCGCCGGACCTGGCCCAGGCGCTTGGACACATCATCCTCTCCCACCACGGTACGCTCGAGCACGGCAGCCCGGTAGTGCCGTGCACGCGCGAGGCGACGCTCGTGCACATGATCGACAACCTGGGCGGACGCCTCGGCAGCTTCGATCGCTTGGAGAAGGAGCTCTCGCCCGGGCGCCGCTGGTCGGGATTCGACCGTGCGATCGGCGGCGGCGCCTTCTTCGCCGAGCGCGACGGAGAGCCGGTCGAGATCGGCCAGCCGGCGTCGCCGGCGCGGGAAGCCGCCTGAAGTTCCGCAAATAGCGGAGCTCCGAACGGATCGGGCCGCATCCGTCTCGCCGTCGGCTTCTATCTTTGATGCCGATGGCAAAGGACACCGAGAAGCTGATCCGTCAGCTGTCGCTGATCTCCTACCTCATGGCTGAGCGTCGTCCCGTCACGGCGCTCGAGATCCGTCGTGATGTGGAGGGCTACAGCGGCATGAACGAGGACGCGTTCGCGAGGCGTTTCTACGCCGACCGCTCCGAGCTCGAATCGCTGCGCATCCAGCTGACCGTCGAGCGGCCGGCCGACGGCGCGGCAGAGCAGGAGAACTACTCTCTGCGCCCGGAGAACTTCCACCTGCCCCCGATCGCCTTCACCGACAAGGAGCTCGCGGCGCTGCAGGCCGCGCTGAGCCTGTTGGACGGCGAATTCGCATACGCCGAGCCGCTGCGCCTCGCCCTGCAGCAGATCACCTGGGGACGTCCAAGCCCGCTGCGGGCTCCCGAGCAGAGCACGGTCGCGCTCGGTATCACCGCATCCGCCGGGGGCCACGAGCTCTCGGCGCGCCTTGCGAAGGTCGAGACGGCGATCTTCCGAAACAAGACGATCCTGTTCGACTACTACACGATGGAGCGCGACGAGGTGGGGCCCCGGCGGGTCGACCCCTACCACCTGCTGTTCCAGGGCGGCCAGTTCTACCTGCTCGGCTATTCCCACGAGCGCACCGCGATCCGCGTGTTCCGACTGTCCCGCATCCGGGGCAAGGTGTCCTACGCGACAAAGGCCGAGCACGACTTCCGCCGTCCGGCCGACTTTGATCCGCGGGCGTACGCGAACCGTGCCGACTGGCAGCTCGGGGAGGAGCGGGGGGTCGCCGAGATACTCATCTCTGAGCGGATCGCCTGGCAGGTCGAGCGGCACTTCGGCCGCTACGGAGAGATCCGCAGCGGGGTTGACGCCGTCGAGGCCGACGAGGGGAGCAGGATCTTCCTCACGGGCTACTCGAACCCGCGAGGCATCGTCTCCTGGATACTCGGCTTGGGCGCCCACGCGCACCTGCAGGGACCGGAGGAGCTCACGCGCGAGCTCGAGCGGAGGCTCGAGCTCTTGGAGGAGCGCCACGGCGAAACTCCTCCGGGCGCCGGCACGACGGGGACGCGCCACCGCGGCACAGCCGTACGGGCGTCGGCGGCCAGCCGAGGCCGTGCCCCGGGCCGCCGGGGCTCCTCGCCAGGCGCGGAGGGCGATGAGACGCCCGCCGGGGCCAGCGAGGCCGCGATCCGACCCGAGCGCTTCGCTCGGTTGGTCACGCTCGCGAGCATCCTGATCAGAGCCGGTCGCGCCGGCGAGCGCGTGGCGATCGATGAGATCTGCGAGCGGTTGCAGCTGAGCGAGGAGGAGCTGCGGGAGGACATCAACGTGCTGAACGTCGTCAACTTCGGCGGCGGCTCCTACGTGCTCTACGCGGAGATCAACGAGCAGGATGGCGAGATCGAGGTCGACCCGGAGCCCTACAGCGACAACTTCGACCGGCCCGCACGGCTGTTGCCGGTCGAGGCGAAGGCGTTGGTCGCCGCGATCGACCTGATCGGCGAGCACCTCCCGGAGGGCTCGCTCACGTCTGCGCGCGAGAAGATCGTCGCCGCGATCGGTGAGGACCCGATGGAGCAGGGACTGCAGGTTGCCCACTCGAGCGGCGACGACGCCGCGGTCGCGCGCCTGGTGTCGGCGGCGATCGTCGAACGAAGGATCATCGAGCTCGAGTACTACAAGGAGAACGAGGACGAGCTCTCCGAACGCAGGGTCGAGCCCTACGCATTGACGAACGGACGCGAGGGGTGGTACGTGGCGTCGTTTGACCCCGAGCGCGACGGGATGCGCCACTTTCGCCTGGATCGGATCAAGCGGGCGGCGGTCACAGAGGAGACGTTCGAGCCGCGGCCGGAGGTCGATCCCGCGGCCGAGGTCGACGGCTGGCTGCGCACGGGCGAGGTAGAGGCTTCGCGCAGCGCCCGCGTATGGATCTCACCCGAGCGCGCGCGCTGGGCCCGCGAGGCTCGCCGGGTGGTGGAGGAGCAGCGCGACGGTGCGGTCGTCGTCGAGCTGAGCTTTGCGGGCGTCGACTGGCTGGTGCGAGAGATCCTCAAGGAAGCAGGGGACGCCGCGGTGCTCGAGCCCAAGGATGCGCGTGAGGCGGTGCGTGCAGCGGTCGCCCGCCTGCGCGACGGGCGCGCCGCGCCGGCCGGAGTGTAGGGCTGAAGAACCGCTTGCGGCGCGGGCGCCCAGGGGCGTGACGCTAGGCTCCCCCGATGAGCCGGCGCGCGCAGATCACCATGTCGGCGGCCGAGGTCGCCTTGTTTCTCGCCGCCGAGCGGACCGTCTCGTGCGCGACGATCGGCCCGCGAGGCTGGCCTCATTTGATGCCGCTGTGGTACGTGCTGCGTGAGGCGCCCGACGCTCCTCCCGGGCCGAGGCTGTGGACATGGACCTACGCGGCATCCCAGAAGATCCGAAACCTCGAGCGCGACCCGCGCGCAACCTTGCAGATCGAGGCGGGAGAGGCCTATGGGGATCTCCGCGGGGTCATGCTCGAGTGCGACGTTGTCATGCACAGGGATCCGCTGGCCGTCGCCCCTGTCGGCGCCGCGATCCTGCTGCGCAATTCAGTGTCCCGCGGCGTCGAGCCGCCGGCGGAGCTGGCGAGCGAGGCGCGTGACGCGGTCGCCGCGCAGGCCGCCAAGCGAGTGGCGCTCGAGTTCATCGAGCGGCGCCGGGCCAGCTGGGATCACCGCAAGCTCGGCGGGGTGTACTGATCACGCCCAGATAGGCTCCCGCTGGCAATGGAGCAGCTGAAGGGACTGATCCTCTCCGGAGGCAAGGGCACGCGCCTGCGCCCCATCACCCACACGAGCGCCAAGCAGCTCGTGCCGGTGGCGAACAAGCCGGTTCTGTTCTACGGCATCGAGGCGATGGCGGGGGCCGGCATCGAGGAGGTCGGGATTGTGATAGCTCCTGACAGCGGTCCGGAGATCGAACAGGCGGTCGGAGACGGTTCGCGGTTCGGCGTTCGGGTCTCCTACATACTCCAGCACGAGCCGCTGGGGCTCGCGCACGCGGTGCTGACCGCTGAGCCCTTCCTCGGTGAGAGCCCGTTCGTCATGTACCTCGGCGACAACCTGCTGCAGGGCGGGATAAGCGACCTGGTGGCCGCCTTCCGCGAGCACTCACCGGACGCGCTGATCCTGCTCACGCCGGTCCCGGATCCCGAGAACTACGGCGTCGCCGAGCTCGCACGCAGCGCCCCTGGCGAGGTCGACACCGAGTCGGGCGGGCCGGGCCGGGTCGTGCGCCTGATCGAGAAGCCGAGCGAGCCCGCGACGGATCTGGCGCTCGTCGGCGTCTACATGTTCAACGCCCACATCCATGCCGCTGCGCGCGCGATCTCCCCGTCGGCGCGCGGGGAGCTCGAGATCACGGACGCGATACAGCATCTGCTCGACGCGGGACTGCGCGTGGAGCCGCACATCGTGAGGGGCTGGTGGAAGGACACCGGTCGCCTGGAGGACATGCTGGAGGCGAATCGCCTCGTTCTCGACAACCTTCCCGAACGCGTGGAAGGCGAGCTGATCGACTCGCGCGTGAGCGGGCGGGTGGTGATCGAATCCGGGGCCCGCTTGGAGCGCACGACCGTTCGCGGGCCCGCGATCGTGGGCGCTCGCACGCGGCTGAGCGACTGCTACATAGGTCCGTATACGGCGATCGGCGAGGACTGCACGATCTCGGGCGCCGAGGTTGAGCACTCGATCCTGCTGGCCGGCTGCACCGTGCGCGACCTCGACGGGCGGATGGAGTCCTCGCTGCTCGGCCGCAACGTCACCGTTCGTCGCGGCGAGCGCCAGCCGCGCGCATATCGCTTCATGGTCGGAGACAACTCCGACATCTCGATCCTCTGACCGTGTCATCGATCCCATGAGCACGCCATGCGACTGCTCCTGACGGGCGCCCGCGGCATGCTCGGCGGCGATGTCGCGCGTGCCGGAGAGCGCGCGGGCCATGAGCTCGTGGGGCTCGCACACTCGGAGCTCGACGTCACCGAGATCGCTGCCGTCGAGCGCGTCTTCGCGCGCGTTCGCCCGGACGCGGCGATCAACTGCGCCGCGTGGACCGACGTCGACGGGGCCCAGTCCCACGGCGAGCGGGCACGTGCCGTCAACGCCGACGGCGCCGGCAATCTTGCCCGGGCGGCGGCGGCGGCGGGCGTGCAGCTCGTGCACGTCTCCACCGACTACGTCTTCGCCGGAGACGCCCCGCTGGATGCGGCCGGCGAGGCGCGTGCGTACGTCGAGTCTGATCCGACGGACCCGCGTTCGGTCTACGGCAAGACGAAGCTCGAAGGCGAGCTCCAGGTGCTCGCCGCCTCTCGGGACCACACCGTTGCGCGCAGCTCTTGGCTGTTCGGCGTGGACGGTCGCAACTTCGTCGCCACGATGCTTCGTCTGGCGGGCGAACGCGACGCCGTGCAGGTCGTCACCGATCAGGTGGGCTGTCCAACGTGGACCGGCCATCTGGCCCCGGCGCTGCTTGGGCTGATCGAGCGGAAGATCTCGGGCATCGTCCACCTCGCGGGGACCGGCAACGTCTCCTGGAACGGCTTTGCGCGCGAGGTCTTCCGTCAGGCCGAGGTCGAGTGCGATGTCGAACCGGCCACCACCGCGCAGCTGGCGCGGCCAGCGCCGCGGCCGAGCTGGTCGGCACTGGAATCAGAGCGTGAGGACGTGCTGGCGATGCCCGACTGGCGCGACGGCCTGGCCGGGTACCTCGCGGCGCGGGCTGGGATGATGCGAAAATGAAGCTGCTCGTCTGTGGCGGCGCGGGGTTCATCGGCTCGACCTTCGTGCGCCAGCGCCTGCTCGACCATCGCGATGAGGTGATGGTCCTCGACAAGCTCACCTACGCGGGGCGTGAGGAGAATCTCAAGGACGTGGCCGAGCATCCCGGTTTTCGCTTCATGCGGGGCGCGATCGAGGACGCTCCGACGGTTGCCCGCGCGATCGACGAGGGTTCCTCAGACGCGATTGTCAACTTCGCCGCCGAGACGCATGTCGACCGCTCGATCGCCGAGCCCGACGCCTTCGTCTCTACGCACGCGGTTGGCACCTACGTGCTGCTCGAGGCGGCGCGCGCGCGCGGGTTGCGCTACCTGCAGGTCTCAACAGACGAGGTCTACGGCTCGATCGACGTCGGCACCTTCACCGAGGAGTCTCCCCTGCGTCCCTCTTCGCCGTACTCGGCCACCAAGGCCGGCGCGGACCTGCTCGTGCAGAGCTACTTCCACACCTATGGGCTGTTCGCGCTGATCTGTCGCGGATCGAACAACTACGGCGCCTACCAGCATCCCGAGAAGCTGATCCCCCTGATGATCCTGAACGCCCTGCACGGGGACCCGCTGCCGGTGTATGGCGACGGGATGCAGGTGCGCAACTGGATTCACTGCAGCGACTTCGCCAGTGCGATCGGCCACGTGCTCGAGCACGGCGCCGCGGGCGAGGTGTACAACGCGGGCGGGCCCGACGAGCAGGTGAACATCGATGTCGTGAACCGCATAGTGCGGTTGGCCGGGGCAGCCCGGTCGCAGATCGAGCACGTCTCCGATCGGCCGGGCCACGACCGCCGCTACTCCCTGTCATCCGAGAAGGTTCGCGCGCTCGGGTGGAGGCCGCGGACTCGTTTCAGCGATGGCCTCGAGCAGACGGTCGAGTGGTATCGCGACAACAGCTGGTGGTGGGAGCCGATCCGCTCGGGGGACTATCGCGAGTACTACGAACGCCAATACGGGCGTTCACTGCAGTCCTGAGATCTTCCACTTCCCGGCTTCCTTGACCAGCAGAACCGTGCTTGCGCGGGTCTTGCCCGAATTCACGCTGGTCACACCGGCGCTCGCCGTTGGGTGGGCGCCCGTCGCGCTCACCTGAACCGACTTGACGTTCACTTCGTAGCCGTCGGCTTCGCTCAGTTGGGTTTTGATCGCCTGCTCGCACCCGCCGGGCGCACTGCTCAGGCGAGCCACGACGGCGCCGGCGAGGTCATTCGCGCAGACCTTCTGCTCGTCGCCGTTCCTTGCGTCGGCCTGGAAGTTCGAGATCGTCTGCGCGACTTCATGGTCTTCTCCCTTGAACGAGGCCGAGGATGAGGTGCTGGCGCAGGCAGCCAACCCGATCGCGAGCAGAGAGGCCCAGGCCAGGGCAGCGACGCGGTATGCGGGGATCCTCATGCGGCGCAGAGAGTACGCCACAGGCCGTGGGAAGGCGCCGCGCCTCGCGGCTCGGCGCGGCGGTGCCCGCAGGTCAGGGATGCTGCTCGTCGTCGCGCCGGTAGCCGAGCCGCGCGGAGATGCGGTCCGCCGTTGACACGAGGTGCGGGCCGAGCGCGTCGACCATCTCCTCCAGCGAGATCATCGAGCTGTGCGCTGCCATGTCGATCGCGGCGACGACGTCGCGATCCTCGTTGCGTATCGGCGCTGAGATCGAGTACATGTCGGGCGCGAGCTCCTCGTCGTCGACCGCGAAGCCTGCGGTCCGCACCTCGTCGAGCTCGTCGCGCAGCGCCTTCTTGCTCGTGATCGTGTTCGGCCCGCGCTTGTTGAGCTTCATCTCGCTGAACAGCTCGCGCTGGCGGGCGTCGGGCAGGTTCGCCAGCAGCAGCTTGCCCATCGATGTGCAGTAGGCCGGAAGCCGCGACCCTAGATGCAGTTCGATCTCGGTCGCGCCCTGGGCGCGGCGGAAGCTCGGAGCGCGGTCTACATACAGGAGCTCCAGCCCGTCCAGCACGGCGAGGCTCGCCGAGTATGACGTTCGCTGGCGCAGCTCCTGCAGGTATGCGTGGGAGTGCTCACGCAGTCCGGTCGAGTTGAGCGCCGACATGCCTAGGTCGGTCACCCGCAGGCCGAGGCGGTACTTGCGCGAGGCGCCCTGCTCCAGATAGCCGAGCGCGACCAGCGTGATGACGTAGCGGTGCGTCGTCGAGCGGCTCATGCCGAGATGGTCGGCGATATCGGCGATTCCCAGCACGGGGCGCGCGGGCGTGAAGCAGCTGAGAATCGCAAGGCCACGCTCGAGCGACTGCGAGTAGCGCGGCTCGCGCAAGCTGGGAAGCGACCACGCGGGGTCCCGCCCCTTCTTAGCCGATTTGTTTGCTTTCGAGCCTGTTCTGGGCATTGCGCTTGGTCGCGTTCTCGTCCTTGAGACTGTTTCCCTGGTTGGGAGCGGCCTCCGCGAGCGTCCGGCTCACCGGACGTGGCGAGGGGCAATCATAAACAATCAACGTGCCTGCTGGCAGTTGGGTGCTTCAGACCGGTTCGAGCGTTTCGTCTCCGCCGCGGACCCCGAGCCGTGTGACGGCGCCGGTCTGCTCCGCGAAGTGCTTGCTCAGCATGGTCTGCTGGCCCTGGTAGTTCGACCCCACGTCCTCTCCGTAGAGCACGTCCGGGTCCTGTGTCATGCGCTCGAAAGCGAGCTTGCACACCGGCTGGCGATGCTCGACCATGAAGGACACGTCGCGCGCGCGAACCTCGAGCGCCGCCCGACTGCCGTGGCTCTGGCGATGGCGGCTGTAACCGAATCCCGGGTCGAAGAAACCGGCGTAATGAGTGCGAAGCTCGCCGGCGGTCGGGTCGTAGGCGAGCATCTCGGCCGCGTAGGAGGGAGGAATACTCACTCCCTCCGCGGAGAGCAGCAGGTAAAACACCTCGGGCTCAAGGACTATGTGCCTGCCAGCCTCCGGCCTTACCGGTTCCCAAAAATCCTGCCACCTCAGCGGTCCGCCGAGTGTGAGATCAATCGGAAGGCTGTTCTTCTTCGCGCGATACCCGACGATGCTGTCGGTCGAACCGGAGACCTCAAGGCTCAGAAACAGCCCGTCGGCGAGCGACAGCTCGGATTCGCGCAGCGGATGCGAGTCGAGGTATAGGAGCGGACTCTCCTGGTGCAGATGCGACAGCTCTTCGTCGCTCAGCCGCGCATCTCCCGAGATCAACCTCACCTGGTTGAGCGCCAGGCCGGTCTTCACGCGGATCGCGAACGAGCGCGGAACGATCTCCAGGTAGAGCGTGCCCTGATATCCGGCGGCGATCTCGTCGAACCGGTGATTTCGATCGGTGAGCACCCGGGTGAAAACGTCGAGGCGGCCGGTCGAGCTCTTCGGGTTGGCCTTTGCGCGGATCTCCTCGGGCAGGCGAAGCTGCTCGATCAACGGAACCAAATAGGGCCGATCGCGCTCGAGTGTCGCTCCGTCGCGCAGGTCGATCTTCTCGAACGCCAACCCCTCGATCTTCTCCTCGACGGTGGAGTTCGAGTCGGGAAGAAAGCTGCAGCGCAGCGCCCACGCATGATCCCCCAGCCGAAGATCGACGCTCGCCGGCTGGACGGACTCGGCGGGAATACGCCACGCGCCCGCGACCACCCACTCATGCAGGACAGCATCGCGCAATCGCTGAGACGGCAGCACACCCTTGTCCATCGACAGCTGAGTCTATGCGGCAGACGGGTGAGCCCGGGGCGCGCGCTAGCCTCAGGCGCGTGCCGCTGTCCAGCTTCAGCCCCAAGGCCAGAGCGTGGTTCGAGTCGGCCTTCGCCGCTCCGACACCTGCCCAGGCAAAGGCGTGGCCCGCGATCGCCGCCGGCGACCACGTGCTGCTGTCGGCGCCGACCGGGTCCGGCAAGACGCTTGCGGCGTTCCTGTGGGCGCTGGACAACCTCGCCACCAACCCCAGGGCGCCCGGCGAGGGCGGCACGCGGGTGGTGTACGTCAGCCCGCTGAAGGCCCTCGCCTATGACATCGAGCGCAACCTTCGCATCCCGTTGCGGGCGATCGACGCGGTGGACGTGCGCGTGGGGATACGCACGGGCGACACGCCACAGCGCGAGCGCGCCGCGATGGCGCGCAAGCCCCCGGACATCCTCATCACGACCCCGGAGTCGCTCTATCTGGTCCTCACCTCGCGCGCGCGAGAGATGCTGAGCGGGGTGGAGGCGGTGATCGTGGATGAGATCCACGCGGTTGCCCACTCAAAGCGCGGCTCGCATCTGGCGCTCACGCTCGAGCGTTTGCAGGCGCAGGCCGGACGCGCCCGCCCGGACAGCGATGGCGCCGGCTCGCAGCGGACGGTGCAGCGCATCGGCCTGAGCGCCACCCAGAGTCCGCTGGAGGAGATCGGACGCTTTCTGGTGGGGCCCCACCGAAAGGTGACGATCATCGACGCGGGCGCCCGCAAGGCGCTGGACCTGCGCATTGAGGTGCCGGTCGAGTCGATGACCGAACCCGCCGGTCAGTCTGCTCTGCTCGGTCAGGCGCCGGACGGGCGGCCGAGCGTCGAGCCAACGCTCGAGCCGCTCGCGGGCGGCGAGTCCACGCTCTCCTCGATCTGGCCGGCGATCTACCCCGAGCTGCTGGCGCTCGTGAAAGCCCACAACTCGACGATCGTGTTCGTCAACAGCCGCCGCTCGGCCGAGCGAGTGGCGCTGCGATTGAACGAGCTCGCCTGCGCGGAGGTGGCGCGCGCGCATCACGGGTCGCTCGCGCGCGAGGAGCGAACGAAGGTGGAGGAGCTCCTGAAGGCCGGCGAGCTGCCGTGTCTGGTCGCCACGAGCTCGCTGGAGCTCGGCATAGACATGGGCGCGGTGGACCTCGTGCTCCAGGTGGAGTCCCCCAAGTCGGTTGCTCGCGGACTGCAGCGCATAGGGCGCGCCGGCCACGGCGTCGGTGAGGTCAGCACCGGGCGGATCTTCCCCAAGTTCCGCGGCGACCTGCTCGAGTGCGCGGTCGTGTGCCGGCGGATGCGCGAAGGGCTGATCGAGCCGACCGTGGTGCCGCGCAACGCGCTTGACGTGCTCGCCCAGCAGATCGTCGCAATCGCCGTCGCGGACGAGCCGCCGACGGCCAGCCGCTCAGGCGGCGCGAACGCCTCGAACGGCGAGGGCGAACCCTCTTACGCCGGCGTGTCCGTCGATCAGCTGTACGCACTCGTGACGAGCACGTACTCCTATTCCGAGCTCTCTCGCGAGCTGCTTGAGAACGTGCTCGACATGCTCGACGGACGCTACCCGTCGAAGGACTTCGGCGAGCTGCGCGCGCGCATCGTCTGGGACCGGGTGGCCGGCACGATCCGCGCGCGATCGGCGTCGCGTCAGCTGGCGGTGGCGAACGCCGGGACGATCCCCGACAGGGGTCTGTATGCGGTCACGCTGCCAGATGGGCGGCGGGTGGGCGAGCTGGACGAGGAGATGGTCTACGAGGCGAGGCCCGGGCAGGCGTTCCTGCTCGGAGCCTCCACCTGGCGGATCGAGGAGATCGGCCGCGACCGCGTAATCGTCACGCCCGCCCCCGGCGCTCCGGGCGCTGTGCCCTTCTGGAAGGGTGACACGGTCGGACGGCCAAAGGAGCTGGGAGAGGCGATCGGTGCGTTTGCCCGGTGGGCGGTTGACCAGGATGCCGAGACCCTCCAACGCGACTACGACCTCGAGCAGCGCGCCGCGACAAATCTGCTCTCCTACCTGCGCGAGCAGCAGGCGGCGACGCGCGTCCTGCCAAGCGAGCGCACGATCGTCCTCGAGCGCTTCCGCGACGAGATCGGTGACTGGCGCTTCTGCCTGCTGTCGCCGTACGGAGGTCGCGTCCACGCCGCCTGGGGCCTCGCCATCTCGGCGCGCATTCGCGAGCGCTTCGGTCTCGAGGCCGATGCGATCTTCTCAGACGACGGGATCGTGCTTCACCTGCCCGACCTCGACGCCGAGCAGGACATGGATGACGAGCGGCGCGCGCTGCCCTCCGTGGCGGATCTCGTGCTGCTCGAGCCCGACGAGGTCGAGCAGGCGGTCACGGCCGAGCTCGGCGGCTCCGCGCTGTTCGGCGCGCGTTTTCGCGAGAACGCCTCCCGTGCGCTGCTCATCCCCCGCGCCTATCCCGGCCGGCGAACGCCCCTGTGGCAGCAGCGGCTGAAGGCCCAGAGCCTGCTCGAGGTGGCCAGCAACTACGCGGACTTCCCGATCGTGCTCGAGACCTACCGAGAGTGCCTACGCGACGTGCTCGACCTGCCAGGCCTCGAAGAGCTGCTGCGCGGGCTGCACACGCGCGAGCTCTCCCTCGTCGAGGTCGAGACCCCGAGGGCCTCGCCGTTCGCCTCGTCGCTGCTGTTCGACTACGTGGCCACCTACATGTACGAGGGCGACACGCCCAACGCCGAGCGCCGCGCCGCCGCGCTTTCGCTCGACCGCGACCTGCTGCGCGAGCTGCTGGGCCAGGACGAGCTGCGCGAGCTGATCGACCCGGGCGCGCTGGAGCGCGTCGAGCACGATCTTCAGCATCGCTCCGAGTTGACGCGCGCGACGGGCCGCGACGCGCTCCAGGACGTGCTTCGTCGTGTCGGGGACCTCAACCGCGAGGAGGTCGCCGAGCGCGTATTCGACGGCATCGACGCCGCCGCCGCGCTCGATGAGCTGCAGCGTGAACGGCGTGCCATTCGCTTGCGCATCGGCGGCGAGGAGCGTTACGTCGCGGCCGACGACGCCGGCCTCTACCGTGACGCGCTGTCGGCGGCTCCGCGGGGTGGTCTGCCCGAGGTGTTCCTGCAGGACGTGCCCGACGCGCTTGCGCTGCTCATCGCCCGCTATGCGCGTACGCACGGTCCGTTCACGACCGAGGAGCTGCGCGCCCGGTACGGCGTGGATGCCAGCGCGGTGCTGCGCGAGCTCGAGCGGATGGGCGATCTCGTCCGCGGCGAGCTGAGGCCCAACCCCGTCGAGCCGGCCCCCTCGGCCGATGCTCACGCCGGTCCGCCGCCACTGGCGCCCGCTGCGCGCCGTCCCGCCGGCGACGGGCGGGAGTGGTGCGACGTGGAGGTCCTGCGCCGCCTCAGACGCGCATCGCTGGCGGCGTTGCGCAAGGAGATCGAGCCGACCGCCCAGCGGACGCTGGCGGCCTTCCTGCCCTCGTGGCAGGGGGTGGATCGCCATCCGCGCTCCGGCGCCGGGATCGAGCGGCTGCGCGAGACGCTGGTGGGGCTGCAGGGCCTCGCGCTGCCCGTGGAGATCTGGGAGCGCGACGTTCTGCCGCGACGAACGGGCGCCTACTCGCAGGTTTGGCTGGACACCCTGTGCGCGAGCGGCGAGGTCGTATGGGTGGGGGCCGGAGCGCTCGGGCGGTCCGGCCGCGTGGCCCTGTACTTCCGCGAGGACGCCCCTTCGATCGGCCCGCCCTGGGGGGGTTCGGCTGCTCGCTCGGGCGCATCGCCGCCCGATGGCGCTGAGCATGAGCTTCTGCGTGCGCGGCTCCGACAGGGCCCCTGCTTCTTCACCGACCTGCTGGCCGAGCTCGACGCTCCGGCGGAGGCGCTGCGCGTGGCGCTGTGGGACCTCGTGTGGGCCGGCGAGGTTACGAACGACGCCTGGGCTCCGCTGCGAGCTCCTCACCTCGCCGTTGCCGGTGGCGGGCCCTCCCCGGGCGCCGCGGCCTCGATGGCCGGATCCGCCCGCTTCGCCGCGCGCCGCGCGCGCCCTCGCCGCTCCGGGGCACGCGGCGGCCGGGTCGGCCAGCAGGTGCAGGGCCGCTGGTCGCTCACCGAGCCGACCTTTCTGCGGTCATCGCCCGACGCAGCAGAGCGCAGTCGGACGCTCGCCGAGCTGCTGCTCGAGCGCTACGGGATCGTCACGCGCGAGCAGGTTCTCGCCGAGGGCATAAGAGGCGGGTTCGCGTCGCTCTATAGGACGTTTTCGGACCTGGAGATGCTCGGGGTGTGTCGCCGCGGCTACTTCATCGAGGGCATGGGCGGTGCGCAGTTCGCGCTCCCCGGAGCGGTCGAGCGTCTGCGCGCGGTGCGCAGCGGCTCGCTCGGCCGGGCCGGCGAGCCCGAGCGGGCGCTCGTGATCGCCGCCGCCGACCCGGCCCAGCCCTACGGGGCGGCTCTGCCGTGGCCGAAGCGCGCGCGGCTCGCAGGCCGGCCGGCTCGCGTGGCAGGAGCTTACGTCGTGCTCGTGGAAGACGAGCCGACGTTGTACGTGGAGCGCGGCGGGCGTGCACTGGTCACGCTCACGGACGCTCGAGATCCGAGCGACCAGCACACCCGGCCGGGCGGCCGGGAGGCAGAGGCGCTGCGCGCGCTCGCCGAGGCCGTGCGCGCCGGGCGCGTGGGCAAGCTCGCGCTCGAGCGGATCGACGGCGAGCCCGCGATCGCCTCTGAGCTGGTCGGAGCGCTGGTCGAGCTCGGTTTCCACTCGGGACCGCGCAGGCTCACGCTCACGGCCTGAAGGGGCCCTGTCGCCCACGGGGTCAGCGGGGTGGTCGGGGTGGCGATGCCCTTTACTTGTTCTGATGCAAGGCCTCCCGACAGCCTCCACGCGTCCACGACGCGTGGGTCACAAGGGAGCCGCGCACATCGAGACCGGGAACACGCTCGCGAGCTTCGACGCGGCGCTTCGCCACGGCGTGGACATGATCGAGCTCGACGTGCTCAGCGAGCATGCCGACGGCAGCGGTCGACTGCTGGTCGCGCACGACTTCAAGGACATGAGCGAGCGGGCGCCGCTGAGCTTCCAGCATGCGTTGGAACACCTGGCGGGCGATGCTTTCGCGGGTATCGAGCTGGACGTCGACGTGAAGCTGCCGGGTTATGAGCTGCGCGTGCTCTCAGATCTGCGCGACTTCAAGCTCGTGGAGCGCACGCTCGTCAGCGGCATGTTCCCGACCGGCCTGGCCCGGATCCGCGAGGCGGAACCGACCCTCCGCCTCGGCTGGTCGGTGCCGCGGGTGCGCCGCGACTACACCGCCCACCTGCTGACGGCGATCCCTGCTCTCGCGATGCTCACCGGCTACCGGGCGACGTTGCCGCGCCGTGCGCGGGCCGCGCTCATCGCCGGGCGCTTCGACGCGATCATGGCCCACTGGCGCGTCGTCTCCACCGCGCTGGTGCGCGCGGTGGCCGAGGGCGGAGGCGAGCTCTACGCATGGACGGTGGACGACGCGAGCATGATCGCGAAGCTGACCCAGATGGGCGTCGACGGGATCATCACGAACGACCCCCGTCTGTTTTGAGCGCTCAGCCGATCGGGCAGGTGGCCGCGCTGAAGTTCGCCGGATCTGCGCCCGCGAGGCTGTCGTGGCCCGCCGTGGTGGGACGGGAGAGTGATTCAAGGACAGTGGCGCCCCGTCGCCACTGAAAGCTGACCACGCCACGCAGGCTGAATGCCGGCTTGCCGGGCACGGGGACGAGCGTGAAGCTGCGTCCGGCCTGGCGTGCCGACTTGGCGGCGCCGACGGCGATGTAGCCGGGCGTCGAGCCGTTTGCGAGATCGACCCAGTGTTTCGTGGTGGCGTCGAGGTACTGGAGGCGAAAGCGCATGTACATCGTCTCGCCCGACTGGCCGTTGCCGGGCATCGATCCGCGGATGCCGACCGTGTTGGGCTCGTCGTTCGGATTGCACACGTCGATGGTCGCCCACAGCTGGGTCGACTGCGCGAGCGTGCGCTTGCTCAGGACGATCTGCGACGACGGCGAGCTCGATGCCCCGAGCGCGGAAGCAGGCCCGAAAGTGCATGCGAGCAGCACAATTGGCGCCACCGCTAAATGGCCCGGCCTCGGCAAGGTCATGCTCCTGACGATAGCGCCGATGGCCCTCCAAATGCGTCAGTCGGAATTCGGCATGTGATATCCCTGAGCGATGGCCGGGATCGGCTCAGGGGAGGTTGCCGAGCTACTCGGGCGGGTGCCCGTGTTCTCAACGCTCGTGGAGGGCGATCTGGAGCGAATCGCCAGCCTGGCGGTGCCGCGCTGGTTCGAGCCGGGCGAGGTGGTGTTCCGCGAGGGCGACGCGAGCGACACCTGCTACGTGGTGCGCGAGGGTCACGCGCGCGCCGTGCACGAGCACGGGGACGGACGCACGATAACGCTCGCCACTTTCGGCCCCGGGGACATCTTCGGTGAGCTCGCCATGTTCGAGGATGAGCGCCGCTCGGCCACCGTGGAAGCGATCGAGCGAACGGGTGTCGTGGCGGTGCTCGGCCCGGACATGCGCAGGCTGATGGTCGAACACCCAGAGATCTCGATGCGCTTGGTCGTCGCTCTCGGCAGGCGCCTGCGCGATACCAACGAACGCCTCTCACGTCAGTCCTTCCAGACCGTGCAGAGCCGTGTGGCGGCTGTCCTGATCGAGCTGGTCGCGCAGGAGCTCGCCGAGCGGCGTGGTCAGGCTGAGACATCGGATGGACGCGAGCCAGATGCGCTCGCGGCACGCCGCGCCGCGGGCTCGGCAGCCGGCGGGGCGCGAGCGGAGCCGTCCGCGAGGGACGACGTGCTCGTCACCGCAACCCAGAGCGACCTGGCGCAGCTGGCCGGCTCCTCACGCGAGTCGGCCAGTCGCTTCCTGGCCGTGCTCGAGCGCGCCGGCGTGATCTCGCAGGGCCGTGGCCGTCTCGTGGTGCATCGCCCGGAGGCACTGAAGCAGTATGTCTTCTAGGCGCAGGCGCGGAGCGCGGGCGCGGGAGATCTCGGCCGGCGGCGTGGTCGTGCGCGGGGAGCAGGCGCTCGACGATGCGCAGATGGTCGCGATCGTCCCAACCCGCCGAGCGCCCGACGGGTCGCGCGTGCTGGGCCTGCCGAAGGGGCACATCGATCCGGGCGAGACCGCCCTCGAGGCCGCCGAACGCGAGGTGCGTGAGGAGACCGGGATCGACGCCGAGCCGGTGCACGAGCTCGGCGAGGCGCGCTACTGGTACCGGCGTGACGGGCGCACGATCTCGAAGTCCGTGTCCTTCTTCCTGTTCAAATACCTGGGCGGCGACTTCGAGGACCACGACGACGAGGTCGAGGAGGTCCGCTGGATCGGACTGAAGCAGGCTCGGACCGAGCTCACGCACGAGGGCGAGCGCGAGATGGCCGTGCGAGCGCTCGCGCACTTGGAAGAAGGCGCGCCCAAAGACCGGTAGCCTGCCGTCCGTGCAGGTCCTGAACTTCTATTCGACGATCTTCGCCGACGAGCTCAAGCGGGGGCGCAAGACCGCGACGATCCGTCTCGGCAACAAGTCGGGCAAGTACCGCAAGAACCAGGCCGTGCTGGTGACGATCGGCTACCAGTACTCGCCGCGCGAAAGGATCTTCGAGGCCGTGATCGACCAGGTCGAGGTGATGAAGGTCTCAGACCTCTCGCCGCGGGACATCAAGCACGACAACCCCGAGTTCCGCCGCCATGAGGAGCTGATCCACTTCCTCGAGCAGATCTACGGGCGGGAGGTGTCCATGGACGACACGGTCACGGTCGTGCGCTTCTCGCAGATCCTCGACAAGCCCACGGGCATGACCGAGGCGATGAAGGGCTTCGGTGGCGCGCAGAACTGACGGCGGTCCGCCCATACCGCGCATGCGGCGGGCGAAACTCGCTGGCACTCCGGCTGCAGAGTGCCATCCGAGGCTTGAAATACCCCGTGTTTCGTATATATTGAGTCCACGGTTGGCACTCTCCCCCTGAGAGTGCCAAAGGGTGGCTCGATCCCCCGAAGGGACGCAGAGTCGCCGGTCGCACTCTCTAGATGGAGGTTTTCGATATGAAGCTCAAGCCCCTGGGCGATCGTCTGATCGTGCGGGCGATCGAGGAGGACGAGAAGACCGCGAGCGGCATCGTCCTGCCTGATACAGCCAAGGAGAAGCCGCAGAAGGGCACCGTCGTCGCCGTCGGCGACGGCAAGCTGGACGATGACGGCAAGCGCATCCCGCTGGAGGTCAAGAAGGGCGATGAGGTCCTCTACAGCAAGTACGGCGGGACCGAGATCAAAGACCCGGACAACGGGGAGGATCTGCTCGTGCTACGCGAGTCGGACGTCCTCGCCAAGGTCGCATAAGGAGATTTGAAATGGCTCACAAGGACATCAAGTACAACTCAGACGCACGCCATGCGCTGGAGGCAGGCGTCGACGCGGTCGCCAACGCCGTCAAGGTGACGCTCGGCCCCAAGGGCCGCTACGTCGTGCTCGACAAGAAATTCGGCGCTCCCACGATCACCAACGACGGCGTCACGATCGCGCGCGAGATCGAAGTCGAGGACGTGTTCGAGAATCAGGGCGCCCAGCTGGTGCGCGAGGTGGCGACCGCCACCAACGACGTAGCCGGTGACGGCACCACCACGGCCACCGTGCTCGCCCAGGCGATCGTGCGTCAGGGCCTCAAGAACGTCGCGGCCGGCGCAAACCCGCTGGCGCTCAAGCGCGGCATCGAGAAGGCCGTCGACGAGGTCGTGGCGAACATCGCCTCTCAGTCCAAGGAGGTCTCCGGTAAGGACCAGATCGCCCGCGTGGCCACGATCTCGGCCGGCGACGAGGACATCGGCGACGTGATCGCCGACGCGATCGAGAAGGTCGGCAAGGACGGCGTCGTGAACGTGGAGGAGGGCCAGACGTTCGGCATGGACCTCGAGTTCACAGAGGGAATGCAGTTCGACAAGGGCTACATCTCCCCCTACATGGTCACCGACCAGGACCGCATGGAGGCGAACCTGGAGGACCCCTACATCCTGATCGCCAACCAGAAGATCGGCTCGGTGCGCGATCTGCTGCCGGTGCTCGAGGCCGTGATCCAGAGTGGCAAGCCGCTTTTGATCATCGCCGAGGACGTCGAGGGCGAGGCTCTCGCGACGCTCGTCGTGAACAAGCTGCGCGGGACGTTCACCGGCGTGGCCGTCAAGGCCCCGGGATTCGGCGACCGTCGCAAGCGCATGCTCGAGGACATCGCAATCCTCACCAACGCCGAGGTGATCACCGAGGAGATGGGATTGAAGCTCGAGAACACCCAGCTCTCACAGCTCGGACGCGCACGTCGCGTGGTGGTGGCCAAGGACACGACCACGATTGTCGATGGCGCCGGTGACAGCGCGGCGATCAAGGGGCGCATCAACCAGATCAAAGCCGAGATCGAGAACACCGACTCGGACTTCGATCGCGAGAAGCTGCAGGAACGTCTCGCAAAGCTGTCCGGGGGTGTCGCCGTGGTCAAGGTCGGCGCGGCCACCGAGACAGAGATGAAGGAGAAGAAGCACCGCGTCGAGGACGCGCTGCAGGCGACGCGTGCCGCCCTCGAGGAGGGCATCGTGCCGGGCGGCGGGATTGCGTTGCTGCAGGCCTCATCGGCGGTCAGCGTCAACGGCGCCGGAGACGACGATGAGCGGACGGGGGCGCGGATCGTGCTGCGAGCGCTCGAGGAGCCGCTGCGTCAGCTGGCCGAGAACGCGGGCCTCGAGGGCTCGGTCGTGGTCAACGACGTGCGCAAGGCCAAGAAGGGGCAGGGTCTGAACGCGGCCACCAACGAGATCGTCGATCTCGTGGCCGCGGGTGTGATCGACCCCGCGATGGTCACCCGCTCGGCGCTGCAGAACGCGGCGTCGATCGCCAAGAACATTCTCACCACCGAGGCGATCGTCGCCGAGGTGCCCGAGAAGGAAGGCGGCGGCGGTGGTGGCGGCGGGATGCCCGACATGAGCGGGATGATGTAGCTGAGAAAGTCCACCTGCCGGAATGCAGCTCGAGTGTCCAGCTGCCGATGGGTGCGGTGAGGGCCCGGCATGATGCCGGGCCCTCACCTGATAGCTTCGATCGATGCGCAGCCGGCTGCGGGCGATCGTGTGTGCTGTTGTCGCCACCGTGATCGTGATCGCCTGGATCGCCGAACCACCGGGGACCGTCGAGGGAGTGGGGCTGGCAGTCGTCTTCGCGGTGATGATCCTGATCGTGCTTCAGGAGCGCACGAGGTGGCGCTGAGAGAGGGGGTGCCTATTCGACCTCCGCGACCGATCGGGGCCCGTGACCGACGTACTTGGCCGTCGGTCTGATCAGCTTCCCCTCCCGCTTCTGCTCGAGGATGTGAGCCGACCAGCCGGCCACGCGGGCGCACGTGAACATCGGCGTGAACAGGTCCGGCGGGACTTCTGCGAGGTCGAGCACGACCGCCGACCAGAACTCGACGTTCGTGGCCAGCACGCGATCGGGCCTGCGTGCGTGAAGCTCCGCGAGCGCCGCCTTCTCGAGCGCCTCGGCCGCCTCGAAGCGGGGCGAGCCGAGTTCCCGGCAGGTCCGCCGCAGCACCCGCGCGCGCGGATCTTCGGCGCGGTAGATGCGGTGGCCGAAGCCCATCAGACGGTCGCCGCGATCCAGCGCGTCTGAGACCCAGCGCTCGGCGTCGCCGGTCTCTTCGACTTCCTCGAGCATCTTCAGCACACGCGAGGGGGCGCCGCCGTGGAGCGGCCCCGAGAGCGCGCCCACCGCGGCGGACAGAGCTGCTGCGCAGTCGGCTCCCGTGGACGCCACGACGCGCGCGGTGAAGGTGGAGGCGTTCATCCCGTGCTCGGCCGCTGAGACCCAGTAGGCGTCGATCGCCTTCACGTGATCGGGGTTGGCCTCCCCGCGCCAGCGGATGAGGAAGCGCTCGGGAATCGTCCGGCCGAGGTCGACCTCCTCCTGTGGCACCGGCGGCTGACCCGCCTCGCGCGCCGATTGCGCGACGAAGGAGAGCGCCATCACAGAGGCGCGTGCCAGGTTGTCGCGGGCCTCCTCGTCGGTGATGTCGATCAGCTGACCGAATCCCCACTCGGGCGCCAGCATCGCGAGCGCCGACTGCACGTCGACGCGGTGATCGCCCGAGCGCACGGTGAGCGGGTGCGGTTCGGCCGGCGGAAGCCCGGGCCTGAAGCGTCCGTCCACCAGCAGGCCCCACACCTGCTCGTAGGGGACGGTCCCAACCAAATTCTCGATGTCGACGCCGCGGTAGCGCAGCGCGCCACCCTCTTTGTCGGGCTCCGCTATCTCGGTGGCGAAGGCCACTACGCCTTCAAGGCCCGACTGGACCTCTGGTGCTGTCTGGACCGCGCTCATGGCACTCGCTTTCTGAGCTTGATGCTTGACGGGGTGGCTGCCTTGTGGGCAGACTCATATGGTCGCAGGAATGGACGCGCAGGTAGGCTCTTGGGTGCGCCGACCCCCGCCCGGTGGTCATCACCAAGGAGAGCCCGTGGCCGAGGATGATCTGATGTTCCGCCCCGCGAGCGAGCTCGCGGCGAAAGTGCGCTCGGGGGAGATCTCGGCGCGAGAGCTCGTGCAGTGCTCCCTCGATCGCATCGAGGAGCTGAACCCCGCCGTGAACGCCTTCGTCGATGTCGATGGCGAACGTGCGCTGCTCGCGGCCGAGGAGATCGGTCCCGGCGACGAGCGCCCGTTCGCGGGCGTGCCGATCGCGATCAAGAACCTCCGCGCCGTGAAGGGCCTTCGGCTGACGTACGGCTGCTCGCTGATGGCCGACTACGTCAGCGACTACGATCACAACGCCACTCGGCGTCTGAGGCAGGCGGGGTTCGTGATCGTCGGCACCACCACGCTGCCTGAGTACGGCATCCTGCCGACGAGCGAGGCGCGCCTGTTCGGTCCGACCCGCAACCCGTGGGATGGCCAGCGGACCTCGGGGGGCTCCTCCGGCGGCGCCGCGGCCGCCGTCGCTGCGGGGATGGTGCCCGTGGCCCACGGAACCGATGGGGGCGGCTCGATCCGCATTCCCGCCGCGTGCTGCGGGCTCGTGGGGCTGAAGCCCAGCCGCGGGCGTGTCTCGCCGGCGCCGGAGCTCGGCGAGTCAGCGCTGTCGGTCGACGGCGTGCTGACGCGCACGGTCGCCGAGACGGCGGCGATCCTCGACGTGCTCGCCGGCTACGAGGTCGGCGACGCGACCTGGGCGCCGCCGCCCGCCGAGCCGTTCGCCGTGGCCGCACAGCGAGCGCCCACATCCGCGATCGCGGAACCGGGAGCCGGGCTGCGAATCGCCGTGACCACCCTTCCACCGGTCCCCGACGCCGTCGTCGATCCGATCTGCTCACGCGCGGTGTCCGAGACGGTCGAGCTGTTGCGCTCGCTGGGCCACGATGTCGAGGAGGTCGATCCGCCGTGGCAGGCCGATGGGTTGGGCGAGCTGTTCGGCGCGGTGTTCTCGATCCAGATCGCCAGGTCGATCGCCGCCTCCGGCACGCTCGCCGGGCGCGAGCCGACCGCGCAGGACATGGAACCGATGAGCTGGGCGATCTTCTCGATGGTTCAGAGCCTCAACGCCGTGCAGGGCGCCGGCGTGGTCGCTCAGCTGCAGGCGTTCACCCGCCGGCTGATCTCGTTCCTCGAGCCCTACGACGCGCTGCTGACGCCGGCTCTCGCCGAGCGCCCGCTCGCGCTCGGGACGCTCGACACGGCCGCGCCCGATCCGATGGCCACGTTCACCCGCTCGGGCCGGTTCACGCCGTTCACGCCAGTCGTCAACGCGAGCGGGCAGCCGGCCATCTCGCTGCCTCTCTTCCAAGGCGAAGACGGGCTGCCGCTGGCAGTCCAGATCGTGGGGCGTCCAGCCGGCGAGGAGGCGTTGCTGGCGCTCGCCACCCAGCTCGAAAGCGCCCACCCATGGGCCGACCGGCGCCCCGCGCTCGCGCAGGGCGTTCTCGACTGACGGCGCCCCGCGGCCGTGCGGCCGGTCCTAGGGGGTTCCGAGCACGGCCTTCATCGGCTGGGGCTCGACGCCGAGGCCTTCGGCGTCGGCGGTCCCGCGCATGGAGATCATCGGGACCTCCAGCAGCTCGGCCTCGTCCCACGTGGCGAAGGCGCGCGGCCCGACGGTTGCCTCGAGCAGGCGCAGGGAGCGAGACGCGATCGACGTGGGAATGTGCAGAAGCGGTCGGTTGCGGTTCAGCGAACGAAGCACCGTGTGCATGATGTCGTTGTAGCTGAGCCTCTCGGGCCCCGCGATCTCGTAGCGCTCGCTGGGTGCGCCGTCGGGGGCGCGCAGCCATGCGATCACGCAATCGGCCACGTCCTCGGCCCAGATCGGCTCATAGACGGCGCGCCCTCGCCCGGAGACGGGCAGCAGCGGAAGCAGCGCCATGCGCTCCAGCAGCGTGAGCCAGGGGTCTCCGGGCGCGTACACGATCGAGGGGGCGAACACCACCGTCGAGCGCAGGCGCGAGTCGCGCACCGCCTGCTCGGCGAGCGCCTTCGCCCGGAAGTAGCGGGCGCGCTGGTGGGTGGATGCGCCGAGCGCCGAGAAGAACACGAAGCGCTCGACCCCAGAGCGCTCGGCCGCCTCGACCATTCGCCAGGTGGCGACGCCGTTGAGCTCCTCGATCGATCCTCGCGGCTGGTCGCGGATCGAGGCGGCGAGGTGCACGACGGTGTGGACGCCGCGCATCGCGTTGCGGAACGAGGGCGGGTCGGTGAGGTCGCCGAGGGCGATCTGCACACGCACGCGCTGCGCGCCCAACCGCCGGGGATCCCGCACGAGGCAGCGCACCGGGGCGCCCTCGGCCACGAGGCCCCGGAGCACAGCGGCACCGACGAGGCCGGTGGCGCCGGTCAGCAGCAGCATCGCTCCAACCTAGCGAAGTCCCTCGCCTTACCAGATGGTTGATCGGGCAATCATCTAGACTGGGGTTCGGTCGCAGGGACGCCATCCGTAAAATAGGCCCCCTCTCGGAAACACTCCCCCGCAAAACGAACCAAGAAGGAAGCGAATGGCCTACGTTATCGCCGAGCCGTGCATCGGCACGAAGGACAACTCTTGCGTTGAGGTGTGCCCGGTGGACTGCATCCACCCGACGCCCGAGGAGCCAGGATACGACGCGGCGGAGATGCTCTACATCGACCCCGAGGAGTGCATCGACTGCGACGCTTGCGTCGAGGCGTGCCCGGTCGACGCCTGCTTCGCGGAGGATCAGCTTCCGGATGAGTGGCAGAAGTACACGCAGATCAACGCCGACTACTTCGCCAACGCCAGATAGGACGGGTCGAGCACGTCCAGGACGGGGACGTCCGTGACGGCTGCCTCGATCAGCGCTCGCAACCGCTGCGAGTCGAACCTGTGCGACTGCGGTGCGACCGGGTTGACGGTGATCGCCTTGAGGTCGATCGTTCGCTCCACCTCGATCGCGACGCCCTGACGCCGATACCAGCCCGGCCCTCGGTGCGAGAGAAACACCCTGGTCGGATCGCCGACCACGATCGTGAGCTCACGTCCGGCTCGCTCGCGGCGAGCAGCCAGCAGCCCCTCGAGGAAGCGCTCGCTCAGCGCGCCGTCGACGAGGAAGGTGCTCGCGCTGGGCCGTTCCCTCAGCAGAGCGGCGATATCCGCGGGCTCGCCGTTCAGGACGAGCCGCCGCTGAAGCGCGACCGCGCCACCGCCGTCGGCGCTCCCGTCAAGCGTCTCCCGGTGCCCCTTCACGCCCCCGCCGTCCTTGCGCAGGGGCAGCCTCACCAGGTCGACCGCGTCGTGCGTGATCGCCACGACCTGCTCGATGTCCTCGCTGAGCA
The DNA here is from genome assembly GCA_963704735.1 of uncultured Solirubrobacteraceae bacterium. Lineage (GTDB taxonomy): Bacteria > Actinomycetota > Thermoleophilia > Solirubrobacterales > Solirubrobacteraceae > Palsa-744. The sequence goes on from OY969935.1 coordinate 121,889, forward strand.
CCGCGCCGGTGGCCATCACGAGTCCGTCGGCGACCGCAGGCGAGGACGCTGCGCGGCGGTCGATCGCGCCGTCGATCAGCACCTGGCCGGCACCCAGATCGGCCATCGCGTCGCTCACGTCGCGGACGTCGGCGGCGGCGCTCGGGCCGGCCACCTCGACGGTGCCCCGCTCGGAGACCCTGGCGATCACGACTTCGCCGAGGGGCGTCCTCACGCCCGTCTGCAACAGCCGCTCATGCGGCACGCCGCTCGCGCGCAGCAGCTCGCCGGTGGTGGCGACGAGGCTGCCGGCCGCGAGGTCGACGCGGGGCTTCTCGATGCGCGCGTCGATCACGTCGTGCGCCTCGCCGTCGCGGCCGACCGAGGTGACGCCCACGCGCCGGCCGCTCCTCGCGTGCTCGGCGAGGATCGAGGCGAGCGTCTCGGTCTTGCCGGTGTTCTTCGCGAGGCCCACCAGCGCGAGCCGAGCCGTGTCGGACAGTAGGCTCGCCAGCCGCGCGTGCGCGTCGCTAGCCATTCGCGCCGGCGGCGTCCGCACCGTCGGCCTGGCCGTCGGCCGCGGTGTCGGCCATGCGCGCGGCCAGCTCGCGCACGATGAAGCTCGCCACGTGGTAGGGATAGGTGCCCTTTGAGAAGCCCGCGTCATAGCCGAGCTCCTTGGCGAGCTCGTTGGAGACGCGGGGGCCGCCGCAGGTGAGGATCAGCTGCTTGCGCCGTCCCTCCGCCTCGACGATCTCCACGAGCTCGGTCAGGTTGTGAATGTGCAGGTTCTGCTGCGTGACCGTCTGAGAGACGAGGATCGCATCGGCGTCGAGGTCGATCGCCCTGGCCACGAGCACGCTGTTGGGGACCTGGCTGCCGAGGTTGTGCGTCTCGAAGGCCTTGTAGCCCTCGAGGCCGTGATGGCCGTGGAAGCCCTTGAGGTTGAGCATCGCGTCGATGCCCACGCTGTGCGTGTCGGTACCGGTGGCCGCGCCTACGATCACGATCGGGCGCCCGATGTGCTGGCCGGCGAACGCCTCGATCTCGTCCTCGCTCATGTACTCGATGTCGAACCCTTCATCGCTCAGCGAGGCATAGTCGACCGTTGACGAGCACTCGCCGAACATCACGAAGTAGGTGTAGCCGTCGGTGAGGTTCTGGTAGTGGACCACCTCCGGGTGCTCGAACCCCATCTTCACCGCCAGCTCCTGCGCCGCCCTGCGCGCGGCAAGCCCGTAGGGAACGGGCAGCGTGAAGCTGAACTGGACGATCCCGTCGCCGAGGTGGTCGGCGTAGGGCTTGACGCGCGCGAGGTCTATCTCTCTGCGCGCGCCGCCGGCCGGAGCGGACCGCGCGCTAGACACCGCTCGGCGCCCCCTGCATCAACTCGCTGGCGGGGTTCAGATATCCGTCCCCCGTCTCGACTATCCCCTCGATCCCCCGGCCCTCTCCGACGTGGCGTGGAACATCGCCGAACACCCCCTCGCCGAGCGCGGCGAACAGCCCGCTCTCGGCGATCCGCTCGAGCAGCTCGTGTGCTCCGCGCAGCACTTCCTGGGCGCGCGTCTGCACGATGCCTCCCCGCTTGAACTCGATCTCCTCGCCCAGGTCGCGGGCGGAGTCGAACACGTAGTTGACGTTTTCAAGGCCGATCACACGGTCGTGGACGTGGGGGGTGAAGATGCCCTCGGTCGGCACCCCGATCGTCTGTATGCCCTGGCCGGTGGCGATCGTGACGAGATTGAACAGCGAATCGCAGGCATGGGTGCGGAAGAGGTTGCCGTCCATGTGGCGCGTCGGGGGCATGTACTTGACCGGGCACTCCGGGAACAGCTCGCGCGTAAGCTGCGCCTGCGCCCACTCGAACAGCAGGCCGTTGACAACGGGCGTGTCGATCTCGAACGCGTCCCCGAGCGCGATCTGCTCGTCGGGAACGCCAGAGTCGAGCGCCAGCTGGCGGTTGATGAACTGCGAGGCGGTCACCGAAGGCGCCGCCTCGATCGCGTCGGCGGTGCGCAGGTAGTTGTCCTCGCCGGTGTTGATCACGACCCCGAAGTAACCGTTGATCATCCGCGAGACGCGCTGGTCGATCAGACCGCGGACCGGGTTGATGTCGCGATAGAGGATCCCGTAGAGCGCGTCGTTGACCATGTTGTCGAAGCCCTCGATCGCGCCCATCGCCGCGATCTCCGGCATGCACAGCCCCGAGCAGAAGCTCGACAGTCGCACGTAGCGGCCGTTCTTCTCAGACCACTCGTCAAGCGCGGCCCGCATTATCCGGAAGTTCTCCTGAGTGGCGAACGTACCGCCATAGCCCTCGGTCGTGGGCCCATAGGGGACGTAGTCCAACAGGCTCTGCGCCGTCGAGCGGATGACCGCGACGATGTCTCCGCCGGCCACGGCCACCGCCAGAGCGTGCACGACGTCCTCGTACACGTTTCCCGTCGCGGTCAGCACGTAGCGCAGCGGCGGCGGGCTCTCGCCGAGGCGCTCGCGGCGCTCGCGGCGCTCCTGCATGGCTCCGCTCATCGCCGCCAGGCGCTCCTCGCACTCCCGCGTTATCCGTGCCCTGATCGCGGCGTCCTGCGCGCGCGGCAGGGCGCAGAGGTCGAGCTGGCCCAAATCGACCTCCTCTGCGATCCGCTGCGGCGTGCGGCTCTCGTCATCGAGCATCGCGTTGCCGAGCCAATAGGCGATGCCGACGCCGAGCTCGCCGCGGTCTGCGACGTGATCGACGAGCACGTTGGGCAGCGGCGCCTCGAGCTCGTTCGCCCCGTCCACTCCGAGCAGTCGCGCGACGGTCCGCTCGACCGAGACGGTCGTCTTGTGCGAGATCTCCGTGCCGACCTGCGTGGCGATGTGGGCCGCGGCCTGGCGGCAGGAGGCGATCACGCCGGGATCGAGGTCGAGCTTCGCGCTCATCGGACGTCCCTGACAATCGGGAACGGGATGACCTCGCGCAGGGTGTCGCGTTCGGTCAGGATCATCACCAGGCGGTCGACACCCATCCCCCCGCCGGCGGTGGGTGAGTAGCCGTACTCGATCGCCCGTGCGTACTCCTCGTCGTTGGGGTGCGGCACGTCCTCGTCATCGATCATGCGGCGCTTGCGCTGATCCACGAACCGCTGCCACTGGTCGACCGGGTCGTTGAGCTCGGTGTCGCCGCTGACGAGCTCGATGCCGCCGATCACCGCGTCGAAGTGCTCGGCGAGCTCCGGGTACTCGGAGTGTCGCTTGGTGATCGGGAACGGCTCCAACGGGAAGTCGAACACGTGCGTGGGCTGGTTGATGTTGGGCTCGATCAGCTTCGAGTAGATGTCCGCCACGATCTCCGCCCAGGTCGACGCAGGATCAACCGGCTCCTCCAGCACCTCCGCGAGCCGATCGCGGTCGGACTCCATGAAGTCCACCCCGGTCGCGTCCAGGATCGCCTCGCGCATCGTGATCCGCCTCCACGGCTTGGCCAGGTCGATCTCCTCGCCGCCCCGTTTGATCACCGTCCGGCCGAGCACCTTTTGGGCGACGTCACGGAACATCTCTTCGGTGGCTGTGGCAACGTCGTGGTAGTCGGCGTAGGCCATCATGAACTCGATGATCGTGAACTCCGGGCTGTGCTTCGGGGAGATCCCCTCGTTGCGGAACACCTTGCCCATGTCGTACACGTTCTCCAGACCACCCACGATGCATCGGTTGAGGAACAGCTCAACCGATATCCGCAGGTACAGGTCGCGGTTGAGCGCGTTGTGATGGGTCGTGAACGGCCGCGAACCGGCGCCGCCGGCGAGCGATTGAAGCGCCGGCGTTTCCACTTCGACGAAGTCACGTTCGTTCAGCCACTCGCGGATCGCGGCCACGATCCGCGCGCGCATGACGAACAGCTCGCGGGTCTCCTCGTTGGCGATCAGGTCGAGCTCCCGGTAGCGATATCGAGTGCCGGTGTCGCCCAGCCCATGATGCTTGTCCGGCGGCGGGCGCAGCGTCTTGGTCAAGAGCGTGCACTCCTTGACCGCGAGCGCGAGCTGACCGCGCTGGGTGACATAGATGCATCCCTCGATCCCGACGATGTCGCCGATGTCGAGGCTCAAGATGCGGTCATAGCTCTCCTGGCCGAGCGCATCCACGCGAACGACCACCTGGATCGAGCCCGACAGGTCGCGCACGTCGAGGAACGCCGTCTTGCCGTGGCCGCGCCGGGAGATCAGCCGCCCGGCGATCTGGTAGTGCAGGGCGGGATGCTCGCCGGCGTCGAGGGCGGCGGGATCGTGTGCGGCGAGCACGTCCGCGATGCGCCTACGGGTGTCCCACAGCGTCACCGGCGGGTACGGATCGATCCCCTCCCCCCGCAGACGCTCCATCTTGGCGCGGCGTTCATCGAATTCGACCGCGCCGTTGTCCGGCTGGCCCAGCTCGGGCGCGGGGGGGCTCCCCTCGACGGGCGAGCCATCCTCGCTCTTCTCCTCTTGCTTCTCGGGTGTTGACATTCTGAAGACGATCCTCCCAGTTGGCAAGCGCTTGTCAAGCGCCTCGGTGATCGGGACGCGGCACGAGGACGCGCCCGGGCGGGCCGCCGTGGCCCGCCACATCGGAGGGGCATGTCGGCGTGCGCGGCGGCCCTGGCTTCAGGCCATCGGCAGCGACATGCCCACGGGTTTGCGAGTCTCCGTGAGCGCCGGCGCGCCCGTCTCGACCGGGGCCAGCACCGGCAGCTCGAGCCCCGCCATCGCGATCAGGCCGCGTGCGACCTGATGAATCGCCTGTGCGGCGGGATCGTCGGGATCCTCGATCACCAGCGGGACCCCGCGGTCCGCCTGCTCGCGCAATGGCATGGTCAGCGGCACCCTGCCAAGGAGCGGCACGTCGAGCTCATCGGCGAGCTCGGTGCCTCCGCCCTCGCCGAAGATCGCAAAGCGCTCGCCCGAGGGGGTCGTGAAGCCGGACATGTTCTCGATCACCCCGCCGATCTCCAGGGAGACCTTGTGTGCCATCTGGGCGGCGCGGCGCGCTACCTTCTGGGCGGTCGGCTGCGGTGTCGTCACGATCACGAAGCGCGCCTGCGGGAGCAGCTGGGCGAGCGTCATCGAGACGTCGCCCGTGCCCGGAGGCAGATCGATCAGCAGGTAGTCCAGCGCCCCCCAGTCGACGTCCTGGAGGAATTGGGTGAGCGCCTTGTGCAGCATCGGGCCGCGCCATACCACGGCGGAGTCCTCCTCGACGAAGAAGCCGATCGACATCACGTTGACGCCGTGGGCGCCGAGAGGGATGATCTTGCGCTGCGGCGAGACGGGCGGCCGGGTCGAGCCGAGCCCGTACATGCGCGGGATCGAGTAGCCCCACACGTCCGCGTCGAGGATGCCCACCCGCTTACCCTCCCCGGCGAGCGCGGCGGCGAGATTGGCGGTCAACGTCGACTTGCCGACGCCGCCCTTGCCCGATCCGATGCAAAGCACGTTGGCGACCTGTGCGAGCGCGCCGTCGGGCAGGCTGCCGCGCCCGAGCTTCTGTTGCAGCGCGGCCTTCTGGGTATCGCTGAGGACATCGAAGAAGACGTTCACGTGTGCCACGCCGTCCAACGCGGACACGGCCTCTCCGACCGCCGTCTGGAAGTGGCCCTTGATCGGGCAGCCGGGCGTCGTCAGCGAGACCGTCACGTCGATCACGCCGTTCGCGCCGACATCGATCGAGCGCACCATGTCGAGCTCGACGATCGAGCGGTGAAGCTCGGGGTCGATCACGGCCTCGAGCGCCTTGAGGATCTCATCTCTGTCGGCCACGACGCTCATTCTGACAAACCTTCGCTCGCGTCGGGAAAAAATGACCCGCGGGGCAGTGGGGGCCGCCCCGCGGGTCGAGGGAGGAGAGGGTGCTACTACTGCCGGCGGGATATGAGGCCGGCAGACTTTCCCGACCACCGCTCTCGGCGGCGGATCCCCGGCCTCTCCGGCCCGGGCGGGGGAAGTTCGTGGCTCAGACGAGACTCAGAATGCGCTCCTGTACACGGTTGGCGAGATCGGGAACGGTCTTCGCGACAGCATCGCGGCGGTCCTCCAGATCGGTCACGGTCCGCTCGATCTCACGGCGACGCTGGCGCAGTTCGCGCTCCACGCGCACGCGTGTTTTGCGCACCTCACGCTCGATCCGCTTGCGGGCAGTTACGCCGCGGCGCTCGAATCGGCGCAGCTGGGCCTGTGCCTTGGAGGTTGATGTGTAGCTCGAGAGCGTGTCGTTCACGCTCGCGACCACTCGGTCACGGGCGATCAGGGCGGCGCCGACGGGGATCAGGACTGCGCGCTCGGCGTAGTCGCCGAAGACGCCGGCCGTGTCACGGGTCGTGCTGTCAGCTTGCCGGATGCTCGCCTCAGCCTGGTTGGCCGCGCGCGTCCGAGCCGACGTGGAACGTGCGGCTTTGGCCCGGGTTGTGCTGCGAGCAGCCGATCCGGCGCGGCGTGTGCGCGAGCCCTTGCCGGCAGCCGGCTTGCCCGCGGACTTGGCGGCGGTCTTCGCGCTGCTTGGGGAGTGTGTGTTGGCGGTTGGCATTTGAGGGGTTCTCCTCTTCTTCCTCGCTAGCACGAGGTAACGGGTACGGATTTGTCTTCTTCGCAAGGATCGATGCCTGGATCTGGCACCGAACACATGTTTGTAACCCGCCCCGAGAAGATTGTTACTCGGACATCGTATCACCACCTGAAATCCCCGTGTTCCAAGCACCTTCACACCGACGAGCTTGTAACATGAGGAACATGCGTTCGACCGCGGGACGGCGCCCGCCGAGGAGGCCGGCGCGCATAAGCCCTACCTCGCCAGGCGTGTTCGGGCGAGCCACTGCTCGGGTGCCTGCAGCTCGTCGGTGCTCGGCAGCGACTCCGGGCCGCTCCATGCGCGCGCGAGCGCCTCAGGGCCGCCGTCGCTGACGACCGCGTCGCAGAAGCGCCGGCCCACCTCGTACTGGCGCAGCTTCAGCTCGAGGCCCAGCAGTCGCTCGAGCACCCGCCAGGGAAGGCCGCGCACCTCTCGCCGCCGGTTCATCGCGGCGCGAAGTCGCGGCAGCGACGGAAGCACATCGGCGCCGATCGCGTCCATCGTGTGCTCGGCGTGTCCCTCGATCAGCGACATCACCGCCTGAATGCGCTCGACCAGCCGCCAGCGGTCCTCGCCGAGCGTCAGCCGCAGAAGCTCGCCGCGGCGGGCGCGCTCGACGAGCTCGCGCAGCTCGACGGGGTCGGGCAGCTTGGCCCACCGACCCAGCCCGAAGGGCCCCGCGTCCTGGCTCGCCGGCGGGTCCTCGTGGCGGTGCGCCCCGTTGCCATCGGCGCGCGCCGCGATGTCGTCGCGCTCGTCCCCTGCGGGGGAGTCCTGCCGAGCGCCCGTGTGCGAGTCATCCTGCCCGCCGATCGCGACGCCGAGCCCGTCGATCAGCTCTCTGACCATCCCCGCGAGATGATCGTGCAGCCACGGCGCGCCCGAGAACTGGACCGCGTGGGTGATCTCGTGGATCGCCACCCACAGCACCAGCTCGTCACGATCGACGGCGAGCTGACGGGCGGTCAGCGCGAGGTTGGGCGCGAGCAGCAGCAGGCGCGGTGGCACCGCGCCGTCAAGCAGCGCGAGGTCGTATTGGCCGAGCACGCGCTGGGAGAGCAGCCCGGTCAGCGCCCCCACCTGCGCGCCGAGCAGGAACCCGGATGCCGAGCGCAGTGGCCCGGACACCAGACCGGTCCCCTCGCCGAGGTGCTCGGTCAGCGATCCGAGCAGCGGGCGCATGCTCTTCAGGTTGGCCTCGATCCACATCGGCCGGTCGACGGCCTCGAGCGGCGGCAGCTCAGCCGGCAGCTCAAGGCCGCTGTAGTCGCTCACGCGGCGCGCGAAGTCGTAGGCAAGCGGCTCGAGCGACGAAGCGCGCACGCCCCCGTATGGCGGCGAGCCCGCGACGAGCTCCCCGATCCGCTGGGCTGCACCCCAGTCGATGGCGTCCATCCTGAGAGCGTAGCCCGACACGGCCGCCGCGCCGGGATGGCTGCGGCCGACCGAGATCTCAAGCCGCTGCGCCGGCCTGGATGTCGACCGCGGCGACGCGCTCGTATCCTAACCTTGTGCCAATCTCAAGGATCGCGCCTGCGCCGTCCCGGGACCTCCCGGTCGAGCGGGGGGGCGCCGGCGCGGCGTTCCTCGAGCGCGCAGAGGTGCGCGACGTGCTTGCCTGGATGTGCCTGCTCGTCGATCCGCGCGACGCCGCCGCGGTCGTGCGCGCACTCGCGCGCCCGCCGATCGAGTTGCGCCAGGTCGACCTGGCGCGCGTGATCGCGGTCGCGCGCCGGCGCAAGCTGGATCTGGTGTCGGGACTCACGGCGGCGACCGAGTCCCCCCAGATCCCCCCGGAGGCACGTGAACGCATCCAGCGGTTCGTCGAGCTGCACCGCGCGGCGACGGTCGAGCTCGACGCCGTGGCTCCGGACGTGTTCATCGGACGCCTGATCGAGCGTCTGGGCGTACCTGGTCGCCCGCTGCTCGCGCCCGAGGACGCGGCCGAACAGCGGGCCAGCATGGAGTGTCTCCGTGCCCTGGCGGCCGACTTCGTGCGGCTGAAGCCGCACGCGAAGTCCCGCGAGCTGACCGTCCATCTGGCGGCGATGGCCGAAGCGGCGCAGGGGGAGCAGCGGCCGGAGGATGGATCGGATGTCGGGCAGCTGGAGGCGACGCTTCAGCTGATGCGCGAGGAGGTGCTGGCGAGCGTCGCGCGCATCGGCGGACGCCTGGGGGAGCTGCGCCTGGATACGGACCTGGACATCTCCCACGGGGTCGTGCGCTACCTGGAGCTGCTCAAGCTCGCCGCGCTGCTTCAGCGCCCCGCCGGGCAGAGCGTGGCCGACGCCCTCGCCGACGTCAACGTCCGGCTGCTCGCCGCCGCGACCCCGTTGCAGCGGGAGATCTTCCAGACCTCGACGCTCGACGAGACGTTGCTGAGCGAGTTGTCGGGAGCGCAGCAGCCCGGGACCCCGCAACCGGGCCCCGAGGTGGCTGGGTCACAACCCGGGCCCGCCGAGCGCGCGCCCCAGGAGATCGGCTCCGAGACTGGGATTCGAGGCCCCGAGGACGTGGCCGTGAGCGCTCATGCTCAGGAAGGCGCGCAGTACGACCGCGCCCGAACGCAGGCCGTTCGCCGATCGATGATTGGTCAGCATCGCGAGTCCTCGCTCGGGCCGTTCCTGCCACGAAAGGGGGTCGGCCTGGCGCTGTCGGCCTCGGACATCGAGACCTATCGCAGCTGTCCGTTGAGATACAAGTTCGCGCGCGTCCTGCGCATTCCCACCGGACAGACGCTCCACCAGCGCTTCGGTATCGCCGTTCACCAGGTGCTCGAGCGCTATCACTCCGAGGGCGGACAGACGCTCGCCGAGATGCTGCGCCTGCTCGACGTGGGCTGGCGCCGGGGCGGGTTCGGAGAGCGCGAGCGCGAGCTCCGGTTGCGCGAGAAGGCGCGCGCCGCGCTGACCCGCTACCACGAGCGTCTGCGCGAGGAGACCGCTCAGCCCGTGTGGTTCGAGCGCCCGTTCGACTTCCGGCTCGGCCCCCATCACCTTCGCGGGCGCGTGGACCGCGTCGATCGCGTGCGCGACGGAGAAGCCGAGACCTACGAGCTGATCGACTACAAGACCTCGCGTCCGAAGACGGCCGCACAGCTGAAGGACGACGTGCAGCTGTCGCTGTATGCGCTTGCCGCGCGCAAAGCCTGGCAGTTGGAGTCCTCGCGCGAGGCCTACTACTACGTGCTCGATGACCGCAAGGTGCCGGTGCCCGGCGAAGATCGCAGCGCGGAGTCGGTGGAGGAGATGGTGCTCGAAGTCGGCGAGGGCATCCTCGCCCAGGAGTTCGAGCCGACGCCCTCCCGCGCGGCCTGCTCGATCTGCGACTATCGCATCGTCTGTCCGGCGGCGGAGAGCTAGGGAGCGCTGGGTTCGCTGGTTCCTTTTTCGCCCTTGCGGGGCGGGGGCGCTTTTCGCGTCCCGGATCGTTAGCTACAGCTTTTCGGATTTTTCGCTGCCTTTTGTCTCGCTTAGCGAAACAAAAGGCAGCCCGCGATCATCACGCAGCGCCAATGGGGCGACGGGGCCGGCATGCGTGCCTGGTCAAAATCTGCGCCATGCCTAGCCGTTGCCGCGTGTCACGATTTCGGCCCTATAGGCATCGCGCTCGATTTTGTTGCAGACTCAACAGCAGTCGTGGTCGCAGCCCTCTGTCGCTTCGACTGACGTGCCGAAACTAACAGGGGCGCAGTCGCTGCAGCTCTCGCCGGCCCACGCCTTTCGACCCTCCTGAACAGCGAGGCCAGCGATGCCGAGACCGACAACCGGGTCAAGCCACCACCAGCCGAAAGCAGCGTTAGCGATGATGCTTGCGAACACTCCCGCGGCAGCGATGGCGCACAGCATCGACTGAGCGGCATCGCCCGCGGTAGCCGCAGAGTCGAGTTCGCTGGCGACGTGGCTCTTCGCCCTGGCGAGTAGAGGCATGATGATTATCGCCCCAGCAGCGACGGCTGCGCCCGCCCAGCTCACCGCTGGCTGAGAGCCATCTACGAGCGTCTTGATGCCGTCGAAGGTGAGGTAGAGAGCGAGGACACCGAAGCAACCGGCGATGAGTTGCTGCGCACGTCGCTCGGCAGCCTCGCTTTGATGGCGCTCTCCCGTGAAGCGCCAGATGATGACGCTGGCTGAGACAAGCTCGATCATTTAGTCGAGGCCAAACCCGAGCAACGCCACAGACCCGGCGATGAGCGCGGCGACGATTGCCAAGCCGGCCTCGACCGTCATCCAGCCGATGTTCAGCCATGAGAGCACCTTCGCTCGCCGGACCAGTCTGGCCCGCTCCACAAGCGGCGAGAGGTGCGGCAGAGATGATGTCTGAGCACTCATTCTGAATGCCATGGTAGTTGTGCGCACGTCTCAAGCTGCGCCAGCGCATCCCGCTAAGGGCGCTGCACCCGACGGAACGCGAGAGGCCACGAGCCGCAGCACCGTGCTTGGTTCAAAATCTGCGCCATGCCTACGTGTTGCCGTGTGTCACGATTTTGGACCCTCTGGCATAGCACTCGATTTGACCTTTCCGAGGCCGACGCTGAGCGACGGTCGCCGGTGGCTATTAAGTAAGCACGGGGGTTACGCAGCGCCTCGCGTCAAGCCAAGCTTCGACGCTGGCACGGAGCCAGTAATGACAGGCACCGATGCACCCGGCTGATGGAGGCACAAGCGAGCCTAGACGTTTGAGGCCCTTTTTTGCCTCGACACCAGTTACGCCGCACAGCTCGTAAACATCCTTGCTTATCATGATTTGTGATTGGAGCTCACTCTGCTTCCGTTTCGGGCACGGCTGACCTGCTTGGTACGCCTCAATGTCGGTCAAGTACCAAGCCCGCTTCCCATACACACGGAAGGCGACAGCGGGGAACTTCGCCGCTTCTGCCAAATATCGTGCGTTACCCTCGGCGACACCAAGCATCAGCGCAATGATAGAAGTGCTTACGAACTCGCCACTCTTCTTCTTGAGCCGCTTTAGCTGTCGTCTCTGTGCGACCGCCAATGGCACTTCTCGCTTCGCAACTTTGATGATTGTGCTCCACGGGAGGACGAGGGCTTCGCCAATAGCGACTCCGGTTGCAACCGGAGTGACGTTTTGCTTCGTCTCGTTGCGCTCCTGCGCCCAAGCGTTGTAATCGTCTTCGCTGAACGGCGAATACGCTCCATCAAGCAACCACTCACGAACGCTAGCAAGCCACTCCTCACTGTTGTGGGGACGGTGCTTTATGGCGGCACGCATATGTGCTCGTTGCCTGGCTGACTGGCTGACCCGTTCTCCTCGTGCGGCCTTACAGACCTCACGCCACACAGCCCACCTACGGATGATGGTTGCCGCGCTCAGTTCAAGCCCAAGCTCCTTCCTCGCTCGCTCGTACCCTTCGACTCCCGGCGCCTCTCCCTCCGGCATCCCCAGGTGCTCCGCCGCCTTCACCACGGCCTTGACGCACTCCGCTCGCTCGCGTAGTTCCCTCAGAGCTTCGCTCCCCGGTCCGCTGTGAATGAAGTAGCCCTGGATGACATTGTAGGTTTTGTACTGGTCTTGCCACGACAAGTCCTTGAAGCGCAAGAGAATCTCTTCACGCGCCCTGCGTCTTGCGCAGTGGTCATCAAGCACAGAGTCATCCAGCATAGGGTCATCCAGCATAGGGTCATCCAGCATAGGGTCATCCAGCATAGGGTCAAGGTAGATCCTTTTGACGTTGCTCCCGGGCGATTCTTCACTATTACCTCATGGGTCAACGGATGTCGTACACTCAAAGTGACTGTGACTCTCAAGGATGTACCCCTGTCATCTGTCGCAAGCTGTCTATGACATCAGCACGCAGCCCTGTCCGTGCGTGCTTGGGTTCGCCCACAGACTCAACCAACGCGTCCAACGCGTACAACTGCAACTGCTGAATCCGGCTCAGATGTAGTCCTAGAGACTCTCCGACTTCACGGAGGATACGCTTGCGCTCGCCGCCCAAGCCCAAACGAGCGGTCAGGACATACCGAGTGCGTCTCGGGAAGGCTTCGTATGCTTCCCAAACCGCCTCCGCCTCATGCGCGCTGAGTGGCAAGTTGCGCAGTATTTGATCAGATGGACCACTACCCGCCAGCTTCGCCACTGGCAGGTCGTCCGGTAGATACGGGTCGGCCTGGCTGAAGAAGACTTGCTCTTTGCGCTCTAGGCGATGGGCTATCTCGTCAGGCGTGTAGCCGAAGTGAAGGAGCGCCGCCTCCCAACTCTTCCAGCGGGCACGATACGGCCCATCAGTCGGCAGGTGCGGGTGCGTCTCTCCCTTTGCGCGCGCAAGTTCCAGTTGACGCTCGCGCCACCAATGGTACTCAGCCGTGTTTGGCGGGCGCCCAAAGTGCTCGACGGCATGTGCCAGCGCCTCTCGGAGAGTGTCTTCTGAGTACCGCACCGGCTTGCCAAGGCGTCGATGAGCAAAGCGCGCTTCTATCGCCTTGGTTGTCGTCTCACCAGATAGCTCTAGCGCCTCCTGCGCGCGCGCCCATGACCTCCCGAAGTAGCGATACAGCCGCGAGAAGGGCTCTATCTCCTCGCCCTCTGCGATGAGCACCTGTGAGACTTCCTTGTACTCGGTCACGCCGGGTGTGTGGCCGATGGCTTCAGCTACGCGACGTAGGGAGCGCACGTGACACTCCATCTCTCGCTCAGCGTCGCCCTGGTCATCTAGGCGCCGCGCTCGGAGATGCGCATATGCCTCCTCCTGCTCCTCAGGAGACAGCGCGGCATAGAGGACGAGCATGGCTTCAGGTCCGGTGGTCATCTGTAGGTCATCGCATCAGTGGAAGTAGCGCCAGAATTCTTTGACCTCCTGCTCCTGCGCCCACTCGAAGTCAGCGAGCAGCCGCCAAGGGAACTCTGGTCGGCGGGAGTCAACGACCAAGACCTCGTGCGGGAGGTGCAGGTACAGCGCCGGCTCGTCCTCGTCTTCGCCATCTTGGATGAACTCGACATCGGCCCAGATGCCGAGCATCTTGGCCACAGCCTCGACATCAACCTCGTGAGGTGGCGTCAGGCTGGCGCGGACGTGCCACTGCTTGAAAAGCTGCCCGAGCGCATAGAGGAGCCGCTCACCGGGAGTCGGCTCTCCCGGATTATCCGTTCTCGCGTCCCCGAGCATTATGCCGTGAGCGTGTAGTAGCTTTGCTCGATGAAGGTGGAGCGCCCGTTTGCGTTGCGCGCGAGCTGTGCAACAACGCGCAGGCGGTGACGCTTGGCGAGGAGGCGCTCACCTGTTCGGTTGAGGGCAAGACTGATGTGCGCACTTCGCCGCGCCGCGACAGTGAAAGAGCGCTGCGCGATCAGCGCACGCCCAGTAGTAGTGCCCGCGAAGAAGGCGAGGCTAAGCCGGCACGACTTCTTCTCCTGGCACTTCACCACGGCCTGGATGTGGCCGTGGAGAGCACGGACACCCAGGAGCCGTGCCGGAAGAGTTCTGGGTGGCGAGGGTCTCCGGCCATTTTCGCTGGCTTCGGGCGCTGCAGTGGCGCCCATGGCTTCTTGCATCTCGCCAGGCTCGGCTTGGGTGCCCGGCGGCAGCACTGGGGCCGTGGTCGTCTGCCCGGTGAATAGCGCCGCGACAGTCTTGTTGCCGTCTAGCGTGAAGGAGCACGTGGCCGCTGTGCTGACGCAGGCGCCGCGCCAGCCGAGGAAGCTGGCGCCCAACACCGGTACGGCGACGAGTTCGATTGTCGTGCCCGGCAGGTACGAGTAATTTGCGCCGCAAGGGCCAGGGCACGCGAGGTTGGCGTCAGCGGTTCTGGACCCCGCGAAAGTCGAGAGGCCCGTCACGAAGCCGGCGCCGACGGCGGTCTCGCTCGCGGTATAGCGGGGGCCGTTGTAGGTGATGAGGTTCGTCTCTTCGGAGGTCGCGACGCCGGTTTCGCCCTGCGCGTCGATGGCGAACACGGTCACGGCCATCTCTTCTCCGTAAGGCACTCCCCGGCGAAGCGTGAAGCCGCTGGAGTTGGCATAGGCGATATCAGTGCATTCGTATTGGACGCAGCCCAGCCACTGATACTCGTACGCGACGATGGGGGACGTGTCCCTCCAGGTGCCGGTGGTCGCAATCAGGGTGTGTTCGGGTTCGAGAGTGCCGCTGATGACAGGCGGGGAGGTGTTGATGGGCATGGCGTCTGCGGCAGGTGGTGCCATGAGCAGCAAGGCACCCGCAGATGCGACGGCAAGCAGCCCTCGGAGACGCTGCGGTGAGAAGCGGGCACGCCGGGGCTCGGTCTTCTTCGTGCTTGTCGAAGTAGCCAGGGGGTCGAGGACGCTCCCCGTGGGAACATCACGCCGGCCACGGTGGCGTTCAGCTCTGCTCAGCGCAGCCGGAATCGGGTCATCGGGGATGACATCAGACGGTTTGCGACACATGGTTTCCGCTCCTTGGAAACCCCGAAGGTGGCAGGCGCTGTCACGTCAAGTGGCACGCGGCCCGTCCTAATCGGGGTGGTTGCCGGATGCCATGCGGCAGCCCACGACAGGTGCCATGAGGTCTCTTCAGCCTGAGCCAGCGCATAGCTGGCGTGCACCGTAGGGCCCGGAGTTCGCTCGACCGGAAAGCTGCAACGGGAACGAAGAAAGCGGGGCGGGACCTACGAGATTTATCGGCGCGGCGCCACTGACGCTTGAGGAGCCGGGAAGCTCGCAGGCGCGCCCTGGCTCGCGTTAGGCTTGCCGTCATGGGACGCTTCGAGGCGACGATCACCGAGACCATCGTCCAGATGGAGGCCCATGCGGACGACGAGCCCACGCCGATGGCGCGCACTGTCTATTGGGCTGGCGAGGCTCCAGACCAAGACGCCGCCAAAGAGGCGGCCTACGCAGCCTGGGACGAGAAGTACGGCCCCGGAAAGCAGCCAGTCCAGGCCATCATCAAGATCACGCCGCTCGAAGGCTAGGTCTAATAATCCGCGTCAAGCGGACTCCGCCCCTACGGATAGGATCGGGCTCGTGGCGCTCAGCAACGATGAGATCCGAGACTTCTTCCAGACAGCCGATGCGCGCATCGAGGGGAATCAGTTCCTGCGCGAGCCTCAGGTCGAGGGCCACGCTGCGGCGCTCGCCTACTTTGCGGGAGGAGGGAACCGTGCCGTGGAGCAGATCCCAGTTGGCTGCGGCAAGACTGGCCTCATCTCGATTCTGCCGTTCGGGATCGCACAAGGCCGCGTCCTTGTAATCGCACCCAACCTGACGATCCGTGACCAGATCGCCGACGCCGTGAACGCGACAGACACGGCCTCCTTCTACCACAGCGCTGGCGTGCTGGCCGATCTCACCAAAGGGCCGTTCCGCTCCGTGCTCAACGCCAACGCGAACGTGCATGACGCCGAGAACGCGCACATCGTCGTCACCAACATCCAGCAGCTCAACGAGCGCAACGGACGTTGGCTGGAGAACTTCCCAGAGAACTTCTTCGACCTCATCCTCGTTGACGAGGGCCACCACAACGCGGCGCCGAGCTGGCAGAACGTGTTCTCGCGCTTCCCGGCGGCTCGCGTGCTGAGCTTGACGGCGACCCCCTTCCGCGCGGACGAGCAGCCGGTCGAGGGCGAGACGATCTACCGCTACAGCTTCCGCGACGCGATGCGCAACGGGTACATCAAGCAGATGGTCGCCTCGAACGTGGCTCCCCGCGAGCTTGCCTTCACGTACCGCGGCACGGAGCAGACGCACACCCTGGATGAAGTGCTGGAGATGCGCCAAGAAGACTGGTACTCGCGCGGGGTGGCGCTCGCCGTCGAGAGCAACACCTCCATCGTGGATGCGTCGATCCAGTGGCTCAACATGCTGCGTGAAGGCGGCCTGAAGCACCAGCTCATCGCCGTGGCCTGCTCGATGGACCACGCCCGGCAGATCCGCAGCCTCTACCAGGAGAGAGGCCTGGAGACCAGGGAGATCCACAGCGGGCTGAGCGACGAGGAGCAGGAGGACATCCTGCGCCTGCTGCGCAACGGGACGCTCGACGCCATCGTGCAGGTGCAGATGCTCGGCGAGGGCTTCGACCACCCGCCGCTCTCGGTCGCCGCAGTCTTCCGGCCGTTCCGCTCGCTCAGCCCCTACATCCAGTTCGTGGGCCGCGCGATGCGGGTCAACGTCCAGCGAGCCCCGACCCACCCGGACAACGAGGGAATCATTGTCTCCCACGTGGGCCTGAACATCGACCAGTACTGGGACGACTTCAAGGACATCGACAGGGAAGACCAGGAACTCGTCCAGGGATGGCTCGGAGAAGGCGAACAGGATCCGGAATCGCGCTCCGGCGGTCCGCGGCGACGGATGACGTCCGACATGGTGGTCACCGGCGAGATCGTGGATCGCTTCCTGTCCGAGACCTACCTGGACGCCGCCGATGACGCGCTGATCGAGAACGCCGTCGCCGTCCTACGCGAGCAGGGCGTCGATCTTGAGGCGCTTGGCCTGAGCAGGGAGGAGCTTCAACGCCGGCTCCTTGCCGCCCAGGAGCGTCAGCGCCCCGAGCCAGAACGCCTGCCGGTGCAGCCGCAAGAGCATCGCCAAGCACTCCGCGAGCGCCTGAACGAGATGGAGAGGTCGGCAGCGAGCCGCGTGCTCGACGCACTCGGAGAGCGGCCCGCCGGTCGCCGGATAGCTCTCCTCGGCGGGACCGGTGCCGCCAACAACATGGGTGCAACCATCGCGCTCGTCAAGCGCGCCGTCAATCAGCATCTCGGCATCGAGAGCGAAGAACGCCGCGACCAGAGTCCCGAGACGCTGGAGCGAGGCATCCAGGATCTCGACGCCATCGCAGATGAGGTCGAGGCGGACCTGAGAGGGAGGCTTGCCGATGGCAGCTCATAAGAGCCTCCTGCTGCGGCTCAGCGTCCGGCCAGCGGGAAAGCTCTCGCACTGCAAACACAGCCGCAAGCACGAGATCGCCAAAGGCGAACCCCGCTTTATCGTGAAAGAGCCTGGTGCTGGAACCGGGGAGCTTGGCTACTGCGCAGACTGTGCCAGAGAGATGATCGACCAAGCAGAGCGAGACCTAGCGGGACTGCGCGGACAGCTCGGCTAGGAGCACGGCCCGAGGCGCAATGAAGCCCTAACGCCGTGTCTGTCCGGTCGGTTATCGTGGCGCGATGGCGAAGGGGTATACGACTCGAAAGCTTGAGGTCTGGTCACTGAGTGCCCGTCTTGGCGAACACCCGGCCAAATACCGGGCGATGTTCCGGTCCATCGCAGCGCTAGAGCCGAGCAAGCGCCAGTGGGACGATGGAGAGAAGGTCGTCGCGATCCAAACGATAACCGTGGAAGACGGTCAGGTATATCTGATCGCGCTAGAGGGACCCCACGGCCAGCCGATCATCTTCGATACCGCTGACAGCTCCGAACAGATCGGTGCGTTGCGACCATCGCAGGTCGTCGCGACCCGTACGCATGCCTTGATCGACCTTCGTAGTCGTGAGGCGATCATCGAGTACAACCATCGCGGAGCGAAGGCCCATGACATTGCCACTGCGCTCGGCGTCACTGGCCGTCGTATTCGTGAGTGGCGAGGGCTCTGGGTCGAACTGAGTCCGAAGGTTGACCACACCTTTGTCGAGAGCATCGATCAGTTCGACCGCATACGCGCTGCTGGCGTCCGTATCGGCAGACCCAACTATGACTGGACCGATTGGGATGATGAGATTACCGACGCTGCTAGCGACTCCGACGCGCAGACAGCCGAAGTTGAGTTTGTCGCGGCGCGCGGTGAGTCGCTCTCCAAAACCCTCGGGATCATCCCATTCATCAAGAAGCGCGCCCAAGAAGGGGTCGCCGCGATGAAAAACGCCTATGTCACGGGCCGACGACCGGATGATGCTACCGAGACAAAGGTGACATTGAATGATCACAAAGAGCATCATCGGATAAACGTCAAGATGGACCCAGATAACCACGTAGACGAGGCTGACATCCGTCGGCATATTGAGCAATACGACAGCTCAAGGCCGCGACCAAAGTCCGCACGCAAAAAGCCACGCAAAGCCCCGCCCGGCTGATGTTTCGGACGCTTTGGCGGTATGCGTGCCGCGAGGCTTGGCCTCGACGGGGCGAGATTCTGAGGGGTGGCGAGTTCTGGCTCGCCGCTGTAGCGGGTATTGCCGCTGGCTGGTTCGCCCCTCACCTTGCGTCTGACACCAAGCTCGGAGACGCTCTCACGATTGTGCTTGCGTATGCGGCGATTGCGTTCGGCTTCTCGGTCGCGGGTTTGACCGTTGCGTTGACCTTACCCGACGCGGAGTTTGTACAGGAACTAGCAACGATGGAGCCCAAGGGCGCAAGACTTCGGTCGCGCAAACGCAAACCGAACGCCTATGGCGATCTCTTGTTTGTGTACTCGTGGACCGCGATATTGAACTGGCTTGTAATCGTCACGGCGTTTGTCTTGGTCATCGCGTTGGGCTTCGATCATCGCCTTGGTGGTCCTGAGATAAGCGCCTTGACGAGAGAGACCGATGGCTTGCTGGTTTTCCTGTTGGCATACGCAGTAGTGCAGTTTCTCATTACGGTGATCACGCTTTCCCAAGTCGGTCATCAATACATAGAGAAACTGAAGAAACGCGGCAAGACAGAACGAAGCGACTAGCGGGAACGGGCACAGCGTCCTCGTCGCACGTTTTCATTGATGAAGCGTGGGCGCGTCCACTTTCTGTGGCACAGCGACTCAACCATGACCCAGTGGCGCGCCTCGACGATTCCGAGGCGCGATACGAGAAACACGGCGCGTTTTGCTTCGGACGTATATACCCGGTTTATCAACCGGCTGCGCTCAATGGCAAGACAATGGCTGCTCAAACCCTCACTCCCACACTTGTGTCCCAAGATGCCGGCGAAGAAGAACGCCGCGCGCGAGGCGTCCTTGACCTGCTTCACGATGTAGGCCAGAGGCTGAAGGCACACAAGCAAGAGACGGCAAGGCTGAGTGCCAAGGCCAACGCTCTTCTGAACGCCGGGCGTGAGGCGAAGCTTACCCATGCTGCACTGGCTCGTGAGATGGGTGTTACGCGCGCCTCCATCTTTCATCGCACCGGCGGCAAGCAGGGACTTCGGGGCACGTCGAATCCTAAGACGACGAGTGCGGCGACTACTGCCAGGCAAGCTGAGGTCAAGGCGCAACTCCAAGCGATCAGGACTGACATCGAAGACAACCGCCGCCAAGGAGAGTTGCTCGACATCGAAGCGAGCAAGCTCATCGGCGTTGCTTACGGTCTCGGGCTGACCTGGCGGCAAGTGGGCGCCGCTATGGGCAACAGCAATGTGGCGCGTCTATCACCGCGGCGTAGTGCCTCGTCCGGCCCGGATAGGCCGAGGAATCGCGCTGAAGCGTGGGAGGCATCATGTGCCGCCTACTCGTCCTTCGTCGCCGCCCACGGACATCACCCAGGCCATGAAGACGCGTGGGAGGGGCTGAGAATCGGCAAGTGGGCAGACAGGCAGAGGACGCTACGGAACTCAGGGCGTCTGACCGAGGAGCGTGTCGCCCAGCTCGACTCCTTGGGCTTCGCTTGGGACGGGCACGCGGCGCGGCGCGAACGCTTTCTCTCCGCTTACCTCTCGTTTGTCGCGTCCGAGGGGGAGACACCAGAGCGCCACGAGAAATGGGAGGACTTGGGAGTGGGCATCTGGGCGGAGGGTCAGAGAGAGGCTCGGCGCAAGGGACGGATGCCGGCGGCAGTGTTCAAGGCGCTAGATGAGGCCGGCTTCTGCTGGGAGTCGGCCAAAGAGGTTCAGTGGCAGAAGTCATTCGAGGCTTACTCACGCTTCGTCGAGCGCGAAGGCCGGACTCCGGGGCCGGGTGATGTCGAGAACGGCATCTTGGTCTGGCACTGGGCCACGAAACAGAAGCACCTCCTAAGCTCGGGCGCGCTGAAGGACGAGGCACACCAGCGGCAATTGGAGAGTCTGGGCTTCAGGCGGGGCGCAGACGTATCCCATTCCCACGCGGCGAGGTGGGAGGCAGCGTTCGCGGCCTACTCCTCCTTCGTCGAGGCCCACGGGCGATCTCCTCACGGGGGCGACTCGTGGGCTGGCATCAACGTGGGGCAATGGGCCGGTCACCAGCGCGCAGACCGCAAATGGGCCAAGCAGACCCTCTCCCCAGAGAGGATCGCGCGCCTCGATGAGATCGGCTTCGAGTGGTCCCCGGCGTGTGGTCGGCGCCCACTGTCATCTGCTGGTGATTGAAGCCCTATCTGCTCCTGAGTAGGAGTCACGGGTCTCCCTCACTGGCAACCTCACTTAGCGCCTGTCGCTCTTCCTCTGTAAGACGATGAGCTGCTGAGAGCAGTCCCTCTGGAAGAGGTAGCCGATTACCGCGGGGAGCGCAACGCGCTCCGCTCTCTGCCATGTGGTGACGGGATCGGGAACTGCGTCCTCGACGCCCATACGGTGAGGCAAGGCTGGCAAGGCAACCCTTCAAGGGCTTGCGCGAAAGTGGCCTCTCGGCGTGCGGTTAATCGATTAACGAGCACGCGCGCCCCTCCGGCACCTAAACGGCCGCAACAGGCCCCGCCTGCTCTGAATCACGAACCATATGGCCGCCTTTCCGCCTTTGAGGAAAAGTCCCGTGCGCGTCCCGCGAGTCTGCTACGCATGTTAATACAAACACAAACCGCAGGGATATACCTGCAGGAGAATAACATGTTAAAACCACGACACATAATTGCACTCGGAGGAGTTTCGGCCCTGCTCTTTGCGTTTGCCCCCGCTGCCATGGCGTCATCTGACGTCCCGGTATACGGTTCAGTCACAGGAGGGGCCCTTAGCATCACCCCCGCAACCCCCGTTAACGTAACCTCACCAGTAGGTCCCAACGGGGTCGCAACTCCATGGAGCACGACGTTGGTTACCACTGGTAACCCAACCTCGGCTCAATACACGGAGACCGTGGGTACGTATGACGACCGCGGTACTGGTGCTGGTTGGAATGAGACGATCACTTCAACCGAGTACACTGGAATCAATGGCGCAGCTGCCACTGAGACCAATGGCACTGGTCCGTTCGAGTTCGGTAATTCTGGTGACTCAAGTCTAGCGTCACCATCAATTCCTGAAACCTCGACTATCGGCACCGTGAACAACGCCGCAATCGATGATTCCTACCCAGCATCTCCTGGTGGAGTTGGCTTTGGCAATGGCCTAGTCATTCCTCAGGGTGGCGCAACAGGAGCCCCGGGGGTTACTGGTAGCGTTGGAACTGAGCCACTTGGCTCTACCTTCAACGACGCTGCTCTCGGCACTGGTATGGGTGACTTCAACGTGGCAGTACCTGTCACCGTTGTTGTTCCTGCCGACGCGTACGCAGG
The DNA here is from genome assembly GCA_963704735.1 of uncultured Solirubrobacteraceae bacterium. Lineage (GTDB taxonomy): Bacteria > Actinomycetota > Thermoleophilia > Solirubrobacterales > Solirubrobacteraceae > Palsa-744. Next base: position 143,761 of record OY969935.1, read on the forward strand.
TGAGTATCAGTCAACGCTGACCCTTGCGATCAACACTGGTCCGTAAGAGAAGCGAAGAAACAGTATTGGAACCGGGCTCTCAGGAGCCCGGTTCTATTTAAGGGCTCTTTGTCGCGTTACACGCCGCAATCAACCGGGTCGAGCTGGAGCACGTCGCACAGTCGGACCCCGATCTCGTAGGCGACGCTCCGCTGCGGCGCTCCTGCCTTTAGCCCGAGGACCCGGCTGACCCTGCCGGTGTCAGGGATAGGTTCGATGTGGCCGCGCGTGCGCATGTAGGCGGGCGGCCTGCGCACCCAGCCGAGCCGCTTGGCGATCTCGGTACGTGAGATAAGGCCCCGGCGTTCCAGCTCCAGGAAGCGCTCTTGGAACGGCTCGACTGGCACTCGTTCGCTGACCTTCGCTGACGTGACCGCCACTGCCCCCATGAGAAGGCAAACGCTAGATGCCGCAGCGGATGGATCGGGCTAGGAGGGCTGGCTGAAACGCCTAGCGAAACGGTCTTCCAGCTCAGAGATCGGACGCCACTCCTGATTCGCGACTCCGGTGCCCCCGCAGTCAGGGCACGGCTTCGTCTCTGAGCCAAGCACCGCGATTCCGCCGGTCGGCTTCCAAGGCACTCGGCCCGTGCCCTCGCAGTTCTCGCACGGCCACCTGACCTGGATTTCTGGCTCGCCTGGCATGGCCCTAAGCGGCGACCACTTCGGCGGGCGTGACGGCGTCTGTGCGGACCTCGGTGCCGTCCTGCCCACCCGCCTCATCGAGCTGCGCGGCCACGACCTCAGCCACGCGCTGAGCGAGCAGCGGCGGCACAGCGTTGCCGACCTGCTTGGCGATGGTGGTCATGGCCTGGTCCTCGGGCAGGATGAAGTCATCTGGGAAGGACATGCAGCGCGCCGCCTCCCTGATTGTGATGGGGCGATGCTCGGCGGGATGCAGGTAGCGCCCCTTCTCGGGCTTGTAGAACTCGGTGCGGATGGTGAAGGCGGGCCTGTCCCACCACAACCGCCCGAAGACATCAGTCGAGCCTGACTTCTTGCGCAGCCAGCAATCGGGCGTGATGTCCGGCCGCCGCTCAGCGAGATCGAAGCGTCCCTCCCCCTGGCCAGGGATAGTTTCATAGCGTTCGAGGCTCTTGGTGCGCGGGTTACGAGCGTTGTGCCAGGACTTGCCGGTCGGCTTGCGCGGCAGGCCCTTGACCGCTTCGCGGAAGGTGCGCCAGGGCGCAGCTCCCTCCGGCCCTGACTCGGGCGCGTAGAACTGCTGCTCCGGCCAGAGGGGAGCTCCGAGCCGAGAGCCGATGACGAAGGCGCGCTTGCGCGTCTGGGGCACGCCGTAGTCGGCGGCGTTGAGGACGCGCCCATCGACGGTAAAACCCAGCTTGCGAGCGGCGCGAACGAAGGCTTGGTACTCGGCGGAACGGAGTAGCTCGGGCACGTTCTCCATGACGAAGGTGGAGGGCTCGGCTTCTTCGAGAGCCCGGAGGTACTGGCGCCACAGCGCCCGGCGCTCCAAACCGACGCCGTTCATGTTGAGCAAGCTGAAACCCTGGCAGGGCAAGCCGCCGATGATCACGTCGCACTTTGGGAACGTCTCGATCTGCTCGATGCGCTTGGCCTCGATGTGTGGGCCGAAGTTGCGCTCATAGGTCGCGGCGGCTGCCTCATCACACTCGACGGCGAAGGTGGAGTGGAACCTCTCGCTTCGCTCAAAGCCGAGCGTCATTCCGCCGCAGCCAGCGAAGAGGTCCATCAGCGCATAGGCCCTCATCTATGCGTGAGCAAGTTATAGAGGCCGGCGGACGGAACGCGAACACACGTTCGAGCGGCGTGAGGAAACACGCCGGGATCAGTACCAGGTTGCGAGCTGCCGTGCTCTGCGCGCCTGAGAGGCTACCCGGCGCGCCGGTCAGGGCTGCGCTGCGCTCTCCTGGCTCAGAGCGGCGCGGACGCGCTCGGCGCAGGTGCCCGCGTCTCGCTCGACCTCGAAGTCCCAGAGGCGGACGACGCTCCAGCCCGCCGACGCCAGCTCGGCACTCACTCGCTCGTCACGGGCGCGGTTGCGCGCGATCTTCGTGTCCCAGAAGGCACCCGACTGGCCGTGATAGACGGAGGGGTGGCCATGCCAGAAGCCGCCATCCACGAAGACGGCGACGCGGGCACGGCGGAACACGAGATCGGGCTTGCCCGGCAGGTCTTTGGCATGGAGGCGCCAACCCCGGACGCCGAGCGCCCACAGTGCCCTTCGCAATGCCACCTCGGGGGCCGTGTTCCGCGTGCGCACGCGTGCCATGAGCTGGCTGCGACGCTCGACCGTGAGGGGGTCCATCAGCGGCAGAGCGTATAGGCCAGTCAGGCACTCTGGGACGCTACGGCTTCCGGCGCTGCGCTCGCTTGCGCGCCTGCAGCTTGGCGGTCTCCTTGAGGTGGTCGGCGTGGCAGAGCGTCACGAGGTTCTCGATGCGGTTGCGCTGGGCAGGTGGCATCTTCGCCAGTTCGTCGGCCATGGCTTCCTTGTGGTGGACCTCCAGATAGAAGCGCGTGTCGCCCGCTTTGAGCGCGACCTCGCGGTCTCGTCCGCAGACCTGGCAGGTGTAGTCGTCACGCACAAAGACCTTCTGGCGCAGCTCTTCGGGGTAGAGGCGCTGCGCGGCGTCGCGGCGGTCCTTGGGGTCAGTCGAGAGCAGGCGGTACTCCGAGGGCGAGAGGTCGGGCTCGTCAATGTGAGAGTTGATGGGCCAGCCCTTCTCGTCACGCAGTTCGCGCACGCGCCTGGAGCCCTCGGCGATCTTGCCCACGTAGTCGATCTGTTCCCTGTTCACGACCTCGCCCACGTTCGCCTCCAGGAAGGCTTCGATGCGCTTGCGCCCGGAGCCTGGCTGCTGGCGGATCTCGTTGGCTGAACGCCACTGCTCGGCGGCGGCCTCGTCTGGGGTGAGGCTCTCCAGGCGATAGGACGATTTGCCCAGCTCGGTGATGTCGTAACCGTCCTCGACGCGCAGCTCCCGCACCCGTCGCGCCCACTCCTGGATGCCGCTCACGCGAGCGAGCTGTTCGCCGTAGATGACCTCCCCGACGTGTTCTTGGAGGAAGGCGAGGATCTTGGCCTTGGCTGAGCCGCCCCCGCGGCTGCGCTTGCGCGCTCCGAATACCTCGCGCTGGACGCCAGCGATCTCAGCGAGGGCCTTGTCGAGGTCCTCTCGATTCCCCTTCCCACGCTCGATGCGCTTCGCAAGGGTATCGAGCTCGGCGAGAGATTCGGCGCAGGCGCTCCGCCGCGGGCCTCGAAGCAGCCATGACACCGCTCTCTTCGCCAGGCGTGGATTAAGCCCTGCCTGAACAACGGGCCGCACACGGCGCACTCGATCAGAAGCTCCGCAAAGCTGTCAATGACGGAAATCTTGTAGGCGTCGAGCGAGATGACGAGGTTTATCGAGAGCTACAGCGATTTGAGCCAGTCCCGTCCGGTCGAGTCCTCTCTAGGCCCTTTATTATTGTTATGGGCGCGAAAAGAGTGGGCAGTGGTCGTGGACGAGCTGGCGGGAACGCAACCCCTCGCCCTCCTCTCGCTGCAGTGCCGGCCCAGGCTCCTGCCGGCGCAAGCAAACGCAAACGCCGGCCCAGCCGGAGCACGACCCTTCCCGTCCCGTCTGCAGACCGCACCCTCGACTACGCCGCCTCACGCGATGAGCTTCGCGGAATAGAGCCTGGCGAGGTCGTTCTCGCCGTCGAGCAGCTAAAGGGCTTCCGCGAGGTCGTGATGCCGGCACTCGAAGCAGCGGACGCGGCCCGTCTTTCACCCAAGCCTGGCGAGAGCAAGCGCCGGGGTCGCAAGCCCTCCTTCCACGCTCTCGACTACTGGCGCCTTGAGATGCTGCGCCGCGTCGTCGCCTCCCACTCCACCCAGGCGACGCGCGACTGGCTGACCACCGACAAGGCAGCACGAACCCGCGTACTCCTGAACTTCCACAAGCGCAGGAACCACTTCGGGGGCAAGCCGAAAAGGTGGATGGATGGCGTCCCCTCTGACGGCTGGATGTCTGACTTCCGCACCAAATGGCTGCCCGAGGCTCAGCTAGCCGACTTGATGGAGCAGCTAGAGCGCTGGGCACTCGCTGAGAAGCTGACGACGCTTCCCGAGATGCGCGAGGAGTGCCGCTCTCTCCACGCTGACGGCTCCAAGCTAGAGACGCACGCCACGCCGCCCCATTTGAAGAAGAACAAGGACGGCGAAGTCATCGGGGTCACCAACGAATGGAAGAAGAACCGCAAGGGAGAGCGTGTCCCAGCCATCACCGCGCCAGACGCCGGTTTCGTCCCCTACGAAGGCCGGAACGACCACTCCGGCGCAGGGTGGAATGTCATCTTTGTGATGAGCAGCAAGGGCACAGTCCTCGCCCATCACAACGTGCCTCTCAACGCTTCCGAGAGTGGGACCCTCACGGAGATGGTGCCCGAGGTCGGCCAGGTGCTCGACACGCTGGACAAGGCCAAGGACGGCCAAGCGCTAGAGATGCGACACGAGCGCGAACTTCGAGTCATCACGACAGACGCTGCTTTTCACTCTCAAGAGACGCCAAGGGCACTCAGGGCTGTGGGCATCATCGAGAACACGCATCTCACAAGCCACGGCAAACAAAAGAGCGCTGAAGAAGAAGCCGAGAAACGTGACAAGAAGCGCTACCTGATTGACAAATACCCGAACTGGCGAGCGACGGGCCACAGGGAGCTAGCCTGCAAATGCGGCAAAGGCAAGACTTCCCGCGTGGCCGAGATAGACGAGAAGACCGGCAAGGCCACAGCGCGGCTCAAGGGTGAATGTATGAAGTGTGGCAATGTGCTCATTACCTCTGGCCTCTGGCGGCTCTCTGGGAATCGCAAGTTTGTCAAGTGTATGCCTGACCAGCGCAGCGAGGCCGAGTGGAACTTCGGCAACCCTCTGACCTTCAATGACCCACTTTCAGCCGCTTATGGACGCTCCCGCTTCAACGGGCAAGAGGGAGCCTTCGGGAGCCAATTCACTCAACGCTTCAAGCTACTGAAGAACAAGCGCTGGTTCTATCGCCAGAGCCAAGTTGACCTAGAGGTTGCGGCGGTCGTGACCATCACGCACGCCCTGAGCTTGGAGAGGTGGCGACGGATGGGCTCACCCGCTGCGACTGATAGCTCGCCATCTGAAGCGCTCGCGGCGTAGCAAGCCTCTGGTAGAATTTTAGTTAGCTTTCTGGCTTCCGAGCATGAACGGGTCGAGTAGCCTGGTTCAGGCGTCTTCGTTGAATCCCCGAAGAGAGACGCCTGCTGGATATGCCACCGGGGAGCCTCGGACTCCCCGGCTTTGCTTCCTACCGCGCCGTCCGGTGATGAGGCACTCGCTGACAGGCGCGATGAGGCCGAAGACGAGTCTTCCAGCGCACTGGATGGCTCGTCAAGGACCTACTGGAGTGTTGTGATTAAAGGACCGGTGAGCTAGCTATTGGTGCCTTGCACCTCCAGCCAGCCTCTCATCACCCGGCTATTCGTTGTATGGCGAGGATAGGCCGAGAAGGTGATGCGCTGATGGATTTTCAGCGGTCAGCGCAAGCGAGTTCTTTTCGGTTTTTTCGCCCCGAGACGAAGCCTCAAGCGACGCCTTGATGCCCGCGAGCGCCAACTCCCGACATCAAAGACTGCCCTGAAACCCAGCATTAGAGCCAAAAATCGGGCTAAGAAAGGAACCAAGACAAAGGAACCAGCGAACCCGCTACTTCCCCTCCGCCCCCCGCTGGCGAAGGAAGCGCTGGAATTCGCGTGCGAGCATGTCTCCCGAGGGGACGTCCTCGGAGGCGGTCTCCTGCTCGCTCTCGGCGGCCTGCTCGAGTCGTTCCACAAAGGCCTGGATATCCGGATCGCTCTGCACCGCGAGACCCACTTGGCGCTCGTAGTCGCCGGCGGCGGACTCGAGGTCTGAGACGTCAACCGAGACCCCGATCAGACCTTCGAGCCTGCGCACCAGGGCCAGCGCCGCCTTCGGGTTGGCGGCCGCGGCGACGTAGTGCGGTACCGCGGCCCACAGGCTCGCCGAGGGCAGCCCCGCCTCGGTGCATGCGTGGTGCAGGACGCCGATGATGCCGGTGGGTCCCTCGTAGGTCGAGTTGGGCATGCCCAGGCGCTCCATCAACGAAGGATCGGAGGCGTATCCGGTCATCGTCACGGGGCGGGTGTGCGGGACGTCGCCGAGCAGCGCACCCAGCGCGACCACGACCTGCACGCCCAGCGCTTCGGCGAGGTCCACGAGGTGCGAGCTGAAGGCTCGCCAGCGCATCGATGGCTCGATCCCCTGCACGAGCACGAGGTCGCGCGGCGCTCTCGGGGCAGACGCCTCGAACACCTCCACCGTCGGCCAGACGATCCGGCGCCGGTTGTCCTCGCCGAACTCAACGCACGGGCGGTTGGACTGGAAGTCGTAGAACTCCTCGGAGTCGATCCGCGCGAAACGGCGGGCGTCGAGCGCGGAGGCCAGGAAGGCGACAGCGCTCGAGGCGGCGTCCCCGGCGTCGTTCCAGCCGCGGAACGCGCACACCATGGCTGGCGCCCTCAGGCCATCCGGACGGCGGTCCCAGATGAGCGGCTGCATCCGAACCACCGTACATCATGGGTTGATGGCGTCCGCCGCGATCTCCCCACCGAAGGACCTTCCCAGCGTCGCCACGCTTCGCTGCCAGGACGACGTGGACGGGGTGTTCGCGTGTACGCGCAAGGAACGCCTCCTGTCGCGCTCGGGGACCCCCTACCTGACGATCGGCCTGTCCGACAGCACGGGTGCGATCGTCGCACGTGCGTTCCGCGACGCCGACGTGCTCGCCGGCCGCTTCGACCAGGGCGAGCTGGTGCGGGTCCGCGGTCGCGTGGAGCGTTTTCGCGAGCAGCTCCAGATCGAGGTTCGCACGATCGCTCGCGTCGACGGCACGGACGCCGATCCAACCCGCTTTCTGCCTGTCGCCTATCGGGACCTGGACGAGCTCGAGGGCTTTCTCGAGCACCTCGCACGCGAGGTCTACGACCAGGGGCTCAAGCTCCTGATCGAGCGTCTGCTCGGCGATCGCGAGCTGCTCGCGGAGATCCGGCGCGCGCCATGCTCGATACCGAGGTCTTCCTCAGGCCAAGCTGGGGCGGCACGCGGCGCGTCCAGCCACCACGCCTATCTCGGCGGTCTGCTCGAGCACACGGTCGCCGTCTCGACGATGGCGCTCGAGCTCTGCGCGCTGCACCCACGTCTGGACCGCGACCTGCTCCTGAGCGCGGCGATCGTGCACGACCTCGGCAAGACGCGGGAGTTCACCTATGGCGCGGAGATACGGCGCAGCGAGCAGGGCAGGCTGCTCGGCCACGTCGAGTTGGGGCTTCGTCTGATCGCGGCTCATGCGCCGGCCGCATTGACAGGTGAGCGCAGGCTCGCCCTCGAGCACTGCGTGCTCGTCCACCATGGCGCCGAGGGCGCCGCGGGGCAGCGCTTCGGCTCCGCCGAGGCGCTTGCGCTGTTTAGGCTCAATGCGCTCGACGCACACCTCAAGAGCGCGTTTGAGCACGGCGTTCCCGGCGGCTTCTGAGGGTAAAGCGCAGTCCCCGCGGTGCCGATATAGCGGTGATGGGCGATATCGCCTCGCCAACAGCCGAGTCTCCCCCCACCGGACCGCCCGCCGAGACGGAGGGCGAGCGCCCGAGCAACGGCCTGTATCCGCCGCGGCGAACGGGGCGTTCCGCGAGGATGATCGGCGAAGTGGTCGTCGATCTCGGCTTCGCCGACCGCGACACCGTCGAGGAGGCGGTGGGAATGGCGCGCTCGCAGGGCCGGCCCACCGGGCTCGTGCTGGTTGAACAGGGCGTCTTGCGCCACGACCAGCTGGCCCGCGTGGTCGCCGAGCGCTTCGGGCTGGACTACATCGATCTGGCGGTCTATGACATCGACATGGGGGCGGTCAACCTCCTCAGCGCCGACGCGGCCAAGCGCTACCAGGCCGTGCCGGTCGGCTACACCGACGACGGGGCGCTGCTGTTGGCGATGGCGGACCCCACCAACGTGCTGACCGTTGACGACATCGCGATGATGACCGGCCGGCGGGTGAGGGCTGGCGCGGCCTCGGTCGAGGATCTGAACCTGCTGCTGGCGCGCCTCACCCGGATGGACGAGTCGATCGAGGACATCGTCGACGACGATGCGCACGAGGAGGAGGAAGCGGACCTGCATGTCGCGGAGGCCGACAAGGACGCGCCGGTCATCAAGCTGGTCCATTCGCTCGTCGCCCAGGCGGTGGAGCAGGGGGCATCAGATATTCACGTCAACCCCGAGGAGGGCGAAACGCAGGTCAAGTTCCGGATCGACGGGGTGCTCCACTCGGCGGCCTCCGTCAAGCGGAAAATGGCGATGGGCGTGGTCTCGCGCATCAAGATCATGGCCGACCTCGACATCTCCGAGAAACGGGTGCCCCAGGACGGTCGGTTTGCCCTGACCGTGGACGGGCGGCGCGTCGATATCCGCGTGGTCACCCTTCCCCTGGTTCACGGCGAGGGTGTCGTGCTGCGAATCCTCGACAAGGGCGCCGTGATACAGAGCCTGGACTCGCTGGGAATGCAGGCCGCCGAGCTCGAAAGGTTCACACAAGCGATCAACAAGCCGAACGGCGCGGTGCTGGTCACGGGGCCGACGGGCTCGGGCAAGTCGACCACGCTGTACGCGGCGCTTCAGGCGCTCAACGACGGCGAACGGAGCATCCTGACGATCGAGGACCCCGTGGAGCAGCGGCTGGCGGGGGTCAAGCAGATGCAGATAGCCCCCAAGGCGGGAGTCACGTTCGACGTGGGCCTTCGCTCGATGCTGCGCGCCGACCCCGACGTGATCATGGTCGGGGAGATCCGCGACCGCGAGACGGCTCACATCGCGATCGAGGCGGCGCTCACCGGACACCTCGTGCTCTCGACCCTGCACACTCGCGACGCGCCGAGCGCGCTCGGCCGGCTGATCGACATGGGGATCGAGCCGTTCCTCGTCTCCTCGGCGATCGACTGCATCGTCGCCCAGCGCCTGGTTCGCATGCTCTGCAAGCACTGCAAGCGTCCGCTGAGCGTCTCGGAGTCGGTGCTCGCCGAACACGGTCTTACGGGCGTCGAGACCTTCGAGCCCGTGGGCTGTTCGCGCTGCGGCGGCTCGGGCTATCGCGGCCGCATGGGGCTGTATGAGGTGATGTCCGTCAGCGAGCGCATTCGCGGCCTGATCCTCGAGCGGGCATCGGTCGACGAGATGGTCGCCGTCGCCGTCGGCGAAGGGATGCTGCGTCTGCGCGACGACGGGCTGCAGAAGGTGCGCGAGGGCCTCACGTCGATCGCCGAGATCGAACGGATGACCGCGAGCCTGCTGTAGGGCCGGGCAGCGCCGGCGGCTAGGCTCGGCGTTCGCCCGCGGTGCCCGTTTGCTTCTGAGGGCAACAGGCGTCCAAGCCGCCGTCACGATGGCGCCCGGCGCGTAGTGTCTGTGGCGTGAGGCCTCTAAGCCGGATCGTCGCGCCGCTGGCAGCCGCGATGCTGCTCGCGACGTCGGCGGCCACCGCTGCCCTTTCCCGCTCTGGTCGCTCCCCGTCCGGACCGCGCGAGTATTCATGCCCGCTGTTCCCCGCGAGCAACCAGCTCAACAAGGACATCTCACGTGCCGCCGTCGACCCGAACTCGGCGCGCTACATCGCGGCGATCGGCGCCGGCGGGCATCTGCACGCGGACTTCGGGACCGATCCGAGCTACGGCATCCCGTACGCGGTCGTCGCCGCGAACCAGCCGAGGGTGCCGATCGACTTCACCGAATTCGGCGAAGAATCCAACCCGGGCCCCTATCCCATACCGCCGAACGCGCCTGTGGAGGGAGCGGGAGAAGCGGGGGACCGTCACGTTCTCGTGCTGAAGCAGGGCAGCTGCAAACTGTATGAGCTGTACTCCGCGCGGCGCACTCCGAGTGGCTGGCAGGCTGGCTCAGGGGCCGTGTTCGACCTGCGCAGCAACGCGCTGCGCCCGGAGGGCTGGACCTCGGCCGACGCGGCGGGCCTGCCGATCTTCCCGCTGCTCGTCCGCTATCCGGAGGTGCGCGCGGGAAGGATCGACCACGCGCTGCGAGTCACCGTGGAGCGCACCCAGCGTGGCTACATCCACCCCGCGACGCACTTCGCCTCGGAAAGCTCGGACCCGAACCTGCCGCCGATGGGCCTGCGGCTGCGACTGAGGGCCAGCTTCAGCCTCGCTCCCTACCACGGCCAGGCGCTCATCGTGCTGCGGGCATTGAAGCGCTACGGGCTGATCGTCGCCGACAACGGCTCCTCCTGGTACATCACGGGGGCGCCCGACGCCGGCTGGAACGACGAAGATCTCAACCAGTTGAAGAGCGTTCCCGGTTCTGCGTTCCAGGCGGTGCAGAGCGGCCCGATCCTGCACCGCGGCTGACGGGCGAAGCGCCGCGTGTCTAGCCGTGGTGTTGCGGCTCGACGGGCGCCGTCTCCGGCGCGACCGGCTGTGCGGCCGGGGAGCCGGCGGGCGCGTGCTGCTGCTGCTCCTGGGCGGCCGTGAGCGAAGGCTGGGTCGGCGCCGGCTGCTCGGCGGTCTTCTCGCCGGTGACGCCCTGCTTGAACTCGCGCATACCGCTCCCGAGGGAGCGCCCGATCTCAGGCAGTCGCCTGGCGCCGAACACGAGCAACAGGATCACCACCAGGACGGCGATGTGCAGTGGATTGTCGAGTCCCATGTGCCTGTTGAGTCTAGGCCATTCCCGCGGCGGCCCAGCCGCGGGCAACGATAGACGCCGATCACGCGCGATCGGCGGCGTCCCCTCCCGGCGCGTCAGGGGCGCTCGAGCCATCGACGGCCGCTTGGGGGTCGCCCAGCGCCCTGTGCACGAGCTGGGCGGCCACGAGGACCATCACGACGGCGAACCCGTCGCGCAGCAGCGAACCCGACAGGGCGTTGGCGAGCGCCACGCCTCCTGCGGCGCCCGCGACCGAGAGCATGCCGAGCAGCAGCGCGTCGGCGCGACGCACGTTGCCGTAGCGATCCTGGGTGTATGTGCCGACGACCGCCACGGGGATGATCGCCAGCAGCGAGGTCGCCTCCGCCTGGTGCTGATCGAGACCCAGCACGATCACCAGGCCGGGCACGAACAGCACCCCGCCGCCGACGCCCAAGAGGCCCGCGACGATCCCAGCCGCCAGCCCGATCACGATCGCGCCGATCATCGCAGGATCAACTCGACGGCGCTTGCGATGAGCGCGGTCGCGAACAGCAGCGAGATCGTTCGCGTGGGCAGGCGCTGCTGCAGCCGGACGCCGATCAGCACCCCGGCGATCGCCGGCACCCCGATCAGCACGGCGTCGAGCACGTGGACGTTGCCGTAGAGCCCCTGCGTAGCGGCTCCGAAAGCGGCGATCAAGATGATCGCCGCCAGCGAGGTGCCCGTCGCGGCGCGCTCGCCGTAGCCCAGCCACAGGATGAGAAGCGGCACGATCACGGTTCCGCCCCCCACGCCGAACAGACCGCTGAACAGACCGGCCAGCGTGCCGATCGCCGCCAGTTTGAGCGACCGGCCGATCGGCCGCTCAGCGACCACGTGCACGAAAGAACGGGTCGGCCACCTTGCGCGCCATACTAGAGGTCGTGTGTCCCGCTGCCACCCTCGTGGAGGCGCTCGAGCCGATCCGCTCCGATCCCGCCAATGCAGCGGTGCTGCTCGACATCGACGGCACCCTGGCGCCGATCGTGCGGCATTCCGCCGACGCGCACGTGCCCGAGGCGACGCGCGCGCTGTTGATCGAGATCGCCAAGCGCTATCGACTCGTGGGCTGCGTGAGCGGTCGGCGCGCGACCACCGCCCGCCAGATCGTCGCAATCGGGACGATTGCGTATATCGGAAACCACGGCGGGGAACTGCTGCGACCCGGGGCGATCCGCCCGGAGGTGGATCCCGACGTCGCCGCGTGGACCAAACGGGTGCGCACGTTTGCGGCGCGCGCCTACACGGGAGAGCATCAGCGAGTCCGCGTGCGTAGCGAGGACAAGGACGCGATCGCGGCGTTCCACTGGCGCGGGGCCCCCGACGAGGAGGCGGCCGCCGCGGCCGTGCAGGGGATCGCTAGGCTCGCCCAGGACGAGGGCTTTGTGGTTCACTGGGGACGCAAGGTGCTCGAGGTGCGCCCGCCGATCGTGCTCAACAAGGGTCTGGGCATCGCCGCGTTCTTGCGCGGTGCGCCGGTCGACGCCGCCGTGTACGTGGGCGACGACACGACCGACCTCGATGCCTTCCGCGAGCTGCGCGCGCTCGCTCACTCCGCGGCGCTCGCGACCGCCGTGTGCGTCGCCGTCGCCTCCGATGAAGCGCCCCCCGAGCTTGCGCGTGAGGCTGACCTGACGGTCGACGGCACGGGTGGCGTGCGGGAACTGCTCGAGGCGCTCTTGTAGGCGCCTCCGCATCGTGCGTTTCGTCGATTTTCTCAAGACCACCGTTCTGCTCAGCGCGGGCGCCGCGACGGCGCTGGCGGCGGTCACCGTGCTCGCGTCGGGCGAGCAGAATCAGGGGCGCACCGTCGCGATCGCCGCCGGCTGGTGGGTGATCGCAGCCATCATCGGCCTGCGCCTCGGCAGGCGGGCCGAGACCAATCCGCCGATCGCTCGCCTGCTGGCCGGCGCGAAGGCGAGCACCACGCTCCCCGAGCACCGTCCAGGCGCGATCCTCTTGAACCGTCTTTGGCCCCTGATCCTGTTCGCGCTGTCGGCCGGCGGGCTGGCCTTCCTCGCGCCGCAGATACCGGGCATCGCGGCCGGCTTCGCGATCATCTGGGCACTCGCCTGGAGGCGCCAGCACGCGGCCGTGGCCGCGATCGAGGAGCGCGACGGAGCCGGTTTCTACGTACAGCGCACGTCTCCGGTGCGCCCGATCGCGCTGCTGCGGACGCCCGGCTTCAAGACCGTGCGCCCCGAGCGCGCGAACGGCGCCATCACCTGAGATGGCGGAGCTTGGAGCGGTTGACGTGCTGATCGTCTCGCTCGGCTCCACCGGCGGTCTGCGGACGGCCGACGCGGAGCTGGCAGCCTCGCTGAGGCGGGCCGGCGCGAGCGTGAAGACGGCCGCGTGCGTCGCTCCGGCGCGACGGCTGCGCACCCTCCCGCTGATCGACCTCTCGTCCGCGAGGGCCGCCCGCCGAGCCGCCCGCGCCGGGCTGGCCCGCGATGACCCCAGAGCGGTGATCTACTCGAGCACGACCGCGGCGCTGCTGTGGCCGCGACCGGGAGCGATCCGCTTCGACGCTCCCTCCGCCGGCAATCGGCCCGGACGTCACGGGCTGTGGCAGCGGCCGCTGGAGCGTCGTCGGCTGGCGCAGGCGCCGCTGCTGCTCCCGTGGAGTGAGGACGCGTTGAGCGAGGCGCACGCGGCTGCACGGCCCCGAGATCGCGTCTTGGTGCTCCCGGTGCCCGTGGAGAGCTCCGTCCCGACGGGATCCTCCTCCCAAGCGCTCCAGCCAGGCGCCGATGCGCCGGCGCGGGACATCGCCGCGATCACATACGCGGCCAACCCGTCGAAGAAGGGGCTCGACCGGGTGCTGGCGGCCTGGAGGCGCGTGCGTCGGGGCCATGAGGAGCTCGTGGTGGCTGGCGCCTCGGCGGAGGCGCTCGGACGCGCCGGGCTCGTGCGTGCGAACGAGGAGGGGGTGCGCGTGACGGGTGTGCTCAGCAGTGAGGACTATCGCGCGCTGCTACGTCGGGCCCGCGTGTTCGTGAGCGCTCCGCGCCGCGAGGACTACGGCATCGCGCAGCTGGAGGCGCTCGCTGACGGCTGTCTGCTGGTCAGCACCGCGGCGCCCGGACCGTACGTCGCGCTGCCGATCGCCCGCGCGCTCGATCCGCGACTTGTGGGTGAGGATCTGGGGGCGGCCCTCCGCAGCGCGCTCGACGATCCCTCTCCCGGCTACGCCGCGCGTGCGCGCGCCGCGCTCGCGCCGTTCAGGCGCGAAGCGGTCGATCTGCTGGTGGCGCGGGAGCTACTGCCTCGCCTGCTTGCGTAGTCCCTGGAACTCGTCCCACGTTCGCGTGTTGGCGACATCCCCTCTGGTCAGCCAGCCGCGGCGCGCGGTCGCCACGCCCCAGCGCATGTTCGCGAGCGTGGCCGTGCGGTGGGCGTCGGAGTCGATCAGGATGCCAGCTCCCGCGCGGACCGCGGCGCGCGCGTGGACATCGGAGAGGTCGCGCCGGCTCGGGTTGGCGTTGATCTCGAGCATCGTTCTGCTTCTCGCCGCCGCCTCGAGCACCGCCTGCAGGTCGATCGCATAGGGCCTGCGCCGCTCGATCAGCCTGCCGGTGGGATGCCCGATCGCGTCTACCAGAGGATGCTCGATCGCCGCGATCATCCGCTCGGTCATCGCCTGCTCGCTCATGCCGAAGGCCGTGTGCACGCTCGCGATCACCCAGTCGAGCTCGCCAAGCAGCTCCGGCTCGTAGTCGAGCGAGCCGTCGGGCAGGATGTTTACCTCGCTGCCCGCCAGCAGCCTGATGCCCTCGGTGCTGACGTCCGCTTCGCGCACCAGCTCGATCTGCCTGCGAAGCTGATCGGGAGAGACGTCGTTGCCGAACCCATGCGTCGCCGAGTGGTCGGTGATGGCCAGGTACTCATAGCCGCGCTCACGCGCCGCGACGGCCATCTCCTCGATCGTGTTGTGGCCGTCGGAGGCCACGGTATGGCAATGCAGGTCGCCGCGAATGTCCTCGAGGCTCACGAGGTCGGGCAGCCCGCTGCCGCCGTCCAGGCTGGCCGCCTGCAACTCGCCACGGTCCTCGCGCAGCTCGGGCTCGATATAGGCGAGGCCGAGCAGCTCGTACAGCTCCGACTCGCTTTCGCAGGTGCTGGTGCGGCCGATCGAGTCGTCGAGCACTCCGTACTCGGAGACGTGCAGTCCGCGGCGCACCGCGCTCTCGCGCAGCGCGGCGTTGTGCCGAGCCGAGCCCGTGAAGTGTTGCAACAGGTTGCCGAGCTGCGACGGTTTGGCGATCCTCAGGTCTATGCCCACGCCCGAGTGCGTGCGAGCTCTCGCGCCCGATCTGCCGGCCGTGCTGACGCTCTCGATCTCGGCGAGCTTGGCGAGGCTCTTCGCCAGCGTCGTGGGGCGGGTCGTGACCGCCACCAGGTCGACGTCCTTGACGCTATCGGCGCATCGACGCGCCGAACCTGCCAGCAGCACCTGCGTTTCCGCCCCGCCCCGGCGGGCGAGGCCGGCGGCGAGCGTCTCGCCGATCTCGATCGCCTTCGGCAGCGCTATGCGTGCCGCCGGGCGTTCGCCCGCTCCATTGTCGAGCGCGGCGATCACGCTGGCCTCGAGCTTCGGACCGAGCCCGCGCACCGTGCGCAGCCGCTGCCCGAGGGCGGCCTCGCGCAGGCTCTGAAGCGAGTCGATGCCGAGCTCGGTGTAGAGCAGTCGCGCGCGCTTTGGCCCGAGCCCGGGCAGGCGCGTGATCGCGATCAGCCCGGTCGGGAACTTCGCGCGAAGCCGCTGCGCCGACGGGATCGTGCCGGTGTCCAGCAGCGCGAGGATCTTCTCCTGAAGCGTCTTGCCGATCGCCGGCAGCTCGGTCGCGCGGCCGATGCGTGCCAGGGCGGCGACGGATACGGGTGCCTCTCGCACGGTCTTTGCGGCCGCACGGTAGGCCAGCACGCGATGCACGATCGCGCCGTCCAGCTCATACAGGTCGCCCAGCTCCTCCAGGGCATCCGCAATCGCGCCGTTGGACAGCTCGGGCTGGGCCACGCCATCAGGGTACGGACGGCCCGGCTTGGGCGTGGCTGGCAGGGGCACGCGGTGGCGGCGCACGCTCTAGGGTACGCCGACCCACATGTCCGGCGAGCCCTGGCTGATACTGCCCACGTACAACGAGGCCGAGAACATCGAGGCGATCGTCGCCGCCGCGGCCGCGGTGCTCGGCCGCGCCGCGCCCGATGGCTTCCACGTGCTCGTCGTCGACGACGGCTCGCCCGATGGCACCGGTGAGATCGCGGATAGGCTCGCCGCCGAGCATGACTGGGCGGCGGTGCTCCATCGTCCGCAGAAGGGCGGGATCGGGCCGGCCTACCTGGCGGGGTTTCGCCACGCGCTCGACCGAGGCGCGGGCTACGTGCTCGAGATGGACTCCGACTTCTCCCATGATCCCGGCGACCTCGCCCGGCTGCTCGAGGCGGTCCACGAAGGCGCCGACCTGGCGCTCGGCTCCCGCTACGTGCCGGGCGGCGGTGTGATGGACTGGAGCCGGTTGCGACGCCTGATCAGCGAGGGCGGCTCGACATATGCGCGCCTGGTGCTCGGCCTGCGCGTGCGCGACCTGACGGGCGGGTTCAAGTGCTTCCGCCGCGAGGTGCTCGAGGCGATTCAGTTCGACGGCGTCCGTTCTCGCGGCTACGCCTTCCAGGTCGAGCTGACCTACCGCGCCGCCCGCGCGGGCTTCCGCGTGGTCGAGGTTCCGATCGTCTTTCGCGACCGCCAGCACGGCACGAGCAAGATGTCCTGGCGGATCGCCGCAGAGGCCATGTGGCTGGTGCCGGCGCTGCGCTTCAGGTAAGCGCGGCGAGCGGCCGATGAAAAGACGATGGATGCGTCCGCCTACGCGTTTGCCCATGGCATACGGCATACGCGCGCTACCCTGCGCGCCTGGCAGCGGACGCCGGGCAGCGTGCTGGGGCAGTGGGTCGCAGGCTCGGCGGTGGCCGCGGCGGCATTGCTGGCCGCCGTCTGGATAGTCTCGTCGCTCGATCGCGGCTACCAGCAGGTGATTACGCTGCAGCCGCCGTTCGCCGTGGGGGACAGCGGCGACGTCGTCAATGTGCTGCGGCGCAACATGCTCGTGCTCGCGCTGCACGCGATGGCATGCGTCGCCGGATTCATAGCCGGCAGCTCGCTCCCGCTGCAGGCCGAGCATCACACGGGCCTCTCGCGCTGGGTGCACGAGCACGGTGGGCGCATCGCCATCGCCTTCGTCGCCGCCGCCACGGCCTTCTCGCTGAGCGCGCAGGCCTACCTGCTGGGACACACGCTCGCGGGCGTCTCGGGCTTCTTGCGGGTCTCGCCGGGCCTGCTGCTGTTGAGCGTCCTTCCGCACGCCATCCCCGAGCTGATCGCCCTGTTCCTTCCGCTGGCGGCCTGGATCATCGCCAGCCGGCGCGGCGAGTGGGAGCAGCTGCTCGCCGCGACGGTCGTGACCGTCGCGGTGGCCGTCCCCGTGCTCGTGGTGGCGGCGTTGATCGAGGTCTACGTCTCGCCCCGCCTGTTCGTGACGCTCACGCACATCCACCCGCCGCTCGTGCGCGTCTCGGAAGGATTCACCGTCACGGTGAAGTGACGGGTGGGGCGTGTCTCGGCTCGACGAGGAGCCCACCCGGCAGCCCTTCCTTCATTTTGTATAGTGATAGGAAAGCGAACAAGGAGACCGCAATGGCAGGTACGTTGACCCAAGTCACAGATGTCAATTTCGACGCCGAGGTCCTCGAGGCGGAGGGGCCCGTGCTGGTCGACTTCTGGGCGCCTTGGTGTGGTCCCTGCCGCGTGGTTGCGCCGGTCCTCGAGGAGATCGCCGCCGAGCGGTCGGACCTTCGCATCGTCAAGCTGGACATCGACGAGAACCCGCAGACGGCGGCCCGCTTCCAGGTTCTGTCGATCCCGACCATGATCCTGTTCAAGGCCGGCCAGCCGGCCAAGACGATCGTCGGGGCCTACCCCAAGAAGAAGCTCGAGCAGGAGCTCGAGCCCTCTCTCACAGCCGCCTGAGCGCGATCTTCAGCGTGAGCTCTTCGATCTCGGCCTGCTCTGAGTAGTCCATGGCGGTCGCGGCGGCGGCCGCATCGTCACCGAGCAGAAGCCTGACCGCGAGCGTCTCCCCGGCGACGTAGTCGCGGTGGGCTTGCGCCGCCCGCACGAGCGCCGCGTCGCCACGCAGGGCCAGCTCGACGCGTTCCTCGATCCGAAGGCCCGCGCGCTTGCGTGCGTTCTGGACGCCATGCACGATCTCGCGGGCATATCCCTCCTCGCGCAGGTCGTCGTCGATCGCAAGATCGAGCGCGACGGCATGCCCGCCCTCGCGCTCGACGCTGTAGCCCTCCGGTGCCCGCATCGTCAGGATCACATCGTCGGCTGAGAGCGTGTGCTCGTGCTCGCCGACGGCGATCCCGATCTCCCCGTCGCTGTCGCCCCGCACCGCGGCCGCCACTCTCGCGGGGTCGAGCGCCGCGATCGCGTCGGCCGCCAGCGGCATGTCCTTTCCGAACAGCGGCCCGAGCGTGCGGTAGTTGGCCTTCACCTCGTAGCGTCCCAGCTCCTCTGCCGCCGCGACGAAGCGCACGGATCTGACGTTCAGCTCCTCGCGCACGATGTCAGAGAGCCGTTCGATCGCCTCACGAGCGCGTCCGTCTGCCACCACGACCGCCTCGGCGAGTGGCTGGCGGATCTTGATCTTCGCCTTCCCCCGAGCGCCGAGCCCGAGCCGCACCGTCTCGCGCGCGAGCGCCATCATTTGCTCGAGGTCCTCGTCGCGGGCGGGCAGCGTGTCCGCGTCGGGGAAGTCGCACAGGTGAACGCTCGGGTTCGAGCCGTCGAGGTTGTCGTAGATCTCGTCCGCGATGAACGGGCAGAAGGGCGCAAGCAGCTTGGCGACCGTGAGCAGGCACTCGCGCAGGGTCGCGAACGCCGACGGGTCGCTGTCCCAGAAGCGCCTGCGCGAGCGGCGCACATACCAGTTGGACAGCTCGTCCACGAGCTCCGCGATCGCCCGTCCGGCGGAGGTCGCGTCGTAGGCGTCCAGCCGCTCGGCCACCAGTTCGGCCGTGCCCGCCGTGCGCGAAAGCGCCCACCGGTCGAGATCGCGATCGGGCCCCGTCGCGGCCTCGGCCCGATCGGGCGTCGCCGTGCTCAGCTGATCCGCGGACGCGTGCGCATACAGGGCGTAGAAGAAGTACGTCGACCACAGTTGCTTTAGGAACAGCCGCACGCCCTCGCCGATCGCCTCCATCGAGAATCGGTAGCCGTCCCAGGGATGCTTGGAGGTGAAGAAGTACCAGCGGAACGCGTCGGCGCCGTAGCTGTCGAGCACCTGCCACGGCTCGACCGTGTTGCCCTTCGACTTGGACATCTTCTGCCCGTCCTCGTCGAGGATCAGGCCCAGGCACACCACGTTCCTGTACGGAGCGGGTCTGGACAGCAGCGTGGAGATCGCCAGCAGCGAGTAGAACCAGCCGCGCGTCTGGTCCTGCGCCTCGCAGATGAAGTCGGCCGGGAAGCTCTGGCAGAACTCGCGCTCGTGCTCGAAGGGGTGGTGATGCTGGGCGAACGGCATCGCGCCGGAGTCGAACCACACGTCGATCACCTCCGGCACGCGCTTCATGCGCTCGCCGCACGCCCCGGCGGCGCCGGCATCGGTGTGCGGGCACGGGAACGTGACCTCGTCCACGAACGGGCGGTGATGGTCCTCGAGCGCCCTCCCGGACAGCGTCGTCAACTCCTCGAACGAGCCGATCGTGTGCGTGTGTCCAAGCGGGCACCGCCACACGGGCAGCGGTGTGCCCCAGTAGCGCTCCCGCGACAGGGCCCAGTCGACGTTGTTCTCAAGCCAGTCCCCGAAGCGACCGTGCTTTACGTGAGGAGGGTGCCAGTCGACCGTCTCGTTGGCCGCCAGCATCTGTTTGCGCACCGCCGTCGTGCGGATGTACCAAGAGCTCTTCGCGTAGTAGATCAGCGGCGTACCGCAGCGCCAGCAGTGGGGGTAGGAGTGCTCGTAGGGCTTCTCGCGCAGGAGCAGGCCGCGCTCCTGCAGGTCCTCGACCAGCTGTCTGGTCAGCTGCGGGTCCTTGACGAAGCGGCCCTCGTAGGAGCGACCGGCAAAGCTTCGAACGCGCCCGTCGAAGGTGCCATCGGGCCGCACCGGGTTCAGGAGCGTCCCCGGCCGGTCGGGCTGGAAGATCCCGGCGGCCGCCGCCACGCGGTAGTCGTCCTCGCCGAACGCGGGCGCGATGTGCACGATTCCGGTGCCGTCCTCGATCGTGACGAAGTCGTCTGAGAGAATTGGAAAGCCGCCGGGGGCACGGGTGTCGAAGATCGGTCCGCGATAGCTGCTGTAACGCTCCACGAGCTGCTCGCCCGAGAACCGCTCCACGATCTCTGACGCATCACCCAGCACCGGCTCGACACGGTCCTCGGCGAGCACAAAATAATCATCCCCAACCCGCACCCTGGCGTACGTTGCGGTGAGAGACACCGCCAGCGCGACATTTCCCGGCAGCGTCCAGGGCGTGGTCGTCCACACCAGCAGCTTGTCCTCGCCGTCGAGCACCGGGAGCTTCAAGTAGACGCTCTCATCGACGATGTCCTGGTAGCCGAGCGCCACCTCGTGGGAGGACAGCGTCGTCTCACAGCGCGGGCAGTAGGGCACGACCTTGTGGCCCTCGTAGAGCAGGCCCTCGCGGTCGATCTCCGAGAGAGCCCACCAGACGGACTCGATGTAGGACTCATCGAGGGTGCGGTAGGCGTTGTCGAGGTCGATCCAGAAGCCGATCCGCTCGGTCAGCCGGTTCCACTCCTCCAGGAAGGCGAACACGGACTCGCGGCACTTGGCGTTGAACTCGGCGATGCCATAGCGCTCGATCTCGGCCTTGTGGACGATGCCCAGCTCCTCTTCGACGGCGATCTCCACCGGCAGCCCGTGGCAGTCCCAACCGCCCTTGCGCTCCACCAGGTAACCGCGCATGGTCTGAAAGCGTGGATAGATGTCCTTGAACACGCGCGAGAGCACGTGGTGGGAGCCCGGCGGGCCGTTGGCGGTGGGCGGTCCCTCGTAGAACACCCACCGCTCGGCGCCCTCGCGCCTGCGCAGGGACTCGGCGAACACGTCTCGCCCACGCCAGCGCTCCAGCACGAGTTGCTCGAGCGCGGGCAGCGGCTGGCGAGGATCCACCTCGCGGCGGGGGATCAGCGTGTGTGGTGTCGACGCCGTCACGGGGCGGCCCATTCTAGGTGCGCCTCCAAGCGGTTCTCGCGCGGCGCGGCATCGGGCTCTTACGATGCAACCATGAGGCTCCGCCTCTACCACCACACGGACGGCGCGCGCGTTGCCTACCGCGAGATCGGCGCCGGCCCGTCGCTTGCGCTGCTGCACTCGGCGTTCCTGTCGCACAAGGAGTGGGAGCCGGCGGTCGCCCAGCTCGCGGACCGCTTCCGGGTGGTGCTGCCGGACCTGCCGCTTCACGGGGACTCGGAGGACCGATGGCGCCATCCGTACACGCTGGACTGGTTCGCCGAGGTGCTCGGCGGGTTCGCCGCAGAGGTGCTCGGGCCGCGGCCGCGGATCGCAGGCCACGACGCCGGCGCCGAGATCCTCCTGCGGGCGGTTCTCACCGAGCGTGTGCACCCCAGCCGGCTGGTGTTGATGGGAACTCGTCTGCACGCGCCGCCCCAGCGCGCCATGCTGTGCCGCGCCTGGCGCATGACGACGCGCATGGGGTCGGTGCCCGGGCTGGATCGCCTGCTCTCGCACAGCACGCGCGTCGTGTTCACGCCCGAGCGCGGACTGCGGCTGTCGGCACGGGCCAACCCCGCGGCGTGTGACCTCGTGCGCCATGCGTTCGCCGACGTTCCCGGTAACTCCAGCCTGGCCCGCTCGTGGGCGAAGTGCGCGCGCGCATGGCCGCGCGGCGCCCAGACCCAGCTGCTTGAGGCCTATCCGAAGCTCGAGCTGCCGGTGCTGCTGCTGTGGGCCGATCAGGACCCGCTGCATCCGCTGGCGGCGGCCGAAGAGGCGCTCGCGCTGCTGCACGACGGGCAGCTGCGCATGCTCCGAAGCTCGGGGTTTCTGATGGCCTATGACGATCCCGTGGGACTCGCGCGTGAGCTGACGGCGTTCTGCGGATAGGGTCTGTGCCCGCCGGAAGCCAAAAAGGAGAGCCAATGCCGAGCAAGCAGCAGCTGTGGGGGCCGGAGACCGCCAAGGCCGTCGAGAACTTCCCGATCTCGGGCGAGACCGTCCCGGTGCAGGTCGTGCGCTGGCTTGCGCGCCTGAAGGGGGCGGCCGCCGCGGTCAACGCCGAGCTCGGTCTGCTGGGAAAGCGCAGCGCCTCTCGCATCGAGCGGGCCGCGCGCGAGATCGCCGCTGGCGAGCACGACGGGCAGTTTCCGATCGACGTGTTCCAGACGGGCTCGGGCACCTCGACGAACACGAACGCGAACGAGGTCATCGCCCGGATGGCCGGCAATGGCGTGCACGCCAACGATCACGTCAACATGGGGCAGTCCTCCAACGACGTGTTCCCCTCGGCCGTCCATCTCGCCGCCCTCGACGTCGCCCAGAATGAGCTGCTGCCGGCCCTGAAGGAGCTGGAGCGGTCGTTCGCCAGGAAGGCGAAGAGTTTTCAGAACGTGGTCAAGGCGGGGCGCACCCACCTGATGGACGCCGTGCCCGTGACGCTCGGGCAGGAGTTCTCGGGCTACGCCGCCCAGATGGCGCTCGGCGCAGAGCGGGTGCAGGCGGCGCTCGTGCACGTGGGTCAGATCCCGCTCGGCGGGACGGCCACCGGCACGGGTCTCAACACCCACCCCAAATTCGCCGAGAAGGTCCGTGCGCGTCTGAGGCGGGAGTCCGGCCTGAAGCAGATCGCCGCGCCCCTCGACCCGTTCGAGGCGCAGGCCAACCGCGATGCGCTCGTCGAGCTGTCCGGTGCGCTGAAGGTGATCGCCGTGTCGCTTGGCAAGATCGCGGGAGATCTCGCGCTGATGGGCTCAGGTCCACGGGCCGGGATCAAAGAGATCATCCTGCCCGAGCTGCAGAAGGGCTCCTCGATCATGCCCGGCAAGGTCAACCCGGTGATCCCCGAGGTCGTGCTGCAGGTCTCAGCACAGGTGATCGGCAACGACACGGCGATCACGGTGGCGGGATTGCAGGGCCAGTTCGAGCTGAACGTGCGGATCCCGTTGATGGCCCGCAACCTGCTCCAGTCGCTCACCCTGCTGTCGGCCGCGGCGCGCGTGTTCGCCGAGAAGTGCGTGGACGGCATCCAGGCCAACCGGGCGGGGACCGACGCCTCGGCGGCGGCCACCCTCGCCGTCGCAACCGCGCTGAACGGGGCGATCGGCTACGACAAGGGAACGGTGATCGTCAAGAAGGCCACCGAGTCCGGGCGTCCGCTGCGCGAGGTGGCGCTCGAGGAGGGCGTCGACGCGAAGCTGTATGACGACACGATCGACCTGCGTAGGATCGCGCGAGGGAATCGGGCCTAGCGGGCGGGCTCGGGCAGCACCCGGTCGATCAGCGAGCCCGCCGGGCGGGCTTCGATCTCCTGGCGAACATCGAGTCGGTAGGTGAGCAGCGCGAGGCTCGGCGCGATCGTGAAGTCGGCCGCGTAGAGCGCCTCCCCGTCCAGGACGCCCGCCTGTATCCACGCGTCGACCCTGTCGAGCATCTCGGGCAGCGCGCCCAACATCTCACGCTCGCTGCCGCGGTTCGCACGAAAGGAGAACGCAGCCCCGCGCGACGCGAGCATCCGCGTCGGCTCGCTGGCCGCGAGCAGCGGTCCGAGCCTGCCGTCGTTGCCGCGGTTGTGCAATGAGTCGAGGCCGCGCGCCGCGGCCACGAGCGCGAGCCGACGGACCGCCATCTGCAGCACCTCGTCTCCCCAGCGCTCGGCCTCCTCGACCGTGGCTCGCTCCTTGCCATCGGACGGAAACAGCGCCGGCTCGGGCTGAACGCGATCGAGGAAGCGCGCGATCTCGCGGTTTGTCTGGATGCGCTGCCCGCCGAAGCGCAGCGCCGGCACCGTGCCCGCGCGATCGAGCATCGCAAGCCACGCGTGCGTCCGGCCGTCGACTCGGCGAATCGGTGTGCTGTGGCCCGGGAACCCCAGCATGCGAACGCTCAGCGGATGCAGGCCGGTGATGAGCTCGACGCGGCGGTAGGCGATGCCCTTGTGTTCCAGCATGAGCATCCCCGTGCGGCAAGCGTGCGAGCCGGGGATCACGTACAGCGTCGGGGGCCTCGTGGTGTGCGCCGCGAGATTCTCAGCTGCGCTCACGCGCGTCCGATCGCTCCGATGGGGGCGCCGCGTTCATGCGCTCGCAGCACATGCTGTGGAGTATCGCGCCTACCCGCCCGGCAGGGCCCTGAACAGCCGCGCGACCACGCCGACCGCCGGCTTGGGGCTTCCACCGTAGGTGAAAAGGCCCTTCTGGTTGAGGCCTTCGATCAGCCGCACACCGGGAAGCTTCGAGTGGATCGACCCCCCCTCGAACGTGGGGGTGAGCGGATAGTCGCGCAGGTCCCAGATGAGCATTCCGCTCAGCTGCTGGTCGCCCTCGTAGACGGCGATGTGCCGGGCGAGCAGGCTGGCCTGAAAACCGTAGCCGCCGGGCGCACCGGAGGAGTTCAGCGCGTTGGATTCGGCGCCGAACTCGCTGATCAGAAGCACCCTGCCCGGGAAGGTCCGCTGCATCGCCGCAAGGCGCGAGCGCATCAGCGCGGTCTGCCGCGCGAGCGTGTCCTGCGGGTAGTCATACCAGCCCGAGTAGTCGGTCTCGGCGATGGCGTCGGCTCCGGAATACAGCGCCCCGGCGCGCGCGGGCGGGTGGTCGCCCCAGACGTCCACCGCGACCATCCGCGTCGGGTCGCGTTCGTGCAGCCAGCGGATGAGCGACTGCACGTACTGGACCTCCGCGGCGTTGTGCCCGTTTCCGGCGACCTCGTTGACCACGTTCCAGGCGACGATCGATGGGTGCAGCTCGGCTGCGAGCGCGGCGGTTCGCGCCTGCTGCTCGGCGCCGCTCAAGAGCGAGGGCGTGGTCGAGAACCAGTTGCCGGCCCCTTCGACCGGTCCGATTCCCTGCCACACCACGATTCCGGCCGCGTCGAGACGTTCGAGCAGGGCGGGGTCGAGCGGGTGCTGGGAGCGGACGGCGTTCGCTCCGATCGCCTTCAGCTCCGCCACCAGCGTGTTCTCATCACCCGGAGTCAGGGCGTCCCCGTGCCCGCGCGCGTCCTCCTGGATCGAGGCGCCCTTGAGCCTGAGGCGTTGGCCGTTGAGGTAGATGCGTCCCGCCTTCCAGGTCAGCTCGCGTAGACCGACGCGAGCGGAGAAGCTGCTCTCTGCCCCCACCATCAGTGTCAGCTCGTAGAGGCTCGGGCTTGCGGGCGACCACAGCGCGGGGTTCTGGACGGTCACGCGCGTGCTCATGCTCACGATCTGCCCGTGCGCGAGGGCCTGTGAGGGAAAGCTCAGCGGGATCCTCTGGGCACCGTCGCTGAGCATGCCTTCCGGAGCGATCGTGCGAGACGGACCGTTGTTTCGCACCCGTACGTCAACTCGCACCGTCGCCTGTGCCGCGTCCGGGGTGTCGGGCTGAAGCGTCGTCTGCACGGTGGGTTCGATCAACTCGCTTTCGCCGACCGGCCGTATCGTCACCTCGCCGTCCACCCCGCCCCAGTTGAACCAGGTGCGGTGAAAGCCCTCGGGCGTCTGGGCGCCGGGGTTGCGCCAGTCGACGCGCACCACGATCGTGTGGGTGCCCGCGGCGAGCTGGGCGCGCAGTTCGAACGGCAGGTAAGGTCCCCGATGCGAGCCGAGCGGACGACCGTCTATCCAGACCGTCGCCACGAAGTTCGCCGACTGAAAGCTCAATGCGTAGACCCCGGTGCTCGTCGCCTGGAAGCTCGTCCGGTACCAGGCCACGGAGCCTTCGTAGTTGCGCTGGCCCGCCACCCCGCTGAACGGCGTCGGGTTGACGACGTTCGGCACGCTGACCGTCTCGCCCGTGAAGGCGCCGCGGCGCCAGCCCAGCGCGAGGCCGCGGTCGCCCGGATCCCCGCGCAGCGTCCAGCGCGTCAGGGCGCTGCG
The DNA here is from genome assembly GCA_963704735.1 of uncultured Solirubrobacteraceae bacterium. GTDB lineage: Bacteria > Actinomycetota > Thermoleophilia > Solirubrobacterales > Solirubrobacteraceae > Palsa-744. The sequence goes on from OY969935.1 coordinate 169,660, forward strand.
CCCGCCGGGCCCTTCGTAGGCCGGCGAGCTCGTCGGTGGCGTCGGGGGCCGGCTCGGCGGCGCCTGCGCCGCCGCTGCCGCTGCGGCGAGCGCCACGCAAACGGCTAGGGCGAAGATGAGGCCTGGCTTTTTCGCGGTGATGAACACGATCGGTTATCGGGCAGCCGCCACCTCGACGGCGCGGTACGCCTTCAAACAACTGCGGGCTCCGTTCAGAGCGCCGCTCCCACGAGCGGCTCGGAGGGGGCGCCCAGCATCTGCTCGAGCAGCAGCTGTGCACCTGCCTTTGACAGGGGCTCGTTGAGGTTGCCGCACTTCGGCGACTGCACGCAGGACGGGCAGCCGCTTGCGCACGGACACTCTGCGATCAGCCGGCGCGCGTCCTCGCACAGCTCCTGGAAGCGCGCGAATGCCATGCGCGCGATGCCGACCCCGCCCGGGTGGCCGTCGTAGAGGAAGATCGTGGGACCGCCGGTCTGGGGGTGGAAGTTCGTGGACAGACCGCCGATGTCCCAGCGGTCGCACATCGCGATCAGCGGCAGCACCGCGATCTGTGCGTGCTCGGCTGCGTGAAGCGCGCCGAGCAGCGCCTCCAGGGGGACGCTGTCGCCCAGCCCGCCGCGCCCGGGCCCACCGTCTGGGACATCCCCACCCGGCCCCTCGGAGCTCGGCCCTCGCGAGCGACTCCTCGCTTGGCCCTGCCCGGCGTCCGGGCCTCCGATCGGCAGCTCGAACCAGAGCGCCTGCGTGGGAAAGCTCGTGGGGGGCAGGTCGAGGCCCACGAGGTCGACGAGCGAATGATCCGAGACGCGCTTGCGCTGGTAGGCCAGCACCGTGTCGGTCACGCTCACCTCGCCGAAGGACAGCGTGACTCCGAGCGCCTCCCGGCGATCGAGCAGGCGGACGATGGCGGTTTCGGTCTCACGCTTCGGCTGCGTGTACCAGTCGCCGTCAAACGGGGCGACGAGCGCGCGGCGGCGAGCGAGGTCAAGCTCGCGCACTTCGTAGGAGTGCCCGAGGTGCAGGTAGATCGCTCCCTCGTGAACGGTCGAGTGTGCGCGCGCCGCCTCCGTTGAGCCGAGCAGCTCCCCCGAGGAGACGTCCACGATCGCGAAGCTGTCAGGCGAGGCCGAGCGCAGCGACACCTCCGCCGCCGGGTAGCTTCCATGCCGGCGGGTGACATATGACGCGGACGACGACCGTTCGCGGGGCGGGTCGTCTCGCTCGTCGCTCGTGTCCGGCCGGGCGGCGTCAATCGGTCTCCGGCGTAGCTCGCCGGCGCTGAGCAGGACCTCAGCGTGGGCCTCCCAGCGTGGGCCGAGGAACTCGGCGTCCTCGTTCGAGAGCGGGCCCTCATGAGCCGCGCAGAGCAAATGCTGGCGGAAGATCAGCGGGCTCTCGTGGTCGATGATCGCCGCCTCGACGGGCCGGCCGAGGAAGTCTTCGGGGTGACGTGCGAAGAACTGGTCGAGCGCGTCCTCGCCCGCCACGTACACGGCCAGGCCCCGGCCGCGACGACCGGCCCGTCCCCACATCTGGCGCAGGGAGGCGACGGTTCCGGGAAAGGTGACGACCACGGCTGCGTCCAGCTCGCCGATGTCGATGCCGAGCTCGAGGGCGTCGGTCGTGATCACCGCGCGCAGCTCGCCGCGCATGAGCCGGCGCTCGAGCTCGCGTCGCTGCTGGGTCGTGTAGCCGGCGCGATACGGGGCGACCCGCTCGGCCAGGTCCGGGTCTGTCTGCTGCAGGTCCTGCATGACGATCCGGCTCAACAGCTCGACGCCCTTGCGCGACTTGATGAAGCAGATCGTGCGCGCTCCGTCGCGCACGAGCCGCGCCAGCAGCTCGGCGGCCTCGCCGAGCGCGGAGCGGCGGGCCCCGAGCTCCTGGTCTGTGAGTGGGGGGTTCCACACCGCGATTCGCCTCGCCGGCGCCGGTGAGCCGTCCCTGTCGATCAGGGCCACTTCCTCTAGCCCCGTCAGGCGCTCGGCCAGCTCGGTCGGGTTGGCGATTGTGGCCGAGGTGAGCAGAAAGCGCGGCTCGGTGCCGTACGCGGCGGCGATTCGCCGCAGCCGGCGCAGCACGTTGGCGACGTGCGAGCCGAACACGCCACGGTAGACGTGCGCCTCGTCGATCACCACGACGGCCAGGTTCGCGAACAGGTCTTCCCAGGCGGCGTGGTTGGGAAGGATGCCGACATGCAGCATGTCCGGGTTGGTGAGCACCACGTTCGCGCTTCGCCGGATCTCGGCGCGCGCCTCCCGAGGGGTGTCGCCGTCATAGATCGCGGGGCGCACTCGCTTGGTCAGGCCGAACGCGCCGAGCGCCCGCGCCTGATCCTGGGCGAGCGCCTTCGTCGGGTAGATGTAGAGCGCTCGCGCTCGCGCGTCGCGGCAGAGCACATCGAGGGTCGGCAGGTTGAAGCACATCGACTTGCCGGATGCGGTTCCGGTGGTGATGATCGTCGGTCCGCTCCAGGCCGCGTGGACCGCTCGCGCCTGGTGGGAGTACAGGCGCGAGGCTCCGACGCGCTCGAGCGCTCCGAGCAGCTCCGGGTGGAGCTCCGGCGGGGGATCCACGAGCTTCGCCCGGCCCGGCCCTTCGCGCGCCTCGCTGACCAGCCGGCCGTCGGCGAGGCCCTCGTCCAGCAGCGCGCTCCACGGCTCGGTTCTGCGGTCTTGGGCCACGGGTTGCGATAGTAGAGCCGATGCCACGCTCCCCCTTCCGCCGGCGCGATAAAGCCGGCAACGACCGGCTTTCGCCTGCTTCGCGCGCCGGCACCCGGGCTGCTTCGCTGTCTGCGGCGGAGCGCTGGGCCGAGGCGCGCTCCTACCGGCATTCGTCGTATCCGGCTCCTCGCATCGCGGCCGAGCGCGCCGAACGCGGGCTCGGAGTTTCGGTATGCCTGCCGGCGCGCGAGTGTGCCGCTACGGTGGGGCGGATCGTCGACGTGCTCGTCCAGCTGCGTGAGGCGGGGGCGATCGACGGAATCGTGGTGGTCGACGCCGCCTCCGTGGACGGCACCGCGCTCGTGGCCGAGGGCGCCGGGGCGGTGGTCTGGCAGCAGGACGAGCTGATGCCCTCCTACGGGCCGGTGCTCGGGAAGGGAGACGCGATGTGGCGCGCGCTGTCGGCGCTCGACGGCGAGCTGGTGTGCTTTCTGGACGCCGACACCGAGAACTTCTCGGCGCGCTTCGTGACCGGCCTGCTCGGGCCGCTCGTGTGCGAGTCAGGGGTCTCGTTCGTGAAGGGCTTCTACCGGCGACCCTTCGACGGCGACGCGGAGGGGGGTGGGCGGGTGAACCACCTGACTGCGCGTCCGGCGCTCGAGCTGTTCTACCCGCAGCTCGCGCTCGTGCGCCAGCCGCTGGCGGGCGAGGTGGCGGCGCGCAGGGCGCTGCTCGAGCAACTGCCGTTCTCCACCGGCTACGGCGTCGAGACGGCGATGCTGATCGACGCATGGAGGCAGGTCGGCCTCGATGGGATCGCGCAGGTGGATCTCGAGGAGCACCGCAACCGTCACCAGCCTCTGTCGGCACTGACGCCGATGGCGCTGACCGTGCTGGCCACGATCGCCCGCAGGCTGGAACGCGAGGGGCGCCTCGTCGGGGTCGGGGCCGCCGGCGAAGACGGTGGAGCCTCTGGGTATGCCCCGCTCGAGCGCCCGCCGCTTGTGAGCCTTCGGGAGGGCGCGCCCACGCCCGACTCGCACAATGGCGGGCGGCCTTCACGGGGAGCTGACGGATGAGCGGCGATCAGCGGGTGCGCTGCCTGTATCTGGACCTAGACGGAACCCTGCTGGGGCGCGGTGCCTCGCTGGTCCATGACGGCGAGGGGTCGGTCTCGATCGACGGGGTGCGCGCGGTGCAGGCGTGCCTTCGCGCGGGAGTGGAGGTCGTGCTGATGTCCGGCCGACGGCGCGCGCAGGTATTCGAGGATGCGCGTCTGCTGGGCCAGAGCTCCTACATCTTCGAGGCCGGCGCGTGTGTCGTGCTGGACGGAGAAGAGCACTGGCTGACCGGCGATCTGATGCCGGGCGAGCTGACGATCGCCGAGCAGATCGAGCGCTCGGGCGCGCCTGCGCTCCTGCTCGAGCAGTACGCCGGACGGCTCGAGTATCACGAGCCGTGGCACACGCAGCGCGAAGTGTCGCACCTGTTTCGCGGGCTCGTGGACGTCTCCGAGGTCGATCGCCTGCTCGTGCAGCGAGGCCATGACGATCTGCGCCTGCTCGACAACGGCGTCGTGAGTCGCCGCTCGAAGGCGCTCGCCGAGCTGCCGCACGTGCGCGGCTACCACCTCGTGCCGGCGGCCGCGTCGAAGGCGGGGGCGGTCGCCTTCCACCGCCGAGCGCGCGGCTATGGGCGCGCCGAGAGCCTCGCGGTGGGCGACTCGCGCGAGGATCTGGCGTGCGCTCCGCACGTCGGCACGTTCTGGCTTGTGGCCAACGCCGTGGAGCGCGACCCGTCGATGCGGGAGGCGATCACCGCCCACGAGAACGTGCGTGTGGCCGATGCCTCCTATGGCGCGGGCGTGTACGAGGCGGTGTTGAACACGCTCATGGGCCGACCTTCGTGAGCTGTGGATCGCAAGGACTCGGGCCGCGATAGGCTAGCGGTCATGCTGAGAGTCTATGCGGGTGCGATCCCGATTATCGCTGGAATTGCTTGCTTTATCGAGGCGCACAGGCATGTGCCCGTGCCCGCTCGGCGGCCGGAAATCGGTCTGATAACGCCCGCTTCGGGGTTGTCTCCCACCACCTTTGACCTGCTGCACATCGGCGCCTGGGCGCTCGTCATATTCGGGGCGTTGACGGTGATCCTCGGGCTGATCAGATACGAGGTGCACGCTTGGGACTGACCCCGGCCCGGCCGCCCCGGGCCTTCTATGCCGTCGGGTTCATCGTCCTCGGCGTGACGACGAGCATGCTCGTCCTGTCGGTCAACGACGGCTCGCAGCTGGCCGCCATCGCCAGCGGCCTGTTCGCGGCGATCGGCTCGTTCGGCCTGTGGTTCTGGCTTCGCCGCATCCAGTCTCACTGACGAGCCGCCGCGGCTAGCTCTTCGGCGCGCCGACCAACCGCCGCCACAGTCGACGCCAGAAGCCCGGTTGCGGCCGGCGCCGCCAGCGTGCCGGCTCAGGGACGGTCGCCCGCACCAGCGCGACCCACTCCTGCAGCGGCAGCTCGCCCGAGATCAGCCTGCCCAGGGCGCCCGTCACCGGCGCGCCGACGCCCGCCTGCTCGAGCGCGCGCGCGAGCAGCGGCACGGACTCGAGCGCCTCCACCGCCTGGCCGATCTGGGCGGGGATCTCGCCCGCGGGCACGCCGGCCGCGAGCAGCTCTCCAGCCCGACGGTTGCGGCTCTGCGACGCCAGTGCGGTGGCGACCAGGTCGCCCGTGCCGGCCAGGCCGATCATCGACTCAGGCCGCGCGCCAAGCCCCTCCGCATAGCGCCAGACCTCGGCGAAGATGTGCCCAGCGGCGGCGCCGGCGGCGTTCAGGCCCTGCGCCTCGGTCGCGCCGGCCGCGAGCGCCGCGGCGTTCTTCGCCGAGCCCGCCAGCTCCACGCCGAGCGGGTCGTTCGACTGCTCACAGACGACTCCTGCGCGAGTGACGACCTGGGCGAGAGACCGCGCGAGCTCCTCGTCGCTCGAGGCGGCCACGAGCGCGGCGCCGGCGTGAACCATCTCGCGCGCGTGTCCCGGTCCGCCGACGCAGGCGACGCGATGTGCGCCGAACGTCGTGCTGAGGACGGTCGTGGGCGGAAGCCCCAGCGGGGGCATGAGGCCCTTGGCCACCGAGACGACCGCCGTGCGCCGTTCGAGACCGGCGGCGTCGAGCGTTGAGATCACGTCGCCGAGACTGCTGGAGGGCACGGCCAGGAATACGTAGTCGGCGCGCGCCACGCCGGCCGCAACGGACTCGATGCGCAGCGGCGCCGGCAACTCGACCCCCGGGAGGTAGCTGTGATTCTCGCGCTCCTGCTCCAGCAGCGCTGCCTGCTCGGCGGTGCGCGCCTGAAGTGTGGTGCGCAACCCGCCGCGGGCCAAAAGGACCGCGAGGGCGGTGCCGAAGGACCCCGCACCGATCACGATCGCGCGCCTTCGAGCCGGTGCCGAGCGCGACAGCGCGCGAGGGAAGCGAGGGGCTGGGATCACCGGGGGCGCGGCAGAAGCCGCGGGGTTCTCGGGCTCGACCATTGCGGAGTCGAGCCTAGCGGTCCGCCGGTGAGTCGATGCGCCCGCGCGGCCCTACACGAGGCGCGCCAGACGCCGACCGGCCGCCTCGAGTGCGCGCACGCTCGACGCCTCGAGGATCAGCTGAATGTCGAACATGCGCGCGTCGAACGCGTCCAGCAGGTTCTCGCCGGTCACCGCGTAGGTCGGCACCCCGGCCTGGCGGGCACGCGTGGCGATCTCAAACGTCGCGCTGTCGGCCGGCGAGCGCGCCTCTAGGCGCCACTCGCCGAGGACCACGGCGCGTGCCGCGCGCATCCGAGCATCGAAGTCAAGCGCCCCGAGCAGCGCACGCACGTCCCGCCGAGCGGGCACAACCCGGCCTTCGTCCTCGAGGTGGATCGGGCACAGATCGGCCTGCCAGCCGCCCGCGACGAGGCCCCGTCCGATGGCCGACCCCGCGCGCCGCGCGCTCAGCGCGCCGAACGGGCAGCACGTGATGAGCACGGTCCGGCAGATCATGATCGGGCATCCTTCCAGCAATGCCCCCAAAGAAAGCTGAGCACGTCATCGTCGAGACCTGCGGCCATGAGCTGCGGGTGAGCAATCCCGGCAAGGTGTTCTTCCCCCAGCAAGGACTGACGAAGATGGACCTCGTCAACTACTACCTGGAGTGCGAGCTGGCCACGGTGCGCCACCTGCGCGAGCGCCCCACCGTGATGAAGCGCTGGGTGGACGGGGTTCAGGGAAAGCCGTTCTTCCAGAAGCGCGTGCCCGACGGAGCGCCGGACTGGCTTCAGACCGCGGTCGTCACGTTTCCCAGTGGCCGCCACGCGCGCGAGCTCGTCCCCAACGACGCCGCCCACCTGGTCTGGGGGGTCAACCTGGGGGTGATCGACTGGAATCCGTGGCCGGTGCGCAGGTCGGACCTGGATCATCCCGACGAGCTGCGTGTCGATCTGGACCCGTGTCCGGATGTGCCGTTCGCCGAGGTGCGCGAGGTCGCTCTCACCGTGCGCGACGTGCTCGAGGAGCACCGCCTGCAGGGCTTTCCGAAGACCTCGGGCTCACGCGGTATGCACGTCAGCGTGCGGATCGAGCCGGAGCACGGCTTCGAAGAAGTCCGCCGCGCGGCGCTGGCGCTTGCACGCGAGGTGGAGCGGCGGATGCCGCGGCGGGCGACCAGTCGTTGGTGGAAGGAGGAGCGCGAGGGCGTCTTCATCGACTACAACCAGAACGCGCGCGACCGCACGGTCGCCTCGGCATATTCCGTGCGAGCCGTACCGGACGCGCGCGTGTCCTGTCCGGTTCACTGGGAGGAGGTGCCCGACCTCGATCCCGCGGAGCTGCGCCTTCAGACCGTGCCTGCTCGGCTGCGCGAATACGGCGACCCGGCGGAGGCGATCGACCTGCATCCCGGCCGGCTTGAGTCGCTGCTCGAGCTGGCGGCTCGCGACGAGCGCGAGGGTCTCGGCGACGCGCCCTGGCCGCCGCACTTCCGCAAGCAGAAGAATGAGCCACGCCGCGTGCAACCGAGCCGGGCGCGACGATGAGCCTTCCGCTGTCGCCGCCGGTGAAGCCACAGCTCGCGCTCTCGCGCAAGGAGCTGCCGTCAGGCGATCAGTACACCTACGAGGTGAAGCTCGACGGCTTTCGCTGTCTCGTGTTCGTGGATGGCGAGGAGGCGTTCATGCAGTCGCGAAGCGGCAAGCCGCTCGGGCGCTACTTTCCCGAGCTCCTCTTCCCGCGCGGTCGCTACGTGCTCGACGGAGAGATCGTGGTGCGCGACGCGGACGGGCGCGAGGACTTCGACGCGCTCGGTCAGCGTGTCCATCCAGCGGCCTCGCGCGTGGAGCGCCTGTCGCTCGAGACCCCAGCCAGCTACGTCGCCTTCGACCTGCTCGCCCGCGATGACGAGCCTCTGCTGGAGCATCCGTTCCAGGAGCGTCGCGCCGCGCTCGAGAGCCTGCTCACGGGCGACGCGTTCGTCGCGGCGCCCGTCGAGCTGATGACGGCGACCGCCTCGCTCGAGGACGCCAGGAGGTGGCTGGTGCGCGCCGAGGGCGCGATCGCAAAGGAACGCACGGCCCCCTACCGGCCGGGCGAGAGGAAGGGGATGGCGAAGGTCAAGCGCGTGCGCACGATAGACGCGGTCGTGGTCGGCTGGCGCCCGGGCAAGGAGCCGGACACCGTCGGGGCGCTGATCCTCGGTCTCTACCAGGACGGCGCGGATGGTCCTCAGCTGCGCGTGGTCGGGCATTGCTCGGGCTTCACGGCGTCCGAGAAGCGGCGCCTGGTCGGCTTCTTCGCGCCATTCCAGACCGGCGAGCGGGGTACCGCCGACCCCAGTCGCTGGAGCGGGGGCAGGGACCTCGAGTGGGTGGGGCTTCGCCCCGAGCTGGTCGTGGAGATCGACTTCGACCATGTGTCCGCGGGGCGCATACGCCACGGGGCCAAGCTGCGGCGCTGGCGCGATGACAAGGATCCGCGCGAGTGCACGTTCGATCAGCTGTCCGTGTAGGGGCGACTCCAGGGACCTGCCCCGAGGTCCGGGCGCCGGGGGTGGTCTAGGATCACGACAATGAGCATCGCGGGGGCGACCGTCGCCGAGGAGGAGTACCTGCAGAGCCTGTTCTGGCTTCAGGAGGCCGGGCTGCCGATGACCGGTGCGAACGTGGTGCGCGCGATGCAGCTGTCGGCGCCGACCGTGCACGAGATGGTGGGCCGCCTAGAGCGCGACGGCTACATCACCCGTGACGCCGATCGCACCATCGCGTTCACCGCGAGCGGCGCCGAGCACGCCGAGGGGATCGTCCGCAGACACCGCCTGATCGAGCGCTTTCTCACCGACGTTCTCGGTGTTCCGTGGGACGAGGTGCACGAGGAGGCCGAGCGCCTCGAGCATGCCATGTCGCCGGTGTTGGAGGAGCGGATGCTCGCGGCGATCGGGGACGCCAAGACATGTCCTCACGGTCATCCGATCGTGGCCGGCGCGCGCGCGGCGGGTGTTCCCCTCGCCGATGTTGAGGTCGGCGCATCGGTGCGGATATTGCGATTCGAGAACGAGGCCGAGGACCTCCTGCACTACCTGAAGGCCTCCGGCCTCGAGCCCGGGCTCGAGGGCAGCGTGGCCGTGCGCGACGAGGAGCAGGTCGTCTTGAGGATCTCCGAGGACCGTCTCTGCACGGTCACGCCGAGCGTCGCGGAGACGGTCTCGGTGCTGGCGGATCCATCACCACCGCCACGCACGGCGCTGCCCGAGCAGCTCGTTCTTGGCCAGCGATACGGCCGCTAGAGCGAGTGAAAGGCGGCGGCGAGGCGTGTCACTCCCTCGTCGATCTGGGCCGGCGTGACGCCGGAGTAGGCGAGGCGCAGCGTGTTCTCGCCTCCCTCCAGCAGAAAGTCGCTGCCCTCGACAAACGCCACGCCGCGCTCGGCCGCGGCGCGGTGCAGGGCGTGAACGTCGGTTCCGTGCGGCAGCGTCACCCACATGAAGTACCCGCCTTCGGGCTCGACGAACTCGGCCTCGGACAGCTCGCGGCGCAGCGCTTCGGCCAGGGCACCGGCGCGCTCGGCGAGCGCGCCCTTGACCATCTCGATCGAACGCTCGATGGCGCCCGAGGCACAGAACTCGTACACGATCGCCTGGGCGACCATGTCCGGCGAGATATAGGTGTTGGTCGCCAGCTGCGCCACCGCATCGATCAGCTCGGTCGGCCCGACGAGGTACCCCACGCGGATGCCCGGACAGACGGTCTTCGAGAACGACGAGGCGTAGACCACCCTGTCCGGATCCATCGACAGCATCGTCGGCAGCGTCTGCCCGCTGAAGCGCAGCGCCACGTACGGGTCGTCCTCGAACACCACGAACCCATGCATGGCGGCGAGCTCGAGCAGCTTCTGGCGCTTGGCGAGCGACAGCGTGTAGCCGGCCGGGTTCTGGAAGTTCGGGATGATGTGGGCGAGCCTCGGTCGCGCGCCGGCCCCGCCGCCTAGCAGGCGCTCGAGCGCATCGGTGTCGATGCCGTCCGGCTGAAGCTCGATCGCATGCAGCCGCGCGCCGCGCTGGCGCAGCGAGAGCAGCGTTCGGTCATACGTCGGACGCTCCACGAGCACCTCGTCGCCGGGGCGCACGAGGTGCTCGAACAGGAACGCGTCCGCCTGCATCGAGCCGTTGGTGACCAGCACGCGCTCGGGCTCCACGCCGTGTCGGTCCGCGATCCAGGCGCGCAGGCGCGGATAGCCGACCGACGTGCCGTAGGCGGTGGCGCCGGCCGGGTCGCTGTCGAACGCGCGCACGGCGGCGTCGCGCAGGCCCTCCACATCGATGATGTCGAGCGAGGGCGCACCACGGGCGAAGGAGATCGTGGGACCGGCGGGGGCGGGCACGGCGGCGAAGCTTATGTGCCTCAGCAGCTCGTCGTAGTCGTGGGTGAGCTCTCGCGCCGTGCGCTCGAGGCGGTCACGGAAGCGCAGCAGCTCGGCGGCGCTGGGCGGCTGAGTGACACCGGAGGTACTCGCCGGCGGGGGGGCGTAGCCGGAAATCGCCGTGCGGATCGCGGCCTGCTCGGGGGTTGGGAGCGACGGTGGGCCGGCGGCGCGGCCTTGGTCGGGCCCCTGCCCCGTCGGGGCGGGCGCATGAGCGGCTCGCGGTGCGTTGGAGACGCTCGACCGAGCCGGCTCGTCGCGCTCGATCGTCTCGTCGACCAAGCGGCTCCAGCTGGGCGCCCTCGGAGACTCCGACGAGATGGCGCTCGCCTCGGGTTGCTCCTCGTGGCCGATCGTCGCGAGCGTCCGCTCCAGCTCGAGCAGCTTGCGCTCCAGCTCACCCAGCGTCTTGGCAACGTCCTGGTCCACGGCGCTCTAGCGTAGCGGTCGAGCTCCGGCGCGTCGATGCGCGCTGCCGTTGACGCCGCCCGCCAGGGCGAGGCCAGCCCGCCGCTCACAGCTTCGCGAGCGGCCCCTCCGCGCGGCGCGGGTTCCCCTCAGGGGGCGCCGATCGCTGCGCCGCCGAGGATCTGCACGGCGATCTCCGCCACCTCGGTTGGCGTGCGCCCCACGCGCACGCCCCTTGCCTCGAGCGCCTCGGCCTTCGCGGCGGCCGTTCCAGCGCTTCCGGAGATGATCGCCCCCGCGTGACCCATCTGCTTGCCCGCGGGGGCGGTGAAGCCGGCGATATAGGCGACCACGGGCTTGGTGACATGCTCGGCGATGTACTGCGCGGCCTCCTCCTCGGCGGATCCCCCGATCTCGCCGGACAGCACCATCAGCTCGGTTTGATCGTCGGCCTCGAACAGCTCGAGCACGTCGACGAACGAGGAGCCGGGTACGGGATCGCCGCCGATTCCGACGATCGAGCTGCAGCCGAATCCCGCCTGGGCGATCTCGTTGCCGATCTGATAGGTCAGCGTTCCCGAACGCGATACCACGCCGACATTGCCCTCCTTGAAGAACGACGCCGGGATGATCCCGACGTTGGCCTTGCCCGGCGAGAGGATGCCCGGGCAGTTCGGTCCGATCAGGCGCGTGGCAGGGTGGTCGCGCTTCAGCGTGTTGTACACGCGCAGCTCGTCGTGGGCGGGGATGCCCTCGGTGATCGCGACCACGAGCTCCACCCCGGCGGCGGCGGCCTCGAGGATCGAGTCGGCGGCGAAACGCGGCGGGACGAAGATCATGGCGGTGTTCGGCCGGACCTCCTCCACGGCCTGCGCCCAGCTGTCGAACACGGGTATGCCCTCGACGTCCTGGCCGCCCTTGCCGGGAGTCACGCCGCCGACGACGTTTGTGCCGTAGTTGCGATTGTTGAGCGTATGGAACGAGCCCTCGCGACCGGTGATGCCGGCGACCGCCAGCCGCGTGCGCTCGTCGACGAGGACCGCCATCAGCTCGCTCCGATCTGCCCGGGGGTGATCCTGATCGCCATCAGGCCCGCGCCCCCACGGCCTTCTCGGCGGCGAGAGTCACGACCATCTCGGCGGCCTCGTTCATGGTGCGCGCCGCATGCACGTTCGGCAACGCCGCCTGCTGCAGCAGATCGCGTCCCTGGACGTCGTTGGTGCCGTCCAACCGCACCACGAAGGGAACCGCGGGAGAGATCTCCTCGAACGCCGCGATCAACCCTCTCGCGACCTCGTCGCAGCGGGTGATGCCGCCGAAGATGTTGAAGAGGACCGCCTTGACGGCGTCGTTGGCGAGAATCAGCTGCACGGCCTGCTTGATCTTCTCGGCGTCCGAGCCGCCCCCGGCGTCCAGGAAATTGGCCGGCGAGCCTCCGGCCTGAGCGACGACGTCGAGCGTGGACATCACCAGGCCGGCGCCGTTGCCGAGGATGCCGATGTCGCCGTCCAGCTTGACGTACTGGACGCCCTGTTCCTTGGCCCTGCGCTCGATCGGATCTTCGTTCTCGCTGTCCGACAGCTGCTGGTTCTCCGGGTGTCGATAGAGCGCGTTGCCATCCAGCGAGACCTTCGCGTCGAGCGCCTTGACTTCCCGGTCGGGCGTCACGATCAGCGGGTTTATCTCGGTGAGCATGGCGTCCTCCTGGGTCCACACCTCATACAGCGCCACGAGGGCATCCGCCACGCCCTCGACCACGTCGGCGTCAGCGCCCGCGTCGGTGGCGATCTTCACGGCCTCATCGCGCGAGAAGCCGGCGAGCGGATCGACGTGATGGCGGATCAGCTTCTCCGGGGTCTTCTCGGCGACCTCTTCGATGTCCACGCCGCCCTCGACGCTGAACATCACGAGCGGCCGCTTGGCCGAGCGGTCGAGCAGCACAGAGGCGTAGTACTCGGTGGCGATGTCCGAGGCGTGCTCGATCCACAGGGTGCGCACCGTGTGTCCGTGGATGTCCATCCCGAGGATGTTCGTGGCGTGCTGGCGCGTCTCCCCTTCGTCCGCGGCCAGCTTGACTCCTCCCGCCTTCCCGCGTCCGCCGATCAGCACCTGCGCCTTGACGACGACCGGGTAGCCGATCTCGTTTGCCGCGCTCACGGCGTCCTCGACCGTCGTTACCGCCCTGCCGGGCGACACCCTGAGCCCGTGGCGGGCGAAGAGCTGCTTGCCCTGGTACTCGAGGAGGTCCATCGCGGCGCGAGACTCTAACGGAAGGCGGGTCAGCGCGCGCGGGCGGCCCGGCAGGTCATAATGCCCGCGCGATGCCCATCCCAAAGAACGTCACGTTCGTCACATTCGACGTCTACGGCACGCTGATCGACTGGGAGACCGGAATCTATGAGGCCTTCGCGAACGAGGCAAAGCGCGACGGCTTCGAAATCGACCGGGGCGTGCTGTTGCCGCTCTTCCACGAGATCTCCCGCGAAATCGAGGGGGGCTCCTACGAGCTCTACGCGGAGGTGCTCAGACGCACTGCGATCGAGGTCGCGAAACGCATCGAATGGCCTCTCGAGCCATCGCGCTCGGGCTTCTTGCCGGACTCGGTGCAGCGATGGGCCCCCTTCAGGGAGACCAACCCCCAGCTGCAGAAGCTCGCCAAGAAGTACAAGCTGGGCCTGTTGTCGAACATCGACGACAAGCTGCTCGGCCAGACCCGCCGGCACATCCCGATCGACTTCGACCTCGTCGTGACGGCCCAGCAGGTGCGCTCATACAAGCCCGAACCCGCGCATTTCACCGAGTGCGCCAGGCGGATGGGCGGCAAGCGCGGCTGGGTGCACGTGGCCGCAAGCCACTACCACGACGTGGTCCCCTGCATGAAACAGCGCGTTCCCGTGATCTGGGTCAACCGCAACAAGGAGGTGCTCGACTCCTCGCAGAAAAAGCCGACGGCTGAAGTTGGCAACCTGCGCGAGGCCGCCAAGCTGCTGGGCGTTTCCTGACCCCGTGCGGGCGATCGCCCTGCACCCGGACGTGCTCGTCGTCACCAGCGCGATCCTCCAGGTCAACTGCGTGATCGTCCGCGGCGCGCCAGCCCGGCCCGCAGGCCCGGCCGATGACTCAGAGCCGGCCGGCGAGACGTTCGTGATCGACTCGCCGATCCTCCCGGATGAGCTCGACGCCCTGGCCCCGCTCGTCGAGCAGGCGCGATTTCCCGCTCCCAGTGGACTGCTCGCCACGCACGGCGACTGGGACCACCTGCTCGGGCGGCTGGCCTTCCCCGGCGTCGCGCTGGGGTGCGCCGAGAGCACGGGCAAGCGCCTGGAGGCCTCGCCCGGCGGCGCTCAGCGAGAGTTGCGTGACTTCGACGAACGACTGCTGATCGATCGCACCCGTCCGCTCGCGCTGGGCTCGGTCCAGGTGCTCCCCGTTCCCGGCCGGTGTGCGCTCGGCGAGCGCGAGCTCGAGCTGCATCCCGCCGTGGGACACACGCCGGACGGGATGGCGGTCGTGATCGCCTGGGCGCGCGTGCTCGTCGCCGGGGACTATCTCTCGCCGGTCGAGCTGCCTTCGCTGGCCGGCGCCGGCGCCCTCGATGCATACATCGCCACGCTCGAGAGCCTGCGTCCGCTGCTGCGCGACGCCGAACATGTCGTGCCAGGCCACGGGCCCGTTCTCGGCGCCGCCGCCGCGCTCGCCGTGCTGGAGGAGGACGCAGGCTATCTGCGAGAGCTCGCCGAGCGGGGAGACGGGGCGCGATTGCCCGGGAGTCGCCGCGGGGCAGCCCAGCAACGACTACATCGCGAGAACGTCGCGACGCTCTAGCCGGCGTCCGGGCTTCTGATCGTGGCGATCGGGGCTCCGGCCTGGATCGGGGCTCCCTCGACGATCGGCAACTCGACGATCGTGCCGGCCTTGTGGGCGGTGATCTCGTTCTCCATCTTCATCGCCTCGATGATGCACAGCAGTTGGCCCTCCTCGACCGCGTCGCCCTGCTTGACGAGCACCTTCCACATGTTCCCCTGAAGCGGCGACGCGAGCGTGTCCGGACCGCCGCCGCTCGAGGCCCTGCGCTGGGCGCGCCTGCTCTTCGGAACCGACGACCCTCCGGCGCTCGCCGCGGAGGCGCCGTTGCTCTGAGCAGCGTGGCCGCCGCCGAAGGCCGGGGGGCCGAGGACCCGCACATCGAAGCGCTTGCCCGAGACCTCCACCGTGTAGGTCTGCTCGAGGAGCTCCTCGCCGATGTCCTCGCCTGCCCCCGAGGCCGCGGCGGGGTCGCCGGGTGGCGGGAAGGCGAGCCGCTTCAGCCACTCTCTGTCCTCGATCAGGTCACGACACGTCTCACCCTTCGCCCACTGCTCGGTCGCGAGCAGAGCCTCGTGAAAGGGGATCAACGTCCTCAGGCCGCCGATCTCGAATTCGCCCAACGCACGCAGCATCCGCTTGGTGGCCTGCGCACGGTCGCAGTCCCACACGATCAGCTTCGCCACCATCGGGTCATACATGGGCGAGACCTCGCCGCCGGCCCGCACGCCCGAGTCCACGCGCACTCCCGGCCCCGCCGGCTCGATATAGGCGCCGATCCGTCCGGGGGCGGGGGCGAAGTTCTTGGACGCGTCCTCGGCGTTTATCCGGCACTCGATCGCGTGTCCACGCAACGCGATGTCCGGCTGGGTGTATGAGAGCTCCTCGCCCGCGGCCGCCCGTATGCCCTCCCTCACGATGTCCACACCCGTGGTCATCTCCGTCACGCAGTGCTCGACCTGCACGCGCGTGTTCATCTCGAGAAAGAAGTACTCGGCCTCGTCTCCCTCGCGCGAGGCCAGCAGGCCCTCGATCGTGCCCGCTCCGACGTAGCCCACGGCTCTTGCGGCCTCCACGCCGATCTCGCCGATCCGCTGTCGCAGCTGCGGCGAGACGATCCACTCGGGGGCAGGTGACTCCTCGATCAGCTTCTGGTGGCGGCGCTGGACCGAGCAGTCGCGCTCGCCCAGGTGAATCACGTTCCCGTGCCGGTCGGCCAGCACCTGGACCTCGACGTGGCGTGGATCGTGCAGGTAGCGCTCCAGGTAGACCGTGGGGTCGGAGAAGAACTTCTCCCCCTCGCGGCTCGCACCCTCGAACGCGCTCTCGAGCTCATCCCCGGATAGCGCGACCCTGAAGCCCTTGCCGCCGCCGCCGCCGGCGGCCTTGACGGCGACCGGGAAGCCGATGTCCTTCGTGGCGATCTCGAGGGCCTCCTTGACGCTCTGCACCGGCTCGGTGGTTCCCGGCACGATCGGCACGCCCGCCTTCTTCATCAGCTCGCGCGCGCGCGTCTTTGAACCCATCGCTTCGATCGCGCTCGCCGGCGGGCCGATGAACACGATGCCCGCCTCTTCGCACGCCAGCGCGAATCGGGCATTCTCGGCGAGAAAGCCGTAGCCCGGATGAATCGCCTCCGCCCCCGAGCGCCTGGCCGCGTCGAGGATCTTCTCGATGCTCAGGTAGTTCTCCGCGGCCGGCCCCTCGCCAAGGTTGTAGGCCTGACCCGCGCGCTCCACATGGGGCGCGCCGCGATCGAGCTCGGAGTAGACGGCGACGCTCTCCACGCCGAGCTCATCGAGCGCTCGCTCGATCCTGACCGCGATCTCGCCGCGGTTGGCGACCAGTACCTTCTCGAACATCGGTCGGGAAGCTTAGTTCCTTGCGGACAGCTGCACGATCGGGAGCGGGAACGGCTCTACGCTCTCTCGCCGTGTGGCGGCCCCGTATCACACCACATCCACGATCATCCCTGCGCCCACCGTGCCGTTGTTCGACTCGTCGATCAGTATGAAGCTCCCGGTGCGGCGGTTGCTCTTGTACGGGTCGATCACCAGGGGAGAGCTCGTCCGCAGGCGCACGCGGCCGATGTCGTTGAGGGCGAGCTCGGACGGAGGGTCCGTGCGTTCGAGCGTGTGCACGTCGACGAAGTCCTCGATCGAATCGACGACCGCCGTTGCGGTCCTGGAGGTGTGCTTGATGGCGTAGCGTCCACCCGCCCGCAGCGGCTGCTCGGCCATCCAGCAGATATCGGCGTGCAGCTCTCGCGCGACGGTGGGCGCGTCCTCTGGCCGGCAGATCAGCTCGCCGCGGGCCACGTCGAGCTCGTCGGCGAGCCGGAGCGTGAACGACATCGGCGCCATCGCCTCCTCGAGGCTGCCCTCGTAGGTGTCGATCGCGGCGATCCGGGTCGTCCAGCCTCCGGGCAGCACCACGACCTCCTCGCCCCGTCTCAGGGCCCCGCTCGCCAGCTGTCCGGCATAGCCGCGGTAGTCGCTCCCGGCGAGCGCGTCGGACGGGCGGATCACCCACTGCACGGGAAACCGCGGCGGCTTCTCGTAGGGGTGATCGTAAGCAACCTCGACGCTCTCCAGGATCTCGAGCAGGGACGGTCCCTCATACCAGTCCATCGGCTCGGAGCGCTTCACCACGTTGTCGCCGTTGAGAGCCGAGATCGGGATGTAGATGATCTCGTACTGATGGCCCGCTCTGACCCCGCCGCGGCGCAGGTGGGGAGCGAAGCTCTCGAATTCGTGCGCCACCTCGTCGAAGCGCGCCTGTGAGTGCTCGACCAGGTCCATCTTGTTGACAGCCACGACGAGCTTGGGGGTGCCCAGCAGCGCGCTGATGAAGGCATGGCGCTTTGACTGCTCGAGCACGCCGTGGCGTGCGTCGATCAGCACGACCGCCAGGTCCGCCGTCGAGGCGCCGGTCACCATGTTTCGCGTGTACTGCTGGTGCCCGGGGCAGTCGGCGATGATGAACCGCCGCCGCGGGGTCGCAAAGTAGCGATAGGCAACGTCGATCGTGATGCCCTGCTCGCGCTCGGCGCGCAATCCGTCGGTCAGCAGCGCGAGGTCCAGCGCGCCCTCGCCGCCGCGGCGCTCGCTGGCCTGCGCGACGTGCTCGAGCTGGTCCTCGAAGATCTGCTTGGTGTCGTACAGCAGCCGCCCGATGAGCGTGCTCTTGCCGTCGTCGACCGAGCCGGCGGTGCTGAGGCGCAGCAGGTCGAGCGTCATCGGCAGGCGGCCGTGGTCGGACGCGCCCATGAGGCGCGGCGCCGGTGAAGGCTCTCGCACAAGGCGGCCATCAGAAGTAGCCCGCCTTCTTGCGGTCCTCCATCGCGGCCTCGGTCACGCGGTCATCGGCACGGGTCTCCCCGCGCTCGGTGATCCGCGTCGCCGCGATCTCGGTGACGACCTCGGCCAGCGTCGCCGCCTGCGAGCGCACGCCGCCGGTACAGCTCATGTCGCCGACCGTGCGATAGCGCACGGTCTCCGAGAACACCTGCTCGCCGTCGATCAGCTCGGTGCCCTCGCGCCACGCGTACAGCATGCCGTCTCGGCGGAAGACCTCGCGCTCGTGCGCGAAGTAGATCGTCGGCACCTCGAGCCGCTCGTCGTCGATGTACTCCCAGACGTCGAGCTCGGTCCAGTTCGAGATCGGGAACACGCGCACGTTCTCACCCTTGCTGATGCGCCCGTTGTAGAGGTTCCAGAGCTCCGGGCGCTGGTTCTTCGGGTCCCATTGGCCGAAGTCGTCGCGGAACGAGAACATTCGCTCCTTCGCTCGCGCCCGCTCCTCGTCGCGTCGCGCCCCACCGAATGCGGCGTCGAAGCCGTGCTCGGCGATCGCGTCCAGCAGGGTCACGGTCTGCAGCCGGTTGCGCGACGCCCGGGGCCCGCTCTCCTCCTTCACCCGGCCCGTGTCGATCGACTCCTGCACGCTCGCGACGATCAACCGCTCGCCGAGCTCGGCCACACGCCGGTCGCGGAACTCGATCACCTCGGGGAAGTTGTGCCCGGTGTCGACATGCATCAGCGGGAAGGGAAACGACGCCGGGCGGAACGCCTTCTCGGCCAGGCGCAGCAGCACGATTGAGTCCTTCCCGCCACTGAACAGCAGCACCGGGCGCTCGAATTCGGCCGCGACCTCGCGCATCACGTGGATCGCCTCGGACTCGAGCGCGCGCAGATGACTGAGCTGGGGTCGTGCCCCGACGCTCATGGTCCGACGGGCTCGACGTGCAGGCCGCACTCCGTCTTCTCTGTCCCCGCCCAGCGGCCCTCGCGGCCGCTCCCCGGCTGCGTGCACGGCGCGCAGCCGATCGACTCATAGCCCTGGTCGTGAAGCGGGTTGTAGGGGAGCTCGCGCTCGTGAATTCGCCGCCACAGGTCTCGGTCGGTCCAGTGGGCGAGAGGGTTGTACTTCCAGATGCCGCGCGTCTCGTCGCGTTCGATGAGCTCCGCTGCGGCCCTCGTCGGGCCCTGCTCGCGGCGGATGCCGGTGATCCAGCCGTCCGCGTCCGCGAGTGCGCGCTCGAGGGCTGCGACCTTCTCGACCGAGCAGCAGTGCTCGGGTCCGGTCCACGGGCCGGTCGCGTCCTGCACCTCGACGACCACCCCGAAGCGCTGCTCGAACTCCCTCCACGTTTGCAGCGTCTCCTCGAACAGCACCCCTGTGTCGATCGTCACGATTCGGACCCGATCTGCCTGCCCGGCGCTGACGCGAAGCAGCTCATCGACCAGCACCGACTCCTCCTTCTGGAAGGAGCACAGCAGGACCGCTCGCCCGCCATGACGCTCGAGCGCGACGCGCAGCGTGTCCGTCAGGCTGGCCGCGGGGTCGGCTCCGGATGGCGCGTTGACTGTCTCGTGTTGTGCAGGGTTCATGGGGTCTCTCTTGGTCCGACGCGATCTATACCGCGCACTCGCCCTCGCCGCGAATGACTTCGAAGGGCACGTTCCGGTTCCAGTCGATGAACTCGTTCATCGTCTCCAGCCCGAAGTCCACGGGCATCGACAGGTCCTTGACGAGGCCCTCGAGCTCGCTCGTGCCGACACGCTGCGTGAACGCGCCCCACGCCTCACCCTCATTGCGGCTTGACTCATAGTGGCGGATCCAGCGCTCGATCGCCTCCGGCACGCGCTTGGCGGGAAGACGCAGTTTCAGCCGCTGGCCGAACACGACGCCCCCGCCTTCATAGACGCCGCCTACGTGCGGTATGTAGGCGGGGATGGTGTGCTCGCCGACTTTGATCGACGCGCCATAGAAACCGATGTCGGCCACGTGATGCTGAGCGCACCCGTTCGGGCATCCGCTCATCTTGATGTGGATCTCGCGGGTGAGCGGGTCTGTGATGTCCATCGCTTCGATGCGCTCCTGCACAGCCTCGTTGAGCCCCATGGAGCTCGTGATCCCAAGCTTGCAGGAGTCGGTTCCCGGACACGACACGACGTCGTTGATCTCGCGCGGGCCCGCATCGCCGAGGCCGAGCTCCGACAGAGCCCTCCAGACGTCGTAGACGCTCTCCTCGCGCACCCAGCGCAGCACGAAGTTCTGCTGCACGGTCGTACGCGCGGGGCCGCCCGCGAAGGACCGCATGACCTCCGCCAGGCCCCTGAACTGCTCCGGCGCGAGGTCGCCGCGGGTGATCTTGACCTCGACGGTCACGAACCCATCCTGCTTCTGCTCGGCGACGTTCGCCGCACGAAAGCGCTCGAACTCGGAGACGTCGCCATTGGGGCTGCCGTATGTCTGTGGGGGCGCCGGGGCCGACTCGCGCTCGTCGTTGAGGTACAGGCGCTGCTCGATCGAGAAGTCGCGTTCGCCCTGCCAGTCGCCCTTCAGCTCCTCCTCGACCTGATTGCGCAGCTCATCGATCCCGTACTTGTCCACGAAGACCTTGATCCGCGCGCGGGCGCGGTTGACGCGCAGCCACTCCTGGCGGTCGAAGATCCGGAAGACGGCCTCGGCGATGCGCAGGTAGTCGCCGTTGTCGAGCTCCACGAAGTCGTACAGGACGGGCGCCACCCGCGGCATGATCGAGGTGCCTCCGCCGACCAGCATCTCCACGCCGCGCACCTCACCGCGCCCCTCGATCTCGCGAGTGCGCGCGCGGTAGGCGATGTCGTGGATTTCTGAGATCGCCCTGCCCTGCGCGCTGGCGTCAAAGGCGGTCTTGACCTTGCGCGGCATCGCCTGGGTCGTTGAGTGGCGCACGAAGTAACGGATGTATGCGCCCGCGTAGGGAGTCAGGTCGAAGAGCTCGTCCTTTGCCACGCCCGCCCACGGGTCGCCGGTGACGTTCCTGATCGTGTTGCCGCAGCCCTCTCGGCTCGACAGTCCGGCCTCGCCGAGCTCGCGGATCGCCTTCTCGGCCTCCGGCAGCGGAATGTGGTGCATCTGGATGTTCTGCCGCGTGGTCACGTGTCCCTTGTTCAGCGGCACGTACTTCTCGATCACCTCGGCGAACTTGTCCATCTGCTCCGCCGTGATGCCGCCGAATGGCAGCTTCACGCGGATCATCTGCACGTCCGGCTGACGCTGGCCGTAGACGCCCTGCTTGAGCCGGAACTTGATGAACTCATCTTCGGGCGTATCGCCCGCCAGGAACCGCGTTGCTTCGGTCTTGAAGTCGTCGTACTCTCGCTGCAGGATGGGGATCACGTGGCCGGGCACGTTCTGGAGGACCTCGGGGTCCTCGAGCGTGCCGCGCTGGGCGG
The DNA here is from genome assembly GCA_963704735.1 of uncultured Solirubrobacteraceae bacterium. GTDB lineage: Bacteria > Actinomycetota > Thermoleophilia > Solirubrobacterales > Solirubrobacteraceae > Palsa-744. The sequence continues at coordinate 191,202 of OY969935.1, forward strand.
GTATGGAAACTGGCTCCATTTACGAAACCTCCTGATCCGGGCGGGCAGCCCGGCTGCTGTCGACAGCATGTCGTCGGCGAACTATCTTGCGAAAGCCTAGCGGCTTTCAGGTGTTTATCCAGGGATCGGGCGTATCCCCATCCGGCTGGCGCGACACCCCCTCGAGAATAGCCGCGCGCGCCCACTCCTCCAGCGAGATCGGCGCCTGTGCCGTCGGTGAGGCGCTCACGCGCCTGAATCGCTCGACCGCCGCCACGATCGCGGCTGCCTCCTCGGGAGAGGCAGGCGGTGCGATGCGCGCGGGCTGGGGATGTGCGCCCATCGGCCAGGTCTCCCCGCGCCGGCTCACAGCGGGATGTTGCCGTGCTTGCGCCTCGGGCCCGCTTCGCGCTTGCTCTGCAGCGTGTGCAGTGCCACGATCAGCTTCGGACGCGTCTCATGCGGGACGATCACATCGTCGATGTAGCCTCGCTCTGCCGCTGTGTACGGGTTGGCGAAGCGCGCCTTGTAGTCATCCATCAATCGCTTGCGCCGCTCCTCGGGGGTCGGGCTCTGAGCGAGATCGCGTCGATAGATGATGTTGACCGCCCCCTCTGGCCCCATCACCGCGACCTCCGATGTCGGCCAGGCGAAGTTGAAGTCCGCAAGCAGGTGCTTGGACGCCATCACGTCGTAGGCGCCGCCGTACGCCTTGCGCGTGATCACCGTGAGCTTCGGCACCGTCGCCTCGGCGAACGCGTACAGGAGCTTCGCGCCGTGGCGGATGATCCCGCCCCACTCCTGAGCCGTGCCCGGCAGGAAGCCCGGTACGTCGCAGAACGTGAGCAGCGGGATGTTGAAGGCATCGCAGGTGCGCACGAACCGCGCGGCCTTGGCGGAGGCGTTGATGTCGAGCACCCCCGCGAGCTGCGCGGGCTGGTTGCCGACCACGCCGATCGAAAAGCCGTCGAGGCGGGCGAACCCGCAGATGATGTTCTTCGCGTGGTGCTCGTGCACCTCGAAGAACTCTTCGTCATCCACGATCAGACGCACGACGTCGCGCATGTCGTACGGCTTGTTGGGGTTGTCCGGAACGACATGGTCGAGCTCCGGGGTCATCCGCTGCGGATCGTCGGTCGGCACCAGGCGCGGCGCCGTCTGCAGGTTGTTCTGCGGCAGGAACCCCATCAGATAGCGGCAGTCCTCCAGACAGGCGTCCTCGTCCTCGGAGGCGAAGTGGGCCACGCCGGACTTCGTGTTGTGCGACATCGCTCCGCCGAGCTCCTCGAAGCCCACCTCCTCGCCGGTGACGGTCTTGATCACGTCGGGACCGGTGATGAACATATGCGAGGTCTCCTTCACCATGAAGATGAAGTCGGTGATCGCCGGCGAATACACCGCGCCGCCGGCGCACGGACCCATCACCAGGCTGATCTGCGGAATCACGCCCGAGCACCTCACGTTGCGCACGAACACGTCGCCGTAGGCGCCCAGCGAGACCACGCCCTCCTGAATGCGCGCGCCGCCGGAGTCGTTGATGCCGATCACGGGGCAGCCGATCTTGGCGGCCAGGTCCATGATCTTGCACATCTTCTCGCCCATCACCTCGCCGAGCGAGCCGCCGAACACCGTGAAGTCCTGGCTGAAGACGCACACGGCGCGCCCGTCGATCGTGCCGTGGCCGGTCACGACCGCGTCGCCCCATGGCCGGTTCTTCTGCATATCGAAGTCGTGGGTCCGATGGCGCACGAACGTGTCGAGCTCCTGGAAGGAGCCCTCGTCCAACAGCTTCTCGACGCGCTCCCGAGCCGTGTACTTGCCGCGCGCGTGCTGCTTCTCCTCCGCCTCCGGCGCGGAGTGCAGCGCCGCCTCGCGCAGCTCCTGCAGCTGAGCGAGCTTCTCGTCGTATGTCTCCGGCGCCTTTTTGCGCGGCGGGCGCCTGTGCCCGCTGCGAGAGGCGGCGAGCAGCGCCGCGTCGCTCTGCCGATCGTGTGGACTGCTGGCCATCGGACGGGGATCCTATCCCCGCCGCCTATCTCTAGCCTCGCGAGAACGGGCGATGGTGGGCAGCGCCAAGCCGGTCGAGCACCGCGGTGAGCACGGCGGTGGCCTGCTCGGCGGTCACCTCCTCGGCCTCTCTGAGCTCGCCCGCGATGTCCGCCGCATCCGAATCTGAGTGCTCCGTGTGCGCGTCGATGGCGAGCGGCTCGAGAGTGTCAGGCGAGGCGAACGTCTCGGGCGCCGGCGGCTGCCCGAATGGCTCGACGGCAGCAGCCTCCTCGAGTGGTTCGGGGGCTGCGGGCGGGTCGACCGGCTCGGGAGTCCTGGGTGTGCCGAGCGGCTCCGGTGCATCGCGCGCGCCGGGCGCCTCCGATCCGGCGAGCCCGATCCGCCGCGGCGACCCCATCCTCGCGGCCATCGTGGACGGCTCGAGCGCATGCTCCCAGGTCGCGATCGGCTCACAGCGATCCGGCTCCGGCTCGATCGCCGCGCCCGTCTCGAAGGACTCGTGCTCGACGGGCTCTGGCCTCGGACGACGACGGAACAGCCGAGCGAGGAAGCCGCGACGCGGCTCGAGCTCTGGCTCGAACGTCTCTGGAGGCGCCGGTGGATGACCGTGGTCGGCCGAGAGCTCCGCCGCGGACTCGGGCCCCGACGTTTCCGCTGCGCGCTCGGGCTCGCCCTCGGTTGCCGGCCGCCACGCCTCGGCGGAGTCCTCCGGCTCCTGTTCGACGGCCGATTCCGGCCAGACCTCGACGATGCCCTGAGGGTCTTCGCCGGGAAGCGGCTCGGGCCCGACCTCGACGGCGGCCTCGGGCGTGTTCTCGAGCAGCGGCTCGGTCCAGACCTCGACGGCGCCGTCCGGCCCGTCCTCAACGGCGGCCTGCGTCTCAGCGGGCGAGACCGCGGCGCTCGGCGCATCGGGCGCGTCCCCGTCGCGCGTCACGGTCAGGGTGACCTTCGTGCCCCATCCGGAGGGCTTCAGGAGGACCGTGCCGCTGATCTCGGCGGCCTGCCACTCGACCGCCTGCTCCGGTTCGACTCGGGTGATGCGGATCTCGCCGAGCTCGCCCAGGTGGCGGGACAATGCGGCCGGATCGCTCAGCTCAGCCCACAGCTCGGGTGGGGACTTGACCAGCGTGCGCTGCACCTCCGAGGAAACCATCGCCCAACATTTCGAGCGATCTGTCGCTACTCCTTCTGCGGCTAGGCCGCATGCAGCGGATGGAGCTAGGCCGCCGAGCGGGCCCCGCGCTCTGCGGCCCGTGGTCCCGGGATCAGTCCGCGGGCATCGAGCAGCTCGGCCAGCTGGACGGCGTTCGTGGCTGCTCCCTTGCGCAGGTTGTCGGCCACGATCCACAGGTCGAGCGCGCGCTCGTGGCCGGGATCGCGGCGGATGCGCCCAACGAACACCTCGTCTCGGCCCGACGCGTCGATCGCGAGCGGATAGAGCGCCGCGCTCGGATCATCCAGCACCGTCACGCCCGGCGCCGCGTCGAGCAGCTCGCGCGCCCGCTCCGGGGACAGGGGCTTTCGGGTCTGCACGTTTACGGCCTCGGAATGGCCGTTGACCACCGGGACGCGCACGCACGTGGCGGACACCCGGAGCGCCGGGTCGCCGAGAATCTTGCGGGTCTCGCTCATGAGCTTGCGCTCCTCATCGGTGTGGTCGTCGCCGGCGGCGAACGAGCCGGCATGCGGTAGCGCGTTGAACGCGATCTGGTGGGCGTACGCGCCGGGCGGCTCGATCTCGCCCTGGTGCAGCAGTGCGTGCGACTGGTCGAGCAGCTCGTCGACCGCGCGCTTGCCGGTGCCGGAGACGGCCTGGTAGGTGCTGATCACGAGCCGCTCGATCTGTGCCTCGTCGTGGAGCGGCTTCAGCACCACGACCATCTGCATCGTCGAGCAGTTGGGGTTGGCGATTATCCCGTGATTGTCGTTGAGCGCGTCGGGATTGACCTCGCTGACGACCAGCGGCACATCGTCATGCATGCGCCAGCGCGAGGAGTTGTCGATCACCACGGCGCCCGCGTCGACGAACCGCGGCGCCCATTCGCCCGAGGCGGTGCCTCCGGCGGAGAACAGCGCCAGGTCGAAGCCCTGAATCGACTCCTCGCTGAGACCCCGCACGAGGAGGCCGTTCTCCAACTCGCGTCCGGCCGAGCGCTCAGATGCGAACGGCACGAGCTCGCTGACCGGGAAGGAGCGCTCTCGCAGCAACTGCAGCATGAGGCTCCCCACCTGGCCGGTGGCACCGACGACGGCTACCCGATATCCGTTGCTCATCGCGACTCCAGCGTACCGTCCGGGTCGCTGAGGCTTGATTGAGGGCAAGGCTAGGGCTTGATGACCATGAACAGGATCGTCACGAGCACGAGCCCGCTCTGCAGCGATCCGACGGTCTGCAGCCGGCGCACGAGCGACTGGTACTCGCCGCTCAGCGTGGGCTCCCCGCCGGTGCTTGCCGCCAGATCACGTTCGATGGCCGCCTGGGCGCGCCTGCCGGTCGGGATCATCACCGACCCGGTCAGCGCTCCGATCACGACCGCCACGCCGAGGCCCCACTGCACGAAGAACTCGCTCCAGTGATGGCCGTCGCTTGCGAGGAAGATGCCCGCGAGGATGACGACGAGCAGCCCCCCGTTGACGAGCGTGCGGTCGATCGTCGTCGCTATTCGATGCATCAGCGGGAGGCCGTCGGGGTCGCGCTTGGCCACGGTCGCGAACATCAGCGGGTAGGCGAACGTCACGCCGAATGCAATCACGACCGCCATGATGTGGACCGCCAAGACGACTTCGTATGCGGACGCAGCGACGTACATGGGTTGGATCCTATGCGTGAACGAGGCGCCCCGGACGCTGGACGATCTTCGAACTAAGTCGTCCCGCGATGCGGCGCCGTAGATCAGAACGTCGGCGAGTACCGCCCGAACACGTCCTGCATCGCCCCGCATACCTCTCCCAGCGAGCAACGGTCCTTCAACGCCTGACGGATCGCCGGGAGGAGGTTCTCGGTGCCCCGCGCGACCTCCCGCAGCTCATCCAGGCGCCGGTGCACGAGCGCCTGATCGCGCTCGGCCTTGAACGCCTTCAGGCGCTCCAGCTGCAGGCGCTCGGCCTCGGGGTCCACGCGCAGGAGGTCCGGAACCTCGATGTCCTCCTCCTGGTAGGCGTTCACGCCGACCACGATGTCCTGGCCGATGCGGTAGCGCTCCTGATAGCCCCAGGCGGAGTCGTCGATCTCGCCCGTGATGAACTCGATCGCGTTCACCGAGCCGCCCAGCGAGTCGACCTTCTCGATCAGCTCGCTGGCGCGCGCCTCGATCTCGTCGGTGAGCGACTCGATGAAGTACGAGCCGGCGAACGGGTCAACGGTGTCGGCGGCCCCGGACTCGTGGGCGAGGATCTGCTGCGTGCGCAGGGCGATTTTCGCCGCCCGCTCGGTCGGCAGGGCCAGGGCCTCGTCGAAGCCGTTCGTGTGCAGCGACTGGGTGCCTCCGCAGACGGCCGCAAAGGCCTGGAGCGCGACCCGCACGATGTTGTTCTCCGGCTGCTGGGCGGTGAGCGTCACACCGCCGGTCTGGGTATGGAAGCGGAGCGTCATCGCCTTGGGGTTCGTCGCGCCGAAGCGCTCGCGCATGATGTGAGCCCACATGCGCCGCGCCGCGCGGAACTTGGCGACCTCCTGAAAGACGTTGTTGTGTCCGTTGAAGAAGAACGCAAGGCGCGGAGCGAAGTCGTCGACCGACAGGCCTCTGTCGATCGCGGCCTGGACGTAGGCGATCCCCGAGCAGAGCGTGAAGGCGACCTCCTGCACCGCGGAGCAGCCCTTCTCGCGGAAGTGGTAGCCCGAGATCGAGATCGTGTTCCAGCGCGGGATCCGCCGCTGGCAGTACTCGAAGATGTCGGTCGTCAGGCGCATCGTGGGGATCGGCGGATAGATGTAGTTGCCACGCGCGATGTACTCCTTGAGCACGTCGTTCTGGGTCGTGCCGCGCAGCTTCTCCGAGGGCACCCCCTGCTCCTCTCCCACCAGCTCGTACAGCAGCAGCAGACAGGCGGCCGGCGCGTTGATCGTCATCGACGTCGAGACCTCATCGAGCGGTATGGAGTCGAAGGCGGTGCGCATGTCGTCGATCGTGTCGATCGCCACGCCGGTCCGGCCGACCTCGCCGAGGCAGCGCGGGTTGTCGGAGTCCAGGCCGAGCTGAGTCGGCAGGTCGAAGGCCATCGACAGGCCCGTCGACCCCTTTGAGAGCAGGTAGCGGTAGCGAACGTTTGACTCCTTTGCGGAGGCGTAGCCTGCGTACTGGCGCATCGTCCAGGTCTGACCGCGGTACATCTCACGGTGGACTCCGCGCGTGTAGGGAAACGCACCGGGTTCGCCGAGGTCGAGCTGCTTGGGCAGATCCGCCTCGGCGTAGAGCTCGGCGATCTCGATCCCGGAGTCGGTGAAGCGCCGCGGATCCTCGGCCCCGACGATCGGAGCGACCGTCAGCTGCTCGTTCTCGTCGTGCGCGGCATCCGCGATTGCCATGCACTGATCATATGGACAGCGCATGCCAGCGCCCGGACTCGAACGCGGGCGGCGGGCAGTGAACGCTCGATTGCCGTCCGAGTTCGAACCCTCGATCGGGGGTATTGTGTCGGCCGTGTCCACCTGTCTGGTCACGGGCGGCGCCGGTTTCCTGGGTTCGCATCTGTGCGATGAGCTGTTGGCTCGCGGAAATCGCGTGATCTGCGTCGACAACCTCGAGACCGGATCGCTGGCGAACATCGAGCACATACGCGATCCCGCGCGGTTCACGCACGTCGGGTTGGACATCATCGAGCCCTATTTCATCGAGGAGCCGGTCGATTACGTCTATCACCTGGCCTCGCCGGCGTCGCCGATCGACTACCTGCGCCTGCCGCTGCACACGCTCAAGGTCGGCTCCTACGGGACGCATCACACGCTGGGGCTGGCGAAGGCGAAGCGGGCTCGCTTCCTGCTTGCGTCGACCAGCGAGGTGTACGGCGATCCCCAGGAGCATCCGCAGTCGGAGGGCTACTGGGGGCACGTGAATCCGATCGGCCCGCGCGGGGTATACGACGAGGCCAAGCGCTATGCGGAGGCGCTGACGATGGCCTATCACCGCCAGCAGGGCGTGGACACCGCGATCGTGAGGATCTTCAACACATATGGCAGCCGGATGCGTCCGCATGACGGTCGCGCGATCCCGACGTTCCTGCGGCAGGCCCTGGGGAACCGACCATTGACGGTGTTCGGCGATGGGAGCCAGACGCGGTCGTTCTGCTTCGTCAGCGATCTGCTCCGCGGCATCATCGCGCTCGCGGAGTCCGGGTGGCACGACCCCGTGAACGTCGGCAACCCCGACGAGTTCACGCTCTTGGAGCTGGCCGAGATCGTCAGGGAGCTGACCGGGTCGAGCTCGCAGATCGTGCATGAGGCGTTGCCGGTCGACGATCCCAAGCAGCGCAAGCCGGACATAACGCTTGCCGGCGAGTTGCTCGGGTGGGCTCCGGAGGTGTCGCTGCGGGAGGGGCTGGAACGCACGATCGAGCAGTCCGGCGCCGCGCTGCTCGTCAGCGGTGATCGGAGTGAGCGTTGCCGGACAACCGGATCGGTTGCATCCGCCCGATCTGTCGACCGCTACATCTGCGACCCTGAAGCGTTGTGAGCAGTGAGATGGGATCACGTTTGACCCGAACCTCCGCACCGCCCACTCCGCACGCGCCGGCATCTCCTCCGTCAAGACTCGGACGTGGGACATCGCCGTCGTGGCGATCGGCGCCGGGCCAATCGGTGATGTCGGAGGTGACGGCACGAAGGGCGCACTCCGATCGCGACATGCGTCGCAAGCGACCACCTGCCCTGTCGTTCCTCCTGCGAATGGCCACGGTCCGGCGCCTGGCGCGCGTCCTGTCGCTGCTGGCGCTCGACTTTGCGGGCGTGGCCCTCGCCATTTTCACCGCGCTGATGCTCAAGGCTGTGGTGCTCGATCACGTGCAGGTCTCCTCCGCGCTACACGAAACCGAACGCATCCTGGCCTTCGCCTACCTGCTCACGGCGCTGCTGTTCGCTCGCTCGGGCCTGTATGCGGAGCGGGCACAACGGCCCGGCATGTCACGGATCGTGGGGTCCCTCTTCCAGGTCGCGTTCGTCGCGCTCGTCTTCGCGGTCGTCAGCGGGGAACACTTCTCGAGCTACTACCTCTTCTACGGCTCGCTGGCATTCGCGCTGCTGTATATCTCCTCGCTGCGCGCCGGCTACGAGTGGCTGACCGGCGTGATGCTGCGAGCCGCCGGGTATCGGCGGCGCGCCATGCTCGTGGGCACCGGCGTGCACATCCGTGACGTGGCCCATGCGCTCGAAGACGCGCCGCACTCGCCGATCGAAGTCGTCGGGTTCCTGTCGCCTCGAGCGTTGCCGGCCAACGGCCTGCGCCCGTTGGGGTCGCTTGGTGACCTCGAGAAGGTCCTGGGCTCCGAGCGGATCGACGAGGTGATCATCGCCGATCCCGACTTCCCTCAGGTCGAGGCCGTTGAGCTCGTCGACCAGTGCCATCAGAGCGGCGTGCGCGTGCGACTGGCACCGTCGACGATGGAGATCCTGATTCACCGGGCGGAGTTCGTGCCGGGCCAATCGGTCCCGCTGTTCGAGCTCGGACCGCCGGTGTTCGAGGGAGTGGACTTCGCGCTCAAGCGGGCCTTCGACATCGTGGGCGCGACCCTTCTGCTGTTAGTGCTCAGCCCACTGCTGCTGACGATCGTGCTCGCGGTGCGGCTGTCCTCGCGCGGGCCGATCGTGTTCCGCTCGACGCGCCGTGGCATCGGACAGCGCCCGTTCGATTGCCTGAAGTTCCGCACGATGCACTCCGACGCCGAGGAGCGCCAAGATGACCTGGAACAGTTCAACGAGGCGTCCGGAGCCCTTTTCAAGATTCGCGACGATCCACGCCTGACCCGGGTGGGCCGCCTGCTGCGGCGCTTCTCGCTGGACGAGCTGCCGCAGCTCGTGAACGTGCTCCGGGGGGAGATGTCGCTCGTCGGCCCGCGTCCGCTGCCCCAGCGCGACTACGACATGCTCGAGGACTGGCATCGCAAGCGCTATCTCGTGCTCCCCGGGATCACGGGACTGTGGCAGGTCTCAGGCCGCTCGGAGCTCGACTTCGACGATCTCGTGCACCTGGACTTCATCTATCTGGAGCACTGGTCGCTGGCGCTCGACCTGACGATCCTCCTGAAGACGATCCCCGCGGTGCTCTCCCAGCGCGGAGCCTACTGAGAGCCCGTAAGGGCCCGCTTGGCCTTGCCGACCGCCGGCCGGCGGCGGCTGTGAACGGCTGTGCGGGGTCCCTCGGTCTGGGTCAGGGCGTGCTCATACACCCGCCAGGTGGCACGCGCGGCATCCTGCCAGGTCCACGAAGGGGGGGCAGGAGCGGGGCGTCGAATAGCCTCGGCCGCCGCGATCAGCGCTCTCATGTGGCCGGCGGGCACGAACGTCGCGCGCTCGTCGAGCACCTCTCTGAGCGCCGGCACCTGACACGCGACGACCGGCGCGCCGCACGCCAGCGCCTCGACCGCGGGCAGGCCGAAGCCCTCATCGTCGGACGGAAGCACGAGCGCATGCGCGCCGCTGTAGATGGCGGCGAGGTCCTCGTCCGAGACGTGTCCGGTGAGGGTCACGTCGGGCAGCTCGTGCGCCCAGGGGCGCGTGGGCCCGACGAGCACCAGCGGCAGCTCGCGGGGGGTGGCGGCGAGCTCGGCGACATGCTTGCTCGGATCGGGATGCTCCAGGCCGCCGACCCACAGCAGGTAGCGTCCGGGGAGCCCGAAACGCGCCCGCACGTCGGCGACCTGCTGCGGCGAGCGCGGGTACATCGCCTGGTCGGGCGCCTCCGGTATGACCACGACGCGCTCGGGCTCCAGCCCGAGACGGTCAAAGGCGTCTCGTGCGAGCGCCTGCGTCGGCACGATCACACGCACGGCGCGCTGCACCGCGAGCTGGCGCAGGCGCGGGCGCACTCCGGTGCGCAGATGCTCGCTGCGGCGCTTGAGCGCCGCGAGATCGTGGAGCGTGACCACCATCGGGCACGGACTGTGCAGCATCGCGCCTTCCATCCAGGGGGCGTGGAACACATCGGCGTGCCGCGGACGGTGGGTTTCGAGGATCTCGGCATGCGGCTCGGCCGTTTCGCGAAGCGCCTGCAGCAGGCAGCGGCAATAGCGTCCAACCCCGTGCGGATCGGTGACCGGGCGGCTGTCGAACGCCACCTTCACCGGTCGCCGATCGTGTTCTCCGCGCCACGCGAGCACTCGCCCAACATATTCGGTTTGCGCATGCTTGTGCAGCTCTGAGCGCTAAGTTGCGGCTCGTGCGGCTCGCGCGCCCCGTCTAGCCTGCCTGTGGATGGGCCCACGCAACTACCATGAGAGCTTGTGGGAGGGAATGCCCGAGGGCCTCGACCCGCCCGATCTGAACCTCCGGCGCGCATTCCTGCTCGAGCATGTCGGCACCGACGATGGGCGGGTTCTCGACGTCGGCTGCGGCGAAGGGCGCCTCGCGGCCGAGCTCGCGCGCGCGGGCTTCCGCGTCGTGGCGGTGGACGTTGCCGCCGAGCCGTTGCGTCGCGCGCGTCAGAGAAACGCCGACCTGGATCTGCGCCTCGTGCCGATCGAAGGCTCCTGGCCGCTGCCCGACGCGAGCTTCGACGTCGTCTGGGCGGGTGAGACGATCGAGCACGTCGCCGACACCGCCGGCTGGCTCTCCGAGGTGCGCCGCGTCCTGCGCCCCGCAGGCACCCTGCTGTTGAGCACGCCGGCGCATGGGAGGCTCGCGATGCTCAGGCTGGCGCTGTCTCGGCGCGCATTCGACGCTCACTTCGACCCTCGCTCCGATCATCTGCGCTTCTACACGCGCCGTACCCTCACGCGGCTGCTCGAGGACTTCCGCTTCGAGGACGTCCGCGTACGAGGGGCGGGGGGGCTTCCCGGGGCCCGACGGCTGCTGCTCGCCTCGGCGCGCCGGGCTCGCTTCTAGCCGGCGCCGCGCGCCGATTCCGACGCCCGGAACGCCTCCACGTAATCGTTCTGGATCGTGATCGCTTCGGGGTTGCCCATCGCGATCTCTTCGGGGGCAATCGACTCGGGGTTCAGGTAGATGGCTGCGCCCAGCTCGTCCAGCGCGGAGCGAGCCCCGCCTTCCACGGCGGCGCCTGCGGCGGTCGACGCTCCGGTGGACAGGTCGTACTCCCCAAGATGCAGCCAGGTTTCCGGGTTTGAGGGCTGCATGCGCACCGCGTGCTCGAGCGTCGCCCGGGCCAGTTCGGGGCGGCCGCTCGCCTGCTGGACCTTCGACAGCGTGAACAGCGCCTGTACCGACAGTGGATCGCGCGCGACAGCCCGTAGCGCGGCGGCGTTGGCCGCGCCGGGATTGCTCGCGAGCAGAGAGAGAGCCTGCTGAGAGACGGCTTCCGAGCTCTGTGGTTGCCACTGCGCCCACGCGGCCAGCAGCGCGGCGACGACGGCGGTGCCGGCGACCGCGGCGCCCATTGGCGTGATTGCTCGACGCGCGCGTGGGCGCCCATCCCCGGCGCTGACGCCATCGGCTCCGGGAAGCTCGGCCTCGCTTTCGTGGCGCGCCGCGCCGGCGGGCGTTGGCGACTCCTCGCCGGCGTGGATCGGCGCCGCCGCCGGATCGCCTGAGCCCTCGAGCTGTCCGCCCGCCTGTAGAGGCCCGCGACCGGCCAGCCAGCCTGCGCACAGCAGTGCCACGCACGCGTCGCCCGGCACGTACCAGGTCCAGTCCACCAGCGAGTGGACCCCGAACACGACGACGATGCACAGCATGCTGAGCGTGCCTATGCGCTCGGGGGTATAGGGCGCCGAGATTCGCCGCCAGCCGGGTTGCGCGCTGCGGCCGCGGCGCAACGTGCGCCAGCTCGTCCAGCGTCGATTGAACGGGTGGGTGGCTCGTCCTGCCGCGGCCATCCAGGTGGCCAGCAGCGCGAGGGCGAGCGCGAGGCCCACCAAGCCCAGGTCGGCGAGAGTCTGCACGACGAAGCCATGAGCGTGCCTCACTTCGATCGGAGCGGTGCGGTAGCGAAGGCGGGCGATTCGATAGCCTTCAGCGCCGACTCCGAGCGCCGGATGGGCCTTGAAGACCTTCAGCGCCTCATCCCAGTAGCGCGCGCGCACGCTCGAGATGGCGGTCAGGCGCCCCGGGGTGTTCGGCACCTTCGCGTGGGTGTCGGTGAGCGTGTGGAATGCGTGCGAGACACTCCCGGGAAGTCCACGGTGGCTGATGGCGAGCGCCCCCGCGATGGCGATCGCAGCGACGGCCAGAATGGCAAGCAGCGCGGCGCCGGCGTTTCTGCGCACCCGCGGCGAGGGCGCGCGCCGGCCCGTGTAGAAGCCCAGCGCCACACCGGCGAGCGTGAGCATGATGAGCATCGCAACGAGCAGCGCCCCGAGCTGGTGACCGGCGCTCACCCGGGCGCCCAGCGCCACGCCTTCGGTGCTCAGGGCGGGCCTTGAGAAGTCCCATGCGACGACCAGCCCCGCACCGACTGCGCCCGCGATCAACACGGTCGCTCCGCGCAGGCGCAGCGGGACGATGCAGAACCACAGCGCCACGCCGAGCGCCAGCGCAACCAGCGCACCGCGTGAGTACGACAGCATCAACGTCACCAGCATGAGCCCCATCGCGGGGTAGGCGAGCGCGCTGAGCACGGCATGCCCGGCCCTGCGGGCTCCCAGCCACAGGCAGCAGATCGCGCCCATCGCAGCGGTGAGGCCGATCGCGTTCCAGTAGTCATACGGCGCTCGCAGGCGGGCATAGACGTCGTTCGCGTCGAACTGGCCCGGGAACACCTTTGTGAGCAGCGCGTATCCGCACACGACCACGCTCGCCACGGTCACTCCTCCCAGCACCGCCGCCCAGCGGGTCGGAACGGCGCGCGCAAGCGCCACCGAGGCGCCGAAGACGGCGCTGTACGCGAGCATGCGCCCGGCGTCCTTGAAGCTTTCGTCGGGCTGCACCGACCAGATCACGGACAGCGCGGTCAGCGCCGTGAATGCGAGCAGCAGTCCCACCGGCCACAGCCCGTATGCGCGCCTGCCCGCCGGCACGAGCAGAGCGGTGGCCGCCACGGTGAGGCCCGCGCCGATCGTGAGCGACATCTCCACCGTCGTCATCGGCCCGAGATGCAGACCGCCGCCGGCGAGGAACGTCACGAGGCAGAGGATCGCGGCGGCGAGGATCGTCGGCCACCACAGCGCGTCGGCCCGCAGCATCCTGTGTAGAGGACCGGGTCCACCGGCTCGGCGCGCTCCCACGGGCGCGTGCTCGGGCTCCGTCTCGAGCAGGTGCTCAGCTGGAGCGGTGAGCGTGGACACGGTTTCGCAGGGCCCTACCCGCGAGCAGCAGCGCGCAGGTGAGCAGGAGCGCCAGGATCGCGAGCAGCGGAGATGGCAACGAGTTCAGGGCCGAGGCGATGTTGGCGTGTATGACGCCGGGGCGAATGATCTGGTTTCCCACCCGAAGCGGCCTCGAACCGAGCGCGCTCGCATGGTTCAACGCGGTGCGCTCCGCCGGAGTGAGCGGAATGGGCGTCGCCCCGCCGGATTCGCCCGGTCCTCCACCGGACGCGGCGAGCTCCGCGCGGCGGATCAGGTTGGCGCAGTCCGAGTACTCTTCGACTTCGGTCGGCAGCTCCTGCAGCGCTTGCCGGTAGGCCGCCTGGCTGAAGCCGTTGAGCGATTGCCCATGGGTGCACCTGCTGATGATCGTTGCGCCCACGTCGGCGCCGGCCGGGGAGGCGCCCGCCAGAGGCGTCGTCAGCACCGCGAGCGCCAGCGCGAGTCGGCTCACGAGCAGAGCGAGTCGGCGCTTGGGCGAGACGATTCGCATAGCGGATGCAACGCTACCTAACCGCGGGACAGGCCGAGGCTGGCAAGCGCTTCGGAGAAGCCCATCGCCCAGGCGTCGTGGGTCAGCGCGCGGATGTCCTGCGAGCCGGCCGCCCCCAGCCTCTCGCGCAGCCGGACATCGTCGGCCAGGCGCTCCATGGCCCCGGCCAGCGCTGCGCTGTCGCCCGCCGGCACCACGAGGCCGTTGCGACCGTCGCGAACGAGGCCTCCGGCCGCGGCGCCCACGGCATCTGTGGCGATCACCGCCAGCCCGCGGTTCATGGCCTCGTTGACCACCAGGCCCCAGGGCTCGCGAAACGTGCGTGTCGGGATCGAAGGCAACACCAGGACCTCAGACGCGGCGTACAGGTCGCGCAGCTCGACGGGCGCGACGCGGTCAAGGCACAGCACACCGTCTACCAGCACACCGTCCATCGTTTCCGCCGCGCCGTCGGCGGGGACCCTATGGGGGCTGGATCCCACGCCGACGAGGACGAGCGCGGCGGTGGGTGCCTGCAGACCCGACGCATACCAGGCCTTCATCAACACCCCTAATCCCTTTTCCCGAGCAGGGCGCCCCACAAACAGGAACTTCGTCTCCACGTCCTTCGGCCACCCGGGCTCGGTCGGGGCCGAGACCTCGGATGCGCCCCAGAAGACGTTGTCGACCGACTGTGGGGCTATGTGCACGTTGCGCGCGCCACGGGAGGAGACATAGGCGCTGACGTGGGAGCCGTAGGTGACCACAGCGTCGGCTGTGCGGTACAGATGACGCAGCGGCAGGTAGCTGAAGGCGTGCGCCAGGCTGCGGGGGTGCGCCCACAGCGAGGCCCACAGGATCAACGGTGCGCCGGCGCGGCGGGCGCCGAGCCAACTCGCCACCGGCGCCACGCGACCGCCCGTGGGGCACACGACGGCGCGGTAGCGCCCGCTTGCCGCGATCCCCTCGAGCTCGCGCGGGCGTACGCTCCGGTGAGGAAAGGGAAGAGCCCCTTCGAAAGCCCCTCCGCCGTGCTTGAGGCGACCGCCGAACAGCGCGACCTCGATGTCCTCTTGCTCGTGCAGGCGCGCGAGCGCCCCGACCCGGTAGCCGGGGACGTGGCCGGTCACGAACAGGACAGGTCTCACGACAGGGCGTGCTCGTATGCGGCAAGCGTCTGACGCCCGCAGCGCTCCCAGGTGAAGTGGGCGGCGACCGTCGCGCTAGCTCGCTGCCCGGCCTCGCGCAGCCGGTGAGGGTCAGAAAGCAGCTCATCGATTCGCTGTGTCAGCCGCTCGATATCGCCGGGCGGCACCAGCACCAAGCCGTCGCCGGCCGCGGCGATCTCCTCGGGCCCCGGCTCGCCCCTGCACCCGATCGCCGGCACACCGCCGGCCATCGCCTCTATGTACGCCACGCCGAACGCCTCCTCGGTCGAGGGCATCACGAAGAGGGTGCATCGACGCGCCTGCTCGACCGCCTGCGCCGGCGGCAGCTGGCCATGGAAGTCCACCCGCTCGGCCACGCCCAGGCGGGCGGCGAGGCCTTCCAGCGCGATCCGCTCGGGGCCGTCGCCCACGATCGCGTAGCGCAGCGTCGGGTGGCGTTGGCTGAGCACGGCAAGTGTGCGCAGAACGTCGGCATGGCGCTTGCGCCCGACCAGATGCGCCACCGTGACGAGCGTCGGGGCTCCATCCCGTCTCGTCGGGCGCGGCAGCTCGGGCAGGTTGGCGCCGAGGTGCACCACACGGGTCTCCCGGGCCCCGTGCGCGCGAGCGAGCTCGGCGATGCCCTGGCTGTTCGCGAGCACCAGCCGAGCAGCACCCAGACCGCGCGCCACCGCGTCGGCGCCCGCACTGCCTCTGCCTGCGGTGTAGAGGACGTCGCCACCGTGAACCGAGACGATCAGCGGAGCGTCGAAGATGTGCGTCCGCGCTCGAACCAGGCGCACGGCATCGCCGGCGGGCACAGCGTTGTGCGCATGCACGAGGTCGAACGCGAACGAGCGGCGCAGCCGGCGCAGCGCCAGCCCCAGCGTGGGCGCGGCCCACGATCCCCAGGTCGCGTATGACCTATGTCGCAGAGGCGAGACGAACGGCACGTAGGTGACGGGTAGCCCGTCGAGGAGCCTGCTGCGTGGTTCGCGCGCGAGCATCGCCATCTCGGCGAAGGCTCGTGTCGGTCCGTTCGCGAGCGACGCGCGCGGGGGTATCAGGCGGTGCATGACCAGAACACGCACCTCTGCGCCGGCATCACGGGCTGCCAGCGCCTGGCGATGAGCCCACACACCCAGCACCGGGTCGCGGCGGCTCGGGTAGAACTCGGCTACGACGGCGACGTTCACCAGCGCCGGTGGGACGTGAGCGTGCGGTGCGCCTGATCGGCGGGCAGGTACGGTCGCTCGGCAAGGAAGGCGCGCGCCTCGGCGAGCGCCTCCTCGCGCGAATACGCGTCGGCCGCCGGAGCGGCGCGGTGGCGGATCGATACCGCATCCGTGACGCCGCAGCGCCACCCATGCTCGCGGGCGAGCGCCGCCCAGTGGGCATCCAGGCCCCAGCCCATGCGCAGCTCGGGAAACGGCAACAGCGTTGCAAAGGTGCGCGCGGCGAACGCGGTCACCGGTCCGATCTCGACGAAGCTCGTCTCACGCACCACGCTCAGCGCCCGCCGCCGCGTCTGCGGCCACGCCGCGTGCGAGTTCAGGCGGTGGGCGGGCTGGGCGAGCTGGAGCGAGAAGCGTTCGCACAGGAACAGAAAGCGGTCCAGAAAGCCGCGGGCCAGCTCGACGTCGTCGTCCACGACCAGCAGCCAATCATGACCCTCGGGCAGGTGGACTGTGAGCAGTCGGTTGAGCCTCTCGAACTTCCCCTGTCCATCGGGAGCGCCGGTGTGAAGCTCCACGTCGTGGCGGGAGCTCAGCAGCTCTGCATGCATCGCCTCCGCGAGCGCGCGCCGCTCGGGCCGCTCGACACCGAGCACCAGCACGCGCCGCAGGGGCGGATCGTGACGTGCCGCGAGCGCGAGGAGCAGGCGCCTGCCGCTCGCCAGCTCCCAGGCGTTCACCGCCTCGTCCTCGACGCTCCGCCGGAGCGCGTCCAGCCCGCCGACCGTGCCGCTCATGCCCGAGAGAAAGTCATCACGTGCGGGCGGCACGCTCGCTCCGCCGTTCGCGCTCGGATCCCCCTCCGGGGACCCCGTGCTCCGCGTCTGGAGGATCCGCTCGTGTGAGGTGCGATCGAGCCCGGCGCGCCCGACCAGTTCGAGCAGACCCTCTTGCATACGACCGGCGCTGTGAGCGACCATCGTCAGGCCAGCGGGGCAGCGGCGCCGCACGACGTGCCCGAGGCATCGGGCGAGCGTGAGCAGCTCATGCCCGAGCGACGGCGCTCGTCCACGACGGGTGTCGAAGCGACGGGCAGCCCGTCCGCGGGCGTGCGCGGTTCGGGCCAACGAGCCCAGTCGAGCGTCGGCCCCCGCCCGTCGGTGATCGACCGCCGCCCGCGCGACGTACATGACGCGGGCGCCAGCCCGCTGATCGAGTCCCCCAGCGGGCGAGCCGGAGCGGCTGCCCGCCAGACGGTCCTGCCACTCCTGCTCGTCTCCGCCATGCTCGAGCGTGACGTCGAACGGCCCCACCCGCTCGAGCGCGCTGCGGCGAATCGCCATGTTTGCGCCCCAGGCATATTGCGTGACGGTGTCCTCGGCGCCCAGGTCCAGCGAGGTCACGGGCGGACCCTCACGCCCGCATGTCCGCGGCGCCGGGCCCTCGAGGCAGGGTCGAATCGGGCCCGTGAAGACATCCACCAGGGGGTTCGTCCGCGCCGCGTCGATCAATGCTTCAAGCCAACCCGGGCTCGCTCTGACGTCATCGTCGACGAACACCACCAGCTCGCCGCTGGAACGCTCGACGCCGGTGTTGCGAGCCACGTTCAGGCCCAGCGCTCGAGGGTGGGCCTCATAGCGAGCGCCGAAGCGCGTCGCCAACTCGCGCATTGCCCGGGATGGCCCTGCATCGTCGATGACCAGCACCTCCGCTCCCGCGTCGACGGCCTGTGGCGCGATGGAGTCCAGCGCGACCTCCAGGTAGGAGGCGCGCGCTCGAGTTGGGATCACGATCGATACCGGCGGGGGCATGACTGGCAGAGAGTCTAGGTTTGACTGCAAGATGGTCCTCTTCCTGCACAACCGCTATCGCACCACGGGCGGGGAGGAGCGCGTCGTGGAGGACCTGCTGTGGCTCGTGCGCGAGCACATCGGCGAGCCGGCGGAGCTGATCGTGCGTGATTCGGCCGCCCTGCGGAAGGGACGTGCAGCGGTCGCGATGCTTCAAGGAGGGCATCAGCCGCGGGAGGTTGCTCGCGCGGTGCACGTGACCGGCGCGCGCGTGGTGCACGCTCACAACCTTCAGCCGGCATTCGGTTGGCGTGCCCTGGCCGCCGCGCGAGCAGC
Organism: uncultured Solirubrobacteraceae bacterium; assembly: GCA_963704735.1. GTDB lineage: Bacteria > Actinomycetota > Thermoleophilia > Solirubrobacterales > Solirubrobacteraceae > Palsa-744. Next base: position 209,524 of record OY969935.1, read on the forward strand.
CGGCGCCAGGGTCGTGCTGCACCTGCACCAGTACCGACTCGTGTGCGCGATCGGTGTCTGCTTCACGCGTGGCGCGGAATGCACGCGCTGCCACGGGCGCGACACGCGCGCGGGAGTGCGATTGAACTGTCGTGGCAGCCTGCCGGAGGCGGCCGCATACGCGGCCTCGCTGGCGTTGTGGCAACGTCGTCTGCTCGAGCAGGCCGATGCGGTGATCGTCCCGAGTGTGTTCGCGCGCGAGCGGCTGCGCGCGCTCGGGGCGCCGCTGGCCTGGGAGCGCGTGCGGGTGTTGGCTCCGCCGGTGCGCAGACCGGCGAGTGACCGAACGGCCACTGCGACCGGGACCCACGCGCTCGTGGTCTCGCGTCTGGCGCCCGAGAAGGGGGTCGACGTGGCGATCGATGCCTGCCGGATCGCGGGCATGCCGCTGGTGGTGGCCGGGGACGGGCCCGAGCAGGTGGCGCTGCGCGAGCGTGCTCGCGAGCAGGACGTTCGCTTCGTGGGCCGCGTGGACGACGCGCACCTGGCCGAGCTGCGCGCCGGGGCGGCGATCGCGCTGGCGCCCTCGCGCTCGGCCGAGACGTTCGGCCTGGCGGCTGCCGAGGCGATGGCGGCGGGTCTGCCGGTGGCCGCAAGCCGCGTCGGCGCGCTGCCGGAGCTCGTCGAGCCGGAGGGCCTCGTGCCTGCTGGGGACCCCGACGCGCTTGCCCGGGCGATCGGTCGGTTGGCCGGAGATCGAGCCGCCGGCGAGAGGGGCCGCGAGCGGGTCGGCGCGATCTGCGCTCCCGAGGTCGTGGCGGCCTCGCTGGCGGAGCTGTATGACGGTCTCGACGCCGCGCCCCGCTTCTGAAGAAATCGAGCGCTCCGACCCGAGAGCCGTCCGCACCCGTCCAAGCCAGGCCCTACACTGGCGGCCTGGATGGCCACCGTCGGCATCATCGGACTGGGCTATGTCGGACTGCCGCTCGCCGTGGCGTTTGCGCAAGAGGGCTGCGATGTCGTCGCGGTCGACACGGACCCGCGCAAGATCGAGGCGATCGAGGCGGGCGAGTCCTACATCGAGGACGTCTCCTCGGAGCTCTTGAGAGAGATCTCGGAGCGCATCCACCCCACCACGCGTTACGCGCGGCTGGCGGAGGCGGAGGCCGTGCTGATCTGCGTGCCAACACCGCTCACGCCAAATCGCGAGCCCGACCTGGGCTCGCTGATCGACGCTTCCCGGGGGCTGGCGGAGGTGCTCCAGCCCGATCAGCTGGTGGTGCTCGAGTCCACCACCTACCCCGGGACGACGCGCGAGCGCGTGGCGCCCCTGCTCGAGGAGTCTGGGCTGGCGGCCGGCCGGGACTTTCATCTGGCGTTCTCTCCCGAGCGGGTTGATCCGGGTAGAACGGACTTCAATCTGCGCAACACCCCGAAGGTGTTGGGTGGACTGACCGAGGCGTGCGCCCAGCGCGCCGAGGCGCTGTACGGACTCGTGTGCGAGAACCTGGTGCGCGTCTCGAGTCCCGAGGCGGCCGAGCTGACGAAGCTGCTCGAGAACATCTTCCGCTCCGTGAACATCGCGCTGGTCAACGAGCTCGCGATGCTCACCGACCGAATGGGGATTGACATCTGGGAGGTAGTCGAGGCCGCCTCGACGAAGCCGTACGGGTTCATGCGGTTCGACCCAGGACCGGGCATGGGAGGGCATTGCCTACCCGTGGACCCGTTCTACCTGAGCTGGCGCGCGCGCGAGTTCGACATGGCGACGGAGTTCATCGAGCTGGCCGGCAAGGTCAACCAGCAGATGCCCTACCACTGCGTTGCCAAGGTCCAGCGCGCCCTGAACGACGCGGGCATGTCGGTCAAAGGCGCCCGCATCGCAGTGGTGGGCGTCAGCTACAAGCCGGGCGTCGGCGACACCCGTGAATCGCCGGCGCTGAAGATCATCTCGCTGCTCGTCGATCTGGGAGCGGACATCAGCTATCACGACCCGCATGTGCCTGTCCTCGCGGACTTCGGGCTCTCGAGCACGCCCCTGGAGGAGGCCCTGAAGGCCGCCGACCTAGCCCTGATCGTCACGGCCCATCCGAACGTCGATCATGGCCTCGTCGCCAAGCGTGCCCGCCTAGTGGTGGACCTGCGCGGCGTCACTGGCTCCTCGCAGCTCGCCAGCGTCGTGCGGCTGTGAGTGCGCGCGTCCGGGTAGCGGGCGTGGCGGTGCCGCAGGCAGGACGAGCGGGAGAGCCGGGATGGCGCTGACGGCGAGCCCGCTTGCACCCGGCCTGATGCTGGGCGAGGACGTTCAGATCGCCGCCGGCGTCTCCTTCGGCGCGCACGTCGTCGTTCACGACGGCGTGCGGATCGCCGACGGTTGCGCGATCGAGGATCACGTCGTGCTCGGCAAGCGCCCGAGGTTGGCGCGCCGCTCAGCCGCGCACGGGGAGCTCGGCCGGCTCGAGCTCGATGTGCGGGTCACCGTGTGCTCGGGCGCGGTGGTGTTCGCCGGGGCGTCCGTCGGCGAGGACGCCATACTCGGCGACCAGTGCTACGTGCGCGAGCGCTCCCTGATCGGCGCGGGGTCGGTGATCGGCCGGGGAAGCGTGGTGGACAACGACGTCCGGGTGGGCGCTCGGGTGAGCGTGCAGACGGATGTCTATCTCTGCGCGTTCACGGTGCTGGCGGATGACGTCTTCGTCGGCCCGGGAGTCACCACGACGAACGACGACACGATGTCACGCCATGGGCCCGAAACGAGCTTGCGGGGCCCCACCCTGCGGCGCGCGTGTCGCGTCGGGGCTGGCGCCGTGCTGACGCCGGGCGTCGAGATCGGCGAGGAGGCCTTCGTGGCGGCCGGAGCGCTCGTCAGCGGTGACGTGCCCGCCCGTGCGGTGGTCATGGGAGTGCCGGCACGTGTCGTGCGCGAGGTGGGACCGGAGGATCTGCTCGAGCGCTGGCGCTAGAGGGCTCGGCCCTTCGGCCCACACGCGGGATGCATCACCCCTGCGCTCGGCGCACCGCAGCCACGACCTCGTCGGCCTGCTCGCGCGTCAGCACCGGGCTCATCGGAATCGCGAGGTGCGTGCGGGCGGCCTGCTCGGTTCCCGGCAGCTCCGCACGGCCCGCCCACTGGCGCATCGACGCCTGCCTGTGGACCGGAGTCCGGTAGTAGGGCTTGTGGCCGATGCCCGCCGCCGCGAGCGCGCCTTCCAGGCGCCCCACCTGTGGGTCGCTCACGACATACAGATGCCAGGCCGGCGATGCCCCCTCGACGGGTCGCGGCAGACGCACGAGCTCGCCGAGCCCGGACTGCTCGTAGTGATGCGCGGCCCTGAGGCGTCCCGCCGCCCACCCGTCGAGGTGAGGGAGCTGCACCCGCAGGATCGCCGCCTGCAGCTCGTCCAGGCGGGAGTTGTAGCCGAGCAGCTCGTAGGTGACCTTGTCGCGGGAGCCGTGGAAGCGCAGGACGCGTGCAGTCTCGGCCAGCTGTCGATCGGAGGTCACGATCATGCCGCCGTCGCCGAAGCAACCGAGGTTCTTCGACGGAAAGAACGAGTAGGTCCCCGCGGTCGCCAGCGCGCCGGGACGCCCCCCCGCCGCCGTCGCGCCGGCGGCCTGGGCCGCGTCCTCGAGGACGGGTACGCCCAGCGCCTCGATCTCGCCGACCGGAGCGACGTTGCCGAACAGGTGCACGGCGATCACCGCCTTCGTGCGGGGCGTCAGTGCCGCACGCACGGTGTCGGCGGTGACGCAGTAGGTGTTCGGGTCGATATCGCAGAACGCGGGCGTCGCCCCGGTCGGGGGAATCGCCTCGGCGGAGGCGTAGAAGGTGAACGAGGGAACGACCACCTCGTCGCCCGGGCCGACGCCCATCGCGCGCAGCGCGATCGTGATCGCCTCGGTCCCGTTGGCGACCCCGATGGCGTGCTCGGCGCCGCAGTAGGAGGCGAACTCCCGCTCGAACGCGCTCACCTCGGGCCCGAGTATGTAGCGCTCGGAGTCGAGCACCCGGTTGACCGCTGCGCGCAGCTCCTCGCGCACCGGGCGCAGCGGTGTCGAGGTGTCGAACAGCGGCACCCCCATGTTCATGAGCGGGCGCTCGTCGCCGACTCACGAGCGGGAGCGCTTCGCCCACGCAGCCACCGTACGGTGGCTGCGATCCCGTCCTCGACGTCGATCCGGGCGTGCCAGCCGAGCAGCTCGCGGGCCTTCTCCACCGAGGGCCAGCGGCGCTGGACATCGACCGGGAATGTCGGCAGGTGCTCGAGCGCGAACTCCTCCGGGTGCTCTCCGCAGGCCTCCCACACGATGCGTGCGATCTCGGCGATCGTCAGCTCGCGTGAGGCCGAGATGTTGAAGTCCTCGTTCAGCCCCGCCGACGATCCCATGGCGGTGACGATGCCGTCGGCTATGTCCTCGACGTGGGTGAGCGTTCTGGTCTGCTCCCCCGAGCCGAAGATCTCGAGCGGCCGCTGGCCGGAGAGCACCTTGCAGATCAGGTCTGGCACCGCATGAGCGATGCCGGGCTCGGAGTCCGGCAGCTCTCCGGGGCCGTACGCGTTGAACGGGCGGCAGATCGTGTACGGGAAGCCGTGCTCCTCGTGGGCAGCCCGGCAGTAGACCTCTCCCGTGAGCTTGGAGAAGCCGTAGGCGGAGATCGGCACGGGGCATTTGGGAAGGTAGTCCTCCGGTGTGGGGAACAGCTCGGCCCGCTCGAACACCATCGAGGAGGACACATACACGAAGCGCTCGACATCGAGATCGATCGCCGCGCGGATGACGGCGTTGTAGAGCGCGCTGTTGACCTCGGTCAGGGTGTGGGGCAGGCGGTGGAAGTTGGCGATGCCGCCAACGATCGCCGCAAGGTGGATCACGTAGGAGCAGCCCTTCGTCGCCGAGAGCGCCTCTCTGGAAACGCGCAGATCGCCGGTGTGCACCTCGCAGCCCTCGCGCATCCACTGCGGCGCCGGCCGCTGGTCGGATACGCGCACCTCGTATGAGGGATCGGCGAGAAGTCGGTTGACGACGGCGGCTCCGATCGTGCCCGCGCCGCCGGTTACCAGCACGCGGCTCATGTGCTGCCGACCAGGGCGGACAGCTCGGAGGCGTAGGCGAACACCTGCGCCGCGCCCCAGCAGTTCCAGGGGTCCACCACCAGGCAGTCCTCGCTCGCCATCGCGGTGATCGCGGCAAGCGTGCGCGGATCGCGAAAGTCCGAGTGGTTGGTCGCCACGATCACGATGTCGGCGCCGTCGGCTGCCTCCTCGAGCGACACCGTCGGCGTGGGCACGTGCGGGTCGTGAACGCGAATGTCCGCCAGCTCGCGCTCGAGCAGGCGGATCAGCTTGTGCGCCAGCGAGTCCCGCTCGTCGTCGGTGTCTGCCTTGAAGGCAAGCCCGAGCACCGCCACCCTGCGGTTCGCCAGCGTGCCCACGCGACGCTTGACCCCTTCCAGCAGGAACAGCGGCACCGACTCGTTGACCCGCGAAACGGCCAGCAGCATCCCCGGCGCGGCCGATCTCTCCTCGGAGAAGGCGAAGTCCTTGCGCAGGCATGTGCCCGCCGTGAGGCCCGGCTGGGCGATACCTCCGCGGGGATAGTCGCGGTTGATCAGGTCGATGACCTCGAATACGTTTGCCGAGGCGCGCTCGCAGTCCATCATCAACAGGTTGGGCAGGGCGAAGTGGGTGTAGCGCAGGATGTTCGTCCAGATCTTGGCGAGCTCCGCCTGCACGGGTGTCGTCTGCACGATCGGAGCCGCGAACGCAGCGAACAGCTCCGCGGCGACTTCCCCCGAGCGAGCGCCCACTCCGCCGATGATGCACGGCAACGTGTCGATCTCCTCCAGGAAGCGCCCTGCGGCGATGCGCTCGGGAGCGTGGGCCACGAACACGTCCTCACCGATGTCGAATCCGCGGTGCTTGGCCAGATAACCGGCCACGAACTCCGTCGTGCCGGGCGCGACGGTCGAGCGCAGGGTCAGACAATGCCCGGGCGCGAGCACGCCGAGCAGGTCATCGAGCGCCGATCGGATGTCGCGCATGTCGATCTCGATGTGCGAGAAGGAGGGAGTGCCAAGCGTGATCACGATGTGGGGGGCGCGCGCCGCATCGGCGGCGCGCTCGGAAAGCGAGAGCCGGCCGCTTGCCATGACCGCGTCGAGCAGATCCTGCGTGCCGGTCTCTGCGAACGGCATCCTGCCTTCGCGCAGGGCATCCAGGCGGGCCGGGTCATTGTCGATCCCCACCACCTCGAGACCGCGGTCTGCGAACGACAGGGCTAGCGGCAGCCCGACGCGGCCAAGGCCGACGACGGACACGCCAGCGGTGCTCAGCGAGGGGGTCATGCAAGCCAAGAGGTTAGCGGCGCCCGGCGGAGGCTCTCGCGGGTACAGCCGAAGACCCTCACCTCAGCGGCTCACCCTCGCCCGATCCGGCGATGGCGTATGTACTGGCGCGCAAAGCCGGCGAGGAACCGCGGGTTCTGGGATGCGTAGCGCCGCCACAGGCGCCGTGGCTCGCGCGACAGGCGATAGGCCCACTCGAGCCCCGAGCGCTGCATCCAGGCAGGAGCCTGCGAAACGATGCCGGCGTGGAAGTCGAACGCTGCGCCGACTCCCACGAGCAGCGGCGCCGACAGGCGAGGGCGCATGTCGAACATCCACTTCTCCTGCTTGGGCTGTCCGGTCCCCACCCAAACCACCGCGGCGCCGGAGGCCTCGATCTCGGCGGTCACATGCTCCTCCTCGGCAGCGGTCAGCGGGCGGAACGGGGGCGAGAAGCCGCCGACGATCTCAAGGCCGGGAAAGCGCGCGCGCAGGCGTCGTTCGAGCTGCTCGAGCGCCGCCTGGGAGCGACCACCGTAGAGATAGATCGGAGTGCGCCCCTGGGCGGCACGCGCGCAGAAGCGGGCCATCAGGTCCGGGCCATAGACACGGGTCGCCCGACCGTGCCCGAGCGCACGCAGCGCCCACACCAGCGGCTGGCCGTCGGGCACGGCGAGCGTGGCGCCCAGCACGGCAGCTCGCGTGGCCGGGTCCTCTCGTGCCGACATCACGAGGTTGACCGCTGCAGCCGTCACGTAGCCCCGCCCGCCCGCTGCGATCATCGCGTCCATCCAGTCCATCACCTCCTCGTAGTCGGACACCGCAAGCGGTATGCCGAGCACCTCGGCGGTCACAGGCACGGCGACGGGGATGGGCGCGGGCGGCGTCGAGATTGCGTGACGATACCCGCAGCTCAGGGCGCCGGCTGCGATCGCCGCCGCTGCGCCTGCGGTGCGAGCGGATCGAACGATCGCCAGACGCGCGGTATCCATAATCTCCCGCAGGTGAGTCCCTCGAGCCTTCGCCGCTACCGTGCCGAGCGTCTGTTGCGCAAGGAGTTCGATGCGCTCCGTGGGCGCGTGATCGCGGCGGTGCGGGCGCGCTTGGGCGCTGGCGGCGCGACCCTGGACGCGAGCGATCTCGAAGCCTGCTACGCCCAGGCGTGGCATGGCCTGTACGCCGCCGTGCTGGACGGCCAGCAGATCGCAAACCCCGCGGGGTGGCTGACGCTGGTGACGTTCCGCCGGGCGATCGAGGAGCTTCGCGCGCGCCGGCGGATCCATCCCGGCGGCGCCCTGGGAAGCCACGGTCCGTGGGAGGGGCGCGCCGGCGTCGTGAATGCCCAGGACGGCGTCGATGACCCCGATCTGGCATCCGAGCTGGACGATCGGATCAGGCTCCGCCAGCTGCTCGAGGGGCTGCGGGGGCGCTTGAGTGCGCGCGAGCGGGAAGCAGCTGCTCTCTGCTACCTACAGGGATTGTCGCGGTCGCAGGCGGCGGCGCGCATGGGCATCAGCGAGTCACGGATGCGCAAGCTGATGGACGGTCAGGGACCCGGGCGCCCGGGGGTGGCGGGCAAGGTGGAGCAACTCGCCGAGACGATCCGGGCAGGAGCCTGGTGCGAGGAGCAGGGGTCGCTGATGCGCGGGCTGGCCTACGGCATCCTCGACCCCAACGGCGAGCGCTACCGGCTTGCGCTGATCCACCGCAGCGAGTGTCCGGCGTGTCGGGCGTACGTGCTCTCCCTGCGCGGGCTGGCCGCGGCGCTGCCTCCGGTGCTCCTGCCCTGGGGGTTGGGCGCCGAGGTCCTCACTCGGGCCGGCGTGGCCGCGCACGCGGGAGCCGGGATTGGAGCGGGTGCGGGTGCAGGTGGCCAGGGAGGCGCCGCGCTCGGCGCCGCAGGCGCGCAGGGGGGCGCCGGCGCCGGTGGCGCCCTCTCCGCGTCGGGAGCCGCGGGCGTCGGCGGCGCGGCCGGCGGAAGCTGGCTGTGGGCAGGCGGACCGCTTGGCGCGAAGGTCGCCGTTGGATGCCTGCTGGCGCTGGGGGTCGGAGCGGGCTGTGTCGCGTTCACCGGTGGTCTCGCCCCGCGCGCTCCCGTCCACACGCGCGATCTCGCACGCGGCCACCCACCGCTACCCGGTGGAGCCTACGGCGCGGGCGGGTCCCGCGCAGCGGAGGATCGGCTGGCCGAAGGAACGCTGGGCGCGCTCCATCGGAACGTCTCGGCCGGCGGGCGCCCGGGCGTAGGGACCGCCGGATTGCCCGCGGCGGCAAGGGCGGCACGTGAGTTCGGCCCCGAGCAGGCCGGCGCGCCGGGGGCATATGGATCGGTCTCGCTCGCCGGTGCTCACCCGTACTCCCCGCGATCCGCGTCCCCCCAGGCGGAAGCGCCCGCCACCGCGCAAGCCTCCGGCGTGGCGTCCACCTCCGGCACGAAGTCCGCGGCGCGCGCACCGTCCGACGAAGGCGCTGGCGTCAACGGACCGGGCACGGGCAGGCCGGCGGCCGAGCGAGAGTTCGGGATCGGATGAGCGCGGAGAGATCTTCGAGGTCAGCCGCGCGGAAAGATCTTCGTCAGCTGCGCAAGCGCGATCGGGTTGCCGCGCGGGCGCAACCTCCCGGTGACCATGGCGCGGAGCGGGTTGAGTCGCTGTCCGACGATGTCCACCCAGTCCTGATAGGAGAGGCGAAGCCGCAGGTCGGGGCTGAGCGCCTCTCCGGGCTCGACCGTGCTCGAGCCGTTGTTCACGACGAGATGCCAGCTCGAGATGTCCGGGTCGGTGAACTCCCATTGGAGCGTCAGCGGGCGCGCCAGACCATGGTCGGGGTTGACCTGATCGCGGATCGTGTCGAACACCAGGGCGACGGTCTCCGGGTCACGCGCCGACGGTCCCTCGCGTACCCCGATCACGCCGGCCTGTGCCAGCGATCGCCCGCGGCGCGTCACTTCGAGCGGTGAAAGGCCTGGAGGCAGGACCGCCGGTCCCGGCAGGCTCTCGACCGCGAGACCGGCGGAGCGCAGCTTGGTCGTCATCGAGACGAAGCCCTCCACGCCGACCTCGTCGAAGTTGGAGTTGAACACGGTCACGTAGCGCTCGTCCCAGCCGGGCGGCATGAGCACCTGTGCCGTATAGCGCGTGACGTCGCGCAGGATGCGTGAAACGGCTCGGGGAACGCCCACCGGATCTTCACGGTTGAGGTCGGCGAGCAGCTTCACGCCGAATCCGATGTGGCGCTGCTCGTCTGCGGCGATGTTCTGCATGCCCTCACGGAATGCCGGCAGGTGGTCGCGCTCTTCCAGATAGCTACAGATGAAATGCTGGCCGGGCTGGACCAGCGCCGCCTCGATCACGATGTGGTAGAGGGTCACCGCCGCAGCCAGCTGAGCGGGCGAGCGGTCCGCGCGCAGCTCGTCGGCCATCCGATCGAGGCGATCGAAGATCTTGCGAAAGCCGGGCGTCAGCTTGGGCTTGATCGTCTCCAGGCCGCTCGACATCGAGCCGTCTCCGATGCCGCAGACCTCGTGCATGAAGCGCTTGAACAGGACGGCGTGGCGCGCCTCATCGACCTGCTGGGTGGTGAGGAAGTACTTCTGCTCCTCGAGTGGCGCGGCGTCGATGTAGGGGGAGAGGTTGTCCGCGACCGCGTCCTCGCCCCAGAAGAACAGGCAGTAGTTCCACATGGCGGCCTGCCGCTCGAACTCGGTGAAGTCCTCTCGCCATTGGCGCGCGTCCTCGGTGAAGTCCAGCTCGGTCGCGCTCCAGTTGCCCCGCTCCCAGCGCGCGTAGAGATCCTCGTATGAGATCGCGTCGGCGGGAAGGCTGGCCGGATTCGCGGCGTCGCCGGATGCGCCCCCGGTGATCGGCCGGGTCGGGGAAGAGGTGGTTCCGGTTCCTGCCGCGATCGCCATCGGGCTGCTCCCATTGAAGTGGTTGTCGTGTCCGGGCGGTCCGGACCATGAAACGGCCGGCGATATCGCCGGCGCGACAGATAATGGACGTTATCGAAATAGCGGTTGCTCTGTCAAGTACGATTAAGCGGTGGAGGCCGTGCGGATGACACGCGAGCAGAGCAGGGCGAACACGCGCGAGCGACTCCTGCGGGCCGCGCGAAGCGTGTTCGCGGCCCGTGGCTTCCACGGTGCCACGGTCGAGGAGATAGCCTCGGAGGCCGGATTCTCAACCGGTGCGCTGTATTCGAACTTCACCGGAAAGGAGGACCTGTTCCTGGTGCTGATGGAGCGCGAGATCGACGAGCATGCGCGCGAGATCTCCGATGCGGTGCGCACGCGCGCTTCGATGGCCGAGCGAGCCAGGGGCGGGGCGCGTCAGTGGATGACGATGATCGAGCGCGAGCCGGAGGTGCTGCTTCTGTTCATGGAGTTCTGGGCCTACGGCGTTCGCGACGCGCAGGTGCGCCCCAAGGTCGCCGCGCGGTTCGCTCAGATGCGCCGGCTGATCACGAAGCTGGTCGCCGACGGGGTGCGAGAGTTCGACCTCGAGCTGGACATCCCGGCCGAGCAGTTGGCGCTCGTGATCGACGCGCTTGCGGACGGGATCGCGCGCCAGAAGCTCGCCGATCCGGACGCCGTCCCGGACGACTTGATGGGACGGATACTGTCGCTGCTGTTCGCCGCCGCTACTCGTGGGGCAGACACAGACACGCGTAGTGCACCGTGAACAGCCGCCGCGCGAGCGGCGGCGCGATGCGATCGAGCCCTGATCTGGCGGCCGACTTGGCGGTTGCCCTGATGCGCTCCAGACGAGAGGCCGCGAAGAAGCAGTGCACCCGGCGCGGCAGCGGATCCTCCAGCTCGCAGGCGATCGACAGTCCGGCCTGCGCGACGATCTCCCGGATGCCTGCCCGGTCCAAGCGGTGGAGGTGCCCGACCTCGGCGGCGTGCTCGCGCTTACGCCGTCGCCGCGCCGACAGGTTGTCCTCGAGCGGCACCTCAACGAGCACCGCGCGGCACGCTCGGGCAACCTCGGCCAGGAGGGAGGCGGGGTCGGGCACGTGCTCGAGCACGTGCGACAGGATGCCCAGGTCGTAGGCGCCGTCGACGAACGGCAGGCTGTGGCCGTCGTAGAGGTCGACCGCATCCAGCTCGTCGCGATCTCGGGCGATCGCGACGGCGGCCTCTGATATCTCGACACCGGACAGCCGCCCGCCGAAGCCGCGCCGGTGCAACTCGCTGAGCAGCGCGCCGTCGCCGCAGCCGACCTCGATGGTGCTCGCCGGACGGACGCCGGCCCGCGCGCAGAGGGAGATCGCGTGGTCGGCCTTCCCGACCGCTCCCAGCGCGCGCCAGCGGGCGTACACGCTCGCGTCGGCGGGCGGCTGCGAGTAGGCCTCCTCATAGAAGCGCACGAGCTGTTCGGAGTCCGACACTCCGACGATTATTGTGACCTCGATGACGAAAGCGCTCATGGCGTCGCTGCGCGGGGCCCCGGCGACGGTGCCCGCGCTTGCGGCGGTCGTGCTGTTCGTCGTGTGGGGAACCGACCAGGCCGGCTATCCGGTCACGCACTGGGCCCCGGGAGGACTGCTCGTGCTGGCGCTGCTCTGCTTGACGGTCGCCGCTGTGGGCCTGCGTCAGAGTGAGATCCCGACGGAGGTCAGGATTGCGCTCGGATGCCTGGCCGCATACACGGCGCTCAGCTTTCTCTCGATTCTGTGGGCCGGGGTGCGGGGAGATGCCTGGGAAGGGGCTGACCGGACGCTGCTCTACCTGCTCGTGTTCGCGCTGTTCGCCTGCTGGCGCCAGCGCGGACGCAGCGCCGCGCTGGTCCTTGGAGGGTGGACGGTGGCCATGATCGGGCTCGCGGCGTTTGTGGCGCTGCACGCGGACGCCGCCTCGAGCGCAGGCCTTCCGGCCCTGTTTCCCGGCGGGCGCCTGGTCTATCCGAGCGGCTACGCGAACGCTAACGCCGCGCTGTGGCTGATGGCGTTCTGGCCGGCACTGCTGTTGGCGCGCAGCGGACGCCTGCACTGGGGGTTGCGTGGCGTGCTCGCCGGCGGCGCGGTGCTGTTGGCGGAGGTTGCCCTGCTCAGCCAGAGTCGTGGATCGCTCTACGCGACGCCGGTGATGCTCGTGCTCGTGTTTGCGCTGCTGCCTGCGCGCACGCGTACCTTCGCCGTGCTCGTGCCCGTGGCGGCGGGCATTGGCGCCGCGGCGCCAGCGGTGCTACGGGTCGGGGATCATCTGAAGGGTGGCGCCGTTACGCCGGCGGCGGTTCACAGCGCCACGACGGCGACATTCGCGGCTGCGCTGGCGGTGGGGGTCCTCGTGGCGCTGGGCGCCGCGATCGAGAGCCGCCGCGCGTTCTCTGAGGCCTCCGTACGGCGGATACGCAGAACAGTGGGCGCGGTGGCGATCGCAACGCTGCTCGTCGGCCTGGGTGTCGGAGCGGCGCTCGCTGGCGACCCCGTGACGCGGATCAGGCACGGCTGGGACACGTTCAAGGGAGGCTATGCGGCGAACAGCACGACGGGAAATCGGCTTACGAGCGGGCTCGGCAGCAACCGCTATGACTTCTACCGCGTGTCGCTGAACGAATTCCTTGCGCATCCTTTGATCGGGATCGGCGCGGACAACTTCCAGCAGCCCTATCTCGTGCACGGCCGCAGTGACGAGACGCCTCACTACCCGCACAGCGTCGAGCTTCGCACGCTCCTCGACACGGGCCTGCTCGGTGCGTTGCTCGCGCTCCTCGGGCTCGGCGCGGCCCTGCTCGCGGGCGCGCGCGCCGTGCGGCCGAAGCGCCTACCGGAACTCGACCCGCTGGCATGCGAGGTCGCGGCGGCGGCGCTCGCCGGGTTCGGCTACTGGGTCGTCCACGGATCGTTCGACTGGTTTTGGGAGTTCGCGGGCCTGGGAGCGCCTGCGTTTGCGCTGCTTGGCATCGCCTGCGCGCTCGAGCCCCGCTCCGTCGGGCCGACGCCGGATGGCTCGCGCGGCGCACCGCGAGCCGGGACGTCGGCCGCGCTCGCGGAGCCCGAGGGGGCGCGCGTCCGCGGGAAGCCACCGCTGGGCTCGCGCGCGCGCCGCGTCGCGGCGGCGCTGCTCGTGCTCTGCGCCGTGGTGGCGCTGGCCGCGCCGTGGTTGAGCCAGCTTCAGGTGCAGAGCGCGGCTCGCATCTGGACGGCGGCGCCGAGAAAGGCCTACGCACGCCTCGAACACGCGGCGCAGCTGAACCCGTTCAGCGATGAGGCCTACCTGGTGTCCGGCAGCATCGCTGTGCGATACGGCGACCTGGCGCTCGCCGACCACGAGTTCTCGCTGGCTCTCGGCCGAACCCCGAGCGACGCCTACGCGACCCTCGAGCGGGGAGCGATCGCGTCCACGAGGGGTGAACGCGAGGCGGCGCTGCGACTCCTCGAACGGGCCGCCCGCTTGAACCCTCGCGATCCGCTCACGCGCCAAGCGCTTTCGCTCGCTCGCGTGGGCCGGCGGGTAAGCGTCGAGGAGCTAAACCGGTCAATCCTACTCAAGGCTCAGCAACTCGCTTGAGTTTCTCGGATTTATTTGCCCCAACGTGGAATTCTCGCCTCGACACCCGCCTCAACCTTCGCTAGGGTATGGCGGACCCTCGTCGATTCGTTGAGGTCTGCGCTTGTGCGCTCAAGCGGCCGACTTTAAGAGGCAGGGCGATGACTCAAGCAGGCACGGAGAGTTGACACAGAGTTACTCAGGCCGAAGAAGGGGATCAAGGCAGGGAAGCATGAGCAGTCGTCGCATGATCACACCGACAATTGTTTGGTTGGTGGCCGTATCGGCCGCCGTACCCGCCACCGCGCAGGCCAGCTCGCTGCTGAGCGGCTACGGCGGTCCGGGCGAGGGAAACCAGGCGATCCTCGGCTCCTCGCTGCTCAACGGGGGTGGCCCGGGGGGCGGAGGTCCCCAGAGCGGCGGCTCCTCGAGCGGGGGCGAAGGGCTTCCGAGCGCTAGTGGCGGCGGGTCAACGACGACGACGGCCGCGTCGAGCGCCGGCGCGCGCAACGGCGCGGCACGCGGGCGCCACGGGAGCGGAGCGCACGCCGTCTCTGGTATTCCCGGGCGCTCCGCTGCGGCCAGGAGGCAGGCGGGAGCGGCCTCGGGAAACGGCTCTCTTCTGTACCCGGCATCCGCTCGGGATGAAGCGTCGCAGGCCGCGGGGGGTTCGGAAATCTTCGGACTTTCCGGACAGAACCTCGCATACGTGCTGATCGCCCTTGTAGCGCTGGCCGTTACAGGCATACTCACACGGCGGATGGCGCGGACAGCCGGGGCGCGCGGGCAGGGCAGCTAAAGGGATGCCGCGCAGGACCCGAGTAACCGACTAGGACAAGGACGCCGTTCGCACATGGACCGCTCACGCATCTCACAGCAGACATCGACCACGCTCCCGCTTCGCAGCAGGCTGACACGCGACGCGCCGTGGCCGAGGACGCTGGGACCCGAGGCCTTTCGTGGCCCGCTGCAATGGGCGCTCGAGGGGTCGGGGTGGACGATCCTTCGCCAAGCGGTCGACTTCACGCTTCTGTGCGCGGCGGTGGTGATCGCCCAGGGCGGCGTGCAGTCCGTCCTGCACATCCCTGCCGTGAGCGCTCCGCTTCTTCTGCTGCCACCGCTGGTCATGTTGCTGTTCCACCTGCGCGGGCTCTATCGCACGCGCCTTCGTGCCCTCGTCCTCGATGGCGTGGTGCCGGTCGTCAGCGCCGTGTCGGTGGCGGCGATGGCTGTGGAGATGATCGGCCTGTTCGTGAACGGGCGGGTGCCCGACCAGTCGCAGTGGGTCCGTGCGTGGCTGTTGGCGCTGCTCGCCGTCGGGTTCGGGCGCGTGGCCCTGTCGCTGGCACAGCGCCTGGCGCGCGCTCACCGGCTGGTGGGCAAGCCCGTCCTGATCATGGGCGCCGGGGTGGTGGGGGCGCAGGTTGCGCGCCGGCTGGAGAGCCACCCCGAGTATGGTCTGGTTCCGGTCGGCTTCCTGGATGAGGACCCCCGCTCGATCGCGGAGGTGGGGGGGCGCGATGTGCCGGTCCTGGGCACGGTCGAGGATCTCGACGAGACGGTCCTGCGCACGGGCGTCAGGAACCTGATCGTGGCGTTCTCCTCCGTCGCCGACGAGCGCGTGAGTCGTCTGATCCAGCGCTGTCAGGAGCTGGGCATCGAGGTGTCGGTGGTGCCGCGCATGTTCGACACGATCAACAACCGCGTCGGGTATGACACGGTCGGCGGGCTGCCCCTCATGTCGTTCACGACGGTCGATCCCAGGGGCACCCAGTTTGCCCTGAAGCACGCGTTCGATCGCATCTTCGCGCTGGTGTTGCTCGTGGTGCTCGCGCCCGTGATGCTGTGCGCGGCGCTGGCCGTCGCGCTGAGCTCACCCGGCCCCGTGCTGTTCCGCCAGCGTCGCGTGGGCCGTGACGGCAAGGTCTTCGACTTCTACAAGTTTCGCTCGATGCGGCTGGCGCCCGGCCAGACAGAGCCGAGCGACGACGACGAGGTGGGGGCGCTCGAGTTCCTGCTCGGCGGGGACACCGCCCCCGGGGGCGTCGAGGGCGAGGATCGCCGCACGACGGTCGGGCGCTTCCTGCGCCGCACCTCGATGGACGAGCTGCCCCAGCTCGTGAACGTCCTGAAAGGGGACAT
Source organism: uncultured Solirubrobacteraceae bacterium (assembly GCA_963704735.1). Taxonomy (GTDB): domain Bacteria; phylum Actinomycetota; class Thermoleophilia; order Solirubrobacterales; family Solirubrobacteraceae; genus Palsa-744. The sequence goes on from OY969935.1 coordinate 225,459, forward strand.
GAGCCTGATCGGTCCCCGCCCCGAGAGGCCTGAGTTCGTGAAGCTGTTCAGGCAGGACGTCGTGCGCTACGGCGACCGCCACAGGGTCAAGTCGGGCATCACCGGCTGGGCTCAGGTGCACGGGCTGCGCGGCCAGACGTCCCTGGCGGAACGCGTTGAGTGGGACAACTACTACATCGCCAACTGGTCGCTCGGTCTCGATCTGAAGATCCTGGCGCTGACGCTGTCGGCGCTGTTCCGCAACGCGGAGTGATCTGAGAGCGCGACCGCGGGATCCCGATCGCGGGGTCCCGGCCTCGCTCAGATGCTCTTGTGCGCGTCTCGGCCCGCCCCCGCCCAGTACTGGTACACGCGGACCCGCAGGCCGCTCGCGCCGAGAACCGCCGGCAGCCGAATCGAGTAGTGGTTGAAGCGGTCGAGCGTGAACAGCGCCGTGTAGCGAAGGACGCTCCCCTGGAAGGCTTCCAGCTCCATGTAGTCGCCCACCGGCGCCGAGCCGCTCGCCACCACCGAGCCGCCGCGGCGCCTGAGGCTCAGCGTGACTGGGCTGATGGCGCCCAGCGGCGTGACGAACACCCGTGCGAGCGCGGAGAACGCCGGCTTGCGCGCGCCGTTCGCCGCCAGCACGCCGAAGTGTTCCGCCGAGGAGTCCTGCGGCGCGTAGACGAGCTCGGCGGCCATGAACGGCGCTCGCGCGAGGGCGCGGAACGTGTTCGCGAGGTTGGCTCCCTGCGTTGCCGCCGTCACGCACGCCTGTTCCTGCTCGACGACGTGCCGGGGCCAGCAGCTGCTCCACCCGAACTCGGTGAGCCACAGTGGCTTGGTGTCGTGGTTCGCGAGCTGCGTTTCATGGATCGCGCGCAGTGATGCGAGGACAAGTGTGTAGAAGTGGACCGAGAGCCCGTCGTAGTAGCCCTCGATCCCGGCCGCGTACAGGAGGCGCAAGAAGACGCCGTTGGAGCCGACGAGCGAGCCGGCCAGCACGGGCAGCTGTGGGTCGGCCTGCTTGATCGCCGGATATGCGGCCCTGAGGATGGCGGCGTAGCGCTTTGGCTTTTCGGGCCCCGCGAAGTAGCGCTGGTTGGCCTGGTCCGGCTCGTTCCAGATTTCGATCGCCGCCAAGCGCGGTCCGTAACGCTGCGCGAGGTAGGCCACAAAGGCCGCATAGGTCGAGGGATTGCTCGGCGGCCAGGCGTTCGCCTTACTCGGTCTGCCGGTAACGCATGCGCGCAGCAGCGACGCGGGCGCCGAGGAGGCCCAGCACGGCGTGCTCTGCACCATCGCGATCACCCCGATGTGGGCCGCTCCAGCGTCGCTCATCAGCCGGTCGGTGATCGCCAGCGCGCGCGGGTCGATCTGGTTCGGACCAAGCGGTTCGAATTCCGACCAGGGCACTTCAACCCGCACGACGTTCGCATGGAGCGAGTGCGCGAAGGCGATCTCGCGGTCGACGCCCGCGAGGCTTGCGCCGCGCGACACGGGCGCGACGTTCACGCCTCCGAGTGGCGCCACAGACGAGCGATGCGCGTTGACGGTGCGTTCGCCCCGACCAACCGGCGCGAGCCACGCGAACACGCTGAACCCGAGCGCCAGCGACAGCAGCAGCTTGCGAAGGCGTGCGGCGTTATGGGCGCGGGCTCCTCCCGCCAGGGCGCTTGCTTGCATGCTACACACGATAGTCGCGGGCCGGCCGAGCTACGCAACCACCCGCCCGCGCGCTCCAGCTACGCTGTCGCTCGCCATGTCTCCATTCTGGATCTGGACCCAGATCGCGATCGTCGTGTTCGTGGTGATCGGGATGATCGTGGCCATCACGAAGCTCGCCTGAAGCGGTCGATTTGCCGGCGCCAGCGGCCGCGGCGCGCCGTCGGCGCGAAGCGCGGGAGCTTGACCACGGGCCTCGGCGGAATCGACGCCTCGCCGCTCAAGATCGCCGCGGGCACCTCGTGCGTCAGCCAGTCCGCGAGGGCCGCGAAGCCGGCCTGCTCGAGCTCCGCTTTCGTTCCCGGGGGGCGCTGGAGGTGGTCGTGGGCGTCGGAGGCCACGTTGTGAGCGAGACCGGCATCCATCATCCCGAGCGCGAAGCGACGTACCCGCTCCCCGAACCTGCCTACGAGGGACCCTGCGGTGATCGATGTCAGGATCCCGCTCCCGGTGAGCGACTCCAGCATCCGCGGATCGCGGTGGAAGGCCGGACAGCGCTCCGGATGAGCCAGCAGAATGCGATGGCCCCCGCGCTGTAGATCGGAGATGATGCTCTCGAGACCTGTGGCGACCGGAGCGAAAGGCGGCTCCATGAGCAGCCATTCACCGCCCCCCAGACCGAGTCGCGACAGCTGTGCGGGTTCCACCTCGACGACGCTCGTTAGCGCGATCTCGGCGCCGGCGAGGACCTCCAGCGCGACGCCCTCATCGGCCAGGCGCGCGCTGAGCGACTCGACCAGCCCGGCGATCGTGTCCGCGTCGTTGTGGTAGTGCGAGCTTACATGTGGCGTCGCCACGATCGTGCTCGTGGCCGCCGCCGCCGCAGCTCGAGCGAGTGCGACGGAGCCATCGATCGTCGTGGGACCGTCGTCGATACCGGAAAGTATGTGACAGTGCAGATCGATCAACGTACGCGAATACTAGGAGCGCCCGCAGTCGCGAGGACCGCGCGCGATGCTCGCCGGCGTCCGGGGCGGTTGCCGCACGGCTATGATCCGGCGGCTGGCGCCCGCGCGGCTCAGCGCCCTGATCACAGCGTGCGCAAGGAGAGTCATGTTCAGATCGATCGTGGTTGGAACGGACGGTTCCGATACGGCCACCCAGGCGGTGCGCCAGGCGGTCGACCTGGCCCGTGCCGTCGGCGCGAAGCTCGAGCTCGTGAGCGCGTATGAGCCAGTGCCCGCGCAGCGGCTGCACGAGGAGAGACGGGCCGCGCCGGAGGACCTGCAGTGGGCCATAAACCCACGCGAGGACGTCGACGCCACGCTCGAGGCCGCCGCTGCCGTCGCCCGAGAGGCGGGCGTCCCGGTGGACGTCTACGCCCGCCAGGGCGACCCTGCGGATGCCGTCTTGGATGTGGCCGAGGAGCGCGAGGCGGACCTGATCATCGTGGGCAACAAGGGAATGACGGGCGCCAAGCGCTTCCTGCTGGGCTCGGTGCCCAACAAGGTGTCTCACCACGCGCCCTGCTCGGTGCTGATCATCCGGACGACCTGAGCATTCTGCGCGGGTACCCCAGCGCGGCTGCTCAGCCGCGCTTGGCGCCCGCGCTGGCGAGCTCGGCCGCGCTTGGCGGATCCACATCGATGCTCAGGCCGGCGATCGCCGGCCTGAGGGTCGAAGGCACCAGGTGCCATACCAGGCGAGCGCGCCGTCCGACGGGCACGACGGCGTCGACCGTGCGCAGCTGCGTCTCCATCTCCAACGCCCGGATGACGGCCAGCGGGCGCAGGTGCTCGACGACGTGCACGGGGATCTCCTGCACGGGAGGGTTCGCGCCGGCCGCGGTGGCGCCCGCGTTCGCTGCGGCGCCCGGTTCGGCCGCTACGAGCGCCACGTCGACGCCGAGGCGCTGCAGCTCGCTCAGCCACCTCCCCGCGTCCTGTGCGGCCGGGCCGGAGCCTGCCACGGCGACGACCTTGGCCGGGCCTGTCGGTCGGCGCCCGAAGTGGGCGATCGTGGCCGTGTCCGGCGCCCCCCCGTTTGTGCCCACCCCGCCGCGCCTGCGGCGCGTCAACGCCAGCGTCCACACAAGCGCGTCGGAGGTTGCGTCCAGCGAGATCTTCAGCAGACCTCTCCAGCCATCGCGCCAGCCACCGTCCACAATCGTTCGGTAGAGGACCTTCGCGGTCGGTCGCAGCACGATGCCGACCGCGTACGCGTGGGCCTTCTGCGGCGCTGGTATGTGCCTGCTCTCGAGCTGGGCATAGTGCCAGGTGTCCTTGAGCGCTTCGCGGACGGTGCCGGCGAGCTCGTGTTCGAGGTCGCCGTCGAGCACCCTTGGGCGCTCGTGCGGTTCGACTCCCTCGTGCACCGCGCGCGACTCATCGTGCCTGTATGCCTCGCGTCGAAAGAACCGCGAGCGATACGCCGGATACTTGGCGGATGGACCGAGCGGCCTGCCGAGGAAGCGGTTGCGCAGCGCGCATACGGCCATCGCCGACCCGGCCGGCGCCGCCGCGAGGAGGGCCTCGATGCTCGCGCGCAGTAGAGGCGAGACGCGCTCGTCGGCGTCGAGCTCGAATATCCAATCGCTGGCGGCGGCGTCGAGCGCGACATTGCGCTGGGTGGCAAACCCTGGCCAGGGGTTCTCGATCACCCTCGCGCCGGCGCGCTCGGCGATCTCGATCGTGTCATCGGTGGACCCGCCGTCGACGACGATCACCTCGTCGCAGAATGCCACGCTCTCGAGCGCCGCCTCGAGCCGGTCCTGCTCGTTCTGCACGATGAGGCATGCGGCGACGCGCTCTCTGCCCGATCGGGAGTGCGAGGTCATCCGAGCGCCGACGGGGTATGTGCACTCATGCCGGCCGGATAGTATGAGCTCAGCTTGCGCCGCGACCGCATCGTTTCCCTTCAGACGACGAACGAGCGCGGCGGCGCAGAGTACGCGAATGTCGATCTCCTCGCGGCGCTGGCAGCCAGGGGGCACGACGTGGTGCTGCTCACCAACGTTCCCGATATCGCCGCGAGTGCCGGCGTCCGCGTCCGCGAGATCGACATCGGAGGAAAGCTCTCCCGGCGCAGTGTTGTTCGGGTCGCGCTTCAGGCGCCGGTGATACTGCTTCGCGTTGCGCGCGCGCTGCGGGCCGAGCGTCCGGTGGGAGCCCTGCTGCTTCATTTCAAGAAGGAGCAGCTGCTCTGCTCGCTGTTGCCGGCGCGGCTGACGGGCACGATCGTGTGGGCCGAGTGGGGACCGGTCCCCCCGCAGATGCGCGCCGGACCGGCACGCTGGGCATACGCGCTCGCGGCGCGCCGGACGCGCCGGGTGATGGCGATCTCACAGGGCACGCTTCGCACGGTGGTCGACGCCGGGGTCCCCGCCGGGAAGGTCGAGGTCGTGCCCAATCTCGTGGACACGGACGAGGTCGGCTTCGACGAGGCGAGCCGGGTCAGGCTGCGCGAGGCCTGGGGCGCGGACGATGGGACCCTCGTCGTAGGTTGCATCTCGCGCTTTCAGCGGCGCAAGCGCAACGATGTCGTGATCGACGCGATGGCCGATCTGGGGGAGGACGTGCTGCTCGTCCTCGCCGGCGAGGGCGAGCAGGAGGGGGCGCTGCGCGAGCGCGCGGCGCCCTACGGCGATCGTGTGCGCTTCGTGCCCAACGTGCGCGGCCACGTCGAGGCGTTCCTCTCCGCATGCGACCTGCTCGTGTTCGCTCCGAGCCCGACGGAGGGGGAGCCGCGCGTGATCGTGATGGCGCAGCTCGTGGGGGTGCCGGTGATCGCCACCGACGCCGAGGGCGCCGAGGGCCTGATCCCCGATCAGGGCGGCACGATCATCTCACCGTCGCATGACCCCACCGCGCTGGCGGCCGCCATCGATGCCTACCGGCTCGACCCCGAGCGTCGCCGGCGCGAGGGGGGGATCGCGCGAGCGAGCACCCTCGAGAGCCACGACCCCCAGCGGACGCTCGTGATGGTCGAAGACGCGCTCGGCGTCACTCGCGAGGGGCAGGGCTGATCCTCTCCAGAGTGGCCATGCCGCGGCTCCTGATCGTCAACGCCGATGACTGGGGTGGCTCATGCGACGCGACCGACGCGATCGACACGTGCTTCGACGCCGGGGCGATCAGCTCCGCCACGGCGATGGTCCACATGCCCGACTCCCGACGCGCGGCCGAGATTGCGCGTGACCGGGAGCGGCCGATCGGCCTGCACCTGAACCTGACCCAGGCCTTCGAGTCCTCCGACGTACCGCCCTCGGTGCGGGAACGTCAGCGACGTGCCTGCGCGCACTTCGCGGATCTGAGGCGGCGGCGCTGGCGGCTCAGTCTCGATATGCGCGTCCATCGTCTGGTGGCGGATTGCATACGCGATCAGCTCGATGAGTTCTGGGAGCGCTACGGGTGCGAGCCGACGCACCTCGACTCCCACCACCACGTGCACGTGTGCTTCGACGTCTTGCTCTCGCGGGCGATGAATCCGGGCGCTCGCGTTCGCCAGACACTGTCTCCGGCGCCATCGGCCGGGCGCCCCGGTCTGTCGCATGTGGGTCCGCGCGCGAAGCACGAGTTGCTCGCGCGCCGGTTCAGCACGACCGCCCGCTTCTGGAGGCCGCGCGAGTTCTACCGCGGCGACGGCGCCGTCACGATCGCCGAGGCCGCGGCATGTGCGCGCGAGCGTCCGGTGGAGGTGATGGTTCATCCATCGTTCCAGGCCGAGCTGGCGGTGCTTCGATCGGACGCATGGCTTGAGGTCCTCGAGCGTGCGCCGCTTGGACCCTATTCAGTGCTGCCCGCTCGTCCGTGGAGTCAGAGCTCGGACGGGACCTCCGATCGACGTCGGCACAATCGCGCTGTGCGATGATCTTCTCGTGCGGTGCCGCCTGCTCGAGTGCATAAGCGCCCTCACGCTCGGGTCGGCGCTCCTCTTCTCGGCGGGGTGCGCGCAGGCGGGTGCGGGCAAACCGCTTGACGTGCAGGCCGCGCGGCTACCCAGCCCGAGCTCCTCGCACGTGGTCGTGATCCTGATGGAGAACGCCGAGTACGGCGAAGTCATCGGTAACCCCGCGGCTCCGTACATCAACGGGCTCGCCCGTCGCTACGGGTTGGCGACGCAGAGCTTCGCGATCACCCACCCCTCGCTGCCCAACTACCTGGCCCTGACGAGCGGTTCGACCCAGGGCGTGAGCTCTGACTGCACGGCGTGTCACACCGGGGCTCTGAACATCGTCGACCAGATGGAAGCCGCCGGCATCTCCTGGAAGGGCTATCTGGAGGGTGCTCCGACGACCTGCTTCAAGGGCGCCACGGCCGGCGGCTACGCAAAGAAGCACAACCCGTTCATCTACTACGACGACATCGCCGGATCCTCGCGCCGCTGCAGCAAGCTCGTCGGCTTCGCCCAGCTCGCCGCGGACCTGCGCGGCGGACGGCTGCCGACATACGCATGGATTTCGCCGAACCTCTGCGACGACGGCCATGACTGCGGGGTCTCGGGCGGCGAGCGGTTCCTCGCGCGCACCGTCCCGGCGCTGCTGCGCGAGCTCGGCCCGCACGGTTTTCTCCTGCTCACGTGGGACGAGGGCAGTTCGAACCGGGAATGTTGCGGCGGGGTGGCGCAGGGAGGCCGAGTCGCCACGATCCTCGCCGGACCAGAAGTGCGCCGTGGCGCTCGCGACGGTCAGCCCGTCAACCACTACGGCGTGTTGGGCACGATCGAGGAAGCGCTGGCGCTGCCGCCACTCGCCGGCGCCGCCGATCCTCGCGCCGGCCGGCTGACCCCCCTGTTCGTGCGTCCGCCGCACATCCGCTGAGCCGATGCACTCCCCCGCGACACAGCCATCCCCAGCGCCGGCGAGGAACGGGCCAACGCTGGCCTATCGGGTGCGCGGCACGCTGAACCGCTGGGTCTGGCGTGCTCCGCTGCCCCATCGCGTCGTGGCCCGGTTGAGCACGCTCGTCTACCGCAACCCGCCGATGCCGGGCGAATCGGTGCTTGCCATCATCGACGCGCTGTCGGCGGCCGACGTACGCTGCTGGATCAGCGGTGGCTGGGGCGTGGACGCGCTGGCCGGCACCCACACCCGGACTCATCGAGACCTCGACCTCGTCGTTGAGGAGAAGGACAACCAGCGTGCCGTGGAGGTACTCGAAGAGCTCGGCTACTGGGAGTGGTACCGGGTGGACTCCGACATGGAGCTGTTTTCACGCATCGTGCTCCATGACCACGAGCTTGCCGGTCGCGCGGTCGACCTGCACCCGGTCGCACTCTCGAGCATGCAGGCGGACTTCACGACGGGAACCATCGAAGGCCGCAAGGTGCCCTGCATGTCGGTGGACCTACAGCTGAAGACTCACTCCAACTACCGCAAGCGCCTACGCGATCGCGCCGACGTTGCCGTGCTGCGCCGACTGCTCGACGGCTCGGCGACGACACTGATCGTGCCCGTCGCACCGGCCGATGGACTTCTAGAGGAGTCCGTACGTGCGGAGGGGCTTCCGGCGCACATCACGCTTCTCTACCCGTTCCTCGCAACTCGTGCGATCGGCCGCGACACCGAGCAGGCCCTTGGCACGGTGCTGGGAGGGGTGCCCGCGTTCGACCTCGTGCTGTCCGAGGTTGGACGCTTTCCCGGCGTCGTCTACCTGGTCCCGGAGCCGGCGGCCCCGTTCGTCGCGCTGACCGAGGCGCTCGTGCAGCGCTGGCCCGACCACCAGCCCTACGGCGGTGCCTTCGAGGAGACGGTTCCGCACCTCACGATCGCATACGGCGACACGGTGCCCGCGGACCTGGCCGCGCGGTTGCCCCTGCGGGCCCGGGTCGATGAGGCATGGCTGATGAGCAGGAGCGCGGGTCGCTGGACCCGCCGTGCGACATTTCCGCTCGGTGGTTGAGGGTCGCTACGGCGTCCGCGAGTACTCAGAGACGCTTCCCGAGCCGTTGTTCGCCGCATAGATGCTCTTGCCGTCGGCGCTGACGGCGATCCCTTCCGGATAGGCACCCGTCGCGATGGCTGGCGGTGACAGGGGGGTGAGCGCCCCGGTTTCCGCGGTGCGCGAATACTCCGAGATGTTGCTGGTCATTTCGTTTGTCGCATATACGTCGTTGCCATCCGGGCTGACGACGACGCCTTCGCTGTATTCGCCCGCCGGGACGCTCGCCGTGCTCATGGCCGTGAGGGCCCCTGTCGTTGAGCTGCGGACGAACTGTGAGATCCTTCCCGGAGAAGCGCTGTCCGCGACATACACGTTCCTGCCGTCAGGGCTGATGGCGAGGTCGTGAGGGTTGGTCCCCGCCGCCACCGTCGCCGGATTCAGGGCGGTGAGCCTGCCGGTTTCGGCGTTGCGCGAATACTCAGAGACCGTGTTCGCGCCATAGTTCGTCGCATAGACGTCTTTTCCGTCGGGACTTACGAGAATGCCGTGGACATTGGCTCCCGCCACCACCGTCGCCGGACTCAGCGCGGTGAGCCTGCCCGTCAGGGCGTTGCGCGAGTACTCAGAAATGGTGGCCGACGATGAGTTCGCCGCGTAGACGTCCTTGCCGTCGGGACTCATGCTCAGGCCGATGGGTCCTTCACCAGCCGCCACCGTCGCTGGGCTGAGCGCGGTGAGCCTGCCGGTTTCGGCATTGCGCGAGTACTCAGAGACCGTGTTCGAATAGCGGTCTGCGACATACACATCCTTGCCGTCCGCGCTGACCACGATCCCCTCGGGCGACGTTCCCGCTTCTATCGTCGCCGGATTCAGAGCCGTCAGCCTGCCGGTTTCGGCGTCGCGCGAGTACTCAGAGATCGTGGTGGTGGCTCTGTTGGTGGCGTACACGCTCTTGCCGTCGGGGCTCACGACCACACGCGCCGCGCCTTCGCCGGCCGCGACCGACGGCGGTGACAGCGCCGTGAGCAGTCCCCCGCCTGCGCTGGCGGTGGCGGTCGTGAATGTCTGATCTGTCCCGGGGCTCATCCCGGCTTCGTTCGTGGCGACGAGCCGGTAGTGATAGGTGGTGGCCGCTGTCAGGCCGCTGAGGCTGGCCGAGACGGGCTGGGCGCTCGTGCCTGCGCCGACGCTCGGTTCAGGCGGAGCCGGCGCCTGTGATCCATAGGCGGTTGTCGTGCCGTATTCGAAGTGGTAGGTCGTGGCCTGGCCATTTGGGTTCACCGATCCAGACAGCTTGGCCGAGCTTTCACCCACTCCCCCGGCGGGGCCCGTGACGACGGTCGGCCGCTGGGTCATCGCCTTGAGGCTACGCGAGTACTCAGAGACGCTTCCCGAGCCGTTGTTCGCCGCATAGATGCTCTTGCCGTCGGCGCTGACGGCGATCCCTTCCGGATAGGCACCCGTCGCGATGGCTGGCGGTGACAGGGGGGTGAGCGCCCCGGTTTCCGCGGTGCGCGAATACTCCGAGATGTTGCTGGTCATTTCGTTTGTCGCATATACGTCGTTGCCATCCGGGCTGACGACGACGCCTTCGCTGTATTCGCCCGCCGGGACGCTCGCCGTGCTCATGGCCGTGAGGGCCCCTGTCGTTGAGCTGCGGACGAACTGTGAGATCCTTCCCGGAGAAGCGCTGTCCGCGACATACACGTTCCTGCCGTCAGGGCTGATGGCGAGGTCGTGAGGGTTGGTCCCCGCCGCCACCGTCGCCGGATTCAGGGCGGTGAGCCTGCCGGTTTCGGCGTTGCGCGAATACTCAGAGACCGTGTTCGCGCCATAGTTCGTCGCATAGACGTCTTTTCCGTCGGGACTTACGAGAATGCCGTGGACATTGGCTCCCGCCACCACCGTCGCCGGACTCAGCGCGGTGAGCCTGCCCGTCAGGGCGTTGCGCGAGTACTCAGAAATGGTGGCCGACGATGAGTTCGCCGCGTAGACGTCCTTGCCGTCGGGACTCATGCTCAGGCCGATGGGTCCTTCACCAGCCGCCACCGTCGCTGGGCTGAGCGCGGTGAGCCTGCCGGTTTCGGCATTGCGCGAGTACTCAGAGACCGTGTTCGAATAGCGGTCTGCGACATACACATCCTTGCCGTCCGCGCTGACCACGATCCCCTCGGGCGACGTTCCCGCTTCTATCGTCGCCGGATTCAGAGCCGTCAGCCTGCCGGTTTCGGCGTCGCGCGAGTACTCAGAGATCGTGGTGGTGGCTCTGTTGGTGGCGTACACGCTCTTGCCGTCGGGGCTCACGACCACACGCGCCGCGCCTTCGCCGGCCGCGACCGACGGCGGTGACAGCGCCGTGAGCAGTCCCCCGCCTGCGCTGGCGGTGGCGCGCGCGAACGACCCGCCACCCAGGCCCAGTACGAGGACGGCGAGCAGGGCCGCCACCGCTGGGGCGCCGCGCGGGCGCCGGCGACCGCCGCCTGCGCCATCCTTGCGGGACGCTAAGCACTTGGACATCCTTGTCCGACCATACATAGCGTCCAGGACATTACCGTAAAGGTGGGAAACGTTCTACAGCTTTTTCGTCACATGTGCAACCCTCTGCCCGTCAGCAAGCAGCGGTCATACAAACCGAGTCAAACCTGCACAACGCTCCTCGCGACCGGCGAGCGTCTGTGACCGCCAGGAGTTCGACTCGAGGGCGTATCTTCCCGGCCCCCCCGGCAGGCGCGAGCCACCCCCGATCGCCGTATCTTGGGGCCCAGGACGGCGTGTTTCGCGGCACGCTGCCCAGCCCCCGGACGCCGGGCGCAGGGCATCGAGGTTTGGGTAGTTTTTCCGGCGTGCGAGCCCGGAAAACTTGCGGTATAGTCCGGCGACCATGCATAGGGGGGCACGGATGTCCGATTGGGTGTCCCGAGAGGACCGTTCCTGCGCGGACGCGACCAGCATTTCGCCGACGCAGGGATGCCCGCCGAGCGCCGATCAGGGCCCCCGTCATCGACCTCGGCGCTTGACAAGCTCGAGGGGGGCAGGGCTGCTTGTCGCTCTGCTGGCGGCCTTCCTGCTCGGACCGGGCGGCGGGTCGTCCGCGCTCGCCGCCGGCGGAGCGCTCAGCTCGCTGTCACCGCCGTCGGTCGCGGCGGGCGAAGGCACGGCGCGTGTCGTCGTGAGCCCTGACGGCAATAGCGCGTATGCCACGAACACGGTCAGCAGCAGCCTGTCCCAGTACTCGCGCAACGCAGAAACAGGCAAGCTCACCGCCCTCGCGCCGGCGGCGGTGACCACCGGTTCCACACCCGAGGGGGTCGCCGTCAGCCCGGACGGTAACTACGTGTACGTCGCAAACCGCAACTCCGGCACCGTCTCTGAGTACTCGCGCAACACGGGCACCGGGGCGCTCACCGCATTGAAACCGGCCAGCGTCCCAGCAGGCGAAGGGCCGATCGGCCTGACGGTAAGTCCCGACGGCAAGGACGTGTACGTGGCAAACTCCGTCTCGGAAACCATCTCCGAGTACTCGCGTAACACGGGGACTGGGCAGCTGGCGGCGCTGAATCCGGCGACCGCGCCGGCGGAAAAAAATGTCCACGGCATAATCGTGAGTCCCGACGGCAAAAACGTCTACGCGGCGAATTACGGCACCGGGAAGGTCGCGCAGTACTCGCGCAACACCGAAACTGGAGAACTTGCTGCGCTGAGCCCGGCAACGGTGACGGCGGGGAACAATCCCCACGACCTCTCGATCAGCCCCGACGGCAAGAACGTGTACGTGGCGAACAACTTCAACCCCGGAACGGTCTCACAGTTCACACGCAACACCGAAACGGGCAAGCTCGCCGCGATGAGCCCGGCGACCGTCGCAGCGGGTGAATTCACCGAATGTACGGTCGTGAGCCCGGACGGCGCCGATGTCTACGCCACGAACGAAGTGTCCGGAAACATCTTCGAGTACGCCCGCAACGCTACAACCGGAGCTCTTACCGCGCTGTCGTCGCCGACCATATCGACGGAAGCCCTGCCCGAAGGGATCGCCGTCAGTCCGAACGGCAAGAACATCTATGCGGCAAACCACGGCTCCGGGAGCGTGTCACAGTACGCGCGCAGTGTGGGCCCGACAGTTGTGACCAATCCGGCCAGCGGCGTCACTCGCACGACAGCAACCATCGCCGGATCGGTAAATCCAAATGGTCAGGCCACCACATATCACTTTGAATACGGCACGACCACCGGCTATGGTTCGACCGCGCCCGGTCCACCCGAACCGAGTGCGGGTTCGGGCACCAGCGCCCAGCCGGAGTCGACCAGCATCAGTGGCCTGGCTGCGAACACCACCTACCACTTCCGAATCGTCGCCACCAACCCGAGCGGGACCAGCCAGGGCTCAGACGAAACGTTCAAAACCCTCCCGAACGCCCCGACGGTCGTGACCAAAGCCGCTTCGGCGGTCGCCCAAGCAACGGCGACGTTGAACGCAACCGTGAACCCCAACGGTGGTGAAGTGAGCGAATGCAAGCTCGAATATGCGGCGGCGGAATCCTACGAATTGACGAAAACGTACGGGTCAAACGCGCCGTGCACGCCACCGCCGGGCTCGGGCACCGGCGTGGTCTCGGTGTCCGCCGCGGTCACGGGACTGACCGCGAACACGACCTACCACTTCAGGGTCGTCGCGACCAACGCGGGCGGGCCGAGCCAGGGCTCTGACGAAACGTTCAAAACGCTCCCGAACGCTCCGGCGGTCGTGACCAAGCCCGCGTCCGCGATCACCAAAGTCGGGGCGACGTTGAACGCCACCGTGAACCCCAACGGCGGCGAAGTGACCGAATGCAAGCTCGAATACGGCCCGACGAACACCTATGGCTCGAGCGCCACATGCACGCCACCGCCTGGCTCGGGCACCGCCGCGGTCTCGGTGTCGGCTGCCGTCACGGGCCTGACCGCGAACGCGCCCTACCACTTCAGGATCGTCGCAACCAACGCCGGCGGCACCAGCCAGGGCTCTGACGAAACGTTCAAGACCCTCCCGAACGCCCCGGCGGTCGTGACCAAGCCCGCGTCGGCGATCGCCCAGGCAACGACGACGCTGAACGCCACCGTGAACCCGAACGGCGGGGAAGTGGGCGAATGCAAGCTCGAATACGGCCCGACGAACACCTACGGCTCGAGCGCCACATGCACGCCACCGCCTGGCTCGGGCACTGGCGTGGTCTCGGTGTCGGCCGCGGTCACGGGCCTCACGGCCAACACGACCTACCACTTCAGGGTCGTCGCGACCAACGCCGGCGGCACGAGCATGGGCTCAGATGAAACGCTCAAAACCCTCCCGAACGCGCCAACGGTCGTGACCAAGCCCGCGTCCGCGGTGACCAAAGTCGGGGCGACGTTGAACGCCACCGTGAACCCCAACGGCGGGGAAGTGGGCGAATGCAAGCTCGAATACGGCCCGACGAACACCTACGGCTCGAGCGCCACATGCACGCCACCGCCTGGCTCGGGCACTGGCGTGGTCTCGGTGTCGGCCGCGGTCACGGGCCTCACGGCCAACACGACCTACCACTTCAGGGTCGTCGCGACCAACGCCGGCGGCACGAGCATGGGCTCAGATGAAACGCTCAAAACCCTCCCGAACGCGCCAACGGTCGTGACCAAGCCCGCGTCCGCGGTGACCAAAGTCGGGGCGACGTTGAACGCCACCGTGAACCCCAACGGCGGCGAAGTGAGCGAATGCAAGCTCGAATACGGCCCGACGAACACCTACGGCTCGAGCGCCACATGCACTCCAGCGCCGGGCTCCGGCACGAGCCAGGTCTCGGTGTCCGCCGCGGTCACCGGCCTGACGGCCAACACGCCCTACCACTTCAGGATCGTCGCGACGAACGCCGGCGGCACCAGCCAGGGCTCTGACGAACTGCTCAAAACCCTCCCGAACGCCCCGACGGTCGTGACGAAGCCCGCGTCGGCGATCGCCCAGACAACGACCACGCTGAACGCCACCGTGAACCCCAACGGCGGGGAAGTGGGCGAATGCAAGCTCGAATACGGCCCGACGAACACCTACGGGTCGAGCGCCACATGCACTCCAGCGCCGGGCTCCGGCACGAGCCAGGTCTCGGTGTCCGCCGCGGTCACCGGCCTGACCGCGAACGCGCCCTACCACTTCAGGGTCGTCGCGACGAACGCCGGCGGCACCAGCCAGGGCTCTGACGAACTGCTCAAAACCCTCCCGAACGCCCCGACGGTCGTGACCAAGCCCGCGTCGGCGATCGCCCAGACAACGACCACGCTGAACGCCACCGTGAACCCCAACGGCGGGGAAGTGGGCGAATGCAAGCTCGAATACGGCCCGACGAACACCTACGGCTCGAGCGCCACATGCACGCCACCGCCTGGCTCGGGCACTGGCGTGGTCTCGGTGTCGGCCGCGGTCACGGGCCTCACGGCCAACACGACCTACCACTTCAGGGTCGTCGCGACCAACGCCGGCGGCACGAGCATGGGCTCAGATGAAACGCTCAAAACCCTCCCGAACGCGCCAACGGTCGTGACCAAGCCCGCGTCCGCGGTGACCAAAGTCGGGGCGACGTTGAACGCCACCGTGAACCCCAACGGCGGCGAAGTGAGCGAATGCAAGCTCGAATATGCGGCGGCGGAATTGTACGAATTGACGAAAATGTACGGCTCGAGCGCCACATGCACTCCAGCGCCGGGCTCCGGCACGAGCCAGGTCTCGGTGTCCGCCGCGGTCACCGGCCTGACGGCCAACACGCCCTACCACTTCAGGATCGTCGCGACCAACGCCGGCGGCACGAGCCAGGGCTCTGACGAAACGCTCAAAACGCTCCCGAACGCCCCGGCGGTCGTGACGAAGCCCGCGTCGGCGATCGCCCAAACGACGACGACGTTGAACGCCACCGTGAACCCCAACGGCGGGGAAGTGGGCGAATGCAAGCTCGAATACGGCCCGACGAACACCTACGGCTCGAGCGCCACATGCACGCCAGCGCCGGGCTCGGGCACCGGCGTGGTCTCGGTGTCGGCTGCCGTCACGGGCCTCACCGCGAACACGACCTACCACTTCAGGGTCGTCGCGACAAACGCCGGCGGCACGAGCCTGGGCTCTGACGAACTGCTCAAAACCCTCCCGAACGCCCCGGCGGTCGTGACTAAGCCCGCGTCCGCGATCACCAAAGTCGGGGCGACGTTGAACGCCACCGTGAACCCCAACGGCGGCGAAGTGAGCGAATGCAAGCTCGAATACGGCCCGACGAACACCTATGGCTCGAGCGCCACATGCACGCCACCGCCTGGCTCGGGCACCGCCGCGGTCTCGGTCTCTGGCGCGGTCACCGGCCTGACCGCGAACACGCCCTACCACTTCAGGGTCGTCGCGACGAATGCCGGCGGCACCAGCCAGGGCTCTGACGAAACGTTCAAAACCCTCCCGAACGCGCCCACTGTCGAACCCAAGCCCGCTTCGGCAATCGCCCAGACGACCGCGACCCTCAACGCCACCGTGAACCCCAACGGCGGCGAAGTGAGCGAATGCAAGCTCGAATACGGCCCGACGAACACCTATGGCTCGAGCGCCACGTGCACACCAGCACCCGGCTCCGGCACCGCCCCGGTCTCGGTCTCCGCGGCGGTCACGGGCCTCACGGCCAACACGACCTACCACTTCCGGATCGTCGCGACCAACGCCGGCGGCACGAGCATGGGCTCAGACGAAACGCTCAAAACCCTCCCGAACGCGCCCACTGTCGAACCCAAGCCCGCTTCGGCCATCGCCCAGACGACCGCGACCCTCAACGCCACCGTGAACCCCAACGGCGGCGAAGTGAGCGAATGCAAGCTCGAATACGGCCCGACGAACACCTATGGCTCGAGCGCCACGTGCACACCAGCACCCGGCTCCGGCACCGCCCCGGTCTCGGTCTCCACGGCGGTCACGGGCCTCACGGCGAACACGACCTACCACTTCCGGATCGTCGCGACAAACCCGGGCGGCCCGAGCCAGGGCTCGGACGAAACGTTCAGCACGCTCCCGAACGCGCCCACGGTCGAAGCGAAGGCCGCTTCGGCGATCGCCCAGACAATGGCGACGTTGAACGCCACCGTGAACCCGAACGGCGGGGAAGTCACCGAATGCAAGCTCGAATACGGCGCCACGAGCGCCTACGGATCCACGGCTACGTGCACACCCGCGCCGGGCGCCGGCACGAGTCCGGTCTCGGTGTCGGCCGCGGTCACGGGCCTCACGGCCAACACGAGCTACCACTTCCGGGTCGTCGCGACAAACCTGGGCGGCACGAGCCAGGGCTCAGACGAAACGCTCAAGACGCTTCCGAACGCCCCGACCGTCGAAACCAAGGCCGCTTCGGCGACCACCCAGACGACCGCGACGTTGAACGCCACCGTGAACCCCAACGGGGGCGAAGTGACCGAATGCAAGCTCGAATACGGCGCCACGAGCGCCTACGGATCCAGCGCTCCGTGCACGACCTCGCCCGGCTCCGGCACAAGCCCGGTCGCGGTCTCCGCGTCGGTCACGGGCCTGACCGCGAATACCACCTACCACTTCAGGGTGGTGGCTGGGAACGCCGGCGGGGCGGGCCAGGGCTCGGATGAAACAGTGAAAACGCTTGGCGTCGCGACAGTCGTAACTGGCACCGCTTCGGCCATCGCCCAGACGACCGCGACCCTCAACGCCACCGTGAACCCGAACGGCGGCGAAGTGACCGAATGCAAGCTCGAATACGGCGCCACGAGCGCCTACGGATCAACCGCTCCGTGCACGCCGTCACCTGGCGCCGGCACGAGCCCCGTCTCCGTCTCGGCACCGATCACGGGGTTGACCGCGAACACGACCTACCACTTCAGGGTCGTCGCGACCAACGCCTCCGGCACGAGCGAAGGAAGCGATGAAACGCTGAAAACGCTGCCGAACCCACCGACCGTTGAAACCAAGGCTGCGAGCGCGGTCACCCAGACGACGGCGACGCTCAACGCGACCGTGAACCCGAACGGCGGCGAAGTGACCGAATGCAAGCTCGAATACGGCGCCACGAACGCCTACGGCGCGAGCGCGTCGTGCACTACCTCGCCGGGGTCGGGGACGAGCCCTGTCTCCGCCTCGGCATCGATCACGGGTCTCACGGCGAACACGGCCTACCACTTCCGAGTCGTCGCGACCAACTCGTCCGGCACGAGCCACGGCGCAGACGAAACGCTCACAACGCCGCCGAACGCCCCAACGGTGGAAACCAAGGCCGCTTCGGCCGCCACCCAGACGACGGCGACTCTCAACGCCACCGTGAACCCGAACGGCGGCGAAGTGACCGAATGCAAGTTCGAATACGGCCCCGCAATACTCTACGAATTGACGAAAACATATGGGTCGAGCGCTCCGTGCACTACCTCGCCCGGCTCAGGCACGACCCCTGTTGCGGTCTCGGCCCCGGTCACCGGTCTCTTCGCGCTCATCACATACGACTACAGGGTCGTGGCAACCAACTCGGGGGGCAGCAGCCAAGGCGCAGACGAAACGCTCAAAACGCTTGGTCCGCCGAGCGTGGTGACAAAGCCGGCGTCCTCCCTCAACCAGACGACGGCGACGCTCAACGCCACCGTGAACCCGAACGGCGGCGAAGTGACCGAATGCAAGCTCGAATACGGCGCCACGAGCGCCTACGGATCAACCGCTCCGTGTACACCCGCGCCGGGCGCCGGCACGAGCCCGGTCTCCGTCTCGGCACCGATCACGGGGTTGACCGCCAACACGACCTCCCACTTCCGGGTCGTCGCGACCAACGCATCCGGCACGAGCGAAGGAAGCGATGAAACGCTGAAAACGCTGCCGAACGCCCCGACCATCGAACCCAAGGCCGCTTCGGCGATCGCCCGGACAACGGCGACCCTGAACGCCACCGTGAACCCGAACGGCAGCGAAGTGACCGAATGCAAGCTCGAATACGCGAGCGCGGAACTCTACGAATTGACGAAAACGTATGGGTCGAGCGCGCCGTGCGCGCCGGCGCCCGGCTCAGGCACCAGCCCGGTTGCCGTCTCCGCCGCGGTCACGGACCTCACCGCCAACACGAGCTACCACTTCCGGATCTCCGCGACGAACGCGGGCGGCACGAGCACCG
Source organism: uncultured Solirubrobacteraceae bacterium (assembly GCA_963704735.1). Classification (GTDB taxonomy): domain Bacteria; phylum Actinomycetota; class Thermoleophilia; order Solirubrobacterales; family Solirubrobacteraceae; genus Palsa-744. The sequence goes on from OY969935.1 coordinate 244,132, forward strand.
GCGCAGACGAAACGCTCAAAACACCGCCCAATCCGCCCACGGTTGAAACCAAGGTCGCGAGCGCGGCCACCCAGACGACGGCGACCCTCAACGCCACCGTGAACCCGAACGGCGGCGAAGTGACCGAATGCAAGCTCGAATACGGCGCCACGAGCGCCTACGGATCAACCGCTCCGTGTACACCCGCGCCGGGCGCCGGCACGAGCCCGGTCTCCGTCTCGGCACCGATCACGGGGTTGACCGCCAACACGACCTACCACTTCCGGGTGGTCGCGACCAACTCCTCGGGCACGAGCGAAGGAAGCGACGAAACGCTGAAAACGCTGCCGAACCCCCCGACGGTTGAAACCAAGGCTGCGTCGTCGGCCACCCAGACGACGGCGACGCTCAACGCCACCGTGAACCCGAACGGCGGCGAAGTGACCGAATGCAAGCTCGAATACGGCGCCACGAACGGCTACGGATCCACCGCGCCGTGCACGACCTCGCCTGGCACAGGAACGAGCCCGGTCGCGGTCTCTGCGTCGGTCACGGGCCTCACGGCCAACACGACCTACCACTTCCGGATCTCAGCGACGAACGCGGGCGGCACGAGCACCGGCGCAGACGAAACGCTCAAAACACCGCCCAATCCGCCCACGGTTGAAACCAAGGCCGCGAGCGCGGCCACCCAGACGACGGCGACCCTCAACGCCACCGTGAACCCGAACGGCGGCGAAGTGACCGAATGCAAGCTCGAATACGGCGCCACGAGCGGCTACGGATCAACCGCTCCGTGCACGCCGTCACCTGGCGCCGGCACGAGCCCGGTCTCCGTCTCGGCACCGATCACGGGGTTGACCGCCAACACGACCTACCACTTCCGGGTGGTCGCGACCAACTCCTCGGGCACGAGCGAAGGAAGCGACGAAACGCTGAAAACGCTGCCGAACCCCCCGACGGTTGAAACCAAGGCTGCGTCGTCGGCCACCCAGACGACGGCGACGCTCAACGCCACCGTGAACCCGAACGGCGGCGAAGTGACCGAATGCAAGCTCGAATACGGCGCCACGAACGGCTACGGATCCACCGCGCCGTGCACGACCTCGCCTGGCACAGGAACGAGCCCGGTCGCGGTCTCTGCGTCGGTCACGGGCCTCACGGCCAACACGACCTACCACTTCCGGATCTCAGCGACGAACGCGGGCGGCACGAGCACCGGCGCAGACGAAACGCTCAAAACACCGCCCAATCCGCCCACGGTTGAAACCAAGGCCGCGAGCGCGGCCACCCAGACGACGGCGACCCTCAACGCCACCGTGAACCCGAACGGCGGCGAAGTGACCGAATGCAAGCTCGAATACGGCGCCACGAGCGGCTACGGATCAACCGCTCCGTGCACGCCGTCACCTGGCGCCGGCACGAGCCCGGTCTCCGTCTCGGCACCGATCACGGGGTTGACCGCCAACACGACCTACCACTTCCGGGTGGTCGCGACCAACTCCTCGGGCACGAGCGAAGGAAGCGACGAAACGCTGAAAACGCTGCCGAACCCCCCGACGGTTGAAACCAAGGCTGCGTCGTCGGCCACCCAGACGACGGCGACGCTCAACGCCACCGTGAACCCGAACGGCGGCGAAGTGACCGAATGCAAGCTCGAATACGGCGCCACGAACGGCTACGGATCCACCGCGCCGTGCACGACCTCGCCTGGCACAGGAACGAGCCCGGTCGCGGTCTCTGCGTCGGTCACGGGCCTCACTGCCAACACGACCTACCACTTCCGGATCTCAGCGACCAACTCCTCGGGCACGAGCGAAGGAAGCGACGAAACGCTGAAAACGCTGCCGAACTCCCCGACGGTTGAAACCAAGGCTGCGTCGTCGGCCACCCAGACGACGGCGACGCTCAACGCCACCGTGAACCCGAACGGCGGCGAAGTGACCGAATGCAAGCTCGAATACGGCGCCACGAACGGCTACGGATCCACCGCGCCGTGCACGACCTCGCCTGGCACAGGAACGAGCCCGGTCTCAGTGTCCGCCGCGGTCACGGGCCTCACGGCCAACACGACCTACCACTTCCGGATCTCAGCGACGAACGCGGGCGGCACGAGCACGGGCGCTGACGAAACGCTCAAAACACCGCCCAATCCGCCCACGGTGGTGACGAAGCCGGCGTCCTCGGTCACCCAGACGACGGCGACGCTCAACGCCACCGTGAACCCGAACGGCGGCGAAGTGACCGAATGCAAGCTCGAATACGGCGCCACGAGCGGCTACGGATCAACCGCTCCGTGCACGCCGTCACCTGGCGCCGGCACGAGCCCCGTCTCCGTCTCGGCACCGATCACGGGGTTGACCGCGAACACGACCTACCACTTCAAGGTCGTCGCGACCAACTCCTCGGGCACGAGCGAAGGAAGCGACGAAACGCTGAAGACGCTGCCGAACGCCCCGACCATCGAACCCAAGGCCGCTTCGGCGATCGCCCGGACGGCTGCGACCCTGAACGCGACAGTGAACCCGAACGGCGGTGAAGTGACCGAATGCAAGCTCGAATACGCGAGCGCGGAACTCTACGAATTGACGAAAACGTATGGGTCGAGCGCACCGTGCGCGCCGGCGCCCGGCTCAGGCACGAGCCCGGTTGCCGTCTCTGCGTCGATCACGGGCCTCACGGCCAACACGACCTACCACTTCCGGATCTCCGCGACGAACGCGGGCGGCACGAGCACGGGCGCTGACGAAACGCTCAAAACACCGCCCAATCCGCCCACGGTGGTGACGAAGCCGGCGTCCTCGCTCACCCAGACGACGGCGACCCTCAACGCCACCGTGAACCCGAACGGCGGCGAAGTGACCGAATGCAAGCTCGAATACGGCGCCACGAGCGCCTACGGATCAACGGCTCCGTGCACACCCGCGCCGGGGTTGGGCACGAGCCCGGTCTCCGTCTCGGCACCGATCACGGGGTTGACCGCCAACACGACCTACCACTTCCGGGTGGTCGCGACCAACTCCTCGGGCACGAGCGAAGGAAGCGACGAAACGCTGAAAACGCTGCCGAACCCCCCGACGGTTGAAACCAAGGCTGCGTCGTCGGCCACCCAGACGACGACGACGCTCAACGCCACCGTGAACCCGAACGGCGGCGAAGTGACCGAATGCAAGCTCGAATACGGCGCCACGAGCGCCTACGGATCAACCGCTCCGTGCACGCCCGCGCCGGGGTTGGGCCCGAGCCCGGTCTCAGTGTCCGCCGCGGTCACGGACCTCACCGCCAACACGAGCTACCACTTCCGGATCTCCGCGACGAACGCGGGCGGCACGAGCACCGGCGCAGACGAAACGCTCAAAACACCGCCCAATCCGCCCACGGTTGAAACCAAGGCCGCGAGCGCGGCCACCCAGACGACGGCGACCCTCAACGCCACCGTGAACCCGAACGGCGGCGAAGTGACCGAATGCAAGCTCGAATACGGCGCCACGAGCGGCTACGGATCAACCGCTCCGTGCACGCCGTCACCTGGCGCCGGCACGAGCCCGGTCTCCGTCTCGGCACCGATCACGGGGTTGACCGCCAACACGACCTACCACTTCCGGGTGGTCGCGACCAACTCCTCGGGCACGAGCGAAGGAAGCGACGAAACGCTGAAAACGCTGCCGAACCCCCCGACGGTTGAAACCAAGGCTGCGTCGTCGGCCACCCAGACGACGGCGACGCTCAACGCCACCGTGAACCCGAACGGCGGCGAAGTGACCGAATGCAAGCTCGAATACGGCGCCACGAACGGCTACGGATCCACCGCGCCGTGCACGACCTCGCCTGGCACAGGAACGAGCCCGGTCGCGGTCTCTGCGTCGGTCACGGGCCTCACGGCCAACACGACCTACCACTTCCGGATCTCAGCGACGAACGCGGGCGGCACGAGCACGGGCGCTGACGAAACGCTCAAAACACCGCCCAATCCGCCCACGGTGGTGACGAAGCCGGCGTCCTCGGTCACCCAGACGACGGCGACCCTCAACGCCACCGTGAACCCGAACGGCGGCGAAGTGACCGAATGCAAGCTCGAATACGGCGCCACGAACGGCTACGGGGCGAGCGCTCCGTGCACGACCCCGCCGGGGTCGGGGACGAGCCCGGTCTCCGTGTCCGCCGTAGTGACGGGACTGATCTCCAACACGACCTATCACTTCCGGATCTCGGCAACAAACGCGAGCGGCACGAGCAGGGGCTCAGATGAAGCAGTCAAGACATCGCCGAACACCGCGGCGGTTGTGACGAAACCGGCGTCGGCCATCACGCAGACCACCGCTACGTTGAATGCGACCGTGAACCCAAAGGGAAGTGAAGTGACCGAATGCAAGCTCGAATACGGGACGGCGGAACTCTACGAATTGACGAAAACGTATGGGTCGAGTGCTCCGTGCACGCCGTCGCCCGGCTCCGGCACCACGCCGATCGCGGTCTCTGCATCGGTCACGGGCCTCACCGCCAACACGACCTACCATTTCAGGGTCGTCGCAACCAACGCCGCGGGCTCAAGCGAAGGGAGCGACGAAATGTTCAAGACGCTGGCGAACCCCGCCGCGGTCGAAACGAAGGCCGCTAGCGCGATCACACAAACGGCAGCCACCCTGAATGCGACGGTGAACCCGCACGGCGGCGAAGTCACGGAATGCAAGTTCGAATACGGACCCACAACCGGGTACGGCCAGACCGCGACTTGCACCCCATCGCCCGGTTCGGGCACCAGCCCGGTCTCGGTGTCCGCCGCGGTCACCGGCCTCACCGCCAACACCACCTATCACGTCCGAATCTCGGCGACGAACTCGGGAGGGACCAGCGAGGGCTCGGACGAAACGCTCAAGACGCCGCCGAACCCCCCAAGCGTCGCGACGAAGCCGGCGTCGGCCAACACGCAGACCACGGTGACGCTGAACGCGACGGTGAACCCGAACGGCGGTGAAGTGAGCGAATGCAGGCTCGAATACGGGACGGCGGAATTCTACGAATTGACGAAAACCTATGGGTCGAATGCTCCGTGCACGCCGTCGCCCGGCTCCGGCACCACGCCGGTCGCGGTGTCGGCGTCCGTTACCGGCCTCACGGTCAACACCACCTACCACTTCCGAGTCGTAGCGACCAACTCGTCCGGCACGAGCGAAGGAAGCGACGAAACGTTCAAGACGCGGGCGAACCCTGCTGTGGTCGAAACGAAGGCCGCGTCCGCGATCACCCAGACGACGGCCACCCTGAATGCGACGGTGAACCCGCACGGCGGTGAAGTCACCGAATGCAAGTTCGAATACGGCTCCACGAATTCGTATGGATCCACGACACCGTGCACACCCGCCCCCGGTTCGGGCACCACGCCGGTGGCGGTCTCGGCGTCGATCACGGGCCTGACCGCCGATACGACCTACCACTTCCGCATCGCCGCGACCAGCTCGGGAGGGACCATTCTGGGCTCGGACGAAACGCTCAAGACGGCGCCCAACGCGCCGAGCGTCGTGACCCAGCCGGCTTCCGCGGCAACGCAGACCACGGCGACGCTGAACGCAACCGTGAACCCGAACGGGGGCGAAGTTACCGTATGCAAGCTCGAATACGGCCCGACGAACAGCTACGGGTCCAGCGCGTCGTGCACAGCCGCGCCGGGTTCCGGCACGAGTCCGGTCGCGGTCTCTGCCTCGATCACGGGCCTCACGGCCAACACCACCTACCACTTCAGGGTCGTCGCGGCCAACGTCTCGGGCTCAACCGAAGGGAACGACGAAACGTTCAAGACGCTGGCGAATCCCGCCGCGGTCGTAACGAAGGCCGCGAGCGCGATCACGCAGACGGCAGCCACTCTGAACGCAACCGTCAACCCGAACGGCGGCGAAGTGACCGAATGCAAGCTCGAATACGGATCGACGATTGCATATGGTCAGAGCGCGCCCTGCACGCCGTCGCCCGGCACCGGCACCACCCCGGTCTCCGTGTCGGCGTCGATCACCGGTCTCACGGTCAACACCGGCTATCACTTCCGCATCTCCGCGACGAACTCGGGAGGGACCAGCCAGGGCTCTGACGAAGCGCTCAAGACGCTGCCGAACCAGCCGGCGGTCGAAACGAAGCCGGCGTCGGCCGTCACGCAGACCACGGCGACGCTGAACGCAAGCGTCAACCCGAACGGCGGCGAAGTGACCCAATGCAAGATCGAATACGGATCGACGATCGCATATGGTCAGAGCGCGCCCTGCACGCCGTCGCCCGGCACCGGCACCACCCCGGTCTCCGTGTCGGCGGCGATCACCGGTCTCACGGCCAACAGCAGCTATCACTTCCGCATCTCCGCGACCAACTCGGGAGGCACGGGCAAAGGATCGGACGAAGCATTCGCTACGCCGGCGAATGTCCCGACCGTCCTGACCGGCGCCGCCTCGGCGGTCCGCTCGGGCACGGCGACGCTCAACGCCACCGTGAACCCGAACGGCGCCTCGGTCACCGAATGCAAGGTCGAATACGGCACCACGACCGCCTACGAATCGAGCGCCCATTGTCCGTCTCCCGGATCGGGCACGAGCCCGGTCGCCGTCTCCGTCCCGGTGCAGGGCCTCACGGCGAACACCACCTATCACTTCAGGATCTCTGCCACGAGCGCAGGCGGCACGAGCAAAGGCTCGGATGAAACGTTGATCACCCAGCTTGCGCCCTATTGGTACAAGAATGCCGTCAAGACCGAAGAAGGCGCGCGACTGCAGGACATCTCGTGGGGCACGCTCTCGCTCAACATCGTGGCGGGCGGAACCGGCGAGGTGACATGTCACGTCGTGAGCGCCGGCAACGCATCGAACCCGGTCGGCGGCGCCGCCGGCAGAAGCGAAACGATGGTGTTCGCCGCCTACAACTGCGAACGCGTGGGGATCTGTCCCGAAGGCGCGACGCTCGCGGGCCAGGCGCTTCCCTGGTCGGCCACCTTGGAACAGTCGGCCGGCCATATCAGAGCCAAGACCGAAAAAGTGAAGTTGAACGTGAGCTGCGTAGGAACAGGGGCGGCTCCGCCCAAGTTCGTGGGGACATTCGCGCCGTTCTTCCAGACGGGCACCTCGGCGCTGCACCCGGGCGTCTTGGAATTCGGCGCGGGATCGGGCACGCTGGAAGGCGAAGGCAGCGGCGGAGCCCTCCGAGCGGAAGTCGAAGGGCGGCTCAGCGTCATGGGCTTCGAACACGAGGAAGTCATCGCCGCCGAATGACCGGCGGGGCGGTCGTCGTCCCGTTCTCGCGCACCTGCTCCGCTCCCAGGAGACGGCGGGTGCGCAGCTAACCCTCCGCGGAGGTGTTGTCGACAGGGACGCAGGGCCACGTCGAGTGTGCGCGATCCGATGTCCGAGCCGCCTGGTGCCAATCCACCGTCGTTGTCGCGGGTTCCTCCGTGTAGGGATACTGTGGTCCTCGCACGAATGATGAGGTCGCGCCAATGTCGACCGTAGCCAGCCAAGCCACACGGCAACGCGCCGCCCACGACATCCTCGTTCAGGTCGGCACCCGGGTGCTCAACCTTGCACTCGGGGTGGTGGTGACAGCCCTTCTGGCCCGGACGCTGGGCAGTGTCGGCTACGGCCAGTGGTCGACCATCCTGATCGTCTTTGGCCTGATCGGCTACATCGCCAACTTCGGCATGCAGGGCGTGGCGGTCCGCGAAGCCGCGCGTGATCCCGAGCACGAGCACGAATGGATAGGCGCCGTGATCATGCTCCGGATCATCGCCCTGGGGCCCGTGATCGTCATCTCGATCATGGCCATCTTGTTGCTGCAACGCAGCCAGCAGATGCTGGTCGCGGGCCTGATCCTGATCGTCACGATGCCGTTCAGCGGCGCCGGTGCGCTGCAGCTCATCTTCCAGTTGCGGGTCAACAATCTCGTGCCGATGCTCGTGTTGACGCTCAAGAGCGTTCTATGGGCCACCGCCGTGGCGTTGATCTATTGGAAGGGCGGTGGCATGGTGGCCCTGGCGATCGGCTTGTCTGTGACCAACGCCATCGGGTCGGTCGTACAGGCGGTCGCCGCGCTGCGGATCGCACCGCGTCGACCACGCCCGTCTCGCGCGAAGCTCGGTCAGCTCCTACGCGTGGGGATTCCCCTCGGGATCTCAGGCATGCTCATCGTCTCCTACGCCCGGATCGATCAGGTGATGGTGTATGGGATCGTCGGCAGCAGGGCCGCGGGGCTGTACGGCAGCGTTTACAACATCCTCGAGCAGTCGAGCTTCGTCCCGATCTCGATCATCACCACGCTGGCCCCGGTCATGGCTGCCTCGTGGCCGGAAAACCGCGCCCGCCTGCTGCGCACCGCGCGGTTGACCGCTGAACTCATGGCGATCGCATCGCTCGGTGGGTTCGTCTTCGCCAGCGTCGCGGCCGACCAGTTCGTGCGGCTCGTTTTCGGACCCCAATTCGCGCCCGCCGCCGAGGCCCTCCCGGTGCTGGCTGCGGCGTTCATCTTCATCTGCTTCGGCTATCTCAACGGCAACCTGCTGGTCGTGCTGCAGAAGCAGCACCGCCTGCTGCTCATCAGCCTGCTGGCGCTGATCGTAAACGTCGCCGGGAACCTGGTCCTCATACCGCTCATGGGGTTCATGGGGGCAGCGTGGATGACGCTGGCGACCGAGATCGTGGTGTTCGCCGCCAGCCTGCGACTCATCCTGCGGACTCTTGAACTGCCTCTCCCCAACCCCGGGCGCATGGGCCGCACCGTCGTCGCGGCCGCCCTCCTCGCCGGCGGATTGGCGCTGCTCAAGCTCGCCGGCGCGCCGCTATCAGTGCTGGCGCTAGCCGCCTGCCTGGTTTACCCCGCGTTGTTGTTCGGCCTGGGGGCGCTGAGCGTGGCCGACATTCGCGTCGTGCTTCGGCGCGAGCGGCTTACCTAGGCCCGGGATCTCTCGCGACCGGCTTCGTGGGCGCCGCCGGGAACGAACGGCACGCGAGAGCTCGTCATCTCGGGCTGGGTTGAGGCCTGTCTTGACTGAGCGCTTTCGGTGCCCACAGCTTTACGCCGAACGCGCAGGTGGGCGACGCGGTAGCCCAGCAATTGCTGGAGATACTGCAGGCCGGGCGGGAGCAGGAGAGCGCAGCCCTTGCGCACGAACAGGTAGCGGACACCACTGGCGCAGAGATGGCTCACGAGCTCGGTGTGGAGCGCATAACGCGCCTCGCTGCACCTGGCCACCAGTAGCCGGAGCATCGCCCACTCGTCATCCACGGTCGCCCACAGCAGGCCGACGTTCTCACCGGCCTCGTTCCGGGCGACCCAAACGGGGTCTCCAGGGCGCTGCTCGAGCTTCGCGGTCCACTCCTCCATTCCCAGCTCCGAGGCCGTGTCGAGGCGCTCGTCGAGGTCAGGCAGGGGACGACATCGCAGCCCAGCGGCTTCGGCCCGGTGGAGGTTGGTCCGTAGCGCTTGGCGCGACCGTCCGCGCAGGTAGTCCTCAGGTCGCTCAGGAAGATGCAGAACCCCCTGGGCGATGCGGTTGGGGTAGACGCCGCGCGCCCGCGCGCGCAGATATGAGTCGATTTCACGTCCCGAGGAGCGGTCCGAGAGCCGGACCTCGACCCGCGGCAGCCGCGCCAGCAGTTTCACAAACGCGAGCGCGCCGCCCAGGGGCGGGAGGGCATCGCCGGAAGAATCTAGGGCTTCTCGCCCCAGCTCGTCGCGATCGACCGAGCGCGAGTGGTTGCGCGCAAAGATCGACGCCGCTGCGAACGTCTTCCCCCCATACTGAAGACCCCTGTCCCGCGTCGCTGTTCGCTTGCTCCATGCTACTGGTGACGGCATGGCCGCACGTACGGTACCAGGCCACTGGCAGCTGCGGCATAACGCTGTCAACGTGCGCGCCCGCGAAGTTCGCACCGGCTCGGACAGAAAGCGGGCGGCTGCAGGAGCCCGCCCGGGCCTACACCGCCTGTCTCGGCCGACTGGACGTGGCTGCGAGGAGGGCATCGCGGGTCGGCGGACCTCTGTGGAGCTCGGCGGAGCCACCGGATCCGGCCCGCTCGGCCTGGCCCGTGGCGGCGAGCACACGCAGTCGTTCGGCCAAGCGGGTGAACTGCAGTCGCGCGTCATAGCGCTCCTCGCAGCGCCGGCGTGCGCGGCCGGCGAGCTGCGCGCGTCGCTGTGCGTCTCCGAGCAGGCCCCGTACGGCTTCGCCGAGAGCCTGCGGCGCCCCGTGGGGAGTCAGGATGCCCGCGGACCCCTTATCGAGCAGGTCGGGAATCCCGCCCACCCTGCTCGAAACGACCGGCGTGCCGCACGCCATCGCCTCGAGCAGCACCCATGGATTGGTGTCCCTGTAGGTCGGCAGGCAGAGGAGGTCCGCCTGCTGCTCGAGGTCGAGCAGGCGCGGGTCGGACGGCGCCAGCCGGTGGACGCGCACCCCAGGGCGCTCCGGCACGTCGGCGGGCGTGACGACGTCGAGATCGACGTCGCGTCCGAGCTGGTCACCCAACGCCATGATGAGATCCTCGCCGCCCTTCTCGACAAAGCGCCCGCCCACGAACAGAACACTCGGGCGCGTACGCGCGCGGCGGGGGGCGGGCCGATAGCGCTCGAGGTCGATCCCCGGGTGGTGCTCGACGACGCGCGCCTGCGGAGCCACTCCTTCCAGCGCGCGGCGCGCCCAACCGGTCCACGCGAGCACAAGCGCGGCTCCCCGCAGCGCGCGACGCTCGAGCGCGCGACTCGGGGCAATTGCGATCGACGTGCGGCTCCCCGCCGCCGGCCGCGCCGGCATGGCCCACCAATCGTGCACGGTCGTGTCGACCGAGAGCACGACCGGAACTCTGTCCATGATCCCCACCATCGCCAGAGCGATCGAGTTGCTGTGGACGTGTGCAACATCCGCGGGCCATGCGCTCAGCTCGCGGCGCAGGTGAGCCCGTGCGCGCAGTGACTGGACGAAGTGCCAGCGGAGAATGCGGAAGTCGAGGTCGGCGCGGGCCAGCGGGGTGATCGGACGCATCGCCGCGGCGCGCGCCCAACGCCCCATCGGCGCGAGCTCGCCGAAGCGACCCTCCACATCCGGAATGGACGACAGCCCTGCGCGGAGCGCCGCGTCAAGCTGTCCCTGTCCCAGGATGTATGTGCCGAGGTTGCCCTCGTTGAAGAACAGGACGCGCAGGCTCGCATCGTCGATAGGACTTGCGCCGCGGTGTGACGATGCGACTCGGTGTGGCGGCGGTGGGCCGCCGTGAGATGGCCCGCGCAGCCGTGCCGGGCCAGTCGCCTTCGAGGAGCTGTCAGCCTGGGATCGCATGAGACAGCGCTCCCGGCGAACCGCTCGGACGCTCGACTGGCTCGGGCCGGATCCATGCCGCGGGCGTGGCCCCCTCTCCCCAGCCGAAACTGTTCGGGTCGGCCATCGTCGCCGGAAGCTCGAGGATCCATGACTCGTGCAGCGCCGCCAGCGCGCAGTGCAGCTCGTTGACATCCGCGAAGTCGTGGGGGTCCAAGGGCGCGCCGGCATCCACCCACACCCGATGGCCCACACGCCGGGCGCGCAGCGGTAGGACGAGCGCGCCGGTCTGCATGGCCAGGCGCGCCGTGCCGTCGGCGAGCATCGTCGGCTTGCCCAGGAAGCGCGTCCCGCGGGGACCCGGCATGTCGAAGAAGATGAAGACGAGCTCGCCACGTTCGAGCAGCGCCAGCAGGATCGGAAAGGACCCGTCCGAGCGAATCAGCCGAGTCGAGCACCCCCGTCGCCATCGGGCGACGCGCCTTCCCCAATAGTCGGGACTCGGCTTCTCAAAGAACCAGCGTCCGGCGACCGAGAAGGGGACCTGACCGAGCGCCGCGAACACCGACATCGTGCGGAAGTAGGGTCCAAGATGACACGAGCTGATCAACACGCCGCGATTCGAGTGAAGGACCCCGCGCACCAGGTCGATCGAGTGCGCGTCGACGCTTGGGGTGGGCCACGGCTGCCAGAAGAGGGCCCGATCCGCCTCGCTCTCGATCAGATGCTCTCGCGCGAGTTCCGTGAGCTCGTGGGCGCGCGCGGTGCCCGCGACGATGGCCTCCATCGCCGCCAGCGCCCCGGCGCGACGCTCCGGGCTTCGCGTCCAGGCCTGCGCTCCGCTTCGCGCAGCCCTCTGCACGACCAGGCCGGTCGGCAGCAGGCGGCGCACCCACAGCGAGGTCCTGACGCGGATCTCAAGGCTCGCGGGCGGCATGCGAGGGGATTGCGACGGGCGCCTCGGCGCCTGGAGCGCGTCGGCCAGATCGAAAGCCCGTTGGGGGGTGCGGTTCTCCGGCATGCCGGGAAGGGATCGCGGAAGCGGTCTCCGAACCGCCTTCCACCTCGATCTTCGGCACGATTGGAAATGGCCTTGAACTTCTCCGGGTGCTGCCGATACTCGTCTGACTCACCTCGACATGGCCGAGCGGGCCACCGAGCGCTGGCCGCCACGCCAGAGATGACGGCAGGCGGCAGCTACCGTTCCCACACCCATGCGAATCCTGGCCGTCTCCACCCTCTATCCCCCGGTGGCCCTCGGCGGCTACGAGGTCGAGTGCTCTCGTGTCGTCGAGCATCTCCGCCGGCGCCACGAGGTGCTGGTGCTGACCAGCAGCCGAGATCGGGCCAAGGCCGGCGGACAACAGGGCGTCCGCCGGGAGCTCACGCGACTGACGCCCGACACGCGGGGGGCCCTTCGGGCGCCCCAGTCCTCCCTGCGAGCGGTCGGGGTCGCCCGTCGCGCCCTCGCCTGGGAACCCGACCTGGTCTACGTCTGGAACGGCTCGGAGATCCCGCAGGCTGCGCTGCGTGTTCTGGCCGACAGCGGCGTTCCGGTGGCCTTCCGCGTCTGCGAGCACTGGTTCAGAGAGATATTCGTCGCCGACCAGTTCATGAGGGAGCTGCTTCCCGCCGACCGCGCACCGGCCCGGGCTGCATGGGCGGCCGGCTGCAGGGCGCTCAACGCGCTGCCGTTCATGCGATTGGATCCCATCGCGCCACTGGCCACGGCGATCTCATGGAATTCCGAGGCGATCAGGAGCATGGTGCCGGTGCAGCGGTTCATTCGTCCGGTGCTCGAACGGGTCGGACACTCCGTTCCCGCCCACGGGGACATCTACGCCGCGGTTACGCGTGAGGCGCCCCCGCACCCGGAAGTCGTCTTCCTCGGGCGGATCACGCCCTACAAGGGGGTCGCCGTCGCGATCGAGGCCGTGGCCCTGCTGCGGTCGCGGTACGGCATTCCCGCGAGTCTGAACCTCGTCGGTCCCGAGGATGCGGACCACGGCGCCGAGATGCGGCGACTGGCCGACCGCCTCGACATTTCCGGCGCGGTGCGCTGGTACGGCCCGACGGCGCCCGATCAGGCGGCGGCCCTGCTTGCACGGGCAAGCGCGATGATCGTGCCGTCCACGTGGCGTGAGCCGTTTCCGCTCGTGACGATCGAGGGCGCGCTCGCCCGGGTCCCCCTGGTCGCCTCCGACGTCGGAGGGATCGGCGAGGGCATGCACCACGAGGAGCATGCGCTGTTGTTTCAGCCGGGCGACGCCGAGGGGGCTGCCGCAGCGCTCGCGCGCACTCTGGGCGAGAGCGAGCAGACGGCCGCGCGCGTGGTGCGCGCACGCGAGCGCGCAGAGGAATTCAGGCTTGCTCCCTACCTCGCCGAGCAGGAACGCTTCGTGATCGACGCCCTCGCCGCGCTGCGTGTTGCGACGACGCCACCCCGTCAGGACGGCTGACGCGGCTGACGGTGGCGTCGCCGCGTGCAATTGCGGCTGCACAAATGCCGTCAGATGCCCCGTCGCCAACCGATACCCTTGCAGTTGTCGCTTGGCCTATCCGTGTTGTGACCCTAAAGTAAGGGCCAGCGCCGGACGATGAGAGCCCAGCCGTGGAGATCGATGAGAGCCAGCCGTGAGATCGATGAGAGCGCATTCGCAAGGACCATCGCCATGAGCTTTCGCGCACTGAATCGCAAGCAGGTTCCGTGAGCGCCTCCGAGCAGTTCGAGCGGGCCGGCGAGAGCAACAGCATCTCCAATGCGCTTGCCGTGCTGCGCCGTCGCTGGCTGATCGTCGGCGCGGTGGTCCTTGCCTGCGTCGTCGTGGCGGTGGTGCACGAGAAGAGGTCGGCGAAGTCCTACACGGCCACCTCGAGCGTGACCTTCCAGAGCAGCACGCTCTCGGACGCGGCGCTTCAGGTCGCCTCCTCCGGGGGAAGCGAACCCCAGCGCGAAGCGAACACGGAAATGGCCATCGCCCATTCGCCGGAAGTCGCGGCGGGCGTGCGCTCCCAGCTGCACATCCCGGCCGAACCGAGCGAACTCCTGAAGCAGGTCAAGGTCGAAGCCACGCCCAATGCCGACGTCCTGAACGTCATCGCCTCAACCAGCGATCCGCGGTACTCGGTGCGGCTCGCCAACGCCTTCGCCGAACAGTACATCGCCTTCAAGGCGAAGTCCCAGCTGGCGGGCATCGCCACGGCCGAACGCAAGCTCGAGGAACAGCTGAGCGGGCTTCCGGTCGGCTCTCCGGAACGGTCGACCCAGCAGCAGTCACTGCAGCGGATCGGCGAGCTGCGGGCGGTTGCCGGTGGCGGCGCCAGCATCATCGGCCTCGCCTCGACGGGGAAGCTCGCGGGCACGGGCCTGTCCACGACGATTGTGATCGGGCTCGTGATAGGTCTGGCGATCGCGTTCTCGATCGTTTTCCTGCTGGAGTCGCTTGACCGTCGGATCAAGTCCATCGAGGACTTCGAGCGTGAGTACCAACTCCCGGCGCTCGCTGCCGTCCCGCAGTCTGCATTCCGGATTCAGAGCGCCGCCGATCGCAATGAACTCGAGCCCTACCGCATCCTGCGCAGCGCGCTCGACTTCGCCGCCGTCACCAGACCGCTCGACACGCTGCTGGTGACCAGCGCATCGTCGGGTGAAGGGAAGACCACCGTCGCGGTGGACCTGGCGCATGCCGTGGCGCTGGCCGGGCGGCGCGTCGTGCTGATGGAGCTGGACCTGCGCCGGCCGACGTTCTCCGAGCATTTCGGCCTCGACACGCGCTCTGGTCTCACCACTGCGCTCGCCCGCAATGCCCCCCTCGCCGAGCTGTTGGTCGAGCCCTTCGCCGAGCTCCCCAACTTCTCCGTGCTGCCGGCGGGCCGCGTTCCTCACAACCCATCCGAGCTGCTCGGCTCGCCCGGGATCGCCGAGATCATCACCGAGCTCGCTGCCGGCGAGAGCATGGTCATCATCGACGCCCCGCCGCTCAACCCGGTCGCCGACGCGCAGGTGCTGCTCAACAACTCGGCGATCCACGGGACCATCCTGGTCGCCCGAGTTGGACATGCGACACGAGACCAGGTGCGCCGTGCGCGGATGATCCTCAACCGGC
The DNA here is from genome assembly GCA_963704735.1 of uncultured Solirubrobacteraceae bacterium. Taxonomy (GTDB): domain Bacteria; phylum Actinomycetota; class Thermoleophilia; order Solirubrobacterales; family Solirubrobacteraceae; genus Palsa-744. The sequence goes on from OY969935.1 coordinate 259,498, forward strand.
ACATCGTCGAGCCGGTGGGAATCGTGGTCACCGGCCTACTCGACGCCGAGCGTTACGGCTACGGGTTCTACCGTGGGGTCGCTCGGGCGCACGACGCGAACGGCGACGGACCATCGCGTGCGTCGAGCAGCGCTGCCCGCCAGCGGCTGCCGCGCTGATAGGAGGCGGCGATGGTCGCGTCGTGGCTGCGCGTACGGGCGCTCAATGGCCAGGAGCTGCTGACCGCCGCCGCCGCCGCGGCGATCACCGTCCTCGTCGCCCTCGCCGCGACCCAAAAGCTGGGCTCGGCCGGCCTGGCGGCGCCGCTCGCCGTGGTGCTCGTGATCGCCATGCTGAGCAGTTCGTTGGTGATGACCGTGTTCGTGGTAGGGCTGACGGTCATATGCGAGGGGCCGGCGTTTGGGCTGTTCGGCTTCACCGCGTCGCTCTACACGCACGCCACGGTGCTCAACGTGCTCGTGGCGCTCGTGGTTGTCTCTGTCGGGCTCGACCTCCTTCGTCGCCGGCAACCGCTGTGGGTGCCACGGACGCTGGCCCTGCCGCTCGTGATGCTGGCCCTCGCGATGGTCGTCGGCGTTGCCATGGGTCGCCAAGCGGGAGTCGGCCTGGGCAAAGCAGTGCACTCGGAGAACCTCCTGGCGTACCTCCTCTTTCTGCCGATCGCGGTTGCGAATCTCAACATCGACCGCCGGCAGGCGTCGCTGCTCCTGCAGGGGGCGTACGGCTTGGCGCTGGTCAAGGCGACACTCGGCCTGGTCGCGGTCGCGAGCGGCCGCGGCGGCGCGTTCGAACATACCGGCGCGCTGACCTACTACGAACCAACCGCCAACTGGCTGGTCATGATCGCGCTGTTTGGCATCGTGGCGGCGATGGTGGCGCGGATGCGTCCGCCTCTGTGGATGCTGCTCGGCAGCCCGCTGCTGATCGCCTCGTTGCTGCTCTCCTACCGTCGTTCGTTCTGGATAGCCGCCGTTCTCGGGCTGCTGTTGGTCGTCCTGCTGGCCCTCTCGCCGACCGGGCGCCGACTGCTCGTGCCGGCCGGCCTGCTGGTGGCCGCGGCGATCTGGCTGCTTGGATCGGTGAGCTTCCAGGCCCAGTCGCCGCTGCTGAAGCGCGCCGCCTCGCTGTCGCCGACGAGCCTCACGACCAACCTGGAAGACCGCTATCGCCTCGATGAGCGCGCCAACGTCCTCGGGGAGATCCGCGAACATCCGATCACCGGTCTCGGCATGGGCGTGCCATGGGACGCCACCGTTCGTGGGCTTTCCGTCGAGCACGAAGCAGGGCGCCTGTACGTGCACTTCGCCGCTCTGTGGTACTGGCTGAAGCTCGGCATCCTCGGGCTGATCGCCTACGTGACGCTGCTGATCGCTTCGGCGGTGCTCGCCTGGCAGGTGTGGCGCAGAAGCCACGAGCGGACCTTGCGCGCGTTCGGGCTTGCCTCGCTGTGCGGGATCGCGGGACTCACGGTGATCGAGACGACGGCGAGCTTCACGGGGGTCGATTCCCGTTTCACGGTCCTGTTCGGCGCGCAGGTCGGGCTGCTGGCGCTGCTCGCACGGCCGGCCGCTTCGAGCCGCTACTGATCGCCATCGCAGCGGACCTTCGTGCCATCCATCGGTCGCCGTCACGCCCACAGTCTCCTCACCGACGCCCGCCGTCGCGCGCTCGACCAGTCGAACATGCTGTCGTTGATGTCGTAGTCTCCGCGCTGAGCATCGGGAACAGTTCCGGCCTCTATCTGCTCGATCAGCCGAGGGAGCTCGTTGTAGAACTCGCCTGAGCGGAACGGCGGGTGCAGCGACCACATGCCGGGGGCGGCGCCGAGGAAGTCCACCCGCTCGAGCCCTGCAGTCCGCATCGCGTCGCTGATCGTGAGCTCGGCGGCCCGGTATGGGGGATTGCCGTGCATCCGGGCCTTGATGCGGCTGATTAGACGCGGCGGCCCGTCGAGGCGCAGGGGTAGCAGGCGCTCGCGCAGGCGTTTGCGGTCGATGAGGAACAATCGGGTGCTCAGTGTGGCGAAGCGAAAGGCGAACGGACCATCGTTGAACCGTGATGCCTCCTGTCGACGCAGCTCACCGTCGCTCGCCGGTGGGCCGGGCAGCGGACTGCAGGCGAGCACATCGTCGTTGGCGGCGAGCAGCGCGCACGCTTCGGCCACCCAGCTTTGGCTGGCTCCGCCGAGCATGAGGTCCGAGTCCAGGTGAAACACCAAGTCGTTGCGCGCCACGTGCAGGCCGTGGAAGTACGGATAGAAAGGGGCCCCCTTTGTGTCCTTGGCGGGAAGGACCGAGCTATCGGTGAACGCCCGCGCGACCTCATGCATCGTCTCAGGCCGATAGTCGACCTCGACCACACGGGCTGTGGGGTGCTCGCGGCAGAGCTGTTCCAGTAATTGTTGCATCGGCTCGCGGCGCTCCTCCCAGCCTTCTCCGAAGCGGCCGCCGCGAGCTGTGCGGTGAAGGTCAAAGCTGAAGATGATCTCCCGCACTTGCCCGCCCAATTGGCGCAGCTGATGGGGGAGTATGCTGGCCGCGTGCGGCTGGTCCGTAGGCGCGACGTTGATCTGCAACGTCACGGGGCTCACCTGCGGCATCGGAGCAACCCTAGCAACGGCCGAGACCCACGCCGATGAGGCGTGACCGCATCCTGACCGACGGTGAGCACATCGAGCCTCGATCCACGAGGCCCGATGCGTCTGCGCTCCTACGGGTTGGCGTTGAGCAGCGATTGCACCTCGGCCGTGTATGGACCCTTGGAAGCGCCGTCGTTTTGCAGAGCTCCGAAGTATTCCTCGCGATTGGTCGAGGTGCCCGACGGGCCCTGATCCTGCGCTTGGTAGAGGTAGAATCCGCGCAGGCGACCGCCATAGCGCGCGCGCATCCCGGCGACGGTCGAGCCCACGGCGTTGGCGGCTTCCTGATAGGTCATGCACCTGTTCCAGCCGTAGTTGTCGCTCAGGCAGCGTCCGTTGTCAGTCGCAAGCCCCCACTCGGTGACGTAGATCGGGACGCTCGAGGGTGCGCCGACGGCCTGCGTCTGAGAGATGAGTCGGTCGATCCTTGGCTGCCATTCCGGTCCATATGGATGGATCGTCCAGCCAGCCACGACGCCGGCCAGGTTGGGGACGGCTTTGAACATGTTTTCCACCCACGTCGGTGAGCCCGAGTCGCCATCGTCGGCCTGCGCGAGCATGCCGACCTGGGGATTGACCGCGTGGATCGCTTCGTAGGCTTCCTTGAAGCGGAGCGCGTAGGTCTGTGCGCGGGAAGCGACCGCCGCCGTTGAGTTGTCGCTCCACTGATAGGAGTAGCTCGTCTCGTTCCCGAACTCCATGGTCGTCATCGCCGCTCCCGCGGGGAACGCCTTGCCCTGCCAGAAGGAGCCACCAGGCCCGAACTCGGCCGCCCATGTGGCGACGTTGCGCGCCTGCGCGCTCGTGGGCAGGGTTCCGTCGAAGCCGATCAGCGGCATCACTCGGATGCCGACCCTGGCGTAGGCTTCCACTGTGGACGTCAGCTGTGAGGCCGGGTCGCCGATTTCGAATTCCATGCGAACGCTGTGGGCTCCCAGCTGTTGGATGATGCCCGGCTCGGTGTCCGCGGTCGTCTCGGGCACGAGACCCATTTCAAAGCCGCCGGCGGAGCCTCCTGGGGAGACCGGAGGGGGTGCCGTCGGCGCCGGTGCCGCCGGATAGGAGATCGCTACTTCGGGCGACCAGGTACTGCCGTCGACGGCAGTCCGCACGCTGTAGCGGACGGTGTCGCCGGGCACGGACGGCGGCGTGGTCGAGGTGCCTCCGACCACCGAGTACTGCACGGCCTTGCCCGGCGCATTGGTCGCGAGGACATAGGTGCCGACTTTGGCGATCGCGTTCCACGTGAGCGCCTGACCGGACACGGTCAGCACGGGGGCCGCCTGCGTGTCAACGGCTTCGGGCGCCGGCGCGTAGGTGATCGACCGTTCGGCCGACCAGGCAGACCCGTTGGCGGTGGTCCGCACGCTGTAGGTGACCGTGACGCCGGGCACCGGAGGCGGCGTGATCGAGATGCCCTTGACGACCGAGTACTGGGCGCTCTTGTGGGGAACGCTCGTCATCAGCACGTAGGTGTTGGTGCCGGCCACGCGGGTCCAGCTGAGCTTCTGTCCGGAGACGCTCAGCACCGGAGCCTTGCGAGCATTGCTCGATACCGACCCGGCGGATCCCTTGCCCGACGTGCCGGTTTGCCGTGCGATCCTAGCCAGGCGCCGCTCCGCCCTCGCGAGCCTCGTGCCTGCCCGCTGAACGGCGCGACGCGCGGCGTTGCACCGCCTCGGATGTGTGCGGTTCTCGCGCAGGCAGCGCGTCAGCGTCTTGGCCTGGAACACGAGGCTGCGGTCGGCCTGCGTGCTGCTCGTGGCTGCGGCGGCGAGCGCCCGTGGCACCACGCGGGCGGCGTAGGCGCCGTAGCGGCCGGCCGCCGTGTGGTGGCGGCCGTGCGCGGTGTAGCGGGCGTGACGGGCCGAAGCGGCTGCGGCGCTGGCGCTGATCGCCGGCAACGCCAAGCACGTCATCACGAGCAAGATTGCGGTTGGAAGACCACATGTCCAGCGAGGGCGGGCGGTGAGCGGCATCGCGGTTCTCATCTCCTTGCACTCGTCGCGACCGCGGGGCCCGGGAGCTATCCGGGGCGATCGCGTTCTTTAGGACTGCGCGGAATCCTTCGGGCTGAGACCCGCCGTCGTTGAGCGCTCGGGTGGGGCTTGGACACATGTATGCGGCGCCCCGCCGAGGCGAGGTGCCCGCGGCGCGGCCTCTCAGCTGGCCAGCAGCTCGCTCAGCGCCTGGATCGAGTAGCGCTCCGCGGCGAGCTCGCGGCCGCGCCGACCGAGCTCGGGAGCTCCGTCGCGCAGAACGCGCACGAGCGATGCGGAGTACGCCTCTGCGCCGTCAGCGACCAGACAGTGCTCGCCGTCGCGCACGTCAAGCCCGGCGACCGCGCGGGAGGTCGCGATCACCGGAAGACCGTAGGCGAGTGCCTCGATGAGCTTCAGGGGCGTTCCCCCACCCGCCAGCAGGGGGACCAACGCGCAGGATGCACGCTGGTAGGCGTCGGCGACATCCTCGACGAAGCCGAGCGTCTCGACGCGTGGATCCGAAGACGGCGGCTGCTCGAGACCCGGGCCAACGAGCATCAAGCGGGCATCGTCCAGCTCGACCCACACCCGCGGGAAGACGTCGTCAAGCAGGAACCGCAGACCGCCGCGGTTTGGCTCGTAGAAGAAGCTCGCGACGAAGATGGCGGCGTGCCGCCGGCTGGCCGAAGCCTCCACCGGCTTGATCGCCGCGACATCCACGACATTCGGCACGAGGCGCAGCTGGGCGGTGGGGCACAGCTCGCGTGCGGCCGCCATGTCCGCCTCGCTCACCATCCACGCCTCGCCAGCGCGTTCGAGCAGCCCCCGCTCGAATCTGCGGAGCGCCCGGAGGTGTGCGCCGGGCCGACTGCCCGCCTGGATCTCGTGGCGGAAACCGGACTCGAAGTTGTGGGCGTTGTAAACGACCGGACGCCTGCGAGCGAGTGCGGCGAGTGACGCGGCGACGATCGGACCGTCAGCAATAACGCGGCCTCGATCGGGCTCGGCAGCGAGCCTCGCGGCATCGCTCGCCAGCTCTCTCGAGACGCCGCGTGCGAACCCGGCGGGTACGCCCGCGACGCGGGCCCGGCCGTATGCGAGCATGCGGCGTATGCCACGGGACGACACAACCTCATGCAGCCGGATGCCCGGGATCGAGCGGAATGCCGCGTCGGGCTCAGGTGCGTCGAAGCCGACGTAGAGCAGGTCCAGGCCGTTCCCCTGAGCGGCCAGGGCGCGTGAAACACCGTAGGTGCGCATCACGTGGCCGGAGCGCAGAACCGGAGTGTGCGCGGTGACCAGCAGGTCTCTCACAGCGCGTCGACCGCCGCCGCGATCTCATCGATGCGCCGCTCCCATGAATGGGATGCCGCTCTGCGCGAGCGCTCGGCCTTGCGGTCCGGGTCGTCATCGGCGAGCGCGCCGTCGAGCAGCTCGGCGATGCCCTCGGCGTCGGGGGCCGTGGCGACGTCGGCGACGCCGGCGAGGGCGGGCAGGGGCGTGGCGACCACGGGCAGGCCGGCGGCGAGGTACTCGAAGACCTTCATCGGGAAGATGCTCTCCGTGAGGGCGTTTCGCGCGTAGGGGATCAGGCCGGCGTCGGCCCCGCGCAGGACGCCCGGCAACTGGCGGTACGCCCTCGGGCCCAGCAGATGGATGTTCGGCTGCCCGGTGATCGCCGATATGTCGGCGCGCGGTTCGCCCGGGCCCACCGGGCCGACCAGCGCGAATGAGAACCCGCGCCGCAGGCGAGCCAGCTCCGCCAGCAGCGCCAGGTCAAGCTTCACGGCCACGATCGCGCCCGTGAAGACGATTCGCGGCGACGGCAGCGCTGCGATTGCAGGGTCCACCGGCCCGGCGTCGAGCGCACGCGAGAAGAGCTCGGTGTCGGCGACATTGGGCGCGTACAGCACGTTGCCTGAGATCCCCCGCAGGCGCTCGGCGAGCGCCGGGGCACTCGCCAGCACCAGGTCGGCGCGGGCGGCGAAGCGCGCCTCGGCGGCGGCGAAGCTCGCGGCGTCGATCCTGCCGTGCGCCGCGATGTCGTCGACGCAGTGGTAGACGATCAGCGAAGGGTCGAGCACGTCGATCAGCACCTCGGCCTGCGGGACGTAAGCCCACAGGATGGGCCGGCGAAAGCCCAGCCTGTGGCTTGCGCGGCGCACGAGCGCGGGCAGCAGGCGGCGGTTCAGCGCACGCGCGAGTCCGAAGCGGTGAAACGGCAGGACGAGCGGCGAGAGCACGTGCAGTCCGTCGGCGCTCCGTGGCGGCGCAAGCCCGCGTCGCAGCCGCCGCGCGATGCGTGCCAGGTCGCGCCGGGCGAGCTCCGGCTGGCGCAGCCCGATGGACTCCACGAACAGCACCCGATTCTCGCGTGCCAGGAGCGACATCAAATGCTGCTGGTTGGTCCACAGCTCCGTATCCCAGTCAGCGAACCCGACGCACACGATGTCCCGGCCCTCAAGCTGTCGGCGCTCGCCCATCGGCGCCATGATCCCAGGCCGGGCGGCACCAGAACGCGTGCTGGCCATCGGCACGGCGCCACTCGCTCACCGGCAACCGGGCGGGACGTCCATGGGTTCCCGACTGGATAGTCTCGAAGTGGTGACGGCCGGCCTGACATCGAACCCGCCCGGCGGCCTCGCCGCCGGCGATCAAGATCGACTGCGCACTGCCCGGCTGCTGTTCGACGCCGAGCTCAGCTCGGGCGCCATCGCGCCTGAGGCGCTGTCGACGCCGGCTTTACGCACCGCCACGCGCGTCGATCCTGTGCCGAGCAGGCCGCTGCGGCTGTTCGCGCAGGCGCGCTACAGGCTGGGCAGGCTCGATTACACCTCGGCCGTGGTCGCTCCCCTGCAGGCCGCGCGTCGCGCGGCGCTCGGCAACGACGGCGCGGCTCCGCCGCGCCTTCTCATTCGTGTCGACGAGTTTCCCCACTACCAGGCGTGGGACGATCCCGATCGCTTCGGCTGCTCCCAGTTCGAGCGCTTTCACGAGATCATGGTGGGCGCGGACGTCCCATACCTGGTGGCGGTGCTCCCACGCTTGAGCCATTCCCCGCTTTCGCCGTCGCCGGCCGGCTCCCGTCCGCTGGAGGACGCAGAGGTTGCGATGCTCGGCCGCCTCTCGCGCGAAAGCGTCTCCCTTGGCCTGCACGGACGAGATCACCGCACCCGCTTTTCCTCTCCCCGCCGTCATTCCGAGCTCTGCGGGTTGAGCGACGTCCAGACAGAACAGCTGCTCGACGACGCGCTCGCCGAGCTTGCTCGAGCAGAGATCCACCCGGACGTGTTCGTGCCGCCCTACAATCGCTTCGACGCGCGCCAGTACGGGCTCCTCGCACGGCGCTTCTCCGTCGTATGCGGAGGCCCGGAGTCGATCGGGCACATGGGATTCCAGGTGCCGCCGCAGTGGCGCGGAGACGCTGTGTACCTACCTTCCTACGCCCCCGTCTACGGTCGCGCGGCCCAGGTGCTGCCGGCCGTGGCGCAGATCGTCGAGCAGGCGGCCGGGCTGTGGGTGCCGGTCGTGCTCCACTGGGGCTGGGAGGCGAATGCCGGTTGGGCGGACATGGAACGCCTAGCCGAGCGCCTCGCGCCCTACGCGGCCCGCTGGGAGGACTTCCAGGACGCGATCCGGCGCAGCCGCGCTGTTAGCGCGTCCACCGTCCCGGCTCACCCACCGGACGAGTCGCATGACACGCTCGCGGCCGAAGGATGAACGTCCCGTCACTTGACCGCCTGCGCGAGCGGTTTACCCGCGTCGCTGTCGTCCACGACTGGCTCACCGTTCCCGGCGGATCAGAGCAGGTCGTGCTCGAGCTGCTCGAGATGTTCCCGAACGCCGAGCTGTTCACATCCGTCTATGACCCGTCGCCCTGGCCGTCGCAGATCACCGAGCGCGTCGTCCACAGCTCCTTCCTGAACCGCATCCCGGGCGCCGCCCGTCACTACCCCAAGCTGCTCCCGCTGATGAACAGAGCGTTCCGCTCCTTCGATCTCTCGAGTTTCGATCTCGTGCTCTCGAGCAGCCATGCCTGTGCCAAGAACGTGCGCACCCCGCCGGGCACACTGCACATCTGTTACTGCCACACGCCCATGCGCTACGCCTGGGACGAGAGCTTCATGCAGGGCGAGGACCTCGGACGGGTGACCCGGCTGCTCCTGCCGCCGCTGCTCGCGTGGCTGCGCCGCCAGGATCTCGCCGGAGCGGGCGGCCCGGACGTGTTCGTGGCGAACTCCCGCCACGTGGCCAACCGTATCGAGCGCTGTTACGGTCGAACGGCCGAGGTGGTCCACCCGCCGGTCGATGTCGATCACTTTCTCGGCCTGCCGCATGCGTCTGAGGACTTCTACCTGGCCTTCGGCCGCGTCGTCCCCTACAAGCGCGTGGACCTGGCCGTCGCCGCCTGTGCGCGCCTTACGCGACGGCTCGAGGTCGCGGGCGACGGTCGCGCGCTCGACGCGATCAGGACCGTCGCCGGTGAGGGCGTCAGGTTCCTCGGCAACGTCTCCGACGCTGAGCGGGACCGCCTGCTGGGCGGCGCGCGGGCGCTGCTGTTCCCGGGCGAGGAGGACTTCGGGATCGTACCCGTCGAGGCGCAGGCGGCCGGCCTGCCGGTGATCGCCTATGGCGTGGGGGGCGCATCGGAGTCGGTGCTCGATGGCCGCACGGGGGTCCTGTTCGCCGAGCAGACCGTGGCCGCCCTGGCATCGGCGATCGAGCGGTTCGAGGAACTGCGCCTCGACGGCGAGCAGGTGCGCGAGAACGCCAGGAGGTTCGGACGCCAGCGCTTCCGCACGGAGATGGCCGCAGTGATCGAGCGGGCGCTGATCGCGCGTGAGGCGAGCCGCTGACGGCCGCGAGCGCCACAGCGAACGGCGCTCGTCAACGCTTCAGTCCGAACGCGCTCTGGGCCTGATCAACGATGTGGCGGGCGATTGCAAGCGACGCCGTGGCGCCCGGCGAGGGTGCATTGCGTACGTGCAGGGCGCGCGGAGTCGCGGAGAAGACGAAGTCGTCGAGGAGCCGGCCGTCGCGGCCAAGCCCCTGGGCGCGCACGCCGGCGAAGGCGGGCTGCAGGTCCGCACGTCGGAGCTCCGGCACGTAGCGGCTGGCGGCGCGCACGATGGCCGAGCGCAGCACGGCGCGATGAAGCTCATCGATGCCGGTGTGCCAGAAGCGCGCGATCATCCTCCAGGTACCAGGCCAGGCGAGGGTGTCCAGCAAGTCTCGGCGCCGCACCGTGCGCATCCGATACGCGTCGCGCGCGAGCGCGATCAGCGCGGTCGGCCCGACGAGAACCTCGCCGTCGATGCGCCTGGTGAGGTGGACGCCCAGGAAGGGCAGGGATGGATCGGGGACCGGATAGAGGAGGGAGCGAACGAGATGCCTGCGCTCGGGGACGAGTCGCAGGTAGGCGCCGCGGAAAGGCACGATCCGCGGGTCGGGGTCGGCGCCCGCGGTGATCGCCAGCCGGTCGGCCCAGGCGCCGGCGCAGAAGATCGCATGGCCAGCCTGCACGGCGCCGCGCGCATGAACGAGAGACACCGAGCGACTGTCGTTTTTCACATCTTCGACCTCGCACCCCGTTGCAATCGCGCCGCCGGCATCGAGGACGTCGCGGGCGAAGGCGCGGGTGACGGCCGCAAAGTCCACGACGCCTGTGTTCGGCGAGTGAAGCGCGGCCATGCCGCGGGCGTGGGGCTCGATCCGTTCGATCTCAGCCGGGCCGATCCGCCGTAGTTCAGGTACTCCGTTCGCGTTGGCCCTGCGCTCGAGCTCCGCGAGACGCGGCAGCTCCGAGCGACGGGTCGCGAGGATCAGCTTTCCGCGCCTCTCGCACGCGATGTTCCTCTGAGCGCAGTAGGAGTACAGCTCGCGTCCTCCTTCCACGCAAAGACGCGCCTTCAGCGACCCGGGCTCATAGTAGATGCCGGCGTGCACCACGCCGGAGTTGTGCCCGCTCTGATGCATCGCCGTGCCGACCTCCCGCTCGAGCACGCAGACGGACGACTTCGGATTGCGTCTGATCAGCTCTCGGGCTACCGCCAGCCCGACGATTCCGCCGCCGACGATCGCCAGGTCGCAGCGTTGCGGCGACTGGTGTGCATGCGGGTCAGACAGAGACACGGCGCGACCGCGATCCGGCCTGCGTGTCGTCAGCCGGCGGCGACTGGCACGACGGAGGCGGTGGCCGCTCCGGCATCCACCAGGCCAGCCCCGTATAGGTGTTCATCGCCCCCGCCGCCCAGCCTGCGCGCTGTGACGCGCAGCCGTGCCGTGAGCTGCGCCGGCGTGGGGTGGCGCCCGAGCACGCCGCTGGCGATGATGAGCGCTGCCGTCGCCGCAACGTGGGGCGAGGCCATCGATGTGCCTTCATAGCCGGACGGCAGGCCAAAGAGCCGGACCGACGATCCCGTGAACGTCTCCTGGTAGATGCTGCGTCCGGCAGGCAGTTCGGGGTGGCAGTTGGGGTCACCCGGCAGGTTCGCGTCGGCACCGCCGCCGGGTGCCACGAGAGTGAGGCCGGCGCCGTCGTTGGAGTAGTCCGCGAGGCAACCGTGTTCGGTTGTCGCGCCGACGGCGATGACATCGGGCGAGCGCGCAGGAAACGCGATCGCGGCGTGACCCTCGTTGCCCGCGGCTGCCACCACCAGCACTCCCCGCCGATGGGCGTAGCGCAGCGCTTCGATCAGCTCTGGGATGTCAGAAGCGGTGATGTTTGGAGAGAACTCGAGGCTCAGGTTGATCACCTGGGCACCGTGGTTCACCGCGAACCGAACACCTTCGGCGATCGTCGACGCTTCGCCTTCTCCCTGCGTGTCGAGCACCCTGACGGGCATGATGCGAGCGCCGAACGCCAGGCCGGTGAGGCCGAGTTGGTTGTTCGTGGCCTCGGCGATCGTCCCTGCCACGAACGTGCCGTGGCCGTTTCGGTCGTTGGGGAATCGGTTTTTCGCGACGAAGTCGTACCCCTGAACGAACTCGTACGGAGTGAAGTCGGGCGAGCGCTTGAAGCGACCACGGTTGGCGTAGGCGACACCTGTGTCGAGCACAGCGACGACCACTCCTCTGCCGCCCGGTGCGCCAGTGGCGGCGACGTTGGCCCACGCTTCGGGCGCATTCACGCCGAACGGTCCGACGAAGTTCCACTGTATCTGCTGCCAATCACCCGGGGCGCCGCCCGAGCCGGTGTCGTTGGGAATCCACGTGCCGGACGCACCGGCGCGGTAGTCGGGCACGGCCCACACGACGTCGGGTTGCCGGCGCAGCTGGTGAAGCGCCGAGTTGACGCTGACGCCCGGACCCAGGCGCATGAGCCTCGTGTGCGGGGCGAGGACCGACGCATCGAGCGCACCCGCGGCGCGCGTGGTGGCCGCGCGGGCAGCCGGTGGCGTGGCAACGGCGTACTTCACGATGATCTCGTTGGGCGCGTATCCACTGGGCATGGATGCGCCCGCGGCGGGGGCGCCGAGGCCCGCCAGGACGGCCAAGGATGCGACGAGCGCGATCCGTCGGCGGACGCCATCGAGGCTGGAAAATGGCGGGAAGGGGTGGAGCATCGCTATCTGAGCAATGATGACGCGCTGGGCTCGCCACGGGCGCAGGCTTTGTCGCAGAGACCGCAATGAGACCGATGAGCGAGCGTTTCTTCCCACGTGATGCCTACTTCATGCAGTTGGCCCTACGCGAGGCCAGGCGTGCGTGTGAACACGATGATGTGCCGATCGGTGCGGTGCTCGTGCGCGACGCAGAGGTCGTGGCGGCAGCCCACAACGAGCGCGAGCTGCGTCAGGATCCCACCGCGCACGCGGAGATCATCGCTCTCCGCGCTGCGGCCGCGGAGGCGGGCAGCTGGCGGGTGCTCGACGCGGTGATGTACGTGACGCTCGAGCCCTGCGCGATGTGCGCGGGCGCGGTCGTCCTTGCGCGCCTGCCCCGTTTGGTGTACGGAGCCTCGGACCCGAAGGCCGGGGCGTGCGGCAGCGTGCTGAACGTGCTGTCAGAGCCTCGCCTCAACCACCGCCCGGAGGTCGCCGGCGGACTCTTGGCAGAGGAGTGCGGTGCGCTGCTGAGCGAGTTCTTCACCTCACGACGGTAGGCCAGGGGAGGTGTGCGACACAACGAAAACGGAGGGGGAGGGATTCGAACCCTCGTCGGAGGAATCTCCCCCGAAATGGTTTTCGAGACCACCGCATTCAACCGCTCTGCCACCCCTCCAGGGCGACCGGCCCAAGGCTAGTAGATCCCCATGCGGCCCGGAGGCGATCCGCCGGCCGAGCGACCAGCTCGTGGCTGGATGCTCATCACGACCCCCCGGAGACGACGGGTGTTTCCGCTTTGGACTGGCTTGATTCGCTGCTTTCGGCCGACGCGGATTTCTGTGCCGATGCCTGGGTTTCGGCCGATTGTGGCGCCTGCGCCGCCGTACCGAGGGCGCGGGAGGAGCTGTGAGAGCCCGAGCTCGCCGACGCCGACGCCGACGAACGCGTGGTTTCGCTCGAACGCTGTGTGCTCGCCTTGATCGTGTTGCCTGGAAGCGCGTTCGCTGCGACCGCCGTGAACGCTCCCGTCATGGCCACGCTGCCCGCGATCAGTGAGCGCCGTGTGAGCCTGAGCTTGCGGAGCCCCGCGTCTCTCGCCTGGGATGAGTACTGCCGAGTCATGCTCTGACTTTGCGCGTGAATGGGAAAGCCCGGCTAAGGCCGCGGTGAGATCTGTCTCAGGATGCGCGAACACTCATCCGCGGTTGAGGACGGCCGCGCCGCGCCCCGGGGGCGACGGCGAACCGTCCAGCCGGTCAGAGACTGGTTGGCCGGCCGACCTCCACGTCACCGGTCCGCGTGTGCCGGTGCCAGCGCAGATGGGTACCCATCAGTGCGACCATCACCGAGTCGATCACCACGAGGTACATCAGCTGGCGATAGACGAGCTGCTGAAGGGGTAGCGACCACAGCGGCCGGCGCGACTCGCGATCCCAGCCGAACGCCACCCACGCCAGAATGAACTGACAGGCGTTGAACGCCACCCAGAAGGCGAGGATCGGCAGCGGATCGAGGAACAGGATCGAATAGATCGCAAACAGGTCGATCAGCGGCGCCGTCAGCGGCAGCACGACCTGAAATAGGAGCATGTAGGGCAGCGCGCGACGTCCGATGCCACCCTCGTCCCGTCGCCAGAATGCGTCGCGGTGCTTCCACAGAGACTGAAGCGTCCCGTAGGACCAGCGGCAGCGTTGCCGCCAGAGGCCGCGCAAGGTGGAGGGCGCCTCGGTCCAGGCGCGGGCATCCTCGGCATACACAACCCGCCAGCCGCCGCGCCCGATCGCCATCGTCACATCCGTGTCCTCCGCGAGCGTCGCTCCCGAGACGCCTCCCACGTCCAGCAGCGCGGCACGGCGAAAGGCGCCGATCGCCCCCGGCACCGTGGGCATGCAGTCGAGCATCTCGTACATCCGGCGGTCGAGGTTGTAGGCCATCACGTACTCGATGTGCTGCCAGCGGCCGAGCAGCCCGATGCGGTTGCCGACCTTGGTGTTTCCCGACACCGCGCCGACGTCGGGCTCGGCGAACGGCGCGACCAGACGCAGAAGCGAGTCCGGCTCGAACACCGTGTCGCCGTCCACGGTCACGACGATGTCGTGCGCCGCCGCGATAAGGCCCGTGTTGAGCGCGGTCGGCTTGCCGGCATTGACCTGGCGTATGACCCGCACGCCGTCGAGCCTGAGCCCTCGGATGACCGCGCCCGTTCCGTCGGTCGAGCCGTCGTCGACGACGATCACCTCGAACGGGCTCGGATAGCGGCCGCTCGCGAGCGAGCGTACGCAGCGCTCGATCCCGACCGCCTCGTTGTAGGCGGGCACAACGATGGAGACGGGCGGTGTGAAGCCTGCCTCGCGTGCACGATGACGGCTGCGGCGAACCTGCACCGACGCAAGCGAGAGGACGAACAGCATTCGCAATGCGACCAGGACCGCGACCGCGAAGACGATCGTCCGCAGCACGGAGGTCACCGACCGCGACACCGCCAACATGCTCACGAACACCCGCCCGCGCAAGCGTTCGTAATCGCTCACGGGCACCATCACGGAGCTGCGAGGCTCACCGGCTAGGTCGGACACCGTGACGAAGCGAAAGCCCCGCCGCTTGAGCCGGGCGATGATCTGCGGCAGCGCGGCCACGGTCTCCGCCCGGCGTCCACCCCCATCGTGCAGCATCACGATCCCGCCCTGTTCGCCCGCCGGGCTCGCCGCGGCGACGATCGAGCCGACGCCCGGCTGGTCCCAATCGCGCGTGTCGTAGTTCGTCACGACGATCGTGTAGCCCTCGGCGGCGATCTTCCCCCAGGCCGCGGTCTGCTTGGGCGTTATCGCGTCAGGAGTAGAGGAGTAGGGCGGGCGCACCAGGCGGGTTCGCAGTCCGACGATTCCGCTGAATGCGCTCTCGGTCATATCGATCTGCAGTTCGCGCTCCCACGACGGCAGCGCAGCCAGGTCGGGATGCGTGAAGGTGTGGTTGCCCAGCTCGAACCCGCCGCGCACGATGCGCCGCGTCAGCGATGGTGCGCGCACCGCGTTGGCTCCGATCTCGAAGAACGTGGCGGTGACGCGCGCGCGTTCGAGGATCGACAGGATGCGCGGCGTCCAGGTGGTGCTGGGCCCGTCGTCGAACGTGAGCGCGATCCGCTTTCCGGCGGGCGACTCGTGCGACACGAGCCCGCCGTGACCGTCTGAGACGAGGATCGGATCCGAGCTCGCGAGCGGCGCGTTGGGGCTAGCCGAGTCCGTGCCCGCGCTCCCGAGCGTCTTCGTGGTCAGTCCGTCCACGATCAGCAGCACGATGATCATCGCCGTGCAGAAGCCGACGATCACGCGGTGGGCCGGGGGGAGCAGCCGGGGCTGGCGATCGTCCCCTTCGAGAACCGCGCTCCTCGCCGCCGGCTCGGTCGGCGGTGCTGCCGGGCCGCCGGAACCGGCGGGGCTCACGTCAAACGCGAGCTGCTGACCACGGCGTCAACTCTCTCGGCCGCGAGCGGCGGTGGGCCTGCGCTTCGGCTCGCGCACCTCCGCCCGTCGTGCCGGCCCCTGCGCGATGCCCATCCGCGTCAGGGCCGGCAGGCTCCCGATAGCGGATCGTCCGGCAGGAAGGTCCGAGAAGCCGGCCACCCCGATCAAGAGCCCGGCCAGCCACATGGCGCACAGCCCGGCGATCCCCGCACCGACGATGCTCACCCCACGCGCTCGCCGTCCGCTGTGATCGACGAACACCGGCGCCTCCGGGTCGCCGATCCGACACCTGACCGCAGGCCCGCTGAGCATGCGAACGTCCCCGTCGTCGATAGCATCCATCGACGCAGAATCTTACGCATTTCTTCACTCTCAGCTGTGAGAAACCTCATACCGGCCGGGGACTGAGGCCGGCGTGAACGGCTCCATGCGATCCTCAGGTCGTGCCCGCGCCCTCGCGCCACGCCCTCGAGCCCTGCTGTCGTCCGCGGTTCCTGCTCGCGGCCGGAGTGCTTTCGGTGGCGATCGTCCTGATCGCCTGCGGAGCCGGGCGGCCGCTCGCGGCGCGGCCGATCGGGCGGGAAGCGGGTGCCGCAGGCCCAGCTCCGAGTGGGATCCTCGTGCGGGTGAACCAGGTTGGATTTCCGCTGACGGCGCCGAAGACGGCGACGATCATCAGCCGATTCCCGCTTCCCTCACGGGCGTTCCGCGTGGTGAGCTCCAGCGGCGCGACAGTGCTCGCCTCGAGTGCCGGTCGGGATCGCGGGGGCTGGAACGGTCGCTGGCGCCACGCCTACCCACTCGACTTCAGCGCCCTGCGCACGGTCGGCACCTACCAGATCGTGCTCGGTCGAGTCCGCTCATCAACCTTCGTCGTGGGCGCCGCGAACTACTCTCAGCTCGCGGCCAACGAGGTGAGCTTCCTGCGCGAGCAACGCGACGGGCCGGAAGTCGACCCTTCGCTGCTGGGCCGCCAAGCGTCGCACCTGGCCGACGCGCACGCGTTTGCCTACCGGACGCCGGCCTACCGTAACGATGTCCTGCTTGGCAGTCTGACGCCCCTGCCAGGCGCCCCGGTCAACGTCTCCGGCGGCTGGTCGGACGCCGGTGACTACCTGAAGTTCGTTGAGACCGCGAGCTTCGTCGAGGAGATGCTGCTCTACACGATCCGCCAGTACCCGGTCGCCCTCGGCCAGGCCGAGCCACAACTGCTCGCCGAGGCCCGCTACGGCCTTCGGTGGCTGGGAAGCATGTGGGAACAGGGCACGGGAGTCCTGCGCTATCAGGTCGGGATCGGCACCGGTAACGCGCGCATCGAAGGAGACCACGACGTCGGCTGGCGCCTTCCCCAACACGACGAAGCGATGCGCGTGAGCCCCGGCCGGGGCGCCTACTACGTGCGCTACCGGCCGGTCTTTCAGACCGGAGAAGGCGGGAGGCCGATCAGCCCCAACCTCGCGGGCCGGATGGCGGCGGCCTTCGGCCTCTGCGCCCAGGTCTTTCAGGCCACCGAACCCGCCTACGCGCACCAGTGCCTGCTGTGGGGGCAGACGATCTTCGATCGTGCAAACACCCACCCCCAGTCGCTCCTGACGACGACCCCATTCGACTATTACCCAGAGCAGGCGTGGCAGGGCGACATGGAGCTTGGCGCCACGGAGCTGCTCCGCGCCACGGCTACCGCCGCGGACCGCTCGGGCCTACCCCACCTCGAACCGCTCTACTGGTTTGAACAGGCCGACCACTGGGGTCAGGCCTACATGGAAGGCCCGCTGGACGGAACGGACACCGTCAACCTCTACGACGTCGCGCCGCTCGCACACCTCGAGCTGATGGAAGACCGCCAGTTCGCGCCCGCGCCGGCGGTCGCGAGGATGCAGAGCGACCAGACGGCAGTTCTCGGCGACCTCCACGACCAGATCTCGGCGGCGGAACGGGTCGCGGCGCGCGACCCGTTCGGGATCGGCTATGCCTATCAGAACGACGACACGGTCTCGCATCTGCTCGGCCTCTCGCTCGAGGCGCGCTTCTACGATCAGATTGCGGGGAACCATCGCTATGAAGGCTTCGCCCAGCGCCAGCTCGACGCCGTGCTCGGACAGAATGCATGGGGACTCTCGTTCGTGGTCGGGGCTGGCAGCCGCTTT
This sequence comes from uncultured Solirubrobacteraceae bacterium, assembly GCA_963704735.1. Taxonomy (GTDB): domain Bacteria; phylum Actinomycetota; class Thermoleophilia; order Solirubrobacterales; family Solirubrobacteraceae; genus Palsa-744. The sequence continues at coordinate 277,273 of OY969935.1, forward strand.
CCGGTATGCCTTTCTCACCAGGTGGCAAACCTCAGTGGCTCTCTGAACGGCCGTCCCCCGCTGCTCTTGGGAGCAGTCGTACCGGGACCGGTCAAAGCCAGCGAGCTGAAGGGGCTGAGCGTCGCCGAAGGCGCGCGCCACTGTGCGGCGCAGGGCGGGAATCCATACGCACAGTTCTCCGGGCGAAACGCCGCCTACGAAGACAATGTGCGCGCTTATCCGACCAACGAGCCGAGCGACGACATCGCGGCGCTTGCGCTGCTGGCCCTCGCGCGTGAGGCGAGCGGTTGAGGCGCCGCACGGCCGCGCCCTCCCCGCTCAGGTTCACGGTGGTTGGGCCTCGGGTGCTCGTTGTCGCGCTCGTCGCCCTGAGCGCGACCGTCGCGGCAGCAGGTCCCGTCGGCCTCCCGTCGGCGGGCGCCGCGAACCATGGCCGAGCCCATGCGACCGCGGCTGAACGCACGACGCCGTCGCCGTCGTTCGCGGTTGGACTGCGGGTTCTGCGACTGATCGACAGGAGCCGCACGATCAGGCTCAGGGGCGGGAGGCTCGAGCCACGCACGCTTGTGACCTACGTCCGCTATCCCGCGTTCGGGCCGCCTGGTGAGGTTGACGTTCCCAACGCGACGCCGGCGACTTCCGGCGGCCGCTATCCACTTGTCGTCTTCGGACATGGCTTCGCGGTGACGCCGCAGCTCTACGCGCGCCTGCTGCAGAGCTGGGCGCGAGCGGGATATGTCGTGGCCGCCCCGCGGTTCCCCCTTGGAAGCGCCGACGCTCCCGGGGGCCCGGATGAGGCCGATGTGGTCAATCAGCCGGGCGACATGAGCTTTGTGATCTCGAGCCTGCTCTCGCTCAGCGCGGCGAGCGCCGGTCCGCTGGCCGGTCTGATCGAGCGCACGCAGATCGCCGTCGCGGGACACTCAGACGGTGCTGAGACCGCCCTCGCGGTGGCCTACGGTCGCCGCTTCCGCGACCCGCGGGTGACCGCCGCGATGATCTTCTCGGGCGCCGAGATGTCCGGGGTCGGCGGCTACAACTTCGCCCCGGGCGGCCCGCCCCTTCTCGCCGCGCAGGGAACCGCTGACATGTTCAACGAACCGAAGTACACGAACGCCTACTTCAAGCTCGCGCCACGGCCGAAGTTCCTGCTGCGCCTGCTCGGAGCCGGGCACCTTCCGCCCTACAGCTATGAGCAGCCGCAGCTCGGGATCGTCGAGCGGGTGACGCTCGCGTTTCTGGACAGGTATCTCAAGCAGGAACCCGCGGCGCTCGCGCGCCCGACCTCGCTTGGCGATGTTTCCGGAGTCTCCGCCCTGCTCGCCGAGCCCTAGGTGTAAGACCAGATCCGGACGATTGCCGCGGGGCAGGCGCCAGGCGGGGCGCGTCTAACCGAGCGGCGACTCAGTTCGCCACGAATGCAAGGAAATCGCGGCTGTAGGGTTCAAGCAGCTTGCCGGCGATCCCGAGCTGGCCGGGCACGACCGGCGCGGCGGAGGGGCCGCCCGGATGGTGCACGTAGAGATAGCCCGCGACCCAGTCGGGGTTGATGTCGAGCTCGATCGCCCGCACCGCGCCGGCGCCGATCAGAGCCCTGGCGAGATCGGCGGGAAGGAGCTGCTCGCCGGCAGCCCAGATGAGCTGTCCGTTCACGCTCACAGCCAGCGCCGAGCGAGCCACGGAGGTGTGCGAGCCGATCGTTTCCCCCCAGCAGGTGATCACGCAGCCCGAGACGCTCGCCGCTGCGACGCCTCGATCGACGAGCAGGCGCTGGTTCTGGAGCACGGAGAACACCCTCTTGCCCGACGCCGGAACGCCCGCTCGCCAGGTCCCGATGTCGGTCGTCCCGTCGGTGTAGGTCACGATCGACGCGAGTCCGGCATTGAGCGTCGCCGCGACGCGGCCGGCGGACATGAAGCCCACGTCTCGGTAGGTGAGCTTGAAGCCGCCGTTGACGGCGGCGAGCAGCTTGTGGATCTCCCGCCCGGTGATGTGGTCGCCGTAGGTCCAGCCGTTGACTCCGCCGTCGCTCGACCCGGCGTGCAGCGTCAGATGCACGAGACCCTGATCGAAGCGCAGCAGGGTCACTCCCGAGCGCTGCGCAAGCCAGGCGGCGGGTCGACCGCCGACCAACGCCACCGTCGTCCAGCCGCGCCTGGCACGCGCGGGCACGGTAACGAGGAGCTGGGGTGGCGCGACAGGGCTGCGCGTCGCGGGCAGGGGGGCCGGACCCACCGCCGTCACGCGGCCGGCCGTGGGCTTCTCCGCCGTGACATGGCCCACCGTTGGCTTCGCAGCAGTGACCCGGTCCGCCGTGGTGGATGTATCCGAAGCGCGCTTGGCAGGCGTGTCGAATTGGCCGCTGCCCGCGCCGCAGGCCCCGCCGCAGGCGAGGAGCACGACGGCCGTCAGCACGCCCAGGCGTCGGCGTGCCGTGACGCTCCGAGGCAATCGGCCTGCGCGACCGCGCGGATGAGGCCCGTTCAGGCGCACGGGTCCCCAGCGCCGGCGTGCGCGTCGGCGGTGACAGGATTTCGCCGCGCCAAGGCATCGATGCTAGCTCTCCTAAACCCCTCGCCTGCCCCGGTGAGAGCCTTCTCACTCCTCGCTTCGAAGGTGAGCCGCGCGGCTCTTGGTCCAGGCGCCGGGCGCCCGTATCGAGGCGTACGCGAGCAGCGCCAGCGCGGTGGCGACGGCGGGCCATGTCCCCGACGAGGTGATGTGCTCGATGACGTCCGAGTTAAGGTCGAGACCGTGCGGAGGGGAGATCGCCCAGCTCCCAAACATGAGGATGACGAACCATCGCCGCGGCGCGCCGAGCGTCAGGAGAATCGCGGACAGGAGGATCAGGTAGTGGCTCCAGAGGACCGGCGTGAGGATCAGCGACGCGGCGATCCCAGCGCAGAAGAGCACCCTCTCATCGCGCGTGCGACGGAAGCGCAGGTATGCGGCCGCAAACAGCGCCAGCGCGATCGCCAGGGCCGTGCCCTGGGCTGCCGCCGGCTCGAACCGGGCGCTCATCAGCGCGCCGATCAGGCCGAATCCGGCTTGCGCCTCGTGCGTGCCGAGCTGGGAGAGCATGCGCGTGTAGGGGGCGGGGCCGATCGGACCGAGCGCGAACGAAAGCGCGAGCAGCGCCAACGTCGCGGCGCTCGCGTACGCGAAGGCCCTGTAGCGACGCGCGAGCAGCAGCCAGAGGAGCAATGGCGCGATGAACAGCTTGCTGGCGATTACCGGGGCCGCGAGCAGCGCCAGCGCGAGCGGGTGCTCACGAAGTCGCCAGAGGAGCACCACGCCAACGAACAGCAACGGGCTGAGCGCGCCCAGCTGCAGTCCGGTGATCGTGAAGGCCGTGCCCAGCGTGAGCGCGGCGGGCCACGGATCGCCCCTGGCGGCGAGCAGGCTCGCGGCGAGCACCGCGCACACGCAGAGGAAGAAGTAGAGCATCGTGCTCAACCCCGGGGCCATGACCGCGAGCGCCACGAACGGCCAGACCGCGAAGTATGGGTACACGAACGAAGAGCCCGAGTAGACGGCCGGCGACCCTACGCGCGGATAGACGTGCTGACCGTGGACCGCCGCGTAGCCGGCACGGAGGAAGACGTCCAGGTCGTAGCTGGGACTGAGCGGCAGGACTAGCGAGACGATCGCGACCACGATGGCCGCGACCACGAGCAGCGGCGCGCAGACGCGCCCGAGGCCCGGAGCCCAGAGCGCTCGCGGTCTCATCGCCGCAATCCTACCGCGCTACGGCCAGGCGTCGATCGCCTCAGGAGGGGCGCTGCCCAGAAATATGAGACATAGGCCTGATTTCGGCTCAAAGCCGAGGTTGACTTGAGTTCGGGTTCGGGTTACGTTATCCGAACAGCGCGCCACGGCTGGCGCGGCGCGCACCGATCGGGGAGGAACGGGGGAAATGCGTCACAAGATCGATGCTGGCAGAAGCGGGAGATACGCAGCTGTGCGAAGGCGCACCGCTCTGGCGCGGGCCGCGCTCGGGTTTTCGGCACTCCTGGTCTTGGCGATGGCGTCCGGAGCTTCCGCGGCGCCTGTGGAAGGGCCGTCCGGGTCGGCGTTCTACACGCCGCCATCGTCGACTCCCACCGGCAGCGCCGGCGAACTGGTCTGGTATCGCCCGGCGACGGTCAATCTCAACGTCACGCTGCCGGCCAACAAAGCTTGGACCGTGCTCTACCAGTCGACCGACCAGCATGGTCATCCCGACTGGGTGACGGGCACCGTCATCGTGCCCACGGCAGCCTGGAAAGGCACAGGCGCACGGCCGGTTGTGAGCTACGCCTCCGGGACGCAAGGGCTCGGGCATTCGTGCGCCCCCTCACTGCAGATGGCGGCGGGCACCGAGTACGACGGCGGCGCGACGATCGAATCCCTGAAAAAGGGCTACGCCGTCACGCTCACCGACTACCAGGGCTACACCAACGGCGCGGTCCCGACATATTCGGCGGGCAAGGCTGAGGGTCAGGCGGTGCTGGACGCCGTGCGCGCGGGCAGGCAGGTCCCGGGCTCGGGTATCAGCGCCAGCGCGCCGGTGATCGTGTGGGGTTACTCCCAAGGTGGACAGGCCGCCAGCTGGGCGGGAGAGCTCCAGTCGAGCTATGCCCCCGACGTCAAGATGGTGGGCCTGGCCGCGGGCGGCACCCCCTCTGACCTTCTGGCCACCGGAGCATTCGACAACGCGTCTGTCGGCACCGGCTTTGGCATGGACGGGCTGATCGGCCTCGCCGCAACCTACCCGGAAGAATTCCCCCTTGCCTCGTTCTCGAACACCGCCGGCCTTGAAGCGGCCGGGAAGCTCTTGAACGAGTGTGCGATCCAGTCGCTCGCGGAATTCCGCGGCATCGACAGCGCTGAATACACGATCGGCCACAAGTCGACCGCGCAGTTGATCGCCGAACACCCGTCGATTGGAAAAGTCATCAACGAACAGAAGCTCGGGACGAAAGCGGTTCCGGTGCCCGTCTACCACTACCACGGCCTCGAAGACGAGTTCGTGCCGGTGGCCCAGGACGTGGCACTGCACCAGGCGTGGTGCAAACTAGGCGTCACGGACGACTTCCAGCTCTACCCGGGCGATCACCTGCTGACCGACCCGACGGCGATCCCCACCGTGATCAAGTGGGTCGCAGAACGGCTGGAAGGCAAGAAAGCGCCGACCACGTGCGGGCAGCACGCGGAAGGCGCGACGCTGCCGTCCACGGCTCGCCTGACCCCAATGACCGGGGATCTCATCATCCCGCTGCCGGGGTGGCAGCTGGTCGGCTCGGTGACAGAGGCCAAGAGCGGCATCTCGGTCGAAGTCCCGAAAGGCGCGACGCTGAGCGCCCAGGGTGACGTCACCACAGGTGCGCTGACCGCGAACCTGTCGATACCGCCGATCAACCAGACGATCTGGATCGGCCTGATCCCGGTTACGGTCAAGGGTGCCCTCACGCCGACCGGAACGATTCACGGCACCGTGAGTCTGACCAACAGCGCCGTCTTCAGCGAGAGTGCGAGCGGCGCGGCAAACGAGCTCGTGGGCTCGGTCGGCGTCGGGTTCTTCCAGGTCCCGATCGGCTGCACGACGGTCGAACCGATCCAGCTGCCGTTGACGATCTCAGAGCCGGTGAACGCGCTCGTCACGGGCGGCTTCGCGATCAAGACGACGGTCACCGTGCCGGAATTCGGCGGATGCGGTCTGTTCGGGCCGGTCCTCTCGGCGACGATGTCCGGGCCAAATAATCCGATCAACATAACGGCGTCCCCGCCGCCGCCCATCAACTGGTAAGCGCAGGGACACCTCGCCGGGCCATGCTCGGCTGAACCGGCAGGGGGGTGGCCGCCGGCCACCCCCCTGATACACGGCGAGCTGCCTCGAGGCTCAGCTCAGGGCGCCGCGAGCGCCGCCCTGGAGACGCTCGGAGACGGCCCGATCCTGCGCGAGCACGCGCACGAACTCCTCGGGCGATATCCCTTCCCGCCCGGCCGGAGTCGAGAAGCGCTCCATGTAGGTGGCCACGATGTCGACGAAGGTGAGCACGATCGCTTCCTGCTCCTCCGCTGTTCGCTCCACGAGGAACACGAATTCGAACATCCTGTCAAACAGGCGAACCAGCAGGTCGGCGATGAACCTGGGGCCACCGACGGTCATCCCCGCGCCCTCCACTGCGGCGCGAAGTGAGGCGGCGAGCCGTGCATCGAGCGCCCGCACGCGGTCCACGACCGCCGCGTTCAACCGACCGCCGAACCACACCGGCACCCCCTCCGGATGCGCCTGGTGATGGCGCATGTGCGCAAGCGCAATCGCTTCGGCCATCGACCTGAACGTCACCCGGTCGAGTGCAAGCAGGGCGGATGAGACGGTCTCCTCGATCTTCTCGAGCTCGTGGTCCAGATATGCGCCGATGAGCGAGTCGCGATTGTCGAAGTACCGGTAGATCGTCGCGACCGGTATTCCCGTCTCCTCGGCGAGCGAGCGCATTGTGAGGGCGTCGATCCCGCCCTCGGCGAGCAGCTCGATAGCAGCTTTCAGGAGCAGCTCGACTCGCTCGCGGCTGCGCCGCTGGACCGGCACGCGCCGATTCACGACCGGGGCCCACGGTAATTCGACGCTGAGATCGCTCTGTCTTTCATAGCGGAGGTGCGGTGCAGATGCGTCCGCGCCGAGGTAAAAGCTACCCGAAAGAACTCACGCTGAGAGGCCGCCGTGGGCCCCGCAGCGAGCCGCGGCGGCGTTTGGCACGCACGCTCGGACCGTCATCGCGGCGGCCATTGAGCGCGCTCCGGCGGCGGCTGTGTCCGCGGGGGCGGCGCAGTTGTTATCTTGCGATGCTCGAAACCGCCGAAGCAAAAACCGATGGTGAATACGAGACTTGAGCCGAGCTCTCAGGACGCTCGTGTCGGGCGCTGACATCATCCTTCGCCCGCTTGCCAGAGGCGACGAGTCCGAGCTGCTGCGCATTCACAACTGCCCTGAGGTCCTCCGCTGGTGGGACACTCCAGCCAGTGACTTTCCGTGGGACGAGCCGGAGTCGACCCGCCTGACGATCGAGGTGGACGGAGCGATTGCCGGCCTCATCCAATACAGGGAGGAGCAGGAGCCGAGGTATCGGCACGCGGGGGTCGATCTGTTCCTCGATCCGGCATTGCACGGGCGCGGCATCGGAAGCGAGGCCGTCAGGCGCGTGGTGGGAATGCTGACCGACGAGCGCGGTCATCATCGGATAACGATCGACCCTGCGACGGCGAACAGCGCCGCCATCAAGGCGTATGGGAAGGCCGGCTTCAGAGTGGTGGGCGTGATGCGACGATCCGAGCGTGACGTAGGAGGTGAGGGCTGGCACGACTCGCTTCTGATGGAGCTCGTGATCGGCGACGACTGAGCGTTTGCGAGGCGACGACCGCGAGTGTCGCTAGTCCCAGGAGCACATACGCATCAGCGCAGATCAGCTGCACGGTCCCGAGGTGAAGCTCGGAGTGGCGGGGATGGTTGACCGGTACCCACCAGATGACGTGCGAGTAGCCGACCGCGCCGGCAGCTGCGGCAGCGGCGATGCCGGCGAGCCGCTTGCGTCGCAGGGCACCGACGGCCAGCAGCATGAGGGCCGGGATTGCAAGTACCCAGTGGTGCGACCAGGAGATCGGCGAGATCAGCAGGCCGGTGACGGCGCAGAGCGAGAATCCCTGCGCATCGTCCCCGCGGCGCCCGGCGCGCACGGCGAGCAGCATGCCGATCACGCCGACGATCGCGGCGCTGGCCAGCCACCAGAGCTCGACGCTCGTCGAGTGCAGCAGACGCGCGTAGGCGCCTCGAAGCGTCTGGTTCGCCGCGTTCTCGATTCGGCCCACACGTCTCGGTTCGATGAACTCTCCGCCCCAGAATTCCCGCGAGTCACCGGGGATGAGCACGAACCCGACGACGACGGTCGCGGCGAAGACCACCAGCGAGACGGCTGCCGCGCGGTATCTGCGGCTCAGCAGCAGATACGCGGCGAAGATCGCCGGTGTCAGCTTCAGGGCCATCGCCAGCCCGATGGCGGCGCCCTTCCAACGAGAGCTGGCCGGCCGGCTGAGGTCGTAGAGGATCAGCGTGGCGATCAGCAGGTCGATCTGGCCGTATCGAAGCGTCGTCCAGACGGGCTCGAGCCACAGTGCGCCGGCGGCGAAGAGCAGCGCCAGTCGGATCGCCTGGTCGCGTTTCAGCCATGCCGAGGTCGGGGGCAGCCTGAGCGCGAGGCCGAGCATCGCCGGAAGCAGCACGAGGCTCGCCGCGGTCATCAGCGGCTCGAGTGTCGCCAGCCTCAGCGGCGCCAGCAGGGTGAAGGCCAGGGCGGACAGCGGCGGGTACGTGAAGGCGAGCGCGCCCGGAAAGCGAAGCTCATAGAGGTGGGCGCCGTGCAGAACCGCCTGACCTCCCGATCGGTAGATCGCCAGGTCCACGAACGGCCAACCGTGACCGAGCGGGCTCAACATGAGCGCCAGCACCGAGCCGGCGTACAGGGCGACACAGACGACGAGTCGCGGCAGGTGGTCGGTGACGTCCTGAGCCGCGAGCTCGGTCCGGGCGGGCCTTGCGATGGCGACGCCGGCGCCTCGCATCCGCGCTAGCCCGAGGACGATCTGACGGGTTCCTCGGAATGCACGGTCAGCCAGGACGACCAGCTGATGCACAGAATGACGATCGCGATAACGAGCCCGATCAACGGATCGGCGATCGTCGCCCCGGCCGCCACGAACCCGGCGCTGAGCAGCACGGCCAGCGAGACGTAAGCGTCGGCGCGGGCGTGGTTGCCGTCGGCGATCAGGGCGGCCGAGTCAAGGCGCCGGCCCGCCCGCGTGCGTATTCGGGCCGCCACCCGGTTGCCCGCGAAGCCGATCAGGCCGGCGCCGGCCAGCGCCCAGAGCTCGGTGGGCGCGCTCGGGTTGATCAGGCGGGAGATGGCCTCGACCGCGGCCACGATCGCGGAGAAGAAGATCGCCGCGACCACCGCGAGGCCCGCGGATCTCTCGGCCCGGCGGGAGCCCAGCACGAACGCGATGCCCAGGGGTATCGCGGTCAACGCGTCGCCGCCGTTGTGAATCAGATCCGCCAGCAGCGCGATGCTGCCCGAGGCCACGAACACGACGGCCTGGAGCGCTGCCGCCAGAGCAAGCACCGCCAGCGAGAGCGCGACCGCGCGCACGCCCTCGCGCGAGCGCATGATCGAGTCATCCACGAGGCCGTGGCTGTGGCCGTGGTCGCCCTGGCTGTGCCCGTGGCGATGGCGATGCTCGTGGGCAGGCTCGTCCCGAACGGGCGTGGCCGGCAGCGGACGCCACCAGTGGCGATGGACTCCCGCGCAGGGGTGGCTGTGGATGTGGCGACCGTGGCGATGGGCAAGGGTTTCGTGCACGCCGCGCATGATGCGCCCTCGCGCGGCGCCTGGCAAGTCCCGCCCGCGACACGCGCGCGCAGGCGCGGTGGGCAGCGGCCTTACCCGCGCCCTCCGGCGATACCGCGGCGCACGCGGTGCACGCGGCGTAGCTCCTCGACGGCCTCGTCGATGCCGCCGAGCGCGCCATGACCGCCGTCTCCCAGGAGCTCGGGCTCCAGGCGATGTCGCACGAGCTCGCCCGCGATCGCGTCGACGCGCTGGGCGCCGGCACCTGGCCGCGAGCTCACGACGCGCTCCAGGTGGCGGCCGCGAAAGAGCAGCCCCACGCCGTCGTCGACCGCCCAGCCCCCGGGCAGCGTGCCGTCGCGCACGGCCGCAAGCCAGACGGGCAGGCGCTCGGGCTCGCCGTCGGCATGGACCGTCAGCGAGCCCTCGAGCAGCCCCAGCCCGGCGATCGGCTCGGGCGGGCCGCTTGACCGGGTGACCCCGGCCTGAAACCAGCACATCGCTCCGGCGCTCAGCCCCGCGAGCACGGTGCCCGAGCGCCACGCCTCCACGAGCAGGCGATCGAGCCCGTGCGCTTGCCAGATGGCGAGCAGGTTGCGCATCGATCCTCCGCCGGCATAGATGATGTCCGACCCGAGGACGATCTCGTGCAGCGGGCTCGTGGTCTCGCTCAGTCGGAACAGCGACAGGTGCTCGGCCACGCACGTGCGGTCGGCGAAGCGCGCCTTGAACGCGTTGATCTGAGCGGTCGTGTCTCCGGCGGCGGTCGGCAGGAACAGGACGCGAGGCTCCCTGGCGCGCGCGAGGCCCAGCACGAAGTCGTCAAGCAGCGGATTGGTCGGCTCCATCGTGAAGCCTCCGCCCCCCAGCGCGAGGATCTGCCGCTCCTCGATGTCGACGCTCGGCACGGGGTTCACACGGCGATCGGTTCGGGGCCGAGCGCAGTTGACGTGGGGCGAGCCGGGACGATCGCTGCCCGCGGGGTCGCGTCTGTCCCCAGGCAGGTCACGTGAAGCGGCCTCTCGACCACACCGTCCCTGGCCGGCTTGACGCGGAAGGCACGGCCGTCCGGCCGCGAGCTCACAGCTGCCGCCAGACGGGTGACGCGGAAGTGCAGGGCGACGCCATCCTCGACGGCGAATCCAGGACGCATGCCGTCGCCCACGAATCGGTGGTACTCGGCGCGGCGGTCAGGCTCGGCGTCGTAGTGGACGCAGTTGGAGTACGGCAGCAGGCCGAGTCCCTCCACGCGTCGCGGCGCGCCATGGAACGCGCTCAGCGCTTCCGCGAACCAGCACAGCGACCCGGCCGAGGGTCCACACAGCACGACGCCCTTGCGCCACGCTTTGCGCAGGATGTCGTCGAGCCCGTGCGCGCGCCACGCGCCGAGCATGCTGATGACGTTTCCGCCTCCCACGTAGATCAGATCCTGGGCAAGCAGATGGGTCGCGAAGTCGTCCTCGACCCCGCCGGTCCCCTGGTCGCGGCGGAAGAGCGACAGGTGACTGGCCTCGCAGCCGGGGGAGAATCGGCGGTAGAAGCGGACCACGTAGTGGTCGGCGTCGCCCGAGGCGGTGGGCAGGAAGCAGACGCGCGGCCGCGGGGCGTCGATCAGCGAGAGCACATACTCATCGAGCAGCGACCCGTCCTTCTCCATCGAGAAGCCACCGCCTCCGAGGGCGACGATCTGTGGGGTCCTGGGTAGCATGACTCGCTTCGCTCGGAGTGGACGGAACATGGACAGCGTGTCAATCGTGTCCAATCGCCGGTCCGCGCGATATGGACCCACGTCGGATATTCGCGATCCAGGGATCGACAGCCGCCCATGCCACCAATCAGGCGCATACAGTGTTTATCGATGCCGGGAATCGCCCCTAGCGGCTTGCGGCCGGGCCAATGAGCGGGCCCGCGATCGTGCTCGATCGCGTGGTCAAGCGCTACGGCTCGATCATCGCGGTAGACGGGCTCGACCTCGAGGTGCCGGCGGGTGTCTGCTTCGGCCTGCTTGGCCCGAACGGGGCGGGGAAGTCCACCACGATGCGGATGCTGACCGCGCAGGCGCTCGCCGATGCGGGCGAGATCTCGGTGCTGGGCTATGAGCTGCCGCGGCAGTCCAAGCAGGCGCGCCTGGAGATGGGGGTGGTGCCGCAACTCGACAACCTCGACGTCGAGCTGACCTGCCGGCAGATACTCACGGTGTTCGCCCGCCTGTACCGGGTGCCTCGGCTCGAGCGCCGGGAGGCCGTGGATGCTGCGCTTGGGCTCGCCAACCTCAGCCAGCGCGCCGACACGATCGTGAGAGAGCTCTCGGGCGGGATGCGCCGCAGGCTGCTGGTCGCGCGTGGGTTGATCCACGAGCCGCGGCTCGTGCTGCTGGACGAGCCGACGGTGGGACTGGACCCCCAGGTGCGCCAGGAGCTGTGGTCGCTGATCGACGGGTTGCGCATCCGTGGGGTGACCGTGCTCATGTCCACGCACTACATCGAGGAGGCCGAGCGGCTTGCCGATGTCGTGGCCGTGATGTCGCGGGGCCGGATCGTAGCCCTCGGCAAGCCCGCCGAGCTCGTGCGCGAGCATGCGGGCGAGCAGGTGCTCGAAGTGTATGGAGCGCCCGCCCAGCTGGCCGAGGTCTCAGAGCTCGCCGCGCGCGAGGGCTGGCAGAGCCGCCGCAGCGGCCCCGCGCTCGCGATCATGCGCGCCGAGTCCCTCGACGGGAAGGCGCCCGAGGGCGTGCGCCGCCCGGCCAGCCTGGAGGATGCGTTCGTGGCGTTGACCGGACAGGAGATCGAATGAGCGCTCCCGCCGGCGCATCCGCGGTCGAACCGGTCGCCCGCGCGGTCAAACGACTCGAGCCCGCGGCGCTCGCGGGGGTGATGAGCCGCGATGTTGTGATCTTCAGCCGCTACTGGAAGGCCACCACGTTCTCCTCCGTCGTGCAGCCGACGATCTACCTGCTCGCCTTCGGACTGGGGGTGGGCACGCTCGTGTCGCACGTGGGGGGCCATCCGTACGTCGAGTTCGTGGCGACCGGCGTGGTGGCCACGGCGGTGCTGTTCTCCTCCGCCTTCCCGGGGATGTTCAACACGTTCGTGCGCTGGCAGTTCCAGCGGACCTACGATGCGATGCTCGCCGCTCCGGTCGATGTGGAGGAGCTGGTGACGGCCGAGGTGCTGTGGATCTCGGTGCGGGCGGGCGTGTATGGCATGGCGCCCCTGCTCGTGGGGTTTGCATTCGGCCTGAAGCCGATGCTGGGCATGCTGCTCGTGCCGTTCATCGGCTTTCTGACGGGCTTCGGCTTCGCGTGCTTCGGCGTGGTGGTCGCCGCGGTGGCCAAGACAATCGACAACTTCAACTACGTGACGAGCGCGGTGCTCACGCCGCTGTTCCTCGTGGCCGGGACCTTCTTCCCGATCTCGGCCCTGCCTCCGGGCGCGCGCGTGGCCGCGCAGTTCAACCCGCTCTATCACTGCAATCAACTCGTCCGCGACGCCTCCTTCGGGGCGCTCGGCCCACTGGACCTCTACCACGCTGCAGTGCTGCTCGCGTTCGCGGTGCTGATGTGGCGGCTCGCGATCTCACGGCTCGGCAGACAGTTGATCGATTGAGCTGGCCGACGCCCGAGCGCGCGGCGCGGGGCCGCTCGTCACGCAGGAGCGGCTCCTTACGCAACTTTGAGGTTCCTCTCACGCTGCTCCTACACGAAGCGGCGATGCTCCCGCGATGAGCTTCTCCTGGGACACGAGCTCGGCGGCCACGCCGGCAACCCCGGCGGCCCCCTCCGGGCGAGCCGGCCATGGCCGTGCGTCGGTCGCCGCCAGCGTGTGGCCGCGGGCGCGGGCACGTGTCGGGATCCTGCGACTGCCGCGTCCCGAGCTGATCGGGCTGATCGCGATCGCCGGCACGCTCAACCTGTGGGCGCTCGCCAGAAATGGCTGGGCCAACGACTACTACAGCGCCGCCGTCCGCTCGATGAGCTCGAGCTGGCACAACTTCCTGTTCGCGTCGCTTGACAGCGGTGGCGTGATGACGGTCGACAAGCCGCCGCTCGCGCTCTGGGTGCAGTCGCTGTCGGTGCGGGTCTTCGGGTACCACCCGCTGAGCGTGCTCGTGCCCCAGGCGTTGATGGGGGTGGCGAGCGTGGTGCTCGTGTACGACCTCGTGCGCCGGCGCTTCGGGCGTTTCGGCGCCGCCGTGGCGGGTCTCGCGCTGGCGACGACGCCGATCACGGTGGGGATCTCGCGCCACAACAACCCCGACGCGCTGCTCGTGCTGTGCTGCGTGGCGGCCCTCTGGTTCGCGGTGCGCGCCATGGAGGACGGGCGCACGCGCTGGCTCGTGCTCTCGGGCGTGTGCGTTGGGTTGGGCTTTGAGACGAAGATGGGCGTGGCGCTCGCCGTCGTGCCCGGCATCGTCGCGGCCTGGCTGTGGATCGCTCCGCGGGGGCGCGGGCGTCTGCACGCTCTGCGCCAGCTGCTCGCGGGCGGCGCCGCGCTCGTGCTCGTCGGCGGGGCGTGGCCGGCGCTCGTTGAACTGACGCCGGCGGGCGACCGCCCGTGGGTGTCGGGCACGAGCGACAACCGCATCCTCTCGCTGATCTTCGAATACAACGGCCTCGGGCGCGTGGACGGACAGACCGGAGCGCCGGGCGGCGGCGGCAACGTATTCGGCGGCACGCCCGGTCCGCTGCGCCTGCTGAACTCGGGCCTCGGGGGGCAGGCGGGCTGGCTGTTGGGCTTCGCGCTCGTGAGCGGAGCCGGCATTCTCCTGGCAAGCCGGCTCAGGCGGACGGACGCGCGCACGGGCTGGCTGCTCGCGGTCGGCGGCGCGTTCCTCACGACCGCGATCCTGTTCAGCTCGGTCAGCGGCATCTTCCATCCCTACTACGTTTCACTGCTCGCGCCGTTCATCGCCGCGCTCGTCGGGGCGGGCGCCGCCCAGCTGGTCGGCCGCGGCCTGAGCGGCCGGATCCTCGCCCCGCTCGCGATCGTCGCGGGCGTGGTGGTGGAGCTCGTCGTCAGGAGCCGCTACCCCGGACAGATGAGCTGGCTCGGAGCGGTCCTGATCGTCGTGGGCGGCCTCGCGGCGCTCACGCTGGCGGCGTTTAGCGCGCGGAAGGTGAGGACGGTGGCCATCGCGATCGCCGTGGCAGGGCTCTTGCTGGCGCCGTCGGTGTGGGCGGTGGACACGCTCGGATATACGACCAGCGGCACGTTCCCAGCCGGTGGACCGGCCTCGGCGGCAAGCGTCGGAGGAGCGTTCGGCGGCCCGGGCGGCGGCGCCCGGAGATTCGGCGCAGGCGCTCTCGGCGGGGTTCAGCTGTTCGGCCCGGGCGGCGCCTCGGGCACGAGATCGGCCGGATCGCCGCCGGGCGCCGCAGCGGGCGAAGCCCCGGCGGGTCCGCCTGCGGGCCTCGCGGGAGGGCCAGGTGTCGCGGGAGCGCCGATCGGGAACGCCGGATCGCTCACCACGGCCATCTCCTATGTGCGGGCGCACGGCGGGGGCACGATCGCCGTGTCCAGCCAGTCGAGCGCGTCCCAGGCGATCATCCAGCAGGACGCCGACGTGGCCGGCATCGGCGGCTTCTCCGGCCGCGAGAGCGACGTGACGCTGTCGTGGCTCGCGCAGGAGGTGAGAGCGGGGAAGATCCGCTGGGTGCTGGCCGAACAGGGTGGCGGCGCCGGCCGAGCCGGCCCGCCTGGCGATACGCGCACAGGTTCAAGGACGGCGATGGCCGCGGTCGCGAAGGTCTGCCGGGCCGTGGCCGTCAAAGGCGCCCCAACCGGGACGACCGCGGCGTCGGGAACCGCAGCCGCGAGCTCTGAAGGCGGGCTCTACGACTGCCAGGGTCGCGCCGCGCTGCTGAGCGCGGGCGCGTAACAATCAGCCCGTGAGGATCCTCGTCGTCGACGACGACCGTGCCGTGCGCGAAGCTCTGCGGCGGGCGCTCACGCTGGGTGGCTACGAGGTGCAGATGGCCGAGGATGGCGAGCAGGCGCTCGAGCTGATCGTGCAGGCCATCCCCGAGGCGGTCGTGCTCGACGTGGGGCTGCCCGGGATCGACGGCCTGGAGGTGTGCCGGCGCGTGCGCCGTCTGGGCAACCGCGTGCCGATACTGATACTGACAGCGCGCGACGCGGTTGCCGACCGGATCGACGGCCTCGATGTCGGGGCGGATGACTACATGGTCAAGCCGTTCGACATCGGCGAGCTGAAGGCCCGTCTGCGGGCGCTCTTGCGCCGGAGCGGTCCCGAGAGCGATCCCGACCGGCTGTCCTTCGCCGAGCTCACGCTCGACGCCGAGCGTCACGGCGCCCAGGTGGGCGAGAACTTCGTGGAGCTCACGCGGACCGAGTACCAACTGCTCGAGCTCTTGATGCTGAACCCGCGGCGGGTGCTGTCGCACAGCCTCATCTACGACCGCGTGTGGGGTTATGACTTCGGACCGGCCTCGAACGCCATGCGCGTGTACGTGGGGTACCTGCGGCGAAAGCTCGAGGGCGCCGGCGCCCGCCAGCTGATCCACACGGTTCGCGGCGTCGGCTACGTCCTGCGGGAGCCGTGAGCGGGCGGGTCGCGCGATGACGCTCAGAACGCGGATCGCGGCGGTCGCTAGCCTGTCGGTCGCGCTCGCGGTGCTCGCCGCGGCGGTGGGCCTGTATGTCGCCGTGCGATCCGATCTGCGCGGGGAAATCGACCGGGCGCTGAGTGAGCGCGCGCAGGCGTTTCTCGCGCCGCCAGGTCCAGTTCCGAGCGCAGGGCCCGGCGGATACGGAGGTCGCAGCGGGCCGGGAGCTCACAGTGGATACGGCCGTCCCGGCGGATCGGGAGCTCCCCGCAGCGACGGCGCCGGCGGCGGGTTCCCCGAAAGCATCCAGCCGGCGCCGTTCGGAGCGGCGTCGGGCTACGTGCAGTTCATCTCGCCGCAGGGCGCCGTGCAGGTGCCCGGCGGCCAGGGCTCCTCGCCCACGAGGATCGCGACCACGGCCACGGACCGGACGATCGCCGAGCGCGGGAGCGGACGCTCGGTCACCGACAGGAACGTGAACGGAACCGAGTTGCGCGTCCTCACGCTGGGGACGGGCTCACGCGGCGCGGTGCTCATCGCGCGTCCCCTGACCGAGGTCGAACACGAGCTGAGCAGCCTGCTCCTGATCCTCGCGCTGATCGGTGGCGGCGGCATCGTGCTCGCGGCGCTGCTCGGCGCGCTGGTCGCGCGCACGGCGCTCGCGCCGATCGCGCGCTTCACCAAGAGCACCGAGACGCTCAGCGGGAACCTCGACCTGACGCGGCGCCTCGAGGTCGAGAGCCGCGACGAGCTGGGACGCCTCGCGCAGAGCTTCAACGCGACGCTCGACGCGCTCGAGCGCTCGGTGCAGGCCCAGCGCCACCTGATCGCCGACGCGAGCCACGAGCTGCGCACGCCGATCTCCTCGCTGCGGGCGAACATCCAGATCCTCGGCGACGCCGGGCGGCTGCCACCCGAGGAGCAGGAGGGCCTGCGGCGGGACATCGTCGAGGAGCTCGACGAGCTGACGGCGCTCGTGAGCGACGTCGTCGAGCTCGCCCGCGGCGCGACGCCCGATGCCCCCGGCGAAGACGTGCGTCTCGATGAGATGGTCGAGGCCGCCGTGCGGCGCACGCGCCGGCGCGGCGATCTGCGCTTCGAGCTCGCCCTGGAGCCGACGGTCGTCAGCGGACAGGCCGACCGCGTCAACCGCGCGGTGTCGAATCTGCTCGATAACGCCCGCCGCTGGAGCCCCGCCGAGGGAACGATCGAGGTCGCGGTGCGCGACGGAGTGCTCACGGTGCGCGACCATGGCCCGGGCTTCAGGGAGTCAGACCTCCCGTTCGTGTTCGACCGCTTCTACCGCGCCGAGAACGCCCGCAGGCTCCCGGGCTCGGGTCTCGGCCTCGCGATCGTGCGCCAGGCCGCCGAGGCGAGCGGCGGATTCGCCGAAGCCCAGAACGCCCCCGGCGGCGGCGCGCTGCTCAGGGTCGGTTTCGGCCCCGCGTAGCCCGTTTCGTCCCCTGCGCAGGGGACAACGACCCGTCGGCACTGGGCATCCATCGCTTCAGCTGGCAGGACATGCGGCCGATACGTCTAATAACAGGCGTTGAATCGCCGCAACTTTCGGATGGGCGAAGCGTCCCGACGGATATAGCCCTGTTTCAAGCGGGAGGTAGAGATGAGGTTTCAGGTTCGTATATCGCTTCTAGCACTGATCGCGACCACGTTCGCGGTCGGCGTCTCGGCCCCCGCAGCGCAGGCCGCGCTCGGCATCGAAAAGTTCTTCGCGGGGAACTGCAAAGTCAACACCTGCAAAAAGAACCTCGGCGAAACCAAAGAAGAAGAAAAAACGAAAGCCGAAGCGGAAGGCTTCACCCAGGCCGGAGGACACCCCAACTTCGGGGTCACCGACTTCACGGTCAACACCGTCAGCGACGGGCACGGACACGTAGCGCCAACCGGCACCGTCACGCATGTGCGCACCGATGTCGCTCCGGGCGTGAGCACCAACCCTCAGGCCGTGCCGATGTGCTCGCCCAAAGAATTCGGTGAAGTGGTGGAATTCGGCGGTGTGCCGCTAACCGGCCTTTACCCCGAACCCAAATGCAAAGCCGAAACCATCGTGGGCGAAGAAAAAGTGGTGGTCTACGCGGGCACCGTGGCGGGGGATGTGCCGATAGAAGGCAAAACCTACAACCTCCCGCAACCCAAAGGCCTCTCCTCCTTGGCGGGAACCGCCCTGGAACTCCCGATACCCCTGACCGAGGCCAAGCTGAACGCAATATTTCACGGGACCGAGCCGGCAGTTGAAACGGCGCAGTACTACTCCCACACGCTGATCGAAGGCAACGTCGAATGGGGCGCGCAGGCGCGCGGAACCGGCAAGGCCGACTACCACGACTACTTCGAAGTCGAAGTCTCTCCCGAACTGCCGCTGATCAGCTCGCGGCTGATCTTCAAAGGCAACATCGGTACGGGTGCGGTACCTCACCAACCCGACCTCATGCACGGGCTCGGGACCCCAGACCACCACGACGCTGACGCTGACTGCGAAAGAAGGGCCGCCCGCGAAGGAAACCTCGACGACGCCCATCGGGTCGGAAAACTGCAGCCTCGTTCCGTTCGTGCCCGGTTTCGCGCTGACGCCCGAAACCACGCAGTCCGATCAGCCCGACGGCATCACCACCGAATTCTCCCTTCCGCACAACCCCAACCCGGCCGAAAAGCGACTCCTCGCAGGTGAAAACGGCGAGCGTTACGCTGCCGGAAGGCATGACGCTGAACCCGTCGGCCGCCGCCGGCCTGCAGGCGTGCACCCCGGCTCAGGCGCGCATCACGAGCGAAGCAACAGGCACGTCGTGTCCCGAAGCGTCGAAAATCGGCACGGTGACGCTCAAGTCCCGGGGCTTCCGGAAGGCTCTCTGACCGGGAACCTGTACCTCGGCGGGCCCGAATCCGGTCCCGATCACCGGACCGCCGTACGTCATGTACGTCGACGCCGAGTCCGAACCGTACGGCATCTCGGTGCGCCTGAAAGGCTCGGTCACGCCCAACGAAACGACGGGCCAGGTGACCGCGAGCTTCACCGAAAACCCGGAACAGCCGTTCAGCAACCTGGTCATTCACCTGAAGGGCGGCGCGCTCGCGCCGATCGCCAACCCGCTCTCGTGCGGCACGGCGACGACCCAGACGAGCTTCGTGCCGTTCAGCGGCACGGCCACGCAATCGCCGACGAGCGCGTTCACGGTCGACAGCAACAACGCCGGCGGCGCCTGCGCCTCGCCGGTGCCGTTCGCACTCACGCAGACCACCGAAAACCAGTCGGCCAAAGGCGGCGGGCACACGAACTTCACCTTCAACCTGGGGCGCGGCGACGGCCAGCAGTACCTCTCGCAGGTAAAGACGGTGCTGCCCCCGGGCCTCGTCGGCGCGATCCCGGCCGTGACGCAGTGCGGTGAACCGCAGGCCTCGCAGGGCACGTGCCCGGAATCCAGCCGGATCGGCACGGCGCGGGTCACGGCGGGCGCCGGTGCGACCCCGTATACGTTCTCGGGGCCCGCGTACCTGACCGGCCCGTACAAAGGTGCGCCGTTCGGCCTCTCGATTGCCGTGCCGGCGGTGGCGGGACCATTCAACCTGGGCACGGTCGTCACACGCGCGACGATCAACGTCGAACCGATGCACCGCCCGTGTAGTGGTCACGAGCCTGCTGCCGACGATCGTCAAGGGCGTTCCACTGCGCCTGAAGACGATCAGCGTGGCGGTCAACAAGCAGGCCTACCTGTTCAACCCGACCAACTGCGGGCTGTTCGCCACGGAATCGACGCTGACCTCCACGTTCGGCGCGACGCGATAGCCTGTCGACCCCGTTCCAGGTCAACAACTGCAACGCGCTCGGGTTCAAGCCGTCGTTCAAGCTCGGCCAGCACCGGCAAGACGTCCAAAGCCAACGGTGCGAGCCTTGAAACGACGATCAATCAGGCCGCGGGCCAGGCAAACATCAAGTCGGTCGTCGTCCAGCTGCCCAAGCAGCTGCCGTCGCGACTGACGACGCTCCAAAAAGCCTGTGTCGCCGCGACCTTCGAAGCCAACCCCTACCGCTGCCCGGCCGGGTCCTACGTCGGCGGGGCGAGGGCGAACTCACCGACGCTGCCCGGCAAACTGACCGGTCCGGCCGTTCTGGTCTCGCACGGCGGAGCGGCATTCCCCGACCTCGACCTGGTCATGGAAGCCGACGGCGTGCGCGTGATCGTGGTGGGCAACACGAACATCAAGAACGGAATCACCACGACGAGCTTCAAGACGACTCCCGACGTGCCCGTCACGAGCGTGACCGTGAATCTGCCCACCGGCCCGCACTCCGCTCTGGCGGCGAACGGGAACCTCTGTGCCAGCTCCCTGGTCATGCCGACGACGATCACCGGTCAGAACGGCAAGGTGGTCAAGCAGAACACGAAGATCAGGGTCACCAACTGCGGCGTGCGGATCGTCGGCCAGAAGACCGCCGCGCTGGCGGCCTACCTCACGGTCCAGACCTATTCGGCGGGACGGATAAGCGGCAGCGGCTCAAGTCTCGCGACCGTGTACCGATACCTCGGCGGTGCCGTGAAATCGGCGTCGCTCAAGGTGCCGCTCACGCGTGGGGCGCTGTTCAGGGGCCGTCCGTTCAGCGTCAAGCGTGCGCGTGGGCTTCGTTCCCAAGAAGCAGGCGCGGACCGACGTCGGTCGCGTTTACCACCGTGACCTTCCGCTAGGCAGCTCTCCTCCAAGGGGGGCGGCTTCGGCCGCCCCCACGTTCTGTGTGCACGCGCCGGCACGCGCGGCTGGCTTTATCGCTTCGAATGCCCTAGATTGACCCAATGGGCGTGGTGACGGGTACGGATACTCAAGCGCCGCCCGCGGGGGCCGATGGTCTGCTGGCCGGCGTGCGGCGCCTCACGCTGCTCGCCGACGAGGCCTCGGACTCCGAGGCGATCTTTCGCGCGCTCGCCCGCGAGCTTCTGTCGGTGCCGGGGGCCGAGGAGGTGCAGATCCACCATCTCGCCGCCGCGGGCGCCGCCGAGGACCTGGTGGCCGTCGTACATGTTCGAAGCCGACGGGCGGCTGAGCTATCTGCTCCCCTGCGGCGAGCGTCCGCCGGGGGTGAGCTGGGTGGCGAGCACCGGCCAGAGCCTGCTCGCCACCGACGAGCGCGAGCTCGCCGCGAGCGTGCCCCGGCTCACGGCCACCGGTCAGACGAACTGCGCGCTGCTCCTGCCGCTCGCCGAGCGGGGGGAGGTGGCGGCCGTCGTGATGCTCGTCCGCAGGCTGACGGCGGGCTTCGACGAGCGCTCGGTCGAGCTCGCGGGCACGCTCGTCGACCAGGCCGCCACGGCGCTCGCGCTCGTGCGCGCACGTGCCGAGGCGGGCACAGACCCGGTCGCCGGATGCATGAACCACCGCGCGATGCGCCGGCGCCTGGACGAGGAGATCGGTCGAGCCGCGCGAACCGGCAGTCCGCTGTCATGTCTTCTGATCGACCTCGACAACTTCAAGCTCGTCAACGACCGTCACGGCCACCAGGCCGGCGACGCGGTCGCTGCGCGAGGTCGTCCACGCGCTGGTGGGCGAGTTTCGCGCCTTCGACCGGGTCGCGCGCTACGGCGGTGACGAGTTCGTCGTGATCCTGCCGAACGCCGACCTCGAGAGCGCGAGCGCCGCGGGCGCGCGCGCGCTGGAGCGGCTGCGGGCGCTGCCCTCGCTCGATCCCCGCACGCCCGTCTCGGCTTCGATCGGCGTGGCCCAGTGGCGGGCGCCGATGACGACCGACGAGCTGCTCGAAGCCTGTGACGTCGCCCTGCTGCGCTCGAAGCGCCAGGGCAAGGGGCGCGTGACGAGCGCCTCCCAGCAGCCGATCAGCTAGCGCAGCCGTTCGGCGCGGGCGACTCTGCGAGACTGCGGGCAGGCCTCGTAAGACCAGCACGTCCAGGAGACGCCGATGTCGCAGAACAGCTTCAACGCCAAGCAGACGCTCGAGGTCGGTGGGCGCGCATATGAGATCTTCCGCCTGGATGCGCTGCAGGAGCGCTTCGATGTGGCGCGGCTGCCGTTCTCGCTGAAGGTGCTGCTCGAGAACCTGCTCCGGACCGAGGGCAACGGCTCGGTGAGCGCGGCCGACATCGAGGCGCTCGCACGCTGGGACGCAAACGCCGAGCCGAGCAGGGAGATCGCGTTCACCCCGGCGCGGGTGCTGATGCAGGACTTCACCGGCGTGCCCGCGGTCGTGGATCTTGCCGCGATGCGCGACGCGATGGCGGAGATGGGCGGAGATCCCGCGCGAATCAACCCGCTGGCGCCGGCCGAGCTCGTGATCGACCACTCCGTGCAGGTGGACGCGTTCGGCACGCGCGACGCATTCCGCGTGAACGCCGAGCGCGAGTTCGAACGCAACCGCGAGCGCTACGCGTTCCTGCGCTGGGGGCAGGGCGCCTTCGAGCACTTCGCGGTCGTGCCTCCCGACACCGGGATCGTCCATCAGGTCAACCTCGAGTACCTCGCGCGCGTCGTCTTCGAGGATCCGCGGACCGGCCAAGCCTACCCGGACACGCTCGTCGGGACCGACTCCCACACAACGATGATCAACGGCCTGGGCGTGCTCGGCTGGGGCGTCGGCGGGATCGAGGCGGAGGCGGCGATGCTCGGTCAGCCGATGTCGATGCTGATCCCGCGCGTGCTCGGCGTGAGGCTGCACGGTGAGCTGCCGCGAGGGCGCGACCGCGACCGACCTCGTGCTGACCGTGACCCAGCTGCTGCGCGAGCACGGCGTGGTGGGCATGTTCGTCGAGTTCTACGGCGCCGGCCTCGAGGGCCTTCCGATCGCCGACAGGGCGACGATCGGCAACATGTCGCCCGAGTTCGGCTCGACCTGCGCGATCTTCCCGATCGATTCAGAGACGCTCGGCTATCTCGCGCTGTCCGGGCGCCCGCCCGAGCAGATCGCGCTCGTCGAGGCCTATGCCAGGGCCCAGGGCCTCTGGCACGACGAGCACTCCGAGCAGCCGACCTTCTCGCAGACGCTCGAGCTCGATCTGGGGGGGATCGTGCCGAGCATCGCTGGACCCAAGCGCCCCCAGGACCGCGTCGCGCTGAGCGAGGCGCGCGACTCGTTCCGCAAGGCGCTTGGAGGCTATGTGCAGGATTACGACGGGCGTGACGAGGCCGTCGCCGAGAGCTTCCCCTCGAGCGACCCGCCGGCCAACGGAAACGACAGGCCCGCGCCGCGCGACGGCGGCCCCAGCTACGTCGATGAGATCGCAGAAGGCGCCACCGCGGAGGGTGCCGTCACGGTGAAGCCGCGCAGCGGAACGTCGTGCACGCTCTCGGACGGCACGGAGGTCGCGCTCGACCACGGCCACGTCGTCATCGCGGCGATCACGAGCTGCACGAACACGTCCAACCCCTCGGTGATGATCGGGGCGGGCATCCTCGCGCGCAACGCGGTCGCGCGCGGGCTGCGCTCGGCGCCCTGGGTCAAGACGTCGCTCGCGCCCGGCTCGAAGGTGGTCACGGAGTATCTCGACCGCGCCGGCCTCACCGAGCCGCTCGAAGAGCTCGGGTTCAACCTCGTGGGCTACGGCTGCACCACCTGCATCGGCAACTCCGGCCCGCTGGCGCCGGAGATCTCGAAAGCCGTGAGCGACGCCGACCTGGCGGTCGTCTCGGTGCTGTCGGGCAACCGCAACTTCGAGGGACGCATCAACCCCGACGTGAAGATGAACTATCTCGCGTCGCCGCCGCTGTGCGTGGCCTACGCGTTGGCCGGCACGATGGACATAGACATCCTCGAGGAGCCGCTGGGCTCGGATGGTGAGGGCAGGGACGTCTATCTCAAGGACCTCTGGCCGTCCGAGCGCGAGATCGCCGAGACGATCGGGCAGGCAGTGCGTTCGGACATGTTCCGCAAGAGCTACGCCGAGGTGTTCGCCGGCGATGAGCACTGGAACTCGCTTGAGGTTCCGGCCGGTGAGCGCTTCGCGTGGGACGAGCGTTCCACCTACGTGCGCCAACCACCCTACTTCGAGGACATGCCCTCAGAGCCCGAGCCCGTCACCGACGTGCTCGGGGCGCGCGTGCTCGCCCTGCTCGGCGACAGCGTCACCACCGACCACATCTCGCCCGCCGGCTCGATCAAGCGCGACGGCCCCGCCGGGCTCTACCTGCAGGAGCTCGGGGTGGCGCCGAAGGACTTCAACTCCTACGGCGCGCGTCGCGGCAACCACGAGGTGATGGTGCGCGGCACCTTCGCCAACATCCGCCTGCGCAACCTCCTCGGGGGAGGGGACCCGCTGCCCGAGGGCGGCGTGACGCGCCTTCTCGGGGCGCCGGCGGCCAGCCCCAATGGCGAGGGAGCGGTCGGCGAGGTCATGTCGATCTACGACGCAGCGATGCGCTATGGCACCGAAGGCGTCAAGCTCGTCGTGCTGGCGGGCTCCGAGTACGGCTCGGGCTCCTCGCGCGATTGGGCGGCCAAGGGCACGAAGCTGCTCGGCGTCGGCGCCGTGATCGCGCGGAGCTTCGAGCGCATCCACCGCTCGAACTTGATCGGCATGGGCGTGCTCCCGCTGCAGTTCCCGGACGGGGACAGCGCCCAGTCGCTGGGCCTCACCGGGGAGGAGGTGTTCTCGATAGAAGGTCTCGCCGATGCCATGCGCGGCGGCGGCGCGCCCCCGCGCGAGGTCCTCGTCCGGGCCGAGCGCCCCGGCGGCGAGGCCATCACGTTCAAGGCGCGCGTGCGCATCGACACGCCGCGCGAGGCTGAGTACTTCCGCCACGGAGGTATTCTCCAGTACGTCCTGCGACAGCTCCTTTCCACATGAACGACCCGAAAGGGGCTCCCCGCCGTCGCGGCGCGGGGAAGAAGGGCATCCCCCAGCTTCTGATCGACCTGATCGCGGCGCGCGGGCCCTCCGGTTATGAGACGGCCCCCGCGGCCGTATGGCGCGAGGCGGCCGCCGCGTTCGCGGAGGTCAGCACCGACGTCGTGGGCACCCCGCTCGCGCGCGTGGCGGCCAGGCACGGCTCCGAGAAGTCGCCGCAGCGGCTGCTCGTGATGGGCCACATCGACGAGATCGGGCTGATCGTCACGCACATCGACGACGAGGGCTATTTGTGGTTCCGAGCCGTGGGTGGCTGGGACGCGCAGATCCTCGTCGGCCAGCGCGTCGTCCTTGACACCGGCGAGGGGCCGGTGACCGGCGTGGTGGGCAAGAAGCCGATCCATCTGCTGCGCGAGGAGGACCGGAAGAAGGTGGCCGACATCCGCGAGATGCACATCGACATCGGCGCGCGCGACGGCGCCCAGGCGCGCAAGCGGGTGGCGATCGGCGACGTCGCCGTGATCGACTCCCAGCCCGTCGAGCTCCCCAACGGCCGGCTCACCTCACGCGCGCTCGACAACCGCCTCGGCTCCTACGTGGCCCTGGAGGCCGCGCGGCTCGTGGCTGAGGCCGGTGGAGCGAACTGGGAGCTCGCGGCGGTGGCCGCCGCCCAGGAGGAGATCACGTTCGGCGGCTCGCGCACGAGCGCGTTCGCACTCGAGCCCGACGCGGCGATCGTGGTGGACGTGACGCATGCGACCGATGCGCCGGGCATCGACGTGAAGGAGGCCGGCAAGCACGAGCTCGGCTCGGGACCGGTGCTCACCCGCGGTTCGATCCTGAACCCGCGGCTCTTCGAGCTGCTCATCCAGACGGCCGAGGCGGAGAAGATCCCGTTCACGCTCGAGGCCTCCGCCCGCGCCACCGGGACCGATGCCGACGCGGTGCACATCAGTCGCGGCGGGGTGCCGACGGCGCTCGTGTCGATACCGATCCGCTACATGCACTCGCCCGTCGAGCTCGTCCAGCTCGACGACGTCCACGCCAGCGCGCGCCTGATCGCGGCCGCGGCGTTGCGGCTGGACGGCGATACGAGCTTCGCTCGCTGAGCTCAGCTGGAGGCGCCGAGCTCGGTGATCGGCACGATCTTGTAGGGCTCGCCCGGCGCGCCCCCGATTGCCAGCACGCGCAGGCCCTCGGGTCCCGAGTAGATCTTGCGCTTCGCCGCCGGTCCAACCCGCACGAAGGTGGCGCCGTCGAGGTCGGCGCGCTCGCCTTCGACGTCGATCCAGCCGGAGCCGCCGATCGCCACGAAGACCTCTTCCTGGCCGCTGTCGGCGTGGTCGTGCTCAGGGTAGTCGGTGTAGTCGGGCGGAAGCTGGATCACCTGCATGCCGAAGGCTGTGACGCCGAGCTCGGCCCGCGCCTTGACGAACCCTCCGCCGAAGCCCGCCTCCATCTCCTCGATGCGCTTTGCCGTGTAGTCGGCCATCGCGGCGCATCCTAACCGTTTGCGAGCGGCATGAGGAGCGCCAGCTGGCGCGACTGCGCGAGCACAGTGCCGTCTTCCGCCCAGATGACGCCGTCCTCCTCGAAAAAGCCTTCGTGCACGACACCGGAGCGGAAGCGCGCGAGGCACAGCTCCTCGGGGCTCCGATCCGCCTGCGGCGCGATCGCGGTGCGAAAGTGGATCGTGAGATCGATCGTCGGGCTGACCGCGCGCTCTGTCAGGCGGACGAACGGCGGCGGAAACAGCGCGTCGCTGAAGAACGCGAGCACGAGAGCGTCGATCGAGCGCGGTTCGCCCAGGCCGAGCCAGCCGCCGATCTCCATCGGCTGCTCAGAGCCCGCGAACGGGGCGGTGCCGACCCGCGGCTGAAACACGAGATGGCGCGTGAAGGGGGGAGCGCCCATCTCTCTGAGCGTCCCCTGCTCGCGCGCAGGATCCGGCGGAGCGACGGGTGGCATCGGCAGCTCTGCGATCTCCGGCGCCGCCCATGGGACCGAGAAGGCCGCGAGCGCGAGCGCGATCAGCTCGCCGTCCTGCTCCATCCGCGCCGAGAGGGTGCTGAGCGAGCGGCCCGCGCGCTCGATGACCGTGTGGATGCGCACCGGCCCGGGCTCCGGCGCGCGCGGGTAGTGGATCGTGAGCGACCGCGGCGCGCGGGCCGGGTCGGCGACGGCCTGCGTCAGGGCCCGCAGCAGCATCGCCGCCAGATAGCCGCCGTGCGGTCCGCGACCGGCGCGCCAGTCGGGCGACACGGTCGCTTCAAAGACGGCGGCGGAGGCTGATCCGCCCTGACGCGCTACCGCGGTGTCGCGGTCGAAGGAGCCGGGCATGCAGGGCGCGAGAATACAGCGTGCTTCTCAGCCGCGCACGAGCCGCTTGTAGGTGATCCGGTGGGGCCGGTCGGCAGCCGCCCGAGCAACGCTCGGCGGTGCTCCTCGTAGGCCTCGAAGTTGCCCTCGAACCAGCTCACCTGCGAATCGCCCTCGAACGCGAGCACGTGGGTGGCGACGCGGTCAAGGAACCAGCGGTCGTGGGAGATGATCACCGCGCAGCCGGGGAACGCCTCGAGCGCGTCCTCGAGCGCGCGCAGCGTATCCACGTCGAGATCGTTCGTGGGCTCATCGAGCAGCAGCAGGTTGCCGCCGCTGCGCAGGAGCTTGGCGAGGTGCACGCGGTTTCGCTCGCCTCCGGAGAGCGTCCCGATGCGCGCCTGCTGGTCTGTGCCCTTGAAGTTGAAGCCGGCGGTGTACTGGCGCGAGTTGACCATCCGCTCTCCCACCTTGAGCTGGTCCATGCCCTCTGAGATCTCCTCCCAGACCGTCTTCTGCGGCGTCGAGCGCGTCGCGCGACTGATCGACGTAGGCCAGCTCGACCGTCTCGCCGAGCTCGAGCGTGCCGCTGTCGGGCGGCTCTTCGCCGGTGATCATCCGGAACAGCGTCGTCTTGCCGGCGCCGTTGGCGCCGATCACTCCGACGATGCCCGCGCGGGGCAGCTCGAAGGACAGCGACTCGATCAGCAGTCGGTCCCCGAAGCCCTTGGACACGTCGGTCACGGTGAGCACCTTCTCGCCGAGGCGCGGACCGGGGGGGATGTGGATCTGGACCTCGTCGAGCTTGACGTTGCGCTCCTCGGCGACGAGCTGCTCGTAGCGCGCGAGGCGGGCCTTCGACTTAGTCCGTTTGCCCTTGGGGTTGGTGCGCACCCACTCGAGCTCGGCGGCGATCGTGCGCTGGCGTCCCTTCTCCGAGCGCGCTTCCTGTGCGAGACGCACCTGCTTCTGCTCGAGCCAGCTCGAGTAGTTGCCCTCGTAGGGGATGCCCTTGCCGCGGTCGAGCTCGAGGATCCAGCCGGCGACGTTGTCGAGGAAATAGCGATCGTGCGTGACGGCCACGACGGCGCCCTTGTATTCGGCGAGGTGCTGCTCGAGCCAGGCGACGGACTCGGCGTCGAGATGGTTCGTGGGCTCGTCGAGCAGGAGCAGCTCGGGCGCGCGCAGCAGCAGGCGGCACAGCGCGACGCGCCTGCGCTCGCCGCCCGAGAGGGTGGTCACGTCCGCATCCGCCGGGGGCAGGCGCAGCGCGTCCATCGCGTATTCGAGCTGCGTGTCGAGGTTCCAGGCATCGGCCGCGTCGATCTTGGCCTGGATCTCCGCGAACTCCTCGGCGGTCTCCTCGGAGTAGTTGGCCGCGAGCTCGTTGAAACGGTCGAGCAGCGCCTTCGTCTCGGCGACGCCGTCCTCGACGTTTCCCTTGACGTCCTTCGACTCATCGAGCGCCGGCTCCTGCTCGAGCATCCCGACCGTCGCGCCGGGCGCGAGCGCGGCCTCGCCGCGATACTCCTGATCGACACCCGCCATGATCCGCAGGAGCGTCGACTTGCCGGCGCCGTTGTAGCCAAGCACGCCGATCTTCGCGCCGGGGTAGAACGCGAGCGTGATGTCGTTGAGCACCGTCTTGTCGGGCGGGTGCAGCTTCGACAGGCGGTGCATCGTGAAGATGTACTGAGAGGACATCGGCAGGCAGCATAGAAGGGCTCGGGCTCCAGCAACGGAGCCACCAGAGATCAAACGATCGCTCGGTTCGACCGCTAACGTAAGTGCGTTATGCCCACGACCGTCCTGGACATCGAGCAGCACCTGCTTCTGCTGGAGCTCAAGGCGCCGTTCGACAAGCGCGACGTGCAGCTCGCCCGGCGCAGGATGGCCAAGCGCTGGCACCCCGATGTGGCGCCGCAGGGTCAGCCAGTTCGAGCACGAGCGCCATCTGAAGGCGATCAACGAGGCGGCCGACCAGCTGGAGCGCCTGGCCGAGGGCTCGCGCGGCGGGCGAGTGTCGCGCAACGCCGTGCGCGCGAGCGCGGCGGCGGCCCGCTCGGCGCGAGCGGAGGCGGGCCAGCAGCGCCTACGAAGCCGAGCAGCGCGCGCGTGCGCACGCGCAGGAACGCGCCAAGCACGACCCGTTCGCCAGCCGCGTGCCCGACCACTCGGTGGTGCACCGCTACGCCCGCTGCCTCTCCTATCCGGAGTGGGGCGTGGGGACCGTGGCGGGCATCTACTTCACGGGGGGCACGAGGGGAATGGCCACGGGCCGCAGGCAAACGGACGAAACGGGTCTGCCGCGGCCGCTGCCGACGGTTCGCCGGGGAGAGCGCCGCTGCGGATGGCGGCCTGCAGTGGGCGCGGGTGCGGTTCAGCCACGGCGTGCGCACGGTGCCGGCGGGCAGCATGCGTTTCGTGGACTTCTCCAAGCCCGATCCCGCGCAGGAGCGCGCCGAGCGGTTCATGATCGCCGCGCAGCGGGCGATGGCCGAAGGCGAGTACGAGCTGGCCGCCCAGCGGCTCGTGTATGCGCGCGATGCCGAACCGCGCAACGTGGCCGTGCTGCGGCAGATGACGCTGGCCTTCTGGCAGGCGGGAACCTGGACGCCGCCGCCCGCTCGGTGCGCGACTGGGCGCGCGTCGACGGCGAGCGTCCGGCGCCGCACCGGTTCG
This sequence comes from uncultured Solirubrobacteraceae bacterium, assembly GCA_963704735.1. GTDB lineage: Bacteria > Actinomycetota > Thermoleophilia > Solirubrobacterales > Solirubrobacteraceae > Palsa-744. The sequence goes on from OY969935.1 coordinate 307,017, forward strand.
CGGCGCGCATCTACGAAGACATCGGCGCGATCGATCTGGCCGAGGAGGCTGCCGAGCGCGCGGCGCTGCGCGGGCCCGCCGACGCGGGAGCATGGGAGCGGCTGGGGCGGCTGCGCCTGCGGTTGATGGACCGCGAGGGCGCCCTGCAGGCACTCGAGCGCGCGCTGGCGCTGGGCGCCGGCGGCGAGGTGCGCGACCTGCTCGCCCAGGCGTTGGCGATCGAGCCGAACGTGACTCCCGCGAGCTAGCGCGAGCCGGCCCTACAGGATGTTGACCGCGCGGGAGACGATCAGGCCGATCGTGACCAGCGAGACGAGCGACTGCACGCCCATGACGCTCTTGGCAATCGGCGTCAGCGGCATCGTGTCGGTGGGGGAGAAGGCGGTGGCGTTGGTGAGGGAGACGTAGAGGTAGTCGATGAACTGGGGGCGCCAATCGATCGGCTCGATGCGGTCATCGTTCATCTGCGGGAACAGGAAGTCCGGAGCGTTGTCGTGCCCGGCTGCGCGCCTGCCCGGTCCGCCGCGATCCAGTCTCCCAGTACCAGAGGCCGAAGATCAGGAAGTTGGTCAGCCAGATGAGCACGCCCGAGACGATCAGTTGGCGGCCGTTGTTGACTTCGTGGTGCAGCAGGAAGTGGGTGAGCGCGACGAGCGAGTACACGTTGGCGGCGCTCACGAACGCCGTGAGCCCGAGCGCCGCCCGCCGGCGCCGCGGATGCTCGTGCTCGAGCTGGTTGGGGGTGGCCATGAACATGCCGATCAGCAGCGCCCCCTCCAGAGCCGGGATCAGCCACGATGGTCCGATCGTCAGCCGCGCAGGCAGCAGCAGCTGAAGGCCGATGGCCGCGAGCACGGTCGCCTGCGCCGGCCAGAACGGCTCCGGAGCCGGCGGCGGCGGATAGGGGCGACCGGGCGGGGCTGAGGCCTGCTGCGCCACGGCCTGCAAGGGTAGGCGCCCGACCGGAGGTGATCGAAGGCGGCTGCGCGTCGCCCGGCCGCGAGCCGCGTTGGCGCTCGAGACGATCCCCCGACCTCAGCGAGGCACCCGGGCGCGCTAGCCTGGGACGTCGTGGGCATCGAGAACCCGGTGCATCTGCTGTTCATCGGCGCCGTCGCGCTGGTCGTGCTCGGCCCCAGGCGCCTGCCGACGCTCGCCCGAGCCCTGGGCGAGGGCATCCGGGAGTTCCGCGAGGCCATCGGGCAGGGACAGAGCGGGGCCGAGCCGGTCGACCCGGCAGAGCGGGCCGGTCCCGAGGACGCGCCGAGCTGACGCCGTTTGCGCCATAGTGCCGGTCATGACTGACGAGAGCGACGCCGTGGTGCTGACCGAGCGGCGCGGCGAGGTGCTGCTGGTCACGCTGAATCGCCCCGAGGTGCGCAACGCGGTCAACGCCGCGCTGGCGGCGGGTCTGGCGGGAGCGCTGGACGAGCTCGACGAAGACGACAGCCTGTCGGTGGGCGTGCTGACCGGGGCCGGCGGCTTCTTCTGCGCCGGCATGGACCTTGGAGCGTTCGTCAAGGGCGAGGCGCCCTGGTTCGGGGACCGCGGCTTCGCGGGGATCTCCCAGCGCGCGTCGCGCAAGCCGCTGATCGCAGCGATCGAGCGATTTGCGGTGGCGGGCGGCATGGAGATCGCGCTCGCCTGCGATCTGATCGTCGCGGCGAAGGGCGCCAAGCTTGGGATTCCCGAGGTAAAGCGCTCGATCGTGGCGGCCGGCGGCGCGCTGTTGCGCCTGCCTCGGCGCATGCCCTACCACGTGGTCATGGAGCTCGCGCTGACGGGCGATCCGATGCCAGCCGAGCGCTTCCACGAGCTCGGCCTCGTAAATCGCCTGAGCGAGCCCGGAGCGGCCGTCGACGTGGCGCTCGAGCTGGCCCGGACGCTCACCCAGAACGGACCACTCGCGCTGATCGCGTCGAAGCGCATCCTGCAGGAGCAGTTCGACTGGTCGAGCTCTGAGATGTGGGAGAAGCAGGGCGCGATCACGGGCCCGGTGATGGCCACTGAGGACGCCAAGGAGGGAGCGACCGCGTTCAAGGAGAAGCGCGATCCGGTCTGGCAGGGCAGGTAGGGCCGCCAACACGCGCGAAGCCGGCGCCATCAGGCGCCACGCGGTCGCCCACCCGTCAGCCGGCTGAGCAGCCTGCTCGGGTCTTGCAGCTAGCCGCCGGCGTGACGCTTGCGCCGGCGTTGGCGCAGGATCTCACGGAATCGCCGCCACAGGGCAATCATCATCGCTCTCCGGGGACCTTGCGCGGAAACTGCGAGATCGGCTGGCGGAGGTCGATGGCCGTGGTGACGATTCGGTTCTGTTCGTCGATGTGCGCGGCCGGGTAGCCCTCGCCGGGGCTGGCGCGCTCGGGGCGTCCGATGTAGCCGAAGTGGATCCCCTCGGGCATGATCTGCATCAGACGAGGGAACATGTGCGCGCGGGCGCCCATGTTGCGCGGCTCCTCCTGAACCCACACCACCTCGTGCAGCTTCGGGTATCGACGGATCAGCTCGAGGACCTGCCGTTCGGGGAACGGGTAGAGCAGCTCCACGCGCGCGACCGCCAGACCGGGGTGGGAGGGGCGGTCCGGATGGCCGACGAGGTCGTAGTAGATCTTCCCCGTGCACAGCACGAGGCGTGTGACCTGTGAGTCTTCGATGCCCGGCTCGGCGAGCACCGGCTCAAAGCGCGTGTTCTCCGCCAGGTCGGTGATCGAGCTCGTCGCCTGCGCCAGGCGCAGCAGCGACTTCGGGGTCATGATCACCAGCGGGCGCTGCTTGGCGATGCGCGCCTGACGGCGCAGCAGGTGGAAGTACTGCGCGGGCGTCGTCGGGCTGGCGACGCGGATGTTGCCCTCGGCGGCCGCCCGCAGAAAGCGCTCCAGGCGAGCGGATGAGTGCTCGGGGCCCGAGCCCTCGTAACCGTGGGGCAGCAGCAGCGTCAGGCGTGAGGTCTGTCCCCACTTGGCAAGACCCGAGGTGATGAACTGGTCGATGATCACCTGCGCGGAGTTGACGAAGTCCCCGAACTGCGCCTCCCACAAAACGAGTGTCTCGGGCGCTTCCTGGCTGTAGCCGTACTCGAAGCCCATGCACGCGAGCTCGGAGAGCGGGCTGTTGTGCAGCTCCAGCGGCGCCTGCGCGTCGGGCAGGCTCTGGATCGGGCAGACGGTCTGCCCGGTCTTTGCGTCGTGCAGCACCATGTGACGCTGGCTGAAGGTGCCACGCTCGGTGTCCTGTCCGGTGAGGCGGATCGGCGTACCCTCGGTGAGCAGCGATGCGAACGCAAGCGCCTCGGCGTGCGCCCAGTCGATCGGCACGGAGGGATTCTCCGCCAGCGCCTCGCGCCTTCGCTCGAGCTGTTTGACGAGCTTCGGGTGGACCGTGAAGCCGTCCGGAGCACGCAGGAGCGTCTCGCCCAGCTGACGCAGTCGCACCGCCGGCACGGCCGTCTCGACCTCCGGGCTCGGCGAGCGGTCGAGCTGGTACTCGCCCGTGATGTGCTCCTCGGAGTCGTGCTCGGCGGCAGCGGCGATCTTCGCCTTCAGCCGCTGATGCAGGATCGTGAGGTTGTCCCACACCTCCTGGGCCTGGCGCTCGACATCCTCCTGTGAGACCATCCCTTCGGCCACCAGTCGCTCGGCCCACAGCTCGGACACCCGCTTCTTGTTCTTGATCTTCGCGTACATCTCGGGCTGGGTGTAGGCGGGCTCATCGGACTCGTTGTGTCCGAAGCGGCGATAGCCGATCAGGTCGATGAGCACGTCGTGGCCGAACTCCTGGCGGAACGCGAAGGCGAGACGCACAGCGCTCATGCAGGCGGGCACGTCGTCGGCGTTGACGTGGATGATCGGCACATCGAAGCCCTTCGCGAGGTCCGATGCCCAGCGGGTCGAGCGCGCGTCGTCGGGGTCGGTGGTGAAGCCGATCTGATTGTTGGTTATGAGGTGGACCGTCCCCCCGACCTTGTAGCCGTCGAGCGCCTGCAGGTTGAGGGTCTCGGCGACCACGCCCTGGGCGGGGAAGGATGCGTCGCCGTGAATGACGATCGGAACCGCCGCGTCGGTGTCCTGGTGGGCGTGGGGGCCTTGTCGCGTCGTCTGCGCGGCACGAGTGGCGCCCTCGACCACCGGCGAGACGTACTCGAGGTGGCTCGGATTGGACTCCAGGTTCACGCGGATCGTCTCGCCGTCGGGGAGCAGGTAGGAGCCCTGGGTGCCGTGGTGGTACTTGACGTCGCCCGTGCCTCCCTGCGGGATCGTGGTCACGGCCTCGAGCGTGGAGGCGCCCTCGAACTCGGCGAAGATCGTGTCGTAGGCCCGGCCGAGGTTGTGCGCGAGCACGTTCAGGCGGCCGCGGTGGGCCATGCCGATGACGACCTCGCCCGCACCGTGCACCGCGGACAGCTGGATCAGCTCGTCGAGCATGGGCACGGTCATGTCGAGGCCCTCGATCGAGAACTGGTGCTGGCCGAGGTAGGCCTTGTGCATGAACCGCTCCAATGCGTCGACCTCGACCAGCCGCTTGAACAGAGTCTTGCGCTCCTCAACGGTGAGCGGCTGGCGGAAGGCGCCCGACTCGATGTGCTCTCGCAACCACACGCGTTGGCGGTGCGAGGCGATGTGCTCGATCTCGTATGCGATTGTGCCGCAATAGGTCTCACGCAGATGCGGAAGAGCATCGGCAAGCGTGGCGCCCGGCACGTACATGCGAAAGATCTTGGCCGGGATCTTCGCCTGGATCTCAGGCGTCAGCCCGAGCGGCTCGGGGTCGAGTCCCGGATCCCCCTCGGGCTCTGAGCCGAGCGGATCCAGGCGCGCGGCGAGGTGGCCGTGGCTGCGGAAGCGCGTGACGAGCGTGCTGGCCGCCTGGACCGCCTGGAGCAGTTCGTCGGTCCCCGTGTCGGAGCCCTCCTGGGGCGCCGAGGACGCCGCCGCGACGGCCGCGGCGGCCGGCGCCGGCGGCGCCGGAGCTGGGCCGAGGTCCACGACCAGCGAGGCGAACACGTCCTCGTAGAAGCCTCGCTCACCCTGCAGGTACTCTTCGACGAGCGCCAGGAAGCGCCCCGACTCAGCGCCCTGGATGACGCGGTGGTCATACGTCGAGGTCATCGTCATGACCTTCTGGGCCCCGATCATCGCGCCGATGTCGCCCAGGCCCGGCGGGTAGGCGATCGAGCCGGTGGCCACGATCGTGCCCTGGCCTCCCATCAACCGGGGCACCGACGCGACGGTGCCCAGCCCACCCGGGTTGGTGAGCGTGAGGTTCGCCCCCACGAGGTCATCGGCGGTGAGCGTGTTCGTGCGCGCCTTCTCGACCAGCGCATCGTAAGCCGCTAGGAAGCCATCGAAAGGCCGGTTTCCGGCGTCGAGGATGACCGGGACCATCAAGGTACGGGTGCCGTCTTTCTTCTCCACGTCCACGGCCAGTCCGAGGTTCACTTGTCCGTCATCGACGCGCTGCGGCCTGTCGTCGATGACGGCGAAGTGGTTGCTCATCACCGGCATTTCCCGTGCTGCCCGGGCGATCGCATAGGCGATCAGGTGTGTGAATGACACCTTGCGCCCGGCCGCCTTCAGCTCGCGCCTGCGCGCGTCGAGTACACCGACTGTGAGCGTGCGGAAGCTCGTGGCGGTGGGGATCGTGAGTGACTCCTCCATGTAACGCGCCAGCGCAGCCGCGCCGCCCCTCATCGGCTGGGTGCTCGGAGTGGCCGCCGTTGGGCCGGCGGGGGCGAGAGCGTCGGCGGTGCGCGCCCCATTGCCGGACGCCGGGGCGCCGTCACCGGAGGTGCTCGTCAGCACGTCGGCCTTGGTGATGCGTCCGGACGGACCGGTGCCGGACACACCCGCCAGATCCACGCCCTCGGCCGCCGCCGCGCGCAGCGCCACAGGAGATGCCTTCACACCGTCGGGGGCGGAGAGGGCACCTGTCTGGTTCCGAGCAGGGCCACGCTCCACCGTAGTCGGCGCGGGCTCCGGCAGCGTCTGCTCAGCCGAGCCGCCGCCGCCGTTCGCCTTCGCCGGGGCCGGTGCCGATCCGTTGACGGCGATGCGGGCGATCACCTGACCCACGGTCACGGTCTCGCCCTCCCCGATCAGGATCTCGCTGACCGTTCCGCTGGACGGAGACGGCAGCTCGAGATCGACCTTGTCAGTCGAGATCTCGACGATCGTCTCGTCGGCCTTGATGAAATCGCCCACCTTGACGTGCCATTCAAGGATCGTTCCCTCGGTGACCGACTCACCCGCGGCGGGGGTCACGACGTCTATCGTCTGCTGCGCCGTGGTGTCCGTTGCCATCCTGCTTTCACTCTAGCGCGGGCGGTCACCTGATTGTTCGGCACTGCGGTCAGGCACCTGACCGATCGGCGATCCCCTCCAGCCGGGCCCGCGTGCGCCGGCCCTGCTCGCGGACGAACTCAAAGCTTCCGATGAACGGGCCGAGCCCGCCAAGCACCGCCACTGCGATACCGACACGGAACGGGATCACGCGCAGGCGTACGGCCAGGATGCACGCCATAGACATCACGATCCAGAGGATCCCGTGGGTCCAGCCGAGCACCAAGGTCGGGCCGGCCAGACCGGCGAGCGCGCACGCGATCAGGCTCAGGTAGACAACCGAGTGAAAGAACGAGGTCCACTTCAGGCGGTTGAAGGTCAGCGGCCCGGCGCCGGTCCCCGGTGGGGCGCTCGCTTCAGACGGTGAGCTCACTCCGACAGCCAGCGGGCCATCCGGGGCAACGCCTCTCCGGCCTCCGGAGGCCAATCCTCGATCGCCCGTGGCCACCACGCGAACGCATCGTGCTCGTGGTCGGGTGTGACCGCGTCCTCGGCGCCCTCGGCAAGCCACGCCTGCCCGACGAACATCACCATCCGGTGCGGCAGGCGCACCAACGCCTCCCCGCGCACCCGCTCGGGCGACACCGCCCACTCCTCCTGGAGCTCCCGCACCAGCGTGTCGGCGGGATTCTCGCCAAGATCGACCGCCCCGCCGGCTCCGAGCGCCCAGCGGCCGGCCCAGGAGGAGACCCACTGGGCCCTGCGCCCCGCCAGCCAGCGACCGTCGGCCGACCGCGTCACGCACAGGGCGGCGATGCTGTATGAGGCATCGCCTGCAACCAGGCGAAGGGCCCAGCGCAGCGGTTGCAATTCGATCGCGATGCCGTCCTCGTCCTGCCTGTAGTCAAGTAGGCGCGCCGCAACTCCGTCATGGCTGGGAGACCCTCGATCCTGCAGTTCCTTGATCGCCGCATCGGCGGCTTCGGCGTGCGCCGGCGAGGGCTCGAACTGCTCTTGGCGCCAGTGCGTCCTGATCCGCTCGAGGGGCCATGGCCCGCGAGCGAGGATCTCGGGCTGCTCGGTGGTGGCTTCCGTTCGGGTGGACACGTCGTTCGGGAGGGGTTCGTGGTGTGCAGGCAGGCTAGCGAGCATAGACTCGCGATGGTGAACCCATCCCAGCATAGGCCCGGCGGTTTGCGGCGGGGCGAGTCGTGACGATCGCGATCCTGGGTCCCGGGGGAGTGGGCGGGTTGCTGGCCGGTGCGCTCGAGCGCGCGGGCACGCCCGTCGTGATCGTGGCGAGAGAGTCCACTGCGGCCGTGATCTCCGAGCGCGGCCTGCGGGTGGAGAGCGCGACCCTGGGCGGGTTCGTCGCCCACCCGAGGGCGCTCAGCAGCCTCACAGAGCCTGTTGATGCGCTGATCGTGGCCACCAAGGCTTCGGGCCTGCGGGCCGCGCTCGAGCGGGTGGAGGCGCAGCCGAAGCTCGTGCTCCCGCTGCTCAACGGGCTCGATCACATGGCGGTGCTCCGCGCGCGGTTCTCCGGTGACTCGGTGCTCGCGGGCACGATCCGGGTCGAGGCCGACCGGCCCGCGCCTGGCGTGGTCGTGCACACGAGCCCCTTTCTGCTGGTGGACATGGCCTGCCACGCCCAAGCCGTGCGCCCCCAGATGCTCGCGCTCGCGGAGGCCCTCAAGGCTGCCGAGATTCCGGTGCGGGTGCTCGACTCAGAGGCTCAGGTTATGTGGTCAAAGCTTGTGCGGCTGAACGCCCTTGCCTGCGTCACGAGCGCCTACGACAAGCTGCTCGGTGAGATCCGCGCTACGCCCGAGCTGCGCGCCGACCTCGTTGCGGCGATCGAGGAGGGCTGTGCGGTCGGGCGCGCGGAGGGCGCGCAGGACGTAGACCCGGCGACCGCGATCGCCGAGCTGGAGATGGCCCACGACACGCTCGGAAGCTCGATGCAGCGCGATATCGCGGCGGGGCGCGTGCCCGAGCTGGACGCGATCCCGGGCTCGGTGTTGCGGGCTGGGGCTCGCCACCGAATCCAGTGCCCCACGATCGAGCGGCTCGTCGGGGTGATCGCCGCTCGCGCGGGCGTCTCTATAGCGGTTGTCGATCGCTGAAGTCGGGGGCGATCGCGGGGGTCGATCGGGTGGCGATCGCCTCCAGGATCTCCTCCTGCTCGACCTCGATCTGCCCCTCGTCGTGCTCGCCGTCGCAGAGCACGCGGAAGTTCCCCGTCACCCCGCTGTCGGCGTGGATCGTGATACCCGGAAGGATCTCCTCGCCCTCCTCGAGGCCGAGGCGCTCCAGGTCGAAATGGGCCAGGCCGATGCCGTAGGCCGTGTGGGTGGGGTTCTCGCGGTCGTGGGCGGCCACCGCCTGCGCGAAGCGCTCGAGGTTCTTGGCGATCTTCTGAGTGTCCGCCATCGCTTGGAAGACAGGGTAGCGCCGGGCTGTACATTGGATCGGTGGCCGGCGCCCAACCACTCCAAACGCGCCCGTTCGAGACCCCGGCGGGCCCGGATGGGGCAGCCAGCGGCGGCGAAGTCATTCGCACGCTCGATCTGACGAAGGTCTATGCCGGCACGGACTTCGCGGCGGTCGACGGGCTCAACCTAGGCGTTCGCGCGGGCGAGATCTTCGGTCTCCTCGGGCCGAACGGCGCCGGCAAGACGACGACCGCGGGGATGCTCACCACGCGCGTGATACCGACTGCGGGCACCGCCTATGTAGGCGCGATCGACGTCGTCGCGCATCCGGCGCTCGCCAAGCAGCTGATCGGGATCGTCTCCCAGCAGAACACGCTCGACCGCCAGCTCACGGTATGGGAGAACCTCTATTTCCACGGTCGCCTGTTCGGCATCTCGGCCGCGGCGTCCAGGCGCACGGCCGATGAGCTGCTCGAGCAGTTCCAGCTGTCGAGGTGGGGCAAGGCATCGGTGTACGCGCTCTCCGGAGGGATGGCCCAGCGGCTGATGGTGGCGCGCTCGATCTTTCACCGCCCTGCCGTGCTGTTCCTCGACGAGCCGACCGCGGGCCTCGATCCGCAGGGTCGACTCGCGCTGTGGGAGATCCTCGGAGAGCTCAACGAGGAGGGGCAGACGATCCTGCTGACGACCCACTACATGGAGGAGGCCGACGCGCTCTGCGACCGGGTGGCGATCATGGATCACGGCAAGATCCTTGCGCTCGACACGCCCGACGCGCTCAAGCGGACGGTCGGCGCCGACACGATCGTGACCATCAAGGCGGGCGGTGACCACGATGCGCTCATCCGGCTGCTATCCGAGGAGCTCGCCGCTGTGACTCGCGCGCGGGTGATCGACGGCGGAGTTGAGCTGCACGTTACCGGCGTCGAGCGACTCGTGCCGCGGATCGTGAACACCGCCGAGGGCGCGGGCTTCGATGTGGTCGACCTGTCGGTGTCCGAGCCGAGCCTCGAGACGGTCTTCATCAACCTGACCGGCAAGGAGCTGCGCGACTGATGTCCGCCGCCCAGCCGACCGTCGCGCGCCAACCCCAGATCGCGATTGAGCCCGCCCGCTCGATGGTGGCCGCAAGCCGCGTCGCGCTGCGCGCGCTGATCCTGCGCGATCTGGTCGTGCTTCGCAAGAACTTCGGCGAGTTCGTGCTCCGCACGCTGATCCAGCCCTTCCTCTTGGTATTCGTCTTTCTGTATGTGTTCCCGCGCATCGGCCAGGGCATCGGCAGCGGGGGAGGCAAGGCTTCCGAGTCGGGGTTTGCCACGGTGCTCGTTCCAGGCGTGGTCGCGATCTCGATCATGTTTCAGGGCATCCAGGCGGTCGCCCTGCCGCTGTCCACCGAGTTCGGCTACACGCGCGAGATCGAGGATCGCGTCCAGGCGCCATGCCCAATCTGGCTGGTGGCGGTCTCGAAGGTGCTCTCGGGGGCGGTGCAGGGGCTGCTCGCAGCCGTGATCGTGTTCCCGATCGCCGCCATCGTGCATGCGCCCGGGGTGCACGCACACCTGTCGATCCACTGGTTGGTCGTGCTGACGCTGATCCCGATCGCGTGCGTGGCGATGACCTCGCTCGGCCTGCTGCTCGGGACCGCCTTCGAGCCGCGCAACATCGGGCTTATGTTCGGCTTCGTCGTGCTCCCGCTGACCTTTCTCGGCGGCACCTACTACCAGTGGACGCGCCTGGCTCCCGTGCAACTCGACGGAATCCACTGGCTTCAGATCCTCGTGCTCGTCAACCCCCTCATCTACGTCGTGGAAGGCATGCGCGCGGGCCTGACCCAGGCCTCCCACATGCCCCTCTACGTCGTCTACCCGGTGCTGATCGGATTCGGAGCGACCTTCCTCACGCTCGGCCTGCGCAAGTTCCGGGGGCGGGTCCTGTCCTGAGCGGGCGGAAGAGTTCGTGCGTGGCGTCTCAGATGGCGGGTTTCTCAATTAGCTCGATTCGGTAGCCGTCCGGATCCCTCACAAAGCAGAGCCGAGAGCCCCCCTCGTGCACCGAGTAGGGCGGCCTCTCGGGCTCGATGCCCTGCTCCGCCAGCCGGGCGAGCGTCGCGTCGAGGTCTGGGGCCGTGATCGCGATGTGGCCGTAGCCGCTGCCGATCTCGTACGAGTCCACGCCGAAGTTGTAGGTCAGCTCGAGGCGGGGCATGTCACCATCGCCGGGCTGGTTCATGAACACGTTGATCGCCTCGTCGCCGATCGGGATGCGACCGATCTCCACGAAGCCCAGGGCGTTGTAGAAGGCGACCGCTCGGTCGATATCGGTGATGCGATAACAGGTGTGGATCAGGGGCACGGCTGGAGTCTAGGAAAGTCGCCGTCAACGCGCTCGGCCGCACGAATCAGGCCGGGGGCTCGGCCGCGGCGCGTGCGGCGTCTGACTCGGCCCGCGTGCGCGCCATGTCCTCGAACTCGCCGCGGAACTCGGTCAGGCTCTCGGCGAGCGCCGAGAAGTCAGACCCCGGAAGCACCAGCAGGTCAAGCGCCGTGAGCGCGCGAGCGCTGGCGCTGCGCGGACGACGACCGAGGAGCGCCATCTCTCCAAAGTACTCGCCCGGCTCGAGCACGCCGACCACCTGCTGCTCGCCGCCGAAGCGCTTGCGCACCTCTACCCGCCCCGAAAGGATCATGAACAGGCTGTCGCCCGTGTCCCCCTCGTCGAATACGGTCTCCCCGGGCTCGTAGTGGGCCTGGGTCGCGCCTCGGCCGCCACCGAGATTGAGCTGGACCGGGTGGGGCGGGAGCACCAGGTCACTCATCCACGAGATCGCCACCCTCGTCTTGCGACTGGCCCCAGGGAGCTTCGACCAGTAGATGGAGCGCCACATCAGCCACGCCGGCAGGCCCGCCACATGCACCCCGCCGGGCAGCTCGGCGACGGCCCGTCGGTGGCCTAGTACGCCGAGCTTGCCCAGGCCGGTGAACGCGAACGGGCGCAGCGGCGCGCCGGAACGAGAAGCGACGATGTTCGCGGCTAGCAGCTTGGCCTGGCGAATGGCGTGCTGCGCCGTGGGCGGGCTCGGCTCACCGCGCGGCGCCGGGATCAGTCCGCAGTCCCCAACCGCCCACACGCCCTCGAAACCCTTGACCGCCATCGTGGGCTCGCACTCCAGCCGTCCCCTGCTCATCGGCAGTCCAAGCTGCTCCACGACGGGGTTCGGCGACGACGGCACGGTCGAGATGAGGGTGCTCGTGGCGATCCGCTGCCCGTCCGAAAGCACAGCCCCGTGGGGGCTCGCCGCCACCAGACGCTTGCCGAGCATGAGCTCGATGCCCTGTGCGGCGAGCGTCGTGGTCGCATACCTCGCAAGCCGCGGCGTGAGCTCACGCTCCAGCACGCTAGTGCCGCTGTGCACGAGAGCGATCCGAACGTCATCGCGTGGGATCGATCGGTAGTGGCGAACCGCTCGCCGTACGAAATCGTTCAGGGCCGCCGCCACCTCCGTGCCCGAGAAGCCACCACCGGCCACCACGAATGTGAGCATCGCCCGACGCAGGTCCTGCTCACGCACCACAGATGCCTGCTCGAGCACGTTGATGATGTGGTTGCGGATGCGCACGGCGTCGGCGAGCGTCTTGAACGGCAGGGCGTGCTCGGGCAGGCCCGGCACCCCGCGGAAGTCGGTGACATTCCCGAGCGCGAGGATCAGGTGATCGAACGCGAGCTCGTGCGTCTGCGGCGTGAGCCCGGCGCCGAGGATCACGACCCTTCGCTCGAGATCGATGGCCTCCACCTCGCGGACGAACAGGTCGGTGCGCCGCAACAGCTGCCGCAACGGGCTGACCGTGTCGAGGATGCCAACGTCACCTGCGATGACCTCCGCGAGCATCGGTTGGAACACGAGGTAGTTCTCACGGTTGACCAGCGAGACGGCCAACGGCGCGCCCCTGGCGACGTGGCGCTCGAGATGAAGCGCGGCGTAGACGCCGCCGAAGCCACCGCCCAGCACGACAACTCGAGCAGGTCCCGCGCGGCGCTTGACGCTGCCCTCGGCGCCCCCGATCACAGCAGTCCCGCTCGCGATGGTCGCGCAGGAGGTTCGCGTTGCCGACACGCCATCGGTCAAGTATTCCGGGTACGCGCCCGCGGGTCCGGGTCGAGTGGGCAAGGCGGCCGACACCCCGGTCGTTCGCTAGTTCCTCGCCACGCGGGAAGTCTAGACTGCGGGCGTGCGAACTCTGATCGTCGGTCACGGCGGGCGCGAGAGTGCTCTGGCCTTCCGGATGGCGGAGCACAGCCGGCTGCACGCCTTCATGGGCCATGCCAATCCGTCGCTGATTCGCTATGCGGAGGCCTCGGGAGGCAGCCACGCGACGGGTGACGTGTGCGACCCATGGCAGGTTGCTGCGTTCGCACGCGCGCATGCGATCGACCTCGTCATGGTCAGCGCCGACGAGCCCCTCGCGGCGGGCGTCGTCGATGCCCTGCTGGCGCAGGGAACGCGCGCTGTGGGTCCGACGCGCGCCGGGGCCGAGATCGAGTGGAACAAGGTCTTCGCCCGGTCGCTGCTCGCGGAGCTCGCGCCGGAGGCGCTGCCGGCGCTGCGGGTGGTCACCGATGCGCGTGAGGTGCAGGACGCGATCGACTCCTTCGGCTCGACGCCCGTGGCGGTGAAGCCGTCCGGCCTGACCGGGGGCAAGGGTGTCAAGGTGATGGGTCCGCATCTCGCGAGCCACGCCGAGGCGCGGGATTACGCCGCCGCGCTGCTCGCGCGCGGCAAGCGCGAGGAGTCCGTGCTGATCGAGGAGAAGATCATCGGCGCCGAGTTCACGATCCAGGCGATCAGCGACGGCAGGACTGTGCTCTTCCCTCCCGCCACCTACGACTATCCCTTCAGGTTCGACGGCGACGAGGGACCCGGCACGGGTGGGATGGGTTCGCTCTCGATGGGCGAGCCGACGTTGCCGTTCATGACGGCGGGGCATTACGAGCAGGCCTGCCTGATCATCGAACGGGTGATCGAGCGCCTGGCGGATGAGGGACGCCACTTCACGGGGGTCATGAACAGCGGCTTCTTCGCGACGGGCGAAGGCGTCAAGGTGATCGAGTTCAACGCCCGGTTCGGAGATCCGGAGTGCATGAACATCATGAGCCTGTTCGAGGGCAACTGGCCGGAGGTGATGGAGCGAATGTCGAGCGCAGCCCTCAGCCAGGGGGATGTGCCGCTCAGCCGCGAGGCATCGCTCGTGCTCTATCTCGTATCGCCGGACTACGCGCTGCGCGCCGGGGATCCCTATGAGTTCGAGCTCGACCTGCCGGCGATGGAAGCGGCCGGATGTCACGTGTTCTTCGCCTCGGCGGTGGAGGTCGGCGAGCACCGTTATTCCACCGTCGGGACCTCGCGCGCGGTGGCGCTCGCGACCACGGCTCCAACGCTCGAGAGCGCGCGTAGCCGTGTCGCCGAGTGCGCCGGCTCGGTTGGGGTCCTCGAGTGGCGTCGGGACGTGGGCGACATGCACTATCTCGATGGCCTGGCCAAGCTGCTGGCGCCGAGCCGATCCGCTCCGCAGGCGCCCCTCCTGCGCGACGCCATCTGAGAGCGACGCGCACCTCGGGGCGCACACGGCACGTCAGGCTTGGATCGTCGCCTGATGTACGGGCTCGGCTCGACGGCTGTGACGAGCATGTGCGACGGCCTTCGTGCAAGGATGGCGGCGATGATCGTCGAGCGCGCGACCCACCCCCAGTTCCTGTCGAACACCTACCTCGTCTGCGATCGCGAGGGCGGTCCGGCGTTCTTCGTCGACGCGGGCGGGCCGGTGGGGTCGTTGATCGAGACGGCTGGGCGCCTCGAGCTCACGCCCACCCACGTGCTGCTCACCCACCATCACTTCGACCACGTGAGCGAGGTCGGGGCGCTGCGCGAGCATTGGCCGAAGCTCGAGGTCCTGATCAGCCCGCCCGAACGGGCGATGCTCGAGGGTAGCTCGGCGGGCGGCGCCGGCGCCCTCGCAACGGGCGTCATCGAGGCCGGGCAGACGCTGACGCTCGGCGCGCTGGATGTGCGCCCGCTGTACACGCCAGGACATACGGCCGGGATGCTGTCGTTCCTGGTAGGCGGTCATTCTGAGCTCGCCGACGCCGCAACCCCGGCACGCCGGACGCAGGGGCACCCGGCAAACGCCGCGCCGGGCGGGTACTCGGGCGGAGGGGCTGTCGTGTTCACGGGCGACACGCTGTTCAGGAACTCGGTCGGCGGGGTAAGGGCGCCAGGTCACACCACGTACACGGACCTGAGGGACTCGATCATGGGCACGCTGATGGAGCTGGCGCCCGACACCGTCATCTATCCGGGTCATGCGGACGCGACCACGGTCGCGCAGGAGTGGGACTTCAACAAGTTCATCCGCGTCTGGCGCGGCCTGGACGCCGAGGGCAGCGAGGCGTGCACGGCGCTGGGCGAGCCCGCCACGCTCGTGTTGCTCGCCGACGACTACGACGGCGGCACGAAGGCGTGGGTGCGATGGGAGGATGGAGCGGACGACATCGTGCCCGGATCGCAGGTCGTGAGGAAGGGACCGCCGTCTGGCTCCTAGGATGAAGAAATGACGCGCGAGAGCGAAAAGATTCCCACCTCGCGCGTTCGGCGCACGGCTACGGTCGCCACGCTCGCGGCCAGCGAGGCCGTGAAGCAGTTTGGGACCCGCGCCGCCAACGTCACGCGTGGCGAGGAGGCCGCGGACGACGCCATGGCCAGGCGCCAGCTTCAGACCGCCAAGCAGATAGTGGCGACGCTCGGCACGATGAAGGGGGCAGCCATGAAGCTCGGGCAGGTCATGTCCTTCCTGGACGTCGGCCTGGTCGAGGACAAGCACCGCGAAGAGTTCCAGCACGAGCTGGCCAAGCTGCGCGACGCCGCCCCCACCGTCTCGTTCAAGCAGATGCGACGCGTGATCGAGGATGACCTGGAAGAGCCGATCGCCGAGGTGTTCTCCTCGTTTGACCAGGAGCCGATCGCGGCGGCCTCGATCGGGCAGGTCTATCGAGCGACGCTGACCGACGGCCGCGAGGTCGCGGTGAAGGTGCAGTACCCGGGGGTGGCGAGCGCCGTGCGAGCGGACCTGCAGAACCTGGACATGATCATGCGCCTGCTCAAGCGGATGACTCCGGGGCTGGACGTGAAGGCGATCGCCGAAGAGATCAAAGAGCGGATCGTCGAGGAGCTCGACTACGAGCTCGAGGCCCAGAACCAGCACTCGCTGGCGCGCATCTTCGCCGGGCATCCGTTCATCGTCGTACCCGACGTCGTGCGCGAGCTGTCACGCGAGCGGGTCCTCGTGAGCGAGTTCGTGAGCGGCGTCGGCTTCGAGGATCTGAAGGGCCGCCCACAGGCGCAGCGCGACAGGGTCGGGGAGATCGTGTTCCGCTTCTTCCTCGGCTGCCTGTATCGGCACCGGCAGTTCTCGGGCGATCCGCATCCGGGGAACTTCCTGCTTCAGGACGACGGGCGCATGGCGTTTCTCGATTTCGGGCTGTTCAAGCGCCTGGACGTGGGACCCGTGGAGCTGGAGCTCGCGGCCCAGCGGGCGGTCGTCGAGGGCGACGCGCCGGCGCTGCACGAGCTGCTCGCCACCTCGGGCTTCCTGCCCGAGCCCGAGCGTGTGGATCCAGACCACCTGCTGGCGTTCATCGAGGACGCGATCTGGTGGTATACGACGGCCGACGAATCGGTCGAGCTGACGCCGGAAATCGCGACGCACGTGATGATCGAGAGCTCGGACCCCCGCTCGAGCCATTTTCGCGAGATGCGCCACCAGCACATGCGCCCCGAGCATCTCTTTGGCCGGCGCATGGAGGTACTGACGCTGGCGGTGCTGTCGCAGCTGCGCGCGCGCGCCAATTGGCACAGGATCGCGCGCGAGTGGATGTACGGCGATGAGCCCGTGACCGAGCTGGGGCGCGAGGAGGCCGCCTTCTACGGGCGAAGCGGGGTGGGCGCCGCCGGCTGACAGCGGATCGCGCCTCGCCGCCGGCGCGCTTGCCCGCAGTCGCCCGGGCGGGCACCCTCCCGCAGAGCGCCCTCGATCGGGGGCGTTCACACGCCGATCGGGGCGCTCTTGCGTTCGCTGGGTCAGCTAGGCGCTCGCAAGCGCCTTCTGCTTCATCTGCTCGAACTCGGACTGCGTGATCGTGCCGCTGTCGAGCAGCTGCTTGGCTTTGGCGATCTGCTCCGTGGGGTCCCCCTGGCCGGCGACGGACTTGACGTACTGATCGACCTGCGCCTGGGCGGCTTTCTGCTGTTCCAGAGCGCGCTCGGTCATGCCCTTGTGCTCGGCGATCAGGTAGATGAATACGCCGAAGTAGGGGACCACGATGATGAAGATGATCCATAAGACCTTGCCGAAGCCCGATACGTCGTGGCGGCGGAAGATGTCGGCCAGGACCGTGAACAGGATCCAGATCCAGACCACGAAGGCAAAGAAGATGAGCATGGTCCAAAAGACTTCGAGGAACGGGTAACTGGTTGCGAGGATCATTTATCGCCGTCCTTATCGGTCGAGAGAGTGAAACGCCGCGGCGGGCGGGAAGCGCCGGTCGAGCGTACAACATCAGTGAGGCATCGCGCTCGCGTTGTGTCGTGTCAAAACGGGCGCGCGGGGGCGCGCCGGCAGTGCGGCCAGCAGGGGCGGTCCTGATAGGCTCGCCGTCGGTGCCCGAGGACTCATTCCAGAGGGCCAAGGAGGGCCGCGACGGCGAATTGTCCCCTCCGGCTGACCCGTCTGCAGTTGCCGGCAGGAGCGGCGGGGTGGCCGAGATCACTCGGACCGGACGGGCTCACCGCATCTGGGTGCGCGCGATCCTCGCACTCGCCACCGTCCTCGCCGTCTTCGCGATCTTTGCGATCTGGGCCAATCGTCAGCTGCTGAACCCGACGAACTGGTCAAGGACGAGCACCGCGCTGCTGCAGAAGCAGACCATCCGCTCGGCCGTGGCCAGCTACCTGGTCGATCAGCTGTACGCGAACGTCGACGTGGAGGGCGAACTGAAGTCGGGCCTGCCCAAGCAGCTCGCGCCGCTCGCCGGCCCGATCTCCGGAGGGCTGCACAACCTGGCCGAACAGGGCGCCGAACGGGCGCTTGAAATCCCGCGCGTGCAGAGCGCCTGGGAGACCGCCAACCGCGTCGCCGACCAAACGCTTGTCACGATCGTCAACGGCGGTGGTCAACGCGTGAAGATCCAGGGCGGCGCGGTGTCACTCGACCTGCATCAGATCGTGGCCGACCTCACCCAGCGCCTCGGCCTGCCCTCGGGCATAGCCGACAAGCTGCCGCCCTCGGTGGCGAACCTGAGGGTCGTGACGTCGAGTCAACTCGGCCTCGTGCGCAATCTGGCCAAAGCGCTTCACGCGCTGGCGCTGTTGCTGACGATCGTCGTGGTCGCGCTGTACGCGCTCGCGCTGTGGCTGGCCGCCGGCCATCGGCGACGCACGCTGATGTGGATCGGTTGGAGCCTCGTGTTCGCCGGCCTGCTCGTGCTCGTGGGTCGCAAGGTAGGTCAGGGTCAACTCGTCTCGGCGATCACCACCGACGCCTCGATAGAACCGGCTGCCAACGACGCCTACTCGGTGGCCACCTCCCTGCTGGTGCAGGTCGCCGATTCATCGATCATCATCGGCGTTCCCGTGATCCTCTCGGCGTGGTTCGCCGGGCCCGCGCGCTGGGCGGTAGCGGCCCGGCGTTTTCTCGCACCGTACTTCCGCGAGCGCACGGGTCTTGCCTACTGGATCACCGCGGGGCTGCTCGCCGTGCTGTTCATCTGGGGGCCGATATCCTCGACACGCAACCCGCTGACGATGCTGCTGTTCACCATCCTGTCGCTTGTTGGCACGCACGTGCTTCGCAGCCAGATCGCCGCAGAGTTCCCGGATGCAGAGCCGATCTCCCTGCGTGCGTCGATGAGCGAGCACGCCCGCTCGATGGGCGAGCGGATAGGCCGCGCACGCGCCGCAACGGCACCGGCGACGCGCGCCGGCGGTCCCTCGAAGGCGGACGAGCTCGAGCGGCTGGCGGCCTTGCGGGACCGCGGAGCCATCACCGAGGAGGAGTATTCGGCAGCCAAGCGGGAGCTCCTCGCGGTCTAGCCATGGCCCCGCCCGACGAGCACGGCCTACGTGACGAGCCCCCCGGTCTGGGTCTGCTCAGCCCACGGACGCGGCATCTGCTCACGCTCGAGTTCGGCTCCATGGCCGACTTCGACGACCCGCGACTCGAGTGGCGAAGGCTCTTCTCCGAGCTGCTCGGCACCTTCATGCTCGTGCTCGTCGCCGCGGGTGGCGGGATCCTCCATGGTGAGGGTCAGATCAGCCTCGCGGCCGCTGTCGTGGCACCCGGGCTCATGGTCATGGCGATCATCCTCTTCATGGGCGCCGTGTCGGGAGCCCATCTGAACCCGGGCGTCTCGCTCGCGTTCGCCCTGCGAGGCGATTTCCCGTGGAAGCGAGTCCCGGGATACGTGATCATCCAGCTGCTCGGCGCGACGCTCGCGTGCCTGTTTCTGTACGCCGTGTTCGGCAACATCCAACACCTCGGCGCCACCCTGCCAGGGCCGGGCTATGCGAACTGGCAGGCGTTGCTGATGGAGATCGTCCTCACCGCCACGCTGGTCAGCGTGATCCTCGGGACCGCCTCAGCCGCCCAGAACGTGGGTGCGATCGCGGCGCTCGGCGTGGGCGGATACATCGCGCTGGCCGGCCTGTGGTCCGCGCCGGTGAGCGGCACCTCGATGAACCCGGCTCGGTCGTTCGGCCCGGCGCTCGTGAGCGGAGATTTCTCGAGCTACTGGGTCTACGTGCTCGGCCCGATCTCCGGGGCGCTGATCGCCGTCGGCGCTGCCTACATCCTGCGCGGGCGCGGCGGGGACCCGACCTCATACGCCGCCGGCTCGGGCGCGCTCGATGACGCGGCGCCGGGGGACAGGCAGCGGAGCTCGACGCCGGTCGACCGTGGCGATGTCGCCATGCCCGGCGCCCCCTCGACCGACTCCCCGCCGGACAACCGGTAGGGAGCCCTAGGCCTGTGGAAACTCCGTCGCGGTCTGGCGACGCAGCACCTCGGTGCCGAACAGCGCGAGCGCCAGGAACACGATGATCCCAGCCGGTTTGTGGGTGGCGGGGATCGGACCCCAGATGAAGATCAAGAGCATCACGAACGCGACGATGCCGAACGTCCAGGCGGGCTGATCGCGAAGGAAGGGAGCGATCGCGCGGCGGGCCCTCACAGCTATGCGGGCTGGGCCCGCGAACCAGGCTGCGGCAATCAGCGGGACGCCGATGATCACGAAAGCGCCTGCGATTTCTGAGAGCATCGATGTCGCGATCGACATCACGGCTTCGGCCGCGGGTCGGTTCGCTTCGACCTTGACCAGCGAGTTGGTCACCTGGGACTCGACGATCGCCCGCGCGGCGAGCACGAGCACGCCGGCGAGCACGACGGCGATTCCTACCAGCATCAGCGTACGGCGACGACGCCCGCGCGCGAGAAGGATCGCGAGCGCGTAGAGCAGCGGCACGATGATCGTCAAGAGCAGCGCGAGCCCCTTCAGTCCCTTGCCCGCGTCCTGGACGAACTTGATCTGGTTTGACTTGAGGATCTTGAGGCTCGCGACCGACGGCGGGAGCTTTGAGCTGACGTTGGGTATGCCGAGGCGATTGGTGATGTCTGAGACGATCGAGGCGAGGTTGAGCGTCACCTCCCCGCCATTGGTGGACACGGCTCCCTTGCCGCCTTCGACGATCGTCAAGAACGTCTGATCGGCGGCGCGGTTGGCCTGCTTCCAGGCTTCCTGGACATGCGCGTTTGCGAGCGCGCGCAGTGCGGCTTCGTTTGCGAGGTTGCGAAGCGCCCCCGCCACCGGTCCCGCGAGCGGCTGAAGCTGGGTCGGCAACCTGACCTTGAGTTCTTCGGCGACGTTGACGTGCGCGTAGAGCTGATCCACCAGGTAGTTCGAGGTGGATTCGCGGATCTCTGCGTTCTGCAGGAGCTTTGTGCTCGTGTTCGCCCAGTTGTTCGGGTTCAGAAGCTGCCGGTTGGCCCAGACCGCAAAGATCGCCAGCACCGCGAGCACCGTCGTGGCCCACACCAGCACCTGCACGAGGATTCGCCGGCCCCGCGTGATCGGAGGTCTCCTCACAGGTCGGGATGGACGGGGGGGCGAGCCGCCGGGTGAATCACCCCCAGGGTCGGCCTCCGCTGGTAGATCGTTTTGCTGCATCCCCCCGCCCGTCTAAAGCCCTGTCTCGGCCGCGATCTTGCCGGAGTCGACCGCGGCGGCCAGCGCCCCATAATCGCGCTTGTTCTGCTCGGCGTAGGCCTGGGAGAACTCGACGATCGCGCGGTCGAAGCTCTGACCTTTGCCGAGATAGGCCGCGATCGCGACCCGGTCGCCACTGCGGGCGTGCGCGCGCGCGAGCGTCCAGCCACACAGCCGCCCGTACGCGGCCAGGCCCTTCGGCACCATCTGCTCCACTTCCGCCGAGCCCTTCCAGTCCTTCAGCTGGCGTCCGTAGAAGTCGCGTTCCTTTCCGTCGAGGCCCGACTCGACGTGCAGCCAGCCGAGGAAGATGTCGCTCGAGGCCTGCATCAGGTGCTGTCCGGTTACGACCCGCTCGCCATGGTTCTCGAACTCGCTCGGGCCGACGAACTCCTCGAGCACCGAGGCCTCGGCCTCCTTCATCTGCAGGAACAGCGGGTCCTGGCCGTCGCGGCCGAGCAGCAGCGCGATCCAGGCACGCGTGCCGACGCTCCCCACCCCGACCACTTTGCGCGCGAAGTCGGACAGCTCGAACTGCTCGAGCAGCACGCGACGGTCGTGCTGGAGCGTCGCGCGGTAGGAGCGCAGGAGCTCGTGCAGACCGTCATACATTTCGTCACGTTCTGAGCCCTGCGCCAGGTCGTCGAGCGGCACGATCAGCGGCGGATCGGCCACGATCCGCGGGCGCCCGTCCACCTCACGGGTGAGCTTTGAGAACGCCGACATGCTGTCCTTGGTGCGGGCCTTCGCCAGCGTCTTCTCACCGCGCTTGATCATCTTTGGCTCGAGCTGCGAGCCGAGCTCGCGCATCGTGGTCTCGACGTCGAGATGGGCATACCAGACGTCGAGGTTCTTCATCGCGGCGAAGCCGGCCATCGCGGTGCGGTAGGCCTCGACGGTGTCCAGCACGACCTGCTCCTGGTCCTTGACCGCGTAGCCGTTGTACTGCGCCGCGATCAGCATGCTCACGGCCAGGCGCTTCACGTCCCACTCCCATGGGCCGGGCAATGTCTCGTCGAAGTCGTTGATGTCGAACACGAGCTGGCGCTCGGGCGAGGCGAACACGCCGAAGTTAGACAGGTGCGCATCGCCGCAGCACTGCACCGTCAGACCGGACGTGGGCGTCGCCGCCAGGTCGCTGGCCATGACCAGCGCCGCGCCGCGATAGAAGGTGAAGGGCGACACCAGCATGCGCCCGTAGCGGATCGGCACGAGCTCGGGCACGCGGGTCTTGGCCTGGCGCTCGAGCAGCCTGATCGGATCGCCACGGCGCGGCGCGGGCTGGAAAGCGGCGTGGCTCGAGCGCGGCACCTCGGCCCGCGCGGCCTTGCCGCGGGCCACCCGCTCGGGCACAGTGAGGTGGGCCACCCCCTGGGCTGTGTCGCTTGCCGTCGCGATCGTCAGACCATACTCCCCTTCGCGCAGCGCGAGAACGCCGACCGGTGCCTCGCCAACGGCCGGGCCAACCGGCTCGCAAATCGGGGCCTGCGCCGGCTCCTGCTAGCGCGCTTTGCGGCTGGCCGATCGGCGAGCCATAAGCCAGCCGAGTGCGAATCCGAGCAGGCCGGTGACCGCGATCACGACGAAGAGCGGCGTCTGGGTGGTCGTGACGACCCAGTGGATCGTCACGGTCTGGCTGTTCACGGCGGCGAACAGCACGATCAGCCCCCCGATCACGGCTGCGACGAGCGTCCTCGGTGAGAGCTTGCGCTTGGTGGTCGCGGGCGACTCGCTGGGGCCAGATGTCGACATTGGGCTGTGTGCCCACGATAGCGATGGGGGCGGCTCGTGTGTCCGGCCGCTCAGCTCGAAGCCGCAAGCCATTCGCGCAGCGCGTCGTGCATCGCCTCGACGCCCACGATCGGGCCGGCGGGCTCGCTCCAGCTCGACGGAATCACCGCAAAGGGTCGGGTCTGCGGACCCCCCAGGCCGCCGTGAGAGCCCATGAACTCCTCGAACGGCGCCACCTCCTCGGTGGCGGGGTCGTACATGCTGTTGACGAGTATGTCCGGGCAATGTGGAAAGGAATCGTGGCGGCGCAGGTGGTCGGCCGCGCTCGGATCGAAGTGGGCGATGGGATCCTCGCCCTCGATGGCATCGTCTCTCAGACGCCGCCGCCCGCCGCCGCCGATCACGAGCGCGCCGTGGGCCTGCGAGCGCACCATCACGAACCCGATGCCCGGGTGGGCCGCCAGCGTGTCCACGAGCTGCGGATGCGCCTCGGCGATCTGCTCGAGCGTCAGCCGCTCGGGTCTCGACGGAAGGTATATGAGCCCGAGGTTGCCCGAGGCCAGCACCACGGCCTCCTGCTGCGGCGTCCCCTCCGCGGCCTTGCGCTCGGCGAGTGCGTCCCTGTTCGGGCCCAGCGCGACCGTTCCCTCGACCGACCGGCTCTCCGTCGCGCGCGCGAGCACCCGTCCTCCGATGCCGCTGTCCTGACGCGCGTCGGCGAGCACCGCGCCGACGTCGCCCCAGGCCTCGTCGACCGCCGCCGGCGCATACACGTCACCGCGAGCGAGCGCCCCTTGGACTATCTCCTGCAGCGTCTCCCCGTAGCGCTGGCGGAAGGGCGCACCCTGCGTCTGACCGTGGTCGGAGAGCACCACCAGGTGAAAGGGACGGGGCGATTGCGCGGTCGCGCGCTCCAGACGGGCGAGCTGGTGATCGTGGCGCTGGAGCACCGCGAGCGCATCGGAGGCGCGGATCCCCGAGTGGTGCGCCACCTCGTCGTAACCCACGAACGTCGCGTAGCTGACCCGCACACCCTCGACGATGTCTGCCATCAGGAGCGCCGTGACGAGGTCGCGCATGACGACCGCGATCGCGGCGCGGATGAGCGGGTACAGACCGCTGCGATCGACATGGGCGGCTCCGCTGCGGCGCTGGCGCCTCGCCGCCCAGCGCTCCTGGGCGATGTCGGCGAGCGACAGCACGATCGTCCGCTGGAACCCGTACGGGTCTGAGAAGTAGGCGAACAGGTCCGACGCCTTCGATCGAGCCCGGTCGCGGATGACGCTCATCGTGGCCGTGCAGCGGGGCGCTCCGCCGGAGAACATGTTCCCGCGGCTCGTTCCCGCGGACGCCAGCAGGCCAGCGCCGGTCGAATGCCGACGCTCGATCTCGGCGGCGTCGGCGGGGTGATTCGACACGAGCGTGCGACCGGACTCCTTCTCATACCAGCGGAAGGCCGGCATGTCCCAGTTGCTCCCGAGCAGCAGTCCGGCCTGGCTGGCGCCCGTCTGCGATGAGAGATCGCACTCCCATCCCAGGAGCCGGTGGGTTCCCTCCGAGAGCCAGCGCGCGATCGTGGGGGCGTGTCCGTCGCGGAGCGCCTCGCGCAGGACTCCCTCTCCCAGCCCGTCGATCTCGAACATGACGACCCCCGGGACATCGGTGTGGTTCTCGCGACGGGCGTGCCGCCACCGGCGGCGGACCACACGCAGGTGAAGCGCGTCCCCGTCCACGTCCAGGAGCGGCGTGACGAGCATCGACACGAGGGCCAGCCCGAACGCGATCACGAGATCCGTCCCGAGCGGCGGCGTCTTGCCGTCGACCAGGTAGAACGCGAGCGCGACCACGCCCGCGCTGAGGACGAGCGAGCCCAGACCGAAGGTGATGATCGTGAGCGGCAGGGCCAGGCGCGTGAGAACGGGCCACAGCACCGCGTTGATGAGCGCCATCGCCGCGGTCGCGAGCACCGCGGCGCTGAACGAGAGGCTTTCGACTCCGGGGAGGATCTCCGACAGGACCACCAGCACTAGCCCCTGGACTCCCAGCAGCACGATCCACCGCACCGCGAATCCGACGAGTCGCCGCGAGGCGTTCACGCGTGGGGGCGCGATGCGCCCGTCGATCGCTCAGACATTGGTTGCTAGGTTCTCGCCCATGGTCCCAGGTGCGGTCACGGCCCGTCGCGCCGGCGCCTCTGCGGACCGTATCGTTTTCCTTGGACATGCCACCCTGCTGCTCGAACTGGACGGCGTGCGCCTGCTCACCGATCCGCTGCTGCGTGCCCGCATCGCCCACCTGCGCCGTCAGGCTCCGCCGCCCGATTTGAGGCCGATAGTCGACCTCGACGCGGTGCTGGTCTCTCATCTGCACCACGATCACCTCGACGTGGCCTCGCTGCGATTGCTGGGGCGGCGCACTCCGCTGATCGTGCCGTGCGGAGCCGGCCCATGGCTGGGTCGCCGGCGATTCACGAGCGTGACAGAGCTGCGCGCAGGCGAGACCACTGGCGTCGGCGCGCTCGGGATCGCGGCGATAAAGGCTCGGCACGACGGTCGCCGCCACCCGCGCGGACCGCGCGCCGAGGCGCTCGGCTACCTGGTGAGCGGCACGCGCACGGTCTACTTCGCCGGCGACACCGAGCTGTTTGCGGAAATGGAAGAGCTACGGGGGCGGGTCGACGTAGCGTTACTGCCGATCGGGGGATGGGGACCGACGCTCGGCAGAGGACACATGGGGCCGCTCGACGCCGCGCGGGCGGCGCGCCTGATACAGCCGCGCCTGGTGATCCCGGTGCACTACGGGACGCTCCTGCCGATCGGCCTTGCCCGTCGCCACAGGGCCCGCCTCGGCGAACCGGCGCGCCTGTTCGCCCAGCACCTCGCCCGCGAGGCACCCGGCGTCGAAGTGCGCACGTTGACGCCCGGACAGCAGACGACGCTCTGACGGACGCAGGACCCGGCCACGGCTGCCGGGACGGTCGCATCGGCGAGCATCTGTAGACTCGGGCGGCCAACTCGACGTGCTTCACAATCCAGTGTCACAGGGGGTCTCTTGACGTTGCCCGACCTCAGCAAGCCGTCCGCCGCCACCGCGCTGCTGCTGAGCGTGGCCGCCTTTGCCGCCTGCGGTGAATCGGCCCAGGAAAAGGCGACTGCTCAGGTCTGCAAAGCGCGCAGCGACATCTCGGCGCAGATCACCAAGCTCCAGGGACTGACGTTCTCCTCGAGCACGATCACCGAAGCCAAGGCGGGCTTCGAAGCGATCGGCAAGGACCTCACCAAGATCAAGGACGAACAACCGGCCCTCGCGCCGGCGCGCAAGGAACAGGTCGAAAAGGCGACCAGCACGTTTGAGACGGAGCTCTCCTCGATCGCGGCCGGGCTGGTGTCGAGCCTCGGCTCCGGCAACATCGAAGCGCAGTTGAAGAGCGCCGGGCCGCAGCTCAAATCCGCCTTGAGCACGCTCGCTGCCGACTACAGGCAGGCGCTGGCACCGATCAGCTGCTCGTAGGAGCGTGCAGCTGCTCGGCCTTCCCGGACCACCCGCCGGCAATGCGTAATCGCTCGACCGTCCTCGTCCTCGGCACGGCGCAGTTCGTGATGGTGCTCGACAGCACGGTGATGAACGTGTCGATCTCGCAGGTGGTCAAGGATCTCCACACAACGGTTCCGAAAGTGCAGACGGCGATCACCATGTACACGCTGGTGATGGCGGCGTTCATGCTGATCGGGGCGAAGCTCGGAGACATCTGGGGCCGGCGCCGAGTCTTCGCGATCGGCCTCGCGATCTACGGGCTCGGCTCGCTCACGACCGCTCTGAGCCCGAGCATCACAGTCCTGATGATCGGCTGGTCGGGCATCGAGGGCATCGGCGCGGTGCTAGTGATCCCGGCGATCGCGGCGCTGACCGCGTCCAATTACAGCGGCCGCGAGCGGGCGCTGGCGTTCGGCCTGCTCGGCGGGATCGCCGGGGCCGGCGCGGCGGCGGGACCGTTGATCGGGGGGTTCGTGACGACGGCGCTCAGCTGGCGCGTCGTGTTCGCGGCCGAGACCGTGACCGTGCTTGGCATTCTCACCCTCGTCCACAAGATCCATGACCGCGAGCGCAGCGAGCACGCCGAACTGGATGTGGTTGGGGGTGCATTGTCGGCGCTGGGCCTCGGGCTGGCGGTGTTCGGCATCCTCAAGATCAGCCAGTGGGGATTCTTCACGCCGATCGGCGCGCTGACGATCGGCGGCACGCGGATCACGCCGTTCGGCTTCTCGGCGGTCCCCTTCATCATCCTCGCCGGCGTCGTTGTGCTTGGTGTCTTCGCCCGCTGGGAGCAACGGGTCGTGCGCATCGGGCGCACCCCGCTGCTGGCGCCCGACCTGCTGCGGATCCCGCAGCTCCGCGCCGGCCTCTCGACGGTCGTCTCGCAATATCTGATCCTGGCCGGGACCTTCTTCGTGCTGCCGCTCTACCTGCAGCTCGTGCTGAACAAGGATGCCCTGCAAACCGGGCTGAAGATCCTCCCGATCTCGGTCACGATGATGCTCGCCGCGAGCCTCGGACCGCGCCTTGCGACCCGCTACTCCCCGCGCCGTGTGGTGGAGGTCGGGATGGCGTTCCTGCTCGTGTCGATTCTCGGCGTGATGCTGACGATCTCCCCGTCGCTCAACTCCGCGGCGTTCGCGCTGTCACTCGGGGGCTTCGGCGTCGGGGTCGGCCTTGTGATCTCCCAGCTGGGCAACGTCGTCATGTCCTCGGTCGGAGAATCACGCTCGAGCGAGGCCGGCGGTGTACAGGGGGCGGCGCAGAATCTCGGGCAGTCGCTCGGCACGGCGTTGATCGGCGCCGTGCTGCTCACCGGTCTGACGATGGGCTTTCAGGAGCGGAT
This sequence comes from uncultured Solirubrobacteraceae bacterium, assembly GCA_963704735.1. GTDB lineage: Bacteria > Actinomycetota > Thermoleophilia > Solirubrobacterales > Solirubrobacteraceae > Palsa-744. The sequence continues at coordinate 334,643 of OY969935.1, forward strand.
CCGCGCCGACCCGGCCGTGCCGGCCGCGCTCGTGCAGCAGATTGAAAAGGGCACCGAGGAGGGTCTGCCGATGGTCTCCCAGTCACAGGTCCAGGCGGCGGCTGAACAGGCCGGAGTGCCACCGGCCGAGGTGACGGCCATCGTCGGGCACTACGGCGACGCGCAGATCCAGGCGCTCAAGCGCGCGCTGCTCGTCGCTTCGATGTTCGTGCTGGTCGGCGTCTGGTTCTCCCGTGGCCTGCCGGGAGAGCCGCTCAGCGCCGGAGTCGATGACGCCCGCGCCGGACCCGACGCCGCCGCCGACGGACCCGGCCGCCCACCCCTCGAGCCGGTGCCGAGCGCGTGAGCTCGAGCCGGCGGCGGGTTCTTTCGAGAATCCCAACCGCAGCCGGCGCGGCGGTTTGCGGACGCCGCGGACGGGCCTAGAATCGTCCGCTGTGACGGACAGCGACTCGACGGCCGGTCGGCGCCGGGAGCGTTACGGAATGCTGCTGGGCGCGATCATCCTCGCGTTCTCGGTCCAGGGAGTCGCGACGCCAAGCGACCCCGAGCAGATCCTCGTCAGCGCGCTGCTCGGCACGACGCTCTTGCTGGCCCTGTGGACGGCGGACGCGAGACCCATTGTCATGCGGTCGGCGATCCTCGTCGTCGCGGCCGTGGTCGCGGTGAGCATCGTCGAAACCGCCCACGGCAGCCCGAACGGAGGAGCGACTCGCGTCGCCAACGCCCTGCTCGTGGCGCTCGCCCCGCCCGCGATCATCCTGGGAGTCGTGCGTAGCCTTCGCGCCAAGCAGGCGGTGACGCTCGAAGCGGTCTTCGGCGTGCTGTGCGTCTATCTGCTGCTCGGCATGTTCTTTGCCTTCCTATACGGCTCGATCGACCGCCTCGGGGGCAGCCCGTTCTTCGCCGGCGGCCAGCAGGCGAGCGTTGCCCAGTGCCTGTACTACAGCTTCACCACGCTCACGACGGTCGGCTATGGAGACCTCACCGCCGCAAGCAATCTCGGGCACACCCTGTCCGTATCCGAGGCGCTCGTCGGTCAGATCTACCTGGTCACGGTCGTCTCGCTGATCGTGGCCAACCTCGGCCGCGCCCGGCCGCCGGCGCAAGGCGCCGCACCCCCGCCCTGACGCCGCCGGCCGACGCCTGCGCCCTGACGATCGGCGGGCGCGATCGCTCGCTAGACTAGGCCGCCGGAAAGGGCAGGAGCCGGGCGCCCGGCATCCGCGGGCCGAAAGACCGACGACAGGAGAAGCCGTGAGCGACGAGGATTTGGAGATGGGTCCGGTGGACATCGTTGTGATCGGCTTTCCGCCGGATGCGCCGCGAACCGGCGAGGCGATTCCGATCTTCGTGGACCTCGTGGACAGGGGGATCATCCGGGTCATAGATGTGCTCGTGGTTCAGAAGGACGCTGACGGCGTCGTCTCGGGGCTCGAGATCGCCGACCTCGACGGCGACGGAGCGGGCGACCTGCTCGTGTTCGAAGGGGCGCGCACGGGCATGCTCGGCGACGAGGACGCCGCTCTCGCGGGAGAGGCGCTCGAGCCCGGCGAGGCGGCCGCGCTGATCTGCTTCGAGAACGCCTGGGCCGGTCCCTTCGCGGCCGCGGTGCGCCGCAACGGAGGCCGGCTGCTCGACTTCCAGCGGGTCCCGACGCAGGAGGTCATCGCCGCCGTCGAAGCCCTCGACGCCGCCTAGTCGACATCCAAGACGAGAAAGAGAGACCAGCATGCCCCTACTTCGCCGCGTAGCCCGTGTGGCCGCCGTCGGTGCCGTCGCAGGCGGCGCAGCCGGAGCCGTGCAGCATCGCCAGCAGGGCCGGTGGGCCCGGCAGGAAGAACAGCAGATGGCCGCCGCGCCGCCCCCGCCGCCGGAAGAGGACCCGATGGAGAGGCTCAAGGAGCTCGGTCAGCTGCACGAGTCGGGCGTCCTCACCGACGAGGAGTTCGCGGCCGCCAAGGCAAAGATCCTCACCTGATCCGGATCTCTGGGCTGACCATGCCGCTACTGGCCGTGTCAGGCGCCGGAATCGGCGGTCTCGCCGTCCTCTACGTCCTGCTGTTCCTGATCCTCGGCCTGAGGTCGATCAAACACGGGCACTGGGTCATGTTCCTGATCGGGATTCCCATCCCGATCTTCTGGATCATCGGGGGCCTGATGCCGCCGGTGGAGAGATAGACCGCCGGCCCCGTTGCGGCTGGCGCCCCCGAGGTGTGGCCCGGCACGCCAGCTAGCTGGTGAGCCCGGCGATGCCGTGTTTCAGCAGTGACACGCTGAGCAGCACGATGATCACCGCGGCGACGGTTCTCGCGCGCCGCTCCAGCCAGTCGCGGGCGGCCGTCAGTGTGTGCGCCGCCCGTTCGGGCGCGACCGCCAGCATCACGAGCGCGACCGACAGCGGAAGCAGCGACAGCAGCGCGAACGCCACCCACTCGGCGATGAACTGGCCGGTGCTGGGGTTCGTCTCTGAGATGTCCTTCAGGGCCAGCGCAATAAACGCGCCGGGGTTGGCTAGCGTGGCGCCGGCGGCCACGACCGCGATCACCGGCGCGGATGCCACCTTGCTCATCTGCTCGACCATGCTCGCGACCCGCTTGGGATCCGCCGGGCGGCGAATCAGCCGATAGACGTAGAGGAGCGCCAGGGCCCCGGCGATGACATCGACGATCGCGACCCAGGTCTTCGGCGTGCTCGGTTCCGAGGACGCGGCGGCGTTTGCGATCACGAATGCGCCCAGCACGCCGATCACGAGCGTTATGCCCAGCGCCCCGAGGTAGAACCACAGGCCGGTTCGCAGCGGGCGATCACCCAGGACGAGCGCGAGGACCGTGAAGGAGAGCGTCGTCGGTGACAGCATCGCCGCCAGCCCGACGAGCGCAAGCTCGATCTCGATCGAGGTCACGGCGCCATCCTATGCGTCGGTCCCGGCACGAGCCCGCGGCGGCACGGGCCAGGCAGTACTTTGCTTGGATAGCGGCAGTGTCCGAATCCGACGCCGGTGATCGCCAGCCGATCGACGCCTCGCGCCGTACGTCACTGGCCGCGGAGCGGACCTGGCTTGCCTGGTGGCGCACCGGACTTGGCGCCTCCGCCGTGGCGATCGGCGTCGGGCGGGTCCTGCCCGATTTCGCGGGCGGTGCGCGCTGGCCCCTGAAGGTCTTGGGCCTCGGCTACGGGACACTCGCGATCGCCATCCTCATCGTCGGCGCGTTGCGCCAGGCCCGGGTGGCCGAGGCGCTGCGCCGGGGCAGCTATGACGAGCTGTCCACTCCGCTCGTGATGTGGCTCACGGCAGCCGGGATAGCGCTTGCGCTCGCGACGCTCGCGGTCGTCGCGGTCGCGATCTAGCCGCCGCACCCGGCGGGGAGCCGGCGCTCAGAATCCGGTGTTCGTCTTGACGCGCTTTCGGTCCGACTCGTGCAGGGCGCCCTTTGCCTGGAGCGTCGCGCACGCTTCGGCGATGTCGTGGCCGAGCGTCATAGTCAGCGAGTGGCCGAGCGTCTCCTTGACCAGCACGCGCATGATCTTCACGTGCTCGGCGTCGGGCGGCAGCGTGTAGGCGGGCACCATCCAGCCGCGCTCCGCGGCCAGCTGCGCCGCGATGTCGAACTCGTCATAGCTGTGTTCGCCTGCAAGTTTGAACGCGACCAGCGGTAGCTGCTCCTCGTTCTCGTCGCCGATCACCTGCAGGTCGCAGGCCTCGATCTCCTTGGCGAGCGTGCGCGCGTTGTACTTCATCATCTCCATGACGTAGCGGTAGCCGTCGTGTCCGAGCCGCGCGAAGTTGTAGTACTGCGCGAGCACCATCGCCGAGCCGGTCGAGAAATTCAGGGTGAACGTGGCATCGCGCTTGCCGAGGTAGTTCTCGTAGAACACGAGGTCCTCGGCGAGATCGCTCTTCTCCCTGAACACGAGCCATCCGATACCCGGGTAGACGAGGCCGAACTTGTGGCCCGAGACGTTGATCGAGCGGACCTGCTCGAGCCGGAAGTCCCACTCCGAGTGGGGATACAGAAACGGCCACACGAAGCCGCCGCTGGCCGCGTCGACGTGCAGCGGGACGTCCAGGCCCCGATCGTGCTTGAGGGCCACCAGGTAGTCGTTGATCCCTGCGATGTCGTCGGCGTGCCCGGTGAATGTCGTGCCGAGCACAGCGGCCACGGCGATCGTGTTCTCGTCGATGTGCGGCTCGACGTCCTCTGCGCCGATCGTGTACTTGTCCGGCTTCAGCGGAACGATCCGCGGCTCGACATCGAAGTAGCGGCAGAACTTCTCCCACACGACGTGCACGTCACCGCCGAACACGAGGTTGGGGCGATCGACCGACTTCCCTGCGGCCTGACGCCGCTCTCTCCACTTCCACTTCAGCGACAGGGCGCCGAGCATGATGGCCTCGGACGATCCCTGCGTGCGCGCGCCGGTCGTCTCTCCCGGCGCGTTGAACAGGTCGGCCAGCATCCGAATACAGCGCTGCTCGATCTCGGCGGACTGCGGGTACTCGGCGTGGTCGATGAAGTTCACCCGCAGGGCATCCTGTATCAGCTGGTCGGCCTCGGGCTCCATCCAGGTGGTGACGAACGTGGCGAGATTGCGCGTTGGCAGGCCGTCGAGCACCATCTCCTGCTCGATCAGACCCAGCGCTTCGGTCGCGGACATGCCGGATTTCGGCAGTTTGTGGTCCGGCGCGGGCTCGAGCAGGTATCGGTTGCCATACATGCCCTCGAGCGCCTCGATCTGCCCGAGTGTCAGCTCGCGGGCTGACTTGTCGGCGGGAACAGCCCCGTCGGCGCGCTTGTCGGCCTTCTGATGCGGCATGGTCATACCTCCTTGGAGAGCTGCGCGACAGGCTGCGACGCGCGTCGTCGCATCTCACCCGATCAGACGCCGGTTAGCGATTATAGGTTCCGCGTGGCCGTCCGGATCAGTGCGACGCGCGGACCTGGGCACGGATGTACTGTGTGCCACCAGGTCGGTCGGCGGCGCCGGCCTCTCGGCGCGATGAAAGGAGAGACGATGTGCCGGTGGATGGCTTGGCACGGGCAGCCGTTGCTCATCGAGGAGCTGCTGTTCAAGCCCAAGCACAGCCTGATCGACCAGAGCCTGCATGCGCGGATGGGCGCCGAGACGACGAACGGCGACGGGTTCGGGCTCGGCTGGTACGGCACCGGGGAAGGGCCGGGCGTCTATCGGAGCGTGTCGCCGGCGTGGGACGACGCCAACCTGCGTCATCTCGCCGGTCACATCGAGTCGCCGCTGTACCTCGCCCACGTGAGGGCGGCCTCGGGCAGCCCCGTGCAGCAGACCAACTGCCATCCCTATCGCCACGGCCGCTGGCTGTTCGTGCACAACGGACTGATCAACGATTTCCCCCTCCTGCGGCGGGAGCTCACGCTCGCGGTCGATCCCACGCTGTTCCTCGACATCGAAGGGTCGACCGACTCGGAGCTGCTCTTCCACCTGGCGCTCACGCGCGGGCTCGAAGAGGACCCCCTCGCCGCGCTCGCGCGCGCGATCGGCCTCGTCGAGACCTCCGCCCGCGGGCACGGCGTCGATCACGCGGTCCAGGCCAGCATCGGTGTCAGCGACGGCGAGCGCCTTTGGGCCGTGCGCTACTCGACCGAGCAGAACTCGCGCACGCTCTTCGCATCGGCTGACGCGCGCTCGGTTAAGCAACTGCACCCCGAGAACCCGGCTCTCCAGCTCCTGCGCGACGAGGATCGCCTGATCGTGTCAGAGCCGATTGCCGACCTCCCCGGTGCGTGGCATGAGCTCCCGGAGTCGAGCGCGCTCATCGTGTCGCCCGGGGGCACGCACGAGCAACGCCCATTTCAACCGCTCCCAACCTGAGCCGTGTGCTCTCAAACCCATCCACCAAAAGGAGCAGGCGATGACCGACGGTTATGAGCAGCCCGGAGGCGACCCGGCCGGGGGGGTGCCTCCACAGCCCGGCGAGGTGCCGCCGATACCCGGCAGCACCCCCTCCGCCGGCGGAAGCCCGGGTTATCCGCCGCCGGGCGCGGGGTCCTATCCGGGGCCCGGTGATCCCTCACAGGGCGCGGGAGCTCCGCCTCCCGCGGGCGGTGCCGATCGCGGCAACGGTTGGGCGATCGCCGCCGGCGTGGCGCTGGTGGTCGCGCTGATCGTGGTGGTGATCGTGCTGGTGTCGAACAACAGCTCGAAGAAAACGCCATCCGTCAGCCAGTCGCTCAGCGTCGGGCACACCACCACCACCAACGTCGCGCCGACCGTCACGCATACGACGGTCACCGCCCCCACGACGACCGTGACGGCCCCGGCGAAGACGACAACCGTGACGACCCCGGCTTCGACCACTCCTAGCAAAGCGTCTACCCCGACCACCGCGACCCCCCAGCCGTCGGGCGCCACACCGTCGGGCGCCACACCGTCAGGCGCCACACCCTAGGCGTGCCGCGGATGCCGGTCCGGGTCAGCCAACGGGCTGTGAGGCGGCTTCGGGCATCGCCTTCTGCGGGGAGCCGTCCTCTGCGTTGTATGTGGCCAGCAGCCTCACTTCGTCATCCTTGTTCGGGAACCTGAAGAAGACGAGCACGGCCCCCAGCACGATCGCGATGATGCCCGCGGCGTAGGACCAGTTCGAGCCGGACACGAACGACGACTTCGCCGCCGCGGTGATCGCGCTCGAATAGTGGGGGTACTGCTGGGCCACCGCCTCCGCGCTCGAGAAGGACTTGGTCAGCTCGTTTTCGACGCTCGAGGTGATGAGTGCTTTGTTGGGTGCCGAGGCGATCGACTTCGAGACGGCCACCGCGAAACCGGCGGTGAGCAGGGCGCCCATGATCGACTGCATGATCGCGCCCCCGAGATCGCGCTGCAAATCAGAGGTGCCAGAGGCCATGCCCGCGCGCCTCACCGGAACGGATCCCGTGAGCGAACGTGAGGCGGGCGTGCCGGCGAAGCCCACGCCGACGCCCACGAACGCGTAGGCGAGCCCTACCTTCCAGTACGGGATGCCCGATCTCCAGAGCGCGAGCATCGTGACGAAGCCCAGCAGGCAGAACAGGTAGCCGACGAGCAACGTGAATCTCGCCCCTCGCGCCTCGACCAGCTTGGCCGAGCGGGGCGCGACCAGCACCAAGAGCACGGCCGCCGGCATTATCGAGGCGCCGGCGCCGAGCGTCGAGTAGCCGAGCACGTTCTGCAGGAACTGCTGGCCCACGAAGATCGCACCCATCAGGCTGCCGAATACCACGATCCCGCCCACCGCAGCGACCCAGAACACGCGGCGCGCCGCCACCTGGAGGTCGTACAGCGGAAACCTCACACGCCGCTGGCGAACGTAGAAGCCGGCGAGCGCGATGAGTGTGATCGCCGCGAGGGTGAGCGTCGCCGTCGTCTTGCCGGGGACCGGAGCGAGGTTGATCGCGAGCACGAGCCCGGCGATCATGATGATCGACAGCACCCCACCGAGGTGATCGACGGGGTCGGGGGTCTCGTGGACGTGGCTCGGCACGAGCAGGATCGCCATCACCAGAGCGACCACCGCGAGCGGCAGCGTCAGCAGGAACACCGAGCCCCAGGCATGGTGCTCGAGCAGCGCGCCCGACAGCAGCGGGCCGACCGCCGACATGGAGGCACCGATGCCGGACCACAGCGCGATCGAGCGTGTCCGGCCGGGTCCCGACCACAGCGCCGTGATGAGCGCCAGTGTGGTCGGGAAGGCCATGCCGGCCGCAAGCCCGCCGAAAATGCGAGCGCCCGCCAGCACGCCGACGCTCGAGGCGCTGGCCGCGAGGATCGACGCCGGGATCGACAGGGCCGTACCGAGCACGAGCATCAGCTTGCGCCCGTAGCGGTCGCCGAGCGCGCCGAGATACAGAACCGAGGCCGCGAGACCGAGGGAGAAGCCGACCGCGACCACATCGAGCGCCGTCTGTCCGGCGTTGAAGGCCCTGCCAATATCCGGCAATGCGGTGTTTGCGACCGTCAGGTTGAGGTTCGCAACCGCAGCCACCAGTATCAGCGCTGTCAACACGAGGCCCTGGCGGTCCGGCGCACCGGAGGTCCCGGCGACCGGTGGCACGATGTTCGCCGGTGGCGCCGCCCCGCCGACCCCGGCCTCCTGATTTGCGTCGCTCATCGCTCTCCTCTCATCGCCTGCCCCGGGGAAGGTGCATGTGAGCGGACGCTAGCCGTTTCGCAAACGGCCCGCACGAGCGGCGGCGATCGACGCATCCCGGTAGCTCATCACAAGCCTGGCCCTGCAGGCATAGCCCTAAGATCCGCCACATGGCAACTCAGACGGCACTCGCGCCACCACGCGGGCGGGTGTATCCGAAACGGATACTGATCGGGGCGCTCATCATCGTCGTGATCGGCGCCGCCGCGACGCTGTTCGGGTGGGACATCAGCGGCTGGGCCAAACACGTGTGGAACACGTTCACGACGATCTCGGCCGGCTACCTGATCGCGGCGATCGCGCTCATCACGCTGCAGACGGTCACCACGGCGTACGCCTGGTACTCGATCCTGCGCTTCGCATATCCCGACTCGGGCGTCCGCTGGCTCGAGATACTCGCCTGCTATTCCGCGGCGGTCGCGCTGAACTTCGTGCTGCCGGCGAACCTCGGCACGCTCGTGATGCTGCTGATGTTCACCACGATCATCGCCGCCGCCGGCTTTGCCGGCATCCTGGCCGGCTACTTCGTCCAGAAAGCCTTCTACACGCTGATCGGTACCGCCGGCTACATCTACCTGTTTCTCTCGGTGGGCGGCTCGTTCAACCTGCAGCTCGGATTCGTCTCCGCGCACCCCTGGGCCACCGCCATCCTGTTTGCCGCGGTCCTCGCACTGCTCATCATCGTCGCGCGAATGCTCAAAGTGCGAATCGAAAAATGGTGGCAGCAGGCAAAGGTCGGGGGCCAGATCCTCGCTCATCCGAGAACCTACCTCTCACGCGTCATGCTGCCCGAGTTCGTCAGCTGGCTGGCGATGCTCGGCATCATCGCCGTCTTTCTGTCGGCCTACAACATCCCAGTCAGCTTCCACACGCTCATGCGCGTGGTGGCGGGCAACTCGATGGCCAACATGACCTCCGTGACCCCAGGCGGCGCCGGTGTCGTGCAGGGATTCAACGTGCTCTCGCTCAAAGGCATCACGAGCTCGGCCAACGCCACGGCCTACTCCGTGGCCCAGCAGCTTGTGACGACGGTCTGGAGCATTCTCCTCGCCCTGCTTCTGCTGGTCCGCGCGTTCGGCTGGTCGGGCGGCAAGACGCTCGTCAAACAGTCCTACAGCGGGGCGCGAGAGAAGACGGCCGAGCAGTCGGCCACGCGCAAGGCCAAGAAAGAGGCCAGGAGACAGGCCCGCAAGCAGACCCGCCCGGGCGCGCAGACAGACCCGCCGCCGTCCTCCTAGTGACCTGAGTCAGAGATCCGCTAGTAGGCCGAGGCGATGCCGTTGACGATCTCCCCCGCGGTTCTGGGCGAGAAGTAGCGTCTGGGGCCATGCGAACTACCGACTCAGGTCACTAGCCGACCAGGTCGACGACTCCCTTGACGGCCAGATAGGCGCCGGCCGCCGCGGACGCGAACACCGCCAGCTCGGCGCCGTGTCGGGCAAACCACAGGTTGAGGCCTTCGAGAGCCCCCGACGCGCGTTCGGGCATGGCGAGCAGCATCAGCATCGGCACCTCGATCAGCCACAGCATCACGACGACCGTCGCGGCGAGCGCCAGCAGCTGGCTGCCAGTCGAGAGCTTCGCGTCGGCGATCGCCTTCACGGCGCCTATGTAGATGGGGGAGGGAATGATGTAGAAGGTGATGCCGAGCACGAACGCCAGCTTTCGGCTCTGCAGGTAGCGCTCGATTTTGGAGGGCCTGCCCGCAGTCGCGGCGTCCGAGGCGTGATCCTCCTCGCGTGGGTGAGCGGTCCGCCGCCTCTGAAGAAAGACGGCGAGGATCAGAAGCGCAACCCCGAGCACCAGATCGATCGCCGCGCTCGGCGTCAGGTGATGTGAGCCGGTGGCACCCAGTTCGACGAGCACGAACAGCAGCAGCGTGCCCATCGCGTAGGTGATGATCATCGCGGCCAGCACGAACGCGGCCACGCGCGATCGGATCTGCTCGCCTCGGCCGAGGGCGATCACGGCCGCGACGGCCGGCGGGTAGATCGACGCGGCGAACGCCAGTGCCAGGGCTTGCGGCGGCATGTCAGGGAACCCCCGCGATCGGCCCGTAGCGCGCCACGCGCGGGACTCTAGTCGAGGCCGTGCATGAGCCTTGGGCGGCTTGCGAGGATTGTGTGAGACTGCGCGCCATGCAGCTCAGCCGACCGAGCGTGGCGGTGGTGGGTCACGTCGAGTGGGTGCAGTTCGCCCGCGTGCCCCACATCCCCGGCGCCGGCGAGGTGGTCCATGGGCGCGACCCCTTCGAGGAGCCGGCAGGAGGCGGCGCCGTCGCGGCCGTCCAGCTCGCCCGCCTGGCAGGCGAGTCCACCCTGCTCACGGCGCTCGGCGAGGACGATCACGCCCTCAGGTCGCTCGGGCGCCTGGCGGGCCTGGGCGTCCGCGTGCGGACGGCTCGGCGCTCCGACCGCACCCGCACGGCGGTCACGCTCCTCGATGAGACCGGCGAGCGAACGATCACCACATTCGGGGCACGTCTCGAGCCATGCGCTGAGGACGCGAGGCTGCCGTGGGGCGCGCTCTCGGGAATGGACGCGGTCTACTTCACCGCCGGCGACATCGATGCGCTGCGTGCAGCCCGCGAGGCGCGCGTCCTGGTGGCCAGCCCACGCGCGATCCACGCCCTCGGGCAGGGCGTCCGGCTGGATGCGCTCGTTCTGAGCAGCGGCGATGCAGTCGAGCGCCGCGAGGCGGTGAGTGCGCAGGACGACGCCGAGCTCGTGGTGTACACCGAGGGCGCGCGCGGCGGCACCTACCGGGAGCGCTCCGGAAGATCGGGAAGCTGGGCGGCCGCCTCACCGCCGGCCGCGCCGGTGGACTCATACGGCTGTGGCGACTCGTTCGCGGCGGGGCTCACCTACGGACTGGGTGCCGGCCTCGAGGTTCCCGCCGCGCTGGCCCTGGCCGCCCGATGCGGAGCCGTGTGCCTCACCGGCCGCGGCCCTTACCAGCGGCAGCTGACGCGACTCGAGCTCGGGGAAGGCGGAGATGACTGACGGGACGGCGAGGCGCTCGCCGCCTGCTGCTAGTAGCCGTGATCCACGACGTTCGCCAGCGGCTCCTCGCGGAGATAGCGGCCGACCTGCGCACCCACCAGGGCGAACGCCCGCCGAGCTGCCGCGATCGTGTCTCCCGCGAAGTGCGGCGTGAGCAGAACGTCGGGCGCATCCCACAGGGGATGGTCGGCTGCGAGCGGCTCCGGATTGGTCACGTCGAGCGCCGCCCTGATGCGCCCGGCCCGCAGCAGCTCGACCAATGCCGCGGTCTCGACGATCGGTCCGCGGGCGGCGTTGACGAGCAGCGCGCCTGGTCGCAAGCGCCCGAGCAGACGTGCGTCCAGCAGACCCGTGGTCGCTGGCGTGAGCGGCAGCAGCACGACCAGGACATCGGCAAGCGCCAGCAACGATTCCAGCTCGTCGACCGAGTGCACACCGCTACGGGCCGTTCGAGCCACGCGGATCAGCTCTACGTCGAACGGGGACAGTCGTGCCTCGACGGCGCGGCCGATCGAGCCATAGCCCAGGATCATCACGGTGGCGCCCGCGAGCTCGCGCGACTGGCGCCACTCCCAGACGTGTTCGCGCTGGCGATCACGCAGCTCTGAAAGCCCCTTGCTCGACGCGAGGATCGCGGCGAGTACCCATTCTGCGACCGGGATGTCGCGTGTTCCACTCGCGTCGCACACCATCACCCCGGCCGGTATGAGTCCCAGCAGCCAGTCGACCCCGGCGGACAGCGTCTGGATCACGCGCAGCTGCGACATTTGCGACAGGAGCTCGCGTATGCGACGGTCGCCCGAGCTCGGCACCAGGAACTCCGCGTCGCGGATCGCGCCGGGCAGCTCACCCTCGCGCGGGATCAGGTTCAGCGAGACTCCCTGCGGCAGCTCCCCGATCGCGTCGTGACCCGTCTGATCCGGGATCCACACATTCACGGGTTGGAGAGTACGGCAACCAACCACGCTCCGAACAGGATGCTACATCGCGATGATCGTCTGCTAGAACCCGGCGCGTGGCCGACCCTCCGCCCGTGAATGTGCGCCTCAGCGACGAGGACACGGCCCTGCAGGCGACGTTCGTTCCCTCCGCCGGGATGATCTGCTCCTCGCTGCTGCATCGCGGCGATGAGTTGCTCGCCCAGAACGCGGGTCTCGCCGCGTATGCGGAACGCGGTGCGACGATGGGCATTCCCTTGCTGTATCCGTGGGCGAACCGGCTGGCGGGCTTCGACTACAGCGTCGGCGGACGAACGGTGCAGGTTCCCCACGACTCCACCCTTGTCGCGCTCGACGACAACGGCCTGCCCATCCACGGTGTGATCGGGGGCCGGCTCGAGTGGGAGCTGATGCGGGACCCGGGGCCGGGCGCGCAGTCGCTCGGCGCACGGTTGAGCTGGAGCGAGTCCGAGCCGGAGCTGTTCGGGGTGTTTCCCTTTCGTCACGACGTCCAATACGAGGCGCATATGGGCCAGGGACGGCTCGAGATCGAACTGACCGTGCACGCATGCGGCACCGATGTCGTTCCGCTGGCGTTCGGCCTGCACCCATATCTGCGCCTGCCCGGCGTACCGCGCGAGCGCTGGCTCGTCGAGCTGCCGGCGATGCGCCGCCTGGAGCTCGACAGAGAGGAGATCCCACTGGGCCGCGAGCAGGCTCTGGCGTCCCGGCGGTTCGAGCTCGCTGAGCACGAGTTCGATGATGGCTTCGATGGGCTGACCGAGCCCGTCCGCTTCGTCGTCGCAGCCGGGCACCGACGGCTCTCCGTCGAGTTCATGCGCGGCTACGGGTGCGCTCAGGTGTTCGCCCCGCGTTCGGGGCAGTTCATCTGCTTCGAGCCGATGACTGCGCCCACAAACGCGCTGCGCAGCGGCGATGGTCTTCGCGTGCTGGCACCGGGTGAGAGCTATCGCGCCGTGTTTGCCGTGTGTGTCGAGTCGATGGCCCAACGGCCGCCACTGAGAGAGGCAGATCGCCTGCGAACCGAAGACGCTAGGATCCGCCCGGGTCGCGATCACGGCCCGGACGCCGCCACCGAGTCTTGGGGAATCCTTGGTCGTGAGGCAAATCCAATCGCCTGACCTGCGGGCACCGAGCTTCCCGGGATGACCAACGACCTCGCCCGCTGGCAGTTCGCCACGACGAGCATCTACCACTTCCTGTTCGTGCCGGTGACCATCGGGCTGGCGTTCCTCGTCGCGCTTCTGCAGACGGCGTGGTACCGCAACGACAAGCCGGAGTACAAGCGCCTGACGAAATTCTTTGGGACGCTGCTGTTGATCAACGTCGCCGTCGGGGTCGTCACGGGTTTGGTGCAGGAGTTCGAGTTCGGGATGAACTGGTCGGCCTACTCGCGTTTTGTCGGCGACGTGTTCGGTGCGCCGCTGGCAATGGAGGGCCTGGCTGCGTTCTTCCTCGAGTCAACCTTCCTCGGCCTGTGGATATTCGGCTGGGACAGGCTGCCCAAGCGAGTCCACCTCGCCTGTATATGGCTGGTCTCGATCGGGTCGATGCTCTCGGCGATGTTCATCCTGGCCGCCAACTCGTGGATGCAGCATCCGGTCGGCTATGCGCTCAACAGCCACGGTCAGCCGGAACTCAACAACATCGGGGCGCTGTTCACGAACCCGACGTTCCTGTGGGGGTACGTCCACGTGATCCTGGCGTCGCTGGTCACCGGCTCGCTGGTGATGCTCGCGGTCGCCGCGTGGCATCTGCGCAAAGAGCGCGAGGTCGAGGCCTTCCGCAACGCGGCGCGCATCTCGGTGATCGTTCTGCTTCCCGTGATCCTCTTGCAGATGTTCGTGGGCAACAAGCTGGGGGAGATAGAGACCAAATATCAGCCGGTCAAGATCGCCGCCGCCGAGGCCCAGTGGGAAAACTGTCAGCCCTGCTCGTTCTCGGCGTTCCAGATCGGCGGTGGCAAAAACGACAAGACCCCGTCGCAGATAGTCGAAATCCCGCATCTGCTCTCGGTGCTCGCGACCGGGACTTGGAACGGCGCCGTCGTGGGCCTGAACCAGCTGCAGAAGGAAGACGAAAAGAAATATGGGCCGGGGAACTACGTCCCCGACGTGTTCATCCAGTACTGGTCGATGCGCATCATGGCCTATCTGGGATCACTGATCGCGCTTCTTGCCCTGTGGGGAGGATGGCTCGTGCACAGGGGAACGCTCGAGCGCTCGAAGTGGTTCTTGAGAGTCTCGCTGTGGGCAGTGGTGACGCCGTTCTTGATGAACACCGCGGGGTGGCTCTTGACCGAGAACGGTCGCCAGCCGTGGATCGTGCAGGGGTTGATGAAGACGATCAACGCCAGCTCCCCCTCGGTGACCTCGACCGATATCTGGATCAGCCTGATCGCGTTCGTGCTGATCTACATCGCGCTCGGCGCGGCCGATCTGATGCTGATGCTGCGCTACGGACGCAAACAGCTCGGCGACGATGACGATGACGGGTCAAGCGCAGGGAAGCCCGCCCCCACGACGACCCCGGCGATGAGCTACTAGGGGATCCGTGCTTCACCTCAACACCCTCTGGTCGGTCATCATCGCGGTCCTGTGGGTCGGCTTCTTCGTGCTGGAGGGCTTCGACTTCGGCGTCGGCATGCTGCACATGATCGTCGGTAAGACCGAGGATGAGCGGCGGCTTGTGGTGAGCACGATCGGCCCTTGGTGGGACGGTAACGAGGTCTGGCTGATCGTGGCCGGCGCCGGGACCTTCGCGGCGTTCCCGAGTTGGTACGCGACGATGTTCTCGGCCCTCTATCTCGCGCTCCTGCTCGTGCTCGCGGCCTTGATGGCGCGCGGGGTGGCGCTCGAGTACACGACCAAGAGCGATGACGAGCGCTGGCGGCGGGTGTGGAGGTGGGCGCTGACGATCGGCAGCCTCTTGATACCGCTGCTACTGGGCGTGGGGCTGGGCGATCTGCTCAATGGCCTGCCGATCAACTCGAGCCACGAGTTCACCGGCAACTTCTTCGACCTGCTCACCCCGTACGGACTGTGGACTGGGGTGACGGTGCTTTCGCTGTGCCTGCTGCACGGAGCGACGTTCCTGAAGCTGAGGACCACCGATCAGGTGCGCGAGCGGGCCCGCGCCGTGGCGCGCCCGCTCGGATGGGCGGCGATCGCCCTGGTCGTTGGCTTCGTCGTGTGGACGCGCAGCGTCGCGGGCGGACCCGACGTGCCCGACCCGGTGGAGGTCCTCGCGGTGATCGCGGTCCTGTTCGCGGCGCGCCTGACGATGACCGATCACGACGGCTGGGCGTTCGCGGCCTCGGCGGCGGCGATCGGCGCGACGGTGGGGTCGATCTTCATCAATCTGTATCCCAACGTGATGGTCTCGAGCACGAACGCCGCCTACAACCTGACTGTGAGCAACTCCGCCTCCGGGCACTACGCGCTGGCCGTGATGTCGATCGTCACCGTGATCTTCTTCCCGATCGTGCTGCTCTATCAGGGCTGGTCCTTCCACGTCTTCCGTGGCCGCCTGAAAGGCTCCCCGGCAGCCTCCGATGCGCCGCCGGGCGCAATGCCGGCCGCGCCGCAGGCCTAGGCGAGAATGGCTGGCGCCTCGCCGCATCGAGTGGTGATCGTCGGCGGCGGCTTCGGCGGCCTGTTCGCGGCCAAGTTCCTGCGGCGGGCCCAGGTCGAGGTGACGCTGATCGATCGCACGAACCACCACACCTTCCAGCCGCTTCTGTATCAGCTCGCCACGGGAATCCTGTCGGAGGGCTCCGTCGCGCCTCCCCTACGCGAGGTGCTGAGAAAGCATCGCAATGTTCGTATCGAGCTCGCCGATGTCACGGGCTTTGACCTGGACTCAAGGACCGTGACCGCTGTGAGGCCGCTGGGGCCGGCCCTCACGATTCCCTACGACTCGCTGATCGTCGCGGCCGGCGCCACGGGCTCCTACTTCGGGCACGACGAGTTCGGTCTGTTCGCCCCCGGGATGAAGACGGTGGATGACGCCCTCGAGCTTCGCGCCCGCATCTTCGGCGCCTTCGAGATGGCTGAGATGGAGGAGGACCCCGAGGCCCAGCGGGTGTGGCTCACGTTCGCGGTAATCGGCGCCGGGCCCACGGGTGTGGAGATGGCCGGACAGATCGCCGAGCTCTCGAAACGATCGCTCAAGCACAACTTCCGCCGGATCGATCCGGCCAGCGCGCAGGTGCTGCTGTTCGACGGGGGAAAGGAGCCCCTCGCGACCTTCGGCGACAAGCTGTGCGCGAAAGCGACGAGCGAGATCGAACGCACGGGTGTCCAGTTGCGAATGCAAAGCCGCGTGACCGATGTCAAGGGAGACGCGATCGTCGTTGAGGGCCCGGATGGCGAGGAACGCGTGCCCTGCCATACGAAGGTGTGGTCGGCGGGCGTACAGGCCTCGCCGCTGGCTGCGATGCTCGCCGAAGCCACCGGAGCGGGAACCGACCGCGCCGGACACGTCGAGGTGCTGCCCGACTGCACGCTACCCGGACACCCCGAGGTATTCGCTGTCGGCGACATGATGTCGCTCAACGGGCTTCCCGGCGTGGCCGAGGTCGCGATGCAATCGGGCATATATGCGGCGCGCACGATCAAGCGTCGCGTGCAGGGTCACGACAACGCCAAGCCGTTCGTGTATCGCGATCTCGGCAGCATGGCGACGATCTCGCGCTTCCGAGCGATCGTCAGCTTCAAGGGCATCAAGGTCGGTGGGTTCATCGGCTGGCTGATGTGGGCGTTCATCCATCTCACGTTCCTCACAGGCTTCAAGAACCGCGGAGCGGCCCTGCTCAAGTGGCTCGGCGCGTTTGTGGGCAACTCCCGGGACGAGCGGACGATCACGATGCATGAGGCATCGGCCCGGCTCATCGCGATGCGGGCACACGTCAAACCTGGCGAGGAAGACCTCTCACGGCTCGCGGATGAGCAGAGCGGCGTGTGAGCGCGAACCTAACCTAGCCGTTCTCCTGGCGCCACAGCGCGGCGTACTGTCCGCCGCGGGCGAGCAGCTCGGCGTGGTTGCCGCGCTCGACCACCCGGCCCTGACCGAGCACCAGCACCTCGTCGGCCTCCTGCAGGCCGGCGAGCCGGTGAGTGATCAGCAGAGTGGCCTTATCGTGCGTGGTCGCCAACGCGTCGGTGACGATCGCATCCGCGGTCTGGGTATCCAGGTGCTCGCCGGGCTCGTCCAGTATCAGCACCGGGAAGTCCGCGAGCAGGGCCCTGGCGATCGCGAGTCGCTGGCGCTGGCCGCCCGACATCCGCGCGCCGCGCTCGCCCACCTCGGTGCTCAATCCGGCAGGCAGCCCGTCGGTCCAGTCGAGCAGCCCCACCGCCGCGAGAGCTGCTCGCAGCTGCTCGCTGCTCGCGCCGCGGCTGGCCAGCCGCAGGTTCTCCTCGAGCGTGCTGTCGAACACGTGGGCGTCCTGCGAGACGAGCCCGACAACCTTCCTGCACTCGTCGCCGTCCAGATCGGCGATCTCGACGCCATCGAGCATGACGGAGCCTTCCCGATAGACGAGGAACCGCAGCAGCACCCCCGCGAGCGTCGACTTGCCGGCGCCGCTGGGTCCCACGACTGCGACGCGCCTGCCGGGGCCGAGGTCAAGGTCGACCCCGGCGAGAGCCCAGCGGCCGGCCCCCGGATATCTCGCACGCAGGCCGCGCACGTGCACCGAATACGGCGGTTCGGGAAGCACGAGCGCATGCGCCGGCTCGGCGACGGGCGCCGGCGTGTCCATCACCTCGAACACACGTGCGGCGCTGCGACGCACTCGCTGCAGGGTCTGGGTTGCCGCGGGCAGGCCCGCGACGAGCTCGAAGGCCACGAGCGGGATGAGGGCGAGCCCGGCGAGCAGCACGCCGTTCAGGCGTCCCGCATGGACGGCGGAGACACCGACCACGAGCGCCCCCCACATCGCGAGCCCGCAACCGAGGCTCGTCAGGCCCTGACCTATCCCCGCCGTGCGAGCGCTCGCGGCCGCGATGCGTGTGAGCGCCGCATCGGCGCCGAGGCAGCGCTGCAGCTGTTCCGGAGCGCCTCCGTAGACGGTCAGCTCGGGTGCGCCCTCGATGAGGTCGACCACGCTCGAGGTCAGCTCCGCGCGGGCCGCCGCCTGGCGTGCCTCGCTGCGAGCGGCAAGCGCCCCCGTCAGCCACGGCACCAATGTCGCGGCGAGAAGGAGCGCCACGAGCAGGATCGCGCCGGCCGCCGGGAGCATCACCCAGACCAGGCCGACGGTCGCAGCGCCGACGCCGAGGGCGATGGCGAAGGGCGGAACCACCCGCAGCAGCAGATCCTGCAACGCATCGATGTCGTGGATCAGACGTGCGAGCAGGTCCCCGCTGTGAAACGCCGGGAGACCGAGCGGAGCGAGCCGCTCGAGCCGCTTATAGACGTCCACCCTGATCTCGGACAGCAGGCGGAATGCGGCGTCGTGACCGACCAGCCGCTCTCCATAGCGACACAGGCCACGGGAGAGTGCGAAGAACTGCACGGCGACGATGGCCACCGCCACCGCGGACTCCTGCGGACGCTGCGCCGAGCGCGAGATCAACCAGGCTGAGGTCGCGATCAGGCCGATCGCGGCGGCGACGGCGCCCGCTCCGAGCAGCGTCGCGAGCGCGAGGCGAGCAACGGCGGGGCGAGCGATCGCGAGCGTGCGCGCCAGCGGGGCCTGGGGCCCATGTTCATCCTCGAGCGTCGCCGGCTGCTGGGTGGAGCGATCAGGCGTCACGCCGCGACCTCCATGGGCGCCAGCGCGAGCACCCTGTCGGCGGCGGCCATCAGCACCGGTCGATGCGCGACCAGCACCACCGTGCGCCCGCTGGAGAGCCGCCGGATCGCTTCCACGACGTCCTGCTCGGTCCGGCCGTCGAGGTTGGCGGTCGGCTCGTCGAGCAGCAGCAACGGGGCGTCGCGCAGAAATGCCCGTGCGAGCGCGACGCGTTGGCGCTCTCCGGCGGAGAGTCCCGCGCCGCGCTCGCCGAGCACCGTGTCGAGGCCGCGGGGCAATTTGAGGATCGTGTCCGTGAGACCGGCGTCGGATATGGCAGCCCAGACCTCCTCCGTCGAGGCCCCGCTGCGTGCGAGGCGCACGTTCTGCGCGATCGACGCTTTGAACAGATGCGGTCTCTGGGGTACCCATGCAAGCCGGGCCCGCCAGGCCTCGGGATCCAGGTCGGACAGCTCGACGCCGCCGATCCGCACCGACCCCGACTCGGGTGTGATCAGCCCGAGCAGAACGCCGAGCAGCGTGGACTTGCCGCACCCGCTGGGACCGGCGAGCGCCAGTATCTCCCCAGCATGAACAGTCAGCGAAACGCCGTCGAGCGCCGGCTCGGAGCGATCGGGATAGCTGACCCGCAGCCGATCGATGTCCAGGGCGGCAACCGCCGGGCTGGGAAAGTTGGTGCGCGTTCCCGTGCTCGCCAAGGGCGCTTGCAGCACCTCGAACACCTGCTCGGCGGCGGCCATGCCCTCTGCGCTCGCGTGATAGTTGGCGCCGAGTCGGCGCAGCGGCAGAAATGCCTCCGGCGCGAGAACCAGGGCAAACAGCGCGGTGCGCAGGTCGAGCTGTCCGTTCATCAGACGCAGGCCAATCGCCACCGCGACGAGTGCCACCGCGACCGTCGCGACGAGCTCGAGGATCAGCGAGGACAGGAACGTGATCCGCAGCGTCGACATCGCCGCCGCGCGGTAGCGATCGGTGATCTCTCGAATCGCTTGCGCCTGGGCCTTGGCACGGCCGAAGACCTTCAGCGTGGGCAGTCCGGCGACCACGTCGAGGAAGTGGCCACCGAGGCGCTCCAGGGTGCGAAGCTGGCGGTCCATGCGCTCGCGCGTGGTGGCGCCGACGAGCGCCATGAACAGCGGGATCAGGGGGATCGTGAACGCGATGATCGCCGCCGAGATCCAGTCGTTCCACAGCACCGCCGCGATCACGACGACGGGCACGATCACGGCGAGGAACAGCTGCGGCAGATACAGCGAGAAGTAGCCGTCGATCGCGTCGATCCCGCGTGTGGCGAGGATCGCGAGCCCCCCAGTGCGCTGCTCGCGCGAGCTGTCCAGCCCGAGTGCCGGGATGCGGGCGAGCAGCGCTCCGCGCAGCTGCGACTTGGCGCGCGCCGAGGATCGGCTCGCAGCGAGCTCGGCTCCCCACGCGACCACGGCTCGAGCGAGGACGACTGCAAGCAGCAGAGCCAGTGGGACGCGCAGTTGATGAACGCTCCAACCGCTCAGGAACGCCCTTGAGACTGCGTCCGCAATCAGCCACGCCTGGGCGACGATCAGCAGCGCACTGAGAACACCAAGCGAGACTGAGACGAACAGGAACGTGCGGGTCGCGCGCGCGCAGGCGAGCAGTCTCGGATCGAGCGCCCTCACCCGAGCAATCATGACTCAGTCACGCGCCCTGCGGTGGCGCGCTTCCTCGCCCGACCAAGCGGGCCCGCCCTTAATCGAGGCGCTCGAGCAGATGATCGCCGACGCGCACCGCGTTGGCCATCGCCGTGAGCGCCGGATTGACGGCCGAGATGCTCGGGAAGAAGCTCGTGTCGACCACGTAGAGGTTGTCGAGCTCATGCGCCCGGCAGTCGGTGTTCAAGGCCGAGGATGCAGGGTCGGTCCCGAAGCGGCAGGTGCCCGCCTGGTGCGCGACGCCGGCAACGGGGATCTTGTTCTCGAGATACGCCCAGCGTGGGATCAGATGCTCGTGCACGCCGAGATGACCGAGCAGCGAGCGCAGCTGCTCGAACAGCCGATCCCTAGCGCCGTCATTGGTGGATTTGTAGCTCAGCGTCACGTTGCCCTTGCCGTCGAGGCTCACGCGGTTCTCGGCCTGCGGCAGATCCTCGGTCGAGAGCCAGAAGTCGATCGCGTGGGTGGCAACCTCCTCGAGGGTGAACGTGGGCGCCAGCTTGGTCATCAGCGGCTTCTCGCCCCGGTACATCTCCGCAACCGACTTACCCACCATCTGGATGTTCCCCATCGGAAACTCCCAGGCATCGCTTGCGAAGTAGTAGTCGTTCACCCCCAACGTCTTCTGAAACACGGTCGGGTTCGGATCCTTGGAGATCGCCAATACCGCTTGGCTGTTGTGGAACATGTAGTTGCGTCCGACCTGGTCGGAGCCGTTGGCGAGCCCGTTGGGATGCTTGTCGCTGGCCGAGCTGAGCAGCAGCTTGGCCGTATTCGCCGCACCGCAGGAGACGACGATGACATCGGCGCTGTAGGTCTCGCGCTGCCCGTCGCGCTCGACGACCACCTCGGTGACCGCGGTTCCGGGCGGGTTGGTGGTCAAGGCGACGGCCGTGGCATTCCTCAGCAGCGTCACGTTGGGATGCTCGAGTGCGGGCCGAACACCCAGGACCTCGGCGTCTGACTTGGCGTGCACCAGGCACGGGAAGCCGTCGCAGGTCGCACAGCGCACGCATGCGCTGTAAGGCATGTTCGACTCGTCGAGCATCACACCGCAGGGCGCGTGGAACGGGTGTAGCCCCGCCGCGGCGAAGTCCTCTGAGAGCTGCTGTATCCGCGGCTCATGCGAGACCGCCGGGAAGGGATATGGCGCGCTGGCGGGTGGTTCGGTCGGATCCTCGCCACGCGCGCCGTGCACCTGATAGAGCTGCTCGGCCTTCGTGTAGTAGGGCTCCATCTGCTCGTAGGAGATCGGCCACGCCGGCGAGACTCCGCCGTGGTGGCGCAGCTCGCCGAAGTCGTCTTTGCGGAAGCGGTACAGCGCCGCCCCGTAGAGCTTGGTCGCGCCGCCCACGCAGTAGTGCACCTGCGGCTGGAACGGCTTGCCGTCGGCGTCGTACCAGGTGTCCGGCGAGACGTAGCGGTTCTCGACGAACACGTCGCCGGCCGACCAGTTCTGCGGCTCCCGGGGCAGCCAGTCGCCACGCTCCAGCAACAGGATCCGCTTGCCCGAGGGCGCCAGATGCCGCGCGAGCGTGCCTCCGCCGGCGCCGCTGCCGATGATGATCACGTCGTAGGAGCTCACGTGATCTCTTGCGTCAGCTCATAGATGATGATCCGCCCGGCGGCCTCGATCAGCGCGAGGTGGGAGAAGGCCTGCGGGAAGTTACCCAGGTGGTGAGCCGTGCTCGTGTCGAACTCCTCGGCGTAGAGCCCGAGCGGAGAGGCGACCCGCAGGAGCTTTTCCATCAGGTCTCGGGCACGTTGCTGCTCGCCGATGATCGCGAGGCCCGACACGAGCCAGAAGGAGCAGATCAAAAAGCTCCCCTCCTTGCCCGACAGGCCGTCGTCGGTCTCATCGGTGCGGTAGCGCAGGACGAAGCCGTCCTCCGTCAGATCGTCGGCGATCGCCAGGACGCTGGCGCGCATGCGCTCGTCGGTGCCCGGCAGGAAGCCGAAGCCGGCCGCCAGGAGATTGGACGCGTCCAGCGCGTCGGTCCCGTAGTGCTGGCGCAGCACCCCCTTGTCGCTGAACCCGTGGGTGAGGATGTCGTCTCGGATCTCCTCAGCGGTCGCGCCCCATGTGGCCTCGTGCTCGGCGTCGCCGCGGATCGCCGCGAGCTGCCTGGCGCGATCCATCGCCACCCAGCACATGAGCTTGGACGAGACATAGTGCTGGGGCTTGCCGCGGGCCTCCCAGATGCCCTGGTCGGGCTGGCGCCAGACTTTCGTCGCGCACTCGGCCTGCGCCTGCACGATCGGCCAAAGCCTGCGGGGGAGGCGCTGACTGCGGCGGGTGTGCAGCAGGATCGAATCCAGCGCCGCGCCGTAGACGTCGTTCTGGCGTTGATCGAAGGCGCCGTTGCCGATCCGCACCGGGCTCGCCCCGGCGTAGCCCGAGAGGTCGTCGCGCATCGACTCGGTCAGATCGCGCCGCCCATCGATCCCATACATGATCTGCAGGGCTCCGTCGACGTTTGGCTCGAGGTCGGCGACGAACTGCATGAACTCCTCGGCCTCCCAGTCGAGGTTCAAGAAGTGCAGCGCCTGCAGCGTGAACGTCGAGTCCCGCAGCCACGTGTAGCGGTAGTCCCAGTTGCGTTCGCCACCCGGCGTCTCGGGCAGCGATGTCGTGAGCGCCGCCACGGTGGCGCCGGTCGGCATATACGTCAGACCCTTGATCGCGAGCGCCGAGCGCTGAATCGGATCGCGCCAGCGATGATCGGGTATCCGTGCACGGCCCAGCCAGCCGCGCCAGAAGCGGGCGGTGGCGGCCAGGCGCGCGTTGGCGTCATCGATCCCCTCCGGTCCCGCGAGCTCCTCGGCCCAGGACAGCGAGCAGTAGGCCTGCTCCCCCTTTTTGAGCGTGTGCCGAGCCCGCACCCGGTCTCCCTCGGCGCCGAGCGCCATGTCCGTGTGCAACCTCATCGTCAACTCCTCCCCGCTGGCGTCGGCCGTGTGAGCTTCGTCGTGGATCGACCACTGGGCCGGAAGCCGCCCGTAGTCGAACACCGGCTCGCATGTCAGCTCCATCTCGACCTCGCCCTCCAGACAGAACGCAACGCGCACGAGCAGATGGTCGGCGTCTTCATCGGTCGGAGGGCGGGTGTGCGGCGTGATCTGGTCCACGCCACGGCGCGGCCCCAACGTCAGGGCATCGCGCACGGCCACCCAGCCGGTCGGCGTCTTCCACGTCGTGAGCAGCATGTTGGTCCCGGGCTCATACACGCGCGCGGACGGCACGTTGATGCCGAAGGGTCCGAGGCGGAAGCACCCGGCCTGGCGGTCGAGCAGCGTGCCGAATACGCTCTGCGCGTCAAAGCGCGGGACGCACAGCCAGTCGATCGACCCGTCGGGGGCCACCAGCGCGCCGGTGTGACAGTCGGAGAGAAACGCGTACTCGGCGATCGGCGGGAAGGGAGAGGGCATCGCGGCGCTCTGCGGTGTCGCGCCCTGCGCGCCCGCATCCGCGCCGGCGGAGCTCGCGTTCCTGGCGGCGGACTTCTCCTTGCCCGTGGCGCCGACCTTGCGTGACTTGGTGGGACTCATGACGTCATCCACGGTCCGTGCCAGGACCCGAACCCGGCGACGAGACGATCGGCCTCCGCCGGACCCCAGGAGCCCTTCGCGTAGGAGTGAACCGGCGGAGGTGCTTCGATCAGCGGTTCGAAGATCCGCCAGCACTCTTCGATGCCGTCCTGACGCGTGAAGCGCATGCTGTCACCCCGCATCGCGTCGAGCAGGAGCACCTCATACGGGGTCGGGGCCTCGCCTCCCTCGTCGGCGAACTCCATGTCCAGAGTGATCGCCTGCGGGCCGCCCCGGTCGGCCCGGTGCGCGTCGAGGATCAGTCTCGTCCCGGTCGTGGGGTCGAGCTTGACCACGAGCTGGTCCGGTTCGGGCGGGCGGTGCCCATGCTCCATGAAGCCAAGACGCGGCGGGTGGCGGAACACGATGCGCAGCTCGGTCTGCGTTTCGGGCAGGCACTTTCCCGTGCGGATGAACCACGGCACCCCCGACCAGCGCCAATTGTCGATCTCCAGGCGCATGGCGGCATAGGTCTCGGTGGTCGAGTCCTTGGCGACGCCGTCGATGTCCAGGTAGCCCTCGTACTGTCCGCGCACATAGTGATCCGGGTCCGCCTCATGGGTCGAGCGGAACACGGCGAACTTCGCGTCCTTGAGGGTTCTTGCGTCGTTGCCCGCGGGCGCCTCCATCGCGGCCACCGCGACCAGCTGCATCAAGTGGTTGACGACCACGTCGCGAAGCGCGCCCACGGGGTCGTAGAAGTGGCCGCGGTCCTCGACCCCGAAGCTCTCCGCCATCGTGATCTCCACCAGGGCGATGTGGTTGCGGTTCCAGACCGACTCGACCATCGTGTTGCCGAAGCGCAGGTAGAGCAGCTCGTCCGTGCCCATCTTTCCTAGGAAGTGGTCGATCCGATACAGCTGCGACTCGTCGATGTACTGATGGACTTCCGCTGCGAGCTCCCGCGCGGAAGCGAGGTCGTGGCCGAAGGGCTTCTCCACCACCACCCGTCCCGTCTTGGTCAGGCCGGCATCCGTGAGCTGCTTGATCACGGGCCCGAACAGGAAGGGAGGGATCTCCAGGTAGAAGACCGGCGTACGCGCATCGCCGACCGCCGCCGCGACCCGCTCGTAGGTGGCGGGGTCGGTGAAGTCGCCGCTCACGTACGACAGCCGCGCGGTGAAGCGCTCGAAGACCTCGCGGTCGAGCGATTCGCCCGTCCCCTCGATGCATTCACCGGCGTGCTCGCGCAGGTGCTCGAGCGTCCAATCGTCGCCCGCGACCCCGACGATCGGGCATTTCAAGAGGCCACGCCGCTCGAGCCGGTAGAGCGACAGGAACGTCATCACCTTCGCGAGGTCCCCGGTGATGCCGAAGATCACCAGCGCGTCGGCGGGCTGGCCCTCGCCGACCTCCTGCGCGCGGGGCGCGGTCCGCGCGGTGGGCGCTGCGGCTGTGCTCATGGTCCGGTCCCTTCTATCGCGGCGGACGTGATGCCGGCGCTGGCTTCTGCGTCTCCTGCCTGACATCGACCGAGCGCATCGTGCGAGCGGATGATTCCACAGAAGCTGCGGCGGTGAGGCCTAGGGATAGATACCCCGCGGCAACGCGGATCACACGAGCTGGATCTGCACGAGGCTCGTCGTGCCGGGGCGCCCGGAGGGCAGTCCAGCCGTGATCCCGACGCGCTGCCCGGTCGCGCACCAGCCGAGCTCGACGACGCGCCGCGCCGCATCGGCGATCAGCGCCTCGGTCGTCTCGTGGCGGCGCATCGACGCCGCCTGCACGCCCCACATCAGACAGCACCGCCTCACCGTCTCTTTGCCGGGCGACAGCGCGTAGATGGGCACCGTCGGCCGGTGCGCGGAGACCAGTCGCGCCGAGCGCCCGGACAGCGTCGGGACGATCAGCGCGTCCAGACGCAGCTCGCGCGCGGCGTCGCAGAGGTTGTGCGCGATCGTGTACGCCGGGTCGGACTCGGTGCGGCGAACCCGCGAGTCGTTCCAGCGCTCATACGGCGCGATCGACTCAGCCTGGGTTGCGACGGCCGCCATCATCGCCACCGCCTCCACGGGATAGGCGCCGACCGCCGTCTCCTGGGAGAGCATCACGGCGTCGGTGCCGTCGAGGATCGCGTTGGCCACGTCGGCCACCTCGGCGCGGGTTGGACGGGAGGAGGTGACCATCGAGTCGAGCATCTGGGTCGCGGTGATCGACGGTCTGGCCATCCACCCGGCCAGCTCGAGCAGCTGCTTCTGCACGATCGGCACACGCGCGATCGGGAGCTCGATGCCCAGGTCGCCGCGGGCCACCATCACGCAGTCGGCTGCTTTGACGATCTCGACGGCGCGCTCGACCGCGAGGGGCTTCTCCATCTTGGCGATCAGCGGCAGGCGCGTGTGGTCGCGCACCGATTCGACGTCCTGCGGTCGCTGGACGAACGACAGCGCGACCATGTCGACGCCGATCGACTCGCCATGCCGGAGCATCTCGAGGTCCTCCTCGGGCACGGAGGGCAGAGCCTCGACCGGACCGGGGATGTTGAGCCCCTGCCGGGAGGCGACGGCCCCGCCGACCTCGATCTCGACTTCGATCTCGTGGTCCGCGGCTCGGACATCGACCGCGCGAAGCCGCACCGAGCCGTCGGCGAGGTAGAGGATGGTGTCCTTTTCAACGACGTCGGCCAGGCCGGGCCAGGAGATGCTCATGTGGTGGGCGTCCCCCGCGCGCTCGTCATCCCCGCAGAAGAAAGTAAGGCGCTCGCCCGGCGTCAGCTCGACGACGTCCTCGCGCAATGGCCCGATTCGGAGCTTGGGGCCGGGGAGGTCCTGGAGGATCGCGACCGGGCGCCCGGCCCGGCCCGCCGCGTCTCGCACCCGGCGGACCGTCTCCGCGTGCTCATCGAGCGTGCCGTGGGAATAGTTCAGCCGGGCGACGTCCATCCCCGCCTCGACCATGCGCAGAAGCGTGTCCGGCTCGCGTGAGGCCGGACCGATGGTGGCTACGATCTTGGTGCGCCGCATCGGCGCAAGGTATCGGTCGCCGGGGCGTTGCGCGTTGGACAGCCGGCGTTCTCTTGCCCGCCGACGTTGGACACGGCGAGCTTTGGCCGCACGCGCGCGGGAGCCTGCGTAGCATCGGCTCATGCTCGGTCCTACGCGTCCCGTCCCCAGCGTCGGCGCGGCGGTGCGCATCGCGCACTTCGGCGGCGGGTTCGAGCGCGGCACCGTGCTGGCGGTGCACGATCAGGGAAGACGATTGGAGGTGCGTGGCGAGGGAGGGGGGGTGCTGGAGTTCGTTCTCAGCCCGGCCACCGCCCGGTTCGTGTCCGCCACGAGCGCCCACGGGCCGCGGCTCGAGCTTCTCAGGGCGCCCTGACGTCGGGAAAGTGCTCCGCGCAGTGCACGCGAAGCGTCGCTCGCACCCATGCGCGCTCGTCGGCGCTCCCCGCTCGAAAGCGCATCAGCAGCTCGCGCTGGCGGTCGATGGGCGCTCCGGCGATGACCCAGCGCACCGCCAGGCGCTCGAACAGGAGCTCGACGGCCCGCTGCCACGAATCATCGATCGTGTGGGCGTCCCGCGCGCCCATCGCCGGCCCGCCGCCACCCGAGAGCACCTGCTCGTACTCGGCCCGCGCGCCCGCGGTCAGCGAGCCGCGCAGGGTCAGCACGTTGCCCTGCGGGTCGGTGTAGTCGCTCCTCGGCGCCGCGAGCTTCTCGCGCCGGCGTCGTCGGCCCACGCTCAGGGCTCGCCGGCGGCGCGCTCGAGCTGCGAGCGCACGTCTCCAGTCAGGGGCTTTGCGTGCCCCGGCCAGGCCGCGGCGGGCTCGAGCGCGGCGAGCTTGCGCATACTGGCGCGCGCCTGGTCTGTGTCGAAGTTGTAGACGGGGTCGGGGACGCGCGGCTCGCAGTCTCGGCCCCAGGCGTCGACCGTATCGAAGCAGTCGCTGCTCAGCGCCAGGCGGTCGGATTCGCGCCACAGCGCGATCATTCCCGGCGAGTGACCGGGAAGGTGCACGACGCGGAATCCCGCCACCTCGTCCCCCTCGGTCACCGTGTCGGAGATCTCCACCGGCCCGCCGTCCCAGACATAGCGGTGCAGCAGCCGGTGGACAGGCCGCGCCAGCGGCGGCAGCCCGGCCAGATCCGCCGGCCAGTAGCGAAACCCGCCGCTTCCCTGCGCATCCTCGACCTCATCCGGGTGGCACAGCACCGGCACGCCCAGCGCGCCCGCCACGCCGCGGTGGTCGGTGTGGCCATGGCCCAGCACGACGCGGCGGATTCCCCCGAGCTTGGCGCCTGCGCTGGCCACCGCGCGCTTCATCGGGCGGATGCCCGCGTCGAACAGCGTCACCCCGCCCTCGTCCTCGATCAGATACACGTTGGATCGCCCCGGCTGGCCCTGCAGGACCCACACGCCCTCGGCTATTAGCTCGGCCTCGCCGGCCGCGAGGCTGCCGCGCACGCGCGTGGTGGCGTTGAACGCGCCCGTCAGCCGCTGCTCGGCTTGGGAGCCGGGCGCCGGCATCATGCCGATCTGGCGCGGAAGCGCCATGGTGTCGGTGAACGCGTCGATGCTCTGGATGAGCCCGTCGCGCACGATCACGAGGTCGAAACCTTCGAGCGTCACCGGATCGCCGGTCGGCGCGACGCCGCGCAGGTGCCCCGGGCCGGCGAACGTGCCGCTGTAGCGCCATTGCAGCGCGCAGCGATCGTCCTGGGCGGTGGTCGAGACGATCTCGACCTTCATGTCCGGCAACGCATCGAGCAGGCTTGCGATGAACTCCCGCAGTCCCTCTGGCGCATGAACGTCGGCCTGACCGCTCACGCTCTCGCGGCCGCCGTCGGCCCACATCGCCACGGCGGCGTCGGGTTCGTGCGCTCCGATCGCCTCGAAGTATCGTCGCGCGATCGACTCGGCCCGATTGCCGCCGGTGATGCGCCTGCGACCCGCCGCCACCTGCTGCACGTTCGCGGCCGCCTGCTGAACCTTTGTGGCCGCCTTGCTGGGACTGTCGCCCTCGGGCATGCTCTGTCTCCTTTGCAACGGGGCTTGAGATGCGTAGTCTAGTCTCCGCCGCATGCCCGAGCCGATCGATTCGAGCTCGGGAGCGCCCCCGCCGAGCGCCGCGAGGCCCCCCCGGCTGAGCCGCGCGCAGCGGCCGGCCGGCCCTCCCCGCGCGGGTGCCTCGACGGCCAGGCGCGAGCTGGGGCGGGGCGAACGGGTGCTCCCCGGTGTGTTCCGCCTTCGCCTGCCCCTTCCGTGGCCGGGTGTCCCCCACTGCAACGCCTGGGCCGTCGCGGCCAAAGGCGGGTTCGTGCTGTTCGACACGGGCATGCATCAGCCCGGCTCGCTCGCCAATCTTGAACGGGCGCTTGCGATGTGCGGTCTGAGCCTCGAGGACGTGCGCCTTCTGGTCTGCACCCATGCACACGCCGATCACTACGGCCAGGCGGCCACGATCGTGCAGCGCTCGGGCTGCGAGCTCTGGATGCACCCCGACCACGAGCACATGCTCCGCTGGGCGGAGGATCAGCAGGACGCGATCGCCTGCCGACTGGAGGTCGCACGCCAGAGCGGCGTCCCCGAGGAGCCTCTGCGCCGCTATGCATCCGAGCGTGGCTCGCGCGAATCGGGGATCGCCGGGATCGTCGCGCCCGACAGGGCGCTCGTGGGAGGGGTTACGGTCGAGACCGACCTCGGTCCCTGGACGGTGCACGAGACGCCCGGCCATGCCCCCTCTCACGTTTGCCTGTTCCAGCCGGAGCGGCGGCTCTTGATCTCAGGAGACCACCTGCTGGGACGCATCTCGTTGCACTTCGACTACGGCTTCACCGCCGACCCCGTCGGAGAATTCCTCCACTCGCTCGACGTCGTCGAGGCGCTCGGCGCGCGCCTGTGCCTACCCGGCCACGGCCGTACTTTCGCCGATGTGCACGCTCACATCGAAGGCAACCGCGAGCTCGTTCAGGACCGCCTCCAGAAGACGCTCGCCGCGATCGAAGCGGTCGACTCACCGACGGCCTACGAAATAATGCCGCGCGTCTACGAACGCGAGTCGCTCGCCTCGTTCGCGCCTCTGCTGCTGCTCGAGACGCTCGCGATGCTGAGCCACCTCGAGGCGACCGCTCGCGCCCGGCGCATCGCGGGCGAGCCCGAGCGCTGGAGCACCGCGGCGGGCGAGCCGCAGCCCGGCTGACGGCGGATCGCACGGGTCGCTCGCCGCCGTTTACATACGATCTGCGGATGCGAATCGATGCGATCCTCGCCACCGGCGGACCTGTGTTCTCCTTCGAGTTCTTCCCGCCCAAAACGGAGCTCGGCGAGCGCAACCTGTATTCCGCGCTCACCGAGCTCGGGACGCTCGAGCCTTCGTTCGTCTCGGTCACCTATGGGGCAGGAGGCTCGACGCGGGAGAAGACGATCGAGATCGTCAAGCGGATCAAGGACGAGTACGAGCTCGAGGCGATGGCCCACTTCACGTGCGTCGGGGCGACAGTGCCCGAGCTGCGCAGGACGCTCGACGAGATGCGCGAGGCGGGAATCGACAACGTCCTCGCGCTACGCGGAGACCCGCCGGTCGGCCAGGAGGCGTGGATCAAGACGGAGGGGGGGCTCGAGTACTCGCGTGAACTCGTCGAGCTGATCGCAGGCGCGTACCCGTTCGCGATCGGGGCCGCCTGCTTCCCGGAGACGCATATCCACGCCGACAGCCCCGACGCGGACCTCGAACATCTCGCCGAGAAGGTTGGAGCCGGCGTCGACTTCCTGATCACGCAGCTGTTCTTCGACAACGCCCGCTACTTCGAGTTCCTGAAGCGGGCACGCGGCATCGGGATCGAGGTGCCGATCATCCCGGGCATCATGCCGATCACGCATGCCGGCCAGGTCGAGCGGATGGCTGAGATGTGCGGCTCCTCGATTCCAGCGGGGCTGCACCGCGAGCTGCGCGCCCGCGGCGATCATCCCGAGGCGGTGCTCGACTTCGGCGTGGCCTACGCCACGCTGCAGTGCGCCGAGCTGCTCGCCGCCGGTGCGCCGGGGATCCACTTCTACACGCTCAACCGCTCCCCCGCGACGCGCGCGATCCTGAGCGCCCTCAAGCTGACGAGGCCGTGGGAGCGGGCGGTAAAGGCCTAGCTCTCCAGAGCCTCGATCTCGAGCCCCTCGGCGACCCGCGGAGTGCCGTCGGGGGCCTCGTAGCGCACGTCGACCGAGTCGTCCTGGCGGTAGGTCCCGACGCCCCATGCGCCCAGCAGCCAGCGCCAACCGCTGATCTTGTCCTTGCGCAGATCGCGCTCGAACACGAGCGAGCCTTCCCGCACCGAGAAGTCGACGCCGAGCTTCTGCGGCACGCCGTTCAGATAGACCTCATACGGCGCTCGCACGCCCCGCGGCAATCGAACCCTCGACCGACTCATCACTCGGGGATTATGCACCCGGCCGGACCCGTACTCTCTCGGCGTGGTGGCAGAGATCCCCTACACCGTGCGCCGTTCCGCGCGTGCCCGTCGGGTGCGGGTGAACGTGCATGCGCATACCGGCGTGGAGGTCGTGCTGCCGGCCGGGGCCCCTGAGCGCGCGGCTCAGGCCGCGGTCGGCGAGCTGCGCCCTTGGATCGAGCGCCGTCTGGGCGAGACGCGTCGCGTGCTCGATCGGATCGCCGCGCGCGCGGGGACGCTTCCCTATCTCGGCGAGTCGCTCGAGTTGGTCCCGCAGGCGGGCCGCACGCGGGTGCACCGCTCGGGCGGGACGCTGCTCGTGCCCGCCGGGAATGCCCGCCCTGCGCTCGAGCGCTTCTACCGGCGTGCCGCGCGGGCTGAGATCGCGCCGCGACTCGACCGCGCCACCGCGCTCGCCGGCAGCGCATACACCGACCTGTCCATCCGCGCGCAGCGCACTCGCTGGGCATCGTGCTCGGCGGCGGGGCGGATGAGCTTCAACTGGCGCCTGCTGCTCGCACCCGAGCGCGTGCTCGACTACGTCGTCTGGCACGAGGTCTGCCATCTCGAGATCCTCGAGCATTCACCCCGCTTCTGGGCGCTGCTGGAGCGCCGCTGGCCGGGTTATGGCGAGGATCGCGACTGGCTGACGCGGAACGGGGCCACGCTCGTTCTCTAGCCGCGCTGATCGATCGGTACGTACTCGAGGTCGCGCGCGCCGGTGTAGATCTGTCGCGGGCGCGCGATCTTCTGCTCCGGGTCCTCGACCATCTCGAGCCATTGGGCGATCCAGCCGCTCGTGCGCCCGATCGCAAACATGACGGGGAACATCGCCACGGGCAGGCCCAGGGCCTCGTAGATCAGCCCCGAGTAGAAGTCGACGTTGGGGTAGAGCTTGCGCGAGGTGAAGTACTCGTCGTCGAGCGCCCGCTGCTCGAGCTCGGTCGCGACGTCGAGCAGCGGGCTCTTGCCGCGCACGTCGAACACATGGTCGAGGTGTTTGCGGATGATCCGTGCGCGCGGGTCGTAGTTCTTGTAGACGCGGTGACCGAAGCCCATCAGGCGCTCGTCGCCGGCCTTCACGCCCTCGAGGAAGTCGGGGATGTTCTCGACCGTTCCGATCCGCGCGAGCATGCGCAGCGCCGCCTCGTTGGCGCCGCCGTGCAACGGACCGTAGAGGGCAGCGACCCCGGCAGCCACTGCCGAGTACGGGTCCACCTGCGTGGAGCCGACGGAGCGGACCGCACTGGTGGAGGCGTTCTGTTCGTGGTCGGCGTGAAGGATGAACAGAACGTCCAGCGCGCGCTCCAGACGCGGATCCGGCGTGTATTTGAGCTCTGTCATCTTGTACATCATCGACAGGAAGTTGCCGGCGTAGCTGAGGTCGTTGTCCGGGTAGACGTAGGGCTGGCCCATGTTGTGGCGGAACGCGAAGGCCGCCAGGGTGGGCATCTTCGCGAGCAGCCTGATGATCTGCATCGCACGCACCCGCTCGTCGCGGATCTGGTTCGCGTCCGGATAGAACGTCGACAGGGCCCCGACCGACGCCACGAGCATGCCCATCGGGTTGGCGTCGTAGCGGAAGCCCTGCATGAACTCCTTGACGTTCTCGTGAACGAATGTGTGGACGGTGACCTCGTGCACCCAGTCGGTGAGCTGCGACTCCGTCGGAAGCGAGCCGTTGATGATCAGGTAGGCCACCTCCAGGTAACTCGAGCGCTCGCACAGCTGCTCGATCGAGTATCCGCGGTGTTGAAGGATCCCGGCGTCCCCGTCGATGTATGTGATCGCGCTGCGACAGGACGCGGTGTTCGTGTAGGCGGGGTCGTAGGCCATCAGGCCGAAGTCCTCCGCGTCGGTCTTGATCTGGCGCAGATCCATTGCCCGCACCGTCCCGTCCTGGACGGGCAGCTCGTAGGTCTTGCCCGTGCGGTTGTCCGTCACCGTGAGCGTCTCATTCGCGGACGCCGCGTCACCATCGACTGTCTGCTCGGCGGTCGCCGCGCCGTGGCTGCCCGTCTGCGTGTCGGGGCTCATCTGCTTCTCCTATCGACGGTTTCGGATTCCCCCCGATTATGCGTCACCGCGGCGCGTTTCCCGCCGTCACCCGCAGCATGGGGCGCTCGAGCCGCCCCCGGCCGCCCTTCGTTCGCTATGCCGGCGGTCAACTCTGGCGAAGGCGCCCGCGCGCCACGCAAACGCGTACCCGCGGCGGGGACGCCGGGTAGGGGGCGCCGTGCGGGCCACGCCTGGGCGGTCGCGGCGATCTCAGGCGAGTTCGGTGCGGGTGGCGCGGGTGCATCCGTGGGCCGATCCCGCCATCCTGCGGAGCATCGGACTCAGGGGGCTCCCGTACCGCCCATCGCACCAGCAGAAACAGCGCGACGATTGGGATCTTCAGCAGGAACATCAGCCAGATGAAGGTCCAAGTGGTCACCTGAGTTGATCGTATACCGGTCACCGCATCCGTACAACCCCCGGATCGGCCATCCGTACAAACCCCGGACGCGGCTGACCGGGCGGCGTCGTGTCGGCTCACTTGCGCAGCTTCAGCGCGGGGCCGCTGAACTGCGTGATCGCGCGCAGCTCATTGATGCGCTCGACGATCTCCTCTCCCTTCAGGCGCTCGACGCGCTCGGTCCCGAACTCCTCGACGTTGAACGAAGCGAGGACGGTCGCATGGGCCATGGCGCGTCGAAGCAGATCATCGGAGAGCTCCTCCTTGGGGTGGGCGGCGATGTAGCCGACGAGCCCACCGGCGAACGTGTCGCCCGCGCCGGTCGGGTCGATCACGGTCTCGAGCGGATAGGCCGGCAGGGCGAAGAAGCTCTCGCGCGTTATCAAAGCGGCGCCGTACTCCCCCTGCTTTGCCACGACCACGCTGGGCCCCCGCGCCTCGCCCTCCGACTCCGTCGAGTCGGGGGGCCTCCAGGACAGGACCTCCCGCGCGGCCGCGAGCAGGTTCGGCTTGAGCGTCAGCTGGCGCAGCTCTGCGTCGTTCAGGATCACGCAGTCCACTTCCGAGATCGCGCCCACCAGCGAGTCGCGCGCGACGTCGATCCAGAGGTTCATGGAATCCAGGGCCACAAAGCGCGCGCCGGGCAGCTGTGCACGCACCTCGCGCTGGAGGTCGGGCTGGATGTTCGCCAGGAACAGCACGTCGCTCGAGCGCGAAAGCTCGGAGAGCTTGGGCTGAAAGCCCTCGAACACCCCGAGCTGGGTGTCGAGCGTCTCGCGAGAGTTCAGGTCCCATCCGTACTCGCCACGCCAGAAGAACGTCTTGCCGCCCTCGATCCGCTCGACATCCGATACGTCCACCCCGCGGTGGCGCATCACGTCGAGCTCGGCCTCGCCGAAGTCATCGCCGACCGGACCGACGATGCGCACCTGCTCGAAGAACGAGGCCGCCAGAGAGAAGTGCACCGCTGCGCCGCCAAGCATCCGCTCGCGCTCGCCGAAGGGTGTCCTGACGGTGTCGTAGGCGATCGATCCAACGACGGTGATTGGCATGGGCGCGGACCTTAGAGCACACGGGCGAACGGGTGCGCGCACGGCTCCGCCGCTGGCGGTAGGGGCCGCCAGGGCTCCGATAGCCTGATCTGAGATGCGAGCGATCCAGATGACCGAGTTCGGCGGCCCCGAGGTGCTCGAGCTCACCGAGCTCTGCAAGCCAGAGCCGGGAGCGGACGAGGTGCTCGTCAGGGTCGCTCGCGCGGGGGTGAACTTCGCCGACACGCACACGCGCACGAACTCCTACGTGCAGAAGGCGACGCTTCCGCTCGTCCCCGGTCGGGAGGTGGCGGGCGTCCGTGAGGACACCGGCGAGCGGGTGGTGGCGCTGGTCGGCTCAGGCGGCTACGCCGAGTACGCCGTCGCCCCGAAGCAGCTGGCCTTTCCGATCCCCGATGAGCTTGACGACGCCACGGCGCTGGCGCTCATCATCCAGGGGACGACCGCCTGGCATCTGTATCGCAGCTCCGGGCGCGTCGCGCCCGGGGAGAGCGTGGTCGTGCACGCGGCCGCGGGGGGCGTGGGATCGCTGGCCGTCCAGCTCGGACACTCACTCGGCGCTGGTCGGGTGATCGCGACCGCATCGAGCGATGAGAAGCGGGCGCTGGCGATGAGGCTGGGCGCCGACGTCGCGATCGACCCGGCGCCGGCCGGCCTGACCGAGCGCCTGATCGACGCCAACGGCGGACGCCCCGTGGATGTCGTGTTCGAGATGGCCGGCGGCGAGGTGTTTCAGGCCTCCTACGATGCGCTCGCGTCGTTCGGTCGCATCGTGGTCTGCGGGATCTCCTCACAACAGCCGAACCAGATCTCCACTGGCTCGCTGCTGCGCCACTCGCGCGCGGCGATCGGCTTCTACCTGTTCCACTGCCTGGAGCGCCCGGCGATGTTCACGGATGCGCTGCACGAGCTGTTCGTGCGCGCGGGGCGACGCGAGCTCGAGGTGGTCGTCGGTCACACCTACCCTCTCGAGCAGGCCGCCCAGGCCCACATCGACCTGCGCGAGCGGCGCACGACCGGGAAGCTTCTGCTCGATCCCTCCGCCTGATCCGTAAGCTCCCCTCCCGAAATGGCGAAGTCGTTTGCTGATCTCGGGCTCTCCGAGTCCACCCTGCACGCGCTACGCGACGTGGGCTATGAGTCGCCCAGCCCGATCCAGGAACAGGCGGTCCCGCCACTGCTCGAGGGCAGGGATGTGATCGGCCAGGCGCAGACCGGCACGGGCAAGACGGCGGCGTTCGGCCTGCCGATCATGGAGTACGTCGATCCTTCCGATCCAACCGTGCAGGCTCTCGTGCTCACGCCGACACGCGAGCTGTGCATCCAGGTCACGCAGGCTCTGCGCACGTATGGCGCCCACGCGGGGATCGACGTGGTGGCCGTGTTCGGCGGCGCGCCGATACGCACCCAGCAGGGCCAGCTGCGCGCCGGCGGCCATGTCGTCGTGGGAACCGTCGGCCGGGTGCTCGATCTGATCTCCCGCCACTCGCTGGTGCTGCACGATTGCCGGTTCGTGGTCCTGGACGAGGCCGACGAGATGCTCGACCTGGGCTTCCTCGAGGACGTCGAGAGGATCCTGTCCTTGACGCCGTCGAGCAGGCAGACCGCACTCTTCTCGGCCACGATGCCGCCGCCGATCCGCAAACTCGCCGACCGCTACATGTATGACCCGACGATCATCCAGGTAGAGGCCGAGACGCTCACGATCGACACGGTCGCGCAGTTCCAGCTTCCGGTCGACGCCAAGGGGAAGCCGGACAAGCTCGTGGAGGTGCTGCGCGCGGAGCTCGGGACACGCGGCGAAGCCGACGGCCAGCAGGCGATCGTGTTCGTGCGCACCAAGATTCGCTGCGAGCAGCTGTTTC
The DNA here is from genome assembly GCA_963704735.1 of uncultured Solirubrobacteraceae bacterium. GTDB lineage: Bacteria > Actinomycetota > Thermoleophilia > Solirubrobacterales > Solirubrobacteraceae > Palsa-744. Next base: position 371,555 of record OY969935.1, read on the forward strand.
GCACATTGCGTGACCGCGGCATGAACGTGCGGGCGCTACACGGGGATATGACCCAGGGTGCGCGCGACGGGGTGATGCTGGCGTTCAAGGGCGGACGCGTGCCGATCCTCGTCGCCACCGACGTCGCCGCTCGCGGCCTTGACATCTCGACCGTGACCCACGTGATCAACTACGACGTGCCCATCTCCCCCGACACCTACGTGCACCGTATCGGGCGGACGGGCAGGGTGGGTCGCTCGGGCAGGGCGATCACGTTCGTCGAGGATCGCCAGAAGCGCGAGCTCGAGGCGATCGAACGCCACATCGGGACCACTGTGACGCAATGGCGGGAGGGCGTCGTGACCGCGCCCACACCGGTGCGCGAACGGCCACGCAGGCACTCCAAGCCGCGCATCTCTAGACGGGATGAGCGGGAGGCCTACGTGAAGCTCGTGCTCTCCGGGGGTCGCGCCGCGGGGCTGCAGGTCGCCGACATCGTAAGCGCGGTGACCTCCTCCGCCGGTCTCGACGGAGAGGCCGTGCGCGACGTGCTGGTGCTCGACCGCTTCTCCTTCCTCTCGGTGCCGGCCGACGAGGTCGACCGCGTGATCGCGGCGCTCGACGGACGCGAGGTGCGCGGTCAGGCGCTCAGCCTGCAGCGAGTAGGGTAGGGCCATGTCAACCGCCACGATGCAAACCACCGAAGGTCCAATCGTCTTCGAGCTGTTCGACCAGGACGCGCCGAAGACGGTGGAGAACTTCCGCAAGCTCGCCTCCGAGGGCTTCTACGACGGGCTCACCTTCCATCGCGTGATCAAGGACTTCATGATCCAGGGAGGGTGTCCGCAGGGGACCGGGCACGGGCGGACCCGGATACACGTTCGAGGATGAGATCAACCCGCACAAGGTCGTTCGGGGCGCGCTCGCGATGGCGAACGCGGGGCCCAACACCAACGGCTCGCAGTTCTTCATCGTCACCGCAGACGCCTGCTCGTGGCTGGACGGCAAGCACACGGTGTTCGGGCAGGTGACCGACGGGATGGACATCGTGGACAAGCTGGAGGCCGTCGCGACCGACGGCGCGGACCGGCCCGCCGAGCCGATCGGCATCGATTCGATCGAGCATCTCCGAGTAACCGCTCGCGTCACGTCGGAGATCGCTTGCCGGCCGGCCGCTCGGAGTAGTCTGTTGTTACGAGCGAACGAGAGGGGAGAACACATGGCGACCGTCGAGCAGCACCCAGCGCAGACGCACAACGGCATCGCGAGCGCGGTGCGAGGAGATCGCCGTGGAGAACCCTGCCACCGGGCGAGACCGTCGCGACGGTGCCCGACCTCGGCGCCGATGCAGTGGCGGAGATGGCTGTGCGTGCTCGCGCCGCGCAGCCGGCGTGGGAGGCCTAGGGCTTCGAGGGTCGCGGACGGATCCTGCTGCGCGCCCAGAAGTGGCTGATGGACAACTCAAAGCAGGTCATCGCCACGATCATCTCGGAGACCGGCAAGACCTTCGAGGACGCCTCGCTCGCGGAGATCTCCTACGCCGGCAACGCATTCGGCTTCTGGGCCAAGCATGCGCCCGAGTATCTGTCCGACGAGCGCGTCAAGTCCGGACAGCTGCTCGTCAAGGGCAAGAAGCTGATCCTGCGCTACCGCCCGCTTGGCCTGATCGGCGTGATCGGTCCCTGGAACTACCCGCTGACGAACTCGTTCGGCGACTGCATCCCGGCGCTCGCGGCGGGCAACAGCGTGATCCTCAAGCCGTCGGAGATCACGCCGCTGACCTCGATGCTGATGGCCGAAGGGCTGCGCGAGTGCGGCCTGCCGGAGCATGTCCTGCAGATCGCCACCGGGCGCGGAGAGACCGGCGCGGCGCTTGTCGAGGAGGTGGACATGATCATGTTCACCGGCTCCACCGCGACCGGGCGCAAGGTCGCCGAGACCGCTGCGCGGCGCCTGATACCGGCGTCGCTCGAGCTCGGCGGCAAGGACCCGATGATCGTGCTGTCCGACGCCGATCTGGAGCGCGCGGCGAACTTCGCCACCTACTACTCGATGCAGAACGCCGGCCAGACGTGCATCTCGATCGAGCGCGTCTACGTCGAGGCGCCCGTCTACGACGAGTTCGTGGCCAAAGTCTCAGAGAAGGTGCGCGCGTTGCGCGTCGGGGCTCCCAAGGGACCGGGCTCGGTCGAGGTGGGCGCGATCACGTTTCCGCCGCAGCTGCAGACGATCGAAGATCACGTCGCGGACGCGGTCGACAAGGGCGCCCGCGTGCTTGCCGGCGGCCACGCCGAGCAGTCGGGCGGCGGACGCTTCTTTGAGCCGACCGTGCTCGTGGACGTCGACCACACGATGAAGATCATGACCGAGGAGACATTCGGGCCGACGCTGCCGATCATGAAGGTCGCAGACGCCGAGGAGGCGGTGCGGCTCGCCAACGACTCGCGACTACGGGCTGGGCGGGTCGGTGTTCACCCGCGACACCGAGCGGGGCGAGGCGATCGCCCGCAGGCTGCAGGTCGGCGCGGCGAACGTCAACGACGCGATGATCAACTACACCGTGCTGGAGCTGCCGATGGGTGGCGCAAAGGCTTCGGGTCTGGGGTCGCGCCACGGGGCGGGCGGGATCCGCAAGTACTGCTCCCAGCAGGCGATCGTCATAACGCCGCGCCTGGCGCTGAAGCGCGAGTTCCACATGTATCCCTACCGCAGCCGCACCTCGCGGCTGCTGGCGGGCGTGTTCAAGTTCCTTTACGGACGCGGCAAGCGCGACTGATCGGCCGGCCGATCGAGAAGCCGCTCGCCCGGGCCGTGAGCCCGAATCAGGCGAGGGATACGCCGAGCAGTCGCTCGAGCTCGGGGATGGTCGTCTCGGCGCTCGTGTGATGGATGGTGGCCATGCCCAGCCGCTCGGCGGGGGTGAGGTTGAAGGCGAGGTCATCGACGAAGACGCATCGCTCGGCCGGGACTCCGGCACGCTCGGCGCCGAGCTCGTACATATGACGGGAGGGCTTGCGGATGCGCTCTTCTCCGGAGATGACGACGCCGTCGAAGATCTCGGCGAAGAGGTCGCGGGGATAGCGGTGGACGCCCCACGAGTTCGACACGAGCGCCGTGCGCACCCCCGCATCGTGGGCTCTGCGAACGGCGTTCACCATCGCCGTGTCGGGCTCCACGCCCGCGAACAGCCCGTCGATCAGGCCTTCGGGCTCGATCGCCCAGCAGGCCGGCCAGCGAGCAGCTCGAAGGCCGTCTCCTCGAGCTCTCCCTTCTCGAGCGCGATCAGCAGCTCGCGGGCCTCGGGATCGGTTCGGAAGCGAGGAAGGAGCGTCTGCGGGTCGATCTGCTCTCCCACGCAGTAGGCGTTGAACGACGCGAACAGGCTGCTGGTGAGCACTCCGCCCCAGTCGATCAACAGACCACTGTGCGCGGCGTCTGCGCCGGGGGGCCCGACGCCTCGCGCCCGCTCGGGCGCGCCCACTCCTGCGCTGGCGTTGTCGTTGGACGAGCGGGGCTCAGGCGCCATACGCCATCCCCTCGGCCCGCCGGGCGAGCTCGAGCACGCCCTCGCCGAACTGCTTGAGATACGGATCGTCGGTCGTGCCGGCGAGCGCGCGCTTGTAGTTTCCCTCCATGAAGATCGCCATCTTCCACACCGCCAGCGTCGTGTACCAGCGGATGTGCCCCATCGAGCGCCCCGAGCGCTGCTCGTAGAGCTCGATCAGCTCGGCGCGTGTGGGAAAGCCCTCCTGGCGTGTGATCCTGCCCAGATGCTCGCGCATCCCCAGCTCGGGGTCGCCGGGCTCGGTCCACATCATGCACAGGTAGCCCAGGTCGGCCAGCGGATCGCCGATCGTGGCCATCTCCCAGTCGAGCACCGCCACCAGCCTCGCCGGAGCCCGTGCGGAGAACATCGTGTTACCGAAGCGAAAGTCTCCGTGAACGATGGTCGCGGGGCCCGAGCTCGGCATCCGCTCGGAGAGCCACCCGGCCACCCGTTCGATCTCCTCGATCTCGCGCGTCTTGTTCAGCTCCCACAATCCGCCGAATCGCCTCAGCTGGCGCTCCAGGTACCCCGTCGGCTTGCCGAAGCCCTCGAGCCCGACCGCTCGCCAGTCGACCCCGTGGATCTCAACGAGCGCGTCGATCAGCTCCTCGCTGGCCCGGCGCCGCTCGGCCGGCGTGTCGAGCGCCCCTGGGATGCTCGACGACGATCACCTCCCCGTCGAATCCGCTCCATGACATAGAAGGGGCAGCCGATCGTCGTGGGGTCCTCACACACCGCCAGCACCTGCGGCACCCGCGCCTGCGGTGTCCATGAGCGCTCGCAGCAGGCGCGCCTCGCGCAGCACGTCGTGAGCGCTCGGGGGAAGCGGTGGGCGTGGCGGGCGGCGCAGGACCATCTCCGAGTCGCCGCGCTCGATCAGGTAGGTGACGTTGGAATGTCCCTCGCCGATCGGGCTCGCCTCGATCTCGCCCTGGCCGAGGCCGTGTGCGTCCAGGAACTCACGCAGCGGCTCCAGCACGAGCAGCGGTGCACGTGCGTTGGCGGTGGCGTCCGCGTGCGTGCGGACGATGTCGTCTGGGGCGATGGTCATGCTCACCTTCGCAACGCTATCCCACGCCTGGGATCTTGGGTTCGTGGGTCCGATTCGGCCAGACGGCCCTTCGAGCCCGGCGAGCGCGCGAGACATCGAATCCGAAAAGACCTCCGAACCGACCGCAACCTTCCCGCCGCCCACGTGTCTGTAGCGACCATGCCCCGCATAAGAAGGCTTCTCTGCGCGCTGCTCGCGTCGATGCTCGTCGGCGGCGCGCCTGGGCGCCGTTCAGGCGCTGGCATCACACAGCGAGGTGACGTTCTTCGAGGGCTCGACAGACCTGCTGAGCCCGAACACCCGTCCACACGCGCTCGCCCAGCTCCAGTCCCTCGGTGTCAAGGCCCTGCGCGTCGAGCTCTACTGGTACGACGTCGCGCCGAGCCCGACCAGCGCGAACCGGCCCCACTTCGACGCCACCAATCCCGCCAACTACCGCTGGGGTCAGTACGACGCGCTGCTGGCCGAAGCCCAGCGACTGCACTGGAAGGTGCTGCTCACGGTCACCTCGCCCGTGCCTCGCTGGGCCACGTCCAACCGCAAAGCCCCCTATGTCACACGCCCTGATGATCGTGACTTCCAGGAATTCATGACGGCCGTGGCGCGTCACTACGGCTCGGAGGTCTCGCTCTACTCGATCTGGAACGAGGCCAACCACCCGGCGTTCCTGCTGCCGCAGTGGAACTCCAACGGCACACCCGCCTCGCCGCGGATCTACCGTGGGCTGTACCAGGCCGGCTACGCAGGGCTGCAGGCCGCCGGGATAGCGCATCCGAAGGTGCTGCTCGGCGAGACGGCGCCCACCGGCTCTGACACCGTCAACGTGCGCAGGGAAGGCGCGCTCCACGACGTGGCGCCGCTCGCGTTCCTGCGGGGCGTGCTGTGCCTGAACACGCGCTACCAGAAATCGGGCTCGTGCGGTCCGCTGCTCGCCTCCGGCTATGCCCACCACGCCTACACGAACGCCGCCGGGCCGTCCTATGTCCCGCCCGAACGCGACGACGTGACGATCGCCGTGCTCTCGCGGCTGAGCCGCGCGCTGGACCTCGCCGCCCGGACACATGCGATACCGGCGCACCTCCCGATCTACCTGACGGAGTTCGGGGTGCAGAGCAAGCCGAACAGGTATCTCGGGGTGTCCGTGGCCCAGCAGGCCGAATATGACGCGATCGCCGAGCACATCGCCTGGTCGAACCCCCGCGTGGCGGCCTTCTCGCAGTACCTGCTCAAGGACGACCCGCTCGGCGGGGCGCCCGGCGCAAGCGTGCACGGGGGCACGATCGGCTTTCAGACCGGCCTCGAGTACGTCAACGGCGCGCGCAAGCCGCTGTACTTGGCCTTCCCCGTCCCGCTCGTGGTGTCCAAGCAGGGACGCGGCTTCTCGCTGTGGGGCCTCGTGCGCCCGGCGACGGGTGCCACGAAGGTGACGGTGCTCGTGCAGCGCAAAGGCGCAAAGCGCTTCGGCACCCTGAGGACCGTCTCCACCGACGGCGGGGGCTACTGGCGCCTGAGCTCCTCCACGCGCGGCGTACGCTGGCGCGTACGCTGGAGCAGCCCGACCGGCGTCAAGTACGAAGGGCCTCCGATCGGCGCCAACTGAGCCCCTCGCGGCGGCCGTCCTCCCCGGGCAGCTGCCTACAGTGCAGGGAGCGATGCCCGAGCTGCCCGAGGTCGAGATCACGGCGCGCCTGCTCGATCGCGCTCTGCGCGGCGCGCAGATCGAGTCCGCGCTGGCGCCGGGCATCAATGCCCTGAAGACCTTCGACCCGCCGCTGTCGGAGCTCTCCGGCGAGCGAATTCTCGCGGTACGCCGCCGCGGCAAGCACCTGATCGTCGAGATCTCCGGCGAGCTGGCGCTGCTCATCCACCTGATGTCAGCCGGACGCCTGCAGCTGTTCGGCAAGCGCGCCGGTCCGCGCGATCGGACGTCGCGGCTGCTCGTGCGGGTGCGCGAGGGCGATGGGGGCGACCCGGCAGCCGGCTCTCGGAACGGTGCGCACGAGCAGCGGGGCTCAGGCGAGATGGAGCTTCGCCTGCGCGAGTTCGGCTCCCGGCAGGCGGCCTGGGTGAAGCTGCTTGCGCACGAGGCAGCTGGAGCTGGACGAGTCGCTTGCAAAGCTCGGGCCGGAAGCCTGGCCCGACCCGCCGGCGCTCGGAGAGCTGCTCGATTCCCCGCGTCCGCTGCACACGCTCCTTCGCGACCAGCGCACGATCGCCGGGATCGGGCGCTCGTGGGTCGATGAGATCCTGTGGGAGGCCGAACTGTCCCCGTACAAGCGGGGCGCAGACCTCGACGCGGGCGAGGCCGAGCGCTTGCGCGAGGCGGTCGTCCAGACGCTCGGCGCGGCGATCGCCCACTACGAGCAGGCCATCCGGCTGCCGATCCCCGACAAGCTGCCGATGCCGCTTCACGTCCACAGGCGCCAGGGCGAGCCGTGTCCGCGCTGCACGACGACGCTTCGCGGCGGTGCACTTCGAGGACTACGTGATCGCCTACTGTCCCGCCTGTCAGACGCAGGGGCGCGTGCTCAAGGATCGAAGGCTCTCGCGCCTGTTGCGATGAGACCGACGGCGAGAGGATCGACATGATCGAGCAGGGTCAGCCGGCACCAGACTTCGAGCGGCCCGATCAGGACGGGCGGACGGTGAAGCTCTCAGACTCCCGTGGCCAGCCGGTGGTCGTCTACTTCCACCCCAAGGCAGACACGCGCGGTTCTAACTGCGGTACTCGCTCAGGGTCGTAAGCGGCCCGGATCGCAAGACACGCTCGCTTTCGCGAGAAGCGAGCGCGAGCGCAAAGCCCGGTCGCGTCCCAGGAGTGCTGTAAATAGCTGCGAGAGCCGTCAAGGTGACGGCGTAGGTTCCCTCTAGTCCTGCAAGACGAAGAAGGAGGCCTACGCCGTGAGACGTACCGTACCGCCGTCGGCGGAGATTGAAGACCAGATCGACCAGCTGCTCGCCGTCGGAGTCGGCGAGAACCCACGCGAGGCGCTGTCAGAGCTCGCCAAGCTCGGCGCCAGGCTGATCATTCAGCGGGCTGTGGAGGATGAGTTCGAGGCATGGCTGGGTCGTGCTCGCTATGAGCGCCGGCCTGAGTATCAGCGCGGGCTTCGCAACTACGAGTCGGGCCTGCGGAACGGCTATCGCCCTCGGCGGGTGCAGACCGCAGAAGGTGAGCTCTCGGTTGAGATCCCGCAGGTCCGCGAGGCTGCCGAGCCGTTCGTCTCTGCGCTGTTCCCGCACTCGACGAAGCTGCTGCGCACGCGGCCGCTCGAGGCGATGGTCGTCGGTGCGTTCGTGCGCGGCCTCTCGATGCGAGACGTCGAATCGCTGTGCGAGGAGGCGGGGCTGGGAAAGCTCTCGAAGTCGACCGCGTCAAGGATCTGTGAGGAGCTCAGAGAGCGGTTTGAGGCGTTCAAGCGCCGCGACCTCTACGGGGTCAGGATGGTGGCGCTATTCCTCGACGCGATCTTCCTGAACGTCAGAGCGAAAGGCCCGAAGGAGGGCGTCCTTTGCGCCTGGGGCTTCACCGAGCAGGGCGAACGGGTCCTCGTCGGCGTCTGCCTCGGGATGCGCGAGTCCCACGAGGACTGGCTCGCTCTGACCAGGGACCTGATCGCCCGCGGGCTCGGGGCGCCGATGCTCATCGTCGCCGACGGCGCCCCCGGACTGATCAAGGCGGTCGAGCAGTGCTGGCCTTCCTCTGACCGCCAGCATTGCTCGGTTCACCGGGCGCGCAACCTGATCGCGAAGCTACCCGAGGCAGAGCGCGAGCGGGTGCGCCGGGCCTACTGGAAGGCCCTGGATGAGGCCACCGACGAGCACGACGGAACCCAGCGGCTCGAGGCCCTCGTCGCCGAACTCGAACGGGCCGGCTACGCGTCAGCTGCGAGATGCCTCGCCGACGACCTCGATGCTCTGGTCGCTCATCTGCGCTACCCGCTGCGCCACCGCAAGCGCTGGCGCTCGACCAACCTGCTCGAGCGGACCCTCGGGGAGGTGAAGCGACGCACGAAGGTGATCGGCAGGTTCCCAGGGGAGGAGAGCTGCCTCTCCCTCGTCTGGGCCGTACTCGACCTCCAGATCAACAACACCTGCAACGGCCTCAGGCTCTCCGAGATCGACCGCCAAAAGCTCTACCGGCTCCACCATCAGCCAACCGAACCAGAACCCGAAGCAAAGGAGGTGATCGCCGCCTAAACTACCCGCCACCGGGAACCCGAGCCGCAGTGAATTTACAGCAGCTCAGGGACGCGACCCAAAGCCCGTGGAGAGTCCTGGTCCACGTCCTGAGCGGTCGTTGGCGCAACCGCCGTTCGGACGCTCGTCGTCGCGCGGAAAGCAGCAGTCCGGAGGCGACCCTTCGCTTGGCGGGATCCGAGCGCTTCCCGAAGAGATCCAGCCAGGTCGCGGCGCTCATGCTCACCCTCCCACCGGAGCGCGGGCGTTGCCGCCCCAGAAGACCTGCGTGCCGAACATGCCGATCAGGTGGATCAGGATCAGGTTGAGCACCATCGACTTCGCCGTCGCCTTGCCCACGCCCACGGGTCCGCCGCTGGCGTTGTAGCCGTAGTAGCAGGCCACGAGCACGATCGCCGTCGCCATCGTCATGCCCTTGATGACGCTGTATAAGAAGTCCGCCGGGTTCTGGAACTGCCAGAAGACCAATAAGAAGCCGCCCGAGGAGACGTAGCCGAGCTGATCGACGATCGCGATGTATGAGGCCAGGTAGGCCACGCCGATCGCGCCTATGTACATGAAGGGCAAGACGATCCACGCTGCCAGAAGGCGCGTGGCGCACAAAAACAGCATCGAGTCGACGCCCATCACCTCGAGGGCGTCGATCTCCTCGGAGATCCGCATCGCGCCGAGCTCGGCCACGATCCCCGTGCCCACCTTGGCGGCCATCATGTAGCCGAACACGTAGGGGACCGCCTCGCGCAGGTTGCACCACGCGGAGTAGAGACCTGCGTAGGTCGGCGCGTTGAACGACTGGTTGAAGTAGGCGGCCTCGATCCCGCACGCGCCCAGCCCGATCAGGAACGCGAGGCTCCAGATGACGAGCGTCGAGTAGAGGATCAGGATGCCCGACTGGCGTAGCGACTCGCCGAAGAAGTGAAACACGCGCAGGCTCCAGACGTCGCGCACGACCTTGCCGGCGAAGCGGCCGATCTCGCCCATGGACCCAAGCAGTTCGCGGGGGACCGCGAGCCACTCGTTCATCGGATCACGAGGCGATAGGGATTGGTGGCGTGCGACGGGTGACCTGGCTCGACGCACAACTCCAGACTCGGTTCATGTGACCGATGGTACCGCGAATTATGCCACTGTCAACGCCCCGGATGATGGAGCGCGCGGATCCTCACGGTGTGTCCGCGAGGACGCGCTCGATCGCGCCGGTCAGAGAGACCTCGACCTCGCGCCGCGAGAGACCGAGGTCGTGCGAGAGAATCCACCATGTGTGGACGTCGCAAAGCGCGATCAGCGTGGCGCGACGCCTTGAGCGAGCTCGTCCTCTGAAACGGTCGAGCCATCGGCCGAAGGCGTACTCAACCCACTCGTAGTGAAGCTGGCGACCCCGTTGGGCAATCTCGGCAATCGCTGGAGAACGCTCGGCGGCCCCTATCCGTAGCACCTCTTCTCCCCACTCCTCGTGGTGGTCGAGCAGGTTCTTCACCGCGCCGGCTACATCGTCCGTGGGGGTGGTCGCCCACATCTGCGCCTGGACGCGCTCACCTATGCGGCTTGCCACCTGCTCCAACAGCCCCTCCTTGGAGCCGAAGTGTCGCAACAGGGTCTGCTTGGTGACCCCAGCGCTCCTGGCCAACGCCTCCACCGAGGCATCCACCGATCCCTGCTCCCAACCCTTTCTAAGAAAGACGGTCTCAGCGGCATCCAGCAGCGCATCTCGCGTACGCTGCCGCGCCTCTGCCCGAGCTACTTGCTTGTAGGGCCGCGACTTGGTCTCCACTTTCACGGGACCCATGGTAAGGCCAACTAGTGCTGAAAGTGGACCGGACCGTAGTCGGGCTGGAGCGCGGCGCTCATCGACACGACAGGCCGGCGCGACTGACCCGAGCGGCGCACCCTCTGAGTCCAGTGAACCCCGCGGGAGACGTACAACGCGTGGACCCCGCGCTGGTGCTTTGCGGGTCGAGCGGGCGTCCGAGCGGGGGCAGGGTGGTCGCGTCCCTTTGCTGCTGTAAATTCGCCGGGCGTAAGTTCCCTTTGGTGGTGAGTTTAGGCGGCTGTGACCTCCTGGAGGCTTGAGGGCTCAGCCGGCTGGCATTTGAGTTGGTAGAGGTGTTGGCGGTCCAGGTCGGTGAAGGTCGCGCCATTGGTGGCGTGAGTGATGATCAGGTCAAGGACGGCCCAGACGAGCGATAGGCAGCTGGTCTCGCCGGGGAAGCGGCCGATCACCTTGGTGCGTCGACGGACCTCGCCGAGCGACCGCTCGAGGAGGTTGGTGCTTCGCCAGCGCCGACGATGGCGCAGCGGGTAGCGCAGATGCACCACGAGTGCTCCGAGGTCGTCGGTGAGGCAGGCGGCCGCGGCCTCATAGCCCGCTTTGCGCAGGTCATCGATCAGTACTTGCAGGCGGCGTGTGCCATCAGGCGGGCTGGTCGCTTCATCCAGGGCGTGCCAGTAGGCCTTCCGGACGCGATCGCGCTCTTTCTTGGGGAGCTTTGCCAGCAGGTTGCGCAAGCGGTGAACGGTGCAGTGCTGGCGATCGGCGCGCGGCCATAGCTCCTCGATCGCGCCGATCAGTCCGGGCGCGCCGTCGGCGACGATCAGCAGCGGCGCTCGGAGTCCGCGCCGGGTCAGATCGCGCCCTAGCCCAAGCCAATCCTCTTTGGACTCGCGCATCCCCAGACACACGCCGAGAAGCGCGCGCTCGCCCGTTTCGGTGAACCCCCAGGCGACCAGCACGCCCTCCTTCGGACCCTCCGGGCGCGCCGGCAGGTAGATCGCGTCCAGGAACAACGTCGCCAGTGAGATCCCGTAGAGGTCGCGACGCTGGAAGGCGACGAAGCGTTCGCGCAGCTCGGCGCAGATCCGCGCAGCGCTCGACTTAGACAGCTTCCCAAGGCCCGCCTCATCGCACAGCGACTCGACGTCGCGCATCGAGAGTCCCCGCACGAACGCGCCGACGACCATCGCCTTCAACGGCTCGGTGCGCAACAACCGCCTGGTGTAGCCGCGCGGGAACAACCTCGAGACGAACGGCTCCGCCGCCTCACGGACCTGCGGGATCTGCACCCGCAGCTCGCCCTCAGCGGTCTGCACCCGCCGCGGGCGAAAACCATTGCGCAACCCCGACTCGTAGTTGCGCAAGCCCCGCTGGTACTCCGGCCGGCGCTCATAACGCGAACGTCCCAGCCACGCGTCGAACTCATCCTCGACAGCCCGCTGGATGATCAACCTCGCGCCCAACCTCGCGAGCTCGGACAACGTTTGCGCGGGGGCCTCGCTGACCGTCATCGAGGCCAACAACCCATCAATCTTCTGCTGTATCTCCGCCGATGGCGGTACGGTGCGTCTCACGGCGTAGGTCTCCCTTCTCGTCTCGTCAGGACTTGCGGGAACCTACGCCGTTGCCTTGACGGCCTCAGCTATTTACAGCACTCCTGGGACGCGACCGGTGCCGCGGCCGACGCTCGCATTGGACGACGACCACTCGTCAGTGTTCCCACTCGCGAGACGCTCGCTTCGCCCCGGGGAGAGCAGCAGTCTGAGGCAGGTCGGGCTGGGCTGTCGAGGCTCGCCCGTTGCACCAGCGCTGAGCTCTGGCCGTGCTGCGCTCGCTCGCCGCACACAGCGAGAGCCTTTTGTTCGCATCGGCAGCGCCCACCGTAAGCCTCCGTGCTCAGGTGGCGGGACCTGCGGCCCGTTTGCGATCCTCGAATCGGCTTGCCGCACGGAGCACGCTCGGGGCGCGTCGGGCGACAGCAGAGAAGACGCGATCGCCCATTCGCATGGACTCGCGCGGTCCCGGCGTCAGAGCCTGCGCGAGCATAACCTCGGGGCTCTCCTGGGCCAAGGCGCGCGGCACAACGGCGACTAGGTCCCACTCGCCAGGGATGCCCTTGAGCGCGTGGCTCCCGCGCTCCTGGAAAGCGATGCCTGAGCCTACGACCAAGTCGCGTACAGTGCGCGAAACCAGGATCTCGCGCGGTCCGGCGAGGGCGTTTACGCGTGAGGCGATGTGCACTGCGATCCCGCCTACATCGTCGCCGATGCGCTCGCACTCACCGGTGTGGATGCCCGCTCGGATCTCGATCCCCAGCTCGCCTACTGCGTCGCGGATCGCTTCGGTGCAATGGATCGCGCGGGCGGGGCCGTCGAAGGTGGCCAGGAACCCGTCGCCGGTGGCCTTGACCTCCTTGCCGCCGAAGCGGCGCAGCTCGGTCCGGGAGACCTCGTTGTGACGCTCGAGCACAGCACGCCAGCGCGCATCGCCGAGCGCGCTGGCGCGCTCGGTCGAACCGACAATGTCGGTGAACAGGACCGTTGAGAGGACACGCTCGGTAGTGGCGGCGTGACGCGCGCCGGTCAGGAACTCCTCGAGCTCATCTCCGATGCGTGCAGCATGCTCGGCGATCCAAGGGGCATGGTCACGACCAGTGACCTCGAGCATCCGTGCTCCCGGGATTTGCTCGGCGATGAATCGACCGTACTGCACGGGCACGAGATCGTCCGTCGCATGCACCACCAAGGTCGGTACCGTGATCGTTGGCAGCACATCGATGACGTTGATGAGGGTCAGCGACTGCAGCGTCGCACGCGCCATCCCAGGACTCGCGCAGAGTCGCTCTAGGACCGCGAGCTGCTGCGCATCGCCAAAACTCGGGAGCAGCTGCGCGAGCGCCTCGCCCTCGCCCCACCGCTCCGTCGCGCTGTGCCAGAACGAAACGACGCGCTTCAGCTGCATATCCGTCGGCAAATGGCGCTGGGGAAGACCCTTGCTCGCCAAGCTGGCGCGCGTCTCATCGGGAGGCGCCGGCGCCGTCAAGGTTGCAAAGGTCCCGAAGAGAGCGAGCGCCTGCACGCGACCGGGCCGAGTCGCCGCGTACAGGATGCTCATCGGCCCGCCCTCCGAAACACCAAGAAGGGCGGCTCGCCGCGAGTCGACCGCATCCAGAACCGCATCGATCTCCTCGACCCGCTGCTCAAGCGTCCGCGGCCCGGGAATGGGATCGGACAGGCCCGTACCGGCCTTGTCGAACAAGATCAGTCGTCCGTACGACGCGAGCCGGTCGAGCCACGCCTTCGCCGCAGGGGTCGCCCAGGAGAAATCGAGGTTTGACACGAATGAGGGAACGACAAGGATGTCGAGCGGCCCATCGCCTGTGACCTTGTGGGCGATGTCAAGGTCACCGCACTTCGCATAGCGGGTCCGTGGCGGCACGTCGCCAGCATATCCGTGGTGCGCGCTGCCGAAGACGGAACGTTCCCCGTGTTTCGCATTCGCGCGGACGCAAGCGCGTCGGTGAGCGAGCCGCAGACGCCTGAATCGGACGACGAGCAGTCGTCCTGGGATCCACTCCGAAGACTTCCGCTTCGCCTTGGCGAAAGCGGGAGTGATGGGACAGGCGTGCACACCAGCCCAGCCGGTCCAAGCGCCTTGCCCTAGGTCTGTGCTGTCGTGTACCACTTCAGCCTCCTTTGTCGGAAGGCTCCGAGGGACTGCTAGCGAGGCAGGACACGGGCTATCGTGTCCGCTGCATCGGGAGCCTTTTCTCTCGGTGCCACGCCCCCGGACGTTCGCCGCGTCGCGGGGGCACTTATGTAGTTCGGCCAGTGTCTGCCGCAGGCACCGCCGCGATTCGCTTGGCAGCCGCGCGCCGTAGCTCAAGAGACCCGGCGCGCCGCGCCCGGTCTCGGCGCGGCCCGCGGACCCCTTTTGATAGCGCGGCGTCAAAGCCTTGTGAACCCGGGCAAGCACCTGTTTACAAAGGGGGCTAGTGTTCCCGGCTCTCGGCTCGAGCCGATGGCAGAGGAGTCGCGCTCGCGGCATCCTCGCGGACGGCCAGCCAGGACTCGCTGTATTCGGGGGAGGGGTGTCCTGCCTGCTTGCCCGCCAAACGAAAGGATCCAACTGATGTCATATCGCTGCAGTCGTCTTGCGCCGCCGAAGGGCGTGGGCCTCGTCGTCGCCCTGCTCGTGAGCGCGGGTCTTGCCCTGACAGGCGGCCTGCTCGCCACGAGCTCCGCACAGGCATCGTCGCCTACCACCCTCTCGATCGCGATCACCCCGTCCTCCGCGAGCGTAAGCGGGCCGCTCGAATCGGGTGGGGTCAACGTCGCCGTGACCGACACCGGGGTCAAGGAAGCGGCCGTGGTGGTGGCACAGTTGAAGCCGGGTGTGACCGTGGCCGAAGCCGAAACATTCCAAAAGGAAAAGAAGGCGAAGGGCGACCTCAACAACGTCTCGAAAATCGCCTCGATCGTGTTTGACAGCGAAGCGAACCCGGGGGCCAAGAGCGAATATCAGGCCAAGCTTGAAACGGGGCAATACATAGTGCTGGTCTCTCAGGGCGAAAAAGGCCAGGCGGTGATACGCGCGAACTTCAAGGTGACGGCTGCCAAATCCCCCGCGACGCTGCCAACGCCGACGGCGACGATCCGTACGATCGAGTTCGGATTTCGCGGGCCGAGCACCCTGCACGACGGTGAGCTGGTGGGCTTCGAAAACGAAGGCTTTCTCGTGCACATGGACGTCGCGATACCCGTCAAGAACACGAGTAGCGCAAGGAAGCTCGTCAAGGACCTCTTGACAGGGAAGGAAAAGGGCATCGAAAAGCTCTTTGCCGGGCCGCCGGTGACATTCGTGGGGCCCGTATCGAGCGGCGCCTACCAGCAGGAGACGATCACCGCAAAGCCGGGCGTCTACGTGCAGGCGTGCTTCATGAACACCCAAGACGGGCGTGAGCACACGCGGTTGGGCATGGAGCGGATCATCAAGATCACCAAATAGGATCGAGTCGTCGTCATGGCCCGTCTCGCTCCGGCGGGACGGGCGGTGCGGCCGTGCGTCTCGTGACGGGTCGCGCCAGCCGGAGTGTCAACCCGGGCCGCTGAGCGCCGGGCCCGGGCCGTGAACGTCGCTCAGGCCGAGCGGGCGCGATCTGCGCTGTCCGGTCGGGTCATACCCCCGACCAGCAGCCCGGACCCCAGGTGCGCACCGAGCACCGGCCCCACCTCGGTGCAGAACAGGGCCTCGGTTTCGAAGATCGCGGCGCCCTCGGCCAGAAGCCGCTCGGCCTGCTCGGGCTGCTGGGCGTGCTGGACGATCCAGTCGGTTGCGCCACGGTCGTGCAGCTCGCGCAGATACTCCACCATGCGTTCGAAGGCCCGCCGCCGCGTGCGCACACGCCCGACAGGAGTGATCTCGGTGCCGAAGGTCAGGATCGGCTTGAGCTTCAACGCGGTCCCCACAAACGCCTGCGCGGCGCCGATCCGTCCTCCGCGCCTGAGGTACTCGAGCGTGTCCAGGCAGAACCAGATGTCAAGGCTCTCGCGGCCGCGCCGGACGGCCTCGAGGACCGCTTCAAGGCTCCCGCCTCGCTGTGCGACGCCCGCGGCGATGACCGCCAGGCACCCGAGGCCGCCGGCGCCCGTTGCGCCGTCGACGACCTCCACGTGTCCGGATCCGCCCTCCGCGGTGACGATCCGGGCGGCTTCGCGCGCACTCTCGCAGGTGCCCGACAGACCACCCGCGATATGCACGGAGACCAGGTCCCCGCCCCGATCCAAGAGCGGCCGGTAACAATCGAGGAAGTCCCCGACCGATGGCTGGGAGGTGGTGGGCAGCTGCGGCGACTCGTGCAGTCGCTCATAGAAGGCGTCAAGGTCCTCGTACTCGCGCTCGGGCCGCAGATCGCCGTCCCAGCCGACGTAGAGGCTGACCTGGCGGATCCCCAGCCGCCGCGTCAGCTGCGAAGGCAGGTACGCGGTGCTGTCGGTCACGACGGCGACGCTCACCTGGTGTCCTCTCGGGATCCGCGGATGTCGTGGGACGCGCACATGCAGGCGCGAATCCTATGACCCCGAGCGATGACTATCTGCGGGCTCGGACGGCGATCACCGGCGGGCTGATGTTGGCGCGGGGGCGATCCCCCTAGGCTTGGGACTGTGACGGCAGTGCTTGCATCGGCGTCGCTCGGCGACAGCGTCACGACGTTTCTGAACGCCGTCGGGAAGTTCTTCTCGGATCTGGAGGCGGTCCGCTGGGGCCTGCTGCTGCTCGGGTTGGCCTTCTTCGGGCTGAACCTGACGTTGCGCTCGCGCGCGTTCTTCCACAGCCTGCGCGCGGCGTATCCGGCGGTCCCCATCCGGTGGCGGCGGATCTGGGGCGCCTACTTCGCCGCCGTCGGCTTCAACAATCTGGTGCCGGTGCGCGGCGGCGACGTGATCAAGCTGTTCCTCGCGCGCTCCTCGGTGCCGGGATCGAGCTATCCGACGGTCGCGGCGGCCTTCTTCGTGGAGTCGATCTTCGACGTGAGCGTGGGCGTGCTCGTGCTGATCTTCGCGTTCAGCCAGGGAGTCTTTCCCAAGCCTCCGGACTTCTCCAAGCTGAACTCGTTCGACATCTCCTATCTGGCCGAGCACTTCCATCTGATGCTGTTCCTGGTCACGGCGCTCGCCGTGTCGGGCCTGCTCGCGTTCGCGCTGCTGTCGCCCCGCGTGAAGGCGTTCTGGGCACGCGTGCGCCAGGGCGTGACGATCCTCGGTGATCGCCCTCGCTACCTGCGCGAGGTGGTGGCCTGGCAGGCGGCTGCATGGGTGTGTCGCTTCGCCGCCTTCTGGCTGCTGCTCGACGCGTTCCGCGTCGGTGGCTCGGTGGAGAACGTGCTGCTCGTCTTCGGCGTGAACCAGGTCGCGGGCGCGGTTCCGTTCACCCCCGGCGGGGCCGGAGTTCAACAGGCGCTGCTGGTGAAGGTCTTTGCGCGCAGCGCCCCGACGGCGGTCGTCGCCGCCTACTCCGTCGGTCAGCAGATCGCGATAGCCGCCTTCACGGCGCTCGTGGGCCTTGGAGCCGTCGTGTTCATATTTCGCTTCCGATCCTTCGGCGAAGTGCTGCACGCGGGGCGCGCGTCGCGCCAGGCCGAGCGAGAGGCCGAGCGCGCCGGAGTGCTCCTGCTCGACGGTCGCCCGCCTGATGAGGCTCAGCTCCTGGATGACGATTCTCCGCCGGCCGGGGCACGCCCTCCACGCAGCGCTCCCGGAGGTGGGCGGGTTCGCTACTGAGCTACTGGAGCCCCTCGCGCGCCTCGCGCACCAGCGCGACGGCCTCGGGGAACACGCGCGCCATGACCGTGCGGATCTGCTCGGCCTGGGCCTCGGCGTTGCCCTGAAGGTTCACGCGCTCGACGGCGGCGACCGTCATGTCCACGGCGAGCTTGATGGCGTTGTCGGCCCACGCCAGCCGCTGCTGTCCCTGCATCTGCTCGGCGAACTCGGCCAGTCGTCGCTGCAGCTCCTCAGGGTCACCGAACAGGTCTCCGAGGCCACCGCTTTCCATGTGCGCATCATAGACTCCCCTGCTCATGCCCTCCGCACGCGAGATCAAGGATCAGGTCGCCCGCGAGAGCCACCGCCGCGACCGCCTGGCCGTGCCTGCGTTCGGAGGCGGCTTTCTCTACCTGCTGAGCGCGATCATCATCACCTCGACGCTCAACGGCGCGCCCACGGTGGGTCTTCTGCAGGCGCTCCGCCCGGCGTTCTCGGGCCAGGCCAGCCCGTCCGTCAGTCCGAGGGCGGCGGAGGTCAAATTCATCAGCCATCACGCCTTCGCGTTGATAGCCGGCGGCGTGCTCGGGGCGGCGTCCCTGGCCGCCCTCACCCTGATTCTGCTGCTCCTCGTCGACGCCACCAGCTTCCGGCGTCCCACCAGTTGGTCGGCAGGGCGCCCGCTGGTCCTCGGCGGTGGGGTCACGCTCGTGCTTCTCAGCGTCGCTCACGAGGTCGTGATCGCGCTCGAAACGCACAGCTTCGCGGTCGGCCATGACTTCTCCAACCACGCGGTCAATCGCGCGCTGACGGAAGGCGCCGTCAACGTCGCCATCGAGTATCTGTCGCTGCTCGCGGCGCTTGCGATGGCGGTGGGCATGATCGGGACGATGGTGAACGCGCTGCGGGTCGGGTTGATCCCCCGCTGGATGAGCATTCTCGGCAGCGTTTCGGGGATACTGATCTTCGCTCCGCAGATCGCAGGCGAGGCCCTTGCCGTCGTGCCGGCCTTCTGGATGGTGATGATGGGCGTGCTCTACGGTGGACGGTGGCCGAATGGCGAGCCCCCCGCCTGGGCTGCCGGGGAGTCGCGCCCGTGGCCCTCGCAGGCGGATCTACGAGCCGCGAAGCGCTCGGGAGAGGGCCAACCCGCGCTGGCCGCGGCAGCGGCCGACGTGGCGCCCTCCCCGACCCAGCCGGCATCGAACGGCGCATCTCGAAAGCGCCGGCGCAAGCGCCGGGCGCGCGGATGATGGGAGCAGGATGACGAGCGATTCAGGCGGCGCAGCGGGGCCGGTCGAGCCAGTGGACGGCGAGGAGCTCGACCGCGAGCTGGCGCAGCTTCTGGAGGTGGAGCGCTTCGAGCCTTCCGCGGCGTTCCGCGAGCGCGCGCTGCTGAAGGATCCGGAGGTGTACGAGCGGGCCGCACGCGATCCGCAGGCCTGGTGGGCCGAGCAGGCTGAGGAGCTCGACTGGTTTCAGAAGTGGGACAGGGTGCTCGACGACGACGACCCGCCCTTCTATCAGTGGTTCGTGGCGGGCACGCTCAATGTCTCCTACAACTGCCTCGATCGTCATGTGCTGGCGGGCAGGGGCGATCGGATCGCATTTCATTGGCGGGGCGAGGACGGCCAGGAGCGTGACATCACCTACGTCGATCTGCTCGCGGAGGTCGAGCGCTTCGCCAACGCGCTGAAGGACATCGGCGTGCGCAAGGGTGACGTCGTGGGGATCTACTTGCCGATGGTTCCCGAGGTGGTCGTTTCGATGCTCGCCTGTGCGCGCATCGGTGCGCCTCACAACGTGGTCTTCGGGGGCTTCTCCGCGGAGGCCGTGCGCGAGCGCATGGAGTTCTCCGAGGCGAAGGCCCTGATCACCGCCGACGGCGCGTCGCGCAAGGGGAAGACCGCTCCCGTAAAGGATCGCGTGGATGAGGCGATGGGCGACCTGCGCACGCTCGAGAAGATCGTGGTGGTGAGGAGCAAGGGAACGCCGTGTCAGATGCAGGAGGGACGCGACGTGTTCTACGACGAGATCATGGCGGCGGCCGACCCGGAGTGTCCGGCCGAGCCGATGGACTCGGAGCACCCTCTCTTCATCCTCTACACCTCCGGCTCGACGGCCAAGCCCAAGGGCATCCTGCACACGACCGGCGGCTACCTGACCGGGGTCTCGGCGACCCATCGCTACGTGTTCGACTTGAAGCCCGATCACGATGTGTACTGGTGCGCGGCCGACGTCGGCTGGGTCACCGGGCACTCCTACATCGTGTACGGACCGCTGTGCAACGGGGCCACCTCGGTGATGTGGGAGGGGGCGCCCGACTACCCCCACAAGGGCATCTGGTGGGAGCTCGTGGAGCGCTATGGCGTCACGATCCTCTACTGCGCGCCCACCGCGATCCGGGCCTGCATCAAGTGGGGGGCGCAGTGGCCGAACGCACACAACCTGAACAGCCTGCGCCTGCTCGGTTCGGTGGGGGAGCCGATCAACCCCAAGGCATGGCTCTGGTACCACAAGGTGATCGGCTCCGAGCGCTGCCCGATCGTGGATACCTGGTGGCAGACCGAGACCGGCGCGATCATGATCACGCCCCTGCCCGGGATCACGGCCACCAAGCCGGGATCGGCGACCCACCCGTTTCCGGGGGTGGGCGCCGAGGTGCTCGCTGAGTCAACAGGTGAGCCGATCGAGCAAGGGCAGGGCCTGCTCGTGCTCACCCGCCCGTGGCCTTCGATGCTGCGCACGCTCTACAAGGAAGAGGAGCGCTACATCGAGGCCTACTTCGAGCGCTTTGGCCGCGACACCTACCTGGTGGGGGATGCCGCCCGCCGCGACTCCGACGGATACCTGTGGGTGATCGGACGGATCGACGACGTGGTGAACGTGTCCGGCCATCGCCTGTCCACCGCCGAACTCGAGTCGGCGATCGTGGCCCACCCGGACGTCGCCGAGGCAGCCGTGATCGGGCAGCACGACGAGGACACCGGACAGGCGATCGTGGCGTTTGTGACCCTGCAGGGGCACCTGGAGGGTGACGAGCGGACGATTGACGGCATTCGCGAGATGGTGGCCGAGCGGATCGGGAAGTTCGCCCGACCCAAGCGCATCATCTGGGCCGATGACCTGCCCAAGACCCGCTCGGGGAAGATCATGCGGCGGCTGCTTCGCGACATCGGCGAGGGGCGCGCGCTCGGGGACGTGACGACGTTGCGCGACCCGGCCGTCACCGAGCAGCTCGAGGAGCGGGTGCGAGAGCTCCAGGCCCAGGAAGATTGACACGGCGGCCGCGAGACGGTTTTTGATGGGGCGGCCTGCCGGTCGCGGGCACCGCCGCCGTAGGCGGTGGTCGGCGTGCGCGTGGCGACGCCTGCAGCCGTGGTCATCACTCTCACGGAATCTTTAGGTGCCTCTGGCAGGCTGTCGAGCGAGAAGCTCGAATCCCTAGCTCGTGGGGCTCACCGAAGGGAAGGACCTGCGTGTCTGCTGAATCCTCCGCCCCGCCAACCTCGGATCTAGAGCGAGACATCCCGGCGATCCAGACCACCGGCCTGACGAAGCGCTTCGGGGAGCGCGTCGCGGTCGAGGACGTGGATCTCGTCGTCCCGCGTGGCTCTGCGTTCGGCTTCCTCGGTCCCAACGGCGCCGGAAAGACGACAACGATCCGCATGCTGCTGGGCCTTACGCGGGCGAGCGCCGGGGAGATGCGGGTGCTCGGTCATCATGTGCCGTCAGAGCGTTCGATCGCGCTGCAGCGCGTCGGTGCGATCGTCGAGGATCCGCACTTTCACCCATATCTCTCGGGCCGCGAGAACCTCCGCATCGTCGCGGCCGTCCGCGGTCCGGAGGCCGCCGCGCGGATCGATCCAGCGCTCGCTCGAGTGGGTCTGGCAGAACGCGCCGATGAGAAGGTCAAGCGCTACTCGCAGGGCATGCGCCAGCGCCTGGGAGTGGCCCGTTGCCTGCTGGCGGATCCGCTGCTGCTGATCCTCGACGAGCCGACCAACGGTCTCGATCCCGGTGGGATCCAGGAGTTCCGCGAGATGATCCGCGCGATGGTCGAGCAGGAGGGACGCACCGTCTTTCTCTCCTCGCACCTGCTCGACGAGGTGGAAAAGATCTGTGACGCCGCGGCGATCGTCGACCGGGGCAAGATCATCACGCAGGGTCCGATCGCCGAGCTCGCGGAAGGCGGTGCCCGCCACGAGTTGATCATCGGTGTCGATGACGCCGAGCAGGCGCTCAGCGTCCTGGGCGCGAGCGAGCTCGTGCGCGAGGCCCGCCGCTCCGACGAGGGCATCCGGGTGATCCTGTCCGGGGACCCGCGCACGGCGGCGCTCCTCAACGCAACGCTGGTAAAGGCCGGGGTGAGCGTCCTGCGACTTGAGCCCGTTCGGCACAGCCTCGAGCAGCGCTTCCTCGAGATCACCTCGCGGCTGGACGCGACGCCCGAGGGCGCTCGACCGGCTGGCGCCGAGACTCAGGGCGCGCCGGGAGAGGTGCGGGCATGACCGCGATCGCCGTGCAGATGTTCGGCGCCGACGTGCTGAAGCTGCGCAGGCGGCGTGGAACGCTCATCTGGGTGCTCGTGCTCGCGCTGCTCCCGGTGATCATCCTGTTCACGGTGAAGGCGATCCAGCATTCCTCAAATCCGCTCAAATATGGACCGGCCGGCGGCACCGAAGGCTTCACCGACGGCCTGCGGCTGCTGTGCGTCTTCTTCGGCCCCCTCGCCGCGGTCCTGATCGGTGTTGAGGCTGGCACGGGCGATGCCTCGGCGGGTGTCTTCCGCGATCTGGTTGTCACCGGCCGTTCGCGCCTGGCGCTGTTCGCTTCGCGAGTCCCCTCCGCGCTGGCCGTGTGCTGGGCGATCGTGCTCGTCTCCTACGGGTTGGTCCTGCTCGGCAGCTTCGCGTTCGCCTCGAACCTCCCCACGCCGGATTCGGCGCTGGTGCTCAACGGGCTCGGCTTCGCGCTGCTGGCAACCGGAGTGGTGTGCGTCGTGTCGGTGGGCTTCGCCTCGCTCACGACGTCCAAGCCGGCTGCGATCACGGTGCTGATCGGCTGGCAGCTCGTGGCCAGCCCCCTGATCGCCCAGATCAGCTCGCTGGGGCGCGGCCGTGACGCCCTGCTCAGCCAGGCGGTGGTCCACTTCAGCCCCGTTCACATCGGCGATCGCAATGCGGCCGTGACCATGTCGCAGGGGACGGCCCTGATCGTGCTCGCCGCGTGGCTCGCCGTGTTCCTCGCCCTTGGCGCCTGGCGCACGCGCTCGATGGACGCCTGAAGCGCCCACCTGGGGGGCGACCATGCCGGCGGAAAGCTCCGCCGCCGACGGCTCCCACGCGGGTGGCGGTCGTCCCGCTCAGACCTTGTGGTGCTCGGGGACCCACGAGCCGTCGTCCTGGCGGGTGAAGTCCTGGAACAGCCCCGGCGCCTCGGACTGCATGACGCGGGCGATCGTGTCGAACACCAGTCGCAGCTCCTCCTCGGCGCCCTCGGCCGTTCGCATCTCGATCACGTGGCGCAAGGTGCGGGCGTTCGCAGTCCACACGATGTCCGTGCTCAGGCCGATCGGCGCCAGGCGGCGCAGGGCCGAGGTGACCTCCTTCTTGACGTGGAACGGCACGCCCTCCTCGTCGATCCCCAGCTCCTTGGCGGCGCTGACCTGGAACTCCTCGAGCTGCTCGACGATCGAAAGCACCTGCTCGCGGACGGGCTCGAGGGCCGGGGGAACACGGAAGCCGATGTCGGCGAGGCGCACGTAGCGCAGGCTCTCCTGGCTGAAGGCCGAGCCGGCGCGATGCCTAACAAGCTCATGGGTATTGCCGGAAACGACCGGCTTCCCATTGCGGCGAACGAACAGAAGGCCATTGGGAACCTTGACGCAGTACACCTTGCCCGTGTAGCGCTGCCAGGAGTCGCTCTCTGCCCCGTTGTGGTTGACGAGCGGATGCGTCCGTGTCTTGACCAGAGACACGATGTAGCTGGGGCGCGCATTTCGGAATGTCTGCCCGTTGGGCATCTCTCGCTTGAGACCAGTCCGATCATCGACGCGGATATTGGCTGACCAGCCCGCCTTGATCGCGAGCACCTGAAGCTCGTCTGCCATCCGCGGTGAACTCGTATAGATCACGGAGTGGTTGCAGTCGCGGCGGCGACTCCCGTCCCCGTCCACATATGCCTCGAGAAAGATGCGAAGTATCGAAGGCGCCCAGCCATGCACATAGGCAGGGACGTGCTTCTCGTGGGCCCGAGTCCCGCACTTCGCGAGAGAGTCGCGCAGCGCGACGTCGTGGGTCCTTACCACGCCGCGGCCGGATGTTGGTTGATAGGCGGTAAGACCCATCCTGCGGATGTTGTTGGCCATTGCATCCAACTGTTCGCCACGGTTCTGTGCCAGGCAAATTTGGTGACGGTTCAGGCTGCCCTCGGCGAGCCAGTGGCCCAGGAAACGAGCGAACTCCTCGAGTGGGAACTCGGAGCCAACATAGTTTCGCGTTGTTTTACTGGTCCGGTCTCTTTGCTGATACACCCGCTTCGTCCCAGGGATACGGACCCTCCCGGACTCCTGTCCCTGCCAGATTGCGGTCTTCTGATAGGCGACGCGTTTGCCAAAGATCTCATTCGCGAGTCTTACCCTGTAGCGCTCCTCACCGCGCTTGTTTGCCTGGGTGTCATGCGCCTTCACCCACATCCGGTGGTTGGGCGTAACAAGCAGATCGACCTGCTCCGAGCGAACCCGGTACATGTCGCCGTCATAGTCTCCGACAAAGTGCTCAGTCGCACGCTGGTACTCAAGTGCGTTGGTGTCGGGATTGACAGTCGCGAACACCTCAGTGCCCTCAACCTCTGGCCATGCCTTCCACCCGTCTTGTGTGAGGACGTCAGTCTCGGCGTCGTAACAGAAGACTCGGCTCACATTTCGCAGCGCGAACGAATAGTTCGCGTGCTCGAGCACGCTCCCGTGGGCCGAGCGCAGGATGTTGGCGAAGTACTGGCGCTGGTCGGTGCGAACCTTGCTCACATTCGGGTTCAGCCCCGGCTCCCAGCTGCGGTAGCAGGCTCGGCCGCCGAACTCGACGAGCATCTCGCCGCCGTTCGGATCGCCCTCGGTCTCGCCCAGGCGCCGCTCGAGCCACGACTCTCCGCCGACATCCGCGAGGTATCCCCGCATTCCCTCGACGTCGATCGATGGGCGGGCGATCAGGAAGACGGAAGGACGGGTCTCGTGCATGGGGCGGACGATCCTACATACCGGGTCGGGCGTCGGCGAGCGCCTCGCGGCGGGTCCTCGCGGCAAGATTGGCGTGGCTCCCACGGCGCCGGCACTTTTTCAAATGACCTCTTGGTAACTACCGGCATCGAGCCATCGTTGTAGCTTGAAGGACACATGGCAGCGGTCGGACAGACAACGACGGCTCCACCCAGCGCCCCGGTCGCGGCGCGCGGGCTGACCCGTCGCTATGGCGAGGGCGGCACGGCCGTGGACGCCCTGCGGGGCGTCGATCTGGACGTGCGCGCCGGCGAGCTCGTCGCGGTGATGGGCCCCTCCGGCTCGGGCAAGTCCACCCTCATGCACCTGCTGGCGGGCCTCGACAGGCCGACCTCGGGCACGGTCACGATCGCCGGCACCGAGCTGAGCGCCCTCGGCGACGCGGCGCTGACGCGGCTGCGCCGGGAGCACATCGGCTTCATCTTCCAGTTCTTCAACCTGCTCCCGATGCTCGACGCCGAAGAGAACGTCGTCCTCCCGCTCTCGATCGCCGGCGAGAAGCCCGACAAGGCCTGGGTTGCCGAGCTGATGGGCAAGGTGGGTCTAACCGACAGAGGCAGCCATCGCCCGGCGGAGCTGTCGGGGGGCGAGCAGCAGCGAGTGGCGATCGCTCGGGCACTCGTCACGCAGCCGACGATCCTGCTGGCCGACGAGCCGACGGGCAACCTCGACTCGAAGACAGGCGGTGAGATCCTCGAGCTCATGCGCCAGTCGGTGGACGCCTACGGCCAGACGACCATCATGGTCACACACGACCCGCGGGCCGCCGCGATCGCCGACAGGATCCTCTTCATCGCCGACGGCTTGATCGTGAAGGAGCTGACGCGGGCAACCGCGGCGGAGGTGCTCACGGTGATGGGCACGCTCTCGGCGTGATCGGGGTCGCGCTCAAAGGCCTCGCCCGCCGCAAGCTTCGCGCGGCGCTGACCGCGATGGCGATCGTGCTCGGCGTGGCGATGATCAGCGGCACCTACATCCTCACCGACACGATCAAATCCGCGTTCGGAACCGTCTTCACGCAGGTCTACAAGAACACCGACGTCGTCATCTCCGGCAAGAGCGCGATCGGCGGGAACGAACACAACAACGGCACCACGCCGCCCGCATTCCCAGAATCCCTTCTGCCAACGGTGCAGAGGCTTCCGGGCGTGGCGGAAGCGCAGGGCGGCATATCGGACACCGCAAAGCTCGTGGGGCGCGACGGCAAGGTCATATCGGTCGGAGGCGCCCCAAGCCTGGCCTTCTCGGTGCATCCGAACGGCAATCAGCGCTTCAACCCGCTGAAGCTCGTCGCAGGTGCCTGGCCCTCCGGACCGGGCGAAGTCGCGATCGACGCCAACACGGCCGAAAAGAAGCACTTCAAGGTGGGCGAAACGATCGGCGTGATCGCGCGCGGCGCCGAGCAGCGCCTGCGCATCTCCGGCATCGCGAAATTCGGCGGTGTGTCCTCGCTCGGGGGCGCAACGATGGCGATCTTCGATTTCCCCGTCGCGCAGGCGATCTTCGACAAGACAGGAAAGCTCGATTCGATTTCGATCGCGGCGCAGCCCGGCTACAGCAGTGCGCGGCTCGTGAATGAGATCCGCCCGCTGCTGCCGCCGGACGCGGAAGTGCGCACGGGCGAAGCGCAGGCGAAACACGAAACAAAGGAAACCAACGGCTTCCTAACGATCATCCAGGACTTCCTGCTCGCTTTCGCCGGCGTGGCGCTGTTCGTCGGCAGCTTCGTCATCGCCAATACGCTCTCGATCACGATCGCCCAGCGCACGAGGGAACTGGCGACCCTGCGCACGCTCGGAGCCACGCGGCGGCAGGTCTTGCGCTCCGTGTTGCTGGAAGCGTTCGTGATCGGCCTGCTCGCGTCGGTGGTCGGCCTCTTCCTCGGCCTCGGCCTCGCCAGAGGCCTCAACTCGCTGTTCGTCTCCTTCGGCATCGATCTGCCGCAGGCCGCGACGGTGTTCGCGACGCGAACGATCGTCGTCTCTCTCGCCGTCGGCGTCCTGATCACGGTGCTCGCCGCGCTCCGGCCGGCGCTCCGCGCGACGAGCGTCCCGCCGATCGCCGCCGTGCGGGAGGGAGCGCTCGTGCCGCCATCACGCTTCGCGCGCTTTGGCCCCCCGATCGCCCTCCTGACGATCGCCGCGGCCGTCGCGCTGATGCTGCTCGGGCTCCTCCTCGGGGGGCTCTCCACGGCCCAGCGGCTGCTGGCGATTGGGGTCGGCGCGCTCGGCATGTTCGTCGGCGTGGCGATGCTCGCGAAGACGCTCGTCCCGTCGCTCGCCTCGGTGCTCGGTTGGCCCGCGACGAAGATCGGAGGCACCGCCGGAAGCCTCGCGCGGGGGAATGCGATGCGCAACCCCACGCGTACGGCCTCGACGGCGGCGGCCCTGATGATCGGCCTGGCGCTGGTGACGCTGGTCGCCGTGCTGGCCGCGGGGCTCAAGTCGAGATTCGAGAGCTCCGTGAACCAGATCTTCAAGGCCGACTACGCGCTCACCGCGACCAACGACTTCTCACCGATCTCGATTGCGTCCGCGCAGGCGCTGCGCAACGTGCCGGGCGTGCAGGTGGTCTCCGGCGTGCGCGCCGGCTCCGGCCGCGCGTTCGGCTCAGAAATCCGCGTCAGCGGTGTGTCAGCAGACGTGAGCAAGGTCATCGACGTCAAGTGGCAGGCCGGATCGCCCGCCGTCCCGGCCGAGCTGGGAGAAGATGGCGCCTTCGTGTCCAAGGAATATGCGAACAGCCAGCACCTTCATGTGGGCTCCCCCATCGACGTCGAGACCACCGCGGGAAGGGTCATGCATCTGCAGCTACGCGGCATCTTCGCGCCGCCGAAGGGCGGCTCGCCGTATGGCGACGTGACGATCTCGACCCAGCGCTTCGACGGCGAATACCAGAACCCCCAGAACGTCTTCACGTTCATAAACATGGCCGGCGGCGCGACGGCTCACGAACACGAAGCAGCTGGAACGCGCGATCGGGGGGTTCCCCGACGCGAAGGTCCAGACCGAGAGCCAGTTCAAGACCAACCAGGAGAAGGGGATCAACACCCTGTTGAACCTCCTGTACGTGCTGCTCTCGCTGTCGATCATCGTGAGCCTGTTCGGCATCGTCAACACGCTCGTCCTCACGGTGTTCGAGCGCACCCGCGAGCTGGGAATGCTCCGGGCGGTGGGGATGACACGACGGCAGCTTCGCCGGATGATCCGCCACGAGAGCATCATCACCGCCCTGATCGGCGCTGCGCTGGGGATCCCCGTGGGGATCGTGCTCGCACTGATGGTCGGGCAGGCGATCGAATACCCGGCCTTCACGATCCCCGTGGGCACGCTCGTCGTGTTCATCATCGCCGCGATCCTCGCGGGCGTCCTCGCCGCCATCCTGCCCGCCCGGCGCGCTGCCCGGCTCAACGTCCTCGAGGCGCTGCAGTACGAGTAGGAGCCCGTCGGTCCACCGCGTGCCCGAGTCGGCAGCTAAGCTGGCGGGCAGTGGCCGCCGTCGCTCCCACCGAGCCGACCGATCCCGAGCTAGGAGCGACCGGCTGGGACCTCGAGCCGCTCGTGCAGGGCGAGGGGCCGGACGGCGTCGAGCGGCGGCTCGGCGACGCACTCGACCGGGCGCAGTCGTTCGCGGCGAGCTACGCCGGCAAGCTCGACTCGCTCGACGCCTCAGCTCTTCGCGAGGCGATGGCCGAGCTCGCGGTCATCCACGAGCTGATCGGCCGCGCCGGCACCTATGCCGCCCTGCGGTTCTCCGCTGACACCGCGGACCCCGTCAACGGCGCGCTGCTGCAGAAGGCACAGGAGCGTGCGACCGCGATCGAGACGACCTTGCTGTTCTTCGAGCTCGAGTGGGCGGCGTTGCCCGAGGAGCGCGCCGAGGAGCTGTTGGCGGGGGAGGGTCTCGACTTCTGCCGCCATCACCTGCGCACGGCGCGCCGCTATCGCGACCACCTGCTGTCCGAGCCCGAGGAGAAGATCGTCTCCGAGAAGGCCCTCACGGGCGCCGGCGCGTGGGCGCGCCTGTTCGAGGAGCTCACGTCGGCGATCGAGGTCGAGCTGCCCGGGACAGATGCCGGCGGGCGTGGGGAGGCCGGCGCCGACGAGCAGGCGCCCGCGCGCCAGAAGGTCGCGCTCGATGTCGCGCTGAGTCGCCTCGCCCTCCCCGACCGCGAGGTCCGGCGCGCGACCGCCGAGGCCGTGACCGCCGCGCTGGCCCCGGGGCTGCGCACGCGCGCGTTCCTGTTCAACACGCTCGTAGCCGACAAGGCGATCGACGATCGGCTGCGCAGGTACCCCCACTGGCTGGCCGCTCGCAATCTCTCAAACGAGGCCAGCGACGAGTCCGTGGCGGCGCTGATCGAGGCGGTCCGCCGGCGCTACGAGATCCCACGTCGCTGGTATCGGCTCAAGGCGAGGCTGCTTGGCGTGCCGAGGCTCGCCGACTACGACCGTATGGCGGCGGTGACCGAGGACGACGTCAGCTTCTCCTTCTCCAGGGCGCGCGAGATCGTGCTCGAGTGCTACTCGTCCTTCTCCCCCGACCTGGGTGAGGTGGCGGCGCGCTTCTTCGACGAGCGCCGAATCGACGCCCCGGTGCGTCCCGCCAAGCGCGGCGGCGCCTTCTGTGCGTCGGCCGTTCCCTCCGTCGAGCCCTACGTGCTGCTCAACTACACCTCGCGCCGGCGCGACGTGCTCACGCTTGCCCACGAGCTGGGCCACGGCGTGCACTTCGCGCTCGCGGCGCGTCAGGGCATCTTCCATCAGAGCACCCCGCTCACGCTCGCCGAGACGGCCTCCGTATTCGGCGAGACCGTCGTGTTCGGCCGGCTGTTGGATGAGGACTCCTCGCCCGCCTCCCGCCTCGCCCTGCTGGCGGAGAATCTCGAGGACACGATCGCGACCGTGTTTCGCCAGGTGGCGATGAACCGCTTCGAGGAGCTCGTGCACACCGAGCGGCGCGAGCGGGGCGAGCTGTCGGTGGAGCGCTTCGGCGAGCTGTGGGCCGAGAGCCAGACCGAGATGCTCGGCGACTCGGTCGAGCTCACCGAGGGCTATCGGTCCTGGTGGTCCTACATCCCGCACTTCATCAACAGCCCCGGGTACGTATATGCGTACGCCTACGGGCAGCTGCTGGCGCTGTCGGTGTATGAGCGCTACGAGCAGGTGGGCTCGGAGCTCGTGCCGCGATACCTTGAGCTGCTGGCCGCCGGCGGATCGCGCAGTCCCGAGGAGCTCGGGAGGATCGTCGGCATCGATCTCGCCGACCCCGGCTTCTGGGAGGCCGGACTGGACCTCGTCGAGCGCCAGCTGAAGGACGCAGAAGCGGCTGCGCAGGCTTCCGGCAGGTTGTAGGCCGTCTCGCCCCGCTGCTCGACGCGGTCTCGGCCGACCGGGGGCCCCTAGAGCAGTCCCAGTGCGCTGCCCGCTCCCTGCACCAGGTTGAACAGCGGCTCGGGAATGATTCCGAAGAACAGCGTGGCGGCGCCGGCGAGGACCGCGACGAGCGCCACCTCGGGCTGCGGAGCGCCCGTGCGGGGTGAAAGCGGCTCATCCAGCTCGGGCGAGCCGCCCGCGAGCGCCGGCAGGCCACCCTCGCCCGGGAGGCCCGGCGCGGGGCCATGCGGCGTCGAGGCCGTGGCGCCTGCAGGGCTCGGGGCGTCCTGTGGCCCCTCGCCCATCCACATCGTCGCCACGACCGGCAGGTAGTAGCCGAGCGAGATCATCGAGCCGATCACAATCACCACGCCCAGCCAGGTGTATCCGCCGGAGACGGCCGCGTCGATCAGGTAGAACTTGCCGATGAATCCGGCCGTTGCGGGTATGCCGGCCAGGCCGAGCATCGAGATCGTCATCGGCCAGGCCAGCCACGGGCGCTCGCGGCTCAGGCCCCGCATCGCCCCAAGCGAGTCGCCGAGGTCGGTTTCGCGCTCGCGCGCGACGATCACGGCGAACGCGGCCATGTTCATGAGCAGGTAGACCGCCAGATACAGCGTCGTGGCCTTTACGCCGAGCCGGGTGGCCACGGCCACCCCCGCGAGCATGTAGCCGGCCTGCGCGACCGACGAGTAGGCGAGCATCCGCTTCAGCGAGGACTGCCCCAGCGCGCCCACGTTGCCGACGAGGATCGTGATCGTGGCGAGCACCGCCACCGCCGGCCCCCAGCTGGCCTGGGCGTCGATCAGCGCGACGTCGAAGAAGCGCAGGAACACCCCCAGCGCGGCGACCTTCGTGGCAACCGCCATGAACGCCGTAACCGGCGTTGGCGCGCCCTCATAGACGTCGGGGGTCCACTGGTGGAAGGGCGCCACCGAGGCCTTGAACGACAGGCCGGCCACGCACAGCGCGATGCCGGTCAGCGTCAGCGGGTTGCTCGCGAGGCCGCCTGTCGCGAGGGCGTTGCCGATCGCGCCGAAGTCGGTCGCGCCGGTCGCGCCGTAGATCATCGCGAGCCCGTACAGCAGCGTGGCCGAGCCGACCGATCCCACGATCAGGTACTTCAGCCCAGACTCGAGCGACTGCTCGCGCCTCATTTCGGTGGCGCACAGCACGTACAGCGGGATCGACAGCAGCTCGAGGCCGATGAACAGCGCGACCGTGTTCTGGGCGGCGGCCAACAGCGACATCCCGCCGATCGAGCTGAGGAGCAGCGCGTGAAACTCGCCGTGCGCCGCTTCGCTTGCGGCGAGCGAGCGCCAGGCGAGCAGCACTGCACACGCGCCCCCGGCGATCAGCACGAGGTTCAGCACGAGCGCCAGGTCGTCGATCCGCAACGCGCCTGAGACGATCGACTTGTGCGCGTTCCACTGCCAGATCGTCAACCCCAGCGCCGTGGCGAGCGCGACCAGGCTGAGCGCCGGCACGAGCTGGGCGCGCACCCAGCGCGAGCCGAGCAGGCCGACGAGCAGCACGACCGCAGCGCCGCCCAGCAGCGCGATCAGAGGCGAGAGCGCGGCGAAGTCTATGTGCGGGCCGCGCAGGTGCGCGGTCGCAAGAACGAGCACGCCCGCGGCCCTCATCGGCCCGCTCCCGGGATCCCGGGGGGCAGGCGACTGCCGCGCCGCTGCGCCGGCAGCCCGCCGGCGGCTCGTAGCTGACCGGAGCCGTCGCCGCGGATGCCTGCCTGGACCCGCCCGCGGAGTAGCCGGACGTGACCGAGTGGCTGGATGTGAGTATCTGCGCCGGGCCAACGGCCACCCTCACCGAGTGTTCGCTTCGATGCAGCGCCAGCTGGGGATAGACGGCGAAGAACAGCATCACGGCGATCAGCGGCACGAGCACGGCGCCGTCGCGCAACGTCAGCTCGCGCGAGTCCACCCTCGGACCGGCGCGGTTGTGCATCGCGCGGATGAACAGTCGCAGCGCGTAGACGCTCGCCATCACCACTCCGGTGAACGCGATCGCGGCGATCGCGAGCTTGGTGTTGAACACACCCAGCAGGATCAGGAACTCGCCCACGAAGTTCGAGGAGCCGGGCATCGCGAGCGTCGCGAACGTGACGATCAGAAACAGCGAGGCGAGCATCGGCGCACGGAAGGCGATGCCGCCCATCTCGCGGATGTCTTCCGAGCCCCCGGCGCGGTGGGCGAGCAGGGCGAGGACGAACAGCATCGCCGCGACCACCAGCCCGTGGTTGAACATCTGCAGGAGCGCCCCCTGCGCGCCCTGGGGGTTCAGCGCGAAGATCCCTAGCGTGATGAACCCCATCTGCGCGACCGAGGAGTATCCGACGATCAGCCGTGCGTCGGTCTGTGTGAACGCAACCGCCGATCCGTAGACGATCGACGCGAGCGCGATCAGCAGCATCAGCGTCTGGAAGTGGGCGGCCGCCTGTGGGAACAGCGGCAGGACGATCCGCAGGAAGCCGTAGGCGCCGACCTTCGACAGCACGCCGGAGAAGACCATCAGCACCTCGATCGGCATCGCGCGATAGCCGTCCGGCATCCAGCCGTGCAGCGGGAACGCCGGCATCTTCACGAGGAAGGCGGCGGCGAAGAACAGGAAGATCCACTCCTGCGAGCCGCTGCTCAGCGGCAGCGCCTGCAGCGAGGAGAGCACGAACGTGATGTGCCCGCCTCCGTGCTGGGACGCGAGGACACCGGTGGCGATCGCCGCGGCGAGCATCAACAGCGAACCGACGAGCGTGTAGATCACGAGCTTGATCGTGGCCCTGACGCGGCCGGGCTCGCGGCCCCATCCTCCGATCAGGAAGTAGAACGGGATCAGCATCAGGTCGAAGAAGGCCACGAACAGCGCCAGGTCCTGGGCCAGGAACGCGCCGAGCACGGCCGACTCGGCGAGCATGAAATGGAAGTAGAAGAGTCGCGGGCGCTCGGGCGGGGGCGTGCCGGTGCGCAGGTTGGCGGCCAGCACGGCGGCGGCGAACACGAGCGCGGTGAGCCCGAGCAGGAACACGTTCAGACCGTCGATCCCCAGCTTGTAGTGGATGCCCAGTTCGGAGATCCACACCACGTCGGTGACGTGCTGAAGGCCGATCGCTCCCGGCGTGTAGTCGACGATGTAGCCGATCGCCAGGCCGAGCGCGCCGAGCGAGCCGACGAGTGCCATCACACCGGGAGCGCTCCAGGTCCGCCTGGACACGCTCTCGTCTGCCGGCGCGTTCACGGTCGCCGCCGGGCGGGGGAGCCGGCCGGAGACGATCGCGCCCAGAACGCCACACAGCAGCGGAAGCCAGATCAGGATCGACAGGGCGGGCATCAAGCAGGGCTCAAGGGGTCATGACTGCAATAGGAAGTAGAAGCCGACACCGGTGACGCCCAGCACCAACAGCGCGGCGTAGTAGCGCACGAAGCCGCTCTGCGCCGCGCGCACCGCGGCCGATCCGGCGCGGACGAGCCCGGTGGTCCCTCCGACGAGGGTCTCCTCGACGATCAGGCGCTCGAACGTGTAGGTGGCAAAGCGCCCCGCCGCCGCCGCTGGGCGGACCACGAGCAGGTCGATCGCCTCATCGAAGTACCACTTGTTCACAAACAGCTCGTAGAGGGGGCGCATTCGCGCTCGCACCGCCGCCGCGGTGCCCGGGCGCGCGACCCACACGCGGTAGGCGATCGCGATGCCCGCGAGGCCGAGGAGCGTACCGAGCACCAGCCCGAGCGCGAGCAGGCCGGTGTGTTCGTGCCGTTCATACAGCGTTGACCCCGCAAACGACGGCCGCAGGAAGTCGTCGACCACGAAGTCGACTCTCGGGATCTGAATGAGCCCGATGGCCGTGGCCCCGAGCGCGAGCACGCCCATCGCGATCCGCATCGGAGGCGCGCGTTCGGCGATCGCGTGCGTGGGACCGGGGAAGCCCACGTCGGTGTCCTCCTGCTCGCCGGTGGCGGGATTCCTGGGAACCGCGGCGTGGTGTGGATGGCCGTCTTCTAGCTCGCGCGCCTCGGGCACGGGCTCGCCGAAGAAGGCGCGGAAGATCATCCGGAACGTGTAGATCGCCGTGAGGAAGGCGCCGATGTAGCCGGCCACGTACAGCGCCCAGTGCCACCCGCCCCGCTCACCGGTCACGAGCAGGATCTCGTCCTTGGAGAAGAAGCCCGAGAAGGGCGGTATGCCCGACAGCGCCAGGCCGCCGATCAGAAAGCAGCCGTAGGTGAAGGGCATCGCCTTGCGAAAGCCGCCCATCCGCTCGAGCGACTGCTCGCCCGCCATCGCGCCGATGAGCGATCCCGCCGCCATGAACAGCAGCGCCTTGAAGAACGCGTGGGTCATCAGGTGAAACAGGCCGGCCGCGTAGGCGCCGACGGACACGCCCATGATCATGTAGCCGATCTGGGACATCGTCGAATAGGCGATCACGCGCTTGATGTCGGTCTGGGTGAGGGCGATCGTGCCGGCGATCAACAGCGTCGCCGCGCCGATGATCGCGCCGACGTCCTGGGCGGCTGGCGCCAGTTCGAACAGCGTGTGCATGCGCGCGATCAGATACACCCCGGCCGTGACCATCGTCGCCGCGTGAATCAGCGCGCTGACGGGCGTCGGGCCCTCCATCGCGTCGGGAAGCCAGGTGTGCAGCGGGATCTGCGCGGACTTGGCGAACGCGCCCACGAGCAGCAGCACGCATCCGGCGACGAGGTCGCCGTTGTCTGTGCCGTGGCCGAATGCGCCCGCGCTCGCGGCGTGGAAGGTCTGCAGGAAGTCGAGCGTCCCCGTGTGCTTG
Source organism: uncultured Solirubrobacteraceae bacterium (assembly GCA_963704735.1). Taxonomy (GTDB): domain Bacteria; phylum Actinomycetota; class Thermoleophilia; order Solirubrobacterales; family Solirubrobacteraceae; genus Palsa-744. Next base: position 406,814 of record OY969935.1, read on the forward strand.
AAGATGAAGTAGGTGCCGAGCACCAGACCCACGTCGCCGACGACGTTGATCACGAACGCCTTGATCCCCGCCCGCGTGGCGGTCGTGCGCCGATACCAGAAGGAGATCAACAGGTAGGAGGCGGCGCCGACGAACGCCCAGCCGATGATCAGCACCAGGAAGTTCGCCGCGAGCACCAGCAGGAGCATCGAGAAGACGAAGAAGTTCAGATAACAGAAGAAGCGGGTGTAGCCGCGGTCCTCGTCCATGTAGGAGATCGAGTAGAGGTGGATCATCGTCGAGACACCGGTGACGACGAGGATCATGAACACCGACAGCGGGTCGACGAGGATCGACATCCGCGCTTCGATGCCCACGGTCACGGCGTAGTTCCACAGGGAGGACACCAGCTCGCGATGAGCCGCGGAGTGGTCCTGCAGCGAGATCAGCGAGGCGAGCGCAGCCAGGAATGCGAGGAAGATCGCCCCGGTTGCGATCCATCCGGCCGAGCGGGGCGGGAGGGCCTTGAGCCGGCGATGCCCGAACGCGAGCACGAGCGTGCCGAGCAGGGGAAACGCGAGCACCAGCCAGCCGAACGTCGTCGCGCCCATCAGCCCTGGAGCTCTCGAAGCTCGTCGACGTCGATGGGCAGGCGCCGCCGGTAGAGCGCGACGATCATGCCGAGGCCTATGCAGACCTCGCAGGCGGCCACGGTCATCACCACGAGCGCCAGTATTTGGCCGTCGCCGTTGCCCCACATCCGTGAGAAGGCGATCAGGGCGAGGTTCGCGCCGTTGAGCATCAGCTCGAGGCAGAGCAGCACGACCAGCGGGTTGCGACGGGTGATCACGCCGACAGCCCCAACCGTGAAGACGATCGCCGATACGGCCAGATACCAGGCGATGCTCATGGGCGTCTGCCGACCCCCTCGGCCATCGTGCCTGTGCCGCGTGGACGCACGAGCTCGAGCGGGGTCAGCAGATCGCGTTCGTCCTCCTCACCGAGGCCGCGACGACGACGGGCGAGCACGACCGCCCCGACGGCGGCGATCAGCAGCAGGAACGAGGCGACCTCGAACGCGAGCAGGAAGCGGGTGAGCAGCAGCTTGCCGATGTAGGCGGGCGTCCCGAAAGCCTGTGGCCCCGGACTGTAGCCGGCGCCGTCGCCGTCGATCGCCTCGAGGCCCGAGCCGAGCAGGGCGATCAGCAGCTCGATCAGCAGCGCCCCCCCGAGGATCGCGCCGCCCAGGCGCAGGCCGGAGCCGACTGGACCCGGTCCGCGCAGGCGCTCGCCGAGGGTGCCGCTCTCGCCTCCGACGTAGGCGACGACGAACACGTACAGCACCATCACGGCGCCCGCGTACACGACGACCTGGGCGGCGGCGACGAATTCGGCGCGCAGCAGCAGGAAGAGCACCGCCAGCGAGACGAGGTGCCCGACGAGCGACAGCACGCAGTAGAACGGGTCGCGCAGCGCCACGACCCCGATCGCGCCCGAGATCACGCCGACGGCGGCGAGGAAGAACAGGACAGAGCTCACTCGCCCTCGTTCCTCAGCGGCGTGCGCTCGATCGGCTCGGCGAGCAGCATCTCCTTGGTGAAGATCAGGTCGGTGCGGTCGTAGTCGGAGAGCTCGTAGTCGTGGCCCATCGTGATCGCGTCGAACGGGCAGGCGATCTCGCAGTAGCCGCAGAAGATGCAGCGCGACAGGTTGATCTCGTACACGGCCGCATAGCGCTCGCCCGCCGAGACCCGGTTCTCGGGCGTGTTCTCGGCGGCGACGACCCGGATGCAGTCGGCCGGGCAGGCGGCGGCGCACAGCGAGCAGCCGACGCACTTCTCAAGGCCGGTGTCCTCGAAGCGGTGCAGCTTGTGCCGGCCGCGAAAGCGCGGGTAGACGGCCGTCTTCTCCTCCGGATACTGGACGGTGACCGGTGTTTCGTGAAAGCGCCCGAAGGTCGTCATCAGGCCGCGCAGCGTCTCGCGGAACGTGCGCCAGGTGCCGCGCGCCGGACCCGGCGCGGGGGTGCGCTTCACCTCGATGACATCCTCGCCCGGGCTCCAGCATACGTCACGGCCGTGCAGCGGCTCCGGGCTCGCCGGCTCGGGGGTCTCGCGAGCCCATGTCAGTGCGTCACCACCACGAGCACGGCCGTGACGAGCGCGTTGAGCGTGGCCAGCGGCAGCAGCACCTTCCAGCCGAAGCTCATCAGCTGGTCGTAGCGCAGCCGCGGCAGGGTCGCGCGGACCCAGATGAACAGGAAGGTGATGAACGACATCTTCACGAGCACGATGATCGGGTCGACCCAGCCGGGCGGGTGGATGCCGAAGGGCATCAGCCAGCCGCCGAGGAAGACGGTCGTCACGATGCCCGAGACGACGAGCACGTTCAGGTACTCGGCGAAGTAGTAGGACGCGAAGCGCCCGCCGCCGAACTCGGTGTTGTAGCCGCCCGACGAGCTCGGCGTCGGCCTCGGTGAGGTCGAACGGCGCGCGGTTGGTCTCGGCGAAGCTCGCGGTGAGGAAGATCAGGAAGCCGAACAGCTGCGGCACGATGAACCACATCCCGACCTGCGCCTGGACGATGCCGGTCAACGACAGCGTCTGCGCGGTGATGATCACGCCGACGAGCGCGAGGCCCTGGGAGACCTCGTAGGAGATCAGCTGCGCCGCGCCGCGCATCGCGCCGAGGAACGAGTACTTCGAGCCCGAGGACCAGCCGCCGAGCATGATCCCGTAGAACGCGATCGCGCCGAACGCGAACAGGTACAGCGGCCCGATCGAGACGTCGACCCCGTACAGCCCGACGGGCGTGCCGAAGATGTTCTGGACGTTGCCGAACGGGATCAGCGCGAACGCCGCCACGGCCGTGACGATCGAGATCAGCGGCGCCAACGCGAACAGGAACCCGACCGACGTGCTCGGGCGGAACTGCTCCTTGGTGAGCAGCTTGAGGATGTCCGCGAGCGGCTGCAGCGCCCCGTAGGGACCGACGCGGTTGGGGCCGTAGCGCGCCTGAAAGCGCCCGAGCAGCTTGCGCTCGGCGAGCAGCACGACCGGCACGAGCTGCAGGCCGACGGCGAAGATGATGATCGCCTTCAGGACCTGGATCCACCATTCTTCGTAGAAGCCGACCGGTGGCGAGCGACTGCGCTCATACGAGCTGCTCGCGCCCGGGATATGCCTCGGCGGCCGGGCGGTCCTGCCAGCGGACGCCTTTGCCGCCGATCTCCTCGAGCGTCAGGCCCGCGTAGAACGGCACCGCGTCGAACAGCTGCTGGGAGGCCATCGCGCCGGTGTGCGCCTCCAGATCGAGCCCGATCCGCGGACGCCAGGTCGGCGATCAGGCGCCACTGCGCGCGCGTGGCGCCCGCGTGCGCGACGGCCGGTCGCAGCCGCTGGATGCGCCCGTCGGGGTGGACGATCGTGCCCTCCTTCTCGGCGTAGGCCTGGCGCCGGGAACACGATGTTCGCGTGCTCGCGCAGGCCCTCGGTCAGGAACGTGGCGTGCGCGACGACCGTCGAGGCGCGCTCCAGCGCGCGCTGCCACAGCTCCGTGTCGGCGGCCCTTGAAGGATCGGGCGGCCCTCCGTTCGCAAGGTCGCGATCGGAGGGCATTCGCTCGTCCGCGACTCTCGGCCGCACGGGGCTCAGGGGGTCAGATTGCAGCAGCAGCACCGCCGCCAGCTCTCCCCCTGCCAGCCCCCGGGCGATCCCGCGAGCGTCGAGGGCGTCGTCGCCGTCGTTCGGGGCGAGCTCGCTCAGGCCGGGGCCGGCGTTCGGCAGCACACCCGCCTCGCGCAGCCCGCGGCCGTTGCTGTGAGCGGGGATTTCCAACAGGCCCGCGCCGTCGGTGTCCGGCGAGCGACAGCGTGTCCGCGAGCTCGAGCAGCGCTCGAGCGCACATCGCGCCGTCGGCGCCCGCCGTGAGGCGTTCGTGCCACAGGATCACGACCTCCTCGCCGGCGTCACGCAACTGATGCGCGAGCTCGCTGTTTCGCCCGCCGTCGAGCAGCTCCGCTGCGCGCGGCCGTGTGCAGGCGCACGCCGTGACGGCGTACGCCCTTGCGCAGGCGCAGGTCGAGGATCGGCGCGTCCTCGATCGGGTCGGCGGCCAGCACGCAGGACGGCGTGGGCGAACTCGAGGTCGCTCACCCGCGCCTGAAGGCGGGGGTCGTTCAGCGCGCGATGCACCTCGAGTGGCAGCGTGCCCGCGCGGCGAGAGTCGATGTGCGGGGAGGCGAGGCCCTCGCGCATCAGGCGCGCGAGCAGGTATCCCTCCTCGTTCGTGGCCTGGCCGCCCACGAGCGCGCCGGTGCGCTCGCCGGCGCGGGACAGGCCCGCGGCCGCCTCATCGAGCGCGCGCTCCCACGAGACGGGGCGCAGCTCGCCGCCGTCGCGCAGCAGCGGCTTGATCACGCGCTCGCCGGCGCCGATCGCGCCCCCGCCCGCCCTCGCGCCGCCCGCCTGGGGGAGACCGCCGAGCGCCGGGTAGGCGAAGCGGCCGCGGTCGCACAGCCAGCCGTCGTCCACCTCGGGGTGCTCGCGCGCCTGCACGCGCAGCACGCGCTCGTCGCGCACGGTCAGCGTGACGTTGCACTGCGACGGGCACAGCGTGCACACCGAGCCCGCGTCCTCGATGTCCCAGGGACGCGCCCTGAACCGGTAGGGCAGCGAGGTGAGCGCGCCGACGGGGCACAGTTCTACGATGTTGCCGCTGAACGGCGCGACGTAGGGGTGGCCGTCGAACGTCGACACGTATGAGTGCGCCCCGCGCTCCAGCAGCACCAGCTGGTGATCTTCGGAGATCTCCTGACTGAAGCGCACGCAGCGATAGCACAGGATGCAGCGCTCGCGGTCGATCGCGATCGTGGGTGACAGCTCGAGCGGCTTGACGAAGTGGCGCTTGGGCTCGGTGAACCGGGACAGGCCGCCGCCCCAGCCGAACGTGATGTCCTGCAAGCGGGCACTCCCCGCCCTTGTCGCATACGGGGCAGTCGAGGGGATGGTTGATCAACAGGAACTCGACCACCGAGCGCTGGGCCTCCTGCACGCGTTCGGACTGGGTGTGCACGACCATCCCGTCCTTGACGGGAGTCGAACAGCCAGTTTGAAGCTTGGGGATGCCCTCGATCTCGACCAGGCACATGCGGCATGCGCCCACGGGCTGGCCGAGTTTCGGCTCGTAGCAGAAGACGGGGATCTCGACGTCGCCGTGCTTGGCCGCGTCGACGAGCATGGAGTTCTCGGGCGCCCTCACCTCGCGGTCGTCGATCGTGAAGGTGATGATGTGCTGCTTCGGGCGTGGCATCAAACCTCGGCGGGCTGGAGCGCCTGCAGGCGCCGGGTCTCTATGTGCGCTTCGAACTCATCTCGGAACTTGGCGATCATCGAACCTATGGGCATCGCCATCGCGTCCCCCAGGACGCACAGGCAGTTGCCGATGATGTGCTCCTGGACAGAGGCCATGATCTCGAGGTCCATCGGGGTGGCCTCGCCCCGATCGATGCGTTCGAGCATGCTCACGGTCCAGTTGGTGCCCTCCCGGCACGGGGTGCACTTGCCACAGGACTCGTGCCGGTAGAACTTCGCCGTCTTCAGCGCGACGTCGAGGATCCGGGTGGAGTCGTCGACGACGATGATCGCGCCCGAGCCCAGCATCGACCCGGCCTTCGCCAGCGAGTCGAAGTCGTAGGGCACGTCCAGGTCGTCTCCCGTCAGCACCGGCGCGGAGGAGCCGCCCGGGAACCAGCACTTCACGGTGCGCCCCTCGTCGGGGCCGCCGGCGAGGCCGTAGATGATCTCGCGCGAAGGCACGCCCAGCTCGATCTCGTAGTTGCCGGGACGCTGCACGTGGCCTGAAACAGACACGAGCTTCGTGCCGGTCGAGGTTTCGGTGCCGAGCCGGGCGTACTCGACACCGCCCATGCGCATGATCGCCGGGACCGTCGACAGCGTCTCGACGTTGTTGATCAGCGTCGGTCCCTGATAGAGGCCCTGGTTGGCCGGGAACGGGGGCTTCAGCCGGGGGTTGCCGCGCTTGCCTTCCAGCGAGTCGAGCAGCCCGGTCTCCTCGCCGCAGATGTATGCGCCCGCGCCGCGATGCAGGACGAGCGAGAGCGAGTGCTCGGAGCCCAGGATGCGCTCGCCGATGTACCCCGCGTCACGCGCTTCGGCGAGCGCCGCGTCGAGGATGTCGGCCTGCTGGACGTACTCGCCGCGAATGTATATGAACGAGCGGCTCGCGCCGGCCGCGTAGGAGGCGATGATGAGTCCCTCGATCAACAGGTGGGGCGTCTTCTGCATCAGTTCGCGGTCCTTGAACGTCCCCGGCTCGGACTCGTCGGCGTTGCAGACGAGGTACTTCTCGATCGCCCCGTGCGGCAGGAACGAGACCTTCTTGCCCATCTGGAACCCGGCGCCCCCGCGCCCGCGCAGGTTGGAGGCTTCCAGCTCGCCGAGCACCTCCGCGGGGGTCATGCGCAACGCCTTGCGCAGCTCGTCGTATCCACCCCGTCGTTCGTAGACCTCGAGCGTGTTCAACCCGGGCTCGTCGATTCCGTCGAACAGGATCTTCATGCGCGCGCCTGGAGGTCGGCGCAGGCTCTGCGCAGGAGCTGCTTGTCCGCCAGCACGGGTCGCCCGGCGCGCGCGTCGTCGAGCAGGCGCGACACATCCTCGGTCTCGAGCGGGCCGACGTACACCCCGTCGACGGACGCCATCGGCGCGATGTCGCATGCGCCCAGGCACTCGAATGCGCGCACGTTGAACGTCGCATCCTCGCTCGTCGCATCGCGAATCGCGGCGTACAGCTCCTCGGCGCCGCGCAGCGAGCAGGAGATGTTCGTGCACACGTAGATCGCGTGCGCCCCGACGGGCGCCGTCTCGAGCATGTCGTAGAACGTCGCCACCGCGTCGAGCGAGGCGGGCGTGACGCCCATCACGCACGCGACCTGAGCGATCGCCTCCGGCGAGCACCAGCCGTGGACGCGCTGCGCGGCCACGAGCGCGGGCAGGGCGGCCGAGCGCGAATCGGGATACAGCGCCATGTGCGACTTGATCTCGATGCGCAACTCCTCTGGGACGGGAGTCGTCGCGGGATCGGGAATCGTCGCCGGGTCCTTGTCGAGGTCGGCGGGCGCATCCCAGCCGCGCGAGCTTGGCGCGGCGCTCATCTGTCGATCCCTCCCAGGATCGGATCGAGCATCGCGGTGGTTGCGATCATGTCGGCGATGTAGTTGCCGCGGCTCATGTGCGCCAGCGCCTGGAGGTTGACGAATGACGGATCGCGCATGTGCACGCGTGCGGGCTTCGAGCTGCCATCCGAGCGCACATAGCAGCCGAGCTCCCCGCGCGGGGATTCGATCGGGTTGTACACCTCGCCCGGCGGCACCCTGAACCCCTCGGTGACGAGCTTGAAGTGGTGGATCAGCGCCTCCATCGAGGTTGCGAGCTCGTGCCGGGGGGGCAGGGCGACCTTCCGATCTTCGGTGATGTATGGCCCCTCGGGCAGCCCGTCGAGCGCCTGCTCGACGATGTGCACGGACTCATAGATCTCGGCCAGCCGCACCGCGAACCGGTCGTAGTTGTCGCCGGTCGTGCCCACCGGGATCTTGAACTCGAAGTCCTCGTAGGAGCTGTACGGCGTGGCCTTGCGCAGGTCCCATGGGTTGCCCGCCGCGCGCAGCAGCGGACCGCTCACGCCGAGCCCCAGCAGCGTCTCCGCGTCCAGCGGGCATGTTCCGCGCAGCCGCTGCAGCACGATCTCGTTGGAGTTCAGGATCGCGCCGTACTCGTCGGCGCGCGCGGGCATGATCTTCAAGAACTCGCGCAGCTTCGACTCGAATCCCGGCGGGATGTCCTCGATCACGCCGCCGACCTGGAAGTAGCGCGTGTGCATCCGCTGCCCCGAGGACATCTCGAACAGGTCGAGGATCAGCTCGCGCTCGCGCAGGCAGTAGAGGAATATCGAGATCGCGCCGAGGTCCAGCGCGCTCGTGCCCAGCCAGATGAGGTGCGAGGCGATGCGGTTCAGCTCGAGATGGATCACGCGCAGATACTGTCCGCGCGACGGGACCTCGACCTCCAGCAGGGCCTCCACCGCGCCGCAGTAGGCCATCGCGTTGAAGTAGTAGGACAGGTAGTCCATTCGCTCGACGATCGGGATGACCTTCCAGTAGGCCTTGTCCTCGGCGGTCTTCTCGATCCCGGTGTGCACGTACCCGACGATCGGTTTGAGGTCGCGCACGACCTCGCCCTGCAGCGTCACGAGCAGTCGCAGCACCCCGTGGGTCGCGGGGTGGTGTGGGCCGAAGTTGAGCGTCAAGAGCTGCTCGGTCGTCTCCGAGCCGCCGGCTCGGTCGAGCTGCTCCTCAACGGGCGCCAGCGTGATGCTCTGCTCACGCCGGCGGTACTCCGACAGCGACGGCTCGTCCGTCGAGGGCGGGCTCACTCGCGCCTCTCCAGCCATTTGGCCTCGTCGCGCGTGAACAGCACCGGTTCGCCGCCCAGCGGAAAGTCGCGGCGCTGCGGGTAGCCCTCATAGTCCTCGGGCATCAAGATCCGGCGCAGGTCGGGATGGCCCTCGAACACCACCCCGAACATGTCATACACCTCGCGCTCCTGATGGTCGGCGGTCGGCCAGTCCCCGGTCACGGACTCAACTTGCGGCGCGTCGAGCGGCACGCGGAGCTTGACGGTGATGCGGTCGACCCTGCCCATGTCCAGCAGCTCGTACACAACGCCCAGGCGCGGCTCCTCGGGATAGTGATCGACGCCGTGCACGCTCGCCAGGAACGAGTATCCCCGTGCTCGCAACGTCTGCAGCACCGTGCGAATCCGGCTCGGGTCGACCACGAGGGTGGCACGTTCGCGGAAGAACACGGTCTCGAGCGTCGCATCGCCCAGCTCCGCGGCGAGCAGCTCGAGCCCCGTGGCGTCAGGCACCTGACGGAGCCTCCTCCGTGCCGACGGCTTCATACCGCTCGCGCCAGCCCATGTCGGGATCGTCCTGCACCATCTTGCGCAGCTTGAGGATGCCGTGCATGAGCGCCTCGGGGCGGGGCGGACATCCGGGAACGTGCACGTCGATCGGCAGGAACTTGTCGGCCGGGACCAGCGCGTAGTTGTTGAACACGCCCATCGAGCTGCAGCACGCGCCCATCGATATCGCCCACTTCGGCTCGAGCATCTGGTCGTAGAGCCTGCGAATGATCGGCGCCATCTTGATCGACACCCGCCCGGCCAGGATGATCAGGTCCGCCTGGCGGGGCGAAGCCCTGAACGCCTCGAAGCCGAACCGCGCGATGTCCATGCGCGGGCCGGCCGCGTGGAACTGCTCCATCGCGCAGCAGGCCAGCCCGAATGCAAGCGGAAAGAACGAGTTCGATCGCGCCCACGCCACCGTCTTGTCGAGTGTCGTCGTCAGGATGCGTTCTGAGACGTAGCTCTCGAGGTCCGCTCCCTCGAGCTGCGCCGGCTGGTTGGCGCCCTCCAGGCCGCCGCCGCGCAGTAGCTGGCGCGCGTTCAGGCCCTGCACGCGCAGAGCTTCTCCCGGGCCCGGCGTCTCAGTCCGCGCCCGCCCCGCTGCCCTGCCGCCGGCCGGACCCTCAGGCTCGCGCCTCACGTCCACTCCAGGGCTCCTCTGCGCCAGACGTAGATGAACGCGACCAGAAGCAGGGCGATGAAGACGATCGTCTCGGCCAGCGCAAAGCCGCCAAACGCGCGCAGCTCGATCGCGATCGGGTAGAGGAAGATCACCTCGATGTCGAACAGGATGAACAGCATCGCGATCAGGTAGAAGCTGATCCCGAAGCGCATCTCGCGCTTGACCTCCGACGGCAGGCCGCACTCGTACGGGTCCTGCTTGTGGGGCGTCGCGCGACGGGGGCCGAGGAAGGAGTTCAGCGCCACGAACGCTGCGCCGACAGCGCCGCCGAGAATGAGGAAGACGATCGCCGGTAGATAGCTTCGCAGCACCGCGCGCTGTTATATCACCGCTTGTGGCACAGTGTTACATAGTGGCAATCGGCTCGATATCAGCCGGATGAGCGATGCGGTCGTCGCCGGCGCGCTCGCGGTCGCGCTGTTCAACGCGATATCGGGTCTGCTCGGCGTGTGGCTGTGGCGCCGGGGCGAGGAGCTCGATCGGAGATCGAGCAATGCGTTCTGGATGCTGTTGCGCGTCGGGCAGGGTACGGCGGTCGCGTTCGCGGTGGGGATCGGGGTGCTCGCGGCCGCCGGAGAGTACCCGAGCGAACAGCTCTTCTACCTGTACGCGCTGCTTCCCCTCGCGGTGGCGTTCGTCGCCGAGCAGCTGCGGGTCAGCTCGGCGCAGACGATCCTCGACCAGCGCGGTCTCCATCGCGCCGAGGCCGTCTCTGGCCTGCCCGAAACCGAGCAGCAGTCGCTCGTCGCCGAGATCGTGCGTCGCGAGATCGGCGTGATGGCGCTGTCGGCGCTCGTCGTGGTCGTCCTCGCGCTGCGTGCGGCCGGCACGGCGCACGGCTTCTGAATGGGACCTGTTCTGAATGGGCCTATATATTCCCCGCGCATGAAGCTCGCCGCCACGTTGATGGTCCTGCTGCTCGGCGCCGCGGTTCTCGGCGCGTGCGGGTCGCAGGGGATCCAGGTCCCCAAGACGAGCCCCTACTACCGGGGAGCCGTGCTGTTCCTCGACCATTGCTCGGGCTGTCACACGCTGTCGGTGGTCGGCGCCGAGGGATCGGCCACGAGCATCAAGAACCGCGTTCGCACGAACGGGCCGAACTTCAACATCCGCAAGGAGAACGTCGAACAGGTGCTCTACGCGATCCGAAACGGGGGCTTCTCGGGGGCGATCATGCCCGAGAACATCGTGCTCGGCAACGATGCGCAGTCGGTGGCAAGCTTCCTGGCCCAGTACTCCGGGCTCCAGCGCAAGCAGGTGCCCTCCGTGCCCATCACGCTCTCGACCAAGTAGGGCGTCCGCGGGACGGGGGCGGGGTGCTCGACCTCAAGCGCATCAGGGAGGACCCAGACGATGTTCGTGCGGCGCTCGCCCGCAGGGACCCGTCGCTGGCCGGCGCCATCGACGAGATCCTCGAACGAGATCTGCAATGGCGTGCGGTCACGACCTCTGCCGAGAGCGCGCGTGCCATGCAGAAGACTCGTTCCGATGCCTTCGCCGCAGCGAAGGCCCGGGGTGAGGAACCTCTGGACCTTCGCTCGAAGATGCAGGCGCTGAGCGCGCAGGTGAAGGAATTGACCGACCAGGCCGCGGCCGCCAAACGGCAACTCGACGAGCTTCTCGCGCGGCTGCCCAACCTCCCCGATCCCTCCGCGGCCCCCGGGCCGGAGGACGAGCTGGTGCGCGAGGTGGGCGAGATCTCGCGGCCGGGCTTCGAGCCCCGTGACCATCTCGAGCTCGCCGGGGAGATGATCGACATGGACCGCGCGGCGCGGCTGTCGGGGTCGCGCTTCGCCTATCTGAAAGGCGACCTGGTGATGCTCGAGCTCGCGCTCGTGCGCTGGGCGCTCGAGAAGCTGCGCGGGCACGGCTTCGAGCCGGTGATTCCGCCGGTGCTCGTGCGTGAGCGCGCCCTCTACGGGACCGGCTTTCTGCCCGATACAGAGCAGCAGATCTACCGACTGCCGCAGGAGGAGCTCTATCTCCTCGGCACCTCCGAGGTAGCGCTCGCCTCGCTTCACGACGGCGAGACGATCGACGCTGAGCGCCTGCCGCTGCGCTACGCCGGGTTCTCGCCGTGCTTTCGCCGCGAGGCCGGCGCCGCCGGCAAGGACACGCGCGGCATCTTCCGTGTGCACCAGTTCGACAAGGTCGAGATGTTCAGCTTCGTCCTGCCGGAGGACTCCGCGTCAGAGCACGAGCGCATCCTGGCGATCGAGGAGGAGATCCTCGGGGAGCTGGGGATGCCCTACCGGGTCGTCAACGTCGCCGTGACCGAACTCGGCAACTCGGCCGCGAAGAAGTACGACTGTGAGGCATGGCTGCCGGGACAGGGCCGCTACCGCGAGCTGACCTCGTGCTCGAACACGACCGACTACCAGGCCCGGCGCCTGAACATCCGCACCCGACGTGAGCGATCGGACGACGCTCAGCGCACGCAGACGCCGCACACGCTCAACGGGACCGCGGTCGCGGTCGGGCGCACGATCGTCGCGCTGCTCGAGAACGGACAGCGCGCGGACGGGAGCGTCGAGCTGCCGCAGGCGCTCCTCGCCCACGGCGCGCCACCGCGGCTGTCGCCGGCACAGCCCGCCTAGCGCGAGCGCCGAAGCGCCTGCGCCGCGCGGGTAGGGCGCCCACGCCGAAACGGCCGCCCCGGGGACGGCCGTTTCGGCATATCGGAGGCTCCGGCGCCGCGCCCGCAGGCCGGCTACCGCTTCCCCTATTTTTTCGCCGGCGGCGCGATCGTCAGCGAGTAGGGGTTGTCCGGACCTGACATCACGAGGGTCAACGCGGGGCCGAGCACTAGGCCTTCGATTCCTTCGCACGCTATCGGCGGGATCGTGGTATCGCCGGTGAAGTGCGCGCCCTGTTCAAAGAATTCCTTGACCGTGACGTTCGTGCTCAGATCGAGTGTCATCGGTTCGATCGTCTGGCAGTTCGTCGTCGTGCTCACCCCGAGCGGGCCGACTTCGGTTCCCAGCTCGGTTATGCCGATGTTGGCCAACGTCGGGGAGCTGAGCGTGACGCAGATCAGGCTCGGTTCCGCCGGCGCACAGCTACCAGTCGGGGCTCTGGTGAGGGCCCCTTTGATGTTGCCGACCTCGGTGAACGTCACCCCGACCGTGGTCGGGATGCCGGCGATGGGGATCGTGGCGTTGAATGGCGGCACGAACACTTTCCCGGTCACCGGGCCCGTGAAGGCCGGCAGTTCAAGATTGACCGAGCCGTTGAACGTCGAGCCTTCCGGAAGCGTCACCGGCTCGTTGAGGGTTTTCGGGGTGAGCGACCCGGATACGACCCAGTTGACGAACTTCTGCGTGACATTGAACCCCCCCGCATCCGCGTTGGCGACGAGCGGCCCCCCGACTAGGGCCAGGGCGCCAGACAGCACCAAGGCCCGCATGGTCTTGCTGAGCATGAAAAGTCCTCCTCCTTCGTCCCGATTCGTCCTCGATCGACAGTTATGGTCCTCGATCGACAGTTATGCGGCGCCCCTACCCCGAACGCGGAGGTTATAAACATCAGATCGCGCCCGGTGGGCCCGGCGTCGGCGATCGCGGATGGCGCTGCCGCCGCTCCGCTCAGCCGATCTGGAAGACCGTCGAGCGCGGGGCTCCGTGCACTGGCGTGAGCGTCAGCCGGTAGAGCCCCGGTGCGAGCGTGCCGTGGCCGTTCAGGCGCAGGGTGTTCCGTCCCCTCGACGCGGAGATCGTCAGCGATACGTGCAGCATCTGCCAGCGCGTGTGCCCTCGCACGCGAACGTGCTTGGCGAGCGTGACGTGCAGGCGGGCGGGCGCGCTCAGCGTGAAGGCGAAGGCCACGAGGGAGATCTTTGGCCGCGTGCGGTTCAGCGCGGCGATCGCCCTCGGGGTGAGCGACAGCGCGGACACCATCGGGATCAGCGGAGCGGGGGTGCCGGCCGCGGATGGGGTGGGCGTGACGGCGGCCGACGCGGCGCCCTGAGCGGTGGCCTGGTGCTGGACCGGCGGTTCGCTCGCGGGCTGGAAGGCCCCGATCCCGTCGGGGGTTCCCACCCCCGTGGGGCCGTCATAGCCTGGCCCCGCCAGGCAGATCGCGTGCTTCGAGCAGCTCGCCCCCTCGTCGGAGGCGGAGCAGCCCGATGCGCCTTTTTCTACGGGCGGTTCCGTGCATTCTCCGTTCGACCCGGAGACGATGTCGTGCAGGGACGCCGGCGAGGAGATCTCGTTTTCATAGAGGGTCTTGGCCGGGTAGCTCACTTCATGGGCGCCCCCGGCGAGGGCGAACACCGAGGCGATCAGCGGCGAGGACAGGCTCGTGCCACCCACGGCTCGCCATGTTTTTCCTTCTTCATCGGGCTGGGAGTCGTAAACGGCGACACCCGTGTATGGGTCGGCATCCGCCGAGACATCGGCGACGGCACGTTTTTCCCCGCATCCGACGGCCGACCAATCGGACACGCTCGACTGCCACGGCTGCGCGTTGAACTTCAGGCTGCAGCCTCCTCCGTCCGCGCCATATCCGTTCCAAACGGTCTCGCTCTGCCACGTCCCGCCATTGAGCTTCAGGCGGGTGCCACCGACCGCGATCACGTCAGGCGAGGAGGCCGGGAAAAGCGGGCTTTCGAAGCGGTTTTCGGCATCCCAGTTCAGATACCCGCCGTCGCCGGAGGATGCGGTGATGACGACGCCCGGGTGGTTGAACGCGGGAGGATTTCCTGAAGGCTCTCGGCCGCCCCAGGAGTTGGAGACCTCGTTTGCTCCCTGGCTCACGGCCGTGCTCTCGGCGGCTTCGAAGGCCGGATAGTACGTCGAGCTGGCCTCGACGAGCACCATCTGGCAGCTCTGGCACGTCGCGTGCGCGACCTCGATGTCGAGCGAGATCTCTTCGGTCCAGCCCTTCGCCGTTTCGACTTCTTCGCAGGCTTTTTCGAGGGCTTCGTCTTTGCACCTCGCTTCCGCGGCTGTAAGGGCTTCCTGGCTTTGGGGGAAGGGCAGATTCCTCGTTTCTCCGTGCTCGTTGACCTGACGGAAGCATCCGTTTTCCCTCGTGCACGGCGGCAGCCCGAATTCGGTGTCGTAGACGCCGAGGTCCGCTTCGGCGTTGAGATCGTTGTAGGCGTCGACGACCGCGATCGTCTGCGGCGAGGGTGCGCTCGTCGGCAGCTGATAGGCGCTGTGCAGGTCCTGCGGCCTGAAGCCGAAGTCGCCTCCTGCCGCGCTGTCCGGGCGGATCGCCGTGCTCTGAGTCATCCCCAGCGGATGGGTGTGGGCGCGGGCTTCGGCCGTCTCGGGGATGAGCTCCTGCGCCAGGCAGCTCGCTTCTCCGGGACCCGGTGGCGGGCACGTCGAGCGCACGCTGTAGTCGGACACGGGCAATGGCGAGACGGCGCCCGCGGCGACGCTCGGGGCGGCCAGCGAGCAGGCGCCCGCGACGATCACCAGCAGGCGTCGCGCTTTCGGAAGGATTCGCGTTCGGCGTGTCGTCGTCTTGGTCCTCTGCACGTCCTACCGATGAGATCGGCGCGAGCGCGCGGAAGCTTGAGGCATCCTAGGCGAGCGCCGGCGAATCGACGCCGGTCACGGGACCGTCACACGCTGGTTACGCGACCGTTACGCGCCGGGCGCGGTCATGCCGGAGGATCACCGAGCGCAGGATGGCGGCGGCAGGGCGTCACCTCGACCGACGCCGGGGCCGCCGCGCAGAGGAGGCATCGTGCGCATGCACGGAGGATGCGAGCGCAGGGGAGGCATCGGGTGGGGTGGGTTGCGACCCGCCCCATTCGATTGTGACCCGGTTGCCATCGAGCCGAACCCGCGACTACGCTGAGCGGGTGTCGCCCCCGTTCGGCTTTCTGCTGGCGCCGGATCCGCCGCCCCGGCGGGTGGGCGTGGTCGTCGCCGTGGCCGCGGTGGCGCTCTTCACCCTGATCATCTATCCGCTCAAGCACGTCGCCCCGGTCGTGTCGCTGGGCGTGGTGTACCTGCCGGCGGTGCTCGTCGTGTCGGTCACCTGGGGCGCGGGGCTCGGGATAGCGACCGCGCTGATCAGCGCGGGGGCGTTCAACTTCTTCCATCTGCCGCCCGTCGGCCGTTTCGCGATACGGGACTCGAGCAATTGGGTCGCCCTGGTCGCGTTCATGGTGGTCGCGATCCTCGCGAGCTCGGTTGCCGAGGTCACGCGGTCGCGCTCGCGCGACGCAGAGGCGCGCAGGCGCGAGGCGGACCTCGCCGCGGAGATGGCGCGGCTCTTGTTGCGCGGCAACAGCCTCAGCGAGGTCCTGCCGACGGCCGCGGCGCGGCTGGCAGGAGCCCTCGAACTTACCTCGGCGGCGATCGAGATGGAGGCTGTCGAGGGAGATGAGCGGAGCATCGCGTTCCCGCTGCGCGAGGGCTCGCGCCGCCTGGGGACGCTGCTCGTTGGCGCCGACACCTCCGAGGCGAGCCTGCGCAGGCTGCAGGAGCGTGTGGTGCCGGCGCTCGAGGCGCTGCTGAGCGCGGCGCTCGAGCGCGAGGGTCTGCTCGGTGGGGTGGTCGAGACGGCCGCGCTGCGCAGGGCGGACACAGTCAAGACCGCGCTCTTGCGTGCGGTCTCACACGATCTGCGCTCGCCGCTGACGGCCATCTCGGCGGCCGGCGAGGCCGTCGGCTCACCATCGCTGTCGCCGCCGGAGCGCGCTGAGATGGCCGCGGTCATACAGGAGGAGGCGCGACGGCTGTCGCGCTTGGTCGACAACCTGCTCGACCTCTCGCGACTGGAAGCGGGCGCGGCGGAGCCCCGCACGGACTGGACGTCCGTCGAGGAGCTGATCCGCGCGGCAGTCCGCGAGCTCGCGCCGGGCGCGGATGAGTTCCGCCTCTCGATCGACCGCGACATGCCGCTTGTGAGCGTCGATCCGGTGCAGATGGAGCGGGCGTTCGTGAACGTGCTCGAGAACGCGCGACGGCACTCCGGCGGGTATCCGGTGTCGGTGCGCGCCCGAGCCGTGCGCAGCCTGGCGCGCGTCCGTGGCCCCGCAGGGAGCGCCGGCGCGAGCGGCTCGGAGGAGCAGCCCGGCCTGCACGGGTCCGCCGGCGACCGCGTGATCGTCCGCGTGGTCGATCGCGGTCCGGGTATCCAGCCGGCGCAGCTCGAGCGCGTGTTCGAGCCGTTCTACCGCGCCGGGACATCCGGCGGCGGGCATCGCGGCTCGGGCCTCGGCCTGGCTATCGCCCGCGGCTTCACCGAGGCCAACGCCGGGTCGCTGCACGTCGAGTCCCTCCCCGGGCAGGGAGCCACGTTCGTGTTCGAGCTGCCACTCGAGGAGCCGACCGACGGTGGTGAGCCGCTGACGCTGACCACTCCGCGAGCACGGGCCACATGAGCCCGCAGGCTCCGCCGCCGGCCGGCAGGCCCCCGCGCGTGCTCGTGGTGGACGACGAGCCGCAGATCGTGCGTGCGCTGAAGGTGGTGTTGCGGGAGGCCGGTTTTCGGGCGGTCCCCGCCGAAACGGCCTCACAGGCCCTCGACCTGGCGGCCGTGAGTCCACCCGATGCGGCGATCGTCGACCTGGTGCTTCCCGACGGCGACGGGGTGGATGTGACGCGCAGCTTGCGGGAATGGAGCGAGATGCCGATTCTCGTGCTGTCGGCCGTGGGCGAGGAGGAGCAGAAGGTCAGGGCGTTGGACGCCGGCGCGGACGACTACATCACCAAGCCGTTCGGCGCGCGCGAGCTGGTGGCGCGGCTTCAGGCCGCGCTGCGTCGCGCGGTGCGAGACGAGGAGGAGCCGAGCATCGTCGTGGAGGGCCTCGAGATAGACCTGGCCGCCCGCGTCGTGCTGCGCCAGTCAGAGCCGGTCCACCTCACCCCGATCGAGTTCGAGCTGCTGCGCGTGCTGGTGCGCAACCGCGGGCGGCTCTTGACTCACCGCAAGCTGCTCGCCGACGTGTGGGGCCCCGAGTATGTCGAGGACATCCAGCCGCTGCGCACGCACATCGCTCGGCTGCGTGCGAAGATCGAGCCGGAGGGCGCCGGGGGACCGCGCTACATCGTGACCGACCCCGGGGTGGGCTACCGATTCTCCCTATGAATGGGCCCCTTCGGGGCCGGCAGGCGTGCGTCGTGGGAGGCTGAGCGCCGGGCACGACACGCCGCGGCGGCCGTGCGGCGGGCTGTAACGAAATCGTTATACGCGTGGCCGGATTCGTCACGCGGCTGTGATGTGGGCGCAGCCATAGTGGTGGCCATGGACGTCGTGGCCATCGTGCTCGGGATCGTGATGTTCGCGATCCTGCTGCTGATCATCGAGGGAATCGACCGGGTATGAGCGTGTCGGCTCCGCTCGGAGCATTCATCGCGCATATGAGCGGCGCCGACTTCTTCGGGCTGGTCGTGGCGGTGCTGGTGATCGCCTACCTCTTCTACGCGCTGATCCGCGGGGAGAAGCTGTAGTGACGTTCGCCGGCTGGCTAACGATCGTGCTGTTCGCGGTGATTCTGACCGCGCTCGCCTTCCCACTCGGTGGCTACATGGCGAACGTGTACACCGGCAAGCGGGTCTTCCTCTCGCCCATCTTCTCCGGCCCCGAGCGGTTCCTCTACAGCATCCTTCGGGTCGACCCCGAGCGCGAGCAGGACTGGAAGGGGTATGCGAAGAGCCTGATCGTCTTCTCGCTCGCCGGTTGGCTGTTCCTGTACTTCATCCTGCGCACGCAGAACGCGTTCTTCGTTCCCCACGCGCTCAACCCGCTCGGCTTCCACTCCGCCCCGTGGAACGTGACGTTCAACACCACCTCGTCGTTCATGACGAACACCAACTGGCAGTACTACGGCGGCGAGACGACGATGACCTACCTCAGCCAGATGATCGGCCTGACGGTGCAGAACTGGCTGTCTGCCGGCGTCGGCATCGTCGTGGCGGTCGCGCTCGTGAGCGGGATCATCGGGCGGACGGCAAGAGCATCGGCAACTTCTGGCAGGACCTCGTGCGCACGATCCTGTACGTGCTCGCGCCGATCTCCGTGCTCGGTGCGATCGTGCTCGTCTCCCAGGGCGTGATCGCGAACTTCGCCAACTACCTGACCGTCCACACGATCACCGGCCTCAACCAGACAATCGCGATGGGCCCGGTCGCCTCCCAGGAGGTCATCAAGGAGCTGGGCACGAACGGCGGCGGCTTCTTCAACACGAACTCCGCCCATCCGTTCGAGAACCCGACGGCGTTCAGCAACTTCTTCGAGATGCTGCTCGTGCTGATCATCCCGGCGGCGCTCGTGTTCATGTACGGGCGGATGACGGGCAACCGCCGCCAGGGCTACGCGATCTTCGGGGCGATGATGCTGATGTTCCTCGGTGCCGTGATCGTCGCCTTTGTTGCGGAGGCCCACGGCTCGCCCGCCCAGCACGCGGCCGGCCTGCACACGCACGTCATCTCCGGCTCGACCGGCGGCAACATGGAAGGCAAGGAGCAGCGCTTCGGGATCGCCGGCTCGGCGCTGTTCGACGTCGTCACGACCGTCACCTCCTGCGGCGCGGTCAACAGCGCGATCGAGTCCTTCACGGGCATCGGCGGAGCTGTGCCCTTTGCCAACCTCTCGGCGAGCGAGGTGATCTTCGGCGGCGTCGGCACGGGCCTCTACTCGATCCTCCTGTATGTGCTGCTCGCCGTCTTCATCGGTGGGCTGATGGTGGGACGTACGCCCGAGTGGCTCGGCAAGAAGCTCGAGGCCCGCGAGATCAAGCTCGCCGGGCTGGGCATCCTGATCACGCCGCTGGCGGCGCTGTTCTGCACGGCGCTTGCCACCGCGAGCAGTGCGGGGCGCAAGTCGATCTCCGAAGCGGCGCTCGGGAAGGCGGGCGGCAATACGCCACAGGGTTTCTCGGAGACGTTCTACGCATATCTGTCCCAGGCGAACAACAACGGCTCGGCCTTCGCCGGCTACACGGGCTTCGTCCAGCCCAACGCCGGCAGCGTCGGCTCGCACGGCATCACCTTCGCCGACCTGCTCGGGGGCTTCGACATGGTGTTCGCCCGCTACGCGCCGATCCTGTTCGCGCTCGCCGTCGCCGGTGCGCTCGCCGGCAAGCGGGTCACCCCCGCGGGCCTCGGCACGATGCGCACCGACAACCCCACGTTCGTGGTGCTGCTGATCGGGGTGATCATCCTGGTCGGCGCGCTGACGTTCTTTCCAGCCCTGCTACTGGGCCCGATCGTCCAGGGCCTGACGGGACACCTCTACTGAGATGAAGCGCGACATCATCACCTCGATCATCGGCGTCATCGTGTTCGCGATCCTGCTCGGGCTCGTCTACCCGCTCGCGATCACCGGCATCGGCCAGGTGGCGTTCCCCGGGAACGCCAACGGGCAGAAGATCTACGTCGGCGGAAGGCTCGTCGGCTCGAAGATCATCGGCCAGAACTTCGGCACGCCGGTGCTCGAAAAGAACGGCAAGCCCAAGGAAGTGAAAGGCGCGGTCGTGACCGAAGCTGACCCGCGCTACTTCCAGACGCGCCCCTCGGCCACCGAAGGCGGGTCCTACAACGCCGCCGCGAGCACCTTCTCCAACCACGGGCCCAACAGCACGAGAACCGAGGAAGCCGACGCCGAAAACATGAAGGCGTATCTCGAACTGAACACGGCCCCGAACAAGCAGCCGTATGACCCCAGTCTGACTGTGGCGAAGATCCCGGTCGACGCGGTCAACAGCTCGGGATCGGGGCTCGACCCCGAGATCTCGAAGGCCAATGCCTGGATCCAGGCCTACCGCATCGCGGCCGTGCGTGGTCTCCCGCGGACGACCGTCGAGGACCTGATCTCCACCTACACCTCGGGCCGCGGGCTGGGCTTCTCAGGCGAGGAAGGCGTGAACGTGCTCGAGCTCAACCTCGCGCTCGACCGGCTCAACGGAGGAAAGGCCTGATGTCTGCACAAGTGCCTGCGACCCACGAACGGCAGGCGATCTCGCTGTTCCAGCGCGACATCGTCTGGCGCGCGCTGCTCGACAGCTTCAAGAAGCTCGACCCGCGCGTGCAGATCCACAACCCCGTGATGTTCGTCGTGGAGATCGGCTCGGCCATCACGACGGTCACGTGGTTGATCCAGGCGTTCGGCGGCAAGCCGCTGGGCGGCGGACACGAGGAAGCCTGGTACACGTTCACGATCGCCTTCTGGCTGTGGTTGACGGTCGTGTTCGCGAACATGGCCGAGGCGTTCGCCGAGGGTCGCGGTCGCGCGCAGGCGGACACGCTGCGCAACATGCGCAAGGAGACGGTCGCCACGATGCGTGACGGGAGCACGAAGGCCGCCTCCGAGCTCACCCGCGGCGATGTGGTCGTGGTCGAGGCCGGTGAGCTGATCCCCGGTGACGGCTCCGTGATCGAGGGCATCGCGACCGTCGATGAGTCGGCGATCACGGGCGAGTCGGCGCCGGTCATCCGCGAGTCCGGCGGCGATCGCAGCGCGGTCACCGGCGGCACGCGCGTCACGTCCGACCGCATCGTCGTGGAAATCACCCAGGAGCCAGGCAAATCCTTCCTCGACCGCATGATCGCGCTCGTGGAGGGTGCCGAGCGGCGCAAGACGCCAAACGAGATCGCGCTGAACATCCTGCTGGCCGCGCTGACGCTGATCTTCATGATCGTGGTCGCGACGCTGCGCCCGTTCGGCCTGTTCGCGGGCACGGCGATCTCGGAGACCACCCTGATCGCGCTGCTAGTGGCGCTGATCCCGACCACCATCGGGGCCCTTCTGTCGGCGATCGGCATCGCCGGCATGGATCGACTCGTGCGCCGCAACGTGCTGGCCCTGTCCGGCCGCGCGGTGGAGGCCTCCGGAGACGTCGACGTGCTGCTGCTGGACAAGACCGGCACGATCACGATCGGCAACCGCCTGGCATCGGAGTTCGTGCCCATGCCCGGCGTGCCCGAGTCCGAGCTGGCCGAGGTCGCGCAGCTCTCCTCGCTGGCCGACGAGACGCCCGAGGGACGCTCGATCGTCGTGCTGGCCAAGCAGTACGGCATCCGGGAGCACGACATGGGCTCGACCAGCGCCGAGTTCGTCCCGTTCACCGCGCAGACGCGGATGAGCGGCGTGGACATCGACGGCAGGCGGCTGCGCAAGGGCGCCGGCGACGCGATCATCGAGCTAGTCAGGCGCGAAGGCGGCTCGCCGCCGCCCGAGCTGCAGGCACAGCTCGACCGCATCGGCAACGAGGGCGGCACGCCGCTCGCGGTCTCGCGTGACAGCCAGGTGCTCGGCGTGATCTACCTGAAGGACACGATCAAGGAGGGCATGAAGGCGCGCTTCGACCAGCTCCGCGCGATGGGCATCAAGACGGTGATGGTGACCGGCGACAATCGGCTGACAGCGGCCAAGATCGCGGAGGAGTCCGGAGTCGACGACTTCCTCGCCGAAGCGACGCCCGAGCGCAAGCTCGCGCTCATCCGCGAGCAGCAGCAGGACGGGCGGCTGGTGGCGATGACCGGCGACGGCACCAACGACGCGCCGGCGCTGGCGCAGGCCGATGTCGGCGTGGCCATGAACACCGGCACCCAGGCCGCGCGAGAGGCGGGCAACATGGTCGACCTGGACTCCAACCCGACGAAGCTGATCGAGATCGTCGAGGTCGGCAAGCAGCTGTTGATCACCCGGGGCGCGCTCACGACGTTCTCGATCGCCAACGACGTGGCCAAGTACTTCGCGATCCTGCCGGCCATATTCGTCGCGACCTACGCGACGAGCTCGGGCGGCAAGGGACCGCTGCACGTGCTCAACATCATGAATCTGGGCAACCCGCAGTCGGCGATCGTCTCGGCGGTGATCTTCAACGCGATCGTGATCCCGCTGCTGATCCCGCTGTCGCTCAAGGGAGTGCGCTACCGGCCGATCGGAGCGAGCGCGCTGTTGCGCCGCAATCTGTGGATCTACGGCCTCGGCGGGATCATCGCCCCGTTCATCGGCATCAAGCTGATCGACCTGATCGTGTACAACCTGCTCGGTGGATGAGCGGCGAGACCACCCGTGCCGACGTTCCGCCCGCCGGGGACACCCCGGCCGGTGAGCGCCGCGGCCACCTGAAGGTCTTCATCGGGATGGCCGCCGGGGTTGGAAAGACCTTCCGCATGCTTCTCGAGGGCCGCATCGAGATGGAGGCCGGCCGTGACGTCGTGATCGGCCTGCTCGAGACCCACGGACGCGTTGAGACCGCCGAGCTGGCGGAGGGCCTGCCGATGCTGCCTCGTCTGCGCGTGACCTACCGGCACACGGTGCTGGAGGAGATGGACCTGCGCGCAATCCTGCGCCGCGCACCCGAGGTGTGCCTGATCGACGAGCTCGCCCACACGAACGCCCCCGGCACCGAGCACGCAAAGCGATACGAGGACGTCGAGCAGATCCTCGACGCGGGCATCGACGTCCTCTCCACGCTCAACGTCCAGCACCTCGAGTCGCTCAACGATCACATCACCGAGCTGAGCGGCATGCGCGTGCGCGAGACGATTCCGGATGCGATCCTCGGACGCGCCGACGAAGTCGTGCTCATCGATCTAACCCCCGAGGCGCTGCTCGACCGTCTGCGCGCGGGCAAGATCTACGCTTCCGAGCGCATCGACGCGGCGCTAAACAACTTCTTCAAGGTCGAGAACCTCGCCGCGCTGCGCGAGGTGGCGCTCCGGCAGGTCGCCGAGGAGGTGGGGGCCAAGCGCCTGACCACCGAGCTCGCCGGCTCACGTCAGGAGAGCGTTGCAGGGGACGCGCAGCAGGCTGTCAGCGAGCGTCTGCTCGCGCTGGTCGAGCCCTATCCGGGCGCCCAGCGCCTCGTGCGGCGTGCGTGGCGATCCGCCCAGCGGCTCGGCGCAGACCTGGACCTCCTATGGGTTAGCGCACCGGGCGCAAGCCTCTCAGACAACCAGCAGCGCTCGCTCTCCGCGCTGCGACAGCTCGCCTCGGTGCTCGGCGCGAAGATGCTCGAGGAGGAGTCCGACGATGTGGCGGGCGCGATTGTCGACGTCGCCTCGCGGCGGCGCAGCACCTACATCCTGATGTCCCCTTCGCGGCCGGCGCGCGGTCTCGCTCGGCTGCGCGTGCCGCTGCCTCAACGGCTGATGCAGCGCCTGCCCGGCGTCGACGTGCGCATCGTCGCGGATCGCTCGAGCCGCTCGAGCCAGGGGAAGACGTGAGCGCAGCCTCGATCGTCATCGTCGGCGCCGGCGGGGTGCTGCTGGGGATCGCGGCGGGCTATTGGCTGCCGCCGCACGGACGCCGCTCGGCACGGAACCGCCCGCGTCCGGTGCGACGGATCCTGCTCCCGTTCACCGGTCAGGCGATCTCGCGCCGCTCGTTCGAGGCGGCCGTTCGCCTCGCCAAGGCCGAGAACGCGATTGTCATGCCCGCCTTCCTGGCGAGCGTGCCGATGAACCTGCCGCTGGAGACGGCCCTGCCGGTGCAGTGCGCGCGCGGGATGCCGCTGCTCGAGGCGATCGAGCAGAGCCTGTCCTGGCAGGGCGTCGCGGTCGACTCCCGTGTCGGCCGAGGGCGCTCCGCCCGCGACGCGCTGCGCAAACTGCTCGAGCAGGAGCAGTTCGACCGGATCATCGTCTCCGCCGATGAAGACCCTCACGTCGGGCTGAGCTATGACGATTTGACATGGCTGCTCGACCGGGTGCCGGCCGAGATTCTCATCCTGCGCCCAGCGCCTGAGGACACGCGCCGCATCTCCGCGAGCGAGGTGAGCGGGCACTTCTGAGGGCCAGGGGTTGGCGTTCAGTAGGCGATCGCGAGGAGCACCCCCGTAAACGCCGCGTAGGCGCCGATGATCAGCCACCCGGCACCGCGGCGTAGTCCGCGGTTGATGTATGTCGAGACCAGCGCGAGTATGGTCATCGCCAGGTAGGACGCGGCGACGAAGGTCGTCTGCGCCGACGGGGCGCCCAGGCCCAGAATAGTCGTGGGTATCAGCAGCCCGGCGAAGATGTTGAGCGCGTTGCTGTTGAGCGCCGTGCTGAGCACGGCGGTCCCCCTGTCTCGCATCGCCAAATACACGGCCGCGACGGCATTCGGGAGGCTCGTCACGGCGGCCAGGACCAGCGCGCCGGTGACGATGCCCGGGACCCCGTGGCGTGTGCCCAGCTCGGAGGCGGCCCGCTCCATCGCGATACTCGCGGCCACGACCACCACCACCACGCCGGCCGCCGTCAGAGCGTCGCGAGCGCCGCCCAGTCGGGGATGAATCGCGACCTCGAGCTCGAGCTCCTCCTCGCTCACCGCCGCGATCAGCCAGCGCGACCAGCTCTCGGGGAGTCCTGTGCGGACGAGCCGCTCGTGGCGCACGCCGAGGATCAGCACGTAGGGCGCCAGGACCACCAGCACCAACAGCAGCCCGATCAGCGGCGAGCAGACGCCGATGACCACGGCGAGGGACACGGCGGCGATCCACAATGCGACCCCGCCTGCCAGCTCGATCACGCGCCGATGGATCGCGATCTGGCCGGCGACGATGGCCGAGAGGCCGAGCAGGGCCGCCAGGTTGAATACGTTCGAGCCGATCACGACGCCCGCGCCCAGGCGCTGGTCGTGGCGAACGAGCGCGGTGACGGCCGCCGTGATCTCAGGGGCATTGGCCGCCAGCGCCGCGAGCAGGCCGAGCAGCGCCTCGGAGAAGCCGAGCCGGGCCCCGACCCGCTCCAACGAGGTGACGAGCAGCCAACTGGCAGCGAGGCTCACGGCGGCGGCCGAAATGAAGCCGACGCCGAGCAGGAGGTCAGACACGGCGAGCACCGTGACTCGGTCGGTCGCGCCTCAGGCGCCGATGACCGGCCACCGGGGTCGGGATGTCTAGGGGGCTTGGGGTCACTCGGTCTCCCTCCCTGAGGGCACGCCGACCAGGCTTCCCGGCTCGCCGCGCGCCAGTCTACCTGTGGTCGCCCGGGGCCGGACCCACCCACGTGCGCGTCTGACGATCCAGGGGCGGCGATGAAGAGTCCGCTTCAGCGGCAGGGGTCGGGGGCCCAGACGGCGAACATTCGCAGGGCGGGGCACCCGCATCGGCCCGATCCAAGCGGACGAAGCGCTTAGGCGTGGGTTCGCGGACGGGCGGTCCGGGACCGGCGGGGAGTCCTCCCGGAGCCCCTACCATCACACGAGCTTTATTTAAGCCCGGTCAGCAACATCCGCCCCCCACGTCTGTTGAAGGACCAGCTATGACACGACCAGTTCTGAGATTCCCCCGGCTGTCGACCTGCGCGGTCATGCTCGCGTTGATCGCGGGAGCGCCGCTCGGCTCGAGCGCGATCGGCCAGGCGGCGGCGAGCGCGCGGACACCCAGCGCACACTCCGCGGCGTCCTACATGACGGGCATCGGCGACGAGAGCCCCGAGATGTTCGGCAACCCGCTGTGGCGACAGCTGCACACGCGCATCGCGCGATACATCGCCCCATATGACGCGGCCGTGCACCCGTATTCGCTGACGAAGGCGACCGTCTGGATCCACGCCGCCGAAAGGGAGCACCAGCAGGTGCTGGTCGCCTTCTACCACTCCGAGTACACGCCCACGAAGCTGCCCAGCGTCGCCTCCTATCAACGCGACGTGCAGAAGTTCGTGAAGCTCTTTCCCCACGTTCGCCAATATCAGTCCTGGGACGAGGCCAACCGCGGGAACGTACCCCACGCCTTCTCCAGCCCCTCGGCGGTGGCGGCGGCGAAGTACTATCAGGCGCTGCTTCGGGTGTGCAAGCACTGCACCGTCATCGGCCTCGACGTGCTCGACCAGGCGAACATCAGCCCGACGCTCAGCTACATCGCGGCGTTCAAGAGCGAGATCGGCCGGCTGCGGACGATCATGCCGACCATCTGGGGCCTGCACGACTACTCGGACGTCAACCGGCTGGAAAGCGTACGCACGCGGACCATCGCCGCCGCGCTCCGCGGACAGGTGTGGCTCACGGAGACCGGTGGGATCGTGCAGTTCGGCGGAGAATTCCCCAACCGGCACGGTTCGGGTCTGACGCGGGCGGCGAAGGTGATCAAGTACATGTTCGCGCTCGCCGGCGCGGTGTCGCAGATCAAGCGCCTGTATGTGTACGACTGGACCGGAGGGGTCAACGCGACGCGCTTTGACGCCGGGCTGACGAACTCTCACCACCAGCCGCGCCCGGGCTATGTAGTGGTCTGCCGCCAGCTGCACGGGGCGAAATGCAACGTCAAGACGAGCAAGACCTGACCTAGGCCGAAAGCGCTACGGGTGGGCCGGGGGCGTCCGCCACGGGTGCGCGGCGCGAGCTGCCCGGCTCGTTGCGCAACAGGCGCGCGGCCGCCAGCGCGATCAGGCCGGCGAGCGCGGCGAGCGGGGCGAGGGTCTTCAGAGGGTAGCTGCCGAAGCCCTTGTGCAGGGCCGTGTGGTCGCCGGCCTTGACGATGCTCAGCAGGCCCTGGTGGTCGATCCCGAGCGCCGTGGGAGCGATCGCGGCGAAGGCGCACCAGGCGCCGAGCGCGAGCACCCCGGCTCCGATCGCCCCAGCGGTGAGGCGAACGCGCGGGCTGGCGTAGGCAGCGAGCAGCACGGCGCCACCTGCGGCGAGCAGGAACGGCCAGATCCCTCCCCAGCCCCGTCCCAGGCCGTAGGCGGAGGCGATCGTCGGCTGGAAGAACCCCTCGCGCAGGTACCGCGCCCAGACCACGACCTCGGTCTCATAGCCGACGAGCGGATGGGTGATCGTGGCGATCACGGTCGTCGTGAGGGAGACCGCCGCGAGCGCGATCGTGGGGCCGGGGAAGCGCTTGAAGGCGACCCCGAGCGGGAGCGCGAGAAACGGGAGCATCGTCGTCAGGAAGCGCGGGCCCATGAAGCCGCCGCCGAACGGCAGGTAGTAGCCCGAGTTGTAGCCCAGGTAGCAGAGGCAGATCCCGCCGATCGTCAACGCCTCGGCGCGCCATCCACGGCGGTAGATCAGCACCGTGCCGATCGCGCCCATCAGCAGCACCGGCGACAGCGTCAGCAGCCCGCGCGAGTCGAACAGGAGCGTGGCGAGCACCTTCAGGCTGGGCAGGCCGATGCCGAAGAAGCCTTTCTGCTGGCGTGGGACGTCCGAGTAGGCGAGGTGCGTGAAGGAGCGAAAGGCGTAGTGGTTGTAGAGCAGCAGCGGCACGATGCCGATCACGCCGCCGAGTATGTAGGCCCCGGCGCGGCGCACCACCAGGGGCGCGGTCAGGGCGTCGCGACGCGAGAGCAGGTACAGGCCGAGCACGATCGCGACGAAGAACAGCGGGTACTCCGAGGCGACGGCGTAGCCCATCGCCAGGCCGGCGAGCCACAGCAGCGCCATGCGCGGCGGCCCGTCGCGCTCGTGCAGGATGAGCGCAAAGGCCGCAAAGCCGAGGAACGCCGTGAAGACGTGGGAGAAGAGCAGCGTCGAGAGCGGCAGCACCATCGTGCCGAGGCCGAGGGTGACGGCCGCCGCCGCGCCGTAGCCGGGCTCGAAGCGCTCGGCGACGCGCCACAGAAGCAGCAGCAGCGCCAGCCCAGGCAGGACGTTGGCCCACAGGCCGATCAGGTAGATCATCCCGTCTCCGTTGCGCTGTGCCGGTGCTCGATGCGAGCGCGTCCAGGCTTCGGCGTTGACGAGGTTCAGCGTGTCGTAGAAGGGCAGCGCGAACAGGGCGAGGCCGGGGGCCCGCGCCGAGTACCAGTGTTTCTCATAGAAGACCTTGTCGCCCGTGTTTTCCTGGTAGGCATCGATCGTCGTGCCGTCTTTGTCAAGCGTCCGGATCAGGTCGTAGTGGGAGGTCTGATTCCAGGAGAAGCTCTGGATCATCGTCGCGTAGGCAACGCCGACGAGCAGGATTGCGGCCAGCGCGAGGCGCTTCTTGGAGAGCATCAGTCCGTTCCGTGAAGCGCCTTCGGGCCCGGGCCGATCGCGTAGATGACCAGCGCGCCGACGCGCCGACGCGTGACGCCGAGGCCCGCGATCGGCTTCGCCGCCGCCACCGCGACGTTGGGCGGCTCCGCGATCGCGTAGCCGACGATGCCCGGCAGGCGCGGCATGTGCAGATGCAGGACCACCGTGCGGATGCCGTAGTAGCGGAGCTTCTCGACGCTCGCGCGATCGGGAAAGCCGCTCATGCCGCCGCGCAGGTCGTCGACAGCCGGGATGTCGAATGTGCTGTTGCCCACCGGGATGTCATAGAACCCGTTGGTCGAGAAGTACTGCCACAGCCGGTCGGCGGCTCCGTCGGTGGGCAGGTCGAGAAGCGGACCGGGCAGGCCGACCTCGGCCCGAGCCGGCTGGGGCACGACCGGGTGGGCGAGGTGCCCGGCGCCTTCCCCGACGAGGCCGATCAGCAGCGCCCCCCCGAGCAGCGCTCCCAGCCCGCGCAGCTGCCGGCGCTCGCCCCACGCGCCGGTGCGCCGCACGAGCAGCTGCGCGCCGGCGCCGGCAAGTAGCGCGTAGAAGAGCGTGCCCAGCGTGAACAGCCTGCCCGGCACGCGCACGCCGTCCCAGCCCGGGGCGAAGTCGTACAGCAGCCGATACGGGTAGCCCGCGCCGGTCAACCCAAGCCCGAGAGCCAGGATCGAACACGTGAGGATGCCGATCGCCAGACCGAGGCGCAGCCGGCGCGTGTACGCCGACCTGCCCACGCCCGCCAGGCCGATCACGGCAAGCAGCAGGATCAGCCCGCCGGGGAAGAACACGCTCTCGTTCTTGGAGTGGACGTTTGCCCGCATCCCCGCCGTCACCGTGCCCCACGCGCGGTTCTCCGAGGAGGCGGCCAGCAGCGCGGCGGGACCGGAGGAGTACGTTTTGACTTCCTTGAGCGTGCGCTTCGCGGTCGGGTAGTCATGGGCGACCTGCAGATACGGGCGCGCCTGAAAGATCGCGACGACGCCGAGGATGGCGATGCCGATGCACGTGACGGTGAGCAGCCGGCGGGGGATCAGCGGTCCGCGCGGCAGATCGGGCCCTCGCGCCGCTGCCTGTGCGGGCTCAGCCGCGCTCGCGCTCGTACCGCCCTGCGAAACGGCGTTCCCCGTCTGTGCCCCCCACGCGGGGCCGGGTCTCAGGCGCCTACGCCACCAGGCGAGCAGCACGAGCAGGGCCAGCACGGCAAGCAGGTAGCAGTATTGGAGCCCGAGCGTGAAGCCGAGGCTGACCTGCCAGGCGGATACGAGCCAGCCTGCCAGCACGAGCCCGCGCGAGCCTCGCCGGTAGCCGCGCACGAGCAGGAACAGCGCCAGCGGCAGGCCGCCGGAGGAGATCACGTGCAGATGACCCGCCTCGGTCACGCGGTAGGGCGCGTACGCGAACGCCGCGCCGGCGGCGGCGCCGCCGAGGCGGCCCAGGCCGAGCTCGCGCCCGAGCAGGTAGGCGCCGACGAAGCACAGCGACCACGCGAACAGGAACAGCAGGTTGTAGCGGACGAGCGCGGCGACGGTGCCCGAGCCGAAGAAGGCGGCTGGTCCGTAGCCGAGCAGCGAGTCCGAGAAGGCGAGGCTGAGAGGGTGCGGGTAGAAGACGTTCGCGTTGAACAGGTGCAGCGGATGGTGGAGCATGGCGTGCCCCACCCAGGCGATCTCCCAGGCGGTGCGCACCGGGTCACCGAGATCGGGCGCGATGCGGCTCGGCAGGTGAAGCACGAGCGGCCAGCTCGTGAGGATCGCCAGCAGGATCCCCGCGAGCACCACCACCAGGAGCTCGACTGCGGGGAGGGCCGGGGAGGGGGCCCAGCGGACCGGGTTCAGCGCTTCTGCGCGGTGCTCCGGCGTGTCTGATGCGGATGTCTCGCCCGCGACGTCAGGCTCGCCGTCGCGTGGAACGCGCGCGCTCTTGGGATCGGGTGCTCCGGGGGGCGTGCGCGAAGTGCTGGGGACGCCCGTGCTCATCGCCTGCTGGTGTTCGAGACCGCGCGGATCGGCGCAGCATACGGCAGTCACCTGCTACATAGCGGCGCACGGACGCCGCTGGCTTGTGCCTGTCGGGGGTTCTGATTTGCGTAACACTTGCCCGGATGAGGGTTCTCGTGGTCGGAGCCGGCGGCGTGGGAGCGGCGTTTGCGGCGATCGCCCAGCGTCGGCCCACGTTCGAGCGGGTGGTGCTCGCCGACGTGGCGCCCGAGCGCGTGCGCTCGGTGGTTGCGCGCCTCGGCGAGCCGGCGCGCTTCGCCGCCGAGCGCGTCGACGCCTCCAACCGGAAGCAGCTGGTCGATCTGATCACGCGGGTCAAGCCCGACGCCGTGCTGAACGCGTGCGATCCGCGCTTCAACGAGCCCATCTTCGGCGCGGCGTTCGACGCCGAGCGTCACCTACCTGGACATGGCGATGACGCTGTCGCACCCTCACTCCGAGCGCCCGTACGAGCTGCCGGGCGAGATGCTGGGCGAACGGCAGCTGAGCCGGCACGACGCGTGGGAGCAGGCGGGACTGCTCGCGCTGGTCGGGATCGGCGTCGAGCCCGGCCTCTCGGACGTGTTCGCCCGCTACGCGGCCGAGGAGCTGTTCGCAAGCGTGACCGACGTCGGGGTGCGCGACGGCGCGGATCTGGTCGTGGACGGCTACGACTTCGCGCCGACGTTCTCGATCTGGACGACGATCGAGGAGTGCCTGAACCCGCCGCTGGTGTGGGAGCGCGAGCGTGGCTTCTATACAACCGCGCCGTTCTCCGAGCCCGAGGTGTTCGAGTTTCCGGAGGGGATCGGGAAGGTGCAGTGCGTGAACGTGGAGCACGAGGAGGTCGTGCTCATCCCCCGCTGGGTCTCATGCGAGCGGGTCACGTTCAAGTACGGGCTGGGCGAGGAGTTCATCGACGTCTTGCGCACGCTGCACAAGCTCGGCCTGGACTCCACCGAGCCGGTGTCGGTGCGCGGCGCGAGGGTCGCCCCCCGCGACGTCGTCGCCGCGACGCTGCCGGACCCCGCGACGCTCGGGGAGCGGATGACGGGCCGAACCTGCGCGGGCACGTGGGTGACGGGAATCGGCGCCGACTCAGAGCCGCGATCGACCTATCTCTACCACGTGGTCGACAACGAGCACACGATGCGCGAATACGGAAGCCAGGCGGTGGTGTGGCAGACCGCGATCAATCCGGTGGTGGCGCTCGAGCTGATCGACGAGGGCGCATGGAAGGGCGCGGGCGTGCTCGGCCCCGAGGCGTTCCCGCCTAAGCCGTTCCTCGAGCGGCTGGCGGAGCTGGGCTCGCCGCACGGTCAGATGGAGCTTTCGGCCTCGGCCTGAGCGGCTCGCCCCGCGGCCAGCCACGACGGCGCGCGAGCCTCCCACTCGCGCGCCGCGTCCCTCTCTCCTCAGAAGTCCACCGGAGCCGGGAGCACCGGCGATGGCGGCCGCTCGAGTATGCCCGGGGGTGCGGTTTCGCTCTTGCGCGAGAAGAACTCGCGGAAGAACGGCCTCGACACGAGCAGGATGATGGCGCCGAGCACCATGCCGCCGATGCCCATCCACAACGGCAGCGTGATCCCCAGGATCGGTTTCGATGAGACGTTTGCGCTGTGGCCGTAGTAGACCGCGGCCTTTATTCCGATCCCGAACAGCATCAGGCCGCCGACGAGCGGGCCGAGGCCGAGCAGTAGGAAGTTGCGCGCGCTCTTGGACAGCTCGCGGCGGTAGTACCAGCCGCAGGCGACCCCGGTGAACCCGTAGTAGAAGCAGATCGGGAAGCCGATCGCCGTGATCGAGTCTTCGAGGACGCTTTCCGACAACAGCAGCAGGACGACCGTGAAGATGATCGCGAGCAGGCCGAAGCCTAGCGTCGAGACGGTCGGAGTCAGGTAGCGCTTGTGCACCCGCGAGAGCAGCGCTGTGACCGCTTTCCAGTGGGCCATCGACAGCGTCGTGCGGGCCGTCGGCAGGATCGTCGTCTGCGTCGAGGCCGAAGCGGAGGTGAGGACCGCGATGATCAGGAGCTTGTTCAGCGTGCCGCCGAGAACCCCCGCGCCGAGGGCGTTGAGGATGTCTTCCTTGTTTCCTTCGGCAGTGAGGAAGGCCGTGCCGTGGAAGGACTGGGCCGCGCCCGAGACGACGACGTAGATCAGCACGAGCAGGACCGTCGAGACGACCGCCGCCTTGCCGGGACCCTCGGCCGGGTCCTCCGACTCCTCGTTGACCGCCACCCCGGAATCCCAGCCCCAATAGATGAACACCGCGAGCAGCAGCGCGACCACGAGGTCGCCGAAGCTCATCGCGAAGGGGTTGAGCCAGGACAGCGACGGCTTGATCGAGTGCGCCGGTGGATGGCTGCCGTAGACCTTGGCGAAGGCGACCACCGAGAAGAGCCCGAGGATGAATATCTCGGCGCCCAGCAGGACCTGCTGGATGCGCGCGGAGAGCTCGATGCCGCGATAGCAGATCCAGGTCATGATCGCGATCCATAGGACCGCGGCGATGATGATCGCGGCTTTGGAGTTTCCCAGTTCCGTGAAGCCGAACAGCTTGAACGTGTAGATGGCGGCGATGTCCGAAAGCGAGGCCATCACGATCACGTCGGCGAGGAAGATCGCCCATCCGTTCAGCCAGCCGGTTGTCGGACCGAACGCCCGTGTCACCCACGCGAACGTCGTGCCCGCGTCGGGGTCGGCCCGATTGAAGTATTTGTAGGCGGAGGCGACGAGGAGCATCGGGACGAACGCCAC
The DNA here is from genome assembly GCA_963704735.1 of uncultured Solirubrobacteraceae bacterium. Taxonomy (GTDB): domain Bacteria; phylum Actinomycetota; class Thermoleophilia; order Solirubrobacterales; family Solirubrobacteraceae; genus Palsa-744. The sequence goes on from OY969935.1 coordinate 440,052, forward strand.
GAGCATCACCGCGGGAGCGTGCACGCCGACGCCTTTGACGGCGACGATTGCCCCGAGCGTCGCCGCCAGCGAGTACGCGGGTGCCGTGGAGGCGACGCCGATGACGATGTTCGAGATGTAACCGATGGCGCCTTTTTTGAGGCCCTTGTCCATGACTCCCGACGATCCCGGGACTCCGGTGGACGCCGGGACTCCGGGTGCGGCAATGCTGTCGGTGGCCATCGTGGCTCCTCTCTGTCGGCGATCACAGAAGCGAGGGCCTGTCGTAACAGAAGTTACAACCCCCGCTGGCCAGAGCCAATGGGCGCAATCCCCAAAACGCGTCCGCCGAGTTATACAGTCAGTACAATGGGCATTGTGCACGTTGACCGTGCGGCGCCTTGAGCGTCGGGGTGGGGCGCAGTAGCGTTGTCCGTGATGTCTAGTCACCGTCGAGGGAGCTAGGGTCATCGAATGTCCACTGATCTTCAAGAGCAGGCCAAGCGCCACCTGTGGATGCACTTCACGCGCATGGGCGCCTACGCGGAGGGCGCCGAGGTGCCGGTGATCGTGCGGGGCGAGGGCTGCTACGTGTATGACGAGCACGGCAGGCGCTATCTGGATGGTCTGTCGGCGCTGTACTGCGTGAACATCGGCCACGGACGCGCGGAGCTCGGCGAGGCCGCCGCGCGGCAGGCGAAGGAGCTCGGCTTCTACACGAACTGGAGCTACGCGCATCCGCGCTCGATCGAGCTGGCGGCGCGTATCGCGGAGCTCGCGCCCGGGAACCTGAACCGCGTGTTCTTCACCTCCGGCGGCTCGGAGTCGGTCGAGTCCGCGTGGAAGCTGTCAAAGGCCTACCACGCCGCGCGAGGCGAACCCAGGCGTCACAAGATCATCTCCCGCTTCCTGGCCTATCACGGCACGTCGATGGGCGCGCTCACCGCCACCGGGCTGCCGGCGCTGCGCGAACCGTTCGAGCCGCTGACGCCGGGCGGGCGCCACGCCGCCAACACGAACTCCTACCGCTGGAAAGAGGACCGCGATCCGCTGTGGGCGGCGGACTCGATCGAGGAGGCGATCCTGTTCGAGGGGCCCGCGACCGTGGCTGCCGTGATCCTCGAGCCGGTGCAGAACGGCGGCGGCTGCTTCGTGCCCCAGGAGGGCTACTTCCAGCGGGTGCGCGAGATCTGCGATCGCCATGGGGTGCTGCTGATCTCAGACGAGGTGATCTGCTCCTGGGGGCGAATCGGCCATTGGTTCGGCTGCGAGCGCTACGACTACCTCCCGGACATGATCACGACGGCGAAGGGCGTCAGCTCCGCGTATGCGCCGCTGGGCGCGATGATCGTGGGCGACCATGTCGCCGAGCCCTTCCTGCACGGCAAGGAGATCTTCAACCACGGCTTCACCTTCGCCGGGCACCCGATGGCGTGCGCGGTTGGGCTGGCCAACATCGAGGTGATCGAGCGCGAGGAGCTGTGTGGGCACGTGCGCGCGAACGAAGGCCGTCTGCGCGAGATGCTCGAGAGCCTGCGCGATCTGCCGATCGTGGGCGACGTGCGCGGCGCCGGCTATTTCCAGGCGATCGAGCTCGTCAAGGATCAGGAGACCAAGGAGACGTTCACCCACGAGGAGGCCGAGGAGCTCTTGCGCGGCTTCCTCTCCGGCGAGCTCTACCGGCGTGGGCTGATCTGCCGGACCGACGACCGCGGCGACCCGATCGTTCAGCTGTCGCCCCCGCTGATCGCCGGGGAGGAGCAGTTCGAGGAGATCGAGGCGGTCCTGCGCCCGGTGCTCAGCGAGGCGTCAGAACGGGTGGAGAGATGGAGCTCACTGTCGAGAGCCTGATCGCCGAGCTCGGGTTGGAGCTGGCTAGCGGCCACGACTCGGCGAAGGCGCATGTTCGCTGGGTGCACAGCACCGAGCTGCCCGATCCGACGCCGTGGCTGCGCGGCGGGGAGCTGCTGCTGACCACGGGGGTGCAGCTGACCGGCGCGAAGGCCCAGCGCGAGCTGATCGAGCGCCTCGCCGACCACGAGATCGCCGGCCTGGGCTTCGGCACCGGCTTCACCCACAAGCGGCTGCCCGGCGGCCCTGCTGGCGGCGGCTCGCAAGCGCTCGTTTCCGCTGTTCGAGGTTCCCTACGAGCTGCCCTTCATCGCGATCACCGAGCGCGCGTTCGCGCAGCTCGTGAACGAGCGCTACGAAATGCTTCAGCGGAACATGGCCGGCGACGTCCTCGCCGAGGCGCTCACCGGACACCTCTATCCGGAGGAGCTGCAGGCGCGGCTGCGCCCGTTCGGGATCGGCGAGCAGGTGGCGGTGCTGGCGTTCTCGCTCGAGGACCCGAGCGGCGCGGCGGCGCTGCTCGAACGGATACTCGAGCGCGAGCAGATGGGAAGCCTCGTGGCGATTCGCGCGGGGCTCGTGTGCGCCGTCATCGATGCCGAGGGTCGTCGAGCCGATCGAGCTGGCGCGCAAGATCCGCGCAGAGCTGACCGCGAGACGGTTCGGCGGGGTGCGCGCGGCCGCGAGTCGCGCCGCGGCGACGCACTCGCTGCGGCTGAGCTTCCACGAGGCGCGCTGCGCACTCGAGGCCGTGCGGCTGCAGAACGGGGACGCCCCCGAGGTGGCCTCGTACGTCGACCTCGGCGCCTTCCAGCTGCTTCTGTCGCTGCAGGACGACGACGCGCTCATCTCCTACTGTCGCGGCGTGCTCGGCCCGGTCGAACAGGGGGAGGGCGATTATGGCGAGGAGCTCCTGCGATCGCTCGACGTGTTCATCGAGCACAACGGGCACTGGGAGAAGGCCGCAAGGGCGCTCTACTGCCACCGCCACACCCTGCGCTACCGCATCCGCCGCGTCGAGCAGCTGACCGGGCGCGACTTCTCGAACGCCCGCGATCGCATCGAGTTCTGGCTTGCGCTGCGCGGCAGGGAGCTCGCCAGGTGAAGATCTTTGTTGATTTGGACTCCCTCCGGGAGTCTTGTGCTTGCGCCGGATCGCGGCAAGGCGGCGGCGGGCGATGAGGATCGGGGTTCCAACCGAGATCAAGTCGGACGAGTACCGCGTCGCGATCACGCCGGCCGGGGTGCGGGAGCTGAGCGCGCGCGGGCACGAGGTGCTCGTGCAGGCGGGCGCCGGCGAGGGCAGCGCGATGTCCGACGAGCAGTTCGAGGCGCAGGGCGCACGGATCGTCGCCGACGCGGAGGCGCATCTTCGCGCAGGCGGAGCTCTGCTGAAGGTGAAGGAGCCGCAGACCGAGGAGGTCGAGCTGCTGCGCCGGGGGCAGACGCTGTTCACCTATCTGCACCTGGCGGCCGAGCCCGAGCTGGCGCAGGGGCTCGAGCGGTCAGGCGCCACGTGCATCGCCTATGAGACGGTCGAGGACTCGGAGGGGCGCCTGCCGCTGCTGGCGCCGATGAGCGAGGTGGCCGGCAAGATCGCCACGCAGGCCGGCGCGTTCATGCTCGAGAAGCCGCTCGGCGGCCGCGGGATCCTGCTCGGCGGGGTGCCGGGGGTGGCGGCGGCGACGGTGCTCGTGATCGGCGGCGGCGTGGTGGGGATGAACGCCGCGTTCATCGCGATCGGCATGCAGGCCGACGTGTTCGTGTTCGACCGCTCGATCGACCGGCTGCGCGAGCTGGAAGTCGCGTTCGCCGGGCGCGCCTCGACCGTCTACTCCTCGACGCTCGCGATCGAGGAGATGCTGCCGATCGCCGACCTCGTGATCGGCGCGGTGCTCGTCCACGGCGGCCGTGCGCCCCATGTGGTGACGCGCGAGCAGCTGAAGCTGATGCGCAAGCACGCCGTGCTGGTGGACGTGTCGATCGACCAGGGCGGGTGCTTTGAGACCTCGCGGCCGACCACCCATTCCGAGCCGACGTTCGAGGTCGATGAGATCACCCACTACTGCGTGACGAACATGCCGGGGGCGGTGCCGATCACCTCGACCTACGCGCTCACCAACGCCACGCTGCCCTACGTGATCGAGCTGGCCGAGCACGGCGTGGCGGGGGCGATGGGACGCGATCGCGGTCTGCGCCTCGGGTTGAACGTGCATCAGGGCGAAGATCACCCACCCGGCCGTCGCGGAGGCGCTCGGCGCTCCCGAGACGGCCATTGCGATATAACCGATCCGGACCTCGTATGACGGTCGTGACGTGCGCTCCGACCGAGACCTGTCAAGCCCGATCGAGGAGGAGATCGACATGGCGACCCAGCTAGGCGTGCTTGCCAACTTCATCGACGGCGAGCCGGTCTCCGCGACGGGAGAGACCGAATCGATCCTCAACCCCGCCACGGGCGAGGAGCTGGCCCGTGCCCCCGTCTCCGGCCCGCAGGACGTCGACCGCGCCGTGGCGGCTGCACGCAGGGCGTTCGCGGGCTGGTCCTCGGCGACGCCCGCCCAGCGAGCGCAGGCGCTCCTGGCGCTGGCGCAGAAGCTCGAGGAGCACGGCGAGGAGCTCGCCCGACTCGAGGCGCTGAACGCCGGCAAGCCGCTGGCGGCGGTCGAGAACGACGAGGTCCCCGTGATGGTCGACAACCTGCGCTTCTTCGCCGGCGCGGCGCGCTGCCTGGAGGGCAGGGCGGCCGGCGAGTACATGGAGGGGCTACACCTCGTTCATGCGCCGTGAGGCGGTGGGGGTGATCGGCCAGATCACGCCGTGGAACTACCCGCTGATGATGGCGATCTGGAAGATCGGCCCGGCTCTGGCGGCGGGCAACACGATCGTGCTGAAGCCCGCCGAGACCACGCCGATCACCACGCTGAGGTTCGCCGAGCTCGCGGCGGACATCCTGCCGAAGGGCGTGCTGAACGTGCTCACCGGCCCGGGCGAGCCCACCGGCGAGGCGCTGATAAGCCACCCCGAGGTGGACATGGTCGCGCTGACGGGGTCGGTGCGGACGGGAAAGCACATCGCGCGCACCGCGGCGGATACGCTGAAGCGGGTGCATCTCGAGCTTGGGGGAAAGGCCCCGGTGGTGGTGTTCGACGACGTGGGCCTCGAGGCGGCTCTCGAGACGATCGCCGCCACCGGCTACTACAACGCGGGGCAGGACTGCACGGCCGCCACGCGCGTGCTGGTCGATGGCAGGGTGTACGACGACGTCGTCTCAGGCCTCGTCAGGCCAGGCGAAGGGGCTCGTGATCGGCGACACGCTCGCGCCCGAGACGACGCTTGGACCGGTCAACTCGGCCCGTCAGCGCGAGCGTGTGGAGGGCTTTCTGAAGCGCAGGCCCGAGCACGCGGAGATCGTCACCGGCGGAGCCGAGCCCGACCGGGCCGGCTTCTACCTCGAGCCGACGGTCGTCGCCGGGCTTCGGCAGGAGGACGAGATGATCCAGCAGGAGATCTTCGGACCCGTGATCACCGTGCAGCCGTTCACCGACGAGGAGCAGGCGATCGCCTGGGCGAACGGTACGCGCTACGGGCTCGCCTCGTCGGTGTGGACGCGCGACGTGGGGCGCGCCCTGCGCGTCTCGGCGGCGCTGCGGTTCGGATGCGTGTGGATCAACGACCACATCCCGCTCGTATCCGAGATGCCGCACGGCGGGTTCAGGGAGTCCGGCTACGGCAAGGACCTGAGCGTGTACTCGCTGGAGGACTACACGGTCCTGAAGCACGTGATGGCCAACCTCCAGTAGCCGCGGCTGCTACGGTGGCCATGCGGGCGGCGAAGTCGTCCGCGAGGTTCTTGGTCTTTGTTGGCGCTCGCAGGCGCGGATGGGGTCAGTCGAATCTCCATTCGCAGCGGCGGCCGGAGGGCCGCCAGAAGGAGCACCAACACATGACGCATGAAACATTCGCCGATCTCGGCGTGTCCGAGGTCGTCGCAGGCCAGCTTGCCCGCCGCGGCATCGACACGCCGTTCGCCGTCCAGAGGACGGTCATCCCCGACGTGCTGGCGGGCCACGACGTGCTGGCCCAGTCGCCGACCGGCTCGGGCAAGACGCTCGCGTTCGGAGTGGCGCTGGTCGAGCGCCTGAAGGACACCGACGCACGACCGTCCGCGCTCGTGCTGGCCCCCACGCGCGAGCTGGCGCTCCAGATCGTCGACGATCTGGAGCCGATCGCCCACGCCCGCGCACTTTCGATCGCGGCCGTGTACGGAGGGGCCGGAATCGTCAAGCAGGCTCGGCTCGCCGCGCGGGCACACATCCTGGTCGCCACGCCCGGCCGCCTGCTCGACCTGATCGACCGCCGCGACGTGTCGCTTCACCGCGTCCGGCTGCTGGTGCTGGACGAGGCCGACAGGATGCTCGACATGGGCTTTCGCCCGGTCGTGGACAGGATCGTGAAGATGACCTCCGCCGAGCGCCAGACCCTGCTCTTCTCAGCCACGCTCCAGGGCGAGGTCGGGCGTATCGCCAAGGCCTACACGAGCGATCCGCGCCGTCACGAGCACGCCCACTCCGCCGAGCGCCGCCAGGACGTGGAGCACCGCTTCCTGATGGTCTCCCACCAGAGCAAGGTCGCGCGACTGGTCGACGAGCTGGGCGACGCGGAGCGCGGCCTGACGCTCGTGTTCGTGCGCACCAAGCGCGGCGCCGACCGGCTGGTCAAGCGCCTCGCCGCGAGCAGCGTGAGAGCCGTGGCGATGCACGGCGACAAGTCTCAGGGGCAACGCGAGCGCGCGCTCGCCAACTTCGAGGCGGGCGTCGTCGACACACTTGTGGCCACCGACGTCGCGGCACGCGGGATCGACGTCGCGGGGATCACGCACGTGATCAATTACGACATCCCCGCCACGCGCGACGACTACGTGCACCGCGTCGGTCGCACGGCCCGCGCGGGGGCGAGCGGTGTGGGGGTGACCCTCGTGGCCCACGAGCAGGCACGCGAGCTGGCGGGGATGGTCGGCGGCCTGGGGCTTCACCGTGAGCTCCAGCTCGGCGGTCTCCCGAGCGACGCCACCCGCGGGCAGGGCGGTGGAAGGCGAGGCCAGGGGAACGGCCGGAGCGCGCGTCGCAGGTCGAGGTGAATCCGGCAGGGCGCCGCTCTCGCCGTCGTCTCAGCTAACGTCGCACCCATGGGCGCCTCCCCGCCACGCGGAAGGAACGTGCAGGAGGGGTCGCGCGAGGCTCGCGCCGAGGTCGAGCTGCTCGCCGACCACGACGTCCTGCGCGTGCGAGCCCCGAACCCCGGGCCGTTGACGCTGTCGGGCACGAACTCGTGGGTGGTGGGACGCAGGCCGGCGTGGGTCGTCGATCCAGGTCCGAGCCACGACGCCCACATCGGGCGGCTGCTCGCGGCGATCGACGCGCGGGGGGGCCTCGGAGGGGTGGCGCTCACCCACGATCATCCTGACCACTCTCAAGCCGTGGCGACGCTGATCGACGAACGCCCCGCACCCTTGGCCGGCGCTCGCGGCGACGTCGACGTGAAGCTCGCCGACGACGTTCGCTTCGGCCCCTTCCAGGCTGTGTCCACACCGGGGCATGCCGTCGACCACTTCGCATTCCTCGCCGGCGGGGCGTGCTTCACCGGCGATGCCGTGCTGGGGGAGGGCAGCGTGTTCATCAGCCCGCACCCGGGCGCCATGTCCGGTTACATGCTCGCGCTCGCGCGCCTTCGCGCGCGCGAGGACGTCGCCGTCCTCTGTCCCGGCCATGGGCCGCCCGTGCCGGACGCGCGGGCCAAGCTCGGCGAGTACCTCGAGCATCGCGTCGACCGCGAGAACCGCCTGATCGCGGCTCTCCGCGCGGGCAAGCGCACGGTCGCGGAGCTGCTCGACGCGGTCTGGCCGGAGGTGCCCGGGGCGCTGCGTCCGATCGCGACCGCCACGCTCGCCGCCCATCTGGACAAGCTCGAGGAAGAGGGGGCGCTGCCGGCGGGGGTGCAGCGACCGGTGTTCGAGGGTGCGCCATGGTGAGCTCCCCAGCCGTCGCCAGCCTGACGGCGTCGCTGGACTCGCCGTTCCCGCCGATCGCCGACTACGGCTTTCTCTCGGACTGCCACACCGGCGCTCTCGTCGCCTCGGACGGCTCGATCGAGTGGATGTGCATGCCGCACTTCGACTCGCCGTCGGTGTTCGGAGCGCTGCTCGATCGCGCCGCCGGGACCTGGCGGGTGGGGCCATATGGCCTGTACGTGCCTGCCGGCCGGCGTTACATCCCCGGCACGAACATCATCGAGACGACGTGGATGACCCCGCAGGGATGGATGCGCGTGATCGAGGCGCTGACGATCGGCGACTGGCACGACAACAAGCACGGATCGAGCCACACACGCCCCCCAACGGACTTCGACGCCGACCATCTGCTGGTGCGAGTGATCGAATGCACCCAGGGCCAGGTGCAGGTCGAGCTGGTGTGCGAGCCGGTGCTCGAGTACGGCACCACGCCGGCGGCGTGGAACATGGTGGAGGCCGGCCTCGAGGGCGGATTCGCGGTGGACTGCACGCGGGGCGCCGCGGAGGTGATCGACGCCACCGAGGACGGCGAAACGGCGTTTCGTCTCTTCAGCGATCTGCGTGTCGGCATCGAGGGCAACCGGGTGCACGGCCGCCACACGATGGTCGAAGGCGAGAAGCGGTTCTGCGCGCTGTCCTGGACCGAGGGCCTGGGCGGTCCGCGAACCGTCGAGCAGGCGGAGGGCCACATCAAGCGCACGAGCCAGTTCTGGCGCACGTGGCTTGCGGATGGCGTCTATCCCGACCACCCGTGGCGCTTTCACCTGCAGCGCTCGGCGCTCGCGTTGAAGGGCCTCACCTTCATGCCCACCGGCGCACTCGTGGCCGCGGCCACCACCTCGCTGCCCGAGACGCCGAGAGGCGAACGCAACTGGGACTATCGCTACTGCTGGATGCGCGACGCCTCGTTCACGCTGTGGTCGATGCACGCGCTCGGCCTGGACTGGGAGGCCGACGACTTCATCCAGTACGTCGCCGACGTTCCCCGCAACGAGGATGGCTCCCTGCAGATCATGTACGGGATCAAGGGTCAGAAGGATCTCGTGGAGTCCACGCTCGATCATCTGAAGGGCTACGAGGGCGCTCGCCCCGTGCGAATTGGCAACGCGGCGTACGACCAGCGCCAGAACGACGTCTACGGGGCGGTGCTCGACTCGGTCTATCTGCACTCCAAGAAACGCGACCACATTCCCGAGCGCCTGTGGCCGGTGCTCATCGACCAGGTCGGGTGCGTCATGCGGATATGGCGGGAGCCGGACCAGGGGATCTGGGAGGCGCGCGGGGCGCCCCGCCACTACGTCTCATCCAAGCTGATGTGCTGGGTCGCGATGGATCGCGGCGCGCGTTTGGCCGAACGGCGCGGCGAGGTCGAGCGCGCCGAGCAGTGGCAGGCGCTCGCCGAGGAGATCCGCGCGGAGATTCTCGACCGGGGAGTGGACTCGCGCGGGGTCTTCCGCCAGCACTACGACACCGACGCGCTGGACGCCTCCAACCTGCTGGTGCCGCTGGTGCGCTTCCTGCGGCCCGAGGACGAGCGCGTGCGCGCGACCGTGATGGCGATTCGCGACGAGCTCACCGACGGCGGGCTGGTGCTGCGCTACCGCACCCAGGAGACCGACGACGGCCTGCAGGGAGAGGAGGGAACGTTCCTGATCTGCTCCTTCTGGCTGGTATCGGCGCTGTCTGAGATCGGCGAGCACCGCGAGGCCGAGCATCTGTGTGATCGGCTGCTCGGCTACGCCTCTCCCCTCGGGCTCTACGCCGAGGAGCTCGAGGCGTCCTCGGGGCGCCATCTCGGCAACTATCCCCAGGCGTTCACGCATCTGGCGCTGATCAACGCCGTCACGCACGTGATCGACGCGCAGCAACAGGGCTGAGCGTCCGCCCGCCTGCGGGCGGGCTCGCGCCGATCGCATCGGCCACCGGAGCAGCGCCCGCGCGGCTCAGTATCCGGGATCGCCGGGGAGCAGCACGCGCGCCACCTCGCCCTCGACGATCACCTTCGGCTGGATCGGCTGCACGTCGCGCCCGCCGGCGTACGCGAGCAGCTCCTCCACCGAGGCGAAGCCGTCGAGCTGTTCGAGGTGCTTGATCGTCGGGAAGACCAGCGCTATCTCCTCCGCGCGATATGCGGCGAGCGCGGCCGCGGGCGTGAACCAGCCCAGCTCGACGCACTCCTCGCCATCGATCTCGGGCTCCTGGCCCGGCGGAAGCGCGGCGAGGAAGAAGTGGGTGTCAAAGCGGATCTGAACCTCGGCCGGGGTGATCCAGCGCGAGAACTTGACCAGGGCGCCAGGATCCTCGAGCCCGATCGCGGCCTCCTCGCGAAGCTCGCGGATCGCCGCCGCGCGGTGGGCATCGTCGCCGTGACCCTCGCCGTCGTCGACCGCCCCCCCCGGGAACACCCACACGCCGCCCATGAACCGCGCCTTCGGGGTGCGCCTGACCAGCAGAACTTCAAGGCTCTCGGCGCCGCCGCGCAGCAGGATCACGGTCGCCGCCTGCCGCGCGGCCGTCGCCGGGCCGGGGTTGTACTCCTCACCCGGCCCCTGTCGCAGGTCCGTGCTCTGAGGGCCTTCGCTGTGCTCGCTCATCCGTTGACCCTATCGGTGCAGGAGGGGGCCGGTTGCCGAGAGGGTCGCTACCCTTCGGTTGGTGCCCACCACGACGAGAACCCTGCAGCGGTGGATCTGCGAGTCCTGCGGCTACATCTACGACCCCGAGGACGGGGACCCCGACGGAGGGATCCCGGCGGGGACGGCCTTCGAGGACATCCCCGACACGTGGTTCTGCCCGGTCTGCGGAGCGCGCAAGCGCGACTTCACGCTTTACGAGGACTAGGGGCCCGCTGGCCGGCGCGATGGGGCGTCCGCGATCGGCCGAGTTGACCGACTGGGGCGAGCTGCTCGCGGTTGACCGCGAGCGTGTGTGGCACCCCTATGCGGCGCTGCCGGCGGCGCTCGACCCGCTGGCGGTGGTCTCGGCGGCGGGCGTGCGGCTGCGGCTGGCGGACGGGCGCGAGCTGATCGACGGGATGGCGTCATGGTGGTGCGCGATCCACGGATACCGCCACCCCGCGCTCGACGCGGCGGTCCGAGGACAGCTCGAGCGGATGGCGCACGTGATGTTTGGCGGGCTCACGCACGAGCCGGCCGTGCGTCTGGCCGAGCGCCTGCTCGAGATGGCGCCCGAGGGCCTCGAGGCTGTCTTCTTCGCCGACTCGGGGTCGGTGTCGGTCGAGGTTGCGATCAAGATGTGCCTGCAGTTCCAGCGCGCCGCGGGGCGCAGGGGACGCACGCGCCTGCTGACCGTGCGGGGCGGCTACCACGGGGACACGTTCGGGGCGATGGCGCTGTGCGACCCGGTCGCCGGGATGCACGGCATGTTCCCCGGAGCACTCGCGCCGCACGTCTTCGCCGAGCGCCCTCCCGACGGGTTTCACGCCGGCCTGGACCAGCCCTGGGCAGCGCATGTGGGCGAGCTCGTCGGCCGCCACTCGGGCGAGCTGGCCGCGATCGTCCTCGAGCCGGTCGTTCAGGGCGCGGGCGGCATGCGCTTCCATTCCCCGGAGTGCGTGGCCCTGCTGCGGAGGCTGTGCGACGAGCACGATCTGCTGCTCGTCCTGGATGAGATCGCGACCGGCTTCGGTCGCACCGGTGCGCTGTTCGCGTGCGAGCACGCAGGGCTCGCACCCGATGTGATGTGCGTCGGCAAGGCCCTGACCGGCGGCTACATGACGCTCGCCGCCACGCTGTGCACGCGTGCGGTTGCCGACGCCGTCTCCGCCAGCGAGGGCGGCGGGCTGATGCACGGACCGACGTTCATGGCCAACCCGCTCGCCTGCGCCGTCGCGCTCGCGTCGCTCGAGCTGCTGTGTGAGAGCGGCTGGCGCGAGCGGGTGGACGAGATCGAACGGCAGTTGCGCGCGGGCCTCGAGCCGGCCCGCGAGCTGGCGGGCGTCGCCGACGTTCGCGTGCTGGGTGCGATCGGCGTGGTGCAGCTGCGCGGCGAGGTGGACATCGCGGCCGCCACGGCGGTCGCCGTCGAGCGCGGCGTGTGGCTGCGCCCGTTCCGTGACCTCATCTACACGATGCCCGCGTACGTGATGTGCGAGGACGATGTGGCAGCGGTCACCGGCGCGATCGTCGATGCCGCCCGCGCATCGGGCTAGCCGGCGAGCCACCGTCGCCACGGCAGGCTCGCCCCGGCGCGGGCGAGATCGGCCGCATCGGGGCTCGCCACCTCGGCGAGCGTCTGGACCTCGACCGCGCCAAGGCGCGCGATCGTCTCGCGGTTCGAGCGCTCGAGCCGCGATGGCCTACGCGGCCACGGCGTGAGCACGACGGCGCGCACGGCGAGCCCGGCCGTGCGCGCCGCGCGAAGGGTCAGCAGCGAGTGGTTGATCGTGCCGAGGCTCGGGCGGGCGGCGATCAGCATGGGCAGCCCGATCGCGACCGCGAGGTCACACACGGTGTAATCCTCCGCTAGCGGCACGAGCAGCCCGCCGACTCCCTCGGCGATGAGCGTGCTCTCCTGTTCGCGCGGGCCGGCACGGTCGCGCCGCGCCGCGGCGCGGGCGCCGGCCAGCAGCCGCGCCGGATCGATGCGCTCCCGCGCCAGCTGCGCCGCCAGGTGCGGAGAGACGGCCGGGCCGTAGCGCAGCGGCGCGACCTCGTCGGGTTCCATCCCGGCGAGTCCGGCGAGCAGCTCGTGATCGGGCGGCCACCGCCCGGGCGCGGCAGCCCTCCTCGCCTCGTCGAGTCCGCTCACCGCGGGCTTGTACGCGCGCACGTGCTCGCCCTCGCGCGCCATCGCCGCGAGCAGCGCGGCGCTCAGAATCGTCTTTCCGACGCCGGTGTCCGTACCGGTGACGAACAGGCCCCGCACATCTGCGCCCGCGGCGTGGACTAGGCGGCGCGCGGGACGGCGGTCTCGCGCTCGATGTCGAACGGGAGGTTGGGCCGCTCGGCGCCGGACACGACCGAGGCCTCCTCCCCGCCCTCGACGCCCTCGGCGTCGAACGGGGCGCCGTACCGTGACCGCGCCGCCGCCGCAAGGCGCGCGCGTCCCGGGCTCGGCCCCGCGTCGGCGGGAAGCGGCTCTGCGCCCGGGATGAAGGGCTCGGGGTCCGAGGCGAACGCCCCGGCCGGCGAATCGAACCGCTCCGCGCCGGCGGCCCACGGCTCCTCGCCCGCCATCGAGGGCTCGGGGTCCGCGAGGCGTCGCTCGAGCACCGGTGGCCCGATCGCCGCGGCGTCGAGGCCGGCCGCGTGTGCGGCCTCGCCGAGCGCCTGTGCCGCGACGCCCAGCTCGGCGGCCGTGTGCGAGGCCATCACGGTCAGCCGCATGCGGGCGGTTCCCGCGGGGACCGTCGGCGGGCGGATCGCCTGGGCGAACACCCCGCGCTCGATCGCCTCCTGGCACAACCGCATCGCCGCCTGCTCCTCGCCCACGACGAGCGGCACGATGTGCATTCCCTCCTCGGGAACGGGAAAGCCGTTGGCGGCGAGCTCGCGGCGCAGGACGCGTGCGTTCGAGTGCAGGCGCCGCACGCGATGCGGGCGCTCGCGCAGGAGATCGAGCGCGGCCAGCGCCGCGGCGACGGCGGGCGGCGGGGGCGCGGTCGAGAAGATCAGCGGGCGGGCCGTGCTGATCAGGTAGCGCACGGTCTCCGAGTCGGCGCACACGTACGCTCCGTAGGAGCCGAGCGCCTTGCCGAGCGTGCCCACGACCACATCGATCTCGCCCTCCAGACCCGCCTGCGCGACGGCGCCGCGCCCGTCCGGTCCCAGGGCGCCGGTCGCGTGCGCCTCGTCGACCATCGTGCGTGCGCCGTGCGCGCCGGCGAGCTCGACGATCTCCGGCAGTGGCGCAACGTCGCCGTCCATCGAGAACACCGCGTCGGTCACGATCAGCCGCCTGCCGGTGCCGTCGCGCCGGCGCCGGTGCCGGCACAGGTTCCATTCCAGGTGCTCTGCATCTGAGTGGCGGTAGACCACCACCTCGGCCCGCGACAGGCGGCAGCCGTCGATGATCGAGGCGTGGTTGAGCTGATCGGAGAAGATCGTGTCGCCGGGACCTGCCAGTGACCCGATCACGCCGATGTTCGCGAGGTAGCCGGATCCAAACAACAGGCATGCCTCGCTGTGCAGGAACGCCGCCAGGCGCTCCTCCAGGCGGCGGTGGATCGTCATCGTCCCCGAGACCAGCCGCGAGGCGCCCGCTCCGACACCCCACCGCATCGCCGCCTCCGCGGCCGCCTCGCGCACCCGCGGATGGTCGGCGAGGCCGAGGTAGTTGTTCGAGCACAGCAGCAGCACCGGCTTGCCGTCGAGCAGCACCCGCGGTCCCTGCGGTCCGCTCACCATGCGCACCCGGCGATCCAGGCCCATTCGCTCGAGCTCCGCCAGCCGCTCCCCGATCTCGCTCATCCTCAAACCTCCCGCCTTGTCGTGTCAGTCTCCCCAGCCGGCCAGCATGCCGGGCCGGCCGGCGCCTGTGCCCGACCCCGCGGGCACCTGGTTCGCGGCGCCGTCCGGCCGCGGCGGCACGGTGCGCTTGGGCTTGTAGCGGAGCTGCGTGGACGGATCCCACAGGCGCACGTTCAACCGGCCGGCGCCGTGCTCGCCGACGACGCTCGCGCTGGACTCGCCCCTCGAGGCGCAACCCGTATCTTCGAGAAGCTCCTCCACGACATCCGGCGTCTCTCCGCACAGCCACCCCGAGCGGTTGTCGGGCCGGGGGTTGGAGGCGTTGTCATGATGGCGCCCGACGTTCAGCCCGTGCTGGCGGAACATTGCCCTGTCCTCTTCGGGCTCCGCCCCGAGAGTGGTCAGGAAGTTGCCCATCATCACCCCGTTGAGCCCAGCCTTGACCGCGAGCGGCTGCAGCGCGCCGAGGTTCTCGACCCGGCCGCCGCACAGCCTGAAGAGCGCTCCGGGCAGGATCAGGCGGAAGATCGCGATCCACTTCACCGCCTCCCACGGGTCGATCAGCTCCCGGTCTCCGAACTTCGTTCCCGGGCGTGGGTTGAGCAGGTTGATCGGAACGCTCGTCGGGTCGATCGCGGCCAGCTCGAACGCCATCTCCACGCGCTGCTCGCGGCTCTCGCCGAGGTTCAGGATTCCGCCCACGCAGGTCTCGAGCCCCGCGTCGCGCACGGCTTGGATCGTGCGTATGCGCCCCTCGTAGCGCACCGTCGTGGTGACCTCGTCGTAGTAGCTGGACGCGGTCTCGACGTTGTGGTGAACGCGCTGGATGCCGGCTTCGCTGAGCGCCTTCGCCCGCGCGCTGGACATGTGCCCGATCGAGGCGCAGCGCTTCAGGTTCGTGTGCTCGGCCACAAGACGCACGCCTTCCAGGTACTTCTCGAAGTCGCGCTTGGAAAGGCCCTGCCCCTGGGTGACCATGCAGAAGCGGTGCGCCCCCGCCGCTTCGGCGGCGCGCGCATGCTCGAGAACCTGCTCGGGGTCCATCAGGGCGTGCATCGGCGTCTCCGCCTCGGCGAAGCGCGACTGGGCGCAGAAGCCGCAGTCCTCCGCGCAGCCGCCGGACTTTGCGTTGACCAGCGAGCACATGTCGGTGGAGTCGCCGAACCGCTCCACGCGCGCCTCCCAGGCGCGCTGGACGAGCGCCTGAATCCGCTCGTGGTCCTCGATCTCTCCGAGGCTCGAGGCCTCCTCACGAGTGATCAGCGGCGGCATCGGGCCGCACGTTACGTGTCGCGGCGGACGGCTGGGCGATCAGCGCGCCGGCGCTTCGGCCGCGACAGGCAAGCGCCGAGGCGCGAGCGTCACCCCTCGACGGCGCGCGGGGTCACTCCCCACGCCACTGCGCGGGGCGCTTCTCGGCGAACGCGCGTACGCCCTCGCGCAGGTCCTGCGACGCGAACGAGGCGCGTCGCAGCCCGACGAGCTCCGCTTCGACGTCCGCCGGCAGCTCGCGCTCGGCCCTCAGCATGGCGGCGATCACGCGCTTGTTGCCCATCTGGGCCAGCGGTGCGTTGCCGGCGAGCTCGTCAGCCAGCTCGAGCGCCACGGCGTCAAGCCGGCGCGCGGGGGCCACGCGGTTGACGAGCCCCCAGGCGAGCGCGGTGGGGGCGTCGATGTGGCGGCCGAGCAGAAACAGCTCGCGCGTGCGCGCCGCGCCGATCGTGTCCAGAAAGCGGCCGAGGCCGGTGTGCGAGTAGACGAGCCCCAGCTTGGCCGGCGGCATGCCGAGCTTGATGTCCTGCTCGGCCAGTCGCAGATCGCACGCCAATGCGAGCTCCAGACCGCCTCCGATCGTGTGGCCGGGGAGGACGGCGAGCGTGGGGCAGGGAAAGGCTTCAAGCGCATCGATCGCTTCGGTGAAGGGGTGCGCGACGAGGCGCTCGGCGCGCTCCTCGAAGCCGTCCTCGGGCAACTCGCCGATGTCATAGCCCGCGGAGAACATCCCATGCGCTCCGGTGATCAGGAGGCAGCGCGCGCGGGGCATCGCGGGCGGGGCGCTTCGCCGCGGTGTCCCCGCCGTCTCGCCGGCGGTGCCCGGGGCAAGCTCCTCGAGCGTGGCCGTGATCGCGTTCAGCAGCGGGTGATCGAGCGCATTTCGCTTGGCCGGGTTCGAGATCGTCAGGCGGACGACCCCACGGACTGGCTCGTCGATGAGGAGCTTGCCTTCGGCGAGCTCACGTGGGGGAGTGTCGCCGGACAACGTCTAGGCCAGGACGACGAGCGTGTCACCCTCGCTGACCGCCTGACCCTCCTCGCAACGGATCTCGGCGACCGTTCCGTCGTCTTCGGCCTCGACCGGCATCTCCATCTTCATCGACTCGAGGATCGCCACCGTGTCGCCCTCCTGGATCCGGTCTCCGACCGCGCACTCTATTTTCCATACCGTGCCGGTGATGTGGGCCTGCACCTCAGCCACGCGAACCTCCAAAGGGGTCTTCGACGATCCCGAGACAATAGCCTGCGCCGCCGATCGATCATGTCCAGCGACACGTTCGTCATCGTCACCGTATACAACGAGGCCGAGCGCATCGGGCAGACGCTGGCCGCGCTCGCGCTCGCCTTTCCCGGCGCGTCGCTGTGGGTGGCCGACGACGGCTCCACCGACGCGACGCCCGAGATCGCTCGCCGGACCGGCGCGATGGTGGTTCGCAGCGAGCGGGTGATCGGCAAGGGCGGCGCCGCCACGCTGGCCGTTCGAGCGGCGCTCGGGGGGCAGGCGCCGGGGCATCGCGCGGACGCCGTGCAGGAGAAGGCGGCGGACGGCGGACCGGCGCGCGGCGGCGTCGGCGCGGACGGGCACGGCGAGGCCGTGTTCGTCCTGTGTGACGGCGATCTCGGCGCGTCCGCGGGCGCCCTGCAGGAGCTGTCTCGGGCGGTGCGCTCGGGAGACGCGGACGTCGCGGTGGCCGTGTTCGCGCGGCGCGTAGGCGGCGGGCTGGGCCTGGCCGTGGGATTCGCCCGCTGGGCGATCCGTCGCCGGTGCGGGCTGCGCACACGGGCGCCGATCTCCGGGCAGCGCGCCCTTCGCGCGCGCGTCCTGGGGGACGTGCTGCCGTTCGCGCACGGCTTCGGGATGGAGGTCGGGATGACGATCGACGCCGTCCGCGCCGGCCATCGCGTGCTCGAGATCGAGCTCGACCTCAGCCATCGGGCGACCCACCGCACGCCCGCCGGATTCGCCCACCGCGCGCGCCAGCTCGTGGACTTCGCGCGCGCCTACCTCGCCCGAGCTCGATGACGGTCTACGCTGCCAGCTCATGATCCTCGCGATCGACCAGGGGACGACGGGCACGAGGTGCATCGTGTTCGACGAGCGAGCCGAGCCGATCGGCTCGGCCTACCGGGAGCTCGCGCAGTCCTTCCCGTCGCCCGGCTGGGTGGAGCACGACGCGAACGAGATCTGGGAGGCGACGCACGCGGTCGCGGGCGAGGCGCTCACGGACGCCGGCGTGCGCGGGGGCGAGCTCCTCGCCGTGGGCATCACCAACCAGCGCGAGACCGTGTGCGTCTGGGACCCGGTCAGCGGAGAGCCCCTGCACGAGGCGATCGTCTGGCAGGACCGCCGCACCGCCGCGCGCTGCGACGAGCTGCGGGCGGGCGGGTACGAAGAGCTCGTGCGGGCGCGCACCGGTCTCGTGCTCGACCCGTACTTCTCCGCCACCAAGATCGAGTGGCTGCTCGAGCACGTGGACGGATTGCGCGAGCGCGTGGATGACGGCCGGGCCGTGTTCGGGACGATCGACTCATGGCTGCTGTTCAAGCTCACGGGCGAGCACGTGACCGACCATTCGAACGCCTCGCGTACGCTGCTCTACGACGTCCGCTCAGGCGCCTGGGACCCCGAGCTGCTGCAGATCTTCGGCGTGCCCGCTCGCTCGCTCGCGCGCGTTGAGCCGAGCGCCGCCGTCCTGGGCGAGACCCTGCCGCAGGCTCTTCACGGCCACTCGGTCCCCGTGGCGGGCGTCGCCGGCGACCAGCAGGCGGCCCTGTTCGGACAGGCGTGCGTGGACCCGGGGATGGGGAAGAACACTTACGGGACCGGGTCCTTCGCGCTGCTCAACTCCGGGTTCACCTTCCCCGCGTCGCCGAAGG
Organism: uncultured Solirubrobacteraceae bacterium; assembly: GCA_963704735.1. Taxonomy (GTDB): domain Bacteria; phylum Actinomycetota; class Thermoleophilia; order Solirubrobacterales; family Solirubrobacteraceae; genus Palsa-744. Next base: position 458,535 of record OY969935.1, read on the forward strand.
GGCTGCTGGCGACGGTCGCGTGGGGGATCGGCGGGTCGCGGACCTACGCGCTCGAGGCGTCGATCTTCGTCACGGGCGCAGCCGTGCAGTGGCTGCGCGACGGTCTGTCGATCATCGATCGCGCCGCTGACACGGAGACGCTCGCCGCGTCGCTCGAGGGCAACGACGGCGTGTATTTCGTTCCGGCGCTCACCGGCCTCGGCTCGCCGCACTGGGACCCCTATGCACGCGGAACGATCGTCGGGCTCAGCAGGGGCTCGAGTCGCGCCCATCTGGCGCGCGCGACGCTCGAGGCGATCGCCTACCAGACGCTCGACGCCGTCCGCGCGATGGAGCTCGCGTCCGGGCAGCCGCTGAGCGAGCTGCGGGTCGACGGCGGGGCGAGCGCGAACGGCTGGCTGATGCAGTTCCAGGCGGACGTGCTGGGGGTTCCCGTGGTGCTTCCCGAAATCAGCGAGACCACCGCGCTCGGGGCCGCGTACCTGGCCGGTGTGGGCGCGGGAATGTGGACCGTGAGCGACGTCCGCGACGCGTGGCGCGAGCGCATCCGCTATGAGCCGAGCATGAGCGAGGACGAGCGCGCGACGCTGCTGCTCGGCTGGAACGACGCTCTCCGCCGCGCCGCCGGCGCGCAGTGAGCGACGAATCGCGGATGCTCGGACGTAACCTTGCGGCTGCGGCGAGGTAGTGCGCTCAGATGAGTGAACTGGCACCCATGCGCGAGCAGGTCTACACGGACCCTCGGCCGAAGGAGCACTTCGACCGCTACCACCTGCGCGCACGCACGCGCGAGCCCGACTGGGTGTACGAGCTCACGCGCGTGCTGACGTCGCTGTATGCATACACGTTCCTGCGCGCTCGCAGCATCTCCACCGAGAAGGTCCCCGGCGCCGGCCCGGTGATCCTCGCGCCCAACCATTTCTCGTTCATGGACCACTTCCTGATGGGCTGCTACATACGGCGCAAGGTCCGCTTCATGGCCAAGTCGCAGCTGTTCAAACCGCCGATGCAGTGGGTCTACACGCACGGCGGCGTCTTCCCGGTGCGCCGTGGCGCGCGTGACGAAGAGACGTTCATCACCGCCGAGGTGATCCTCCGCAACGCGGGCGCGATCACGATGTACTGCGAGGGCGGCCGCTCGCGCACCGGCAAAGTCTCCACCGAGGCCAAGCGCGGAATCGGGCGCCTGGCGCTCGAGACCGGGGCGCCTGTTGTCCCGATCGCGATCCACGGCTCCTCGCGCGTGCGCAACTGGAAGCGTCTGCAGTTCCCCAGGGTCACCATCCAGTACGGCGATGCGCTCCGCTGGGAGCGGATCGAGCACTCCACCCGTGAGCAGCAGCAGGCCGTGGCGGACCAGATCCTGTTGGAGATCCGCAGGCTGTATGCGGGCCTCGAGGAGCACGGCCGCAAGGGGATCCTCAGGGACGTGCGCGCCCAGCGCCGCGTCGAGCGCAGGACCGGGCGCGCCGCTCCGGCCTGACGCGCGGGCAGCCGGGCCGGGGCCGGACGGCCGCATCGAGGCGTCGGGATCGTCCCCTATGGTTGGCTCGCCGTCCCGGAAAGCGACGTAGGGGGAACGACATGGGCCGAACGCTCAACGTGGGCGCGATCATCAGCCGGACGTTCGACATCTACGTCGACCAGGCGTCGGTGCTGCTGCCGGCGGCCGCGGTCGTGTTCGTGCTCAGCGGGATCCTCACAACGCTGCTGATCGCCGCCGCCCCGGTGCTGGCGCTCGTGGGGCTGGTCATAGCGCTGGCCGCGACGACGCTGTTCACGGGCATGATCGTCGAGCTGGTCGCCGACGTTCAGGACGGTCGCCGTGACGCCACCGTCGGTCAGCTGCTCGGCGCGGTCACGCCCGTGTTCGGCAAGCTGATCCTCGTCGGCGTGGTCGCCGGCGTGGCGATCGCCGTCGGCTTCGTCCTGATCATCGTGCCCGGCCTGATCCTGATCACGATCTGGTCGGTGGCCGCCCCGGTGGTCGTGATCGAGCGCCCACCGGGCCTTCAGGCGCTCAAGCGCAGCCGAGAGCTGGTGCGCGGCAACGGCTGGCAGGTGTTCGGGGTGATCGCCGTGCTCGTGATCGGCGTCGCCGTCGTGGCCGCGCTGCTCGAGGCGATCGCCGAATCGGCGGGGACCGGCGTCGGCCTCGTGGTCCGGGTGATCGTCCAGATCCTGACGGCGCCGCTCGCCGCGCTGGCGGCCTCCGTGCTGTATTTCGAGCTGCGCGACGCTCCCTCGGGTGAACCGGCGCCGGAGGTCCCGGCGGCCACGGCCTGAACGTCGGACCGCGCCGCCGGCGCGACCGGGCGGTTCACCCACCCGCGGGAACTGCGATCAGCCCGTCATGCCGCCGAAGATGCCGCCGGTTACGTGCAAGGTCTGGCCGTGCACGTAGTTCGACCATGGTGAGCAGAGGAAGAAGATGCCTCCAGCGGCCTCCTCGGGTGTCGCCGGGCGCCCCAGCGGGATGATCGCCGACGCCATCTGGCGCATCTGCTCGGGGATGCCGAGCTGGATGCTCTCGCCGTCCTTCTCCATCACGTTCTCATCCACCTTCGCCTGGGTGAGACGCGTGTCGATGAAGCCGAACGCCACGGCGTTTACGTTGATTTTGAACTGGCCCCACTCCTTGGCGACGGTTTTCGTGAGTCCCACCACGCCGGCCTTGCCCGCCGAGTAGTTCGCCTGGCCGGCGTTTCCGAACGTGCCCGAGGTGGAAGACACGTTGACGATCTTGCGGAACACCTCGCGGCCTTCCTCGCGCTCCTTCTTGGCCGGCTCGCGCATGTGGGGGGCCGCCGCCCGGATCACCCGAAAGGGAACCACGGTGTGGATGTCGAGCATCGCCTGGAAGTGCTCGTCGGAGAGCTTGTGAACCGGTCCGTCGATCGTGTAGCCGGCGTTGTTGACGATGATGTCGAGCTTCCCGAACGAGTCGACCGCCTTCTGCACGAGCCCATCGGGGATCCCGGGCTTCGTCAGATCGCCCGCGAACACGGCCGTCTCCCCCGCTATCTCATTCGACGCCTGCTCGGCGACGTCTGCGTCGAGGTCGTTGATCAGCACCTGCGCGCCCTGCGAGACGAGCAGCTCTGCGGTGGCGCGTCCGATCCCGCGCGCCGAGCCCGTGACGATCGCCGACTTGCCGTCGAGTACTCCCATGTCTGATGCGTCTCCTTCTGTCGAGGTGCGCGCAGACTATCGGAGAGCGTGCCCGGGGCAGGCCCAGCGCGGCCGGGGCGCCGGCCCGACGCCCCGGGAGGGCGCGGGCGGCGGTCACCTGATGATGACGCCGAAGTCCTGGGTGTAGACGGCGCCGGCCTGACGACCGGCCAGCGAGGTCGGCGGGTGGGCGGATACGCCGATTCCGCTGTCGCGGAAGCGCGGGTCGAGGATGTTGGCGCGGTGTCCGGGCGAGGCCATCCAGGCGCTGACGATCGCGCGGGGGGTGCCCTGCCAGAGCGTGCCCCAGCCGATGTTCTCACCGACTTCGTAGCCGATCTGCGAGCTGTAGATGTATCCGGTGGCGCGCATGCGGCTGAGCGGGGTTTCGCCCCTGGGCCCCACGTGTTCGAAGTAGTTCCCGAACGCCATGCTCTCCGTATGGGCCTGTGCGGCCTGTTGCAGGCGCGGGTTGGCGCTCAGGGGTCCCTCACCGTGGGCGGCCCGCGCGCGGTTGACGAGGCACAGGACGGCTGCGCGGACGCGTTCGAGGTCGTACCGATTCGGTGACAGCCCGGCGTCGGCGCAGGTGCCGCCGCCGGGAGCGCCGATGCGCCGGGCGGGGGCGTGGGGGCGGCTCGCCGGATGTTTGACGGGATGGCGAAGTCGCCTTCGCGCGTTGAAGTGCCGGGATCGCGTGTGTGGTGTGCTCGTTCGGTGGCGCCCCCCCGAGCGGCGTCGCCTGCACGTCGCGGGGTGCCGTCTGCGATGGGGGTGGGCGCCGCCCGTGCGATAGCTGCTGCGTTTTGCGCACCCGGGCGGACGGGGGGCCGTGTGATGCCGTTTGGGTTTGGCGGCCGGCCGGTGGCGGACCCTCACGTGCGCGGCGTGCGCCGCACGCGCCGGTGACGTGCCGGAAGTCGTGCTGAGGCAGATGGCGCAGAGCGCGATGACTGGGACGAGACGCAGACGGGCCACGTTTTCCCAGCATCGGCTCGAACCGGCTCAAACATGAGCACACATGCGCGCGGTTCGACGGAAGTCCTCCGGGGAGCCCAGTCAGAATCCGTAGGTGCGTCCGAGAATCTCGCGCATGATCTCGTCGCTGCCTCCGCCGATCGGCCCGAGACGGGCGTCGCGGGTTGCGCGCTCGATCCAGTACTCGCTCATGTAGCCCGCGCCGCCATGAATCTGCAGGCACGCGTCCATCAGCTCGAACGATGCGCGCTGGGTGAGCAGCTTCGCCATCGTCACCTCGCGCAGGGGCTCCTCGCCGGCGACGAACCGCCCGAGCGCGTCATAGGTGACGCAGCGGCATGTGTAGACGGAGGTGGCGAGGTCGACGAGCCGATGCCGGATCGCCTGATGGCCGCAGAGCGCTCGCCCAAAGGCCTGGCGCTCGCGCGCGAACTCGGCCGTGCGATCCCACGCGATCTGCATCGCGCTGACGGCGCCCAGTGCCATCGTCAGGCGCTCCCACTGGAAGTTGGCCATGATCAGCTTGAAGCCCTCGTCGCGCTCGCCCAGCAGGTTCTCCTGCGGAACGAAGACATCCTCGAAGGCGATCGTGGCGGTGTCGGAGGCGTGCCAGCCGAGCTTCTCGAGCTTGGATGAGGTGACTCCGTCGCCCCGGTCGACGATCAGGAAGGAGATCCCGTGGTGGCCTCCCTGCTCGGTGGTCTTCACGGCGGTGACGATGAAGTGCGCGCGGACCCCGTTCGTGATGTAGGTCTTCTCGCCGTTGACCATCCAGCCCCCCTCGACGGGCTCGGCGCGCGTGCGCAGTGAGGCCACGTCCGAGCCGGCGCCCGGCTCGGTGATCCCCAGGGCGCCGATCTTCTCGCCGCGGATCGCGGGCACGAGATAGCGCTGCTTCTGCTGCTCGGTCCCGAAGGTCCAGATCGGCGGCGTGGCGATGTTCACATGCGCACCGACGCCCGCCGCGGTGCCACCCGAGCCCACCCTGGCGAGCTCCTCGATGAAGACCGCCTCGTGCAGGTAGTCGCCGCCCTGCCCGCCGTACTCGGTTGGATACTTCAGCCCGAGCAGCCCCTGGGCGGCGAGCTTGACGAACACCTCATCGGGAAACCACCGCTCGTCCTCCCAGCGCCGCGCGTGTGGCGTCAGCTCGCGCTCGATGAAGCCCCGGGCTGACGCCCGCAGCTCCTCGTGCTCCTCGGTGAAGGGTGCCGTGGGCGCCAAGGATCAGAGGCCGTAGGAGCGGCCGATCACCTCGAGCATGATCTCATCGGTCCCAGCGCCGATGCGGTTCAGGCGCATGTCCCGCCAGACGCGCTCGACGTTGTACTCCTTCATGTAGCCGGCTCCGCCGTGGATCTGGATGCACTCGTCGGCCACTTCGCAGGCGACGCGGGCGGAATGGAGCTTGGCCATCGAGATCTCGCGCACCGGGTACTCCCCGTTGGCGAAGCGCCACGCCGTCACGTACACGAGCTGGCGGGCGCTCTCGATCTTCGTGGCCATCTCGGCGAACTTGTGACGGATGACCTGGAAATGGCCGATCGCCTTGCCGAAGGCTTCGCGCTCCTTCGCGTATTCGAGCGTGCGGTCGAAGCATTTCTGCGCCCCCGCGACGCTGCCCGCGGCGCCGATCATGCGCTCGCCCTGGAGCTCCCACATGATGTGGTAGAAGCCCTTGCCCTCCTCGCCGAGCATCGCCGAAGCCGGGACGCGCACGTCCTGGAAGGCCAGCAGCGCGGTGTCGGAGGCGTGCATGCCCATCTTCTGGAGCTTCTTCTCGCGGATCACGCCGGGGGCGTCCATCGGGACGAGGAAAAGGCTGAACCCGTCGTACCCGGCATCGGCGTCTGTCTTGGTGACCAGCACGATCACATCGGCGCGATGGCCGTTGGTGATGTAGGTCTTCGATCCGTTGATCACGAAATCCCCGCCGTCGCGGACGGCCCGCGTCTTGATGCCCGCGACGTCCGAGCCGGCGTCGGGCTCGGTGATGCCGAGGCAGAGGATCTTCTCGCCCTTGATCGCCGGCACGACCCACTGCTGCTTCTGCTCCTCTGTGCCGAACGCGAGGATCGGCGGCATCGCCATGTCGGTCTGCACCGCGACGCCCATCGACAGGCCGCCGCTGTTCGCGTTGCTCATCGCCTCGGCGAGGACCATCGCGCTGAAGTAGTCGCCGCCCTGCCCGCCGTAGGCCTCGGGCTTGTCCAGGCCGAGGAAGCCGAGCTCGCCCATGCGCCGGAAGACCGAGTCGGGGAATGTCGTCTCCTCCCACTCCTCCGCGTGGGGGGCGAGCTCTCTGACCGCGAAGTTCGTGATCGACTCGCGCAGCTGTTCGTGCTCGTCGGTGAAGATGAAGTGCTTGCGCCCGGCCTTGAAGTCGGGCTTGAGCACGCTCTCAGCGGTCGCGGCCATGTCTGGTCTCCTCGGTTTGCTTGCCCTGCCGACGCTACCGCACGGCACCGGCAAAGTAAATAGTAGAGCTACTCACTTCCTGCACTTGGGAGATCCGGCTAGGATGCGCGCGTGGCCAGCGAGTCGGTTCTCTACGAGGTGGGCGACGCCGGCGTGGCGACGATCACGCTCAACGACCCGAGCACGCGCAATGCGCTCTCGCCGGAGTTGCTGGGGGGCATGATCACCTGCTTCGAACGCGCTCGCGACGACGAGGACGCGCGCTGCGTGGTGCTCTGCTCCTCGCACGAGAAGACGTTCTCCTCCGGTGCCAATCTCGGCGGGTTCGCCGGCGATAGCTCGCTCGTCGAGAAGCACTTCGCCTCCGAGCGCTTCATCGAGCTGTTCAAGCTGATCGGCGAGCTCGGCAAGCCGACGATCTGCGCGGCCCGCGGGCACGTGCTCGCCGGTGCGCTCGGGATCGCGCTCGCGTGCGATCTGATCGTGGCCTCGGAGAGTGCGAGCTTTGGAACGCCGGAGATCAACGTGGGGGCCTTCCCGTTCATGATCATGGCTCTCATCTACCGCAACGTCCCGCGCAAGCGCGCCAACGAGCTGCTGCTGCTGGGCGAGCGCTGGGACGCGCGGCGGGCGCTCGAGGCCGGGATCGTCAACCGGGTGGTGCCCGACTCCGAGCTCGACGGCACGGTGGCGGATTGGGCCGGCAGGCTGGCCGGCAACTCACCGGTGATCATGCGCCTCGGCAAGGAGGCGATGCGCCGCCAGCTCGACATGCCGCTCGACGATGCGCTCGACTACCTGCGGGCGCAGCTGACACTCGCGCAGTCGACCGAGGACATCGTGGAGGGCGTGAGCGCGTTCTTCGAGAAGCGTGAACCGCAATGGAAAGGCCGATGATGGGAGCCCAGGAGACGACGTCCATGCTGCGACCGCTGGTCGAGGACCTCGAGGAGCGGCGCGCCAAGATCTCGCTGGGCGGCGGCGAGGAGAAGATCGCAAGGCAGCACGCCGCCGAAAAGCTCACCGCACGAGAGCGGCTGGCGCTGTTGATCGACGAGGGTACGTTCACGGAGCTCGGCATCCACGGGCGGCCGAACTTCGCGCAGCGGGCGATGGACGGCAAGGAGGCGCCCGCCGATGGCGTGATAACCGGCTACGGGAAGGTCGACGGGCGGATGGTCGCGGTGTGCGCGTATGACTTCACCGTGATGGCCGGCTCGATGGGCATGACGGGCGAGCTGAAGGTCACGCGCCTGCGCGAGCTGGCGCTGAGGGAGCGCATTCCGTTCATCTGGCTCCTGGACTCCGCGGGCGCGCGCATCCAGGAGGCGGTGGGCTCGCTGTTCGCCGGGTCCGGGCACCTGTTCCGCGAGGAGGTCGTGATGAGCGGGGTGATCCCGCAGATCGCCGCGCTGATGGGTCCGTGCGCCGCCGGCACGGCCTACATCCCCGGGCTCGCCGACTTCGTGCCGATGGTCAAGGGCCGCGGCTCGATGGCGCTGGCCGGTCCGCATCTCGTGCGCGCCGCGGTCGGCGAAGATGTGACCCAGGAGGAGCTCGGGGGCTCGCGCGTGCACTGCCGCTCCTCGGGCGTCGGGGACCTCGAGGTCGCAGACGACGAGGAGTGCATCGAGAAGGTCAAGCAGTACCTGTCGTTCATGCCCCAGAACTGCGAAGCACGGCCGCCGCTGCGCGCGAGCGGCGACTCGGTCGAGCGGATGGACGACGAGCTCCTGGACGTGCTGCCGGAATCCAACCGCAAGCCGTATGACATGTATGAGGTGATCCGCCGGATCGCAGACGACGGCTTCTACTTCGACATGAAGCCGCAGTGGGCGAGGACGATCATCACCTGCTTCGCGCGCTTCGGCTCACGGCCCGCGGGAATCGTGGCCAACCAGCCAAAGCATCTCGGGGGCATCCTCGACAACGACTCTGCCGACAAGGCTGCGCGGTTCGTGAATCTGTGCAACGCGTTCGGGATTCCGCTCGTGTTCCTGATGGATGTGCCCGGGTTCATGGTCGGCAGCAAGGTGGAGGCCGCGGGCATCATCAGGCACGGCGCCAAGATGCTGCATGCTGTCGCCAACGCGACGGTGCCGAAGGTCACGGTGATCACGCGCAAGGCCTATGGCGCGGGCTACTACGTGATGAACGGGCGTGCGTATGAGCCGGATCTGATCGTGGCGTGGCCGAGCGCGGAGATCAGCGTCATGGGTGCCGAGGGGGCCGTCGAGATCGTGATGCGCAAACAGGTCGAGGAAGCCGAGGACCCCGAGGCCAAGAAGGCCGAGCTGATCGAGGCGTATCGGAAGATCATCGATGTCTACATCGCCGCCGGCAACGACATGATCGACGACGTGATCGACCCGCGGGAGACGCGCCCGACGATCTGCAGGGCGCTCGAGATGGCGGAGGGAAAGAAGGTCGAGCGACCGTGGAAGCGCCACGGAGTCGTGCCCGTATGACCGTCGAGGACCCCGTCGTGATCACCTGCTCGATCTCCGGCGCGATCGCCAACCGGGAGCAGTGCCCGGCGATTCCGTACACGCCCGCCGAGTATGCAGCCGAGGCTCGGCGGATCGTGGACGAGGGCGGCGTGATGATCCACATCCACGCGCGCAAACCGGACGGGACGCCGAGCTATGAGGTCGAGGACTTCCAGGCGATCACCGACGCGATCCGCTCCGAGGTGGGGGATGAGGTGATCGTCAACTACTCGACGGGCACGATCGGGGTGCCGGTGGCCAAGCGGGTGGCCTACCTTCGCGCCTGCCACCCCGAGGTGGCGGCGCTGAACATGGGCTCGATGAACTACGCGAAGTACTCGCGTACGCGGAAGGCATTCGTATTCGCGATGGTGTTCGCGAATCCGTTCGAGGAGATCGTCGAGCTGCTGGAGGCGATGAACGAGCTTCACATCAAACCCGAGCATGAGTGCTTCGACATCGGCCATGTCGGGAGCCTCGAGCCGCTGATCGACATGGGGGTGCTGCGGGCGCCGCTGCATGTCGACTGCGTGATGGGGGTCACGGGCGGCATCCCGCCGACCGCGCGCAACCTGGCGGCGATGGTGGAGAACCTCCCGGCCGACTCCCACTGGGGCGTGATCGGGATCTCGCGCGACCAGTGGATGCTCGTCTCCGCGGCGCTCACCCTAGGCGGCTCGATTCGCGTCGGGCTCGAGGACAACCTGTATCTGCCGGACGGCCAGATGGCGCGCTCCAACGGCGAGCTGGTCGCCAAGGCCAGGCAGATGACCGAGGACATCGGGCGCCGGGCGGCAACCGTGGAGCAGGCGCGGGCGATGCTCGCGATCCCCCGGCGCGAAGCGGGGAGTCGAGCGTGAGCCTGCCGCTCGAGGGGATCCGCGTGCTCGATCTCTCGCGCCTGTTGCCGGGCGGGTTCTGCTCGATGCTGCTGGCGGACTTCGGCGCGGACGTGGTCAAGGTCGAGGACACGGGCATGGGCGACTACATCCGCTGGTCGGTGCCCCACTACGACGGCGCGCACGAGAGCGCGCGCTCGGCGCTCTTTCTCGCGCTCAACCGAAACAAGCGCTCGATCAGGCTCGACCTCAAGCACGAGCGCGGGCGCGAGGCTCTGCTGCGGCTCGTGCCCGAGTACGACGTGGTGCTCGAGTCCTTCCGCCCCGGGGTGCTCGACCGGCTTGGCGTCGGGTACGAGCGCCTGAGCCAGGAGAATCCCGGTCTCGTCTACTGCGCGATCTCGGGCTACGGCCAGGACGGATCGAAGCGCGATGCGTCCGGGCACGACATGAACTACCTGGGTCTGATCGGCCTGCTCGGTCTCACCGGGGAGCGCGGTGGCGAGCCCGTGCAGGCGGCGGGGCAGATCGCCGATCTGGGGGGTGGGGCGCTGATGGCGGCGTTCGGGATCATGGCGGCGCTGCGCGAGCGCGATGGAGCTCCCGCCCGCCCGGAGGGGGCCGGGAAGGCCTCGCAGGGCTCGGGCGTCGGCCAGATGGTCGACGTGTCGATGGCCGACGGCGCGCTGTCGTGGCTGGCGATCGTGGCGGCGAGCTACTTCGCCGACGGAGCGGTCCCGCGCCGGGGCGATCTGCCTCTGGCGGGGTCGATGATCTGCTATCGCCCGTATGAATGCACGGACGGCTGGGTCACGCTGGGCGCCCTGGAGCCGAAGTTCTGGCAGGCCTTCTGTCGGGGAGTGGGCCGCGAGGATCTCGTGCCCAGCCAGTTCGAGCGACCGGGCTCGCAGGCACACGCGGAAGTGGTGGAGATCTTCTCTGGGCGCAGCCGCGCCGACTGGGAGGCATTCGCCCGAGCGCACGACTGCTGCCTCGAGCCGGTGCTGGAGCTCGACGAAGCGCTCGAATCAGAGCTGGTGCGCGAGCGGGGGATGGTCGTCGAGGTCGAGCAGCCAGGCGCCGAGCGGCCGGTTCGCCAGCTCGGGATCCCCGTCAAGCTCGGGCGCACTCCGGGCGAGCACGCACGGCTGCCCGGCCCGGCTCTGGGCGAGCACACCGAGGCGGTGCTGCTCCGAGCCGGCTTCACTGAGGCGGAGGTCGCAGAGCTCCTGGCCATGGGAGCGGCGGCCGGGCCCGCCGGGGCCCAGCAGGGCGCCGCGTTCCGCGTGTGAACGTGCTGGGAGGAGCATGAGCGCCACCACCCAAGCGGCTGACGATCCTTCGCTCGAGCGGCCCTTCCTGAAGATGAGCGAGTTGGCCGAGCGCTCGGGCGTGAGCGCGGGGACGATCCGCTACTACCTGCGTGAGGGGCTGCTGGGCGACGGCGAGGACATCGTGCGTACCAGCCGCAACATGGCCTATTACCCGCCGCGCTACGCGCAGCGGATCGCGCTGATCAAGCGGCTGCAGGAGGAGCGGTTCATGCCGCTGCGCGTGATCAGGCGGGCGCTTCAGGAGGATCCCGAGCGGCTGCGCGCGCTGATCGAGCTCGAGGACCGCATCCTCGAGCGGGCCCTCGCGAACGCGGAAGATGGCGGTCGAGCGTCGAAGAAGGCGGTGCTCGAACGCTACGGGATCCCGCGCAACGTGCTCGAGCGGCTGGTGGAGATCGGGGTGCTCACGCCGAACCAGCGCGGCTATGACGCCGACGACGTGAAGATCATCGAGGCGATCGCGAGCTTTCGTGCCGGGGGCTATGAGGAGGCGCTCGGCTTCACGGTCTACGACACGCTGCGCTACCGCAGGGCGCTCGAGCCGCTTGTCGCCGAGGAGGTCCGCGCGCTCCTCGACCGGCTGGCGGGGGAGGTGGAGGCGGAGCGTGCGACCGAGATCATCGCGGCCGGCGTCGAGCCGCTGCGCGAGCTGATCGGGGCGGTGCACTCCAAGCTGCTGCTGGCCGAGCTGCGCAGGCACCGCCGGCGCGGCGAGGCCTGATCGCCACCAAGCACGAATTAGCACGGCGGCCGCTCGCGTTATGCTTGACGATGTTGACTGACCAGTCAATCTATTTCATCGGTGGGGCGCGCGCGGGAGGGCGTGTGTCATCCCCGCGGGAGAGGATGGGCTCTTGAGAGTCGCCGCAGTACAGCTCAACTCCGCCGCCGACCCGGCAGCGAATCTCATCGTCGCCGACCGCTTGACGCGTGCGGCTGCCGCCGATGGTGCGAGCTTGATCGTGCTTCCCGAGAAGTGGACCGCGATCGGCTCTGACGAGGAGCTTCGGGCGGCCGCCGAGACGCTCGAGGGGCCGGCGATCGACTGGGCGCGCGCGACCGCGCGCGAGCTGGGGGTGGATCTCGTGGCGGGGTCGATCCTCGAGCGGGTCCCTGGCCGGGAGAAGCTCGCCAACACGTCCGTGCACGTCGATCCGCAGGGCGAGGTGAGGGCGGTGTATCGAAAGCTGCACATGTTCGACGTCGAGGTGGGCGGGCGCTCCTACCGCGAGTCCGAGCTCGAGGAGCCGGGCGAGGAGATCGTCCTGTCCGAGACCGCCGACGGCGTGGAGCTCGGGCTTTCGATCTGCTACGACCTGCGCTTCCCCGAGCTCTACCGGATCCTCGCCGTGCGAGGGGCGCGGGTGATCGTCCTGCCCGCGGCATTCACGTTGGCCACCACGCGCGACCACTGGGAGACGCTCGTCAGGGCACGGGCGATCGAGAATCAGGCGTTCGTCGTGGCGGCAAACCAGGTCGGGCCCCACCCAGGCGGTCAGCGCTCGGGCGGGCGCTCGATGATCGTCGACCCGTGGGGCCTGGTGCTGGCGCAGGCGCCCGACCATGCGTGCCACATCGTCGCCGAGCTCGATCTGGAACGCCAGCGGGAGATCCGCGCAGAGCTTCCCGCCCTGGCCAACCGCCGTCCCGCGGTCTACCGCTGGCCGGAGGCGGTGCTCGGGTGAGCGCCGGCCCTCCGATCGACCCGCCGAAGGCTCAGCTGGACAAGCGGCGGATGATCCTCGATGCGGCCGTGCGGGTGTTCGCGCGCCGCGGCTTTCACGCCTGCCGGGTCTCGGACATCGCGGATGAGGCCGGCGTGGCCTACGGGCTGGTCTACCACTACTTCGCATCCAAGGAGGAGATTCTCGACACGCTCTTCCTGGAGCGCTGGAACGTGATGCTCGAGATGATCCGCGACGTCGATGCCCGGCCCATCCCGGTGCGCGAGAAGCTCGAGGAGATCGTGTCGTTCATCGTGGACAGCTACCGCCACGACCCCGACATGATGAAGGTGATCATCGTCGAGGTGACGCGCGCGGCCAACTCGTTCGGGCGTACGCACATCGGCCAGATCCGGGCCGCCTACGATCTGATCGGCGAGATCGTCTCAAAGGCCCAGGCCGATGGTGTGTTCAAGCCCGAGATCGAAGCGCGGTTCGCCGCGATGGCGTTCTACGGCGTGATCGAGCAGCTGCTGACGGGTTGGATCTTCGGGTTGCTCCCGCAGGGCGAGGAGCACTTCGAGTCGGCGAAGTGGCTCGTGCTGGAGACCGTGTACGGCGGCCTGGAGAACAGGACCGCCGGCGAGGCGAGCGTCGGCTGAGCAGCCCAGCCGGCGGCCCGGCCGGGCGCCGGCGAGCGGGGCGGTCCGTTCGCGGGCGATACGCGGAAGTAGGCGGGGGCCGCGGTCAATAGACTGGCGCGATGATGGAGAACGACATGGTCAAGCGGATGATGTGGTCGGGCCTGCTCGCGGGTGTCGGCGCGCTGTCGAGCCTGCTGGCCCACCGCGTCGCCGGCGGTGTGTGGAGGCGCCTCTTCGGCGAGGAGCCGCCGGAGTGAGCGAGCCCTCCTCATCACCCCCCGGCGAGCAGCGCTCCGAGCAGCCCCAGAACATCGCGACGACGATCGCCGAGGTCTCTGAACGCGCCACGATCCTGATCCGCGAGGAGGTGGAGCTCGCAAAGGCGGAGGTCACCGAGAAGGCGATGAAGCTCGTCCGGGGCGCCGTCGTCGGGGTCGCGGCGGGGGTGTTCCTCGTGACGTCCCTGATGTTCGCGTTGATCGGGTGCGCGTACCTGCTCTATTACTACCTGCCGGGCAACGCGTACACCTTCTTCTGGGGTTTCTTCGCGATGGCCGTGATCCTGCTCGTGCTCGGGGCCGTAGCCGGCCTGCTGGCGGCGCGGGCGGTCAGGAGGAGCTCGCCGCCCGTCCCGAACATGGCGATCGAGGAGGCGCGCAGGATTCGCGACACGGTGAGCGCCGGCGCGGACACGGGAGGGGGCTCGCCCACGGCGAGCACCCCGCACCCGGCCGCCGTCGCCGAGCCTCGCGGCGACCGTGAGGCCGAGAGCTGATGGCGCAGCGTTCGTCGACCGAGATCCGCAACTCGATCGAGAGCAACCGCATGGAGCTTGCGGTGTCGGTGGAACGGCTGCGCTCAGAGGTCGCGCGCCTGACCGACTGGCGCGGACAGCTCCAGCGCCATCGCGGCGAGGCGCTCGTCGGCGTCGCGGTCGTGGGCCTTGTGATCGGCGGGCGCCTGATGCGGCGCCGGCGCCGGGGCTGATCAGGCGAGCAGCGCCCGCGGCAACGCCCCGACGCCGATCAGGCCGGGGCCCGTGTAGGTGCCGATCACGGGGCCGACCTCCGAAGCGAACAGCGGCTCGGAATCGAAGATCTCACGGCAGCGGTCGATCAGGCGCTCGGCCTGCTCTGGGGCCTGGATGTGCTGAACCACCCAGCCGTCGGATCCGCTGTCGTTGAGCTCGCGCGCGTACTCCACCATCCGCTCGAACGCGCGCCCCGCGGTGCGCACGCGCTCGACGGGCACGATCTCATGCTCGAGCGACAGGATCGGCTTGATCCTCAACGTGCCGCCCAGCCACGCCTGGGCCTTGCCGATGCGCCCGCCGCGCCGCAGGTACTCGAGCGTGTCCAGGCAGAACCATATTCGCAGCGCCCTGCGCGCCTTGCGAACGTGGGCGACGACCGCGTCCTTGCCGGCCCCCGTGCTCGCCGCCGCGGAGGCCGCGAGCACCAGCAGGGCAAGCCCACCGCACGCGGTTTCGGAGTCGAGAACCTCGACCCGTCCTCCCAGGCCGCGCTCGGAGAGCAGCCCGTGGGCCTGGCGGGCCGCCTCGCAGGTGCCCGAGATGCCGCCGGCCAGGTGGATCGAGACGACGTCCTGGCCGCTCTCGAGCAGCGGCTCCCACACGGTGAGGAAATCGCCGATCGAGGGCTGCGAGGTCGTCGGGAGTTCCGGGTCCCTGCGCAGGCGCTCATAGAAGCGGTCGAAGCCGTCCATCGCGAGCTCGCGCTCGGGCTCGCCGCGCCAACCGACGTACAGGCTGACCTGGTGGATTGCGCGGCTGTCCGCAAGCGTGCGCGGAAGGTAGTGCGTGCTGTCGGTGGCGACCGCGACGGAGGGCATGCGGCGCGGGACGCTACAGCACCGCCCTACGGCAGCGCCTGTGAAAGCTCCCCAGACTCATACATCTCGCACACGATGTCACAGCCCCCGATCAGCTCGCCGTTGACGAACAGCTGCGGGACGGTCGGCCAGCTCGAGATCGCCGAGAGCTCCTGGCGGATGCGTGGGTCGGGCAGGATGTCGACGGCGGCGAACGGCGTGTCCAGCGCCTCGAGGACGGCCACCGTGCGCGCGGAGAAGCCGCACGCCGGAGCCTCGGGTGTGCCCTTCATGAACAGGATCACCGCGTGCTCGCTGATCGCCTCCGCGATCGCGTCGCGGATCGGGTTGGACTGACCCGCGGGCGAGGGTGAGCGCTCGGCGGGGCTGGGCTGGTCACTCGACATCGGGAGGTCACGGACGGGGCTGGGCTCGCTGCTGGACATGGATGCTCCTGGCTTTCAGTGGGTGGGGGACTCCAACGGGGTCTGCGTCTTCAGCGACAGAGCGTGGATCGCGCCGCCGATCTCCGCGCCGAACACGGCGTAGACGAGGCGGTGCTGCTCGATGCGGCTGCGCCCCTGGAAGGCGGGCGCGGTGACGGTCGCGCGGAAGTGGTCGCCGGCGCCGGTGTAGTCCTCCACGTCCGCGTGAGACCCCGGAATGGAGGCCTCGATGCGCCGCTTTATGTCCTCGCCGGACGGCATTTCCAGCTTCAGCTTAGCCGCTATACTTTGGAAAGCGATGATCACCATCAGCGACAAGGGTGCTGAGAAGGTTCGCGAGTTTCTCGACTCCCAGCAGGCCGATGCCAGCATGGCGGGCCTGCGCGTAGGTGTGCGCGGCGGCGGCTGCTCGGGCTTTCAGTACCAGCTCGCGTTCGACGAGCAGCGCGACCAGGACGCGGTGTTCGAGAGCCACGGGCTGAAGCTGCTCGTCGACCGGGAGAGCCTGCCCTTCGTGAGCGGCTCGCAGATCGACTACGAGGAAGGCCTGCAGGGCGCGGGCTTCAAGGTGAACAACCCCAACGTCGTCGCTGCCTGCGGCTGCGGCTCCTCCTTCCGCGTCGCCGAGCAGGAGCAGGTCTCAGCGGTCTGAGGTACGCCGCGGTGGGATGAGCGTAGGCTGCCGCGGTGGCGATCCTGCCAGCCGCCCTGCGCAGCCTGACCCCCGGCCGCCTGCGCGACGACGTGCGCCTGCGCGCGGGAGCCGTCGGGCTTGGTCTGATCCCGCCACGCACGATGCACTCCGCGCAGGACGCGCTCGTGCTGCGGGAGGTCGCGTGCGGCGCGCGGCGGGTGGTCGAGATCGGGGTCTACGAGGGGGCGTCGGCGCTCGCGCTGTATGAGGCGCTCGAAGCGGGCGCCGAGCTGCACCTGATCGACCCGTTCGGGCGCCGTCCGGATGCGCTGCCCCGCGGTTGGGCGGCGAGCGAGTGGGCCACCCGGCGCGTGCTGGCGCGGGCGGTGAGACGGCGCGATCGGCGGGGCCAGGCAGGCGCGGAGATCCGCTGGCATGTGGCCCTCTCCCACGAGGTCGCCGCGGGCTGGTCCGCCGAGGTCGACCTCCTCTTCATCGATGGCGACCACTCCGAGGCCGGGTGCGAGCGGGACTGGTCATGCTGGCACGGGTTCGTCGCGCGCGGGGGCCACGTGGTCTTTCACGACGCGCGCGCCGGGGAGCCGCAGGGGCGCGGGCTGCCCGGTCCCACGGCCGTCGTCGCGCGCCATTTTCGCTCCGACGCTGGCTCGCCGGGCTGGGAGATCGCCGCGGAGGCCGACCGCACGGTCGCCGTCCGTCGCCTTTTCTGAGGTCTAGCCGGGCTCGTTCTGCAGCGACCGCCACAGGTACCTGCACGCGAGCGTGCGGTGCGGGCGCCAGGGCTCGGCGATCCTCTCGATCTCGGCGGCGCCGGGGAGCGCGTCGAGCTTGTAGGCGCGCTCGATCGCCCGGCGGATGCCGAGGTCGCCGACCGGCAGCACGTCGGGGCGCTCGAGGTGGAACATCAGGAACATGTGCGCGCTCCACGTCCCCAGGCCCTTGACGGCGGTGAGCTCGGCGATCACCTCCTCATCGCCCAGCTCGTCCAACCGCTCGAGCTCGAGCTCACCGGAGATGACGTGCTCGGCGAGCGAGCGCAGATAGCTCACCTTCGCGCGCGACAGGCCCGCGGCGGCGCGCAGCTCTTCGGAATCGTCGGCGAGGATCTCCGCGGGCGTGGGCGGGCGCGCGCCGAAGCGCTCGGTCAGGCGTCCGTAGATCGCGCGCGCCGCGTACACCGACAGCTGCTGACCGACGATCGCGCGCACGAGCGCGCCGTAGTGGTCCTCGCGAGCCGGCCGGCCCTCGCGCGCGTCACCCAGCGGGCCTACCGCGTCGATCATCTCCGCCAGCGTCGGATCGGCGGAACGGAGACGGGCCACGGCCCCACGGCGAGGCGAGGGCATGCGTTCAGGGGGCGGGCAGCGCCGCCTCGAACGCGACCGGCTCGCCGTCGAGCGCATTCAGCGCTCGCTCCAACGGCATCCTGATGCACGTGAAGCTGGGGGTGTCGCGCACGGTGAAACGCGACGCCTCGGTGGAGCGCAGGCGCTGCACGAGATCGAGGAAAGTGCCGACGTCGTCGGTGTCGAACGCGACCACGAACTCCTGATCGTCCAAGCCGAACGAGTAAGCCGTGTGATTGTCCACGCCCGGGTATTCCCGACCGGTGGCAATGTGGCCCTGCATGATCCGCCAGCGCTCCTCAGCGCCCAACGCGTACCACTCGCGCGACTTCACGAACGGGTAGACAAATACATACTTCCCCCTGAAGGCGCGCGGGATCGAGCGCTCGTCTTCGGAGTACTCCGAGCTCTTGCGCATCCCCAGGAACGAGTAGGGGGTTCCCGCCCACTTCATCAGCCCGCTCTGCGCCAGCACGACGTGGAACTCGTGGATGCGATCGAGGTTCTCCGCCTCTGCCAGGAGCATCAATTCCGCGTCGCCGCGCGTGCCAACCAGCGAGAAGCTCTGCAGCAGGTGCCCGTCGGCAAAGTCCTCGCACGCGGCCATCAGCTCCCGCTTGTCCTGTTCGCGCTGCTCGGCTGCCAGCCGTCGCCAGGCGGGGTCGATCTTCAGGAACGTGTACTTGACGAAGTGACGTGTGCTCACGAGCTCTCGATTATCGCACCGAGCACCCGCCCGCACCAAGCGAACTCGATCTTGCGGCGTCCCTGCCGTTAGGCCCAGGGGATAGAGTGTCGGCCGTGCGGATTGCGCTGCTGTCCCCGTACTCGTGGACTTACCCGGGGGGTGTAACCCGCCACATCGAGGCGCTGGCCGGCGAGTTGGTCGCGAGCGGGCACGAACCGCGCATCCTCGCGCCGTTCGACCCCGACGACGCGCTCTCGGCTCGCCTGCACCGCGGGGCGCGCCCCCAGGAGCGCCCGGTGCCGGAGCGGTTCGTATCGCTCGGGCGCACAGTGGGCTTGCCCGCGAACGGAGCCGTATCGAACGTGTCGCTTTCCCCGCAGGCGGTCTTCGCCATGCGCCGCGAGCTGCGCCACGGCGGCTACGACGTGGCGCACATCCACGAGCCGGTCGTCCCGCTCATCGGCTGGGACGCGCTGTGCTCCGCGGGCGCGCTCCCGCTCGTCGGCACGTTCCACACGTACTCCGAGAACCGGCTCACGAACGGGATCGCCGCCGTCCCCCTGGGTGGACGGCGGCGCATGAACCACCTGCACGTTCGCATCGCCGTCTCCGAGGCCGCCTCGTGGACGGCCCGGCGGTTCTACGGCGGCCGCTACCGCATCATCCCCAACGGCGTGCGTCTCGCAGGGGCCGATGCATTCGCGGATGCCGGCGGCGCCGTGGACGCCGAACCGCTCACGTTCGCTTCGCAGCGCCCGGCATCTGTGAGCACAGGCGACGCGGACCAGCAGGGCCAGCTGCGGATCCTGTTCATCGGCCAGGCCGTCGAACGCAAGGGCCTGCCGATCCTCTTGCGTGCGTTCGAGGCCCTCCGCGACCACGTGCCGGCGACGCTCACGCTCGTCGGCGCGTGCACCGAGGAGGTCGCCCACATGATGCTCGACGACCGCGGCGTGCACGCGCTCGGCAAGGTCTCCGAGGCGCGCAAGGTCTCAGAGCTCGCGCGCGCTGATGTGCTGTGTGCGCCCTCGCTGCACGGCGAGAGCTTCGGCATGATCCTGACCGAGGCGTTCGCCGCAGCCACACCGGTCGTCGCCTCGGATATTCCCGGCTACCGCGACGTTGTCCGCGACGGCCTCGACGGGGAGCTCGTGCCCCCGGGCGATGCGCTGGCCCTCGCCGAGGCGCTTCGTCGGCTCGCGCTCGACCCCCGGCGCCGGGCACAGATGGCCGCCGCTGCGCGCGAGCACGCAGAGCGTTTCGCCTGGCCGCACGTCGCCGCCGAAGTGATCAACTGCTACGAGCAGGCGCTCGCCATAGCCGAGCCCGCGGGACGCGGAGCGGGCGGTCGCCTTGCGGGCTTCGCCCTGCGCCACGGCCTCGCACCCGCCGACCGGCTTCCACCCGTCCCCGCCCAACGGCTGCCTTCGCTCACTCCCGCTGTTCCAGCCCTCGCCGGCGGACCACGTCGTCGGCGCGCGCTGCGCCGGCTCGGGCTCGCCGCGAGCTCGCTCGTGGGCGCGGGGCTTGCCGCTCTGGCGCTCCAGCGGGTCGGCGTGACCCGCGTCGCCGCTTCGCTCTTGGCATCCAAGCCCGGCCTCGTCGCGGCCGGCCTTGGTCTGATGTGCGCCGCAATGTTCGTTCGCGCTCTCGCCTGGCACGCGATCCTGGTCGCCGCGCCCACGTGGCGCCGCGCCAAACGCCGCGACGCGATGCAGGGGACGTTCATCGGGGTGCTCATGTCCTCGACGCTGCCCGCCCGCCTGGGCGAGCCCTCGCGCGCGCTGATCGTCGCGCGCCGCATCGGCCGCGCGCGCGAGACGCTGCCGGTGGTGCTGGGCACGATGGTCTCCCAGACGATCCTCAACCTGCTCGCGCTGAGCATCCTTGCCGGAGTCACCCTCTCGGGCGTCAGCGTCCTCGACGCCCACGACCGCTCCCTGCTGCTCGTCGCACTCGCTCCGCTTGCCGCTCTGCTCGCGCTTCTTGTCGCGCCCGTGCTGGTCGCGCCGAGAGCGGTCTCACGCTTCCGGCGACTGCAGGTGCTACTGGCCGCCTTGCGCAGGGCGCTGCTGCGCCTGCGCGACGGCCTGCGCGTCTTTCGCCAGCCCCGCCGCGCGGCCCTCGCGACCATCGTCCAGCTCGGCGCGTGGGGGCTTCAGTTGCTGTCCTGTTGGCTCCTCTTGATGGCACTCGGCCTGGACTCCCGTGCGGGCGTTGCCGCCGCCGCCGGTGTGCTCTTCGCCGTCAACGTCACCGCCGTCGTCCCGGCCACGCCGGCAAACGTCGGCGTCTTCCAGGCCGCGTGTGTGGCCGTGCTCGCCGGCGCCTACCACGTCTCCACACCCGAAGCCATCGCCTACGGCATCGTCCTTCAGGCCGTCGAGGTTGCCGCGGCGCTCGTCATGGGGCTGCCCGCGCTTCTCAACGAGGGGCTGTCCTGGAAGGAGGTCCGCTTGCGCACCATGCACGCGACCCCGGTCAGGCTGCCGGTGCTGTCAGAGTCCCAGTACACCGTGGCGCAGGGCGACTAGAGTCGATCCGGGGATCGGCTCCCCGGCAGCGACTTCGCGACAGCTCTATGACCTTCATGCTGGATCCTTCACGCCGCTGGGCCAAGACTCACGCACAAAAAAGCCGCAATTTGCGGGAGAGTCCTTTAATCTCGCTTTAGTGAACTGCCCCACCCGTGTGCGGAAGGAGTAGCGTCCGCCCGAATCTCCGGCTCAAGAGGAGGCGGAGTAGAGGGCGACAAGCTTGTCACGGAAAGAGGGGGGCGCGAGCCATGCACGGCACCACGGTTCGATCACGGGCGCTTAGACGCCTTGCGACTGCGCAGCGACGGTCGGTGGTGCATGCGAGCATCTCCTTCAGGCGACAGCGTCTGATCAACGTCACAACGTTGGCACTCGCCATGACCGCGCTCGCGCTGCTCTCGATCGGCGCAGCCTCCGCTTCCGCGGCGGAAACAGAAGTCACGCCGTCCGCGAAAGGCAGCTGGGTGGCACAGACGAACGGCCCGGAAGGGGAACTCGTCGAATTCAACGAACCGTATTGCAGCGGTTCGGTTGGCTTCGTCCTTGGACCCGCTACACCACCGCTGGGTAAAGGCAGCGCCGAACTGAAGACCGGCAACGGGACAACGGGCGGCGACTGCGCTGCGGACCTTCGCAACACCGGCTACGCCGGGACCAAACTCAGTTCACTCGCGACGCCCGGCGCGCTCAGCTACTGGACCTACGTGAAGGAAAACAACGGCCAACAGGCGCCATATCTGTCGCTGGAGGTCAAGGAAGGCGCATCAACAGATCGGCTGTTCTTCGAGCCGCCCTACCAGAACACTGCGGAAGGCAATCCGTCGCTGCCTGAACAGGGGAAAGTCAAATTGAACGAATGGCAGGAGTGGAAAGCCTCCGAAGGCGGCTGGTGGGACAACAACGAAGAACTCGGGACCCCGGGAGCGGGCGTCCAACCGCTTTCGAAATACCTCGCGCTTCACCCGTTCGCCGAAGTCGTAAACAAGGAAAACGGAGAAGGCGGCGTCCGTCTTGCTGTCGGCTTTGCGTCCCCTACAAATAAGTTCAACAGCAACGTCGACGCTTTCACGATATCGGGCACGACCTACAACTTCGAGCCTGGTGCCGCCGGCACCGGTGCTACCGGGCCTACGGGTCCGACCGGCGCGACCGGTGTCACCGGGGCGACTGGGCCCACCGGCGCAACCGGCGCGCAGGGCGTGACCGGAGAAGCCGGCCCAGACCTCTTCCTGTCCTGCGGGCAGTTTGACTTCCCGGCGACCCCAGGGGATTCATACCATGTGACGGTAGATGGTGGACCATATGGGGACACCCTGTACGAACAGGAAGGCGTGACGGCCACCGCCGACGAGGTAACGATTGGCGATATCTACTACGAAGGCGTGGTGAGCGGCTCCTTCAAGTATGAGGGTGGCGGCGGCAACTTCACTCAGGGGTCAACCAGCGCCACCTTCGTCAACTGCAAAGAACCGAAAGGTGTAGCCGGAGCCACCGGAGCCACGGGCCCGACGGGCTCAACCGGCGAAACCGGCAAAACTGGCGAAACCGGAACAACCGGAGCAACCGGCCAAACCGGCGCAAGCGGCAAAGACGGAGCCGCCGGAGCCACAGGCCCGACAGGCTCAACCGGAGCAACCGGCGAAACCGGCAAAAACGGCGCAACCGGAGCAACCGGCGAAACGGGCCAAACCGGCGCAAGCGGCAAAGACGGAGCCACCGGAGCCACAGGCCCGACCGGCGAAACCGGAGCAACCGGAGCAACCGGAGCAACGGGCCAAACCGGCGCAAGCGGCAAAGACGGAGCCGCCGGAACCACCGGAGCCACAGGCCCGACAGGCGCGACCGGAGCAACCGGTGAAACGGGCAAAACCGGCGCAACCGGAGCAACCGGTGAAACGGGCCAAACCGGCGCAAGCGGCAAAGACGGAGCCACCGGAGCCACAGGCCCGACCGGCGAAACCGGAGCAACCGGAGCAACCGGAGCAACGGGCCAAACCGGCGCAAGCGGCAAAGACGGAGCCGCCGGAACCACCGGAGCCACAGGCCCGACAGGCGCAACCGGAGCGACCGGCGAAACCGGCAAAACCGGCGAAACCGGAGCAACGGGCCAGACCGGCGCAAGCGGCAAAGACGGAGCCGCCGGAACCACCGGAGCCACAGGCCCGACAGGCTCAACCGGAGCAACCGGCGAAACCGGCAAAAACGGCGCAACCGGAGCAACCGGCGAAACGGGCCAAACCGGCGCAAGCGGCAAAGACGGAGCCACCGGAGCCACAGGCCCGACCGGCGAAACCGGAGCAACCGGAGCAACCGGAGCAACGGGCCAAACCGGCGCAAGCGGCAAAGACGGAGCCGCCGGAACCACCGGAGCCACAGGCCCGACAGGCGCGACCGGAGCAACCGGTGAAACGGGCAAAACCGGCGCAACCGGAGCAACCGGTGAAACGGGCCAAACCGGCGCAAGCGGCAAAGACGGAGCCACCGGAGCCACAGGCCCGACCGGCGAAACCGGAGCAACCGGAGCAACCGGAGCAACGGGCCAAACCGGCGCAAGCGGCAAAGACGGAGCCGCCGGAACCACCGGAGCCACAGGCCCGACAGGCGCAACCGGAGCGACCGGCGAAACCGGCAAAACCGGCGAAACCGGAGCAACGGGCCAAACCGGCGCAAGCGGCAAAGACGGAGCCGCCGGAACCACCGGAGCCACAGGCCCGACAGGCGCAACCGGAGCAACCGGCGAAACGGGCCAAACCGGCGCAAGCGGCAAAGACGGAGCCACCGGAGCCACGGGCCCGACGGGCTCAACCGGAGCGACCGGCGAAACCGGCAAAAACGGCGCGACCGGAGCAACCGGCGAAACCGGCGAAACGGGCCAGACCGGCGCAAGCGGCAAAGACGGAGCTGCCGGAACCACCGGAGCCACAGGCCCGACAGGCTCAACCGGAGCAACCGGCGAAACCGGCAAAACCGGAGCAACCGGAGCAACCGGTGAAACGGGCAAAACCGGCGAAACCGGCAAAACTGGCGCAACCGGACCGACCGGCGAAACGGGCCAGACCGGCGCAAGCGGCAAAGACGGAGGCGCCGGAGCCACCGGAGCCACAGGCCCGACAGGCTCAACCGGAGCGACCGGCGAAGCCGGCAAAAACGGCGAAGCCGGCAAAACCGGCGCGACCGGAAGCACCGGCGCAACCGGAACCGGGGCGACCGGCGCCACCGGAGCTCAGGGAGTGACAGGATCCACTGGAGCGCAGGGAGCAACCGGGGCTGCCGGAAGCGCCGGAGCCAGCGGCGCCACCGGAGCCACCGGCGCGGCCGGAAGCGCCGGAGCCAAAGGCACGACGGGAGCTACGGGCGCGGCTGGAGCCACGGGCGCGACCGGAGCCGCGGGCGCGACTGGGGCGGCTGGTACCACCGGCGCGACGGGAGCGACGGGTAAAGGAGCCACCGGAGCCACCGGAGCAACCGGAGTGGCCGGAGCGACCGGCGGCACCGGCGCTACGGGACAGGCTGGCAACGCCGCGATCGCGACATTCGCCAGCTTCGAAGACCAATCTCCGGCGAGGGAGAGCGCCAGTTCGCTGAACGTGTCGACCGGTAACTGCCTCAACTACACGGAGCTCGCGGGTCCGGGTAACGGGCCTTGTCCGCCGAAAACGACGGGCTTCTCAAGCAGCAGTCTGCTGGCAGGTCCGACGCCGGAGAGCGGGGCGACGGTGACCAACCTGTACGCGGACACGAACGCAACGCTCACCGGCGCCGACACGGCGGTTGTCGCGGTCATCGACAACACCACCAGCACGACGCTGCTCTCATGTACCGTCAACAAATCAAACAAAAACAACTGCTCCGCTACGAGTGCGCCGGTCTTGGTCTTGGTGGCGCCTGGTGACAACGTTGAGGTCAAGGTGACGGCCACTGGGGTCAGCTGCAACAACAAACAGTGGCGGGTGAGGTTCCGCTACTAGGCTCAACAAGCACTGAAACGGGGAGACGGCGGGCCTTGTCCCGCCGTCTCCTGTCTGACGGGGGACGCCCCGTCCCCGGCAGGCATCCGCGCCTGCGCGGCGTATCCGCAAAGATGCCGGACGCTTGGGTCTACATGCTCCGCTGCGCCGACGCGTCGCTGTACACGGGCTGGAGCACTGACGTGCCGCGACGTCTCGCCCGACACCGCGCGGGCAAGGCCAGCAGATACACGGCGAGCCGCCTTCCGGTGGAGCTGGCGTTCGTATCGCCCATGGCTGACCGGGCAGCAGCGCGGCGCGAGGAGGCGCGGATCAAGGCGCTCGATCGAGCCGCCAAGCTCGCGCTGATCGCCGCGGCGAGACAGGCTTCGCCGTAAGCTGGGGCCAAAACCGGGTGTGGACCTCGGTTTAGGGCATGATGGGGGTATGGCCAGCCGACCCCCCTCCCGTAGTGTCAAGATCTCCGCCGACGAGCGCACCGGCTGGTCCTCAGATCGGCCTCGCCCCGACGGTGCCCCGCCTCGCCCGGCCAACATCTCTGCCCACTGCCGCGTGCTCTCGCCGGCGGACCGCCTGCGCTACTCCCCCGGCAGCCTGCTCGTCGTGGTCTCTGCCTCGGCGGCTGAGCGCGACAGCTTCCTCGAGCGTCTCATCGAGGATCGCGCCAGCCTTCTGTCCCTCGACAAGGTCCGCGGCCTGCTCGCCGGCCGGGTTGCAGTCGAGGACGTGGAGGCTCGCGCGCAGGAGCTCCTGCAAGCTGCCGCTCGCAAGCGTCTGGAGGGCAGAGAGACCGTCGTCCTGGGCGCGGACAGCCTGCGGGCCGACGAGCGCGAGCAGTTCGTGCGCATGGCCTCCTCGCTCAAGCGCCCGCGTCACCTGATCCTGCTTGAGACCGCGCGCGATCAGGTGCGCGAGGAGGACCACGCGATGCTGAACGATCTGCGTAGAGCTCTAGATGCAGGCGAGCTGGGCGCTGAGGGCTTCCAGACCGCGCTTCGCCTGAGCGGGGTGTCGGCATCAGAGGTCAAGCGAATTCTGTTCCGGCCGCCTCCGCGGGACGACTAGCCTGATCGCCAAGGGTGCCGTGCCTGGGGCCTACTATGTGAGCGCCGGCTCGTCCTCCTCCTCGACAGCCCCGTCCGGCGGGTCGGAGTCGTCCAGGTCGCCGAACAGCGAGGGGTCGCGACTCGAGCCGCGAATCAGGTCGTCGGGCGAGCCGTTCGGGAGCAGGCGCCCCTGGCGCGTGCCGAAGTAGATCGCCTGTGGATGGTGGGCGATCAGCGCGAGCGTCGACTGCTCCGGGTCGGGGGCATAACCGTCGGTGATGCTCATCCCGATTCGCCGAAGGTCGAGCAGCTTCTCCACCTTCAGATGCTCTGACTGCTCGGGAACCGCCGGATAGCCCCATGAGTAGCGCCGTCCCTGCGCGGGGTCGATGCCGAGCATCTCCCGGACGCGGTAGTGCAGCCACTCGGCGAGGCCCTCGGCGGTCTGGACGCCGAGTCCGTGAACGAACAGCTGTTCGGCGAACTCGCCCTCCGACTCGAGCCTTGCCATCAGCTCCGTCACCTCTGAGCCGACCGTCACCGCCTGCACGGCGATCACGTCGAGCTCAGCCGGCGGCTTGCCGTCGATGGCCGGCCTGAAGAAGTCGGCCAGGCAGATGCGGTCGCCCTTGGGCTGCCGCGGGCAGACGAACCTGGTGAGCTCCGTCTCACGGTCCGCTGGGTCCAGGAGCACGATGTCGTTGCCGAGCGAGTAGCAGGGGAAGAATCCCAGCAGCGCCCGTGGATGCAGGTAGTCCTGCTCCCGCCACATGCGCTCGAGGCGCGGTCGGAAGTCCTCGCGCAGCAGCGTCTGCCACGCCTCGCCTTTGACGCCCTTCCCGCCCCAGTGCAGCTTGAACAGCACGTGGGTGTCGAGATGGCGGTAGACCTCGTCCAGATCGACCTCGATCTCCTGCACCCCCCAGAACGGCGGCGTCGGCACCGGGACATCGGTGCGAGCCGGCGAGCGCACGGAGTCGTCGGCGAGGTTCACCTCCTCGGCGGGGGCGTCTCCTTTCGCGCGGAACTCCGTCGCACCGGAGTAGAGCTTCTCCACGAGCGCGCCCCGCGCGTCGTCATCGATCAGCTGGTCCATCACGGCGAGACCCTCGAATGCGTCCTTGCAGTAGAAGACGCCGGGCTCGTACAGCTCGTCGGAGTCCTTGCCGCCCGGGTACAGCGCGCGGTAGCCGAACGCGCGATTGATCGCCGCGCCGCCGATCAGCACGGGGTAGGAGAGCTTCTTGGCGTGCAGCTCCTGGATGCAGGCCGGCATCTGCTTGGAGGTGGAGACGAGCAGCGCGGACAGGCCGATTGCCGTGGCGTCGTGCTCAACGGCCGCGTCCAGGATCGTTTGGATCGGAACCTGCTTGCCGAGGTCCACCACCGTGTAGCCGTTGTTCGTGAGGATCGTGTTCACGAGCGACTTGCCGATGTCATGCACGTCCCCGAACACGGTCGCAAGCACGACCGTGCCCTTCGTGTAGCCCTCAATCTTGTCGAGGTATTTCTCGAGCTGGGCGACCGCCCTCTTCATCACTTCCGCGGACTGCAGCACGAAAGGCAGGATCAGTTCGCCGGCCCCGAACTTGTCGCCGACCTCCTTCATCGCCGGAAGCAGCACCTCGTTGAGCGTCGGCACCGCTCCGATCTTCTCCACGCTGCGGTCGATCCACACCTCCACGCCCTCCTTGCGCCGGCGCAGGATGTGGAAGTGAAGCGCCTCCTGCGGCTCCATCCCCTCGGTCGGGTCTGCCGCGCTCTGTGACTCCTCCTCGCCTTTCGACTCGAAGTGGGCGATGAAGCGCTCGAGGGCGTCCTCGCGGCGGTTGAACACGAGATCGTCGGCGAGCTCCCGCTCCCCATCTGAGATCTCCGAATAAGGGGTGATGTGGTTGGGGTTCACCATCGCGAGGTCGAGCCCCGCGTCCACGCAGTGGTGCAGGAACACCGAGTTGAGCACCGCGCGCGCCCCGGGGGAGACGCCGAAGGAGACGTTCGACACCCCCAGCGAGGTCTTCACCGAGGGAATCTCCGCCTTGATGGCTCGGATGCCCGCGATCGTCTCGACGGCCGACGGGCGCCACTCCTCGTCGCCGGTCGTCAGCGTGAAGGTCAGGCAGTCGAAGATCAACAGCTCGGGATCGAGCCCGTGCTCCTCGCAGCACAGGTCGCGGATGCGCTTGGCGATCTCGACCTTGCGATCGGCCGTCTTTGCCATCCCCACCTCGTCGATCGTGAGCGCGATCAGCGCGGCGCCGTGCGCGAGCGCCACGGGGACCACGCGGTCGAGCTTGGCGCGGCCGGCCTCGAGGTTGACCGAGTTGACGATCGCCCTGCCCGGGATCTGCTCCAGCGCCCGTTCGATCACCTCGGGCTCGGTCGAGTCCACCTGGATCGGCGCCGGCTGGGTCAGCGAGACCTTCTTGGCGACGAGGCGCATCTGTTCGTCCTCGTCGGTGCGCTCGGTGAGCGCGACGCACAGGTCGAGCACGTGCGCCCCGCCTGAGACCTGATCCTCGGCGATCTGCACGAGCCCGTCGTAGTCGTCGGCGAGCAGCAGCTCCTTGGCCTTGCGCGAGCCCTGCGAGTTGACGCGCTCGCCCACCATCGTCGGGCGTGGCTCCTGCACGAGCGGCGTGGCGGCGATCATCGAGGAGAGGTGCGGCGGGCGGGGCGCCGGACGCGGCCCCACCTTGCGGGGGGAGGGGCCTCCGACCCGCTCCACGATCGCGGCGATGTGCGCCGGGGTCGTCCCGCAGCAGCCGCCCACGATTCCCACGCCGTAGCGCTCCACGAACTCCTTCAACGCCTCCGCGAGCGGCTCGGGCCGCTCGGGGAAGATGGTCTCGCCGTCGGGCCCCTGCAGCGGGAGGCCGGCGTTTGGGATGCAGGCCACCGGCACCGGGCAGAACTCGCCGAGGAAGCGGATCGCGTCGCGCATGTCCTCCGGTCCGGTCGAGCAGTTCAGGCCGATCACATCGACTTTCAGCGCCTCGAGCGTCGTCAGCACCGCCGAGATGTCCGTGCCGAGCAGCATCTTGCCACCGTTGGGCAGCAGCGAGACGGACGTGTGGATCGGCAGCGTGCGTCCGGTGCTCTTGAAAGCCGCCCGCGCACCGAACACCGCGGCCTTGACCTCGAGGATGTCCTGCGCCGTCTCGATGATCAGCAGGTCCGCCCCGCCGTCGATCAGCCCCTCGGCCTGCTCGGTGAACACCTCGACGAGCTCTGAGAAGCGGATCTGCCCCAGCGACGGGTCCTCGGACGCCGGGAGGTAGCCGGTGGGACCGATCGACCCCGCCACGAAGCGATTCTCGCCGGCGGCCTTCCTCGCGATCTCCGCAGCCTTCGTGTTGATCTCCACCGTGTAGTCGGCGAGGCCCCACTCCCCGAGCTTGATCCTCGATGCCTGGAAGGTGTCGGTCTCGACCACCTCGGCCCCTGCCTCGAGCATCGAGGCGTGCACCCCTTCGATCACGTCGGGGCGGTTGAGCACCAGCGCCTCATGGCACTTGCCGGCCAGGCCGCCGTAGTCCTCCTGCGTCAGGTCGAACTGCTCGAGCGTAGCGCCCATGCCGCCGTCGTAGACGACGACGCGCGCGCCTATTGCGTCCAGGTAGTCGCGGGCCATGCAGCCATGCTAGCTAGGCAGACTGCCCGCCAACACGCCGGCCGGCCCGTCTGCGCGCCCGATCCGCCCGTCGCGGCGACTACTTGATGAATAGCGACTGAGCGGTCTTGGGAAGCGGCCTAGGCACCCAAACTACCTGCAAACGAGCAGTTTTTGGTGGAGTAGTCGCGGTGCGGGGTGCTTAAGGGCAACTCATTGGGCAACACCTTTTGGCAGCGCCAGGGCCTCGCTCGTCTTTTTTCGTCTTCTGTCTGGCGCCCGTGTCAACATGTTGACGCAAGGTTGGGCGTAGGCCGAGAGAGAGTTCCCATATCCGCATCGAGCGCTCCCTCGATGCGTCTACTGGCGCTTGGCGCGAGGGTGAGAGTCCTCCGCCTCCGCCACCTCGGCCTACGGGCACATCATCCCGCTAAAGGCGGACGGAAAGACAAGCAGCAGCGGACCGCTAGGCGGCAGGGCTGGTCGGCCTGATTCGGACTGCCGAGACGCGGTACACCTCGTCCGACCGAGCGCCCACCGGCGCGCGCTGGACATCGATCTGGCTCTCGTATGCGTTTGCGGCCAAGTCGGTGTAGACGAGCACGACCGTCAAAGTGTCGTCCGGCGGAGGCACGCCTCTGAAGCTGAGGTTGATGACCTCGCCCGTCGGGAAGGCGCCTTGATTCCACAGGCTGGCTGCCTTGTTCCCCGGTTCGAGCCGAGCGTGCACGCTAAGCGCTGGCCCGTGTCCGGAATTGCGGATCAAAATGTCTAGGTTGCCCGTCGCGTACGACACCGTTGGCGGTTCGTGCGTTTGGCCTTCTCGGTGGAATGTCCACCATTTGTGGACGTCGGCGGTTAGCGCAGGGCGGAACTGGGCGGAGACGTCTTCCGCCGTCCGCTTGGCGAGCTCGGTCGTCTCCTTGGCGAGCTGACGGGTTTCTTGAGCCACGGTCCCGGTGCGTCTGGCTAGCAAGCCGGTGGCCATAGCCAGGATCAGGGTCCCAGCCGCAACGAAACCAGAGAACCAAAGCTCGACATCAGGCGTCTGGAGCTTGAAGACCACAACAGACACGCTAAGCGCGGGGCCGGATGGCGAGCAGGACCCGCCTATATACGCGCGCCCGGTGTAGCTGGCGGCCGGGGCCTTGCACAGGCCTGTTCTGCTTTGGTAAAGTGTGGTACAGCAATGGCAATGAAGCCCGGACACCTACGAGAGTGCGACACCGCTCACCCAATCGCAGCTGAGCGGGCGCGGCAGGGGATATCCCTGCGAAAGCTGGCTGAAAAATCAGGCGTCTCGCACGTTGCGATCAGCCATCTCGAGACCCGCCGCAGCGAACCAAAGCTAAGGACCCAACGTGCCATAGCGAAGGCCCTGGGCGTCCGCGTCACGCAACTGTGGCCGGAGCTAGACGAGCTCGCCAGTCGAAATGGACACAAGCCATGACAGCACAGCGTGACACGCGCGAATGGCAGCGATCCTGGCGGCGGCGTCTGGGCCGCATGTCCGCAGACGAGCTTGTGGCCCTGCGCCCGTGGCGAGGCGAGGCGCTTCCCCGTTTTGTACGGCGCGCAATAGCCGAGGCAAGGGCACTACGGCGTCTGGCACCTGCCACGGCTGCCCCGGCACGGCGTGGTCGAGCGAGAGAACGCAGGGACGGTTCCAGGCGTCCTAGCAGCGCTCGTGGTGCGCCGCCAGACGACCCTGACTTAGCGCGGCCCGCGTCGGGCCTTCACGTTGTAGCGCTGGCGTTCTATGCGTCCGCAGACTGCGAGCCCTTGCCCGGACCGGACCGCGAGTGGGGTGAGCCCGCATGAGCCCCGCCGACTACGAAACGCGCGAGCAGATCGCAGCGCGGGCGGCGTCCAACGGGCACAGCGAGCTCAGCCAGCGGGACCGGGAGGTTGCCGAACGGGCGGGCGAGCTCGTCGTGCAACAAGAGGCCGAGGAGCTCGCACGCGAGCACCGCACGAAAGCCAAGCCGCGCGCCCCGTTTAAGCTCCGCACGGCTGACATATCGCGCGCCGAGCCGATCGAATGGGCTTGGCGGGACCGCATTGCGCTCGAATATCTGACGCTGCTCATCGGCGAAGAGGGGATCGGCAAGGGCACCGTGATCCCATGGCTCATTGCGCGCCTAACCCACGGAAAGCTAGCGGGCGACCTGAAGGGCGAGCCCGTCACGGTCGTGGTGGTGGCAGACGAGGACAGCTTCGACCGCGTATGGACGCCGCGCCTGTATGCCGCCAAAGCGAAGCTGAAGCGGGTCAAACTCGTCGAACCGCCGGACGATGGTTACGTCACGCTCAGCGATCGGCGCTTAACGGAGGCGGTCGACAAGAGCGGTGCCCGGTTCGTTTACCTGGACTCGCTCGTCGACAACCTTGGCGCTGGCGTCAACGACTGGAACGGCAAGCAGCTTCGCCAGGCGCTACGACCGGCGAAGAAACTCGCCAAGGACCTTGAGGTTGCTGTTGTCGGCACCTTGCATACGAACAAGGGTGGCGAGAATGCTCGTCAGCTCACGCCGGGCTCACATCAATACGGAGCCGTCGCACGAGGCAGCATCTTCCTGCTCAAAGACCCGGACGAGCCAGACCGGACGCTGCTAGTCCACGAGAAAAGCAATCACGCAAAACGGCCGCGCGCTCTGACGTTCCGGGTCGATGAGTATAGCTTCACCCACGGCGGCAAACACTTCGACGGGCCAATAGCTGTCGACATGCGGGACGGCGGCCAGCTATCCGCTAGCGAAGCGATCGCGCAGATTGCTGCGCAGAAGAAAGCGGAACAGAACCCCACGAAAGCGGCTGCGCTCGAAGACCTGATCCGCGAGCTGCTACCCAACGACGGCGAGTGGCACTTGGCGACACCGCTCGTCAGGAGATGCGAAGACGCCGGGCACAGCGACCGCAACGTGAGCCGCGCCCGTGACAAACTAGGCATCGCCCACCGGCGCAAGCCGGGAACGGTGCCCGCTCCGACGGAGTGGCGCTGGCCTACTGCCGCCAGCACTGCCGCCACATGCACGGACGTCCCCAGTGGCGGCACTGGCGGTAGTGGCAAAACCCCTGCAAAGCCCACTACGGCTACTACCGCCACAACAGACACCCCCACGCGTGGCGGTAGTGGTGGCCGTAGTGGCGGCAAGAAGGCGACGCCATGAGCGCGGGGAGCCGACAGCCGACCTGTGACACCAACGTTGGAACGCGTGCGTGCGTATTGCTGGCTGCGGAGTGCGGAGTCCCGCGCCCATCCGCTGGACACGCGGCTCGATCCCGTCAGGAAGTTGGGTCAGCCCGATGAGCGCCGAGCGCCAAACACCGCCTCCGCCGGGCGCGCAGCGCCCGGCTCCGGCGGCAACGTCCGCGGATGGCCTTGCGGAGGCCGCAAATGGCCTCTGGGATCAATTGGTGGCGGCGGTAGCGGCGCGTGTGCTGGCTGAGCTGCCTGCGCCCGACCAGGCGGAGTGGTTAGACGTTGCGGGCGCGGCCGCCCACCTGTGCTGCTCAAAGCACCGGCTCTACAGGCTGGTGAGCATGAGGCGCATACCCCATCACCACGAGGGAGCGCGGCTGCTATTCAGCCGTGCCGAGCTGGACGCGTGGGTGCGCGGCGGTGGTGCCCAGTGACGCGCAGCGCGTTGCCCACAGGTTGCCCACCGCTGCGCAAGGCCCCGTGGTTGCTGGTTCTACGGGCCGAGTGCCTATTTCACAGGCAGCGAGTCCATTGGGGCCTGCCGCGACCTCCACTGTGCCGGTTGACGCGGGGCCGGGGGCCAGAGGAGTTCTGGGGGCGCCGGGCGGAGTTCGCTGGCCACTTCTCACGTACGAGACGAGAAAGGGGTGCCGAGAATGCCGCGTAAGCGCCGACTCGTCAAGGGTGACAAAGACATCGCCCTGCCGAAGGGCACCACAGGCGCCGCGCACCCCGCGACGAAACACGGTGCCAACGCCCAGCCGCCAGCGGTGCGGGTGCGCGAGCTAGAGGACGGCATCTACGCTTCCCTAGCCTCGTCTGCGCCCATCCGCGAGGGCAACGCACTACCGCCAGCCGACGAGGCCACAGTGCGCCTAGCGGCGCGCACGCTAGCCCGGTTGGAGTCAGTCTCCGAGTGGTTGGACCGCGAAGGCCCGCTGGATCGCAAGGGCAAAGTCCGCTCCGCCGCCCTGTGGGAGCGCCGACTCACATCAACAGCCGCGCGGCTGCTTGGCACCTTGGGAATGAATCCACAGGCCCGCGCCAAGTTGGGTGTTGACATCAAGCGTATTGACCTTGCCTCAGCAATGAGCAACCCCAACCCTGTGGAGCGCGCCGAACAACTTGGCGAGCTCGGCATCAACAGTGACGACTAACAACCAGAAAGGAAACACATGTCCAACAATCCACACCCACGCGATTACCCCAAACGCACACCGCACCCGGACAACCTGCCGCCAGACCCGTACGTGGCACCGGAAGACGGGCTAGTGGAGGTTGACGAACACGAAGATGCCGGCGAGACAGCGGACGTTGATCTGCCTCCAATGCGCACGCCCGTGGATTGCCGCCAGCCTACCCCGGCACCGGACTCGAATAACTACGAACCGCCAAATCAGGGCTGGAGTCCGGGGCGATTTGGATGACACAACCCGCCCTTAGCGTCGCCGCGTTCAGTGAGCGCATTCTTGGCGTAAAGCTCTGGGATCACCAGCGCCAAGTCGCCGAGGAGACGGCGTTCATCACAGTGTGCGCGGCGGCGCGGCGGACAGGCAAGACGGAATGCGACGAGATCATGGCCATGCACACCGCTTTCAGTTATCGCAATTGCAAGGTCGTGATCTTGTCCAGCGGACAAGATGCGGCGCGCAGGCTGACTGAGTCGATTGGGCAGCGCCTGAACGCTAACTCGCTTACACGCGGCAGCACGATTGACGACTTCGCAACCCGCGTCCGGTTGTCCAACGGTAGTGAAATTATCTCACTGCCCGCCAGCCAGAAACAGGTCCGCGGCTTTGGGAAGAACGTGCGGCTAGTGATCCTTGACGAGGCTGGCTTCATGCCGGGGGAGCTGTGGCAGGCTGCGAGCTACATCGCACTTGACGAGAAGGCGCACGGGTCACGCATCGTCTTGAGCGGCACTCCGTGGGGACCGGCTGACCACTTCTTCCGCAAGGCATATCAGGCGGGCTTGGACGGTGACCCGGACTACCGGACGTTCCATTGGCCCGCCAGCGTGAACCCACGATTGGATCACACCTACTTGGAGCGGCAGCGTGAGCGAGTAAGCCCGAGCGAGTACGCGGCGGAGGTCCTGGGCGAGTGGAGCGACGCGGTAGGTGCCTTGATCCCGCGTGAGCTATTAGACAAGCAGACGGCGGATATCACCATCCCGCCGCTGGCAAAGCTCCACGGCCCCGCGCACGGCATCCTTGGCTGTGACTGGGGAGTTTCGTACGACAGGTCAGCCGCTGTGGCCATGTTCCGGCTACCTGTGGCGGGCTTGAACCCGGACGCCAAGCCCCTGCCCCGGTTCGTTGCGTTCCCATACATCTGGCCTCAGAAGTCGCCGCTCCACAGCGTCGTTGAGGACCTGGCGGCCAACCTGTCGCCGTTCGCCTATGTGGCGCCAGAGATCACCGGCGTTGGCAACTTCCCGTCCAGTGAGTTGAGACGCCGCTCCGGCCACAAGCGCGCCGCGCTCAACGACCGGGGTAAAAGGACGTGGTTCTTTGTCAACACGACGGCCGCCAGCAAGACCGCCGCGTACGGTCTGATTGTGGCGCTATTGGAGCGCGGCCAGCTGATCTTGCCGCGTGATCCCAGCTTGCTGCGCCAGCTTGCGGGCCTGCGCTTTGAGCAAGGCGAGCGGGGTTTCATGCGCATTGAAGCGGAGGAGGCGGCAGTGCATGACGATATTTGCGATGCGTTGATGCTGTGCGCATTACCCCACCGGCCGCCGCGCGCCAAACGCGTGGCCTGTCACTTAGCCGCACTGGCGGGCTCGTCACGAGCTCCCGCTGATGCGCGGTCGCCGGAACCCGCGTGCCCTGTGGTGCAGACGGGAGCAGGTTTGCGCGTGGCACAGGTGCCAACGCTTCAGAGCGTGGCGGGCGGGGCGTGGACTGCGTACGCGCCACCCAGGCCACCAAAGCCGGAAGGCCACAAGCGCGGCAGATTTTTCATCACAACTAACAAGCAAGGAGTAACGACATGAAACGGAGATTCAGAACACGCGCCGAGGAAAACGCGTACGCGTTGGGCCTGGCAGACGCGAAGCCGCCCGACGGCCCGACGTTGACCGTGGACGACATCAAGGCAATGAGTACCGAGGAAGCGGCGGAGCGACTAGACGAGATAAACGCGGTGCTAACTGCGCCTGTGACAGGCGGTGGTGGCGATGACAGCTAAGGGACTCCGGGCGCCGGAGGCTGAGCCGTCTGGGCCGCTAGCGAAGCGCGACGAGCTCCAGCGTCAGAAGCAGAACGCATATGACGAGTACGCAGAACAAACCCAGAAACGGCAACGGGCGGAGCGTGAGCGGGGCGCGGCAAACCGCAAGCTCTCCGCCGTGGAGTCAGCGCGTGCCACGGGCGGCGGCAGCGACGCACAGGTTGAGAAGGTGGCGGCAGAGGTCGCCAGCACGATCGCCGCTTACGAGGAGGCTTTGGCAAGAGGCAACCGGGCGCTTGAAACAACCAAGTCGATAGAGGCAACGCTGGCACAGCTCTACGGCGACGAGTTCCCGGCGTTTGCCGAAGAGGCCGAGCAGGTGAGTAAGCGGGCCGACGCGGCGGTGAACGAGCTAGTTGACGCTTACCGGCGAGCGCAGGAGGCATGGGCGGCTGCACAGGTCGCCTGGGGGCCGCTAGCTCACGCGGTGCGGATTGCCCCAATGGAGCCGTTCCCGCTCACGGACCACGCGATGGAGCCGGTCATCACAGGCTGGGACGCGCGGCCAGTGGCTATTGAAGTGCTCGACGTCAGCGATGACGAAGCCATCGAGGTTGCGGCCGAGATGGAGGGACTCAACGTGGCGGGGTGACCTAGTTTCCAGCTTGCCTCCGTGCGGTTCTAGTACGCCTGGAGGCAGGAGCCCCGCCTGTAGAGGAGCGGGGCAGGCCGCGCCGGTTGGTTCTTCTCCCCCGGCGCGAGCGGCTAAGCGGTCACCGGTGAGCGCGCGAAGCCGCATAGCCGTCCCCCGGCCGTAGCCCGTTTGACTCACTTTCCGGGCTGCGCGCCGGGGGACGGTAGCCACTTGTGATCCACGTGACAAGAACCTAAATCTTCCTACCGACTGCGGACAATTGTCTCGTAGGGTCGTGGGCAACCCAACACAAGGAGGCCCCAAATGGCCACAGCAACCGCCCCACAGGCAACCACAGCAACCGAGCCCGCCAAGGCCGGTACGGAAGGCGGGATTGGCGTCAAGGAGCTCGCTAGCAAGCTGGGAACCGACCCGCGCACCTTGCGCAAGTTCATCCGCGGCCTGGACCTGGGAGTGGGCACCGGCAGCCGCTACCGCTGGACAGGCATGTCAGACCCCGCTGTGAAGCGCATCACCAAGGCGTGGAAAGAAGCGGGCGAGCAGGGCGAGTAGGAGCCCTCAGCCGCGCGTGCGCTCACGGATCGGCGCGCGGCCTTACACAAGCGAAGGAGGCAAGCATGGCCGATATGGTGAAGACAGGCACGCCGGGCATCTACAAACGCGGCTCACGTTACGTGATTGTGTGGCGCGACAGGGGCAAGCAGCACAAGCAGTTTTTCCGAACGATGGCCGAGGCGCGCGAAGCCAAGGGCAAGCGCGCCACGGGCGAGACACAGGCTGCGACGAACGCGCGATTCGATGACTACGCCGAAGGGTGGCTCAAGACCTACCGTGGCCGCAAGCCCAGCCGTGGGATCACGAACTACACGCGGAAGTCGTACGAACGCGCCATCAAGAAGCATGCGATCCCATTCTTTGGCCGCCAACGCCTCAGGGACATCAGGCCCAAAGACATCGAAGCGTTTGTGGCACATCTGCAAGAGGAAGGCGCTGGGACGCCTAGCGTGCGCGCCTTCATGGTTGCGCTGAAGGTGCTGTTTGCCACGGCGTATCAGCACGGCGACATCGCCGCCAATCCGACACAGGGCGTGAGCCTAGACCTTGCGCCTACGCCGACGAAGGTGAAGGTCATGACTCGCGCCGAGCTCGGGCTTGTGCTCGCGGCGCTACCGGAGGCGTGGCAGCCGTTCTTCCGGTTCTTGGCACAAACGGGCCTGCGCATCAGCGAGGCGATAGGGCTGCGATGGGAAGACGTCGAGCTTGGCGCGGCTCCGCACGTCAAAGTGCGGCGGCAAATCTACAAGGGCGAAACGCGCGACCTGAAGACACGGCACAGCGTGCGCGACGTGCCACTCACGCCCGGCATGCGGGACACGCTGCTCGCGCTGCGCGGGAGGCGCTACGGAGGTCCGGAGGCGCCGCTGTGGCCTACCACCGCCGGAACGCCGATGGCACCCCACAACCTGCGCAAGCGCGTGCTCACACCTGCCGTGGCCGCGCTAGGCATGGAGTGGGTTGGGTTCCACACGTTCCGCCACACCTGCGCCTCCCTGCTATTTGCCGGTGGCCGTGACGTCAAGCAGGTGCAGAAGTGGCTGGGCCACGCCGATCCGGGCTTCACGCTGCGCACTTACGTCCACCTCATGGACGAGGGTTTGGGGAGTGCTGACTTCCTTGATGACGTTGTCCGCGGCCAAAGTGCCGGCGGCCCACCCAGCCCAGACGGTGGGGCTGCAATTCTTCCAAGCCGTCGCGACCATCATCCCGATTCTGTCCTTGGCAATCCTGTTTCAGGCCCGAACCATCGAGGAGCTTGAGTTCGGTCGGAACGACATGCTTGCAGCGGTTGGTTTTCTCTTCGGCTACGTAGGTGCCGCAGTCGGTGGCGAGGCCACGACCCTCGCTATCCTCGCCAGAGGCCACGGCACGATCAGCGACGAGAAGCAGCTTGCGGGCCTTCTTATCTTGTTGGTGTCGGGGGTGTGTCTGGGACCCTTCTGGGTCCTCGTCAAGCAGCAAGAGCGCAGGCGCGCCGAAGAGAACAAGAGGCGCGTGATGAAATGGATGTATCTGGGCTACTCGACTCTCTTTCTCCTGGCCATATGGGGACTCCCGCGCAAGATCCATTAGCGCCATCGCACATAGGGCAACGCCTGGGCAACACAACAGCCACAAGCAGCCGCAAACGCGCGGAGCGCTTCTCAGCCATAAACCGTCCGTTTGCAGGCTAAACCGCTAGCAGCCACAAACGGCTGCAAGCCCCCGCGCTACTTGATGAACAGCATCTCCGAGTACTTCGGCAGCGGCCAGAGATCGTCGGCGACCACGCCCTCCAGTCTGTCGGCGACGTCGCGGACGTCTTCCATCGCCGGGACGACGCGATCGTGGACGTACTTGGCCCACTTCGACGGGGTGGAGTCGTCCTGGTTGTCCTCCAGGTTGACATCCTCGAGCTTGAGCAGCGCGAAGTGCAGCTCCTTGATGAGCGGTTCGACCTCGCCGCTCAGCTCCTCGAGGCCAGCGGCGCGCAGCTCGTTGAGGTAGCGCACGGCCGCCGGCAGGATCTGGGTACGGGCGATCGCCTGGGCGGTCTCGGACTCGATGTTGATCTTCACCGCGTACTGCTCGAGGAACACCTCCTCGCGGGACTCGAGCTCTCGCTTGGACAGGACCTTGTACTTTTTGAACAGCGCCACGGTCCCTTTCTCGACCAGCCAGGGAAGCGCTTCAGGGGTCGAGCGCAGGTTGAAGAGACCTCGCTTTTCGGCCTCCGCGTGCCACTCCGGCGCATAGTTATCGCCGTCGAACACGATTCGCTTGTTGGCCTTGTAGCTGTCCTTGACGACTTTCGCCACGGCCTTCTCGATGCTGCCGGCCGACCCTTTCAGGGCGTTTTTGAGCTTCTCTGCGAGGTCGTCGATCGCCTCCGCGACGATCGTGTTGAGGACCGTGTTGGGCAGCGCGAGCGACTGGCTCGAACCGAGCGCCCGGAACTCGAACTTGTTGCCGGTGAACGCGAACGGGCTGGTGCGGTTGCGATCGCCCCCGTGCAGCGGAAGCGGCGGCAGGACGGGCGTGCCCAGGCCCAGGAACGAGCCGGGCTTCGACTGCTGGGCTTTGCCCGACTCGATCGCGGCGAACACCTTTTCGAGCTCCGCCCCGAGGAAGATCGAGATGATCGCCGGCGGGGCCTCGTTGGCGCCGAGACGGTGGTCCTGGCCGGGCGAGGCGATCGATGCGCGCAGCAGCGCCTGATGCTTGTTGACGGCCTGGATCACCGCGGTGCAGAAGAACAGGAACTGCAGGTTCTCCGACGGGGTGTC
This sequence comes from uncultured Solirubrobacteraceae bacterium, assembly GCA_963704735.1. Lineage (GTDB taxonomy): Bacteria > Actinomycetota > Thermoleophilia > Solirubrobacterales > Solirubrobacteraceae > Palsa-744. The sequence continues at coordinate 498,555 of OY969935.1, forward strand.
GCCGGGGTCGAGCAGGTTCATCCCGGTGTCGGTGCCCATCGACCAGTTGTTGTGCTTGCCCGAGCCGTTGACGCCGGCGAACGGCTTCTCGTGCAGCAGGCACACGAGGCCGTAGCGGCGGGCGACGTTCTGCATCACCTGCATCGTCAGCTGCTGGTGGTCGGAGCCGACGTTCGAGTTCTCGAAGATCGGGGCGATCTCGTACTGGTTGGGGGCGACCTCGTTGTGGCGGGTCTTGATCGGAACGCCGAGCTTCGCGAGCTCGAGCTCGGTCTCCAGCATGCACGCGAGGATGCGCTCGGGCATCGAGCCGAAGTAGTGGTCGTCGAGCTCGTGACCCTTCGGCGGCTTGGCGCCGAACAGCGTGCGCCCGGTCGTCACCAGGTCGGGTCGTTCGAAGTAGTACTGCTCGTCGATCAGGAAGTACTCCTGCTCGGGACCCACGGTCGTAAAGACGCGGCTCGCGTCATCGATCCCCAGCAGCTCGAGCGCTCGGATCGCGGCGCCGGACAGCGCGTCCATCGAACGCAGCAGCGGGATCTTGTGGTCCAGGGCCTCGCCGGTCCAGGACGTGAAGGCGGTCGGGATGCAGAGCAGCGCGCCGTTGGGGTTCTCGAGGATGAACGCCGGCGAGGTCGGATCCCAGGCCGTATAGCCGCGCGCCTCGAACGTGGCGCGGATGCCACCGGTGGGGAAGGAGGAGGCGTCGGGCTCGCCCTGGATCAGCTCCTTGCCGGAGAACTCGGCGAGGGCGGTGCCATCGCCGGTTGGCGCGTAGAACGAGTCGTGCTTCTCGGCGGTCGACCCGGTCAGGGGTTGGAACCAGTGCGTGTAGTGAGTCGCTCCGCGCTCCATCGCCCAGTCCTTCATCGCCAAGGCGACCGCGTCGGCCAGCGAGGTGTCGAGCGCCTCGCCGTGTTCGAGCGTCCGCTGCAGCGCCTTGTAGACGTGCTTGGGCAGCCGCTGGCGCTGAAGGCTTGCGCTGAAGACGTTCGAGGAGAAGACCTGGTTGCCGGGAAGGGTCAGGTCGGGAGAGCCGAGCGCGCTGCCGTTGGCGCTCCACTGCGCGGCGGTGACGTTCTGCTGACGGGTCCTTGGCATAAGGGTGTTCGGTCCCTCCTGGGGAATGGTGGATGAACGGGCCCACCGGCCGACAGGGATGGGGTTCCGGCTCCGATCTTGCGGGCCGGGTGCCGATCAGGCGCGGAAAGCCGAAGGCAATCGTAGTGGCAACCCCATCAAAAGGCATCACCGTCTGGCGAAATCGTCGTCGCGATCTTTCGACAGTGGGCCAAACGACCCGAGCTACGGCGTCAACGGGTACCGGCCGGGCTCGACCTGGCCGGTGTTCGGGTTCACATGCCGCAGCGGCGGGGCCTGGGTGACGTACACGGTGAACTGCCCCTGGACCGGGTTGCCGGAGGCGTCGACCGCTCGGGCCTTGCCGGAGAGTCCGGCGGCGACCGTGTAGTTGACGGTGTGAAGACCGGCCTTCACCGGAACGACTCGCCACTGGAACGCGCGCGTGGCTCCGGGGGCGAGGGGTCCGAGGGCCCAGGTGTTCACGTAGTTGGTCTGGCCCCCTCCCGGCGGGCTCACGGCCTGACTGCGCACCGGGCGCAGCGGAATATCGCCTGGACCGCGGTCGATGATCCACACGGGTCGCTTGTCGGCGGCCAGTTCCGGGAATGTTTCCGTGTAGTAGAAGGAGTCGATCGTGACCGCCACGTTCGGCAGCGTGCTCAGGCCGGCGTTGCGCACCAGCAGCTCCAGCCCCGTGGGCCGTGCGATCGATTGCAGCCTCGGGAAGCTCGCGCTCAGGACCTTCACCGTGAAGTCGCCCGTGGGTTCGTGCGCGTCCTGGCGGGCGCCACCGCCGCAGCCGCTGGCGATCAGGGCGCCGGCCGCCATCAGAACGGTGCTCCGCGCCGCCCACGGCCGCCCTCGCACGCTATGCGGGCGGCGCGAGATCGCGCCGCGCGGGACCACCGGACAAGCAGGCCTCCCCCTCACGATCCGGGCCACGATACCAGCGGCGGTGGCGTGCCGTCCCAGCTCTCTCGGGATCCCTCGGCGGTGGTCGGTGGCGTGCCGCGGACGCATCGCGTAGAGTTCCAGAACCACCGATCGCAAACCGGAGGAGGCAGGGAGAGAATGGTTCAGAGTGCCGCCGAGCGGGCGTTTCTCCCCGTCAGGCACGTGCTCGAGGAATTCGGGGACATGATGCTCCTCACGGGCCGGACGCTCTCCTCTGCCCTGAAACCCCCCTACCCGTACGGCGGCGAGCTCGTCTCGCAGTTCCTGTTCACGCTGCGGCTGTGCTGGTTCCCGCTTCTGGTCTCGACGGTCGCGATCAACTATGGCGCGCCGGGGTTGCAGGCCGCCAACTTCCTGAACCTGATCGGCGGCCTGGACCGCCTCGGCGCGTTCTTCATCGTGATCGTGGTTCGCGAACTCGGACCCTTCATCACCTCGATCGTGATCGCGGGAGTCGCCGGCACGGCGATCACCGCCGACCTCGGCGCGCGCAAGGTCCGCGAGGAGCTCGACGCGCTTCAGGTGCTGGGCGTCGACCCCGTCAAGAACCTCGTCGTGCCGCGCTTTCTTGCGCTGATGCTCGTGACCGGGCTGTTCAACATCTACGCGGTCCTGTTCGGCCTGTTCGGAGGCGATCCTCGCCGACCTCTTGAACGGCGGCTCGTTGGGCCCGTTCTGGAACACGCTTTTCGAAAGCTCCTCGACCACCGACCTGTGGGGCTCGGAGCTCAAGGCGACGATGTATGGGGCGATCATCGCGATCGTGTGCTGCTACAAGGGCATGAGCGCCTCCGGCGGCGCGGAGGGGGTCGGGCGCGCGGTCAACGAAGCCGTCGTGATCTCCTTCCTCGGGATCGGGGCCTTCAACTACGTCTTCACCCAGACGCTGCTGGCCACCCATCCCCAGATCCTGGTGATCCGATGAACGAATGGCTTGCGGTACCCCGTGAACTGCTCGAGTCAACCGGCGAGATCGGCCGCTTCACGGGCAAAGTCGTGCGCGACGTGTGGAGCCTGCGCGTGTTTCGCTTCTTCGGCGAGGCGCTGCGCCAGTCGGGCATCCTGATCATCTACTCGACGCTTGTCATCTGGAGCCTCGCGTTCCTGATCGGGCTGGGCGCGTGCGGGATCGAGGCCGCCTACTTCAACCAGTCGATCAACGCGCCGACATACGCCGGGGTGTACGCCGCGTGGTGCAACCTGCGCGAGGCGGTCCCCTACGTGTTCGGCTACATGATGGCCGCCAAGGTGGGCACGGGGATCGTGGCCGAGCTCGGCGCGATGCGGATCTCCGAGGAGATCGACGCCCTGGAGGTGATGGGCGTCGACTCGATGCTGTTCCTCTGCGCGACCCGCCTTCTGGCAGCGTGGATCGTCTTGCCCTTCATGTACATAGGCGCGATCGGCGTGGCCTATCTGGCCTCATACATCGCGATCGTCGATCAGCTCGGCTATGTCTCCTCGGGCGGCTTCTTATTGGTCTTCTGGCAGTTCCAGAACCCGGCGGACTTCTTATACAGCGTCATCAAGGGCATGACGATGGCGACGGCGATCGTGCTCGTGGCCTGCTATTACGGCTACAACGCCAGCGGCGGACCCGTGGGCGTGGGCAAGGCGACAGCGAAGTCGATGGTGCTCAACCTGGTCCTGATCCACCTGATCGGCATGTTCGGCACGCAGGTCTTCTGGGGCGGCAACGCCCGCGCTCCGGTGGGAGGGTGAGCATGAGCGAGGAGCGATCCGAGGAGCAGCCCGCCGAACCGGCTGAGCCCGCCGAGCCGGCGGACCCCGCCGGCGTGACGCTCGAGCCCGTGCAGCGCACCGGCGAAGAGGAGGAGGAGTACCGCTATCACACCGGCACGATCCGCCCGGCCAAGGAACCGGACGCGATCCAGTTCATCGAGGTGCACAAGTCCTTCGGGCGAAACCACGTGCTGCGCGGCCTCAACATGGGGCTGCCGGACAACCAGATATCGATGATCATCGGCCCGTCGGGCACGGGCAAGTCGGTGTGCATCAAGCACATCGTCGGCCTGCTCTACCCCGACGAGGGCGACGTGCTGGTGCACGGGCAGTCGGTTCCCAGCCTGCCCGACGAGGAGCTTTTCGCGATGCGCAGGAAGTTCGGTGTGCTCTTCCAGGACGGCGCGCTGTTCGGGTCGCTGAACCTGTACGACAACGTTGCCTTCCCGCTGCGTCAGCACACCGAGAAGGGGGATGACGAGATAGCCGAGATCGTCAATCGGCGCCTGCGCGAGGTCGGCCTGGGAGGAGAGGGGGAGAAGATGCCCAACGAGCTCTCAGGCGGGATGCGCAAGCGCGCGGGGTTCGCGCGTGCGCTCGTGCTCGATCCCGAGATCGTGTTGTTCGATGAGCCGGACTCGGGCCTTGACCCTGTGCGCACCGCGCTCCTGTGCGAGCTGATCAAGGAGGTGCACACCGAGAACGGCGGATGCTATGTCGTGATCACCCACGACATCATGAGCGCACGCCGCGTCGCCGAGCATCTCTCGGTTCTGTGGAAGGGCCGGATCGTCGAGTCCGGGCCGGCGGAGCAGCTGTTCGCCTCGGAGAACCCGTTCGTTCGCCAGTTCCTCTCCGGTGAGTCGGCCGGCCCGCTCGGCATGGACTGAGCCCGGCTGATCCATGCGCCGGGTAACGCGTCTCATGTGCGGGCCGATCGACTAGCCTCGACTCGTGACAGCCCGGATTCTCTCTTCGCTGGCCGGTGGCGCCGCGCGCCGGCCGAGGCTCGTCCTCGCCGTTGCGATCGTGCTCGGCCTGACAGGCGGCGCCCTTGCCCTGCGCCTGCGCCCGAGCGCGGCCACCGACACGTTCGTGTCGAGCTCGAGCTCCGACTACCAGGCGACCCAGCGGTTCTACGAGAACTTCGGAGAAGAGCCGGTGGAGGTGCTGGTGAAGGGGAGTGTCCAGCAGCTCGTGCTCAGCTCGGACATCGGCCGGCTTGCGGGACTGGAGGGGTGCCTGTCGGGCAACGTCCCCGTGAATGCCCTGCCGGCCGAGGGAGGTCAGAGCGGACCGTGCGCGGAGCTGGCGCGTGCGCGCTCGGTCAAGGTCGTGTTCGGTCCCGGCACATTCGTCAACGAGGCGGCCACCCAGATCAACGAACAGCTCGCTGCGCAGACGCAGCAGGCCGAAGCCCAGGCGCGCCAGGCCGAACGAGTCGTCTCGGCGGCGGCGCGGGCGCGGGGCCTTGCGCCCTCCGAAGCCCTGGCGCTGGGCAGGCAGGCGAGCAAGATCACGACGGCTCGCTTCCAGGAGTATCTGGCCAGGATCGCGATCCAGTACGGGCTCACGGCGCGGCCCAGCCTCGAAGACCCGAACTTCGTATCGACGCTCGTGTTCGACTCGAGCAAGACCGCCGGGACGCCGAAGGCGCGCTTTGCGTATCTCTTTCCGGACGCCGACGCGGCGCTGATATCGGTGCGGATGAGGGCCGGGCTGTCCGAACGTGCGCGGACGCAGACGATCGGCCTGATCCGCCAGGCGGTGGCGATGCCCCAGTGGAAGCTCCAGCACGGGGGGTCCTATCTGGTGACGGGGGAGCCGGTGATCGTCTCGGATCTGAACAGCTCGATCACGCATTCGATCGAGTTGCTGCTCGTGGCCGTGATGCTCGTGATGGCAGGAACGCTCGGCCTGATCTTCTCGGGGCGCCCGCGTCTGCTGCCACTGGGGGTGGCGCTGCTCGCCGCCGCTCTGACGTTCGGCGCCCTGTCGGTCGCGGGGGCGTCGCTGACGATGGCGTCGATCGCCGTGCTGCCCGTGCTCGTGGGGTTGGCGGTCGACTACGCGATCCAGTTCCAGTCTCGTGTACAGGAGGCCTACGCGCAGCACGAGGGCGCGGTCGACCGACCGGAGATCGTCAGGCGCACGGCCGCCGTCGGCGGGCCGACGCTCGCAACCGCCGCCGCGGCGAGCGCGGCGGCGATGCTCGTGCTGGTGCTGTCACCGGTGCCGATGGTTCGAGGCTTCGGTCTGCTGCTCGTCGTGGGGGTGGCCGTTGCGCTGCTGTGCGCGCTCACGGCTGGTGCGGCCGCGCTGGCGCTGGCCCGGCCCGCCGGCGCGCCGCGGCCGCCGGTGCGTCTGGGCGCCCCCCTGCTGGCCGCGTGGTCCGGCGCTCGCGAGCTGTTGCTGGACAATCCGGTGAATCGGCTCGTCTCGCGGGTCGCGCTCGTGGCGGCGGTGCGCCGGCCGGGACGGGTGCTCGGAGTCGGCCTTGCGTTGGCGGCGCTCGGCTGGGGGCTCGACACCCAGACGAAGGTGGAGACCGACATCACCAAGCTGGTGCCGCAGAACCTGAGCTCGCTGCAGAACCTGGCGGCGCTCGAGAAGACCACAGGCGTCGGAGGCGAAATCGACCTTACGGTCGGTGGCAAGAACCTGATCAAGCCGTCCACGATCGAATGGATGACCGCCTATGAGAGCGCGGTCCTTCACCGCTTCGGCTACAGCTCCGCCGGCGGATGCGCGAAGGCGCGGCTGTGCCCCGCGTTCTCGCTGACCGACCTGTTCGGAGGGCAGGCCGGCGCTCCCGGCAAGCAGCCAAAGCTCACGCAGTCGGACGTGAGCGGCCTGCTCAGCGTGATCCCCCCGTACTTCTCCCAGGACGTGATCACCGCCGATCGACACGCGGCCACGCTCGCGTTCGGCATCCGGCTGATCGGGCTCGATCAGCAGGAGCGGCTGATCGAAGGGATGCGTTCGAGCCTTCACCCACCCCCTGGCGTGGACGCACGGCTCGTAGGGCTGTCCGTGCTCGCGGCCAGCTCCGGTGCGCAGGTGGCGTCTCCGTGGAGGCGCATGGAGACGCTACTCGCCGGTCTTGCGGCGGTCGCGCTCGTGCTGCTCGCGGCCTTCCGCGGTGACCGTCGTCGTGCGTTCGTCGCCGCTTGCGCCGATCGTCCTTGCGACCGGCTGGTCGGGGCTCGATGCTGTTTGCCGTGCGAGTGCCGCTGAACCCGATGTCGGTCACGCTCGGGGCGCTCGTGATCGCGATCTCCACTGAGTTCAGCGTGCTGCTGTCCGAGCGCCACCGCCAGGAGTGCCTTGCGGGGCACGACACGGTGCATGCGCTGCGCCGCAGCTACCGTCACACCGGCGCGGCGATCGCCGCGTCGGGCGTCACGGCGATCGCCGGCTTCGGCGTGCTCGCGTTCTCGGACATTCGCATGCTGCGCGACTTCGGCCTGGTGACGCTCATCGATCTGACCGTTTCGCTCGTCGGCGTGCTCGTCGCGCTGCCCGCAGCGATCGTGATCGCGCAACGACCGCAGCCCCTGAAGCTGCGGGACGGGTTGAGCGAGGTGGCCGCCTCGATGACCGCCACGCTCGGCGGTGGCCTTCGCGGCCTCCGCTCGGCTGTGGCGCGGGTTCGACGGCGCGGCGGCCGGGGCCGGCAACCGGCTCGCAAGGCTGGGTCGGGCCATGAGCCGGCCTGAGCCGACGCCGCGCCGGCCGTACGGCCGTTACGTGGGGGCGCTGGCGGTGCTCATCTTCGTGCTCATCGCGATCAATACGCTGGTGAGCAGGCAGAGCGGGCTGAGGGGCATCGAACCAGGCCACCCGCTGCCGCCGTTCGCCGTGCCGCTCGCCCTGGGAGGCGTGAACGGCGACGCGAACATCGCCACCCACGCCGACGAGGGAGCCGCCGGCCGCGTGCCCGCATGCACGGTGCGCGGGCCGCAGATCCTGAACCTGTGCCAGCTCTACGAACGGGGGCCGGTGGTGCTCGCGCTGTTCATCGACGCCGGCTCCTGTCCGCAGATCCTCGATGACATGGAGGCGCTCGCGCCCTCGTTCCCCGGCGTGCGCTTCGCGGCCGTGGCGATCAAGGGAGACCGCGACCAGCTGCGTGCGCTGGTGCGTGCGTCGAAGCTGAGCTTCCCGGTGGGCATCGACCGCGACGGCGTGCTCGCCGGGCTGTACAAACTCGTGAGCTGCCCGCAGGTCACGTTCGCCTATCCCGGTGGAGTGGTGCAGGGCCCGGCGCTCTGAGACCCGTCCGACGCGGGCGACGCTCGGGCGCGGCTGAGCGAGCTGGTCACGGCGTCGCGTCTGCGGGGCTCTGGGAGCGCGGCCGCGTGAGCCCGTTGGGACGGTTCGAGCCGGTCCTGCCATCCGGGCGGTTCGAGCCCGCTGTCGGGTGGTGTGCCCGCGAGGTGGAGGAGGATCTACCCGAGCTGCGGCTCTTTCACGCCGAGGCCCGGGTGGGTCGCGGGACGGGAGTCGCGGGCGACTCCCCGCCGGATATTCGAGAGCGGCTGCGCGAACTGTCGAACCGATTTCAGGGCGCCCGGGCGGTGGGCGTTCGGCGGGAGCCCGTTCCCGCCGCCTACCGCGTGTTCTTTCGCCACATAGGCCTCGATCCCGACATCGTGCGCACGCCGATCGAGGCGGCGGTGCTCGAACGGATGCTGCGCGGGGGCTTTCTCCCGGCGGGCCTGCTTCGGGACGTGCTGCTGATCGCGCTCGTGGACACCGGGGTGCCCGTGTGGGCGCTCGACCGCGAGTCGCTGGACGGTCCACTCGGGATCCGCCCGAGCCGCAAGGGCGAGCGGCTCGGCCGCTCCTCGCCCGGCTCGCCGCTGCCGACGGGCAGGCTCGTGATCGCGGATGCCTCGGCGGCCCTCGCGATCCTGTTCGGGCCGATCGCCCACGAGCATGAGCCGGCGCCCGGGACGCGTCGCCTGACGCTGTTCGCGGTCTCAGGTGGCCGGTGTGCCGACCCTGTACGTGGAAGAGGCGCTGTGGATCTGCTGCGCTGCACTGGCGGCGCCGTGATCGACCCGCGCCGCCCGCCCAGGTGGCGCATCCGCCGACGCTCGCGCTGGTAGACTCGACGTCTCCGGCGCCAGCAGGAGGAGTTGGGCGTGACCCAGTCCGAGCAGCTACTGATCGATCGCGGCGCACCCGAACCGGTCCCCGATCGGTGGCGTGAACCTGATCGGTCGGGACTTGCCGGCGTGTCCGGCGAGCAGGATCGCGCCGGCGTGGGCGAGCACGCGGCGAGGCGCTCGCTGAGGGCGCAGGTCGCGAGGCTCGAGCACGAGCTCTCGGCGATCGTCGCCGACGGCTTCCCCTTCATTCCCGCGCCCGTCCCGGTGGCCCAGGTGTCGGTCGGCCCGTGCCTGCTGAGCCTGGAGGAGCTCGAGCGGTCACGCGATCGACTGGCGGGCCGCGTCGGCGAGCTACGGCGGATGGCCGCCGAGCGCGCCGAGCATGAGCGCCGCGCGCACGCGCTGCTCGCCCGGATGAAGCTGGAACCCGGTCGCTACAAGTTCGTGCAGCTGCCGGTCAAGGATCTCGGCCAGGGTGGGTGTGGGGTTTGGCGGGTGCGCCCGCGGCTGGGCCTGATCGGCATGCTGGCGGGCTGGTGGCAGGTCAAGCTCTCGTCAGGGTGTCCGTTACCCAGGGGGCCGCGTCCCACGCGCGGCCCCGCTGAGCGGAGTTGAGCATCGCGGCGAGCGTTCGGCGCTGACGGTCGGTCATGGAGCCCACCGTCTTCTTCTCGGACATCGGGATCTGCGCGAGGAACTTTCGGCAGCGGGTCTGTCCCCAACGGCGCTGGCTCATCAGCAGGTCGGCCACGGCCATGCTGTGCGCCTCCCAGGGGCACTCGAGGATCACGGCGGCGACCTCGAGCTCCCCGATCGCCACCATGCGCTTGAGCTCGGCGCGTGCCAGGCGGACCTTGTTTGCACGTTCCAGGGCGCGCATGTGCTGTGAACCGGTGGGGGCGATCGTCACTGTCGCATTCATATGGGCACTCTCCCGGTTGCCGCCCCGAGGCTTTCGCGGCGGTCAACACCCTTGCTTGATTTGAACGGGTACGCGCTGAGAATGGCCGTCCGAAGCCCTCCACGAGGGGCTCGGCCGATCCTGGCCAATCACCCCCCCGTGGGCCTTTGGGCGAACAACGGAAGCCATGCAGAGCGCTCCTGCAAGCTACGCAGCGCCGGTCGCGCGGTCAACAGCGCCGCTCGCGGTTCGTACGCTAGAAGCGACCTTTTTCGTAGCCGCCGGGACTTGTGAAGAAATGGACAAGTCGCCGGGCGGCTTGATCGCGGCCAGCCGCGGGGCGTGGAGCTCCAAAGCCCGCAGGCTCCGCCGCGCGTTCAGCGCGGCTCGCGTTCCGACAGCGGTCCGTGCTCGGCCTCGAACTCGCGCTTGACCTGGCGAACACCTCCAGAGCGCGGTCCAGCGTGTCACGGTCGTGCGTCGCCATCACGCTGGTACGCAGCAGCGCCGCGCCCGGCGGCACGGCAGGGTGCAGGGCGCAGTTGGTGAACACGCCGCCGTCGTAGAGCGCGCGCCACAGCAGCGCCGCCTTCCAGTCGTCGCCGATCAGGATCGGGATGATCGGCGTGGGCATCGACGCCGACGGCGTCCTGCTCGGACGGCCCCATGCGCACGGGCTCGCCGCCCAGCACCCGGTAGCCGAGCTCGTCCAGGCCGGCGGCGAAGTAGCGAGCGTTCTCGAGCACGGCCTCGAGCAGCTGGGGTCCCTCGGATGAGCGGACGATGCGCAGCGCGGCCAGCGCCGCGCCCAGCGCGGCCGGGACCGCCGAGGCGGTGAACAGGAACGCGCGCGAGGAGATCCGCAGGTAGTCGATCACCTCGGCCCCGCCCGCGAGGAAGCCCCCGCAGGCGGCGAGCGACTTCGAGAAGGTGCCCATGCGCAGATCGACGCGGTCCTCGACTCCCAGCAGCTCGGCGGCGCCGGCTCCGCGCGCGCCGAGCACGCCGGCCGCGTGCGCCTCATCGACCATCAGGCGCGCGCCGTAGCGGCGGCACAGCTCGGCGATGTCGACCAGCGGGGCCACGTCGCCCTCCATCGAGAAGACGCCGTCGACCACCACCAGCACGCCGCCGCCATCGTCCTCGGCGCGGCTCAGCGCTCGCTCCAGCTTGTCCATGCGGTCGTGGCGGAAGGGGCGCATCTTGGCCCGCGAGAGCAGCACGCCGTCGAGGATCGAGGCGTGGTCGCCGGAGTCGACGATCACCGTGTCGGAGGAGTCGAGCAGCGTCCCGAGCGCGCCCATGTTCGCCTGGTGGCCGGTCGTGAACACGATCGCGTCCTCGGTCTCCATCCACTCCGCCAGCTCGCGCTCGAGCTCCAGATGCAGCGGCGTGGTGCCGTTCAGCAGGCGCGAGCCGGTCAGCCCGGTGCCGTATCGCGCCAGCGCGTCGCGGGCGCCCTGCATCACGCGCTCGTCGCCTGTCAGCCCCAGGTAGTTGTTCGAGGCGAGCATGATCCGCGGGTGGCCTTCCATCTCCACCACCGGCATCGCCGGCGACTCGACCGTGCGGAAGTAGGGCAGCAGGTCGGCCTCGCGCGCCGCGCGCAGCAGCTCTTCGCGCTCATGGCCGCGGATCTTTGCGAAGACGTCTATCGAGGTGGGCATATAGGGTGGTCGCCGCAATGGCAGTGGAGATCCGGCCCGTAGCATCCAGGCGCGAGCTGAATACGTTCATCAAGCTGCCATGGCGCCTCTATCGTAACGAGCGCAACTGGGTGGCGCCGCTGTTGATGGATCTGAGAAGAGGCTCGACCAGCGCAAGAACCCGTTCTTCAAGCACGCCGAGGCCCAGTACTTCCTCGCGCTGCGCGACGGTCGGGCGGTCGGGCGCATAAGCGCCCACGTCGATCGGAACCTGAACGAGTTTCAGGGCAACGCCTGGGGCATGTTCGGGTGGTTCGAGTGCGAGAACGACCCCGAGGCCGCCCGCGCGCTGCTGGACACCGCCGAGGCATGGCTGCGAGAGCGCAACTGTGACCGCATGGTCGGCCCGATGGACTTCACGACCAACGACGAGTGCGGCCTGCTGATCGAGGGCCACGAGCGTCCGCCGATCATCCTCTGCCCCTGGCATCACCCCTACTACCAGTCGATCTTCGAGGCGGACGCCGGTCTGGAGAAGGCGATGGACCTGTACATGTGGAGCCTCCACGTCACCGCACGCGACAAGGTCCACCCGGCGATCTGGCAGATGGCCGACAAGCTCGAGGCCGAGCACGGGATCGTGTGCCGGAACTTCCGCAAGAAGGACCTACAGGACGAGGTGACGCGCTTCCTGGAGGTCTACAACGCCGCCTGGGAGCGCAACTGGGGCTTCGTGCCGCTCACCGAGGAGGAGGTCCGCCACTACGCCAAGGACCTGAAGCCGATCCTCGACGAGAATTGGGCGATGGTCGCCGAAAGGAAGGACACCGGCGAGGTGGTGGGCGCCGCGCTGACACTGCCCGACTACAACCAGGTGCTCGCAAAGCTGAACGGGCGGCTGCTGCCCTTCGGTTGGATCACCGCCCTGCGCGAGCGCAAGAAGATCGACGCTGTGCGCGTGTTCGCGCTCGGAGTGAAGCCCGCCTACCAGCACACGGGCGTTGCGGCTCGCTTCTACCAGATGCACTTCGACGCCGCCGAACGCACTCCGCAGCGAGGCGGGGAGATGGGCTGGATCCTCGAGGTGAACAAGCCGATGAACCGCGCGATGGAAGGGATGGGCGGCGAGATCACGCGCCGCTACCGGGTCTACGAGCGCGTGCTGTAGGGCCGCCATCTCGCGCGCTTGCGCCGGGCGGCCGAAGCGGTCTGAGGCGCCCTCTACACTTCGCCGCGTGAGCGAGAGTTCAGAGTCCGATCGATCGGAGATCGATCAGCCTGGCGACGTCCAGGCGACGGCGGCGATCAGAGGCGACACCGAGGAGATCGATGCGCTGCCGGTGCTCGCGCCGGAGCCGGAGCTCGTGCATGCCTATCCGCTGCCGAACGCGCCGGCGACGTATTGGCGATCGACGAGCATCGCCATTCCGGCCGTGCAGGCCGCCGCTGTGGCCGCCGGCGGATTCGTCGCGGGGGCCGCGGTCGTCGGCTTGGCGCACCGCCGCCACCGCCAGGCCTCCGCGGTGCCTGCCGCCCGCCGCGCGGGCCGCGGCTTCGGCCGCGGCGCCCTGCGGAAGCGTGGGCCGTCAAAGGCCGGCGAGCTGGTCCAGATCGTGGGCAGCCGCTCGCTGCTCGTGGACGTGCATCTGCTGGCCGGACGTGACTGAGGCGCGCGCGCCGGCGGGCTCGGGGGCTTCTCAGGGCAAAGTCGTCGAGCTGCGCGTGGAGGTGCGACCCGCCGGCCCCTTTCGCCTGACGCTGCGCGGGGGCATGGACGGCGTGCTTCGCCGTCGCGGCGCCGTGCTCGAACGTCTGCTTCACCACGGCGAGCAGCCGGTGATCGTGCGGGTCGCCCAGACCGCCCACGATCGGGTCCTGTTCGGCGCCCACGCGCAGAGCAGGCCGGCGGCCGCGCATGGCATCGCGCGGATGCGGTTCGCGCTCGGTGTCGACGAGGACCTGCGCGCCTTTCGCAGGCGTTTCCTTCGCGATCCGCTGATCGGAGCGTCTGTGCGCCGGCGTCCGTGGCTGAGGGTGAGTCGTCGCCCGGAGCCCTTCGAGGCGCTTGCGTGGGCGATCTGCGAGCAGCTGATCGAGTACGAGCGTGCGGCCGCGATCGAGCGGCGCGTGGTGGCCGCGCTGGGGCGACGGTGGGTCGAGCCGGGCGCAGCCGAGCGCGCCCTGCGAGATCTTCCGGCGCCGGAGGTGCTGGCGGGGACGGCGCCGGCGTTGCTTCAGTCCTTCGACCTGGCCGGCGGCCGCGCGATCGCGCTCGTGCGCGCGGCGCGCGAGGTGGCGTCCGGACGCGTGGATCTGCACAGCGCCGATCACGAGCGCGGCTGGCGCAGGCTGCGCGCGATACCGGGCATCGGGTCGTGGACCGTTGAGATGCTCGCGCTGCACGGCCAGGGCCGGCACGACCAGCTGCCGGCGCTCGACCTGGGCCTGGTGAAGCTCGTGGGACGGTTGCTCAGCGGGGGCGATCCTCGCGCCCGTGCCGACGAGCAGCAGGTGCGCGCGTTCTTCGCCCCCTACGGCGAGTGGGCCGGGCTGGCGGCGGCGCACATGCTCGCGCTGTGAGCCCATCGCCGGTTGCGCGACGGTGGGCCTCTCAGCCGCGGCGGCGTTCGCGCTCGACGAGCAGTGCGAAGGTGGGGCAGGCCTGCGCGGCCCGCCTGGCGTGGTCCAGCAGCGAGGGAGCGAGGGGGTCACCATCGACGATCGGGTAGCCCCACTCGTCGAGCGTGATCCGCTCGGGAAGCAGCTCGGCGCACATGCCATGCGCCTCGCAGGCGATCGGGTTGACGCGCATGCGGTGGCTCATGAGCTCCCACCCGGCCCACCCGATCCCGTCCCTCCGGCGCCGCCGATCCCAAGTGGCAGCTCGCCGGGACGCATGCACGCGTCGCAGCGTCCGTGTCGCGCGTGGTCCGCGAACTCGAGAGCGAACGTCTCCGCGGCGCTGGCGATGAAGTTGACCGCTCCGTCGGGATGGCCGCAGGCTCCGCGTCGCCGCACGAGCGACGCCAGGGCGCCGATGCGCTTCGTGGCGCTGGGCTGGGCGGCGCCGTTCGCGATCTCCTCGACGGTGCCCGCGAGGGCGTCCAGTCCGTTTACGCACGGCCCGCACTGGCGCGCACTCTGGCCGGACAGCCAGCGGGCGACGCGGGCGGTCTCCGCGACCGGGCAGGCGCTCTCTGACAGAAGCAGTACGACACCCGCTCCCAGCGAGGCGCCGTGCGGCGCAAGATGTTCATCGGACAGGGCGAGGCCGCGCAGCAGCTCGCCGCCGATCCACGTGCCCGCGTAGCCGCCCAGCAGCCCGGCGCGCAGGCGCGCGGTGGTCCCTCCCGCGGCGTCGATCAGCGACGCGAGCGACGCGCCGTACTCGATCTCATACACGCCGGGATTGGCGACCGGACCGGACAGCGTCACCAGCGCCGAACCCGGCTGGCTCGGAGTTCCGAGCTGGCGGAACCACTGCGAGCCATGGCGAGCGATCAGCGCGATGTGGGCGAGCGTCTCGGCGTTGCTCACCAGCGTCGGGCGGCGTCTGACGCCCTGTTCGAAGGGCAGGGGCGGCGTGAACGTCGGCAGAGCGGGGCCGCCGTTCAAGTGGTTGACGAGGGCGGACTCCTGACCTGCAACGTAGCGGCCGGGCACGGTGGACATGTGCATCCGCGCCGCTGCGCCGGGCACGCGGTCGCGTTCCTCGATCGCGGCGCCGAAGCTATCGAGGCTCGCCGGCGCCGACTCGCACACGCACACGATCAGCTCGCTGGCGCCGACGGCCCGTGCGGCAAGCTGGGCGCCGTCGAGGACGAGGTGCGGAAGCATCTGCGAGAGCGTGAGATCCTTGCGGCTCGCCGGCTCGCCCTCGGCGGCGTTGACCACGACGACCGCGCGACCGCGCGCGCTCGCGACGGCGCGGAGCTTCGTCGCGGTGGGGAAGCCCGCACCGCCACGACCGTACAGGCCCGCGCGCTCGATCCGCCCGATCAGGTCGCTCTCGGCCCGGCGCCCGCGTCGCGTCTCGAGCGGCAGCGGGCCGTGGACGGCCAGGTGCGCTTCGAGGGTCATCCCCCGGCGTGCCGGAATCCCGGCCAGCAGCCGGGGCAGCGCCGGAGCGGCGTCCGGCTGCGCGAGCGATGCCTCGTCGACCATCATCGACGGCGAGCCGGTCATCGGTGGCTCCCGGCTGAGCTGCTCGCGCCGTGTGCGAGCAGCGAGGATGGTGTGCCCGAGCGCCGAGCCCATTCCGCGCCGAGCGGTCCGCCCGGCAGCCACAGCAGCAGGAACAGCGAGAAGACCGCCGTGCCCGCGAGGGCGGCGCTGCGAAGCCCGATGTTCGCCGGCCAGCCGGCGAGCACGCGCACCAGCACGGCGGCGAGAACAACCGCGACGCAGAGGATGCTCAGCGCCAAGAGCCAAGTGCTTTTCACGTCGCTTCCCGTGCCGAGGCCGTGCAGCAGCGCGATCGGCCAGCTTGCATACGTCAGCCAGTGGATCGCTCGCCAGCTGGCGTAGCCCATGCGCTGGCGCATCAGGCTCGTGATGGTGACGGCCAGCAGAAGGTCGAACGAGACCGCCCCGAGTCCCAGCCAGAACGGCCGGTAGGCGCCTGCGAAGGGGACGAACGCGTCGAGCAGCGAGATCGGAGCGAAGGTATCGAGGATCGAGGTGAGGATGTGGAGCGCGAGGAACGCCATCGCCAGCAGGGAGACGTTGCGGTGCAGCGAGTCCACGATGAATCGTGGCCACCGCGGCGTGCTGAAGCGCCGCACGTCAAGGACGCCAAGCGCGATCGCGACGGTCAACAGCAGCAGCGCCATGGCGCCCGTCGAGCGCGTCAGATACCAGTACAGGCTGGGTCCGGCGGCAGCCAGCGAGACGGTCACCGGTCACGCACCTGCGCGATCAGCTCGGTGGACGCGCCGGCCGAGCCGGGCATGGCCATCGTGCTCCCGATGCCCGCGAGGGATCCGTCGCCGTTCTCCTCGGAGGGGTCTGCGGGCCAGTTGCAGACGGTCACTATGTGCCCGTCCCAGCCGACCAGGCGCGCCGGCAGGCCCAGCCCGTCGAGCCAATCCGGTGCGCTTCCTCCCCGCACGAGCGCGGCCGTCGTGGCGATGTTCGCCTCGGTGCAATCGACCGCGGCCACGCTGACCGTGCGCCAGGATGTGCGCGCCGGGGCGCCCGTGCTCGGGTCGATGATGTGGTGCATCGTGTGGCCGCCGTGGCTCCAGCGCCGGACCGCCGTGCTCGACGTCGCAAGGCCTCCGGAGCGAATCGAGATGGTCTGCCCCGGAGCCGACGCGTCGCTGCGATGGTCGTCGGTGACGCGGATCAGCCACCCGCTCCTCGGGGCCGGCCCGGCCGTGGCGATGTCGCCGCCGATGCTCACCAGCACGCCACATCCACACGCCGCCGCGGCAACAGCGGCGGCGCGGTCGGCGGCCCACGCTTTGGCGGTGGCGCCCAGATCGAGGCGGACGCCGGTCGGGATGCGGATCGAGGACGTCTCGCGATCGAGCGCCACCTTCCGCCAGCCGGCGTTCACCCGCGCGAGGACCTTCGGAGGCTCGGGCTCGTCGAGCGGCGCGGTGAGCAGGCGCCAATCGCGGTCATAGCCGGCCAGCTCGAGCGCCATGCCGATCGTCGGGTCGACGTCGCCATCGGTGAGCGCGGCGGCGCGCAGAGCGACTTCGAGCGCCTCGATCAGCAGCGCGCTCGCCTGCACCGGCCGGCCCGCGCGGGCGTTCACGCGGCAGAGCTCGGAGTCAGCGCGGAACCGGCTGCAGGCGCGATCGATCGCGTCGAGCTCGGATTCGACGCTCTCGCGAGCCAGATGGAGCGCGCCGGCGTCGGTCAGGCGCAGCACGACGCTCGTGCCGAGCGCCTCCCAAACCGCGGATGCGACGTTCGCCGTCGGCGGAGAGTCGTCGCTCATCTCAGGACCCACCGGAGACGACCGGGGGCGCGGCTTCCTGCGCCGGCGCAGCCGGTTCCCTGCTCGGAGCCGGTTCTTGGGTTGGGGCCGGTTCGCTGCTCGGAGCGGATTCGCGCGTCGTTTCCTGCGGGGCGGCTTGCTGGGCGGGCGCCGATTCCCGGCTCGGGGGTTCGTGGGTCGCTTCCTGTGCCGGCGCGGACTGCGATGGCGCCGATTCGGTGGGGGCTTCACCCGCGGACTGCGGCACTCGGGCCGGTGGCTGAAGCGAGCTCGCGGAGCCGGAAGAGGCTCCGCTCGGGTGATGCTCTGCGCTCGTCGCCCTGGTCGCGGTGCTTGTCGACGCCTTGCTCTTGCCCGGGAAGGCGCTCGCTGCCACCTCCGTGAGCAGGCCCGTGACGGCGATGCTGCCGGCGATCAGCCAGCGGTTCATGCGACCAAGCTTGAGCAGGGCCGCGTCGCGTGTGTGGGAGCTTTGGCGGCGCATATGTTGGAAGTTGTAAGAGGGGGTTGCCGGGCGCTTGTCAGTGGTGTGGGAAGTGGGCAGTCAGCCAGGGGCTGAACTGGGGGATGAGGAGGATCGCGAGCACCGCCCCGGCCGTCAGCGTGCCCCCGAGCGAGAGGGCGCGGCCGGCGCGGCCGCCCGTGTCAGGGCTCAAGTGCGCGGCAGCGCCGTAGTCGGCGCGCAACGCGGCCATGATCTTCGGCAGATGGGCGAGCACGTGCAGCGCCGTGAACACTAGCCAGATGAAGAAGCTCACCCTGTGGATCGGCAGCAGCGTTCCGCGCGAGCTCGGCCCGGCGAACAGGAGGGCAACTCCGCTGGCGAAAACCACGATCGTGGAGATCACGACGACCGGCGCCATCAGGCGAAGCGGCAGGGCAGGGGGCCCCTTGCTCCGATAGCTGGGGTTCGCGCTGTAGTAGCGCACGAAGCGATAGCCCGTGCTGGCGAGCTTCAGGGCGACAGGGCCGATCAGCATCATCCCCACGAACATGTGCACCGACAGGAGCGGCCTTATCCTGAGGATCGTCACACCGAGGACGGCCAGCAGCACGAGCAGGACCGCGCCGGCGGCGGCCGTGAGCCGCTCGTTGCCCGTCGTGCCTCCGCCCGTCAGACGCCCGGCGACGGGCCACGCGGGACGCGAGGTCGAAATATGGCGGTCGACTGCCATGGACGCAGTGTGTGCACGTTGGCTAAGGATTCGGTAACCGCTTGGTGAGAAACCTCATCGGAAGGGCCGGCAGGGGAAACCGGCGAGTCGACGACGCCGAGTCGACGACGCCGAGTCGACGACGCCTATGCTTGACGGATGCAGAAAGCCGCAGGCCCGGACGGGGGTGGCATGGCGTCGACCGAGGTCCCGGGCTGGACGGGCACGGCTCCCGCCACGGCTCGGGTGCTGCTCGTCGAGGATGAGCCGGGGATCGTCGATTTCGTGCGTCGCGGGCTCACGGCCGAGGGCTTTGACGTCGAGGTCGCCCTCGACGGGATCGAGGGCGAGCGGCTGGCGCTGAAGGGCGGCTTCGACGCGATCGTGCTCGACCTGATGCTCCCCGGCCGCCCCGGCCTCGACATCCTCGCCGCCGTGCGCCGCGCGATGCCGGCCCTGCCCGTGATCGTGCTCACCGCCCGCGGCGAGGTCGAGGATCGCGTGCTGGGACTCGACGCCGGCGCGGTGGATTACCTCGTCAAGCCGTTCTCGCTGGCCGAGCTCGTCGCTCGCGTTCGCGCGCAGTTGCGGGTCGTGGCGCAGGCCTCGGCGAGCACGCTGAGCGCGGAGGACATCGATGTCAACCTGTTCACCCGCAAGGTCCGCCGGGCCGATCGCTCGGTGGCGCTGTCCACCACCGAGTTCGAGCTGCTCGTCTATCTTCTGCGCCACCACGGGCAGGTGCTCTCGCGTGAGCAGATCCTCAGCTCGGTGTGGGGCTATGAACACGACCCGGCGACCAACGTCGTGGACGTCTACATCGGCTACCTGCGCCGCAAGCTCGGCGCTCCCGACGATCCGGCCCCGATCTTCACCGTGCGAGCAGTAGGCTATCGCCTGGGCAGCCCGGGCTGATCGATGCGAGCGATCGTCAATCGCCTGACGCGGGTCGGTCTGCGCTGGCGCCTGGCGGGGTGGGTCGCGGTCGTGACGCTGATCTGCACCGGGATCACGTTCGTGGCCGTCTATCGGGGAACCGGGACGCAGCTGCGTCGGCAGATCGACAGCGAGGTCACCGGTGACGCGAATGAGCTGGCGCACAACCTCGCGCTCGCGGGGGACCGCACGCCGAAGCGGGTCTCCGAAGCCGCCACGCGCTACGTTCGCGATCAGCCCTTCAGCGCCAGCTCCACTTTGCTGTTCGTGCTCGTTAAAGGCGCCTCCACGAGCACGAATCGTCCGGAGCTGTTCGCGCCGGTGGCTCCGGACAACGGCGAGACGCTGCCCGAGCAGGCGCACGAGAACCAGCTTTCGCAGGCGCTCCTGACCGGACGCGACGGCTACTCGACCGTTCTGCTCCCCGACGTCGGCAACCTGCGACTGCTCAAGCAGGCGGTGCGCCTGCCGGGCGGGCTGGCGGTGACCGTAGGCGTGGGCGAGCCACTCGCCGCGGTCGGGCACGCGCAGCTGGGCGTCGCGCGCGCGTTCATCCTCGCCGGCATTCTCGCGCTCGCCGGCGCTCTGTTCGCCGCCTATCTGATCGGCACCCGCGTGTCGTTGCCGTTGCGACGCATGGCCGCCGTGGCGGCGCGCGTGGATGCCGGCGACCTTCACCCGCGTATCCACGACCTGGGCGGTCAGGGTCATGAGGTGCGGGTGCTCGCCGACGCGTTCAACCACATGCTCGATCGGCTCACCGACGCGTTCGCCGGTCAGCGCGCGTTCGTCGCGGATGCCTCGCATGAGCTGCGCACGCCTCTGACGGTGATCCGCGGACAGCTCGAGGTGCTTGCCGGCGAGCGGAATCCCTCGGGCGAGGACGTGCGGCGGGTCGAGCGACTGCTGCAGGCCGAGATCGCGCGGATCACCCGTCTGGTGGACGATCTGCTGCTGCTGGCGAAGACCGAGCAGACCGAGTTTCTGCTGTTCGAGCCGATCGACCTGCCCGTCTACGTGCGCGAGCTCTGGGACGGGGTGAGCCTGCTCGCCCCGCGACGTTTCGAGCTGGGTCCGGTCCCGGCGGGGACGCTCAACGCCGACCCCGACCGCCTCGCGCAGGCGCTGCGCAACCTGATCGGCAACGCGATCGAGCACACCGAGGCCGAGCTTGGCCTCGTGCGCCTGCGCGTCGAGCGCGTCTCGGATGGGCGCGTGCGGTTCGTCGTCGAGGACGACGGTCCGGGTATCCCGGCCGACCAGCGCGAGCGCGTCTTCGATCGCTTCCACCGCACCGACTCGGCGCGTGATCGCGCCTCGGGCGGGACCGGGTTGGGGCTTGCGATCGTGCGCGCGATCGCCGAGGCTCATGGCGGTCGGGTTGGCGCCGGGCGGTCGCCCGAGGGCGGCGCAGGCATCGAGTTCGAACTCCCCGGTTTCGCCGCTTACGGCTCGAGCACCGCGGCTCCCGTGAATCGTCCCGACCGCAGGTCCGCAAGCGCCTCGCCGGCGGCATCCAGCTCGTAGGTGCTGACGCGGGTCCGCACCGGGACGCGGGGGGCCAGCGCGAGGAACTCTTCGGCGTCAAGCCGCGTCAGGTTGGCGACCGAGCGCACGATCCGCTCCTGCCACAGGAGCTCGTAGGGGAAGGCGGGGATGTCGCTCATGTGGATTCCGCCGCACACCACGACTCCGCCCGGAGCCAGCGCGCGCAGCGCCACGGGGATGAGCGGTCCGTGCGGAGCGAAGACGATCGCGGCATCGAGCTCATCGGGAGCGCGTTCCTCCGATGCGCCGGCCCACTCGGCCCCCAGCTCGAGCGCCAGCGCCTGAGCCTGGGCGTCGCCGCTGCGCGTGAACGCGAACACCTGGCGGCCCTGGTGGCGACAGACCTGAACGAGGATGTGGGCCGCGGCGCCGAATCCATACAGGCCGATGCGGCGTGCATCGCCGCACATGCGCAGGGCCCGATAGCCGATCAGCCCGGCGCACAGAAGCGGCGCCGCCTGGACGTCGTGGTAGTCGTGCGGGATCGGAAAGCAGAAGCGCTCGTCGGCGACCGTGTACTCCGCCATCCCCCCATCGATGTCCCGGCCGGTGAAGCGCGCCCGCGGACACAGATTCTCGCGCCCGCTCAGACACCACGCGCATTCGCCGCAGGTCCAACCGAGCCACGGGACGCCCACACGATCGCCGTGTTGGTGACCGGCCTGCACGGTGCCGACGATCTGGTGTCCGAGGATCCGCGGCGGCGAGGCGATCTCCACCTCGCCATCGAGCAGGTGAAGGTCGGTGCGGCAGATACCGCACGCGTGAACGCGCAGCAGCAGCTGGCCAGGGCCGGCATGCGGCACGGGACGCTCGACCGCCCGCAGCGGACGGCCGACCCCATCGAAGACCATCGCGCGCATCGTGCCCGGGTGACTGGGTTCGCCGCCGATCATGCCGGTCCAGTGAACCACGATCGGAGCGCGCCGATCCGATCAGCCGAAGAACAGCTCCGCCGTCTCATACAACCCGGGATCCAGCAGCTTGGGCTCCCGCAGGGCGTCCTCGAGCGGAACCTCGACGATCGCGGTGCCGCGCAGTCCGACCATCACGCCGAAGCGCCCGGCCGCCGCCGCCTCCATCGCCGCCACGCCGAAGCGGGTGGCGAGCACACGATCGAACGCGACCGGCGTGCCGCCGCGCTGCACGTGTCCGAGAATCGTCACGCGGGTCTCATAGCCGGTTCGCTGCTCGATCTCCGTCTCGAGCGTCACGCCGATCCCGCCCAGCCGCGCGTGCCCGAACGCGTCTGTCGCCTCGGCACGCGTCTGCAGGACTCCCTCCGTGGGCGTTGCGCCCTCCGCGACCACCACGATCGAGAAGCTGCGTCCGCGCTCGTGGCGCCGACGCAGGTGCGCGACCACCTCGCCGATGTCGAACGGGCGCTCGGGCACGAGGATCGCATCCGCTCCGCCGGCGATCCCCGCGTGCGTGGCGATCCAGCCGGCGTGCCTGCCCATGACCTCGACGACCATCACGCGGTTGTGCGACTCGGCGGTGGTGTGCAGGCGGTCGATCGCGTCGGTCACGATCTGCACGGCCGTCTGGAAGCCGAACGTCATGTCCGTTCCGCCCAGATCGTTGTCGATCGTCTTCGGCACGCCCACGATCGGCACGCCATCGCCGTGCAGGCGCAGGGCCACGCCCAGCGTGTCCTCGCCGCCGATCGCTATCAGGGCGTCGACGCCTCGGGCCGACAGCGTGCGGCGCACCGGCCCTGTGCCGCCCTGGCCGTCGGCGAACGGATTCGTGCGTGAGGTGCCGAGGATCGTGCCGCCGCGCGGCAGGATGCCGGCGGTGCTCGACAGCGTGAGCTCGGTCGCGTCGTCTCCGAGCACGCCCGCCCAGCCGTGGCGAAATCCGAGGAAGCTGTGGCCGCCCTCGGCCAATCCACGCCGCACGACCGCGCGGATGACGGCGTTTAGACCGGGGCAGTCGCCCCCACCGGTGAGCACTCCTATGCGCGCCATCGTGGGCCCATTCTGCACGATGCCGCCCGTCTCCCCGCTCGCACCGGGCTAGATTCCCTGGCCGGGCAGAAACTCGTTGGTGAATGGTGGAAGCCCAGCGTTCGGATAGTGCGCGAGCAGCTTGTGCGCGAACATCCAGTTGCCGAAGGCCGCCCAGGCCATCGGGTTCTGGTAGCCGAACGGCCCTGTGTTGGCGGGCGGCAGCTCCGACGGGAGCGTCTGCTGGATCGATGCGAGCTGGAGCTTCGGTTCGAGCGAGGGGTTTGCCTTGACCACGAGCGACGCTGCGCCGGCGGGGTCGGCTCGCACCTCGCGCTCGCCCTGTGAGAGCGCCTGAAGGAACGCTCGCAGATCCTGTCCGCGGCTGTGCGCCTCGTCCTCGCGAACGACCAGGACGAGCTCGTCGTAGCTTGGCACCCCGGCCCGGTCGACCGGGATCACGACGGGACGCCTGTTCAGCAGGCGCAGCTGGATCGCCTCGTAGTTCCAGAAGCCCCCGAGCGTCGCCGCCACCTTGCCCGAGAGCATCGCCGGCACGAGGTTGAAGCCCAGGTTCACTTCCTTGACCGTCGACGGGCTCACTCCCGCCGTCTGCAGCGCGGTCCGCAGCTCGGCTGCCTGGTAGGCGATCCCGGCTGTGCCGACGGTCTTCCCCGCGAGGTCGGCGACGGTGCGCACATGCTGTCCGGGAAGGGCGATGATCGAGGTGAGCGGACGCTGCACGAGCGCGCCGATCGACACGATCCGCAGGCCCTGATCGCGAGCGAGCAGCACCTCAGGCTCATATGAGATCGCCATATCCACCTTGCCGGCCGCGAGCAGCTTCAGCGGTTCGGCCGGTTCGGCCGGGACCTGGGGGCGGACGTCGAGCCCGACGGTGCGGAAGTCGCCGTGCGCGATCGCCGAGTAAAGCGCCGCGTGGTCCGCGTTGGGGAAGAAGTCGAGCATCACCGTGAAGGGCTTCGCGCTCGTCGCCGAGATGACGTCCTGCTTGGCGCCGCACGCGGACAGGGCCGCGGCGGCCAGCAAAACCCCCAGGAGCAACGCCGCGATACGCCCGCGGGCCCCGGATCGGGCTCTCAACGCGTGCCCCCTCTCGATCGGATGGCCCACGGCGCGAGACGGCGCTCGGCGATGGCGAGCGCGTGAAAGCAGGCGATCGCGAATACGAACAGCACGACCGCCGCGGCGTACGCTCGCGAGGTCTGCAGCGCCGTGAGGTCGGCGTTGATCTCGTGTCCGAGGCCGGCGTGCGCCCCGCTGGTCGCGGTCTGGGACTCGGCGATATAGGCGCCGATCACGCCGACCGCGAGCGCGATCCGTGCTCCGCTGAGCGCAGCCGGCAGCGCAGCGGGCAGCTCGGCGTAGCGGAACGCCTGCCAGCGCGAGGCGTCGAGCGTGCGCAGCAGCTTGAGCTGGTCGGCGTCGACCGCGGCGAGTCCATCGACGGTTGTGACGAGGACCGGAAAGAAGCAGATCATCACGATCACAGCGAGCTTCGGCAGCGTTCCGAATCCCCACCAGAACACGAGCAGCGGGGCGATCACCGCGATCGGCACGGCCTGGGAGCCGATCGCCAGCGGGTAGACCGCGCGGCGCAGGATCGAGGAGACGTGGACGAGCACGGCCAGCCCGAACCCCAATACGAGGGCCAGCAGGATTCCAAGTCCCACCTCCTCGGCTGTCGGCCTGAGGTTGGCAGCGAGCAGACCGGCGTTGCTCCACATGGCGGCGGCGATCGAGTGGGGGGCCGGCAGCACGAACGCGCTGTCCGAACGTGAATCGGCGTACAGCTCCCAGACGCCGAGCAGCGCCGCGACGAGCAGGAACGGCGGCAGGACCGTGGCGAAGCCCGCGCGCGCCGCGCGCGATGCTCGGCCGCCCATCCCCACGTTCGCCCTCATGCGCCGCCCTCTCGCGCCGGGGCGCCGAGGCGAAGCAGCTCGAGCGCACGCTCTCGCAGGGCGATCACCGTCGCGTCGGTGCGAGCGCGCGGGCGAGGCGCCTGCACCTCGATCTCCTCGATCACGCGCCCGGGCCGCGGGGACAGCACGGCGATGCGGTCGGCCAGCATCACCGCCTCCTCGACGTCGTGGGTCACCAGCACCACGGTCCTCGGCTCCCGTCGCAGGGCGCCTTCTAGCCATGTCTGCATCTCACCGCGCGTGATCGCGTCGAGCGCGCCGAACGGCTCATCCAGGCAGAGCACCGGCTTGCCCGAGAGCAGCGTGCGCAGGAAGGCGACGCGCTGGCGCATCCCACCTGAGAGCTCCCGTGGTTGAGCGTGCTGGAAGCCATCCAGCCCGAGCTCCGCGAACAGCGCCGCCGCCCGTCGCCGGGCCACGGTCCGCGGGATCCGGGCGATGCGCAGCGCGAGCGCCGCGTTGTCGACCGCGCTGAGCCATGGAAGCAGGAGGTCGCGCTGGGGCATGAGCACGGCCGGCGGGCAGGCGATCGCGCCGGCGCCGGGGGCTTGCAGTCCGCAGATCAGCTCGAGCAGGGTGCGTCTTTCCGCAGCCGCTCGGGCCCACCACGGCCAGCATCTCGCCCGCGGGCGGCGTGCAGGGAGACTCCGGCGAGCGCCTGCACCCTCCCCTCGCCGGGATCGCCATAGGCGTGACTCACGTCCTCGAGGAGGAGCCCGTCGCCGCTCGCGCGGTCCGCAAGCGAGACTTGTGGGCGGGCCTTGAGTTCGGTTGCCACTTCGCTCCCTTCGCGGGCATTACCCCACAGGTTCTAAGGGTCGACGTCGGGGGAATCCGCTTCCCGGACGCCATCTCAGCCGGCCTTCCCGCCAGCCCCCCTGGTGTATGCGTTTGCTGCGCGTGATGCTACCGCGCGGCGGCGATGCCCGGCCGCGCCAATGCCCGCACGAAGTCCTCGAGCTGGGAGGTGGTCCAGCACTCGAACGCGGTGCAGTACTGCTCGTAGGCGGAGATCACCGAGTCGCCGTAGTTCCAGTACAGGCGCGGCTCGGGATTCAGCCAGAACGTGCGCCCGGCGCGGGCGGCGATCTGCGCGAAGATGTCCGCGCGAGGGTCCCGCCCGTTGGTGCGCGCGTCGCCGAGCACGATCACCGTAGCCCGCGGGTGCAGATCGTCCTCCACCTGCGCCAGGAACTCCGACCACACGCGCCCGTAATCGGTGTAGCCGGAGATGTCGGCCACGCCCGCGTCGTTCGCGATCCGTTCGCTGACGGCCTTGAAGTTGCGCTCTCGTTCGAAGATGTCGGTGACCTCGGAGATGCGCTCGATGAACACGAACGAGCGCATCTTGCGGAAGGTGTCGTGCAGCGCGTGCAGCACCGACAGGAAGAACACCGACGCCGAGGTGACGCTCGTCGAGACGTCGCACAGCACGTAGATCTCCGGCCGGCGCGGACGGCGTGGGCGGAACTTGAGCACCACGGGCACTCCGCCTGTCTGCAGCGAGGCGCGCATCGTGCGGCGCACGTCCACATGCGCGGGGTGCCGGTGCCCGCGAGCCTGAAGCCCCTGCGTGGCCAACCGCCGCCGCAGCTGGGCGACAACGCGGTGGACGGCCGCGAGATCCGCGAGCGGACCCGACGGCAGCGCGCGGTCGAGCTCGCCCAGCGGTCTGGCGGGCGGGAGGTTGCCGGTCCGCTCGATCTGGCAGCGCTCGAGCTCGCGACGCAGGAGCGCCTCAAAACGGCGCAGCGCGTCGCGCGGCAGGCCGTCGCGACGGGGGTCCTCCGCCGGCAGGTCGGGCTGCGGCTCGGCGCGCAGGCCGAGCGCCCGGCGGATGCGCTGCACGTCCACGCCGATCACGCCCGAGCCCTCCTGGCGGCGGGCGAACGCCGCGATCGTCATCCGCGCCAGGTCGCGCATGGCCCCCTCCGAGCCGTCCCTGAGGGCGGCCGCGATCTGGGCGCGCAGCGCGTCGATCTCCTCCTCGGAGAGCTCTCCGAGCGTCGCCCGATCCTCCTCGCGCACCTCCTGGCGCGACGCCGCAAGCTCGACGGCGCGGAAGAAGAAACGGTCGAAGACGAGCTCGAACACCCGCCGGTCCTCCTGGCTCTTGGCGAGCGTGGCGGCGAGCGCCTCGCGGAAGTCCTCCTGGGAGGTCCAGCTGATCTCGCGCAGCACGTCGAAGGCGTCGAGCAGCTCCGAGGTGCCCACCGGCGACGCCCTCGCGCCGCAGCTCCTCCCCGAGCTCGAGAATACGGGCCGGCAGGCCCTCAGGCGACATCGGCGGGCGAACGGAGCTTCAGCCCGACGCGCTCGGCGACCACGTCCATGTCGGTGCGGTGCTTGACGATCACCGACATCGTCTCGGTGAACGTGTCCGCGTCGATGTCCTCCGCGCCCAGCAAGAGCAGCGCGCGCGCCCAGTCGATCGACTCGGCGATCGAAGGCGGCTTCTTCAGGTCTAGGGCGCGCACCATGCCGATCACCTCGACGAGCCTGCGGGCCACGGTCTCTGAGAGCTCGGGCGCGTGCAGGCGCACTATCTCGAGCTCGTGCTCGAGCGAGGGGTAGTCCAGCCAGAGGTACAGGCAGCGGCGCTTCAGGGCCTCGGTGAGCTCGCGCGAGTTGTTGGAGGTGAGCATCACGATCGGGTGCGTGCGCGCCTCCACGCGCCCGAGCTCGGGGATCGAGATCTGAAAGTCCGACAGCACCTCGAGCAGCATCGCCTCGAACTCCTGATCGGTCTTGTCGATCTCGTCGATCAAGCAGCACGACCGGCTGCTCGGATGCGATCGCCGTCATCAACGGCCGCGCCAGCAGGAACTCCTCGCCGAAGATGTCCTCCTGAACGGCGTCCCAGCCCGTGCCGGAGGCCTCGGCCTGGATCCGCAACAGCTGCTTGCGGTAGTTCCACTCATACAGCGCCTTGGCCTCGTCGAGGCCCTCGTAGCACTGCAGTCGCACGAGCTCGCGGCCCAGATAGGAGGCCAGCGCCTTCGCCAGCTCGGTCTTGCCGACCCCCGCGGGTCCCTCGACGAGCACCGGCTTGCCGAGCTTCGTCGCGAGGTAGGAGACCAGCGAGGTCGACTCGCCGGGAAGGTAGCCGACCGCGCGAAGACCCTCGGCGACATCTGCGATCGAGGCGGGCGCCGGGGATGGTGAGGACGGCATTTCAAGCGCAATGATAGGGCCGGCGGGCTCCCCGACCGTCGTGCGCGGCGAGCAGGCCGCCTACGGCGACTGATCGACGCTCGGCGGTGTGTCCTCGAAGGACATCTGCCCGGACGGAGCCGGCGGGTAGCGTGGGCGCCTGGTCGCCTGCGGTCGATCGGCGGGAACGGGGGCGGATCGCTCGGGCCGGGCCGTCGCCGGTACGAGCGTGGTGACGGCCTCGGCCCCGGCGGCTTCCGACGGGGCGAACTGCTCGTCGCGTGCTTGCTCACGACGGCCGCGGGGGGGGCGCGTCAAAGGGGGCGCGGGTTGCTCGGCCGCCCGCATGCGTCCGCCGGCGTAGACGAGGGCGAGCGCCAGCAGGAGCGCGATGAAGATGCCCCACTGGACCCCCACCGTCGCGGTGATGCGCTGGGTGCCCTGCAGGCCCGGCTTGTCGAGCAGACGGTAGAAGATCAGCAGAGCGCTCCAGCCGCCCGCGATCATCGTGATCGCGCCATCGCCTCCGGGCAGCTGGAAGCGGCGCCCCTCCGCCCGCGCGAACAGCATGCCGAGCACGCCGGCGCTGACGAGCAGCACGGCGGCCTCCACGAACGAGAACGCTTCGAACGCGCTCAGGCTCCTCTGCGTGGCCTTTGCGGCATTGCCGACCACGAGCGTGTCGGTCTGGCTGTACCAGGGCAGGAACATCGACACGAACAGCCCGACCGCCGCGATCGCCGCGAGCCGCTGCTCGGGCTCCAGCGCGCGCCATGCGTGCGCGAGCCGTGTCATGCTCGGTCGGCCTTCCGGCGGATCGTCTGTGAGCCCGTCACCTGCGCCTAAGTCTAGGAGTGGGGACGGGCGCTAGTGGCGCTTCACGACGATCGTGCCGTTCGTCGTTGAGAAGTTGCCGGCCAGGTCGGTCGCGCTGACGTTGACCGAGAACGTCCCTCCGCCGGCCGGCGTCGGCCACAGCAGCCGCGGCTTGCCGCGTTCCACCGTGGCGCTGTTCCGCCACACCACGCTCGACCCCTGGCGGACGGTGATCGCGACGGTCGAGATCTTCGACAGTGAGACCTGCACACCCGCCCGCGTGCCGCCGCGCAGGGTGCTCGTCAACAGGGCGACCGTGGGCGGGGTGCGAAGATCGGCGTTGAAGTGTTCGGCCGTCGTGCAGTAGATCTGGTCGGCGGCGATCGCGGTCGTTCGCGCGGCTGCGGCGATGCTGGCGACGGGGGCGCGAGCGGAGGCCGCCCGCGCGCTCGCCGCGCCGGCCCCTCCGGTGGCCGATGTGCCCCCGGGTGTCGTCGAGCCCCCGGGGGTCGTCGAGCCCCCGGGTGTGCTCGTCGCCGGGGGCGGAGCGCCCACGGGCGCGGAGGGCGGGCCCTTGCGCGTGCGTTCGCACAGGTGCTGCAGGAATTCGGTCAGCAGTTCGTGGTAGTTGAGGTTCGATTCGCCGAACTGGTCATACAGCGACCAGGACCCCGTGTCGTAGCGGGGCACCTCGGCGCGCGCCTCCGCATCGCCCGCTTCGAACAGCGCGAGCCCCAGCGGGTCCTTCGTGATCGAGGTGTAGTCGTACAGTCCGACGAGCGCCTGGATGAAGCCGTTGAGAATCCTGTCGGTGGGCGCGTAGGTGTACTCGGTGTAGAGGGCGCCCGCGGCCGTCCTGACCTTCACTCCCGCCGGCGGCGCGGCCTGAAAGACGCCCAGGGCCTGCTGGGCGGCGGTCAGGTCCGCTGGTTCTTTGAACCGGGACCATGCGCGCGACAGCGCCTGCAGCGCCGTGCCCTGGGACAGGCCGCTCGTCCACGGCGGAAGTCCGCCGTCGAAGCGGAACAGGTACTCCCAGGCGATCCCGCCGGCGCGTCGGCTCGCGAGCGGGATCACTTCGCTCAGCAGCTGGCGCAGATTGGCGTTTTCGTGGCCCGAGAGGTAGTAGCCGTTGGCCTTGCCGAACGTCGCCAGCCACTGGATCTCGATGCCCTGACCGGGGTAGTACTCCCACACGATCTTGCTCGCCGGGAAGCTCACCCGCTCCCCACCGGAGAGCAGCGGTTCGGAGGTCCACCACTGGCGGTTGCGTTCGAGGGTCAGCATCAGGGCTCCCGCCCGCGATGCGCTGAGCCCCCCGGCGGCCGCGATCGCCTGCACGTTTGCCAGCACCGCCGCGAGCTCCGTCCGCCGAGTGCCGGACAGCCTGCCGAGCGAGCGCTGGGCGGCGACGTAGGCGGCATAGTCCTGCCGGTAGACAGCCTGGGTGATGGCGCCGCTGCGCTGCAGGCTCGACAGCGCGCCCGGCACGCTCGGCCCTCGCGCGGCCGTCGCGCGAGCGGTCAGCGATCGGCCGGCGCCGGCGGGTGCGGCGCAGAGCCCCAGCGTGAGCGCTCCCAGGAGGGTCGCCCAGAGATGCTTTGCGCGCACGGCGCGGATGCTACGCTCGATCGGCATTGTGGCTGCAGGGGTCCTTGCAGCTGGGCGCCCCTGACGTGAGAGCACGCTTCCGAAACACATCCATGCGCGCCGTAGTTGCGCCGCGCGCGGCGCAAGGCCTGTGCGCCAGCCGCCGGCTGCCCGCGCTGATCGCCGCGATCGTTCTGTCCGCCGCGCTCGCGGCGTGCGGTGGCGGCGGCTCAACGAGCGCGCAGTCGCTGCTGAATCAGACCTTCAAGTCGCACGCGCCGATCGAAAGCGGCCGGATCCAGCTGTCGGTTTCGTTCTCCTCAGTCGGGGCGATTCGCGCGCTCCCCGTGAAAGGGCCGCTGTCGTTGCGTCTCGAAGGCCCGTTCCAGAGCATTGCGGCCGGTCAGCTTCCCCACTTCGCGCTGCAGGCGGAACTCCAGTCGGGCGGTCTGCTCACGGCTCCCGGACATACCCTGCGCGTCGGCGCCACCTCGATCGACGGCCAGCTGTTCATCGAGTTGGGTGGCACGCCGTTCCGCGCACCCGCCACGACGGTTCAGGCGCTCCAGCAGGGCTACACCCAGGCGAGCCGCGCCGCCTCCTCGGCCGCGAGCTCCTCGACGTTCGCGACGCTCGGCGTCGATCCCGGCGAATGGCTCACCAACCCCACGGTCGTCGGCTCGAGCGACGTGTCTGGAGCCGGCACCGTTCACATCGTCGCCGGTCTGAACACGGCTCGTTTCCTCGCCGACGCCGGCAAGCTGGCCGGCGCCGGCGGCTCGCTCGGGCTGGGCGCGGCCGGCCAGGGCACGGGGTCGTTCGCGGCGGGCGAAGTCAGCGCGCTCGAGCGCTCGGTGCGCTCGGCGCGGGTCGACGTCTATATAGGCGCGAGCGATCACCTGCTGCGAGCCCTGTCGCTGCGCGTCGAGGTCCTCACGACGCCCGCGGCGCGCGCGGCGCTGGGCGGGCTGCGCAGCGGGACGCTGACCCTGAGCCTCCAGTTCGCCGAGCTGAACCAACCTCAGACGATCGCCCCGCCGAGCAATCCCCAATCGATCTCCCAGCTGCTTCCCGTCCTCGAACGGCTTGGCCTGGTCGGGGGCCCAGCGCGGGGCGGCTGAGCTATTCGGGGTCGAGCTCGAGCTCCTCGACCTCGAGCTCGTCCTC
Organism: uncultured Solirubrobacteraceae bacterium; assembly: GCA_963704735.1. Classification (GTDB taxonomy): domain Bacteria; phylum Actinomycetota; class Thermoleophilia; order Solirubrobacterales; family Solirubrobacteraceae; genus Palsa-744. The sequence continues at coordinate 530,208 of OY969935.1, forward strand.
TTCCTCATCCCCCTCGTCATCGAGCTCGTCGTCCCGGTCCTCGTCGGCCAACGATTCCCCGCCCGGCTGGTAGGTGACCTCGAACTGATCGACCAGTTCGTCGCGCTTGTTCTCATCGACCGGAGAATCCTCGGAGATCAGCACCCACTCGCCCCCGTCGAAGTCGTCCATGTTGAAGATCTCATGGTCGACCTCAGGCGAGTCGTCGACCACGATCAAGACCTCGGTCTGGGGGTTGAAATAGGTGCCCGGACGGATCGTGATCTCATCGAGTTGGAAGCGGTGGGCGTTGCTCATGGCGCGTTTATACCCGACTCTCCGGCGGGCATGCTCACCGGTCGAACTCCTGCAGCGTTCGCACCACCTCCGCCTCGACCTCGAGCGGCTCGAGGCCCTGTCGGACGCGCCGTTCGTTGCGGGCCACGACGAGCTGGCGGACCTCATCGGTGAGGCCCGCCTCGTGCGCGGCGGGGCGCGCCGGTTCGAGCAGCCGCGCCACCTCGGCGTCGACGTCGAGCGCCGGCTTTCCCGCGCGCACGAGGCGCGCGCTGCGGGCGCCGACCATCTGGCGGACCTCCCGCTCGCGCTCGGCGCGGCCCGCCGTGGAGTCAGGCGCAGGCGCCGGCGGCGCGTCCGGGAGTTCATGATCGCGGGAGAGTCCTCCCTGTCCGATCTGGTCGTGCACGTTTTCACGGCTGAGCATGAATCCGATCGACATGATCAGCGAGAACGCCACGGCTCCGAACACCACGATCGGGAATGCGGTTTGCACACGCTGATTGTTGCTCATCGGCCTGCCGCTCGCCCATCCGCGGGCGCCGGCGGCGATGACCTCGGGCGAAGCCTCAGCCGATCACCAGGGGCTGGCTGTAGTTGGAGATCTGCGCGCCGTTGGTCACGCGCACGAGCACCCGATAGACGCCACGCTCGACGGGCACGACCCGGCTGAACGCCGAGCTGGCCGCGCTGCGATGGCGCAGCGCCGTGCCTCCCACGAGCACCCCGTGGCCGTGCGCGATTCGCAGGATGCCCACCTGCATCCCGTCCTCGGCAGGCGTGACCGTTCCGTAGATGCGGGCGAAGTGGCGCCGGCGGGCTCGCCCCACATGGGCGTCGACGAGCACCGCGACGCTCTCGACCGCCACCGGGCTCAGCACCGGAGGGGTCGTGTTCGTGGCGACCCTGAACTGGGTCACCTGGGTGAGGCCGAGGACCGGGAAGGAGAAGCTGCCGCCCGCGGTCGTCAGCTCCGGGTTGCCGACGTCCTGAAAGCCCGCCGAGAAGGGGAACGAGTTCGCCTCGAGGACGACCTCGCGATCGCCGTTTTCGGTGCCGGAGAGCGTGCCCTGGACCGTGCTCGTGCCGCCGTAGGGAATCGGGTTCGGCGAGGTGAGGATCTGAAGCGAGAGGGGCACCTTGGTCGTGAGCAGCGTCCTGTCGGCGCCGATCGCCGGGCCTCCGCTATTCACCGCGACCAGGCGATAGTGGTACACGGTGAGCGGCTGCAGTCCCGCCACGCCCTGGCTCACGTTCACCGCGCCCGCGCCGGCGCCCGCGTCGGCGATCGTCGTCTGCCCGCCGTAGGACTTGGTCGGCCCGTACTGGAAGTAGTAGGACGTGTCGTGGCCGCGCGGATCCACCGACCCGCCGAGCGTCGCCGAGCCGTAGCTCACTGCTCGCGCCGCGCCGGTGACGACCGTTGGCGGCGCGACAGCCGCCCGCGCATCGCCGGCGGGCGACGCCAGCGCCGCAAGGACGGCGAGGACCGCGATCGCCGTGAGCCTGTCCCCGACCGTCCTGGTTCCGTCTGTCGCGCGTGCGTTCATGTCGTCCCCTCAGCTCGTTGTGGGCACCGGTATCGTCCTGAACCCGTGCCGGTCCCCAGAGGTTCGGTCGGCGAGGGGCATGGGGGCAGAGATGCCGGGAGACATAATCACGAAAGCCGCGTCCGGCGGGAGTGCGCCACAGCCGCACCCGCGGCTGGCCGCGCTGATACGCGAGGCCGGATCGGTTGTGGCGCTGACCGGAGCCGGTGTCTCCGTGCCCTCCGGCATCCCCGACTTCCGCTCGCCGGGCACCGGGCTGTGGGAGCGCGTGGACCCAATGGAGGTCGCCCACATCGACGTGTTCCGCGCCGATCCCGAGCGCTTCTGGCGCTTCTACGGAGAGCGGTTCGCGGCCCTCGAGGAGAAGCGGCCCAACGATGTCCACCGCGCGCTTGTGACGCTCGAGAGGGAGGGGATGCTCGATGCCGTGATCACCCAGAACATCGACATGCTGCACCGCAAGGCGGGCACCATCGAGCTGGTCGAGGTTCACGGCAGTATCGAGCGCTGCGGCTGTCCGGCGTGCGGTGCCGAGTACTCCCTGGCAGCGGCGCGGGCTCGCCTCGCGGCCGATGAGCGGGGGGTGCCGCGTTGTGACTGCGGCGCTCCGCTGAAGCCGGGCGTGGTTCTGTTCGGCGAGATGTTGCCGACGGTCGCGATGCGGCGCGCGCACGAGCTGTGCGCGTCAGCCGATCTGCTGCTGTGCATCGGCTCCTCGCTCGAGGTTCATCCGGTGGCTGAGCTGCCACTGCTCACCCACCGGGCGGGCGGTGACGTCGCGATCCTCACGCAGGGTCCCACGCCGCTCGACGCGCTGGCGACGGTGCGGCTGCACGGGGACTTGGTGGACGAGCTGGGGGCGCTCCTGTCGGCCCTCGGGATGAGCTAGGCGCTCATCGCTCGACCGTCGACAGCTCGCGCTTGAGCAGATCATCCGGGTCGATGCCCCAGCGCTCGGCCACGGCGTGCAGCGCGCCGTCCAGTCGCCAGCGGTCGGCGACCGCTGCGCCCTCGTGTTCAAGGCTCGCTCCCTTCAACGTCATGCAGCCGCTGTTCCCGCCGATGGCGCGGATCGCCCGCACCTCCTCGCCGCTCAGCTCCTCACCCGCATGCGCTCCGACGCCCGCCAGCTCCGCGCGCTTGTCCTCGACCGGGCGCGCGCCTTCACCGCTCTCCTGGATGAGGGTCGGGGCCACGCATCGCACGCCGGGATGGGCGAGGTTCCAGGCGCACGCCAGCTGCAGCATCGTCAGCCCGTGGCGTTCGGCGTATGGCCGCATGCGCTCGAGCTTCTGCCGGCCCTCCTGCACCCATCCGGGCGGGCGGAACCCGCGGTGGTCGCGCTCGGCGAACGCGTGTCCTTTGAGCACGTCGTCGTGGAACAGGCCGCCGTAATCCACCACGCGGGTGATCAGGCTGACGCCGTGAGCGGCGGCGGCGTCGAGCACGAGCTCGCCGGGCCACGGCTCGAGCGGGTTGAGGATGATCATCGCCCAGTCGATCTCTGCGGAGAAGCGCTCGAGGCAGTCGATCAAATCGAGCGTGAACCCGTTCGCGGGACCGGGCGCCACCCCCAGGAGCCGTGTGAGTCCCGCCTCGCGCACCGCCCGCATTCCCTCCCACACTGCCGGGCTCGAGTAGCCGATCCGGTCCGGGTTGTGGAGCAGCAGCAGGTCGAAGCGCTCCACCCCGCAGCGCTCCAGGCTTCGCTGGGTGGCCGTGAGGATGTAGCCGGCGTAGTCGCTCTGCTTGCGCAGCCTCGGGTCGGTGAAGCGGGGGAACCCCCTCGCTCCGTCCCGCTCACCCTCGTAGAAGTCGTGCCCGATCGCCCCGACCAGGCAGTAGCTGTCGCGATCTGCGCCCTCGAGCGCTGACCCGAGCAGGCGGTCGGCCTCGCCGCTGCCGTACACATCTGCGGTGATGACCGTGTCGATGCCGTCCCCGGGGCGCAGCAGGGCAGCCAGGCGCTCATCGCCGAGCGGCTCGCCGAAATGCATGAAGCGCCCGCCGCTCCACGTGCCGATCGCCGTTGTGGTGGGGTCCATCGTCAGCTCAGACTAGCCCCGTCGCGGTGCGCGCGCGCAGCGCCGCCTCCAGGCGCTCGAGCGCGTGGCGCACGACGTCCTCATCCGGGGAGTCGCTGCCGTCGGGCAGCGCGGTCCGCGCCTGCAGGGCGACCCCGTCGCGCAGCTGCTCGAGCTCGGCGATGCGCAGCGCGAGATCCTGGCGACCCTCGGCGCGCAGCTCGGGCAGCGCCGCGGCGAGAGCGCGGTCCAGCTCGATCGCGGCGTGGGAGATGCGTCGCTGATCGAGGTCAAGGCGCGCCCGCAGCACGAGCTCCTCGCACACGAGGATCTGGACTCGCGCGCCGAGCAGCGCTGCGAGGCGCTCTTCAGGGCGCAGAGGCCCCGTGCGATCCGCCCGGCGCAGGCGCCGTTTGCCGCCCGCGCCGCCCCCGCCCGATCTCCGCTCGACGGTTGCGGTGAACGACAGCTCGCGCGCGTGCAGCCAGCGCCCGTAGGCGACCTGCTCGCCCTCTCCCCATCCCGCCCTGACCACGAGCGCCTGCTCCGGGGTCACCTCGTGGAGGTGGGGGTTGGCCGAGGCGATCCGGTGGAAGTGCAGCAGGCGGTTGAGCACCGCGACGGCGGCGCTCGTCTCGCGCTCGGCGTCGAGCCCGTCGAGCCACGCGCCGGCCTGGCGCTCGGCCGAAACCGAGATCGGGTCGATGATCGTCGCGCGCGCCGTGGCCACCGGCGCGGGCTCCGGCGAGGCCGCCCCGCGCACCCCGGACGCACTCGAGCCGCCGAGGCGCCTCAGCGCTCCGGCGCCGACGCGCGAGCGTCGCGCGACCGGGCCGCGGCGGGCGCCGATCGTGCCGAGCACGAGCACGTGCTGGGGCTCTGCGCCCGCCTGCCCGCGCAGCAGGTAGCGCCCGTCGGTGGGCCCCAGGGCCCAGGGGAACTCCAGTTGGATGAACAGGAACAGTTGATCGGCCACGGCTGCACCGTATCCTTCCCCTCGGGCTGTCGGTCGACGGCCCGCCCGGGGGCCTTAGGGCCCTTCTGAAAGCGACCACCAGGAGCGCACATGTCCGACCCGAGCAGCGTCGCCAAGAACCTGCGCGATCGTTTGAGCGGCACCACCGAGGAGCGGCTCGGCAGGGCCCTGTCGGACCTGCTCGATAACCCCCTGCTCACCGGGGCTCTCGGCCGAGCGTTCGACGCGCGCGAGAAGGCGGCGCAGGCTCAGGAGGTGGCGATGGGCGCCCTGAACATCCCGTCGGCTGCCGACATCGAACGGCTGACGCGGCGGCTGCGCTCGGTCTCGCACCGGCTGGAGGGCATCGAGGACGGCGTCCACCGCCTGGACCGCATGCTCTCGCCCAGCGCCGTCGACGCCCGCCTGTCGGCGATCGAGGATCAGCTCGGCGCGTTGACCCGGAGGCTCGCCGGTGAGTCGGGCGGCTCCGGTGCGACGCGCTCCGCGGCGGCGCCGCGCGCGAAAAGGGCCGCGGGCAAGGCGAGCCGCGGGAGCTCCGCCGCGAGCAAGTCCGCGCAGGGCAAGCGGGGGGCCGGCGGGGCGCCCGCGGGCAAGGCGAAGTCCGGCAAGGGCTGAGCCTCACGCCGCGAGGGCGCCGAGCGCCACGGCGCCCATCGCCTCTGCGGCGGCGAGCAGCGAGCCGTCGTCGATGCGCCGGCGAGCCCCGCTCGAATCGAACGTGTCGGACACGGTGAGGACGCAGGCGACGGGCACCTCGGCGGCCGCCCCCACCGCGAAAAGGGCCGCGGCCTCCATCTCGATCGCCAGCGCGTCGTGCGTGCGCTGGCGCCCGTCCGCGTCGTAGAAGAGGTCGACGCTCACGATCGTGCCGACACGCGCCGAGGGCGCGCCGGCGATCAGCCTGTCCGTGAGGGAGGCGTCCGCCGCGACGCGCTCGGCGGCGCCCAGGGCGCGGGACGTGCCGTCCGCGCAGATCGACTCGCGCGCCACGAGCAGCGAGCCGAGCGCCAGCCCGGACGCGAGCGCGCCGCAGGTGCCGACGCGGATTGCGCGGCGCGCGCCCAGGGCGATCAGCTCGGTGAGGACGATGGCCGCCGAGGGCCCGCCCATCCCGGTGGATTGGATGCTCAGCGGCTCGCCGTCGCCGGCGGTCCCGGTGTAGCCCCACAGGCCGCGGTGGTGGTTGAACATGAGCGGCTCGGCGAGGAGCGACTGGGCCAGCGCGAGGGCGCGGCCCGGGTCGCCGGGCAACAGCACCCGCTCGGCCAGCGGCGCCGTCGGGCGCAGGTGAATGGGGGTGCCGTCCGACATCGGCCACGACTCTAGGGACTGCGTCGCGAGATGTGGCCGCGGTCGAGAGGATCCGCGATTGGCCCATAGACTGACGTGCATGGGAAAGTCCTTCGCCTCGCGCGCCTGAGTGGCCCGGCCGGGAGATGACACGGTGAGCGGGGCGCATGGCGCGGGTGAGGCCGGCGAGCTCACGCTCGCGCAGGTCGCGGCGCACGCGGGCGTCTCGGCCGCGACCGTCACGCGCTGGGTGCGCAAGGGGCTCGTGCCCGGATATGAGGGGCGCTGGACGCCGGCGGCCGTGGCCTACGTGCGCGTCGTTGCGCGGCTGCGCGCGCGTGGACACACGCTCGCGGAGATCAAGCGGGCGAGCGACAACGGCCAGCTCGCGGTCGGACCGATCGAGAACCTGCTCGACACCGGCGAGGGCCGCTACACGCTGCAGGAGGTGGCACGCGAGGCGGGGCTCCAGCCGGAGCTGATCGAACGGATCTATGCCGCCTTCGGGCTGATCTCGCCAGTCCTTTGACGTGTTCTCCGAGGAAGACCTGCAGATCATGAAGTACGTCTCCGCCGTGCTCGAGGCCGGCTTCCCGCTGCCGGCCTACCTTCAGCTGCAGCGCGTCTACGGGCAGGCGATCGCCCAGATCGCGGACGCCGAGGTTCGCCTGTTCCACCTGTACGTCCACGAGCCGCTCATGCGCGAGGGCGTGCCCGGGGTGGAGATCGCCGAGGCGATGGAGGGCCTCACACGCGAAACGCTGCCGTTCGCGGCGCCGTTCATGAACTACCTGCACGGGCGCTTTCTGGCGCATTTCGTGGAGCAGGACGTGATCGGCCACATGGAGGCCGATCTCGCGGCCGGCACCCCCGAGGAGGGGCGACTGCGGGTGGCGATCGCCTTTGCCGACCTCGCCGGCTATACGCGCCTGATCATCGAGCGGGGAGACGAGGAGGCGGTCGGCACCGTCGAGCGCTTCGTCGAAGCGGTCGAACAGTCGCTGCCGCCGGATGCGCGGGTGATCAAGACGCTGGGCGACGAGGTGATGGTCGTGGGCTCAGATGCGGCGGCGCTGACGGGCTGGGCGGTGCAGCTGCAGGCGGGCACGGCAGCCGGCGAGCCGGCGCCGCGGATCGGCGTTCACTACGGCCAGGCGCTGTACAGAGACGGCGACTACTACGGACGCGACGTCAACCAGGCGGCGCGCGTGGTCGCGCGTGCGGGTGGCGGCGAGGTGCTCGTGACCCGCCCCGTGATGGACACGGCCGCGGGCGTCGACGGTCTCCAGTTCGAGCGCATCGGCGAGGTGGGGCTGAAGGGGTTCTCCGAGCCGACGGAGCTGTTCGTCGCCTCGGCCGCGAAGTCCGAGCGATCGTGAGGCCGTGAGCGGCGAGGAGATCCGCGAGGCGGTCCGCGCCGGCGGCCTGCTCGCGCAGGACCGGCCGGTGGTCGCGATGCTGTCCGGGGGCCGGGATTCGGTGTGCCTGCTCGACGTCGCGGTCGAGCTGTGCGAGCCCGGGGACGTGAGCGCGCTGCACGTGAACTACGGGCTGCGCGAGCGCGCGGACGCCGACGAGCGCCACTGCGTGGAGCTGTGCCGGGCGCTCGGCGTGCAGCTCGAAGTCGTGCGCGGCCCCCTCGCGCGGGCGCCCGTCGGGCGGCGAGTCCTCGGGCAATCTGCAGGCATGGGCCCGCGACGTGCGCTACCGGGCGGCGGCGGGGATGGCCGAGGCGAGCGACGCGCTGATCTCCACCGGACATACGGCGAGCGACCAGGTAGAGACGATCCTCTATCGGCTGGCGGCCTCCCCGGGGCGGCGCGCGTTGCAGGGAATGGTGGCGAGCGAGGGGCGGCTGATACGCCCTCTGCTGGCGGTGACGCGCGAGCAGACGGCCGCCTACTGCGAAGCCCGGGGTTTGGCGTGGTGCGAGGACGAGACCAACGACAGCGAGCGGTTCGCGCGCGCGCGGGTGCGCCACGGCCTGGTCGTGGCGCTGCGCGCGGTGCATCCGGCCGCTGAGGCGAACGTGCTGAGGACGGCGCAGCTGCTGCGCGAGGAGACCGAGCTGCTGGACGGCCTGGTGGCAAAGGAGCTCGGCGGGCGGCGGTCGATCTCGATCGAGCGCCTGGGGGCGCTGCCAGCGGCGCTGGCGCGTCTCGTGGTCGTGCGTCTGGCCGAGGATGCCACGGGGGCATACGTCCCGCAGGCGGGCGATCGCGTCGCCGAGATCCTCGCGCTTCATCGCCGCGGCGGCGACGCGGAGCTGCACGTGGGAGGCCAGGCGGGCGCCCTGATCGCGGGTGGCCAGCTCGAGATGCGCAAGCTGCGGCCGCGCCCAGGCTAGACTCAAGTCGTGGCCACCCCTCCCGCGCGCGCGGCAGTCGAGCCCGGAGTCGGAGAGGTGCTCGTCAGCGCCGATGACCTCGTGCGTCGTGTGCGCGAGCTGGGCCAGGAGATATCGCGCGACTACGAGGACCGCTCGTTGCTTCTGGTGGGGGTGCTGAAGGGCGCGGTCTTCTTTCTGAGCGACCTGATGCGCTTCATCGACATCCCGGTCGAGGTCGACTTCATGGCGGTCGCCTCCTACGGCTCGGCCACCGATTCCTCCGGTGTCGTGCGGATCCTCAAGGATCTCGACATCGCGATCGAAGGTCGCGACGTGCTGATCGTCGAGGACATCGTCGATTCCGGGCTCACGCTGCAGTACCTGATGCGCAATCTCGGCTCGCGCAACCCCAGGACGCTCGAGGTGTGCGCGCTGCTGACCAAGCCCGAGCGTCGCAAGGTGGACCTGCCGACCCGCTACGTGGGTTTCGAGATTCCCGACCGCTTCGTCGTCGGCTACGGGCTCGACTATGCGGAGCGCCACCGCAATCTGCCGTTTGTGGCGGTGCTGGAGAGGTAGTCGCAGGCTTCTGGCGCGACTCCGAGCGGCCCGTTGATGGCCATGGCGGCGGACCTCCCATGGTAGGCTAGGGGCCTGGTGGCCACAACCTCAGACGGCGCCAGAACCCCCAGGATCTCGCTATGAGTCGTTTCTTCAAGAGCGCCGCGTTTCCGATCCTCATTGTCGTGGTGCTGGCGTTTCTCGCCGTCAAACTGGTGAATCCCGGCTCGACGACGCACCGGCCGCACAGCTACCAGACCCTCGTCGCGAAGGAGCTCCCGGCCGGCGAAGTCGAATCGGTCGAGCTCAAGAACAAGGGCAAAGCGCTCGAAGTCAAGCTCAAGAACAAGGAAAACTACGAAACCGGGTTCATCGACCAGGCCGCGCCTCAGCTGATCGCCCAGCTCGAAAAGAGCCCCGGCGTGAAGTTCAACGTGGAATCGGAAAAGAGCAGCGCGCTGCTCAGCCTGTTGACGTACATCCTTCCGTTCCTGATCTTCCTCGGCTTCTGGATCTTCCTCATGAACCAGGTTCAGGGGGGCGGCTCGAAAGTGATGTCGTTCGGCAAGTCGCGCGCCAAGCGCATGTCGGCGGACTCGCCCAAGATCACCTTTCGCGACGTCGCCGGGGTCGACGAGGCCGTGGAGGAGCTGCACGAGATCAAGGAATTCCTCGAGAACCCGAAGAAGTTCCAGGCGCTCGGGGCCAGGATCCCCACGGGGGTGCTGCTGTATGGGCCGCCTGGCACCGGCAAGACCCTGTTGGCGCGCGCCGTCGCGGGCGAGGCGGGGGTGCCGTTCTTCTCGATCTCGGGCTCTGACTTCGTGGAGATGTTCGTCGGCGTGGGCGCTTCGCGCGTGCGCGACCTGTTCGAGCAGGCCAAGCAGAACAGCCCCTGCATCATCTTCATGGACGAGATCGACGCCGTCGGGCGCCACCGCGGCGCCGGCCTCGGCGGCGGCCACGACGAGCGCGAGCAGACGCTCAACCAGCTGCTCGTGGAGATGGACGGGTTCGAGGCGAAGGACAACATCATCATGATCGCGGCCACCAACCGGCCCGACATCCTCGATCCCGCGCTGCTTCGCCCCGGACGCTTCGACCGCCAGATCGCGGTTGACCGGCCCGACCGCAAGGGCCGGGCGAAGATCCTCGAGGTTCACACCCGGGGCAAGCCGCTGGCGAAGGTGATCGACATCGACGCGCTCGCCGGCCAGACGCCCGGCTTCACGGGCGCCGACCTCTCCAACCTGATCAACGAGGCCGCGCTGCTGTCGGCCCGCACCGGCAAGCGCGAGATCGGCCAGGACGAGCTCGAGGAGGGGATCATGCGCGTGATCGCCGGCCCCGAGAAGAAGACGCGGGTGATGAGCGAGAAGGAGCGCCTGATCACCGCCTTCCACGAGATGGGCCACGCGCTCGTGGGCCATTTCCTCGAGCACTCAGACCCCGTCCACAAGATCTCGGTGATCTCCCGCGGTCAGGCCCTGGGCTACACGATCTCGATGCCCCAGGAGGATCGCTTCCTGACCACGCGCGCCGAGCTCAGGGACACGATGGCGATGACCCTCGGCGGGCGCGCGGCCGAGGAGCTCGTGTTCAGTGAGATCACCACCGGGGCGTCGAACGACATCGAGAAGGTGACCGCCACGGCCAAGCAGATGGTGATGCGGTTCGGCATGAGCGACAAGCTCGGTCCGCGCGTGTTCGGGCACGACCATGGCCAGCCCTTCCTCGGCCGCGAGTTCTCCACCGAGCCCGACTACTCCGATGAGATCGCTCGCGAGATCGACGACGAGGTGCGCCGCATCATCGAGTCCGCGCACCAGCGGGCGCGGGACATTCTCACCGAGCACCACGACGATCTCGTGAAGATCTCCGAGATCCTCGTCAAGCGCGAGACGATCGAGAAGGAGGAGTTCCTGGCGCTGCTCGAGGGCAAGTCAGAGCAGGAGGTGTTCGGCGTCGAGGAGGACTCGCGGCCCGAGCTGCCGGCGCCGAGCACGCCGACGGCGCCCGCCGATCGTGCCGAGCGCGAACCGTCGCGAACGATCCCCCGACCGGGCCTGGCCGGCGGGACCGCCGAGCTTCGCGGCGCCGATCCCGAGCGCCCCGAGCTCGCCTAGATGCCGGTCGCGCTCGCCAGCTGTTGAGCGCGGCGGCGGGCGTCCCCGCGGGCTTCCGCCTGATGGGGATCGTGAACGTCACGCCGGACTCGTTCTCCGACGGCGGCCTGTTCCTCGACGCTGACGCCGCGGTCGCGCATGCGCGCACGCTGGCGGCGGAGGGGGCCGACATCCTCGACATCGGCGGCGAGTCGACGCGCCCGGGGGCCGAGCCGGTCTCATCTGATGAGGAGCTGCGCCGCGTGCTGCCGGTCCTGGAGCGGATCGCGGCGCAGGATTGGATGCCCGCTCGGCCGCTGATCTCGATCGACACCTCGAAGGCCTCGGTCGCGCGGGCTGCGGTCCACGCGGGCGCGCGCCTCATCAACGACGTGAGCGCGCTTCGCGCGGACCCCGAGATGGCCGCGGTCGTCGCCGAAAGCGGCGTCGAGTGCTGCCTGATGCACATGCGCGGTGAGCCGCGCACGATGCAACAGGACCCCCGTTACGGGGACGTGGTCGACGAGGTCAAGGCGTTCCTGGCCGAGCGGTTGGCGTTCGCCGTGCGCGAGGGGGTCAGCGAGCGGCGCGTGCTGCTCGACCCGGGAATCGGCTTCGGCAAGACGGTCGAGCACAATCTCGAGCTGCTGCGGCGTCTGGATGAGCTGCTCACGTTGGGTCCCCCGATCGTGATCGGAACCTCGCGCAAGAGCTTTCTCGAGCGAATCGCGCCCGAGGCGTCCGTACCGGCTCGGCTCGCCGGGACGATCGCCACGAACGTGCTCGCGTTCGAGCGCGGCGCGAGCGTGTTCCGCGTTCACGACGTGGCGCCGGTTCGCGACGCGCTCGCGGTGACGGCTGCTACGTTGGGCGGGCGATGGACGGAGAGGGGCACCGAGACGATCCGGACGGGCTAGACGACGATGGTGGCGGCGGTGAGGATCGCGAGGAGCAGGTCGAGTCGGTCACCGTCGAGATCACGGGCCTTTCCCTCTACACCCATCACGGGGTGAGCGAGTCCGAGCGCGAGGTTGGCCAGCGGCTGGTGCTCGATCTGCGGCTGGACCTGGGCGACACGGACGCCACGGTGACGGACTCGATCGAGGACACGGTCGACTACGCGGAGGTCTGCCAGCTTGTTGCGCTGATCGCTCAGCAGCGCTCACACAACACGCTCGAGCGGCTCTGCAGCACGATCGCCGAGCGGCTGCTGGCCGACTACGAGCTCGAGGGGGTATGGGTGAAGGCGGCCAAGCCGGAGCCCCCGATCGCGCTGAGCGTGCAGGAGGTCTCGGTCGAGGTCTGGCGCGAAGCGCAGGGGTAGCTTCACGTTCGGCCGATTTCAGCGCCCTGCGCATTCGTACAGCGCGATCAGGGCCTTGCTTGTCGGCGATTCGGTGCGCATGCAGTGTTCGTGGATCCACACCATCCGAGGGTCCTCGCTGGAGACCGGGGCGAGGAAGGCACGGACCTCACCGGAAGCGAGGTAGCGTCGTAGCTCGTCAAGGCCGGGGGATGGTCCGCCGCCTTCGACGCCGCCGATCGGCAGTACCTCCATGCCCGTCGCGAGGATGTACGGGGCGGCGAGTCTGGAGGAGTCGGTGGCGAACGCGATCGGTGTCTGAAAGCGCGAGGCGATCGCGCTGACGGTCTGCTGGTCCAGCAGGAACGCGTGCTGTGCCGAGGCACGCGACACCGTGGCTGCCGGCGTCTCATACGGGGCCGCGAATGGCCCGAGGCCCCGCGTCACCATCAGCGCCGACGCGACGGCGGGGAGCAGCAGCGCACAGCCGACCGCCAGCACCGTGGCGGGACCTGTCAAGTCTCTGTTGCCGGCGAGAGAGGGCGGCAGGAGAACCGCCAATGCGCCCACCACACCCAGGCAGATCGCCAGCGGGGCCAACCACCCTGGAACTCCGGTTCCTCCGGCGAGCAGGTACACGCCGTAGCCGACTGAGGCCATGAGGGCGCCGGCGAGGGCGCCTCGCGCCGCTCGTCGCCTTCGCTGCTGCCATGCCAATGCGATGCCCGTGCCGCACACCCCGGCGATCGCAGGCGACAGCGCCGCCACGTAATAGGAGTGCAGGTAGATCCCCTCGCTGAACGCCAGCAGAAGAACCAGCAGCCACGTGCCCCACAGCAGCACAGATGTTCGCGGCAGATCGCGACGGCTCCTCCCGCGGCGCGCCACCAGAACGCCGACCAGGGAGATCAGGGCAGCGGGAAGCAGCCAACCGATATCCCGGCCGAACAGCCCGCTGAGCAGCCGATGCCAGCTCGGGGGAATGCTTTCGGCCACGCGCCGAGCCGGGTCGGCGTTGGCGATCTGCGTGAGGAATTCGGCCGGATGCCCGGCCCCGGCGACGTTGCTCCCTCGGCCCAGACGGGCGATCCCGTTGTAGTCGAAGACCTGGCTGAACACGGAGTTGTTCTGGGTGCCGTCCACATATGGGCGCTCGTGGGCCGGCACCAGCGCGACGATGCTCATCCAGCTCACGGACACCACCGCGGTCACAGCTCCGGCAAGAGCGACATGTCCAAGCCGGGTACGCAATCGCGGAGGCGCGGCAACGAGGTACGCCACCGCGAGCGCCGGCAGGATCAGCCAGGCCTGTCCCATCTTGGCCTGGAAGGCGAGACCGACCCATACTCCCGCCAGCATCAGCGAGCGCAGCCGGCCGCTGATCAGCGCCGAGATGGTGGCGTCGGCCGCCAGCACGGTGAGCAGGATCAGGAGCGAGTCCGAAACATTGCCCCGGTTCAACGCCACCGTCACCGGACTCACGGCGAGTATGGCGGCGCCTGCGATGCCGGCCACAGGGCCGGCGACGCGTCGCAAGGCCCGGTAGAGCACGAGGATGGTGAGCACGCCCTCGATCACCTGCGGGAGGACCGCCCCCCACACGTGAAACCCAAAGATCCGGAACAGCAGCGCCTGCGGCCACAGTGCCCCCGGCAGCTTGTCGACCGTCACCGTGCCGGCGGGGTCGAACGCGCCGAAGAAGAAGTCGTGCCAGCTCGTTGACATGCTCCGGGCAGCAGCTCCATAGAACGTCTCCAGCGCGGCGCCGTTCATACCCCAGGCGTAGGCGAGTCCAGCCACGGAGGCGATCGCGAGGAGCGCCGGACGGGCCCACGGCGGCTGGTCCGGCGGAGAGCGCCAAACAGCGAGAGGCGCCAGCACGCGCTGCCGTAGCGATGCGCTCGATCGCCACGGCGCCTCGCCCATGGGCGCATGTTAGCCTGCGGCTCGATCGCCCGGACGGGGACGCGATGCGTGGCTCGTGGGTATGGTTCTGCGAGCGTGCAAGCACGGCAAATCACGTCGGGTCACGTGTGCAGCCCTTGACAAATTAGTTAGCAGTCACTCATAATGTGGGTGCGTTTGGCTGGTCCCTCGAGAAGGAGCGGCGATCACCTTGATCGTGAAGCTGTCAGAGCTCGCCACACACCGCGCACGCCGCGTGCTGATCGTGGCGGGGATCGTGTTCCTGCTCGCCGCGGTCCTCGGCGGACCGGTCATCTCGATCCTCAAGACCGCCCCGTCGGACTTCCAGGACCCGGCGTCCCAGAACCAGCAGGCCCTGCGGGCGGTCGAACGGGCGACGGGTCAGACGGCGGGCTTCGGTGTGGCGGCCCTCGTGCCCGCGCCGGGCGATGTGCGCAGCGACCCCGCCGCGGCGAGCGATGCCGCGCGCGTGGCCTCGCTGCTCGCGGGCCAGCCCGGCTTCCAGCGTGTGGTCGACTACCCCTCGACACACCTGCCGGCGCTCGTCTCGCGCGACGGAAGGGAGACGATCGTGCTCGCCGCATTCGCCTCCCGCGAACGATCCGCCGACGCGGTGAACCGGATACGCCCGCTGCTGGCCGGGAAGGGGGTGCGCCTCGGCGGCAACGACGTGGCGTTCACCGAAATCAACAAGCGGGTCACCTCGGATCTCAAACGCGCGGAGACGCTCGCCTTCCCGATCCTGCTGCTCCTGTCCTTCTGGGTGTTCCGCGGCCTGATCGCCGCGGCGCTGCCGCTGCTCGTGGGGGGCTTCGCGATCGTGGTCACGTTCCTGCTGCTGCGGGCGGTGGACCAGTTCGCCGGGCTGTCGATCTTCGCGGTCAACCTCGTCACGGGGCTGGGACTCGGCCTGGGGATCGACTACAGCCTGTTCGTGCTCTCCCGATATCGCGAAGAGCTCGCGGGCGGGACGGACACGCCCGCGGCGATCGCGCGCACGATGCAGACCGCCGGGCGCACGGTGCTGTACAGCTCGCTGACGGTTGCCGGGGCCCTCTCCTGCCTGCTCGTGTTCCCGTTGCGGTTCCTCTACTCGATGGGGGTGGGGGGCGCGCTCGTCGCCCTGTGCGCCGGGGCGGTGTCGCTGATCGTGCTCCCCGCCGTGCTCGTGGCGCTGGGCCCGCGCGTGAACGCTCTGGCTCCCTCCTTCATGCAACGCGATAAGGGGCATGCCGGCCGAACGGCGAGCGACGAGGCGGACGAGCGGGGGGCTTGGTTCCGCCTCGCCCATGCGGTCATGCGGCGCCCCGGCATGGTCGCGCTCGCGACGTTAGCGGCGCTCATCCTCGTGGCCCTGCCCGCCCTGCGCCTGCAGCTCACGCCGGCCGATGCGCACGTGCTGCCATCCTCCTCGGAAGCCCGGGGGGTCGCCGAAGCGCTCACTCGCGACTTCCCGGTCGACGGTTCCCAGACGGTCACGATGGTGGTGCGCGCACCCGCTGACGGCGGCCCGATCGTGGCGGGGGTCGCCCGCAGCGCGGCGCTCACCGCTGCAAGCCAGGCCAGCGTGGGGCCTCCGCGCTACGTCGGGGGCGGCGTTTGGGTGATCGAACTGCTGCCGCGTGGCACCGACGGCTCGCCGGCCAACCAGGCGCTCGTCAAGCGGTTGCGGGCGATCCCCGTGCCGGCGTCGGCGAGCGCCCCGCCATCCCCGCCGCTCGTCAGCGGCCCGACAGCCTGGTTCGTCGATCAGAAGGCGGCGATCACCGCGCACACTCCGGTCGCGCTCGTGATCCTCGCGCTCGTCACCGGCGGCTTCCTGTTCTTGATGACGGGCTCGCTCGTGCTGCCGCTCCTGGCCCTCGCGATGAACCTGCTCACCGTTGCGGTGGGCGCCGGGCTGCTCGTGCTGATCTTCCAGGACGGCCATCTCTCCTCGCTGGCCGGCTTCACCCCGATCGGGGGCCTCGAGGAGTCGAACCTCGTGCTCTTGTTCGTGGTCGCGTTCGCGCTGTCCACCGACTACGGCGTGTTCCTGTTCGCGCGGATCAAGGAGGCCCACGACGGCGGGCTGCCCACGCGTGAGGCGGTGGCCCACGGCCTGGAGCGGGTGGGCCGCATCGTGACGGCCGCCGCGCTCCTTTTCTGCGTGGCGATCGGGGCGTTCGTGACCTCGGACATCTTCTTCATCAAGGAGCTCGGGGTGGGCGCGGCGCTGGCTGTGGCGATCGACGCCACCGTGGTGCGTGCGCTGCTCGTGCCCGCGCTGATCGGTCGGCTCGGGGACCGCACGTGGTGGGCGCCCGGGCCACTGCGCCGCCTGCACGCGCGGATCGGCCTGCGCGAGGCTGGATCGCGCGAGGCGCCCCGCGTCCGCCCGGCCGTGGGTGACGCGTAGCGCTCGATATGCCGCGCAGCGCCGGTGCGCGCGGCCGCCCGCCCGCCGGGGGCGACGGGTAGCGTCCCTCGGATGACGACGAGGATGGGACTGCTCGGGCTCGGCTCGAACGTCGGTCAGCGCCGCGCTCACCTGCAGGCCGCCGTGGATGGGCTGCCCGCGTCGGGGGTGGACGTGCTCGCCGCCTCGTCGGTCTACGACACCGACCCGGTCGGCGCGGTGCCCGATCAGGCGAGCTTTCTGAACGCCTGCCTGCGGATCGAGACCGCGCTCGAGCCGCTCGAGCTGCTCGAGCAGGTCAAGCGCCTGGAGCGCGAGCTGGGGCGCCGCGAGGCCGAGATTCGCCATGGCCCCCGCACGATCGATATCGACATCCTCCTGCTGGGCTCGATCGAGCTCCTCGATCCGCGCATGACGCTGCCCCACGAGCAGCTGCTCAACCGCCGCTTCGTGCTCGTGCCCGCACTCGAGCTGGACTTCGACCTGCGCGCGCCGAACGGCACGCGCCTCGCGGACGCGCTGGCGGCGCTGCGGCTGAACGAGGGCGTGCGGTGGGCCGGCCCGCCGCTGCGCCCGGCGCGTCGCTGAGCCGCGGCGCTCATGCCGCTCGCGCTTCCCGCGCTCAGTAGCTGATCGCGGAGGTGCCGGCCGTGCCGTCGGTCCAGCTCGCCAGCCGCAGCAGCGTGGCGCCGTCCACGCCGCGTCCCGACACCACGCACAGATGGCCGTCCCGCAGCCAGCCGACGGCATCCGCGCCGTTCACGCTGAGCAGCCGGTAGGGCACGCCGGCCCGCCAGGCGACGGCGCCGCCGCTCAGCGCAGGTGGCGGGGTGCCGTCGACGATCGCGTAGCCGATCCGCCGTCCGGACCGGTCTCCATAGAAGATCGTCGTCACGCTCCGCCCGCCGAGACGATCGCTGCGCGCGCCGGTCGTGCGCCAGCCGAAGCGCGCCTGCCAGTAGGGGAACGAGATGCCGTCGACGGCGGCGCTGAGCTGCGCGCGGTCGGCGCCGCTCCGTGCCGGCGCCGGCGCGGTCGCTGCGCGAAGCGTGAGCGCGGACGCCTGATCCACGTTGAGCGTCGAGCCGCCGCCGCCGGTCAGGCTCACCGCAAGCACGACCGCCACCGCGGCCCACAACGCGGCCGCCCCGGCGAGCCTCGTGCCGAGTCCCGCTCGGGCGCTCCATCGCCTCCGATCGGCGCTCGGCTGCGAGGATGCGTCCGGCGAACGGGCGGCGATCAGCGCGTTCACCTCGCCGTGCAGCCTCTCGGGCGCGGCTGCGCCGATCGATCGTATGAAGTCGACCAGCTCGGATTCGGTGCGTGGACGCGGCTCGCTCATCGTGTTCCCCTGCTTGTAAAGACTCCGCCGGTCTCGGTCCCTTCCCGTCGCGCAGGCTGCGCGGGGCCCGGCGCGCTCGAGCCGTTGGATGAGCCGGCGGCGCTGGCCCGCCGCCCGGGCGCCTCCGGCGCGTCCGGCTCTACGGGCGCGGGCTCGCCGACGAGGCGCCTGGCGAGGTGCCTTCTCGCTCGGAACAGCCTGGTGGTGATCGTCGCCTCGCGCACGCGCAGCGCGCGTGCCGCCTCCCGGTAGGAGAGGCCCAGCACGTCGACGGCGACGAGCGCCATGCGGAAGTCCTCCGGGAGCTCGGCGATCGTGGCATAGACCTCCTGGATCTCGAGCGCCCGCTCGGGCTGGCCCAGCGGCTTGGGGTCGGCCGCGATGACGTCGTCGAGCGTGGCGACCGTGACCGGCCGGCGCCCGGCGGTGCGACGGGACGTCAGGAACGTGTTGCGCAGCACGCGCAGCAGGTAGTAGACCTCGTCGCCGCCGTGCAGCACGCGCGGTCGTGAGAGCACGCGCGCGAACGTCTCCTGCACGAGGTCCTCGGCGTCCTCGCGCGAGCCGCACAGGGCCCACGCCGCGCGATAGAGACGGTCGACGTGCTGGCTGAGCGACTTCGGATCCAGTGTGCGCATGGCGTGGCGGATGGGGCCTCCGGCAGGCGAGCCGCAGATCTCGACCCTGCGACTGTAGCGCCGGGGCGCGTCGGGGGCGCCGCTCGCGCGCCGGCGACGCCGCTGCTAGGGGCTCGTGCTGCTCGCCAGCCACTCGGCGGGCAGCACGCCGGCCTCGATCTCGCCTGGCATTCCCGGGAAGTAGCGCGTCAACCCGGCGCTCGGGCGCCCGTCGATCAGCGGGCGGACGTCCGCGATCGTGTGCAGCAGCCGAATCGTGCTGCCTATCTGGAGGTCCGCGGCGTTCGGCTGCTCGCCGCCCAGCAGGCCGTCGGCGATCCAGGCGTCGATCCTGTCGAGCTGGGCCGGGAGCGCCGCGAGGTCGGCCCGCGCGGAGTCCCCGCTCGCCTTGTTCTTCATCGCCATCAGGCGGGCCGTGAGCGGCATCGCAGGGCGCATGAGCCCACGCGGCAGCGGCAGCTTGGCGCCGGCGGCGTAGCTCTCCATCGCCGCCGGGCGGCGCACGAACGCGACGTCGATGATCCGGCGCGGCACGCTCTGGAACACCTCATCGCCCCAGCGCTCGGCCTCGAGCACCTGCGCGTGCAGGGGGCTGCCGAGCGGGGGAAGCAGCGGCGGATCGGGTGCCATGGCGTCGAGGCGGCGCATGATCGGGCGTGAGCCCACCAGGCGCTCGCCGTCGAGGCGCATCCCGGGCACGGTCGTGCCTCCGTAGCGCAGCGGGCCGATCAAGATCTGGGTCATCGGGAGCAGATCGACGCGCTCGTAGTCGATCGACTTCAGTCGCAGCGCGGCCTCCACGGCGTCGCATGGGTGCGAGGCCGTCAGCGCGTAGAGCCTGGGACGCATCGCTGTCATCGCGCCGCCCAGCATAATGGTGCCGATGCTGCTGGTCGTCGACGTCGGAAACACCCAGACCCACTTCGGCGCCTTCGACGGGGACTCGCTGCTCGAGCATTGGCGCTTTGCCACCGTGCGCCAGTCGACCGCGGATCAGCTGGGCGCCGCGCTGCGCAACCTGCTCGAGCTGCGCGGATACGGGTTCAAGGACGTGGACGCCTCGATCGTCTCCTCCACGGTGCCCCAGCTCGAGCCCGAGTGGACGGAGATGGCGGGCCGCTATCTCGGCCAGGAGATGCTCGTGGTCGGGCCCGGCACGAAGACCGGGATGGCGATCCGCTATGACAACCCGCGCGAGATCGGGGCGGATCGGCTCGTCAACGCGGTCGCGATTCGCGAGCGCTTCGGCGGCTGTGCGGTGTGCGTCGATTTCGGCACCGCGACCACCTTCGATGTCGTCTCCCCGGAGGGCGAGTATGTCGGCGGCGCGCTGATGACGGGAATCGAGATATCGCTCGAAGCGCTCTCCGAACGCGGTGCGCGGCTGCCGAAGGTGGATCTGGCGCCGCCGAAGAGCGTGATCGGCAAGAACACGATCGATGCCATCCGCTCCGGTGTCGTCTTCGGCTACGCCGGGGCGATCGACGCGATCCTGCGTCGCCTGTACGAGGAGCTGGGCCAGCGCGCCGAGGTGGTGGCCACGGGCGGCCTGGCACGCCTGGTGGTGCCCTACACCGAGGAGATCGGCGAGGTGGACGAGCTCCTCACCCTGACCGGCCTGCGCCTGCTCCACGAACGCAACGCCTAGTAGCCGGAGTTCCTCGCAACAGGCAGAGCGGCGAAGCGAAGCAGCCGCCAGGACGGCAGGCAGCCGGCCAGGACGGCCGGCCAGGTAACCGCCGGGGCGGCCGGAACGGTCACAAATTGAAATGAGAGAGTGGAGGCCGGACCGGCCAAGAGGCAGGATGCCGGTCTCCCGAGGCCATAATTGAACAATGCCCTCGGCCATGAGCCTCACCGACCCCTGGATGCTGGGCCCGCTGAAGGTTCCCAACCGTGTCCTCTTGGCTCCGCTGGCGGGGATCGGCAACTGGTTCGTGCGGCTGCAGGCCAAGCGCTACGGCGCCGGGATGGCCGTCTCCGAGATGGTCTCCTCGCACGCGATCCACTACGGCAACAGGAAGACCTGCTTTGAGATGCTGCGCATAGACCCGCGCGAGCGGGCCGGCGGGCCGGTGTCGATCCAGCTGTTCGGCGAAGACCCGGAGATGATGCGCTCGGCGGCGGCCCACGTGGCCGAGTGCGGCGCCGATGCGATCGACATCAACATGGGCTGTCCGGTGCCCAAGGTGCGAAAGACCGGCGCCGGCGCCGAGCTGCTCGCGGACCCCGATCGCGCCGTGGCCGTGGCGCGGGCGGTGGTCGAGGGCGCGGGCGGCCCCGACGGGGGGTTGCCGGTGACCGTCAAGCTGCGCTCCGGACTGCGCCCCGGCGACACGAGCGGCTTCGAGCTGGCCCACGTCCTCGTGCGGCGGGCCGGGGTGGCGGCGATCGCGTTCCATCCGAGGTCGGCGGCGGTGCACCACAAGGGCTCGCCGGACTACGAGCTGGCGGCGCGGCTGGTGGACTCGCTCCCGGCGCCGGTGATCCTGACCGGAGGGCTGAACGACGAGCAGCAGGTGCGCGAGGCGTTTCACCGAACCGGGGCGGCGGCCGTGATGCTCGCGCGGGGGGCGCTCGGAAACCCGTGGCTGTTCGAGCGGTTGGTGCGCGGTCGCGAGCGCGAGCCGTCTCGGGACGAGGTGCTGGCCGAGCTCGACTGGACGATCGGGCGCGCCGTCGAGCACCTCGGCGCCGGGCGCGCGACCCGGTACCTGCGCAAGTTCTACCCGTGGTACGTGGCGCGTCTGACGCTCGAGTCCGGGGCGGCGAAGGGGCTGCAGGCATCGCTGCAGTCCGCCGAGACCGTGGAGCAGGCCAGGGCGCTGCTAGACCCGGCGAGCGGCCTCGTGGCGCCGGCCGTGTGAGCCCGGCCGCGGCGTGTTGGGCCCCGCTATACTGCTGCGCTCGCTGAAGCCTCCGGGCCGCGGCATCCCCGCTTGCGAGCGGGGTTTTGCATGTCGCCGGCCGAACCGCCAACCCGCGATCGAGGGTCACATGCCGAAGGACGTCATCCTCACCCCCGAAGGCCTGGAGAAGCTCAAGGACGAACTGGAGCTGCTGTCGACCGAGAAGCGCCGCGAGGTGGCCGAGCGCATCAAGGAGGCGCGGGAGTTCGGCGACATCTCCGAGAACTCCGAGTACGACGACGCGAAGAACGAGCAGGCGATGCTCGAGAGCCGGATCGCGATGCTGCAGGAGAAGCTCCGCATGGCGACCGTCATCCAGACCGAGGATCTCTCGACCGACGTCGTGCAGGTGGGCTCGGTGGTGCATGTCAAAGACGAAAAGACCGGCAAGTCGGTGAAGTACACGATCGTCGGCTCGGCGGAGGCCCGCCCGGAAGAGCACAAGCTGTCCAACGAGTCGCCCGTCGGGCGCGCGCTGATCGGGCGCAAGCGCAACGAGACGGTTGCCGTGAAGGTGCCGCGTGGTCCCGCCCGCAAGCTGAAGATCACGAAGATCGACGTCGGCCTCAAGTAGGCTCGCCGCCATGAGCGGAACCGAGGAGCGCGAGCCGGCCGGCGAGTCGGGCAGGCACGGCCTGCCCGAGCTGATCGCCGAGCGCCGGGCGAAGGGCCGGCGCCTGAGGGAGTCAGATCCGGACGCCTTTCCCTACGCGTTCAGGGGCGCCGAGCCGATCGCCGGGATCCTGGACGCCTACACCCGGCTCGCGGACGGGGAGGAGACCGAGGAGGCCCATCGCGTGGCGGGCCGGCTGGCGGCGCGCCGCGGCGGCGGCGGGGCGGCGTTCCTCGACCTCGTCGACCGGACCGGCAAGATCCAGCTGCACGCGCGGCTGGACGTGCTCGGGAAGGAGGCCTTCGAGCGGCTCACCTCACTCGACCTCGGCGACCTGATCGGGATCGACGGCGCCGCTCTGCGCTCGAAGCGAGGTGAGATCTCGCTGCGGGTCGACGGCTATCAGGTGCTGGGCAAGGCGCTCAGGCCCCCGCCGGACCGCCACCACGGCCTCTCAGACGTGCAGACGCGCTACCGCCGGCGCGAGCTCGACCTGATCGCGAGCGAGGACACGCGCCGCCTGTTCGTAGATCGCGCCAAGATCATCTCGGCGGTTCGCGCCTACCTGGACGGGGAGGGGTTCCTCGAGGTGGAGACGCCGGCGCTGCAGCCGCTCTACGGTGGCGCGCTGGCACGCCCGTTCGTCACCCACCACAACGAGCTGGACCGCGATCTGTACCTGCGGATCGCGACCGAGCTCTACCTCAAGCGCCTGATCGTGGGGGGCCTCGAGAAGGTGTACGAGCTCGGCAAGGACTTCCGCAACGAGGGCGTGTCCTCGAAGCACAACCCCGAGTTCACGATGGTCGAGTTCTACGAGGCGTACGCCGACTACAACGACGAGGCGGACCGTCTGGAGCAGCTCGTGCGGGCCGCGGCGGGGGTGATCGAGTACGCCGGCGAGCTCGACTTCTCACGGCCGTGGCGGCGGGTGAGCTTCACGCGTGCGATCGCCGAGGCGACGGGCATCGACCTCTCAGCGGCGCGTGACGCCTCACAGCTGCGCCGGGTGATCGCCGAGCGGGGCATCGAGGTGCCCACCGAGGATGCGACGTGGGCGCAGATGGCCGATGACCTGCTGTCCAAGTTCGTCGAGCCCACCCTGCTCGAGCCCACGTTCGTGAAGGACTACCCGATCGAGCTCTCGCCGTTCGCGCGGGAGCATCGCTCAGAGCCCGGGCTGGTCGAGCGCTGGGAGGCGTTCGCCGGCGGGATGGAGATCGCAAACGCCTTCTCCGAGCTCAACGACGCCGATGTTCAGCGCGAGCGATTCGAGACCCAGCGGCGGTTGGCGGAGGGGGGCGAGCATGAGGCGCAGCCCTACGACGAGCTGTTCCTGCAGGCGCTCGAGCAGGGGATGCCGCCGGCCGGCGGGGTCGGAGTGGGGATCGACCGGCTCGTGATGCTGCTCACGAAACGCGACTCGATCCGCGAGGTGGTGCTGTTTCCCGCGATGCGCGACTGACCGCCCGGTCGGCTGGAAACGCCACGGAGCGGCCGGTCGTGTGGACGGGCCGCGCGCGGGAGTAGGGGTTGACGGGCCGGCGGGCGCCTGGCTATCAAGGTGCGCCTTCCCGGTGACGATGAGCCCACACGGGGCCGGTGGGGTGGTTGGTAGACTGCCCACAAGGCCTAGACATGACCGAGTGAGCCCATGAGGCGCCGCCCTCGCAGGAAGGAATTACACGATGTTCGAGCGATTTACAGAACGGGCCCGGCAGGTGGTCGTTCTCGCGCAGGAGGAGGCGCGGACGCTCAAGCACAACTACATCGGCACCGAGCACATCCTCCTGGGGCTGCTGCGCGAGGAGGAGGGCCTGGCGGCGCGGGTGCTCGAGAGCCTGGACATAACCGTCGAGCGGGTGCGCGCGCAGGTCGTGCGGATCGTCGGCTCCGGTGAGGAGGTCACGTCCGGGCAGATCCCGTTCACGCCGCGCGCCAAGAAGGTGCTCGAGCTCGCGTTGCGCGAGGCGCTGAGCCTCGGCCACAACTACATCGGCACCGAGCACATCCTGCTCGGGCTCGTGCGCGAGAACGAGGGCGTGGCCGCCCGCATCCTGCTCGATTTCGACGCGGACTCCGAGAAGATCCGCAACGAGGTCATCCGCATGCTGTCCGGTCCCGGAGGACGCCGCCAGGGCTCATCGGGCTCCGGCTCCGGCTCGGCCGCAGGCACGGCCCCGGGCGAGGGCAAGAAGTCCTCCAAGCTGCTCGACCAGTTCGGGCGCAACCTCACCAAGCTCGCGGCCGAGGGCAAGCTCGACCCGTGCGTGGGCCGCGAGACCGAGATCGAGCGGATCATGCAGATCCTGTCGCGTCGCACGAAGAACAACCCCGTGCTCGTGGGCGAGCCCGGCGTGGGCAAGACGGCCGTGGTCGAGGGCCTGGCGCAACGGATCACCAACTCCGACGTCCCCGAGCTGTTGAAGAACAAGCAGATCTACACGCTCGATCTGGCCGCGTTGGTCGCCGGCTCGAAGTACCGGGGCGAGTTCGAGGAGCGGCTGAAGAAGGTGATGAAGGAGATCACCCAGCGCGGCGACATCATCCTGTTCATCGACGAGCTCCACAACCTGGTCGGTGCAGGCGCCGCCGAGGGCGCGATCGACGCCGCCTCGATCCTGAAGCCCGCGCTGGCGAGGGGCGAGCTGCAGACGATCGGCGCGACGACGCTCGATGAGTACCGCAAGTACCTGGAGCGCGACTCGGCGCTCGAGCGGCGCTTCCAGCAGATCCGCGTCGAGGAGCCCTCGATCGACCAGACCGTCGAGATACTGCAGGGGTTGCGCGACCGCTACGAGCAGCACCACAAGGTGCAGATCACCGACGAGGCTCTGCGCGCGGCGGGCGAACTGGCCAGCCGCTACATATCCGACCGGTTCCTGCCCGACAAGGCGATCGACCTGATCGACGAGGCCGCTTCGCGGATGCGGATCAAGTCGATGAGCTCTCCTCCGGCCAACCGCGAGCTGGAGGACCAGGTCGAGACCACGCGCCGCGAGAAGGAGGCGGCGATCGAGGCGCAGGAGTTCGAGAAGGCCGCCGCGCTGCGCGACAAGGAGCGCAAGCTGACGAACAAGAAACGCCAGCTCGAGCAGGAGTGGGAATCCGGTGAGTCCGGCGAGCGCCCGGCGATCGGCGAGGAGGAGATCGCCGACATCGTCTCGATGTGGACCGGCATCCCGGTGTTCAAGCTGACCGAGGCCGAGACCCAGAAGCTCGTGCGGATGGAGGACGAACTGCACAAGCGCGTGATCGGGCAGCACCCCGCGATCGAGGTCATCTCGAAGGCGATCAGGCGCTCGCGCGCGGGGCTGAAGGATCCCAAGCGCCCGACCGGGTCGTTCATCTTCCTGGGCCCCTCCGGGGTGGGCAAGACCGAGCTTGCGCGCACGCTCGCCGAGTTCCTGTTCGGCGACGACGACGCGATGATCAGGATCGACATGTCCGAGTACATGGAGAAGCACGCCGTCTCGCGGCTGGTGGGCTCTCCCCCTGGCTACGTCGGCTACGACGAGGGCGGTCAGCTGACCGAGGCCGTGCGGCGCAAGCCCTACAGCGTGCTGCTGCTCGACGAGATCGAGAAGGCGCACCCGGACGTGTTCAACATCCTGCTTCAGATTCTCGAGGACGGACGCCTGACCGACGCGCAGGGGCGGACGGTCGACTTCCGCCACGCGATCGTGATCATGACCTCGAACATCGGCGCGGCGGAGATCGCGCGCAACACGCCGCTCGGGTTCGCGGTCTCAGACGACGAGACGGGCATCACCTACGAGGACATGAAGAACCGGATCATGGGCGAGCTGAAGAAGGTCTTCCGGCCGGAGTTCCTGAACCGGATCGACGACGTGATCGTGTTCCACAAGCTGCAGAAGGACGAGATCAAGCAGATCGTCGAGCTCCTGCTGCTGCGCATCCGCGAGTCGATGGCCGAACGAGAGCTGCAGCTCGAGCTCTCGGACGAAACGAAGGATCTGCTGGTCGAGAAGGGCTGGGACCCCTCGATGGGAGCACGGCCGCTGCGTCGCGCGATCCAGCGCTACATCGAGGATCCGCTCGCCGACTTCGTGCTGCGCGAGCAGGTCGTGCCCGGCGCCACCGTCGTGGTCGACCCTGCGCTCGAGAGCGAAGAGGGCGAGGTGCGCCTGACGATCGTCAAGCCGAAGAAGCAGAAGACACCGGTGGGCGTGGGTGCCGAAGGCGCCGGCGCCGACGAGCTGGCGGAGGGCGAGGACGGCCCGCCGGCGGACGACCAACCGGAGATCGGCCCACCCGGCGAGGAGTAGGTTGGCGCTTCACCGCCGGTCGAGCCGTCCCCGCCGGGACGTAGGCTCCGGTGATGCCCGCGAGGACGATCTACGGCTGCTCTGAGTGCGGCTTTCAGTCGGCTCAGTGGCATGGCCAGTGCCCGGGGTGCGAGGCCTGGAACACGCTCGTCGAGGAACGCCTCCCGGCGCGGGGCGCGGAGGGTCGTTCGAGCGCTCCACGCGCTCGCCGCGCCCGCCCCGGTTCCGGCTCGGCGCCGGCGCTGAGGCTCCTGCCGCGCCCGCTCAGGGAGGTGGGTGCGGCGCCCGTGAAGCGCCTCTCGACGGGGATCGGCGAGCTCGATCGCGTGCTGGGCGGGGGCCTCGTGCCGGGGTCGCTGGTGCTGCTGGGCGGCTCCCCCGGGATCGGCAAGTCGACGCTCACGAACATGGCGCTCGGGCATCTGCACGAGGACGGTCATCGCACGCTGTATGTGAGCGGCGAGGAGTCCGCCGAGCAGGTGCGACTGCGGGCCGAGAGGCTTGGATCGGGTCCGTCCCGGCCGGCGCTCGAGGTGCCGGTTCTGGCGGAGACCGATCTCGACACCATCCTCGACACGCTGGCCGCCGAGGCGCCCGAGGTGTGTGTGATCGATTCGGTGCAGACGCTCAACGCCGCCGACTGCTCGGGCGCGCCCGGCTCTGTCGGGCAGGTCCGCGAGGTGGCCGGGCGGATCATGGCGCTGGCCAAGGAGCGGGCGGTCGCCGTGATCCTCGTGGGGCACGTGACGAAGGACGGTGCGCTCGCGGGACCGCGCGTGCTCGAGCACCTCGTGGACTGCGTGCTGCAGTTCGAGGGGGAGCGCGAGCGGCCCTACCGCGAGCTGCGGGCGTCGAAGAACCGGTTTGGATCGACGAGCGAGGCGGGGCTGTTCGAGATGCGCCAGGGGGGCCTCGTCGAGGTGCTCGATGCCTCGGCGCGATTCGTCGCAGAGGCCACGCGCGCCCCTGGCAGCGTCGTGCTCGCGGCGATGGAGGGGTCGCGGCCGCTGCTCGTGGAGGTGCAGGCCCTGGTGGCGCCCTCCGAGCTCGAGCAGCCGCGCCGGGTCGTCTCGGGCCTCGACCGCAACCGCCTGGCCCTGGTGCTCGCGATCCTGCACCGCCACGGCCGCGTGGTGACCGGCGGCGCTGACGTGTTCGTGAACGTCGTCGGGGGTGTGCGCGTGGATGAGCCCGGGTGCGATCTGGCGGTCGCGCTGGCGGTCGCGAGCGCGAGCCGCGGCGTCGCCGTTGAGCGGCGCTCCGAGGGCGTGCTTCGGCGAGCTCGGGCCTGACCGGCGAGCTGCGCTGGGTCGGACATCCCGAGCGCCGCCTCGAAGAGGCCGCCAAGCATGGCCTGGAGGGCGTGATCGCGCCGCCCGACTGCGGCGGGCAGGCGTGCGAGGCCGCGACGCTCGGGCAGGCGCTCGCCGCGGCGCTGGGCGCGGAGCCGAGGCGCCCCGCGCGGGCGGTCGCCTGAGCGCTCGTTTCGAGCGCGGGGTGGAGCTAAGGAAAGGCTAAATGTCCTAGAATGGAACATCGTGGCGCTGCGATCCGGTGAAGATTTCGAGAGTGAAGTAAGACCGGATCCGGGGTTGATGAAGGCCCTAGAGATGATCGCCCCCGGCACGGCGCTGCGGGAGGGGATCGAGAGCATCCTGCACGCGCGCACCGGCGGGCTGATCGTGATCGGCGAGCCTGATGACCTCAGCTTCCTGAACTCGGGCGGGATCAAGCTCGAGATCGACTACACGCCGGCCTTCCTCTACCAGGTGGCGAAGATGGACGGGGCGATCATCCTCAACGCGAACGCCACGAAGATCACGATGGCGAACGTCCAGCTGATGCCGGATCCGACGATCCTCTCGCACGAGACGGGGACCAGGCACCGCACGGCCGAGCGCGTGTCCAAGCAGACGGACGCGCTGGTGATCGCGGTGTCCCAGCGCCGCGAGGTCGTCTCGGTGTACGTGGACGGGACGAAGTACATACTCGAGGACATCCCGGTGGTGCTCGCGAAGGCCAACCAGGCGCTGGCGACGCTGGACAAGTACCGCACACGCCTCGACCAGGTCTCGACCAGGCTGACCGCGCTCGAGTTCGAGGGCGGCGCGACGCTTCACGACGTGCTCACCGTGCTCCAGCGCTCGGAGCTCGTGACGCGGATGGCCGTCGAGATCGAGCGCTACATCGTCGAGCTGGGCAACGAGGGACGGCTGATCGAGATGCAGCTCGAGGAGACGATGGTGGGCACCGCCGCCGAGAAGGCGGCGCTCGTGCGCGACTACCTCTACGGCGACTCCGATGAGGCGTTCGCGGCCGCGCTCGAGGAGATCGGGCGGCTGGCCCATCAGGACCTGCTCGACTTCGGCCGGCTGGCCGAGCTGCTCGGGTATGACCGCAAGCTGAACACGCTCGACTATCCGGTCTCGCCGCGCGCCTACCGGGTGCTGGGGCGCATCCCCAGGCTGCCCAGGCTCGTGGTCGCGGAGATCGTGAACGAGTTTGGGGGATTGGACGAGCTGCTGGCCGCCACCGACTCAGAGCTCGAGGCGGTCGAGGGAGTGGGAGAGATCCGGGCGAAGGACATCCGCGAGGGCCTGCGTCGCCTGCAGGAGATAAACCTCGTGGACCGCTACATACAGACTTGAACAAGGGCCGCCAAACGGCAGGCCGCAACGAAGGAGGTCACCATTCCGCCACAAGCAACCGAAGAGGCAACGCTGATAGATGAGCTCGAAGCGACGCGCGAGGTCGAGTACATCGAGTTCGAGCTCGGCGACCACGTCGTCTACCCCCATCACGGCGCCGGCAAGGTGCTGAAGAAGGAGGAGATGGAGATGGCGGGCGTTCGGCGCGAGTATCTCACCATCAAGATCCTCCACAACGACATGACTGTTCGAGTCCCGACCGAAAACGCCGCTCTGGCGGGCCTTCGCAGGGTGATCGACGAGGAGACGGTGCAGAAGGTGCTGGATGTGCTGCGGGCCGAGGTGTCGGAGATGCCGAAGAACTGGAACCGCCGCTTCAAGCACAACCGCGACAAGATCAAGACCGGCGACATCTACGAGCTGGCCGAGGTCGTGCGCAACCTGTCGCTGCGCGAGAGCGAGAAGGGGCTGTCGACCGGCGAGAAGCAGATGTTCACCCGCACCAAGAAGATCCTCGCGTCCGAGCTCATGTATGCGCTCGACAAGGACGAGGAGGAGGCCGAGAGCTACCTCGACGAGCTGCTCGCCGATTCCGCCTCGAGCCAGATGGCCGTGGCCGGAGCCGAGTAGCGAGACGCCCTCGCGAACGCGGCCGCACCGCAACAGGCACGGCCGCGTGCGCGAAGGCGTCGAACGAGCGATGAGCGTCGCGCTGCTCGTGGCCGCCGGGCGTGGGGAGCGCTTCGGGGGCGCC
Organism: uncultured Solirubrobacteraceae bacterium; assembly: GCA_963704735.1. Classification (GTDB taxonomy): domain Bacteria; phylum Actinomycetota; class Thermoleophilia; order Solirubrobacterales; family Solirubrobacteraceae; genus Palsa-744. The sequence continues at coordinate 560,142 of OY969935.1, forward strand.
CGTCCGAAGGCGCTCGTCGAGCTGGCCGGCCGTCCGCTGTATGAGTGGAGCGTCGAGGCGCTGTCTGCCGTCGATTCGATTGAGAGGATCGTGGTTGCACTGCCTCCGGGCACACAGGCGCCGCCCGGCGTGACCGCGGTGGACGGAGGGCCGGTGCGCTCTGACTCGGTGCGCCGGGCGCTCGCGGCGGCCGGTCCCGGAGACCCGGGTCAGGCGGTGCTCGTGCACGACGCGGCGCGGCCGCTGTTGACGGCGCAGCTCGCCCGGCGCGTGCTGTCCGCGCTCGCACAGGATCAGGCCGCCGCCGCCGCGATCGCCGCGACGCCGGTCACGGACACGATCAAGCGCGTGCGCCCCGCCGACGGCGTGGTCTCAGAGACGCTCGACCGTGCGGGGCTGTGGGCGGTGCAGACGCCGCAGGCGTTCCGGCGCGCGGCGCTCGAACGGGCGCTCGACGTCCCCGGCGAGATACTGGCCCGCGCGACCGATGACGCGTGGCTCGTGGAGGCCTCCGGCGGGAGGGTGATCATCGTGGAGGCAGAGCAGGAGAACATGAAGGTGACCACCGCGGGTGACCTGCAGGTGGCCGAGATGCTGCTCGCCCGGCGCCCGCGGGCCACCGGGTAATCCTGCTTGAATCGCAGTCCGCTCCAGCGCACGCGAATGCTCACCGACTACCACCTACACCTCCGTTCCGATGATCTGGACGCCACCGCGGAACAGCACTTCACGGAGGCCAACGCCGAGCAGTACCGCAAGGTGGCGAGCGAGCGGGGGATCGCCGAGCTGGGGGTCTCAGAGCACGTCTACCGCTTCGAGCAGGCGCTCGATGTGTGGCGGCACCCGTTCTGGCTCGTGAACGCGCACGACGATCTCGACGCATACTGCGCCTTCGTGCGGGAGCGCACCGACCTGAGGCTGGGGATCGAGGCGGACTTCGTGTTCGGCCGCGAGGATCGGATGGCGAACCTGCTGCAGGCGCGCGACTTCGACTACGTGCTCGGCGCGGTGCACTTCATGCGCGAGCAGGCGGTGGACATGGAGGACTACGGCGTGTGGGCGTCCGGTCCGGCGCGCCCGCGCGGCGCCGAGGAGATCTGGAAGGCGCTACTTCGAGACGCTCGGCGAGGCCGCGCGGTGCGGTCTGTTCGACGTGCTTGCCCACCCGGATCTCGTGAAGGTGTGGGGCCCTGAGCGTCCGCTCCCGCGTGGGGATCTGCGCCGCTACTACGAGTTGGCGATCGACGGGATCGCGGAGTCCGGGATCGCCGTCGAGGTGTCGACCGCCGGGCTCAGAAAGCCCGCCGGGGAGCTCTATCCGGCGCCCGCCTTCCTGCAGATGTGCCTGGAAGCCGGAGCGCCGGTCGCGCTCTCGAGCGACGCCCACCGCCCGCAGGACGTCGGCGCGGACTACGAGAAGGCGCTGGAGCTGCTCGACGGGCTGGGGGTCGGCGAGCTGTGCGTGTTCGAGCGGCGCGCGCGGCGGCTCGAGCCGATCGGGGCCGCGGCGCTCGGCGGGGCGGGGGAGGCTCATCCCCGATGACGCTCAGCGGAATCGGCTATGACTCGCACCGCTTCGGCGCGGGGCGCGGGCTGATCATGGGAGGCGTTGAGATTCCGCACGAGCGGGGCCTCGAGGGTCACTCCGACGCGGACGTGCTCACGCACGCGGTCATCGACGCGCTGCTGGGCGCCGCCGGGCTGGGGGACATCGGCGAGCACTTCCCCGACACCGACGATCGCTTCCGCGACGCGGACTCGATCGCGCTGCTCGAGGCGATCGTCGCGCGTGTCCTCGGCGCGGGCCTTCAGATCGTCAACGTCGACAGCACCGTCGTGATCGAGGCCCCGAAGCTCGGCCCGCACAAGCCCGCGATGCGCGCTCGGCTGGCAGCGGCGCTCGGCATCGAGCCGGCGCGCGTGAACGTCAAGGCGAGCACCGGCGAGGGGATCGGGTTCGTCGGCCGCGGCGAGGGCGCCGCCGCGCTCGCGATCGTCGCCCTGGCGCGGCGCGACTGAGCAGGCGCGCGCGGGCGCTCCGGCCGGGTCCGGGCCTGCGAGCGGCAGAGGCTGCCGCGCGCGCTAGGGTTGCCCGCGCGATGCGAGAGATCGTCCTGCACGACACCCGCTCGGGAAGGCTCGAGCCGCTTCGCCCGCGCGATCCGGGGCGGATCGGCATCTATGCCTGCGGACCCACCGTCTACAGTCCCATCCACATCGGCAACGCCCGGCCGTTCGTCGTGTTCAGCCTGCTCAAGCGCTTCCTCGAGCACGAGGGGCTGGCGGTGACGCTGGTCGTGAACGTCACCGACGTCAACGACAAGATCTACGAAGCCGCGCAGGAGCAGGGCCGCCCGAGCGCAGGCCTGGCCGTGGAGATGGCCGAGCTCTACCGCGCCGATACCGACGCGCTTGGCCTGGGGCGCCCCGACCACGAGCCGCTGGCGTCAGAGACGATCGGCCCGATCGTCGACTACATCGCCGCCCTGATCGAGTCCGCTCACGCGTATGCGGCCGGCGGCGACGTGTACTTCCGCGTGCGCTCGGACGCCGACTACGGGAGCCTGTCGCATCGTCTCCTCGAGAACCTCGACCAGGGGGACGGCGAGGGCGCAGACCGCAAGGAGGACCCTCTGGACTTCGCGCTGTGGAAGGCGCACAAGCCCGGAGAGGACACGGTCTGGAACTCGCCCTGGGGACCGGGCCGACCGGGCTGGCACATCGAGTGCTCGGCGATGGCCGAGCAGTTCCTCGGTGTTGGCTTCGACATCCACGGCGGCGGCTCTGACCTGCTGTTTCCCCACCACGAGAACGAGGCCGCCCAGACGCGCGCGGCGCGCGGCGAGGAGCTGGCGAGGCTGTGGATGCACAACGGCATGATCCAGCTCACCGGCGAGAAGATGGCCAAGTCGGTGGGTAACATCGCCACGCTGTCCGAGGTGCTGGCGCGCCATGGTCCGCAGACGGTCCTCATGTACCTGATCTCGGGGCACTACCGCCAGCCGCTCGCGTTCTCCCCATCGGAGCTCGAGAACGCGGAGCGGCGCGTGCATCGCGTGCGCGATGCGCTCAGGCGGCTGGATGCGGGCCGGCCCAGCCCGCCTGGGATGGCCCGCCACAGGGAGGCCTTCTTCGCCGCCCTCGCCGGCGACTTCAACACGCCGGCGGCACTGGCCGCGCTGTTCGAGTGGGTGCGCGAGGCCAACCGCCTGGAGGAAGGGGTCGGAGACGCCGACCTGCGTGAGATGCTGACCGTGCTGGGGCTCGGCGAGCTGACCCCGCTCGAGACGGTGGGCGGGCCCGACGCGATCGACCCCGTGGCCACGTCGCTGCTCGAGCAACGCGAGCGGGCCCGTCGTGAGCGGGACTTCCAGACGGCCGACCGCATCCGCGAGGAGCTGCGCGAGCGCGGCTGGGAGCTCCGCGACGGCGCCGACGGTCCGGAGCTGATCCCCTCCCAGGCGCCGTGATCGTGTACGGGCGAAACCCCGTGCGCGAGGCGTTGCGCGGGCGCCGGTCTGGAAGCGTGGTCGAGCTGTGGGCGACGGCCGGGGCGGCGCGCGAGCCGTGGCTGAAGGACCTTCCCGTCAAGATCGCAACCGCGCAGGAGATCGAGCGCCGCTGCGGCTCCTCCGCGCACCAGGGCCTGTGCGCGGACGCCGGCGCCTACCCCTACTCGGGCCCCGCGGAGCTGCTTTCCGGCGCCGACCCCCTGGTCGTGGCGCTCGATCGGATACAGGACCCGCAGAACCTGGGGTCGATCTGCCGCACCGCCGAGTGCGTGGGCGCGAGCGGCGTGGCGATCCCCGAGCGCAGGGCGGCCGAGGTCACCCCGGCGGTGTGCAAGGCCTCCGCGGGCGCCGTCGAGCATGTGCGGGTGGCGCGGGTGCGCAACATCGCCGATTTCCTCGCCGACGCCCGCCGGGCGGGGTGCTGGTGCTACGGGGCCTGCGCGCCGGACGCGGCCGCCGGGAGGGCGCCGGTGGCCTATGACGCCCCGGACTATCGCGGCGCCGGGGTCGTGCTCGTCCTGGGAAGCGAGGGCACGGGCCTGCGCCCACGGGTGGCGAGCGCCTGCGATCAGCTGATCGCCCTGCCGCTGCGGGGACGCATCGAGTCGCTCGGCGTGAGCGCCGCCGCAGCGGCGCTTCTGTATGGGATCTTGCAGGCCGGGGGAGGGGGCCTTGACAACGCTCCATAACTGTGCGAGGCTCGCGCCAACATAACGCTGAACCTAAGGTTGATGAAGCCTTAGGTAAACAGGCTTTGGCGCCGGGGGAGGAGTGCGCCACTGAGCAAATTTGGGGCTGCCTGTCATAGGTGGCCCCGAGGAAAGGATCTGCTCGTGGCAAGAATCTCTTATAACCCTCACTCTGAACCTAGGGTTGAAGATGGCTTTCTGATCGCCCTGGCGAAGCAGGGCGATCGCAATGCATACGACAGGCTGGTGAGGCGCTATCACGGTTTCGTGCGCCTGAAGGCCTCCTCGTACTTCCTGGCCGGCGGCGACTCCGACGACCTCATCCAGGAGGGGCTGCTGGGGCTCTACAAGGCGATCCGCGACTTTCGCACCGACCGCGAGTCGAGCTTTCGCAACTTCGCCGAGCTGTGCATAACAAGGCAGATCATCACGGCGGTGAAGACCGCCACCCGCAACAAGCACACGCCGCTCAATCAGTACGTCTCCTTCAGCTCCTCCCCGGCGGGCGCCGGCGAGGACGTGCCGACGCTCGACCAGATGCTCCCCGGGCCGACCGTGCACGACCCCGTGAACCAGGTCATCTCCTCCGAGGAGCTGCGCTCGCTCGTCGGATGCCTCTCGAGCGCCCTCTCAGAGCTCGAGAGTCGGGTGCTGTCGCTGTACCTGGACGGCTGCTCCTACGAGCAGGTCGGCGAGCGCCTCGCATGCGACACGAAGACGGTCGACAACGCCCTGCAGAGGGTCAAGCGCAAGGTTGGCGCGCACCTGCAGTCGCGCGCGGTGGCCGCCTGAGTGTCTCATTGCGCCGAGCGCATCGCCGATCGCCGCCGCGCGGCCGCGGTGGCCGGGGCGCGCCCGTAGCCACCCCCGAAGAGGTGGCTACGGCGCCCGGTGGGGCGTTTGACGGGTCGGCCCCTAGGATTGTCCTTCGGCCGGCAGCGAGGAGTTGCCGGGCGATTCGGGCATCAGCGCAGCCGCCGGCGCCGGCGTCACGGTGATCGTGAACGGCGGGCTCGCCGCTCCCTCGTTCTCCGGTCCGCCCGGAATCTTGACGCGGAACACCTTCGTGCCGGCGTCGTAGACGGTGTGGGGGATCGAGTAGACCGAGCCGACCGTCACCGTGGAGACCTCGACCACGTGGAATCCCGTGCCGGATGCGTTCTGGCGCTCGAGGTAGATCACGCTGCCGCTGTGATCGGGGGCGACCGAGCCCGAGAAGGTCAATGTCTGCCCGGCCTGGACCGTCGTCTGAGAGACATTGGCGATCAGCATGTCTTTCACGCCCTCATACAGGACCGCGGAAACCCTGCCGGCGCCCTTCACCTCATAGAAGGTGCTCGCGAGGGGCGACTGGGCCGGGAACGTGTAGGTGTCGCTGCCGGTCGTCTTGAGTTCGGCGACCGGCGCGAAGCCGTGCTGGCGGGCCGTGCGGGCCAGCAGCGTCACCGGCGCATAGGCGGCCCCGGCGACGGTCCCGCTGATCGTGACGGACCCTCCGAAGGAGATCGGATCGGCCGATGCCTGGATCGTCAGTTCCTGATTCTGCGCCTGGGAGATCTCGTAGGTGAGAACGTTCGACGGACTGGGGATGTTGCGCCGCTGGCTGCGCACCAGCACTCGGATGTTGGCGTCGCCGGGGACCACGAACGTGTGCGTGATCGAATAGCTGCCGGTCGCCGAGACCCTGCCGAGATCTATCCGGTGCCATTCGTTGCCCGTGACGGCGTTCTGGCGCTGAAGCACCACGCGGGCGCCTTCGTCGGCCGGGGACACGGTGCCGCTGAAGGTGACCTTGTTGGCGGCGCCGGTGAACAGCTGCGTGCCTTCGGGAGGACCGCTGAGCGTCACCTGGGCGCCCACCCGGACCGTCCGCGATCCGCTCGCCGCGCCGTGCGAGCGCACGTAGAAGGCGCTGTCCACGTTCACGCCCGCGACGGTGAGCTCGTAGAAGCCGTTGGTGTCGGTGCTGGCCGTCTGTGCGAGGATGAATCCGGGCGTCCCGGCGGCGTGCTCGAGCAGCTTGACCGTCTGGCCGGATGCGCCGTTCGGAGATCCGCGGCGATGGCAGCGAAGCCGTCCGAAGACGACGACGGAGTCGCCGCTGGTGATCTGGCGGGGGGCGACGTTGATGTTGACCGCGCAGCGCCCGTTCGGGCTCGAGTGCTTGTTGGCTGCCCTGCCGGACGCCCACGCTCCGGCGGGGCCCAGCGCCAGCAGCGAAGCGGCCGCTGCGAGGATCGGGACCGGCTTGAAAGAGCGCATCTTGTTCTCTCCTTGTGGGTGAAGCGTTTGCGTGATCGGCCTGCCGCGCTCGCGCGCCAACCGCCAACCTCCTGACCGCCCTCTTTAACCGTCGAGCGCCGATTTCGATGCGGTTGCTCGCCCTCATGGTTCCCGTGGGGCGGCGTGGCCCCGATCGTCTCTGCGTAACCTCAGCGGATGGAACGCTCGGCGGCGACCCTCCGCGCCATGGCGCGCTCGGGCGCGTCGGGCCCGCTCGCGTACGTTCGCCGCGTCGGCTCCCCGGGTACGCCGTCGACGTCGACGACGTCGCCCGGCGCGGGCGTCGCCGCCGCCGGCGCTGCGACGCCGAGGATCCCCCGCGATCGCGTGCTGCTCGCGCTCGTGCTGCTGCTCGGCGCGGGACTGTTCCTGAGGGTCTGGTTCCTGCTCGTATGGCACCCGGGGATCACCGGATTCTCAGACAGCGGCGTCTACTTTCAGGGCGCGCTCGAATCGGTGTGGTCGTCCCCCGGCCGGACCGCCGGCTACTCGATGTTCCTGCGCGTCCTGCACGCGATCTCTCCGCACCTGATCCTGGTCATCGTCGTGCAGCACGCGCTCGGCCTGTCGGCGGCGCTGCTGATGTTTCTCTCGGTGCGCCGCTGTGGGGGACCGCGGGGGCTCGGGCTGGCCCCCGCCGCGATCATCGCGCTCGGCGGCGATGAGCTTTTCCTCGAGCACGCGGCGCTGAGCGAGGCCGTGTTCATCTTCCTGCTGAGCGCCATGCTCTACTGCGCCGTGCGTGCCTCGCGGCAGGGCGCCCGCTGGGCCGCTCTGGCCGGCCTTTGCGCGGGCCTGGGCGTGTGGGATCGCATAGCGGGGATCGGGCTCGTGGCGGTGATCGCCGTATGGCTCGCGTTCAGCGCCGGGCGCCCGACACGCCGCACGATCGCCGTGGGCGCCCTTTCGCTCGTCGTCTCGCTCGCGAGCATCGGCGTCTATGTGGAGTGGCGCCACGCCGCCACCGGCCTGAGCGGCCTGACCACGAACGGCAGCTGGGCGCTGTATGGGAGGGTCGCCCCGTGGGCGGACTGCAGGAAGTTCACGCCGCCGCCGGGCACGCGGCAGCTGTGCCAGGTGGCGCCGCCCTCGAGGCGACGCTACCGGAGCAACGCGGAGTACATCTTCGGCCCGTCTCGCGCCCGGGCGCTGCTGGGCCCGGCCTACCTCGTCTCCAAGGTCCCGCATGCGATGAGCCTGCTCGAGCGGTGGTCGCTCGCCGCGATCCTGGGTCAGCCCGTGGACTACCTGCACGCGGTGTGGCTCGACACGATCCGACTCGTCTACCCCGGTCACGCATCCTTCGGCGCGTACTCCGCCGACGAAATGATCGCGTTCCTGCTCTACGGGCCGGACATGCACAGCGGCAAGAACGAATTCGTCGCCTACTGGCAGCATCGGCTCTACCCGCGCGACCCCGCGACCCACCGCGGTGACGTCGGAGCGCTGAAGCGATGGGAGCGCATCACGCGCGTCGACGGCGTGTGGATGGTGCTCCTGCTCGTGCTGTGCCTGGCCGGGCCCTGGCTCCTGAGAGGTCGCGAACGCCGTGGCGCGGCGCTGTTCGGCTCGACCGCGCTCGTGCTGCTGTTCGTCCCGATCATCACCACCGGCTATGACTACCGCTATGTCGTCCCCGCCTTCGGGCCGCTGCTCGCCGCGGGCGCGCTCGCCATGTGGGGGCTGACCGTGAGCGTTCGCGGGCTGCTGCGGCGGCGCTCGGATGCCGCGCACGCGACCGCCACGCCGTGCGCGGGTCCTCCCAACCGCAACCGCTAACGTATTGCGATCAGTCGGGTATGGCGATCGGTCAAAGAGGTGGCGTCGCTGCCCGCAATGACCGCCGACCATGACCGAGCCCGAGCCCTACATCGTCGTCGGCGCCGGTCCGACCGCGGCCGCCGCCGCCAAGGCGCTGCTGGCGGTGGGCGCGCGGGTCGTCGTCCTTGACACCGGGCTCGCGCTCGAGCCCGAGCGCGAGCAGGCCCGCAGACGCATGGCCGCCACGACGCCTGAGATGTGGCAGCCCTCGGACCTGGCGTTGACCCGCTACTCGGCCGACGGCCCGCCGGCGGGCGGCTACAAGCGTCTGTTCGGCTCCGATCTCGCGTTCCGCGACGACGGCGCGATGAGGCTGTCCGTCGACGCGGGCGTCGGGGCGCGACCCTCGTACGCGCTCGGCGGACTCAGCAACGTCTGGGGGGCGGGCCTGTTGCCCTACACCGACAGGGACCTCGCCGGCTGGCCGATCACCCCGGGCGAGCTCGCCGACGGCTACCGGGCCGTGCTCGATTTCGTGCCCTACGCCGCCGAGCAGGACGAGCTGGCGGAGCGTTACCCCATCCTGCGCACGCCCGACGGACCGCTGATCCGCACCGAGGCCGGGGAGGCCCTGCTCGCGAGGCTGCGCCGCCATCGCGGGAGGCTGTCGGACGCCGGATATCACTTCGGCGGCTCGCGCCTGGCGGTCCGCGTCGGGCATCCCGCGCCGTCGCGGGGCTGCGTGTACTGCCGGCACTGCCTCGACGGGTGCCCCTACGGTCACATCTACAGCGCCGCGCAGACGATCGAGGAGCTTCGCCGGGAGGGATTGATCGACTACCGCCCCGGCGTCCACGTGGACCGCGTCTCAGAGCGCGACGGCGAGGTGCGCGTGGAGGCCACCGCGCTCGCCGACGGGTCCACGTTGACGCTCGGCACGCCGCGCGCGTTCCTGGCCGCCGGGGTGATATCGACCACGATCATCCTGCAGCGCTCGGAGCTGCTCGGAGCGCGGGCGGAGATCGCCGACAGCCAGGCGCTGTATCTGCCGTTCGCCTGGATCGGCCGCACGGGGCGGACCGGCCGCGAGCCCGGCCACACGCTCGCGCAGGGCTCGGTCGTGCTCGATGACCCCGAGGTGTGCGCAAATCCGGTCCACATCACCCTCTACACCTACAACGACGGGTTGAGCGAGCGGGCGCGCGAGTCCCATCCGCGCATCAGCGCGATGCTCGGTCCGGCCCTCGACTCGATCACCCGGCGGCTGGTGGTCGGGATCTGCTTCTTTCACAGCGACGACTCCGATCGTGTCGCGACCAGCTGGGAGCGAAGCAGCGACTCGGTGCGCCTGCAGGCGGTCGAGAACCCGGCGAAGGGCGCGATCGTGCGGCGCTTCAAGCGCGCCCTGGGCCGCTCGCTCGGACGCATCGGTCTCGTCCCGCTGGGGCCGCTCGCCGAGATCGCGCCGCCCGGGGGCGGCTTTCACTACGGTGCGTCGATCCCCATGTCCTCGAGGCCGGGCCCCGGCCAGTGCGACACGCTGGGGCGCCCGAGCGCCACCCGGCGAATCCACGTCGTCGACGGATCGTGCTTTCCGTCGGTCCCGGGCGGGGCGATCACGTTCTCGGCGATGGCCAACGCCCACCGGATCGCGACAGCGGCGAGCCGCGAGGATCCCGCGTGATCGCCGTCACCGGCGCGAACGGGTACGTCGGCGGGAGGATCCTGTCCCATCTGCGCGCCCGCGGCTTCGACGCGATCGCGCTCGTGCGCCGGCCGGACCCCGGCGATGCGCGGGAGCGCCGCTACGCGCTCTCGGAGCCGCTCGGCGGATCGGTGCTCAATGGCGTCGAGACCGTGATCCACGCGGCCTACGACGCCTCACGCCAGGGCGAGGACATCCGTGCGATCAACGTCTGCGGGAGCCTTCCCCTGCTGGACGGCCTCGCCGAGCGCGGCGGCAGGGCGCTCTTGATCTCCTCGCTGTCGGCCTTCAGGGGCGCTCGCTCCCGGTACGGGCGCGCGAAGGCAGAGCTCGAGAGCGCGGTCCTCGAGCGCGGTGGCGTCGTGCTGCGTCCGGGCCTCGTCTTCGGCGTCGACGGGGGTGGGATGTTCGGCACGATGGTCAGGGCCCTGTCCAGAGGCGCGGTCGCGCCGATGGTGGGCGACGGCTCACAGCGCCTGTTCGTCACCCACGACGAGCATCTGTCAGAGCTCGTCGCGACGATCGTCGGCGGCGAGCCCGAGGCCGAGCGGCTCCTGTTCGCCGCACACGAGGCTCCAACGACGCTGCGCGCGATCGCCGAGCAGATCGCGACCGCCGGTGGGCGGCGCCTCACCGTGATCCCGCTGCCGCCGGCGCTCGTGCGGATGACGCTGCGCCTGGGCGAGCTCGCCGGCGTGACGCTGCCGTTTCGAAGCGACAGCCTGCGCGCGCTCATGCACCCGATCCCGATCGACCAGGTGTCCGAGCTCGAGCGCTCGCTCGTCCACTTCCCGCCGCTTGAACCGGAGCTGTGGCTCCGGCGGAGCTCTCAGCCGCCCGGCGAACGCTCGCCGGCCGCGAGCGTGGGCTGAGTCTCATCGCCCCGGCGCGCGTCGAGCGCGTCGCCGCCCTGACGCTCATCGTCTCCGCGCTCGAGGCGCTCCTGCAACAGCGCCAGCCGCTGGGCGAGCGTCGTGTTCTGGTGCGACAGGCGTGAGATCGTCATCGAGAAGTGCACGAGCATCACGAGGACGAACAGGAACGCGACCGCGAACAGCGCCGAGGGTAGGTAGGAGATGCCGGCGGCATGGGACAGCCTGGTGAGCAGGCCGGTCCACACCGACAGCACGAGAACCGTGACCGCGGCGGTCAGCCACAGGATCGCGTAGCGCTCCATCAGGTGCTTACGGCGGACCAGCTCGAAGATCAGCAGGCAGACGATCACGGCCACGGTGATCACCTCGACGCGCTGCTGGGCGGCCTTCGAGAGCGCGAGGACGATCATGTCGTCCGCTCCACGACCGGGGGCGGCGCGTCCTTGACCGCGGCGGCGGGGCGGGCGCGAAACAGGGTCACGAACACCGCCAGCAGCACCTTGACCATGTAGTAGACCGACTGCGTGGAGGAGATCGCCGAGGAGCCGGTCAGCCGCGGGCGCATCAGCACCGGCACCTCGCAGCTGCCGAGGCGATGGGCGTGCATCAGCAGGATCGCCTCGACCTCCGGGTAGTCGTGCGGGTAGTCGCGCGCGAACAGCTCGATGCCGCGCCTGTCGGTCATGCGGAAGCCCGAGGTGGGATCGGTGACGCTGCGGCCTGTGATCCGCGATACGACCCACGAGAACACGCGGATGCCGACGCGCCGGGCGGCCGAGGAGCGGTACCCGCCGCTGGCGGAGTCCATGAAGCGTGAGCCGGTGACCATGTGCAGCTCGGGATCGCCGCGCAGGCGCTCGAGCAGATCACGGATGTGGCGCGGGTCGTGCTGCCCGTCGCCGTCCACCTGGACCGCCACGTCGTAGTCGTGCTCGCTGGCATAGATGTAGCCGCTCTGCATCGCGCCGCCGATGCCCAGGTTGAACGGCAGGCGCAGGACCGCCGCGCCCGCTGCCGACGCGCGCTCAGCGGTGGCGTCGCTCGAGCCGTCGTCGACCACGACGACGTCGAAGTCCGGAGCGTGCTCGCGGATCGCGCCGATCGTCGTGCCGATCGCCTCGGCCTCGTTGTAGGCGGGAACGATGGCGAGATTGCGGTTCATCTTTCTGCCCAACAAGGTATCGGCTGGCGAGCCGCATGTCTGGAGCCGATGTGCCCGGCCCCGCGCCCGCTTCGCCGCCGCGCGCTCGGGCCGGCCGCGCGAATGCCCGCCGCCGTCAGCCGCGCCTGCGCAGCACGATCACGTGGTGCAGCGCCAGCCACCGGCGCGCCGGCGCCAATCCGGCCTCGAGCGCGCGGAGCGCCGGTTCGGTGAAGCTCGGCACGAGCTGGCGGAAGTTCAGGCCGCCTGAGAGCAGGTAGCGCACGTAGTTTCCAAGCGGGAAGGTATGCACGAGCTCGAGCCCTGCGAGCTCCCGTTCGAAGCGCGCGCGGTCGCGCCTGAAGACTATGTAGGAGAGCGCCTGGTTGGCCCCGTACATCGGCCCGGTCGCGTCGCTCGTCCACCCCGGCATCGCCTTGTCGAAGTCCTCGGACGCGAACAGCCGCTTGAACAGCACCGAGGCCACGGGCCCGTAGTAGGGCTCGATCAGGATCACGCCGCCGCCCGGCGCCACGACACGTTCGGCCTCTCTCAGAAACCGCAGCGGGTCGGGAAAGTGGTGAAAGCAGTTCTGCCCGTAGAGCGCCCGCACCGAGCCGTAGGGCAGATCCATCTGCTGTGCGTCGAGCACGGCGTCAAGGCCCGGGCCGGGCACCACGTCGGTCGCGAGCACCTCGGGGAAGGTCCCGGCGATCGGCGCGACGCCGGCGCCCAGCTCGACGCGCAGGCCGGGGGTGTCGCCGAACGTGCGCCGGTCGAGTCCGAGCATCAGCTCGTGGCATTCGCGGAACACGGCTGCGAGCATCGGCTTTCGCTCGAGGACCGCGGCGTGGACTTCGAGGCGGTTGACTCCGTCGACATCGAGGTCTTCGGTCTCCGGCAGGGCGACGAGGCGCTTGAGCATGTGTGGCCTATCGTCGCACGATGTCGCCACAGTGCCGCGGGGCGCTTTGACACTGAGCGGCCGGCGGCTCGCGCTTGTGCTGCGCCGGGATCCTGTAATAAGGTGAGGCGCGTGCCTGGACCCCGCTCGGTTCGGCGGATCGCCGTGTCCAGGCCCGAAGCCACCCCGACCCGCCACTCTCGCTCACGTACACCGGATGCCATGTATGAGCAGAACCTCGGCCCCTCGCGGCCGCGACGATCGTTGAGCAGGCCGTGTCGATGATCCTCGCGTGGGTCGTGTTCCCGCTCGTCGTGACCGCGATCGGCGTGGGCTGGGGCGTGATCGCCGGGCGTGCCGCCGGCGTGCGGGTGACCGACGCCCTTCTGATACCGCTCGGGCTGGCTGCGGCGCTCGTGCTCGCCGGCACGCTGACAGCATTCACCGCGACGGCGCCGGCCGCGATCACCGTCGTCGGAGCGGGCGCCGTGGTCGGGGTCGTGATGGCGGTGGTTATGCGCTGGCGGCCCGGGCGCTGGGCCCTGCTTGCCGCGCTCGGTGTGCTGCTGGTCTACGGCGCCCCGGTATTGCTCTCCGGCCAGGCCACCTTCACGGGCTTCATCAAGCTCGATGACACGGCGACCTGGTTCAACATCATCGACCGTGTCATGTCGCACGCGCGCTCGGTCGCGGGCCTGCCGCCCTCGACCTACGCGCTCGAGTTCGGCCAGCAGGCGGCCCCGAACTACCCGTTCGGAGCGTTCATGCTGCCGGGGGCGGCGCGCGGGCTGGTGGGAGTCGACATCGCCTGGGTCTTCCAGCCCTACATGGCCTGCTGCGGAGCGGCTCTGGCCCTGTGCCTGTATGCGCTGATCGAGCCGCTCGTCTCCTCGGTGCGGATCAGGGCGCTGCTCGCGTTCGCGGCCGCCCAGTCCGCGCTCTTGTACGGATACAGCCTGTGGGGCGGGATCAAGGAGATGACCGCCGCCTTCCTGCTGGCGTTGGGGATCGTGCTCGCCGCCCCCTTGATCTCGCGGCGCCCAGCCGGCTGGCGCGAGCTCATCCCGCTGGCGCTCGGCGCCGGCGCGCTGATCCAGACGCTCGGGATCGGCGCCGGCGGCTGGGTGGCGCCCGCGCTCGTGCTCCTTTCGATCGGGTGGATATCGCAGGGACCGCGCGGGCAGGGCCTGCGCCGAAGCGTGGTCCCGATCGCATGGCTCGGTGGGCTGACGGCGGCGTTCATGGTGCCCGTGTGGGTGGTCCTGGCGGGCTTCCTGGGCAACCAGGGCGGCCTCATCGAACAGCTCTTCTCGAGCGGTCAGTCGACCGCCGTCAAACTCGGCAACCTGATCCACCCCCTGAGCGCGTTCCAGCTCGCGGGCGTCTGGCCGGTCGGGGACTTCCGCCTCACCGCCCCGACGCTCCCCAGCGTGCTGCTGATCGGGCTCGTGCTCCTCGGCGCCGCCGCCGGCGTGTACCTGAGCGTGCGCCGCCGTCAGTTCGGCCTCGCGCTGTATGTCGCGGTTGCGCTGATCGGGGCCGGCATCGTCTACTTCTCGGGCGGCACGCCGTGGGTGACGGGCAAGTCGCTGGCCATCTCCTCGCCCGCGCTGCTCGCGGCCGCGCTGACCGCGGGCGGGATCCTGTGGGGTCGCTGGGGCAGTCGCCGTATCGCGGGTGCGGCGGGCGTCCTCGTGGTGGCAGCGCTGCTCGGCGGCGTGCTGTGGTCCAACTACCTCGGATACCACGACGCGACGCTCGCGCCCCGCTCGCAGCTGGCCGAGCTGCAGCACATCGGCAAGCTCGTCGCGGGCCACGGGCCGACATTCATAAACGACTATGAAATCTACGCCGACCGGCATTTCCTGCGCGAAGGCGACCCGGTCGAGCCCTCCGAGTATCGCCCCGTGACGTTGCCGCTGAGCAATGGCGTGGCGCTGACCAAGGGCGCCTGGGCGGACATCGACTCGTTCCCGCTCTCGACGCTGAGGCCGTACGTCTCGATCGTCACGCGGCGCTCGCCCGCCGAAAGCCGTCCGCCGTCCATCTACCATCTCGTCTGGCAGGGCCGCTACTACGAGTTGTGGCAGCGCGCCCCACACCCGGAAAGGGCGATCTTCGAACACATCCCGCTCGGCGAATCGAACACGCTGTCCTTCTGCGGCGCGTCCGCGGGAGGGCCGATCGAACCGCTCTGCTCGGTCGATCCCGTGGCGATACCGCCGTGCTCGCAGGTACGGACCCTCGCCCGCGAGGCGAGCAAGACCCACACCGTGCTCCTGGCCTACAAGCGGCCGGCGCCGATCGTCGCACGTGCGGATCAGACGCAATGGCCGGGCGCCTGGTACCACGAATCCGGCGCTCGCTCGCTCGTGCCCACGACCCCGGGGCAGCTCATCTCCCACATCGCGGTCGCGTCCGAACAGACCTACGAACTATGGCTGGGCGGGAGCTTCGCGCGCGGCTTCGAGGTGAGCGTCGACGGCCGCAGCGTCGGCAGGGTCAAGGACCAGATGTCGACCATCAGCGGATACGTGCCCGTTGCCGAACTGAGCCTCCGCCCCGGCGTCCACACGATCGTGCTCACCTATCCCGGGGCCGACCTCACGCCCGGCAGCGGCGCCAACGAATACACGAGCCTGAGCGAGATCGTGCTGCAGCCGCAGGAACCGCCGAGCGAACTGATCGAAGTCGGTCCGCAACAGGCGACGCAGCTGTGCGGACGTTCACTCGACTGGATCGAGCTCGTGAGCCCGGCATAGTCGTGGGCTCCCGGAGGAATGGGGCCTCGCGATGGCCATGACCGTGACGTTCGATCTGGAGGACAACCGGCGCTCCATCGCCCAGGAGGAGCGATTCGTGCCGATGAGCCACCGATTCCTCGAGTTCGTCGAGGAGCGCGGGATCACCGCGACCGTGTTCATCGTGGGAGAGATCGCGCGAAGCCATCCGCAACTGGTTCGCCGCGTCGCCGAGGGCGGCCACGAGGTCGGGCTCCACGGGCTGCGCCACGTCGCTCTCAACGAGGTGGGACCGGGCCGCCTCGGGGCGGAGCTCCACGAGGGCCGCGCCCTGCTCGAGGACATCATCGATGCTCCGGTGGCGGGCTTTCGCGCCCCGATCTTCTCCCTCACGCCGGCGACCGCATGGGCCGTCGATGCGATCGCCGGCGCCGGCTTCGCCTACTCCTCGAGCGTGCTGCCGGCCGCCAATCCGCTGCACGGCTGGCCGGGGGCGCCGCGCCGGCCGTTTCGCTGGCAGAACGGGCTGATCGAGCTGCCCTGTCCGGTCGGGGGTGTCGGCAGGGCGCTGATCCCGTTCCTCGGCGGCATCTACCTGCGCTACGTGCCGCTGTCGCTCGCGCGCCGCTTCCTGGGCGCGCTCGATGACGGCGCGGTGGCCTGGAGCTATTCCCATCCCTACGACATCGACCCGGACGAGCCATTCTTCGTCATGCCCCACGCGGGGTGGCTCACAAGCCGCATCACACACACGCGCAGAGGCGCGACGCTCGCCGCGCTCGAGGAGCGGATCGCTGCGGCGCGGGGCGCCGGGCCGACCCTGGCGGCGATCGCCGGTCAGTTGGAGGGGTCTGAGCTTCCCTCGCTAGGCTCCCGCTGATGTCGGGCGGGCCCGCGGCAGAGCTTCACCCAGAGCGCCGACGGTGGCTGTGCGAGACGGTCGGGCAGGCGCGTTGACGGCGGTCACGGCGACCGCGGCGCTGCTCGGTGAAGTCTTTCCCGGGACTCGCCTCGCGCGCGCGGACTATCTGCAATGGCTGTATGAGGACTCTCCATTCGGCCCCGTCGTCGAGACGAACCTCGATGACGATCGCGGGCGAGCCGGGCATTATGCGGTCGTTCCGATCGCGCTCACGCAGGATGGCGCGCCGGTGCGCGCCGCGCTCTCTCTCAACACGGCCGTGCACGAGCGCGCGCGCGGCGGTGGCACGTTCGTCCGCCTGGCTTCCGAGACGTACGCCAAGGCTCGGCAGAGCGGCATCAGCGCCGTCGTGGGGGTGGCGAACGCCAACTCGACTCCGGGCTTTCTGCGGCGGCTCGAGTTCGAGCTGCTCGGTCCGCTGCCGGCCAGCGTGCTCTTCCCGCGGCCCGGGGGCGGTGAGCGGTTCCGCAGCGCCTGGGTGGACGGGACGGTCTTCTCCCCCGGCGGCGTCGCCGCCGACATCGAGCCCCTGCTCACCGCGCCGCGGATCGGGTGGGCGCGGCAGTGGACCGTGGAGACCCTGCGCTGGCGGCTGGCCCAGCCGGGCGCGCGCTATTCACTGCACAGCAGTGACAGCGCGCTTGCCGTCAGCAGCCTGGACCGCCGGCGCCACGTTCGCGTGGCTGTGCTGCTGAAGGTGTTCGCCGCCTCACCGCTGTCGGGGTCCGCTCGAAGGGCGCTCGTCGCCGCCGCGTGCCGTTTTCACCGTGCGCCGCTCGCGCTGCACGTCGGCTTCAACGACCTGGTGGATTTTCGCGGGGTGCCGCTTCCGGCGCGCCTGCGGGATTCACCCCTCAACCTCATCTACCGGAGCCTTCAGAGCCCGGCGAGGTCGGCTGCGGTCGCGCGCTTCGAGTTCCTCGACTTCGACGCGTACTGACCTCGTTTGCGCCGAGACGCGGTCCGGGTTGCGGCTGGCGCTCCAGCCGCTCCCGCTCTGGGAGCCGACCCGCATCCGCCTCTCGCCTGCGACGGCGGGCTCAGCCCGCCGTCGCTCGCCGCGGCCTATTCGCCGACGTAAGTGACGTAGCCCTTGTTCGTTTCGACGGTGACTTTGAAGGGCGTCTTGGTGACAGTGGAAGGCGTCTTGGTGCTGTGGCTCGACGCGATGCACACGAAGGTCCTGCCCTTCTGCTGTGGCACCGAAGCCGGGCAGGTGACGGTCGCGTGGATGTGGCGCTCTTTGAGGATGCTCTGCTCGATGGACGCCGCAACCCGGTTGGTGTTGAGCGTCGTCGCCGTCGAGGAGGTGTTCGAGGAGGACGAGCCGCACGCGCCCAGCAGGGCCGCACAGGCGAGCGCGGCGACCGAGAGGATGGCTCCGCGACGAGCACTGACGGGGGGGACGGTTCTTTGGGTGGTGGGTTCGATATGCATGCGCGCATACTAATCGTTCTCGCCCCGGCGCGCCCCAAGCGGACCGATACCTCCTCCGCAGCTGCGATTGGCCCCCGCCCCGTGGGCGGAAGCGGCGCCAGCCGGCGGGGGCCTGCGGCCCTCGCGCCCGGAGCCCGTTGGGGGCGTCGGGCGCCCGCGGTCCGCGCCGCATGCCGTCGTTCCTGCCTACGGGCGGGGGGCTCGCCGGCAGGCGCCTGCGCCCTCCAAAGCGCCCATGAGAGGCCGGTCTTCGGGGCTTCGGCGGCTTGACAGCAGCGGCGACATGTAGTAGCCTCGCAGCGCTAGAAGGGCCTACGTCCGCGTTCGTCGGACGCTAGGAAGGACCATCACGTCCATATTTCATTGTATTCCAGGAGGAGACCTTATGCGTCAGCGCAGGGAAGCCATGCAGGGCACCAAGGCCGAACCACGAGCGCTTAGGCGGCGGCTTACTGGCCGTATGAGCATCATCGCCAGCACGCTCGGCCTGATCGTGTTCCTCGGCAGCGCCCAGGCTGCATCAGCGTGGCATCTAACATCCGTATCCCCGAACCACGGTTGTCCCGGGGACGAAATCAAATTCACGGGCACGTCGTTCAGCGGCTCGTCGTCGAAGGCGGAATGGAAGGACCCGTCTGCTGAAATCTTCCAAGAACAGCAGACGACGGTGACCGTCAAAGGCTCAACAGAAGCAATCGGCCACGTGCCGTTCATGCTTCAGACGGTTGGGAACGGTTCCGGAACCGTGGCGATCGACCGCAGCAACACCGTGAGCTTCACGTACACGGCGCTGAAAGAATGCTTCGGCAAAGGCGGCGGCAACACCGGACCGACCGGACCGACCGGAGCAACCGGCGCGACCGGCAAAGAAGGAGCCACCGGTAAAGAAGGACCGACCGGTAAAACCGGCGCGACCGGCGAAAAAGGCGAAAAAGGCCTGACCGGCGAAAAAGGCGAAAAAGGCGCGACCGGACCCCAGGGCGAAAAAGGACCCCAGGGCGAAAAAGGCGTGACCGGAGCAACCGGCCCGACTGGCCCCGAAGGTAAAAAAGGCGAACGGGGCGAAAAAGGCGAAACCGGTGAAAAAGGCCCGACTGGATCACAGGGCGAAAAAGGCGAAAAAGGCTCCACCGGCCCGCAGGGCGAAAAAGGGACCACGGGCGAAAAAGGTGAAAAAGGCGTGACCGGCTCAACCGGTCCCACCGGCTCGCAGGGCGAAAAAGGCTCGACTGGTGAAAAAGGCACCACGGGCGAAAAAGGCGAAAAAGGCGAAACCGGATCACCTGGCGAAAAAGGTGAAAAAGGCGCGACCGGCCCGACCGGTGCAGGCGAAAAAGGCGAAAAAGGCGAAAAAGGTCTGACCGGCTCAACCGGTCCGACCGGCTCGCAGGGTGAAAAAGGCACCACGGGTGAAAAAGGCACCACGGGTGAAAAAGGCGAAACAGGCGCGACCGGATCACAGGGTGAAAAAGGCGCGACTGGCCCGCAGGGCGAAAAAGGCACCACGGGCGAAAAAGGTGAAACAGGCGAAAAAGGCGTGACCGGCTCAACTGGTCCCACCGGCTCGCAGGGCGAAAAAGGCTCGACTGGTGAAAAAGGCACCACGGGCGAAAAAGGCGAAACAGGCGCGACCGGATCACAGGGTGAAAAAGGCGCGACTGGCCCGCAGGGCGAAAAAGGCACCACGGGCGAAAAAGGTGAAACAGGCGAAAAAGGCGTGACCGGCTCAACCGGTCCCACCGGCTCGCAGGGCGAAAAAGGCACCACGGGTGAAAAAGGAACCACCGGCGAAAAAGGTGAAACCGGCTCAACCGGTCCCACCGGCTCGCAGGGTGAAAAAGGCACCACGGGTGAAAAAGGAACCACTGGTGAAAAAGGAACCACTGGTGAAAAAGGCGAAACCGGAGCAACCGGGCCCCAGGGCGTAACTGGAGCAACCGGAGCTCAGGGCGAAAAAGGCACCTCTGGTGAAAAAGGAACCACGGGCGAAAAAGGTGAAACGGGCTCCACCGGCCCCACCGGCCCGCAGGGTGAAAAAGGCACCACTGGTGAAAAAGGAACCACCGGCGAAAAAGGTGAAACTGGATCGACCGGCCCTGCCGGCGCAACCGGATCCACCGGACCGACCGGTAAAGAAGGACCGACCGGTAAAGAAGGACCGACCGGTAAAAACGGCGGCACGGGCCCGACCGGCCCGACCGGTGAAGGTAGTGGCGGTGGACGGGAAACGGCTGAAGGAACGCTGGCTCCCGAAAAGTCGGAGAGCGGCACGTGGGCTACTTCGCTCAACGTGGCGGCGAAAGGCACGGCGCAGCAGGCTGACGCTGCAATGACCTTCGCGATCCCGACCGAAGAAATCACACCAGTAGGGAACGCCAAGTACCTGACCGAAGCACAGGTCGCGGAACCTGGCACCATCCCGGGCTGTCAGGGAGACGCTCAGGAACCGAACGCATCACCTGGTTTCCTCTGTGTCTACCAGGGAGCGATTGCCAACATCGGTACGTTGGCTACGGAATGGAAAGAAGCTGCCTTCTTCTCACTCGAGAACGCAGCTGGCGAAAAAACGTCGGCAGGTGGTATCGGAGAGCTCGTGGTCTACAGGACCAAAGGCTTCCCGGCCGCGCCGGCAGCAGCAGCGTACCTGAGCGCAGCAGGGAGCTTCGCGGTTACAGCCAAATAATCGCGTAAGCCCTTCTCCGGGCTCAGGGAGTGTTTCCGACGGTGTCGCCCCACCTCCAGTAGGTGGGGCGACACCCGAGGGGGCGACTTGATGTAGGGCTCGGAGGCGTTGCAGGGAGAAGCCCCGGTTCACCTCGGTGAGTCGGGGCTTCTGTCGTTGTGGGCGAGCTGCTCGAGGTCCATTCGCGCGACGAGCCCATCGCGGAAAGACGGGCGGAAAGACGTAGACGTGAAGGAGACGTCCTTCGGCGAGCAGGGTGCCGTCGAGGTGGCGCGCCACCTGATGGACCTCGACGGCGATGCTGCCATCCGGGCGCGTGGTGATGGCGAGCGGCTCGGCCGCCGGATCGATCGCCGCCCACCGACGGGTCCAGTAGTCGAGGACACCCTCCCGACCATGAAGGGCGCCCATCTCCCAGGCGTTCGGCCAGTCGACGTCGGCGGTCATCAGACCGAGGGCCGCATCGATGTCGCGCGTGTTGAACGCCTCGTACATGTCCCACAGGCGCTTCTCACGCTCCACGGCGCCGTGATAGGCAGCCGGGGAGGTCGTCATGACGGCGGGACCAACGCGGGAAGCAGCGAATCGTGACCAGCAAAGGAACCGCAAGGGTGCGGTGGTGCCACCGCGCGTGCGAGATCGTCGGCCAGCCCCGCTCCACCCAGCGCTACGAGCCGAAGGTCGCCGCAGACGACCAGCTGCCGCGCCGCGAGCTGCGGCGGATCTCCGCCGAGCACAAGGGCTGGGCCTACCGCCGCGTCCACGGCCACCTGGTCAACGGATGCGGCCGGCGCGTCAACCGAAAGCGCGTGCAGCGGATCTGGCGCGAGGACCCGAGGGTGCCGCCGAAGCCGAAGAAGCGCAGAAGAGCGGGGAATTCAAGCGACGAGCTGCCCGAGCGCGCTACCTACCCGGGCCACGTCTGGGCGCTTGACTTCTGCGACGACGCGACCGAGGCGGGGTCGAGCTTCGCTTCTTAAACGTCGTCGACGAGTTCACCCGCGAGGCGCTCGCGCCTGACGTCGCGCGCTCGTTCACCGCAGATGCGACCGTCGAGGTCCTCGAGCGGCTTGCCCGCGAGGTTCAACGCCCGCTTTCGCGACGAGGTGCTCGATTGCGAGCTGTTCAGCTCGATCCTCGAGGCGCGGGTGATCGCCGACGCTTGGCGCGATACCTACAACCGCTATCACCCGCACTCCTCGCTCGGGATGATGGCGCCGGCGGTCTTCGCCGAGCGCTGGCGGGCCGACCACGCGGAGGGGTGGCCATGAGCTGATCGACTTCCCTGCCGGCTACGGTAGCCGTCGACCGATGACACCGGGAAGCCTGGATCAGGCGATGAATCCCTGCCGTGGCCGCGGTCAACACGATCAGACATCCGACCCGGAGGCAGGCATATGACACGCACACGGATCCACAACCTCTCCATCTCGCTGGATGGCTTCGCCACCGGTGAGGGCCAGAGCGCGGACGCGCCCTTCGGGCATGCCGGACAACGGCTGCACGAGTGGATGTTCGCCACGCGCTTCGGTGCGCCGATAGTGGGTGGTGCCGGGGGCAGCGCGGGCACCGACGATGCACTCGCCCGGCAGCACGAGCCTGGGATCGGAGCCGAGATCATGGGTGCCGGGAAGTTCGGTCCGCCGGGCTGGCAGGACCACGCCGACTGGACAGGGTGGTGGGGCCCCAACCCGCCCTTCCACACGCCGACGTTCGTGCTCACCCATCGGCCGGGTCCCCCGATCGAGATGGAGGGCGGCACCACCTTCCACTTCCTCGACGCCTCACCGGCCGAGGCGCTTGACGTCGCCCGCGAGGCGGCAGGCGGGCAGGACGTGCGCATCGGCGGTGGGCCGACCATTGCGCGCGACTTCATCGCGGCGGGCCTCGTCGACCACATCCACCTGGTCCAGGTACCGGTCGTGCTCGGCGGCGGGGTGCGGCTGTGGGACGGCCTCGAAGCGCTCGAGGCGGACTATGCCATCGAGGCGGTCTCGACGCCCAGCGGCGTCACGCACCTCACGTTCACGCGATGACCCCCGGCCGCGGTCAGAGCGGTACGTCGGCGCGCCGGTCGTCGTACGGCGGCCGCCGGTCGCCGTCGCGGGAGAACTGCTCGACGTAGAGCCGGGCGTAGAGGCCCTCCGGGCTCAGCCGATCACACGCTGGTGCCACCCCACAGAAACACCACGGCCCCGGCCCACCAGGTTGTCGGTGAGCCGGGGCCGGTGGCCCTCACACTGCTCCAGACTCAGGCACCTGCTCCCCTACGGCGCCGCCTCACAGATCGTGAGGCGGCGTCCGGGGAGGAGATCCGGGCTGGATCTGTCGGCTATTTCGCCGTTACCGCCCAACTGCCGGCGGCGTTGAGGAACACGGCTCCAGCCGGCGCTGCCGGGAAGCCTTTGGTCCTGAAGACCACGAGCTCTCCGACGCCTCCGGCCGAGGTTTTTTCTCCGGCGGCGTTCTCTAGTGAGAAGAAGCCGGCTTCTTTCCATTCCGTCGCCAACGAGCCGACGTTCGCGATCGCTCCCTGGAAGACGCACAGGAAGCCAGGTGACGCGTTCGGTTCCTGAGCGTCTCCCTGGCATCCCGTAACGGTGCCAGGTTCGGCGACTTCTTTTTCGTTCAGGTACTTGGCATTCCCCACTGGTGTGATTTCTTCCGTCGTGATCGGGAAGGAGATCGCGGCGTCAGTCTGCGCCGCCGGACCGCCCGCCGGCATGGCGAGCGTCGCCGCCCACGTACCGGTCTCCGACTTCTTTGTCGCCAGCGTGCCAAAGGACGTTGCTTCATTGCTGCCGGTGCCGCCGCCGGTTCCCGTCGGGCCTGTGGCGCCTTTTTCGCCCGTCGGACCGGTTGATCCGCTTCCGGTCGGGCCGGTCGTTCCGGTCACGCCTTTTTCACCGGGCGAGCCTTTTTCACCGGTCGGGCCGGTCGGGCCGGTCGTTCCGTTTCCGGTGCCGTTTCCGGTCGGGCCTGTCGGGCCTGTTTTGCCTTCGGTGCCTTTTTCGCCGGTCGGGCCGGTCGCTCCGGTCACGCCTTTTTCGCCAGGCGAGCCTTTTTCGCCTTTTTCACCGGTCGGGCCGGTCGGGCCGGTCGTTCCGTTTCCGGTGCCGTTTCCGGTCGGGCCTGTCGGGCCTGTTTTGCCTTCGGTGCCTTTTTCGCCGGTCGGGCCGGTCGCTCCGGTCACGCCTTTTTCGCCAGGCGAGCCTTTTTCGCCTTTTTCACCGGTCGGGCCGGTCGGGCCGGTCGTTCCGTTTCCGGTGCCGTTTCCGGTCGGGCCTGTCGGGCCTGTTTTGCCTTCGGTGCCTTTTTCGCCGGTCGGGCCGGTCGCTCCGGTCACGCCTTTTTCGCCAGGCGAGCCTTTTTCGCCTTTTTCACCGGTCGGGCCGGTCGGGCCGGTCGTTCCGTTTCCGGTGCCGTTTCCGGTCGGGCCTGTCGGGCCTGTTTTGCCTTCTTTGCCGGCGGGGCCGGTCGGGCCGGTGGCTCCCGTCACTCCGTTGGCGCCTTTTTCACCGTTGGCGCCTTTTTCACCGGCCGGGCCCGTGGGACCCGTCGCGCCGGTCACGCCGTTGCCCGATCCAGGCGGACCGGTAGGACCTGTCGGGCCGGTCGGGCCGGTCGAGCCTCCTTTACCGCCTTTATGGTCCGGCGGGCAGTGCTTGTCGCCGTAGCCGGACAGTGGTTGGTTGTCGTGACAGGACTTGTTGCTGTCAGCCTTGTACGCCGCCTGAGCACTCCCGGCAAACGCAAGCCCCAGCGCCATCGCGACGCCGACATAGCCAAGGCGCTTGGCAAGTCTCGAAAACATCCCTGAAAACATCAAAGCTCCTCCGATATTCGATCGATCGAATGTAGCCCCATTATTCGCCGCTCATGCAGCTCGGGACCTTCGTGCCCGGTCCTCGAACTCGTCCAACTGACAGCCCTCCGTGGCTCACGGCTGCTAGCAGAGAGATCGCATTCCCGCGCCAAAACTTTACCAGTTGTCTGCGGACGGTGTCAAGGGGTGTAACGTCGCTCGCCGGTCGGATATTCGGGCACTGAACGCAAACGCGAACGCTGTCGGCCAGGTCTGCGGGAGCTCGCTCGAGCTCCGCCAGCGCCCGGCCAGGACGAGCGGGCGCCGCCTGGCCGCCACACCCATGTGGCACGGCTGTGGCACGTCGCTTTGCCGGCACCCGAGCCGCGGCCGCGCGGGGCCGCGGCTCGGGCGTGGCGCGTCACGGCGCGCTAAGCCTCTGGAAGATCGCCCCACGAGCGGCGTGGGGCGGTCTCGAGCTGGCCGGCCAGGGAGATTCGAGGGCCGGACACGGGCGTGCCGCGCGCCCGAACCCAAGCCGCAAATGCAACACAGGGGACCCCAGATATGCTAGACTGCCCGCTCACCCCGCCAAACGGGGTCGTTGAGGTCGAGTAGGGGGAGGAGGATAGCCAGCTCGCATAGAAACGAACTTCTCATGGCATCCGCCGTGCAGCTCTCGACGGCGGGTCCCGGATTTTTCAGGCGCGCCAGTGTCGGCAGGCAGTTCGGTGAGGGCTTGGGAGGTCCGATTCGATTGCTCTGAAGGTCAGAGCAAGAGGAGAGCGAAACGACGGCCGGAGTGCCATTCGACATGAGAGGGCGCCCCGAATCCCCAAAGTCAACGGTCCGGGCCGAACGGCCAGGGCCTCAGATCACAGGAGGAGACACATACCATGAGCAAGAAGCTCCTTATCAGCCTCGCGCCGCTGGTCGCCACCGCTGCACTTGCGGTCGTGCCGGCAGTCTCGCAGGCTACAGAACCGTTCTACCTGAAGAACGGCGTCAAAGCGCCGGCAGCGGCTACTCAGGTCATTGCATGGGGCACGCTGACGCTCTCGGGCGCGGCGGAAATCACGTGCAAGAACGCGGTCGCCGGTAACATCGAGAACCCTGCGTCCGGCGCTGGCACAGGTTCAACCGCAGTGTTTGCCACGTACGGATGCGAAAGCGTCATCTGCACGGAACACCCCGGGACGCAACCGGGAGTGGAAGCCAAAAAACTGCCGTGGCCTAACGTGCTGGAAGTGGTCGAAGGTGCTGTCAGGCAGAAAAGCACCGGAGTCGACGTGACCGTCGGTTGCGAAGCTCCGCCGCCTGCTGAACACACGCTGTCAGGGGTCAACTTCATCGGTGAAAACAACCCGAAAGCGGAACACGGTACCTCGGCGCTGCACCCGGGATTCGATGAATTCGGTCCGGGCACCGGCGAACTCGAACTGGAAGGCAGCGGTGGCACGGTCAAAGGCGGAACCATTGGCCAGCTCCACGACCTCGGTTCGAAATCACAGGAACTCATCAACGTCGAACTGTAGTAAGACAGAACGGGCCGCAGCACGCCCGTGAAGCAAGGTTGAAGATTGGGGCCGCGACATCGTCGCGGCCCCTTTTTATTCGTCCGGGGCGCAGCGGGGCAGGCAGCTCGTGATTGGGTCACGCGCAGCAGGGCTGCTCGCGATCGGGCTGCGCTCCTGGCTCGCCGATCCTGGGCAGCGATAGATGAGGGCACGGTGCAGAGGGTCCTTGAGGGCTCCCCGGTCGGAAGAGTCCCCGATCACTCGTTCGCTCGAGCCGACAGGAGGGCCGCTGGTGCGTGGTTGACAAGGCCGGCGCGCCGGCGACGGCAAGGACCCGTCCAGGCGCTCTCGTGTGGGGCCGACCCAAGTGGGAGCGAACGTCATCCGATAGTCCGATAGAGGCCGTCGGTTCCCCCTTCACGGCGGTGATTCGCTGTGATAAAGTCGTGAAACACGGGGGTAGAAATGTAGGAAGGGGACGAGCAGGGAGATGATCCGCACAGCGCAGGACGCATGCCGACGGGCGTCGGCCGGTGCATTGCTGCTCGCGTGCGCGGTTGGCCTACTCATCCTGAGCATCACCGCGACGCCGGCGTCGGCGGCGTGCACAAACCAGCAGCTCCGCGAAGAAAGCAACGCGGACCCAGTCACGGGACAGGCTTACTCGGTCGGTTTGCCGGAATGCAGGGCCTATGAGATGGTGAGCCCGCCGTACAAGCAGAACCAAGATGCCCGGCCGGTGGGCGGAGGTGCGCTCGGAATTCCGGTGTCACCCGACGGCAACGCGACAGGCTTCCAGTCGCAGGGGTTCTTCGCCAATGCCGGAAACTTCTTCGGGGCGTTGACGCAGTACGAAGAGTACGTGGCACGACGTGGCGAATCGGGCTGGAGTACCTCCGCAGTGTTCCCGCCGCCAAACATCATCGGGCTTCCAGCGGTGGGCACGGCGCTCCACAGCGCGTTCACGACGAACCTCCAGACCGAGGCGACGTGCGGTGTCATGTTCACGAGCGACCCCATCGAGCCCTCGGGCTATGCGTGCGCGAAGGGCGCGCTGGGTGGCCCGTGGGGAGAAGCCCCAACCATGTTTCCGTGGGCGAACGGCGTGGACCGGCCAACCACGGAAGGCCTGACTTCTTCGCTGCGAGGCGAGTCCGCAGACCTGTCTCGCGTTTTCATCGAGCCATACGACGGGTTGCGTCAGGCTGATGTTGAACCCCTGATAAGAAACAACGAAGACGTGCTGTACGAAATTTCGGACGTGGGTTCCGCCTCGCCGGAACTACGGCCTGTAAACGCGCACATCGACGGCACACATGTTCTGGCGATATACGCAGGCTCGAACACAAAATATCCCCTTGTCGGTGACTGGAGACAGAACGGAGGAGGAACCGAAGGAGAGAACGGCACCTCACTTCACGCGGTGTCCACCAGCGGAGAAACGGTGTTCTTCACGGCGCAGCCAGGTGGTGTCAGCGAACCGCGGGTGCTTTTTGCGCGTGCTGCATGTACGGGAAACGGCGCCAATTGCGAATATGTCGAAAAGAGTGGGCAGAAGCTGGCCGGAACGGGGCGGGAAACGGTGACCATCTCCCAACCCTCCCCGGAATGCGCGGGATGCACCGATCCATCGATGGATGCCACCTACCAAGGTGCGTCCGCGGATGGGTCGAAGGTCTTCTTCACGACCGAACAGAAACTCGTGACCGCGGCCGAAAGCGCGACCATGAATCTGTACGAGTACAGCTTTCCGAAGCCCGGCGAAGGCAAGCAACCAAGCGAAGGAAAGCTGACGTTGATCACCAATCAGCCCGGCCTTGAAGGCGTGGTACGAGTCTCCGCGGATGGGAGCCACGTGTACTTCGAGCAGACTGGCGCGATACCTGGCGCCACCGAAAACGCGAATAAAGAAAAAGCGCGGCTCCTCGGAGCTAATCTGTATGGGTACGATACGGAAAACGCTGAAGTGAAGTTCGTCGCGGCGACGGGTGAAGACGCCGCCGCACCGAGCGTAAGCACCACGGAAAACGGGCATGCACAGACCACGCCGGACGGAAGCTACCTCGTCTTTTCCGTAAAGGCGGCGTTTGCTGGAGACACTAACAACGCGACGGTGGAGGCGGCCTATCGCTACGACTTCGAAACGGGTGAACTGACCTGGATCTCGCGCTCCGCCCCGTCGGGAAAAGAAGAAGCCCCGGAAGAATGCACCGCGGGGAAGGGTTGCACAGGCAAAGAAGAGAAAGGCTCGTGGATCTCCGGGCTTGCTGGGACGATGGGAAATTCGGTCACCGAAGTCGGTGGTGAATCGGACATCGAAGACTTTAACCGCGCCGTCAGCGCCGGGCCGAATATGGTGGGCGGAAGGCTCGCACATGACGGCGAAGACGTCATATTCACGACGAGCGAAAAGCTGCAGAACGACGACACGAACGGGGTCGGCGACGTGTATCTATGGCATTGCGGCTTGCCGTGCTCGAATCCCGGCACGGAAGGCGTGGTCCGCCTGATCTCGGACGGGATCGCGCGTCAGGGCATCACCAATTTCGCGGCCGAAGGAGTCACGAAAACCGAAGGCGTTCAGGAACCCAACCTGGGGTTCGCTGCCATGTCGGCGTCGGGCTCAGACATCTTCTTCTTCACACGTACGGCGCTGGTGGGGCAGGACAGCGGCGTCCTGGCTGATCTCTACGACGCCCGCGTTGAAGGCGGGTTCCCGAGGCCGCCTCAGCCGGAAGCGTGTGTCGGCGAAGGGTGTCAGCCGAACGAAGCGCTGCGCGGCCTCGGGTCGTTCGGCGCTGCGCGCAGCTCGACGTCGGCGGCGGGCGGGAACCTGCCGCCGCCGAGCGGCGGCTCGCTCGGCGTCAAAGCGGGCGTGAAGCCGCTGACGAGGGCGCAGCTTCTGGCCAATGCGCTGAAGGCGTGCAAAGCGAAGCCGAAACGGAAGCGAGCCGCCTGCAACGCGCAGGCGAAGAAGAAGTACGGCAGCAAAGCGACGAAGAGCCGGCGCAAGGGCAAGCGATGAGCAGCGTCATAAAGACTCTTTCCCGCCGCCACGTCCGCTTGCTGCTGGTCGCGCTGGCGCTCGGCGCGACCGGGGCCGGCGCCGGCCCGGCGTGGGCGGTGGAACCGGCGAAATTGAGCGTGACGATGAAACACGCTAACCAGTACGGCCTCGCCGAAGGCACCGACTTCTATTCTGGAAGCGGAGCGAGCTTTGCCCGGGCAAGCGGCGGCAACACGTACACCATAACGATAACGAACGAAGGTGGAACCCCAACGAGCGGCCCCGTCAAGGTGGTTGACGAACTGCCGGCGGGCCTCACGCTTCTCGGTGAAGTATCGAGCGGCGAAGGAAGAGAACACGTGGTCGAAGAGATCGGCGGTCCGTTTTGGCGCAAAGTTGGTTCAGGTCTCCCGCCGTGTACGATCACAAAGAGTGGCCAGCTTGTCGAATGCACGGTCTCGCAAGCCCTCGAACCCCACAAATCATACGAACCTCTGACCCTGCAGGTCGCCGTGGAACGAGATGCCTTGCCTCCGTTTGCTGGGGCTCCGCTGCCATTCACCAACACGGCGAAGGTGACGAACAAGGTCAACGTGAGCGGCGGTGGCTCGATCAGCACGGGCGAAGCGGAAGATGAAACGACGATCACGCCGGCCGTGCCGTTTGGGATCTTCAGCATGACCGTAAGCGATCTGCAGGCGCCGACGATAACGAAAGAACAACCCCCCGAAACGCAGGCCGGAGGACATCCCTTCCAGTACACGACCAACTTCGTGTTCAACTACGCGACACGGGGTACGATTCAAGCACAAAAGCATGTCATCGCGGTCAGCGACGGCCCGCGGGAAATCTACTCCGAACTGCCACCGGGCTTCGTGGGCAACGTGCTCAATACACCGAGGTGCCCCCTAGCGCTCCTGTTTGAACGTCATTGTCCGTCCAACACGGTCGTTGGCTTCATCAATGCCTCGACTGAAGGCGCCATAGGCGCACACGGCGTTGTGCAACCGATCTTCGAAAAAGTCGGCGTGGGTCTAAACGGGAGCATATACAATATGCAGCCTGCGCCTGGTGAGGTGGCCGCGCTTGGTTTCACCATCATCAACAAGTCGGCGTTCACGCTAGAAGCGAGCGTGCGCAGCGACGGCGATTACGGCGTCAACGTCGGCCAGCACAGCGTCTCGACGAGCTCGCCGAGACTCCTGGACGCGCGCGTGACCACGTGCGGCAACGGTGCTCACGAAGTGCCCGGAACATCCGGGGGCGAATTCGCGTGCAACACGGTCGCGGAAGCATACATGCGGCCATTCCTGATCAACCCGACGGAGTGCACGTCGCGCGAAGAAGGCAAGACGGCCGCGCCGGCGACGGTGGCGCGGGCGGACGCGTGGGACGAACCGGAAATGTGGGGCAAGCCTGAACAGTACGCTGCGACGGAAGGGTATAACAACGCCTCGTCGCCTCGCTTCTCGGAAGTGATGCAGCCTCCGACACGGGGAGCTCCCGTCAAGTCGTCGCTGTTCACGGGCTGCGATCAGCTCAAGTTCAATCCGGACATCGCGTTCGGGGCCAGCTCGGGGTCCGAAGGTGGCACGACGCAAGCCGACGAACCGACCGGCATAACGTTCGGCCTCCACGTTCCGCAGACGCCCGAAGAAGCCAACGAAAAGGTCACGCCGGCGCTCAGGGACGTGACGATGACGCTTCCGGAAGGTCTGACCGTGTCGCCCTCGGCCGCGAACGGGCTCGCGGCCTGCACGAAGGAAGAGTTCGGGCTGGGCACGGAATTCGGACCGGGGTCGAAACACACGGAACCCGCAAACGCGGCTCGATGCCCGAAGGCTTCCAAGATCGGCACGGTCGAAGTGTTCACGCCGCTGCTGAGCGGCGCGCCCACCATCGAAGGAGAGCTCGCGGTGGGGCACTCGTTGAAGTGCTCGCCGGGCGCTTGGAGCGTGGACGCCACGTATTCGTTCCAATGGCTGCGCGAAGGTCAACCGATTGCAAATGCGACGGGCTCCGAATACGCGCCGACCACCGAAGACAAGGCCACCACGGTAGCGGGCGCCAAAGTCATTCAATGCCAGGTGACCGCAACGAACGCCGGCGGCAGCTCTGTTGCGGTCAGCCGTGAGGCCGTTCCTCCTTCCAGCGTCAAAACAGGGACCGGGCCCGAAGGCCATGAACCGCCTCAACCGTCACTGCCGCCTCCAAACATCGCGCGGCCCAGCGGAAATTTGGCTGAAGGCGAACCGCTGACGTGCCAGAAGGGAGTGTGGACCGAAAGCCCGACGCTCTCCTACAAGTGGCTCAGGGACGGAGCGCCCATCGGCGGAGCGGAAGCCGAAACATACACGCTCACCGCGGCCGACGCGGGCAAGGTCATTCAGTGCCAGGTGATCGCCAGCAACATCAGGAAAATCGAAGTAGAAGAAGAAAAGCCACCCAAAGAAAAACTGACGATCACCGGCGGCGGTGTGGTTCTCGCCGACAGCGCAGGCGTCGTGGTGCCGACGGTGCCCACGCCTGCGCCGCCGCTTCCCGGCGGCGCGCTGCAGGGTGAAGTGTTCGTCGGCCAGCCCGAATGCTCGCCGTGCAGCTCGGCCGACGCGAAGGACGGCAAGCTGTTCCCCCTGTTCATTCAGGCGCAGAACCTGCAAGCCGGCGTGACGCAGGACCAGCAAGCCGGCGTGATCCTCAAGCTGTACGGAAAGACCGAGGTGGACGAAAGCACAGGGCGGCTCACATCGGTGTTCGAACAGCAGCCCGAGCAGCCATTCGAACTGTTCGCGCTGAAGCTGAAGGGTGGCCCGCGGGCGCCGCTGGCCAACCCGCAGACGTGCACGTCGACCGAGCAGACCGAAGCGACGCTCATCCCGTGGAGCGCAGCCGGAAAAGGAGGGATCTACGGCGACGAAGTCGAGCCGGGCAGCCCACAGGAACCGACCCAACCCTCCCCCTACACCGTGACGGGCTGCCCGACAGCGCTCCCGTTCGCGCCGATGTTCAACGCCGGCACCGAAGGTCCGAGCGCGACCACGGCCGGCGCCTACACGGAATTCGCGGTCACGTTCGGGCGCCACGACGGCGAACAGGACCTCTCGGGCGTCACCGTGCACATGCCGCCGGGCCTCGTGGGCAGGATCCCTGCGGTCAAGGAGTGCGGCGAAGCGGAAGTGCACGCTGCCGAAAACAACACGGGGGAATGTCCGGCCGCAAGCGAAATCGGCACGGCGACGACCCTCGCCGGCCCTGGCGGAAGTCCCTTCCCGACCACTGGTCACGTCTACCTCACGGGACCCACGAAGCTCAAGGACGGCCTCGAAGGCCCGTTCGGGCTCGCGGTGGTGACGCTCGCCAAGGCCGGCCCGTTCAACCTCGGAAACGTGGTGGTCCGCTCGGCGATCGACGTCGACCCGCACACCGCGGCGGTGACGGTGACCTCTGACCAGCTGCCTCAGATCGTGAGTGGCGTGCCGATTCGCCTTCGCGAAGTCAACGTGCACGTAAACAAGGCCGGGTTCATGTTGAACCCGACCAACTGCGCCGCCCAGCAGGTCTCGGTGACGCTCACGGGCCTTCAGGGGTTCACGGGTCCTCAGGGTGCGACCGCGCAGCTGGCATCGCCGATGGGGATCGGCGGCTGCACGAGCCTGCCGTTCGCGCCCACGTTCACGGCCACCACGCAGGCCCACACGAGCAAAAACGAAGGCGCGAGCCTCGACGTCAAGGTCACCTACCCGGCGGGCGCCTACGCGAACATCGCCAAAACGCTGACCGAATTGCCGGCGGCGCTGCCCTCGCGCCTCACCACGCTCCAGAAAGCGTGTGTCGATTCGGTATTCGAAGCCAATCCGGCCGCGTGTCCGGAAGGCTCGGTGGTGGGCTCGGCGATCGCGCATACTCCGGTGCTGAACAGCGTGCTGAGCGGGCCGGCCTACCTGGTATCGCACGGCGGAGCGGCGTTCCCGGACCTCGAGATCGTGCTCCAGGGCGAAGGTGTGAAGGTGATCCTCGATGGGCAGAGCGACATCAAAAAAGGCATCACCAAAACGACGTTCAACGCGCTGCCGGACTCGCCGATCTCGAGCTTCGAACTGAACCTCCCCGAGGGCCCGCACTCGGTCCTTGCCGCAAACACCGATCTGTGCGCGCAGCCGCTCAACCTCCCCACGATCCTCACCGGTCAGAACGGCGCCGTGATCAAACAGAACACGCACATCGCGGTGACCGGGTGTCCCCCGACGGTCTCGCTCGCAAACGTGAAGATCAAGGGCAACGCCCTGCTCGTGACGGTCAAGACCAGCGCCGCGGGCACCGTGAAGATCAACGGCAAGGGCCTGAAGACGGTCAGCAGGAAGCTGACGGCCGGCGCCCATCAGGTGCGGGTCGCGCTGACGAAGTATGGCCGCTCGCTGCGCAAGCATCACAAGAAGGTGAGCGTGCACGTCAGGCTGACGGTCGGCAAGCAGGCGGTCGCCAAGGCGATGGCCGTCCGGCTCTGATTCCCACTTCCCGACCGTGAGTATGACCACAGCGCCGGCGTCGCATAGGACACTCTGATCGGTTAGGATCACGGCCATGTCCACGATCAATCCCTTCACCGATCTGCGCCGATTGACGGCTCTCATCCCCGTCGTGCTCGCGCTCGCGGCGAGTGGGTGCGGCTCCTCGGAAACGTCGAGCACCAGCACCACGGTAAGCACCGCGACGAGCGCATCGGCCACTCCGCCGGCCACGACGCCGAGCACGGCTGCCAAAGCCACACAGCCCAAGTTGACGGCGCCGAAAACTGGCACAGAGAAAGCCACGTTCAACGACACTCACACGGCCGCCGCCGCGAGCCCTCCGCCGCCGCAGCCGAAATCGAAATCGCAGCCTGGCAAAACGACGACCGCGCCAAGCAACGGATCGCTGAAGTACGTCTATCCCCGGGAAGCAACGCGCAACTTCATCGGTGTCTGCACGGGCCGCGGGGAATCGACCGCGAGCTGCGAATGCATCATTCGAAAGTACGAGGCGGAGAATGTTTCAGAAGAGGGCCAGTCCCTCGCCGAACTGCTCGGGTACGAGCTCGCTCTGAAAGAACGGACTCACCTGCCTGGCGGTTCAGCGCATCAGTTTGCGGTGGCATGCCACAGCAAGATCACGTGAGGCTCCACCGGCGGCAGTGAGCGAACCGGCTCACGCCGCAACTCGGGCGGCTATTGTTGGTTATGGGTAATCGACACGGGGCGATTTGGCCCCGGGAGGGATCGAGCGAGAGGATGCCAAGCGTGTTGCGGAAAGTCTTTGAGCCGGTGGAGAATGCGCGCCCCGTCATGCACGCTAGGCGGACGGTGGGCGTGCTCGTGGCGTGCTCGGCGGCGCTTTCGCTGTTTGCCACGCAGGGCGCCGAAGGAGCGCGCCGGGAAGCGTTCAAGACGTTCCAGATTCCCACGGCGCGCGGCTTTCCCTATCAGATCGCCAAAGGGCCCGACGGCAACCTCTGGTTCACCGAGGACGGCGGCGGAAAGATCGGGCGGATCACGCCCTCCGGCAAGATCACCGAGTTCGCGATTCCCACGCCGAACAGTGGCCCCTACGGGATCGCGGCAGGCCGCGACGGCAACCTGTGGTTCGTCGAGAACGCCGCGGACAAGGTCGGGCGGATCACCCCCTCCGGCGCTATCACGGAGTTCCCGATCCCAACGGCGCACAGCAGCCCCTACGAGATCGCGGCGGGCTCCGACGGAAACCTGTGGTTCACCGAGCAGAGCGCCAACCAGATCGGGCGGATCACCACCGCGGGCTCGATCAGCGAGTTCGCAGTCCCCACGCCCGCGAGCGGCCTGTATGCGATCACGGCAGGACCCGACCGCAACCTCTGGTTCACCGAGCAGAACGCCGGCAAGGTCGGGCGGATCACCACGAGCGGCGCCGTCACCGAGTTCGCGGTTCCCGGCAGGGGAGGCCCGGCGGGCGTCACGACCGGACCCGACCACAACGTGTGGTTCACGGTGGACCTGACGAACAAGATCGGTCGGATCACGCCCAGTGGCAGGATAAGCCAGTTCGCGATTCCCACGGGTGGCAGCGGCCCGCGGGAGATCGCCTCTGGCCCCGGAGGTTATCTGTACTTCACCGAGTCCCTGCAGGCCAAGATCGGGCGGGTCACCACAGCGGGCAAGATCTCGGAGTTCGCGACCCCCGCCGAAGAAAGCCGCCCGCGCGGGATCGCGGCGGGCCCGAACAGCACGATCTGGTTCACCGAGGGCTTCCCCGACATGATCTCGCGGGTCGAAACCAAGCTGCTGCCGGCTCCCGCGACGGCCAAATGCGTGGTGCCCCGGCTCACGGGAAAGACGCTCGCACAGGCCAGAGGGCTGCTCGGCGGCGCTCACTGCAAGCTCGGCAGAGTCACCGGGCCCTCCCAGCACGGCCACACGCCCGTGGTGGTCTCGCAGGCGCCGGCCGCCAAGAAGACGCTCCCCGGTGGCAGCGGCGTCAGCGTGCGGCTCGGCTGAGGATCACGCGGCCGGGCTCGCGGGCGGGGCCAACAGCTCGGCCCGGGTCTAGATGTCCTGCCCACATAGGTTGTGAACGCGGCTGATTGGTGGCCGGTTGCCGATCCCGCTGTGTGGTCTGCGCTGGTTGTAGTGCTCGAGCCAGTGTGGCAGGGCTCGATCGCGATGATGGTGTGAGCGGTAGCTGAGGCCGTAGGCCCACTCACGAGCCATGGTCTGATGAAACCGCTCAACCTTCCCATTGGTCTGGGGACGGTGCGGCCTGATCGTGACGTGCCGGATGCCCTTGGCGTTGAACAACTCGCGCAGCGAGTTGTTGTGCGTGTAGCTCCATGCGTTGTCCGTCATGACGCGCTTGGCGCGGATCCCGCGGGCGGCGAGCCAGCTGAGCGCCCGTTCGGTGAACGCCGTGACTGTCGCGGCGCGCTCGTCGCTGAGCAGCTCGACATAGGCCAGGCGCGAGTGATCATCGACGATCGCGTGGGCGAACTCGTAACCCCAGAAGGCACGCTTCTCGGCGCCGGTCTTATCGCGTATCCCCGTGAGCGCGTGGCCGGGGCGCTCGAAGCGCGCGTAACGCTTGGTGTCCATATGCAGCAGGTCTCCCGGGCACGGCCACTCGTAGCGGTGCGCTGCTTCGCGTGGTTGGCGCAGGCGCCGAGAGAGACCGTGGCGATGCAGCACCTTCCAGACCGTTGAGTGTGGATGGCCGGTCGCCCCGGCGACGAGTCGCGGTCCCCAGCCGGTGTGCCGACGAGCCTCGCAGATGCGCTCTTGAACTGGTGGCGCAAGCAGCCGCGGGCTGCGATGAGGACGGCTTGAGCGATCCAAGAGCCAAGCTCCCGAAACGAGCTCCTCTGACGTTGCCTGCAGCCGGCGATGCCACCACCGGTGGGCTGTCGCCGGCGACACGTTGAAGCAGGCCGCGGCCTGCTTCAACGTCATCCCATCCATCACCGCCTGCGTCAGCGCCAGCCGACCAGCCGGTCCGAGCTTCGCTCTACCGTGGATCTGCATCCGGGTCCTCCTGTGGAAGTGAGTCGTCGCAGACCCACAGCCTGGGATGTGGCCCGGATGCCTCCTCAGCCGTTCACAACGTGTGTGGGTACGTCATCTAGAGCTGCGCCCGCACGATGCCGGCCGGGTAGTGCGCGTTGTGGATGCTCACGTAAAACCTTTCCGGATGGGCCCCGAGCAGCCCGAGAAAGATCGTGTTCTCGGGACGGCAGCCCGACAGCGTGAATTTGTGGCCGAGTTCGAACCCGTACCTGCCCGAGCTGAGCGGTTCCGAGCGGTACACTCGCGCCACCGTCGGCGCGGTGACGTTCTGCAGCTGCGAGAACTTCCAGCACAGTTCATTCGTGGCGGCGTTCACGCTGATGACAGCGATGCCGGACGCGTTCCGGGCTCCTGCCGGCGCCAGGTCGGCTCCGGGACCGCCCGAGAGCGGGACTTCGTAGGTGACCGACTTCACCGGCAGCACTTCGGGGATCAGTCTCGAACGGCCTTTGGCCGCGGGCCTGGTGGTGGCGGTCGGCGTCGATGCCGACGTCGAGGACTTGCCGCAGCCCGCAAGTGCGAGCGCGAGGAGGCTCAGGGAAACAAACGCGATTCTGCTACGCATGCTCTCTTTCCATTCCGACGATTTACAGAGGCCGTTCGCGCGGGCGCGCCGCGGCGAGAAGGCCCGTCAACGGCTGCCCAGACCGCGATCCCGGCCCGCTGGACGCAACCTGGCCTGGGACCGGTCATTCGGCCGTTTCATGCGTTCATTGTACGCGCTCTGGGTCGAGCAGGGCCGGAGAGGGGACTCGAACCCCTGACCCCCTGTTTACAAGACAGGCGCTCTACCAGCTGAGCTACTCCGGCACGATCGGGCTCCTGCCAACTGTAACGGCGCGCTCGGGGACGGTGTATCTGAGGTATGGAGCGCGGCGCAGAGCGGAATCCCGTGGGCCTCGGGTCCTTTCACGAGCGCACGCTCACGCGCGGCGTCAATCCGCTCCTGTACTGGACGCTGCGCGGGATCCTCGTGCCGTTCTTCCTGATCTACTTCCGCATGCAGCGCACCGGCACGGAGCACCTTCCGCGCCGCGGCCCGTTGCTGCTGGCCGCCAACCACCGCAGCTTCCTCGACCCGTTCGTGATCGGCACGCTCGTGCGCCGCCCGGTCTACTACATGGCCAAGCGCGAGCTGTTCGAGCGCCGCCTGACGGCGTGGCTGCTGAACGGCCTCGGCGCCTTTCCCGTCGATCGCGGGGCCGGTGACGCCGAGGCGATGGACACGGCTCGGGCGATCCTCGCGCGTGGGGATTGCGTCGTGCTGTTCCCCGAGGGCACCCGCGTGCGGCCCGGCCCGCTCGGGGCCCCACGCCGCGGGGTCGGGCGCCTGGCGCTCCAGACGGGGGCTCCCGTGGCGCCCGTCGCCGTGATCGGCACCGAGGACGTGCGCAGGGGATGGCGCATCCGGCCGCGCAAGGTCCGCATCCGCGTTGGTCCCGCGCTGCTGTTCCCGACGATGGAGCGCTCCTCACCTCAGCGCGCCGCCTCGGTCACCGAGCGGATCTGGGCGTGCGTCAGCCTGCAGTGGGCCTGGCTGGGTGGCGCCGTGGCGCCGCAGGACGGCCGTGAACGACCGCGGGCCGCGCCCTCCAGGCACGTGCCCGAGAAGCCACCGGCACGCGGCGAGGAGTCCTCGGCCCGGCTGGGAGAGCCACCGGCGCGCGAGGAGGTCCGCGCGGCCTGAGGAGCGCGGAGCCCGCGTGCGGGGGGCTGTGCGAGAAAGAGGCCGCGGGATAGGGTGTGCGATGAGTGACCGAGAAAGCACCGCAGAAGTCCAAGGCGCAGCTCGACGCGGAGTTCTCAGAGCTCTATCGCGCCCACCTGCGCGACGTCTACAGCTACGCCTACTACCGCGTCGGAGACCACCACGACGCGGAGGACCTGACCGAGCAGACGTTCCTGCAGGCCTACCGTCACTTCGAGCGCGCGCAGCGCGAGTCGAATGGGCGCCCGCTTCGTCCCTGGCTGATTCGCATCGCCCACAACCTCGCTGCCAACCTGTACCGCGATCGCTCGCGCAAACCGTCGCGGCCGATCGACGAGACGACGACGCTCACCGCGCCGCACACCACCGAGCAGCTCGTGGAGGGCCGCGACGAGCTCGACCGCGTGCTCGACGGGGTGCGCGGGCTGCCGGACGACCGGCGCGAGGCGCTGATCATGCGGTTCGCCCTCGGCATGGACAACCGCGAGATCGCCCGCACGCTCGGCCGCTCCGACGGCGCCACCAAGGTTCTGATCCACCGCGCGATCAAGCAGCTCGAGGAGATCGTCCATGAGTGAGGCTGTGCCCAGCTTCGAAGGACTCCTGCGCGAAGCGCTCGCTCCGGTGGAGCCGCCGGAGGATCTCATCGTGCGCCTGGAGAGCACGCTCACCTCCATCACCGAGCTGGCCGCCGGGGAGCTCCACGAGTGGGAGCTCTCGGCCATGCGCGATCCCCGCAACTGGGCCCGCCCCGCGGCCGCGCTCGTGGCGGGCGGCGCGGCCGGCGCCGCGCTCGTGCTCCTGCGCGCCCGCCGCCGCGCGCACGAGCAGCCGCGGGGCCTCGGCGGCGCCCGGGCCGCCGCCGAGCGCGCCGTTCGCGATCTCGGGCGCGAGACCCGCAGGCTGCTGGGCGAGCGCTGAGCTCGACGCGAGCTGACGCCGGCTTTGGTGCAGGTAGGCTCTGCCCCGCACATGGCCACCTGCTATCGCCACCCCTCGCGCGAAACCGGCGTCTCCTGCTCCTCCTGCGGGCGGCCGATCTGTCCCGACTGCATGACCTCGACGCCGGTCGGGATGCGCTGTCCGGAGTGCTCCAAACAGCGCACGAAGGTCATGCGCATGCGCGACATGTCGAGCGTGCCGCGCGTCACCTACGCGCTGATCGCGATCAACGTGGCCGCGTTTCTCTCAGAGGGCAACCTGACGCTCACGAGCGCCGGCACCGTCCACAGCGTGTACCTGAAAGGAGCCCTGCTCGGCTCGAGCCCAGACCCGGCCCTGGCCGGCCAGGGCGTCGCGCACGCTCAGTACTGGCGGATCGTGACGGGTGGGTTCCTGCACGAGAACCTGCTCCACATCGGCTTCAACATGTACATCCTCTACCTGCTCGGCCAGATGCTCGAGCCGACGCTCGGGTCGGTGAGGTTCGCCGTGATCTACGGCGTCTCGCTGCTCACCGGCTCGTTTGGCGCGCTGCTCGTCACCCCCCACTCGCTGACGGTCGGCGCCTCGGGCGCCGTGTTCGGCGTGATGGGCGCCGCCGCGGTGGAGATGCGCTCGCGCCAGATCCCGGTCATGCGCAGCTGGGTGGGCAGCCTGATCGTGATCAACCTCGTCTTCAGCTTCACGCTGCCCGGGATCTCCTGGGGCGGTCACATCGGTGGGCTGATCGGGGGAGCTCTAACGGCGTTCGTGATCCAGCAGGGCGAGCGCCGCCGGGCGCAGGCGCTGGCGCTCGCGGGCTGCGCCGCGATCGCCGCCGCGGCGGTCGCGGGCTCGGTGTCGACCTCGAAGTCGAGTGAGGTCGAAACGGCGGGCGCGCTGCCGCCGGCGCTGCTGAACCCCGAACGCTGAGCGCGTCGCCCGTCAGACGCGGGCGTCGAGCAGCTCGACCACGATCGCCTCTGCGCCGGCGGGAGGATCCGGGACGAGCTCTGGATGCAGGACGTGCGCCAACAGCTCGAGTCCATCGATCAGTCGAGGGCCTGGCCTCGAGAAGTAGGCGGACGCGTTGACCGCGACGGCCAGTCGCGGCGACAGAGACGAGAGCTCGCCGGCATGGGCGAGCGCCTCGGCGTGTGCCCGTTGGGCGTCGTACCCGCACGGCATCACGACCGCCACCTCGGGCTCGGAGGCCGCGACGTCGCTCCAGGGCAGTGTCCGCGAGGGCTCCCCGGCCAGGCCCAGCACGTCCTCGCCCCCGGCCAGCTCGATCAGCTCGGGCGTCCAGTGGCCGGCGGCGTAGACCGGGTCGAGCCACTCGAGCGCCGCGACCCTGGGGCGCGGCTGCGCCCCCACGGCGAGCCTCACGCGGTCGATGCGGCTGGCCGTGCGCGCGAGCAGCTCGACCCCCTGACCGCGGCGGCCGGTCGCCTCAGCGAGCGTGCGCACGTCGCCGAGGGTCTCTGCGAGCGTCTTCGGATCCAGGGCGATCACCCGCGGGCGCGAGGGCAGCTCCCGTGCGAGCTCGGCAACCTCGTCGTAGGAGACGGCGCAGACCGGACACAGCGCCTGGGTGACGATCAGCTCAGGTTCGAGCGCCAGGAGCGCCTCCGAGTCGAGCTCGTAGATGGCCTCGCCGCGAAGCGTGCGCTCGCGCACCGCCGCATCTATCTCGGCCGCGCTCAGGCCAGCGCTCAGCCGGTCGCGCGTGACCCGTTGAAGCTCGCCCGCCGCGGCGGGGTGGTCGCACTCGTGCGTGACCGCCACCACGTCCTCGCCGAGTCCCAGCGCGAACAGCAGCTCGGTCGCGTGGGGCACGAGGCTCACGATGCGCATGCTGTGACTGTAGGGGCTGGGGGAGCGTCGATCGAGCTAACCTGACGTGGCAATGTCCCTGCTCACCGAGGTGGAGATCGAGCAGCGCTTGGCGGGCGCCGCGGAGTGGCGCGCGGACGGCGCGGGGGCGATCGTTCGCGAGCTGACCCTCCCCGACTTCGCGGCGGCGATCGCGTTCGTCGACCGGGTCGCCGCTCTCGCCGAGGCGGCCAATCACCACCCGGACATCCTCGTGCACGGCTACAAGCGCGTGCGGCTGACGCTCTCCACCCATTCAGAGGGCGGGCTCACCGACGCGGACTTCCGGTTGGCGAGCCAGATCGACGACCTTGCCTGAACTAAGGACCGCCACGACGGCGCAGAGCGGCCATCTCGCGTCCGACCCTCCCCCTTGCTAGGTTTGGCAGGTCGGCAAGCGATGAAGGACGACGAAGAACCTCCCCGAAGTAGCTCGGCCCCGGCTCATCGTCCGTGCGACGGTCGAGTCCGCCGGGGCCTCGGCGCCGTGCGCGGCCGCCCGTCGGAGCCCCTCGATCCGGCGTGAACGGCCTGAAGCTCATCCTGACGGCCGTGCTGGTCGCGATCAACGCGTTCTTCGTCGTCGCGGAGTATGCGCTCGTGCGCTCGCGCAGGGCGCGGCTCGAGCTGATGCGCGAGCAGGGCGCGCGCGGGGCGGCGCTCGCGCTGTCGCAGCTGGGGAGCATCAACGAGTACATCTCAGCCGTGCAGATCGGGGTCACGATGACCTCGATCGGCATCGGCGCGCTCGGCCAGCCGGCGCTCGCGGACATCCTCAAGGGCCCCCTCGGCGGACCGCTCAGCAACGCGGTCGCGGTCGCGCTCGCGGCGGCGCTCGCGTTCCTGATCATCGCCACGGTGCAGCTGATCGCCGGCGAGATGGTCCCGAAGTTCTATGCGATCGACCATGCCGAGTCGGTGGCCCGTCGCGTGGCGCGACCGCTGCAGGGGTTCAGCGTGCTGTTCCATCCGTTCATCGTCGTGCTGACCGCCGTCTCCGATCGGATCCTGCGGCTGCTCGGGGTGCAGGCGAGCCTCGAGCGGCGCGGAGGGTCTCCGGACGAGCTCAAGCGCCTGATCGCAGAGTCCTATGCGGGCGGCCACATCGACCCGGGCGAGGCCGGCATGCTCACCGGCGTCTTCCATCTGCACGAGCAGGAGGCTCGCCAGGTGATGACCCCGATCCCGGCGGTCGTCACGATCGACATCTCCCAGGACGTCGAGACGGCGCTGCAGCTGTGCATCTCGAGCGGACACACGAGACTCGTGGTGACCGAGGGCGATGACCGCGATCGCGTGCGCGGTCTGGTGCACGCATCGATGCTGGCCCGCCAGCTGATGCAGGAGGGACCGCGCTCTCCCGTCGAGCCGATCGTCCACGACGCGCCGATCGTTCCCGAGACCAAGCCGCTCGACGACCTGCTCGCCGACCTCCAGCGCGAGCGCACCTCGATGGCGGTGGTCGTGGACGAGTACGGTCGGGTCGTCGGGATCGTGACGATCGAGGACATCATCGAGGAGGTCGTCGGCGAGATCACCGACGAGACCGATCCGGCGGCCGGGGAAGTCCGCAGGCTTGCCGACGGCGACTGGTTCGTGCGCGGGCACGTGGCCATCACCGACCTGGCCGACTACGGCGTCGACCTGCCCGTGGACAGCGACGCATACAACTCGATCGGCGGCTTCGTGTTCGCCCAACTCGGGCGGCTGCCCCGCCGTGGGGACACCGTCAGCGCCGATGGCTTCTCGATCCGCGTGGAGTCGGTGCGCGAGAACCGGGTGGAGGCCGTCCGCATCCGCGAGCGCCGTCCGGCGCCTCCGCGCGAGCGGTCGTGAGCGCCGGGCGCGCCGTCCATGGGCCCTTCGTTGGTGGGCGCGGGTCCGCCGAGCGGGCCGTTAAACACCTCC
The DNA here is from genome assembly GCA_963704735.1 of uncultured Solirubrobacteraceae bacterium. Taxonomy (GTDB): domain Bacteria; phylum Actinomycetota; class Thermoleophilia; order Solirubrobacterales; family Solirubrobacteraceae; genus Palsa-744. Next base: position 603,101 of record OY969935.1, read on the forward strand.
GGCCCGCGGGGGGAGCGGGCCGGAGGATGTGCACTGGGAGGAGGCTGGTGTGCTTGCGACCTTGTGCGTCGCATATAGAAGTATGGCGAGCTTGATGAACGTCGGCTAAAAGTCCAATCAGGCCAGATAAATCTTTTCGAGCGGCCTGCGGGCGGCTGTCCGCGGCCCGCACGGCGGGTGCCAGAGCGTCACCTCAGTAGGCGTGAAACCCCCGGCCGCTCTTGCGTCCCAGGGCTCCCTCGGCGATCAGCACTTTGATCCGAGCGGGAACGTGCTCGCCGATCGTCTCGCCGATCGCGGCCGAGACGTCCAGGCCGACGAGGTCCAGCAGCGCGAGCGGTCCCAGCGGATGCCCGGCGCCGAGCTTCATGCAGGTGTCGACGTCGGCGGGGTCCATGCCGGTTTCTTCGACGAGGCGCACGGCGTTGAAGAGATAGGGGAAGAGCAGGCGGTTGACGACGAAGCCGGGCACGTCGGGAGCCTCGACCGGAGTCTTCTCGAACGCCTCGCACACGGCCAGCGCACGGCTGCGGGTCTCGGAGTTGGCCGCCTCGGGGAAGATCAGCTCGACGAGCTTCATCCTCGTGACCGGGTTGAACACGTGCAGGCCGAGGAAGCGCTCGGGACGCCCTGACTCCTGCGCCAGGCGCTCGATCGACAGCGACGAGGTCGTGCTCGCGAGGATCGCCTCGGAGTCGACGATCCGGTCCAGTTCCGCGAGCAGCCCCGCCTTGATGAAGTGGTCCTCGACCACGGCCTCGACCACGAACGTGGCGTCGGCGAGGGCCGCTGCATCGGTCACCACCTGGACGTGCTCCGGATCGATCTCCGCCTCCAGCCGGCTGAGGGTCCGCTGCACGGTCAACCGCGCGCGGTCGGCCGAGTCGGTCGAGCGGGCCAGCAGCAGCACGGGGCCGTGGTGTGCTGCGGTGGCGGCCAGGCCGCATGCGATCGCGCCGCTGCCGGCTATCCCGAGATGCTCGTTCACGCCTGCTCTCCTCTCTCCGCGATTGACTGACCAGTCAATCTATGAAGTCTGACGCGATAGAGTAAGGGCTAGGAGAGCCGGGTACCTTCCAGAAGCGCCCGATCGTCAAGGAGCGCCCCGGGTTCCTCTCCACAAACGCCGGGAAACAGATCCTAGGAGGACTCCCGAAATGAGGCAACCAGAGGGCCGCGAGGTCGTGATCGTTGAGGCGGTGCGCACGCCGATCGGCCGTGGGCACGCAGAAAAGGGCTACTACAGGGACATCCATCCCAACGCGCTGCTGGGCAAGTGCTACACCGAGGTCATCGAGCGCGCGGGCATCGACGCGAGCGAGGTCGAGGACGTGATCGCCGGCTGCGTGTCGCAGTTCGGCGAGCAGGGCCTCAACGTGGCCCGCAACGCCTGGCTCCAGGAGGGGCTCCCGATCGAGACGCCCGGCACCACGGTCGACCGCCAGTGCGGATCGGCCCAGCAGGCGGTCAACTTCGCCGCCGGCCTGATCGCCGCTGGCGTCCACGACGCGATGATCGGCTCCGGCGTGGAGCACATGGGCCACCTGCCGTTCGCCGCCGTGATGCAGACACAGCAGGAGTTCGGCGTCGCGTTCACCCCCGAGCTGATGGCCAAGCACAACATCGTCGGACAGGGCCTCGGCGCCGAGATGATCGCCGATCAATGGGAGATCCCGCGCTCCGAGCTCGACGAGCTGGCGGTGCGCTCGCACAGGCTCGCCCACCAGGCCACCCAGGAGGGTCGTTTCGAGCGGGAGATCGTGCCGATGGCGGTCAACGGCGACACGTTCGTCTCAGATCAGGGGATTCGCCCCGACACGAACCTCGAGGCGCTCTCGCAGCTGAAGCCGGCGTTCAAGCCCGACGGCAAGATCACCGCGGGCAACGCCTCCCAGATCTCGGACGGCGCGGCCGCCGTGCTCCTGATGGCGGCGGAGAAGGCCAGTGCGCTCGGGCTCACTCCGCGCGCGCGGATCGTCGACCAGACGACCGTCGGCTGCGACCCGGTGAAAATGCTCGAGGGGCCGATCCCGGCGACGCGCAAAATCCTCGACCGCAACGGGATGACGATCGACGACATCGACCTGATCGAGATCAACGAGGCGTTCGCCCCGGTCGTCGCCGCCTGGCGGCGCGAGCACAACCCGGACATGGACCGCGTCAACGTGAACGGAGGCGCGATGGCGCTGGGGCATCCCCTCGGGTCCACCGGCGCCCGCCTGATCACGACGCTGCTGCACGAGCTCGAACGCTCCGACAAGGAGATCGGCTTCGTGACGATGTGCTGCGGCGGCGGTCTCGGCACCGGGACGCTGATCCAGCGGGTCTAACCCTTCGGCCCGCCCCCCGTCCAGTTCACTGCGATGGGGGGCAGGGCCAGCAGCGCGGCCCAGGTGGCGGCGTCCGTGACGCCGCTCGGCGGGATGCCGTGGGCCGTCTGGAAGGCCTCGAGGTCGGACACCGTCTGCGAGCCGAAGTAGCCGGTGGTTTCCTGGCCGGGGATCGCGCTCGCGAGGTGCTCCTGCATCCACAGGACCTGATCGCCCTTGCGGCCACTGCCCAGTTCCGGGGAGGTGGTGTTCGGGGTGACGCTCGTGAGGGGGGCAAGCGGCGCGGCCAGCGTGCTCCACAGGTTCGACGGCGTTTCCTGCCAGTCCCAGAAGGAGACGCCCGGGGCGCCGTAGTCGACGGCCTCCTCGCGGAAGCGCAGAAGGTCAGAGGAGGAGACGCCGCCGTAGGTCTGTCCGAGCGGAAAGATCGCGCGCCCGTAGATGCGATTTGCGATGTAGGTGTTGGCGTAGACGGTGTCGACCGAGACGCCGATGTCCTTCCAGTACATCTGCGGCGCGTTGTACTGGGCGCCGTTGGGCCCGAGGAAGACCGAGTAGGGGAACGACGGGTGATAGGAGACGTAGGGGAACGAGGCCAGGCCGACCGCATAGGTGGGGCCGACTTTCGCGCGCAGGTCGTTGATGTACGTCTGCGCGGCCGCGTAGTGGCCTTCGTACTCGGCCTCGGCGTCGATCACCAGGCAGTCGGCCCCGCTGACCGCCGCCCGCGCGCCGAGTTCCGCCTCGCCCGCGGGGTTCGAGCCGTAGACGTACTGCCAGGCGCACACCCTCTCACCGCTCGCATGCAGCTGCGCCACGAGCTGGGGGGAGAACTGGCTCCAGTAGTTGCTCGAGCCGTCAGAGCTCTTGATGAACAGCGTGCTGACCCCGGCGGCGCGCGCCTGGGCGACAATCGAGGCGATGTTGCCGCCGTCGGACTGGCTCAGATACCAGATCCACATCCCCTGACCCGCGAACGCGCTCCCGCCCGGCGAGCCGGCGATCGCCGGCAGTGGGTCCTTCGGCGCCGGCGGGTAGAGGGCATGGCGAAACACGTAGATCGGGCCGAAGGAGCTCGTGTAGCGCCCGCCGCCGAGCAGCACCATGATGCGCCCGGAATGCGCGCTGCTGGGGACCGTCGAGATCAGCCCGCCGGCGCCAGGGCGAAGGCGCGAGGCCGGCGATGAGCTGCTGATGCGAGCCCCGGGGGCGCTTGGAAAGGCGAGGATCATCCCCGGCTTCAACCCGGCGCCCTTGAGCGACAGCGTTCCGTGCGTTGAGACCTGGTGGGGATTGCCGCTGCAGTGGGCGGCCGGCACGCAGCTGGCGCCCGTGATGCGGACCGTGAAGACGTGCGGGTTTGGCCGCGTGGCGGTGCCCTTCGCGGCGCCGGAGGAGGGGTGCGTCGTTCCGGTCGCGGCGCCCGTGGGGGGCGTGCCTCCGGCGCCCGAGGCTCCGGCCGGCCGGGGATGGGCGGCGAGGGCAAGCAGAAGCGACGCGGCGATCGCTGCGGAGAGGAACCTCGATCGCTTGTGGGCGCCTATGCTCGTCAAGAGGACCCCTCCCGGGTCGGACGACCTCGTGCGCTAACCGGCGGCAACGGACCTTAGCCCTTATTCACCGAAAACCGACCGGCGGTGCAGAAGTTGCGGGCCGCCTCAGCCCCAGCGGAATCCCTGCGCCGCGGGCGCCGGGGAGAGCGGGCTCGGCGGCAGTCCCGGCCGTGGCACGGGAAGGTTGAAGCCGCTCGGCGCGACGTCGTTGGGGGCGTCGGCGTGGAACAGCGACGCGAGGTACTGGATCTGGCCCCGACCGAGGCCCAGCTCGAATTGCCCGCCACCGTAGTTTCCGATGCCCTGGGCCGCGCAGAAGTCATAGGCGTCGAGCAGGCTGCGAAGCCCGCCCAGGCGCGACGGCTTGATGTTGACCATGCGGGGAGGGTAGGGAAGCGCCTGGATGTCCTCGATCGAGTGGATCGGCGCGTCCCAGGTGAAGCGCTCGCGATGCGGGGCGAGCACCGCGTCGGTCTCGGCGGTCAGCAGGGGATCCTCGATCCACGCGTCGGGGAAGGCCTCGGCCACGCGCCGGTAGAGCACCGGGTCGGCGGGCTGATCGACGATCGAGCCGGAGTACAGGCCCTTGAAGTCGACCGAGTCCACAGCCCCAGTGCGCCGCAGCCCGGCGATCAGGCGCTCATCCCAGGAGCTCGTCGGGTCGAGCTTGAAGCGAAGTGTCGGGTAGATGTCCAGTCGCCGGCGCACCGGATCCATCGAGGGGGGCTCGCCGAGGCGCAGCGAGACGACGAAGCGCACCGGCTCAGGCGGCCGTGCGAGCGCGGCGTGAAGCGTCGTGTGAGCCTGGCGCAGCGCGAGGTCGAGGGCCGCCGACTCATACGCCCAGGTCCGGTAGCGCTGGGAGACCTCGCGCTGCGGTGGCACGGAGAACAGCGGAAGCTGCCCGAGATGCTCGGCGAAGGAGGCGAGCGTGAAGCGTCCGGCGAGCGCCAGCGCGGGGCCGGCTGCCTGAAGGATGTCGTGGTCCACGGCGTCGTAGGTGACGTCCTCGCCGGCGCCCTCTACGCCGCGGCCGCGCAGGCGGATGACCGTGGTCTTGCGCTCGAACTCACTCGACACCGTCGCCTGGAGCGGCTCGAGGACGTAGTCGTCGATCGTCACGGGCATCTCGGCAAGTGCCTCCCAGGTGCTCACGGCGAGAGCTCCCCGTCGTCGGCGCCCATCGCCACGCCGCCCATCATCGCGCGGCCTCTTCCTCCAGGCGGCTGACCAGCTCGTCGAGCCGGAGCTCCTCGAGCGCCCCGCCCACGGCGGCGAGCTCGCGCGCGCACAGCTCGATCAGCGCCTTGCCCTCCCTGACCAGCTCGAGCGTCTCGTTGAGGCTGGCATCGCCGGAGTCCAGGCGGCGGATGATCTCCTCGACGCGGGCCGCGGCGGCCTCGTAGGTGAGCGGCTCCTCGACGCTCACCGGTCGAGGATCCTCGCGGGCACCGCGCCGTCGGCGAACCGCAGCCTGACCTCAGTGCTCTGACGCGCGCGCGCCGCCGTCGTCAGCGGCTCCCCCGCGGGGGACTCGACGAGCGCGTAGCCGCGCTCGAGCGTGCGCTGGGGGTCGTGGGCGGCCAGCGCGAGCATGAGCCGCTCCAATTCGTGTGGCCGGCGCCGGCGGCAGTCGAGCAGCGAGGCGTCCGTCCTGCGCCGGAGTGCGAGCGCGCCCTGTTTGCTCAGGCGCCACTCGGTCAGCAGACGCCGCCGGCAGGCGGCGCGGATCTCCCGCAGCTGTTGGTGAAGGCGCGCGCGCTGACGGTGAAGGTGGCTCGCGGGCGCGCGCGACAGCGTCGCGAGCAGGCGGGCACGCGAGAGGACGGCCTGGCGGCCGTGGTCGCGCAAGCGGGCGGCCGCCGCCCCCTGCTCGGCTCGGGCACGCAGGCAGTCCACCCGCACAGCGGCCTCGGCCGCGTGGGTGGGCGTCGAGCAGCTCACGGCGGCGACGTCGTCGAGCAGCGTGCGGTCGGTGTGGTGGCCAACCGAGGCGATCACGGGCACGCCAAGCAGGGCGACGGTGCGGCACAGGGTCTCATCGCAGAAGCACAGCAGGTCAGCGAGCGAGCCGCCGCCGCGGGCGACGATCACCACCTCGACCTGCGCGGCGGAGCTCAGATCGGAGAGCGCGCGGACGATCGCCGGTGCGGCGTGGCGGTCCTGCACCGGGGCGAAGCCCCATACGAGGCGCCCGGCCCAGCCGCGCCGTGCGAGCGCGGCCAGGACGTCGTCGCGAGCCTTGCCGCCCTCTCCGGTGATGACGCCGATGCAGCGGGGCAGATGGGGCCGGGGGAGCTGCTTCTGGGGCTCGAGCAGCCCCTCGGCGTCGAGCTGCTTGCGCAGGCGGTCGATGCGGGCGAGCAGGTCTCCCTCGCCCGCGACCCGCAGATCCGTGACGGCGAAGGAGAATCCCGGTGACGAGGTCCCGCTCCCGGGGTAGTAGTCGCAGCCGCCGGCCACCACGATCTGCATGCCCTCCACGAGGGGTCCCCGGGCGCGGGTGAGCATCGCCTCCCAGTCCTCGAGCCAGGCGGCGCAGGGGATCGCGCCGGTCGAGTCGCGCAGCTCGAAGTACACGCGTGCCGGCGATGGGCGCAGGTTCACGAGCTCTCCAACGAGCTGTACGCGGGTCAGGGAGCGGAGCTTCGAGCGCAGGGCCCTCGCGTACTCTCCCACCGGGAAGGGGCCCGCGAGCGCGCTGTCCGGGATGCCCGCGCCAGCGGGCAGGGCGCCGTCCGCGGCGCCCTCGCCGGCGGGCGGGGCCGAGAAGGATGACGTGGACATCGAGCCCAGCATAGGCGCTAGGATCGACGTCGATGCGCCGCAGCGAACCTCGGCCCGGCTCCTGACGCCGTGGCCGAACGCAACAAGGGCCGCCACGGCGGCTCGCGCAAGCGGCGTCGCGCCCGCGCCCGCACCTCGCAGGCGACGAGCGCGCGCGAGCAGGACCCGCCTCGTTCCGAGCGCGCGCGGCCCGCTCGGCGAGACGGGAGGGCGCCGCCGCGCCCCGGGAGCGTGCTGACGGACCGTCTCGCGGTTGGCGAGCGCCCGCAGCCGCCGTGGCACCCCTGGCCGCTGTCAGAGCTGCTGATCCTGATCGGCGTGATCGGCACCCTGGTTGGTCTGGCGAGGGGGAATCCGGGATTCCGCTCCTGTTCGCGGGGCTCGCGGCGGTGATGATCGGGACCGTGGAGGTGACGCTGCGCGAGCATTTGAGCGGCTATCGCGCGCACACGGTCGTGCTCACGCTGCTTCCGACGATCGGGCTGTACACGGGGCTCGTGATCCTCACGCGGCCGCCGCGGGCCGTGATCGTCGCGCTGCTCGTGCTCGCCCTCCTGCTCGCGTTGCTGGCGTTCAAACGGCTGCGCGCGCGCTTCCTCGTGGCCCGGCGCGAGCGGACGTTCGCGGCCGGACGCTAGCCGGGGCCCAGAGCGGCGAGGGTCGAGCTCAGGCGAGCTCGCCCGCGGGCGCATCGAGCGAGGGCAGCGGCGGCAGGGGGCGCTCGGCGGGCTCGCCGATCTCGCCGCGGATCTCCCCGCTGAAGCCGAGGCGCTCAAGGCGCGCGATCTCCCGCTCGCCTTCCACGCGCGCCGGATGGCCGTCGGGCAGCGCGGCGATCAGGTTCGCGATGCGGTTGCGAAGCTGAAGCGCGAAGTGGGGCGTTGACGCGCCCATCAGGCGGCGCACGTCCTCCACGGTCACCCCGTCGGAGCCCTCCCTGCGGAGCAGCTCGGGATCCTCTGCCTGGCTCAAGTTGGGTCTCGCGGAGCGGTCATTCGGTGGGCGCGGCGGAGGTTCCTTCTTCTTCTGCCGAGACGTGACGCGGGGAGATCTCGAGCATGGAGTCCAGTTCGGCCTGGGTGCGCGCCGAGATCGCTCGTTCGTCGCCGATCAGCCAGCCGTGATTGTACGCGCCGTGGACCGGCTGATACTGCGGAGCGCTGCCGTAGGCGGGCTGGATGTCGCTCAGGTATCCCGCCAGCGCGGCGGGCACCCCTTCCGCGCCTTCGAGCAGCAGCAGCGGTCCGTAGTCGCCGCTGGCCGAGAGCAGGGCGCTCGCCGGGGCGTCGAGCGGGCGCCCGGAGCTCGCGAACACCAGGCCGTGGCCGGGTTCTTTGACGCCCCAGCCGAAGCTTCCATCCGTAAACCGCGCCACGGCGTTCGCGTTCGTCACGGGGCCTTCGGCTTCGCCAGCCTTGGAGACCCCGGCGATCGGTGTCACGCGGCCGTAGCTGGCGAGCTCGGCAAGCGTGCCGCCGCCCACGGAAACGGGGTCCACCACGTAGATGGCCGGCTGGTCGAGCAGGCGCAGCTCGCCGGCCGTCGCCGCGGGGACGCCGCTCGAGGATACGAACAGGATCGGTGCGCCGCTCTCGGCGGCGAGGCCCGCGGCGGGCATCTGAAGCGCCGGCGAGGCTTCGGCGGCGAGCACGATCACCTGCCGGGGGGCGCCGCCACGGACCGTCTCGAGCAACTGCGCGACAGATGCGGCGGTGGTCGCGGGGTCGCCCGCCGAGGGCACGGTGCGGCTGTGAAGCTCTTCCGGCGCGGCGACTGAGGTCCCGATCCGGATCGCCTGGGCGCCGCCGAGGGCACCCGCGCCGAGGGGACGAAGCGCCCGCAGCGCCTCCGCGGTGGCTTGCGGCAGCGCGCCACCCCCGGTGTAGAGGAGCGGCGCGCCGAGCGGCGCGCTCGCGAGGACCGAGGCCGCGAGCGCCGCCGCCCAGTTCCGTTCATCGACGAGCACGACGGCCTGCGGGCGGGTGGCGCTCGTGAGGCCGGGGTACACGGCGCGCGCAACCGCCGCGGCATCGCTGACGGGGTCGGCGCCGCCCAGCCGAGTGGTGTTCTTCGTCGCGATCCCCACCGCGCCGGGGGCGCTGACCGCGGGGACGCTTCCCGAGGGCGAGCCGGAGCGCGGTGGTCCGGTCTTGCCGCAACCGGCGAGCACCGTCCCGAGCGCGAGCGCGGCGAGCAGCCGAAGCCGGGGTGCACGCATGGGGGCACCCTAGCGAGCGCTGCGGCCGCGCCGTTCGGGCGCCGCCAGGGGCGTTTGCGCGCACAACGTGCCCATGGCGGTGCACGCGCTGCAACCGTCGTTGCACTCTGCTAGCCTGCCGCCGATAACGCCGAATCCTTGACCAGATGTCGAGGAACGGGGGACCCAGATTGTTGGGGCTAATCCCACGCCAAGCCGTGAGAAGCGCAGGCTCTTTCAGCGCTAGCCCGTCAGCTAACCCCGCAGGCCTACGAAAGAGGTTGTTGCTTTGCGGGGACGAGCATCCGGTGCGTTTTTCCTCAGCCTGACATTCCTGGCCGCCTCGGCCACGCCCGCGCTGGCCATATCGACCGGGGGAGCCGCGGCGGGAACGACCACCACCAGCCTCAGCGGTTCAGCGAGCGGAGGCTCGAGCCCCAAGGCCAAGACCCCGGCGCCGCCGGCAGTGCCGCCCCATGCGTCGCCGATCACGGCCCGCTCGCCGAGCGTCCTCTACAAGGGGCCGGTGTATGAGCAGACCGTCGCCGGCGCGATCGTGCCCTACCAGCCGCCCACGCCCGCCGGCCAGACGATGAGCCTGACGGGCGGAAGCCCGGTGGGCATCGTCGCCGACACCAAGCCGCAGCTCTTGGTTCCGGGGTCGCTGGCGCGTTACGTGAACGGGCTCGCAGCGGCTCCGATGTCGGCGCCCGCGCCGGTTCAGGCGATGATCTGGGCTGCCAATCAGATCATCGGGCTGCCCTACATCTACGGCGGCGGCCACGCGTCGTTCGTCTCCCCGGGCTATGACTGCTCGGGCACGGTGTCCTTCGCCCTGCACGGCGCCAGCCTGCTCGTCGCGCCCGAGGACTCCTCCGAATTCATGGCTTGGGGCTCGAGCGGGGTGGGGCGCTGGGTGACGATCTTCTCGAACGCCGGGCACGCCTACATGACCGTGGCCGGGCTACGCCTCGACACGAGCGCCGCCGATGACCCGTCGAACGAGCAGGGACCCCGCTGGCGCCCGTTGCGCCCGGCCAACGGAGGCTTCACGGTTCGCCATCCGCTCGGGCTCTGAGACCGCGGGGACTCCCGTCGGCTACGCTTGAGCCTGCTGACGAGCGATCTCCGATCGCTCGCCCCGAGAACAGCAATAGGAGGATCAGATGGCCGGCCTGACCGGGCGCATGTCAACCGTCGTGAAGGCGAAGGTCTCGAAACTGCTGGACCGTGCCGAAGACCCCGCCGAGACGCTGGACTACAGCTACCAGAAGCAGGTCGAACAGCTGCAGAACGTCAAGAAGGGCATCGCCGATGTCGTGACGGCCAAGAAGCGCCTGCAGATGCAGGAGTCCTCGCTTCAGCAGAGCGTCGTCAAGCTCGACACGCAGGCGCGCCAGGCACTGTCCTCCGGCCAGGAGGATCTGGCCAGAACCGCGCTCGAGCGCAAGAACGTCGCCCAGACCGAGCTCCAGGGCCTCGACACGCAGGTCTCAGAACTCGAAGAACAGCAGCAGAAGCTGACCGATTCCGAGCAGAAACTGCGCGCCAAGATCGAGGCGTTTCGCACCAAGAAGGAGGTCATCAAGGCTCAGTACTCGGCCGCCGAGGCTCAGGTGCGGATCTCGGAGGCGGCCACCGGCGTCGGTGAGCAGATGGCGGACGTCGGACTCGCGATGCAGCGCGCCGTGGACAAGACCGAAAACATGAAAGCTCGCGCCGACGCCGTGTCAGAGCTCGAAGCCGCCGGGACCTTCGACGACATCACGGCGCTCGGGTCCGGCGAAGATGACATCGACAAGCAGCTCAAGCAGCTCTCGAGCAAGTCTGAGGTCGATGACGAGCTGGCGAAGATGAAGGGTGAGGTCGGGGTCGGCTCGCCGGCGCCGGCGGCGCAGATCCCCGCGCAGAGTGAGCCGCCCGAGGGCGCGGCGCAGGCGCCGCCGGGCGAGACCTCGCAGAAGCCCGCGGAAGGCGGTCAGGGATGATCGTGCGCATCTCCGGCGAGGATCAGTATCTGCTCCCCGACGGCGATTCCGAGCAGCTCAACCAGCTCGAGGAAACGGTGGCATCGATCGTCGAGAGCGGTCGGGACGACGGCTTCTCGGAGGCCTACCGGACGCTGCTGGACTACGTGCGCAGCCACGGCACGCGCCTCGGCGAGGAGGAGCTCGAGGGCTCAGACCTGATCCTGCCTCCGAGCGATCTCAGCTTCAAGGAGGCCGCGACCGAGTTCACGGGCGAGGGCCTCATCCCCGACTAGCGGGGCGGCGCACGACTGCGCCGGACGAGGGCCGGCTCATATCGGAATGCCCCACAGCGGGAACCAGCGCTCGAGCTCAGGCTCCATCGGCAGTTCCGAGGCCATCTGCGCCTTGATCTGGAGCTCTCGCTCGGTGGAGCGCTGTTCGGAGTCCGCCTCGCCGGCGGCGCCCGCGGCCCGGCCGGTCCCGTCGAGCGGAACGAACGGGTACCAGAAGCCGCGCTTGTAGTTGTAGATGAAGTAGATCGGCCGTTTCTGCGCGTCGGCGAAGGCGAACACCGCGCACAGCAGACGCTCGCCGTGTCCGGCCGTCTCGATCGAGCTGGACACGGCGTTGATCCCCACCGCGAGGTCTTCCACGCTGGGCGCTCCGGCCGGGTTGCGGAGGATCATCCAGCGGTAGCCGTAGCTGTCGTCCTCGGTACTGACCGTCGTGCCGGAGTCGCCGCCGGTGGCAGCCACGACCTCTTCCATGTCGCGCAGCGTCGATTCGAACTCGCTCGTGGCGAGCGCCTGGAAGACGATCGCGGCGGTTCCCGTCGGGTCGATCTGGTGCTCGGATTCGAGCGTGACGTAGGCCGTCGAGATCGCGAACAGGCGGTCCGGCGCCGGTCCCTTGACCTCGTGGCGACCGGTGAGGATGTCGCGCAGGCCCACGGTCAGGCGGCGCCCTGAAGCTGGGACTCCAGGCGCTCGAGCGCCGCCAGGCGCTGCTCGAGCGGCGGATGGTCGGCGAAGATGTTCATCAGCGACTTCTTGGTCCGCGCCGGCAGGATGAAGAAGGCGCTCATCGCCTCGGCCTTGCGCAGGTCCTGGCTGGGCACACGCTCCATCGTCCCGCTGATCTTCAGAAGCGCCGAAGACAGCGCGCTGGGGCGCCCGGTCAGCACCGCCGAGCCGCGGTCGGCGGCGAACTCGCGGTAGCGCGACAGCGCCCGCAGCAGCAGGAACGACACGGCGTAGACGAGCGCCGAGACGAGCAGGACGAGCATGATCTCCTCCTCCTCTTCGTTGCTGCGACCGTATCCGCCGCCGAAGCCGCCACCGAAGAACAGGGCGAACTGGGCGATCATCGCGGCCAGCGTGGCGAAGAAGCTCGCCAGGGTCATGACCATCACGTCGCGGTTTATGACGTGGGTGAGCTCGTGTGCCATCACGCCTTCGAGCTCGGCCGGCGAGAGCAGCTCGAGGATCCCGCGAGTCGCGCACACGGTGGTCGACTTCCTGCTGCGGCCCATCGCGAAGGCGTTCGGCATCTCGGTCTCCATCACGCACACCCGCGGCTTGGGCAGGTCGGCCTGCACGCACAGCCGCTCGATGATCCCATGCAGCTCGGGCTCCTGTGCGGGGGAGACCTCCTTGACCCCGAGCGTGGCCATCGCGGCTTTGTCGGAGGTGAACAGCTGCAGCAACAGCAGCACCAACGCCACCACGATGATCGTGACGGCCCCGGCCCCGACCGCGATCAGCACCCCGATGAACACGACGTAGACGAGGCCGAGCAGGAACATCGTCAACAGCATCCGGGCCTGCAGGCCGGTGTCCTTGCCGAAGCTCGAGTGTCGCGCAGCCATGGGCTGATTGTCGCAGAAGCGCTCCCGGGCGCCGCCGATGTCGCGCGCCGCCGCGACGCTCACGCGCGCCGGGAGGGCGCGGCGGCCGGCTCGCGACGCGGCGGCTGCCGTTACAGTCCCTCGGGCACGATGACCGCCGCGGCGCAGATGCAATGAAGCCCGAAGTCCACATCCTGGGCATCTCGATCAAGACCTTCGGCGTGATGTTCGCGCTAGGTTTTCTCGCCTGCGGGGCGGTTGTGGCGCGCAGGCTGCGCGAGCTGGGCCGGCCGGCCGACTGGGCATATGAGGTCGTGTTCGCCGCGCTCATCGGCGGGGTGGTCGGCGCACGGGCCTACTACGTGATCCAGAACTACAGCCAGGTCAAGGGAGATCTCGCAGGGCATCTGTTCTCGGGGTCGGGCCTCGTGTGGTACGGCGGGGCGATCGGTGGGGCGATCGGCGTCGTGCTGTGGATGCGCTGGCGCCACGTCGTGGAACTGCGGATGTTCGACATGTGCGCCACCGCGCTCGCGCTCGGCTACGCGATCGGGCGCATCGGCTGCCAGGTCTCCGGCGACGGCGACTACGGGATCCGTTCGAGCCTGCCCTGGGCGATGGGCTATCCGCACGGGACCGTTCCCACGCCGGCCGGCGTGAGGGTGCAGCCCACGCCGATCTATGAGACCGTCACGATGTGCCTGCTCGCCTACCTTCTGTGGCACCTGCGCGACCGCGTGCGTCCCGGGGTGGTGTTCGCGCTGTATCTGCTCGCGAGCGGGCTCGAGCGGTTTCTGGTTGAGTTCATCCGCCGCAACAACGAGGTGCTGATCGGGCTCACCGCCCCGCAGCTGGAGAGCCTCGCGCTGTGCGTGATCGGGCTGGGGTGGCTGATCTGGATGCTCCGCCGGGGCGGACTCGACGCGCTCCGTCCGACGATGGCCTGAGTCGCAAGCGATAATCACCGGCGATGGCCACCGGCACGAGCCTCTCCGACGTGTTTCCCCTCGGCAGCCGGCTGAACGAGCGCGGACGGCTCGAGGTGGGCGGCTGCGACACGGTCGAGCTGGCGAGCGAATTCGGCACGCCAGCCTACGTGGTGGCGCCGGACGACCTGCGCGCGCGCGCCCGAGCCTTCGTGCAGGCGGGGGGCGCGGCCGGTCATCGCGACTTTCAGGTGGCGTTCGCGTCCAAGGCGTTTCCGTGCACCGCCGTCCTGCGGCTGTTTGCGAAGGAGGGCCTGTGGTGTGACGTGGCCTCCGGCGGCGAGCTTCACCTGGCCCTGCGGGCGGGCTTCGCGCCGGAGCGGATCGTCGTTCACGGCAACGCTAAGTCGCAGGCCGAGCTGGTGCTTTCGCTGCGTCATCGGGTGGGCCTGATCGTGATCGACAACTTCGACGAGATCGACCGGCTGGAGCGGCTGCTCGGCGACGGCGCGCCCTCGCGGGGCGACCGGCCGGCGAGGGCGCAGGAGCCCGGGCGGGACTCCGTCGGGCACGGTGCCGGCCAGCCGGTCCTCGTTCGCGTCACCCCGGACGTGCGCGGCGAGACGCACGAGAAGATCTCAACCGGCCAGGCCGACTCGAAGTTCGGCTTCTCCGTCGCGCAGGTGCGGGAGGCGATCGAGCGGGTGGAAGGCGTCGAGGGGCTCTCGCTTGAAGGCGTGCACGCGCACATCGGCTCCCAGCTGCTCGGCCTCGGGCCGTTTCGCTCGGAGGTGGCGGAGGTCGCGAAGCTCGGCGACTTCCCGGTGTGGGACCTGGGAGGCGGGCTCGGCGTGCGTTACACCGAGCAGCAGCCGGCCCCTGCGACGATCGAGCAGTACGTCGCCGAGATCGTCAACGCGGCGCACGCCCACGGCAGGCTCCCCGACCGGCGCATCCTGATCGAGCCCGGCAGGGCCATGAGCGCGAACGCGGGCGTGACGCTCTACACGGTGGAGAGCGTGAAGGCCAACGTCTCGCGCTGGGTGGCGGTCGACGGCGGGATGTCGGACAACCTGCGGCCGATGCTCTACGGAGCCGCATACGAAGCGCACGTGGCCGACCGCTTCGGCGGGCAGATGAGGTGCGTGCTCGCCGGCAAGCACTGCGAGTCCGGCGACGTGATCGTGCGCGACGCGCTGCTCGATGATCCGAGGCCGGGAGACGTGGTCGTGACGCCGGCGACCGGCGCATACGGGTACGCGATGGCGAGCAACTACAACGGCGTTCCCAGGCCGCCGGTGATCTTCTGCTCCGACGGCGACGCGCGCGTCGTCGTCAGGCGCGAGAGCCTCGACGATCTGCTTGCGCGCGATGCGGCAGGAGAGGAGATCGCCTCCGATGGCGGCTGATCGCGGGACATCGGACGGCGACTTCAGGGTCGGGCTGCTGGGTCACGGCACCGTCGGCTCGGCCTTCTCGGCCCTGCTCGAGGAAAGGGCGGCGGAGATCGCGCGCTTCAACGGCCGCCGGCCGGTGATCTGCGGGGTGCTGACGCGCACGCGGGGCAGCTTCGAGGAGATCCTGTCCGAGGCAGACCTGCTCGTCGAGCTGATCGGCGGGATCGAGCCGGCCCGTGGGTACCTGCTCAGCGCGATCCGCGCGGGCAAGGACGTGGTCAGCGCGAACAAGCAGCTGCTTTCCCAGCACGGCGAGGAGCTGTTCGAGACCGCCCGGGAGTGCGGGGTGAGGCTGCGCTTCGAGGCGGCGGTCGCGGGTGCGGTGCCGGTCGTGCGCGTGCTCGAGGAATCGCTCGCGGCCACCCCGATCGAGCGCATTCACGGGATCGTCAACGGGACGACCAACTTCGTCCTCACCGAGATGGCCGACGGCTCGACCTACGCCGAGGCGCTCCAGGAGGCGCAGCGACGGGGCTACGCCGAGGCCGATCCAAGCGAAGACGTGAGCGGCCGCGACGCCGCGGCCAAGATGGCGATCCTCGCGCGCCTGGCGTTCGGCACGCCGGTGCACCTGAACGACGTGCGCTACGAGGGGATCGAACACCTGCACTCGGACGACCTGCAGTACGCGCGGGAGCTCGGTCTGGGGCTGAAGCTGGTCGGGACCGCCGAGCGCCTTCAGGGGGGCCTGTCGGTCCACGTTCATCCCACGTTCCTGTACTCCGGACACCCCCTCTCGTCGCTGCGCGGCTCGTTCAACGCCGTCACGGTCGAGTCCCCGACGGTCACCGAGATCACGATGTCGGGACCGGGCGCGGGCGGCAGGCAGACCGCCAGCGCGGTGCTCGGCGACGTCGTGAGCGTGATGACCGGCGGCGCACGCCCGCCGGCTCCGCCCCTGCCCCTGCGCCTGATCAAGGACGTCGAGAGCGCCTACTACCTGCACCTGGACGTCGCCGATCGCCCCGGCGTGCTGGCGTACGTGATGGGAGTCATAGGCGAGCACGGAGTGTCGGTCAGGTCGGTCGTGCAACGGGGCCTGGGAGAGAACGCACGACTGGTGATGGTCACCCACCCAGTGCTCGAGTCGAGCATGCAAGCCGCGGTCGACGGGCTCGCTCAGCTCGATTTCATACGCTCCACGCCCCGAACCATCAGGGTGATCGAAGAGGAGTTCACATGAGGGCCACGGACGCAGGCAAACGCCGATGACCGACTGTCACGTTCCCCTGATCGAGCGCTATCGCGAGCGGCTGCCGTTCGCGGCCGAGGACCCCGTCGTGAGCCTCCAGGAGGGTTCGACGCCGCTGATGCGTGCGCCGGTGCTGTCCGAGCTCGTCGGGGCGACGGTGCGCCTCAAGCTCGAGGGCGCGAACCCCACGGGGTCGTTCAAGGATCGCGGCATGACCTGCGCCGTGTCCGCTGCGGTGCGCGAAGGCGCCAAGGCCGTGATCTGCGCGTCCACCGGCAACACCGCCGCCAGCGCGGCGGCGTACGCGGCGCGCGCGGGAATCACCTGCGCGGTGATCGTCCCCGACGGGAAGATCGCGCAGGGCAAGATGGCCCAGACGCTGGCCCACGGCGCGCGCGTGATCTCGTTGGCGGGCAACTTCGACCAGGCGCTCACGCTCGTGCGCGAGCTGACCGACGCGCATCCGATCGTGCTCGTCAACTCGGTGAACGACTTCCGGATGGAAGGCCAGAAGACGGCCGCCTTCGAGCTGCACGAGGACCTCGAAGGCGAGCTGGAAGCGCTGTGCATCCCTGTCGGAAACGCGGGCAACATCACGGCCTACTGGCGCGGCTTCGTGGAGGTGGGGGCGGCGCCGAGGCTGTATGGGTTCCAGGCCGAGGGGGCCGCGCCGCTGGTGCTGGGCCACCCCGTGGAGCATCCGGAAACCGTCGCCAGCGCGATTCGGATCGGCAATCCCGTCCGCTGGGAGGACGCGATGGCGGCGGCGACCGCGTCGCGTGGCGCCATCCGCGCGGTCAGCGACGCGGACATCCTGCGCGCGTACAGGCTGCTGGCATCCAGGGAAGGCATGTTCTGCGAGCCCGCCTCGGCGGCCTCGGTGGCCGGACTGCTGAAGTACGGAGCCGACGGCGCACGGCAGATCGTCTGCGTGCTGACGGGTCGCGGCCTGAAGGACCCCGAGACGGCGATTGCCAACAACGACGGCAAAGTGATCCAGTGCATCGCGGAGACCGCCGCGATCGAGGAAGCGGTGCTGGGTGATCCGTAGGCGGGTCGTGCGCGTGCCGGCGTCCTCGGCAAACCTCGGCCCGGGGTTCGACTGCATGGCGGCTGCGCTGTCGCTGCACATGGAGCTCGAGGTGCTCGAGACGGGGCAGTTCGCCGTGGAGTCGGATCTGCCGGTGGCCAAGGGGCGCGAAAACCTCTGCGTGCAGGCCTTCGAGCGCCTCCACCCCGCTGACGACTTCACTTTCCGGATCCGCTCGGAGATCCCGCTCGTGGGCGGCCTGGGATCGAGCGCCGCCGCGATCGTCGCGGGGCTGATGGCGGCCGACCACCTGTTCGAGCTGGACGCGGAGCTGCTCGCCGAGGCCTCAGGGCTCGAGGGCCACCCCGACAACGTCGCGGCCGCGCTTCTCGGCGGGTTCGTCGTCTACGCGGACGGGCGGGCGAGCCGCTTCGACCCGCCGACCGGATTGGAGGCGCTGGCCGTGGTGCCCGAGCGGCCCGTGCGCACCCGCGCCGCGCGCGCGGCGCTGCCCGCGCAGGTGCCGCTCGCAGACGCCGTGTTCAACGTGGCGCACGGAGCGCTGCTGACGCTGGGCCTCGTCGCGGGCGATTGGGATCTGCTGTCGCGGGGCCTGCACGATCGCCTGCACGAGCGAGCGCGGGCGGATCTCTTCCCCCGCTCGTTCGAGCTGGCCTCCGGCGCGCGGGCGATGGGGGCGCTCGGCGCGACGATCTCCGGCGCGGGCCCGACGGTGCTCGTGTGGTGCTTCTATGAGCAGACCGGCGCCGTCGCCGAGGCGCTTCGAGCCGAGGTGGAGGGCTGGGCGACGTTGCTGAGGGTCCCGTTCGAGTCGCAGGGCGCCTACGTCGGAGAGCTCTAGCCTGGCACCCGCCCCCGGTCCGGCCGCCGTCGTCTGAGCGCGCTAGACGCGCGCGAGCCTGTCGCGGGCGGCCTCGAAGCCGGGCAGCCGTGCGAGCACCTCTCCCGCGAGGGCGACGTAGTCCGCTCCGAGGTCTGGACGGTGGTCGAGGATCGACGTCGCCCGCTCGGCCGACTCGGCATAGGCGATCGAGGCTCGCACGACCGTGTCGAACATCTGCTCGCCGAAGCGCTCCTTCAGCGAGGCCAGCGCCTCGCGCGAATGGACCGTGCGCATGTCGGCCAGGTTGAGCAGCACGCCCAGGAGCGTCAGCCCGGGGTTGAGGCTGTCCCGTGCGAGTTCGACCACCTCCATCGCCTGCTCGACCCCCTGCAGCGCGAAGTACTGGGCCTCCGCCGTGATCAGCGCCCGATCGGCGGCGACCAGCGCGTTGACGGTCAGCAGCCCGAGCGAGGGCGGACAGTCGATCAGGACCAGCTCGTAGTCGTCGGGAAGCTTCGCCAGCGCGTGCTTGAGCGTCAGCTCCCGGCCCATCTTGCCGCCCAGCATAAGCTCGGCCTCGGCGAGACTCAGGTTGGCCGGGATCATCTCCGAGTGGATCGCCTCGGCGACCCCCGATCGCCCGGCGAGCACGTCCGCGATCGTGGGCTCGACGTCGGGGGGGAGGTCGAAGTAGTCGGAGAGGTTGCCCTGCGGGTCGAGGTCGACCGCCAGCGTGCGCACTCCGCTTCGGCGGAGCACGTCGGTGAGCGTGCGAACGGCGGTTGTCTTGCCCGTCCCCCCCTTCTGCGAGAGCACGGCGATCGTGTGACCCATCCCGGCGATACTACGCGGCGCGCCCGCAGGGGCGCGGCGTGGTGCTCAACCGGCTTCCCGCAACGAGCTCTGCTCGCCGCTCGCGGGAGTCGTGCGGGGCCTGGGGGTGACGTCCAGGAAGCTCAGGCGGTAGCGCCCGACCACGATCTCATCGCCGTCGTTGAGCACCTTGCCTTCGACCCGCGCGCCGTTCACGAAGACGCCGTTGAGGCTGCGGTCGTCGAGCACGCGCACGCCGTCGGGGTGGCGGACGATCAGGGCGTGCCGGCGCGACACGGTGGGGTCGTCGAAGCGGACATCGGCGGCGAGACTGCGCCCGATGCGAGTCCACTCCCGCGTGAGCGCCACCGTCCTCAGCTCGCCGCTCTCCTCGTAGCAGAGGTACTGCCCCGGCTGCTCGATCCGCTCCCGCGCCGCGGCGATCCGCGCGTCGTGGTCCACGGGGGCGGGTTCCGAGAGCGTCACGCGCTCGCCGCCCGCCCGCCCGCCTCCGATGCGCTCGGTGCTGAACAGCGATGCGCGCACGAAGTCCCTGCCCGCACAGCCGGGACAGTCGGTCAGCGGGTCCGAGCTCGAGAGGGTGAGGACATAGCCGCAGCGCCGGCAGCGAAACGACCCAGCGCCGACGAAGGTGCCCGACGTAAGTGACTCCATAGCTCTACCCCTCCCCTTTCGACTCGGTGTCATCGCGGGGATGCACACCATTGAGGGAAGCTAGTGGCGATCATAACAAGGCTCAACCACGCAAGCCCGTGCGGGCACAGAGTTCTGGATAACAAAACCTAGCAAAATGGTAGGTCCGCGCCCGCTCGGCGAGACGGGTGGCCGCTCGTGCCGGCCCGGACCCCCCCGGCGCACGGTGACCGCCCGCGCTGGGCGGGCGCAATCGCGGGCAGGAGGCGGGCGGCCGCCGGCGAAACCCGAGACCGAGATGGCCTCCCGGGCAACCCATTCCGAGCAGTTCGAGCGCCTGCTCCTGCGCCACGGCGTGGGCGCCCTCGAGGAGGGCCGCGATCGCTGCGTGGACTGCGGTCGCTCCCCGCTGATCGGCGAGAACATCCACCTCTACGACGGGCGCCGAGAGGGTCTCGTGTGCGAGCTCTGCCGCTCGCTTCGGCGCGAAACGCCGGTCGCGAGCGACATCGTCCGCCACTCCGAGCACGGCAACGCCGTGCGGCTCACCGCGCGCGCCGCGTAGCGCCCGGCGCGCTCGAAGCCGCCGTCTCGCCAGGCGGCCAATAGACTGGCGGTCGCTGTGGACCCGGTCACCGTGTCGATCGTGATATCCGCCCCCCGAGAGCGGGTCTTCGACTATCTGAACGACATCGCCAACCATCCGCAGTTCACCGATCACTACCTCGTCGATTGGCACCTGACGCGGATCGATTCCGTCGGACGTGGTGCCGGGGCGCGTTTCCGCGTCAAGGCGCCGCTCAACCGCTTCAGCTGGGCTGACGTGACGTTCGCCGAGGTCGATCGCCCGCGTCAAATCGTCGAGGTCGGACGCACCGGCAAGAACAATCGCATTCGCACGCTCGGCGTCTACGAGCTCTCGCCCGTGGGATCCGGCGCGACGCGGGCGCAGTTCACACTGGAGACCTTCCCCGCGGCGCCGTCGGACCGGTTGAGGGAGGCTCTCGGAGCGCGCAGCTGGACGAGACGAAAGCATGCGCGGGCGCTGCGCCGGCTGCGGGCGATCCTCGAGGGGGGCGAAGCCCAGGGCGCCGGAAGGCGCGTGATGGTCGCGCGCGGATGAGCGCCGAGCGGGATCAGGATAGACTGCCGCGTCGCATGTCCAGCCGTCTGCGCAAGCTCCCGCTCGCCGGGCTCGTCCTGCTCGCGGCCCTGGCCCTCGGCGCTTGCGGCGATTCCCACAGCAGGGTCACGACCGGCACCTACGCCGGTGAGTCCGGAGCCAACGCCCCGTATCTGAACGTCGGGCCGCTCACCTATCAGGTCCAGCTCTCACGCCAGCTGAATCCCTTCGACGTCGAGGACGCGGCCTATCTGCAGGGGCTCACCCCGGCCGAGCGCAAGCTCGAACCCGGCCAGGAGTGGTTCGGGGTCTTCATCCAGGTCTACAACGACTCGTCGCAGGCGCGCCTGCTCGCCAGCAGGGTGACGATCGCCGACACGCAGAACAACCTCTACGTCCCGGTGTTCCCCGACCAGACCAACCAGTTCGCCTACCGCGGCGGGCTGATACCTGGGAACAGCCGCATTCCGGCGCTCAGCTCGGTGGCGGCCGACGGCCCGACCCAGGGCGCGCTGCTGCTGTACAAGATCGCCGTGGTCTCGCTCGACAACCGGCCGCTCGAGCTGAGGATCGTGAGCCCCAACGACCCTGCGCAATCGGCCTCGGCCGAGCTCGACGTCTGACGGGACGGCGCCGTTCGTCGGCTCAGTGGCCGGCGGCGAGTCCCGCTTCGAGCACCTGGCGGGCGACGGGCGCCGCGGTGGCCCCGCCGGCGCCGTCTTTGACGAGCAGCACGCCGACGACGATGCGCGGGTGAAGCGCCGGAGCGAACGCGGCGAACCAGGCGTCGGTGTTGCTCGCTTCGCTCGCCGTCCCCTGGCAGCCTTCCGCGCCGGATTCTCCCGACGCGGCTTCACCTCCGCCGGAGCTCGAGCCCGAGGGGCACACCGTCTTCAGTTCAGCTGTGCCGGTCTTGCCCGCGACAACGACGCCGGGGATCGCGGCGGCGGTGCCGGTGCCCGCGCGCACCACGCCGATCATCAGGCGGCGCACCGTGCGTGCAACACCGGGGCTGATCGCGCGCTCTGCCCCCGTGTGCGGGCGTTCCAACGCGAACGTCGGCGTCGGCCGCCGCCCGCCGTCGGCGATCGTCGCTGCGACGATGGCCATCTGCAGCGCGCTGGCGAGGACCTGCCCCTGGCCGATGGCCGTCGATCCGACGTCGAGTTCACCCTGGATCTGCGCGGCTGCAGGCAGCGTGCTCTCGGCGGCGCCGGGGATCCCGGGCGGGCTGTTGAAGCCGAAGCGCTCCGCCGTGGCGACCAGGCGCGCCGAGCCCAGCTTCACGCCGAGCGGGGCGAACACCGAGTTGCAGGACACCGCGAAGGCGAGTTCGAGCGTGCCGCCGCAGTCCTCGCCGTTGGCGTTGTTCAGCTTCACCCCGTCGAGCGTGGCGAACGTCGCGTAGGGGAACACCGTGTGCGGGTGCGCGATTCCGGCTTCAAGCACACCGCTGACCGTCACCATCTTGAACGTCGATCCAGGCGGCTGGACGCTGTCGAGGCCGATGCCCGCCACCGCCAGGATCTGCCCGGTCGAGGGCGCCATCGCGACGATCCCACCGTACTGGCCGCCGAGCGCGACCACCGCGGCGCGCTGGACCGAGGGGGAGACGCTGCTGCGGACGGCCGGCGCCGGGTGCGGAGCGGCTGACGCGAGCACGCGACCGCCCGCGAGCAGCTCCCCCCCGGGGACTCCGCGCAGGCGATCATCGAGCGCGCGCTCGAGGCCCGTCACGCCGACGAGGGCGTCCGCAGGCGTTCCCTCGGCTTCGAGCCCGCTGCGGCGCGCGGCCGGGATCGGCCCGAGCGTGCCCACGACGGCGCTGCCGACTTCCCCGAGCGGCGAGCTTCGATCCGCCGCCGTCGACCGCCCGCCGGCGGAGCCCGGTTCGGGACTGCTGGCAAGCACCGTCCCGTCGCGCGCCAGCAGTGTCGCCCGCCGCGGCAGCGCGGTGCGTATGGCGAGCAGCTCACCGGGGCGCAGTCCGGGGAAGGCCATCGACCGCGACCAGGAGACACGGGGGCCTTCGGCCCCATCGACGATCCTCAACTCGAAGTCGAGCGTCAGCGTGCCGAACAGGTGCGTTGTGAGGCGAACCGGGACGGCGATCAGCCCGCCGGGAAGATCGCGCGGTCTGCCCGCGACGCGCATGCTCGTCGCGCCGGCCGTGATCAGCGCACGCGCATACGCGTCGGCGAATTCGCCGGCCGAGACCTGCAGCTTGGACGCGGCGTCGATGTCCGAGTACATCGTCGCGTAGTCGCTCTTCGTCCAGGCGAGCGCGAACCGGGTGGCCAGCTCCTGCGTCGAGGATGCGCCCTGGTTCGCGCCGACGATCGCCCCGATCGCGAACGCGACGCCGGCGAGCGCGATGACAGGGCGCGCGCGATGCAGGCGTTGAGCCTGGTTCTCAGTCGGAGAGCGATAGAACATGACGGGTGACAGAGCTGGACTGGATCATTGTCGCGTTCGCGGCCGTCCTCGCGTCTTTCGGCTTCTGGCAGGGCTTCATCGTCGGCGTGCTCTCGTTCACCGGGTTCGCCATCGGTGCGTTCCTCGGCACCCGCCTGGGGCCGATGCTGCTCGCGCGGGGATCATCCTCCCCCTACGCTCCCGCGTTCGGACTGCTGGGTGCCCTGCTCGGCGGCGCGGTTCTCGCCAGCGGACTGGAGGGCGTCGGGTTCAAGCTCCGGCGCACGCTCGTGATTCCCGGGATGGGCCTCCTCGACGGCCTGCTCGGCGCGGCGCTCGGCGCGGCGCTCGGGCTCGGAGTCGTGTGGATCCTCGCGGCCGTGGCGGCCCAGACGCCGGGGCAGGGCAAGCTGCGCGCCGACATCCAGCGCTCGGCCATCCTGCGCGAGCTGAACGTACTGCTCCCGCCGTCCGGCCCGGTTCTGAACGCGCTGGCACGCCTCGACCCCCTGCCCACGATCACGGGCCCCTCGCCGGACGTGGCGGCGCCGACGCCGCAGCTCGCGCGCTCGCCCGGCGTGAGAGCCGCGTCGCGCAGCGTCGTGCGCGTGCTGGGCACGGCGTGCGGACTCGCGATCGAGGGTTCGGGGTGGGTTGCTGAGCCGAGCCTCGTCGTGACCAACGCTCACGTCGTCGCCGGCGAGCGGGACACGACGGTCGAGGTCGGCGGAGAATCCCCCGGGCTGGCGGCACAGCCGATCGCCTTCGACCCCACCGACGACGTCGCGGTGCTGCGCGTCCAGGGCCTCGAACTACCGGCCCTCAGGCTCGTGAACGATCCCGCGGCGGGTGCGGGCGGGGCGATCCTGGGCTACCCGGAGAACGGGCCGTTCGACGCCGAGCCGGCGCGAATCGGGCACACGCAGTCCGTGCTCACGCAGGACGCATACGGCCGCGGACCGGTATCCCGCCTGCTCACGCCGCTGCGCGGCCTGGTGCGTCCGGGCAACTCCGGTGGGCCGATCGTGGACGGGAACGGACGCGTCCTGACCACCGTGTTCGCCAGCACGCTCGGCGGCTCCTCCGCCGGGGGCTACGGGGTGGCCAACTCCACGGTGGCCTCCGTGCTCGGCGAAGCGAATGCTCGCCTGCAGGCCGGCGCCCAATCGAGCACGGGGCCGTGCGCGGCGGGTTGAGCCGGGCGCGAACGGACGATTTCGCGCCCGCGGCGAAACGGCGCTTCGCGATCCCGCCGCGTGGGCACCCGCTACGCTGACCGCGATGTCCAAGACACTGGTGATAGCCGAGAAGCCCTCGGTGGGGCAGGACCTGGCGCGCGTGCTGGACGGTCCGTTTCAGAAGAGCGAGGGCTTCCTCGAGGGTCCCGAGCATGTGATCACGTGGGCCGTCGGTCATCTGGTTCAGCTCGCGGAGCCCGATGCCTATGACCCCAAGTACAAGAGCTGGCGGATGCCCGACCTGCCGATCGTGCCGGAGCATTTCAAGCTCGTGGTGCGCGACGAGCGCTCGCGCAAGCAGATGTCGGTCGTCTCGAAGCAGCTCGCGCGCGACGATGTCGCGGAGGTGATCAACGCCTGCGACGCGGGCCGCGAGGGCGAGCTCATCTTCGCCTATCTGTACGAGAAGGCGAAGGCGGACAAGCCCGTCAGGAGGCTGTGGCTGAACTCGATGACGACCGCCGCGATGAAGCAGGCACTCGGCGCGCTGCGCCCGGCCGAGGAGTTCACGCGCCTCGAGCAGGCGGCGAGATCGCGCTCGGAGGCAGACTGGATCGTGGGCATGAACGCCACTCGCGCGGCGACGATCCGGTTGCGCAGCTCGTTCGACGGCGCGGTGTCGCTCGGGCGCGTGCAGACGCCGACGCTCGCGATCATCGCCCGTCGCGAGGAGGAGATCAGGGCCTTCGTGCCCGAGCCCTACTGGCTGGTGGACGCCACGTTCGCGGCCCCACCGCTCGCGGAGCAGGCCGGCGACGGCGAGCGCACCTACGGCGGTCGCTACCACGCGCCGGCGCAGGCGGGCAAGACGCGCGGGCCGCGGATCGCGAGCGAGGGCGAGGCGGCGGCGGTCGTGCAGGCCTGCCGCGGCCGGAGCGCGACGATCACGAAGCTCGAGAAGAAAGAGCAGCGCGAGAAAGCGCCGATGCTGTATGACCTGACGACGCTGCAGCGGGAGGCGAACAACCGCTACGGGTTCTCCGCAAAGCGCACGCTCGCCGCGGCGCAGCGCCTGTATGAGGAGCACAAGGCGCTCACATATCCGCGCACGAACTCGCGCTACCTGCCGAGTGACATGGTCGAGGAGATCAAGCCGATCGCGGAGCTCGTCGGCAAGCATCCTGAGTATCGCCGCGGCGCGGAGTACGTGACGGAGCTCGACCTGCTGCCGCTCGCGCGGGTCGTCAACGACGAGAAGGTGACCGACCACCACGCGATCATTCCGACGCGCTCGGAGCACGTGCTCGAGAAGATGGGCTCAGACGACCGGCGGATCTACGACATGGCGGCGCGGCGCTTCCTCGCGGTGTTCCACCCCGAGGCGGTGTTCGAGAACACCCGCGTGGAGACGACCGTGGCGACGGAGGAGAAGGACGGCGCCGGGCCATACGTGTTCCGCACGCGCGGCAAGCTCCTGCTCGTGGCGGGCTGGCGCGGGGTCTACGACGAGGTGGCCACCGACTCGCGGCCCGCGGGCGAGGAGGACGAGGGCGCTGAGCAGCAGCTTCCGCGGCTGAACGACGGCGAGCAGGTCGAGACGCTCGAGATCGAGAGCGCGCGCAAGGAAACGAAACCGCCGCGCCGCTACAGCGACGCGTCGCTTCTGGGTGCGATGGAGACGGCGGGCAAGCTCGTCGATGACGACGAGCTGCGCGAGGCGATGAAGGATTCGGGGATCGGCACGCCGGCCACGCGCTCGGCGATCATCGAGCGGCTGATCCAGGTCGGCTACGTCGAGCGCGACGGGCGGGCGCTGGTGGCCACCGAGAAGGGGCTGAACGTCATCAGGCTGCTCAACGAGCATGCGCTCACGTCTCCCGGGCTGACCGGCAGCTGGGAGCACCGACTGGGCAAGATCGAGCGCGGGGAGGACTCGCGCAAGGATTTCATGAGCGACATCGCGGACTTCGCGCAGGAGACCGTGAAGGAGCTCGACGAGACCCTCAAAGACGTACGCATCCCTCGCGCCAAGCTGGGGCCCTGCCCGGTGTGCGGTCACGAGATCGTGGAGAACCGCAAGGGGTACTCCTGCTGGGCGAAAGAGGACCCCGGCTGCGGGTTCGTGATCTGGAAGGCGAAGGCCGGCAAGCAGCTGCCGATCGCGGTCGCGCGCGAGCTGATCAAGACGGGCTACACCGCGAGCGCCGTGACCGGCTTTCGCGGGCGCAGCGGGCGCAGCTTCAGGGCCCACCTGGCGATGAGTCAGACCGATGAGGGCAAATGGCGGGTGGAGTTCAACGAGGAGTGGGCCAGGGAGGGCGCCAAGCCCCCGGAGGCCGAGGCGGAGGCCACGAGCGAGACCGTCGAGGCCCGCAGCGCCGCGTAGGCGGATCCCCGGCGGGGCGCTGAGCGCGTCGGGGGCGTTCGCCAGTATTGGCGTCACGTGCCCATAACGCTGATCACGGGGCCCGCGAACGCGGGCAAGGCGCATGTCGTCATCGACGCGCTGCGCAGGCACCTCGCCCACGGCGAGGAGCCCCTGCTGGTCCTGCCCACGCTCGTCGACGCCGAGCGCTACCGGCGCGAGCTGGCCGCTGATGGGGCGGTGATGGGCGCGCGGTTCGAGCGCTTCGAGGGGCTGATCGGCGAGGTCGTCCGCCGCGCCGGGGTGGCGGAGCCCGTGCTCGGCGGGCTTGCCCGCCGACAGCTGCTGGCGAGTATCGCCGCCGGTCACGGGGCGCAGCCAGGGGTGCGCCACGAGAGGCCGCGCACGGCCCCCGCCACGGCGAGCCGCCCGTCGCAGGGGGTTCCGCCCGCGCGTGGGTTCGTGCGGGCGCTGGCGGCGCTGTTCGCGGAGGTTCGGATCCGCAGGATCACCCCGCAGAGGCTCGCCGCGGCGTTGCGGCAGTGGACGGCCGTGGACGGATCGGAATCGCCGGGCGAGCCGCTCGGCGAGCTGTTCGGCCGCTACGCGCGCGTGCTCGAGGGCATCGGTCGCGTCGATGAGGAGCAGCGCGCCGTGCGCGCGCTCGATGCGCTGCGGCTCAGGCCCGCGCTGTGGCGAGGGACGCCCGTGCTGTTCTACGGGTTCGACGACCTGACGCCGCTCCAGATCGATGCGATCGAAACGCTCGGCGCCGTGGTCGGCGCCGAGGTGACGGTGTCGCTGAGCTACGAGCCGGGCCGCGCGGCGTTCGCAGGGCGCGCCGGCTCATTCCACGCGCTCGAGCCGCTGGCCGCCAGGCACACCGAGCTCGCGGCGCGGGCCGAGTACTACGCTCCGGGCGCGCGCGCCGCCCTGGCGCACCTGGAGCGCTCGCTGTTCGAGCCCGACGCCGGGCGCGTGGACCCCGGGAGCGCGGTGCGCCTGCTGGAGGGCGCAGACCAGCGCGCCGAGCTCGAGCTCATCGCCCGTGAGGTCGGCTCGCTGCTGGAACGCGGCATGGCCGCAGGCGAGATCGCCGTGGTGCTGCGGGCCCCGGGCGCTGTCTGCGAGCTGGTCGAAGAGGTCTTCTCCTCGGCCCATATCCCATACGCGTTGCAGCGGCGACGACCCTTCGCCGACAGCGCGATCGGTGGCGCGGTGATCGGTCTGCTTCGCTGCGTTCCCGGGCCGGACGGGCTGGCGCCGGGAGATGCGGGAGATCTGCTGGCCTGGCTGCGGGCACCCGGCTATCTCGAGCACCCCGAGCTGGCCGACCGGCTCGAGGCCCGGGCGAAGCGCACGGGCGCCCACGGCGCCTCGCAGGCGAGGGGCCTGTGGGAGCAGAGCCACTGGCGCTTGAAGGTGATCGATGAGCTGGCGACCGGGGCGGTGAGTGGCGGCTCGGCGACGGTATCGCCGCCGGCCGGCCGGCCGGCCGCATCGAGCGCAGCGCTCATCGATCGGGTGACGCGCGAGCTGCGGTGGCTGTTCTGCGCGCCGAGGCGCGGGCGGGCGAGCGTGCTGGAGAGCGTCGAGCTCGACGAGGCGCGCGCTCTCGAGGCGGGCCTGCGCGCGCTGGGCGAGCTGCGCGAGCTCGCCCGCCTCGCTCCGCAGCTGGCCCCCGGCGACGCGGCGCAGCTGGCGACGCTTCTCGAGCGCGTGGAGGTCGTGAGCGGCGAGCGCGCCCCCTCTCAGACCGTGGCCATCCTCGACCCGCTCGCGTTGCGCGCCAGGCGCGTGCGCGCGCTGTTCTTGTGCGGGCTCCAGGACGGGGTGTTCCCGGCGCCGGCGCCGGCGCAGCCGCTGCTCGGCCAGCAAGAGCGGCGCCGCCTCGCGGAGGTGACGGGCCTGACGGTCGGCTGGGGCACCGGCGATCCACGCAATGACGATGCGCTGGCCGCGGAGCGATATCTGCTCTACGCGGCGGTGTCCCGTCCGGAGGAGTCGCTCACGCTGAGCTGGCACGCGGCCGACGACGACGGCGTGCCGCTGGCCAGATCGCCGTTCGTGGACGATGTGTGCGACCTGTTCGACGAGGGCCTCGGCGACCGAACATCGCTCGCCGGCCCGGCGGACCGCTGTTCGGGAGCCGCGGACGGGGCGGGGTCGCGCTCGGCTCGGCGCGAAGCGGTGGCGCGGCCGGGCGGGGTGGCGCGGCCGGTCGGCGCGCTCAGGACGTTGCGTCACACCGAGCTGCTCGAGAACCGCGCGGGGCCCGACGGTGCGAAGCCGGGACACGTGTGGTCGGCCTCCTCGCTTGAACAGTGGATCAGATGTCCCGCCCGCTGGTTCGTGGAGAGGGTGCTTCGCGCCGAAGACCTCGACCCGGAACCCGAGCCGTTCGCGCGCGGCGGGCTTGCCCACGCTGCGCTGAAGGACACGCTCGAGGGCCTGCGGCGCAGGACCGGGTCGGGCCGGCTGACCGTCGCGAGCCTCGGGCTCGCGCGCGAGCTGCTCGCGAGCGCGCTGGCGGAGAATGAGCCGGATTACCCGCTCTCGGTGGCGCCCGAGCGCCGGCCGGGGGTGCGCCGGCGCCTGCGCGCGGACCTCGAGCGCTACCTGGAGCACGCGGCGCGGGCCGCTCCCGACGACGGCCACGGCGCCCCCGCGCTCGAGCCGACCCACCTGGAGCTCGAGTTCGGGCTGGCCGCGCCCGCCGACGGCGTCCTGCCGGCGTTCGATATCGGCGGCGGGGTGATGCTTCGCGGGCGGATCGATCGCGTCGACGTGAGTCCGGAGGGAGAGGCGGTCGTGTATGACTACAAGGGCTCGAGCGCCCCCGCCGCCGCGAGGTGGATCGCGGAGGGCAGCCTGCAGGTCGCGCTCTACATGCGGGTCGTCGAGGGTCTGCTCGGGCTGCGGGCGGTCGGGGGCTTCTACCAGCCGCTCACCGGCGGCGACCTGCGTCCCCGCGGGGTGCTCGACCGCGACAGCGCGGTGGAGGTCGAGTGCGTCGAGATCGACCGGCGAGAGCATGCGCAGGCGCGGGCGCTGCTCGAGGAGGCGACGGCGCTCGCGCTCGAGGCCGCCGCGCAGGCGGGGCGCGGCGAGATCGAGGCG
The DNA here is from genome assembly GCA_963704735.1 of uncultured Solirubrobacteraceae bacterium. GTDB lineage: Bacteria > Actinomycetota > Thermoleophilia > Solirubrobacterales > Solirubrobacteraceae > Palsa-744. The sequence goes on from OY969935.1 coordinate 632,901, forward strand.
AGGCCGCGGACGTGCGCGTTCAGGGGCGGCTGCTCGCACCCGGCGATCTGCCGCTGCGAGCCGTGAGCGCGACGCTCACAGCGGAGCAGGAGCTGGCCGTCGAGCGCCGCAGCGAGCCGCTGCTGTTGGCGGCGGGCGCCGGGAGCGGCAAGACCTCGGTGCTCGTGGAGCGCTTCGTGAGGGCCGTGCGCGAGGACGGCGTGAGCCCGGGCAGGATCCTCGCGATCACGTTCACCGAGCGCGCCGCTTCCGAGCTGCGCGAGCGCGTCAGGGAGCGCCTCGGACAGCTCGGGGAGCGCCAGCCGACGTTCGCGTCCTCGGCGCGCGACACCGAGGCGGCGTTCGTCGGCACCTTCCACGGATTCTGCGCGCGCCTGCTGCGCGCGCATCCGCTCGCGGCGGGGCTCGACCCGGAGTTCGAGATTCTCGACGAGGGGTTCTCCGGGCGAATGCGCGACAGGGCCTTCAAGGTCGCGCTGGTCGACTTCCTCGCCGGGGAGCCGGCCGCGGCGGTGGACCTGCTCGCCGCCTACAGCGCCGACCGCGTGCGTGCGATGGTCGGCGGCGTGTACGCCGAGCTGCGCAGCCGCGGGGAGAGCGCGCCGGCGCTCCCGGCCAGGGCGCTCGCCCCGGGGGCCGGTCGGGACGACCTCGACGGCGCGGCCGCATGCGCGCTGCTGGGAGAGCTGCTCGAGCGGTTCGGCCGCTCCTACAAAGCGCTCAAGCGGGCGCGCGGCGCGCTGGACTTCGACGACCTCGAGCTCCACGCGCGCGAGCTGCTGACCGAGCGCGACAGCGTGCGCGCGGCGTGGTCGGAGCGCTTCGAGCTGCTGATGGTCGACGAGTTCCAGGACACGAACCCGCGCCAGCTCGCGATCCTGACCGCGCTCGAGCGCGGGAACCTGTTCACCGTGGGAGACGAGCGGCAGTCGATCTACGGGTTCAGGCATGCCGATGTGAGCCTCTTTCGCGCGCGCCGCGCCGAGCTTTCTGAGCGCGGCGCAAGCCTCGAGCTGGCACGTAACTTCCGCAGCCGTCCGGCGCTCTTGGACGTGGTGAACGTCGTGTTCGCACAGCGCTTCGGCCCGGGCTACACGCCGCTTCTCGCCGGGCGCGAGAACGGACGGACCGACGGCGTCGGCGATGCCGCCGAGCCGCTGGTCGAGCTGCTCCTGACCGACACGCGCGGCTGGGAGGATGACAGGGAGCCGGCCCTGGCGGTCGCCGGCGAGCGGCTGCCGCGCGCCGCACGCTGGCGCCACGCCGAGGCGCGCATGCTCGCCCAGCGCGTCGCCGAGCTCGTCGAGGGCGGGGCGGTGCGCGCCGGAGACGTCGTCGTGCTGCTGCGGGCCGTCGGCGATCTCGCGGTCTACGAGCGGGCGCTGCGCGAGTGCGGTCTGCGCACGCTGGCGGCGGTCGGCGGGTTCTGGGGGCGCCAGGAGGTCGTCGATCTGCTGTCCTACCTGCGCACCCTCGCCAACCCGCTGGATGAGGCGGCGCTGTATGCGACGCTCGCCTCGCCCCTCGTCGGCCTGTCGAGCGATGGGCTTGCACTGCTCGCGCGCATCGCTCGCGCGCACGGCGAGGGCCAGGTGTGGGACACCGTCAGCCGGGGCGCGGACGATCTCCACGACCTCCTCGCGCCGGAGGACCGCGACGCCCTGGTCGGCTTCGCCGATCGCCTGAGGCGCGAGCGGCGGGCGGCCGGCATGCGGACGATCGCCCAGCTCATCGAGCGCGAGCTGGCGGCCAGCGGCTACCGCGAGCACGTGCGGGGGCTCGAATGGGGTGAGCGACGGCTCGCCAACGTCCACAAGCTGCTTGCCCTGGCCCGCCGGTTCGAGGCGAGCGAGGGACGCGACCTGCGGGGCTTCCTGGACTACGTGTCCCATCTGAAGGACGTGATGGGCGTGGCCGAGTCCGATGCGCCCGTCGCCGGCGTCGAGCCCGATGCGGTGCGCCTGATGAGCATTCACGCCGCCAAGGGGCTCGAGTTTCCCGTCGTGTGCGTCGCCGATCTGGGTCGGGCGCCGAACACCAGCGTGCCCGACCTGCTGGTAGACGGCGAGCGCACGGGCCTGCGGCTGGTGCGCCTCGACGGAACCGAGTCGGTGCCGTCGCTCGACTACGAGGAGCTGAGCGAGGAGCGCAACCGGGCGCAGGCCGAGGAGGAGGACAGGATCCTGTATGTGGCGATGACCCGCGCGCGCGAGCGTCTGCTGCTGAGCGGAGCGGTCAACTTCGAGCGCTGGCCCGAGCAGCGGTTGCGCGGCTCGGCGATCTCCTGGCTGGGGCCGGCGCTCCATCCCGATCTGCCCTCGATCGCAAGGGAGCTCGAGCGACCCGTGCACGACCTCCCGGTCGGCGCCGGCCGCGGGGCGACGGTTCGCTGCCGGCTGAACGCGCCGGCGACCGTGGGCGCGCTCCTTAGCCCACGGGCGCCGCGGATGCTCGCCGCCGCGGGCGCCCGCGCTCGCGGGGCCCGGGCGGGCGGCGATCCGCCCGGCGGCGCCGGCGCAGCGGTGGGCGGCCCCCCGGCGACCGCGGCCGTGGACTCGCTGAGCTACACGACGCTGAGCGAGTGGGAGCGCTGCGGCTATCGCTACTACCTGGAAAGGATCCTGCGCCTGGAGGAGAATCGGGCCGCGGCTCGCGGCGGCGCCGGAGGTGGGGAGCTGTCGGCGCGCGCTCGCGGCACGCTGGTGCACCGCCTGCTCGAGTCGGTCGACTACAGGCGCGCCGCCGAGCCGTCCCCGGATGAGCTCTCGCGCGTGGCGCGCGAGCTCGGCCTGCGCGTGGGCCCGCGCGACCGCGAGGAGATCGAGGCCCTGCTCGGCTCGGTGGCGAGCGCCGCCGCGTCGGGATCCGGACCCGCGGCGCGCGTCGCGGCGGCCCGGAGCGTGCATCGCGAGCACCCATTCGCCTTCTCGCTCGGGCCCGAGGAGCCGCTCATCGGCGGCACGATCGATCTGCTCGCGCGCGAGCCCGACGACGGCCGCCTGGTCATCGACTACAAGACCGATCGCGTCGGAGCGAGCGAGGATCTGGATGCGCTCGTGGGGCGCGACTACGCCCTGCAGCGCCTCGTCTACGCGCTCGCCGTCCTGCGCGCCGGAGCGCCGGGCGTCGAGATCGTCCACTGGTTCCTCGAGCGCCCGCGCGGCTGGGTCTGCGCCCGCTACAGCTCGGCCGATCTCGGCGAGCTGGAAGAGCGCCTCGCGGCGCGCGTCCAGAGCGCGCGCGCACGCATGTTCGCGGTCAGCGAACACCCTCATCGCGCGCTCTGCGAGACGTGTCCCGGACGTGCCGGACTGTGCTCATACGGCGACGAGGAGACGCTGCGCGAGACGCCCGTGGGCTGAGCGCGCGGATCGACGCCTTCGGGCCCGCGCCCGGCGTGGGTCAAGAGACCGAGAAGTCCCGCCCGCGGCTGGTTTTCGCCCTCTCAGCGCTGCTACGCTTTCAAGTTCCGCCTCGTGTGCCCGCCTGCCTGCACACCGGTGGGCGTGCCCGCACAGGGTGTGCCCACACCCGGTGCGGGATGCACCTCCCAACGGAGCACTTCATGACTACGCACAACAAGCAGCCGCCAAAGGCCGTCGGACTCTACGACCCCCGCTTCGAGCACGACTCGTGTGGCGTGGGCATGGTCGCGCGCCTGGACAACCGCCCGACGCACGAGGTGCTCTCGCGGGCGATCACGGCGCTCGAGAACCTCGAGCATCGCGGCGCCTCCGGCGCGGACCCCTGCACGGGGGACGGCGCCGGCATCCTCATGCAGATGCCCGACGAGCTGCTGCGCGCGGTGGTCGACTTCGAGCTGCCGCCGCCGGGCGCCTACGGGGTGCTGATGTGCTTCCTGTCGACCGACCCGGCCGTCCGTGCCCGCGCCGAGGAGCTCCTCGAGCGAACGGTGCGCGCCGAGGGCCAGGAGATGCTCGGTTGGCGCGACGTGCCGATCCGCGAGGAGCACACCGGCGAGGTGGCCGCCGGCTGCCGGCCGGTCATCCGCCAGCTGTTCGTCGGCGCCGGGGCGGCCCTCGAGGGCGACCGCGACGCGTTCGAGCGCAAGCTCTACGTCATCCGCCGGATCTGCGAGCTGACGATGAAGGAGCCCGGCCTGTACGTCGCCTCGAGCTCCTCGCGAACGATCAACTACAAGGGCATGCTGATCTCCTACCAGCTCGCCGAGTTCTACCCCGACCTGCGCGACGAGCGCTGCAAGAGCGCGCTCGCGCTCGTGCACTCGCGGTTCTCGACCAACACCTTCCCCAGCTGGGAGCTCGCCCACCCCTACCGGGTGATCTGCCACAACGGCGAGATCAACACGGTGATGGGCAACGTCAACTGGATGCAGGCGCGCGAGTCCGAGCTGCGCTCGGAGCTGTTCGGGGAGGACCTGCAGAAGATCCTGCCGGTGGTCAGCGTCGGCAACTCGGACTCGGCGACGTTCGACAACGTGCTCGAGCTGCTGATGCTCGCCGGCCGCTCGCTGCCCCACGCGGCGATGATGATGATCCCCGAGGCCTGGCGCAAACGCAAGGACCTGCCCGACTACCTGAAGGGGTTCTACGCCTTCCACTCGTGCCTGATGGAGCCCTGGGACGGGCCCGCGTCGGTGGCCTTCACCGACGGGCGCGTGGTCGGCGCCACGCTCGACCGCAACGGGCTGCGGCCCGGCCGCTGGGTCGAGACGACGGACGGGCACGTCGTGCTCGGCTCGGAGTCCGGCCTGCTCGACATCGCACCCGATCAGGTGCGGCGCCTCGGGCGCCTGCAGCCGGGCAAGCTGTTCCTCGTCGATCTCGAGCGTGGCCGCATCGTCGAGGACGAGGAGGTCAAGCGCGAGGTGGCCACGCACCGGCCCTACGGAGAGTGGTACGCGCGCAACGCCGTCCGCTTCGCCGAACTGCCGCCGTCAAGCGAAAAGACGCTCTCGGACCAGCCGCTGCGCCTGCGCCAGCGAGCGTTCGGCTACTCCCAGGAGGACCTGCGCGTGCTGTTGACGCCGATGGCCCAGGATGCCCAGGAGCCGATCGGGTCGATGGGCAACGACATCGCCCTGGCGGTGCTCTCCGACCAGGCGCCGCCGCTGTTCTCCTACTTCAAGCAGCTGTTCGCCCAGGTCACCAACCCGCCGATCGACCCGCTCCGCGAGGAAATCGTGATGAGCCTGGCAACGAGCCTCGGCAACGAGCGCAACCTGTTCGACGAGACGCCCGAGCACGCCCACAAGCTCCACCTGGACCAGCCGATCCTGCTCAACCGCGAGCTCGAGACGCTGAGGCATGTCGTCCACGACGTGTACGCGGCCCGCACGATCGACATCACCTGGCCGGTGGACGAGGGGCCCGGGGGGATGGTCGACGCGATCGACCGTATCTGCAGCCAGGCGCGCAAGGCGATCGCCGAACGCGTGAACATCATCATCCTGTCCGATCGCCTGCTCGGCCCGCGCCGCGCGCCGGTCCCCTCGCTGCTGGCGGTCGCCGCCGTGCACCACCACCTCGTGCTCGAGGGCACGCGCCTTCGGGCGGGGATCATCGTCGAGTCGGGCGAGCCTCGCGAGGTTCATCACTTCGCCACGCTGATTGGCTACGGCGCCAGCGCGGTCAACCCCTACCTGATGCTCGAGACGCTCGACGAGCTGGTCGTCCAGGGACGCATCGTGGGTGCGGCGGCCGATGGGCTGGGAGCTCCGATCAGCGCGGAGGACGCGGCCCAGAACGTCGTCAAAGCGCTCGGCAAAGGCCTTCTGAAGACGATCTCCAAGATGGGCATCTCGACGATCCAGTCCTACCGCGGCGCGCAGATCTTCGAGGCGGTGGGCCTCGAGCGCGAGCTGATCGACCGGCACTTCACCGGCACCGCCTCGCGCATCGGCGGCGTCGGCGTGGAGGTCCTCGCGACGGAGGCGCTCGAGCGCCACGCCCGCGCGTATCCACCTTCGCATGAAGAGCTGCTGCCGGTCGGCGGCGTGTACGCGTGGCGGCGCGACGGCGAGCACCACATGTGGAACCCCGAGACGATCGCGCTGGTCCAGCACGCCGTGAGGGCGGTCAACGGCGACGTGGGCGCCGCTCTGAAGGGCGACGAGCAGGCGCATCAGGCCGTGCGCGACAGCGCGGCCTTCGAGAAGTATCGCGAGTACGCGCGCATGGTCAACGAGGACGCCGCCCGCAAGGCGACGCTGCGCGGCCTGCTCGCGATCGGCCCGGGCGACGGGAGCGGGGCGGCGAGCTCCGGCCGTTCGATTCCGCTCGAGGAGGTCGAGCCGGCGAGCGAGATCGTCAAGCGCTTCTGCACGGGGGCCATGAGCCTGGGGTCGATCTCGCGCGAGGCCCATGAGACGCTCGCGATCGCGATGAACCGCCTCGGCGGGCGCTCGAACACGGGCGAGGGCGGGGAGGACCCCTCCCGCTTCGCCCCCGACGCCAACGGCGATCGACGCCGCTCGGCGATCAAGCAGGTGGCCTCGGGGCGCTTCGGCGTGACGATCCACTACCTGGTCAACGCCGATGAGCTTCAGATCAAGATGGCCCAGGGCGCAAAGCCCGGCGAGGGCGGCCAGCTGCCGGGGCACAAGGTCGACTCCTACATCGGATCGATCCGCCACACGACGCCCGGCGTCGGCCTCATATCCCCGCCGCCCCACCACGACATCTACTCGATCGAGGACCTCAAGCAGCTGATCTACGACCTGCGCTGCGCCAACCCGCGGGCCCAGGTGTCGGTCAAGCTGGTCGCCGAGGTGGGCGTCGGCACGGTGGCGGCCGGCGTCTCGAAGGCCAACGCCGACCGCGTGCTGATAGCCGGCCACGACGGCGGCACCGGCGCCTCGCCGCTGTCCTCGATCCAGGCGGCCGGCGTGCCGTGGGAGATCGGCCTGGCCGAGACGCAGCAGACGCTCCTGCTCAACAACCTGCGCTCCCGCATCGTCGTGCAGACGGACGGTCAGCTGAAGACCGGCCGTGACGTGGTCATCGCGGCGATGCTCGGCGCGGACGAGATGGGCTTCTCCACGGCGCCGCTCATCGCCACCGGCTGCATCATGATGCGCGCCTGCCACCTGAACACGTGCCCGGTGGGCATCGCCACCCAGGACCCGGAGCTGCGCAGGCGCTTCAAGGGCACGCCCGAGCATGTCGTCAACTTCTTCTTCTTCGTCGCCGAGGAGGTGCGCGAGATCCTCGCCTCGCTCGGGCTGCGCTCGCTGGCCGAGGCGATCGGGCGGGTTGACCTGCTGGGGGTCGGCGCCGCGATCGACCACTGGAAGGCGCGCGGCGTCGATCTGTCCCACATCCTCACCCACATCGAGCTCCCCGACGGTGAGCCGCGGCGGCGCGTCGAACCGCCGCCGGAGGTGCTCAAGGACGCGCTCGACTGGCAGCTGCTCGAGCGCTCGCGGGCGGCGCTCGAGCACGGCGAGCCGGTCAGGATGGCGCTCGAGATCCGCAACCGCAACCGCTGCGTGGGAGGAATCCTCTCGAGCCACATCGCCCAGCGGTGCGGCGCGCAGGGGCTCCCAGAGGACTCGATCGTGGTGGACTTCGAGGGCTCGGCCGGGCAGAGCTTCGCCGGCTGGCTGGCCCCCGGGGTGACGTTCACGCTGCGCGGCGACGCCAACGACTACGCCGGAAAGGGGCTCTCCGGGGGCGTCTTCGCGGTACGCCCGCGTGAGGGCATGGGCGAGCACTTCAAGGCCGAGCAGAACGTGATCGTGGGCAACACGGTGCTCTACGGAGCGACGGCGGGCAGGGCCTTCTTCCGCGGTCTCGCCGGCGAGCGATTCGGTGTGCGCAACTCGGGCGCCTGCGCGGTCGTCGAGGGCCTCGGCGACCACGGCTGCGAGTACATGACCGGCGGGCGCGTCGTCGTGCTCGGGCCGACGGGACGCAACTTCGCGGCCGGCATGAGCGGCGGAGTGGCCTACGTGCTGGACGAGCAGGGGGTCTTCCCCGAGCGCTGCAACATGGGCATGGTCGGCTTCGAAGAGCTCTCGGCGGCCGACGCGATCGAGCTGCGCGCGATGATCGAAGAGCACGAGCGGCGCACCGACTCGCCGGTCGCCGCGCGCGTGCTGGCCGAATGGGAGCGGCTGCTCGCCGGCGGGGCGTTCGTGAAGGTGATGCCCCACGACTACAAGCGCGTGCTGCGCGAGCTGGCCGAGGCCGAGGCCCTCGCGGCACGTGCGGGCGAAAACGGCGCGGTGGTGAGGAGGAGTCTCGACGCGGTCGGCGAGACCGGTCCCTGATGGGCAAGCTAGGCGGCTTTCTGCAGATCGAGCGCCACGGCATCCCCCAGCGGGATCCCGTCGAGCGGGCCCATGACTACCGCGAGTTCCAGCTCCAGCGCCCGGTGGGAGAGCTGCGCGAGCAGGGAGCCCGCTGCATGGACTGCGGGGTGCCGTTCTGCCACAACGGCTGCCCGCTGGGAAACCTGATCCCCGACTGGAACGACCTGGTCTACCGCGATCGCTTCAGCGACGCGATCGTGCAGCTGCACGCGACGAACAACTTTCCCGAGTTCACCGGGCGCCTCTGCCCGGCGCCCTGCGAAGCGGCGTGCGTGCTCGAGATCCGCGAAGGCGACTCGGTGGCGATCAAGCAGATCGAGAACGCGATCATCAACCGTGCCTGGGCCGAGGGCTGGGTCACGCCACAGCCTCCGCACCCGCGGCGCGAAACCGGCCAGGCCGTGGCCGTCGTCGGCTCCGGCCCGGCGGGCATGGCGGCCGCCCAGCAGCTGCGCCGCTCGGGCCACACCGTGACCCTGTTCGAGCGTGACGAGGCCGTCGGCGGGCTCGTCCGCTTCGGGGTGCCGGACTTCAAGATCGAGAAGGCCGTCGTTCAGCGGCGCGTCGAGCAGCTGCTCGCCGAGGGCGTCGAGGTGCGCTGCGGCGTGGACGTGGGCCGCGACGTGAGCGTCCAGCAGCTGCGCGGCGGCTTCGATGCCGTCGTTCTGGCGACCGGCTCGCGCGTTCCCCGCGACCTGCCGGTGCCCGGCAGGGAGCTCGAAGGGGTGCACTTCGCGATGGACTACCTGTACCAGCGCAACCGGTGGGTGGCCGCCGAGCTCGGTCCCGCGCCCACCGTGCCGGCGCCGGCGCCCGCGCTGCAGATCACGGCCAGGGACCGGGACGTCGTCGTGATCGGCGGAGGGGACACCGGCGCCGACTGCGTCGGCAACGCGGTGCGCGAGGGGGCCCGGTCGGTCACCCAGCTCGAGCTGCTGCCCGAGCCCCCGCCCCAGCGCCCGGACTCGATCACGCCGTGGCCGCAGTGGCCGCTGAAGTACCGCCTCAGCTATGCGATGGAGGAGGCCAGGAGCCTCGAGGTGGGGGAGCAGGACTACTCGGTCACGACGACCCGCTTCTCAGATGACGGCGGCGGTGCAGTGGCCGCTCTGCACATCGCCCGCGCGGAGCCCCAGCCCCCGTTCGGGCCCGTGCCCGGCTCCGAACGCGAGCTGCCGGCGCAGCTGGTCCTGCTGGCGATGGGCTTTCTGGGCCCCGAGCCGGCGCTGCTCGACGAGCTCGGCGTGGAGCGCGATCCACGCGGCAACATCAAGGCGGTCAAGCCATACACGAGCTCGGTGGAGGGCGTCTTCGCCGCCGGCGACGCGCGTCGCGGCCAGTCGCTGATCGTGTGGGCGATCAATGAGGGCCGCCAGTGCGCGCGCATGGTCGACCGCTACCTCGCGGCGCGTGTCAACGGGTCCGCATCCGCCCTGCCCACCGATGATGGCCTCGCCGGCCACGCTGACGCCGACCAGGGGCCCGCGGGCCCGCCCGGACACGCGAATCCGGGGATCGGCGCCGGCTAGCCCGCGCGTGAGCTGGGGCCAGCGGCTCGGCCAGATGCCCACCTTCTGCCGGCACAATCGCTTCATCGAGCGCTGCCCCATCTGCAGCAAGACGCTGCCGGAGTACGCCGGCGGCGGCGAACGCTCCTCACGGGGCTCGGCGGCCACCCGCTCCCCGGGCAGGCGCGCGGCCCCTGCGGGGCGCTCGCGCGGCGAGGCCGTGCACGTGCAACGCGAGAGCCGCGCACAGGACGACGGCTATCGCACGGCGCTCCTGCCCGGGGTGCGCGCCTCCGCTGATGCCGCCCGCCTGGGCGAGGAGATCGCCTTCGCCAGCGCTCGACTGCACGCGCTCCGGACGGCGCCCCCGGGCCTCTACGCCGAGGCGAGCGCACTCGCCGGCGAGGACCTCGAGAAGGCCACCTGGATGTGCTTCTTGATCTCCTATCTCGCTCCCCTCGACGTTTCGCCCGACTCGCCGCCTGACGAGGACGCGTTCGCCGGCATCCGCCTGGCCCTGCGCGCGGACGGCGACGGGCCCGACGATCTCGACGGGGTCCTCCTCGGTCCACGCACCTCGCACGGCCCCGCGCGGGGCGCGGACACGCTGCGCGCCTACCGCCACTGGGTGGAGCGCGCCGGCACCCAGACGGACGCGTTCCGCGGCGACCCCGCGTGGAGCCCGCGGCGGCGCTTCGAGCGCCTGTTCGAGCGGCTCGCGCTCCCCGGCTTCGGGCGCATGGGCCGCTATGACCTGCTCGTCACGCTTGGATGCCTGGAGCTCTATGAGCTCGAGGCCGACTCGCTGCACCTCCTGGGCGCGCGCGGGCAGTCCTCGAGCGACCTCACCACCGTGGCCGCCAAGCGCCTGTTCGCGATCGGCGATCCGATGTACCTCGAGCGACGTGCGGCGGCGCTCGCGGAGGCGACCGCCGTTCCGCTGGAGACACTCGACCTCGCGCTCGCCAACTGGGCGGCGCCGCGGCGCGCGACGCTTGGGATGGCGGAGGATGCCCGTGATCACGACGCGCTCGCGCGCGCTCGCGACGCGCTGGGCCTGTGAGTCAGGCGGCGCGAAGATGCCGTCCACACCGCCGCCTACAGTCATGCGTGTCACCTGTTCCCTTTCGGCCCGGGAGTTGCGATGCCACTCTGCTTCATCGAGCCTCAGGATGCCATCCGAGTTATCGCCGAGTCCGTCGGGCGCGAGGCGCGCCGCCAGCTCGTGGGGGAGGTGGTGCGCGCATGGGTGGACGACATCCCCGACCAGGAGCTGTCGGTCCACTACGCCAAGGCGATCGCCGATCTCGACGAGGACGACCTGCACCTGCTGGCCGCCTGGCATGCCTCGCTCGAGGTCGGCCAGCCGATCCCCAACACCGACTTCCTGGTCGGCGTGTTCCCGAGCCTGGGCGAGAACAGGCGCGAGGCGCTGAAGATCGCGGCCGGCTTCCGCGGTGAGGAAGCCTTTCAGGCGGGCGTCTCCGAGGAGCAGGCGCTGAACACCGTGCTTCCCCGTCTCTCGCGCGAGCGCGCCACCGAGCTGGCCGGCGAGTGCATCCAGCTGTACATGTGGGACCGGCTCGGCTGCGACAACTAGCAGCCTAGAATGTAGGGATGAGGGGTTTGGCTCGTGCCGGGGGTCGCCGTGACCGGTGGCTCGCGGCGATCGTTGCGGCGCTGATCGCGCCGATCGGCGCGCAGCTCGTGCCGGCGTCGGCCGCGCCGGCGCTCGCCCGGCACGGCACCATGACCATCACGGTCACGGGCCTGCCCCGGCACGCGAACGGCAACCTGAAGCTCGCCGGAGCAGGGGCATCGCACAGGATCACGGCGACCACCAAGCTCAGCCTCGTCCCCGGAACGTACACCCTCACCGCGCAGCCGGTCGCCGCTCTCGGCGGCACCTACCGTCCGACGATCAGGCTGTGTTCGGCGTCTGCTCACTGCGTATCGCCTTCGCACGGGCGCGTAGCCGTCAAGGCGAACCAGCGCGTGAGCGTCCGCGTCGAATACGCGCTGCCGAAGAAGGCGGGAGCGCCGTTGGTCGGGGCGTCGCCGGTCGTGGGGCCTCCCCAAGCCCCCCCGGGGGCGACGCTGCCGTCCGGCAAGACGGAGACCGGCGGCTGGGCCGCCGCGATCACGAGCGTGGCCGCCGGAGCGCCGCAGGAGCAGGCGGCCGGCGTGATCTCCTTCTCCAACCCGCTGCCCGAAGGCCAGGAACCGAAGGTCGTCTATCTGAACGAAAAGCAGGTGGCAGAACCGGGGAGCCTGAAGGGCTGCCACGGGGACGCGCTCGAACCGGCGGCGGAAGCGGGCTACCTGTGCGTGTTCCAGGGAGCCACGGCCACTCGCGGAAGCCTTGAATCGGAATGGAAAAACGCGGGCTTCTTCGCGCTCGAGAACTTCGCCGGCGAAAAGGGCAGGGGCGGAAGGGATGGGGAGCTCGTCGTCTTCCGGACGAGCGAATTCAGCGAATCGTCGACGGCGATGCTGGCCGCGCCCGCATCGCTCACCGCGGCCGGAAGCTGGGCCGTCACGGCGAAGTAGGGCGGCCGGCGCGCCCGGTCCGCGCGGCCGGGTCGCCGCCCGGGCGACCGCACGCGGCGAGCTAGACTCACACCATGTCCGAGCCAGCCACGATGCCGACCGAGGATGACGTGATGGATGCCCTGTCCAACGTCATCGATCCCGAGCTGGGCCTTGACTTCGTCGAGCTTGGCCTGATCTACGGCGTCGAGGTGGCCGACGGGAACGTGCGCGTCACGTTCACGCTGACGACGCCCGGCTGTCCGATCGGGCCACAGGTGACCGAGCAGATCGAGGAGTTCGTGGGCGAGCTCGAGGGCGTGAGAGCGGTCTCCTCCGAGATGGTGTTCACGCCCCCCTGGTCGCCGGAGAAGATGAGCGAGGACGCGAAGTTCGCGCTCGGCTACTAAGCGGTCGCCGCGGTGGCGCTCTCGCGCGCCAGCGAGACGAGCGTCGCGAGCTCGGCCGCGATCCCGTCGCCGATCGCGTCGATGTCCGGCAGGGCGTCGAAGTCGCCGAGCAGGCCGAAGTTCATCTGGCCGTTGTAGGACATGATGGCGATCGCCAGGGCGTGGTTTTCGGGCAGGAACGCGACGGGGTAGGCCTCGAGGATCTCGCGCCCGAGCACGTACAGCGGGAACTGCGGGCCGGGAACGTTCGTCACGATCAGGTTGAACAGGCGCGTTGAGAAGTTCAGCCGCGACGCCTGCGCGAGGATCGTGGGAGGCGCGAAGTTCTGAACCCCGGAGATCACCTCGGCTCCCAGGGCCTGCTTCGACTCCTTCAGCCCGTCCATCGCCTGGGAGACGAAACGCAGTCGTTGGATGGGGTCGGCGATGTAGACCGGCAGCGGTCCGCGCATCACCACGATGCGGTTGCCCATCATGTCGTGCTGGTCGTCGGTCCGCACGGAGACCGGGACCAGCGCGCGCAGCTCGACGCCCTCGGTGTGCACGCCGCGTGAGATCAGGAAGGCGCGCAGGGCGCCTGCGACCACCGCCAGCACGACGTCGTTGACCGTGCCGCCGAACGCGTTCTTGACGAGCTTGAAATCGTCGAGCTCATCGGCAATGCCGATGAAACGCCGGTGCGGTCCGATGTGGACGTTCAGCGGCGTGTCGGGCGCAGGATTCAGGCCGGCCCACACGATCTCGCCGATGCCCTCGGCGGCCTCGCGCGCACGGGCGAGGGCGTGGTCGGGACGGGTCAGCGCGTCGAGCGCCCCCTCCACCAGAGCGACGCCCGCGCGCACCGCGCCGCGCACCCCCGTCGCCACGAGCTCCACGGTCCCGGGTTCCCGGTGGGGCAGCCAGGGGCGCCCGGAATGTTTGATCGGCGGGGGTTCGCGCGAGAGATCGAACAGCACCGTCGCCAGGTCCACGCCGGCGATGCCGTCGATCAAAGCGTGATGGGTCTTCGTGATCAGGGCGAAGCGATCGTCCTTCAGCCCCTCGATCAGCCACATCTCCCACAACGGCTTTGAGCGGTCGAGCTGCTGGGAGAAGATTCGCGCCGCCAGGCTCTGCAGCTGCACCCAGGTCCCGGGTGTCGGCAGCGCGGTATGGCGCACGTGGTAGTCGAGGTTGAAGCTCGGGTCGTCGATCCAGACCGGACGTCCGCTGTCGAGCGCCGTGAAGGCGAGCTTGTGGCGGTAGCGGGGCACCAGGTGCAGCCGCAGGCGGATCTGTTCGAGAAAGTCCTCCATCGCCGGCGCCGGGCCCTCGGCGATCGTCAGACCGCCGACGTGCATGTGTGACTCGGGACCCTCCTGGTGCAGGAAGGAGGCGTCCACCGGGGTGAGCCTGTCGAGATGGCGCTGGTTCACGAACGCCTAGGGTACATGCGCGCTCCCTACAATGACAGTGGTGTCGAACACGGTCGAGAAGCTGCTGCTCGCCGCGCCCCGGGGATACTGCGCGGGCGTGGATCGGGCCGTGCAGACGGTTGAACGCGCGCTGGAGATCCACGGCGCGCCCGTGTACGTGCGCAAGGAGATCGTGCACAACAAGCAGGTCGTCGCGCAGCTGAGCGAGCGCGGCGCGGTGTTCGTGGAGGAGGAGACCGAGGTGCCCGAGGGGGCCGTGTGCGTGTTCTCGGCACACGGCGTCGCCCCGAGCGTGCGCGCCGGGGCAGAGGCCCGCTCCCTGCACACGATCGATGCGACCTGTCCGCTCGTGACGAAGGTCCACCGGGAGGCCGTTCGGTTCGCCGATGAGGGCTACACGATCGTGCTCGTCGGGCACGAAGGCCACGAGGAGGTGGAAGGCACGATGGGTGAGGCGCCCGAGCGGATCGTGCTCGTGCAGTGCGAGGGGGACGTCGACGATCTGCATGTCGAGAACCCCGAGCGGATCGCCTACATCACGCAGACCACGCTCGCCGTGGATGAAACGAGCGCGATCCTCGCCCGCCTGCGCGAGCGTTTTCCCAGCATCGTCGGTCCGCGCACCGACGACATCTGCTACGCGACCACCAACCGCCAGGCCGCCGTCAAGCAGATGGCGGGCAGCTGCGATCTGATGCTCGTGATCGGCTCCCGCAACTCATCCAACTCGGTGCGCCTCGTCGAGGTCGCGCGCGACTGCGGGACCGACGCGCACCTGATCGACAAAGCCGGCGAGGTGCGCGAGGAGTGGCTAAAGGACAGGCGAGTGGTCGGGATCACATCCGGCGCCAGCGCGCCCGAGAACCTCGTGCAGGAGCTGGTCGAGCTGTTCCGCCGCCGGGGCGTGCGGGACGTCTCCGAGTTCCATGTGATTCGCGAGGACGTCCGCTTCATGCTGCCCAAGCCCGTTCGGCCCGGGCCGGCGCAGGCTCAGAACCTCGCCTGAGGTCGGGCCTCAGCGCCTCATTTGGCGATGACCAGCCCCTCTTCGCTGAAGCCGAAGAACGTGAGGAAGCCTTCGACCCGGTCCTGAACGGCGCCGCCCGAGCCTTCCTCTTCCAGCGCGCCCGATCCGGGGTCGAATTCGAGCAGGCCCGGGTGCAGCGCGGAGGTTCCGCCACCGGCGCTCGGCGCGTAGGAGCCGACGAACTTCGCCGCGCTCACTTCGTGTCCTCCCGAGGAGCAGCTCACGTCGATCTTCACCTTTTCGGTCCTCGCCCTGATGAGGCTGGCGGACGCTTCCAGGGTCGATGACCAGGGTAGGGCCTGCCCTGCGACTGCGACCGTCGCGCCTTCGGGACACACGCCGGTCTGTTCACATCCGTAGGTGGCGAACAGCAGTGTTTCGCCGCGGCCGGGACTGCCGCCTTCGGGGTTCCAGTCCGTGCCGGCTTCCACCGTGTGACAGGTGACTTCACCGCTGCCACCTTTCGTCGTCTTCAGCGTGAGCGCGCCCCAGGAGATCGTCGGGGTCTTGGCGCCGGCTTTGCTCCTCGCGCCGTTTCTGTACCATTCCGGCATTACGACGGGAGCGCCGTACGGGCTGCCGAGGCCGGTGGGGCCGTCGTAGCCGACGCCGGCTTTGCAGAGATAGTTGCCACAGGTGCCGTTGCTGCCGGAGACGACATCGTCGAGGGCGCCGGTGCCGTTCTGCGCCGCCTGCAGATAAAAGGCGTAGGCGCCGGTGAACGTTCTCGTGTATTGGTTCGCCAGCGCGATCATCCCCGCCACGAGCGGGCTGCTCACGCTCGTCCCGCCGACGAGCGTCCATCCCGGTTCCGGTTTCGAGAATTCAGATGGAAGTTCATATGAATCGGCGACGGACACCGGCGTCTGCGTGCTCGCGACGGCGGCCACGTCGTTGTCGGTCCGGCGTACACAGCCGGAGTCGGTCTGCCACACGGGCTTTGGCTCGTATTCGCTGCAGCCGCTGCCCGTTTTGTTCCAGGCTTCCTCGGTCCACCCGCGCGCGTTCGTCGCCTTCGTCAGCTTCGTGCCGCCGACTGAGATCACGTACTGCGAGGCCGCCGGATATTCGACCCTGTAGCCTTCGTCGCCCGCTGAAGCGGTTACCGGCACGCCCGGGTGGCGGAAGTACTTGTCGAACGACGTCTCGGTCGAATACTCTTTACCCGCCCAGCTGTTGCTGACCTCGGTCGCCCCCAGCGCGACGGCCTCGTCCACGGACGCATACAGATTGGAGTCGTTGTTGCTGGACGCCTCGACGAGCAGGATGTGGCAGTTCGGGCAGGCGGCCGAGACCATGTCGAGATCGAGCGAGATCTCGACCGACCAGCCGGGATTGGGAGAGGGATAGGCGTTGCCGCCGGTTTCGTTGACCTTCTTGAAGCATCCGTTGGCGGTCGTGCACGCCGAGAGACCGTAGTGCGAGCGATAGGTAGCCAGGTCGCTTTCGGCGTTGGGGTCGTCGAAGGCGTCGACGATCGCCACGGTCTGTCCGACGCCGGGCGATTCGGGCAGGTTGTATGCCGAGCGAAGGTCGGCCGGGTCATAGCCGCCGCCCACGCCGCCCCCCGAGAACGACGGGCTCACGGTCGGCGAGGACGTGCCGTTGGAGGAAAGGGTCCCGGCGGCCGGGACCAGCACCGCCTTGCACACCGAATGCCCCGGCGTCGCCTGACCGCAGGCCGCATATGGTTCGGTTCGCGAAGGGGTCGTCGAGAAGCCGAGCGAGCTTGCGCCCGCTGCCTGCGGAAGGGCAGACAAGAATATGGCAGCCGCGACCGCCGTCAGGCAGGCCAGCCGGCCACTCCGCACGCCACGATCCATCGCCGCTACAGGGTAGCGCCCATGGCGCCGAACGGCTAGGCGGTGCCGCGGCCCTCGCGCGGCCGGCGCCCGGGCCGCGCTCGGCGGCTCTATCGTGCGCGATTGCGATGAGCACGCTGATCATCTCCGACCTGCATCTGGGGAGCGTCTCGGGCTCGGACCTGCTGCGCCGGCCCGAGCTGCGCGCTCCGCTGCTCGATGCGCTGGCCGACGTCGATCGCGTGGTGCTGCTCGGGGACGTGCTCGAGCTGCGCCACGGCCCGCCCCGCGATGCGCTGGCGGCGGCGCGGCCGTTCTTCGAGGACCTCGCCGGCGCGCTCGACGGGCGCGAGCTGATCATCACTGCCGGCAATCACGACCATGCGCTCGTCGAACCGTGGCTGGCGCGTCGCGGCGAGCAGCCAGAGCCGGCGCCGCTCTCGGTCGAGCAGCTGCTCGATCCGGCGCAGGCCTCGCCGATGCTCGAGCGGATCGCCGGATGGGCCTCCCCGGCGCGAGTCGTCGTGGCCTACCCCGGCCTGTGGGTTCGCCCCGACGTGTATGCGACCCACGGGCACTACCTGGACTGCCACCTGACGGTGCCCACGCTCGAGCGCCTGAGCATGGCCGCGATGAGCCGCGTTCTGGGGCGCCCGGCGGACGCGTTCGGCGACGTCGAGGACTACGAGGCGGTGTCGGCTCCCGTGTTCGCCTGGAGGGACGCCGTCGCCAGGGACGGCCGCACCGGTGACGCGCTCAACGGGGTGGCGATGGTCGATGCGTGGCGTGCGCTCGGGGGCGAGGACGCGAGCGGATCCGGTGCGCGCCGCGACGGCTCGGGCGCCGGCGCGGGCCCGGGCCGGGCGAGCGCTCGCGCCGCCACGGTGCGCAGGCTGCGCACACGCGCGATGGTGGCCGGCTTCCCGCTCGCGGTGGCCGCGCTGAATCGCGCTGGGCTCGGTCCGGTGCGCGCAGAGGTCTCGGCCGGCGAGCTGCGCAGGGCAGGGCTGCGGGCGATGGGCGAGGTGGCGGCGCGACTCGGCCTGGGTGACGCGTACGTGGTGTTCGGCCACACCCACCGCGCCGGCCCCCTTCCCGGTGATCGCGAGCAGGAGTGGCGGGGCGGACACACGGGCGCAGCGGCCGGCTCCGGCGCCCGCCTCGTGAACGCCGGCAGCTGGACCTACGCTCCGGTGTTCCTCACCCGAACCCCGGGCGAGAGTCCCTATTGGCCGGGAACATGCGTGCTCGTGGGGGACTCCGGCCCGCCTGTGCTGAAGCACCTGCTCGCGGACCGCACGCACGCCGAGCTGAGGCGGCCCCGGGCTCTTCACTGAAAGTGCAAGTTTGCCTGCAAATGCAGGTTTGCATGCAGGTCTGTCGAGTTGAGCGCAAATGTGTAGCGTTGCCCGCCGTGCGCCAGAACGTGATCGTGGGAGCGGATGCCGTGGTGCCAGCGCCGCTTGGAAACGCGACCGGGCTCGAGGGTGTGCTGGAGCAGTGGCGGGACTCATCTCGCGATGGATCACCCTTCGCGCGCTCCGGACCCGCGGTCACGCTTGTGCTCGTCGGCGGCGGGCGTCTGCTGCGGGACTCGACCGCCAGTCTGCTGACGGCGCAGGACGGCCTGCATGTCCTTGGCACATTCGAGTCGGCCGCCCACTTTCTGGCAGGTGACGGCGAGAATCGGCCGGCCGTCATCCTGCTCGACTGCGACGAAGGCGGCGCGACCGCATTGAAGGACGCCGTCGCCGCGCTCAGCTCGCGCGACGTGGACTCGAGAATCGTGATGTTCAGTCGGGAGCTGCGCGAGGACGTGGTCGCCTGCGCGATCGAGCATCGGGTGAGCGGCGTCATCCTGAAGAGCTGCTCGACGAAGGACATGCTGGCGGCGATCGCGTACGTCGCCACGGGGCGCACGGTCCTCCCGGCCGGATGGCAGCGAGTCGTCGCCGGGACGCGCCGGGAGCAGCTCGGCCTGAGCCCACGTCATCGCGAGATCCTCGCGCTGATCGCCCAGGGCAGCTGCAACGACGCGATCGCCGCGGAGCTGAAACTCAGTCCGAATACGATCAAGTTCCACATTCGTACGCTGTATTCGCGGCTGGGAGTGCGAAATCGCGTGGAGGCCGCCAACCGATACGCGCAGCTGACCAGTGAAGGCGACTGAGCCCAGGATCGCGATCGTGGGTGGCGGTGGCGCGCTCGCCGCCGAGGCGCTGGCGTGGATGCTCACCAAAAGCGGGAACCGGGTGGTGGGAGCGTTCGCGAGCTTCACCGACCTCGACCACGCATTGGCCGGGCGCGGGCTGAGCCCGCAGGTCGTGATCGTCGACGCCGACGACCCGGCGGCCGGCCCGGCGGCGGTGAGGAAGGTACGGCATGCCCATCCGGACCTGAAGATCCTGCTGCTCTGCGAGGTGCCCTCGAGGTCCGTGGTCAGCTGCGCGATCGAGGAGCGCGTCGAGGGTCTGGTGCTTCAGTCAGACAGCGCCGAGGACGTGGCCCTGGCCCTTCGCCACGTCCTCGAGGGGCGTGCCGTGATGCCCGTCGGCTGGCACGAGGCATCTCGCGAGCAGAACGTCCGACTGCTCGCCCTGAGCGTACGCGAGCGCGAAATCCTCGAGCTCGCCGCGTCGGGCATGAGCAACAGGGAAATCGCCGAGCAGCTGGTGATATCCGCCAATACCGTCAAGTTTCACCTGCGGGCGATCTACTCTCGGCTCGGCGTTCACAACCGCGTGCAGGCGACGCAGATCGTCTACCAGAACGCCTAGCGGCCCGCCGGCGGGTGGTGGTCACCCACCCGTTCACCCGGTAGCAAAGACTACCCCTCATGACGATTGTGGAGTACTCGTCGCAGGCCTACCATTTTCGCACCTTGCGACATTTCCGTGTGACGTGTCGTATTCACCTGGAAGGCGTTAACCACTCACCGACGGGGGGCCGCACTGTGCGACCACAACAGAAGGAGGCCGCGCACATGCGACCATCAAGCAGACGCAGATTGGTCAGGAGACTCGTTTGGGCGGCTACAGCGGCGGTCCTCGCTCTGGGCGTGCTGGCGGCCGGCGCCTCTGCGGCTCCCAACCCTGGCCCGCCGATCACGAGCAACCCCGACGGTCCACAGACCGCGAACATCCCGTACGTCGCCTGGATAGGTGAGCACGTGCGACTCGTCGTGTGCGACCCGGCCATCATGTCGGGCGCGACCGTCCTCTCCGGAGCGGCCGTCCCGGAGCCCACCAACCAGTGGGCCAACTACCAGGTCGAGGATTGGTCGGGCTACCAGTTCCAGCCCCCGACGCCCGACGGCGCCGCCGGAACGACGCTCGACCAGGAGTACAACCCGGGTCCGGCCGCGTTCTTCGAATCGTCAGAGCCGGCGCATCAAATCGGTCTTGCACACGAGGGGTGCGTGGCGACGGACTACAAGTCGCTGAATCCGGGTCTGGCCCGAATCCGGGTCGTGGTCAGAAGCTCCGTGAACGACGAAATCGTCTTCTCCCACCAGTTCCTCGTGATCTGGCTGGTCGCCGACCCCGTCCTGCACGAGGCCGCGCTGACCTCCTCCGGGAGTGAAGTGTTCCAGTCGCAGCTGAACGCCGAAGGCAAAGTCAATCTGGCCAAGTACCTCGGCGATCCTCTCGGCGACGGACACTTCACGCCAACGCCATTCAGCCCGGAGCCGCTCAACGAAGACAAAGGCCTCATCCAGATCAAGATCACCGGGACCTTCCCGGTCGTGAACGAAGCGCCGCTCTCCCATCTGCTCAAAAACCCAACCTACACGCTGCCGAACGACTGGGTCACGCTCGCGAAAACCCTGGCCAGCAGCTCCGAAGAAACAGAACCACCGGGCAGCAACCCCGGCCTGTGGGATATCCACGGCACGCCCGGAGAAGACCCTCCTCACACCAGCGCGAGCGAATACGAAGAGGTCAACGTCGAAGAAACAGGCGACCCGGCCAAAGTGTGCACGACGGGCAAAGGCGGAGCGCCGTTCAGCCCGACGGACAACTGCAACGGCAAGGGCAAAGTGGGCGAAGCTGGAGGCGAAACTCCGTTCAACAGCAAGTTCTCGCGCATATTCGGCGACCTGACGAGCGGTGCGACCGCCACGATCGGGCCGTTTGATCCGCAGACCGCGAACGAGACGCTGCTGAGCGATGGGCGTCTCAACGAAGACGACGCGCCGATGCCGGCGCTGCGGCTCGACGTGTCGATAGCCGCCAACAAAGGTGGCACCGATCTAGGTGGCGTCGGGCAGATCGAAGAAGCCAGCAAGGCCAAGATCTACAGCCACGACTTCACCGGAACCACGATCGCCCACAACCTCTACAACCCCTACTACGCCGCATACATACCGGCCACCGACCGTCCGGTCAACGAGGCCTCGGGCGTCGATGGACCGAGTCCCGGTGGGGATTTCCCCGGCTTCCTGAACGCCCACCCGGAACCGTACAAGTTCTGGACTCTCCTCAAGAGCCGCAACGAACGCGAATCGGAACCGACCGGCTGTACGCGGCGGATGTTCGACGAGCGGGGCAGCGAATACACGACACCCGAAGGGCCGTTGACGCAGACGCTCTACTCCGACGAGCGCGGCGAGGCGTATGTCGCGTACTCGCCAGGTGACCAGTTCTACCTGAACCACCTGATCAGCAAGACCGAAGAAAAAGGCAAAATCATCAAGAACGCCGACGGCGGCTGCGATCTGAAAGGCGTCTACGGGGAAGTGATCGGCGAATCGTCGATCACCGCCACGGGCGTGTATCCGTATGAGCCGGTCGACTATCAACCGGCCTTCTCGGGAGCGCTGGTGAAGACCGTCAGGTCGCTGTGGGAAAAGGAATTCTTCGAGTTCCCGAAGGGCCCCGGCGTCAATGAACAGAGCGTTCGCATCGTGGTCGCCAAGGCACAGGACATCGACGGGTATCCGATCGTCGGGGAGACCGTGTGCTTCTACGCGCAGGGCGGCGGCGTGTCCCAGTTCACGGGCAACTTCGTCAACGACCCGAAAGAAGTGCTGTATCACGACGGCGGCATCGCCTACGTCGGCGGGTCGTTCGTCAGGCATCCCACCGGTCAGGAAGGCAAGTTCTGCGAGACGACGAACTCCAGGGGCCTGGCGGCGATCGAGGTCACGAACAGCACGATGGCCGCGGTCGACCTGAACGTCAACTACCTGGAAGAGGGGATCATCCGTGATCACGACGTCCTGTTCACGGCGGAACCGGCCACCGAACCCGTCCTGAAAACGGCGGCCACGACGGCCGCGGTTGCGACGAGCTCGGGCACGATGCCATCGCTGATCGCGCCCGTGCCGACGATGCCCAAGGTGGTCAGCGCCGTGGTCAAGCCGTTGACGGCGGCCCAGACGCTGGCAAGCACGCTGAAGTCGTGCAAGCGCAAGCCGAAGAGCAAGCGCGCAGCGTGCGACGCGCAGGCCGCCAAGACCTACCAGGCGGCCAGGAAGAAGGAACTGGCGATGGAGGCGAAGCTCAAGAAGGTGGTCAAGAAGAAGTAGGCAGGGGTAAGGCGCCCCGCCCGCCCGCCCGCCCCGCCCGCCGCGTGGTCAGGCAGGCGGCGGGCGGGCGCTCAGCCGACACCCGGCGTGAAGCAGGTGGCCTCGCACTCCACGCCGGGCCCGCAGCGAAGGGTCAGCGTGGCCGCGGTGTGGCGCTCGTGCTCGATCAGCGGGTATGCGCCGGGGTGCGTGACCGCGAGCTCCCTCCCGCCTTCCTCGCCGCCGGCACCGACGCGCACGGCACCGGCGCCGGCGAGAACCGCCCATACGCCGCCGGCCTCATACGCGCCCGAGTAGGCCCCCGGCTGATCCTCGGTCTGGGCGAGCAGCCGCGCCCCGGGGACGTCCTCGGGGCGCATCGGCGCGATCGGCTCGCGCTCCACTCCCACGAGCCCCTGGATGGCCAGCTCGGTCTCGACGTAGCCTCCCTCGCCGTAGTGGTAGTCGATCAGTCGTGCGCGCCCGTCGAACAGGTAGCGCGCGGGCCAGCCCGCGTTGTCGTAGTCCTGCCACAGCTCGAACGCGCTGTCGATCAGCACCGGGTAGGAGATCTGAAGGCGCTCGACCGCCCCGGCGATCGCATGTTCCTCCCGCGAGGCCTCGAAGCCCGGGCAGTGCACTCCGATCGTGCGCAGACCGGCCGGCCCGTAGCGCTCGTGCCACTCCTTCACGTAGGGCAGCGTGCGCATCGAGTTGGGGCGACAGAAGTCCCAGAACTCCACCAGCATCGGCCGTCCTCGCTGGAGGATGCTCGCCTGACCGGCGGTGGCGTTCAGCCACGGCAGATGCGTGGGGAACAGCGGCGCGACGATCGTGTCAACGGGCGCTCTCACGTCCGTTCGTCCAGATCAGCCGATGGAGCCGACCATCTCCAGCTGTATCAGGCGGTTGAGCTCGACCGCGTACTCCATCGGCAGCTCCTTGGTCACGGGCTCGATGAAGCCGTTCACGATCATCGCCGCGGCCTCGTCCTCGGTGAAGCCGCGCGATCCCATGTAGAAGAGCTGATCGTCGGAGATGCGCCCCACGGTCGCCTCGTGGGCGACGGTCACGTGGGGATTCTGGATCTGGATGTCCGGCCAGGTGTCCGAGCGTGAGATGCCGTCCATCATCAGCCCGTCGCACTGCACGCGCGCCTTCGAGCCGGCGGAGTGCTGGCCCATCTTGACCAGGCCCCGGTAGCCCATGATGCCGCCGTCCTTGGAGATCGACTTGGCGAGGATGTTCGAGGTGGTGTTCGGCGCCAGGTGCACGACCTTGGCGCCGGTGTCCTTGTGCACGCCCTTTCCGGCCACGCCGACGTTGAGATGGTCGGCGCGCGCGCCCTCGCCCATGAGGAACGAGCCCGGGTAGAGCATCACGTACTTCGCGCCCATCGATCCGCCGACCCACTCGACGGTTCCCTCGGCGTCGACCACGGCGCGCTTGGTGTTGAGGTTGTAGACGTCCTTCGACCAGTTCTGCACGGTCGTGTAGCGGGCCTTGGCGCCCTCGTGCACGAAGATCTCGACCACCGCGGAGTGCATCGAGTTGACGCTGTAGGTTTGCGCGGTGCAGCCCTCGATGTAGTTCACCTCGGAGCCCTCGTCGGCGACGATCAGCGTGTGCTCGAAGGTGCCCTCGCCGGCTCCCTCCATGCGGAAGTAGGACTGCAGCGGAAGGTCGCACTTGACGCCCTTGGGGACGTAGCAGAACGCCCCGCCCGACCAGACGGCGCCGTGGAGAGCCGAGAACTTGTTGTCCTGCGGCGGCACGCACTTGTTCATGAAGTACTTCTGCACCAGCTCGGGGTACTCGGTGATCGCGGTGTCCATCGAGCAGAACAGGATCCCCTGCTTTGCGTACTCCTCCTTCAGTCCCTCATACACGGGCTCCTGGCGCCACACGCCGACCACGCCCGCGAGGTGCTCGCGCTCGGCCTGCGGGATGCCGAGGTCCTCGTAGGTCTGCTTCATCTCGGCCGGAACGTCGTCCCAGCTGTTGAAGCGCCCCGCCGTCGGGGGCGAGTAGAGGACCAGGTCATCCAGATTCAGGCCGCTCAGGTCCGGTCCCCAGGTGGGGACGGGCTTGCGTTCGAAGATCTCGAGCGACTTCAGCCGTTTCTCGGCCATCCAGTCGGGCTCTCCCTTGATCTTCGACAGCTCCGAGACGACCTCCCGCGAGATGCCCTGGCGGGCGCGCAGCTGGCCCTGCTCGTCCTCGACGATCGGGCTGGGTTTGGCGATTGTGGTGCGGTCAATCGTGGCCATGCGACTCCTCGCTTCTGGCGCCTTGGAGAATCCTGTGCTCTGGAGTAGGAATTGTATCGAGCGGGGCCGGCGGCCCGGGGACGGGCGTCATGCCGGCCACGCGCGGTCGCCGGTCACGGCGCCGCGGACGACCTTGAGGTTCAGCAGCGCGCACTTGCGCCGGGTCGCCGAGACGGGGATGCCGAGCAGGTCGATCATCCAGTCGGCGCCGAGCCTGCCCACCTCATCCAGCTGCATGCCCTTGAGCTCGTCCGAGGCGATCGACGCCGAGGCCTGTGAGATTGCGCAACCGTGGCCGTGGAAGCGCAGCTCCTCGATCCGGTCGTCCTTCACGCGGATGTGCACTCCCAGCTCGTCCCCGCACAGGGGGTTGTGCTCGAGCGCCTCGAGATCGTGTGGGTCGAGCTCCCCGAAGTTCCGCGGGTGCTTGTAGTGGTCGAGGATGTAGTCGCGGTAGAGGTCGTCCATCAGGGGTTCGTCACAGCCCGAAGATCTCTCGCCCGCGGACGAGCGCCTCAACGAGGGCGTCGATGTCCTCGGGCTGGTTGTAGACGCCGACGCTCGCGCGCGCGGTCGCGCCCACTCCGAGACAGCGCATCAGCGGCTGCGCGCAGTGATGCCCGGCGCGAATGCACACGCCCCCGCGGCTGGCCAGCTCGGCCACGTCGTGGGGATGCATGCCCTCGATCGTGAACGACGCGAGGCCGCCGCGCGCGTCGGCATCGGGGGGTCCCACGACCCGCAGGCCGGGGACCTGCGCGAGGCGCTCGAGCATGTATGCGGTCAGCTCGCGCTCGTGGGAGCGCACGCGGTCCATCCCGAGCCCTTCCAGGTAGTCCACGGCGGCTCCCAGCCCGACGGCCTCCGCGATCATCGGGGTGCCCGCCTCGAACTTCGCCGGCAGCTCGTTCCAGGTGGCCGACTGGAAGTCGACCGAGGCGATCATGTCCCCGCCCGTGAGGAACGGCTCCATCGTCTCGAGGATCTCGCGCCGGCCGTGCAGCACGCCAACCCCTGTGGGCCCGAGCGCCTTGTGGCCGGTCCACGCGTAGAAGTCGGCCCCGATCGCCTCCACGTCGACCGTCATGTGGGGGACGGCCTGGGCGCCGTCGATGAGCGAGACGGCGCCGGCTGCGCGGGCGCGCGGGGTCATCTCCGCCACCGGGTTGATCGTGCCGAGGACGTTCGAGACGTGGGTGAAGGCCACCATGCGCACGTCCCCCCGTGCGAGCTCTGAGTCGAGCTCCCGAAGGGACAGCTGTCCGTCCTCGTCGACCTCCAGGTAGCGCAGGCTCGCGCCCCGCTCGCGGCACAGGACCTGCCAGGGGACGATGTTCGCGTGGTGCTCCGCCTGGGTGATCAGCACCGCGTCGCCCGGGCCGACGTTCGCCCGCCCCCAGGCGTAGGCGACGAGGTTGATCGCCTCGGTGACGTTCTTCGTGAAGATCGTCGTCCGGGGCTCCGCGCCCGTGAACGCGGCGACCCGCCTGCGGGCGCCGTCGTAGGCGGCATCGGCCTCCTGGGCCAGCGCGTACACGCCGCGGTGGACGTTCGCGTTGTGGCTGCGCAGGTGCTCGGCCACCGCCTCGATCACGACGGCCGGCTTCTGGGAGGTGGCCGCAGAGTCCAGATACACGAGCGGCCGGCCCTCGAACTCCCGCGCGAAGATCGGGAAGTCCCCCTTCACGCGCAGGGCGGTTGCATCGACGGCCCGGTCGGTGAGCCCCGCGCGCGTCATCCCCGCCGAGCCTCGCGCTCGCAACCGCGCGACCACGCCGGACCCCCTCCGGGGGGTCCCATCAAGACGGTCCTCTCAGCGACTGACGGCATAGGCCTCGATGTCCTCGCGTGCCGCCGCGAGCTTCTCCGCCACCTTCTCGCGCACGAGCGCTTCCAGGGGCTCGTCCGAGAGCTCTGAGATCAGCGGCTCGAAGAAGCCCTCGACGATCACCCGCACGGCCGCCGGCCGATCGAGGCCGCGGGTCTGCATGTAGAAGATGGCCGCCTCATCGAGCTCGCCCACGGTGCCGCCGTGCGAGGCCGAGACGTCGTCTGCGGAGACGAGCACGGAGGGGATCGCGTCGACGCGCGCCTTCGGCGAGAGCATCATCGAGTGGATCTGCAGGTAGGTGTGGGTCTGCTGGGCGCCGGGATCGATCTGGATCAGCCCCTCGAAGCTCGCGCGGCTCTCGCCCGTGGCGGCCCCCCGCCAGTGCACGTCCCCGCCGGAGGGTCCCGTCTCGTGCAGGTCAACCGCGAACACGTCCAGGTGCTCGTGCCCCTCGGCGAAGAACAGCCCCCGGAAGGCCATGTCGCCCCCGGCCTCAGTGATTGCGAGCTCGAGGTGCTGGCGGACGAGATGACCGCCCAGCAGCGCCGGCAGCCAGTGGCAGTAGGCGTCACGGCCCACCCCCACGAACCGCGTCGACACGTCGAACACCTCCCCCGAGCCCCAGTCCTGGATCTGTGACAGATGGCACCGCGCGCCGTCCTTCAGGTACATCTCGAACGCGCCCGCGTGGAGCGCCTGGCCCTCGAAGTCCTCGGCGAGGTCGTACTCGGTCAGCCGGAACTCGCTCGTCTGACCGCCCAGCACGAGCGTGCGCCCGTACTGGGCGACCCCGGGCCCGTCGATCGCGTACACGATCTCGAACGGCTCCTCGACCACGACGCCGTCGGGGACGTGCAGGAAGGCCCCGCCCGTCCAGAAGGCGGCGTTGGCGGCCTCGAGCTTGTGCCGGTCGATCGTCAGCCGCTTGGAGTACCACGGTTCCACCAGGTCGGGGTGCTCCCGGAACGCGTCCTCGAGCGGGCACAGGATCACGCCCCGCTCCGCGAGCGCCGGGTCGAGGTCTGAGTGAACCACCGTGCCCGCGCTCTGAACGAGCCTGCCTGCCCGCGGGCGCTCCGGGAGGGTGCGCGTGACGACATCCGGAATCTCCCCGGCCGCGGGGGCACCGGGCGCGCCCGCGCCCGGCTCGGTCGAATCGCTGAGATCCTCGAGCGCGTCAAGGTCGAGGGCCTGGAGGCTCGTGCTCCAGAACCCCGACCGCCGCCACACCGGGAGCTCCGAGGTGTAGTAGTGAGCAAGGGCCATCTCCCGGAGCTGCGCGAGCGTGCGGCCCTCGCCCGCCCCGGCTCCGGCGAGCGCGTGGTAGAGCGTCGCCTCGCGGTGGCGTCCCGGCTTGAGCGCTACCTCAGACACCGACGCCGAACTCCTGGCGGATCTCGTCGTAGCCCTCGCGCTCGAGGCGCTCGACCAGCTCGACGCCGCCCTCGAGCACGATCCGCCCGTCCATCATGATGTGCACGAACTGGGGCTTCACGTAGTGGAGGATGCGCTGGTAGTGGGTGATGATCAGCGCGCCCAGGCCCTGCTCGTCGTGCAGCCTCTGGACGCCCTCCGCGACGGTCCTCAGGGCGTCGATGTCGAGCCCCGAGTCGGTCTCGTCGAGGATCGCCACGTCGGGGGCGAGCATCGCCATCTGGAGGATCTCCGCGCGCTTCTTCTCCCCGCCCGAGAAGCCGTCGTTGAGGTGGCGGGAGGTGAACGCTTTGTCGACATCCAGCAGCTCGATCGCGTGCTGGAGCTGGGTGCGGAACTCCTTGACCCCGATCGGCTCCTCGCGCTTGGCGTTGATCGCCATGCGCAGGAAGTTCGCCACCGAGACGCCGGGGATCGAGACGGGATACTGGAATGCGAGGAACAGGCCGGCCTTGGCCCGCTCGTGCGGCTCGGCCGCGGTGATGTCCTCGCCCTTGAAAGTGATCGAGCCCTGGGTGACCTCATACGTGGGGTGCCCCAGGAGGGTGTTGGCGAGCGTCGACTTGCCCGAGCCGTTGGGGCCCATCAGCGCGTGTATCTCGCCCCGGTCGATGTCCAGGTCGACGCCCCGCAGGATCTCGCGGTCCTCGATGCGCACATGCAGGTCTCGTGATCTCCAGGTCGGCCATGTTCGCTGTTCAGGCTCCAGTTCTCAGGGGTTGGGGTTGGGGCTGGGTGTCGATCGATCCGAGCGCGACTCCGGAGGCCAGCGCCGAGGCGGCTGGAAGGGCCGGGGCCAGTACGAGGTCGGCGAGGGTCGTCTCCTGCAGCGTGCGAACGATCGAGAAGCGCACCCTCGTCCACAGCAGCTTGGTCGGGCAGCTGTGGGGTGGTCGGGCCTCGCCGCCGCTCGCGGCCTCGCGCGCGCACACGATCGAGCCGTCGGGGCCCTCGGAGATGCACTCGATCGGCGCGATCGATCCCTCCAGCGCCTCCACCACCTCGGCCATCGTGATCTCCGTGGGGGAGCGCGCGAGCAGGTAGCCGCCGCGCGAGCCCCGCCGTGAATCCACGAGCCCCGCTTTGCGCAGCCGCGCGGCCAGATGCTCGAGGTAGGCGAGCGGGAGGCCGTCGTGCGCGGCGATCTCGGTCAGGGGCACGGGATCGCCATCGCCGCGCCGGGCCAGCTCGACCATCACGCGCACGCCGTACTCGGCCTTGGTTGAGAACATCATCTCCGGAATACCTACCTGCGCGCTAGGGTATCAGCCGGACTCGAGCTTCCTGGCATCGTGGGCGAGCGATTCGGGCGTGAGCTGTTCGAGCTGGAACAGCACCCGCTCGCGCCCCTCGGGGTCGAGCAGCAGCACCGGAGCCGACCTCGCGTAGGCGGCTTCGCCGGCGCTGGCCGGGACGACGCCGTAGGCGTGCCACACGCGTGCGAGCTCGGCGCTCGAGCCGGTCAGGTACTCGAGGCGTCCGCCCAGCGACGCCCGTTCGAGGAACGCCCGCACGTGGGCCGGCGTGTCGGCCGCCGGGTCGACGCTGACCGCGAGCGCCCGCACGCCGGAAGGCAGTTCGTCGAGCGCGCCGCGTATCTGCTGGGCGATCAGAGCGCTCGCGGTGGCGCTCTGCGAGTACAGGAACGTGAGCATCGTCACGCGCCCGCGGTATTCGCTCAGCGACACTCGTCGTCCACCCTGGTCGGTGAGCGTGAAGTCGGGCGCGGGCGCGCCGGCGGGGAGCTGCGCGCCCTGAAAGCCCGCGGTCGAGCTCGATCCCGCCGGCGGGGAGGGTGATCGGCCGGTGGATCCGCCAAATACGACGGCGACCGCGAGCGCGATCGACAGCACGGCCGCCAGGGCGAGCAGCGCGAGCCGGAGGGGGGGACGCATCGTCGCTGAGGGTAGGGGAGGCGCCCGCGCGGGGGCGGCGAGCCGCGACACGCGGCGGCGGCGGCCTGAGGCGAGAATCGGCGCGATGGGCGTGATCGCCGCTATACTTTGTGAAGCACCATGAAACCCGACCATGGTTTAGGAGTTTCGATATGAGTCCGTCAGGTGCGGAGCTGCTCCGCCAAGTCAAGAGCCAGATCGAGGAGATCGACCCCTCCGAGGTCCACGAGCTGATCGACGAGGGCGTCGCCGTCGTGGACGTGCGCGAGAGCGAGGAGTTCGCCGCCGGGCATCTCCCCGGCGCCAAGCATGTGTCGCGCAGCTATCTGGAGACCCGGATCGAGGGGATCGTGCCGGACCGCTCGGCCGACCTGATCCTCTACTGCCAGTCGGGCAACCGCTCGGCGTACGCCGCGCGCACCCTGCAGCAGGACCTCGGTTACGAGCACGTGCGGTCGATGACCGGCGGGATAACCCTGTGGAAGGACCGCGGCTACGAGGTCGAGATCCCCCGCACGCTCAGCGGCGAGCAGCGCGAGCGCTACTCCCGCCACCTGCTGATTCCGGAGATCGGCGTCGATGGCCAGCAGAAGCTGCTCGACGCGAAGGTGCTGCTGCTGGGGGCGGGCGGGCTGGGCTCGCCGACGGCCCTGTACCTGGCGGCCGCGGGTGTCGGCACGCTGGGGATCGTCGACGACGACGACGTCGACCTCTCCAACCTGCAGCGCCAGGTGATCCACTCCACGCAGCGGATCGGCATCCCCAAGGTGGACTCGGCCGAGGAGTCGATCCACGCGCTCAACCCCGATGTGAAGGTCGTCAAGTACCCGGTGCGGATCGACGCCTCGAACATCATGGAGATCATCGAGGGCTACGACGTGATCGTCGACGGCGTCGACAACTTCCCCACCCGCTATCTGCTCAACGACGCCTCGGTGCGCCTGCGGATCCCGGTGGTGTCCGCCTCGATCCTCGGCTTCGACGGCCAGCTGTCCGTGTTCGCCCCCTACGAGGGCCCCTGCTATCGCTGCCTGTTCCGCGAGCCGCCGCCGGCGGAGCTGGCGCCCTCGTGCGGGGCCAACGGCGTGCTCGGCGTGCTCCCCGGGACGATGGGCCTGCTGCAGGCCACGGAGGTCGTCAAGCTCGTCGTCGGCATCGGCGAGCCGGCGATCGGTCGCCTGCTCCTGTACGACGCGCTCGGGGCGACGCTGACCGAGGTCAAGGTCCATCGCGATCCCGATTGCCCGATCTGCTCGCGCGCCCCCGATGAGATCACCGACGAGGAGATGGGCTCGTTTCCCGACTACGAGGCGTTCTGCGCCGCCGCCGGATAGCTTTGCTGGCCGGATGACCGGGAAGGCGGGCAGATCGATCGTGAGGTGCGCGCGCCGCATGCCCGCGGCCTGCTAATCATTCCGAGATGGCGACGATCAAGATCCCTCCGGTCCTGCGCGCGTCGGTGGGCGGCGAGAAGGAGGTGAGCGCCTCCGGGGAGAACGTCGGCGAGGTGCTGCGCGACCTCGCCTCGAGCCACCCCGCGACCCAGAGCCAGCTGTTCTCCGCCGAGGGCGAGCTCAACCGCTACGTCAACGTGTATCTCAACGACGAGGACGTCCGCGTGCTCGGTGGCCTTCAGACGCTCGTGGGCGACGGCGACACGCTCGTCATCCTGCCGGCGATGGCCGGCGGAGCAGCCTGAGCAGCGGCGAGGAGGAGGAGCGCCGGCTCGCCGGCGCTCCCAGCTCGTTCCTCGACGGCAGGTGGCTCATGGCGTGCTCGGCCAGAGCGGTGATCGTCAGCGATGGGTTGACGCCCACGTTCGCCGGGATGGCCGAGCCGTCGCAGACGAGCAGGTTCTCATAGCCGAACACGCGCTGGCGCGCGTCGATGACCCCCTGATCGGGGCTCGGCGCGATCACCGCGCCGCCGAGGATGTGGGCGGTCGTGGGGATGTTGAAGAGCGCCTCGGTGGTCGAGCTCTGGGCGATGCCGCCGGTGCGCTGCGCGAACCATTCGGCGGTCCGGTTGGCGATCGGGATGAAGGTCGGGATCGGGCGCTCGGGGTCCTGCTCGGTCTGGAGCCAGAACAGGCCGAACGGACCTTTTCGGGGACGCAGCGCGATCGCGTTGTCGAGCGTCTGCATCACGAGGATGATGATCGTGCGCCGCGACCAGTGCTTCGGGAACAGGACCTGCGCAAGCCGCTGGGGGTGCAGGAGGATCTGGGACGCCAGCTTCAGCGGGCGGGTCAAGCGGGTGCCGTCACCGACGAGCAGGGTGTTGATGCGGTGCATCGAGTCGCCGTCGTCGCCGTAGGTGACCGTCTCGATGTGGGTGTGCGGGTCGGGATAGATCGAGGAGGTGATCGCCACGCGTTTGATCAGATCGTCGGGATAGTCCTCGGGCACCGTCACCGCGAGGATCGACTCGGAGTTCGTTCGCACGAGCTCCCCCAGGCGCTCGGAGACGCGGGGCAGCGAACCGCCCGTGCGGCAGCGCTGCAGAAGCTTGTTCGTGCCCAGCGGCCCGGCGGCCACGACGACGCCACGGGCGCGCTGGACGCGGCGATCCTTTCGAAGCCACGCCCCCGAGCGAACGCTTTCGATCTCATAGCCATCGCTGCCGTCGGCGGCGCCGAGCGGGCGGACGTCGATCACGGTGCGCTCGGGCATCACGCTCGCCCCCCGGCGCTCGGCGAGGTAGAGGTAGTTCTTCACGAGCGTGTTCTTCGCTCCGTGCGGGCAGCCGACCATGCAGCGACCGCACAGCCTGCAGCCCGTGCGATCCGGCCCCTCGCCTCCGAAGAACGGGTCGGGGACCGTCTCGCCGGGCTCGCCGAAGAAGACGCCGACCGGCGTCTTTTTGTAGGTGTCGCTCACGCCGAGCTCCTCGCCCAGCTCGCGCAGCAGCTGGTCGGCGGGATCGTCGTAGGGGTTCTGCACCACGCCCAGCATTCGCTGGGCCTCGGCGTAGTGGGGCGCGAGCACGCCCTCCCAGTCCTCCATGCCGGCCCACTGGCGGTCCTCGAAGAACGCCTTCGGGGGAACGTAGAGCGTGTTGGCGTAGCCGAGGCTCCCGCCGCCCACGCCGCAGCCGGAGACGACCGCGACGTCCTTGAAGGTGGTCATCCGGAAGATGCCCTTCAGCCCGAGATGCGGCCTCCAGAAGTAACGCTTCAGGTCGGCGGTCGAGCGTGGGAGCTCGCTGTCGGCGAACCGCCGCCCACACTCGAGCACGCCCACCGAGTAGCCCTTCTCGGACAGGCGCAGCGCCGACACGCTGCCACCGAAGCCCGAGCCGATGACAAGCCAGTCGAAGTCGAAGCTCTCGCTGTGAGGATCCATGATCGGCGGCCCGCCCGACGGGCGAGGCCAGAGCATCTTAGTGGCTCTGGCCGCGCAGCCAGCCGGCAGGAGCTGCTCGATGCCCGGTTCCCGCCCGCGCGCACACCCCGCTATATTCGGTGAAGTAATGGCGGTTGAGAGGCTGAGGAACCGGCCCTGCGGAGGGCGGTACGGGGATATCGTGCAGTCGATCGGCAACACGCCGCTCGTCGAGCTGCCGCGCCTGTCCCCCAAGCCGGGCGTGCGCATCTGGGCCAAGCTCGAGTCGCGCAACCCGACCGGGTCGGTCAAGGACAGGGTGGCGCGCGCTCTGATCGCCGACGCCGAGGAGAAGGGCGCGATCGCGGTCGGCCAGACGATCCTCGAACCGACGTCCGGCAACACGGGCATCTCGCTGGCGATGATCTGCTCGCGCAAGGGCTACCGCCTGAAGGTCGTGATGCCGGAGAACGTCACGCCGGAGCGCACCCAGCTGTTGCGGATGTACGGCGCTGAGATCGTCTACTCGGATGGCTCGCTGGGATCGAACGGGGCGGTCGAGCTCGCGCTGGCGATGGCCGCGGAGGACCCCTCCTGCTACATGCCCTACCAGTACGGCAATCAGGCCAACCCCAACGCCCATTACAACGGCACGGCGCTCGAGATCCTGGAAGAGCTCGACGAGGTGTCGGCGTTCGTGGCCGGGCTGGGCACGGGCGGCACGCTGATGGGCAACGGCAGGCGCCTGAAGGAGACGTTCGGAGACGCGGTCAAGATCGTCGCGGCGGAGCCGATGCAGGGCGAGCCGGTGCAGGGCCTGCGCTCGC
Organism: uncultured Solirubrobacteraceae bacterium; assembly: GCA_963704735.1. Taxonomy (GTDB): domain Bacteria; phylum Actinomycetota; class Thermoleophilia; order Solirubrobacterales; family Solirubrobacteraceae; genus Palsa-744. The sequence continues at coordinate 666,977 of OY969935.1, forward strand.
TCGACGACGGCTTCATCCCGCCGATCATCGACCTGTCGTTGCTGGACCGCAAGATCTTCGTCACCAACCGCGACGCGATCATATGGACGCGCAGGCTGCTCGACGAGGAGGGCCTGTTCGCGGGCGTCTCCAGCGGAGCGATCGCGAGCATCGCCGTGCGGATCGCCGGCGAGCTGGACGAGGGGAACGTCGTGTTCGTGGTCGCCGACGATGGCTGGAAGTACCTGTCCAGCGGCATCTACACGCTGCCCGTCGACGAGATCGAGAACCTCGACTCGACGGTGTGGTGGTAGGCCTCGCAACAGTCGCCGGGCAGGCCGGGCAGACATGAACATCTCCCGCGAGCTTCTCGACGAGCTGATCGCGCATGTCCGCGAGGAGCCCGAGATCGAGTGCTGCGGCGTCGTGGCGGTGGAGCCCGCGGGCGGCGATGGCGACGGTGACGGCGACGGCGACGGTGGCGCGCGCGCGGTGCGCGTCTATCGAGCGAGGAACGTCTACGCGAGCCCGCTGAAGTTCGAGATAGAACCGGAAGAACTGCGCAAGCTGTGGAATGCATGCGAGGAGGTGGGCGAGCTCGGGGCGATCTACCACTCGCACGTCCGCAGCGCGCCATACCCATCGCAGACCGACATCAACTTCGCGGCGAACTGGCCCGGCGTGGAGTGGATCATCGTCGGACTCGCCGGCGGTGAGGCGCCCGAGGTGCGCTCCTACCTGATCGACGACGCCGGGAGGGTGGAAGAGGTGGAGATCCGGGAGACGGCGATGTGAGCGATGAGCCGCTCATATGTCCCGGCTGCGCTCGCACCTATCCGCGGCGCGAGCGTTTCTGCGAGTCCTGCGGCATGCCGCTCGTCTATCTCCCGGGACCGAAGCGCCAGGCGACCCAGCGCCAGCGAAGGGCGCGCAAGATCAAGCCTCAGTATGCCGAAGGGGGGCTCGTGAAGATCGCGCGCGCCGAGAACCAGATCGAGGCCGAGTTCATCGAGGGGCTGCTGCTCGAGGAGGGGATCCCCTCCCTGCTGCGCCGCTCGTCCGGCTTCGACGTGGCTGAATTCCTCGCGGCCGGTCCGCGCGACGTGCTGGTTCCGGAGTCGGGAGCGCAGGCGGCGCGCGAAGCGCTCGCGTGGAGCGGGTCCTAGGGTCGCCGCGCGGCGACCATCTAGACCAGGGCCGGCTGGCCGGCTTCGCTCGTGATCGAGCGAATCTCCTCGGAGGCGCGCTCGAACTCGGCGTCGGAGAGCACGGGGGTGCCCTCGAAGGGAAGTTCGCGCTGCAGCTCGACCCAGGCGTGTGAGGCGGTGTACTCGTCCTTGACCTTCACGGTCACGGGCCGCGGGATCCGGTAGGTGCGCAGCAGCAGCACGTGCAGCGGCTCGTGCCTGCGCCAGCCGAGCCGCTTTTCGGCGTAGTCGGGCGTCCACACGTAGAACGGGGACAGCGCGTCGACGCAGCGCGGGTCGGCGATCGTGAAATGGCCGGCCACCTTGGCCCAGGCCCGGATGCGCACGCGGTCCGGCTGCTGCAGCGGGACGCCCGAGGTGAACGCGTGCAGCGGCGGCTCGCCCTCGCTCCAGACGCCCTCCTCGAGCGCCCGGCGCAGCTCGGGCTGGTGGGACTCGCGCACCAGGTCGCCGGGCTGGTGATCGAAGGTGGGGTACAGGAAGAAGCGCTCGTGGGCGAGCCGGAATGGCTTTCCGGGTTCACGGATGCCACCCTTGCGAAGCGTTATGAGCTGCTCGCCTTCCGCCAGCGCGCGGACGGTGACAGCCCATTCTTTGAAAGCAATTGGCATGAAAAGACGAAAGACCTGACAGGAAACAACTGGTTACGAAACCCTGCGCGCCGCCGATCTGGGCGGTTGCTGGTCCGTTAAAGATACGAACTCCGGGCGGAAATCCCAAATCCCCTGCAAATTGCGGCCTTATTTTGGCCCGGCGACGGCTCCAGCGGGCAGCCGGCGTTCACAACCGCCGCCCGGCGAGCCCCTCGGCGGCCTCGATGATCGCGGCATAGTCGTCCTCACCGTGTCCGCGTCCCATCGAGGCGACGAGCAGACCGCGCGCGTGGGCGGCCGACGGAAAGGGCACGCCGGCCGCCTGGGATTCCTCCAGACACAGGCGCACGTCCTTGAGCAGGTGGGCGGTCTTGAACAGGGTCGTGTAGTCGTGCTCGCGCATCGGCTGCGACTTCAGCTGCATCTGGGCCGAGGCGCCCGAACCCGCCGATGTCACCTCGATGAACGCGTCGAGATCGACGCCGGTCGCCCGCGCCAGCAGCAGCGCCTCGGCGAGGGCCGCCGCGTTGGCCGCCCCGAGGGCGTTGTTGATCAGCTTGAGCATCTCTTCCTGACCCAGCTCGCCGACGCGCACGATCAGGCTTCCCATCGCCTGCAGCAGCGGCTCCGCACGCGCGAAGTCATCCCCCTCTCCGCCGACCATGATCGTCAGCGTCCCCTCCTGCGCGCGCGGCGAGGAGCCGGTCACGGGGGCGTCGAGCATGCGCACGCCGCGCGCGCCCAGCGCGGCGCCGATCCGGCGGGTGTCCGCCGGGGCGATCGTGGAGCAGTCGACGCACAGCAGTCCCGCGTGTGCACCCTGAAGGACGCCGTCCTCTCCCAGGAGGACATCCGCGACCTGCTCTCCGTCGACGACCATGCTCACCACGATGTCGCTGGCCCGCGCCAGCTCGGCCGGGGTGGCGCAGGATCTCGCGCCGTGCTCAGAGGCCCAGCGCTCTGCCTTGCCGGGCGTGTGCGTGCAAACGCTCAAGGGGAAGCCCGCGCGCGCGACGTTTGCGGCCATGCGCGAGCCCATGATGCCCAGACCGAGGAAGCCGATGCGCTCAGGCACGCCCGAATCCTCCTCCACCGGGCGTTTCGATGCGCAGCCGCGCGCTGGCGTGCAGGGTGCCGGTGGCCTTGCCGGGCAGCGCACGGCCGTCGAGCCGATCGCGCCCGGTCATGCCGGGCTCGCCGCCGCCGGCTCCGCGGGGCGCGTGACGGCGGCGCTCGGCGATCAGCGAGAACGTGACCTCTTCGAGCGCTTCGATCTCGCGCACGACGCCGTCGCCGCCACGGTGGAGCCCGGCGCCGCCCGAGCCGCGGCGCAGCGCGTACTCCGTGACGCGCAGCGGGAATTCGCGCTCCAGCGCCTCGATCGGGGTGTTCAGGGTGTTGCTCATCGCGACGTGGACGCCGCTCGGGCCGTCCGCGTCCGCGCACGCGCCCTGGCCTCCGCCGAGCGTCTCGTAGTAGGAGAATCGCGGGCTGCCGAGCGTGAGGTTGTTCATCGTGCCCTGGCCGAGCGCGCGGCCGAACGCGGCGAGCACGAGGTCGGCGACGCGGGAGGATGTCTCCACGTTGCCCGCCGCCACCGCCGCTCCGGGCAGCGCGTGCAGGACGCTGCCCTCGGGTGCGAGCACCTCGATCGGACGGTATGCGCCCGCCGAGGGTGGGATCTCCGGGTCGGTGAGCACGCGAGCCGCGAACAGGCACGCCGAGCGGGTGACGGCGAGCGGGCAGTTGAGATTGCCGTCGTGCTGGGGGGCGCTGCCGGCGAAGTCGAGCGTCAGCCGATCGCCCGCGACGGTCGCCCGCAGGCGCAGTTCGAGGTCGGCGTCGATCGCCTCGAGCACGTCCGCGGCTTCGACGGTCCCGTCGGGCAGCGCGGCCAGGCAGGCACGCGTGCGGCGCTCGGCGTAATCGAGCACGGCGTCGGTGGCCTCGCGCAGCCGATCGCCCCCCAGTGCTCGCGCGAGCTCGGCCAGACGCTGCGCGCCGGTGCGGTTGGCCGCGAGCTGTGCGCGCAGGTCGGCTCTGCGCTCCGCCGGTTGGCGCATGCGTGCGACGAGCTCCTCGATCGTCCGCTCTTCGAGCGGGCGCGGGGAGATGACGACCCCCTCCTCTCCCAGCGTGCGGCTGTCGGCCGGCATCGACCCGGGGACGCGTCCGCCGACGTCCGCGTGGTGCGCTCGACTGGCGGCGAAGCCGAGCAGACGCTCGCTCCCGAAGACCGGGGTGATGACCGTGATGTCCGGCAGGTGGGTGCCGCCGGCGAACGGGTCGTTGAGGACCCAGGAGACGCCGGGGGAGTGGCTCTGCTCGAGCACGGCGGCGACGGCCGCTGGCATCGCGCCGAGGTGCACGGGGATGTGCTCGGCCTGCATGATCATCTCGCCGTCGGGATCGAACAGCGCCGTGGAGGCGTCGCGGCGCTCCTTGATGTTCGAGGAATGCGCGGAGCGGATCAGCACGAGGCCCATCTCTTCGCACGCCGCTCGCAGGGCGCCGGCGACGATCTGCAGTTCGATCGGGTCGAGCATCAGGGCCGGCGCCGCATGTGGATCGTGCCGTGGGCGTCCACCTCGCCCGACCAGCCGGGGGGGAGCAGGAGGGTGGCGTCTTTGAGCGCCCACAGGGCGGGCCCGATCAGGCAGGTTCCGGGCGCCGGCTCTCCGCGGTGGACGGACGCCGTCAGGCGCTCGCCATCGAAGATGACCGGACGAGCCTCGGGGGCGTGCGCGGGGGCGGTGGGAGCGTGCGGTCGCAGCGCGGGCGACGGGCCCCAGACGGAGACGCGCATGTTGACCAGTTCGACCTCCGCCGTGTCGTCGCGATAGCCGTAGCGCTGCTCGTGAGCGCGGGCGAACGCCTCGCGCAGGATGTCAGGGCCGAGCTGCTCGGACTCCTCGACGGGCAGCTCGAAGGACTGGCCGCGGTAGCGCAGCTCGTGGCGAACGCGCATGCGCGAGGGAGCGCCGCCAAGCGCGGCGCGGGCCTCGGCGATGAGGGCCTCGCGGGCGCTCGACAGGCGTGCCGGTGTGAGCGACTCGCCGGCGAGCATCACCGTGCGCGAGACATCGCGGCGCGGGGCGGCGGCGGCCAGGCCGAGCGCGCAGAGCACACCGCTGGCACGCGGGCAGAGGATGTGATCGATGCCCAGATCGCGAGCCAGCGCCGCCGCGTGCAGGGGGCCGGCGCCGCCGAACGGCATCAGGGCGAAGCCGCGCGGGTCGATGCCTCGCTGCACGGTCATCAGCCGCAGCGCGCCCAGCATCTCGGCCTCGGCCACCCGGACGATCCCCTCTGCGCACGTGAGCGTCTCCATGTCGAGCTGGCCGGCGAGGCGGGATACGGCTTGGTGAGCGGCGGAGCGGTCGAGCGAGAGGCCGCCCGCGAGCGGCGAGTCCTCGAGCAGGCGGCCGAGCAGGAGGTTGGCGTCGGTGACCGTCGGCAGACCGCCGCCCTGCACTCCCTCGGCGCCCCCGCGCCCGTAGCAGGCGGGTCCGGGATCGGCGCCGGCGGAGGCGGGTCCCACGCGCAGGGCTCCCCCTGGGTCGCGCCAGGCGATCGAGCCGCCGCCCGCGCCGACCGTGTGGATATCGAGCGCGGGCAGCGACAGCGGCCGTCCGGCGACGGTGCGTTCGGCGGTCTCGGTGACCTCGGTGCGGTCGATCAGGCAGACGTCGCAGGAGGTGCCGCCCATGTCGAAGCAGAGCACGTTCGGCTCGTGCGCGAGCTCGGCCATGAGCAGGGCGCCGCCGACACCGCCGGCGGGGCCCGAGAGAACGGTCAGGGCGGCATGGGCGGCGGCGTGAGAGGAGTCGGTGAGGCCTCCGGAGGACTGCATGATGAGCGGCTCGGGCAGCTCGCGGGCGCGGGCGTCGGTGGAGAGCCGGCGCAGGTAGGTCCCCAGCAGGGGAGACAGCGCCGCGTCGAGGACGGTCGTGGCCGTGCGCTCGTACTCGCGGAAGGTGCCCACGAGATCACAGGAGAGCGAGACGTGCGCATCGGGCAACAGCTCGGCGACCAGCTCCCCGAGCAGGCGCTCGTGCGAGGGATGTGCGTAGGAGTGCAGCAGCGACACCGCCACCGCCTGCGGACAGGCGAGCGCGATCTCCTCCACAAGCGCCCGGGCGAGCGCGAGATCGAGCGCCCGCTCGGGACCCTCGGGACCGCAGCGCTCGGGTGCCGCGAACCGCAGCTCGGCGGGCACGAGCGGGGTCGGCCCGGAGCGGCACAGCTCATACAGGTGGGCCCTCTGCTGGCGGCCGAGCTCGATCACGTCGGTGAAGCCGGCGGTGGCGACGAGTGCCGTGCGGGCGGTGCGGTTCTCGAGCAGCGCGTTGGTGGCCACGGTCATGCCGTGGGCGAAGCGCTCCACCTGCGCGGCCCGTGCGTCGGCGCGCCCGAGCACGAGCCGAACCGCATCGAGCACCGCGACGGACTGATCGGCGGGCGTCGAGGGCACCTTGGCCGTGTGCAGGGCGGAATCGTCCCCGACGAGCACGGCGTCGGTGAACGTCCCGCCCACGTCGACTCCCAGGAGCATCTCCTGGAGCCTACGGCAGCCTCAGGCCGCCTCGAGCTCGCGATCCTCCGTGTCTGCCAGGTGCTGGTGCGAAGGGCAGTAGCCGTTGCGGGGAAGGGGCGTACGCTGGCAGGCGGCGCCCTTGCGGGTCGTGGCCCGGCACTGCGGCGCCGCGGCGCTCACGGCCGCGTAGCCCTCCTGCGGGTGTTCGATCAGGAACCGTTCGGCGTAGTCGATGTAGCGGCAGACGACCTGGTGGACCTGCCGCTGGCGGGACATCGGGAAGTAGCTGCGGATGTCGTAGAACAGCGTGCGCGCGGGTCGTGCGAAGTAGTGGCGGTCGATGGCCATGCGCTCGACGACCGCCTCGCAGGCCCGCAGGACAGCGGCATGGTTGCCGCCGGTGGCGCAGGCTCGGAGTGGGGGGGCGGAGATGTGGGGAGCGAGCTCCCGATAGATAGCCCGGCTGAACTGATACATGGCGCCTTGCTCTCACCTGCTTTCTCTCTCAGATGTGGTGGTTTGCAGCACGCCCGCCGTTCTTGAATGACTCCGGTTCCTCCCAAAACCTTTCCTACCCGCGCAAACACGCAGCCGCCTCGAAAGGACCGACATAAAGGCGCAGGAGCGTTTTTTTTATGGGGGATAATATACTTGACTCACCCTTGACATAGCTCACCTGACGTCGTATACTCACCTCATGAGCGAGAAACAGCAGCCCACAAGCCTCATTGAGGCGATCCGCTACTTCGCCGATCTCGACGTCGCAACCGACTTCGTCGCCAAGCTCCGCTGGCCCAATGGGCCGTTCTGCCCGGCCTGCGGCTGCACCGAATACAGCTACCTCACGACCCGACGAGTGTGGAAGTGCAAAGCCTGTAAGAAGCAGTACAGCGTCAAGGTCGGGACGGTCTTTGAGGAATCACGGCTCGGGCTCGACAAGTGGCTTCCGGCGGTCTGGTTGATCGCCAACAGCAAGAACGGCATCAGCTCGCACGAGCTGGGGCGGGCGCTTGGCGTCACGCAGAAGTCGGCTTGGTTCATGCTCCACCGCATCCGGCTCGCCATGAAAACGGGGAGCTTCCTGCGGCTCTCCGGCGAGGTCGAAGCCGACGAGACCTACATCGGCGGGAAGGCCCGCAACATGCACGCTTCCGAGCGCAAGCGGAAGGGCATCGCCCAAGGCCGACACGCTGGGAATAAGACCGCCGTCCTCGGGATGCGCCAGCGCGACGGTGACATCGTCGCCACCGTGATTCCGAGCGCCACTAGCCACGCGATCCAGCCTGAGGTGCATCACACCGTCCGGCGCGGTTCGACCCTCTACACCGACGCATGGCACTCCTACAAGGGCCTCGACGAGGACTTCGTCCACGAGGTCATTGACCATGCCGAGCGATACGTGGACGGGCGCGTCCACACAAACGGGATCGAGAACTTCTGGTCGCTCGTCAAGCGCGGGCTGCACGGCACCTACATCAGCGTTGAGCCGTACCATCTGTTCCGCTACCTGGACGAGCGAGTCTTTACGTACAACCTGCGCGACCACACGGACTACGGGCGCTTTGAGGCTGTTCTGGGTGCCGTCGCTGGACGTCGGCTGACGTACGCCGAGGTCACTGGACAGCGCTGATCTGGCGCGAAAACAGGGGATTAGCAGGGCTCCTAGTCGTTTGTTTGCGTGTTCGACTAGCGGCCGCACGCTAGATAAAGGCCGTTTTCAGGGCATCATTCTAAATGATGATCCAATAAAGCAAGCGTTGCCGCTATTCTTTGCCATCATTTGCTAATCTTGCCAAAGATGGCGACAAGACGGCTCCCGCGACTTTCCGAGCTTCCAGACGAACTCTCGTCCGACGAACTTTGGGAGTTGTTCGGCGAAGTCGAGTACGAGCGACTCGACTTCAAGGAGTCCGCCAACTACATCAAAGACATTATCCCGTCTATGGCGATGACGCTCGGCGGGAGCATCATCTGCGGCATCTCCGATGCCCGGCAGATCATCGGCTGTCCGTTGGGGCAGAAGACGCTCGACAAGATCGCCCGAGCAGGACATGAGGCGGGCGTCGATGTCCAGGCACAGCCGGTCCTGGTCGACGGGCGCGAGCTAACGATCGTCGCGGTCCCAGAGGTGCGCGACCGCATTGTGACGACCACCGACGGACGCCTACTTCGGCGAGTGGGTAGCGAGAATCAGCCCCTGCGAGGCGATGCGCTCGGCCGCTTTGTTCGCGAGCGCGAGGAGCGATCGGGCGAGGACGAGCCAATCGCCCGTCTCGACTACATGGGCCTCGACCTCGAATTGATCAATCGCGCACTCGTCAGCGACGGGCGGCCGCGAATACGTCGACGAAGCGTCGAGGCTCTGAGTCGAGCACTAGTGGATCTCGGTGTCGCTGAGGTCGCCGATGCATCGCTTGACCCGCAAGTCTTGCGAGCGGCGATCCTTCTTTTCGCCAAAGAGCCGACTCGCTACGTAAAGGCTGCTGCCGTGCAGATCGTTCGGCGTGTCGGTGTCGGCCCCGGTCCTGGACCCGTAAGCGCACGCGAGGATATCGACGGACCGATCCCGGCTCTGCTTGAGCGCACGCTGACCTTCCTCGATGAGCACACCAGTCATCACGAGGCTGTCGTCGGTACTCATCGAGAGACATTCGCCGAGTATCCGCCTCCCGTGCTCCGCGAGGCGATTCTCAACGCGCTGGCGCATCGCGACTACGGCCTTGTTGGCGCGACGGTGGACGTGACAATCTGGGATGACCGCATCGAGATCCACAGCCCCGGCCCACTGCCGGGACATATCACCACGGAGAACATGCGTAGCGAGCACTTCTCGCGCAATCGACGAATCATGCGGGTCCTAAAGACACTAAGCCTCGTCGAGGAGTACGGCGAGGGGGTCGATCGCATGTATAGCGAGATGGAGGCCCGGCTAATGGAGCCACCTCACTTTGCCGCCACGCCGTCGTCGGTGACCGTGACCCTCTACAACCGGTCGATCCTTTCTATCGAAGATCAGGCATGGCTTGCCTTGCTAGGTCATCTCGAAGATCTGACGGTGCAAGAACGTCGGGCGCTCGTTGTAGCGCGTCATGAGGAAGGCGTAACCCCCCGGCGTCTACGGACGATCTTCGGAGATTTGTTCGATGTCGATGCACTGATCTCGAGCACCGTCGCGAAGGGCCTGCTTGTGCGTGTAGGGCGCGGTGGAGGAGCGCGCTACGTGCTCTCCGATGAGGTCGTTATGCGCGCCGGAGGAGCTGGCGTTGAGGCACGAAGTCGCAAGCGCCAAATGCTGCTCGACGAGATCCACCGCCGTGGGAGCCTGTCGACCGCAGAGGCTGCGATCTTTCTTGGCGAGTCCGACCGGACGCTAGTGCGGCAGATGCTCGACGATCTCGTTCGCAGCCGACAGGCTTATGCGGAGGGTCGAACGCGCGCCCGCCGGTACTACGTAGCCGATTCCAGACGACCCCGACTTCGTTCCTAAGAGTTCTTGCGCTTCTCGTCTACCTCGGACTTCGGGACCTGGACGAGCTTTGCAGCAAGGGCCTCCATCCGGTCGAACTCTCCCGTGTGGTGCGTATGGTCCGGGTCTTGACGTTCCACGACATCGATGTCTACATAGTGCGGCTCACGTAGGACAACTGCTTCTATGCCCGTATCCGGAATCGGCGCTTTTTCGGTGGTCCGAGTGATGATCGCGTTTCCTGTGGGGTTACTGTTGCGGCTCATTGGCTACCTGTCCTCCTTCGTCGGCGGTGAACGACACAGACGTCTGGTGGACACCGTCAATTAGAATCTCCATGCTGTAGCGACCGGGATGCGGAAGTTGTGGCCTGCCGGGGAAGTCCCACGGAATGACGATCGGTACTTCTTCCCCGGCCTCAATCTGCGTCTGCTCGGGGTCGGCAACCCCGAAGCCCATCTCGACTCTGACGACCTCGGCTCCATCCGCGTCTAGCAGTCGAATCTGAAGCTGATGCGCGTTGTCGATCTCGGTGGGATGCATCAGGATGCGGAGCGCTAGGGTGACGCCCAGCGGTGACGGGAACTCGGGGCGCTGGGTCCGTGTTACGCCACCTCCAAGGACGTACAGCAAGCCCTCCCGGGTCGTGGCCGCCTCGCACAGCAGAGCAGTATCGACGCGCATCTGGCGTTACGCAGCGGGCGGCAGGGCCAGCGGGAGTTCGACCACGTTCGCTGCTCTCGTCGCCCTCTGATCTCCCTCTGTCCAGCTAGTTTCGAGAGGGTCCTGCACGCGAATCCATAGACCGGCGCGTCCACCAGGGACCATCTGGACGATCGTGATATGGCCCGCCGGTCCCCAGGTACTACGGTCCATCTTGGCCGAGATCAGTTCGCCCTGGACTCTGGTGACATCACCCCATACTTCATGCTCGCCATCGTCGTGGAGTCGGATGCGGTCGCCGGGCTGGACGATGTGTGGGTGGGGACCCGTCAGCGACCTGTGTAGGCCGGTGACTACATCATCGGTGATGTCGTTGAAGTCAACTAGGAGGCGATACATCGTGATCCTCTCGGGGAGTCAAGCGTGGCCTGCTAAACGCCGCCATCAGGGCGTGTATATCCGTATCGGACGGTGCTGAAGGAAACCTAACGGCGTGGTGTCCCGGCTTGCGCGGTTCGGTGCGAAGCACATCCCAGCCGAGTGCGCGCATGGCCCCAGCCGTGGCGGTTTGCATCCGGTTATGCGGGGGATCACCGCCATTGAGTCCGCGAGCAACGCGTACGATCTCCTCGGCGTAGAGTCCAGGAAACGTCCAGACCGAGACCTCATGCCTTCCGACGTCGCCCTCGAGTACGGCTTCGTCGAAATCGACCTTCACGCGATCCTGTACGGCGCGCAGGGTCATTTTCCCTCCACGGACCAAGACCGCCCAATCTGGGGGCTCTGATCCCAAGGGAGGGTCCAATAGGTCGAGATCCGCCACACATAACAAGCGTAGCGGACGGAATGACACGTGTCACCCGAACCTTGGGTGAGACAAGTATGTCATCCCCTTTTTATGGGGGACCCTTCGGGTCCCCGGCTCGCGCGGCGACTCGACCCACGCTGGCCGGCTCAGCGTCCGGCGCGCGCTGCAAGGACCGGCGTCAGGTCCAGGTCTGCCACTCGACGGCACCCTCGCCGCAGACGACGGCGTGGCGATGATCGAGGGCGGGGTCGCGCTCGGGGTGATCGGAGCGCTGGTGGGCGCCGCGGCTCTCGCTGCGCGCCAGCGCGCAGCGCGCGATCAGCCTCGCCAGCGGGTGGGGGTCCCCGAGCAGCCGCTCCAGTCCCTCGCGCGAGCGCACGATGCCCGCGTCCCGCCAGAGCGCGGCCCGCGTGGAGGCGTCGGCGATGGGAGGCGGTGCGAGCGCGGGGAGCGCGTCGATCCCCCCGTCTCGCGCGGGCGCCGGCGGCGGCTGTGAGAGCACGCTGTCGATCGCGCGCCCGGCGAACACGAAGCACTCGCTGAGGGAGTTCGAGGCGAGGCGGTTGGCGCCGTGCAGGCCCGTGCAGGAGGACTCGCCGACTGCATACAGCCCGGGGATCGTCGAGCGGGCATGAAGATCGGCGAGGATCCCGCCCATCGTGTAGTGGGCGGCCGGTGCGACCGGGATCAGCTCGCGCATCGGATCCAGGCCCGCCTCGCGCAGCGCGGCGACCACGTTCGGGAAGTGCGCCGGGTCGATCGCGCGCATGTCCAGGCCCACGGATTGCGCTCCGGTCTGTTGCAGGCGCGCCTGGATCGCCCGGGAGACCTCGTCGCGGGGCGCGAGCTCGTCCACGAACCGCTCGCCGGCGGCGTCGTGGAGCGTGGCGCCCTCGCCGCGGATCGCCTCGGTCACGAGGAAGCCCTCGCGCCCGGCGACCCCGGTCACCGCGGTCGGGTGGAACTGGAGCATCTCGAGGTCGGCCAGGGCGGCGCCGGCGGCGTGGGCGAGCAGCAGGCCCGCGCCCTGGGAGCCGGGCGGGTTGGTGGAGCGTGACCACAGCGCCGCGGCGCCTCCGGTGCCGAGCACGACCGCTCGCGCGCCGACGATCAGCTCGTCGTCGCAGACCAGGCCGCGACAGCGCCCGTCAGAGCGCCACAGCGAACGCGCGCGCGCACCCTCGAGCACCGTGATCCGCGGCTCCTCGGCGGCGAGGGCGGAGAGCTGGCGAACCAGCCGACGCCCGGTCGCGCTGCCTCCCGCGTGGACGACACGCCTGACCGAATGCCCGCCCTCCAGGCCGAGTGCGAGCCGTCCGAAGCGATCGGCGTCGAAGCGCACGCCCAGCTTCTGCAGATCGCGAACGCGGTCGGGCGCCTCGCGCACGAGCACCTCGGCCGCCGAGTGCCTGACCATGACGCGTCCTGCGCGCTCGGTGTCGCTCAGGTGCAGCTCGGGACTGTCGTCAGCCGCCAGGGCGGCGGCAAGCCCGCCCTGGGCCCAATAGCTCGCGGTCTGGGCGAGCGGCGTGGCCGACACGAGCACCACCGTGGCGTGCTCACGCGCGGCGCACAGCGCGGCATAGAGTCCGGCCGCGCCTGCGCCCACCACTGCGACATCGGCCTCCAGGAAGGCCTCCGATGGGGAGGCGGGCATCGCGGGGAACCGTATCCTTCCGGGCGCGCGATCCCGATCCGGGTCAGCGGACCCGCCGCCGGCGCGTCATTTGCTGGCCCGCAGTTGCGCGATGGTTTCGGCAACGCGTTTTTTCACGATCGGTGATGGGCTGTTGCGCTCGCGGACTTCGAGTGTGTGCAGCTCGATGCGCAGGGGTGCGGAGTTGCCCGCGGCCGGTGAGGTGGCGGGGTGGCTGGGACCGGTGGTGCGCGGGGCGGCGGCGTGCGGGGCGGTCGCGGTTGGCGTGACGCCGTGCGGGGCGGTCGCGCCCGCGGGGGTCGCTGGGGTCGTGGCGGTCGGCGCGGGGACGGCGGCGGGCCTGGTCGCGACAATGGTGGTCGCGGGTATGCTCGAGCTGGATTCGAAGCCACCCGCGAGCGCGATCAGGGCTACGGCGAGCACGCCGAGCGAGAGCACGGCGACGAGCGCGATCGCGACGATGGGAGCCTTCCAGTTGGACGATGTCGCCAGGCGGGTGCGCGCGGCGGCACCGCAGCGCAGGCACCACTCCTGCTCGGGCGCAAGCGGCGCGCCACACAGCGGACAGGCTTCTGTGGCGCCCGCGCTCGCGCCCGGGACTGGGCCCGAGCCACCGGGGACGGCGCCCGCCGTCAAGGACGGCGGCGGCGCGGCGCCGCTGCTCATGCGCCGGCCGCCGGGGGACGCAGGATCTTCGTCGGCTCATCGTCGCCTGACTTTGCCTGCGCGGGCGCCGGCGGGGCGGCCGGCGCCGGTGGGGCGGTGCTGGATGGCGGCGGGACGGCCGGCGTGGGAGGGGCCGGCGATGAAGGCGCGGGCGCGCTCGCCGGTGGTCGCGCGGCGGGCGGGGGAACCGGTGGACCGACCGGGGGGGCTCCAGCCTGGGCCCCCGCCCGGGCGGGGGCCGCCGCGGGTGCGGCATGCACAGCCGCGAAGCCCGCGGCAGCGGGAGCGCCAGGCACGCCCGGGGCGGCGCCGGTCGGAGCGGCGCCGGCCGGGCCGGGGCTCGCGGCCCCGGGCGCCGGGCCGGAGGCGCCGGCGATCGGAAGGTCGACGTGGCGGCTCATCGGCAGTCCGCAGTTCGGGCAGAAGCGATCCTCGCCGCTGTGTATCGCGGCGCAGCGCGGGCAGGCCGTGATGCCGGCTTCGCGCAGGACGGTGACCGGCTGATGCTCGTGCAGCGCCGCCTCGAGCGAGCGCAGCTCGGCGTCGATCTGGCCGAGCGTGCTCAGCTTGGCGGTCACCAGCGCGTCGTTGCGCTGCCCGAAGCGGTGCAGGTTGAAGACAAGGCCGCCGAGGTCGCGGTAGGCGAGCTCGCGGGCCTTGCGCAGGAAGCGGATCCGGCGGCGCACGCGTCCGCGCGTGCGGAACCCCGGCGACCCGGCGGGCGAGTCGCCATCGTGCGGCTGTTCGCCCGGCGGTGCTTGAACGGCGGGGGTTTCAGGAGTCGTGGCGGATGTCTGATCCACAGCCGATCCATGCTACCCAGATCGCTGGAGCGCCGCGCGCCATGCCGCGGCGACGCGCTCGGCCATCGTCGCAGCCGAGAAGCGCATGGCGCTTGGGCGGCCGTCGACGCGTCCTTCCCGCTCGAGCTCGGGCGGCTCCTCGCCGAGCGTCCGCGACGGCGAGGACCCGGCGAGGTGGGTCGCGGGTCGACCCGGAGCGCGCAGGTGTGGCTCCACCGCGGCGCGCCAACGCTCGAGGTCGAACGGCGCGCACAGGGTGCCGCCCACGCCGTTCAACGCTTCGGGGTGGATGCCGACCGGCGTGGCGAGCACCGGCACCTCGCACGCGAGCGCCTCGAGCACGGCCAGCCCGAAGCCCTCGCGCTCGGAGGGCACGAGGACCGCATTGGCGGCGTTGATCCACAGGGGAACGCTCGCGGGCTCGACAGCGCCGAGCGTCGAGCAGCTCGACGCCGAGCGCGCGCGCCAGCGCGAGCGCGCGGTCGTAGCGCTTCTCCGGGCGGGCGGGGTCGGCTCGCGAACAGCAGGTAGCGGCCGGTCGGGATCGAGGCCCAGCTGCGCGCGTGCGCGTGATCGCGCGAGCGGGCGGAAGCGCTCGAGATCCACGCCGCAGGGGAGCACCTGCGCCCTGCGCCGCGCCGCCCGGCCGGGCAGTTCGCGGGCCAGAGGCGCCGAGGCGGCCGCGAGCAGATCGATCGAACGGCAGCGCCGCCCGAGTGGCGAGGCGGGTGCGGGGGTGGCGAAGGTCGGTGCCGTGCACGGTCAGCGCCCGCACGCGGGCGCGGGACGGCGAGGGCGGGCCAGGCGGTAAGGCCGAAGTGGGCGTGGACGACGTCCAGGCGCGCGTCCGCGCCCGCGCTGAGTGAAACCGTCGACGCAGGTCGGCCGCGGCCGCCACCAGCGCCCGCGCGCCCGGCGAGAACTCGTACAGCTCGACGTCGAGCCCGTCGAGGCGGCGCAGCGCGGCGACCTGGTCGCGAACGAAGCTGCCGCGCTCGGGATGGGCGGCGTCGGGAAGCATGTTGGAGACCACGAGCGCGCGCACGATCCCCCCGACCGTAGCGCTCTGGAATGATGGCGTGCATGGACGGCGCACCAGCTCGGATCGGACCCCCGCGCACGGCCGATCGCCGTGTTCGACTCCGGCGTCGGCGGCCTGACGGTCCTGCACGAGCTGCTGGTGCGGCTGCCGCGCGAGGACTTCGTGTATCTCGGGGACACCGCGCGGTTCCCCTACGGCGAACGCTCACGCGAGGAGATCGAGCGCTTCGCGGCGGAGATCGCCGAGGAGCTCTTGCGCCGCCGCGCCAAGCTGCTGGTCGTCGCGTGCAACTCGGTCGCCTCCTCGGCGCTGCCCGGCCTGAGCGCGCGCATGCGGCAGACGACGCTCGGGCTGGACGTGCTCGGCGTCGTGCGGCCCGAGGCGATGCGGGCGGTGGCCGCCACGCGCAGCGGGCGCATCGGGCTGCTGGCGACGCCGGCGACCGTGGCCAGCGGCGCCTACGAGCGGGCGGTGGCCACGGTCGATCCGCACGTGACGCTGCACGCGGTCGCGTGCCCGACGCTCGCGGCGATCATCCAGGCCGGCGAGCAGTTCGACGAGCAGGCGGTCGCGACCGTGCGCATGGCGTGCGAGCCGCTGCAAGAGCGCGGGCGTGGACACGGTGATACTCGGCTGCACGCACTATCCGCTGATCAGCCCGCTGCTGCAGCGGATGCTCGGCCCGGCGGTGACGCTCGTGAGCTCCGGCGCCGCGCTCGCGCGGCAGGTGGAGCACGCGCTGAGCACGCGCGAGCTCGAGAACCCGCGCACGGACGGTGAGGGCGACTACATGTTCCTGTGCACGGGCGACGTGGACGCGTTCCGCGAGCTGGGCACGCGCTTTCTGCAGATGCCGCTGGGAACGGTCGAGCACGTCCAGCTGGCCGAGGTCGAGGTGCTCGCGTGAGCGAGCGCAGCTACGGGCGCGGGCCGGACGAGCTGCGCCCGACGACGATCGAGCCGGGGTTCATGCGCACCGCGACGGGCTCCGCGCTGATCTCGGTCGGCGAGACGCGCGTGATCTGCACCGCCTCGGCGCAGGAGGGCGTGCCCCGCTGGATGGCCGGCAGGGGCGCGGGCTGGGTGACGGCCGAGTACGGCATGCTGCCCGGCGTCGACGGGCGAGCGCAAGCAGCGCGACGCGACGAGGGGACGTCAGGACGGGCGCACGGTCGAGATCCAGCGGCTGATCGGGCGCTCGCTGCGGGGCGTGCTCGACTTCACGGCGCTCGGGCGAGCGCACGATCTACCTGGACTGCGACGTGCTCCAGGCCGACGGCGGCACTCGCTGCGCGTCGATCACGGGTGCCTACGTCGCGCTGTCGCTGGCGTGCGCCCGTCTGAAGGACGAGGGCCGGCTCGAGCGCTCTCCGCTGACGGGGTCGGTCGCGGCGGTGTCCTGCGGGATGGTCGGCGGCGAGGCGCTGTTGGATCTCGACTACTCCGAGGACTCGACCGCGGAGGTGGACGCGAACGTGGTGATGACCGGCGAGGGCGGCCTGGTCGAGGTGCAGGCGACGGCCGAGCGCACGCCGCTGTCGCGGGCGCACCTGGACGAGCTGCTGGCGCTCGCGGGCGCGGGCATCGAGCAGCTGCGCGCCGCGCAGGAGCGGGCGATCGGCGACGCCGCGGCCGGCGCTGCGGGCGAGCGGGCGGACCGCGGCGAGGCGCTCTCGCTCCAGGCGCCGTCGCCGTAGGTGGCCGCGGGCAGTTGGAGCTCCTGCTCGCCACCCACAACGAGCACAAGCGGCGGGAGTTCGCGCGTCTGCTCGGTCGCGGCGGGGGGGACGCGTGGGAGGTGAAGGCGCTGCCCGCGGCGGTGATCCTGCCGCCCGAGGACGGGCAGACGTTCGCGGAGAACGCGCTCGGCAAGGCGCGCGCGGCGGCCGCGGCGACCGGCGAGCCGAGCATCGCCGATGACTCGGGGATCGAGGCGCAGGCGCTCGGCGGCGCGCCCGGGGTGCGCTCGGCCCGCTACGCCGGCGAGAGCGCCTCTGACGAGCAGAACCTGCGCAAGCTCCTGCGGGAGGCGCCCGCGGGCAGCGCGCTCGAGTACGTGTGCGCGATCGCGTACGTCGATCCGCGGCGAGAACGTCGAGCGCGTGTTCGAAGGTCGCTGCTGCGGGCGCCTGGCGGCCGAGCCGCGCGGCGAGCGCGGTTTCGGCTACGACCCGGCGTTCGTGCCGGATGAGAGCCCCCCGGCAGCCGTGCGCGACGCGGTTGCTGTGAAAGGCCCGCCCGGCCGAGGAGCCGACGCGCGCCGCCCCACGATGGCCGAGCTGTCCGACGAGCAGAAGGATGCGATCAGCCACCGCGGCCGCGCGGCCCGTGCGCTGCTTGCGTGGCTCAGAGCAGGTTGATCGCGGCCGACAGGGCGACGGCGACGCCGAGCCCGGCGTAGCCGGTGTAGCCCGCGAGCAGCAGCAGCAGGGCGGTGAGCAGCGCGACGAGCACGGTCACGAGCCACGCGAGTCGGGTGACGGTCATCGGGGTATTCTTGCGGATGCGCCCGTCCGCACACGGTGTTAGCTTCGAAGCAACTGTTTCACGAACGAGGAGGACAGAGTGACGAAGTCCGAGCTGGTCGACCAGGTGGCAGATCGCGCCGAGCTGACCAAGCAGGATGCCGCGCGGGCGGTGGACGCGGTGCTGGCCACGGTGGAGGACGCGCTGCGACGGGGCAGCGAGGTCACGGTGTCGGGATTCGGCAAGTTCCACGTGAGCGAGCGCGGCGCGCGGATGGGCGTCAACCCGCGCACCGGCGAGCGCATCCAGATCGCCGCCTCGCGGGTGCCTCGCTTCACCGCGGGCAGCGGCCTGAAGAGCGCGGTGAAGGGACGCTGAAGGCGGGACGTTCGTTCGGCGACACCCTGGCCGCGCGGGTGGCCGAGCGCGAGTCGCAGATCGTGCTCGGGCTCGACCCCGATCCGGCGGCGCTGTGGCCGGAGCCCGGCAGCGAGCCCGCGCAGGGGACGCCCGGCGGATCAGGCCGGGAGCGCGGTCGCTGCGGCCACTGCCGCGCGCTGATCGACGCCACCGCCGAGGCATGCGTGGCGGTCAAGCTGCAGCTGGCGTGCTTCGAGCGGCTCGGGGCGCCGGGGCTGGGGCGCTCTGACGGCGGTCGCCGCCCACGCGAGGGAGCGCGGCCTGCTGGTGATCGCCGACGGCAAGCGGGGGGATATCCCGGTGAGCGCCGCCGCGTACGCCCAGGCGCTGCTGGGCGGCGTCGAGACGCCGTTTGGGACGGGTCGAGGGCCTTGGCGCCGATCTCGTGACCGTCAACCCGCTGATGGGCGGGGACTGCGATCGAGCCGTTCGTGTCGGCGGCGCGCGACGTCGGCGCGGGCGTGCTGGTGCTCGTGCGGACCTCCAACCCGGGCGCGGCGGACGTCGAGGATGCCGACGCTGGAGGGCGGGGGCGCGCTGTGGGAGCGGGTGGCGGCGATCGTGGACGCGCTGGGCAGCTCGGGGGTGGGCGAGGCCGGGCCTGAGCGACGTCGGGGCGGTCGTGGGCGCCACCGCTCCACGGCATCTGCAGCGTGCGCGGGAGCTGATGGGACACGCGACGTTCCTGCTCCCGGGCGTCGGCGCCCAGGGAGGGCGCGTCGAGGACCTCGCGCCCGCGTTCGCGCCCGGCCGCGCCGGCGGTCTCGTGACGGCGTCGCGCAGCATCGCCGACGCCCACCGAGCGGGCGGCGGGGAGCCCGGCGGCCGCGGCGCGCGCCGAGGCCGAGCGCCTGCGCGAGCGGCGTGGGCGCTCTCCGATCGCGCCCGCTAGCGGGCCGGTGCGGATTAGGCCGGCGGGACGGACGCCGCACGGCGAGGCGCTCCCGCGGCGCCGGTGGGGCATTCCGGTAGCCTTGTGGTCGCGCCGCGGCACCGTCGAGCGTCCGAAAGCGCGGAAGGTGGGTACAGAGCCAGGATGATCATCACGGTCACGCTCAACGCGGCGATCGACAAGTCGCTCTCGGTGCCGAACTTCCGGCTTGGCCGCCGCCACCGCACGGTCGAGCAGCGAACGATCGCCGGCGGCAAGGGCGTGAACATCGCGCGCACGCTGAAGGCGCTCGGCCAGCCGGTGATCGCGACCGGCTTCGCCGGCGGAGCCACGGGAACGCACATCGTCGAGCAGCTCACCGACGAGTCGATCCTCAACGACTTCGTGCGCATCCGCGAGGAGTCGCGCACGAACACCTCGGTGCTGGACCCGACGACCGGGCAGCAGACCGAGATCAACGAACGCGGCCCGTCGGTGTCCGAGCGCGAGGTGGAGCTGTTCCGCGACAAGCTCCTCTATCTCGCCCGCGGCGCGGCGATCGTCGTGTTCGCCGGGTCGCTCCCGCCGGGTGTGGAGCCCGACATCTACGCGGCGCTGATCCGCGACCTGGAGCGCGCTGGAGGTGACGACGGTGGTCGACACCGACGGCGAGCCCCTGCGCCAGGCCGTTCGCGCCGAGCCGGACCTGGTCTCGCCGAACGTGCTCGAGGCCGAGGAACTCGTCGGCCACGAGTTCGCGGGCGAAGCAGGAGCGCTCGCTGGTCGTGCGCGAGATCGCGGCGCTCGGCCCGCGCGAGGCGATCATGACGCTCCCCGACGGCTGCTTCGCGCAGGTGCTCGTCGACGGCCAGCCGCGCCTGAAGCGGGCGCGCATCGAGCCGCGCGAGCCGATCGCCAAGAGCGGCTCGGGCGACGCCTTCCTGGCCGGCTACCTGGCGGCGCGCTACGAGGGTCGCGCGCCCGACCAGTGCCTGCGCTTCGGCGTCGCCTGCGGCGCGGAGTCCACCGGACGGCTCGGCGCGGGGCTGATCGACCCGCGCGAGGCGAGGCGGCTGATGGGCGACGTCGAGCTCTCGGTCGTCGAGCTGGCGGCCGAGGTGCCCGAGACGGCCTGAGGCCCGCAGATACCGCCCGGCGGGATCGCCGGAATCCCTACCCGCCCGCGACGTCGCGTCGCAGGAACACCAGATAGCCGGCGAACAGCGCCGGGACGGCGTACAGCGCGCAGACCCACGCCGAGTGCGCGATCGGGGTCCAGTCGGTCGGCGTGCGCAGCAGACCGTGCCAGTTCTCGAACTGTTCGGTCAGCAGGTAGGGCCGGATGCCTTCCAGCCCGGGGATCTGCGCGACGATGAAGAGCAGGATCACGAGGCCGATCGTGCCGACCACCGCCGCGGCGCTGTTGCGCGTCGTGGTGGACAGCAGCACGCCGATGCTGGCCACGGTCAGCAGCGGGATCAGGTAGATCGCGTTCGCCGCGAACACGAGCAGCAGCGCTTCGGGCGCCGACACGACCGTTCCGGAGAAGGTCCTCACGGAGTGAAAGCCCCACGAGGCGACGCCCGCGACGGTGGCCACGGCGGCCGACAGGAACACGGCGATCGCGGCGTAGGTCATGGCGGCTATGGCCTTCGCGGCGAACACCTGGCCGCGGTTGACCGAGCGCGTGAGGATCGTCTTCAGCGTGCCGTTGCCGTCCTCGGCGGCGACGATGTCGCCGGCGACCAGCGCGGCGGCGAGTGGCAGCATGAAGACGGACAGGAACAGCAGCATCAGCACCGGCGTGGCCAGTCCGGACTGGGTGATCTGCGCGGCGAAGATGTTGTCTGCGCCGTGATCGTGGCGCGTGGCGCACGTTCTGGAAGACGACGAAGAACAGCGGCAGGATGATGACGAGCGCCAGGCCGAGGTAGGTGCGCTTCTGGGAGATCAGCTTGCGCAGCTCCCAGCGGTAGACGGTCAGCGTCGAGGGGCGACGCGCGCGCATGACCCCGGGCGCGGCTCCCGCCGGCGTGCTGATGGCCGCGCTGCTCATCCGATCTCGACGGCCCTCTGGCGGCCGCGGGAGCGCCCGACGCGCCTGGCCGGTCGCTCGTCGCGCCGGCGGGACCACCGCCGGATCCGCTCGCCGCCGCACCGTTCGCGCCGCCGCCCTCGGTGAGCCGGAAGAAGAGGTCCTCGAGCGTCGCGAGCTCGGGCGTCAGCGCGAGGATGCCGATCCCCGCCCGTGCAAGGGCGAGCGACAGCTCGCCCACGACGCGCTCCTCGGCCTGGAAGTAGACGCCGTGCTCGCCGCTGCCGGCGTGCTCGACGCCGGCCTGGGCGCGCGCGAGCTCCAGCGCGCGGGCGTCGTCGGTGGTGCGCAGGCGGTAGCCGGCTCCGCCCTGGCGGCGGAGGTCGCGCAGCGCGCCCTCGTAGACGACGCGCCCGGAGTCGACGATCGCCACGCGGTCGCACAGCTCCTGGACCTCGGGCAGCTGGTGGCTTGACAGCAGCACGGTGATCCCCTCGTCGGCGAGCCGGCGGATCAGTCGTCGCATGTCGCGCATTCCCGCCGGGTCGAGACCCGTCGCGGGCTCGTCGAGGATCAGCAGCCGGGGCGCCCGCAGAAGCGCCGCGGCGATGCCCAGCCGCTGGCGCATCCCGTGCGAGTAGCCGCCCACCCTGTGCCCGGCGCGGGGACTCAGCTCGACGATCTCGAGCACCTCGTCGATGCGCGTGGCCGCGCCGTCTCCGTCGAGCGCCGCGAGCAGCTCGAGGTTCTTGCGGCCGGTCAGGTACGGGTAGAAGCGCGGCGCCTCGACGAATCCCGCGACTCCCTCGAAGGGCACGCGCGCCCTCGCGCAGCGGGTCGCGTCCGAACAGCTCGACCGTGCCCTCGGTGGGCGTGATCAGCCCGAGCGCCATGCGCAGCGTGGTCGTCTTGCCCGCGCCGTTCGGGCCGAGGAACCCGTACACGTCGCCGTGCGCTGACGTTCAGGTCGATGTGGTCGACCGCCAGCACCTCCTTGTAGCGCTTGACCAGCCCGCGCGCCTTGACAGGCGGCGCCTCGGCGCTCACGCTAGAGCCCTCGCGCGACTGCCTCGATCGCCGCCGGCGTGACCGAGCCGGCCAGCACGTAGCGCACGCCCGATCGCTCGAAGCTCAGCAGCGTTCCGAGCTCCGTGCGCAGCTCGCTGGCGCTGGCGCCGTTGATCGAGACCTTGGGCAGGCCTTCGAGCGGTGCGCCGGCACCCTTGGAGGAGCCTGTGCTGCTCTTGCTTTCCAGCACGGCGATCGTCGTGACGCCGTGGCCGTGGGTGGTGACGCTGGGCTTTGCCGCCCCACTCGCGCCATCGGTTGCGCCTGCGGATTCGCCATGCGGGCTCGAGACTTCCTCGATCTTGACGCCCGCGGACGGGGAGATCTCGAACACTGCGTCGGCCACCGGGCCGTAGGAGACGTTGCTCGCCGCCAGTTCGATCACCGGCGAGCTGCTCGTTGAGGAGTAGATCGCCGCTCGCAGCGGCACGCCGTAGACGGCGTCGAAGGACAGCTCGGCGCTGCCGAACAGGCTCCCCTGTTCCTTGGGCGAGACGCTCACCGTGTAGGCCGGCCGGCCGGCCACGTCCGTCGGGGTCGCTTCTGAGACGGTCGCGTTGCGGCGCAGATGGGAGATCGCTTCTTCGATCTTGGCCAGCGTCGGTGCTTCGTGATCTTGGCCGGAGGGCGGCGGGTCCGCCGCCGGCCTGCGGCGTGTATCGGTACAGCGTGTTCGTGGCGGTGTCGTACAGCGACAGGGTGTGCCCGTCGTAGAGGATCTGCGTGTCGCCCTTTTCGGTCTGCAGCTCCAGGCGTACGCGGCCGTCCTTGGCGATCCACAGCCGCCCGGACGCCCCGGAGATCAGGGGACTCGAGGAGAGTTCGCTCGCCGCGCCCCCGCCACTCGCCAGGTTGGCGCCTTCCAGGAGATGGTTGGTCAGCTCGACCCTCGCGCTCACGCCCTGCACCGAGGGCGCAGCCAGCGCGTCGTGCACGGCGACGGCGAGCGGCTTCGCGGACGGCGTGGGGCCCGAGTCGAGCGCCGAGGCGATCGCCGTGGCCGACACCCCGGCGACGACCACGAGCCCGCATAGGAGCAGCAGGCGCGAGAGCGAGATGCGGCGCAGGATGTTCACAGCTGGGGTCCTATTCCTCGGGAGGGCGGCTCACATTCAGCGTAGCGCCGAAGCTTGGCGGCGCCTAAAGGTGAGAGGGCTCTCATCGGAGCGCCGGCCGCGCGGCGCGCGGCGGCGGTCGCTCGGCCGCGCGCGAGGGACGGCGGCCGATCGACCGCCCGAGGCCCCACCCGATATCTTCTCGCCTCGATGATCATCGCCGTCGTTCTCTTCTGGGTGCTCCTCGGGCTGGGGGTCTTCTTCGTCGCGATGCACGGGGGCCCGCGTGGCGCGCGGGAGTCGCTGCACACCCGCACGAAGCTCGGCCAGCGCGCCGTCACGCTGGGAGTCGTGCTGCTGTTCGCCTTCGGCCTGATCGTCCCTGCGCTCGTCCTGGCCTTCAACGCGGAGCACAAGGCGAGCGTCGCCGTCGGTGGCCTGCATCTGAGCCCCGAGCAGCAGAAGGGTCGCGAACTGTTCGCGCGCGCGTGCACGGTCTGCCACACGCTCGCGGCTGTCAAGGCCGTCGGGCGCGTCGGGCCCAATCTCGACGTTCGGGTCGGCCAGGACATCTCGACGCCGTCCGGGCGCAAGGCGCTCGTTGAAAGCGCTATCGCCGAAGGTCGCGCACGCGGCCTCGGACAGATGCCGGCCCAGCTCTACGAGGGTAAGGAAGCCGAAGAGGTCGCGAGCTTCGTCGCCGCCGTCGCGGGTCACTGATCTCGCCGGCCGCTCCCGCGCGGGCAGCGCCGAGCGCCGGTCCGCCGGCCGCTCGTCGCCGGTCTCGGTTTGGCCACCCGTCGATAGCGTCGAGCCCCGGCCATCGTCTAAGGTCCGCCGGGAATGGCCGACACCCCCCGCACAGCCGAGGACGTCAAGGCGCTCGTGGCAGAGCGCGAGATCCGCTTCATCCGCTTCTGGTTCACGGACATCCTCGGTCAGCTGAAGTCCTTCTCGATCAACGTCGCCGAGCTCGACGACGCGTTCGAGGCGGGTATGGGATTCGATGGATCCTCGATCACCGGATTCAACGCGATCGAGGAGTCGGACATGATCGCCCTGCCGGACCCCTCGACGTTCGCCGTGCTGCCGTGGCGTCCGGAGGAGCAGGGGGTTGGACGGATGTTCTGCGACGTGATCACCCCCGAGCGCACCCCCTACGAGGGCGACCCGCGCCACGTGCTGCGCCGCGCGGTCGAGCGCGCCCAGGCGATGGGCTTTGAGACGTTCAACGTCGGGCCGGAGCTCGAGTACTTCCTGTTTCGCGACTCGCGCTCGACGGAGGTGCTCGACCAGGGCGGCTACTTCGATCTGACCACGCTCGACGCGGGGTCCGACGTTCGCCGCGAGACGGTGCTGGCCCTGGAGCAGCTCGGTATCCACGTCGAGTACACCCACCACGAGGTCGGGCCCTCCCAGCACGAGATCGACATGCGCTACTCCGACGCGCTGAAGATGGCCGACGACTGCATGACCTACCGGATCACGGTCAAGGAGTACGCGATGAAGTACGGCTGGCACGCGACGTTCATGCCCAAGCCGCTGTTCGGCGAGAACGGGTCGGGGATGCACACGCACCAGTCGCTGTTCAGCGACGGGCAGAACGCCTTCTATGACCCCGACGACCAGTACTTCCTGTCAGACGTCGGCAAGGCGTTCATCGCGGGCCAGCTCAAGCACGCGCGTGAGATCTGCTCGATCTTCGCGCAGTGGGTGAACTCCTACAAGCGCCTGGTTCCGGGCTTCGAGGCGCCGGTGTACGTCGCGTGGTCGCGGCGCAACCGCTCGGCGCTGGTGCGCGTGCCGCTGTATCACCCGGGCACGGAGAACGCGACGCGGATGGAGCTGCGCTGCCCGGACCCGGCGTGCAACCCCTACCTGACCTTCGCGGCGCTCCTCCAGGCCGGGCTCGAGGGGATCGAGAAGGGCTATGAGCTGCCGGAGCCGATGGAGAAGAACCTCTACCACCT
Organism: uncultured Solirubrobacteraceae bacterium; assembly: GCA_963704735.1. Classification (GTDB taxonomy): domain Bacteria; phylum Actinomycetota; class Thermoleophilia; order Solirubrobacterales; family Solirubrobacteraceae; genus Palsa-744. The sequence goes on from OY969935.1 coordinate 692,284, forward strand.
CTCCGGCGAGGAGCGCAAGCGCCTGGGCGTGGAGCAGCTCCCCGCGAGCCTCGGCGAGGCGATCGAGATCACCGCCGAGTCAGAGCTCGTGTTGCGGACGCTCGGCGAGCACATGTTCAACCGCTACGTGGAGATCAAGCGACAGGAGTGGGAGGACTACCGGGTGCAGGTCACCCAGTGGGAGCTCGACCGCTACCTGTCGATCCTCTGAGGGATCGGACAGGCGATCGGGCGCATCGGAGAGATGTGCCAGTGCATCGCCTGAAGCGCGTGTCCGAACGCGCTCGGATGACGGGGGGCGATGCTCGCTCAGCGGCCCGAGCACGGAGATCGCGTGGCGCTCATACTCGGCATCCCCGGTCAGCTCGGCCAGCCGCAGCAGGCCGAGCGCGGCGCTCGACCCTCCCGATGGGATCGGGGTGTCCTCGAGGTCCTTCCGCCGCGCGATCAGCGCTTCCCCGTCTGATGCGGTCGAGAAGAAGCCGCCGCGCTCGGGATCGGCGAAGCGAGCGATCATCTCCTCGGCGAGCGCCGTCGCCTCGTCGAACCAGCGCTCCTCGCAGCTCGCTTCGAACAGCGCGATGAGTGCCTCGAGCAGGAACGCGTGGTCCTCGAGGTAGGCGTCGATCTTGGCATGGCCGTCGTTGTAGGTGCGCAGCAGGCGTCCGCGCCCGTCGCGCAGCTCGCGCAGGAGGAAGTCTGCGCACGTGGACGCCGCCTCGAGGTATCCCGGCTCTCCGAGCGGCGCCCGGCGTCGGCGAGGGCCGTGATCATCAGGGCGTTCCAGCTCGTCAGTCGCTTGTCGTCCAGCGCCGGGCGCTCGCGCCGTTCGCGCGCCTCGAGCAGCCGGGCCCGGATGCGTCGCGCGGCCGACTCCCGGTCGGGCCGCGGGCCGCGGTCCTGGAGCACGTTCACGCCCGGACCCGGCGTTCATGCTGCGTGCCCGGATCGTGGGGATCCTCGAAATTCCCGCGCTCGGTGGCGCCGAACCACGCGATCGCGGCGTCCGCATCTTCGCCCAGCGCATCCTCTAGCTCGGCGATGCTCCACACGTAGAAGCGCCCCTCGATGCCCTCCGAGTCCGCGTCGAGCGCCGAGTAGAAGCCGCCCTCGGGTCCGCGCATCTCGCGCAGCGCCCAGCCGAGCGTGTCGCGGCAGACGTCCAGCAGGCCGCGATCGCCCGATGCCTGCCAGCCGTGCAGGTAGGCCCGGGCGAGCAGGGCGTTGTCGTAGAGCATCTTCTCGAAATGCGGCACCGTCCAGCTGTCGTCGACGCTGTAGCGCGCGAACCCGCCCCCCGAGCTGATCGTGGATCCCGCCGCCTGCCATCGCGTGCAGGGTCTTCAGGGCCATCTCGCGCTCTCCCCGCAGCAGCAGGAACTCGATCACCGAGGCCTGGGGAAACTTCGGCGCGACGCCGAATCCGCCGTTGCGCTCATCGTAGGTCTCTCTGAGTCGTGCCACGGCGCCTTCCAGCGCAGGCTCCTCGATCGGCTCAGAGGACGGCCTCAGATTCGCGCCACCGGCCAGCCGCTCACGCAGGCGCTCGCCGCCGGCGTCGATCTCCTCGCGGCGCTCGCTCCAGGTTTCGGCGATCGCGTGCAGCACCTGCGTCCAGGAGGGCATCCCGTGGCGGGCCTCGGGCGGGAAGTACGTTCCGCCGTAGAACGGAAGCTGCTCGGGCGTGAGGAACACGTTCAGAGGCCAGCCGCCGCGGCCCGTCATCGCCTGGACGGCCTCCATGTAGAGGGCGTCCACATCGGGGCGCTCCTCGCGGTCGACCTTCACGCACACGAAGCTCTCGTTCATCAGCTCGGCCGTGCGCGGATCCTCGAAGGACTCCCGCTCCATCACGTGGCACCAGTGGCATGAGGAGTAGCCGATCGAGACCAGCATCGGCTTGTCCTGCTCGCGGGCGCGAGCGGTCGCGATCGATCCCCAGGGCAGCCAGTCGACGGGGTTCTCGGCGTGCTGGCGCAGATAGGGGGAGGTCTCGGCGGCGAGCGCGTTGGCCACGGTCAGCTCAAGGTAGTGCCGCACGGGCGGGGCGACGTTCGAGGAGCGCCGCCAGCGGGAAGTCCACCGCGTGCGACGGCCACTCCCCGGGTCCCCCGGTGCGCGAGAGTCGGATCTTGGCGAGGTCCACGTCGAAGCGCTTCCCCGCCAGGGTGCCGGTGACCCGCGTGCCGGCGCCGATCCGGACCGTCCCCGGCGCCGCGGCCGTGCCCGAGATCCGTATCGTCGCGGGCTGGAGTGCGCCGTTCCTGACCGGGAACGTTCCGGTCAGCTCCACGCCCGGAACGAACGCCAGATCCCTAAGGATCGCCGCCGCGGACGTGAGCTTTGCATAGCCCCCGTGCAGACCGCCGAAGCTCGAGCCGCTCGGAAGTTCCCGGGCGGCCTGCAGGGTGGCGGCGGTCACCTGGCGGTCGAGGTCGACGATCGTGTCGAGCACGGCGATCAGCGTCCTGCCGGGCTTGCCGGCGAGCCCGGTGGGCGGATGAAGCGCCGTGAGCGTCGTCGGCGTGATCGGGGTGGGGGCGAACGTGTCGGTGCTCGAGGTGCACGGTTGCACGGGCGTGCCGCCGAAGAACGCCGCCACGGCCTGCTCGGCGCAGCCGGTGAAGTCGCTCCCCAGGACCGAGTGGCCCGTGAAGGGGACGATCTCCAGCTGGGCGTCCGGAACGAGCGCTGCGATTTGGCGGGCGTTCGCGGTCGGGGTCCTCAGATCCTGGGCGCCGCTGAGGATCAGCGTCGGCACGTTCGGCGGCGCGCCCGGCGGGGGCGGGGCGCCCGACGCGTCCGGCCAGGCGGCGCAGTCCGACACCAGGCTGTTGCTCAGCGCGGTGCTCGCGTCGAACGGGTAGAACTCGCCGCGCGGCTGAGCGCGCAGGAAGGCGAGCGCTTCGGTGAGCCGCGTGACCGGGGACGCCGCCCGCTGCCACGGGAACGGCGTCTCCTCACAGGTCGTGTCCACGAACAGCGCTTCGTCCACCCCGTCAGGGCCTTCGCCTGCCCGCGTGTTGGGCACGCTGGGGATCAAGCCCTCGGAGAGCAGGTGCAGGCGCAGCAGCGGATCGGGGTCGCGGCGCAGCGCCGACTGCACGGCGGCGGGCAGCAGGGCGCGCAGAGCCGGGTTGAGGTCGCCGGCCTCGAGGACGTCGAACAGGCCGACCTCGTTCAGCGTGGTCGGATGCCGTCGCCCGGCGCCGTCGTATGCGGACCCGCTCAGCGCGTGTTTTCGCAGCTGCCCGGCCAGGCGGGCGAGGTCTCGCACCGGATCGGATGTGATTCCGGCGCAGGCGCGATTCGAGCAGAGCTCTCCGAGCACCGCCGAGACGGCCTGGAAGGAGGGAACCGCAAACGGTTCCGGCCCGCCCGTCGGCACCACGGAGTCGAGCACCAGGCTTGCAACGTGCTGCGGGTAGCGCTCGGCGTACTCGAGTGCCACCTTGGTGCCGTAGGAGGTGCCGTAGAGGACAAGCTTTTCGTATCCGGTCGCCAGTCTGACCGCCTCGACGTCCTGCACCGATTCTGAGGTGGTGTAGGCGCCGCGGGCGGGTCCGATCTGAAGCGCGCACCGTTCGAACAGCTGACCGATCGAGCCGCCCGCGAAGCCGCTCAACGCCGGGCATTCAAGCGGTCCGGACATGCCGGTGCCGCGCTGGTCGAATACGAGCAGGTCGCGTTCGAGCAGGGCCGGGGCGAGCGCCTTGGCGATGAATTCGCCGAGCGGCAGCGCCGCCTGCCCCGGCCCGCCCGCCAGGGCCACAACGGCTTCGCGGCTCTGGGTTCCCCCGGCGGCCTTGCGCTCGACGCTCAGCGAGATCGTTCCGGGCACGCCCAGCGCGCGGTCCAGCGGGACGGGCACGGTCGCGCAGGTGAAGCCGGGGCGGGCCGCGCAGGCGGTGAAGGGGACCGCTCCGGCGGCCGGGGCGCCCACGGCGGCGAGCGCGCAGCCCACTACTGCCAGGGCGGCGATGCGGATCGTTTCTCGCCACATTTCCCGAGACGTTAGCGGCACGCGCCAAATGGAACGCAGGCTAGATCGGCGAGCGCCGCGCGGGCTGTGACGGCGCCGGCGCGCGAGCCCTGCAGATGCACCGCATGGCCTTCCAGCCTGCCGCTCAGTGAGCCGTGCGATCGCAGATCGGCCGTCAGCGTGCCACGCGCTGCCGCGCGGCCGCCCACGCTCAGTCGGATCCGTTCTGCCGTGATCACGCCCGAGACCGTGACGCCGGGGACGTAGGAGTAGGCGTGAAGGGCGAGCTCGCCGGCCGTGAACTGCGCCCACCCGGAACGAAGTCCGCCGACATCCACGCTCGAGAGCGTCGAGGCTTCGCCGATCTGGGCTAGCGCCTGAAGGGCCAGCTGATGGCCGAAGTCGGCCAGCGTCAGCAGCACCGCATCGAGCGTCCTGCCGCTCCGTCCGTGGTTGCCGCTCGCCGGAGCGACGTCGGCCAGGCGGGCCGGTGGGAGGGGAGTGGGGCGCGACGACGGTGGCGGCAGCACGGTCGGGCACTGCTTGATCGGCCCGCCGGCGAACAGTGCGCGAAGGGCGTCGCTCGAGCAGCTCGAGGGATCCGAGCTGAGCACCGAGTGTCCGGTGTTGGGGACCACGAGCAGCTCCGATCCGGGAATCAGAGCCGCCACTTCGCGAGCGTTCGCGGTCGGTGTGCGGAGATCATCGGCGCCGCTCAGGATCAGCGTCGGAACGACCGGAAACGGCGCGTTCTGCGCCGCGGGCGCAGGCGTCGTGAACGGCCAGAAGGCGCATGCCGGCATGTCGCTCAGGCCCAGCACGTTTGTGGTCGTGAACGGCGCGATGGCGTGCGCTCCGAGCGCGCGTATCCGGGCATCGGCTTCGGCGAGGCGGCCGCTGGGCGACGCGGCCCGGCTCCAGGGGAAGAGGCCATCTTCACAGCTCGTCGCGTAGTAGAGCGGAGTGTCGAAGCTCTCGCTCGGGCTTTCCGCTTCGCCCCGTTCGGCGCTGCGCGTGCGCTCGAGCAGCCGCGCGAGCGCGGCCGTGTCGCCGCGCGCCGCCGAGCGGACGGCGGCCGGAAATTCAGATCTGAGGCTCGGCAGGACATCGCCCTGCAGAAGCGTTTCGATGAGCGCTTCGGAGGAGATCCCGATCGAGTGGCCGTGGCCGTGGCCGTCGATCCAACGGCCCCGCCGTTCCCGGCTGCCCAGATGTCTGATGAGATCGGCGAGATCGGCGTTGGGGTTCGAGCTGATGTGGGCGCACGCGCGCAGCGCGCACAGCTGGCGAAGTATTCGCGGAACGGCCGCGAACGTGGCCCGGCTGAGCGGGTCGGGTCCGTTCGGCGGCACCACCGAGTCGAGCACCAGCGCTTCGACGTGGCTCGGGTACTGCTGGGCGTACTCCTCCGCGAGCTTCGTCCCGTAGGAGGTGCCGTAGAGGACCAGCTTTTCATAGCCCCCCGCGACCCGAATCGCCTCGATGTCGGCGACGCTGTCGGCCGTCGTGTAGAAGCTCCGCGTCGGCCCGATCTGGGCGGCGCATTCCGCGACGGCCGGACCGAGGGAGCTGTTCGCGTCCGACGGTTCGAACCTGTGGCAGGCGAGCGGGTGCGAGAGCCCGGTGCCGCGCTGATCGAAGACGATCAGATCGCGCGTGGAGATTATCGGCCCGAGCAGCGTGGTGAACTGTTCGACGAACGGCAGGGCGGCCTGCCCCGGCCCGCCCGCCAGCGCGATAACCGCGCTGTGCTCGTCGCCGACCGGTGCGCGGTGACGGCGGATCGCGAGCGTGACGGTTCCCGGGACGGCGCCGCTCGGATCGAGCGCCACGGTGAGGTGGCCGCAGGCGTATTCGTTGCTGCCGGCGCACGGCGCGAACGCGATCTGCGCGCCCGCCGGCACCGCCGCCGCCGTGAAGGCGCACGCAGCCAGCAGCACGACTGCGCTCTTGCCGATGGAACGGCGCACCAAGCGGAATCTAGCCGCTTCGCGGACCCCATGCTCCACGCGCTAGGCTCGCTGTCGGGATGAGCGCCGGCCGCGAGATCGTGAACGCCCCCGGAGCGCCGAGCGCGATCGGTCCCTACAGCCACGCCGTGCTCGTCGATCATCGAGCGTCGGCCGGCCTTCTGTTCTGCTCGGGCCAGATCGCGCTCGACCCGGCGACCGGGGAGCTCGATGGCGTCACCGCCGCCGCGCAGGCGCGCCGCTGCCTGGAGAACCTGCGCGCCGTCTGCGACGCGGCCGGCGCGGCGCTCGAGCGCGCCACCCGCTTGACCGTCTACATGACCGACCTCGACGACTTCGCGGAGGTCAACGAGGTGTACGGCTCGTTCTTCGGCGCGGACCCGCCGGCCAGGGTGACCGTGGGCGTCGCGGCGCTGCCGAAGGGGGCCTGCGTCGAGATCGACGCCATCGTGGCGCTGTAGGGCTCGCTTCGGACGGGCGCTACTGCTCAGCCCTCAGCGCAGCCCGCCTGACCTTGCCGCTGGCGGTCTTCGGCAGCTCCCGGGCGAAGTCGACGACGCGGGGGTACTTGTACGGGGCCGTCTCGCGCTTGACGTGCTCCTGCAGCTCGCGTGCCAGCGCGGGCGAGGGCGAATATCCGCCCTGGCGCAGCACCACCACCGCACGCACGATCGCGCCGCGCTCATCGTCGGGCACGGCCACGACGGCCGCCTCCGCCACCGCCGGGTGTGCGACGAGCGCCGACTCGACCTCGAACGGACCGATGCGGTAGCCCGAGGAGACGATCACGTCATCGTTTCGGCCCTGGAAGTGCAGCCAGCCGTGCTCGTCTTGTTCGACCAGATCGCCGGTGCGCCATGGTCCCCCGCCACGGCGATCGACGGCGCTCCACGTTCCGTTCTCGGCCCGAACCACGTGCTCGCCGAGGTAGCCGAGGAAGAACGTGGGCACGGTCTCGGGGTCGGCGATCAGCTCCCCATCCTCCACCGACAGGGCCATGCCGGGCAACGCCCGGCCCATCGAGCCCGGTCTGGCCGGCTCGCCGAGAGGCGCTCCGGTCATCTGTCCGGTCTCGGTCTGTCCGTAGCCGTCGCGGATCTCGAGGCCCACGGCCTCCGTGAAGGCGCGCAGGACCTCGGGGTTCAGCGCCTCGCCGGCGGCCACCATGCCGCGCATGCGCGGCAGCGGCTCGAGCGTCGCCCGCTTGGCGATCACGCGGTACTCCGTCGGCGCCATGCACAGCACGTTGACCCGCTCGCGCCGCAGAAGCTCGAGACGCTCGTGCGGGTCAAAGCGCCCGTCGTGCACCAGCGCGCAGGCGCCCGACAGCCACGGCGCGATGAACACGTTGCGCGCCGACTTGCTCCAGCCCGACGCCGCGGTGCACCACACGAGCTCGCCCTCGCGCGCATCCAGCCAGTGCCTCGCCTGCACGTGCTGGCCGTAGAGGTAGCGCTGGCCGTGCACCACCGCCTTCGGCTCGCCGGAGGTGCCGCTCGTGAACGTCAGCAGGCAGGGATCGCGCTCGTCGAGCTCGACCGCCGGGGCGGGATCGGCCGCGAACAGGCCGTCGTCGGGGACGAGCGCGACCTCGCAATCCGGGGTCGCCGCCTCGATCTCTGAGCGGTTGCGCTCGTCGGCGATCAGGAGCGACGGTCTCGTCGCCTGCAGGCGCAGCGACAGGTCCTTGGCGCGCAGCTGCTCGGTGCAGGGCAGCGCGACGGCGCCGATGCGAAAGCACGCGCACATCGCCGAGACCCACTCCTCGCGGTTGCCGATCAGCGTCATCACGACGTCGCCCCTGCCGACTCCCCGCGCCTGCATCGCACCCGCCAGGCGCGCGCTGCGCTGGCCGATCTCGGCGAACGTCCACTCGCGCCGCGATCCGTCGCGCGCGAGCTCGATCAGGGCGGGGGCCGCGGGGCGCCGGTGCTCGAGGATGTCGCGCGCGAAGTTCACGCCGGTATTCTCCCTTCTGAGGCCCAAGACGAACTCGACCCTGGAGCGCTGAGGAATGGCCGTGGCCCCCGCGCCGTACACGGAGAAGACAGACGAGCAGAAGGCGATCACCGAGATGGTGAGGCAGTTCGCCGACGAGCAGATCCTGCCGAACGCCGAGCACTACGACCACGAGGACGCATTCCCGGAGCCGATCGTGGAGCAGATGAAGGAGCTGGGGCTGTTCGGGGTGACGATCCCCGAGGAGTACGGCGGCATGGGCCTCGATCTGACCACCTACGCGATGATCGTCGAGGAGCTCTCGCGCGGCTGGATCTCGATCTCGGGCATCGTGAACACGCACTTCATCGGCTCCTACCTGCTGATGAAGTTCGGCTCCGAGGAGCAGAAGCAGAAGTACCTGCCGCGCATGGCCACCGGCGAGATCCGCGCCGCCTTCTCGCTGTCCGAGCCCGAGCTCGGCTCTGACGTGCAGGCGATCAAAACCTCCGCGCGCAAGGTCGAGGACGGACGGTATGAGATCAACGGTCAGAAGATGTGGGTGACGAACGGCCTGCTGTCCTCGCTCGTGTTCGTGCTGGTGAAGACCGACCCCGAGGCCGAGCCGCGCCACCGGGGCTTCACCTGCTTCATCGCCGAGAAGGAGGCAGGGGTCAGCGAGAACGCCGGCGAGTTCGCCGGACTGAACGTTCCGCCGAAGATCAAGAAGCTCGGCTACAAGGGCGTCGAGTCGACCGAGCTCGTGTTCGACGGCTATCGCTGCCCGGCGGAGAACATCCTCGGCGGAGAGTCCTCCGGCCTGAACAGGGGCTTCTCCCAGATGATGGACGCCCTGGAGGTCGGGCGCGTGAACGTGGCCGCGCGCGGCGTCGGCATCGCCCAGCGCGCGCTCGAGCTCGGGCTGCGCTATTCGCAGGAGCGCAAGGCCTTCGGCAGGCCGATCGCCGAGCACCAGGCGATCCAGTTCAAGCTCGCCGACATGGCCACCCAGGTCGATGCGGCGCGCCTGCTCACGCTGCGCGCCGCCCGCCTGAAGGACGCCGGCGAGCGCTCGGACCTGGAGGCGGGCATGGCCAAGCTGTTCGCCTCCGAGGCCGGCCGGTTCTGTGTGGAGGAGTGCTTTCGCATCCACGGCGGCTACGGCTACTCCAAGGAGTATGAGATCGAGCGCCTCTACCGAGACGCGCCGCTGCTGCTGATCGGCGAGGGCACCTCGGAGATCCAGCGCATGGTCATCGGGCGCAAGCTGCTGCAGCGGCATAAGATCTGACGGGTCCTCGTTGACCCGCTGGCCACGCAGGGAGTCCTAGTCAAATGGCCGAAGACGCAAAGGCACTGATCGAGCTCGCGGCCCGCAGGTTCATCGAGGAAGTGCCGGCGCTCGCGCCGATCAAGCTGACGGTCAGCGTGGAACTGCGTGGGCGTGGAGACGTGCAGCACTTCCGCCTTCAGATGCCCGACCTGGAAGTCACGAAGGGATCCGCCCCCGATGCCCACATGCGCGTCGACATGCGCCGGGAGTTCTTCAACGTGATGGCCCGCGAGGGAAAGGTGCCCGACTGGATCGAGGCGTTCACCTACGGCCAGGCGAAGGCATCGGGTCCAGAGCAGTTCCTGAAGCTGATCGTCAAAGTCGTCGAGGCCCAGCAGGAACGCCAGCACACGCGCAAGGTGCGCAAGCCGTCCTGACGCTTCGCCCCGGCGCCGAGCGCGGCGACGGTGAGCTCCGGTGAACGGAGGCTAGCGGTAGGAGGTCAGCTGCTGGGCCAGGAAGGCCAGCGATCCCAGCAGGAACAGGCACATCACGATCAGGGAGAAGTTTTCGTTCACGGCATTCCTCTCGGCGGTGCTCGTGGACACAGGATAGGGGGTGCGACGGCTGCGCGAGGCTCAGGCCAGGACGGCTTCGCCGTCGTAGAGCTTGATGACCTTGACCGCGCCGTCCGGAGCGGCGTCCAGGCACAGGCGGCAGAGCACGCACTCGTCGAGGTTCTGCTCGAGGATCTCCATGCGACCATCGTCGCCCTGGGCGAAGATGTCGACCGGGCAGGCCTCGGCGAGCCTGCGCGCGAGGTCGGCGTCCCCGGCGACCCCGTCGTCGACCTCGACGGCGATGAACGTCCCGTCCTTCCTCACGCGGGGCTACTCTCGATCGCGGCGATCTTGCCCCGGATCATCTCGGGTATGTCCTCGATTCGCTCCGCCACCGCGATGCCGGCCTGGGCGAGTCGGGCGATCTTCTCGGAGGCGGTGTCCTGGGCGCCTTCGACGATCGTGCCGGCATGACCGAAGCTCATGCCGGGCATCTCGTCCATGAAGCGTCCGGCCATGAAGGCCACGATCGGCAGTCGCGATCGATTGTCGGTCACCCATCGCGCCAGCTCGGCCTCCATGCGACCGCCGGGCTCGGTGTAGATCACGATGCCGCGCGTCTGCTCGTCCTCCTCGAACCGGGGCATCAGCTCGGCGTAGGTCGATCCGATGATCGCGTCGCCGCCAATCGACACCGCGGTCGACTGGCCGAGACCGGCGGCGCTGAGCGTCGAGGACATCTCCGTCGTCATGCCGCCCGAGCGCGAGATGACGCCGATCGGGCCGGGCGTGTAGGCCTGCGCGGCGTTCTTCGCCGGGCCGCCGATGCCGCCCATCTTGATCACGTCGGGGACGATGATCCCGAGGCAGTTGGGCCCGATGATGCGCGCGCCGCGCAGCCCGGCCAGCTCCACCATCTCGGCCACATCGCGACGTGGGATGCGCTCGGTCACGATCACGATGAGCTTGACCCCGTTCTCGATCGCCTCGAACACGGCGTCCCTGGTGAACGCCGGAGGCACGGTGACGACCGAGCCGTCGATGGGCCCGCCGTGGTGGGCGACCGCCTGCGCGACCGTGTCGAACACGGGGACGCCGTGGACCTCCCGCCCGAGGCGCCCGGGCGTCACGCCGCCCACGATCTTCGCGCCGGAGCCGTAATCCAGGCACTCTCGCGTGAGGTTGACGGCCTCTCGCCCGGTGATGCCCTGGACGATGAACGTGGTGTCGGCGTCGATCAGGATGGACATCAGGCACGCCCCTGGATCTTCTCGACTGCGCGGCGGGCCGCCTCGTTCAGCGAGACGGTGCGGTCTGCGTAGTCGACGCCGTAGGCCTCGAGGATCTTGAAACCCTCCTCCTCCCAGGCGCCGGGGATGCGAAAGATCGCGATCTTCTCGGACGGGTCGAGGCCCAGCTCCAGGCAGGCTTTGATGACGCCGCGGGCGACGATGTCCACGCGGGTGTTGGAGACGATCGACATCATCACCGCTACCTGCTCGACTCCCGGCTTTCCGAGCACGAGCTTTGTCAGGCCGCAGGCCTTGGCGACCGACGGGTTGCCGCCGATCTCGCAGTAGTTGGCGGGCTTGCCGCCGTGGGCGCGGACCGCGTCGAACAGCGTCAGCGAGCCGCCCCCGGCGCCGATCACGAGGCCGAGGTTGCCATCGAACTCGGTCACGTTGCCGGCCACGCCGCGGTGGTCGGTGGCGTCGACGGCCTCGCCCGCCAGCTCGAAGGGGGTGGCCTCGCGCGCCTGCCTGGTCTCCTGCTCGCCGACCCCGAGGCTCGACAGCAGCTCCTTGCGTCGTCCACGCGCCTCGTTCTCGATCTCCATGTGGGCATCCAGCGCGACGAACGAGCCATCTGTGAGCCGTCCCAGCGGGTTGATCTCGGCGAGCGTCATGTCGTTCTCGACGAACAACCGGGCCAACCGCGTGACGATCGGGACGAGCCGGTTGAGAGCCGAGCCGGTGATGCCCGTGAAGGCGATCACCTCCTTGGCCTCGAACTCGCTGAGGGGGAGGATGTTGGAGAAGTGCCGCCGGCCCACCTTCTCGGGCTGCTCCTCGGCGACCTGCTCGATGTCGATCCCCCCGACCGGCGAGAAGATGATCACCGGCTGCTTTCTGATGCCGTCCCAGACGACGCCGGCGTAGTACTCCTGCTCGACCTCCGCCTTCGGATCGACGAGCACCCCCCGGGGCATGTGCCCACCGATCTCGAGCTGAAGGATGTCCCTGGCATGGGCCTCTGCCTGCTCGGGGGTATCGGCGAACTTGACGCCCCCGGCCTTCATCCGGCCCCCGGAGAGGACCTGCGACTTGATCACCGTCGGTCCGCCGATCCGCCGCGCGATCGAGGCCGCCTCGGCCGGGTCGGTGGTGAACCCGTAGTCGGTTACCGGGATGCCGGCGCGCTTGACGATCTCGCGCGCCTCGTACTCGAAGAATCTCATGCGGCGCGCAAGCCTATAGAGAGTCCGTTCGGGAGGCGCCTCGCACGCCTTCGGCGTCGGGGCCGGATCGCTCCTCAGACGCCGGCGGTTGCGGGCTCGCCGGCGCCGAGGAGCGCGAGCCCGTATGCCTCCGCCAGCTCGGGGTCCTTGCGGGCGAGCATCTCGGCCAGGTTGACCATCACCTTGCACTGCTTCCAGGTGGCGTCGTCCTGCATCTTGCCGTCGATCATGTGCACGCCGCGCCCGTCGGGTATCGCCTCGATCACCTTTTTCGCGAACGCGACCTCCTCGGGGTCGGGCGAGTACACGCGCTTTGCGATCGCGATCTGCGAGGGGTGCAGCGACCAGGCGCCGACGCAGCCGAGCAGGAAGGAGGCGCGGAACTGCGTTTCACAGCCCAGCTCGTCCGAGATGTCCCCGTAGGGGCCGTAGAACGGAAGCGCCCCCACCGACGTGCAGGCGTCGACCATGCGCGCGATCGAGTAGTGCCAGGGGTCCTGCTGGTAGCTCGGGCGGGCCGCGCCGGGGTCGTCGGGGTCGGGATCGGCGATCGTGCGGTATCCCGGATGTCCACCGCCGACGCGCGTGGTCTTCATGCGACGTGAGGCCGCGAGGTCGGCGGGGCCGAAGCTCATGCCCTGGATGCGGGGGCTGGCGCTTGCGATCTCCTCGAGGTTGGCCACGCCCTGGGCCGTCTCGAGCACGCAGTGGATCAGGATCGGGCGCTCGAGTCCCGCCCTGGCCTCGAGCTGGGCGAGCAGCCGGTCGGCGTAGTGGATGTCCCAGGGGCCCTCGACCTTGGGGATCATGATCACCTCGAGCTTGTCGCCGATCTCGCTCACAAGTTCGGTCAGATCGTCGAGAACGAAGGGCGAGGCGAGCTCGTTGACGCGCGTCCACAGGGCCGTTTCGCCGAGGTTCATCTCCTTGCCGACCTTGATCAGCCCGGCTCGCGCGGCCTCCTTCTTCTCGAGCGCGATCGCGTCCTCGAGGTTGCCGAGCAGGATGTCCACCTTCGGCGCGAGGTCCGGTGTCTTCTCGACCATTTTCGGGTTCGAGAAGTCCATGAAGTGGATCATCCGGGAGGGCTTGAAGGGGATCTCGCGCGCCGGCTCGGGCGCGTCGATGGCGAGGGGCTTGAAGAAGTCTCGGGGGTTGCGCATGTACACGATCGTATTGATTCTGGGAGGCAATCACGCCCGCGGATCGTTCGGCGGCCCGTGTCGCCGGCCTCATCGCGGGCCGCGGCCCGCCGGCGCCGCGCGGGTCCGTTGAGGGCCCGGACGCGCGTCGACCATCTAGAGTTGGCAGCGGACACCGGCCAAAGGAGACCTTGAGAGACCCATGAGCGAGACTCAGACCGTCGAGACCGTCGAGACCGATCAGGCTGCGCGCGAGGCGAGCGGCTCGCACCCCTACGGCCGCTACCTGGAGGAGTTCGAGGTCGGCGCCGTCTACAAGCACTGGCCCGCCAAGACTGTCACCGAGTCAGACGACCACCTGTTCTGCCTGCTGACGATGAACCACCACCCGCTGCACATCAACGACGTGTACGCGAGCAAATCCCAGCAGCGCCGAAACGTGGTCGTCGGTCCGCTCGTCTACTCGCTGGCGCTGGGCATGTCGGTGAGCGACGTGAGCGGCAAGGCGATTGCCAACCTCGCGACCGAGGAGCTCTTCCATCCGGCGCCAGTGTTCCACGGCGACACGCTGTTCTGCGAGTCGGAGGTGCTCGAGAAGAAGGAGTCCAGATCGAAGCCGGATCGCGGCACCGTGAAGGTCCACACGCGGGTGCTCAACCAGGACGGTGTGCTCGTCGCCGAGTTCAAGCGAGTGGTGCTCGTGCCGCGCAGGAACCCGGGCGCAGGCGGCGCCGAGACAGCCGCCGGCGACGGGGACGGCAACGTCGATTAGGGGTGCGATAACCTCTTTGGGATCGCCCCGCAAGGGCGTTTTTCTGTTCGCCGCGACGCGCGCGGCGCCGGCACGCGGCCGTGTGGACGCGTGAGCATGAACGCGACACGAGGGAGCCGCATAACCGCCATGAGCACCACCGCCCCCGCCCCCACCAAGAACGAGCGCCTGTTGGCCTGGGTCGAGGAGGTGGCCTCCCTCACCGAGCCCGAGCAGATTCAATGGTGCGACGGCTCCGCCGAGGAGTACGACAGCCTCTGCCGGGGGCTCGTCGAGGCCGGGACGTTCTCGACGCTCTCGGAGGCCAAGCGCCCCAACTCATACCTGGCGCTGTCGGATCCCGGGGACGTCGCGCGCGTGGAGGACCGCACGTTCATCTGCTCGCCCACCGAGGCGGAAGCCGGTCCGACCAACAACTGGCGCGAGCCGGCCGAGATGCGGGAGATGCTGACCGAGCTGTTCGAAGGCTCGATGAGGGGGCGCACGATGTATGTGGTGCCGTTCTCGATGGGCCCGCTGGGCTCGGACAAGAGCCACGTCGGCGTGCAGCTGACCGACTCGGCGTACGTGGCGGTGAGCATGCGGATCATGACGCGCATGGGCCAGGGAGCCCTCGACGCGCTTGGCAGCGAAGGCGACTTCGTCCCCTGCCTGCACTCCGTTGGCATGCCGCTGAGCGCGGGAGAAGAAGACGTGCCGTGGCCGTGCAACGCGGAGAACAAGTACATCGTGCACTTCCCCGACACGCGGGAGATCTCCTCCTACGGCTCCGGTTACGGCGGCAACGCGCTGCTCGGAAAGAAGTGCTTCGCGCTGCGGATCGCCTCGGTGATGGCGCGCGACGAGGGATGGATGGCCGAGCACATGCTGATCCTCAAGCTGACGTCTCCCGAGGGCGAGGTGAAGTACATCACGGGCGCCTTCCCCAGCGCGTGCGGCAAGACGAACCTCGCGATGCTGATCCCGACCCTCGAGGGCTGGAAGGTGGAGACGATCGGCGATGACATCGCATGGATGAAGTTCGGCCAGGACGGCCGCCTCTATGCGATCAACCCCGAGGCGGGCTTCTTCGGCGTCGCACCGGGCACGGGCGAGAAGACGAATCCGAACGCGATCCGCACGATCGGGCGAAACTCGATCTTCACGAACTGCGCGAGGACGGACGACGGCGACATCTGGTGGGAGGGTCTCACCGGGCAGCCGCCCGAGCACCTGATCGATTGGCACGGCAACGACTGGACGGCAGCGTCGCCCGAGCCCGCGGCGCATCCGAACGCCCGCTTCACCACCCCTGCGTCGCAGGACCCGGCGATCGCGCCGGAGTGGGAGGACCCCGCGGGCGTGCCGATCGACGCGATGCTGTTCGGTGGGCGACGCTCGACGGTGGTTCCGCTCGTGACCGAGGCGTTCGACTGGGAGCACGGCGTGTTCCTCGGCTCGGTGATGAGCTCGGAGAAGACCGCGGCGGCGGCCGGCACGGTCGGCGAGCTGCGCTTCGACCCGTTCGCCATGCTTCCGTTCTGCGGCTACAACATGGCCGACTACTTCGCCCACTGGCTCCAGATCGGCCGCCGGGACGGGGCGACGCTCCCGAAGATCTTCTACGTGAACTGGTTTCGCAAGGACGAGAGCGGGCGCTTTCTATGGCCGGGCTTTGGCGAGAACTCGCGGGTGCTGTCCTGGGTGTTCGCCCGCTGCGCCGGTCACGGCGCAGCCAGGGACACCCCGATCGGGCTGATCCCGCCCGTCGGCGGAGACGGCATCGACACCCACGGGCTGGAGGTCTCCGAAGCGGACATGGCCGAGCTTCTGCGGGTGGACGTGGAGGAGTGGAGGGCCCAGCTGCCGCAGTTCCGCGAGCACCTCGCGCAATTCGACCGCCTGCCGTCCGAGCTGGACGCGCAGCTCAGGGCGCTCGACGAGCGCCTGGGCTAGAGCCGAGGCCTGATCGGCTTCTAGTCGTGGCCGTGGATCTCGCCGGCCGCCGCCGGCGGGCGTGACTCCTCGGCGAGCGACGTGATCGTGAGCGCGCCGCGAGCCGAGGTCTCGAGCACCTCGGTGGCCTCCTCCAGCGAGCGCGCGTACAGCTCGACCAGCAGATGCACGATGATGCGGGCGTCCTCCTCGTGCTTGTGAAAGCGCACGTGCGTGAAGAACTCGCGCACGCCGTGATCGCCGAAGGCGGCGTAGGAGAGCGCGTCCCCGGCCTCCGGACCCGAGCAGCTCTCGACGTCGTCGGCGTCCACTGCCACGGTGCACGAGGCGACCCAGGGCGTGCCCGCGATCATCCGCTCCCAGCGGTCTTCGATCGGCTCCACGCGGCCGTTGTTGAAGCCCAGGTGCGGCTGGTCGTGCATGCAGTCGAGGCACTGCACGACGGCCTCCTGCAGCTCGTCGACCACTTCCGCGCGCTCACCGCTGTCCGGGTCGATCTTGTGGATTCCCTCGTAGTGGACCTGCACCTCCAGGTCCTGGGACCAGCAGCGGTAGCAGCGCAGCCAGCTGCGGGCGCTCGTCTCGGACATCGAGCCCTCCATCGAGAGCATTGTATGCGCCTGCCGGACTATCCGAACGTGAACGCATAGCCCGTCACTCCCGGGGCGAAGCGCAACGACAGGCGATGCTGTTCGTCGCGGGGGAGCGAGACGAGCGCGTACAGGCGCTGGCGGCGGACCGTGACCACCCCCGCGCGCACGTCGGCGCCGGCATCCTGCGCGGGAATCGGGCGGCCGTCGAGCAGCACCTGCACCGCGAGCGGGCGTTCGCCGGGGGAGCTGAGCACGAGGTAGACGTTCTTGGCGCGGAATTCGACGTCTATGCCGGCGCCTGAGACGGCGCTCGCCGGCTGGCCGGAGATGTTCCAGCTGCCGCTGTAGGCGAACTGGCTCAGCGTCAGGCTCGCCGGCGCCGGCCCGTAGTCGTGCAGTCCGGCCTGGGGGGGAACGAGCCAGCGTTCAGCGCGCGCGGTGCCCAGATAGGTCTCGGGAGTGGCTTCTTCTGACGGGACGATCACGCCGGTCGGGTGGCTCATGGCGCCGACCGCGTAGCCCGCTTCTGCGAGCAGCGAGCGGATCGCGGTTTCCGTCTGGGAGTAGTCGCCCTCGCCGACGGTCGTGTAGCGCACCTGCCCGCGGGCGTCGATCAGGTAGTCCGCCGGCCAGGACTGGTTGCCGTAGGCGTTCCAGGTCCCCAGGTTGTTGTCCTGGACCACCGGATAGCGCAGTCCGAACTGGCTGATCGCGTTGGCGACGTTGGCGGCGTCGCGCTCGAAGGCGAACTCCGGCGACTCGACGCCGACGATCGTGAGGCCCTGATTGCGATAGGCGGCGTCCCAGGCCTTCAGATAGGGCAGCGTGCGAATGCAGTTGATGCAGGTGTAGGTCCAGAAGTCGACGAGCACCACCCGCCCATGCAGCGAGGCGAGCGACTGCGGGCGGTCGCCCGGGGTGTTGAACCAGTCCTGCGTTTCGGTGAATTCGGGCGCGGCTCCGAGCACGGGCAGCTGCTGGGCGTCCGCGAGCAGGGTCGCCTGGCTCGCGTCGCGGGCCGCCACGCGCACCGCCGTCGCCGATCCGCCGCAGGTCGCCGAGCCGTTCGCGGGGGCGAACTTCGGTTGATGGCCCGTGATCTGGTGCAGGCGGCTGGTCACCGTGCTCGAGCACTCGAGCGACGCGGTCAGGTTGACGTCGGGTATGTGCTGCGCCACGAACTGGTCGAAGTTGATGTCCAGATTGGTGATGATCGCGAGCGCCGTGAGGATCATGATCGCCCCCAGCGCGCGTTGCAGCGCGGGACCGCGCCCGGCCTGGCGCACGCGGTCGAACAGACGCCTGCCGCCGAGCGTGAGCGCGAGCAGCACGAGCGCCGAGCCGAGGGCGTATGCCAGCGCGATCAGGATCGTTTTGCCGGAGGCGGCGCTGACGGAGATCACCGCCGCGAGGATCGGGCTGGCGCAGGGGGTGTAGACGAAGCCGAGGGCGCCGCCGACGATGAGGCCCGAGGCGAAGCCGTCGCCGCTGCTGCGGGGGCCGAAGCGCGCGAGGCGCGACAGCGGCGCCTCGATTCGGTCCTGGAGGCCGGGCGCCATCAGCACGACGCCGAACACCAGCAGGACGACGATCGAGACGATCCGCAGCGGGTCGCTGCCGAGGCCGACCCCGTCGACGACCATCGCCACGCCGACGATCGTGATCGTGAAGGTGATCGAGAGGCCCAGCACGATGCCCAACGGTCGCCGGCGCCCGCCGACGCCGCCCGCCGCCAGCAGCGCCGGCAGCAGCGGCAGCACGCAAGGCGAGAGCGCGGTGCCGGCGCCGGCGAGCAGGGCGAACACGAGCAGGATGAGCATCAGCTATGAGGGTAGGCGGGCAAGGGCGCCCGGGAGCCGATTCCGGCGAACGCGGGCCGGGCTCATCTTCGGAGCATGATGTAGACGACAGTCGCGGCGAACGCGATCTGGCCGAAGGCGAGCGCGGTGCCGAGGTTGACGGCGCCTAGCGCGCCCGCGAGGGCGCTTGCGAGCACGAACGCTCCGAACATGGTGGCGAGATCGCGCGCCATGCTCAGCCGGCTCTCCTGCGCGCCCGGCGCGCCGTGATCGCGCCTCGCCTCGCCGTCATGCCATCGCCTGCTCCAGCACCGCGACGAGCGCCCCCACCTCGAGGTCGGGCCGCTGCGCGGCCAGCAGCTCCTCGGCCGCACGGCGGCCTCCGATCGCGCGCACGCCGCGCTCGCCGTGCTCGACGGCGAAGTCCGTCAGCGCGCCGGCCCGACGCGCCCGCAGGCGCCGCGCGGGGAGGTCCAGCTGCGCGCGGTGCTCGTCGAGCGCCGCCACCAGGTCCTCGATCCCGCTCGCAGGCGAAAGCGAGGAGACCGACAGCACGCGCGTCGAGCTCGAGCCGAGCGAGCGCAGCGCGGCGGCGAGGTCACGCTCGGTGTGCATCGCGATCTGGCCGAGGTCGGCCTTGGTCACGACGAGCACGTCGGGTATCTCCGTGATCCCCGACTTCAGGAACTGCAGCACGTCGCCGCTTCCCGGCTGCACGACGACCGCCACCGTGTCGGCCACCTCGGCGATCTCGGTCTCGCCCTGGCCGACTCCCACCGTCTCGATCACGACGACGTCGAAGGCCGCGGCGAGCGCGTTGGCGGCGGCGCGGGTGCCCCAGGCCAGTCCGCCCAGCCGCCCTCCGGCCGCCGTCGAGCGAATCAGCACGCCTCGGTCGGCCGGGTCGAAGTCGATGCGCGCCCTGTCTCCGAGCAGCGAGCCGCCCGAGCGGCGCGAGCTGGGATCGACGGCCAGCATCGCCACCGTGCGCTCATCACCGCGCCACGCCTTCAACAGCGCCGACAGCAGCGTCGACTTGCCGGCGCCGGGCGGTCCGGTGACGCCGATCAGATGTCCCGGAACCTCGCCCCCGAGCGCGGCCACAGAGAGCTCCCGCAGGAGCTGCGCGGACTGCTCGCGATCGGCGGGGGCGGTGCTCTCCAGCAGGTTCAGCGCGGCCGGCGCCGCGTTCAGATCGTGCTCGCGCAGCCGCGCGCCAAGGGCGGCGCCGTCGGTGCTCACGCCGAGCCGTTGGTGGACGGACCGTCGCCGTTTTCGCTGGCGCCCACCAGCTGCACGATGTCTCGCATGATGCTCGTGATGTCGAAGTCCTTCGGCGTGTACACGGCAGCCACGCCGGCCTGCTCGAGCAGCGCGACATCCTGCTCGGGGATGATCCCGCCGACGACCACCGGCGCCGTGACGCCCGCCTCGCGCAATGCGCCGATCACTGCGGGGATCAGCTCGCGGTGTGAGCCGGACAGGATCGACAGGCCGATCACGTGCACCCCCTCCTGCAGCGCCGAGGCGGCGATCTGGGCGGGCGTCATGCGGATCCCCTCATAGACCACGTCCATGCCCGAGTCGCGCGCCCGGACGGCGATCTGCTCGGCGCCGTTGGAGTGGCCGTCGAGACCCGGCTTGCCGACCAGGATCTTCGGCCGTCGCCCGAGCTTCTCCTTCAGGCGGGAAACCTCGGTCCGAAGCTCGCCGAGCTCCCCGTCGGTGGGCGCCGCGGAGGCCTCGCCGACACCGGTGGGAGCCCTGTAGCTGCCGAACACCTCGCGCAGGGCGCCCGCCCACTCGCCGGTGGTGGCTCCGGCACGGGCCGCCGCGAGCGTCGGGATCATCAGGTTCTCAGCGTCCTGCTCGGCCGCGGCCGCCGTGAGCGCGGCGAGCGCCGCATCGACGGCGGACTGGTCGCGCTCAGAGCGCCAGCGGCGCACCGCCTCGACCTGCTCGGCTTCGAGGGTCGGGTCCACCACCAGGATCCCGCCCTGCGCGTCGGCGGTCAGCGGGGAGTCCTCGGACTCGGTGAAGCGGTTCTGGCCCACCACCACCTGCGCGCCGGTCTCGATCCGGCGGATGCGCTCGCGATGGGAGTCGACGAGGGAGCTCTTCATGTAGGGCACGGCCTCCACCGCGCCGCCGTGCTCGGCGACGACCGCCATCTCGGCGCGCGCCCGCTGCAGCAGCTCCTCGACGAGCCCGTCCATCACCTTGGAGCCGGCGAAGATGTCCGGGTACTCGAGCACGTCGGTTTCATACGCGAGCACCTGCTGGATGCGCAGCGACCACTGCTGGTCCCACGGACGCGGCAGCCCGAGCGCCTCGTTCCAGGCGGGCAGCTGGATCGCCCGCGCGCGCGTGTCGCGCCCGAGCGTCACGGCGAGCGCCTCGAGCACGATGCGCTGGACGTTGTTCTCCGGCTGGGACTCGGTGAGGCCGAGCGAGTTGACCTGCACGCCGTAGCGGAAGCGAAGGTGACGCGGGTCCTTGACCCCGTAGCGCTCGCGCCCGAGCTCCTCCCACAGGGTCGCCATCGCGCGCAGCTTGGCGTGCTCTTCGATGAAGCGCACGCCGGCGTTGACGAAGAACGAGATCCTCCCGAACACCTCTTCGATGCGCTCCGGCGGCACGCGCTCGCGCACGGCGTCGAGCACCGCGATCGCGTCGCTCATCGCGTAGGCGATCTCCTGCACGGGCGTGGCGCCCGCCTCCTGGAGGTGGTAGGAGCAGATGTTGATCGGATTCCACCTCGGCACGTGCTCGACCGTGTAGGCGATCATGTCGGCGATCAGCCGCATCGAGGGGGCCGGCGGGAAGGCATAGGTTCCGCGCGCCAGGAACTCCTTGATGATGTCGTTCTGAGTGGTGCCCTGAAGCTGCTCCGGGCTCACCCCCTGATCTTCGCCGGCGATGATGTAGAGCGCCAGCAGCCATGCGGCCGTGGCGTTGATCGTCATCGAGGTGTTCATCTCCCCGAGCGGTATGCCGTCCATCAGCGCCGCCATGTCGCCGCGGTGTGCGATCGATACGCCGACCTTGCCCACCTCGCCGCGGGCTAGCTCGTCGTCGGGGTCATACCCTGTCTGGGTGGGCAGGTCGAAGGCCACCGACAGGCCGGTCTGTCCCTTGGCGAGGTTGCGCCGGTACAGCTCGTTCGATGCCTTCGCCGTCGAGTGACCGGCGTAGGTGCGCATCATCCAGGGCCGGTCAGGCTCGGGCAACCGCGGGGACTGATCGCCGCTCATGCCCCAATTGTACGGTCGGGCCGCGGGCATTATCCTTCACTTCGTGAGTCAGACGGTTGAGCTGCCGCGCGCGCGGGAGCCCGGGGGCGGCCTGGGCGACTCCTGGAAGGTGATCGTGCGCAACGACGAGCACAACACCTTCGACCATGTCGCCAGCACGCTGGCGCGCTTCATCCCCGGCGTCACGCTCGAGCGCGGCTATGAGATCGCCAACGCGATCCACGCCACCGGCCTTGCGCTCGTCTACAGCGGCCACCAGGAGGCGGCCGAGCACTACTGGGAGCAGCTCAGGGACGCGGGACTGACGATGGCGCCGCTCGAGCAGGGCTGAGCCGCGCGCGGCGCTCTGGCGCCGGCGGCTCGACTCAGGCGCTCCCGCCGCTCGCCGTGCGGGAGCCGTTGCCGGCCCCGTTGCCGTGGCCGTTGCCCGCCGGCATCGCCTCGGGGATGACGGCGCCCGTGGCGGTGCGGTCCCACCAGCCGTAGAGCACGGGAACCTGGTACCAGCTCGAGTGGCGCGCCCGGAAGTCGGTCATCTCCGGTCCCTCCCAGTAGCGTTCCCAGTCGAGGTGCTCGGCGAAGGCCGCGAACTGCTGGAACTTGTAGCGGTCGTCGCGAGCACGGTAGACGGCGTAGGAGCTCGCGCCGTAGCGCAGCGCCGTCGCGGCCGCGACGTTGAGGGCCTCTTCGAAGGCATCGGCGCGGAAGCCGGTCGCATACCACGGGACGATCACGGTGCCGGCCATCAGGCGCCCACCTCCGCATGGATGGCGCCCGGTCCCTCGGCCGTCCTGCCGTCACCCTCCGACTGGGCCCCGACGAGGATGGCGATCTTGCCGAGATGCTTGTTTTCGAGCATCAGCTGGTGCGCTTCGGCGACGCCCTCGAAGCCGAGCGTCCGCCACAGCACCGGGCGGATCTGGCCGCTCTCGATCAGCTCGTTGGCCTTCGTGCACTCGTAGGCGTTGGCGAAGTGCGAGCCGAGGATCTCCTTTTGGCGCATCCACAGGTAGGCGACGTTGAAGTCGACGTCGATGCCGGTAGTGCCGGCACAGATGACGACTTTGCCGAACGTCTTGACGGTGAACACCGACGTCGGGAAGGTCGCTTTGCCGACGTGCTCGAACACGATGTCGGGCGCATCGCCGACGATCTGCTTGACGCGCTTGGCGAATTCCCGCGAGACCGCGAAGCGGGCCTTCTCCTCCTCGGGAGTCTCTCCTCCGGTGCGCATCATCCCCGCGAACTCGTTGCGGTCGATGTAATCCACGGCGCCCAGGCGCTTCACGAGCTCGCCCTTCTCGGCGCTCGAGACGACACCCACGCAATGGGCGCCCGCGGTGGCGCAGAGCTGGGTCGCGAACACCCCGAGACCACCCGCGGCACCCCAGATCAGCACCTTCTGCCCCGCCTGGAGTCTGCACCGGGTGATCAGCATGCGGTAGGCGGTGAAGTAGACGAGGCCGTAGGAGGCCGCCTCCTCCCAGCTCAGAGCCGGCGGCTTTGCCAGCAGCTGCTGAGCCTGCACCTTCGTGAACTGAGCGAACGAGCCCCAGCTCGTCTCATAGCCCCAGATCTTCTGCGAGGGGGCCGCCAGGGGGTCGAGGCCGTGAACCTCCGGGTCCTCGTAGGAGGCCTGATTGCAGTGCACGACCACCTCGTCGCCGGGCTTCCAGCGGGTGACTCCGGCTCCGACCTTCCACACGATCCCCGATGCGTCCGAGCCCCCGATGTGGTGGTCCTCCTCGGGGTGGTAGCGGAACACCGAGACCGGCTTGCCGAGCGCGGCCCACACGTTGTTGTAGTTGACGCCCGCCGCCATCACCCGCACGATCACCTCGAACGCGCCCGGCTCGGGCACCTCGATCTCCTCGACACGGAAGGCGTCGCGGGGTTCGCCCTCGCGCTCCTGCCGGATGACCCAGGCGGCCATCGTCTTGGGGAGCTCTCCCGGCTCGACGTCTAACTCGGAGACCTGCTGGAGATCGATCGCCACCTGCTCTGAACCTCGCCTGTCGGGGACGGATGCGTGAGCAATGCTACCCGGGGGCTCCCCGCGAGGCTCCGCGGCGCTCGCGCCGCCAGAGGAGGCGCAGTCCCGACCAGTGCATCCCTCAGACGTGAATGGTCTCGGTCGCCGCGCGTGGTTCGGCGGTCTCGGCCTCGACAGGCTGGCGCGCGGTCTGCTGAGCCGTGATCGCCTCGGGCATGGTCTCCGGGGCCGCGGTCGACTTCTTGGCGACGAGCAGCCATGCCAGCAGCGCCCCGAGCAGAGCGACGGCGGCGCCGAGGCGAAGCCCGTAGGAGAGGGCGTATACGAATGCTCTCTGGCTGGCGTCGACGACCGCAACCGGCAGCCCGTGCAGCAGGCCGCCCGAGCCCAGCCCGCTGGCCAGGTGGGCGCGGGCGGATTCGGGCAGCGTGGGCAGCAGCCGGTCGATCTCGGTGCGCCCGAGCGTGCTCACCATGGCGCCCAGCACGGCCACGCCGAAGGTGCCGCCGACCATGCGGTTCATCGACAGGATCCCCGACGCCACGCCGGCCTTTGCCCGGTCCACCGCATTCATCGCGGCAAGGCTCATCGGCGACATCACGAGGCCCATGCCGATGCCCATCAGCACGAACCCGGGAAACAGCGTCCCGTAGCCGCTCGAGACCGTGAGGCGCGACTGCCAGAGCAGCGCCCCGGAGACCCCCAGCAGACCGACGGTCATCAGCGGCCGCGGGCCGACGCGGTCGGCGAGCCGCCCGGCGAGCGGCGCCACGACGATGATCACCATCGTGGCGGGCAGGAAGCGGATGCCGGCCTGAAGAGGCGTGAAGCCGAGGACGTTCTGCATGTAGAGCGCAAGGAAGAAGAACATCGCGAGCATCGCGAAGCTGACGATGAACGCGACGATGTTGGCGCCGAGGAACGTGCGCGAGCGGAAGAAGCGGAAGTCCACCATCGGGGTGCGCTGGCGCCGCTCGATGAGCGCGAAGCTCGCCAGGCCGAGAACGGCGATCGCGTACAGGGTGAGCTCCCGTGCGGAGCCCCAGCGCCATTCGTTGCCCTCCACCAGCGCGAGCACGAGCGAGGCCAGCCCGATCGTGAGCGTGATCACGCCGGGCACGTCGATCGTGCGCTCGACGGTCTCATCGCGGGACTCGCGCACCGCGAACAGCGTGATCACGATCGCTCCGATCGCGACCGGCACGTTGAGGAAGAAGATCGATTGCCAGCTGACGCTCTGTACGAGGAAGCCTCCCACCACCGGGCCGATCGCGAGGGCCATCGCCGAGACTCCGGCCCAGGTGCCGATCGCCTTGCCGCGCTCGTGCGCCGGGAACGCGTTTGTGATGATCGAAAGCGTGGCCGGCATCATGAGCGCCGCGCCCGAACCCTGGATCGCCCGCCAGACGACCAGCCAGGTGTCGCTGGGCGAGAAGCCGATCGCGGCGCTCGACAGCGCGAAGATGGCGACGCCGATCAGGAACAGTTTGCGCCGGCCGAACAGATCGCCGAGGCGCCCGCCGGTCACGAGCAGCACCGCGAAGGTGAGCGTGTAGGCGTTGACTGTCCACTCGAGCGTCGAGGTCGAGGCGTTCAGGCTGCGCTGGATCGACGGCAGCGCCACGTTCACGACCGTGTTGTCGAGCATGATCATGAAAAGGGCGAAGCACATCGCCGCGAGCGCCCACCAGCGGCGGTTCTCCTCGGTCATCCTCAGGGCTGAGATCCGCCTGCTCACGGGGCGACTCCGACGCGGGCGGGCCGCAGCGCGAGGATCTCCCCGCGGCCCTCGAGGATGAGCCCGAGCGCCTGCGTGAGGGCACGCGCCTCCTCGTCGCTGAGCGACGTCAGGAACTCCTGCATCGCGGCCAGCCGCGCCTCGTTGAGCGAGCTCGTGATGGCCCGTCCGGAGTCGGTCAGCCGCAGGCGCTTCATGCGCCTGTCCAGCCGGTCCTCCTGGCGGTCCACGAAACCGCGCTCGACCAGGCCGTCGATGGCACGGCTCATCGCCGGAAGCGAGACTTTCATGGAGTCCGCCAGCGCCTTCACCGACCGGTCCTCGCCGTCGATGTCCATCGCACAGAGAGCCTTGATCTGCGTGAACGAGAGCTCGAGCTCGGCGATCGTGTTGAACGCCCCGACGTTCGAGCTGCGCATCAGATAGCTGGCGAGCGCGTACATGTCACGCGTCAACGCCACCCTGTCCACCTGTGCTTGCGCAGCAGTTGCTTGCATGCGCGCAAGTATATCTCGCGAGCAACTATTGCCTGTGTGTTATCCATCACACAGGCGGGCGCCTCGCTCGACGGGCAGCGCCCGCGCTCGTCCGGCCCGGCCGGCTGGCCGGCTAGGCCGCGAAGGGCAGCTCGGTGAGCTCGGCGCTCGCGCCGCGCCCGCCTACGCTCACGATCGCGCCCGGCTCGGCCTCGCGGCGCACGAGTGCGAGGGCGATCGGGCCAAGCGCCGGCGAGACAACGGCACTTCCCACGCGACCCACGCTGCGCTCCGCGAGGCGCAGCTCCTCGCCGGAGGCAACCGCCTCGGAGAGCCGCAACCCACGCAGGTGGCGGTTCGGCTTTCCCTTGTAGTGCAGGCGCGCCACCGTCTCCTGCCCGACGTAGCAGCCCTTCGTGAAGCTCACGGCACGGGCGTTCAGCCCGGCCTCCTGCGGGATCACCGTGTCGTCGAGGTCGATGCCGTAGCGGGGCCGCCCGTGCTCGACGCGCACGATCTCGCCGGCCGCCTCGCTCACCGGCTGCGCCCCGGCCTGAGCGAGCGCGTTCCACACGGTCTCCGCGTCCGCGGCGTCGCAGAGCACGTCGACGCCCGCGGGCTCGGCCGTGCGTATGAGCCTGACCGCGCACCCGGCGATCGATGCCGGGCGGTGGGCGTGCTCGGCGTCCGCCGGCGCGGACGCGCCGGAATCGCTCTCGAGCGGCCCGTCGGCGCGTCCGGCTCCGTCCCGGGCTGCGACGGCGCGGGCCACGACGGCATCGGCCCCGGGACCGATGAGCGAGAACAGGCTGCTCTGAAGCGTGCGCTTGGCCAGTTCGAGGTCGTGGCCGACCTTGAACCGGTTGATCATGTCGAACAGCCCCTGCAGCGCCACGCGCTCGGTGTCGAGCATCAGCTCAGACGGGGCGCCCGTGAGGGACTCGCCGACGGCCAGCACGCGCAGGTCGCCGAGCATCTTGCCCTTGTGCGTCAGGAACGCGGCGTAGCAACCCTCCCCGGGATGCAGGCCGAGGAGCTCGTTGGTGATCTGGCCCTCGAGGAACTCCACCGCGTCGGGGCCGCCGAGGGCGAGCTTGCCCCGCTCGGAACGGTCGATCAGCGCGCAGGCTCGAGTGAGGGCCAGATACTCGCCATCGAGTGTGCTCGTCGCGTCCGTGGCAGACACGGTTTCGAGGATAGACCGCATCCGGCCGCTAGGCTTGCGGACGATGGCCATGGCGGACAGCTTCCAGGGGATCGTGGACTCGCTTCCCGACGACTGGACGGATCTCGAGCTCGACCTGCGGATCGCCGATGAGTCGCGTTACGTGGAAGCCGCCGTCTACCTCGTCACCTGCAACGCCCGGCCCTACTCCCATCACGACTGGCACTGGCGCCTGCTCATCGCGCACCGCTTCGGGCACGCCGCGTCGGCGCCCACCGTGCACGGCACGCTGCTGCTGCTCGACGAAGCGGGCATCGAGGGCGAGCTCGCCCTCCGGGAGACTCGCTGCGGACGGGCGGAGGTCGTGCAGATGTGGGGCCGGCCGGAGTCGGCTCGCGAGGAGTTTCGCCGCCTGCGGTCGCAATGACGACGGCGCGGGTGCTCGCGCTCGTCCCGGACCTGCTGTTCGGCTCGCGCCTTCAGGGCGCGCTTGCCGCCGAGGGTCAGGAGGTGGAGCTGATCCCCGACGAGGGCCTGCTGCGCGAGAGGCTCAGCGACCCCGCCATCGGGCCGGGAGACGTGCTTGTCGTGGACCTGACCGACGAGGATCTCGCCGGTGCGACCCTCCTTGAATCGCTGTCCGCGGCCGGCGAGCTCGGGGAGGTGCGCACGCTTGGCGTCTATTCGCACGTGGACGTGCTCGCGCGCGAACGCGCCGAGCGAGCCGGCTTCGACCTGGTGGTGCCACGCTCGCGCATGGCCCGCGAGGGTCCGGCGCTGATCGAGCGCCTGCGCGCCGGCCGTTGATTCCGGGCCCCGCGCACGCGCCGCGGGCCGCCGTTCCGCGCCTGGTGGTCCGCCCCGGCTCGCGCGCGCGTCAGCTGGCCGGCGTAGCCTCCCCGCCGCCGATATCGGCGCGCGCGGCCGCGGCGGGGTCGAGGGGGATGAGGGCGCCGTTCGGCACGCGCTCGCCGTGAGGCAGCCAATGCCCCAAGCGCGCCGACAGGGCGGCGCGGATCACCATTCCGTGACAGACCACCAGCGCGGGGACATCTCCCCGTTCGGTGTCATCGAGCGCCGCCGCCACGCGCTCCTCCTGGTGGGCGAACGACTCGCCGCCCGGAAACGCGAAGCCGGGATCTCCGGCGAGGAATGCCGCGAACAGCTCCGGCGTCCGGGCCTTCACCTCGGCGAAGCTCTGATCGGTCCAGTCGCCCGCATCGGTCTCCATGAATCGCGGATCCTCGCGCGGGGTCAGGCCGATGCGCCGCGCCACGACGTCGGCGGTTTCGCGCGCGCGCAGCAGCGGGCTGGTCCACAGCGCGGAGAAGCCGTGCTCGGCCGCGCGCTCGGCCAGTTCGGCCGCCTGCGCGCGGCCGGTGTCGTCGAGCGGGACGGGCAGCTGGCCCTGGAAGCGGCCCTCGAGGTTGTAGGCGGTCTGGCCGTGCCTGGCCAGAAATACGTTGGCGGCCACTCGCCCTAGTCTGCCAGGCGGATCGTCGGGCGGGGCCCGGCGCCGACGGTCAGCACCTAGCCTGGCTCGCTGGCGCGCGGCTCGAGCACCCCGCTCTCGGCCGATCCGACCGGCTTCAGGCGCGCCGGGCGCAGATAGAGCAGCTCGTACGCCGCCGCCGCCAGGGTCGCGCCGAGCACGGGACCGGCATACCAGACCCATCCGTTGGTCCAGTAGTCGCCGACCACCTGCGGACCGAAGGCGCGCGCCGGGTTCATCGCCGCGCCGGTGAACGGCCCGCCGAAGAGGATGTCGATCGTGATCGTCAGCCCGATCGCGAGGCCCGCGATCGACTTGAACGTGCCCTGCGGGTCGACGGCGCTCGCGAACACCACCCACGCCAGGAAGAACGTGAGGATCGCCTCGAGCGCGACCCCGGAGGCCGCGTCCACGCCACCGCCCAGCGCGGGCACGCCGAGATGCACGGCTTCAGTCGCCTCCCGCGGCAGCAGCTGGCGCACGAGCAGCGCGGCGAACGCGGCGCCCGCGAACTGTGCGAGCCAGTAGAGCAGCCCGAGCGCCGGCTTGATCCTGCGGGTCACCAGGAAGCCGAAGGTGACGGCGGGGTTGAAGTGCGCTCCGGAGATGTGCCCGACCGCGGACACCATCACGCCGATCGCCAGGCCGTGCGCGATCGCGACGCCGATGAGAGAAGGGTCGTGGATCTGGTTGCTCGCGACGATCGAGCCGACGCCGATGAAGATGAGGGTGAACGTGCCGATGAACTCGGCGACCCCGCGGCGCAGCGCATCCTCGAACATGGCGCAAACCTACGATCCGGGCCGGACGGAGCAGATCGGTCGTGCGCCTTCCAGGCCATACACTGCGGGTGATGCGCCGCAGGGTCACCTTCTCGCGCAACCTGACGCTGTCGCTGTCGCGGACGTGCCGGTGCTTCTGCAAGTACTGCGCGTTCGCCACCCACGCCGCGCACCTCTACTCGCCCGAGGAGGTGCTCGAGATCCTCGACGGCGCGGCTCGCAGGCAGGTCAAGGAGCTCCTCGTGCTCACGGGCGAGCGCCCGGAGGTCAACGCCGAGGTGCGTGAGCGGTTGCGCGCCTACGGGCACGAGGACTTCACCGGATATGTGGTGTGGGCGTGCGAGCGCGCGCTCGAGCGGGGCCTTCTCCCGCACACGAACCTCGGCGTGCTCGACCGCGCCGACCTGGAGCGGTTGCGCGAGGTGACCGCCTCGCAGGGCCTGATGCTCGAGTCGGTGGCCGAGCGGCTCATGCAGACGGTGCACGCCGGCTCGCCGACCAAGCACCCGGCGCGACGACTGCAGACGATCCGAGCCGCCGGCGAGCTGAGGATCCCGTTCACGAGCGGCATCCTCGTGGGGATCGGCGAGGACGAGCGCGAGCGCATGGAATCGCTCCAGGCGCTCGCCGCCGCGCACGCGCAGTACGGACACATCCAGGAGGTGATCCTGCAGAACTTCGTTCCGCACCAGCGCTACTACGGACGCGAGCCGGCCCAGATCGCAGACGATGCGGCGCGCGCCTACTGGAGGACCGGTCTCGCCGACGGGCGCCCGCGGCTGGGGCTGCCCGAGTGGGCGGGCGGACGCCCGATCGGCATCGATGACATGAAGCGGCTGATCGCCGAGACCCACCGTCTGATGCCGGACGTTGGAATCCAGGTCCCGCCCAATCTGGCCGACTGGTGGGGGGAGCTCGTCGAGGCGGGCGCCACGGATCTCGGCGGGCTGAGCGCCAACGGCGACCACATCTCCCCGGAGCATCCGTTTCCCTCGCCGCACCAGGTCAGGAAGGCGTTGCAGGCCGACGGTTACGCGCTGACCGAGCGGCTGTGCGTGTATCCGGGCTACATAGACCGCGAATGGCTCGCCCAGGGGGTTTTGGACACGATCAAGCTGAAGTACTGGAGCTTCATCCCACGACGGGGCTCCGGACGCACCGATCCGCCCGTGCCGATCCGTCCCGAGCTCGTGGGCGCGGCGATCGAGAAGGGTCGCGACGGGGTCGCGCTCGATGCGCAGGAGCTGACGGCGCTGTTCTCCGAGACGCGCGCGGAGGTGATCGAGGACGTTCGCCAGGCCGCCGACGAGCTGCGGGGGGAGCTCGCCGGGGAGACGGTCACCTTCGTGGTCAACCGCAACATCAACGTCTCGAACGTGTGCATCGTCGGATGCGCGTTCTGCGGGTTCGGACAGGGCAAGCGCTCACCCGACGCCTACGAGCACGACCGCGAGGAGTTCGTCGCGCGCGTGCAGGAGGCGGTCGCCTACGGCGCCAGCGAGCTGTGCATCCAGTCCGGCATCCATCCCGACTGGAAGCTCGATGACTACCTCGGCTGGCTCGCGCTCGCGAAGCAGACCGCCCGGCGGGCGGGCGTCGACATCCATCTGCACGCATACAGCCCGATGGAGGTCGCGCACATGTGCGACATCTCGGGGCTGCCGCCGGCGGAGGTGTTCGCCCGGCTGCGGGACGCCGGGCTGGGGTCCACGCCCGGAACCGCAGCCGAGGTGCTGCATGACGGCGTGCGCGAGCGCATCTCGCCGAACAAGCTCCCGGTGGCGCGCTGGGTGGAGATCATCGAAGCCTCCCACGACGCCGGGCTGCGTTCGACCGCAACGGTCATGTTCGGCCACATCGAGGAGCCGTGGGAGCTCGCCGAGCACATGCGGGTCGTGCGCGAGCTGCAACAGCGTACGGGCGGGATCACGGAGTTCGTGCCGCTGTCGTTCATCCCCTTCCAGACCCTGCTCGGGCGCACCCACGGCGTGCAGGAGATCTCCCGGGAGGAGAACCTCAAGCACACGGCCGTCTTCCGCCTGGCCCTCGGCAGGACGGTCCCGAGCATGCAGGCGAGCTGGGTGAAGATGGGCATCGACGCCGCGACCGAGGCGCTGCGCTGGGGGGTGAACGACCTCGGGGGAACGTTGATGGAGGAGTCGATCAGTCGTCTCGCCGGCTCCTATCACGGGACGAGGCTCGATCCGCACGAGCTCGTGGCGGCGGCCCACGTCGCCGGCCGGCCCGCGGCCGAGCGCACGACGCTGTATGAGATCAGGCGTCGCTACGAGCTGCCCGTGGCGGCCTGACGCCGACGCGGTCACGGGCGCCGGCCGGCGGCCGAGGCCGG
Organism: uncultured Solirubrobacteraceae bacterium; assembly: GCA_963704735.1. Lineage (GTDB taxonomy): Bacteria > Actinomycetota > Thermoleophilia > Solirubrobacterales > Solirubrobacteraceae > Palsa-744. The sequence continues at coordinate 723,956 of OY969935.1, forward strand.
CGCGATCAGCCGAACAGGTCCTCGTGCGCCGGACGTATCAGCGCGGCCGCGCCGGGGCCGTCCTCGGCGGTGAGGAAGCGCTTCAGGCCGGCGATGATCACGACAGGCTCACCCGAGTCCTTCGCGCGGGCGAGCTCGGCGGTGGCCGCGGCCGCGTCGGCGACCGCAAGCCAGGTCGCCTCGAGCTCCATCCCGGCGGCATCGCTGCGTCCGCGCCAGTCCTCGAGCGGCTGCATGCCGGCCAGGCCGACCGCGACGTCGAGCTGACCGTTACGCCAGGCGCGGCCGAAGCTGTCGGTGATCGCGACGGCCGGCGCCTCCCCGGTCAACTCGCGCAGGCGCGCGCGGATTCGCCGCGCCGAGTCATCCGGATCGCGGGGGAGCACGACGAGCGTGTCCGGGCTCGAGGCGTTGGAGGCGTCGACCCCCGCGTTGGCGCACACGAAGCCGTGTCGCGTGCGGCAGATGAGCACGCCGCGTTCGGCGCGCAGGAGCTCGGCCGACTCTTCGAGCACGACCTGCACCGCGCGCGGATCGCGGTCCTGCTCGGCAGCCAGCTCCCGGGCGCGGGCCCCGGGCTGGACGTCGGCGAGCGCGACAACCGCGCCCTCCGCCTTGGAGACCGCCTTGTGCGCGATCAGCACGAGCTCTCCTTCCCGCGGCGGCGCCGCGCCCGACGCCGCGACGATCAGCGCGGCCAGGTCGTCTCCGGTCAGCACCTCTGGCAGGCCGGCGAGAGTGCGGGCGGAGAGGGCTGGCACCGAACCGCGCGTCAGCCGTGTCAGCCGCTGCTCGCGGTGGACACGACGTCGGTGCGCTCGGGCCGAGCGAGCGCCGCGCGGGTGCGGGCCGCCCGCCCGCCCGCCCGCGACAGCCGCTCTCGAAGCGCCGCGAGGTCCGCTCCAGTGTCGATGTCGAGCAGCAGCGACGGGGGTCGCTCGACGCGGCACGGCACGGCCGCGGCGAGTGCCAGCGCGCGGTGGCGCTCGCAGCTGAAGGCCCCGAAGCTCGGCGCGATCACGTCGGGCGGCGTGAGCAGCAGGCCGTTGGTGCCGGTTCCGTGCCGGTCGGGCACGATCACCACCTCGGCCTCCGCGCCGGCGCCCCCGCCGGCGCCATCCGCCCGGGGCGGGCCCACCGGGCACAGCAACGACTCGAGCTCGGCCGGCTCGAGCGCGGGGCAGTCGCCGGGCACGCACAGCGCGCGCTCGACGCCGTCCGCCAGCGCCGCCCCGATGCCGAGCGTCACGGCCGCCGACTGACCGTCCTCGGTCTCGTCCGCCACGACCAGCGCCCCCTGCTCGCGAGCGGCCCTCGCCACGGAGTCCTCGCCGGTGACGACGATCGTGCGCCCGATGGCCGCCGTGTGGGCCAGGGCCAGAAGCACGTCGGCCACCATCGCGCGCGCTAGCTCCACCCGCAGCTCCTCGGTGACGCTCGCGCCGAGGCGGCGCTTGGCTACCGCGAAGCGCTTGACGGGAAGGATCGCGGCCGTGCGCATCTGCACGACGACGATAGTGCCTCGACGGCCTAGCGGCCGAGCGCCTCGACGAACTCGAGCGTCTGCTCGGCGACCCGCGCGCGGCTCGGGGCGTCGTCCATGCGGGTGTCCGTCTGCAGCGTGGCAAGCCGCCCGACGTTCTCGTCGGCCACGATCCCGTCGAGCAGCTCCCCGTAGAAGTCGGCGACGCCGTCCGCGCTGCAGTCGAGCGCGGCGAACGCCATGAACGAGGCGGTCGGCCCCTTCAGCACCTCGCCTTCCACGACCGGGCTCACGGCGATCACCGGGGCGGACGCCGCGGCGATCGCCTCGCGGATCCCCGGCACCGCAAGGATCGGGGCGATCGAGGCCAGCGGATTGGAGGGCCCGATCACGATCGCGCCCGCGCCCGCGATCGCGCCGAGCGCCTCGGCGCTCGGCGCCGCCTGCTCGGCGCCGCGGAACTCGAGGCCCTCCACGAGCCCCCGCGCGCCCTCGCGAATCATGAACTCCTGGAACGGGTGCCATCCGGCGGCGGTGCGCACCCAGGTGCGCACCGGGTCATCGCTCATCGGAAGCACCCGCGCGCTCACCCCGAGCGTGGCGTTCAGGCGCTCGAGCGCCGCCGTGGGGGAGAGGCCCTCGGCGAGCAGTCTCGCCCGCTCGAGACACCAGGCGAGGTCTCGATCGCCCAGGTTGAACCACACCTCCCTGCCGAGCGCGCGCAGGGCGTCCATCACGGTGAACGTGTCGCCCTTCAACCCCCAGCCGCGCTCGTCGATCTCATCGGCCAGCCGGAAGGACACCAGATCCGGGTCCGGCGAGACGTAGGCGCCGTAGATCTCGATGTCATCGCCCGTGTTGGCGATCGCGCAGACCCGCCCCGGGCCGGCCACGTCGACCATCCCTCGCACGAGCTTGGCGCCGCCGCTGCCTCCGGCAAGGACGACTACATCCTCACCCATCCCCACTCCAGGAGGGGTCGGGCAGGCCGGTCAGGCGAATCCCCGCGTGGGCCTTGTAGCGGGTGTTCACCGAGATCAGCAGAGCGGTCAGGGACTCGGTTATGCGCGCCATCTCGAGGCTTCCGCAGTCCACGCAGCGCAGGCCGTCGATCCGCTCGATCAGGCTCGCCGCCTGTTGCTTGTCCGCGCGCGAGTCCCCGCACAAGAGCACATCCTGCTCGAGCGGATGGTCGAGGTCGACGAGCGACGCGGCGCTGATCGTGTGCAGCGCGGAGACCACGCGCACGCCCTCCGGCGCCATCTCGAGCGCCTGCTGCGCGGCCGACCCCTGCCACACGCCGAGCATCCGCGTGGCCTTCCCGCTCACGGCGGCCGCCAGCGGAACCGTCGCGTCGATCAGCAGCTGGCCCGGGCCGAGCGCATGCCTGAGGTTGGTCAACGTCTCGGACTGGTTGCGGAAGGGAACGCTCAGGACCACGGTGCCCCCGGGGCCCGCCTCGCGCACGGCGTCCGCGTTCTGATGAGCGGAGAACGAACCGCCCGGAACCGTCACCTCCGCGCGCTGCGCTGTCTCCTCCGCGCGCGCGGACTCACGCGATCCGATCGCGATCGGCACGCCCGCCCGCGCGAGTCTCACGGCCAGCCCGAAGCCGAGCGCGCCCGAGGCGCCGACGATCGCGACGGGGTCGGTGGGCGACGGTGGCACGGCGGCCGAGTATAGGCTTCCTCAGATCATGGATCCCGCGGGCAAGATAACCGTCGTCACAGGCGCGGCTGGCGGCATCGGCGGAGCGCTCGTACGCGCCCTCGCAGAGAGGGGCGCGCGGACCGTGGTCGCCGCCGACGTCGACGAGGCCGGCGTCAGGCGACTGAGCGAGGAATTGGGCGCCGCGCACGTCATGCCACGGGTTCTCGACGTGTCCGACGAGGAGGCGACGGGTGCGCTGGTGCAGGAGGTCGAGGGCGCGATCGGCCCGATCGACGTGTGGTTTGCGAACGCCGGGCTGGCGGGTGGTGGCGGTCCCGAGGCGCCGGACGAGGCCTGGGATCGCCAGTGGCGTGTCAACGTGATGTCGCACGTGTACGCCGCGCGCGCGCTGCTCCCCGGATGGATCGAGCGCGGCGACGGACACCTCGTCACGACGGCGTCGATGGCAGGCATCCTCACAACGGCGGGCGACGCCGTGTACTCGACGACCAAGCACGCCGCGGTCGGGTTCGCGGAGTGGTTGGCGTTCAGCTATCGCGGGCGTGGAGTGCGGGTGTCGTGCATCTGCCCTGGCGCGGTCGATACCGCGATGCTCCGCGGCGGCGCAGGAGGCGACGCCGTCAAGGCGAGCGCCGTGATCGGCGGCGGCGACGTGCTCGCGCCCGATCAGGCGGTGGAGCGCATTCTGGAGGGTCTCCAGCAGGACCTCTTCCTCATCCTCACGCATCCCGAGATGCACGAGTTCGTGGTCGGCAAGGCCGAAGACCCTCAGCGCTGGATCCGCGGTATGGCCAAGCTCTGGTCCCGCGCGCAGGCGCTGCTCGGATAGGCGACGAGGGCTCGGGCGCGGGCATGAGCGAGCTGCCCGGCCGGGTGCGAATCAGGGAGGTGGGACCCCGCGACGGCTTCCAGAACGAGCCCGAGGTGATCCCCACCGAGCGCAAGGTCGAGCTGATCGACGCGCTCGCCGGCACCGGCCTTCAGCGGCTCGAGGTCACGAGCTTCGTCCGCGCGGACGTGATCCCCCAGCTGGCCGACGCCGCCGAGGTGCTGGCCCGAATCGAAGTGCCCGACGACGTGGCGGTGAGCGTGCTGATCCCGAACGAAAGGGGGTTGGACGATGCGCTCGCGGTGCGCGCGGCCCACGCGGGAACGCGGCCGGCATTCGACGAGGTCAACGTGTTCCTGTCCGCGTCGCAGACCCACAACCGCAAGAACGTCAACCGCTCGATCGAGGAGTCGCTGAGCGGTCTCGAGGGCGTGCTGGCGCGCGCTAGGGGCGCCGGGTTGCGCTGCGAGGGTGTGATCTCGACCTCCTTCGGCTGCCCCTACGAGGGCCCCGTGGCGCCCGAGCGGGTATTCGAGATCGCCGCCCGCCTGCGCGACGCCGGCGCCGAGGAGATCGGCTTCGGCGACACGACCGGCATGGCCAATCCCAGGCAGGTCGGAGAGTTCTTCGCCGCCGCGCGCGCATCGCTGGGCGATGAGCTCGAGCTGACCGCGCACTTCCACAACACGCGCGGGCAGGGCCTCGCCAACGTGCTCGCCGCGCTGCACGCCGGGGTGGCGAGCTTCGAGTCGAGCTTCGGCGAGCTCGGCGGCTGCCCGGTCCCGGCGGGAGCCACCGGGAACATCGCCACCGAGGACCTCGTCTCGATGCTGCACGAGATGGGCATCTCCACGGGCGTTGACCTGCCGGCGCTGATCGCCTGCGCGCGGCGCGTGCGAGAGCTTCTCGGGCGCCCGCTCGGCAGCCATACGCTCGTCGCCGGACCGGTCGACTGGCGGGGCTGAGCGGCCGCGGCGCAGCGTCCGGCCACATCGTGCGCCAGCGGGGTTTCAGCGCCCGCTGAACTCCGGCTGGCGCTTCTCGGTGAAGGCGCGCGCACCCTCGGCGAAGTCGTCGCTCTCGGCGCAGATCTGCTGGATCGTGACCTCATGCTCGAGCGTGCCCGCGAGCGCCGGCTTGGCCGCGGCGTCGATCACGCGCTTGGCCAGCCCGACGGCGACCGGCGCGCATGCAAGCAGCTCCTGCACGAGTTGATCGGTGGCGGCGTCGAGCTCGCCGGCGGGCGCCACGCGGTTGACCAGGCCGATCCGCTCGGCCTCGGTGCCGTCGATGATCTTCGACGCCATGATCATCTCCTTCGCGCGACCAAGTCCCACCACGCTCGGAAGGCGCGAGCAGCCGCCCACGTCGGGTATCAGCCCCACGCGCGTCTCCACCAGACCGATGACCGCGTCGGCGGCCATCGTGCGCAGATCGCACGCGAGCGCGAGCTCCATCGCTCCGCCGATGCATCCGCCGTGGATCTGGGCGATCGTCGGCTTGGTCATCTCCTCGCACAGGTTCCACGCCGCCAGCACCCCCGAGCGGAACTCGCGCAGCCGCTCGGGCTCGCGCGAGAGCCCGCTCAGCGAGCTGAAGTCCATGCCCGAGGAGAACATCGCGCCCTCGCCGCGCACGACCACGCACAGCACCGGGGGCTCGTTGGCTGCGGTACGCAGCGCGTCGGCGAGCCCGGCGATCAGCTCGTCGTTCATCGCGTTGCGCTTCTCCGGGCGGTTCATCACTACGTGGCGGACCGGGCCGCGGTCCTCAATGGCGACGAGGCTCATCGGGCTCCTGACGGTGGGGTGGTTGCCGGCGGATGCATGAGAACCGTAGCGAGCCGCGGTCGTCCTCGCCGCGCCGTTGCTGACGCGGGCGACGTGCGAGCTCGACGAGCGAGAAATGTGTGGACGGGCGGGTGGACGGGCGAGCGGCCGTGCCCGCCCGTCCGCCCGCCCGTCCACGGCTGCGTCAGTGCAGCAGGCCCAGCGTGTTGGTCGTGTCGTCGACGAAGAAGACGCCGCGCAGGTTCGGAGCCACGGTCAGACCGAACAGACCGCCCGCGCCCGCACCGGTGTCCACCGGCTGGAACTCGGTGCCGAACGGCGTCGTCTCGACGATGTTGCCGTCGCTGGCGTTGGCCGCCAGAAGGTCGCCGTTCGGGGCCAGGGTGAGCCCGAGCGGGTTGTTCAGGAAGCCGGCTTTGGCGACCGTGTTCCCACCCCCGCCAAGCGTCGTGCCGCGGAACAGCGCGTTGGGGACGGCGGCGATGCGGTTGCCCTGGGTGTCCGCGACATACAGCGTGCCTCCGAAGCCCAGCGCCACTCCGGTCGGGCCGACGACGAGCGCGTTGGGGTCGGTGCGCTCGGGGAATCCCGTCGCGATCACGTCCGGGTCGGTCAACGCCGGCGCGTGGTTGGCGCTCGTGTGCACACGAATGCGCACCACCGTGCCTTCGGGGACGATCCCTCCTTCCGCGGCCCTCGTGCCGTTGAGGACGTTGGTGACGAACAGCGTGGCGTCGTCGCCATAGGTGAGCGCGGTCATGTCCCAGGGTCCGTTGATCGGCGGGCCGGAGAACGTCTCGACGACCTTGCCGGTGCTGTCGAGCACGATCAGGCAGCCTTCCTTTGCGGTGGCCGCCGTGCCGTCTGTCGTGGGCAGGCTCCCGACGACGACGTAGCCATGCGGGAGGATCGCGAGCGCCGTCGTCAAGCCGACTCCGCCCGGGCATTCGCCGGGAAGGGTGGAGGGGTTGATTTCGGCGAACAGGGACAGGCTGCCTGCCGGGGTCATCTGCACGATCGTCGTGCCTGTCCCCTGGAAGTTGCCCGTCGGGGAGCTTCCGGCGTTGTTGAAGTTGCTGATCAGGATGTTCCCCCTCGCCAGCGACCCCACGCTTCGCGGGACGGTCACGATCCCGTAGGGGTTCTGGTCCCCGTTGGACGGCACGGTGCTGCCGACCGACGTGATCGTGGCGAACTGCCCGATGAAGGAGTGCTCGAACGCCAGCGCGCTCACCGGCGCGAGCATCGCGCAGGCGAGCAGCGCCACGAGCCCTGCGAGCACGCGGGCCCCGATCCCGAGGCTGCGCGTCGATCCGAGGCGGGGCGACGACGCGCGTCTCGGGGACCTGTGAGGTTGCTGTGCGCGGCCGGGATCTGGCCGACCTGGCGGCGGGGCCGCCTCACCGCGGACGGGAAAGGACATGACGGTTGCCTCCTGTTTGAGTGGCTTTGAAGCCACCAGACTCCGGGAGCTTCGAAACCTTCCCGCTCGAGGTGTCTTCGACAGGGTGGTGGGCTCCTTGCGCGCGGGTGAATAATGTTCTCGTATGGGCGACGTCTCTGAGCTGCGCATCGCCGACGCCGATCGCGAGCAGGTCGTCGACGAGCTGCGCGAGCACGCCGTCGCCGGCCGGCTGAACTCGGAGGAGCTCGAGGAGCGGATCGGAAACGCCTATCGCGCCACCACGCGGGCCGATCTGGCGCGGCTCACGGCCGATCTCCCGGTCAGCTCGACGTCGGTGAAGCTCGCGCTCGGCAAACGCAAGGCGCAGCTTCGCCGTCGCCTGGTGCAGGAGGCTGGAGGGTCCGTGGGCGTCTCGGCGATCTGCGTCGGGATCTGGCTCGCGAGCGGGCCGAGCGGGAGCTTCTGGCCGGGGTGGGTGATCGCGTTGACGCTCCTACCCGTCCTCGGCGACGCGTGGCGGCTGTTCGGTCCGGCGTCCGACCTCGAGGTCGTCGAAGCGCGGCTTCAGGCGCGTCACGAGCGTCGCCTGACGCGTGGCCGCCGCCACCGCTATCGGGGACTGCCGTGGTGAAGGTCGTGCGAGGCTCCTGGTGTCTGCGTGCGGCGCGTGGGGCGCGGGCGAGCTACGCGCCGCACGCAGACACCCGCGCGCGCGCGGGCCGTCTGTGAGCGAGCTGCGCCGCGCGGGCGAGCGCGCCCTGGCGGGCGGTCCCGAGCATCATCGCGAGAAGGCGCGCGGACAGGGCAAGCTGGACGTGCGCGAGCGCGTGCGGCTGTTGCTCGACGTGGACTCCTTCGCCGAGGAGGCGCTGCTTGCCAACTGGCAGCAGGACGGCCTCGGCGCCGACGGGGTCGTCACGGGCGTGGGGAGGATCGACGGACGGGCGGTCGCGCTGATGGCCAACGACCCGACCGTCAAGGCTGGCTCCTGGGGGGCGAAGACCGTCGAGAAGATACTGCGCATCCAGGAGCGGGCGCTCACGCTCGGCGTGCCGATGGTCTACCTGGTGGACTCCGCGGGGGCGCGGATCACCGAACAGGTGCAGATGTTTCCCGGCAGGCGGGGAGCGGGACGGATCTTCCACAATCAGGTGAAGCTCTCCGGCGTCGTGCCGCAGGTGTGCGTGCTGTTCGGCCCGAGCGCCGCCGGCGGCGCCTACATACCGGCGTTCTGCGATGTCGTGATCATGCGCGAGGGGAACGCCTCGATGTATCTCGGCTCGCCGCGCATGGCCGAGATGGTGATCGGCGAGAAGGTGAGCCTCGAGGAGATGGGCGGCGCGCGGATGCACACCGGCGTCTCGGGCTGCGGACATCAGCTGGTGGGAAGCGACGAGGAGGGGATCGAGGCGGCGCGGCGCTACCTGTCCTACCTGCCGAGCAGCTGGGAGGCGGACCCCCCGCCGGCCGCGCTGGCACCGCCAAAGGCGCCCGCCGACGGGAAGGCGCTTGCCGATCTGATCCCGGCCGACGAGAACAAGCCGTTCGACATGCTCGAGCTGATCTCCTCGCTCGTCGACGGGGGCTCGCTGATGGAGATTCACCCGCGCTGGGCCAGGGAGCTGATCGTGGGCTACGCGCGCCTCGAGGGCCGCGCGATCGGGATCGTCGCCAGCCAGCCCAAGCACAAGGGCGGAGTGCTGTTCTCGGACTCGGCCGACAAGGCGGCGCGGTTCATCTGGACCTGCAACGCCTTCAACGTGCCGCTGCTGTTCCTGGCGGATGTGCCCGGCTTCATGATCGGGACCCAGGTCGAGCGGGAGGGGATCATCAGGCACGGCGCGAAGATGATCAGCGCGGTCAGCGAGGCGACCGTCCCGAAGATCTCGGTGATCGTGCGCAAGGCCTACGGCGCGGGGCTGTATGCGATGGCGGGCCCGGCGTTCGAGCCGGACTCCTGCCTGGCGCTGCCCGGCGCGCAGATCGCGGTGATGGGCCCGCAGGCGGCGATCAACGCCGTCTACTACAACCAGCTGCAGGCGATCGAGGACGGGGACGAGCGCGCTCGGCGCACCAGGGAGCTGCGGACCGAGTACTCGCAGGACATCGACGTGCTGCACCTCGCCTCAGAGCTCGTGATCGACGCCGTCGTCGAGCTCGACGACCTTCGCGCCGAGCTCGTGCGCCGCTTCGGCCACGCCGCCTCCAAGCGCCGGACCTGGCCGGCCAAGCGCAATCCCGTGACCCCCGTCTAGCCTCCGGGCGGCGGCGGCGCGGGCGGCGCCGGTGGGTCGGGCGGTGGCGGGGCGGGGGATGGCGGCGGGGTTGAGAACGCCGGCGGGGCGGGCGCGAGCGGCGGATCCACCGTGCCGGCGGCGCGGGTCTGCTCGTCCTGGAATGGCGGGTAGGTCTCCGTCAGCAGCAGCAGGTAGGCGTCGCTGCGGGCCGTGTAGGAGTTGGCGAGCACCATCACGTCGAACAGGCCGCGGGGCATCTTGCCGGTGATCACGATCACCACCCAGGCGCCAACCGCGCCCACCTCGAGCAGCAGTCCCATCACGTAGCGCAGGACCAGGAGCGGTATCGCGAGGATGATGCGGAAGAGGGTCTTCAGACGGCTGTAGCGCTCCAACGGCCCGGCGAACTCCATCCGCACGGGATACTCAGGATGGGAGGCGCCGCCGAACGGCGGGTAGGGATCGCTCAGAAGCGCCGCATACGCGGTGACGCGCGCGAGGAAGCGCAGGTATCCCGCGTTGAACTCGTAAAGGCCCTGCGGGTAGCGGGCCGTGAAGACGATCGCAAACCACGCGATCACGACCGCGATCGTCGCGACGATCGCATACAAGCAGAGCACGATCGCGACGGGAATCGCAAGGATGAGCCTGAAGAAGGCCGTCAGTCGATTGCGCCGGTCGGCATAGTCGGCGGCGAAGGTGACCGGGTAGGACACGAGATGCTCCCCTCTTACGTGGTCGGGCGTTGTCCTTGTCACATCTGATGCTAGATCGCCGGGCGGCGTCCAGCGCAGGCCGGCAGCGCGGCGGCGCCGGCCGTGCCGCGCCGAGTGCCAGGCGGGCGAGCGGGCGCGCGGGCGCTGCGGATCGGCCGGCGTGCCGATCGACTAGATTGCCCGGCGATGGATGCGACCGACCTCGCCTTCGCCGGCATCGCTCGCCAGGCCGAGCTGATCGCGGCGGGCGAGATCTCCTCGCGCGAGCTCGTCGAGGTCTACCTGGAGCGGATCGCGCGGCTCGATCCGCTGCTGAACGCCTTTCGCGTCGTGCTCGCCGAGCGCGCCCTGCTGGAGGCCGACCAGGCGGACGCGCGTCGCGGAGCTGGCGGCGAGCGTCCCCTGCTGGGCGTGCCGATCGCCGTGAAGGACGACACCGACCTCGCCGGCGAGGTGACCGGCCTCGGCACGAACGCCTACGGGGCGCCGGTGAGCGAGGACGCCGAGATCGTGCGTCGCATGCGTGCCGCGGGCGCGGTGGTGATCGGCAAGACGAACGTGCCCGAGCTGTGTGCGTTTCCCTGGACCGAGTCGCCGACGCGTGGCGTCACGCGCAACCCGTGGGAGCTCCAGCACACCCCGGGGGGCTCGAGCGGAGGCACGGCGGCGGCCGTGTCTGCAGGCCTCGTGGGGGCGGCGCTGGCCTCCGACGGGGGCGGGTCGATCCGCTTTCCGGCGGCCTACTGCGGCCTGTTCGGCCTGAAGACGCAGCGCGGGCGCGTGCCGAAGGCACCGAGCGTCGACGCCTGGCTGGGCATGTCGGTCAACGGCGTTCTGACGCGCTCGGTGCGCGACAGCGCGCTGTTCCACGACGCGACGGCCGACGGGCCGGCGGACCCCGGCGCGCCGGAGGTGCCGCCGAGCTCCTTCCTTGACGCGATCGGTGCGGGCCGGGGCTCCGCGCCGAACGGCTCACAGGCGCCCGGGGCGCTGCGCATCGCCGTGTCGAGCAGCCTCCCGCCCTCGCCGCTGACGCGACTTCACCCGGACAACCGCGCGGCGCTCGATGAGACGGTGGTGCTGCTGCGAAGGCTCGGACACGAGGTGGAGGAGCGCCCGATCGACCACGGCCCGGTCGAGCCCTCGCCCGAATTCACGCTGCGCTACCTGCGCGCGCTGCACGAAGAAGCCACAGCGCTTCCGCACCCCGAGCGTCTGGAACGGCGGATGCGGGTGCTCTCGCGTCTCGGCGGCCTCCTGTCCCCAGGAGTGGTCGCGTGGGCGCGTTCGCGCGAGCCCGGCTACGCCGCGCGACTGAACGAGCCGCTGGCCGACCACGACGTGCTGCTCACGCCCGTGACCCCCGCGCCGGCCCCGCGGATCGGCGCATGCGAGGGCCACGGCTGGCTGTGGACGACCGCCGTCGCAGCTGCGACCGCCGCCTACGCGGCGTGCTGGAACGCGACCGGCCAGCCAGCCTGCTCGGTGCCCGCCGGCTTCGCGTCCGACGGGCTGCCGCGCGCGGTGCAGCTCGTCGGCAGGTCGAACGGCGAGGCGACCCTGTGCCGGCTCGCCGCTCAGCTCGAGGCCGAGCGCCCGTGGGCGGAGAGCCGCCCGCCCGGCTTCTCGTGAGCGCCGGGGGCGAGCCCTCGGCGGAGCTGCTCGAGGTGGCGGTCGATGCGGCCCGGATGGCCGGCGAGCTGCTGTGTGAGCGCGCCCGCGAGGGCGCGGAGCGCGAGGTGGAGAGCAAGAGCTCGCCGACGGACCTCGTCAGCGAGGCGGACCTCGCCTCCGAGCGGGCGATACGCGAGCTTCTCGCCATGCGCAGGCCGGCGGACGGGTTCGTGGGGGAGGAGGGGGGCTCCTCGGAGGGCTCGAGCGGGCTGAGCTGGGTGGTCGATCCGCTGGACGGCACCATCAACTTCCTGTTCGGCATACCGCAGTGGTGCGTGAGCGTCGCCGTGCGCGACCGCGAGGGCACGATCGCGGGCGCGGTCTATGACCCGAACCGCGACGAGCTGTTCACGGCGAGGCGGGACGGCCGCGCGATGCTGAGCGGACCCGCGGGAGCCGTCGAGCTCGTGGGGCCGCGCGGGCGAGCGCCGGCGGAGGCGAGCGCCGGGTCGTCCGGATCGGAGGGGGCGGCCTCGCTGGCAGGCGCAGGGCGCGAGGATCTGTCGAGCGCGATGGTCGCGACCGGGCTCGCCTACGGCGCCGAGGTGCGCTCCGCCCAGGCGACGGTGCTCGCGCGGCTCATCCCGCGTGTGCGGGACATCCGCCGTTTCGGAAGCGCCGCGCTTGACCTGTCCTGGACGGCGGCGGGACGCTATGACGCCTACTTCGAGCGCTCGGTCAAGCAGTGGGACGTGGCGGCTGGGATGCTGATCTGCGAACGGGCGAGCCTTCGCGTGCTGGAGCTCGGGGTGTACGAGAACCTCCCATGGGGGATCCTGGTCGCGCCCGAGGGCCTCGCGGAGCCTCTGTTCGAGCTCGTCGGAGGGCCGTAGAAGGAGTGGTGCGGCGGGTGGGATTCGAACCCACACACCCTTTCGGACAGGGCCTTTTGAGGGCCCCGCGTCTACCGTTCCGCCACCGCCGCACGCAGGCGATTCAAGTGTAGGTGGGGTCGCGGCGCTCGAGCTCGACGTTCCAGCCCTGGCGGAAGCCGCGCATGGCGAACGTGACGAGCAGCACCTGCACGGGCAGGATCAGCAGCGTGAGCACGCCGATCAGCCCCGCGTTCAGGAAGTCCGTCGCGGCGAAGCCGGACTTGTTGCGGTCGAACCAGCCCGGTCCGGCGACCAGCGCGAAGATGCCGAGGAGCACGGCGAGAACCGCGGCGATCGGCAGCACGCCGCGGTTCCAGCGACCCGCGAAGAACGCCAGCGCGAGATAGATGGCGACATAGGCGATCTGGATCACGACGGCGCTTTCGAGCACGTTCCAGCCGCTGATCGTGATGATCAGGACGAGCCCGGCGCTCACGAGCAGGAGCAGGATGAAGGTCGCCCGCGTCGCCTGCACGACGGGCTTTTCGCGGTTGGGGTGGGTGACGATCACGCCGGGCTGCGGCTGCCTGCCGGCGAGCGAGGATGACGCGAACGACATGACACGATGACCATACAATCTCCCGCGGTCTCATGTGCACGGCCGTTCGCGCGGCGGGCCCGTGCCGCGGCGGGGTGTCGGCGCTCGGCGTCGGCGCCCGGGAGCGGTTTGGGAGCCATTGGAGTTCGACGCCGGCGAGCTAGCCTGTGCGGCTGCGCGCGGGCGTGGTGGAACTGGTAGACACGCCGGCCTTAGGAGCCGGTGGGCGAAAGCCCTTGGAGGTTCGAGTCCTCTCGCCCGCATTGACAGAAAAGGCCTGCTAATCGAGGCCTTTTCTTATTCTGCATGACGCCGGCGGATCGGCCCTGACGCGGGTTGGGTAACATGATTGGGTAACATGTCGCCGAGCCTGCCCACCTACTCGCTACAGCTCCGTGCGCAGGGCACGCGGGCCTTCTACGAGGTCATGTTTCGCACCGGCGGCAGGCAGGTCAAGCGCCGCGTCGGCCCCGCATGGGTCACGCCCGCCGGCAAGCCGCGGCGCGGGCGTCCGCGCGACGGCTGCCTCGACGTGGCGACCGCGCACGACCGCGCCCGCGAGATAGTTGCCGAGCGGGCGGGCAAGGCGGCCGACCCGCAGGCGGCCGGTCCTACGTTCCGCGAGGTCGCCCGCGATTATCTGCGGTGGCTGAAGCGGGTCAGGGGTGCCAAGCCCTCGACACTGGCCGACCACGGCTACGCGCTCGCCGAGCCGAACGGCACCACAAGCGGCCAGGTCATTCTCGCGCTGGGCGACCGGCCTGCGGCCGAGGTCACGCCCCGCGACGTCGAGAGCCTCCTCGATGCCCTCGCCGCGTCGGGTGCGTCGCCTCGGACGATCAACAAGCGGCGCGCGCTCCTGGGCGCGGTGTTCACCTATGGCGTCAAGCGCGTCGGCCTGCCTGCCAACCCGGTGCGCGCGACCGACAAGCGCCGCGAACCGCAGCGGGCGGCGCTCGACACGTACAGCGTCGCGGAGGTCGAGCGGCTCGCAGCGGCGCTGGCCGAGGGCAGGCACCGCGATCGGCATGCTGCCAGCGGCGCGACCCGGGCCGAGGACGCGCAGGACGCCGAGCTGGTGCGTGTCGCGGCCTACACCGGGCTGCGCCAGGGAGAGCTGCGCGCGTTGCGCTGGCGTGACGCCGGCGAGGGCGTCATCACCGTCTCGCGGGCGCTGTCGGCCGGTGTGGAGTCCGGGACCAAGGGCGGCCGCGTGCGGCACGTCCCGCTCGTGCCGCAGGCGGCCGCGGCGCTCGAGCGCCTGCGCGCACGCGAGGATTTCATCGCGCCCGGGGAGCTGGTGTTCTGCAACTGGCGCGGGCGCGCGCTTGACCCGAGCGCGCTCGTCATGAGGTTCAAGCGCGCTCGCGACGCCGTCGGGTTGCGCCCGCTTCGCTTCCACGATCTCAGACATACCTACGGCTCACTGCTCGCGACTGGCGGCGTGCCGGTCACCGAGATACAGGCGGCCATGGGACACGCGGACCTCCAAACGACGGCGCGCTACCTGCACGCCCGCCAGGCGAGCGAGCAGGTCGATCGGTTCGCGCGGGCGTTTGCTGAGGGCGGCGACTGACGTCCATCACCGCTTCGACGGCCGCCCGGCTGAAGCGGCGGTGCCGGCCGATTCGGACGGAGGGCAGCTCGTCGCGGGCGGCGTAATCGTGCACCGAGCGCACGGGGATCTGCAGATATTCGGCGACCTCGGCTGCTGTCATCACGTCGTGTTGTTCCGCGCTCATGCCGTGGCCGCCGCCTGCTCTAAACCCGGGTTGGTACTGATGGTCATCAGCCGGAAAGCCGAGCTACGTGTTCGCCGTGCAAGTCGATTCGGCCGAAGGCGCAGAGATCGGCGCCATCCGTGCGCCCGAGTCCAGCAGGACCTGTCGCGTGCCTCGGGCTATGCCGCTGCGGTTTGAGGCGCGCCCGGGGCCGGGAGGGCCTCGAGCAAGTTGCGCGGCAGCCGTGTGCTGGCGTCCCATACCTCGATTGCTACGAGGGCGTGGGTGGTTCGGTCGTACTCCCGCAGGCCACCGGGGACGCGCTCGCTGATCACATCGTCTGACTCGCCCGTCGGAAGCCAGGCGATGTCGGCCTCTGTGTCGTAATAGGCAAACACGATCATCTTGAGCTTACAACGCCGACCTGTGGCGCTCAGTCGATCCGCCAGGCCGAGACGACACGCGCTGTCGTTTCATCGCCGGCAACCGGATGGTCGTAGACCGCTTCGAAGTGGACTCCGAGAGTGGTGGTGCACGCGATCAGCCAATCCGCCCGGCCATCGTTCGGCCGGCGCTCGGCGTGAGTCTCGCGGATCGCCTGCTCCACTTCCGAGCGGGACAGCCCACGCTGGCTGAGCCGCAGCGCGGCGTGTGCCGTCCAGACGAAGTGCTCGATCGCCACGTGGCGGGATTCTATGGACGGGGCCGTCAGGCGCCGTCAGGCGACCGCGGGCTCCTCGAGCGCGAGGAAGCTGGCACTCAGCGAGCAGCCAGACGAGCGGCCGCTGTGTCCTCATAGCGCCAAGCTCGCGTCGCGGACACCCTTGATATCGCTCTGCTCGGCCTGGGCGCGCAGCTCACGGGCCCGAGCCTGCAGCTGCTCTGGGCTCTGCGTGCTGTCGCGCAGCTGATCCTCCATCGCGGCGAGCAGCCAACGATCCTCGTCGTGCAACGACGGCCAAGGCAAAATCGACACACGGTGATCGTACCGGCGTGTAGGTCGAACTCTTGGGGGCGAAACGGTGAGGTTCACGGACGGGCCGCGGCATCTCGAGCCGGTGTTCCGCCGTGTTGACGCTCAGCGGGAGCGACGGTCTCCTCCACGGAGTGGATTGCCAAAACGAGCGACCCAACAGCCATGAAGGAAACGCCAGCAGCCTCACCCCTCGATGCGGCTGTAGACGCTTCGTCTGACGTCCCGGCCGACGGACGCCTCCATGCCGAACGCCTGCCCGCCAAATCAGGCCAACCGTCATCCCGACGACCTCGAGTCGGCTCGCGCCGCCGACCTCACCCCGGCAGTCCTCCGCCTGACACCCCACCATCAAGCTCCACGTCCCGAACAGCTCCCCGGTAGCTGCTGTTCTCGACCCTCAACCTGCTGCTGCCCGCTCGCTCCCGCCAAGCACTCTGCACCTGGCCTCGCCATAAACATCTGTGATGTGTTGGTCGAGGAAGGGGGTCCCCGGGTCGAAGCGAAGCGGAGAGCAGGGGACCCCCTTCCTCGGGCCAGGTGCAGAGCCAAACTTCGGGAGCGAGCGGGCAGCAGGGTCTTCGGATGTGTGGTCCGCTCATGGACGAAGAGCCAACGGACCACCCAACCGAAGACCCGGGGTGACGCTCAGCAAGCGCGCGAAGGTCTCGGGCCCGCGCTTTCAGGCAGCGCCGGTCGACGCCGCGAGACGAGCAGCCTCTGCAAAGAGCGAGGGCAGGTCGTACTCGATCAAGCGCGGCTCACAGACGCCCGGCTCCTCGCGAAGCGCCGGCGGGAGGTTCGGCGTTCGCCTCATCATCCAGTCACCGGCGAGGATCTGCTCGCGGCTGGCGAACAGCACCCGCTCCCTGGCCGGGTAGGTGTCTTCGCGAGGATGCGTGTGCTCGCCCCCATAGGAGGCGGAGAAGGTCTCATCGGCCGTCTCGATCAGGCGGCTCAGCGGACCCTCGCGTGAGGTCAGGAAGATCACCGCCGGTGCGATCGCGTGTGCGGCGAAGGGTCCTTTTCGCCAGCCGTCGAGCAGCCAGCGGTCATAACGGCGCAGGCGGTCGATCTGCTTGTGGGGACGCTCAGTGCGGTCGTACTCGATCAGCACCGCGAAGAGATCATCGCCCGATCCTCCGACGAGGGTGGCGTCGGGCTCAAGGTAGCCCGTGCGACTGCCTGCGGGAAAGAGGCGTGTGCCAGGCGGCAGCTGGGCCGCTGGCGAGCGTTCGGTCTCGCCGTCCCCGTCGATCTCGATGTGCCCGTTGCGCGGACCCAGCCAGCGAAACGGCATCTGAGCGATGAGTGCCTCCTCGCGATCAACGGCCGCTTCCTGAGCGATGCGGAGCACGACCGATGTGAGCTGCAGGTCGTGTTCTGCGTAGCTGATGCTGGTGAGCGGGGCGGGCGTGTAGCGGGGCTCGGCCGGGACCATCTCGCACTCTCTGAGCGCCGAGAAACCAACAGACGTGAGCCGGTAGTTCCACTCGGCGCGCCCACAGGCGGACGCCGGTCTGAAGCGGTCCACGTATCCGGTGTCGTGCAGGCGCTTCAGGCGCATCTGCGCCGCGCGCTCGCAAGAGAAGCCCCATCCGAGCGCTGTGAGGTGGCTCATCGAGAGGAAGTTCGCTCCGTGAAGCAGCGCCATCAGGCGGAGGTCCCGGTCTGTGAGGGCGAGCGCAGGCGGCCGTTCCGGTCGCCGTCCCCATTGGATCGTTGCGGCGCTCAAGTCCTCGCCCGCGAGGAGCGCCCTGTGCGCGATGCCGAGGCCGATGTTGGTCATGTATCCGGGTGCCGCCGCCCACGGCCGGTCGTCGAGGAGGCGGACACGCTTAAGCCGCGCCGGGGCGGACTCGCGCAAGCGAACTCGTGACCGAGGCCCGTAGCCCTTCGTCAGAGCACGGCCCAGACCTGTGGTGGAGAGACGGAGCGCGGCCAGTGACGCGCAGCGCGCTCGTAGCCTTCGGCTCCGCTAGGCGTCAAGCTCGGCCTTCGGCCGCGCTGCGCGCGCCGCTGTCGCGGCGAGCTTGACCCCGCGAAGCCTTCGGCTACAAGGTCTCTCAGGTCGGCTGCGCCGAGCGTTCGGTCGCGAGGCGATTGCCCCGCCATGGTCCAGTCGTCGGCGCCGGAGTACCTTCTGAGCGTGGGTGTCGAGCACAGCAGCCGCCAAGAGGAGCGCACCGGACGTCGCAAGGCGAGAGCGCTCATCGCCGATTATCACGAGCAGCAGTTGCTCGCGCTGCTCGAGCACGTTCGCGGGGGGTTCGCGCGATTGGACCGCGGCGAGCTTGACGCGTTCGAGCTCGACGAGCTGATCCACCGTTACAAGCGCTCGGCGCGCGAGCTCTGGAAGTTCTGCGGCCAGACGGGCAGCAGCTGGGAGCACGCCGCGCGCACGCTTGAGTGGCTACGCCAGGAGGGCAACGAGCCCGATTGGTGGCAAGCCGGCGAGCCGCGCCGCCGACGATCGTAGTGATCCCCTGCGCGCTCGCAATCGGGACGAAGCAGTAGCCAGCGGCGTGGCGCCGGGCGCTGCTGCTAATCGTCCGATGCGCAAGGCGGGCGCGGAGGTGCCGAGACGCTCGCAACGCTCAGCGAGCAAGTGTTTCAGCCGTGCAGAGCCCCTTGCGAGGTGCCCGGTTTTCAAGCGACTCACCGCGGAGGAACTCACGCGCACCGTGGCTCCTAATCCTCGAAAACCTGCGCCCCCTTTCGAGAGTTGCACGCCCTGCACAGAACTTGCAGGTTGGAAGGGTCTGTCGAACTGCCCCCTAACGACCACGGGGTGATCTTGTGGTCGATTGTGAGGTCTTCTGTGGAACCGCAGTCCTGGCAGCGTTCTCCGTCCCGATTCATCACGAGTGCACGCACCTTGGAAGGTATCTTTCCGTCGTCGATGTAGGGACGAGCTTGCTCTGCTGCCATGAAACGCTCACCCTCGTTGGGCATACCAGCTTCATGGCTCCAGTCATAGAGGTTCTGGAGTTCATCTCTGCCGAATGCCTTCCAGAGCCTACGTTCGTTGACCGAGGCCAGGGCTGCGATTGCTGGCTCCCAGGGGAAGTTGGTTTGATCTGCGCTCTCGATCTCTTCGTAGAGTTCCGCGAGCTCTTCCTGCGATCCCCGAGTCCAGTACTCCAGGTAGCGCAAGAACCGCGCTCCAACATCTGCATCACTCATCGTCATCGCCGTCTGCTCGCGGCACTTCCCACACGAGTTTCCGCCGAATGCGACCAACACGCAGGGGCAGCCATTCGGGATCGTCGGCGTCCGGCGGGTCTACCTCGACTAGCTCCGCCGAAAAGAAGGTGTACCGCCGCTCGTTGTAGGTGAGTGCATATGCCCAAAGAAAGGCCTCGCCATCCGCAGGGCCCAGCGACTCCTCTTCGGTCTTACCGGCTGCTAGAGCGGGGCCGATTCGCCGGAGCGCGACTCCGTCAGATCGGCGCCGCCTCGCGCGTCCCCCTTTGGGACCAGCCTGGCTGGGCTCGGTAGATGCGGCGGGAGAGAAGGAACGCCGGCGCGAGCGACGCTGGGGGTCGCCGCCCTCTCCCCGGAAGCGCATACAAACGACGCCATCGATCACACACAATTCCTAGGCGACGGTGGCCTCGTCACTACCTCGATCCCAGATGCGAACGCGGGCCCTGCCCTCCAGACGGCCGTCGAGCGTTTCGTCCCGCCTGCGTCGCAACCACGCGGCATAATCATCCGCTTCTCGCTGAAGTCGCTCCACCTCGTTCATCGCTCTACGCGTCGCTTGCGCATCAATTCTGATATCTGAGTCGTTGTTTTAAGCGCGCTCGCCGTGTCCCGGGTTCCAAGAGGACGACCCTGAACTGGTGGGTGATCCTTCTGCCGGGGCTTATGAAGCGCGCCAAGGCATTGTCTAGGTTCGCCGTCGCGTTCGCGTCAAACCTCGTGCAGCCCACTCCCACCGGCCTGATGGTAACGGTGACGCTGCCGCGGACAAAGAGTTTTTTGTAGCGAGCGGTGAACTCGCCAAAGGTGGGGTTTGGCTTGACCTCGCCAAACCCGCCCCTTCTCAGAGCGTCAGCACAGCGGGTCCGCCAGTCGTCGGGAGGACCATCAACGACGAAGAAGTCCAGAACTTCTTCGCAACCGTTGTCGCGTGATCGTAGTCCTCGCCAGCGGTGTCCCCTTCGTAGGCGTCCGAGATGGCCGCTACTCATCGCGGGTGCGTTACTGCTCGGGCTGGGGGCGCCGTGCTCGGAATCTGCCGGTCTCCTACCTGAAGGCTACCGCCGCGAGCCTCGCGTACACAAACCAGGGGTTCTTACAGCTCACGCCTGCTCGCCTGTGCAATGCGGGCGCCTCACCAAGTCCGCGTCACGCTTGCGCGTTGGACGAATACGAGGCGTCTCGACACGAGCCGAGGTGACGCCCCCTTCGGCGACTGAGCGAGCGTCTTGCATGTCGCGAAGCGGACGCCTGGTTCGGCTGGGTGAAGCGGTGGTCGCTGTGAAGGGCACCCGTGTCGTTCGAGACAGGCCGCAGCGCCTGCGGACATCGACGGAGGCTCATCGGCGTTTGTCTCGTGTCAGTTGAGGCCGGCTTTTTCGAGCATCGCGATCAGCGTGGGGCGGCGGCGGTGCTGTTCGCGAAGTTCCGCGATGCGGGTCGCGAACCAGTCGCTCCGATCGCTGGCCTCGGCGGCCCGGCGGGCGTGCTTGAGTACGGGGACCGCGCGGGCGTATGCCGGGCGGCCGGTCTCGAGCAGGATCTCATCGGCGGCGAGCATGTACCAGGGCAGGGCCTGCTCCGGCCGCTGTGCCTCGCGGGCCTCGGCGAGGCGCAAGCGTCGCTGCAACCCGGGGTCCCAGTCGGGATCCTCGTGGGCGACTTCCCAGGCCAGCTCGACATCGCCCTCGGCGAGCATCGCGTCGACGAGCTCGCCGAGGTCGCGTTCGCGTAGCGCCAGGCGCGCAGCATCGCGCTCGGTATCCCACGCGTGCAACGCCTCGGCCGCCCGCCGCAGCAGCGTGTAGCTCCCCGCGGAGGCCATCGTCTCGTGCTGCGCGCGGCGCAAACGCAGCACCTCGGGCAACGCCGAGCGCCGCTCGTGCACTCCGCATGCGAGGTCGTAGAGCCTCGCGACCTGCCAGCCGTTCGTGTCCGCGATGCCGCGCTCGGCCCACAGCAGAACCTCCTTGTCGCGTCCGAGCTCTGCCATCGCCTCGCAGACGCGTATGAACTGGTGCGTCGCGCTGAGGTCCTCGCCGAGCAACGTGATGATCGCCTCCTCGTCTCGGTCGAGCACCGCGAGACGCTCGCGTGCATAGCGCACCGCAAAGATGCGCGCTCCGTCCTCGCGCCGCTCGATCGCGCCGCGATAGGCCAGAAGCCCAACCTCACCGAGCGCTCCGGCGTATCGAACCGGATCGACCTCGAAGAAGTCCTGATCATCGCAACTGAACCGCACCATCCACGCCGCGAGCTTGACCGGATCAGCGACCCCCGCATCACACGCCTCGGCATGGACCTCCAGCAGCTCGCGCGCGAGATCCCCGATCGTCCCGTTGGAGTCATCGGCGTGGGTGATCACCTTCACCACGTGCCCCACCGCACGCTCAACCAGGACGACCAGATCGCTCGAGGGCGAGGCCGCGGCAACCGAGCGCAACTCCTCAACGATCGGTCGTGCCGACCGTGCCCACTCCGAGCTCTCCCGATATCCCAGGAACCGGCGCGTCCGCAGCCCATGATCCACCTCCGCTCGAAGCTCCACTAGATCACCCTCCTCGCGCGCCGCCGCCAGCCGCACATGGCGCTCGACGTCATCATGGTGGTCAGCCGCCGAGGTCACGACCTGTCGCAGCACCTCCGGTGAGAGCTCGCGCACGAGCTCCCCGAGATCCCTGCGCTCACGACCGCCTCTACGCGCCACCGCGCAATCCTCCCACGACACCCAGGCGATCCGCCTATGTCCGTGGGTAACGGATTGGGTAACAACGGACCCGCAGAGGCCGCCTGAACGCGCTCCAACCGCGCGAAGCGACCCGTAAGTACGGGACCCGCGCACCGGTGGCGTGACTTAGGAGCCGGTGGGCGAAAGCCCTTGGAGGTTCGAGTCCTCTCGCCCGCATTGACGGAAGAGGCCTGGTTCGGCTCGGACCCGATCAGCGCGCGGCGAGCGGGGTACAAATCCGCTGGAGGCATGCCGGTAACTACCGATGCCGCACAGCCCAAGCGAGCGGGATGCTCTCTTGCGACGGGAGACCCTAGACCCATCGAATAGGAGCGTTTCCGATGCCAGTAGAGCACCTCACAAAGAATGAGCCTCCGGTCGTCGCTTTCCCAAGGCCAACAGACGACGAGCAGCGGACGCGTGAGCTTGCGATCAAGCAGATCGAGCGTCGGCGCCGCTTTCGCATGCGCGCCTTCTCCGCGTCGGTTGCGAGCATCGTGCTCGTGATCATCTGGGGGATCTCCGAGTACAACAACGCGGGTGGGTGGCCCACCGAAGGCTTCAGTCAGAGCTCGAGCATTCCGCACGTGTGGAACATATGGATCATCTACCCGCTGCTCGCGATAGGCGTCGGCGTCGCGATCGACGCCTGGAACACGTTCCGCCGCAAGTCGATCACCGAGGGCGAGATCCGGCGTGAGATGGACCGCCTGACCAGCGAGCAATGACGACGGATTGCGAGGATTCGCGATGAACAGACCACACACCTCCGCCCGCATGCCGCGGTGGCGGTTCGGTTTGGCGTGACTGCGCCCCCGCTAGGAGCCCCCCCGCCTCCCCTGCTCCTCGACGGTCCGCTCGGCCGTCGGCAGGATCTCGAGGCGCTCGTCCGGGATCGGCTGGCCGCTCTCGACGGAGAGCCCGTAGGTTCCCGCCGCGAGGCGCGCCTCCGCGCGCTCGAGCGCCGCGAGCTGCTCGGCGAGGTCCTCGGCGAGACCTTCGGCGAGCTCGCTCTGGTAGAGGTCCTCTGAGCCCCTGTCACCGGGCTCGCGCTGTTCGGCGATCGCTTCGGGATCGGCCTCGGCCAGACCCGCGATCGCCTGCTCGATCCGCTCACGCTCGCGCCCTAGGAGCTTTCGTGCGCGATCCGCTTCCACGGGGACAGATTATCGCTGCCGGCGCTGGTCGGCCGGCCGGCGACGGCCGGCAAGTGCTCTGCCACGCGGTCCCGTGGGTCGGTCGCGGTCCCGCGGGTCGGTCGCGGTCCCGCGGGTCGGTCGGCTAGTCTGCCTTGGCTCCGAGCAACACCGAGCGGCGAGGAATGTGGCATGAGTGACCCGATGAGCGAAGCCGAGCCGGCATACCATCTGCTGTTGGACCCCGAGGAGGTGGGGGTGACCGCGAGCGCACTCAGGCTGCTGATAGCCGACGAGGCGCATCAGCCCGAGATCCGCCGCCTGGCTCGCGGGGTGCTCGCTCACCTGCAGACCGAGCCGGTGGGGGAGCCCGAGCCGCCGGGCGCGAAGCAGCTGCTGAGCGTGCCGCTGTCCTCCCAGGAGATGAAGATCACCCACACCGCCGTCAAGCTCCTGCTGGATGATCTCCAGCGCGAGCAGAGCTCCGAGCGAGCGGTGCTGTGGCGGATCGTGGACAAGCTCCCGGACGAGCACGCGATTCGCGCCATCGTGCTCGACTAGCGTCCGGCCGGGCCGTACGATGTCATTCGGTCTGGCGGGTGATTTTCCAGCCGCCGGTGCTGGTCGGGCTGAGGAAGCTCGGCGGCTGTGACGTTTTCAGTCGTTCGTCGTAGTTGTAGCTCTTCAGGTAGCCGGTTTCGGTGTTCGAGCAGCAGGTCACGCGTCCCCGCCAGAACTGGGCGATCGCGCCCCAGACGGTCAGGGTGCCCAACGCGTTGCCGCAGAAGAAGTTATCGACGATCCACGAGTGCTTGGTGCTCA
The DNA here is from genome assembly GCA_963704735.1 of uncultured Solirubrobacteraceae bacterium. Taxonomy (GTDB): domain Bacteria; phylum Actinomycetota; class Thermoleophilia; order Solirubrobacterales; family Solirubrobacteraceae; genus Palsa-744. The sequence goes on from OY969935.1 coordinate 747,761, forward strand.
GGATCGCGGCGTCGACCACTGGTTCGTTGATCGAGCCCCACCCGGATTTCGCCGGGAAGTACGCCCAACCCCATTTTTCGGGGGGGCCTTCTTTTTCGTTCTGATTCTGGTAGGTGCACTGTCCCGTCGTTTCTCCGGGATTGCGGTGGTTGGTGCAGGACCCGCTGCACGGCGTCTTGACCGGATGGAAGACGCGTACGTAGTTCTGCGCGATCAGGCCGAGCGTCGCCGCGCCCGAGGGCGCCACGGCGGCTCCTTTGGTGCTCGCTTCGGTCAGGTTGCCAACGATGATCACGTCGTTCTGAGCGCCTATCGTCAGCGACTTGCTGTAGGTGCCCTTGATGTAGATGTCGCCGCACGCGCTGTCTTCTTCGTAGGATTCGTCCTCGGTGAAGGGCGAGTACTTCGGGCAGGTCCCCACTTTCGCGTTTTCGACGTAGACGACGCCGCTGGTGGGGAAGGCGACCGTGATCCCTTTCGGGTTTTCCGCGTTGATCACTTTCATCTGTTCGCCTTCGAGTTCGATCACCGTCCGACCGCTGTACTTGGCTCCCGCCGCTTCGAGGAGTTCGTAGTTCGTTTCAGGCGGTTCGAGCTTCGGCGCCGCTTCGGTGATTTCTTCGCCGTAGATGTGGGGCGAGTTTTCACAGCCCGGATAGCCGTAGTGGCCGCCTTTCATTTCGATCTTGTCGGCTGGTTCGTGTCCTTTGCGGCCAAACGACGGGTTGGTGCCGAACAGGCCGCACACCTCGACCGAGTCGTTCGTGTGAAACGGCCCGCTGAGTTCGTCTTCCGGAACGAAGGGGATCTGGGGACATTCTTTCAGCCAGGTCGCGTTTTCTTTGCGCACGCTGTAATAGTGTTCACAGTGTTCCTGTATAGCTCCCGTGGTGGCGGGGTCTTCGACTTCGTAGTCGCTCAGGAATACGTAGTTGAGAAAGCCGGGGTGCGTGAACGTGGCGACGATCGTCCTCTTCTCTTTGCTCGTGCCATTGGTCGCTTCGCCGACCGACTTGACGCGAAACGTTCCCGTGGCGGAGTTAGAGCTCTCGATGATCGAGATCGATTTGCCTTTTTCACATTCTTTTTTCGGTGCGTTCGTCGATGGCAGCGTTTCGTAGGTGTACGTCTCGTCAGCTGCGCCCGGGACGGCAACGGGCACTTTTTTGCCGCCTTCTTCGGGCGTCTGGGAGCATTCGCTCCAGTAGTTGGCGTTGGTGTTGAGGTTGTAGAGGTACACCTGGATGCCGGCCTCGGCCGCGTAGTAGGCCTTGTCCTGGGCGGTCGAGGCGTGGGTCAGTCGGATGTCGCCTTCGACCGCCGCGAACGCGGCGGCGACGAACAGCGAGGCGATCAGGAGCACCCCCACCGCGACGATCATCGTGAAGCCCTGGGCGTCGCCGGCGACGCGGCGGAGTGATCTGGAGGTTCTCATTCGCATGGACTCGTCCCTATTTCGGTGCCTGGCTGGGCGCTGTTGAAGCGCAGAACCACCGAGTCGCTGATGTTCGTCGTGCGGCCTTCCAGCGTGTCGGCGTTTTCGGAGGCCTGGGTGAAGCTGACCGTGACCTTGGCGATCTGTTTGGCGGCGGCGGCGGTTTCGGTTTCGGTGGCCGTGAGCGGGGTTTCCGGGAATGTGCCGGTGCCCGCGGTGTACCTGAAGTACCGGAAAACCGAGCCCGATTTGGGCGGGATCACGTTCTTCGCGAGCACCGTCGTTTTGGCGTTGGCGATCTTGAGCTGCGGGAACACCCAGTTGGGCGATTCCCCGGATTCGCTGGCGAAGGCGTAGTCCGTGAGCGTGCCGAGCGTCGCGCCCGTTTTGCTTTTGCCGGTTTCCGTCCAGTTGATGTCGTGCTCGGTGACGCTCGCCAGAACGGCGGCTTCTGCGTTTTTGTTGCCGAACGCGCTGAGCAGCCAGAGGTTGACCGAGCCCGTCGGTTTGAGCGGAGCCACCGGCGTGGTGGAGGGAGCCTGGATCGCCGTGGCGCCGAAGCCGGTGCAGCTCGACTGGAGGTCCTGGACGACCTTGCTCATCGTCAGGCGCGCCAACCGGTCAGAGCTGACCCGGTCGGCGATGGCGGCCTCCTGTTTCAGGGAGAATTCGAGGATCGCCAGCAGCGCCCCGAGCACGACGATGCTGGTGAGCACGGCAACGAGCATCTCCATGAGCGTCGTGCCGTGCTCTGAGCCGGGGTTCAGCGAGAAGGGGGGAGCGGGCATCACGGGCATTTCGTCAGTTCGGATTCTTTGGTCTTGGTTTCATATTCCGGTTTTTTTTCGACGTTTTTCATGTACGCCGGAACCACGATGCCGAGCTTGGACTTGTTTTCAACGCTCTTGAGGAATTTGGCGAATTTTACGCCGTCTTTGGCGATCACGCAGATTTCGAGTGTTTTCGCGTACGGCCAGTTTTTCTGCGTGAGATGGCCTTCCGCGTTGAGCGTCACTTTGTGTTTGTTGGGGATGGTGCCGGCGTAGTTCTGTGCTTTGGCAGTGGCGACGCATTCGGGGTTGACGATCTCTGAAGCGGCTGACGCTGTCGTGAGAACTTTGACGTTTTTTTTCGAGGTCACTTCCGCTTCCGTGCTTTCGTACACGGTCAGGTTGATCGCCGGCGCTTCCACCACCACTTTGGCGGTTTCGTTGGCTATGACTTTTCCTTCGGCCGGTTCGAGGTTTTCCCCGCCTTTGGTGACCGTTTTGGGGTTGTTGGAGGGGCAGATGCCGGCAAAGACCGAATACGGTTCAGGAGGGTAGGTCGGTTTTTCGGGCTTGGTGAAGGGGAAGAGCTTTTTTTCGATCGCCGCGCTGGCGACATATGTTTCGGGTTTGCCGCCGAGGAACCGTTCGGGTTCTGCGATGTGGCTCTGTTCGGCGATGAACTCGTCGCTGGTCACGGCCACTTTTTCTTTTTTTTCGTTGTAGGCTTCGAACTTCGCTTCGATCGCGCCCGGCGGGGCGATCTGGAATTCGGTCGTTTCGATGTGTTCTTTGTTGATCGTGGCGGGCTTCGAGGGCGGCGGTTCTTTGCCGTTGGTGTCGACGTAGCCGGCCTTCGTGATCGAGACCGTGACCGCGCCGGGTGGAAGGCCGATGAAGAGGACGCATCCGGATGCCGGCGTGGTCTGCGCGGTCGCGCCCGTGACGTTCACGGTGACGCCTTCGACGGGGGCTTCGGTCTGGTTTTTGACCTTCACGAGCAGGCCGGTGACGAGGGTGCTGATGAGGCTCGATTGGCTCACCGCCGGACGCGTCCCGAGCGCTTTCCATTTGGCGGAGGAGGTCGTCTGGATGTAGTCGGCGGCGCCTTTGCTTTCGCACGAAAGGGCGTTTTTTTCCGCGGAGACGAAGCTCGCCGAGGAGGTGATCGTGAATGCGGTGCCGCCTTCGGTGATGGTCGTTTCGGTGCTTTTTTTGGAGAGTTCGACGAGTGCGGTGGCCGTCAGCCCGCGCAGGCGCTCCTCGTCCTGCTGCACTAGCTTGCTCGCCTCGGCGTGGGCGCGCTGGTCGGCGCCGGCGCGGCTTGCGCCCTCGATGCCCGCGAAGGTGCCGATGGCGATGAGGGCGACGAGCAGCGCGCTGATGACGACCTCGAGCAGCATGAAGCCGGCCTGGAAGTCGCGCTGGCCCCGCGCGTCGATGGGCGCGCGGGCGGGCGTCGCGGGCGTGGGCGCCCGACCGATCGGGGATCGGGGGCACCGCCACCAGGGGCGCCGGTAGGGCTGAAGCGTGTAGCGGAAAGTGCGCATTGTCACAAGAGCGTTCTGAGCTACGAATGATTTCGGCACCCCGGAGGCGCAGCTTTAGCGGCGAGCAGCCCGTATAGGCGGGCGGGGAGGGGGCTCCGCGGGCCGCGACATGGGCCTAGAATTGCGCTCTCCCGGGGGACTGGTGTATCGGTAACACGGCGGTCTCCAAAACCGCAGCGCGAGGTTCGACTCCTCGGTTCCCCGTCACGCTCGAGAGGCCTGATCCCAAACAAGAGGAGGTTCGCAATGTACGTGCGTGTCGTGAGATTCACCGACGTGAGCCCGGAGCGGATGCAGGCGCTTGTGGCGCGCGTCAGCGAGGCGGGCGGGCCACCGCCCGGCGTGCCCGCGATGGGCATCACCGTGCTTGCCGACGAGGCCCAGGGCACAGCGGTGGTGCTTCAGCACTTCGCGACGGCGCAGGAGATGCAGGCGGCCGCGCAGGTGATGTCCGCGATGGACCCCTCAGAGACGCCGGGAACCCGCTCCTCCGTCGACGGGTGCGAGGTGAAGCTCGAGCTCGAGGCCTGAGCGGATTCCGCACAGCTGGCGGGAATCGGCGCGGCGGCGGCCGGAAAGGGACGGCTAGGGGTAGGTTCGGGCCTCAAGGTTCGCTCGCCGCGCGCCGACCAGTGCTGGTGTGGCTGCTCGAAAGTCACCCCCGGGCCCGGGAACCAAGGCGGCGCCGTTGCCGCCCGCCCCGCTGCACGAGACCGGGGAGGAGCTGCAGGTCCTCGGGGAGCGGCTGAAGGAGCGAGCCGACGAGATGGTCAGGGAGACGGTCGCGCGGACGATCGACTCGGGCGAGATCGTCGACGCGGTCGTGCAGGGGAGCCTTGAGCGAATCTGCGCCAGCACCACGAGCTCCGTGTCGAGGTGGATCGCGGGCGAGGGTCTCGATGTGGCGCGAGACGCCGGCCGGGAAGCCTGGAAGGTCTTCGGCGAGCTGGCGGCCCACCGCGCGGCGTCGCTGAACGAGGTGATCAGGCGCTGTCTGTGCTGGCGCGACGTGATGGCGGAGCAGCTGCGCCAGATAGCCGCGCAACTGGACAGCTCGCCGGAGGCGCTCTCACAGGCTTTGAGCATGCTGCAGCTGAGCCTCGAGTCAAGCCTCGTGCTGATGTCGAGGTGCTTTGAGGCCGAGCGCCAGCGGACCGATGACGAGCTCGTGCGCCGCGAGGAGGAGCTTGCCTTCCTGGCGACTCACGACGCGCTCACGGGGCTCCCGAACCGCACGCTGATCCTCGATCGCGTCGAGCAGATGTTCGCCCGCGCGGCTCGCAACCAGACGCTCGTGGCGGCGCTGTTCATCGATCTGGACAACTTCAAGTCCGTCAACGACACGCTCGGCCACACCGCGGGCGATCAGCTGCTTGAAGCGGTCGCCGCGAGGCTCGATCGCGTCGTGCGCGGAGCCGACGCGCTCGGCCGTCTGGGCGGGGATGAGTTCGTGGTGATCTCCGAGGGGATGTCGCTCGAGGTGGGTCCCGAGCTGATCGCCGAGCGCGTACAGGGAGCACTCAAGGAGCCGTTCCAGCTCGGGGCCGAGGAGCAGAGTCGCGTGATCGTGACCGCCAGCATCGGGATCGCGATGGCGGGGTCGACCTCGGCCGAGGAGCTGTTGCGCGAGGCCGACATCGCGATGTACAGGGCGAAGTGGGACGGCAAGGGCCGCCACGCGGTCTTCGAGTCCGGCATGCACGACACGATCCAGAACCGCGTCGAACTGGAGATGGACCTGCGCGAGGCGCTCGGAAAAGATGAGTTCTTCCTGGACTACCAGCCCACGTTCGCCCTCACCGACATGACCCCCACGGGAGTCGAGGCGCTGATCCGCTGGAGGCATCCCGCCCGCGGGGTCCTGCCGCCCGACGAGTTCATCCCGCTGGCCGAGGAAACCGGGCTGATAACCGAGATCGGCCGCTGGGTGCTCGCACAGGCGTGCGCTCAGTGCGCGAGGTGGCGGGCGTCCGGCTATCCGATCGGCATCGCGGTCAACGTCTCGGCACGCCAGCTCGACTCCGACGAGATGATCGCCGACATCGAGGGCGCGCTCTCGCGCGGCGGTCTCGATCCGGGGGCGCTCACGATCGAGATCACAGAGACGATGCTCATGGGCAACGTCGAGGACACCGCCCGCAGGCTGATCGCCATCAAGGCGCTCGGCGTGCGGATCGCGATCGACGACTTCGGCACCGGCTACTCCTCGCTGGGCCACCTGAAACGGTTCCCGGTCGACGCGCTGAAGATCGACCGCTCCTTCATCTCGGGCCTGGGCGACAGCCAGGAGGGCGGGACGCTGATCCGCACCCTGGTGCAGCTCGGCAAGGCGCTCTCGATCGAGACGTTCGCCGAGGGCATCGAGCAGCAGCAGGAGCTCTCATTGCTGAGAGAGGAGGAATGCGAGGGTGGACAGGGGTTCCTCTACGCGCGCCCCCTGGACGTCGACGCCACCGAGGCGTTCCTGCGCAGCTGGATCGAGAGCGGAGCGGTCGTCCTGCCCTAATCGAGCGGCGCTCGCCCGCCGTGGCTGTGCGAGCGTCGGCGCGCGGCCCGCTAGCGGGCGCCCTGCTTTCCGCCGGTGCGAGGCTCCACCCCGTCTTCCCCGGCGATGAGGATCACACTCACGAGCTCCGGGGCGAACAGCCCGTGCTCGACCACGCCCGGGATCGCGCTCAGCTGGGCGGACAGCTCCCGCGGGTCTCCGACCGGGCCGAGGTAGTCGGCGATCAGGCCCCCGTCGGGGCTCAGCTGCCCCTGATCGCGGTTCGCGGAGTCCGCACCGGAAGGCCGGCGCACTCGTGCGTCGACGAGCGCCCTGAGCGTGCTCTGCAGGCCGAAGCGCATCACCTCGAGCGGCACCGGCGGCGCGAGCTCCGCGACGAGCTTGTTCGCCGAGACGATCACCACGAAGCGCCTGGCCGCGGCAGCGACGATCTTCTCGCGCGTCTGTGCTCCGCCGCCTCCCTTCACGAGCCAACCCGTCGGGTCGATCTGGTCGGCGCCGTCGATCGCGAGATCGAGCTCGTCCACCTCCTCGAAGTCCCGCACCGTGAACCCCAGCGCGCGCGCGGCCCGTTCCGTCGCGGGCGAGGTCGCCACGCAGCTCACGCCCGTGAGCTCGCGCTCGGCGAGGGCGGGAAGCAGGTGGGCGACAGTCGATCCGGTGCCCAATCCGACGCACATTCCGTCCTTGACCATCTCCGCAGCCGCCCTCGCGGCGGCGCGCTTCTGGCGGGCGATGACGTTCTCGTCGCTCAGCCCTGACGGCTGCGGCCCTGCACTCGCACCAGGGGACGCCATGGCGCGGACGTTACCGCCCGGGGCCCCTCCCTGAGATGCAGGCGCTCCGGCAGGTCGGGCTGGTGCAGCAGGAAGCCCTGGCCCACCGAGCAGTCGAGCTCGCGGGCGACCGCGAGCTGGCGGTTGGTCTCGATCCCGACGGCCACCGCCGTCAGGCCCGCCTCGCGCGCGAGCGCGATCATCCCCGCGACCATCGCGCGCCTGTTGCGATCCTGCTCAAAGCCCTGGATCAGCGCGCGGTCGAGCTTGAGCACGTCCAGCGGAAGGTTGCGCGGCAGGCTGAGCGAGGACTGCCCTGCGCCGAAGTTGTCCAGCGCGATCATGGCGCCGAGCCGCTTCACGTCCTTGAGCGCCGCCCTGGCTCGCTCGGGGTCGCGGAGGATGGCCTCCTCGCTGACCTCCAGGCACAGAGCACGTGCCGGAAGGCGGGAGTCTTTGAGCTCTGCTCGAACCCGCTCGGCGAGGTCCAGCTCGGTCAGCTCGCGCGCGGAGACGTTGATGAACATCCTGATCGGGATGCCGTCGCGGTGCCAGGCCGCCGCCTGCGCACAGGCGGCGTGCAGCACCCAGTCGCCGATCTGCACGATCAGCTCGCTCTCCTCGGCTCGCGGGAGGAACGTCGACGGAAGCAGCTGGTCGACGTCGGATCGGTCGGCGGCGCCGCGCGGATCCCATCGCACCAGGGCCTCGCAGCCCACGGCCTGCCCGCCGGCGAGCGGCATGATCGGCTGGTACGCGAGCAGCAGCTCGTCGCGCGGCACGGCGTGGCGCAGGCGCCCCTCGATCTTGAGGTGCGCGCTTATCTCCCGGCGCAGGTTCTCATCGAACAGTTCAAGCCCCCGACCGCCGTCTCGCTTGGCTCGGTACATCGCGACGTCGGCCTCCCGCAGCATGTTCTCGGGGTCGCTGTCGGGGTCGTGCGACACGGACACGCCGACGCTCGCGAGCAGCGACACCTCGGCCGAGCCCACCTGAAACGGTTCTTTCATCGCGTGCAGCACCCGCTCGGCCAGAGCCAGGGCTTCGGCGTCGCTCTCGATGTCCTGGGCGAGGATCACGAACTCGTCCCCGCCGAGGCGCGCCACGGTGTCGCTGTCGCGCATCATCTCCGCCAGCCGGTCTGAGACGGAGATCAGCAGCTTGTCGCCCACATCGTGCCCGAGGTTGTCATTGACCGCCTTGAAGCGGTCCAGATCGATGAACAGCAGGGCGACCACGCCCGGCGCGCGGTGCAGCCGCGCGAGCGCCTGGCGCGTGCGGTCCATCAGCAGCATGCGGTTGGGCAGCCGCGTCAGCGGGTCGTGGAGCGCCTGGCGCTCCAGCCACTTGCGGTCGGTGACGTCCTTGGCCGCCGCATACCAGGTGTCGCCGTCGCAGCGAGCGCTCCACAACAGCCAGCGCCACGAGCCGTCGCTGTGGCGGCAGCGGTTCGTGAACTTCTCGATGCGCACCGGGTGGGCGTTCTCCTCGAACATGAGGGCCTGCGTTTGCGCGACGTCGTCCGGGTGCACGAGCTCGTGAATCGAGGTGGCCTTGAGCTCCTCGCGAGTGAAGCCGAGCAGCTGTTCCCAGGCGGGATTCAGCAGCGTGAAGCGCCCGTCGAGCGAGATCGTCGCCAGCAGGTCGCTGGTCATCTCAAACAGCCGCGCGATCCCAGCGTCGCCGTTGGGCGCCACATGGGCATCGAGGTCGATCTTGCGCTGCGGGCTGCCGTTGTTGGTCGGATGGGAGCGCATCTTCCTGTCCACCACGTCGGTCCGGCGGTTCTGTTGCTCGGGCTGAGCGCCGGTCAATGGACAGATTGCCTAGCGCATCGTGGGACGCTTCGTCCCAAATGGCGCCGCAAATCCGGGCCGTCGGCGGTGGGTGTGAGCCTCGATCCGCTCAGGAGCGCGCGGCGCCGAGGGGCGCCGAGGGCTCGTGCTCGCCGGCCTCGGCGGAGGCCGAGGCCGGCGTGTCCCGCGGCCGGGCATCGCCACGCAAGAAGCGCCAGATCGCCAGGCACATGAGCACCGTTACGATCACCGCGCTCGACACGCACCACTCGCAGATGTGGTGGATCGAGAACAGCTCGCGGTAGGTGAGGTATGCGCTGAAGCCGAAGCCGACGACCGTGAGGCAGACCGTGGCGAAACGGCTCGTCTCGCTCTCCGGCACGAGCAGCGACGCCAAGATCGAGACGTAGCCGATCAGACCGATCAACGCGACCGGCACACCAACGAGTTTCGAGTATTCGGAGGTCTGGACTATCTCGCAGCCGCCCCCGTTTCGTCCGCACAGGGGCTTGATGCCGGCGTAGTGGATGAAGGTCAGATAGCTCGCCACGCAGAGACCCAGCACGGTGATGACGAGCATCGTGAGCCTCAGGGTTCGGGCGCTCATCTCGGCCTAGCTGTGCAGCAGCTTTTCGATCGCGGCGTTATAGGGGCCGGCTTCGGTGAACGTGCCCGGTTCGAACTTCCCCGGCGTGCCGCCCGACTTTCCGATCAGGAACGAGGGCGTGCCGCTGAACCCCGCGTTGTTGGCCGCCTGCGTGTCCGTTTCGACCTGGGTGGCCAGTGCGGGTTCGCTGCGGCTTGCAGTCCACTGCGAGAGGTTCAGCCCCGGCACCTGCTGTGCGAGCGCCTGGAGGTAGCTTTCGGTGACGTAGGCCGTGTTCTCTTCGCCCTGCTCGTGGTAGAAGAGCTCGATGAAGTCCCACATCTTCTGCTGCTTACCCGCTGCCAGCGCAGCGATTTGCTGGGTCTTGAAGACTTCCGGTTCGTGCGTCGCGGTCTCCATCGAGCGGTAGACGATCTTGACCTTGCCGGTGCGCACCCACTGCTGGATGATCGAGGGCAGCGCGCCCAGCGTGAAGTCCCTGCAGATCGGGCACTCGAGATCGCCGAAGTATTCGAGCGTCACCGGAGCGTTGGGGTTGCCGAGCACGTTGGCGCTCTGCGGGATGCCGGCCACCAGGGCGCTGACTTCGCTGACCGTCTGGCTCTTGGCCTGGGAGGTCTTGGGGATGCCTTTGCTCGCGCTCCCGCCGGTGGCCAGGAGCACCGCCACGATGGCCACGACCACGACAGCGACGACGATGCCGAGCTGGGTCAGCCGTTTGCGGCGCTTCTCATCGGCCGCTTCGGACGCCTCGAGTTGCTTGCGTTCGGCGCGAGCCTGCTCGCGCCGCTGCTTGCGTGTCAGCTCTCCCTCGTCGTCCTCAACCCCGTCGCTCATGGGGGCAACTTTTACAGGTTTCAGCTCAACTGTGCCTAAGTACGTGTCACGATGAGCACCGTCAGGACGGCTCGACCGTCGCGCCGCACCGCTCGAGCGCGATCGTGCCCCCGTAGCTCAGCCGGATAGAGCATCGGACTTCTAATCCGAGGGTCGCAGGTTCGAATCCTGCCGGGGGCATCATAAATGGCCTGGAAATGGGCCATATTGGGAATCGGTGCTGCGGACAAGCCAAATATGTCCCCAATATCTCCCAAGACCGTGTCTGGACTCGCTGACAGACCGCCGGCGGCGCGACCTCTCGGGCGTGCGCGATCGCCTGTCGATCCTCGCGGAGTCAGACGCCCGGAAATGGCTCGACCCGACGGATCCCGATAAGGATTGGTTGCTCTAGGGCAAGTCTCCCGCAGGATGCGCACTGGGTCGCTCGCGTCCTCGGGCACCGATCGGCGGCTGCCGCTTTGCTCCTCCAAGCAGTCGTCAACAACCCTCGTCCGGGACGACTCGACATGCTCGGTGCTGGTCGGGAGCGCGAGCCTGCCCTCGCGATTGGTGGGGCGTCCGGTACAGGCCAGCCTGGATCGAGGCACCGGTGCGCCGAAAGCGTCGGTCACCTGAGGAACAGGCCAGTGAGACCGCAGCTTCACGTCGCAGCGATTGATGACCTGGAGCGCGCCGGGGCAGCCCGTGGGCAACCCCGGCGGGCTTGCCCACTCAGTCGCCGTGCTGCTCGAGGTTGTGGACCGGGAAGTCCTTGCGCTCCGGCGGGTTCGGAAAGGCTCGGTCGCCGAGCTGTTGGATGACTGGCATGAGCTTGTTCTGCGTGAAGCGGTCGAATGCGTCAGTGGACTCCCAGAAGTCGATCACGCCCCAGCCCCCCTCGATCGGGCCGGCTGAGTGAACGAGCAAACCGTCGGCCCTGCCGAGCGGGCCACTCGCGTTCACGGTGTCGTGCACGGCTTGGTACTGCTCCTGCGTTCCGCCGGCGAACCTGAGCCTTATCCCGACTGCCATCGTGTGTCCTCTCCTCCGGGGTTTCGGGCGAGCATATCCGCGGCACCGTGGCCGTGCACCGTGGCCGAATGCGGAGCCTGTGATGGCCGCCCGAGGCCTGGTCCGAAGCCCGGCCGAGCGGCGCAGGCGGCGCCACGCGCGCAACGGACGATGCTCAATCGCCCGGGCCGAAAGAGCCGACCAGTTGGACGCGTGCTTCCGGCTTCAGGCAGGGACCGCCTGAAGCTCGCCGCGCCTGGCAGCCGTCGCCTGCTCGCGGCTGTCGCGCGAGGAGATCAGGACAGCCGCGAGGATCGCGCCGACGATCGCAAAGCCTGCACCGACGAGAAAGGCGCGGTCGAACCCTTTGGTGAGAGCGACCGAAGGGTGCGCGCCGCCGCTCAGCAAGCCTTGAGTGCGGCTATTGGCGACGGTCGCGAGGATCGCCAGGCCGAGCGCGCCGCCGACTTGCTGGGCGGTGTTGATCAATCCCGACGCAAGGCCCGCCTCATGCGACTTGGTCCCCGTCACGGCGCCAATGGTCACCGAAACAAACGAGAACCCGAGGCCGAAGGCGGCGAGCAGCGAGGGCCCCAACACATCGGCACTGTAAGACCCACCAGGTGCGGGGACTTGCGAAAACCACACCAGGGCGCCCGCGATCAGCAGCAGACCTCCGATCAGGATGGGCTTGAAGCCGATACGTGTAACGAGCTGCGAGCCGACCCCGGCCGAGATGATTATGCCCACAGCGAGCGGGAGGTAGGAGAGCCCAGTCTTGATCGGCGAGAAGTGCAAGACGTCCTGTAGGTAGAGCGAGATGAAGAAGAACATCGAGAAGAGAGACATGCCGATCAGCAGGCCCACGATGTCCGATCCGCGGAGCGTGCGCAGGCGGAAGATCGAAAATGGCACCAGCGGGTGGCGCTGGCGGCGCTCGATCGCCACGAACGCCGCGAGCAGGAGGAACGACCCGGCGAGCCTGAGCAGCGTGCCCGTCGAGCCCCACCCGACGTTGACGGCGTCGACCACCGTGTAAACGAGTAGCGCGAGGCCCGCCGTGACGGTCACGGCACCGGGAATGTCAAAGCCTTCAGTGCCATCTTCGGACCTGCTCTCGAGCAGCAGCCGGGGGGCGAGCATCGCCGAGGCAATCCCGATCGGGACATTCACGAACAGCACCCAGCGCCAGCTCAGCCCGCTCGTGAGAATGCCGCCCAGCAGGACCCCGGCGGCACCGCCGGCTCCGGCGACGGCACCCCAGATCCCGAGCGCCCGGTTGCGCTCAGCCCCTTCCGCGAATGTAGTCGTGATGATTGAGAGCGCCGCCGGCGAGACTATCGCCGCGCCGAGACCCTGGGTCGCACGCGCGGCGATCAGCCATGCCTCGGACTGGGCAAGGCCGCCAGCCAGCGAGGCGAGCGAGAAGACAACCAGGCCGATCATGAACATCCGCCGGCGCCCGAGCAGGTCGGCAAGGCGTCCGCCGAGCAGCAAGAACCCTCCGAAGGTCAGGGTGTAGGCGTTGACCACCCACGAGAGGTCGTCGCGGGAGAAGTGCAGGTGGGCGCCGATCGACGGGAGCGCGACGTTCACGATCGACGCGTCGATCACCACCACGAATTGCGTCATTGCCAAGAGCATCAGAGCAAGGTTCTTGCCGCGCTGTGAGGTCAGGTCGGCAGCGGCCCGACGTGTGCGAGAGCCGATCCTCGTTGCGTCGCCAGATTGGGTCTCGATAGTGCCCATGGGGGTCCTTTCTGGAGCGGAATCCTGGGGATGATCCGGAAGCGGAATTACGGTTCCCCTTGCTTATAGCAGCATACGGAGCTAAGATTCCGTTTGTCAAGTCATGTCCATCGATCAGCGCACACTCAGAGCCGACGCCCGGCGTAACCACGAGCGGATCATGTCCGCGGGCCGGGAGTTGTTCGCACGGGACGGCCCTGAAGCGCAGATGGATGAGATCGCCGCGCACGCCGGCGTCGGGATCGGCACCGTCTACCGCCACTTCCCAACCAAGGAGGCGCTGCTGACCGAGATGGTGCGCGTCCGCTTCCAGGAGTTCGCGGCGATCGCGACGCTCGCCGAGGGCACCGTGGACCCGCGGGACGCGCTCGAGACGGTCATGCGCCGCTCGGCCGAAGCGGTCGAGGGAGACGCGGGCTTTCAGCTGGCGATGATGGGCTCCGACCAGCTCGAGTGGGAGGGCATCGAGGAGCAGAAGGCCGTTCTGGCTGGGGTCGTCACCCGGATCATCCGGCGCGCAGTCGATGCCGGTGTCGTCCGAGACGACTTCTCCTTCGAGGATTTCGGAATGATGATGTGTGGAATCACCTCGACGATGTACTACAAGCCCGGCAGTGCCGACTGGCGTCGCCACCTAGCGATCATTCTCAACGGCGTATGCGCTCCAGTCCGGGATGTCGAGCCGCAGAGCGCTTAGCCCGCGACAGCTATAGCCACAGCGGAGGTGGTGAGGCGCTCGTATTGCTCGGCGAGCAGGCGTGTCGCAGAGTCCCCGTTCTGCTCCTGCGACATCGCCTACCCCGCAAGCCCCGCGGCTTCGAGGGCTTCGGCTCTCGTCCGGTAAAGCTTGACACGGCTCACCTTTCCCTTCTCGAGCGTCCAGACGGTGACGGACCTAGCCTCTACCTCGACGCCGCTAGCTCTGCCCCGTCCACGGACACGCATAACGACGATCAGATTGTCCGAGGGGGCGTCAGTTATCTCGAGGACGTCGAAGCGCTGTTCCTTGAGCTCCTCGGTGCGGCTCTGCATGACGGCACGCCATTTCGCGAGACCGTGGTAGACCGCTCCGTCAGGCGCGTCCGAGTTCGACCAGTCGAACTCAACCTCCGGGTCGAAATCCTCGCTCGCCCCTTCCTGGACGCCCAGCTCGTTGAAGCGGCGCATCACCCTGACCACGACGTCCACGTTCGCCTGCGACATCGCTACTTCTCCAACCCTGCGGCTTCGATGGCGCGCTTCCGGTTCGGAAACGCCAGGCAGTGAATGACCTTGTCATCTTGGAACGTCCAGACGTAGGCCACGTCGGTGTCCAACTCGATCCCGGTGTGTCTCGCCTTTGCCCTGACTTGGTGGATGGAGACGAGGCGGTCACCAGCGTCGATGATCTGCTCCAGCTCGACCCGCAGCCACTCGTAAGCCTCGATCCAGCCTTTCGTTGCCCTGACCAGGCCGACGTGGCCGTGGTATGTCTCGCCAGCCTGGTCGGGTAAGACGGGGCTCTCAAACGTGAAGTCTGGATCGAAGAGAGACATGTCAACCTCACCGCGAGCCACATCCTCGATATGGCCAGCCTCACCCCATGTCCGCAGGACGGCTCGAAGGCTCTCCACGTTCTCCTGCGACATCCCTACCCCCGTTCCTGCGCGAGGCGTTCGGCGCCAGCGCGGGCCTCGGCGATGTCGTTGAAAGAGGTGAGCGTCTCGATCAGGCCATCGACCACAACCAAGACGCGCGCGGAGCGCTGGCGAATATCGCTCGTACTGCCGGTCGGGCGGCCTCGATGCGTTACAGCCTGAAGGACCACGCCGTTGCCGAGATCGAGCACCTCGTCAAGCTCAGACTGCGCTCGCCGCGCGTGAGGACCTTGCGTCGTGCCTCTCGGTTGTGCCGGATGGTCTCGCGGAGATTCGCCATGCCCGCATCGTATGCCCATACCTGCGCCCCTTTTGATGCCTCTGGCGGCGTTCGGCCCGGCCGAGCTGCCCGCAACGCCTCGTCATGATCGAGGAAGTCTGGCACTGCCGGGGCCCTGATCCGAGCGGGGATCTGATCCGAGCCGGACTACATCAGGTCCGTCTCAGTCGCCGGCTTCGTACTTGAACGAGATCGCAAGCCGGACACGGTAGTTCTTGATCTTGCCGTTCTCGATCGCCACATCCTGCCTGAGGACCTCGGCGATGCGCAGGTCGCGCACCGTCTTCGCGGCGGTCTCAACCGCGCTACGCGCGGCCGCCTCCCAGGACTCGCTGCTCACGCCTATCACCTCGGTAACGCGGTAAACCCCGTCACTCATCACAACCGTCCTCTCCTCGATTTTGGCACGGTCGACTTTCGCACACTTTGCACATCCGGGCTTACTCAAATCGAGGGTTCCGGCTGCGGCTGTTCCTCGCTCTCGGTCAGCTCCCGCAGTCGCGCAGCTCACGGCTGCTCGTCGCGCTGCTCGCGACGATCGGCGTGATCCGCCGTCTCCCCCTCGCCTACAGCGCCTACACCGTCCTCTCACTGGTGCTTCTCGTCTCCGCGCCGAAATCCGGGGAGCCGCTGGTCTCGTTCCCGCGATACGTGCTGCTGCTCTTCCCGCTGCAGATGGCAATTGCCGTGTGGGTCGACAGGCGGGGATGGGCCGGGGTCTGGCTCGCCTGCAGCGGAATCACGCTGGGGTACTCACGATGCAGTTCGCCACCGGGGGATGGGTGGCGTAGGGACGCCCCGAGCGGGCTCTCGGCCCGCACAGGAGCTTCCCCAATTTATTGTTAGTCGCGTGGCCGGCGGGTCTCAGCCGAGCCTAAGTCGCGCGGCGAGACCTCGCGCAGGATCGCCTCGACCGCGGCATCGGGGTCCGGCTCGCTCAGCGTCTCGGGGTCGAAGGACATCATCTCGAGCACCCGCCGCGGCGTCGATCCTGGCGTGCACACCACACGCAGGGCTTGACGGCGGCGCCTGAGCCCGCCGCGCAGCTCGAACAGCAAGCCGATCGTGGCGCTGTCGATGAAGCTCGCGGAACGCAGGTCGATCACCATCCCGAGCGCGTCATTGCGCAGGCCAGAGGTGGCCTCGCGGAGAGCGCCCACGTTCGACATGTCGAGCTCTCCAGCCGCCGCGACAAAGCGTACGCCGTCGCGCTCGCGGCGCTCGACCTTCAGCTCAGCCACCGGCGCTCGCCGGTCAAACTCGAGTTGCTCGTCGCCCATCACGCTCGGCCCACTAGCTTGCGCATGCGGACCGTCGTCCCCGAGGCGGTCTGCTCGATCTCGACTCCATCCATGACCTGCTCGATCATCTGCAGTCCAAGCCCGCCTGACCCTCGCGATGTCCGCCAGCGGCCGGCGTCCGCGACCTGGACGTCCACGCTCTTTGCCGAGCGCTCGGCCACCAAGCGGAACGTCGACCCGCGTTCAGGGCCGTAGGCGTGCTCAACGGCGTTGGTGCAGGCCTCATTCACCGCCACCCTGATCGCAAAGATGTCGTCGGGCGAGGTCCCCGCCTCGGTGAGCCAGCGCCCCAGGCGATGCCTCGCCAGGGCGAGCGAGCCGGGCTCGGCAGGGAGATCGAGGTCGAGTCCCTCGGCTGCCACGCTCAGTCGCCGCACGGCGAGCATCGCCACATCGTCAAGAGAGCCTCCACGGCCGGGAACGCGGGCAAGGACGTGTGAGCACAGTTGCTCCAGCTCCTCTGGCGCCTCGCGCACCGCATCCGCAAGTCGCTCCAAGCCGACGTCGATCGGCTCCCCGCGACGCTCGATGAGGCCGTCCGTATAGAGCAGGACGGTGCTGCCGGGCATCAGCTCGGCCTCCCAATCGTGGAAATCCGCATGCGCGGCGACCCCGAGCGGACCGGATACGGCGTGGTCGAGCAAGCCGGTGTCGCCGTCGGGGCTCAAGAGGAGCGGCGGCGGGTGCCCGGCGCTCGCGAAGCGGATCCGCGAACCGTCGACATCGACGACCATGTAGATGAGCGTCGCGACCATCTCACCGTGCGTTACCGCCGTGAGCCGGTTCAAGGAGGAGAGCGCCTCCGCCGGCGAGCGCGAATCCGCCACCACGTACGCGCGCAGCGCCGCGCGCAGCTCACCCATCAGCGTGGCCGCACCGATGCCGTGCCCTACCACGTCACCGATCGCAAGACCGACGCGGCCGTCGGGCAGCACGATCGCGTCGTACCAGTCGCCGCCGACCTGCGCGGCGCGCTCGCTGGGCCGGTAGCGCGCGGCCATGGCCAGACCCGGGACCTGGGGAAGGCGCTCTGGAAGGAGGTGATGCTGCAGCGACTCCACCAGTTCGCGCTCGTGCTCGTAGCTGCGGGCGTGCTCGATCGCGATCGCCGCGCGGTCGGCGCTCAAACCCAGCAGATCCGTGTCCTCGTCGCGGAAGCGACGTGCGTCGCGGGAGGCCAGGAACAGAGCTCCTCCCGCTCGCCTGCCCATCGACAGAGGCGCCGCGATCAGCGAGCGTAGGTCGTGACTGCGGAGCGCCGTGGGAAGATCCTTCTCGACCAGCTCGGTCAGGTTCAGCGCCGAGCCGTGCAGCACCGAGCCGAACATCGTGTCGCCGCCCGAGCTCGAGATGGCCTCAGACGAACAGTTCTCACCGTCCCAGACGACGAGGCCGAGGCCGGCCGGATCGTCTTCGCTCAGCAAGACCCCGGCTGCGTCTGCCGCGAAGACGGTGGCCGCACGCTTGAGGATCTCGGGCAGGAGCTCGTCCAACTGCAGATGCGCGAGCGCAGCGTCGGAGACGCTCTGCAGCTTGCCAACCGTGCTCGCGATCGCCTCCGCCTCGGCGCGAGCGCGTGCCTCTCGGACGTGCTCGGCGCGTGCCCGGTGCAGCTCGACGAAGACTGAAACCTTGCTGCGCAGCACATCGGGATCGAAGGGCTTGACGACGTAGTCGACGGCCCCGGCGGCATACGCGTGAAAGACCTGCTCGACATCCTCCGCCTGCGCGGTGAGGAAGACGATCGGAATGTGCCGCGTGCGGGAGCGGGCGTGGATGTAGCGGGCGGTCTCCAAGCCGTCGAGTCCCGGCATCCGCATGTCGAGCAGGATCACGGCGAACTCCTCATGCAACAGCCGACGCAGGCCCTGTTCGCCCGAGCGAGCAACGACGAGCCGCTGCCCGAGCGGCTCGAGCACGGCGCACAGCGCTCTCAGAGACTGCTCGTCGTCGTCGACCAGCAGGACGTTGCCCGCGCCCGCGGCGAGCTCGTCCGCGAACCTGCGCGGCGTCCCGCTTATCGCGAGCGGCGGCTCGGCCCCAGCGGCCTCCGGGCGACTCAGCGCTGAAGCCATGTGCCGATCAACGACAGCAGACGCTCGGGCTCGACGGGCTTCGTGATGTAGTCCGAAGCTCCGGCGGATAGGCTGCGCTCGCGATCGCCCTCCATCGCCTTCGCCGTGACCGCGATGATCGGCAGCTTGCGCCGGCTGCGGCTGCGCCGGATCGCCGCGATCGTCTCGTTCCCGTCCATGCCGGGCATCATGATGTCCATCAGGACGACGTCGATGTCCGGATGCCGCTTGAGCGCTGCCAGCGCCTCCTGTCCGGTCTCGCCAAAGACCACCTCCATATCCCGGTCCTCGAGCAGGCTCGCGAGCGCGAAAAGGTTGCGGACGTCGTCGTCGACGAGCAGGACCTTCTTGCCCCGCAGGGTCTCCGACCCGGGCGCCTCGGCCACCCCGGCCGACTCGAAGGCGGGCCGCGCGAGCTTGCGTTGGAGGACCATCGCGATCTCGGCCGTCAGCTGTTCGGGGCTCTCCGCGACCGTGGCCCTGATGGCGCTCGGCAACCGTCGCAGGCGCGCCTGCTCGCGGGCGGTCAGGTCGCGACCCAGATACAGGACGAACGCCGTGGATCGGAAGCGAGCTCGGACGCTCAGGCGCTCGAGCAGTCCGAACGCCGCCGTCTTGGGGGTTCCGGGGCCAAGCACGATGCAGTCGAAGGCGGCGCCCTCGAGCGCGGCATCGACCTGATCGACCGAGGACACCGTCGTGACTGAAAGGCCGTTCGGCTGCGCCGCAAGTCCGGCGACCGCGTCTGCGGCGGCGCTACGTCGCTCCACGATCAGGACGCGCTCGGCGGGACGCGAGGCCTGCTCGCGCGCCGAGGACGACAGCGGCGCCCCCACGACGGCACTCGCACCTCCCGTCGCTGCCTCGCTGGCGGCTGTGCTCGCCGCGTCGGTGGGCACGAGGCCGGCGGGCGAAGGGACCGGGTGCGGCCGTTCTGCGGGCGCGAGCGTCGAGCCCTCCCCTGGGCGGGGCTCGAGCGACGGGCCGAGCGATGGCGAATAGCGCATCGGCAGGATGAGCCTGAAGGTGGTTCCCTGCCCGACCGTGCTGGCGACCTGGATCTCGCCCCCGAGCGCGCGTGCGAGCTCCCGGCTGATCGAGAGGCCCAGCCCGGTGCCGCCGTACTTGCGACTCGTCGTGCCGTCGGCTTGCTGAAATGCCTCGAAGATCACCTGCAGCTTGTCGGGGGCGATACCGACGCCGGTGTCGGACACAGCGAAGGACACCCGCTCGTCGGCTATCCGTTTGACGCTCAGCGTGACTCCTCCCGCCTCGGTGAACTTGAAGGCGTTCGAGAGCAGGTTCCTCAAGATCTGCTCGAGGCGCTGCTCGTCGGTCACGATCGCCCGAGGGAGCGTGGGGTCCGCCTCGATCACGAAGCCCAGATGTTTGTCGGCGGCGATCGGATCGAAGGTGCGGGTGACGTAGGCCTGCACGTCGGCGAGGTTCACGAAGTCCGGCAGGATCTCCATCCTTCCTGCCTCGATCTTTGACAGGTCCAGGATGTCGCTGATCAGCTGAAGCAGATCGGTGCCCGCCGTGTGAATCGTGCGTGTGAACTCGAGCTCCTTCTCGTCGAGATTGCCCCGCTCGTTCTCCAGTAACAGCTTGGAGAGGATCAGCAAGCTGTTGAGCGGCGTGCGCAGCTCGTGTGACATGTTGGCCAGGAACTCCGACTTGTACTTGGACGACAGTGCGAGCTGGGTGGCCTTCTCCTCGAGTCCCCTGCGCGCGAACTCGATCTCACGATTCTTCGTCTCGATGTCGCGGTTTTGGTCCCCGAGCAGGGCGGCCTTCTCCTGGAGCTCCTCGTTCGCCTGCTGCAGCTTCTCCTGTTGGGACTGGAGCAGCTCCTCCGACGCCTTCAGCGATTCAGCCTGCTGCTCGAGCTCCACGTTGGAGCGCTTGAGCTCGTCTTGGCGGCGCTGCAGCTCCTGTGATTGGGTCTGCAGCTCCTGGGTGAGCGATTGCGATTGCTGCAGCAGCTGCTCGGTGCGCATGTTCGCCGTGATCGTGTTGAGCACCACGCCCAGCGTCGCCATCAGCTGCTCGAGAAACGTCCGGTGCATCTCGCTGTATGGGTGCAGAGAGGCCAGCTCGATCACGCCGAGCACCTGCTCCTCGAACAGGATCGGCATCACGATGATGTTCACCGGCGATGCCCCGCCCAGACCCGAGCCGATCCTGATGTAGTCGGGCGGAATGTCCGTCAGAAGGACGCTCTTGCGCTCCACCGCGGCCTGGCCGACGAGACCCTCCCCGAGCAGGAACGTCTCCGAGGCGCCGTCCCGCCGCGTATAGCCGTAGCTCGCGACAAGGCGCAGGCGCGCCTCGAAGCGCTCGCCTTCCGCGGGCTCCATCAGGAAGAAGGCGCCGCGCTGGGCGGACACGGTGGGCGTCAGCTCGGACATGATCAGCTGCGTCACGGTGCGCAGCTCGCGCTGACCCTGCATCAGCGCCGATACCTTCGCCAGGCTCGTCTTGAGCCAGTCCTGCTCCTCGTTGCGCTTGGTCGTATCGCGCAGGTTGGCGATCATCTGGTTGATGTTGTCCTTCAGCTCGGCCACCTCGCCCTGTGCCTCCACGGAGATCGAACGGGTGAGGTCGCCCTGCGTGACCGCCGTGGAGACCTCAGCGATCGCGCGCACCTGCGTCGTGAGGTTGCCGGCCAGCTGATTGACGTTCTCGGTCAGGCCCCGCCACGTGCCCGAAACGCCCCCGACCGTGGCCTGGCCGCCGAGCTTGCCCTCGGTGCCGACCTCGCGCGCGACGCGCGTAACCTCGTCGGCGAAGGAGGACAGCTGATCGACCATCGTGTTGATCGTGTTCTTCAGCTCGAGGATCTCGCCCTTGGCATCCACGGTGATCTTCTGCGACAGGTCCCCCTTTGCCACGGCGGTCGTGACCTGGGCGACGTTGCGCACCTGGTCGGTCAGATTCGACGCCATCAAGTTCACGTTCTCTGTGAGCCCCCGCCACGTGCCCGAGACCCCCTCGACCTCGGCCTGGCCGCCGAGCTTGCCCTCGGTGCCGACCTCGCGCGCGACGCGCGTAACCTCCGCCGCGAACGAGCGCAGCTGGTCGACCATCGTGTTGATCGTGTCGGCGAGGGCGGCGACCTCGCCCTTGGCCTCGACGGTGATCTTCTGCGACAGGTCACCCTCTGCCACCGCGGTCGCGACCTGGGCGATGTTGCGCACCTGGCCCGTGAGGTTGTTGGCCATGAAGTTGACGTTCTCGGTCAGCCCCCGCCACGTGCCCGAGACGCCCTCGACCTCGGCCTGGCCACCGAGCTTGCCCTCGGTGCCGACCTCGCGCGCGACGCGCGTAACCTCCGCCGCGAACGAGCGCAGCTGGTCGACCATCGTGTTGATCGTGTTCTTCAGCTCGAGGATCTCGCCCTTCACGTCGACCGTGATCTTCTGCGACAGGTCCCCCTGCGCCACCGCGGTCGTGACCTGGGCGATGTTGCGCACCTGGCCCGTGAGGTTGTTGGCCATGAAGTTGACGTTCTCGGTCAGCCCCCGCCACGTGCCCGAGACGCCCTCGACCTCGGCCTGGCCACCGAGCTTGCCCTCGGTGCCGACCTCGCGCGCCACCCGGGTCACCTCGTCGGCGAAGGAGGAGAGCTGATCGACCATCGTGTTGATCGTGTTCTTCAGCTCGAGGATCTCGCCCTTCACGTCGACCGTGATCTTCTGCGACAGGTCGCCCTGCGCCACCGCGGTCGTGACCTGGGCGATGTTGCGCACCTGGTCGGTCAGATTCGAGGCCATGAAGTTGACGGAGTCGGTCAGGTCCTTCCACGTGCCCGCCACTCCCGGCACGTCCGCCTGGCCGCCGAGCTTGCCCTCGGTGCCGACCTCGCGCGCGACGCGCGTAACCTCGTCGGCGAAGGAGGACAGCTGATCGACCATCGTGTTGATCGTGTTCTTCAGCTCGAGGATCTCGCCCTTCACGTCGACCGTGATCGTCTGCGAGAGGTCGCCCTGCGCCACCGCGGTCGTGACCTGGGCGATGTTGCGCACCTGGTCGGTCAGATTCGAGGCCATGAAGTTGACGGAGTCGGTCAGGTCCTTCCACGTGCCCGCCACTCCCGGAACGTCCGCCTGGCCGCCGAGCTTGCCCTCGGTGCCGACCTCGCGCGCCACGCGGGTCACCTCGTCGGCGAAGGAGGAGAGCTGATCGACCATCGTGTTGATCGTGTTCTTCAGCTCGAGGATCTCGCCCTTCACGTCGACCGTGATCGTCTGCGAGAGGTCGCCCTGCGCCACCGCGGTCGTGACCTGGGCGATGTTGCGCACCTGGTCGGTCAGATTCGAGGCCATGAAGTTGACGGAGTCGGTCAGGTCCTTCCACGTCCCGGAGACGCCCGTGACCTTCGCCTGGCCACCGAGCTTGCCCTCGGTGCCGACCTGACGCGCGACGCGGGTCACCTCGTCGGCGAAGGAGGAGAGCTGATCGACCATCGTGTTGACGGTCGTGCCGATGCGCAGGAACTCGCCCTTCACGGGCTGACCCTCGATCTTCAGCGCCATCTTCTGCGACAGGTCACCCTCGGCGACTGCGACGATCACGCGTGCCACCTCGGTCGTCGGGCGGACGAGATCGTCGATCAGCGCGTTGACCGAGTCGACGCTGGTGGCCCAGGCCCCGCTCGCCCCGCTCAGAGCGGCGCGCTCGGTCATGCGCCCATCGCGCCCGATCACCCGCCCCACGCGAACGAGCTCATTGGACATTCGCTCGTTCATCGCCGCCAGCTCGTTGAACTCGCTCGCGATCTCGGCGAATAGTCCCCGGCGGCGGATGTTCAGGCGCGCGGAGAACTGGCCCGCGCGGACAGCTCGCAGGGCCGCGAGGAGCTCCTCGAGCTGCGCGTCCTCGACCGCCCGCGAGCTGGGAGCCTGCTTAGTACGGGCGCGCGGCGCCTCGGGTTGCGGGGCTCCTCCCGGACGCGAACCGGATCCATCGCGGGCCGATGTGGCGCCGTTGGAGGGAGATTGAGCCGTCCGGCTAGAGTTCGCTCTTGATCGCTTGCCTGCGCCGCCGTGCGGTTTTGTCGCGCCCGCGGTCGGGCGCCGAGCGGTCGGCCCGGTTGCCATGTTGTCCTCTCCCTTGGCTGTCCTTTCCGATGATCGCTGCCACCCTGACGCCGCTCGAACTCGCTTAGCACGGACCGGCTCGTGGCAACTACCCGCCTGAAGCCGGGCCAAACATGCGTCGGCAAGTAGCCTGCCGGGGGCACCCAGCTGGTCTCGCGTCGGTCGGAGTCGCCGCGCCGCCACGGGCTCGGTGATCTGAGGCTAGGATTCGACACCCCGAGATCGGAGGAACGTGTCAGAGGATCAGGATTGGCGATTGGAGGCCGAGCTGGACGCCGGCGGTGCGCGCCACGGCGTGGACCAGCTCATCGGACGCCTGCGCGGCCCCGACGTCGTCGAGGGGGCCGGCGCGGCGGTGCCGGACGACGTCGTGATAACGCATGACGGACGGCGCCTGTTCGCCTACGCAGCCACCGAGGCCGCGCTCACGGCGGCGAGGGCGGCGATCGAGGATGCGCTGCGGCGCGACGGCGTCGGGGCGGGCATCCGCGTGAGTCATTGGGACGACGAGCTCGGGCAGTGGCGCCAGACCGATCCGCCGCCGAGTCAGGAGCAGAGGAATGCCGAGCGGGCCGCCGACCGTGACGCCGAGGTGATCGAAACGCGCACGATGGTCGCGAGCGCCGGCAAGTGGGTCCGCGACTCCTTCGAGCAGACGATGCTCGACTGGGCTGCCAAGCTTGGTCTCAAGTGCACCCTCATCGAGCATCCGCACCTGCTGACGACGCAGGTGGGCTTCACCGTCACCGGTCCGAGGCGCAAGATCGACGAGTTCGCCCAGGGCCTCAAGGCCGAGGGGGCCGTCACCGTTCGGGCGGAGGGTACGGTCATGCTGAGCCCGCTGTAGGGCTTGCGCGCCTGCTCGACGGCCGCGAGGGTCCTCGACGGTATGCGGGCATCGGCTCGCGCGGAGCACCGCGTGCGGTGCTCGAGTCGATCGAGCGAGTCGCGGCACGCCTTGCGCAGCTCGGCTGGACGATGCGCACCGGCATGTCTCCCGGCGTCGATCAGGCCTTCTACAGGGGCGCGCTCGCCGGTCGCGGTGCGGTCGAGCTGTACCTGCCGTGGCCGGCCTTCCAGATCCTCGCCCGCTCACGCGCGGAGGGCCGGCGCGTGATCGTGCAGGCGCAGCCGACAGACGCCGCCTGCTCGCTGGCGGCCCGCTTTCACCCCGGTTGGCGTGCGCTCTCGGCGCGCGAACGCCGCCTTCGGGCCCGCGACGTCCACCAGGTGCTCGGCCGGGATCTGCTCTCTGCGGCCGCGTTCATCGTCTGCTGGACGCCGGATGGCAGCGTGGACGGCGAGGATCCGCGCGTCGGGGGCAGCGGTCAGGCGCTGCGCATCGCCCACGCGCGCGGAATCGCCGTGCTGAATCTCGCCCGCCCCGAACACTCGAGAACGCTCTCCCGTCAGCTGTGGCGCTGAAACGCCGGCCGAGCCGCCGGCTTGGGCGGCCGCGCCAGTTGAGATGATGTGTCGATGCTCGAGCCGGACCGCCCGTGGACGGCGTCCACGGGAGAACGTGTCGAGCGATCCCTCCTGGTGATCGAGCAGTCGCTCTAGATGTTCGCTCTGACTACGTTGGTCTACCCGGTGGTGCTCGCTGTGCTCGTGGTGGGCGCCGGCCTCTTGATCGACCGCCTCTGCGGTGGCTTCCTTCCCGCGGCGCTGCTGCCGACCGTCGGCGCGGCCGGGTTGATCGCGGTCTCGCAGCTCTTCACCTACGTGGCGCCCCTCGCGCCTGGCACTCCCTACGCGATCGCCCTCGTCGCGGTGGCCGGGTTCGCGTTCGCGTGGCCGAGGGTGCAGACGCTCGCACGCCGCTGGCGGGCTTCGGGCTGGCAGTTGGTCGCGCCCGTGCTCGCCTACCTCCTCGCGCTTGCTCCCGTGCTTGCGGCCGGGCGGCCGAGCTTCTCCTCCTACATGACCCTCGCGGACTCAGCGGTCCACATGATGGGCTCGGATTTCCTCTTGCGCCACGGCCAGGATTACGCCCATCTGGATCTGCGCAACTCCTACGGCCAGTACATCAACGCCTACTACAACACCTACTACCCGTCCGGCTCGGACACCCTGTTCGGCGCCAGCGCGGTCCTGCTTCGGCTTCCGCTGATTTGGGCCTTCCAGCCTTTCAACGCGTTCATGCTCGCCACCGCCGCCGGGCCGGCGTGGCTGCTGGTGCGGCGGGTCGGGCTCGACGGGGGGTGGGCCGCGCTGGCGGCGCTCAGCGCGACGATCCCCGCGCTTGTCTACGGCTATGAGCTGATCGGCTCGGTCAAGGAGGTCACCTCGCTGGGGATGATGCTCACGCTGGGTGCGCTCGTGGTTCTCCATCGACGCTGGCTGGGAGGTCGTCCGCAGAGCGCGATCCCGTTCGCCCTCGTCGCGGCGGGCGGGATCTCGGCGCTCGGCGTCGGGTTCGGCGCCTGGGTGCTCGCTGCCGCCGTGGTCCTCGCCGTGATCTTGATCGCGGAAGTCGCGGCGGAGCCCAAGCGCGCCTGGCGCGCGCTCCGCCTGATCGCCGTTGGATTGATCGTCGGGGCGTTGGCGGCCCTGCCGACCTGGGCCGAGGCCTCCGGATCGCTGCGAATCGCGCAGAACATCGCCTCGACGTCCAACCCCGGCAATCTGATCAAACCGCTTCAGGACGTGCAGGTGTTCGGCGTGTGGGTCTGGGAAAGCTACAAGAACCCACCCGTCGGGCACGATCTGACGATCACCCGCGTGCTGCTGGCCATCTCGGTCCTCGCCGCCGTGCTCGGAGTCATCCACATCGTCCGCACGCGCGCCTACGCGCTCGCGGGCTGGCTTGCGCTCGTGCTCGCCCTATGCGCCGGCCTGATCGCGTACAGCACCACGTGGGTCGACGCCAAGACGCTCATGCTCACGACTCCCGTCGTTGTGCTGCTGGCCTGGGCGGGGGTGGCCTCGCTGCGAACGTCCGCCTTCCGCTACGCCGCACCCGTCCTGGCGCTCGCGCTGGCCGGCGGCGTGATCGCCTCCGACGCGCTGCAGTACCACAGCACAAACCTGGCCCCGACGGCGCGCTATCAGGAGCTGGCCTCGATCGATCACCGCTTTGCCGGCCGGGGCCCAACCCTGTTCACCGACTTCGACGAATACTCGCTGTATGAGCTGCGCGACCTCGACGTGGGTGGGCCGAACTTCATCTACGGGCCGCCCGCGCTGGCGGCCGGAGGGTCGGCGGTTGCCAACGCGGGCTACCGCCACCCGGTCGAACTGGAACAGCTGCCGCCGGCGGCCCTGAGCGCCTACCCGCTGATCGTCACCCGCCGCGACCCCTCGTCCAAGCGACCTCCGTCGGCCTACAGCCTGCTCTGGAGAGGCACCTACTACGAAGTATGGGGCCGCCGGCCGGGCGCGCAGGCGGCGATCGCCGATGTCGGCCTGTCGGGTCCTCCCGGCGGGCAGTGCGCGCGCATCGCCGCCCTCGCCGCGCTCGCCGGCGCCCGCGGCGCGAACCTGATCGCGGCGAGCTCCCCGGCGCTCGTGCCCGTCTCCCTGGCGAACGCCTCCCACCCCGCCCGCTGGGGGCATCTGCGCCAGGGGTTTGCGATGAACACCGCCGGGCGGCTCTCGGTGGCGTTCGAAGTCCCGCGGTCGGGCCTGTGGGACCTTTGGCTACAGGGTCAGATAATGCCCGCGGTCAGCGTGCAGGTAGACGGACGTCGGCTCGCGTCCGTCGGCGCCCAGCTGGGTGGCAACTCGCTCGTCCCGAACACCATGGTTCCAGTGCGCGTGCCGCTCTCGGCCGGGCGCCATCGGCTGTCGATCGTCCATACGCGCGGTTTCAGCCTCGGGCCGGGCGACGGCGGCACGGCAGTCCTGTACGCGATCTTCCTTACCCCCGCGGGGGCCCCATCCGAGCCGCCGTTGCAATCCGTCGCGCCCGCCCGCTGGCGCTCGCTGTGCGGTCGCTCCTACCAGTGGGTGGAGGTCGACCGCGCGTAGGCTGCTCAGCCTGATCCGCTGCCCTGCGCCGGCACCGTCAGCAGGACCGCGCTCGTGGGCGAGACGACGAGCGTGATCACCCCGCCCCGATCCGCGCCGTGGGAGAGCTCACTCGGTTCACCGAATGTGCCGGCGCCTTGCACGGCTCGGCCGCCCAGCTCGACGCCCGCGCTCGCCGCGGGAGAGGGCGCCACGAGCGACAGGATCTCGCCTGCTCGGTAGCCGCGGCCCACGTGCACGCTCACGAGTGCCGCACGAGATCCCGGCGGGTCGTCGTCGAGGATCACCACATGAAGCGCTCCGCTCGGCGAGAGCAGCGTCACGACATCCATGTCCGCCGCTTCCGAGGTGGTGAGCTTGGCCCTCACCGGCCGGTCGCCGATCAGCGACCTGGCGAGCAGCAGCGCATACCACTCCGGCTGAGCCCTGAGTTCGCCGCTCGCCAGCTGTGCCGGCGTGGGCGCGCAGACGGGCGAATAGCCGTGGCAGTTGGCGGGCGCGCCCTGGAAGTTCATGCCCGCGACGCCCGCGGACATCGACCGGACGATGTAGTCGAGCGCCCACAGGGCCGAGCCGAAGGTGTCGCTGACGCCGGACCTTCCACCGCACGAGACGCTGTTGGTCTCGTCCATGCGGAATGGCACGCGCCCCGCGCGAGAGACCGATAGGTAACGTCTCAGCGACGCGTCCTCGAGGCGCCGGATCGACGGGCTGAGCAGCCGCTCGATCGTGGGAGGCGGAACGTCGTGACAGCCGAGCGGATAGTGGTGACCTGTGAGCAGTGAAGGGTGTAGGCGCTTGGCCTCGCCGCGCCCCCACTCTGGGAACGCCAGCGAGCCGGACACGTCCGGGCCGGCCAACGCGATGCCCGGGGCGGTCCTTTCGATGGCGCTCCGGTAGGCCGCGACCTCCCGGCTGTAGCGGGAGAACGTCCACACCCCCGTCCGCAGCCTGTGGTGCGCGTACGCGTCAGGCTCGTTGCCCAGCTCGATACCCGCCAGCCAGCGCCCGAGTGACGCCTTGGCCACCGCGGCCTCGCGCGCCGCCGCCGGCGCGTTGTAGTGAGCGAGGCCGATCGTGAGCAGGACGTGCCAGCGGCTCCTGGCGGCCAGCCTCCCGAGCGCACGCAGATCGCCCGCTCCAATCGTTCCCGACGCCCATCCTGGCCGCGGCGTCGCCGGGTCGCTCCAGGCGGTCCGCGTGTCGGCGGACACGCCGCCGAAGCGAAGCACGCCCGGTCCCAAGCTGCGCAGCAGCGCTACGAAGTCTCCGCGATCGGCGTACTGCGCGATCTGGTGCAGGCTCGAAAGCTCGAAGGAGAGGCCGAGGAACGCCGCCGGGACCGGCGCCCGGGGACGGCGCGCGTCGACCGAGACCGACACGCCGAGCAAGCGCCGCGATGCGCCGGAGATCCTCGGCCCCTCGCCCTGGCCCACGCCGCACTGGACGACCACGACGACGACGGCGGCGATGACGGCCGCGGCCAGGCCGATCCTCCGCGCGTGCATCGCTGCCCCGCGCCGCCTGCTCGCCGTGGGGTCATCGCCGGTCATCGGCCCGCAAGTAAACACGCGGGCGGGCGCTCATGCGCTGTGCAGCGCGCTCGCCGCGCCTCCGGGCGCGATCCGGTGCGCGGCGAAGGCCATCCCAAGTGCCGGCCGCAGGTCAGCGGCAGGCCATGCCATGAGCTGTCGGGCACCGGTCCTCGCCGGCTCCATCGGCGAGTGAACGTAACCTAGGGATGAGTGGCCCGCACCGGCGAATCCCCAGTCGCTGATCAGATCCTGCTGGGGGACAACCTCGAGCTGCTGCCGCGCTTCGCCGACGAGTCCTTCCAGCTCATCTACATCGACCCGCCGTTCAACACCGGGCGCACGCAGACGCGCAGGACCCTCGAGGCGGTGGCGGATGAGGACGGGGATCGCACGGGCTTTCAGGGTCGTCGCTATCGGAGCAGGCTGCTGGCAGAGTCGTCCTACGGCGACCTGTTCGAGGACTACCTGGCGTTTCTCTCGCCGCGCCTGCAGGAGGGCCGCAGGCTGCTGACGCAGGAGGGCACGCTCTACTTCCACATCGACTTCCGCGAGTCACATCACTGCAAGCTCCTGCTGGATGAGATCTTCGGCCGCGACGGCTTCCTCAACGAGATCATCTGGGCATACGACTACGGGGCGCGCGCCAAGCGCCGCTGGCCGTCCAAGCACGACACGATCCTCGTGTACGTCAAGGATCCCTCGGCCTACTTCTTCGACTCACAGCAGGTCGACCGTGAGCCCTACATGGCTCCCGGACTCGTCACGGCCGAGAAGGCCGCGCGCGGCAAGCTGCCGACGGACGTCTGGTGGCACACGATCGTTCCGACCAGCGGTCGCGAGAAGACGGGCTATCCGACCCAGAAGCCAGAGGGCATCATCCGTCGCATGGTCCAGGCCTCCACGCGCCCGGGCGACTGGTGCCTTGACTTCTTCGCCGGCAGCGGCACCCTCGGAGCCGTGGCGGTCAAGCTCGCACGCCGCTACGTGCTGATCGACTCGAACCCGCGGGCGGTGGAGGTCATGCGCTCCAGGCTGACCCCGCGCTCCGGGGCAGACTCGACGGGCGCGGACCCGCCCGCCCACGGGTCGGTGGGCGCTCGCTCGGCGGACACCGCCTCGGCGGGCGCCGATTGAGCGCCTCGTGCACGAGTCACCGACGCGGCCGCCGAGGACGTGCGAGCCTTTGACGGGGTGTACCACGTACAGCTCAGACAGTTCCCGCACAACCTGTGCCGGTTCAACCTCGACGAGCGGGAGCTGCGCGCGATCGTCGAGCCGTGGATGCGCGATCCCTGGGTTGAACTGGGGGAACGCAAGTGGATCCCCCACCACGCAAGGCTGACGATACTCGAGGGTCCGCGCCTACCGCTCGAGCAGCTGACGATGGGCCGCGGCTGGTCCGCGGCGCAGCGCGAGAGCGAGAACGTGACCGAACGTGTGCTCGAGGCGGCCAAGCCGGCGGCGGGCGCCGCCCCGGAGCCTCCGCCCCAACAGCCCCCGCCCGAGGCCGCGCTGGTCGCTGACTCGCTCGGCCTCGAGCTGCTTGCGCTGCTCGCCAAGGGCCCGGCGCCGCTCTCCCAGGCGTGGCGGCTCGCGGCGACGCGCTTCACCGAGCGCTCGCCCAGCGAATCCCTGGCGCTGGCCGAACGGGCGGTCGGCTCGCTGTTGCAGGCGCGTCTGATCGTGCTGGCGAAGGCGCCGGCGGGCGACGCTCCCGGCCACTCAGAATCGGAGCCACAGCTGGCGGAGGCCGAGGTCGAAACACTGCTGCGGGCGCCCGCCGGCTGGAGCGATCAGGGCGAGCGGCGAGGCGTTCTGATGCACAGGGCCTGAGGCCGCGCGACGGGCGCTAGACTCCGATTCCTCGCGTGGTGGGCGTAGCTCAGTTGGTAGAGCTCCTGGTTGTGGTCCAGGCGGTCGGGGGTTCGAGTCCCCTCGCTCACCCTCAGAAAAGCCCCCCAGAGCGGGGTTCACGACGGCGTTCGAGATGCGGCGCGCTAGCTCATATCCGTTCGCGTGAAGCCCCCGAGGTGATCTGCCTTCACCGTCAACGGGACGCCCGAGCCGGTTTGCTGCGCGAGCATCGCCAGCACCGCGTCGTCCGGTGCCCCGAAGACCTGAATGCCGGCGGTCGCGTCCAGCGTTTCTGCGTATGCCAGGATCGCGCGCTCGCGCACGATGCCCATGTGGGATCTCGGCGTCGCGGCGAATCACGTGCTCGCGACCGAGCCCTTTCGTCGGCAGTCGCCCCTTGTCCTCAAGGCGGAGCTCAGGATGACCGATGAGCGACAGGTCGCACGTAAAGAGACCGTCACAGCCATTACCCCGCTGCCCGCAGCAGAGACCATGACGACACGCAGACGCCATGAAACGCTTGCTTGATCCGGACAGTGGGAAGATTGGACTCGACCAGGTCGTTGAGCTCGCTCACTGCCATCTCGGACTCGATGCGGCGTTCCTCGCCGAGCTGACGGCTGCCGGTCAGGTGTACCACGCTGTCGCCGGAGACATCTCGTCGTTCGAGATAGCTCTCGGCGGCGGCTCACCAGACGACGCCACCTACTGCCAGCTGCTCGTGGGCGGAGAGATTCCAAACCTCATCGACGACGCGACCGCCGACGAGCGGGTGTCCGAGCTTCCCGTGACGTGCCAGGCACCAATCGGCTCGTTCATCGGGGTTCCCCTGCGGCTCTCAGACGGGACATCCTACGGAGCGCTGTGTGGCCTCAGCCACGTACCGGACCACACGCTCGACGAGCGCGACGTGCGGTTCATGATGATGCTGGGCGAGCTCATCGTGCCCGACCTCGACGAGCAGCGCGCACGGGAACGGCTCGAAGCAGACATCATGCGCCTAGTCGAGTCCGACAGAGTCGATATTGCATACCAGCCGATCATGGACCTGCACGACGGGCGATGCGTCGGCATCGAGGCACTCGCCCGCTTTCCCCACCCATTCGGCGTGCCCGACGTGACGTTGATGGAAGCGAGGACCGTCGGCCTCAGTCTCGAACTCGAACGGCTGGCGATTCGCGAGGCCTGGAAGATCATCCCGTCGCTCGGTCCGGAACAGTTCCTGGCGCTGAACGTGTCCCCGGACGCGCTGGTCGAGCTGGCACGTCGCGCCAATCTCCGCACCGATCTCCCCCTGACCCAACTCGTCGTGGAGATCACCGAGCACTCGGCGGTCGCGAGCTACACCGCTCTGCACCGTGAGCTCGCACCGCTGCGCGAGCAGGGCTTGCGCATCGCCGTCGACGACGCCGGCGCTGGCTACGCATCGTTGCGCCATGTGCTTGAGCTGCAACCCGACTTCATCAAGGTGGATCGGTCACTGATCCACGGAATCGCCGACGATCATGCGCGGCGCGTAGCAGTCAGCGCGTTTCTGTCGCTCGCCCTCGACCTCGGGTCGACCGTGGTCGCGGAGGGAATCGAACGCCCGACCGACCTTTCCGCCGTTCGTGATCTCGGTCTCCATGCCGTCCAGGGCTACCTGCTCGGCAAGCCGACGAAGAACGCCGCCGCCGTTTCCCGATGGATCGGTGTTCCGCAGCAGGGAAACAGCCACGTGGCAGGGGGAAAGTCAAACGGTCGCTCGCGGCCGCGGCAGGCAGCCACGAGCCCAGGCACGCGGTAAACCCTGCTGGACCGCTGTGTCAAGCATCTGATTGAATAAGTTGCGATGCAATCAGCGAGACCAGACCAGCGTCGCGAGCTGGGCCTGCGGACGAGCGCACGACTTATGGATGCCGCGCTCGACCTGCTGTCGGAACGCGGCGAGGACGGAGTGACCCTCCGGGAGCTGACGGACGCCGCGGACGCGAACGTCGCGGCCGTGAGCTATCACTTCGGCTCGCTCAAGTCGCTGTGTGACGCGGCGATCGAGCATGCCCTCGAGCGCTACCTCGACGCTCAAGAAGACGCGGTGGGCGCGCTCGATCCCGACTCCACGCTTGAGGCATTGGCTGCAGCCTTCGCGCGCCCGCTGATCGGCTCGCTGGTCGCGGGAGGTCGCGATCTCGCCGTGATGCGCATCGTGGCGCGAGCCGGGATCGACCCTCCCGAAGGGTGGGGTCGGCTCGATTCCAGGTTCGAGCGGATTCGTGCTGAGGTCGTTCGGGTGCTCAAGGCAAACCTTCATGGCGTGAAGGATCAAGAGTTGATCTTCCGGACCCGCTGCGTCGCCGGAATGATCAACTGGCTGGTGCTCGCGCCCGTTGGGGCCGAGCTGAGGAGCAAGTCCCAGAAGCAGATCGAGCGCCTGCTGGTACCGATACTTGCCGGAGCATTTCGCGCCGCAGGCTCCGGTTGACTCGCGGGAGCGGCCCGGATTTGCCCGCTCACCAAACAATTCAAGCGGACGCTTGACGA
Organism: uncultured Solirubrobacteraceae bacterium; assembly: GCA_963704735.1. GTDB lineage: Bacteria > Actinomycetota > Thermoleophilia > Solirubrobacterales > Solirubrobacteraceae > Palsa-744. Next base: position 781,053 of record OY969935.1, read on the forward strand.
GTCCCGCTTACTCGCGTAAGCTCAATCAAACGATTGAATCGGGATGGCTCGGCGACGGCGCCAGGGTGGCCGGCAAGGGTTGGCCCCGGCGGCGCAGCGCCGCAGTTCTCCAGGCATCGATCAAAGGACTCAGCGAGCAAAGACAGGAGGCCGTTCAGCTATGAAAGTGGGACTCACCGGTGCATCAGGGTTCATCGGATCTCACGTTCTGACGGAGTTGCAACAGCACGGTCACTCGGTGACGGCATTCGTACGCGATGCCTCCCAGGCCGACATCCTCGCCGATCGCGGGGCCACTTTCGCCGTGGTCGACCTCTACGATCGAGCGGCGGTCGTGGGCATCCTGCGCGATGCGGACGCGGCGATCCACACAGCGAGTCCCGGAGACGCCACGAGCGCAGACCTGGATTCCGCGGTCGTCGACGCGGCGATAGCGGCGTTCGCCGGCACCGGCAAGCCCTACCTGCACATCAGCGGTGTGTGGATCTACGGGAACAACCCCTCGGTCAACGAGCACTCACCAATCGATTCGCCTCCACTCGTGGCTTGGAAGGAGCCGATCGAGCGGCGGGTGCTCGACGCCCCGGACATGCGCGGCGTCGTGATCGTCTCCAGCGCTGCCTACGGTGACGGCGGAGGAGGGATTCCCGGGCTGCTGCTCGGATCCCCGCGAGACGACACCGGCAATCTGATCATGCTCGGCACCGGACGGCAGCATTGGTCGACGATCCACGTCGCTGATCTGGCGAATTTCTTTTGTCTCGTTCTGGAGCAGGACTCGGCCCGCGGCCGTTATGTCGTCGGTGACGGACAAAACCCGACGGTCGCAGAGCTGACCGAGGCGGCCGCCGTCGCAGCGGGCGCTCCAGGAGCGGTGCCCGGCTCCGATGATGAGGCCAAGGCCCGCCTCGGCGACTATTTCGCCGAAGTCCTGCTGCTCGATCAGGGAACCGTCGCGGCCAAGGCTCGGGCAGAGCTCGCTTGGGCTCCGTCGCATCCAGGGCTCCCCGAGGAGTTTCGCGACGGGAGTTACCGCAAGGTGACGACCGGTTGAGGAACCCGAGGGGCCCGGCGGGACGACGTCAGTCAACGAGCAGGCGCGTAGCGGTGGCGGCGAGTGGCAATCACGGTACGGCCGAAGAGCTGCCGCCCACGCGCTGGCCTGGCCCGCCCGCCGCACGGCGGGCCTGGTCCAGACGGACGTCGCGTGAGGATCGAGCGCCGTCTGTTGTTCGACGAGCGCCTGGTCAACCGGGCAGTTTGAGCAGGCGCGGCAGAAGCTTCCGTGACCGCTCGACTCTTTGCCTTGTAGGCTGAGGTCGTGCTCAGGTCCCGCGACAGCTCGGCGGAGCTCGTGTGCTGATCGTGACGACGATCAGGATTTGTGATGAATAAGCCGGTGTTGTTCTGCTACGACGGATCAGACGGAGCTCGGTCGGCGCTGCGCGGAGCTGCCGAGCTCATAACGCACCCAGCCGATGCCGTAGTGCTGACAGTGTGGACGCCCGCGGTGGTCAGCCTGGTTCGAGCGGGGTCGTTTCTGACCGCCGTACCCAACGAGGGCGAGATAGACGAGCAGGAGGCCGCCCTTGCGAAACGCGTCGCCGAGGAGGGTGCCGCTGGCGCGCGCGAGCACGGCTACAACGCTTCCGCGCGAACCGCGCGAGCCGACGTGTCAGTCGTCGGGACGATCGGGGAGATCGCTGACGAGATCGACGCTGGGCTGATTGTCTGCGGCCAGCGTGGGCGCGGCGCGGTCCGCAGCGCCCTACTCGGCAGCGTCTCCCATGGACTCTCGGCGCACGCACAACGCTCGGTGCTGATCGTTCCCATCCGCACGGGATAGCTGCAATATCACGATCGCGGCGCCGTGCGTGGCGATTCGTGCCTCATCGGCGGGTCGGCGAGAGCGGCGCCCGCTCATGGGGATGCCGGAGGTGAGGGGCCCCCGAGCTCGACCTGGGAGGCGCTGAGCGCCGCGGTCGCTTCGTTTCCCGGCGCGGGGCCTAGATGTCCTGCCCACATAGGTTGTGAACGCGGCTGATTGGTGGCCGGTTGCCGATCCCGCTGTGTGGTCTGCGCTGGTTGTAGTGCTCGAGCCAGTGTGGCAGGGCTCGATCGCGATGATGGTGTGAGCGGTAGCTGAGGCCGTAGGCCCACTCACGAGCCATGGTCTGATGAAACCGCTCAACCTTCCCATTGGTCTGGGGACGGTGCGGCCTGATCGTGACGTGCCGGATGCCCTTGGCGTTGAACAACTCGCGCAGCGAGTTGTTGTGCGTGTAGCTCCATGCGTTGTCCGTCATGACGCGCTTGGCGCGGATCCCGCGGGCGGCGAGCCAGCTGAGCGCCCGTTCGGTGAACGCCGTGACTGTCGCGGCGCGCTCGTCGCTGAGCAGCTCGACATAGGCCAGGCGCGAGTGATCATCGACGATCGCGTGGGCGAACTCGTAACCCCAGAAGGCACGCTTCTCGGCGCCGGTCTTATCGCGTATCCCCGTGAGCGCGTGGCCGGGGCGCTCGAAGCGCGCGTAACGCTTGGTGTCCATATGCAGCAGGTCTCCCGGGCACGGCCACTCGTAGCGGTGCGCTGCTTCGCGTGGTTGGCGCAGGCGCCGAGAGAGACCGTGGCGATGCAGCACCTTCCAGACCGTTGAGTGTGGATGGCCGGTCGCCCCGGCGACGAGTCGCGGTCCCCAGCCGGTGTGCCGACGAGCCTCGCAGATGCGCTCTTGAACTGGTGGCGCAAGCAGCCGCGGGCTGCGATGAGGACGGCTTGAGCGATCCAAGAGCCAAGCTCCCGAAACGAGCTCCTCTGACGTTGCCTGCAGCCGGCGATGCCACCACCGGTGGGCTGTCGCCGGCGACACGTTGAAGCAGGCCGCGGCCTGCTTCAACGTCATCCCATCCATCACCGCCTGCGTCAGCGCCAGCCGACCAGCCGGTCCGAGCTTCGCTCTACCGTGGATCTGCATCCGGGTCCTCCTGTGGAAGTGAGTCGTCGCAGACCCACAGCCTGGGATGTGGCCCGGATGCCTCCTCAGCCGTTCACAACGTGTGTGGGTACGTCACCTAGAAGGGTGATGTGCTCGATGTGCACCCTCACGGCGAAGTGACAACAGGGTCCGGTAACCAAGATGGCGGTGGCCGGCGCCGCCGCTCTCGACGGGATTGCTGCTCCGTAGTCCACGGCCTTCTCTGGTGCCGGGGAACTGCTCTTGCTCTTTGACGGAAGAATGAGCAGCGCCAGGAGCAGGCCCAGGGCGAAGATTCCCGCGGCCCAGGCGAACGCGGTGGTGTAGCCGTGGATCGCCGCCGCGCTGCTGGCTGCGGGCGTCCTGGCGTGGCTGGAAGCGTAGGCGGCGGTCGCGCTGGCGAAGATTGTGCTCAACAGCGCGGTGCCAACCGAGCCGCCCACCTGCTGGGAGGTGTTGACCATCGCGGAGGCGACGCCCGCCTCGGAGCTGTCGATTCCAAGTGTGGCGGTGCTGAAGGCGGGTGCGAAGATGCAGCCCATTCCCAGGCCGGTGATGACGAGTGACGGTAGGACGTGGCTTGCGTAGCCGGCGCCGGGAGAGAGGCGAGTCAGTAGGAGCATCGCGATCAAGCCGAGCGTCATTCCGGCGGCAACCAGCGGCTTCGCGCCCGTGCGGTAGAGCAGCTTGGTCTGCACCGTCGTGGAGGTGAGGACGAGCGCGGCGGTCAGCGGCAGGAACGACAGGCCGGTCTTGATGGGGGAGAAGCCGAGATTCTCTTGCATGTAGTAGGTCAGAAAGAGGAAGACGGCGAATATCCCGGCGCCGGCCAGCAGGATCGATAGGTAGGCGCCGCCACGCGCGCGGTCCCTGACGATGTGCAGCGGTAGCAGTGGATCGCTCCTGCGGCGCTCGACCGCCACGAACGCGGTGAGCAGGACCACGCTGGCGGCGAGGGAGACGATCGTCAGCGGCGCCGTCCACGAGTGCGTCTCGGCGTTGGAGAAGCCGTAGACCAGCGCGAACAGGCCTCCGCAGGCGAGCAGGACACCTGGGATGTCGATGCGCGGGCGGCTGTCAGGGGGATGGTTCTGCAGCAGCCTCAGCGCCACCAGCACCGTCGGTAGCGCGATCAGCAGGTTGACGTACAGACACCACCGCCAGGACAGCGTCTGCGTGAGTACCCCGCCGAGGATCAGCCCGACCGACGCGCCACCGCCGGCGATCGCCCCGAAGATGCCAAACGCCTTGGCCCGATCGGGCGAGCCGGCAAAGGTGACCGTCAGCAGCGACAGCGCCGAGGGCGCCAGCAGCGCGCCGAAGGCACCCTGCAGCGCTCGCGCGACGACGAGCATCCCGAAGGATTGCGCCAACCCGCCGATCGCGGACGCCGCCGCGAAGCCGATCAGGCCCGCGATGAACGTCCACTTGCGCCCGAACAGATCACCGAGCTTTCCCCCCAGCAGCAAGAGGCTGCCGAACGCGAGCGCGTATGCGGTGACGACCCATTGCCGGCTATCGGTGGAGAAGCCCAAGGACCGCTGCGCTGAGGGCAGCGCGATGTTTACGATCGTCGCATCGAGGACGACCATCAGCTGCGCGACACCGAGCAGGGCCAGGACCGCCCAACGACGATCCCCGGACGCGGAGCTCGCCGCGGACATCACCGGTGAGACGCCGATACGCTCGCTACTCGCCATTGACGACATTCACGCTACGCCACAAAGGCGGAAGACGGCACCCCGCCTGCCCCGCGCTGCGCGCAACCCTGCGCCTAGCCGGGCTCGAGGGACCAGGTCCATCGATGCCCGGAGCGGGTATACCGCTTGACAGCCCATCGTCTCGACGCCGACAGGAGGCAACGCATGGCCAGTCCATATACCGTGAGGAAGCTGACGGACATCGAGGATTCCGCCCCGAAGTCCGGCTTCGGCGACGTCCAGGAGGCGAGATTTGCAAAGGATGCACTCGACACCGAAGACACCGGATTCAGCTACCACCGCCTCAAGGCGCAACAGCGCCAGCCTTTCGCCCACAAGCACGAGCGCGCTGAGGAGGTCTACGTCGTCCTCGCTGGCTCCGGTCGAGTCAAGCTCGACGACGAGGTCGTCGAGCTTCAGACCCTCGACGCGATCCGAGTGGCTCCTGAAGTGACTCGCGCGTTCGAGGCCGGGCCAAGCGGCCTCGACCTACTCGCGTTTGGCCCCCGGTGTGACGGGGATGGTGAGGTGCTCATGGGATGGTGGGCGGACTAGATTCGTGTCACGCGAGGCACCCCGCGCTCAGACCTATCGCTGCCGCGGCTTGACCCGGCTCACTACCATGGACCTGTGAGCGGCCAGAGAGTGCCCGGTGGGGTAGTGCATGAACTGCCCGCGGACCTGCATATGGCGCTGATCGCCAACGCCACGGCACTCGATGCCTGGAAGGACATCACGCCCTTGGCCCGCAACGAGTTCATCTGCTGGGTCGAGGATGCCAAGCAGGACGCTACTCGAGAACGCCGCATTCGCCGGACCCAGGAGGAGCTCCAGGAAGGACAGCGCCGGCCCTGCTGCTGGCCCGGGTGCAAGCACCGCGACCGCACCGGCAGCTAGCGGCCGGCGGAGGGTCTTCTAGGGGATCCTGCTCGCCTAAGCCGCGCGGCACAATGCGAAAGCGTCGCGTCGGTGCGTATGTATCTGGGTCAGGACGCCTCGATCGTCGCCTTGATCGTCTGCGCGAACGCGTCCGCGCCTTTGCGTGCCGAGCGCAGCGCAAGTCCGGCGAGTAGTGCCCCCAGGCCATGACCTTCGAGAATGTTGAAGAAGGTCAGCTGCGTTCCGTCGCTGGTCGCGGCAAGGTCGTAGCCGCCCTCGGGAGCCGTCACGAGGTTCTTGGAGATCTCCGTCCAGCGAATTCGCGTGGGCGGTTCAAACTCCGTCAGCCTGAACTCGCGCTTCGTCTTGACTCCGGCGTCCTTGACCGTGCTGGCGTAGATCGTCCCAACACCGGGCGCTCCGTCGGTGGTCCTCGCGATCTCGATGACCCTCGGGCTGAACCTCGGGTCGTTTTCGCCGTCGGCGAGGAAAGCAAAAACGTCCTCGATCGGGCGGTTGATCACGACCGTCGCCCCGAACCGTCCCGCCATGTTTGCCTCCCTGGATGAGTTGGGCGTCAAAGCTGCGACGCGCGGAGACTATCTCAGGGTCAGCCCTGACACATCGCCCCACGGGGCCGTACATGAGGAGCGCCGCCGCTCCGCTTGCACAGAGCGGCGGCGTCCTTCGGCGGCGCGCGGCCGCCAGCTAGAGCCTCAGTTGCAGAGGGGGTTCTTCGGAACCCCCGCGCACGGGTTCGGCATCGTCGGCTGCCGCGGCGGAGCCGGCTGTCCGACGGGCGGATTTATTGCGCGGGCTTCTCCGGCTTCCGCGATCAGGCCGCCCAGGTAGTTGATGGCCGCACCCCCGCCTCCCACGCTCGGGGTTTTCGCGTTCTGGCAGCCCCAGGTTCCCTGGATGTTGGCCGGGAACGACGTACTCAACAGGTTGCCGCTCGCGCAGTCGTTTTCAGAATGCGATTGCGGATAGGGGATCCCCAGCGAGTTGAAGAATTCGCTGAAACCGCCCATCAGCGAGATGTCGCCCTTGAAGGGCCCGGCCTGTTTGGTGCCGGAGCCGTTCTTGGCGAACACGTTGCTGGTGATGGCGTTCCCCGCCAGCTGGAAATACAGGGTGTCCGGGAAGAACGGGTATTCCCCTTTTTCAAGTGCTTCCAGGTTGGTCGGGTTCGGGTACTCGAAGCCGAGTACGCCGTCCGACGCGTTGCCGGAGATCACGTTTTCCGTGACGAGGTCTGCGTAGTCGCCCGCGAGCTCGACGCCGGCTCCCCACGGAGCGATGGCCGTGGACCCGTTGAACGGAAGCGTGAGGTCGCCGTTGTTGACGATCAGGTTGTGGCGGATGATCGTGCAACGCGGGATCTCGGTCGTCGTGATGATGGGTTCGGGGTTGGGGTTTTCGATGTTGGGCCGGCCGCATTCGCCGTCCTGCGGCGGCGGTTTGTCGCCTGGAACTTCAGAGTTCGGCGCGATGCCGACATTGTTTTGCCGGTAGATCGAGTTCTCGAGCACGAGCTTGCCGCCCGCGTTCGAGCCCGAGTAGCCGAGCGCATTTTTCTCCATAATGGCGCCGCTCACCCGGGCGTCGCATTCCTGGCAGGCGCCGATGTAGATGCCCGAGTCGGCGAAGCCGGAGGCGTAGATGTTTTCCCACGAGCCGGTCTGCTCGTGGGAGGCGAAGAGCCCGTAGCCGCCCTGCAGCCCGGTGTCATACGCGGTCAGGTAGCTGCCGTACCAGCCGTGGGCCCCGATCTTGCTGCTCTGCGGGTCACCGCTCCACCAGATCTCGTTGCCGCAGGATTCGTCCGGGCATTCTTCGCCGTATTCGAAGTCGTGGACCGTCAGGTTTTCCACCCAGACGTTATTCGCTTTGTAGATGAAGATGCCGTTGCCGACTTTGTGCTGGCCGTCGATCACGACCTTGTTGCGGTCCATGCCCCTGATCCAGATTCCGGACTGTTTTTCGGTCACCCTCACTTCTTCGTAGTAGGTGCCCGGTTCGATGAGTACCCAGTCGCCGGATTTCGAGGCGTTGACCGCGGCTTGGATGGTCTTGAAGTAGTGGGCGCCGGCGGGATGGCCCTTGCTGACGATGTTGACCTGAGGCCCTCCGCCGCCGCCCGAGGCGCCGGCGGCGCTCGGAGAGGCGCCAAACGCTAGAAGCAACAGTGCAACTACAGCTGCGTGCCACGGCGTTGCAAGCCGGCGTGGCGGGCGAAGTCGATATCGACGCGTGGATGACATCTTGCCGTCCTTTCTCCTGGATGTGGGCGGGTGCTGCTCCTCGCTGCATGCTGGCCTGCGGGGCAGGCTTTCCAAGCTTCCTGCGTTCGTGTCTACCCCCCGCGCCGCACGCAGTACCCCAGACCGTGGTTGGCCCTGGATGCGGGGGATTGTACACGGCTCGTGGCGAACCGCACGACCACGCTAATCGCCCCATCGGGTGTGCAAGCCAGCCTGATCGTCGGCTGGCGGGAGCCACACAACCTCCCGCGGCTGGTTGTTCGAGTAGGCCAGATCGCGCGCGTACTCCGCGTGAAAATGCGACCCACCATGATGCCAGCCGGCGGGCACAGCTCAGCTCCCCTCGCGTAGCAGCTCCTCGAGCGTCCGGCCGCTGAGCACCGACCCTGGCCTCTCGGCGACGATGTCGGATCCCGGCCGCGCCTCGTCGTCGCGCCGCTTGATCAGCAGCCACTGCGGTTTGGGCCCAGCCCCGGTGCGCTGCAGCGCGAAGCCCCCGCGTAGCTTCTCGCCGTGCAGCACGAACACGCCGTGGCCGCGGTCGAGCGCCTCGGGCCAGGCCACCCTGCCGCCCTGCTCGTACTGGCCGCGGTCCCAGACAACCACGCCGCCGTGGCCTGCGGGTCCCTCGAAGGCGTTGTGCTCGGAGTCGTGGTCGGCGACCTCGACGGCAAGACGCTTGACGGCCGGATCCAGCGATGGGCCCTTGGGGACGGCCCAGGATCGCATCACGCCGTCCACCTCTAGGCGCAGGTCGAAGTGGTGCGTCGTGGCGGCGTGCTCCTGCACGACGAAAGAGCCGGCGCTAACGCCGCGGATCGCGAACTGCTCGTGACCCTCGGGCGAGACCTCCTTGACGGCAAAGCTGTCGACGACGGCGCCGGGTGGCCCGTCGTGCAGGAACGCGACTAGTGCCTCGACTGCCGTGGATGGCCCCTCTGCGTGTACCGCGACCGTGCCGTCCTCTGCGTTGCGCACCCAGCCCAACACGCCGAGCTCGCGTGCTCGGCGTCGGGTGACCTCGCGGAAGCCGACCCCCTGGACCATCCCGGCGACGACAGCGCGAATTGCCCGTGGGTCAGAGTCCGATTTGGGGTCCAAGATGAAGCTCCGTCAGATCTTCCATGCCCTGACCGGTGTGCCGTACGCGCAGATCTCCTCCTCGATCTCATAGCCCGGCAGATTCGTCATCATCAAGATGACCATCCAATCACGCTACCAGCGAGATGGGAGGTCGGCACCGCGCGAACGAACGACATCGATGGAGTGGGGCCGCGAACGATCGCGACCCCACAGTACGTCGGCCTACGGGCGCGCCCCTATTCGACGTTTATGATTTCCTGGCCTTTGGAGCCAAACGTCCGGAGCTGGCCTTCGGTCGTGCCCGTGACGGCCCCTCCACTGCCTTCCTGTTCGAGTTCGCCCGCGCCTGTCCCGAATTCCTCGAAGGCCGGATGCAGCGCTGATGTGCCGTGTTCCACGGAGGGCTCGGTCGCGCCGATGAAGTTAACTCCCGACAGCGAGTGTTCTTTGCCCGGCACCGCGCACCCGACGGTGAAGACCACACCGGTGCTCTTCTGTCTGATAAGCGAGCCGGGGTGTTCAAGCACGCTTGGCCACGGTAGTTTTTTCGCTTCTACCCCGGGCACGGTTCCGGGGCTTTCGGCGCAGATGATGCTTTCGCAACCGTACGCTGCAAATATCTGGGTCGCGCCTTCCCCGGCGCCTTTACCGGCCGGGTTCATGACGTAGCCGGCCGCAACGTCATGGCATGTGACTTCGCCGCTCGGGTCTTTGAGCGTGAGCGTTCCCCACGAGACGACCTGCACCGCAGATGACCCGATCAACACGCCATTTCTGTACCAATGCGCGGCGGGGCCGCTCACGGGCTGCGTAGCGAATGCCTGGTCTGATCCGTTGCTCGTCCCGCCGGCGTTGGTCGCGGAGATCCTGAAGTGGTAGGTGGTGCCAGGGCTTAGGCCCGTCACCGACGCGGACACGGCGACCGGGCTCGTGCCTGACCCGGGAGACGGCGTGCACGCGGCGCTGGACCCGTATGCCGTCGTGGTGCCATATTCGAGCTTGCATTCGCTCACTGCACCGCCATTGGGGTTCACCGTGGCGTTCAGCGTCGCTGATGTTTGGGTGATCGACGATGCCGTTTTGGTGACGACCGTCGGAGGATTGGGCAGTGTCGTAAGCGTTTGGTCGCTTCCTTCGCCCGTGCCTTCCGCGTTGTTAGCCACGATGCGGAAGTGGTAGGTGGTGTTCGCCGCGAGGCCTTTGACCGACGTGGACACCGCGACCGGTTCTTCACCGGACCCCGGCGACGGCGTGCAGGGGGCGCTCGACCCGTACGACGACGTTGTGCCGTATTCGAACTTGCATTCGCCGACTTCCCAGCCGTTGGGGTTCACCGTGGCGTTGAGGGTCGCCGTCGTCTGCGTGACCGACGATGCCCCACCTGTACCGGCCTTCGGGAAGAAGGCGGGTGGGGTGGCGGCGATGTGTTCGCTCGTCGAAAAGCCAAGGATATTGTCTTCGCCAGCAATGGTGCCATCATAGCTGTTGGTATTTGCGTCAAAGAGCGTCCCGGACCCGACACCGAACATCAAGACGCCATCGCTGACCGTCGGGGTAAGCGTCCCTGTGAACGTATCGACCTTTGTCTGATTGCACAGGATTTCCAATTCGATGTTTTCGATTTCATCCTTGGTCGAAGAGCCGGAGATCAGCCGGGATTTCCATAGGGACAGCTGCTTCGCCACGACGGCCAGTTCCGCGCCTGGGCAGGGTGACGGCGCCCCGAGGCATTCGTAGAATGTGAGCGCGTTGAATTCGTCCGTGCCGGCCGCTCCATTCGTGGGGTTTTCGATCGTCTCGGCGTCAGCCGCTTGGCACGTCACTTGGTATCCGCCGGCCGAGAGCGTGAGCGAGCCGTAGGTGGTCACGCTTGTGCGCAGGCCTTTCTGCAGCGGACTGCCGTTGCTGCACCACTGTGGGGGGCCTGCGACTTTGGGGCACGGCGGACGGATTGCGATTCCGAAGGGTTGGGCTTCGGGGGGGAAATGGTGTTCCTCGCTGACGGATTCTGGACTGAGGAACTGCAGTTCCCCGCCCGACCCGATTTTGTACTGCACGATCGACTCTTCTTCCCAGTCGGCTACATAGACGTTGTTGCCTCCCGGGGTGACGGCGAGCCCCAGGGGTCCTTCCCCGTCGGAGCGGATGTGTTCATTGACGCCCGGCAGCGGTGTGAGCACGCCGCCTAGACCGATCTTGTACTCCGCGATCCTTTCGCGGGGGAATTCCGTGGCGTAGGCGTATTGGCCTTTGGGGGTCACCGCTATGTAGCGCGATTGCAGGGCCGCTGTGCCGGTGACTGTGCCTTTGCTCGTCAACTGGCAGCTGTGCGGCGATGGCTGGACTTCGTACTGCGCGATGCCTTCCTGCGTGGCGACGTATGCGTATTCGATGTTGCCGACCTTGGTGACGGCGATGCCTTCGGGTTCGCGCGGTGTTTTGATGTATCCGCCTGTGGCGAGCGGTTCCAGTTCTCCGCCCGACTTGATTGCGAACGACGCGACCGTGTCTTCGCGGTTGTTCGTGACAAAGACGCATTTGCTGGGGCTGCTGCTGCTGGTGTCGTGGGTGGTGGCGATTCCGTCGGGCATTTCGCCGGCGGTGACGTATGCCGGGGAGAGCGGTTTCAGTGCTCCACCCGAAATTTCATACTGGAGGACTTCTTCGTTGGGGCCCTCGGCCGCGACGTAGGCGTAGGCTTTGCCCGGGCCGAGTTCGGCCGTGGCGATGTTATTGGGTTCTTTGCCGGCAGTTTCGTGACCGAGAAGCTGCAGTTTGCCGTTGAGAAACTTGTACTCAGACACGCTGTTTGATTTGTGGTTGGCGACGTAGAGGTATTGATCGTCGCGGCTCAGGGCGACACCCCTGGGGCTTGATTCGGCCGTTTCGGTTGGGGCGGGTGGGGGCGGCGAGAGCAGGCCGAGGCTGTTGGCTTCCCACTCCGAGACGTCGCTTGACCTTTCGTTCGAGACGTAGACGCTCCAGGATGCCGCGGCCGCGACGGTCGGCATGAGCGCGAGCGCCGCGATGGCGATAAGCGGGGCTAGGTTGATGAACAGTCTCTTGCTCATGGTGTGGCCTCCTCGTGTGATGTGAGGGTCGGCCAGGCCGGACCCATCGACTCGGTTGACGTCTGGCGCGCGTTCGTTGAAGTCGCTCGGATACGGCTGCCCGTGCGCGGCGCCCGTCCTCTGGCATGCGTGATCCAGCGGGTCGGCTCGTCCTGACGCGTGCGCGGCGCTGACGAACGCACCTCGGCCCCGGCAAGCGGGTACTAAGCAGCTGAGCGGGCCCTGTCAAGGCTCGGCTGGTGCGAGATGACCGCACCTCCCCCCATATCGACCTCGGCGTACTCCGCTTCAGGATGCAAGCGGGTGCTAGCGCGTCCTCCCCGTCGGCTCCTCCACATTCCCCTGTCGCTCCACCGCGGGCTCCACGGACGCGCGATCTATTCTACTCCTTGGAATGGTTGCGGAACGGCGCGAGACAACAGAACGTCCGCAAAATGCGGACTCAATCGGCGAAAGCGGCGCGGAAGGCATAGGGTCAGTACACCGAGATCGTGCGTGTCGTGGCGCGTGCGTTGCGATCGCTCATATAGCGGTATGTGCCCTTCAGGAAGTGCACGCCCCAGATCGCGACGCCGGTGAAGTGCGAGCGGGTGGCGCGGTGCACCTGCGGGCCGCTCAGGTGGAAGTCGGCGTTTCGCGAGTCGACGTTGATGGCCACCGTGTACCAGCCGTTGTGCAGGCGCGTGACCGTGCCGCCGTTCGAGGCGGTCAGGCTGACCCGGCCCGAGGCGCTGACCGTCGCCGTCAGCCTGGGCGGCGCCGACCTCCTGCCGGCTTGCTCTGCCGTGCGGGTGAGCCCGGGCGTTGCGGCGGCGGCGAGGGTGAGAATCGTCGCGACGGCCATGATTGGCGTATGGAGGTTGACGTTCGTGTTCATCGCTGCGCTGCCCGATAGCGGCCGCGCGGTGCGCCATTCGCCAGCCTACGGGGCGGAGCCCTCGATGCCGTACGGTGGGGTCTCGCCGTCGGCGGCGCTGACATGCGCCCGCAACTGCACCGTAGGCCCGCTGCCGTTGAGACCCGGCACGAGCGGATGTGGCCAAGGCGCGATCGCCTCGAGAAAGACTTCGAGCGCCGGGCCCGCGAGGGTCTCGGCGTCGACGAGCGAGTTGGCGAGCTCCTCGAGGACCTGTCTGTTCATGCCGATGATCTGCTTGGCGGTGTCCTCCGCCTCGTGGACCAGCCGCCGCGTCTCGCTGTCGACGAGTTCATGCGTGGCTGCGGCCACGTTCGCAGTGTTGGCGAGTTCGCGCGCGATGAAGACCTCGCCCGGCTTCTCGCCGACGGTCACCGGTCCGATCGCGTCGCTCATACCCCAGACCGAGACCATCGCGTGCGCGGTGTTCGTCGCCTCGTCGAGATCGTTCTCGCCTCCCGTGGAGAGCATGCCGAACACGTAGTCCTCAGCCGCCACCCCCGCCATCGACGTGATCAGGTTCTTCGTGAGGTCCAGGTGGGTGAGCATGAGCTTGTCCTCGCTGGAGTAGACCGTCGCGCCGCCGCGTCCGCGGGCGCGCGCCACGACCGAGAGCTTCTGCAGCGCCGCCGAGTTGCCGATCGCGCGGGCGACGATCGCGTGACCAGACTCGTGCACGGCGATTCGCCATACCTCATCGCGGGAGAGCACGTGGCTCTTGCGTGCGGGGCCGGACAGAACACGGTCGATGGCCTCTTCGAGCTCCTCCTGCTCGATCAACTGCTTGCCGGCGCGCACGGTGAGCAGCGCGGCCTCATTGATGATGTTCGCGAGGTCGGCGCCGGTGAAGCCCGGCGTCTGCTGGGCGACCCGCATCAGGTCGGCGTTCGGCGAGATCGGGCTTCTGCTGGCGTGCAACGCGAGGATCTCCGCGCGCCCGTGCACGTCCGGGACGTCAACCACGACCTGGCGGTCGAAGCGGCCCGGTCGAAGCAGGGCGCTGTCCAGGATGTCCGGCCGGTTGGTCGCGGCCATGATCACGACGCCGGACTCTGCCCCGAACCCATCCATCTCGACGAGGATCTGGTTGAGCGTCTGCTCGCGCTCGTCGTTGCCCTGTCCCATGCCGGCGCCTCGCTGGCGACCGACCGCATCGAGCTCGTCGATGAAGATGATCGCCGGCGCCGCGTCGCGCGCCTGGCGGAACAGGTCGCGCACGCGCGCTGCGCCCACGCCGACGAGCGACTCGACGAACTCCGAGCCGGAGAGGGAGAAGAAGTTGGCCTGGGCCTCGCCAGCGACAGCACGCGCGAGGAGCGTCTTTCCCGTGCCCGGGGGCCCGGTCAGGATCACTCCCTTGGGCGCTTTGGCGCCGAGGTTCGCGTAGCGCCCGGGGTTCTCCAGGTAGTCGCAGACCTCACGCAGCTCGATCAGCGCCTCCGGAGCGCCGGCCACGTCGGCGAACGTGGTGCGGCCTTCGCCGGGTTTCTGCCCGCTCCCGGTCCACTTCGAGAAGGCGGCGAATGCCGCGCCCTGGTCTTTGGCCAGCGTCATGAAGAACGCGAACAGAGTCACGAGGATGAGGATCGGCAGCAGGAACTGAACGACGATGCGCAGGCTCGCCTTCGTCGATTGGGCATCGACATAGGTCGAGACCTGCTTGCGCTGCAAGAGCGCAAGCAGCGTGCCGGTGTAGGAGTCCGAATGCGGGTAGGTCGCCCACAGCCGCAGTCCGCTTTCGGTGCGCAGCTCCACGCGCGCGTCCTGATCGCGCAGCGTCGCCTGCGTCACGTGCCCCTGCGTGATCAGGTCGGTGGCGTTCGTGAGCGACGTCTGTTTCCCGAACTGATGGGGCGCGATCAGCGTCAGGCCGACGAAGAACAGGATCAGGAGCGTGGTCGCGGTGCCCGCGAGACCCGCGAGCAGCGGGCTGGCAGCGACGATATCCCGGCTGGCCTCGACGCCGCGGCGGATCCAGCTGAGGGGAAATTTCTCGAGCACGTGATTGGTCAAAGGGTCGGCGCTGAGCGGAGGCGTTTGGCCTTGAGGCGGCGCATTGTCTGGCATCGGGGCCCGCCAGACGTAAACGACTCGTGAACAGTCGCGCTAGCGGCGGATGCCACGATCACCGCCACCCTGGGTCGCCGAGTCGGCATCGTGCTGCACAGAGGGCCGATCGCGGGCCTGCGGCTGCGCCCGCGGGACGCGCCCGCCGCTCGCGCGACGTGTAAAGCCGACGTGAAAGCATGGACGGCAACCTGTGAGCGCATTGTGAAGTAGACGTGAACGCGAGAGCCCGTCGCGCGACGTGCGCAGGCGGGCGCCCCTCGATGCGGTACCGGCGAGAACACGACGCTACGGGCGCGGAAACCGGGCGCACAGCGAGACCCGCGCGGGCTTTTTCACACGCGCGTCGCGGTCCGATGGATCGTCGTGAAGAAAATGTCATCACGGGCCGGCGTGACAATGTGGTAAACGGTCGTGACCATGCGGTAAACAACTTGCCTTGCGCCGCAGCGGCTTGATAGATGTGGGTCGCTCGAAGCGGTAGCGGCGCGTGGCAGGACGTCCTCGCCACCTGCCTCCGATCTTCGATTGGATAGCTGCACACTGGACTGGGATACCCGCTCACTGAACTGGAGGACACAATGAGATACGGAATCGTGGCGCGTCCACGAGCGTGTGCGGCCGCGCTCGCCGTGGCGAGCGCGGCACTGCTGGCGCTTGCCAGCGGGGCGAGCGCCGAAACGTACACCGCCAGCAACACCGCGCAGTTTGTCGAAGCCGTCAGCAAAGCCAACGCAAATCCGGGAGCGAACACGATCGTGCTTGCCGGCGGCGTGTACCTGCCGACCGCGACGCTGACGTTCACAAACACGACCGGGCTGCAGACGGTCGAAGGACCTTCGAGTGCGCCCGAGGCCAAGCTTGAAGGTGGTGCTGTCGAACCGTTTCCATCTGAACTGTTCGCCATCAACGCGAGCGTCTCCGTGACGTTCAAGGACGTTGGCATCGGCCACGGAGGCGGTCCCGGAGTTCCTGCGATTAACGACTTCGGAACCCTCGAAGTCATCAGCTCGGCCATCGCCGGCAACACCGGCCCAGGCATTCACACGGAGCCGGGCGCGACCACAACCGTGCGCAACACCACACTCTCGGACGGCCTTGACTTCGGTCTCGTCGACAACGGAACAGCGAGCTTCTTCAACTCGACGGTCGCGTTCAACAAAAACGGCGGCGTTGAAAACAAAAGCACGCTCAATCTGACGAACACGATCGTCGCCGATAACACCGGCTCGGGGGACTGTGCAGGGGCGGCGAACACGAGCGATCACAGCCTCGACTCCGATGGCAGCTGCGGCGTCGGCGCGCTGAGCAAAAAAAATCCCCTGCTGCAGACGACGCTCGTGAACAACGGCGGTCCCACGCCGACCCACGCGCTGCTGACGGGGAGCCCGGCGATCGACGCCGGCGACTCGGCGACCTGCGCTACGACCGACCAGCGCGGGTACATCCGGCCGGATATCCTTGCGACGGCGTGTGACATCGGTGCTTTCGAGTTCTACGAACCAGCCCACTACTACAAAAACGGTGTCAAAAACACAGCCACACCGACGCCGGTTGTGCAGTGGGGCACGCTGACGCTGAAGACCTCGGCGGGCGGCGAAGTCACCTGCCACACGGTGAGCGCAGGCTCGGTTGACAACCCGGCCTCCGGTGCAGGGGTCGGCGTAACCGAAGCATTTGTGGCGTATGGATGCGAAAGCGCCACATGTCCCTCGGGGGAGACGCTCAAGCCAGAACACCTGCCCTGGGCGTCGCATCTGGAAGTCGAAGGAACGACTGTACCGGCGATCATCAGGACGAAGGTCGAAGGAGTCAAGCTCGTGGCCCAGTGTCTGAGCACGGTGGAAGCGTACATTGGCTCGCTTGTACCCAGCGTCCTGGCGGGCACCTCCGCGCTGCATCCGGGCTTCGACGAATTCGGCGAAAAAGCGAGCACCCTGCTGGTGGAAGGATCGCCGGCACCGGGGACGAGCGTATCGGTCGAAGGCCAGGTCAAAGTGCTCGGCTACAAAGCGCAGGAACTGCTCAACACCAAAAACCCGTAGCAGCTGAGCTGACGCCACACGCCCGCGCGGGCGTGTGGCGCCTTGACGGAAGACCACGGTGGGGTCGCCCAAGACGGCGGCCCCACCGTTCGTCTGTATGGTGAGCCCAGAGCCTCCCCCGGCAGCTGGTTGATCGCAGCCGGACACGTACGCGGACCGTGGAGCTGCGCGGTGCGAAAGCTCCACGGCGCATGGGTTCATCTCGTCCACCCGATGGTCGGCGGCCCAGAGCGCGTGCAGCTGCGCGTCCACCTCACGATGCTTGCCCGCCTCCGCCAGCGCTGCATCGTTCACTTCGTCAGGAACATGCACCAGCAGTGCCGGCCCTCACTGCGAGGGCTCGTCTCGTGGCGCTCAGGGAGCTCTTCCAGGCCCTCTGCCAGGCCGGGAGCGGTCGCCAGGCCCGTGAGCGCATCGGCGGGTGGTCGCGCGCCTCGAGCCGGGTGTCGCGAGGGTCCCGTCTGCTGGAAGATGCAGAAAGAAGACCTCCTGTCTTCTACGCCTTCGCCGAGGGCACTGGTCGGAGCTTCGGTCGATGAATCGCTGTGGGCTGCGCTATCTCTCCGCCGGGCAACTCGATCCAGCCCCGGATAGCGCGCCCTACGGTTTCCACCCCACACGAGGGAGCTGCGAGCCTCGGATCAGGGCTGCCGCGGTCGCCTGCGAGCGCCCATCACGGGGCGTTCGTGTACGAAGACGGGGCGAGGGCGAGGTCCCATGGGCAGCGCTCGCGCGCTCAGCAGCAGGGCCAGCAGCGTCGTGATCCCAGCCGCCACGTAGAACCAGTCATCCCCGGTCCCGCTTGTGGGGATCGCGCCGGTCGCGCCCGCGGGGCGGATCGTGAACGACGCCGATTGGCTCGCGTGCTTGCGCGCCTTTTCCTTGCGCTCGGCCGTCGACGGGCTTTGGGCATAGCCGCCCGCGCCCGGCGGAATCGGCTCGACGGGCGGCGTGGCCGCCGGCAGGAGCGCGGGGGGCGCTCCGACGCTTTCGACGAGCGTCGGGGGCGGTTCGACGACGGGTGCCGGCTGCGCCGGCGGCGGCGGCGCAGCCTTCGGGGCGGGCGCCGCGGGCGGAGCCTGAGGCGCCGGCGGTGGCGGGACGAACGACAGCGACGGGGTCACCCCGGCCAGCGCCGCCGGCGGCGGCGCTGGCGCGCCGGCCCCCTTCGGGGCGCGCTGCGTGCGCTTTTCGACCTTTGTGATGTAACCCCCGACGCCGGCTTTGAAGACCGTGCCGCAAGGCGCGCCGAAGCCGCCGGGCTGGACCGTCACGGGAAGCGAGTAGCTCAACAGGCCGGCGCTGATCGAGATCGTGGTCGTGCCCGAGTTGAATGCGCAGAACAGGCCCGACGTGCTCGACGGTATCGGGTGCCCGCCGGCGTTCAGCCTGGGGAGCGGCGAGCCGGGACCGCTCGGTTCCACGAAATCGCCGACCGCCCGATCGGAGCTCGTGAAGGCGTAGCTGGGATTCAAGCATGGCCGGCTTCGCTTGCAGCCCGGGGCGGGGATTTCCACGTAGTCGTCATAGCCTTGGAACTTGGGGTTTTCGAGCGCTTTCGTCGCCAGTGTGCCCGCCGGCCGCCGACCTATCGCTTCGAACCGCAGCGTGAGGCTCCGCGCCACGCTCAGCCCGTCGAGCGCCTTCAGCGAGAGGGAGTCGACGACGGGGACGGCCGCGATGTGCACGCTTCGCGCGCGCGTGTCGATCGATGCGTAGTACCACGCCACCCCGTTGTTTTCGGTTTGCTGGTAGCCCAGCGACGCCCCTTCGTACTCCGGTATCTGACCGACCCCGGGGCCAGGTTCTTCCGGGATGAGGTGGTGTTCGTTGAATTCGTGGACTTCCGAGGCGACCTGGCCGGGAATCGCTCCGTCGGTCGTGAACACCGCCAGGACGCCCGCTTCCGCGAGCAACGAGGCGATATGTTCGCCGTCGCTGGCGAATTTGTTTCGCAGCGGCTCGGAGGTGATGACCACTATCGGCGTGCCCGCCGCGTTGGCGCTTGCGAGCTGCTGCATGAGCCAGCCTTCCTGCCCTTCGGAACTGCCTTCCAACGAGCCCTTGGAGTTGTCGAGCGTTATCACCCTCAGCGTGCCTTCGTTCTGCGCCGCGTCGAAGGCGTAGTAGCGGTGCACTTCGCCCGTGGGACCGCCCGAGGAGACGGGTTCGATCCCCGGGGCGCCGGGGCCGGAGCCGAACGGTGGGGGCGCGGTCGCGAAGGCTTCCGCCCATGGCCGCGCTTCATCCGACCGACCCGGCAACCGGTCGAATCGTCCCAGCGCGGCGAACGTGGGCACCCCGCTGAGCGGCGACAGCAGTTCGGGAAGGTGGGCGAAGTCGACTTCGCCGTTGCCGGCGTTCAGCGCCGAGCCTTCCAGCGGCCCCACCGCGTTGCCGCCGAGCATCGCGAACGCCGGTCCTCCCGGCTGTTCGGCGTAGGCGGCTATCTGCTTGGCCGCCGCGGTCAGGTTGACGTCGGGCTGGGCATTCGGCGCCTTTGCGCACTCTTCGCGGCACATGGGGCTCGTGAAGAAGGCGAAGGAGACCGTGCCCGGCTTGGCCGGCAGGCTCGGTGTCGCCGGCGTGAGCTTCGGCGGGGGTTGAGCGCTTCCCCCTGTGTCATAGCGCCAAATCGAGGCTGTCTCCCAGCCGACGCGGCTCGACAGGATTTCTTCGGTTCCCTGTTCGGCGGCGTCCTCGGTTCCGTCGTATCCGCCCACCGCCCAGGTGTGTTCGCCCGTGGGGTCGGTCGCGATCGCGAGCACGGGGTCGCTCTTGACCGCACCATCGCCCACCGTCGCGCCTCCGGCGAACTGGGCGTGGCTCAGATCCTGCCATCCGTTGCCGGTCTGGCGCATGAGCTCGCCGTCCCCGGCGGGAGAGCCGGCGACGTCGCGGCGCCCGGGGACCGGCGGCGCGACGGACACGTACGCCCGCAGCTTGCCGTCGGCCTGGCGGTATGGCGTGAGCGCGACCGCGATGCCCTCGAGCGGCTGACCGTCGTAGGCGAACGGCTGACCCGCCGCTTCGCGCACCAGCACGATCGACTTCCCGGCTGCGACGACGCCCCCGTCGGGCAGGCCGGCGACCAGCCGCAGGTTGCCCGGCGCCGGCTTCGGGCTGCTCGGCAGCTGCGCGTCGCCGACTTCGTGCCAGCCTTCGCCGGGCGACCGTGTGATCAGGTTGCCGCCGGCGACCGCGAACACTTCCGAGCCGGCCGCGGCGACGGAGGTGATGTCAACGCCGGAGTCCGTCGGCGGGGGCGCTTCGCTGCTCCAGCTTCGCCCGTCGTAGTGCAGGATCGTGCCGTTGGCGCCAACGGCCCAACCTTCGCCCGACGGCGCGAACGCCACCGCGTTGAGCTGGGACTGCGTCAGCGAGATCGACTGCGGGTCTTCCGACCACGCCGTGCCGTCCCAGTGCAGGATCGCGCCGAACTGCCCCACGGCGAACGCGTTCGACGGCCCGGCGAACGCGACGCCGAGCAGACCGATGTGGTGGGAGCGTGGCGGGGTGGGCTGCACCTGCCAGCCTGTAGAGGCGTCATAGCTCAGCGTCGTTCCTTCGTACCCGACAGCGAGCGCACCCGATTCGCCGACGCCTCCCTGGCTCCCTGGAGGCAGCGCCACGCCGGTGAGTGGCGAGCGGTCGGGCAGCGGCCAGGAGGCGAGCGTACCGGAGCCAGAGGCGGTTTCGGCGGCGGACCAGTGTCCAAGCGCCGCGGCGTTTCGACCGCCAAGCCAGCCCTCGTTGGGGGAGCTGAACACGTCATCGCCGGGCTGGCTGGGGGAGTCTCCGTAGCCCGGCGCCGCGGCGACGCTGGTCCAGGTGCCGTGGGCGAAGACGTCGACGGATTCGTTCTTCAAAGCGAGCGCGACCGGTCCCGCTTCCGTCTGGAAGATGGCGTCGGGCACCGCCGCCGCATGGCCCGGCGATTCGAGCGGTTCTTCACAGGAGTTGGCGACCGGGAGCGTGCACCACGAGTTCGTCACGTGGCCGCCGGCGCCGTTGGCCGGGCCTTCGTAGCGCGCGAGCACGCGGCCGCTTTCCTTCCCGGGTGTGAGATCGACCCTGGCTTCGATCCACACGGCGTCGCCGTCGGCCTTGATCGAGATCGGTTCGACCGAGGCTTCCTTGAATGCGGCGAAAGCGCCCGTCAGGTCGAGCGCGTCAAGGCCGGTCGCTTCAACGCCCCACGCCCCATTCTTGAGGTGGCCGAGTGCGAGTCCGCGTCCCCGAGGGTTGCCGAGTTCGAACGCGCCCCAGGCTTCTCCGGGCCCCGAGGAGTCGCCGACCTTGAGCGCGACGGATTCGCCGCTCGGCAGATGAAGCGCAGCCGGCGAGGGCTCTTCTTCGTCGAGCTTCCAGCTGCCTTCCTGGAGCAGGGCGTAGTGCGGCAGCTTGCCGAAGCCTGCGAATATCGTCAGCAGGCCGTACGCCTGCCCGCCGGGTGCCTGACCTAGGCTGAGCCGGTCGCCGCCGGCTTCAAAGGATTCGAGCAATGAGCCCCCGGCCGGCTGCCTGAAGGCTCCCGTAGCCGCGTTGTCGAGCAGAAACCGGCCACCCGGCCTGCGGTGAAAGAGGCCGAACACCGGCGGCTTGCCCGCTTCGCCTGAGGCCTCGGTCACCCACAGCCACGCCTCTCCGGATGGAGTCATCGCGCCGGCGACGTGCACGTTGCCGCGGCCGCCCCGGACCTTGTCGGACGCCAGCAGTTTGAATACTTCCTCTGGACCCCCTTCCGTGCCTTGTTCGAGCACGTCGGCGATCTGCCAGCCGCCTTCGTCGGTGTAGCGCAGCAGAACGAGCTGTTCGCCTTCGGCGGTGTAGGTGAGTCGGCGTCCTTCCACTTCCGCCGGCGGTGCGCTCGTGAAGCCATATGCCCACGCTTCGTGTTGCGGGCTGCCCGCGATCTCGCCGAGGAAGGTGACGTGTTCGGCCGGTGTAGCGACGCCCAAGATCGATGCGGAGACCGCGGGCGCGAGTGAGGAGTTGTGCACTTCGACGCCCGCCACGACAGGCGAGGGGGCTTCGCTGCCCGCCCTGTTTTCGGCGATCGCGCGAAACTCATACGATCCGTTCTGGAGGGATTCGGTGTTCAGTGCGTGGAGGTAGGTATTGGGCTGGGACGCGAGCGTGACCTTGCCCACGTCGCGCCATGCGGTGGCGCCGACCCCTGAGCGGACCTGGAAGCGAACCGACGACACGCCGGAGCCGCCCGGATCCACCGCGCTCGCTTCGAGCTTGACCTGGCCGCTCAGCGACGATCCCGGCCTGGGATTGGTCACCGACACGCTCGGGGGTGTGTTGTCCACCAGCCGCGCCCGCACGGGGATCGAGGCGTAGGTCTTGGCTTCCGCTTCGTTTTCGGGCACCGCGCGGAAGTCGTAGAGGCCGTCGGCCGGCAAGGCTCGCGTCGTGTCCAGGCTGGTCGTCACGCCGCCCGAGCTTCTGGCGTGGGGGACCTTTTCGATCGTGTTCCATTCGCCGCTGCCGGCGGTCGCCCACTGGAAGCTGACCGAGGTGACCATTTCGGTTCTGGGCACCGTGGCTTTGAGCGTGATCCTCCCTTTGACGATCGGGCCCGGGTCGGCCAGCGTCACAACCGGCGATTCGTTGGCGATCAGGCGATCGCGCAGTTCGGATTTGTACTTGACCGCCGCGGTGTCGGTCACGAGCACACGAAAGTCATATAGCCCGTCAGGCGTGGTCGCCGTTTCCGTGTTGAAGACCACGTTGCTCGCGGCCGAGCTTTGCATCGTCGTCCAGCAGCTTTCGGACGGTATGCCACCCGGGTGCGGGCAGCTGTTGGATTCGGCGGGCGCGAACTGGAATTGATATGTCGCGACCGAGAGCCCCGTCACCGCCGCCTTCAGGGTGACGACCCCTTTGAAGACGCTTTCGCTCGTCGGCGGACTTTCGGTTTCGAGGACCACGTGCGGTTCCGCGGCCAGGGGGGTCGCGAGGGCGGACGGGGACGCGTTGAGGTCGAGCGGGGCGGGCGCGGCCTGAGGGCTCGCTTCCGTAGCGCCCTTCGCTTCGCTCGCGGCGGGCTGCGAGCCTGTCTGTGGCAGCGGCGCCGAGGCGGATGACACCCCGCCGCTCGGCGGCGGGGAGCTCGGGTTGTCGGCGGCCGAGGCGCTCGTCGGGGCGGGCGGCACGCGTGGCTCGGCGAGCTGCGATATGCGTGCGATCAGCCTGCGCCACTGGGCGGTGCCGAGCTCTGGAGCGCTCTGGGGCGCGCTCGGCGAAACTGGCGGGGCGCTGCTCGGCCCCTTCGTCACGGCCGCCGCCGAGCCGGTCGGGAGCCCGGGCGCCGGCTTGACCGGCGCGGGCTTCGGGGACGCCGAAGCTGGTGCGCCGCTCGCCGGCGCGGCAGGAGCGAAGCCGACGTCGAGGCGGTCCGTGTAACCCGGCCGGACGAGCGTCCCGCTCGTACCGCGCAGGCGCAGCGGCCCGAGAATCTCGTGGGGCCTCAGCGCCCCGGGAAGCGTCAGCAGCCGGTGCGCGGCCACTTCGACGAGCGAGCCGCGACCGGCATGGGCGCGGATCGGGACACCGTTCAGCGCGGAGATCGAGACCGCGTCTCCGCGCGCGTGCTCGGAGACGCTCGCGGAGATCGCCTCGCCCCCCTTGCCGCACTCGAGCGCCGATACGGTGGGGTCGATGCCGGATGCGAGCAGGAAGTCGAGCACCTCGAGCACCCGCCGGTCGATCTGACCGCCCGCTATGTCGAGCCGTCCACAGGTGTACAGTCGCAGCCGCGGATCTGACAGCAGGTCGGCCTGCAGCTGGGGCGCGCTCATCAGCTCGATCTCGCTGATCAGCGCTCCGGTGGCGTTGGGGCCGAACAGCGGCGCCGCGCCGCTCTGAGGGTGGCCTTCGGTCTGGCCCAGCAACTGCCAGGCCTGGAGCACCGGCCGGGGATCGATCGGGCCTGCGCCCGCGGGGCGGATCTCGAACAGGAAGTGCACAGGCGTGCCGGGGGCGCCGCCCGGCACGCTGCCGAGCGTCGTCCCGGACGCGATCGACGCGCCCTTGCGAAGCGGCGCCAGCACCGGTGGCGGGGGTTGCGCGCCGGCGCGCTGGGTCGAGCGCCGAGGCAGCGCATAGCGCCCGAGCACCGTGCCGAGCCTGGCGTAGGTGTAGGTGTCGCCGTAGGCGTCGCGCAGTTCGATGTAGCGCCCGAGCCTCGCGTTGCGCCCGATCCCCGTGACCTCGGCGTTCTGGACGGCGAGCACCGGAGCGCCCGGCGATGCGGTCACGTTGACACCCCCGACCGCCTTGCCCGGGGCAGCGCTGCTCCCAGCGGCGGCCTGCGCGGGCGGCGGTGCCGGCGCTCCCTGGCCCGCCGAGGAGCGTGGCGCCGCGGTCGCCGAGCGCGCCGGCCGTTGGGGTGAGGCGATCAGGACAGGCGTTGCCGTGTGGGGTCCGCCTCCCCCGACCGGCAGGCGCCCGGTGACGATCGCGGTGAGCCCGCCGATCAGCGACTGCGGCGTCGCCGCGATCAGGCGGCTGCGCAGGATCACGGATTCGACATAGCTCGAGGAGTGGTTGTAGGCGAAGATCGCCCCCCGCACGTCGTGGGCGGCTCCGGCGGCGGCGAGGTAGCGGGCGGCGGCGAATATCGCGTCGGCCGGGTTGTATGGATCGCGGGTTCCCGCCCCGTTGGCGTCCACGCCGTAGGCGAGCCACTCCGGCGGCAAGAACTGCATCCAACCCTCCGCGCCCGCACTCGACAGGCTCAGGTCAAAGCCGTAGTCGGTCTCGACTTCGTTGATCGCAGCCAGGATCTGCCATGGGACTCCGTAGCGCTCGTTGGCCGCCAGGTAGATCGGCAGCAGGAACGGCGGTGTTCTGTAGGTGTTGACGAAGAAGTTGAGCAGCTGGCTTTCGCCCGTCAGCGCCAGCGACGTGCTGAACAGCGCCGTCGGGCTGGGCGGCGCGGCGAGCGCTTGTCCGCTGACGGACGAGGGCGGCGCCGCCGGGGCGACACTCCTCTGCACGGGCTTCGCATTTCCGACGCTTCGTGCCCCGCGCTGGGGAGTGGCGGGGGCTCGGCGAGCACGCGGGCGAGCGACAGGCCGGACGGGACGCGACTCTGAAGTTGAGGTAGAGGTTGGCGGTGGCGGGGAGGATGTCGTCTGCGGCGCGGGCGTAGAGGTCGTGGCGGCCGTGGAGGGCGGCGGGGGGGAGGCCTGCGTGGGTGTCGTCGGCGTGGGTGAAGGCGGGGCAGGCGAGGGCGAGGGCGGCGGCGAGGGTGGCGGAGCGGTCGGCGGGGGTGGCGAAGGGGCCGGAACTTCTTCGGGTGCGGCCGGGGCGAGTGGCGGCCGCGACACTTCGGTTCCGCCGCCGGCCTGACCGGGTTCCGTGGTCGCGGCGCTCGACGCGACGATGTCCATCGGCAGGAATGCCGCGCTCGCGCCCGCCAGCACCAGCACGCCCAGAGCGGCTGCGAGTCGGCTCACGCGGGCACCGGTCCGGTTGCGGCGACCCGAGCACGCGGGCTCGCTGCCGCTCGCAACCGTCTGGCAGGGGTCATCGTCGTCTGTGATCTCATGAGTGTCTGGTCCATGACTAACGGCATGCGCGCCGCTCACGGATCGCGCCATGCAAGACGGGAGCAATCCTGAGGCTCCCACCGCGCCATGCGGTGAAAGACTTGTTACGCGACGAAGCGTACCTTTGTTGGCCAGCGCGCGCGGTCAAGTGTGAGGATGAGAACGCCCGTGTGTCCGGCGAAGTGCTTCGGCCGCGCGACGCTCACGACGCGTCCTTTGCGGAGCGCCTGCACCCCGATGGTCGTCGGGCGGCGCACCCTAAAGGTCAAGTAGAGCTGTAGAAGAAGCCGGCCGTGGACCTTGGTCGTGCGAACCTTTGCCTTGACGTCGTAGATGGCGGGCGGCAGGGTGACCGAATGCGTCTGGGTCGTCGTCGGCGGCGCGTGGGGCGGCGGTTCGGATTCCGGCACGGTCTTTTCTTCCGGCTTGTCGGGTTTCAGGTCCGACGGTCGCGATTCGACGTCGTCTCCTGCCGGGGCTTCGGGGGCGTTTCCGTCGGTCAGCCGGTAGAGGTGCGGAGGCTGATAGGGACTGTTGAATTCACCCTTCAAGGAGCCCTTGCTCGTGGCGGCCCAGGCGTCGTTCGGTGCGCTGGCGGAAACGGCGGTGACGCCGCCTTCGCGGTCGGCGGGCGCTGTGAAGCTGGGGCTGGTGGGGTCCGTGATGCGAAAGCGCGTCAGGGTCGTCGTGCCGTCACAGCCCGCCTGGGCGATGACCGGCTCGCCCACCTGTGCGTCTTCGTCGGGGCCCGCTCCGGGAACTGCCCGGCGCATGCGCCCGCCCGCCAGTGCTTCGCCGGCCGGGGGAACGACGGTGAGCGCTTCGCCGGCCGGGGGAATGACCGCGATCGAGGACCACAGGAAGGAGTCCGCCGCGGCCGTCGTGCCCGGGCTGTAGGGCGTGAAGCCGAAGCGGGTGGACGGTGGGCCGGTGCAGGCGCCCGACGCGCCTTCGCCGGAGATCGGCACGAGCGGCGAGAGATCCGAGTCGCCGGGTGGCGGCGACGGTTCCTGCGGGTTTCCCCCCAGGCGTTCGGTCAGATGCAGGCCCGCCGGGTTGCCCGCCACCCAGCCCTCGCCGGCCGAGTCGAGAGCCACCGCTGTCAGGTCGGTCCCGAAGAGGGCCTGCGCAGGGGCGAACGGCGGGGCGAAGGCGAGCGGCGAGAAGGCGCCCCCGGTGGAGCTGTACAGCTGCGGTGCCCGCGAGCCGTCCGGCTGCGGCGGCAGCACTTCTGCCGCCTCCCCGCCTTCGCTCGCCGCGCCGACTGCCGCGCCGAATGGTTCGCCGGCGGTGTTCTGGCGCGCCACGGCTCCCGTATATTCGCCCTGAAGCCAGCCCTCGCTCGGAGAGACATCGGTCAGCGGAGGTTCGCCTTCTTTGGGTTCTCCGCCCCAGTGCAGGACCGTACCGTAGGTTCCGAAGAACCAGCAGTTATTCCAGGCGAAGCAGGCTCCGGAGGTGATTCCGCCCGGCCGCAGGACCGGCTTGCCTTCAATGAGCACCGGCTGGCCTTCCACGAGCTCCTCCACGCGCCGCTTCGTGGCTTCGGGGATTTCAAGCGGCTCCCACGCGAGGTGCACACCGTCGAAGCGGCAGATGCTCGGCCAGTTTTTGCTGAGGCTCGTACCGATGAGCCAGTAGTCGAGCTTGCCGGCCCACACGACCGTGTTCCCTGGACAGGTCTTGCTCCCCGGGAACGTGGGATCCGGATACCAGCGTTCCCCGTTGAAGATCCAGACGCCGAAGGCATTGTGCGTGTTTTCGCCTCCTTCCGTGGTGGCGGCAAGGCCCCGGTTCCACGACCTGAAGGCGATCGACGTCACGGTCAGGTAGCACCTGAACGCTTCTGAGGCGCCGGCGGCGCACTGAGGATTCTTGGAGACTTCGACGGGTTCGCCTTCGGCGCCGAAGGGGTACGGCTGCATGTCGAGCCAGCAGGAATCGCCCCGCGCCGGGGACGGGGAGCGCGAGCCGTCCGGGGCGATCGTTTCGCTGACCGTGCCCGCGCAGGCACGCGGCGAGGCGGCGGCGCCGGGGGCGAGCGCCGCGGGGAGCGAGAGCACGCCTACGGCCGCGAGTGAGGGGAGCAGCCCGAGGCGGCGATGCATGGCAGCGATGTTAGTCGGGCCGTCCGCAGCGAGCCCGGACGTTCACAGAAACTTCACGTCCCCGGAGGCTTAGTACTGCTTGCGCCGAAGAGCCCTCTGCTTTAGGGGCGCGATCGACGCGCGACGCGGACCGAGCGGCGACTTACACATTAACTAGACGTAACGTTTACACGGTTCGCGGCCGGCCTCGACCGGCGCTTCGTCGGGCTCTTCACACCGTCTTGACGCGACGTTTACCTGCCGTGGGATGTTCACGAACAAACAACAAGGATGTTCACCAGCGAGCAACAAAGAAGCTCACGCCAGAGCTAGATTTTTGGCCAGCGCTGGGAAGCTTCGCAGCCGGAGTGAGAGGGTCACTCGGTGCTGGCGTCGCGCCACTGGGGGGTCAGACTGTTCAGCCACCAGTTCGGAGCAACTCGGCCACTGATTCTCGTTATCGACTCGAGCAAGGTGGATACAACATGGACATGTCACTTCAGAAGCGCTTCGGCTCGGGCTCGCTTGCCATGCTGGTCGGGCTGTGCGTGCTCGGATGCTGTGTGCTTGCAAACCTGGTGCTCGCGGACGCGGGCTCAGCGGCCGTCCCGCCAACGGGGCTGAACTGCAAAGAATCCGACGGAAAGATCAGCGGCCGCGGATCGACCTATCAGAACAACCTGCAGGAGGAAATCGCGAAGCTCTACCGCGACGACTTCTGCGGCAACACCGGGACCGAAACCGCGGAAGACAAAGTCGGCGGCACCGAACGGGGCGAAGCCGGCAACACGATGGTCGCCTACAACTACGTCGTCGCCGAAAAAGCCAGCGCGACCGGATCGGGCGCCGGCCTGAAAGCCACGAGCTGCCGCACGGACGCCTTCGGTGGCACAGACATTCCCTACAGCGTCGCGCAGCTGAAAGAACTCGACGAACCCGCCGGCAAAACGGGTGGGTGCGCGATCGGGTTCAAGCCGCCCTTCCCGCCGAACGAACCGGAAGTATGGCCCAACGCGGCCGACACGACGGCCAACGTAATGTCGTTCCCGATCGGCGGCTCATCAGAGGGGCTTGCCGTGCACCTGACCGCTGCCAACTGCGAAGGCACAGCGCCAACCGCGCTGAACTTCACGCCAAAAGAGGTTTCGCGGCTCTTCGGCGGGGCCGCTCTGACGTGGAACGACGCGGAACTCGTCGCGAACAACCCCTCGCTGTCGAAATGCAAAGAAGCGATCACCCGCGTGGTTCGCTTTGACAACTCGGGGACCACGTCCATCTTCAAGAGCTACCTGATACGTGCCGAAAACGAACGGACGGGCCAGGAATGCGCTCCAGGGAAAAAATGGAGCGGGGAATACTTCGAAAGCCCGAACACGAAGTGGCCCGGCAAGCAGAACAAAGCCGGAGAAGGCGGCGCGCTGTGCAGCGAAATCATCACAGCTGGAACCAGCGGCGGGCCGGCGCTGATCAAAAAGGTCGAAGAAACCTCCAGCTCGATCGGCTACGCGGACCTCTCCGACGCCCTGGGCAAAGGCGGGCTGATTCTGCCGAATGTCGAAAATGCAACCAAAACGTCGTTCCAGGCCCCGAACGTCGGTAAAGGCGCCAACTGCACCTACAACGTGGTCAGCCTTCCGGGGTTCACCGCCAGCGATGCAGTCGGCCTGAACAACGAAGACAACTGGTCGACCAACAACGAAGAAGTGAACCACAACCCGGTTCACGAGAACACGACGGACCTGGGCAGCAAATACCCGATCTGCGGCCTGACGTTCGACCTCGTGTACGAAAAACTGAACAACGGCGGCGTTGCGAACCCGATCAGCCGGCTGACGGCCGATCAGCGCAGGACGCTGTACTCCTACATGACGTTCATGCTGTCCTCGCTCGCGCAGGACAGGTACAGCTCGATCGACTACGCGCCGCTGCCCACCGCGTGGCTGACGACGCTGAGGGAAGGGTTCCAGGCAAACTTCTAGTGCGGAATGGCTAGAAGCAGGAGATCAGCGATGGATCCGCTGAACGGGGGGGGCCGGCTCTGCCGGCTCCCCCCGGTTTTGTCGGTGCGGGCATCAGGCCTGCGCCCCGTGTCGGGGATTCGACGGTGCTGCCGGCTCGCAGCGGCGACGGGCGCACTGCTCCTTGCCGGCTCGGTCGGGGTGGCGTCGGCGGGCAGCTACCGGGCCCATGACGGCGCGTCGCTTCAGGCCGCTGTGGCTGACGCCGACGCCGGCTCGGGTACGAGCACGATCGAACTGGCAGCGGGCACGTTCCTGCCGACCTCCACCTTGAGCATCACTCGCGACGTGACGATCGTGGGGCCTTCGTCGACTCCCGGCGCCAAGCTGGCCGGCAGCGCGGTCGAACCGTTCCCGTCGGACCTTTTCAAGGTGGAAGCGCACGCCAAGCTGACGCTCCGGAACGTGCAGCTGACCGCCAGTGGAGGAGCGGGGTCCGCCGCGGCGATCGACGACTTCGGCGCACTCGACGTGGAGAGCTCGACCGTGGCCGGCAACAACGGGCCCGGCGTTCTCGTCCAGCCGGGGGCGACGGCGACGGTGCGCAACTCGACGCTGTCAGACGGCCTCAGTGCCGGCCTGGTCGACGAGGGGTCCGCGAGCCTGTTCAACTCGACGGTCGCGTTCAACAAGGGGGGCGGCATCGAAAACACAGGCGCGGTGAGCCTGACGAACACGATCGTCGCCCAGAACGGCTCCTCCGACTGCACGAAGCCGGCCACCGCCAGCGATCACAGCCTCGACTCCGACGGCAGCTGCCACGTCGGCGCGCTGAGCAGGACCGACCCGCGGCTTGAAAGGCTTGCGGGGAACGGGGGACCCACCGCGACGCGAGCCCTGGGCGCGGGCAGCCCGGCGATCGGTGCCGGCGATGACTCGAACTGCCCCTCAGAAGATCAGCGTCACTTCGCTCGCGCTCCCGGGCGCTGCGACCTCGGCGCCTACCAGACCGGTGCGTTGGCAGCCGGCGGCTCGCCGACGGGGCCGCCTGGCGCGGGCTCGGGTCCCTCCGAAGGCGCGGGCACAGCCCTTGTCGGCGTGAGCGGGCACGGGGCGCTTCGTGGAGCGCGACGCTCGCGGATAGCGTTCAGCGTACGGGCGGAAGTCGGGCACACCGGCGCCGGCTTCCTTTACCGGGACGGTCCTCGACGCGTAGCTCTGCATACCATAAGGCTAAGGTCGATCGTTATAGACGGCAGGCGAGGCGTCGCGACGCTTCGCGGCACGGCCATCGAGACGGGCAGACGGAGGGGGGTCGGTCTCACGCTCGTCCTCACGAGCCACTCTGGGCACCGCAGCCTTCGCATCCGCCTGTCGAGCGGCTACTACGTGAGCGGCCCGCTGCTCAGCGGCTCGATCACGTTCATTCGCCGCGCCTGAGGGGCAGTGTTACGAATCTGTATGCGACTTGTGTCCAAATAGTGAAGACGCGACGGCGTCTGTGTCCAACTGGTGAACATCGTCGGGCAACCTCATCATCTCGGTGGGGGCTCTGGTAGAAGGGACGCCGTGATGAGCCTCGACACAGCCGTTCGCGGTGGGCGCAGGTGGGCCGCGAGCTTGGCAGCTGCGCTCGTGGGCCTCGGCCTGCTCGGCGCGAGCGTGGCGAGCGCGGAAACCTACCCCGCCGGTAGCACCGAAGCACTCGTCGCCGCCGTCGGCAAAGCGAACGCCAACCCCGGCGCGAACACGATCGTGCTCACAGGCGGTGTCTACCTGCCGATCAAAACGTTGACGTTCACGAACACGAGCGGCGCGCAGACCGTCGAAGGACCGTCGGGTCCGGCGAACGTGACCACGCTCGGCGCCAAGCTCGAAGGCGGCTCGGTTGAACCGTTCCCGTCGGAACTGTTCGTCGTGAAGGCCGGGGTCTCGGTCACGTTCAAGAACGTGGGGATCGGGCACGGGGGCGGGTCCGGGGTGTCGGCGATCGAGGACTTCGGGACGCTGGACATCGAAAGCTCGGCCGTCGCCGGCAACACCGGCGCCGGCGTGCACGTCGAGCCGTCCTCGACCGCGGTCGTCCGCAACTCGACGTTTTCGGACGGCCTCGACTTCGGCCTGGTCAACAGCGGCACGGCGAGCTTCTTCAACTCGACGGTCGCGTTCAACAAGAACGGCGGCGTTGAAAACCAGGCCACGCTGAATCTGACGAACACGATCGTCGCCGAGAACAAAGGCTCGGGGGACTGCGCGGGGAAAGCGACCACGAGCGATCACAGCCTCGACTCCGACGGCAGCTGCGGCGTGGGCGCGCTGAGCGAAATGAACCCACTGCTGCAGACGGGGCTGGCCAATGACGGCGGCTCAACCCCCGTGCATTCGCTGAAACCGACGAGCCCGGCGATCGAGGCGGGCAACCCAGCGACCTGCACGAGCGCCGACCAGCGCGGGGCGCCTCGGCCGGGTATCGCAGGCAAACCATGCGACATAGGCGCCGATGAGTACAGCGAAACGCCACCGACGATCAAAGTTCCGTCGGACATCACGACCCCGGCAACGGGGCCCGAAGGAGCGAATGTCGCCTACATCGCCGAAGCGACCGGTTCGAACGCCGTGGCGCGTCTCAGCTGCACGATGGAAGCGGGCTCGCTGTTCCCGATCGGCACCACAACCGTCGAATGCACCGCCAAGGACGGCCATGAAAACACGGCCAAAGCCACGTTCAAAGTGACGGTCAGCCCACTCGTGACCGTCGTCGCACCGACCGCCGAAACGAAGGCCGCCTCCTCGATCACGCAGACCGGGGCGACGCTCAACGCGACGGTCAATCCCAATAGCGGCGAAGTGACCGAATGCAAGTTCGAATATGCGACGGCGGCGGTGTTCGAACTGACGGGGACCTACTCATCGAGTATCCCCTGCTCGGCGCTGCCCGGAGCGGGCACGAGCCCGGTGGCCGTCTCGGCGCCGATCACGGGCCTCACCGCCAACACGACCTACCACTTCCGCATCGTCGCGATGAACTCGGGCGGCCCGGGCAAAGGCACTGACGAAACGTTCAAAACGCTGCCCGAAGTGGTCACGCCGCTCGCCCCGACGGCCGAAACGAACGCCGCCTCGGCGGTCGGCCAGACCGGGGCGACGCTCAACGCGATGGTCAACCCGAACGGCTTCGAAGTCACCGAATGCGAGTTCGAATACGGCACCACCAACCTCTACGGCAAAACAATCCCCTGCTCGGCGCTGCCCGGAGCGGGCTCGAGCCCGGTGGCCGTCTCGGCGCCGATCACGGGCCTCACCGCCAACACGACCTACCACTTCCGCATCGTCGCGATGAACTCGGGCGGCCCGGGCAAAGGCACTGACGAAACGTTCAAAACGCTGCCCGAAGTGGTCACGCCGCTCGCCCCGACGGCCGAAACGAACGCCGCCTCGGCGGTCGGCCAGACCGGGGCGACGCTCAACGCGATGGTCAACCCGAACGGCTTCGAAGTCACCGAATGCGAGTTCGAATACGGCACCACCAACCTCTACGGCAAAACAATCCCCTGCTCGGCGCTGCCCGGAGCGGGCTCGAGCCCGGTGGCCGTCTCGGCGCCGATCACGGGCCTCACCGCCAACACGACCTACCACTTCCGCATCGTCGCGATGAACTCGGGCGGCCCGGGCAAAGGCACTGACGAAACGTTCAAAACGCTGCCCGAAGTGGTCACGCCGCTCGCCCCGACGGCCGAAACGAACGCCGCCTCGGCGGTCGGCCAGACCGGGGCGACGCTCAACGCGATGGTCAACCCGAACGGCTTCGAAGTCACCGAATGCGAGTTCGAATACGGCACCACCAACCTCTACGGCAAAACAATCCCCTGCTCGGCGCTGCCCGGAGCGGGCTCGAGCCCGGTGGCCGTCTCGGCGCCGATCACGGGCCTCACCGCCAACACGACCTACCACTTCCGCATCGTCGCGATGAACTCGGGCGGCCCGGGCAAAGGCACTGACGAAACGTTCAAAACGCTGCCCGAAGTGGTCACGCCGCTCGCCCCGACGGCCGAAACGAACGCCGCCTCGGCGGTCGGCCAGACCGGGGCGACGCTCAACGCGATGGTCAACCCGAACGGCTTCGAAGTCACCGAATGCGAGTTCGAATACGGCACCACCAACCTCTACGGCAAAACAATCCCCTGCTCGGCGCTGCCCGGAGCGGGCACGAGCCCGGTGGCCGTCTCGGCGCCGATCACGGGCCTCACCGCCAACACGACCTACCACTTCCGCATCGTCGCGATGAACTCGGGCGGCCCGGGCAAAGGCACTGACGAAACGTTCAAAACGCTGCCCGAAGTGGTCACGCCGCTCGCCCCGACGGCCGAAACGAACGCCGCCTCGGCGGTCGGCCAGACCGGGGCGACGCTCAACGCGATGGTCAACCCGAACGGCTTCGAAGTCACCGAATGCGAGTTCGAATACGGCACCACCAACCTCTACGGCAAAACAATCCCCTGCTCGGCGCTGCCCGGAGCGGGCTCGAGCCCGGTGGCCGTCTCGGCGCCGATCACGGGCCTCACCGCCAACACGACCTACCACTTCCGCATCGTCGCGATGAACTCGGGCGGCCCGGGCAAAGGCACTGACGAAACGTTCAAAACGCTGCCCGAAGTGGTCACGCCGCTCGCCCCGACGGCCGAAACGAACGCCGCCTCGGCGGTCGGCCAGACCGGGGCGACGCTCAACGCGATGGTCAACCCGAACGGCTTCGAAGTCACCGAATGCGAGTTCGAATACGGCACCACCAACCTCTACGGCAAAACAATCCCCTGCTCGGCGCTGCCCGGAGCGGGCTCGAGCCCGGTGGCCGTCTCGGCGCCGATCACGGGCCTCACCGCCAACACGACCTACCACTTCCGCATCGTCGCGATGAACTCGGGCGGCCCGGGCAAAGGCACTGACGAAACGTTCAAAACGCTGCCCGAAGTGGTCACGCCGCTCGCCCCGACGGCCGAAACGAACGCCGCCTCGGCGGTCGGCCAGACCGGGGCGACGCTCAACGCGATGGTCAACCCGAACGGCTTCGAAGTCACCGAATGCGAGTTCGAATACGGCACCACCAACCTCTACGGCAAAACAATCCCCTGCTCGGCGCTGCCCGGAGCGGGCTCGAGCCCGGTGGCCGTCTCGGCGCCGATCACGGGCCTCACCGCCAACACGACCTACCACTTCCGCATTGTCGCGATGAACTCGGGCGGCCCGGGCAAAGGCACTGACGAAACGTTCAAAACCGCAGAAGAAACGACCGTGGTCACGCCTCCGGCGGTGGCGATAGCCCAGCTGCAGCAGGAAGTCGAGGCGTCGAAGGTCAGGCATGAGCTTCGCTCGGAGCTGTCCGGCCTGCTCGAGGACGCGTTGGGCAGTCTCGAAGGCCCGGACCGCGGGCGCCACCATCACGGAGACCACGGAGACTTCGGAGATCACGATCTCGCGCCGGCCCTCGCGCCCGCGATGGCCGTGCCGGCGGCGTGGGCGGCGAGCCGGCACGAGCACGGTGACCGGCATCATGGGCCGCACGGCGAGCAGCAGGCGTGCCAGGATCTCGAACAGTTCATCGGGCTGATCGAACGCGACCAGAGCAGGCGCAAGCCGCAGATCCCGGCGAGCCTTGCCAGCGCGTGGATTCAGTCGGCCCGCGACATCGAGGCTTCGCTGGGCTGCGGGTCGGACGATGAGTCCGGCGACTCAAGCAGCTGGTGAGCGACGGCGGGACAGGCGCACGCTCGGGGCTGGGTTTGCGCTCGATGAAAAGCGGCGAGGCCGTACGGTTGATCGTCGCGGTCGTCCTGGCCGCGGGCGCGGTTGCGCTGGTCGAGTCGCTTACCCACGGGGGGCAGAAGTCGGCTGGTTCGGCCGCGCGCCCGGGCCAGTCGGCGTCCAGCGGATCCGCTGCGACACCGGGGTCGTCGGGGACGGCGGCCGGGGCGCATGGCTCAGGAAGCGCGGGGGCGCAGTCGAGCGCATCGTCCGCACAGGGCGGGCACGTGGTCGTGGCGGGCGGCCCGGCCGTCACCCGCTCGCTGCAGCACGGCTCGATGACGGTTGTGATCGACGAGCCCGCGTCGGGCATGTTCGCCGAACAGAACCGCTCGATCGCCCAGGGGGCCGAAGTCGCGGCGGCCGAACTGAACGGATCGGGCGGACTCGCCCGGCACGTCCACCTCAAGCTCCTGCGCCAGGGCCTGGACGGTCTGTCCGCGAGCGCGGTGCAGGCCCGGCTTCGCTCGGAGGCGGCGGCCGCCCTCATCCTGCCGTGCGACACCGACACGCAGTCGAGCCTTGCCGCCGCGGGGGCTCAGTTCGGGATGCTGATGCTCGCGCCATGCAATCCGGACTCGACGGCCGGCGGGCGCTATGCGACCTACTGGCCGATCGGCATGTCGTCAAGCGAGGAAGCTGCGGGCCTCGCGAGCTTCATGCACACGATCGGCTACGGGAGCGCGTTCGTGGTCACCGCGCCGGGCTCCGCCTACGTCGAACAGCTGAGCAGCGAGTTCCGAAACGCCGCCAAGGCCGCGGGCATACAGCTCCCCGGAGAAGCCTCGATCGCCACCACGACGCAGGACTTCTCGGCCCTGGCGCACGCGATCGAGGCGGTCCACCCGAAGCCCTCAGCCATCTTCACCGCGCTCCCCCCGCCGCTCGTGAACCGCATGGCGGCCGGACTGCTCGCCCAGGGCGTCCACGCGACCGTCATCGGCGGCACGGCGATGGATACGCGGCTCACCCTCTCGAGCGGTTCGACGGCGCTTGAAAACGCCGTCTTCGCCTCATACGGCTTCCCTCGTCTGAGCGCCTCCGCGAATCGCTTCGCGGCCGATTACCGCAGGCGGTTCGGCGCGCCTGCGGTCGGCGCATTTCCCGGGCTCGGGGCCGAAACGATCCGGCTGATCGAGGATGCCGTGCGCAAGGCCGGCTCGGCCGAGCCGAGCGCGATCCAGCAGGCGCTGGCGGGCGGCATCACACTGAACGGGGTCGAGCTCGCCGAACGGGCCTACGAACACGGCGGCGATCACAACCCGGTCGGCACGGTCGCGATCAGCAAGGTCTCCTTCGGCGCATTCCTGCCGCTCGTCGTGACGACGCCGAGCGGCGCGTCCGCGCCGTAGTCAGGACGTGAGCACGCGTCTGAGCGGCGCGGTCTGAACTGC
Organism: uncultured Solirubrobacteraceae bacterium; assembly: GCA_963704735.1. Classification (GTDB taxonomy): domain Bacteria; phylum Actinomycetota; class Thermoleophilia; order Solirubrobacterales; family Solirubrobacteraceae; genus Palsa-744. The sequence continues at coordinate 817,855 of OY969935.1, forward strand.
AGCGGTGGGGAGCCACTGCGCTACTCGAACTCCGGAGCCGTCCAGCCCGGCATGATGTCCGGCAGCCCATCGCTCACCCGGTCGGTGAACCGTGCCGGGCGCTTCTCCAGGAACGAGGTGACGCCCTCGGTCGCGTCGGCGGATTGCCCCCGGTAGAGCATGCCGCGCGAATCGGCCCGGTGGGCGAGCATCGGGTGATCGGCGCCGAGCATCCTCCACAGCATCCTGCGCGCGAGCGCAACCGACACCGGGGCGGTGTTCTCGACGATCTCCCGGGCGAGCTCGCGCGCCGCCTCGAGCAGCTCTCCGGGCGGGTGCAGGCTGCGCACGAGCCCGCCCGCGAGCGCCTCCTGCGCGGAGAAGACGCGACCCGTCGCGACCCACTCCATCGCGCGGCTGATGCCCACGACACGCGGCAGGAACCAGCTCGAGCACGCCTCGGGGACGATTCCGCGGCGGGTGAACACGAAGCCCATGCGGGCGTCCTCGGCTGCCAGGCGGATGTCCATCGGCAGGGTCATCGTGGCTCCGACGCCAACCGCCGGACCGTTGATGGCGGCGATGACCGGCTTGGTTGACGCGAAGATCCGCAGCACGAGCTGGCCACCGTTGTCACGCGGCACCGACCCGGCGGCCTCGCGCGCTCGGTAGTCGAACGTGTCGCCGCCTCCGGCGAGGTCCGCTCCCGCGCAGTAGCCGCGGCCGGCGCCGGTCATGATGATCACGCGGACCTCGTCGTCGGCGTCGGCGCGGTCGAACGCCTCGATCAGCTCGCTGCCCATCGTCGCCGTCCAGGCGTTCATGCGCTCGGGGCGGTTCAGCGTGATCGTGAGAACGCCCTCGGCGAGCTCGGTGTAGATCTGCTCGTAGTCCATGCGGCACGTCCTCTCGGTTCCGATTGCCCGTCAGCCCTGACTGTATTTGCTGCACGGCGGTGGCTGCGGCACGGCGGTGGCGAGCTGCCGAGGGTAGGCCTCTGCCCCGTCCGCGCAGGCAGGTCGCGGGCGGTGGACAGCGAACAGGGTTGACATGGCCGCTGTGACGATCGATGAGATCCTGGTTGCCGATCAGCCCGAGCGCTGGGCCGCGCTCGGGTTCACGATCATCGACGGCTGCTGCCGGCTCGGCACCGTGAAGCTGGCGTTCGTCGGCCCGCAAACCGGCAGCGGAATCGCCGGCTGGTCGCTGCGCGGAATTGACAGCACGAAGCTCGACGGGCTGCCGACGACGCTGTCGGAGCGCCCGCCGTCCGCAGCGGCGCCCGTGCATCCCAACGGGGTGCTCGCGATCGACCATGTCGTCGCGATCTCGCCGCTGCTCGATCGAAGCGTGCAGGCGCTTCAGGGGGCCGGCCTGGACCTGCGCCGCGTGCGCGAGCAGCCGACGCCGGCGGGGGCGCCGCGCCAGGCGTTCTTCCGGCTCGGGCAGGAGATCCTCGAGCTCGTCCAGGAGCCCGAGGATGTCCTCGAGCGCCGCGATGGAGCCGACCGCCCGGCTCGCTTCTGGGGACTGGCATTGCGCACCGACGACCTGGAGGCCACGGTGCACGCGCTCGGCGAGCACGCCGGGCCGGTCCGCGCCGCGGTGCAGCCGGGGCGGAGCATCGCCACCGTGCGCCGCTCGGCCGAGCTGGCCTTTCCGCTCGCGCTGATGAGCCCCGAGCCCTCGCGGGCGCCCTGAGCCGCTGCCGGCGGCGGCGCGGGCGGGGCCGATCGCTACCGTCCCTGCATGGCCACGCGCGACCCCGCCTCGGTGAAGCGGCTGACCCTGATCGCGTGCATCCTGGGCTCGGGGATCGTGCTGCTCGACGGGACCGTCGTGACCGTCGCGCTGCCGAGGATCCAGATCGCGCTCGGCGGCGGCCTGGCGGCGCAGCAGTGGGTGGTGAACAGCTATCTGCTGACGTTGAGCGCGCTGATCCTGATCGGGGGCTCGCTCGGAGATCTGTATGGCGAGCGGCGGGTGTTCGCGATCGGGGTCGGCGGCTTCGGCGTCGCCTCGCTCGCCTGCGCGCTGTCGCCGTCGATCGGCGTGCTGGTCGCCGCCCGGGCGATTCAGGGCGTCGCCGGTGCGCTGCTCGTGCCGAGCTCGCTGGCCGTGATCATGAACACGTTCTCGGAGTCAGAGCGCGGCGGGGCGATCGGCAGTTGGACCGCGTGGGGCGCCATCGCCGGGGTGCTGGGGCCGCTCGTCGCCGGGGAGCTCCTCGCGATCGGCTCGTGGCGGTTGATCTTCCTGATCAACATCCCGTTGGCCGCCCTCTGCGTTGCGCTGATCCTCGCCGCCGTCCCCAAGGCCCCGCCTCGCGCGCGCGGCGGGCGCCACGTCGACCTGCCCGGCGCCCTGCTGTGCGCGGGCGGGCTCGGCGGGTCGGTGTTCGCGCTGATCGAGCAGCCGCGGCTCGGATGGGGGAGCCCCGCCGTGTTCGTTCCGCTCCTCGCCGGGATCGCGTTGCTCGGCTGCTTCCTTGCCTATGAGGCGCGCGCCAGCGACCCGATGCTCCCGCTCGGGCTGTTCCGACGGCGGAACTTCTCGGCGGGCAACATCGAGACGTTCTCGATGTATGCCGGCCTCTCGATCGTGTTCTTCTTCCTCGTGCTGTTCATCCAGCAGATCGGCGGCTACACGCCGCTTCAGAGCGGACTCGCGACGCTGCCGGTGACGGTGGTCATGTTCGTGCTGTCGCGTCGCTTCGGGGCGCTGGCCGATCGCTTCGGACCGAGGCTGTTCATGGGGGCCGGTCCGCTCGTCGGCGCCTGCGGGCTGCTGTTGTTCCAGCGCGTTGGCCTGAAGGTCGACTACGTCTCAGAAGTCCTCCCCGCGCTGCTCCTGTTCGCGCTGGGGCTCGCGATGACGGTCGCGCCGCTGACCGCGGCGGTGCTAGCCGGGGCCGGGACCGAGCAGTCGGGTATCGCCTCGGGCGTCAACAATGCGATCGCGCGCGTGGCGGGACTGCTCGGCACGGCAGGGCTCGGGGCGATCGTGGCGGCCTCGTTCGCCTCCACGCTCGAGAGCCGTCTGGCCGGGACCGCGCTCGGAGCCTCGGCGCGCGCCGCCGTGGCGCAGGCCAAGCGCCTGCCGCTCGGGCGCCCCGACGTCCATTCGCTTCCCGCGGCGCAGGGCCGGGCGCTGACGAGCGCCGCCGAACAGGCCTCGCTGCACAGCTTCCATCTCGGGATGGCGATCGCCGCGGCGCTCGTCGCCGCCGGCGGGGTGGTGGGGGTGCTGGGGATTCGCAACCCGAGCAAGCGGATCCACGCCGCCGCCTGTCCGGCCGGGCAGCTCGTGGGAGCCAGCTCCGAGGTGGGGCGGACGGCGAGAGCCGGCCCGCTCGAGGCTCAGCCGACGGGCTCGCGCGCGTAGGCGCGCATCGCGTCGATGATCGGGCCGAGCCGGCGACCGCTGGCGGTGAGGCGGTACTCGACCGTGGGCGGGCTCGAGGGGATCACGTTGCGCTCGATCAGCCCCGCCGCCTCGAGGTCGCGCAGGCGCTCGACGAGCATCCTCGGGGAGATGCCGGCGACCGCGTCCGCGAACTCGTTGAAGCGCAGCGCGCCGCTGAGGGCGGCATAGATGATGGACAGCTGCCAGCGCCGCTCCAGGAGGTCCGCCATCTCGCGGACCTCCTGGGGGACGGGTTGACACCTACGAGAGATGCGCGACATCGCGGGCCGGCTCCAGCGCCCGGTCGAGGACCTCCTGGACGGTCATCACCGGGTGGAAGGTCATCTGGTTGCGTACCTCCTCGGGGATCTCATCGAGATCGCCGCGGTTGCGCTCGGGCAGGATCACGTCGGTCAGGCCGGCCGCATTGGCGGCGAGGGCCTTCTGCTTGAAGCCACCGATCGGCAGCACCCGGCCCTGCAGCGTGACCTCCCCGGTCATGCCGACCGTGTGCTTGACCGGGCGACCGGACAACAGCGAGGCGAGGGCGGTGACCATCGTCACGCCCGCGCTCGGACCGTCCTTGGGGATCGCCCCGGCCGGCACGTGGACGTGGAACTCGCGGTTCTCGAACGCGTGCTCGTCGATGCCGAGCTCGTCGGCGTGTCCGCGCACGTAGGAGAGGGCGATCTTGGCCGACTCCTTCATGACGTCGCCCAGCTGACCGGTCAGCACCAGGCTGTTTCCACCCGAGCCGCTGCCCTTCATCGCGGTGGCCTCAACGAACAGCACGTCTCCGCCGGCGCCTGTGACGGCCAATCCGGTGGCGACACCCGGCGTCGCGGTACGGGCGGCCGACTCCTGGAAGAACTTCTGGCGGCCGAGCGCGTCGCGCACGGTCTCCAGGTCGATCTTCACCGCCTTGGCGGCGCGCGTGCCCTTCGCCTTTGTGGCCTTCTTGGCCGGGGTCTTGCCGTCCACCGACCCGTCGACGGCGGCTGTGCCGCCGTTGTCAACGGTCTCATCCGCGCCTGGCGAAGCGCCGCTCTGGGTTTGCGCAGAGGCGATCTTGGTCGCCGTCTTGCGCAGCACGGTTCCGAGCTCGCGCTCGAGGTTGCGCACTCCGGCCTCGCGGGTGTACTCCGCGATGATCGTCCGCAGCACATCGTCTGAGATCGTCACCTCGTCCTCGCGCAGGCCGTTGCGGTCGCGCTGGCGCGGCCACAGGTAGCCCTTGGCGATGGCGAGCTTCTCCTCGGAGGTGTAGCCGTCGAAACGGATCACCTCCATGCGGTCCAGAAGCGGGCCGGGGATCGTGTCGGCGACGTTGGCTGTGGCCAGGAACAGGACCTGTGAGAGGTCCAGCTCGACGTCGAGGTAGTGGTCGCGGAAGGAGTGGTTCTGCGCGGGGTCGAGGACCTCGAGCAGCGCCGCGGAGGGGTCTCCGCGCCAGTCCGCCCCCACCTTGTCGACCTCGTCGAGCAGGATCACGGGGTTCATCGTTCCGGCGTCGCGCAGCGCCCTGACCAGGCGTCCGGGCAGCGCGCCGATGTAGGTGCGCCTGTGTCCGCGGATCTCCGCCTCGTCGCGCACGCCGCCGAGCGACATGCGCACGAACTCGCGTCCGGTCGCACGGGCGATGGACTCGCCGATCGACGTCTTGCCGGTGCCGGGAGGGCCGATCAGCGTCAGGATCGCCCCCGACTTGGGGTCGACCTCGATGTCGCGGTCCTGGCGCAGCTTGCGCACGGCCAGGTACTCGGTCACACGATCCTTCACGTCCTCGAGGCCGGCGTGGTCTGCGTCCAGCACTTCACGTGCCGCGACCGGGTCGAGGTGCTCCTCCGAGCGCTTGCTCCAGGGCACCGCGATCAGCCAGTCGAGGTAGGTGCGGATCATGCTCGACTCGCCGGTCTGCTCGCCCATCCGCTCCAGGCGGCCGAGCTCCTTCAGGGCCTGCTCGTTGACCTCCTCGGGCATGCCGGCGTCCTCGATCTTGGTGCGGTACTCCTCCACGACCGAGGCGTCGTCGTCGCCGAGCTCCTTGCGGATCGAGTCCATCTGCTTGCGCAGGATGTACTCGCGCTGCTGCTTCTCGGCGCCCTCCTGGACGTCCTCGCGGATGCGCTTGCGTATCTGAAGCTCGGCGAGGCTCTCGCGCTGCAGCTTCACGGCCAGCTCGAGGCGGTCGGTGACGTCGAGCGTGCGCAGCAGCTCGACCTTCTGGTCGTATGAGAGGTTCGGTGAGTAGCCGGCGGAGTCCGCCAGCGAGCCGGGCTCGGCGATCGCGCGCAGGAATGCGGAGATGCGACCGTCGTCGCCGCGCAGCTCGAGGATCTCCTCGACCGTAGCGCGGTACTCCCGCTCGAGCTCACGCGTGCGCCTGTCGACGGGCACCTCGTCTGGGCGCTCGTCCACCTCGACCCGCAGCTCGCCATTCGGCCCCGTCTGGGCGGCGCCGATCAGCGCGCGGTGCTGGCCGGAGATCGCGACGGCCTGGCCGCCGCCCGGCAGGCGAATCTGCTCGGAGACCTCGGCGACGGTGCCGACCTCCAGGAACTCGTTCTCGTGGCGGGGCACCAGCACGACCCGCTCGTCATCGCCCACGTCGATCGTGAGCGTGATCCCCATGTTGGGGAACACGACGGTGTCGTCGAGCGGGATCAGACGCAGGATCGGGTTAGGCTGTGCTTGCTGGATTTGAGGCGTGTCTGCTGGAGAGGGCATAGGTGTTGGCTCCATATGTGCTTACGAAAGTTTAGTTAGTATAGCGCGCTGTCGTTGCGCGTGCAAGTATCTTCTCCGGCCCCCCTGGAGGGCGGATCTGGGCCCGGATCTGGGGCCGCGAACGGGCGCCTGATGCGCGCCGCCTGCGAGGCCGACCGTCAGTGGGTCGAGGCGGCGTGGGCCGCCGAGCGCTCCCAGCGTGCCAGCGCGAGCGCTCTGAAGTCAGGCCGAGGCGCGCGTGGCGCCCGTCGCACGAGGTCCGGCAGCCCAGCGGGGAGCGCGGCCAGCTGCTCGCCGGCCGGCGATTCGCGCAGGTGGTTCGTCACCGTCTGCACAGCGGTCTGGATCACCTCACGGCGGCGGCTGGCGCTCATCAGGTTGGCGCCCATGGCGTCGAGATCGTGCACGGTCGGCTGGATCAGCAGGACGTCGGTGCCTTCCGCCCCCAGCCGGCCCGCCTCGCCCGCCAGCCGGCGCCCGGAGGCCTGGCGTATCGGCAACGCGATCCGCTCGCCGAGCGTGCGCGGGGCGCCGGCGTGCAGCGAGGACATCGGGTTCAGGCAGATCACGAGGTCCAGGCGCTCGCCCTGGAGCACGTCGAGGTTCGACGCCGAGCTGACGCCGCCGTCCACGTAGCGGCGCCCGCCGATCTCCACAGCCCTAAAGAAGCCGGGGATCGCGCACGAGGCGGCCACCGCATCGGGGAGCTCTGCCTCTGGTGCGTCCGGCCGGCCGAAGGCGACACGCTCTCCCGTCTGGTAGTCGACGGCCACGGGCCAGTAGTTGGGGTGCGGGGCCCATGGCTCCTCGCAGACGCTGCGCACGGTGTCCTTCAGCGACTCGGTGGAGATCGGCCCGTGCGGGAGCCAACCGGCCAAGAGCGTCGCCGGCGAGTACTTGTAGGGACGGGCGAGCGAGGCAAGGGCGAGCCTCCAGGAGCCCGGGCCGAGCACCGGTCTGCCGCGGTGCAGCGGGTATCTCGCGCGGGCCGCCTGATCGGCGCTCGAGTGTCCATCCGCAGCCTCCTGGCCCGTCGGGCCATCGGGCGGCGAGGAGACCATGAACCAGGGAGGCACCCCGCAGGCGAGCAGCGCGCCGACCATCGACCCCGCGGAGGTGCCCACGATGTAGTCGGAGCTCCCCGGGTCCCAGCGCGTCTCACTCGCGATCGCGTGCAGCGCGCCGGTCAGCCACGCCCCGCCGAGCACCCCGCCGGCGCCGAGCACGAGACCGACCCTTCGTGGCGCGCTGTCAGGCATGCGCCCTGGCCCTTCGGCTCGCAGCGTGCGCGCGTGGCACGGGCGGCGCGGCGATCTCCACGAGCTCCGCCAGCGCCTGCTCGATGCCACCACACAGGACCTCGAGATCGGGCGCGGTGTCGTAATCGCCGGTCACGCCGAACGTGAGCGCGCCGTCGTAGGAGAAGATCGCGACCCCGACCCGCACGTGACCGCCCAGCGGCACGTAGGGAAACGCCTCGAGCATGCGCCGCCCGGCCGCATACAGCGGGTACTGGGGTCCGGGAACGTTGGTGGTGACGGTGTTGATGTTGTGCTGGGGAACGCGGGTGCCGAGCCGCTCGGCGAGCGAGAGCAGCAGGGGAGGGGCAAAGCCGCTGAGCGAGGTCAGCACGTCCCCGGCGACGGCCTGCTTTGACTGCTTGAGGTCGGTCATCTGGGCGGTGATCGCCTCGAGCCGCTTCACCGGGCTCTCGATCGCGACCGGCAGCTCGGCGAACATCGCCGAGACCCGGTTGTTGTACTCGCCGCGCTCGCCGGGCGCGCGGACCGAGACCGGCACGAGCGTCCTGACCACCCGTTCGGCGGACTCCCCGCGGGAGATCAGAAGCGCGCGAAATCCGCCCGCGATGCAGGCCAGCACGACGTCGTTGACGGTGCCGCCGAGCGCGCCTCGCACCGCCTTCACGTCGGTCAGCTGCGCCCGCGCCCAGCGCCAGCGGCGATGGGGGCCGACCGATCCATTGAGCGACGACGACGGCGTCGGCCGCAGCACGTCGCGCATCCGCAGCAGCCCCCGCGCCGCTTCCTGGCCCTGGCGCACGAGCCGGTCCGGAGCGGGCAGCGCGCGCAGCGCCTCATAGGGGCTGATCAGGGTCAACAGAATCGCCCGCAGCAGCAGCTCCACGCTGTGGGGAGCCTCCTGCGGCTCCCAGGTGTCGAGATCGGACGGCGCGGGAGTGCGCTCGCTGTCGAGCATCACGGCGAGCAGGTCGGTGCCGGAGACGCCATCGACCAGGCAGTGGTGGGTCTTCGAGACGAGCGCCCAGCGCCGCCTGTCGAGGCGCTCGACGATCCACATCTCCCACAGAGGCTTTGAGCGGTCGAGCTGCTGGGACATCACCCGACCGACGAGCCGGCGCAGCTCCTCCTCGCCGCCGGGCGCCGGCAGGCCCGTGCGGCGCAGGTGGTAGTCGAGGTTGAAATGGGGGTCGTCGATCCACACCGGCCGGCCCGCTTTGAGCGCGACGGGGCGCACGAGCTGCCGATAGCGCGGGACGAGCGCGAGCTTTCCCAGCACCATCCCGCGCAGCTCCTCGTATCGAGGCACCGGACCCTCGAAGATCGCGACGTTGCCGATGTGCATGTGCGAGACGGCGTCCTCCACCTCGAGGAACGACGCGTCGAGCGCGCTCATTTGCTGCATCACAGTCGTCCCTGGCTCCGATGTCTTTCCATGACCCGCACCCCTTTCGCTCGACACCACGTTAGGCGGTCGCGGGCCCGTGGGCTAGTCGGGCCCGTCGAAATTGACCTCCACGTTCTCCTCCTCGACCCGCTCCTCGACCCCCGCCGATGAGGTCAGCGCGCGCTTGTCGGCCTCCAGCAGAGGAGCGGAGAAGAAGCTGCGTGGCCACAGCCTGTGCAGTCGCACGACGTTTATCTCGGCCGCGAAGATCGTCAGCTGCGCGCCGAGGAAGAGCCAGGCGAGCAGCCCCAGCACCAGCGCGAACACGCCGTACAGCGGACCGGTGCGTTTGAGCTCGTGCTCGATGTAGTAGCCGCCGAGGTGCTGCAACAGCTGCCAGCAGACGGCCGCCACGATCACGCCGGGCAGCAGATCGCGCCAGGAGAGCTCGACCGCGGTGAGCAGTTTGAAGGCGGTCATGAACAGGATCAGGTTGGCCACGAACGCCACCGCGATCCCAGCGGCGACGGTGGCGGCGCCGTGGCTGCGGGCGCCGACGAAGCCGGCGGCGGCGGTCGAGATGATCATCAGCGAGCCGAAGATCGCGAGGATCGCAAGACCGCGCAGGCGGGCATGGACGAAGTCCGGCCGGCGCTTGAAGGGCACGTTCCAGATGCGATTGAAGGCGTGCTGGGCGGCGTTCGTGATGCCCATGCCGGCGAGCAGCGACAGCACGATGCCGATCACGAGCGCGCTCGTGCTGCCGGTCAGCGGCTGCACCTTGAGCTGGTCGGAGATGATCGGGAACTGACCGAGGGTTCCATCGAGGATCTTCTTCTGCTCGTCGGGGTCGCCCTGCAGGACGAAGCCGAGGATCGTGACGAACACCAGCAGCAGGGGGAAGAGGGAGACGAACGCGTAGTAGGAGATCAGCGCCGCCAGCTGGCCGGCCTGGTCGTCTGAGAACTTCTTGATCACCGCGGCGATGAAGCGCAGCCGGCGCGTTCGCTGCTGGCGGCTGTCGAGGGCGTGGAGGTGGTCGGTGAGGGTCATGGGTCGCCCGCGATCGCGGCCCGCCCGCCGACGCAAGAGGGCGTCCTTGATCGGGAGGGGGGTCGACGGGGGATCGGGATCGACACGGGTATGTGTCTACTCGATATCAGACGCGAACACGAGACCTGGGCGGAGGATGGCCCGGGTCTGGGCGTGAGCGGCCAGGGTCAGATCCTGCGGAAGACGTGGCGCTCGTGGCCCGGGCCAAGCGTGACGTGTTGCTGCGCGCCTATCGCCACAAGTTGCGCTGGGAGGATCTCGAGGACTGCTACAGCCAGGCGACACTCGAGCTCGTGGCGCAGGCGCGAAAGGGGCGTGTATTCGCTGGTCGTGCTCATCTCGCCAACCTTCTCGAGCAGCGTTTCCAATCGAGAGTGCGGGATCATCGCCGGGCGCTCTCGGGGCGAAGCCCCATGCTGGCCGCGCTGGAGGCCAGCGTATCCCTCGGGAAGGCCGGTGACGAAGGGGTCGAGATCGTCGACGTTCGCGGCGAGCTTGAGCAGTTGGTGATGCTGCGCCACGATCTGCGTCACATCGAGCGCCTCGCGCGGAATCTCACCCTGGATCAACGGCTGGCGCTGGCCTGTCAGCTACGCCAGCTTTGCCTCACAAACGCATGTCGCGAGCTCGGGTGGTCCGCTGAGAAGTATCGCAAGGTGGCACAAAGAGCACGGGCGCGGCTGAGACAGCTGATGGCAGTCGAGGAGACCGATGTCCCGCTCGGCAGGAGAGGGTCGGAACAGGACATAGGGACAGCCTATGACCAACTCTCCCCCCATTCATAGGCGAGTCCCCTTGGGACGCCGGCAGTCGAGTCAGTGTACGACCGCCCGGTGACGCCCATCCGTGCGCATGCGGTCGGAAGCTCATTCCTTCTCGAGGTTGGCTTCCGGCCGCGCGCGTACGCGCCCGCCCGCCACGACACCAGGAGCCTCGCGATGGTTGCTCGTCGTTTGACACAACGCCCGGCGTATCGCATCTACAGCGTCGAGGATTACGTTCGCGGTGCCGATACCGGTGTGCCGGAGGACGATAAGGTCCCACCGGTCGCCGGCGTCTCGCGCGAGCATAGGCTGCGCCGGCTGGCAGGGGTGGCCGCGCTTACCGGAGCGGTTGGAACGGTGGGCGGGATGATCGTCGTCGCGGGCATGAGCGCTCGCCCGGCAGGCCGCCACGTCCCGACGGGAGCCGCATCATCGCCACATACGCGGTGGCGTCGCACAGAAGCGGCGGTTTCTCTCCGCGCTGCCGGCCGCGGTAGCGCGCGTCGCGGAACCCGAATGCGCCGTGTCGGTGCGCCGGCGGCGTCATCGGTGAATCGCCGGTGGGTAACGCGACGGGATCGGCCCGTCGCGACGGCGTTCCGCACAACCTCGGTTCCGGGCGCTGCCCGGAGTGTCTCTCCAGCGGCGAGCGATGCTGCCTATCCCGAATCGACGATGTCGACCCGCGGTGAGTTCGGCTTCGAGCGCTGAAATGGGCACGGCGAGCACAGGCAAGCCCGTCGCGAGTGTGAGTGTAAAAGCAGGGCCGCTGTGGCGGATCAGGCTCGCCCGCGAAGCGCCGAGGTACCTTCTATGCGGGCTGTCGGCCGCGGGGCTGGCCGCGAGCGCGCGATTCGCGATCGCTCCGCCGCGCCCTTCAGTGTCCGCCCCGGCTGCACGAGCGCCATCGGCGCCGGACCGGGCTGCCGAAGGCTACGCGTCACTGTTCGCACGCCGCTACTTGACGTGGACCGCGGCGGAACCCCAGGCCAGTCAGCGGGCGCTCGCGTCGTTCGTCGGCTCGGGGATGCCAAACACAGGGCTGGTGCCGCCGCCAACTGGAACGCAGCGAGTCGAATGGATCGAAGTAGTACAGCAGCGCGAACCGGTGTCCGGCGAGCATGTCTACACGCTGGCAGCGCAGACCGACGCCGCGGGCTTGCTGTACCTGACGGTGGCCGTGCGTCGCCGTGAGGACGGCAGCCTTGCTCTCGCGGGCTACCCGGCGTTCGTGGGAGCGCCGTCCTCGGGCCCGGCGCAGGCTCCCGAGCACATGCGGGAAGTGACCAATCCGGAGCTGGCCACAGTGGTTGAACGTGCACTGCGTAATTACCTCGACGCCTCGGCTGGCGAGCTGGCAGCCGACCTGACGAGCACCGCACGCGTGTCGCTGCCTGGGTTGGCTCTGAGTTTGGAGTCCGTGCAGCGCTTGGATTGGTCACCGGGTGGCGGCGCGGTGCTCGCGCTCGTGCTGGCGCAGGACGGCCGCGGCACCCAGTACACGCTCGAATACGAAGTGGACGTGACTCTGCGGCAGGGTCGCTGGGAGGTTTCGGCCGTGCAGACGGATCCCGACGCATGAATCACCAGTCTCAATCGACACCGGACACGTGACGACACGAAGCCTCGACCAAAGGAGCGGAAATGAATCACCTCCACGATTCTCCCGTGGGAGAGACGGCGGCAGGTCGAACCCGCCGGGGAGCCCTGAGTGCCTACGCGGGCATCGTCGTGCTGCTGCTTGCATGCGCATGTATCACGGTTGCGCCACGCGGCGCAAATGCGGCAGTAGGCGGCTCTCCCGTCGCGAACCCGCAGCAGGCGGGCACGTCTGAACAAAAGGCGAGTTCGCTGGAATCAGCGGCCGCGAAGGCAGGCAACACGGGGCGGGCGGTGGCGATGAGCCTGATCGGTTTGGCGTTCGCCGTGGCGGCGACGGTTCTGGCCTTCCGCAGGGACTTCAAGGAGGCAGCCGGCGTGTTCGCGGTGGGGATCGTCTCGGTGCTGTTGGCCACGCCCGCGGGCTTGAGCCTTCTGCGCGACACAGTGACGTCACTGTTCGGATCCAGTTGATGGAGATCCGCTCCTACCGCAGGGTGTTCGACCTCGAGAGGCGCATCTACCGCGTGGATCGGATGCGACTGAATCCAGGCGGGATACCGGTGCGGGGACTCGTGTATTTCCTGGCGATCCTAGCCTCGACCTGGGCTGCCGGCCGATTGCCGCTTGTCGGAGTCGTCGCCAAAGCCCTTCCGTGGTACCTGAGCGGCGTCGCGCTGCCGGCGATCAGCGCGGCCGTTCTGACGATCATTCGCGTCGAGGGCCGGCCGTTTCATGTTGCTGCATACGCGCTGGTTCGCTACTGGACCGGGCCACGCCGGCTCGCGGGTATTCGACCCTGCGCGGCTGTCGGGGACCGTTGGCGGCCGGAGGAGATAGTGCTGTTGCCGGATGGATCGGATAGTCGGGTGCGCAGCCTGCGCTACACGGGACCCGGCGCGGTGCTTGTCGCCATCGAGCATGAGCTTGCGGGCCGGCTCGCCAGGTCACGACTAGACGGCCTGGCGCTTGGGAGACACCGATGCGCGCTGATGCTCAAGCAGTTGCCCGATAGGCCAGACACGAACCGGGGTCAAGTGGTCGCGCTGGCCAAGGGCGCGCGCCTGCTCGTGCGTGGCCAACGCGCGCAAAAGGTTAGACGGTGAAGCCGCCGATCGCTTTCGTGTACGGGAACTGTGTGTTTGCGGACGCCCTCGACGACGTCTGGGCCGCGTTCAAGGTAGACCTGTCTTCATATGAGTGGCTGAGCGAGGAGGGCAAGCGCACACGTTTCCTTGCCCTTCTGGGGGGGTTGGAGGCAATCGAAGCCGACGTGCAGATTCTGCGGGTGGGCACGTGTTGGGAGGCGGAGCGCTACGCCCCTGAGCTGGATGGTTGCAGCGCGGTCGATGACTCACCGCACCGAAGCCCGGCTGCGGCCCTCTCGCGAGCACGGGCCAGCTACCTGGAGGAGCAGGGCAGGCGCCTGAAGGACATCGGTAACGCCAGACCCATGGTTTACCTGCTGGTCAGTCTCCGCGAGCCCGAGCGGGATGTTGCTTCATACGTTTCACAGGCCGTCGAGCGGCATCCAAATGTATGGTGGGATGCTCTCAGGCGCGCCATAGCAACGCGAGACAGGCGCTTCTTGAAGATCTCCGAGTTGGAGCGCACACGGGTGCGCGCCGACCAGGCGCACGCGCGGTTGACAGACTTCCTGCCGGTCCGGCAGGCACGGGGAGCGGAGTTGCAATGGCTGATTCGCCGCGCGTTCTGCCGCGGATTAGGGGAGCCGGAAGTCGATGACCTGCACGAGCCGCGGGCGCTCATCTTCGAGCGCAACGGCGAGGCGATGTTGGCTCCGCTGGAGGGCGACGTTATGCGCTGGGGTTGGCTGGTTCCTTTCCGCTGGTTCCTTTCTCGGCCCCATTTTTGGCTCTACCACGAGGATTCAAGCCAGTCCTGGCGCTCCGGTCATCGGTCCTTGCCGCTGTCCAGGTGCCGCTTCAGGCGTCGTCTCGGGGGCGAAAAACCCGAAAAAGCGCGCTCGCCTTGCGTCGTGCCGCACGGTAAAGCCCTCCGCGCCCCTGGAATCCCGGCAGCGCGTCCTCGTCTCGGCCTACCGTTATCAGCGACAAGGAGCGGGGTGGGAGGCTGGCTGGCGGCAAGAGCCAAAGGTCAGCGACCGACCTCTCTCAAAAACCAAGTCACTCCAGCGACCCGACGAACCACCCGGTGCGCTGGGAGGTTCGTCCTCGCCCAACTACGATCAGCGGCATGGACCTGGCCCTCGGCATCGTCGTCGTTCTGCTCTCCCTGGTGCTGCTGTGGAGCGGGCTAAAGCACCTGGAGTTCAGCTCGCTCGCACGGACGCTGCTGTCGATCGTGGAGCTGGCGGTGTTCGTGATCGCGGTCATCTCGCTGGGCTTGGTTGCGGGCACCCTCGTGGTGATGGGCGTCAGCACGGTCGCTGTCATGGTCTGGTCCGTCAAACTCGCTATGGGGGTCGAATCGAAGCTAGTCTATGCCGGCATCCAGATTGATGAGTCAAAGGAGACGATGAAAGCGCTGGAGCATCGGCTACGCGAGCGCGAAGCGATGAGGGGCATGGATCCGCTCGAACGCTCCGAGCTGATTAGGCTCCTGGCTGAGCGAACCCGCACGGTCAAGGAAATCGAAGAGGTGGCGGTCCCGATTGCGATGCTCAAGTCAATCTACAGTGCGGATCTCCCCTGGCTTGTCGAAAGCTTCGACCGACTCCTTCGACTGGCCCATGAGCCGGCAAGCAAAGCGGGGGAACTGGCCGACATCCTGCACAACACAACGTGTCGCTCGCCGAGCACCTTCCGGGAGATCGTTGATGGTTTTGTCACCGTCTATGACGGCCTTGAGGATGTGGCGGCTGCCTAGCCTCGTCTTCATCGCTCCTTCATGCTCCGTCTCGCGCTTCAGCGCGGAGTGACTGCCGCAAAGTCTCAGGCCGCGAGCGCCGCGACGGCATCGCCGCCCCCATCCTCAGCTTCCCTCGGTTCGCCCATCCGTCTCCACCGCTCCAGGCTGAGGGCGTGCGTGATGGTCACGACCGCCGCCACCTCCAAATCGACCTGGCTCTGGCGGTAGAACCACCGCTTGCTTTTGAGCAGCTTGAAGCGCTGGGTGAATTGGCTGCCGAAGGCGCCCTCCTGCCCGTTGAAGCGCCGGCGCCCATACTCTGCCGCGAGCGAGTCATTGAAGGTCAGCGGGTTGCCGAACTCCATCTCGGCGGTGTCGCGCTCGTGCGGAAGGCATCTGACGAACTTCTCATCCCCCGAGAGCCGCCACAGCCCCGAGGTGATGAGGGCGCTGCTATTGCAACTCGGGCACTCGCCCTTGGCCCGCGCCACTGCCCTGCCCCGGCTGTCGAGCCCGACGACGCGGCTGACCTTCCCCTCGCCGCAGCCGCAGACCAGCTCTCGGTGCCCATTGGCGAACCAGTTGGGGTGGCCGTCTATCAAGTAGCGCTTCTTGTCACGTTTCTTGGCTATGCGTTTGCTGTTCAGCCGTCCCGCATGGCTGGAGAGGTGAGTGTTCTCCACGATGCCGACGCCACGTAGGGCGCGTCGCGTCGCCTGCGAATGGAAGGCGGCATCAGTCGTGAGTACCCGGACCTCTGGCTCGCCCAACACATTGAGCGCCTGTCCGACCTCGGGCGCCATCTCGGCCAGCGTCCCGCTCTCGGACGTGTTGAGGGGCACGTTGCGGTGAGCGAGGACAGTTCCCTTGCTGCTCATCACCATGACGATGTTCCACCCGCCCCCTGAGTGGTCGGCGTTGCCGCCGTTGTTCGGCACGAAGCCAGCATCGGGGGCGGTGATGGCCGGGACGCGTCCGCCATGCCGTCCCTTCTTCCATTCGTTAGTGACCCTGCCTTTGCGCAGCTTGGGTGGCGTGGCGTGCGTCTCCAGCTTGGAGCCGTCGGCGTGCAAGACCCTGCACTCCCCGCGCATCGCTGGCAACGTCGCCATCTTCTCGGCGAGCGCCCACCTCTCCAGCTCCGCCATCAGCGCCGCAAGCTCGGCCTCCGACATCCACTTGGTGCGGAAGTCTGACATCCAGCCGTCGGAGGGCACGCCACCCATCCACTTGCGCGCCTTGCCGCCGTAGTGCGCGCGTGGCTTGTCAAAGTTCAGCAGCGTGCGTGTGTGTGCGGCCTTGTCGGTCGTCAGCCAGTCGCGCGTGTGCTGCGTCGAGTGAGACGCGAGGACGCGGCGCAAGACCTCAAGGCGCCAGTAGTCGAGAGCGTGGAACGAAGGACGCCGACCTCGGCGCTTCTTCTCGCCCTCCTTCGGCGAGAGGCGCGCCTCATCGACCGCCTCAAGAGCTGGGAGCACGACCTCCCGGAAGCCCCGTAGCTCCTCGATGGCGAGGACGACCTCTCCAGGCTCGATGCCGCGCAGCTCCTCGCGGGAGAGCGCGTAGTCGAGAGTGTGGTCTGCGGGCGGCGGAGGGAGACGCGCGCTGCGGCTGGAGCGGCGCTGCCCTCCTGCGCCGTCGCGACCCTTCAGGGCGTACCCGCCCGCGGGCTGTCCTGCAGCCTCTTCCCGGCTAACGCTTGCCCTCTTGCGGCTCACCCCCAGTCTGTAGGGTTGTGCGCGATCAGGACCGGGCGTGCCTAGCTCAAAACGCCGTGGGCGTCGTCAAACCTCCGCAGTCAAAAGTGGCTTGGGCGGAATCTTGCAGAAGCGAACGCGGCTGCCATGCCAGACGAGCCGGCCCGAGCAGCGCAGACCTCACCGTGAGCCCTCGGGACGTGGAGCAAATTCTCGCAACGCCGCAGGTGCCCAGGCTACGCTCAGGGTTGATGACATCATCAGGGACTAAATCTGCTGCCGCAGAGGGGCAAGCTATAACGGTCAGTGAAGTCAAGCGGCTGGTCGCCGACCTCCGCTCTCAGGGCACCGATACGAGGCGCGTAGAGGCAAAGGCAGCGAAGCGAGACGTGCCCAAGTCTCTCTACGAGACCCTTTCGTCGTTCGCAAATGGCCAAGGTGGGGTGTGCCTACTCGGCGTGGATGAGAGCGAGGACTTCCGGATCGCCGGCGTGAAGGATGGGGCGAAAGTCGCCGCTGACGCGG
This sequence comes from uncultured Solirubrobacteraceae bacterium, assembly GCA_963704735.1. GTDB lineage: Bacteria > Actinomycetota > Thermoleophilia > Solirubrobacterales > Solirubrobacteraceae > Palsa-744. Next base: position 835,082 of record OY969935.1, read on the forward strand.
GCTCGAAGTGCTCGGAGATGGAGCCGGCCCTCTTCCCCACGATCGACATCGTGGAGGTGGATGGGGTGCATGTAGTGGTAGTTGATGTCGAGCCTCTGGATCGTCGTCGTCGCCCCTGCTACCGCCGTGCGTCGGGAATCGAGCACGGCACCTACATACGCCGTCATGACGGCGATGTTCGGGCCACATGGCCGGAGATTCAGATGATGATCTCCGAGCAGTCGCAGCCACGTGAGGATTTGCGGCCCGTTCCCGGTACCTCGATCAGCGATCTTGACCAAGAGCTGCTCGACGGCCTGATGAACCGAGTCCGTCGCCGTCGCGCCTTTCGGGGGATGGACACCCCACAGGCGCTACGCCAGTTGAACGCTGTCGTGGAGGATGGCGAAGACCACCTCGTCTTGACTGTTGCTGGGCTCTTCGCGCTTGGCCGATATCCACAACAGCACTTGGGACGGGCCGGAATCGAGTACGCGATCCGCCCAAACGAGGATCAGGCATCGAGCGGCATACGGCTTGTCCGCTCGCAGTCCTTCGATGGGCCAGTGCCTCGCATGGTTGATGAAGCCCTGGGCATGCTGAGCACGGATCTCAGCGGTCCAGTAATCATCAAAGGTGCCAAGAAGCAGACGCGGATGCAATATCCCAGCGACGCCCTACGCGAGGCGATCGTTAACGCGCTCGTACATCGCAACCTCCGAGAGGACGTTGGTGAGGCGACGACCATTGATGTCTATCCGGACCGGCTTGTGGTCCGCAATCCGGGTGGCCTTTACGACCTTAGAGAAACCGACCTTGTTGATTTCGAGCGCCATCCGCGTAGCGTCGCTCGGAATGGTGCGCTACTGAAGCTGCTTGAGGACGTACCGAGCGACAGCCGCGAGACTGTGGTCGAGGCCCGTGCCACCGGCATCCGCACGATGCTCCGCGAGATGCGCAATGCTGGGATGGCACCGCCGCGCTTCCGTGATGAGATCTCCACATTCACGGTCGAGTTCCCCAAACACACGCTCCTCGACGCCGACACGCTCACCTGGCTCAACAGTCTCACTCTTGACGGACTCGCGGACCAACAGCGAATCGCGCTCGCACTGGCCCTGCGCGGCGATCATCTGGACAACACCTCGTATCGTCAAGCCACGGGCATAGGCGACTCTCGTGTGGCCACTCGGCATCTTGTGCAGTTGGTCGAGCGCGGCCTGCTGCACATGCACGGCACCCGGCGATGGGCGACGTACTCGCTGAGCGAGAGGGCCGCTGCTCCGGTTACTGCGCCAGATGGCGTAGTAAGTGGCGTAGTAAGTGGCGTAGTGGGAGGCGTGGCTGTGCTGACGAAAAGCGAGCGCGAAGCCTGGGTGCTCAACGAGATCGATCAAGCCGGAGGAGTTCGGGTGCCGCGTGTGGTGGAGGGCTTGGGTATCGGTTATCGCACAGCGCAGAGGTTGATGGCTGAAATGGTCGCAGCGGGCCTGATTGTCTTCGAGGGCGCTCCTAGGACCGGCAGTTATCGGCGAGCGCACGCTTGAAAGCTCCATCTCTTCGTCAGACGAGGCCGTTTTCCTGGGCTCCGGGCTGAGGCGCCGTCGTCCATTCAGCCCGCGATCCGGCTCTCTGCACGAAGTCCGCGCAATCTTCGGCGGCGCTCGGTAAAAACAGAGCGGCAGCCGTCGCTCACGCGCTTGGCTCAGTCGGCTCCGGGTCGCTTGACTCGGGAGTCGTGGGTTTCGGATCGCTCGGGCGCACGATCATCCACGCATCGGGAACGGCTGAGGACCGCTTGACTTTTCCTTCAGCCTCAAGGGTTAGGAGACGCGCCCGAACTCGCTCCTCCGACTCGCCCACTGAAGATGCAAGATCGGAGGCCCGTCTCGTGAGATTCGCCTCGTCAGCTTCCCACGCCTGGCGAAGGATGCTGAGAAGCTGCTCGTCAAGGTCGTAGTCCGTCATCCGTCAATCGTACTGCCCAATCAGCGCTAAAGCTCACCGGCTTCGAGCCGATAGACGAAGGGATGAGGCGGCTCACGACACGCGCGGTAACGCTCATCCTGCTCGGCGGCGCGTCCGCGATCCTGCTCACTATCCCGGGCTCGGCGATGGCCAGCAAGGCTGTGCCGCGCGGCTACTACCTGTGCTACAACGCGCAGGCGATCCGAGACGCCCGTGCGAACGTGCGGGTCGCCTCCGTCCTCACACCGACCCACTTCGTCCCGCACTACGTCAATGGCCGGGACGAAAACTACTGCGCCGACGTCAGCCGGGTGCTCGAATACTGGCTGATGGAACCGTGGAGGAGGGAAACCGCAGAGGCCGAAGCGTCCTATTGGGAAGCCTTGCCTCCCTCTGCCAAAGACTCCGCAACCGCGCCGACGGTGCCGCCCGGCGTCAGGCCGCCGGCGACGATCCCGGACGCGTTTCACCTCGGCTTCCCCGCTGGCTCGCTCTTATTCATAGAACGGCCTCAGACGGAGGAAGACGAACTGCTTGGGCGCTCAGGGAACGAAGTGCGCCCGCCCACGCCGGCGGAACTCGCGGCCTACGCCTTCAACTGTCGGCGCTTCTACGGGGCGCTGTGGAGCTGCGCTCACAATAAGCACTACGGGTTCATCTTCGAGCTGCTGGAACATCAGCCGGAAGCCCCCAAAGAATTCTGGCACGGCGGTCCGCCGCTGGGAGGCGTCAAATTCGAACGCCAAGAGTGCTCGGAATCGGCGCTCGTACCTGCGATCAGCGGCGGGTGCCCTCGGGACACGTCGCATTGACGGTTCCGCTGAGCGACAGCCAACGCCGAAGGCCCTGAGCGCGCGGCCTTCGCCGTAAGGGGCACTAGCCAATCTAAGCGCCGTAGCCAACGCCGACGCCAGCGCCCTGTTCAGTGCTAAAGCTCCCCGCTGGCCAGAGCCGATACGGAAGCCATGAGGCGGCTCACGACACCCGCGATGGTGCTCGTCCTGCTCGGAGGAATAGCCGGCTGCGGCGGCGGAAGTGGCACGAAAGAGGCGAAGGGCGTGAAACTCGCCGAAGAAGTGGAGGTCACGATGGGCAGGGAGGTTACGCCTAGACGCGACCTCCAAAACCAACAGACATGCGAACGAGGTGGCAACGGCTTCGGCGCCTGTGAAGACAAGAACGCCGTGACGAGCTACACGCCTAACGCAAATACCGAAGAAGTCTGCGCAGAAACAAAGGACCATCCGGGCTATAACTGGTCGTGCTACTTGATCGTGGAAAATGGCGCCCTCCGCGAACCTCCTGCGTACTACCTCGTGGATATGCAGTCCAACGGCTGCTGGTCCGCGAGGGTGCTGGACTATGCTCCACTGAACAACGTGGAAATTGGTGTGGGATGTCCCGCTGGCGTCTCGATGACGGCCGAACAGGAACGAGAACTAGAACACCGCGAAACAGTCCGCGGTGAAGAACATGAAAGAGAACTTGGCTAAGCCAACGAGGGCGAAGGAGAAGCGCCATGACGGAGCGCTCATCAAGGTGCGGTGCAACAGGTGCGGCTCCGTATATCTCGTGCTCAAACCCGCAAGCGGCTTTCCGGCTCCGTGCGGCTTGTGCAAGCCAACGGGGGCTGGCCAGATAAGACCCGTCGGTCGGTAATCGCCTGTTAGTACCCGACGGCTTTCAACCGCCGAGATGGGTTGCGGCGGTACGCCGCAAGCACGCGGACGCGCTGCCTCGTCCGAAGGGTGCCCGTAGGTGCTCATCACCAGTGCCCGGCCTTCGGTGTGGCCGACCGAGCTGGACCGCCACATCAGCGTCTCTCTCGGAGTCAAGCAGGTGCGTCGCGCAGAAGTGCCGAAGCTCGAAGGAACACTATGCGCGGGCGGCGCGCCTCTAAGCGACAGAGCACTAAAGCTCCCCGCTGGCCAGAGCCGATAAGCGAGCCATGAGGCGGAGTACGGTAGCGGCGATGGTGGTGATCGTGCTCGGGGGCCTGGCCGGGTGCGGCAGCGGCACCAAAGCAAGCGCCACCAACAAAGGAAGCGCTTTCAGCGAGGCAATGACCACACTCGCCGCTGATAAGTCGTGTAACGGAATACCCACTGCGCCAGGATGCATTGGGCCCTACCGTGCTGCGTGTCAGGCCGCGACTGGCAGTGTCCCCGGCGAACCACACCAGCGGGAACTCATGTGCTCTCAAGTGACAGAAGCGGAGGCGAAGCTCGCAGAAGCCCCCAGTAAGACGACGCCTGCCGAAGCCACTACCACGACGGGCGCTGAAACTTCGGCGCAAGAACTGGGGCGCGCGGAGGAACGCGAACGGATCAGGACGAACCCGGAAAACCTGCCGCCAGAAGAGGCGCGTGAAGCCAACCGCGAACGGGAAGAAAAGAGCCAAGCCGCGAGCGCGGGCATCAGCGAACGCGCAGTAGTGGCGTGCAGTCAGTACGGGCTGGCAGGCTACAAAAGGAAATGCGAGCAGCGGTGGCAGGCTGAAGAGAACGCTGGGCGCACACCCGCGCCCGAGAAGCCCAACCCCAACGGGTCAGCGAGCGAAACGGAAGAAGCGGCCCGCGAAGGTCGGTGAGGTCCGCTAATCACCTCGCCGAACACGTGCCTTGCGCGCTCAGCGCACCCACCAGCAGCACAAGGGCCGCATCGTCCTCTAGCACTTGATGGCCTCGTGCGTGTTTGGGTATAGACACGTCAGACCGGCGTGGCGGAGCGTCGCACACGAGAGGCTAGACACTCACGGTCCTCAGTGTTAAGCGGGCGATAGCGTGCCCGCACATCGCCTGGGAAGAGATACTCGCCACTCTCCACTACTTCGAGTGCCACAGGGCGGCTCACCTTCTCGCGCGGGAAGCGAGCCAAGAGGCGAACACCGCCTCCGTCACCGATGACGTTATGCACGACGCCCAGCTCGCCTAGCCTGGTGTCCTTAATGAACTTGCCGTTCCAAGAGCTGGCCCAGACCGGATTAGCAGGAGGCACAATGGGCTTATAGACAGACATGCAGGGTCCCCTCGCCTCGCTGAGCATGTGCCCAGAGCACACCGGGCACTTGCTGCCAGGTATGTTGTAACTGAATTGCAAGTCGGTGAAACTGTGAAAGCATTAGGAGGATTGTAGGCGGCAGTACCTATTTGGGTCGGATCCATCGGCTCGATCATTTGTCTACTCCCTACCAAGTGGTTGCCGAGCGTTTTGCTGGCCCACCAGCTTTTCGGGCTGTGTTTCCTTGGTCCTTGGTAGGCGTCCGGTCATGCGGATTTCGGGCCCTACGCTGCCGCCAGTTATGCGCCGGCTTGGGCTGCAGGGACCTTCTGGCATCAGTCGTGGGCTGCCGCGTGGCGTCTGGCAACCACCCCGATTAGGGCGGACCGCGTGCCACTCCACGTAGTAGCGCCGCCCGCCTCGGGGTCTCCACGGAGAGGAAACAATGAGTTCGCAACCGTTCGAGGTCGTCTCTGACGACCTGATTCTCGCTGCACCGAAGGGCGCGGAACGCCACCGCGAGCGCCGTGACGAGACCGCCAGGAGTGCCCTCGACCTCGTGGCTCAGCCGACGCGCACGAAGTGGGCGGACCCCTCATGTGTGCGCTCCCTACCCCGGTACCTCCGAGGCCAACGTGCGCAGTTATGGCTCGGCGTTGCCGCCTGTACGAGCGTCTTCCTGCTCGCTCAGGCGCAATACGCCCAGGCCATACCGGTCAATCTCACGCCACCCGTGATCAGCGGCACGCCGGAAGTCGGACAGATCCTCACCGCCAGCCCCGGCACCTGGCGAGACTCCTCCTCGCCCGTCGTCTTCTACGGGTACGAGTGGTCGCTCTGCCCCGGGCCCGGCGTATGCGTGGGCGACGGCTATGCGACCTCAAGCTACTGGGAGCTGCCCTGGGAAGCGTTCGATGATGAAGTCGAGGTCACTGTGGTGGCCACGGACGAAGAAGGAGAGTTGGGAGTGGCAGCGGCACAGCCGACGCCCAGGATCGGCTACAGCGGTCCCCGTTACGCCGTGAGCGAGAGTGTCGCCGGCTCGGGCTTCGTCCGGGGCCGCAGCGCCGGCAGGCCCGACTCGAACCTCCTCTGTCCCGGGCAGTGCGGCTACGCCTACTTCATCCCCGGCGAGGACATCGAACTCGTGGCCGAACCGGCGCTCGGCGCGACCTTCCTCGGCTGGGGCGGCGCCTGCTCGGGCAGCTCGCCCACGTGCTCGCTCACGCTGGGAGGGAACGAGTCCGTCACCGCTCGCTTCACAGCGTTGCCAGCGCCTACGTCACTCCCGGAAGGCAGGGAAACGGACACGCTACCTGCGGGCGCGGCTGCCGGGGTGGAAGCGATCGGCCAGGGCGGAGAAGTGCCGGCCTCGTCAGTCGCGCGGTTGCCGGCACGGCTCCTTGGCCTGAGCGCTCTTCACGGACATCACCTCCAGGCCACGGTTGCCTGTCAGCAAGCGAGGCCCTGTCACCTGACCATCGCCGTCTCCTCAGATGCTCCGAGCGCCCGGCTTGTAGCCTCGCGCACACTCACGCTTGCCGCTGGGCGCCGCACGCATATCGGTCTCGCGCTCAACCATGAAGGCGCACGCCTCCTCGGACGGCGGCACCGATTGCCCGTGACAGCTCACCTCATGCTCCGCAATGGCAGGCGATCAATCGCCGTCGGCGGAGCGCGCCTGACGCTGACGGCGTAGCTTCCCGCTTCTGCGACACAGGGCTTATCATCGGCACGCAGACGACCCGGCGACTTATGCCAAGGGCCTCGCGGACCTCCTCGGCATCGAGCTGAACGAGGGCTGAGGGTCGGGTAGGCGCTCTCGCGGCTCCACGCTCATGTCGGGCCGAGCCTCGCGGCAGTCAAGACGTGCTGAGCCCCAACCGATTCTGACTGAGATCCTTACCGGGACGAGACCAAGCCATGAGTACCGGCACTGTTGATCGGCTATGGGCAGCACAGCGACGCGCCTTTCGCACGCGGCGTGGCGTGACCACCTCTGCCATCACCGTGCTCTTCATCATCGCCACGGCGGCGGCGGCGACCGAACCGGGCAGCATCTTCGTAGCGCTCTTGATCATCTCGCCGGCCTTGTGGTGGCTGGCGTGGGCGCTCACTGGCGTCCTTGGTGGAACATGGGCGAACCTGCTCCATGGTCGTCCGCCGGATGTGCGGGTAGGCAGGGCGTGGCAGCCGAGCAACTCAACGCGCCAGCAGCTCCGCCAGGACGGGAACGCCCGCGTCTTTTCTGACCGAGGAGGGCTCCTGATGCGCCGACGCCATTGGTTCGTGGCTTCAGGCACTCCGCCCTTCGAGATCCCGGATGCCATCTTCGAGGGTATGGCCGAGGATCAGCGTGAGAACCCGCGCTGGCTGTCGGCCTACCGGGGCCGAGCCTTCTGGTGGTATGGCGACGCCTTCTACTGGACGAACGCCGACTACGACTCAGACGACGTGAAGGCGCTTCTCTTCGCCCGCCAGCGCCAACGTGAGCGCGAGCTGGAGCACGCCCATGCGCTCATGGCTGCCTCCACCTCGCCAGCGCAGCGCAAGCGCGAGCCGATTCCCAAGGAGGTGAAGCGAGCAGTCTTCGAGCGGGATGGTGGGCGCTGTGTCGAGTGCGGTAGCGACTTCGACATCCAATACGACCACATCATCCCTTTCTCCATGGGCGGCGCCTCGACGGTCGAGAACTTGCAGCTCCTGTGCGCCCGCTGCAACCAGGCCAAGGGCGGGCGGCTGTAGGTGACAGCGGCAACGGCTGAAGCGGCGGCCAGACCGCAGCAGGGGTTCATCGCCCTCCATGGCACCACCTCGGCCATCGTCCCGGCGGATGAGACGCCCGTCACATTGAAGCCGGCAGCCCATCATGGTCAGGCTGCCGTCTGGCCTGATGACATCGCGCCGCGCAACTTCCTGTATCTAGGCGAATACGTGACGATGTGCTTCGCCCATCACCGCGCTCAGAGTGACGGACACCTGCCGATGCTCGCCCAGGTCGAGGCGCCTGTGGCGAGCCTGCACCCCGACCCAGCCTGGTTCTCGACAGCGGAAACGGCAGCCAAGGCGGGCGGGCTGACCTGGCCGCCACCTGACGGGCTCGGGATGAGCTACAAGGAATCGTGGGAAGACTGCGGCAGGATGGCTTGCGACTCAGAGGTAAAGGTCACTAAGCGCTTTGTCTGCCATGACGCCGGCCGCCTTGGCCAGCTCCTCGCGGAAAGCGGCCTGAGTCGCTTCGTCCTCGGCTGGGTACAAGCGGACCTCTGGTGGCCTCCACTCTTCCGGGCTTGGCAGCCAGGACTCCCCGTCGGGGCGTCCCACTATCCCAAGTGCCGGGAGCTTGCCGGGTCCTGGGTCTTCCAAGCATGCTTCGACCCCGTGTGACACGTGTGGTGACATGACAAAAGAATAAGCCCACGGGTGCCCGAGGTGCCCAGTTCTCCATGTCCTGCTGCTGCCCGCCGTGTCGAAGGCGTGTTCCCAGGAGGGCACATCGTCCCCGAGACGCTAGGCCCCGTGTGAGGCATCCTCCAAGCCGGGCGCGCCGCCGTCCGCCTCGGTCGTCTGACCCTCCGTCGCAGGGGCGCCGAACGCTTCGTGCTTGATCCACCGCAGCGACCACGGGTCGTCGCGGAATGCCTGCTCCAGGTAGATGAGGGCCACCCAGCCCTCCTCTGCGGCGAAGTCCCAATAAGGCACTCGCAGGGTCAGGACCCAGGGGTAGTCGGCCATTTCGGTGGGGCTTATCGTCGGGGCGTGGAGGATGCGCGTCGTCTCGCCGGGGGGCACACGTGGGCGCTCGACCACGGTCAGGAATTCTCCGACGCGCTGCGAGAGCATCCGTTGCCCTAGGAGCTGCACCTGCATGGGATGGATGACGGCCAGACCGTTGCCGACGTTGCGCAGCGGGACGGCGACGTTGATACGCGGGCCGCTGAGCGCGACATAGACTACCCGTGGGTCGGCAAAGTCCTCATGGCCGCCAGGGAAGCGCAGTTGAACACGGCCCCTGTTTGGCCCCGCCACCAGGGCCCGGTCGCTCTCGTCAGGCGGGCCGTCGGGTAGGGCCTCGATGAGCAGCGGGCGGTAGGACGCCTGGAGCTGGCGCTGCGCGGCCCCTTGGGCAGCCTTCGTCGCCTCGCGGGTGGCGTGCAAATCTTCAGCAGAGGTGCTGAGGTGCGCCTCGATGTCGCGCTTGGCGTACAGCGCTGCCGCGCTGGCAGCAAGCACCAGCGCGATCGTCGCCAGCGCCGTGACCTCGCTCCAGTCGATGGCTGCCATATACGCCATGCGGCGGATGGTTGTGCATCGCCCGGACGGGCTTGACCGCGAGGCTCCGTCCGCAGCGAATGGCCGCTATGCGGTCGCTCGGCCTCGGTGCTGCGTCAGGGCAACTTGGCCGCAGCAGTCTTGCCTGCGGTGGTGAGGACCCACGAGCCGGTCGATGGGAGCATCTGGAGCTTCGCCTTCACCGGCTTGACCGTCTTGCCAGGCTTGATGACGCCGTGTCCTTCCAGGACTTCGAGTGAGTGGAGCAGCCGCCTGTCGTGCTTCCAGGGCAGTTCCCAGAAGAAGGTCTCTCCTTGATTCCGGAGCAGGGCCAGTATCTCGTGCTGTCTAGGTGTCCAGGCCAAGGCGCGCTGAGACTACTGGAGTCTCGCCTCATGGGCACTGTCCTCTTCCTCGGGAAGGTCCCATAGCGCGACGTTGCGGCGGCCACGCGGCTGACCTTCATCGAGGTCGGGTGCGTCGTCGCTTGGCTCTGCCCACTCGTGTAGGCAGTGGATGGCCGAGCCCAGGCGCCGGGCTCGGTGTTCCAGCCGGCGGCTGAGAGCGAACCAGGCATCAGAGGGAGCAAGCGTGTCGGCGTCGAGTAGAGCGGCGGCCTCCTCCAAGGAGGAGCGCAGGCTCGCCTCGAACCTGTCCATCTCCTGCTCGGCGAGGCGGTGTGCTCTGGCCCACCTCTGATGCTGTGGGGACTCCGGTAGCTCGTCGGCGATGCCCTTGGCGCGCCGCAGTCGCCCCTTGGCGGCGCTGGTAGGGGTCCAGAGGTCGCGCCCGTGCCGGCGCAGGTGCTCCAAGACGCCTGTGTCAGCGAGGGCGAGGACGCGAACGCGCACCTTCCGGCCCGCGCCTGAGCGTTGGGGTAGTCCGAGGTGGTCGCGGATGAGCGACATGGTGGCGCCCCGGCGGGCACTGTGGCGCTCGACGCGCTCGACGGCGGCGAGGATGAGGTCGTCAGATACCTCCTCCTGCGGTGCTTGGCTCATGGCTTCCTCTCGGTCGGACTGATCAGAGCGGCCGAGACCGTAGGCTCGAACATCCGTCCAACCGCTGATCGATTTCTTGAGCCCGAAAGAGCCCGCCTGAGCGCCTGACGCCTGGGGCCGGTCGGTACCCCGACGGGCCCTACCTTCGGCCGGAACCGTCCTCGACCGAGAACAGGGAGTCCAGGATGATGTGCCTTCTAACGAGGGCTGGCGACTGAGCATGGTGGGGTACGAGCCGACGCCGGGCGAGAAGGTGCTCGACGCCCTCGGGCATCTCTACGAGTATTGGTGCTCAGGCGCCGAGGACGCCCTGGCGCCATGCCAGATTGACGTGGGGGCCGTTGCGCATCTCGTCGGGGTGTGGGATGCCGTCGAGTTCGTCCAGGGTGGAGTCGGCGACGCCGAGGAGGAGGGACGGACCTTCATCCACTTTCCGGCGGAGGTGCTGGCCATTAACCCGACGGAGTGCTTCCCGTGGCAGCTCCTCGGTGACTTCGAGTGGGCTGAGCGCCAAGAGATGCGCGAGTTCTGGAGGTACTTCCATTGACGAGCGGAGTCGAGGCGCTGCTCGTCATCTATGCGACCCTCTCGCCAGAGGAGCAAGAGGAGGCGCACTCGCGGCTGCGCACGCTACGCGTCGAGGCCCAAAGCGAGGCCGAGCGCGAGATGGACACATACCTGCGCTCGCTGCGTCGCGTGGCCGAGGCTATTGGGCACACGCCAGGCGTTCCCGAATACAAGGAGGTCTCAGCGGCGCTGCGTGAGCAGGGCGAGGACATCGAGCCTTTCTCGCGGTTGTATCGCTACTTCGGGGGGTCATGGGCGCGGGCGCAGGAGGCGCTTGAGCTGTCCGGCGAGACGAGGACCAAGGCGATCGAAGCGCGCTTCGCACATCGGCGCCTCGGCAAGCCCCGGCGCTACTCCGAGGACGAACTGCGGGAAGCGCTGGCAGCCTGCGTCGCACATTTCGGCAGGGTCCCCAACACGGGAGAGTATTCGTGGTGGAGGGAGCGGCAGCTCGAACTTGCGCGGGCGCAGCGCAGGGACCGTCTGCACCTGCCGACCGACGGGCCTTATCGGGAGCGGTGGGGAGGTTGGGAGCCGGCGCTTGCTCACTTCGGCTATACGCCAGAAGCCATCGCGCACAGGTTGGCTCGCAGAGGGCGGATCTTTTTCGGCGAGGACGAGCCGCACCTACCCGAGGGCTTGCCGGTGGCGAAGTTGGCTCCCGTCGCGTGCTGCGCGGTGCCGCTGAGCGAGCAGGAGGCCGTGGCGGTGTGGGAGGTGTATGAAGCGTTCCCCGTGCGCACGCGCCATGTGCTGACCGTGAGGCTGGGCCTTGGCGACGAGCGCAGACGCATCCTGCGCGAAGTGGCCGACGCGCTGGGCCTGCACCTCAGCCGCGTGCAACAGCTCCAGGCATACGCCCTCGACCTCTTGGTCGAAGCGGTCGGCGAGCCCAAGCACGCGCGGGCCGGGCTGCGCGCCGATGTCATCGAAAGCCTGCGGCTGATGGCAGGCGCAGCGGCAGCACAGTGAGCAGCGGCGGCCTGGCGAGTTTACGACCTTCGTTGAGGTGGGAAGGAAGAAGGCGGACGAGGATCGGTTGGGATCTAGCGTCTCGTAATGAGGGACGAGAACGACCGAGACCGGGACCACCGCGCGAGGAGGAGGGCGAGGGAGGACATCCTGCTGCGCTTCAAGGAGCTGTCATGGCAGGACCAGTTCAAGACGTACAAGGTCATCCAGGGCTACTTCATCCACAGCGGGCCAGGCGCCGAAGCCTGGCGGGAACTGCAGCAGCGCGCCGAGTGCGTGGAGGCCGTCCAGGCGGTCGCCGAGTACCTGGGGCTGCCCGAGAGCAAGGCGCCGGGGGTCGAGGACTACGAACGAGGCCGCAAGGAACTGGGGCTGGAGCTAAGCGCGCCGACCATCATCCGCCGGTGGGCTGTCTGGCGAGAGGTTTGCAAGGCCGCTCGTGGCGAACGTGTCAGTCAGACGGCCCGCCAGCGCGCCCAATTTCGCGCGGCCATCGTTCGTAAGCACAAAGGGGAGGAGTGGCTGGAGGGCGTTCGGGAGTGGCTACGGGAGGGCGGACCAACTACCTGCAAGGATGACTACAACGCCTGGGCACAGGAGCGCAACGAGAAGAAGTTGCACCTTCCGCCGGTTGCGCTCGCACACAGCCTCGACGCATCGCTGACGCTGCCCTGGAGCACCGTCGTCAAGGTCGCCAAACGTGACATGAGTCTTGCCGACGCTCAGGCCCGAGAGCTGGAGCGGCTAGTAAATGAAGATGGATACTTCGTGACCCTACGCACCATCGCGCTCACCTACGGCGTCACATTGGCGCAGGCTAGGAGAGTGGCGAAGGGCGAACCGTTCCCAGCTCATGCCTTCACGCTCTACCGAAAAAGGGTGTGGCGTCTGAGTGATGTGAAGGCCCATCACTCGGGGCAGCCGTTCCCGAGCCGAGCCCCGGGCGAGCTTCAGTCACAGGTCATGTCCAGCACAGACATCTGTCGCCTGTTCGGTCTGACGAGGATGGAGATGATATGGGCCGTAGAGCAGGTTCTAGCCTCCCCTGAGAAGGCCCAGATTCCTCGCCCGGCAGGTCGGGTCGGGAGCTTCCACTACTGGTTCCGTATTGCCGTGGAAGCCTGGTGTGAGTTCTCAGACGCTGACGCCTGAGCGGCATCGGCGTACTTGAATCCAGCACCTTTCTCAATTCGCTGAGCCTCAGAGCCACGACGCTGTGAGGGGCCTGCTGCGGGTTTCGCTAAGCGCAGACGAGCGTCAGCGAAAAAACCGAAAAACTGTCGCTAGTACGTCCCGAGCTCAAAAGCACGCCCATGTTATCGGGGCGAAAAAGGAACCAGCCAACCCGCTGGATGGACGGCTACGTCGAACACACCGGCAGAGCCCTATGCGTCGAGTCGGAGCTCGGCACAAGCTGGCAGGCGCAACTCGTGATGGGGGCGCTGCCCGAACGGACCGAGTTTCCAGGCGCCCGTGCCGAGCTCATGTTTGCGCCAGTCGAGAGCCTGCCGTTCGGTATCGACCTGACCCTGAATGCTCGCTTTCTGCCCAACGAGTTGGCACTGCGAGTTGCGCGAAAAAGGATCCAGGACGCCGACCAGATCATGCGCGCGGAGTCCGACGGCGAGCAGGGCGTCTCGGATCTCGCTTACGCGCGGACTCAGGAGGCTCGCGATCTTCTTGCCTACCTTCAAGCCTCGAGCCGTCCGCCTCTGTTGCGCACCACGCTTGCGATCGCCGTCGCGGCGCGGGCCGGGGAGCAACTCGAGGAGCGCGTGGAGATGTGCCGGCGGGCGTACGGAGAGGTTCGCTTGCACCGCCCGCTCGGCGATCAGCTGCAGCTGTTCCTCCAGCACCTGCCCGGGCAGCGCACGCGGGTGGCAGGCTACGACGACACGCTCACGACCGAGCAGGTCGCGGCGATGATGCCGACCGCCACGCATGCGGCGGGGTCGGACCGGGGCTTCTATCTCGGGTACACGCTTTCGGGCTCCAGGCAGCCGGTCAGGTTCAACCTGCGGGAGGGTTCCGATGACGATCGCAATACGACCATCCTCAGCGTGGGGGCGCTCGGGACTGGCAAGACGACGCTCGATCAGAAGCTGAAGTACGAGGGATTCCTGTTGGGCGCCCGCGTGATCGACTGCGATCCGAAGGGCGACCATCGCTTCCACCTGCTCGAGGAGGTCGCACCGCACGCGGAGTGTGTGACATTGCGTCCGGATCCCGCCCTGCGAGGTGTGCTGGATCCGCTGCGCGTAGCTCCTGAGCACCTACGCCAAGATGCGGCCGTCTCGTTCCTACGTGATCTATTGCCGGGAAGAGCCGAACCGGCGTGGGAGACGGCGGTGGTCGCGGCGGTCGACCGGGTGATGAATGGCTCACGCGAACCAACCTGTCTGGAGGTGGTGCGTGCGCTGTGTGAGGGTGAAGTGACCGACGTCCGGGTGGGGAAGACGCTCGAGGTATATGCGCGGACCGGACTGACCCAGCTCGGATTCGCAGACCCCGCGGTGAAACTTCCACCGGTCGGGCATCGCCAGGTCACCTATCTGCCTATTCGCGATCTTCCGGGCCCCGAGCCCGGCATGCGACGCTCGGAGTACTCGCAGGCCGAGCGGGTTGGCGAGCAGATCGTGAGGTTAATCGCGATGTTCGCGATGCACCTGATGGGCACCGAGCGCGACCGGCTCAAGCTGTTCTCCTTCGATGAGGGCTGGCGCCTGCTCGGGGATCCAGCTGGTCGCGCGCTGCTGGCATCGCTGCAGCGCATGGGCCGCTCGGAGCTGGCGGTGCCCATCATAAGTACGCAGCTTGTCACTGATACGTTGATCGGTGAGCGCGAGTCGCTCGAGAACCTCCTCGGGGCAACGTTCGTATTCGGAATGCGCTCGGACGCGGAAGCTGCCCGGGCGTTGACGCTGCTCGGTCTCGACCCCGACAACTGGAGGATGCGCCAGGGTCTTCAGGAGCTTGAATCCGGACGATGCCTGTTTCGCGACCATCGCGGGCGGGTCGAGGCGATCCAGGTCGATGTCGTGCCACCATCGTTGCTGAAAGCCTTTTCGACGACGCCGGCGCCGGCGTGACGTCCGGCTGGCGCGCCCACCTCTACAAGTCCGAGAGGATCGTCGAGAAGGCACGCGATGGGCCTGTTCGCACAGGACGGGTCGGTGTCACGATCCGGATCGTCGTCCTCGCGGTCGCATGCGGGGGTTGGACCGGGATGGACGCATCGGCAGCGTTGGGCGTGGCGGTGGCGCAGCGCATAGCCGACTCGCCCGCCTCACTCGTTCATCAGAGCGCGGGTGCAAGCAGGGCGCCCACCGGTGCGCCGCTCATCTCCCCGAGCACGGAAGCAAAGATCGGAGGCGAAACCGGGACGTCGAGTTCGGCACTGTCGAGTGCGGGAGATCCGCTGGTCAGCAACGGACTGGGTAGTCCGATGTGTCACGACGTTGAAGCTGTTCTGTCGCGGACCAGCCAGAACAACTGCCGAACCTCCGGGTTCGAGGCCGCGCCGGCGCCAACGGGCAACTACGCCTTCGACGTTCACATCAACACCGGCATCGCGAAGTGGGACAACGACGCGGCGGCGATGTTCCAGAACCTGATCCAGCTGGGATGGACCGTGCTTGTCGCGGCCGTGCATGGCCTGATCGTGATGATCGAGTGGTGCTACACGCTCGACTTGCTCAACAGCGCCGCGATGAGAGGTGTCGCGGCCGGGTTGCGCGAGACGCAGGCGGTCTTCACACAGCCGTGGCTGGTTGCGGTGCTCGCCGTGGCGTCTGTGCTCGCCCTGTATCACGGGCTCGTGCGCCGGCGCGTTGCTGAGACCGTTGGTCAGGCGTTGTTGATGCTGGCGATGATGGCCGGGGGGCTGTGGGTGATCATGGATCCGACCGGAACGGTTGGGTCTCTGGGAGAGTGGGCCAACCAGGCCGGAGTTGGGGCGCTGGGGGCCGTGGCGGGGGGGACGCCAGATCATCCGGACCGCACGCTCGCAGACACGATGAGAGATGTCTTCGCCGGGGCGGTCGGCGGGCCCTGGTGCTTCATGGAGTTTGGCAACGTGGGGTGGTGTAACAACGCTGCCCGACTTGACCCCCGCCTTCGGGCGGCCGCCATGGCCCTCGCGGCGCAAGAGGGGTCCCAGATCGGTTGCGGGTCGACGATCGGTTCGCCCATCGCTTGCGCCCAGCGCGGGAGCGAACAGCCGCGGCTGCCGAGCCAGAGCGTGGAGCAGCTGCACAACGCGCGAACCAACGGTGAGCTGTTCCTAGCGCTGCCCGCCAATCAGGCCATGCGCAACTCGATAAACGATCCTCGCTCGTTGTTCAACGTGCTGTGTGGTGGAAGTGAAACGCCCTGCAGAGGCCCGACCGCCGCCGAGGCGGAATTCCGCACCGAGCACGGAACAGAGTGGCGATTCATGGGGCTCGTCTTCATCTGGGTGGGCGCGCTGGGCATGCTCCTGCTCCTCGGCTTCATAGCCATGCATCTACTTGGAGCGGCGATCGCCAGTTTGCTCTATCTGTTGCTCGCGCCTGTCGCGGTACTCGCCCCGGCGCTGGGTGACGGCGGACGGACGGCCTTTCGTGGTTGGGCGACGCGGCTGGCCGCTGCGGTGATGGCGAAGCTCATCTACTCCTTCTTGCTGGGTGTGGTGTTGCTTATGGATCAGATCCTCACCGTCGACCTCACAGCGCTTGGATGGTTCACCCAATGGTTGCTGATATCGACCATGTGGTGGGGCGTGTTTTGCCACCGCCACCATGTGCTTGACCTCGCCCAGGTAGGGCCCGGCCCCCGTGGTGAGCGCAAGTCGATTGCGCGGCGGGTAAGCGGTGCGCTGGAGACGCCCAGTGCGGTGTTGAGGGGGGCGGAACTGGCCAAGCGAAGGCTTTCGAAACCGTCACCGACCGTCGAGAGCGGGCGCAGGCGGTCAGAGGCCGTGTATCAACGGACAAGTTCCGGAGCCGCAGGGCAGGTTGGGCGAACGCTCGAGCGGGGGCTCGGGGATGCGGCCGTGCCCGTTCAAGAGGCTTCGGAGATCCAGGAGTGGCTGTCCGCCAAGCGCGCCCAGTTGCAACGGGTCCGAGGCGAGCAGAGCAAGGCGCTTGCCTCCGGGGACGCGCGTAGAGCGGCCGAACTGAAGTATCGGGCTGAGCGCATCGAGGGAGAGATTGGACGTTCGCAGCAGAGACTGAACGCCGCGCGGGGGACTGTCAGTGACGGCCAGCGGGGTCGACGCGCCGGCGGTGTGTTCACGCGCGCGCAGGCCCGGGATGGTGAGCGCTTCCTTGATGCGCAGGCGGCGTTGCCGGCAGGCATTCGCGCTCGCTCCCCTGGAACCAGCGAACGGCGCGACTACGGGGCCCTGGCGAGCCTGGCGGGATATGGGCGCGGCGAGTATGAGCGTCTCGACCCGGTCGGTCGACGCGCGGCACGCCTGGAGGTCGATCGCGAGCTGGCTTTGCGCAGGGAGCTGAACGCCACGGCGGGAGTCTTCGCGGCTGATGGCGGGGTCCCCACAGGGCGCCGCGGGAGGCGCACGGCGGCCAACGAGCTCGACGAGCGCATGCGCCGCGGCGGTCATCCGATGCCGCGCTCGCGTGCGGATTCGACGCTGCAATGGCGACGGGACGGTCGGACCGATCGCCAGTCGCGCCCGGCGACTGAGTCGAAGGTCATGCGCGATGTACGCGAGGTGGCCGAACGACGCAAACGCCAACTCGGCACCGACTCCGAACGTTGACGCTCTCTCCAAGCGCGTTGGAGGTGGTAGCTGGCACACCGGTCAGGCAGGCACGGTTCGTGCTGACAGGCGTGTTGTTGGCGGGGGCCGGCTCGCTGATAGCGGCATTGGTCGTGCTTCTCTGGACGTTCCAGCTCAGCACGATCTCGGCGTCGGCGACCGAAGCAGACACCTCGAGCGCGGGTGTGTCGGCCTTTGCGCGGCAAGACATCCCGCCGCAGTACCTTGCCCTATACGAGCTGGCGGCGCGACGGTACGGCCTCGATTGGGCGATTCTCGCCGCGATAGGCAAGGTCGAGTGCAATCACGGGCGCGACCCTGACCCATCGTGCAGCAAGGAGGGCGCCGTCAACTCGGCGGGCGCCGGTGGGCCGATGCAGTTCATCGCATCGACCTGGGCTCGATACGGCGTTGATGGCGATCGCGATGGCCGCGTCGATCGCTGGGATCCGGCCGACGCGATCAGTTCGGCCGCGAACTACCTCCGCGCCTCGGGCGCACCCGGAGACTATCGACGGGCGCTGTTTGCATACAACCACGCAACGTGGTACGTGACTGACGTCGAGCGTTTGGCGGCGCTCTATAGGGCCCCGAGCTCACCGGAGGAATCGCCGGCAACGGGCGAAGTGGCTGAAGCGGAAGGTGCAGACGGCGCACTTCAGGGCAATAGTGCGACGCCTGTCCGATTCGCGGCTGGCGAACGTGCCCTCCTCGCGCCCGGGGACGGCCATCTTGCGCTTGTTCCGGCGGGTGTGCCGGCGAAGGTACAGGCGATGGTGGTTGCGGGAAACGAGCTTCAGAGCTTGCCGTACGGGCCGAGCGGCCACCCGGATCCACGAGGGGCGTCGGAGGAGGACTGTTCTAGCACGGTTGACTATGTGCTTTATCGCTCCGGCGTTCGAGGGATCGCGGAACTTGTCAGGGACAATCCGCTTGCCCAGGACTATGTGACCTGGGGGGCGCCGGGGCCGGGACGATGGGTGACGATCTACGCGACGGTGAGCCCGACGCCGCACGTGTTCATGACGATCGCCGGGCTACGGCTCGATACGAGTCACAACGGCACCGACGTAGGTCCGAACCGCAGCGAAGACGGCCCGCGCTGGCGAATCCTCGACCACATCCCGACCTGGGCGCGCTGGTCGGTCCGCCATCCGCCCGGCCTGTAAGGTGGCGGTTTGATGGCGGCTCGCAAGGTGGAATACCTGCTGATCGGAGGAGGCCTCGCATCTGCGAACTGCGCGCGCTGGCTGCGCGAGGAAGGCGCTGACGGTGAGGTGCTGCTCGTCGGCCGCGAGCCCGACCCGCCGTACAACCGCCCCAACTGCTCCAAGGGCTACTTGCAGGGGAAAGAGGCGCGCGAGGAGGCGTTCTTCCGACCGAACGAGTGGTGGACCGAGCAGAACGTCGAGCTGCTCACGCGCACGAGCGTCACCGCCCTCGGCCTGGAGACACGAACGGCCAAGCTCTCGAACAAGGATGAGGTCGAGTTCGACAAGGCGCTGATCGCCACAGGCGCGAACGTGCGCCGGTTGAACGTGGATGGGTGCGAGCTCGAGCAGATCCACTACCTGCGCACGCTCGGCAACGCCGACGCGATACGCGCCGGGGTCGCCGACGCCGAGGAGGTAGTGCTGATCGGCGGTTCCTACATCGGCTGCGAGGTCGCGGCGTCGCTGACGCTCACCGGCAAGCACTGCACGATCGTGATGCAGGAGCAGCGGACGCTCGAACGGGGCTTCGGCGCGCGCGTGGGGGGTTGGGTCCAGGACGTGCTCGAATCGCACGGCGTGACCGTCCACGGGGGCGATGAGCTCGAGCGCTTCGAGGGCGAGGGGCGGGTCGAGAAGGTGATCACCAGGGGCGGCCTCGAGCTCGGCGGCCGGCGCCGTGGTCATCGGAGCGGGCGTGACGCCTGACGTGCAGCTCGCGCAGAGGGCCGGCCTCGAGATCGGCGAGCGAGGCGGCGTGCGCTGCTCGTCGCGTCTCGAGACCCGGGTCCCCGGCGTGTTCGCCGCCGGCGACATCTGCGAATACGACTCGGTCGTGCACGGCGGCGTGCCGTTGCGGATCGAGCATTGGGATGTCGCCTTCAACCACGGCAAGACGGTCGCCCTGAACATGCTCGGCAGGGATGTGCCCCACGAGACGGTTCCCTACTTCTTCTCTGTGCTCGCCGATTGGGCCGAGCTCGAATACGTCGGTCCCGCGTTCGAGTGGGACGAGGAGATCCTGCGCGGATCGATCGAGGAGGGCTCCTTCACCTACTGGTATCTGAAGGACGGCGCGGTCAAGGGCGCGCTCACGAGCGGCCGCCCCGACGATCTCGACCATGCTCGCCGACTGCTCGTGGATGCGGTCGCTCTGGACGAGGCCCAGCGGGCGGCGCTCGGCGATCGCGAAACCGAGCTGGATGGGGTGGGGCGCTGAGCGGCGGGCGGTGTCGCGGCCTCCGTAGCATGTTTTGTGCTACGCTAGTGACGTGAGTCGTTCTCTGCATGTGCGTCTGGACGACAGCTCGGCCGCGGCTCTCGGTGTCATTCGAAACGGAGGAATGAGCGATTCCGAGGCAGTTCGCACGGCTCTGCGCGAGGCCGCCGCGAGGCGTCGGGTCCGCTCCTCGATCATCGCCGAGGTGAAGCAGTTGGCGGCGGACGACGTCGACCGGGCCGAGATGCAGATCGTTCGCGAACACATGGCGGAGCTTTCGCCAGAGCCTCTCGACTGAGGTGGTACGCGGTGAGATCTTTCGCCTGCCGTCACCCCGAGGGGCCCAAGGCCGAGAGCAGCGTGGTGTCCGCTACGCGGTGGTGGTTCAGGCCGACGAGTTCCTGACGCTGAGTACCGTGCTCGTCTCACCGACCTCGACAAGCGCTCGGCCTGCAACGTTTCGACCGGCGATCACTCTCAACGGCACCACGACTCGTGTCCTCATCGAGCAGACGACGGTTGTCGATCCACAGCGTCTGGGCCGTTCGGCAGGACGTCTCGATCCGAGCGAGCTCGGGGTCATCGATGATGCGCTTGCTCTCGTCTTGGGCCTGTAGTCGTCGGACCGCCAGTGTGAGATGTCACCGCGAAGCCCCGGTCTGACGTACGACTGACGGCGGTCTTCTTAACCGGCTATGGGTAATAGCCGGCCGGACATTCGGCCTTCGATCCGCGCGCCATGCCTTCGATCGTCGCTTCGCAGAATTTCGCGCCCGTGAAGTTGGCGCCCGTGAAGCTGTCGGTGTAGAAGTTGCCGATCAGGGTCGCGCCGGTCAGGTTTGCGCCCTGGAAGTTGGTGCCGCCGGGAGCGTTGCCGAACAGCTCCTGGCCTGAGAGGTTCGCGTTCTTGAAGTCGGCGTTCGTGAGGGTCGCCTGCGTGAGTTCCACGCCCTGCAGGTCGTCGCCTTCGAGGCGCGCTCCGGTGAGATAGGCCTGGCCGAGCGTCGCTTTGGTCAGAGTCGCGCCAACGAGGTTGGCGTTCTGTAGATACGCCTGCGTGAACTCGGCGCGGGTCAGGTTGGCTTTGGAGAAATTGGCCTTTTCGAGATGCGTTTGGATGAAGTCCGTCCCCAGCGCCTTGGCGCCGGACAGTTCGATGTTCTGCGCTTCGGCCTGGCCGAAGTCGGCAGCGGACACGGTCGCGCCCTTCATGTCGGCGTGCTGCAGGGAGGCCTGTATCAATTGCGCGCCGGTCAGGTTTGCAAATGCGAGATCGGCCCGCTTGAGGTTCGCCTGGATGAGCTCCTTGTGGCGGCAGTTCGTGTGCGGCTTGATCTTGCAGCCTTTGATCGTCGTGGCCTGGGCCTGACCTGCGCCGGGCACGAGCAGCATCGCCATGGCCGCCCCCGCCGCGAGCGAGCGACGAGTCCTGCACCCTCGGCGCAAGCGGGCTGCCGACGCCGCTCGCTCAGTGACCATTCCCCGCATCGGCGGGCCACCCTACCACCGCGTGAGGACGTGGAGTAGGATCTGCGGCGTTCATACGGTCGGTGGTGAAGGGAAGCCGGTGAGAATCCGGCGCGGACCCGCCACTGTGACCGGGGATGCCCACCGCGGCGCGCCAAAGGCGCGAAGCCACCGATCCGCTTCCGGCGGGACGGGAAGGCGCGGAGGGGTAGGCCCGGGAGCCAGGAGACCTGCCTCCGACCGCAAGCCCACAAGCCCTCGTGGAAAGGGGTTGGCTCATGCTCATATCTCGTCGCATCTTTCTTGTGCTCGGCGGTGCCTTGTCGTCTGGCGCCCTCGCTCTCGTTGCCGTCGTCCCGACCGCGATGGCCGGTCCGACCGTGACCGTCCGTATCGAGGGGGCATCTGCAACGCTCCTACCCCCCACTAGCGTGACGTTGAGCGCGCCAGAGCCGGTCAGCGGCTGTCCCGCAAACAGCGTCGCGGCAGCGATCAACTTGGCCGTCAACGGAAACTGGGACAACGGCGAGGCCAACAATGGTGGGGGTGACTTCACCCAGACGATCCTGGCAGAGACTCACGCCTTCACCCACGAATCCGATACCTGGGCCGAGTGGGTCGACTACAAATGGGGCGGAGGCATATGCTCGGATCTGCTCAACAACGGTGATGAAGTGCTGATGGTCGCAGACCATGAGCCGGAACCCTTCTTCGCCCCGACCGTCTTGCCGATCGTCGTAACCGAAGCACCCGCGAGTGCCCAGGTGGGGACACCGTTCACCGTGAAGGTGAGCGCGATCCACACACCCGCGGGAGCTTTCGCAGAAGCCGGCGAGGGTATGCCTCAACCCGCCGAAGGTGTGACAGTGTCGGGTGCGGGCGTGGCGGCCGCGATGAGTAGCGCAAGCGGAATCGCAACGATCACACCCATGGCTGCCGGGAGTCTCGCGCTGCGTGCCAGCAAGGTTGGCGATGCTCCCTCGGCCCCGTTTGTCGTATGCGTCCACAAAGGCAACGACGGCACCTGCGGGACGACAGCTCCCGCCCAGGGGCACGGCGGCGTGTCGGGCTTCAAGAGCTTCCCCTACTCCCCCTACAGAGGCCCCTACGCGGTCGTGGCGAGCGTGGCCGGTCTCCTCGATGGGCATCGCTATCCCCTCGGCCGTGCGCCGAGGACGCTCGCGGGGAACGTCCTCGCCCATACGGGTGTCTCCACGGTGAGCCTCGAGCTGCGCCGCTCATACCGTGGTCGCTGTTACGCCTACGACGGCGTTCGCGAGCGATTCGCCTCCTCGCGCTGCGGTCAGGGCAGCTTCTTCAAGGTGGCCACGCAGGCGAGCTTCTCCTACCTGCTGCCCGAATCGCTCCCCCCCGGACGCTACGTGCTCGACGTGCAGGCGACCGATAGCGCTGGCAACGTCACGACGCTCGCGCGCGGCACCTCGCGGATCGTCTTCTATGTCCGGTGAGCACGCGACGGCGTCGGCGCTGATCGCGGCGGTCGCAGCCCTCACGGCGGCGGCCGCCGTGCAGGCGCTCCCGGCCCCGCGGCCGGCCAGCCGCGGGCCGCTCGTGCAGAGCATGATCGCCGGCGCAAACGGACAGATCGTGTCCCCCGCCCGATCGGTGTCCGCGAGCGCCACGGTCGTGCGGGTGGGCAGAAGGAGCTGCGCGGTCGCGGCCGGCACGCCGCTGGCGGTGCTCGCCGCGACGCGACGGGCGGGGGGCCCGCCGTTCGCGGTGCGCGACTATGGCCACTGCGGCGGTTCGCCGGCGAACTCCGGTCAGCTGTTCGTGTACTCGCTGGGCGGTGAGTCGAACAGCGGGCAGAACGGCTGGGAGTACAAGGTCGACGACGTCGCCGGCAGCACGGGAGCGGGCGATCAGAGCGGGCCGAACGGCGATGGCAGGCTGCTGCGGGCGGGCGAGCGCGTGCTGTGGTTCTGGTGCAGGTCCTCCGGCGGCGGCTGTCAGCGATCGCTCGAAGCGGCTCCGTCGGCCGCAACGGTTCCGAGCGGCGGCTCGCTCGCGGTCACGGTGACCGGCTATGACAACGAAGGCCACGGCGCGCCGGTCGCCGGGGCGATCGTGACGCTCGGCTCTGACTTCGCCAGCACCGGCGCGGGCGGGCAGGCGACGCTGATCGCGCCCGCGGATCCGGGCAGCTACACGGTGGGCGCCCGCAAGCCCGGCCTCGTGCCGGCGTTCCCGGAGACGACCGTGGTGAGGTGAGCGATGTGTCCGGACAGGCGCCGCTCGCTCGCGCAGGCGCGCGCGAGTCACTCAGACGGGGCCGCGCGAGGCGAGCGCGCGTATCGCTGCGCCGGCTGCTTTCGGTGGGCCTCGCCGCCGCGTTCGCCTCGGCCGCGAGCGCGGGCTGCGGCCTCGGGGCGGGGCCGGCGCCGGGCGGAGTCCAGTTGACCGTGACGAGCGACTTCGGGGCTCGCCCGCTGAGCAGGAGCTCCGCTCCGCACGTGGCCGGAGCGGAAACGGCGATGAGCCTCTTGCTGCGCAACGACACCGTCACCACCCGCTTCGGCGGGGGCTTCGTGGAGAGCATCGACGGGCTCTCCGGCGGTCAGGAAGGCGGGCAGCCGGTCGACTGGTTCTATTACGTCAACGGCGTCGAGGCTCCCAAGGGCGCTGCCGCGACGAACGTCAACCCCGGCGATCACATCTGGTGGGACCGGCACGACTGGAGCCAGACCGACGATGTGCCCGCGGTCGTCGGATCGTTTCCCGAGCCCTTCCTGAACGGAATCGGCGGCAAGCGCCTGCCCGTGCGCGTCGAGTGCGCGGACGTCGGCGGATACGCGTGCTCCACCGTGACGGCCCGGCTTCGCTCGCTCGGCGTGCCGGCTGCGATCGCCGCGATCGGCAGCGGCGGCGAGCCGCAGACGCTGCGCGTGATGGTGGGAACGTGGGGCCAGGTGGAAGGCGACCTGCAGGCCAGGGAAATCGAGCGCGGTCCGCGCGCGAGCGGCGTCTATGCGCGCTTCTCCGCGGGCGGGCAGACGCTCACGCTGCTGGATCAGGATGGTCGCGCGACGCGCACGCTTGGCGGCGGGGCGGGGCTGATCGCGGCCACGCGCCACGCCGAAGACGCGCCGGTCTGGGTCGTCACCGGAACCGACGCCGCGGGCGTGAAGCTCGCCGCGGGCGCGTTTGACCGGAGCGCTCTGGAAGATCGCTTCGCGGCCGCACTCCTGCCGACCGGCTCGCTCGGGGTGCCACAGGTGGCGCGGTGAGGCCGATCAGCCCCACGCCGCTCTTCTACCGGCGCATCGCCAGCCCGCTGCACGCGACGCGCGCGAGCGTCGGCGCGAGCTGGGCGCTCGCGCTGACGGCGGCGATGCTGCTGCTGTTCCACCCGCTGATCCTGCTCGCGGTGCTGATCGCCATCCTCGGCGCGGGCGCTGCAGCCGGCGTGGGTCGCGTGCTCGCGCGGTCGCTGCGGATCGCCCTGATCGTGGCGCTGCCGATTGTTGTGATCAACGTGCTCGTTTCGCGCGAGGGTCTGACCGTGTTTGCGAGGCTCGGCGATCTGGGCCCGTTCGGTCAGGGCGACCTGACAGCCGAGGCGGTCGTATACGGCTCCGTGATCGCGCTGAAGGTAACGCTGCTGATCCTCGTCACCACGCTCGCCGGCCTCGCCGTCGATCCCGACGAGATGCTGAGGGTGTTCCGCCGGCTGTCGTTTCGCTCGGCGCTGACCGCGTCGCTCGCGACGCGCATGATCCCCGTGCTCGCGGCGGATGCCCAGCGGCTGAGCGAAGCCCAGCGGACGCGTCCGCTGGGTCCCCCGCGCGGAGCGCGTGGCCGGCTGGCGCTGCTCGGGGCGGTGATCGGCGGCTCGCTCGATCGCGCGATGGACGTGGCGGCGACGCTCGAGGTGCGCGGCTTCGCCACCGCCCGCCGCGCGCCGCGCATGCGACGTCCGTGGTCGCGCCATGACATCGCATTCGCCGCGTCGGCCGCGGCGATCGCCCTGATCGCCCTGCTCGGCCGGCTCGCCGCGGCTGACTCGTTCAGCGCCTACCCGACGGTCCATCTGCGAGTCGGTGCAGGGCCGCTCGCGCTGTGCGTTGCGCTGACCGCCGCCGTGCTGCTGCCGTTCTGCGACCGCCGGGGGATCGACCCATGACTGCGACCGCTGCTGTCGTTCGAGCACGTCAGCTACCGCTACCCCGGCATGGAGGCCAGCGCGCTGGACGACGTGAGCGTTCAGATCGGGCCGGGCGAGTTCTGCCTGCTCGCGGGCCTGTCCGGGCACGGCAAGTCGACCCTGCTGCGCGCCGCGTGTGGTCTCGTGCCGCACTTCGACGGCGGACGCTTCGCGGGGCGTGTGACGCTCGCGGGTCTCGACACGCGCGAGCACGGACCCTCGCGACTGGGAGCGCTCGTGGGCGTGCTGTTCCAGGATCCTGAGACGCAGCTCGTGATGAGCTCCGTGCGCGCCGAGCTCGCGCTCGCGCTCGAGAGCCGGGGTGCGGGAGCCGCGGCCGTCGCGCGCGGGGTGGAGGAGGTGGCGCTCGCGCTCGGCATCGACTCGCTGCTCGATCGCTCGACCCACGATCTCTCCGGCGGAGAGAAGCAGCGGGTCGCACTCGGCGCGGCGCTGGCGGGCAGGCCGAGGATGGTGCTGCTCGACGAGCCGACCTCCCAGCTCGACCCGGTCGCGGGAGACGAGCTGATCGGCCTGCTGCGCAGGCTCAACCAGGAGTGGGAGACCACGATCCTGCTCGCCGAGCATCGGCTCGAGCGTTGCCTGTCCGCGGCCGATCGGGTGATCGCGCTCGACCGCGGCCGCGTCGCGTGCGACGGCGATCCGCAAGAGTTCATCCGCTGGGCGGGCGAGCGGGCGCCCGCGCTGCAGACCCCTGGCGCGAAGTTGTTTGCCCTCGCGGGGCTGCGCCCGGCGCCGGTGGGCGTGCGCCAGGCGCGCGCCACCCTGCGCTTGCGGGGTCTGCTTACCGAGGAGCATCAGCCACCGCCCGGCGCTCCGGTCAAGTCCAGGCGAGCCGGAAGGCGGAGCGCGCCGGCCGCGCTGCGGATGCGCGGCGTGTGGCATGAGCTGCGCGACGGGCCGGCGATCCTGCGGGGGGTGACGCTCAGCGTCGCGCCGGGCGAGAGCGTCGCGCTGATGGGGCGCAACGGCGCCGGCAAGTCGACCCTCCTGCGCCACGCCGCGGGCCTCGCAGAGCCGACGCGCGGGGCAATCGAGCGCGCCGGGAGGGTGGCCCTTCTGCTGCAGAACCCGGGCGACTACCTCGTCCACGAGCGCGTCGCCGACGAGGCCCCTGCAGCGGCGCTCCGAGCGGTCGGGCTGGCGGGGATGGCCGAGCGACACCCACGCGATCTCTCGGGAGGAGAGCGCCAGCGCCTCGCGCTTGCGATCGTCACCGGGGAGGGCGACGACGCGGAGATCGGACCGCCGGCGGTGCTCGCGCTCGACGAGCCGACGCGCGGCATGGACCGCGAGGCGAAGGCCGCGCTGGCCCGCGAGCTCAGACGCCGGGCGAGCGAGGGTCGGGCGGTGATCGTGGCCACCCACGACCCGGAGTTCGCCGCCGCCTGCGCAGACCGCGCGATCCTGCTCGCCGACGGGCGCGTGATCGCCGACGGGGAAGCGCCCGAGCTGCTGGCCGGAGGGTGGTACTTCGCGACCGAGACCGCGCGCATCCTCGGCGGCGCCGGCGGCGCCCTGCTGCCCGAGCAGGGCGCCGAGCTGCTCGCGCAGCGCGTGTCCGCGGAGCGCCCGACGGATGCGCGCACGACGCCCGCTCCGGCCTGCGATGAAGAGGCGCCGTCGCGGTCCTCCGCGGGTGCGATCGTCCCGGGAGTCGCTCCGTGAGCTGGCCGCCGGCCTGCTTCTTGCTCGTCGGGCTCGTGCTCGGCGTCGGCTGGCTCGCCTATGAGCGCAGGCGTCCGTCGGCGCGGATGGTCGCCGTCGTCGCGACGCTGGCGGCGGTGGCTGCGCTCGGGCGTGACGCGTTCGTCGCGCTGCCCGACGTCAAGCCGATCACCGCGATGACACTCATCGTGGGCTACGCGCTGGGCCCGCTGCCCGGCTTCACGGTCGGCGCGCTCGGGATGCTCGCCGCGAACATGCTGCTCGGCCAGGGCCCCTACACGCCGTGGCAGATGGCGGCGTGGGGAATGGTCGGTCTCGCCGGTGCGATGCTCGGCTGGCTCAGCCGGCGGCGCGTCGGACGGGTGGGGCTGGCGGTTGCCTGTGCGCTTGCGGCGCTCGCGGCGAAGGAGGTGATGAACGTGTACACCTGGACGCTCGGCGCGAGCCACACCCCCGCCGCGTTCCTTGCGGTGGCGGGCGCGGCTCTTCCCTTCGATCTGACGGACGTGGTCGCGAGCTTTCTGTTCGGTGTGGCGTTCGGCCCGGAGCTCGCAAGGCTGCTCGCGCGGGTGCGCGCCCGCATGGACGTGAGCTGGGAGGAGGCGGAGCCGCTCACGCCCGCCGAGCAGCCGCCCGTGTCCCCGGGCGGCCTGCGCTCGGTTGGCGCCGCCGGGTCGCTCGCGGCCGTGCTGCTCGCCGGGACGCTGCTGCTCGGCTCAGCGCACGCCGGCGCCTCCGCGTCGCAGGCGCGGCCTGACGTCTCCCGCGAGGTCGCCTACCTCGCCGGCGCCCAGAACGCGGACGGCGGCTTCGGCGCCGCCCGGGGGCAGTCGAGCAGCGAGCTCTACTCGGCGTGGGCGGCAATCGGGCTGGCGGCCGCCGGGCGAGATCCGCTGGCGGTGCGCCGCGCGGGGCACTCGGTCCTCGACGCACTGCGCGGTGAAGCGGCGGGCCTGCAGGGCGCGGGGGACCTCGAGCGCACGATCCTCGCGCTGCACGCCTGCGGCGTCTCCGTGCACGCTCTCCCGGGCGGCGACCCCGTGGCGAGGCTGTTGCGGATGCGCGAGCGCGACGGCTCCTTCGGCCATCTCAGCAACCTGACCGCGTTCGCGATCTTCGCGCTGCGGGCCGCGGGATACCCCGCGGACAGCTCCTACGTGCGCGCCGCCGGGCGCTGGCTGTCACGACAGCAGGACGCAGACGGCGGCTTCGGCTTCGGCACGCGTGGCGGAAGCGGCGAGGTCGACGACACGGCGGCCGCGCTCCAGGGCGTGGCCGACGCCGGACTCTCGACCGGGGGAGTCCCGGCGCGCGCCGTGGCGTTTCTCGTGCACGCGCAGAATCTCGACGGCGGCTATCCGCAGCAGCCGGGCGGGGAATCGAACTCCCAGTCGACCGCCTGGGCGATCCAGGGCCTGACCGCGGCCGGCCGAGACGTAAGGGCGATCACGCGCGACGGAAGCCGCTCGCCACTCGGGTACCTCGAAAGCCTGATCGCTCCGGACGGCAGCGTGCGCTACTCCCGCACCGGCGCGCAGACCCCGGTGTGGGTCACGGCGCAGGCCCTGACAGCGCTCGCCGGCGAGCCGTTCCCGATCGCCCCCGCCAGGGCTCGATCGCGGGGATCGGCGGCGAGCGCCACCGCGGCGCCGTCGCGTCGTCGCCGCCCGGTGACCAAGGGGCGCCCGTCGGGCGGCGGCGAGGGCGCGCCGGCGGTGGGCGCGAGCACATCGGCGCCGGGTGCGGCAAGGGCCCGGGCGCCCGGGCTCGATGGCCTCGCGCATGCGATGGGCGCGCTCGTCGGCGTGCTCCTCTCGCCGATGCTCGGCTGAGGGCGCCCGACGGGCAACGACAAGCGGTGGCCCCTTGCACGCCGAGCGAGGGCGACGCTCAGGTTTGGCACGGCGCGGGCACGCCGTGCCTTCGGGATATACGCGCCCCCGGCAGGAGGAGGGTTTGAACCGGGGACGCGCCCCCCCATGCAGTCCTTTGGCTGGGCGGCCAGCCTAAACGACTCGGTGGACGTTATCTCGCCGTTCCCGGAGTTTCCGCGAGTTGCGTTGGAGTCGAGCGAGGGCCGGTCGACTCCAAGCGGCGCTACAGCGACTGCGCACCGGGCCTGAATCCCAATTGACCAGCGCTTTAGCGGTCGCCCTACCCTGGGTCAGGCATGTCGGGACACGCATACACCGCGGAGGCGATGCAGCCGCGGCATATCGCCGGGCGATCGGGCCCGGCCGCCGCGCTCGCGGTCGCGGGGGCGTGCCTGGCCGCGCTCGGCCTGATCTGGGTGGTGGCCGAGCTGGTGCCGGCGGGCCAGGTGCGCGACTCGCTCGCGCTGCACGATTTCGTGCTGCTCAGCCGTCCCAACGTCAACCTGCTGGCAAACGGGCTCGTGCACCTGCTCGAACCGCCGCTGTTCATCTGCTGGGGACTCATGCTCGTCACCATCGCGCTCCTGCGCCGGCGCCCGCGGGTGGCGCTGGCGGTGGCGCTCGTGATGGCGCTCGCTCCGCTCAGCGCGGAGGCGCTGAAGCCGCTGCTCGCCCACCCTCACGTGCAGGTCGGCGCCGTCTACGTCAACGCCGCATCCTGGCCCTCAGGACACGCGACCGCCGCGCTCGCGCTGGTGCTCTGCGCCGTGCTGGTCGCTCCCGCCCGGCTGCGCCGGCCGCTCGCCGTGCTCGGCGCCACGTTCGCGGCGGCCGTCGGATGCTCGCTTCTGATTCTCGCCTGGCACATGCCGAGCGACGTCGTGGGCGGCTACGTGCTCGCCGCGCTGTGGATGGCGCTTGCGGTGGCCGGGCTGCGCGCGGCCGATCGGCGCTGGCCGCCCGTCCGCTCGAGCGGACGCTCAGGAGGCGGGCGGGGGCTCTGAGCCGTGCCCGCCCGGGCTCCACAGTGACTCGGGCCCGTCGTTCGCATCCGCCTGCGCGTTGACCGCGCGGCTCAGGATGAACAGCAGGTCCGAGAGCCGGTTCAGATAGCGCACCACCTCCGGATTGCCCTCCTCGCCGATCGCGATCGTGCGGCGCTCGGCCCGGCGGCAGACGGTCCGGCAGACGTGCAGCTGCGCCGCCGCGGGGCTGCCTCCTGGGATCACGAACGAGCGCAGCGGCTCGAGGCCCGCGTTGACCTCGTCGCAGGCCCGCTCGAGCCACTCGGTGTAGGCCGGGCCGATCCGCAGCCGCTCGTGCGCGGCCGCGCCTCCCGACGATGGATCCGCGGCCGGCACGGACAGGTCGGCGCCGACGTCGAGCAGGTCGTTCTGCACCCGGCGCAGCCACTCGGCGAACGCCTCCGGCAGCCCGGGCGCGAGCAGAGCCACGCCGATCGCCGCGTTCAGCTCGTCGACCGTCCCGTAGGCCTCGACCCGAGGGTGAAGCTTTGAGACGCGACTCATGTCTCCCAGGTGCGTCTGGCCACCGTCGCCGAGCTTCGTGTAGATGCGCGTCAGGTTCACGGTCATCGCCGTTTCGAGTCTCGCACACCCTGACTGCCTCCTGCGGCCGCGATCGGATACGTTCCCGCCCTGCACATGCGGATAGGCGTTCCGAA
Source organism: uncultured Solirubrobacteraceae bacterium (assembly GCA_963704735.1). Classification (GTDB taxonomy): domain Bacteria; phylum Actinomycetota; class Thermoleophilia; order Solirubrobacterales; family Solirubrobacteraceae; genus Palsa-744. The sequence goes on from OY969935.1 coordinate 865,911, forward strand.
GGAGACAGCGGCGGGCGAGCACCGGGTTGCGCTTGTGCCGGAGGTCGTAGGCAAGTTGAAGGCCCGGGGCCTCGAGGTGCTCGTGCAGGAGGGCGCCGGCTCGGGCGCGCTCCTCTCGGACGCGGCGTTCGCCGAGGCCGGCGCACGCATCACCGGGGACTCCGCGGAGGTATGGGGATCTGACGTGGTCGTCGCGATCGCGCCACCCGATCCGCAGCAGATCCGGGGCCTCGGCTCGGGCTCGATCCTGGTCGGGTTCCTCGCTCCCCTGTCGAGCCCCGCGACCACGCGCGCGCTCGCCGATGCGCATGCGACCGCGTTCGCGATGGAGGCGATACCGCGAATCTCACGGGCGCAGTCGATGGACGCGCTCTCCTCCCAGAGCAACGTCGCCGGCTATGAGGCAGCGCTGCTCGGGGCCCAGACGCTGGGGCGCTTCTACCCGATGCTCATGACCGCCGCCGGCACGATCCCGCCGGCCAAGGTGCTCGTGCTGGGCGTGGGGGTGGCGGGGCTGCAGGCGCTCGCCACGGCGAAGCGCCTCGGTGCGCGCACAACCGGCTATGACGTGCGTCCGGAGGTCGCCGAGCAGGTGCAGTCGCTCGGATCGCAGTGGCTCGATCTCGGCCTGGAGGCCAGCGGCGAGGGCGGCTACGCGCGGGAGCTGACCGAGGACGAGCGAGCCCGTCAACAGCAGGCGCTGACCGATGCCATCAAGGGGTTCGACGTCGTCATCACGACTGCGCTCGTCCCCGGACGCCCGGCGCCCAAGCTCGTGACGGCCGAGGCGGTGCGGGGGATGAAGCCGGGCTCGGTGATCGTCGACCTCGCCGGCGAGGCGGGCGGAAACTGCGAGCTGACGGAGCCGGGCGAGACGGTCGTCCGTCACGAGGTCAAGATCGCCTCCCCGCTCAACCTGCCCGCGCGCATGGCCGAGCACGCCTCGCAGCTGTTCGCACGCAACGTGCTTGCGCTGCTCGAGCTGTTCGTCGGCGAGGACGGCGCCCTGAAGCTCGACTTCGACGATGAGATCGTCAGCGGCGCGTGCATCGTGCGCGACGGCGAGATCGTCCACCCGGGAGCCCGGGCTGCCGCCGAGGGCGATTCCCAGCCGCGGCAGTCGCCGCCGGCGCAGCCGCAGGCCTCCCAGTCGCAGGGCACGCAGCCGGCGGACACGCAGGCGGAGGCGACACCGTGATCCTCGCGAGCACCCTCACGACGAACCTCGCGATCCTCGTGCTGGCGGGCTTCATCGGTTTCGTCGTCATCTCGAAGGTGCCCAACACGCTGCACACGCCGCTGATGTCGGGCACCAACGCGATCCACGGGATCGTCCTGCTCGGAGGCCTGCTGATCGTCGGGCTGTCGGGAAACGACACCTTCAACAAGGTGATCCTCGTGATCGCCATCGCCTTCGGCACGATCAACATCGTCGGCGGCTTCCTCGTCACCGATCGCATGCTCGAGATGTTCAAGTCACGGCCCAAGCCGCGCGCCGACGACGCGAAGGGCGGAGGCGATGGCGGGTCCGCGGGAGACGGGACGGGGTCGTGATCACCGTCCCCCTGGCCACCACCTTCCTGCAGAGCGAGAGCTTCAGAGACGTTCTGTACATCGTCGCGTTCTCGCTCTTCATCCAGGGGCTGCGGGGGCTGTCCGGGCCCACGACGGCCGTGCGCGGCAACCGTATCGCTGCGGTGGGCATGCTCATCGCCGTCATCGCCACGCTGCTGAACCCGCTCGAGGGAAATTGGGGCCTGATCGCTCTCGGCCTGGCCCTCGGCGCCGCGGTCGGCGTGCCGGCGGCGCGGCAGGTCAAGATGACGGCGATGCCGCAGATGGTCGCGCTGTTCAACGGCGTGGGCGGCGGCGCCGTGTTCCTGATCTCCTGGTCTGAGTTCCGCCTGACCAACGGTTACTCGAATATCCCCACCTACGTGGCGGTCTTCTCGCTGTTCGCCGCGATCGTCGGGTCGGTCTCCTTCTGGGGCTCGAACATCGCGTTCGGCAAGCTCCAGGAAATCATCCCCGGACGGCCGATCAGCCTCGGCTCGGCGCAGCAGATCGTCAACCTCGTGCTGCTGATCCTCGCGATCGCGGCCGGCGCCGACATCGCGGCGGGGAGTCATTCCGAAGGGCTGTTCATCGGTCTGCTCGTGTGCGCGGCGCTCCTGGGCAACGCCGTGGTGCTGCCGATCGGCGGCGCCGACATGCCCGTCGTGATCTCGATGCTGAACGCCTTCACGGGCCTGTCCGCCGCCGCGACGGGCATCGCCCTGAACAACACGGCCCTGATCGTCGCCGGCATGATCGTGGGGGCGTCGGGCTCGATCCTCACGAATCTGATGGCGGTCGCGATGAACCGCTCGATCCCGGCGATCATCGCCGGCGGGTTCGGCGGCGGGGGCGCGGTCGCCGGCGCGAGCGGCGCGGGCGAGCACGCGGGCACCGTGCGCTCGACGAGCGCCGCCGACGCCGCGATCCAGCTCGCCTACTCCAACCGGGTGATGATCGTGCCCGGCTACGGCATGGCCGTCGCGCAGGCGCAGCACGCGGTGCGCGAGCTGACCAAGGAGCTCGAGAAACGCGGTGTGGAGATCGGCTACGCGATCCACCCGGTGGCGGGACGGATGCCCGGGCACATGAACGTGCTGCTCGCCGAGGCCGACGTCCCCTACGACCAGCTCGAGGAGATGGACGAGGCCAACCAGGAGTTCGGGCGCACAGACGTCTCGCTGGTCATCGGCGCCAACGACGTGACCAACCCGGCCGCGAAGAACACGCCGTCCTCGCCGATCTATGGCATGCCGATCCTCGAAGTCTCCAGCAGCCACTCGGTGATCGTGATCAAGCGCTCGATGAACCCCGGGTTCGCCGGCATCGAAAACGAGCTCTACTACGAGCCGGAGACGACGATGCTGTTCGGCGACGCCAAGGCGGCGGTCACCGAGATCACCGCCGAGCTGGCCCAGATCTGAGCCATACCTCTGCGAGACTGCGCTCGTGATCGTGCGCAGTCAGGCTCTTGCGGCGCTGTCGCGGGACGAGTTCGATGTCGTGGTCGTCGGAGGTGGCATCACCGGCGCGGGCGTGGCGCTCGACGCGGCCACACGCGGGTGCAGCGTGGCCCTGCTCGAGCGCGCGGACTTCGCGTCGGGGACCTCCAGCCGCTCGAGCAAGCTCGTGCACGGCGGGCTGCGCTACCTGCAGAACTTCGACCTCGGGCTCGTGCGCGAGGCGTTGCTCGAGCGCCAGCTGATGGTCGCGCTCGCGCCGCACCTGGTGCGTCCGCTGCCGATGGTCGTGCCGGCCTTCGAGGGTGCTCGCCCGGACCGCCTGGTGGGGGTGGGGCTGAACCTGTATGACGTGATGTCGGTCGATCGCGACCGGCTGCGCACGCGCCGCGCGCGACGCGCCCGCTCGGAAAGGGCCTACGGGCCGCGATCGGCGGATCGCAGCGGCTCGGGCGGGCGGGCTCCCAAGGGGGCAGGCCAGGAGGGCGAGTCCTGGAGCCCCGAGCGCCACCGCGTGATCTCCGGCGCGGAGGTCGTCGAGCTGCTCCCCGCGCTCGCCGCACGCGAGCCGACGAGCGGATACCTGTTCTACGACTGCCAGACAGACGACGTGCGGCTGGTGTTGACGGTGCTCGGCGAGGCCGAGCGCTTCGGCGCGATCTGTGCCAATCGCGTCGACGTCACCGGCCTGCTCGAGCGCGACGGCCGCGCCCATGGCGTGCGGGCTCTGGACGTGGAGGGCGGCGAGCCGTTCGAGGTGCGCGCCGCGAACGTGATCAACGCGACCGGCGTGTGGGCTGACGAGCTGCGCCCCGGCGAGCTCCACGACCAGGCCGGACTGCCGCGAATCCGGCCGAGCCGCGGCACTCACCTGACGCTCCGCCACGACGATCTGCCGCTCGACGGCGGCGCGATCGTTCCCGCGGGCGAGGGAAGGACAATCTTCGCGCTGCCATGGCTTGGGCACACGCTGGTGGGCACCACCGACAACGACTACGAGGGGCCGCTCGACCACATCAGACCCTCGGCCGAGGACATCACCTATCTGCTCGACGCCGTCAATCGGTTCTTCGGGTCGGCGCTCGACCGCACGCAGCTCTCCGGGGCCTTCGCCGGCGTGCGCCCGCTGATCTCCACTGCCGATGCGCGCAAGTCGGTGGACATCTCGCGCAAGGCCGAGCTGTATGAGACCTCCTCCGGGATGATCACGATCACCGGCGGCAAGCTCACGACCTGGCGACGGATGGCGAAGATGACGGTCGACAGGCTGATGGAGCGCGAAGCTCGGGACGCCCCCTGTCGGACGCACGAGATCCCGCTCGGACAGGCCATATCCGTCGATGAGCTGCCGCGCGTCGAGGGCGTGCCGGAGGAGTCATATGCGGCGCTCGCCGCCCGCTACGGCCACGCGGCCCACCAGGTGCTCGCGCTCGCGGCCGAGCGCGGAGAGCTGGCGCAGCCGATCGTGCCCGGCCTGCCGGACCTGCTCGCCGAGGTCGCGCTGGCGGCGCGGCGCGAGCAGGCGCGCAGCATCGGCGACGTGCTGCTGCGGCGCACACGCCTCGGCCTGCTCGCCGCGCGAGAGCTTATGCCCGTCGGCGAGGGCGCCCCCGTGGAGCGCGTGGGCGACGTCCTCGCACGGGAGCTGGGCTGGAGCGACGAGCGACGCGCCGTCGAGCTGCGTCGCTTCGCCGAGGAGGCCGACGCCGAGGGGATCGTCGCCGACGCGACCCCGGCGGAGATCGCGGCGCGGGCGGGCGCCCCGCCGGCGCAGCGCCGGTGAGCGCTCCCGAGCGCCGGCTGCGCGCCGTCGACCTCGTGCTCGAGCTCGGCGCCCGCCCGTTGCTGATGGGCATCGTCAACGCCTCGCCGGACTCCTTCAGCGACGGTTCTCTGTACACGACGCTCGACGCGCGGGTAGAGCTCGCGCGTGAGCTGCACGCGGCGGGGGCGGACATCGTGGACGTCGGGGGAGAGTCGGCGAGCACCGGCCGCCCGCCCGTCGAGGCGCAGGAGGAGATCGACCGCGTCGTCCCGTTGATCGAACGGATCGCGGGCGAGTCGGGGGCGGTCGTCTCGGTCGACACCTACAAGCCGGCGGTCGCCCGCGCCGCGATCGCCGCCGGGGCGAGGATCGTGAACGACGTGAGCGGCCTGCGCGCGCCGGAGCTGGCCGAGGTATGCGCGGGGACGGGCGCGGCGCTGGTCGTGACGCACACGCGCGCGGCGCCGCGCGAGCGCCTCCAGGACCCGGACCTGTACGGCGACATCACCCAGGAGGTGCTCGCGTTTCTGCGCGAGCGCGTCGACGCGGCGCTCGCCGCCGGGGTGGCGCGCGAGCAGCTGATCGTCGATCCGGGGCCGGATTTCTCAAAGACGCCCGCCCAGACGATCCGGCTGCTGGCCGAAGTGGGGCGCATGCACGAGCTGGAGCTGCCGCTGCTGATGGCGATCTCGCGCAAGGACTTCATCGGCGCGCTGACGGGCCGGGCCCCGCGCGAGCGCCTCGCGGGCACGCTGGCGGCGCTCGCCCACGGAGTGGACGCGGGCGCGCATATCTTCCGCATCCACGACGTCTCTGCCGCGAGCGACTTCCTCACCGTGCGCGCGGCGCTGTCGGGCGAGCTCGAGCCGAGCCGGGACCTCGTGCTCGCCGATCGCCTGCGCCACGAGCCGCCGGCGCCCGGGTAGCTGCGGAGGAGGTTGGCGTCCGCTCCCGCTGGTGTTCGGCGGCGGGCGCGGACGTGCCGGCCGCGCCGGTCGCTACGCTGGACCACATACACGGGTGCCCTCTGCTGTCCAACGCGGAGGGACGCCAACCGCCCCGACCGCGAAGGAGATGGACCTTATATGGCAGTGCTCGAGCGCTCTGAGCTACAGGCAAGTCCGCTGGCCGACCTGCATGCGATCGCCGACCAGCTGGGGCTCGACGGCTTCCGGCGACTGCGCAAGGCCGAGCTGATCGATGCGATCCTCGGCGAGGAAGGCCCCCCGGCGGATGGCTCCGGCGACGTTCCGATCGAGTCCTCCGAGGACAGCACCGGTGGCGAGTCGGGCCGCTCGGAAGCCACTCGCAGCAGGCGTCGCGTGAGCCGCTCGGCGGGATCTCGCTCGCGCCGCACGACCGCGCCCAAGGATGAGTCCGGCGCGGAGGAGGCGCCGGCGGCGAAGAGGGACGCAGCGGAGACCGACAAGGGCGCGCCGGCTCCCGCGTCGAAGGCGCCCGGCGGCCCCGTCGTCGAGGGCGTGGTCGAGCTGCTGGGCAACGGGTCGGCCTTCCTGCGCGTCGCCCCGCCCGAGCCGTCGGACGATGACGTGTACATCTCCGCGGCGCAGGTTCGCCGCTGCGAGCTCGTCTCCGGCGACCGCGTGACGGGGCCGGTTCGCACGCCGCGCCGGTCCGAGCGCTACCCGTCGTTGGTGCGCATCGACACGATTAACGGAGGGCCGGCTGAGCGCGCGTCGGAGGGCGCTCGCTACGAGGACCTTCCGGTGGCCTACCCGAGCGATCGCCTCGCGCTGGGTTCGCAGGACCCCACGCTCGAGGCGATCGAGTGGCTCACCCCGCTTGGCCGCGGCTCGCGCGCGCTGATCGTCGGTGCCGCGCGCTCGGGCAAGACGGAGACCCTGCGCCGGCTGCTGGCCGCGGTCTGCGATCGCGACGATCTCGAGGTGAGCCTCGTGCTGCTCGGCGCGCGACCCGAGGAGATCGGCGAGTGGCAGGAGGGGCCGCTGGCGCCGCTGGCCGCGCTCGGCCTGGCGGCATCCTCCGATGCGCAGGCGCAGGCGGCCGAGCGCGCCGTGGACGCCGCCAGGCGGGTGGCCGCGCGGGGGAAAGATGCGCTCGTGCTGATCGACGGGCTCGACGGCCTGCCGCCGAATGCCGCGCGCAAGGTCCTCGCCGCCGCCCGCAACCTGCGCGACGGTGGCTCGCTGACCGTGATCGCGACGGCGACTCGCCCGTTCGGTGGCGAGACGACGACGATCGCGCTCGACGTCGCGCTGACCTCGACGGGGCGCCAGCCGATTCTCGACCTCCCGCACAGCGGCACGCTCAAGCCCGAGCTGCTCGTCGGAGAGGACGGCGCCCGCGCGATCACGCAGGCGCGCGCCGCGGCGATGGAGGCAGTCGGCTAGGCGCTGCTAGCGGCGGTAGGCGACCCGGCCCCACGAGGGCTCGGGCGCGAGCTCGATCGGCTCGCGGCCGCTGTCCGATCGCGGATCGGCCGGCTGCACGTAGGCGAAGCTGCCGCTCTCCTCGTCGAACACCACGTCGAGCTCGCCCTCGTTGACGCGCTGGTCGAGCCACGCACCGCGGAACACCAGTCGGCGCAGCCAGTGGACGAGCGAGCGCTCGGCCGGCCCGACGAGCTTGGGCCAGCAGTCGTTGACGTGCTCGCCGAGCGCCGAGGCGGGGTCGGAGATCTCGCCGTTGACGGCAAGGTTCACCAGGTCTTCGAGCTCCTCCTCGCCCAGACGCCCGCCCACGAACCCGACCTTTAGCGCCGCCTGCTCGCATCGCTCGGCGAAGTCCTCCTCGTTGAAGGTGAAGCGCAGCTCTCCGTATTCGAGGACGAAGTCCTCTCCCGAGTCGTAGTTTCCGCGGCGCGCGTTCGTCATATCAGTGCCTGGAGTCGCCTGGGACCCGGGTCGTCGGGATGATACGGCCGCCTCCTGCTTTTGAGGCTGCGATGCATGGGATTTTGCATCGAAACCCGCGCGGGTCGCCCGGTAGGCTCCACGGTCATGGCACGGCTCTCAGAGCACGGGCTGCGCCGGTCGGTAGGTGTGCCCGGGCTGTTCGCGACCGCGTACGGGAACGTCGGCTCCTCGATCTACTACGCGCTGGGCCTCGTCGCCGCTCACGCGCTCGGGCTGACGCCGCTGGTGTTCCTGTTCGCCGGGGGGCTGTTCGCGCTGACGGCCAAAACCTATGCCGAGGGCGCGGCGATGTTCCCCGAAGCGGGCGGCTCCTCCTCGTTCGCGCGGCATGCCTTCAACGACGTCGTCTCGTTCTTCGCGGGCTGGGCGCTCAGCCTCGACTACATCCTCACGATCGCCATCTCGGCGTTCTTCGTGCCCCACTACCTGAGCGCGTTCCCAGGCCTCGGAGCGCTCAACCACAACCCCGACGACATCTTCGGAGGGCTGATCGTCGTGGCTCTGCTCGCCGCCCTGAACATTCGCGGCCTCGGCGAGTCGGCCAAGCTGAACTTCGTCCTGGCGATCCTCGACCTGAGCACGCAGCTACTGCTCGTGTGCGTCGGCCTGGTGCTCGTCTTCAACCCGTCGCTGCTCATCCACCAGGTGCAGCTCGGCACGGTGCCGAGCTGGCAGGAACTGATCTTCGCGCTGTCGCTGGCGATGCTCGCCTACACCGGCATCGAGACCGTGGCCAACATGGCCGAGGAGTCCCGCGAGCCGGGCCGCGAGGTGCCGAAGGCCGTCAACCTGGTGGTGCTGGCCGTGCTCGGGATCTACGCCGGCATCTCGGTCGTCGCTCTGTCGGCCCTCCCGGTCGTCCACCACGGGGTCGGCTACAGCCCCGCCCTGGGCGAACATTTCACGAGCCCCGGTTACGCCACGGCGCTGGGCGGCCTGTTCCAGAACGACCCCGTGCTGGGGATCATCTCGCGGCTCGGCCTGCACGGGACGGTCCTGAAGATGGCCGAGTATTACGTCGGTCTGCTCGCCGCGACGATCCTGTTCATCGCGACCAACGCCGGCATGATCGGAATCTCGCGCCTGTCCTGGTCGCTGGCCGAGCATCGCCAGCTGCCGAGCCTGTTCTCGCAGCTGCACCCGAGGTTTCGCACGCCGTGGTTCACGCTCATGTTCTTCTCCGCGCTGGCCGGCGTGCTGATCCTGTACGGCAACACGAACGTGCTGGGCAACCTGTACTCGTTCGGCGCGATGCTCTCGTTCACGATCGCGCACGCCGCGGTGATCGCGTTGCGCGTCAAAGACCCCGACCGCGAGCGGCCCTACCGCGCCCCGTGGGGCGTGCGCTTCCGCGGGGCGGTCATCCCGATGACGGCGGTGATCGGCGGCGTCGGCACGGCCGCCGCGTGGGTGGCGGTCGTCGTACTGCACGCCGAGGCCCGCCTCGTCGGCATTCCCTGGATGGTCTTCGGGATGGCCGGCTACCTGCTCTACCGGCGCCGCCAGGGGCTTGACCCGCGCAAGCACTACCGCATCGCTCGCCCGGAGCGTCCGCCCGACTTCCAGGAGCTCCACTACCGCACCGCGCTCGTGCCGATCTTCGGCGCCGACGTGAGCGCGGCCGCGCTTGGCAGCGCCGCGAAGCTGATCGGCGAGGAGGGCATCGTGTACGCGGTGTTCGTGTTGCCCGTGCCCAGCCAGCTCTCGCTCGAGGCGGGCCTCGAGGAAGAGGAGGCACAGGGCCGCTCGGTGCTCGAGAGCGCGCGCATCATGGCGCGGCGCAGGGGGATCAAGATACGCACCGGTCTGATCCGCACGCGCAATCCGGGAGCGGCTCTCGTCGAGGAAGCCGAGCGCGTCGGCTCGGATGTCATCTACTGGTCGACGATCCACGCGCCGGCCGGCGAGCAGCGGATCGGTCCGACCGCCGCATACCTGTTGAGCAAGCGCCCCTGCCGAGTGATCATCGAGACCCAGAACCGGCCCGCACAGCGCCGCGAGAGCGCTCCGGCGCCGGTCTGAGACGCCCGCGCCAGGCGGTTCTCGGCTAGCGCGGCGCGAGGGTGGAGCGCAGCGCCCCGCCCAGCCGGGCATGGCGGAACCGGTAGCCGAGCACGAGCGGCTTCGCCGGCACGACGCGTGCGCCGGTCGTGACGATATCCGCCATATCGCCATACAGCGCGCGCAGCGCGATCCCCGGGACGGGCAGCCACGAGGGCTTTCCGAGCGCGCCGCCCAGGGCGCGGGAGAAGTCACGGTTGGTCACCGGCTCGGGCGCCGTGGCGTTGACCGGGCCGCTCCATCGTTCGTCCTCGATCGCGGCCAGGATGATGCCGATCAAATCGTCGCGGTGGATCCAGGAGATGTACTGGCGCCCCCCGGCCACGGGGCCGCCGACGCCGAGCCGAAACGCGGGCAGCATCTTCCCGAGCGCTCCTCCGTCGCGGTCCAGCACCACGCCGGTGCGAACCTGCACGGCGCGGATCCCCAGCTCCGACGCTCGCCGCGCCTCGTGCTCCCAGTCCGCGCAGACGTCTGCCAGGAAGTCGGCCCCCGCCCCCGCATCCTCGTCGAGCGGCTCCTCGCCGTGCGCCCCGTAATAGCCGATCGCCGAGGCGCTCACGAGCGTGCGCGGACGAGGCTCGGCGTCGCTCAATCCCTCGACGAGGTGCCGGGTGCCCTTGACGCGGCTGTCGCGGATCGCCTGCTTGGCCTTGGCCGTCCAGCGCTGGGCTACGTTCTCCCCCGCCAGATGCACCACCGCGTCGCGTCCGGCCAGGGCGCGGGACGGCGCGGGCTCGTCCAGCAGGTCCCATCTGAGCGCCTCCACCGGCGCCGCCGGGTCAATGCCAAGGCGGGCGCCGACGCTGTCCGGGTCGCGCGAGAGGACCGTCACCTGCGCGTCGCGCTCGAGCAGGGCGGCGACGAGCCCCGGACCGATCAGCCCCGTGGCCCCCGTGACGGTCACGCGCAAGGCGCTCACGTCCCCAGCTTGTCATACGCGCTCTTCGCCGGAGGCGGGCCCTCGGGGCCGCCCTCAGGACCGCCCCGGCCCGCTGGCCCGTGCGCCCCCGTGCGCGTCGGCGGCTGAGCTTCCGGTCATCGTGTCGCCGTGGGCGAACCCCAGCTCCTGGCCCGCCAAGGCGGTGCCGGCGGCGCGGGCCTGATCGGCCACCGCGGCGGCCACCGCGGGAGCGACGTCGCGGTTGAACACCGATGGGATGATGTAGTCCTCGCGCAGCTCGTTCTCCTCGACGATCGCCGCGATCGCCCGGGCGGCGGCCATCTTCATCTCCTCCGTGATGGCCGGCGCGCGCACGTCCAACGCACCGCGGAAGATGCCCGGGAAGCAGAGCACGTTGTTGATCTGGTTCGGATAGTCCGATCGTCCGGTCGCCATGATGCGCACGTATGGAGCGGCCTCCTCCGGGTTGACCTCGGGGTTGGGATTTGCCATCGCGAACACCATCGCGTCGGAGTTCATGCGCGACAGCGCCTCGGCCGGCAGGGCGTGCGCGCCGGAGACCCCGATCAGCAGATCCGCGCCCTCGATCACGTCCGCCGGCGCGCCCGCCCGGTTGTCCGGATTGGTGACCTCGGCGAACCAGCGCTTGAGCGGATTCATCGAGCCGTCGAGGTAGTCCTCGCGAGCGACGTGCAGCGCCCCTGAGGAGTCCGCGCCGATGATCTGCCGCACGCCCGCCGTGAGCAGTATCTTCGTGACCGCGATCCCGGCCGCTCCGAGGCCGATGATCATCACGTTCAGGTCCTCCAGGCGCCGGCCGGTGAGCTTCACGGCGTTCAGCAGCGCGGCCATCACGACCACGGCGGTGCCGTGCTGGTCGTCGTGGAACACCGGGATGTCCAGCCGCTCCTTCAGCTGCTCCTCGATCACGAAGCAGCGCGGGGCAGAGATGTCCTCCAGGTTGACTCCTCCGAAGGCCGGGGCGATCAGTTCGACCGTCCGCACGATCTCGTCGGGGTTCACAGTGTCAAGGCAGATCGGGAAGGCGTCGACGCCGGCGAACTCCTTGAACAGGCAGCACTTGCCCTCCATCACGGGCATCGCCGCGGCCGGACCGATCGCACCGAGTCCGAGCACGGCGCTGCCGTCGGACACGACCGCAACCGTGTTGCGCTTGATCGTGTACTGGAACGCCTTGTCTTCGTCGTCGGCGATCGCCAGCGACACCCGCGCCACGCCCGGCGTGTAGGCCATCGAGAGGTCGTCCCTGGTCTTCAGCGGATGCTTGTTGTGCTGTTCGATCTTGCCGCCCGCGTGCAGCAGGAACGTGCGATCTGTCGTGTCGATCACCTCGACCCCGTCCAGCGTCTGGATCACGGCGATGATCCGCTCCCAGTGCTCCAGGCCGGAGGCATCCACGACTATGTCGCGAAGGCTCTGGCCGCCATCGACCTCGACGAGGTCAACAGCGGCGACCATGCCCCCCGACTCGGCGATCGCGCCGGTCAGCAGCCCGAGCATGCCCTGCGCGTCGTCGATGCGGACGCGAATCGTAAGGCGATACTGCGCACTGGGGGTGGCGCTCATTGTGCGGACGGCTCCTAGGTTGTTGGGCGGCAGGGCATGTTAGGCGCTATACGGGCTCATATCCGGCCGGGGCCGGCGCGCACCCGATCGAATGCGGGGCTCACCTCGCCGCCACGAGGGTCCTCGTAGAGTGATCGGGTCGATGCCCGCCAACACAAAACTTCGCCAGAGCGCACCCGCGGCTCCTCCCGCGAGCGCGGAGCGGCGCCTGTTCCTGATCGACGGGCCGAGCCTCGTCTACCGCGCCTTCTTCGCGCTTCCCGAGTCGATCGCGACGTCGACCGGGGTGCCGACGAACGCGATCTTCGGCTTCGCCTCGATGCTCGTGAAGATCGTGACCGAGTACGGCGTATGTCCGACCGTCGTCGCCTGGGACGCGGGTACCTCCGGGCGCACCGAGCTGTTCGCCGACTACAAGGCCCAGCGCCGCTCGCGTCCGGACCTGCTCAAGCAGCAGTGGCCGGCGATGGAACCGCTGGTCGACGCGTTCGGCTACCGCAACGTGCGGCTCGAGGGCTATGAGGCGGACGACGTGATCGCCTCGCTCGCCGAGCGTGCCCTGCGGGCCGACCCGCCCGTGCCGGTGATGATCGTGACCGGCGACCGAGACGTCTTCCAGCTGATCGACGACGACGGCATGGTCAAGGTCATGGCCAACACCCGTGGGATCACGGACACGAAGATCTACGACCGCCAGGCGGTGCTCGATCGCTACGGGATCCCGCCCGAGCTGATCCCCGACTTCTACGGCCTGAAGGGCGATACCTCGGACAACATCCCCGGGATCCCGGGGATCGGCGACAAGACGGCGTCGGAGCTCATCCAGAGCTACGGGTCGCTCGAGGGGGTGCTGGCCCACATCGAGGACATCAGCGGGCCCAAGCGAAAACAGAACCTGCTCGAGCACGCCGAGGACGCGCGCGTGTCGAAGAGCCTCGCGACCGTCAGGCGCGACCTCGAGGTCGACTTCGACATCGCGGCCGAGGCGACGCGCGAGCCCGATCGCTCGCGCGTGCGCGAGGTATTCCGCACCTACGAGCTGCGCGATCCGCTGCGGCGCCTGGAGGAGGCGCTCGGCGACCCCGACCTTGCCGCGCCGGCGCCCGTTGCCGAGTCGACGCTCACCGCGCACACCCGCGTTGGCGCTCCCGCGGACATCGCGAGCCTCGCGGTCGGAACGGCCGAGCTGTGCGTGGTCGTGCGCGCGAGAGAGGCGCCCGAGGGCGCGCTGTTCGCCGAGGGCGCTCCGTGGCGCTTCGCCGTCGCCGTGGCGGAGGGCGGGGGCGAGCAGGCCTTCTCGTCGGCGACGCCCGCGGCGTTGCAGGTGCTGGCCGGGGACTGCGACGGTCCCGAGCTCCTCGCCGCCGCGTGCGGCGAGCGTCCGGTCGTCGTGCACGACGCGAAGGCCCTCGGGCTCGTGCCGCCCAATTTGGCCCACGACACGCTGCTCGGCGCCTACCTGCTCGAGCCGGCGCGGCGCGGCTACCCGTTCGCGGAGCTGTGCGAAGAGCGGGGGCTGGCGGCGGACATGGACGACCCCGTGGCTGCGGACGCCGTGCTGCTGGCGGCGCTCGCCGGCTGGCAGCGCGAGCAGATCGCCGAGCGGGGCCTGAACGAGGTGATGCAGGAGATCGAGCTGCCGCTGGTGGCGGTGCTGCGCGAGCTCGAGATTCGCGGCGTGCGGCTCGATCTCGAGCGGCTGGCGGAGATCACGCAGCGCGTGCGCGAGGAGATCACGGGATGTGAGACGGAGATCTACGCGCTGGCCGGAGAGGAGTTCGTGATCGGTTCGCCTCAGCAGCTCGGCGAGATCCTGTTCGAGCGGCTGGGGCTGTCGCGCAAGCGGCGCGGAAAGACGGGTTTCTCAACCGACGCGCGCGTGCTGCAGGCGATTCGCTCCGAGCACGAGATCATCCCCAAGATCGAGCGCTGGCGCGAGCTGTCCACGCTGATCAAGACATATCTCGACGTCCTGCCGGAGCTCGTCGACGAGCGCTCGCGCATCCATACGACGTTCCTTCAAGCGGTGGCGCAGACCGGCCGCCTCTCAAGCACGAACCCGAACATGCAGAACGTGCCGATTCGCACGCCGCTCGGGCGCGAGATCCGGGGCTGCTTCGAGGCCGAGCCGGGCTCCGCGCTGATCTCGCTCGACTACTCGCAGATCGAGCTGCGCGTGCTCGCGCACGTCGCCGAGGAGCCGGTGCTCAAGGAGATCTTCGGGCGCGGCGAAGACGTGCACACGGCGACCGCCTCCCAGGTGTTCGCCGTCGCCGCAGAGGACGTCGATCCCGGCATGCGCTCGAAGGCGAAGATGATCAACTACGGGATCGTCTACGGGCTCTCCGACTTCGGCCTGGCGGATCGCCTGAACATTCCGCGCGAGGAGGCCAAGGAGTTCATCGACGCCTACCTCGAGCGCTTTCCGCGCGTGGCCGCCTTCATGGCCGAGACCGTGGAGCAGGCCAAGCGCGACGGCTACGTCAAGACGCTGTGGGGCCGTCGTCGCCAGATCCCGGAGCTGCAGGCGCGCAACTACCAGGTGCGCTCGCTCGGCGAGCGCCTCGCCGTCAACACGGTGATCCAGGGCACCGCGGCGGACATCATCAAGCTGGCCATGGTCCGCTGCGATCGCGCCCTGTCGCAGTCGGACTACGCGACCCGCCTGATCCTCACGATCCACGACGAGCTGCTGTTCGAAGGCCCGGCGCAAGAGGCGCCGGCGGCGGCCGAGCTGATCGCGCGCGAGATGGTCGGCGTGTGGGACCGCGAGCCCCCGCTGGCCGTGGACGTGGGCATCGGGCGTAACTGGCTGGAGGCCAAGTGAGCCGCGTCGTGGCCGTGCTGCTCGCCGCGGCGGCGGGTTGCTTCGTCGGATTGCAGGCGCCCGTCAACGCGCGCCTCGGCCGCCACGTCGGCAGCCTTCAGGCGGCGACCGTGTCGTTCATCGTCGGCACCGCCGCGCTGGTCCTCGTCGCCTCGGTGTCGAGCGGCGGGCTGTCGGGCATCGGCAACCTCGGCAGGGCTCCCTGGTGGGCGCTGATCGGTGGTCTGCTCGGCGCGTTCTACGTGACGGTCGCGCTGGTGACCGTGCGCACGCTCGGCCTGAGCGCGCTGACCGCGATCGTCGTCAGCGGCCAGCTCGCGATCGCCGTGGCGGTGGACCGCTTCGGCCTCCTCGGCCTGTCCAAGCAGCACATCGGCGCGTCGCGGGTGATCGGGCTCGTCATGCTGCTGGCAGGCGTCGTGCTGGTCGTGCGCAAATAGCTACCCGTTCGCCCGGCTGACCTCGGAATAGGCCTCTCCGAGCAGGCGGATGCCATGCTCGATCGCGGGGACGGGCAGGCTGCCGAAGCCAAGCACGAGCCCGGGACGGCCTCCCGATGCGTAGCTGTGCAGAGCGAGCCCCTCGACGCCGACGTCGCGCGCGGCCGCGGCCGCGATCAGGGCGGCCTCATTCACCGCCTCGGGCAGCTCGATGAGCTCGAACAGGCCGGCTGCGCCATCCCGCGGACGCCCGTGGGGAAGCGACCGCGCGAGCTCGTCCAGAAGCGCCGTGCGCCGCTGGCGGTAGCGCAGGCGCATGCGTCTGAGATGCCGGTCGAGCTCGCCGCGCGCGACGAAGTCGCAGAGCGCGAGCTGCCCGAACACCTCCGATCCGCCGTCCTCGGCCGCCTTGGAGGAGATCATCTGCCATGCCAGCCACGACGGCAGCAGCAGCCAGCCGAGGCGCATGCCCGGAGCCAGGCGCTTGCTCGCCGAGCCGATGTAGAGCACCCGCTCGGGCGCAAGACCCTGAAGCGCGCCGACCGCGGCGCGCTCGTAGTGGTACTCGCCGTCGAAGTCGTCCTCGACGATCAGCCGCTCGCCGCTCTCGGCCCACTCCACGAGGGCCGCCCTTCGCTCGGGGCTCAGCACCGCCCCGGTCGGGAACTGGTGCGCCGGGGTGACGACCACCACCGCCGCGTCGGTGCGCTCGAGCGCCGACACCTCGAGTCCCTGGGCGTCGACTCCGATCGGCACGACCTCGAGCCCGGCCTGCTCGACGATCAGCCGATGGGTGTGCCAGCCCGGGTCCTCCAAGGCGATCGCCCGCACGCCTTCGGCCGCGAGGACCCTGCAGAGCAGCGAGAATCCCTGCATGAAGCCCGTGCAGATCATCACGTGCTCGGGGTCGACGGCCGTGCCGCGGACCCGGCCCAGATAGTCGCCCAGCACTTCGCGCAGCTCGGGGACGCCGCGCGGGTCGCGATAGCCCACGGCGTCCAGGGGAGACTCCCTCAGCGCGGTCCGCAGCGAGCGCAGCCAGCGATCGCGGGGAAAGCTCGCCAGGTCGGGCAGGCCGGGGTGGAAGTTGTAGGCGAAGGCGGACAGCAGCGAGCGGGCCGGGGCGTGGGGAGTGGTGGCGCGTATCGCGCTCGTGACGCGCACGGGCGCGCCCTGGCTGGCCGTCAGGTAGCCCTCGGCGACGAGCTGGCCATAGGCCTCCGTGACCACACCCCGGGACACCCCCAGCTCGCCGGCCAGTCCTCGCGTCGAGGGCATCCTCGTGCCGGCGGCCAGGCGTCCCGAGCGCACGCCGTCGCGAATCGAGCGCTCGATCTGCTCGTGCAGTGCCAGATCCCCCCCTCGGTCGAGCGAGACGAGCAGCTCGGGTCCGGCAACTGGTCCTCTCGAGCGCGCCACAACTGGAACTGTACAGCGAGCCAGTTGAGACCTATCGTGCACCTCACACTCGATCTCGGAGGTCCATCATGAACAAGGTCACGGTTGTGGGAGGCGGGCTCGCGGGGCTTACCGCGGCGATCGTCTGCGTCGAGGGCGGGGCCAGGGTGCGACTGCTCGAGGGCCACACCGCCCTCGGTGGCCGCGCGCGCAGCGACGATGGGCCCTACAAAGCGAACCTCGGGCCCCATGCCCTGTACAAGGACGGCCCGCTGTGGCGATGGCTCGACGACCGCGATCTGCTGCCCGAGGTCGTGCGCCCGCCGCTCGCCGGCGCAAGATTTCGCTGGCAGGGAGCGATCCAGCGGACGCCCCCGCTGAGCACGCTGCCGGCCCTGCTGCGGCTGCGCGGCCGCGAGGCTCCCGTCGAGCTCGACTTCCGCTCCTGGGCGGCGAGCCACACCGATCCGAGCACGGCCGAGATGCTCTCGGCGGCCGCCGGTGTGTACACGTTCCACCACGACCCGGGCGAGCTGTCCGCGGCGTTCGTCTGGAGTCGCACCGTGCGCCTGTTTCTGAACACGCCACCACCCGCCACGGTGGTTCGGTACTCCGGTGGAGGGTGGGGCTCGCTCGTCGCCGCGCTCGAGCGTCGGGTGCGCGACCTCGGCGTCGAGGTCGAGACCGACCATCGCGTGGAGACGCTGCCCGAGGACGCGCCGGTGATCCTCGCCACCGAGCTGGCACAGGCGCGCGAGCTCCTGGGCGACGAGTCGTTGACGTGGACGAGCGGACGCACGGTATGCCTCGACGTGGGCCTGCGCCGCCGGCGCGGCGATCCGTGGATCGTCTCGGACCTCGACGAGGCCGGCTGGATCGGGCGCTATTCGGCATCCGATCGCTCGATGGCGCCCGCGGGCCACGAGCTCATCCAGGCGCAGATGCCGATCCGCCCGGGCGAGACCGCCGATCAGGCCGGTCTGCGTCTCGAGACGCTGCTGGACCTCTCGCTCGTCGACTGGCGTGATCGGGTGACGTGGCGCAGACGCCAGGTCATGGACGGCCGTTCGGGAGCGCTCGACCGTCCGGGCGCCACCTGGCGCGACCGTCCGGCCGTCGACCGCGGCGACGGCGTGTTCCTGGCGGGCGACATGGTGGCCGCGCCCGGTCTGCTCGCCGAGGTCTCCTGCACGAGCGCGATCGAGGCCGGCCACCTGGCGCTCGACGCCGCGGGGGCGAGTCGTCCGCGATTGCGACGCGTGGCCTGATCGCGCGTCGGGTGGCCCGACCGCTCAGCTCGTCGCCGAACCGGCCATCGAGCTCGAGCGCGAGCTCGGGGCGCCGCCCCGCGGGCGGTTCCCCACGAACGACGGCGGCGCGATCGCGAGGTAGTGGTCAAACACCCAGGTGGCGACGCGACGGTTCTCGAGGGCGCGCACCCACGCCGTGACGGCCCAGCTGCGCATCATCGTGCGCTCGAGCACGCGCTGGCCGCCGAGCATCCAGCGATATTTGCGCTCGTGGCGATCGGAGAACGCACCGTAGCGCTCGAGCGCCTGCTGGCGCGTGCGGCGACCATCGAGCACGGCGCGCAGCTCTCGCCCGCAGGCGAGACCGAAATAGACGGCGGTGCGGATGCCCTCGGCGGTCAGCGGCAGGCAGTGTCCGGCGGAGTCGCCGACGAAGAAGACCCCGTCCTCGACCGCCGGGCGCAGCCGATGGGGGATCCAGTTGCCCTGGAAGCCCTCTGCCTGCAGGGCCAGGCCCTCCGCCAGCCTGACGGTGGGCTCTCTGACGTGGTGGGAGGGCCAGAACGAGCCAGCGCCGACACGCACCTCATCGCGCGCGGGGAAGCTCCAACCGTATCCGGCCCTGACGCAGTGGGGATCGATCCACAGCTGCATCTCGTGGTCGCGACCGGCCGGGTGCACCTCGAGACCTCGCGAGAGCGGCGCAGCGGGCGGCTGGATGGTGCTGTCGTTGGAGAGCACGCGCCGCCACCCGAGCGCATCCACGATCAGCGGAGATCGCAAATCGCCGCGGTCGGTGTGGACGAGAAAGCCGTCGCGACCGATCACGGTGGCGGTCTCGAACTCCAGCTCGGAGGGGTTGGATTGGCTCCACAGCAGGGCGCACAGCTCGCGGTAGTCGAACGTCGAGAACGACCACGGCAGCGGCCAGCGTGCGGTCCCGAGCCGCGTGTGGACGGTGATCTGGCTGAAGCTCTGACGCAGCGAGCCCATCACCTCGAGCGCCTGCATCCAGACCGTGGGCATCGCGCAGGCCGAGGTCTGGCGCTCTCCGAGCTCGTAGCGGTCGATCATCAGCACGCGGGCGCCCGCGCCGGCGAGTTCGCGGGCGACCGCCAGCCCGGCGAAGCTCGCCCCGCATACGAGCACGTCGCAGTCGCCGCGCTCGAAGCGGGTGCGCTCGGAACCCCGCTTCGTCGCCCGCACCGGCATCTGTGCCGCAATGATACGGCTGCGCTAGGCTTCCGTCGGTGCAAACTCTGACGGAGAACCCCGGCGCTCGCGTCGTCGAGGGGTCAAACGGGCTCCTCCTGGAGGTCGACGGCGAGATCGTCCCCAACTACGAGGCGACGTTCAGGCCCATCGAGGAGGGCGAGGTGGTGACCGGCAATGTAGTGCGTATCGACAAGGACGAGGTCCTGGTCGATATCGGCTACAAGTCGGAGGGCGTCATTCCCGCGAACGAGCTGTCGATTCGCAAGTCCGTCGATCCGCACGACGAGGTGCATCTCGGCGAGGAGATCGACGCGATCGTGCTCACCAAGGAGGACCAGGACGGACGGCTGATCATGTCCAAGAAGCGGGCGCGCTTCGAGAAGGCATGGCGGCGCATCGAAACCGCCGCCGAGTCCGGCGAGCCGGTCGAGGGCACGGTCATCGAGGTGGTAAAGGGTGGACTGATCATCGACCTCGGTGTGCGCGGCTTCCTGCCGGCCTCGCTGGTGGACATCCGGCGGGTGCCCAACCTCGACGAGTACATGGGCACGAAGATCGAGACGAAGGTGATCGAGCTCAACCGCTCGCGCAACAACGTCGTCCTCTCCCGCCGCGCCGTTCTGGAGGAGGAGCGCAAGGAGGTCCGCCAGCAGATCCTCGACGGCCTTCAGCCCGGGCTGGTCGTCGAGGGGCAGATCTCGAACATCGTGGACTTCGGGGCCTTCGTCGACCTCGATGGGATCGACGGCCTGATCCACATCTCCGAGCTCTCGTGGTCGCACGTCAACCACCCGAGCGAGATCCTCACGATCGGGGACACGGTGAAGGTCAAGGTGCTCGACATCGACCGCGACCGCCAGCGCATCTCGCTGGGGCTCAAGCAGACCCAGGAGGATCCCTGGCAGCGGATCGTCGACACCTACAACGTCAACGACGAGCTGGATGGGAAGGTCACCAAGGTGGTCACGTTCGGCGCGTTCGTCGAGATCCTCGACGGGGTGGAGGGGCTCGTGCACATCTCCGAGCTGGCGCCGCACCACGTGGAGAGCCCGCGCGAGATCGTCCATCCGGGCGACGAGATCCGTGTGAAGATCCTCGAGATCGACTCCGAGCGCAGGCGCCTTTCGCTGTCGGCAAAGCGCGTGGAGGATCAGATCCTGCCCGTGGCGCGCCCCGGCCAGCCCGACGCCGAGCCGGCGGCCGATTCGCAGGATGGCCTCGCGGAGGCGGCCGGCGAGGCCCCGCAGGCCGAAGCGGAGATGCCCGCCGCGGCGATCGGCGAGAGCGACCAGGCGCCGGCGGCCGAGCAGGCGTCCGAGGACACCGAGGCGATCGAGGCTCTCGGGGCCGTCGATGGCGGCGAGAAGCCCCAGGCGCCCGAGACCGCCGCAGAGGCGCCCGAGACCGCCCCAGACGCGCCCGAGGCGGCGGCCACGGAGACCGTCGAGGCCGCCGCGGCGCCGGCGTCGGAGGAGACCGCCGATGCGACCGCGGCCGCAGCGACCGCGGATGCTCCGGCGGACGGCGGGGCCGAGGGATCGGACGACGGCGCCGGCGATGCGCCCGGGGCCGAGCCCGCCGAGCCTGGGATCGCAGCCGAGTCCCCCCAGGACTGAAGCGGTCGGAAGGACGCCGAGCTGGTGGAGCCGGCCGTGCCCTTCGTGGGGCTGACCGGAGGGATGGGAGCGGGCAAGTCCACGGCGTTGGCCGCGCTCGAGCGGCTGGGCGCGGCGGTGCTGTCAAGCGACGCGGTCGTGCACGAGCTGTACGAGGACGCGCAGCTGCGCGACACCCTGATCGGGCGCTGGGGCCCGGAGGTCGCGCCGGGCGGCGTGGTCGACCGCTCCGTCGTCGCCGCCCGCGCGTTTGCGCGGGCGGAGGACCGGGCCTGGCTCGAGGGTCTTCTGTGGCCGCTGGTGGGCGCGCGGGTCGCCTCCTGGCTCTCGCAGGTTCGTTCCGGGAAGAGCCCGTATGAGACCCCGCCGCGGGCGGCCGTGGTCGAGGTCCCGCTGCTGTTCGAGGCGGGCCTTGACGGGCTCTACGACGCGACGATCGCGATCGTCGCCGAGGAGCGCGTGCGCCGCGAGCGCGCCGCCGAGCGTGGGCACGTGCTGGCGGACGAGCGCGCGGCGCGCCAGCTCGCCCAACCCGAGAAGGCGCGACGGGCGACCTTCGTCGTGCACAACGACGGGACCGAGCGGGATCTGCAGCGCGAACTGTCGGCGATTCTTGACAAGCTTGGAGGATGAGCCGCAGAACGCTGGGGACGCTCGGGCTGATCGCCGTATTCGCACTGTTCGTGGGGCTGATCGTCTCCGATCAGGCGGTGCGCAGGCTGGGTCTGCCACTCACCGACGCGAGCGTCATCCGCGAACAGGCGGCCGAGAAGCACGTCGACCCCGCCTTGATCGCGGCGGTGATCTACGCCGAGACGAAGTTCGATCCGCGGCCCTCTGCGGCCGGCGCGCAGGGCCTCATGCAGATCCTCCCCGCCACCGCCTACTACCTCGCCCAGCTGTCCGGCGGCCGGCGCTTCACCGCGAGCGACCTGGCCACGCCCAGCATCAATGTGGCCTATGGCAGCTACTACCTGCGCTACCTGCTCGACCACTACAACGGCAACGAGATGCTCGCGGTGGCCGCGTACAACGGCGGCCTGGCGAACGTGGACAGGTGGGTGGCGCAGGCGAACGCCTCCGGCCGGGAACTGACCGTCGGCGCGATCCCGTTCACGGAGACGCGCGCGTACGTGCAGCGCGTGCTCGATGCTCAGCGTGCCTACCGCGTCACGTATCCCGGCCAGCTCGGACTGCGGTAGCGGCCCCGGGCGCTCGCTACGGTTAGGAGGCTATGCCCGACTTCAAGCTCGACTCGGTCTTCACGCCGACGGCCGACCAGCCCAAGGCGATCGCCGCCCTCGCGGACGGCATTCAGGGCGGTGAGCGCTTCCAGACGCTGCTCGGAGCGACCGGAACGGGCAAGACGATGACGATGGCCGGCGTGATCGAGGCGGTCCAGCGCCCGACCCTCGTGATCGCGCACAACAAGACGCTCGCGGCACAGCTGTGCAACGAGTTCCGCACGTTCTTCCCGGAGAACGCGGTCGAGTACTTCGTGTCCTACTACGACTACTACCAGCCGGAGGCGTACGTCCCGAGCCGGGATCTGTACATCGAGAAGGACTCGGCGATCAACCAGGAGGTGGACCGGCTGCGGCACGCGGCGACGGCCGCGGTGTTCGCGCGCAGGGACGTGATCGTGGTCGCCTCGGTGTCGTGCATCTACGGGCTGGGCTCGCCCGAGACCTACGAGATGAACATGCAGATCCTCAAGCGCGGAGAGGAGATCGACCGCGACGCGCTGTTGCGCAAGCTGGTCTCGATCCAGTACACGCGCAACGACACGGTGCTCTCCCGCGGCACGTTTCGCGTGCGGGGCGAGACGCTCGAGGTGTTCCCCGCCTACGCCGAGACGGCGTTCCGCGCGAGGATGTTCGGCGACGAAGTCGAACGGCTGTCGCACTTCGACCCCCTCACCGGCGAGCTGATCGCCGACGACCTCGAGCACGTGGCGATCTGGCCGGCGACCCACTACAACGTCAGGGAGGGCACGATCGAGGCCGCCGTCGCGGAGATCGGACGGGAGCTGAACGAGCGCTGCGAGGAGCTCGAGTCCGAGGGCAAGCAGCTCGAGTCCCACCGTCTGCGCCAGCGCACGCAGTACGACATGGAGATGCTGCGCGAGATGGGGTTCTGCTCGGGGATCGAGAACTACTCGCGCATCCTCGACGGGCGCAACCCGGGTGATCGCCCGTACTGCCTGATCGACTACTTCCCCGATGACTTCATCTGCCTGATCGACGAGTCCCACCAGACGGTGCCGCAGATCGGGGGCATGCACGTAGGCGACCGTTCGCGCAAGCAGACGCTCGTGGACTACGGCTTCAGGCTGCCGAGCGCGCTGGACAACCGCCCGCAGACGTTCGAGGAGTTCCTCTCGATCACGCCGCAGCTGATGTTCGTCTCGGCCACCCCAGGGGAGTACGAGCGAGCGCGCTCCACGCACGTCGTCGAGCAGATCGTGCGACCGACCGGAATCGTCGATCCGATGGTGGACGTGCGCGAGACGCGCAACCAGATAGACGACCTGATGAACGAGGTGCGGGTGCGGGTCCAGCGCGACGAGCGCGTGCTGGTGACGACGCTGACCAAGAAGATGTCGGAGGACCTGTCGCAGTACCTGCTCGAGATGGGCTTCAAGACCCGCTACCTGCACTCTGAGATCGACACTCTCGAGCGTATTCAGATCATTCGCGACCTGCGGCTCGGCGAGTACGACGTGCTGGTCGGCGTCAACCTCCTGCGCGAGGGTCTGGATCTGCCGGAGGTCTCGCTGGTGGCGATCCTCGACGCCGACAAGGAGGGCTTCCTGCGCGGTGAGACCTCGCTGATTCAGACGATCGGCCGGGCGGCTCGCAACGTGGAGGGAACGGTGCTGATGTATGCCGACAAGGAGACTCAGGCGATGCGGGCTGCGATCTCGGAGACCGACCGCCGGCGCGAGATCCAGCTCGCCTACAACGAGCGCAACGGGATCACGGCCGCGACGATCGTCAAGGGCATCTCCGACATCGCGGAGTTCCTGCAGGCCGAGTCCAAGGTTCCGCGCGCCGGCAAACGGTCGCGCCGGTCGCGCAAGGGGTCGCGTGGGTCCGACGGCGAGATGCCCAAGCACGAGCTCGAGCGGATGGTGGTCGAGCTCGAGGAGGAGATGATCGCGGCCGCCGATGACCTGCGCTTCGAGTACGCCGCGCAGCTGCGCGACGAGCTTCGCGAGCTGCGCCGCGACCTGCGGGAGATCCAGGCAAGCGAGGCTCCGACGGGCGACATCGCCTAGGATGGCCGCCGTGGATTTCGACCGGCAGGCAATCGAGCGGCGGGACTTTCCGATCGGCCGGCGGGGATATGACCCGGCGGCCGTGGATGCGCACCTGCGCGCGCTCGCCGCCGAGTTCGAGGAGCTGACGCGCGCCGGCGCCGGGGGCGCGGGACAGCCCTCGCTTGCGACGACGGCGGCCGGCCAGGTGCAGAGCATCCTCGATGCCGCGGAGACGGCCGCGGCGGACATCGAGCGCCAGGCGCTCGACGGCGCCAGGGACACGCGTGAGCAGGCCGACCGGGACGCCGAGCGCACCCGCGAGGGCGCGATCAGGCAGGCTCGTGAGCACGTCGCCGCGGTGGCGCAGGCCACCTCGGTGCTGCTGGAGCGAGTCTCCTCGATGGACGGTGAGGTGAGCGCTCTCGTGGAGAGCCTGCGCGCCGGCGCCGGACGCCTCGCCGACGACCTGGCGGCCGTGGAGAGGAACATGGGCGAGCTGTACGACGCCGCGTCGGCACGGGCGGGCGCGGCCCCGGGCGGGGAGTCCTCGCCTGCGGCGCTCGACTCGGCCTCGGCCACGCCCGCTGCGTCTCCCTCGGGGCCGGGCGGCTCTGCCCCGCCGCTGCCCGCACGGCCGGCGAGTGCGGCGGCTGCGTCTGGGCCGGCGGCGCCTCGGCCTGCGTCAGGGCCCGCCCCGGATCAGCCCGCTCGGCCGGCCGCCGAGGCGGAGCAGGTGGGCGAACCGGCGCCTGCCGGGGCCAACGGAGACCTCGACGGCGCGCGCCTGATCGCGCTGAACATGGCGCTGAACGGCGAGTCGCGCGCGGACGCCGATCGCTATCTGGCCGAGAACTTCGAGCTCGCCGACAGGCAGAAGCTGATCGACGAGGTCTACGCGGCGATCGAGGGATGAGCAGTCCGGAGCCGGCTTCGGTGCGCCTCGCCTGACCCTGTCCGGGGAGCTCAGTCAGGCGCCACGCGCAGCGCGAGCTTGCCGATGTTCTCGCCCGCGAACAGCGCGAGCAGCGCGTCGGGAAAGGCGCTCACGCCGCCCTCCAGCACGTGCTCGCGCGAGACGAGCTTGCCATCGGCCATCCAGCCGGCGATCTCGCTCATCGCCTGCGGGAATTGCGCGGCGTAGTCGAACACGACCATGCCGGTCATCGACGCGCGGGCCACGAGCAGCGACAGGTAGTTCGCCGGGCCGCGCACGCCCTCGGTGCTGTTGTACTGGGAGACCGCGCCGCAGATCACGATGCGCGCGCCGCGCGCCAGCCGCGTGAGCACGGCGTCGAGGATCTCACCGCCGACGTTGTCGAAGTAGACGTCCACGCGGTCGGGCGCGCGCTCGCGCAGAGCGCGCCGCACGTCTTCGGTCTTGTAGTCGATCGTCGCGTCGAAACCCAACTCGTCAGTCAGCCAGCCGCACTTCTCCTCGCCGCCGGCGATGCCGATCGCCCGCGCGCCCTTGATCTTCGCGATCTGCCCGACGACGCTGCCGACCGCGCCCGCCGCGCCCGAGACGACGACCGTCTCTCCCTCCTTGAGCTTGCCGGTGTCGAGCAGGCCGAAGTAGGCGGTCATGCCCGTCATCCCCAGGGTGCCGAGGTAGGTCTCGAGCGGAGCGATCGACGGATCCACCTTGAACGCTCCGCGGCCGTCAGAGAGGGCGTACTCCTGGACGCCGAAGTCGCTGTAGACGTGCTCGCCGATCGCGAAGCCGGGGTGCTCTGAGGCGATCACCTCTCCGACCGCGCCGGCGCGCATGACGTCGCCGATTTCGACGGGGTCGATGTAGGAGGCTCCGGCGTTCATCCAGCCGCGCATCGCAGGGTCGACGGACAGACAGGAGATCGCCACGACGAACTCGCCCGCGCGGGGCTCCGGGACGGGCTCCTCGGTGAAGCTCCAGTCCGACGGCTGGGGCGGGCCGGAGGGACGGGCGGCGAGACGGACCTGGTGGTTGACGGTGCTCATTTGAGATCTCCAAGCGGTGGGGTCTGGGTCACCCGGTGGTGCCTCCATCGACGACGAGCTCGGAGCCTGTCGCATAGATGCTCTCGTCGGAGGCCAGGTAGACGACGGCGTGGGCGATCTCCTGCGGCGTGCCTATGCGACGCAGCGGGATCCCCCTGATCAGCTTTTCGATGAGCTCGGGCGTCTTCTCGCGCTGGCGGGTGTTCATCTCGGTGTCGATCTGGCCGGGGTGCAGCGAGTTCACGCGGACGCCGAATTGCGCGAGTTCCTTGGCGACGACTTTGGTCATGCCACGGACCGCCCACTTGCTGGCCCCGTATGCCACGAGATAGGGGCTGCCCACGAGACCGGCGACCGAGGACAGGTTGATGATCGATCCGGCGCGCCGCTCGGCCATGGTCGGGGCGACGGCCCGCATGCCGAGGAACACGCCCATCACGTTGACGTCGATCACCCTTCGAAATGCCTCGAGTGTGGTGTCCGCGAGCGGCGCGGCCAGGAAGACGCCGGCGTTGTTGAGAAGGATGTCGATCCGCCCATGACCGTCGAGCGCCGCGGAGACGACGGTCTCCCAGTCGGCCTCGCTCGTCACGTCGTGGGCGCACGAGCTCGCGCCGTCGCCGAGCTCGTGCGCGAGCTCGCCCGCGCCGTCGGCATCGGCGTCGGTGAGCAGCAGCAGCGCGCCCTCCTCGGCCAGCCGCCGCGCCGCCGCCGCGCCGATGCCGCCTGCCGCCCCAGTGATGATCGCGACCTTGCCGCTCAGCCGTGGTGGCGTCATTCGGCGACTATAACCCTGCCCCTTGCCCGCCGTCGGTCGGCGGAGTATCGCCGCGGGGCGGCGATGCGCGTCTGGGGCGAACGTCTGTTCGCCCTAATAGAATGACCGGACATGGCGGTCGGCAACCAGATCGTGGTCTCGGGGGCGAGAGAGCACAACCTCAAGGACATCTCGGTGTCGCTGCCGCGCGACGCTCTCGTCGTGATCACCGGGCTGTCCGGCTCGGGAAAGTCGAGTCTCGCGTTCGACACGATCTATGCGGAGGGCCAGCGGCGCTACGTGGAGTCGCTGTCGGCGTACGCCAGGCAGTTCCTCGGTCAGATGGACAAGCCGGACGTGGACTCGATCGAGGGGCTGTCGCCCGCGATATCGATCGACCAGAAGACGACATCGCGCAACCCGCGCTCGACGGTCGGGACGGTGACCGAGATCTACGACTACCTGCGGCTCTTGTGGTCGCGGGTGGGAAAGCCCCACTGCCCGATCTGCGGCAGGCCGATCGTCGGCCAGTCGGCAGAGCAGATCATCGACCAGGCGATGGAGCTCGCCGAGGGTACGCGCTTCATGGTGCTCGCGCCGGTGGTGCGGGGACGGAAGGGGGAGTATGGCAAGCTGCTCGACGAGCTGAGGACGGACGGCTTTGCGCGCGTGAAGATCGACGACCGGGTGCGCATGCTGGAGGAGTCGATCGTGCTGGACAAGCGCTACAAGCACGACATCTCGGTCGTGATCGACCGCCTGATCATGCGCCACGACGTGCGCAAGCGCCTGGCGGATTCGATCGAGACGGCCGTCGGCCTGGCCGAAGGGCTGGTGGAGATCGAGATAATCGGCTCCGCCCTGCCGGGCTCCGCACCCGTGTCGGCCGCTGTGGATGAGGGGGAGGGGGAGCACGCGCACGCGACCGGCGCCAAGGGCGCGCGCGCGGCGGCCGCACAGATCGTCCCGGGCGTCGCGCCCGAGCCGGGGGCGGTGTTCACCTTCTCCGAGCGTTTCGCCTGCCCCGAGCACGGGCCGTCGCTGGTGGAGCTCGAGCCGCGGATCTTCTCCTTCAACTCCCCGCACGGGGCGTGCGGCCGCTGCACGGGGCTCGGCTCGCAGATGGAGATCGACCCGGAGCTGGTCGTGCCGAACCCCGGGCTGTCGATCGGCGAAGGGGCTCTCGCGCCGTGGGCGAACAGCACCTCGAACTACTACGAGCAGGTGACCGAGGCGATCGCCGAGCGCTACGGGGTGGACCTCGAAGTCCCGTGGGAGGAGCTGGGAGAGGAGCAGCGGGACCTGTTCCTGTACGGGACGAACGGGGAGCCGATTCAGGTGACCTACCGCAACCGCTACGGGCGTCGTCGCTCATACGCGACCAGGTTCGAGGGGATCGTGCGCAATCTCGAGCGGCGCTATCGGGAGACCGATTCGGAGTGGACGCGGGAGAAGATCGAGGAGTACATGTCGCTGCGGGCCTGTCCGGCCTGCGGGGGGGCCAGATTGCGCGCCGAGTCCCGGGCGGTGCTGGTGGGGGGGACGCGGATCGAGGACTTCTGCGCGCTGTCGGCGCGGCGGGCGCTCGAGTGGCTGGAGGAGGTCGAGCTCTCGGAGACCGACAGGCACGTGGCGCGGCTGATCCTGCGGGAGATATCCGAGCGGCTGCGGTTTCTGGAGAACGTGGGGATCGGGTACCTCTCGATGGACCGGGCCGCCGCGACGCTGTCGGGCGGGGAGGCCCAGCGGATCCGCCTGGCGACGCAGATCGGCTCCTCGCTCGTGGGCGTGCTGTACATCCTGGACGAGCCCTCGATCGGGCTCCATCAGCGGGACAACTCGAAGCTGATCGGCACGCTCGAGCGGCTGCGCGATCTGGGCAACACGGTGATCGTGGTGGAGCACGACGAGCAGACGATGCGCGCCGCCGACCATCTCATCGACCTCGGACCCGGGGCGGGCGAACACGGGGGGCGGATCGTGGCCCAGGGGAGCGCCGCGCAGGTCCAGCTCGTGGAGGAGTCGCTGACCGGGCAGTTCCTGTCGGGTGAGCGCACGATCGAGCCGCCGGAGCGCCG
Source organism: uncultured Solirubrobacteraceae bacterium (assembly GCA_963704735.1). GTDB lineage: Bacteria > Actinomycetota > Thermoleophilia > Solirubrobacterales > Solirubrobacteraceae > Palsa-744. The sequence continues at coordinate 894,959 of OY969935.1, forward strand.
ACGCACGCCCAGCGGCTACGTGGAGATTCTCGGCGCGAGCCAGCACAACCTGCGGGATATCGACGTGCATGTCCCGCTCGGGGTGCTGACCTGCGTGACGGGCGTCTCGGGGTCGGGCAAGTCGACGCTCGTGAACGATGTGCTGTTCAAGGCGGTCGCCAACCGGCTGCACCGCGCACGTCAGCGCCCGGGCGCTCACCGGGCGATTCACGGGCTCGAGCAGCTCGACAAGATCATCGCGGTCGACCAGTCGCCGATCGGGCGCACCCCCCGGTCCAACCCGGCCACCTACACGGGACTGTTCGACGTGATCCGCGACCTGTTCTCGAAGACCCAGGAGGCACGCGCCCGGGGGTACAAGCCCGGCCGGTTCAGCTTCAACGTGAAGGGCGGGCGGTGCGAGGTGTGCCGCGGGGACGGGCAGATCAAGATCGAGATGCACTTCCTGCCGGACGTGTACGTCCCGTGCGAGCAGTGCCACGGCAAGCGCTACAACCGCGAGACGCTCGAGATCCGGTTCAAGGGCAGGAGCATCGCCGACGTGCTCGACATGCCGGTCGAGGAGGCGCTCGAGTTCTTCAAGCACATTCCAAAGGTCCGCCGGCGCCTCGAGACGTTGCATGCGGTCGGCCTGGGCTACGTCCGGCTCGGCCAGCCCGCCACGACCCTCTCCGGCGGGGAGGCCCAGCGCGTGAAGCTCGCCACGGAGCTGTCGAAGATCGCGACGGGGCGCACGCTGTACATCCTCGATGAGCCGACAACCGGCCTGCACTTCGCCGACGTCCAGCGCCTGCTGGAGGTGCTCGAGCGCCTCGTCGACGCGGGCAACAGCGTGGTCGTGATCGAGCACAACCTCGACGTGATCAAGTCGGCGGATCGGCTGATCGACATGGGCCCCGAGGGTGGCGAGGAGGGGGGGATGGCGATCGCCGTCGGCACCCCGGAGGAGGTGGCGGCCGACCCGGCTTCGCACACCGGCTGCTTCCTCGCGCAGATGCTCCCTGCCGCCGGCGGGCGGGCCGCCGGGAAGCCGGGCAACGGCGCCAAACGCAAACGCCGCGCCAGGGTCGCCGCGTGAGTGAGGAGCTGGGCGCGACGGGGAGGCCGTCGCTCCGGGCGAGGGAGCTGGCGCGCGATGCGCGGCTGTGGGGACAGAAGTGGCGCTTCTACGAGCGCAGCGCGCTGCCGTGGAACCGCGCTCGCATCCACTGGGAGTTCATGCGCCGCAGGGCGTTCGTGCGCTGGCCGGTGGAGGGCAATGTGCTCGAGGCCCTGCGCGAGGGGCGCCTACAGCTCGGCCCGGCGACGCTGCTCGAGCCGGGGGTATGGATCACCGCGCCGGGGGATGCGCGCGTGAGGATCGGCGCCGGGACGTTTCTGAACCGCGGGGTGATGGTGGCCGCGCAGTCGCTGGTGGAGATCGGCGATCACTGCATGCTCGCCAACGGCTGCTTCGTCTCGGACGCCTCGCATCGTTATGAGGATCAGGAGCTGCCGATCACCTGGCAGGGGTTCGAGAGCAAGGGACCGACGCGGATCGGGGACAACTGCTGGCTGGGAGCCAACGTGGTGGTCACGAGCGGGGTGACGATCGGCGAGCGCTGCGTGATCGGCGCCAACAGCGTGGTCAGCGAGGACATCGAGCCATTCTCGATCGCGGTCGGCGCGCCCGCGCGCGTCATCCGGAGGGTGCGGCCGAGCTGAGGGGGCCGGGCCGGCGTTCGTGCGCGAACGTTCTACGTTTGATGTGTGAGAAGGACATGGGTACTCGACACCGAGACGAAGGGCACCGGAGCCCATGTCGTGCCGCTCGAGAAGGCGCTCCAGTCATCTCGCGGCGACCGCGACCTGGCGCTCGTGGAGCTGGATCGTCCGCCGCGCCCAGCCAGGGCGCCTGAGCCGCCGGCCTCGCCGCGGTTCAAGCTCGTGGACGTGATGAGCGCGCGGGTGCTCGGTGAGGACCTCGACGCCCGCGAAACGATCGAGCTGCTCGAGGGAATGCACAGCGTGGTCGACGCCGCCGTCTACTCGCGGACATCGAAGACCCGTCGCTGGCGCCTGTTGACGTTCGATGAGCATAGGGCGCTTTGGAAGTTTCGCGGGCGGATCGACGCCCGCCGCAGCTGACGGCGTAGAGGGCAGGTCGAACGCAGCCGTGGGAGCCGTCGATCTGCCGGAGGACTAGTGTGCGCGAGGTGGAGCTCTACGAGGCGATGCGCCGTGCCCCCACCACGCGGCGCTTTGGAACCGATCCCGTTCCGGGCGAGACGCTCCGGCGCGTGCTCGAGAACGCCCGCTTCGCGCCGAGCGGCGGCAACCGCCAGGGCTGGCGGGTCCTCGCGGTGGAGGATGCCGGCACCCGCCGCGCGCTGCGTGACCTCTACCAGCCGCACTGGCGCGCCTACATGGAGCGGACGGGCGGAGCCGCGATGCTCGCCGATCCGGACCCGCCCGACCCGCGACGCGCGCGGATGGTGCGTCGTGCCGATGAGTTCGCCGAGCGGATGCACGAGGTGCCGTTGCATCTCGTCGTGTGCGTGCGCCTGGCCGACCTGGCGATCACCGATACCGGACTCGATCGCCCCAGCATCGTCGGCGGCGCCTCGGTGTATCCGTTCGTGCAGAACATGCTGCTGGGCCTGCGCGCCGAGAGCCTTGGCGCCGCCCTGACGACGCTGCTCGCGCCCGCCGAGCCGGAGGTCAAGCGCCTGCTCGGGATCCCCGACGACGTCGTGCTCGCCGCCTACGTGCTGGTCGGTCACCGCGCGGACCCCTGGCCGGCGATGCTCGCCCGCCGCCCGGTCGAGGAGTTCGCGTTCTCAGAGCGCTATGGCGAGCCGCTCGCCTAGCGGCGGTCCCTGAGGGGTCCACGCCGCGCGAGCAGTGCGGCGCCCGGTTTAGGCGGGTCTGATCGGAACCACTAGGTTCGCGGCGCCAGCACCGTGCGAGAGATCTGGGGGTAGGTCGCGCGATAGCCGAGGCTAGTCGCGATCGGAGCGAGCGCGCCGAAGATCGCGCGCTGCACCGCCGGCGGTGGCGTGCGGAACACGATCACGTCGCTGAACTCCCGCGCGAACACGGCCAGCTGGAGCGGGTGCGGCATGCCTTTCGCGTTGGTGTGTCCGAGTCGCGCGAGGCCGAACAGGGTCTCGATCATGTGGGCGAAGCGCTCGCCGGGTGTGACCTCCACGCGCACCCGGGCGTCACGGTCGCCCGCGTTCCACCAGTCGTGCCACACGCCGGGCTCGATGACCGCCGTTTCGCCCTCGCGCAGGACGCTCGTCTCTCCGTCGCGCTTCACGGTCAGCTCGCCTTCGAGCGCGGTGAAGCGCTCGACGATCTGGGGATGGCGGTGTTCTCCGACGACCCGTGCCCCGGCCGGCGCGATGAGCTCGGCCGTGGCGCGGCCCTCGGGGTTCTCGTTTGGAAGCTCCAGCAGGACGGCCCGCTCGCGGGTGACGGGGTTCTCCAGCCTTTCGCCGAGCTTGATCGGCGTGAGGTCGGGTGGGCCGTTCGGGTCCGGGTGCGACATCCGTGGACCGGAGGCTACATCCTCAGCGCAGGCGGGCGCGAAGCTCGGCAAGCTCGCCGGGGTCGATCGAGTAGGTGTGCTCGGGGCCGGGGTAGCGGTGCTCGCGCACGTCCTCGGCGAACGCGGTCACGCCGTCATTCATCTCCTGCTGGAGGTTGGCGTAGCGCTTGACGAAGCGTGGCCCGAGCCCATCGCGGATGCCGAGCAGGTCGTGGAAGACGAGCACCTGGCCGTCGGTCGCGAGGCCGGCGCCGATGCCGATCACCGGAATCTCGACCCTGCGCATCAGCTCCTCGGTGACAGCCGCGGGAATCGCCTCGAACACGAGCGCGAAGCAGCCGGCCTCTTGCAGGGCGAGCGCCTCTGCGCCGATCCGCGCCGCCGCGACCGCCTTGCGGCCCTGGGCCTTCCAGCCCCCGAGCGCGGTGGATGTCTGGGGGGTGAGCCCCACGTGTCCCATCACCGGGATGCCGGCGTTCACGATCGCGCGCGCGCGGCTCGCCGAGGCCTCTCCGCCACCCTCGAGCTTGACCGCGTCGCAACCCGCCTCCTGCACCATCCGGATCGCGCTGGTCACCGCCTGCTCGTCGGAGACCTCGTATGAGCCGAAAGGTAGATCGCCGATCAACAGCGGCGTGGCGAGTCCGCGTCGAGCGGCGGCGGCGAGCACGAGCATGTCCTCCAGCCGCACGGGCGTGGTCGCGTTGTAGCCTAGCACGGTCGTCGCGGCGGAGTCGCCGACGAGCACCAGATCGACGCCGGCTGCCTCGGCGGCGCGGGCGCTCGGGTAGTCATATGCCGTGACCATCACGATCGGGTCGGCCAGGCGCTTCTTCTCTGCGAGCAGCGGCAGGGTCATCGGCAGGCGACCGGGATCGGAGGGCACGTTGACCGCGGGATACGACGCTTGCTGGGTGGGACGACTTGACATTTGGATCCTCTCTGACGAAGGTTGACGCCCGCTTGCGCTACCTGGCGGCGCCGGTGCCGACGGGCACCGGCTCCGACGTGAGCAGGGTCGCCACCGCGTCGTCGACGGTGATGATGCTGTTCCTGTTGGCCTCGACGTGGACCACGCGAGGTTCGTAGTTCTCGAGCTCAGACTGGGTGTAGTTGGCGTAGGAGACGACGATGATGGTGTCTCCCAGGTGCACGAGGCGCGCTGCGGCGCCGTTGATCTGCATGACCCCCGACCCTCGTTCGCCCGCGATCGTGTAGGTCTCAAAGCGGGCGCCGTTGTCGATGTCAAGGACATGGACCTGCTCATACTCCAGAATGTCGGCCGCCTCCAGCAGGTCGGGGTCGATCGTGATCGACCCCACGTAGTGCAGGTCGCAGCCCGTGACGGTCGCGCGGTGGATCTTGGACTTGAGCATTACGCGCTGCATCAGGCGGGCACCTTTCTGGAGGGCGGTGGACGGCGAGCCGGCGCACCGGCCGGCTCGATGATCGCGTTGTCGATCAGGCGGACCTCGCCGATCCGCGCGGCGACAGCCAGCAGGGAGTCACGCACGAGCGCCTCGCACGGCTCGAGCGTCTCGGGGTCGACGAGTGCGACGTACTCGGGCTCCACGTCGAGCGCCTGCATCGCCTCGCGCGCGGCGTGGCGCAGTGCCGCGCCGGAGCGCTCGCCGGCCGCGGCGCGCCGTGACGCCGCGTCGAGCGCCGCCGGCAGCGCGAGCGCGCGCGAGCGTTGCTCGGCGGAGAGCAGCGCGTTGCGACTCGACATCGCCAGGCCGTCGGGATCGCGTACCGTCGGGCACACCTCGATCCGGACCGCCAGGTTCAGATCCGCGACCAGCCGGCGAACGACCACGGCCTGCTGGGCGTCCTTCTGGCCGAAGTAGGCGACCTCGGGCATCGCCATGCAGAGCAGCTTCGTAACGACCGTCGCCACGCCGCGGAAGTGCTGGGCGCCGCGGGCGGCTCCCTCCAGCCTGTCCGTCAGGCCGAACACCTCGACGGCCGTGGCGAATCCCGCGGGATAGACCTCCTCGACCGACGGGACGAACAGCAGATCCGCGCCGGCCTCGGCCGCCAGGGCGGCGTCGCGCTCCTGGCGGCGGGGGTAGCGCTCGAGGTCCGAGCGCTCGTCGAATTGGGCGGGGTTGACGAACACCGAAACCGCGACCCGATCGCACTGCGCTCGCGCACGGCGGATCAGCGAGAGATGGCCCTCATGGAGCGCGCCCATCGTCGGGACGAAGCCGATCGTGAGCCCTTCCCGGCGTGCCGGCGCGAGCGCTGCACGCAGCGCGTCGACGGTGCGCACCGTCCTGGCGCGCAGTTCGATGATCGGTTCGTGGCTCATCAGGTTCGGTCCAGTTCCATGCGGATACCGGTCGCGACAGCCGGAGTATACCCCCGTTGGAAGCCGCCTGCACGATGTGTGCGCGAGCTCACGCAGGCGATCGCCCGAGTGGGTCGACAGGGCGCCGCTCGGGCCGGGCGTGCCCGAGGCCGGGCCGGGGCGCGAGGTTTGGGCGACGGTCCTTGCGGGTACCGAGTCGAGCGCCAGGGCGCGGGGGGCGTCCCGGCCGGCGCCCGAGCGATCGGGAGCCTGTTGATCTGGTCGGGTGGGCGGCGATGCAGGCGAAAGAGAGGGCGGATGGTGCGAAGAGGTGGAATCGGAGCGAGGTCGCTTTGCGTGATTCTGGGGACGGCCGCGGCGACGCTCGGCGCGGCGCCGGTGTCAGGCGCGAGCCCGCCCGCGTCCTTCAGCCCGCTCACCGAGCTCCAGAACTTCTCGATCACCCAGGAGCGCCAGAGCGTCTACGACACGCCCGAATACCAGGCGCGGCTGGCCGAACAGAGTGTGCTCAACGGCACCGAAGCGCTCGCGGCGCAGGCCGCCGATCCGGGGAGGTTCTTCACCAACAACCTCTGCTGGAACGGCGACAACGGCTGCGCCGGCGATGTTCGCCTGTATGACTGGCAGAGGAACGGATACGGCATCGTGCGCCGCGTCCTGTTCACAGCGCGCGACGGTGCGACCATCTCCGGTCGCGTGTGGGCGACGGCGGCGGGCCCGGCGCGGCGCCCCGGCATCGTGATCACGGATGGCTCGGTTCAGGCGGATGAACAGATGTACTGGTACGCCGCCCAGGCGCTCGCCAAGGACGGCTACGTGGTCCTCACGTTCGATCCGCAGGGGCAGGGCCAGAGCGACACGCTGGGCCAGGCGCCGGACGTCGAAGAGGGCGTGCCGGCCCAGACCGACGGGCGTCCGTTCTACGACGGCACCGAGGACGCGCTCGATTTCCTGCTGTCGACGCCCGCGCACCCCTACGAGCCCGTCGCCAGCTGCACGACCGGGACGAGCCATGCGGCCAAGCAGGACGAACGGGTGGCGGCCGGACTCGACGCGGCCTACGACCCCCTCTGGAGCCTGCTCGACCGAGGGCAGGTGGGGCTCGCCGGTCATTCCTATGGCGCGCTCGGGGTGTCCTACATCGCCCAATGGGATCCGCGCGTGAAGGCGGTGGTCGCGTGGGACAACCTCGGGCCGCCTGCCCCGGAAGGCGCTGAAATCCCGGGCGGCACCGGATCGGGTGGCACGCTCGGCGAGAAGCCCTGTCCCGCCGACCCGGCCGACCGGGCGGCCGTGCCGATCACCAAGCCCGGTCTGGGCATGTCGGCCGACTACGGCCTGCCGCCGACGCCGAACACCTCGCTGCCGAACCCGCTGGCCAAGTCCAGGGAGTCCCTCGCCTACAGCGAAGCGGGTGTCGACTCGGGAGAGATCATCATCCGCGGAGGCTCGCACCTCGACTTCAGCTTCATCCCCAACCAGGCGTTCGGCGCCTCCCTGCGGGGTGCGGACGAGATCGCGTGGTACACGTCAGCGTGGTTCGACAAGTACCTCAAGCACGAACCCTCCGCGGACCTGCGGTTGCTGAGCGATCGCTGGCGCGAAGACCCGGTCGAGGCGGCCATCGACCCGGGCCACGACGGCAACGCGTTCTCCTTCTACTACCTGTCGCGCCTCGACCTCCACCTCGCCGGCGGCGGTGTATTCGACTGCGAGGACCTGCGCGCCGGCTGTCCGGGGTTGGTCGCGAATGACGGCTACCCGGGCTCCTACTCCTACATCGGCGTGGATACGAGCCCCGACGGCTGAGCGCGGGCCGCAGAGGGGCGGCGGCGAGGCGGGGGCGAGCGGCCCGGCGCCGGCCTCGCCCGTTCGTCCGGACGGTCGCGGATGGAGTTTGAGTTCGAGCGGGCGGGGGAAAGCTCGTTTCCAGGATGCCGATCAATCCCGTCGGTCCGGATCTCGAGATCTCGCTGCGCCTCGATCCCTACGCTCCACGCGCGGCTCGCCACCAGGTCGCTCAGGTCGATCGGCCCTCGCCCGACCTGCGCGATGCGGTCGTGCTGCTCACCAGCGAGCTGGTCGCACGCGCGGTCCAGCAGTGCGGATCCGACACCGACGAGGTCGCGCTGCGCGTGTGGATGCCCGGCGACGTGGTGCGGGTCGAGCTGCGAACCTCACGCGCGCTCCTGCCACTGCCGTTCGACGATTGCGCCGGGCAGAACTTCGACGTCATGCTGCTGACCCAGGTCGCCGACCGCTGGTCGATCGACACCGACAGCTCCCGCTCGTGCATGTGGTTTGAGATCGACCGGCATGCGCCGCAGTTCGAAGCTGGGTCCGAGGCTCGGACTCAGAGGCCGACGCTCGCGCGCCGCTGAGGTGGCCGGCGACCGCGCCGAAGTCCTGCCAGGGGGGAGGGCCTCGGCCCGCCGGTCGCTCTCGCAGCGAACCCTTACCATCCGAGCGGTGTCCCCTCCGGAGACCGAGCGATCGGCCAACGAGCGGCGCGAGGAACTGAAGGAGGTGCTCGCGCGGGCACGGGCCTGCACACGCTGCCCGGAGCTCGCCGCGACCCGCCGGACCGTGGTGTTCGGCGCAGGCAACGCCGACGCCGAGCTGATGTTCGTCGGCGAGGCACCGGGCGCGAGCGAGGACGAGCAGGGGGTGCCTTTCGTGGGTCGCGCGGGCAAGCTGCTCGAGAAGCTGCTCGAGGAGATCGGGATGACCCGCTCGCAGGTGTTCATCGCCAACGTGTTGAAGTGCCGGCCGCCGGGCAATCGCGACCCGCTGCCGGTGGAGATCGAGAACTGCCAGGACTATCTGCGCCGGCAGGTCGAGCTGATCCAGCCCACCGTGATCTGCACGCTGGGCAACTTCTCGACGAAGCTCCTGCGCGGCGACCCGGCGGGGATCACGCGCGTGCACGGGCAGCCGGAGGTGCTCCAGCTGGGCCGGCGCGCCGTGCGGCTGTATCCGATCTACCATCCGGCCGCCGCGCTGTACACGCCGCGCATGCTCGAGACGCTGCGCGAGGACTTCACGCGCCTGCCCGAGCTGCTCGCGCTGGGGGTGCCCGAGCAGCCGCGGCCCGTCCAGCTGCCCGAGCAGCCGCAGCCGCTCGAGCTGCCCGAGCCCGTTGCGAAGGAGCTCAAAGCGCCGTCGGAGGGCAGTCCGGAGGTCGATCAGCTGGGCCTGTTCTAGACGGTCCGTGGACGCCATATGCCCCGGAAAAGAGGGGTTTTGGTGCGAATGCCGAATATGCAGTCCCAGGTCCTAAAGTAAGTCGCAATGGCTGCCGATGAAGGCCCTGTCTCCATCCCTCAAGCAGTAACGACCGGCCCGCGCTCCTTCCTCCCGCGGGCTGGTCGCGTTAACGGGACCGGCACGGTTGGCTCTAAAGTCTCTTCGTGGCCGTGCGCATCGTCGAAACCTCGGATCCCATAGGCACGGAATCGCTGGGCGCCGAGCTGGCAGCCTGCCTGAAGGACGGCGATGTCGTGCTCGTGCGGGGCGAGCTGGGCTCGGGCAAGACCACGCTCGTGCGCGGAGCCGCCCGCGCGCTGGGGGTCACCGATCCCGTCACGAGCCCGACCTTCAGCATCGGCCACCGCTACCGAGCCGAGGGCGTGACCGTCTCACACCTCGATCTCTACCGGCTGGCGGGGCTCGACCACGAGGACCCGGCCCTGCTGGCCGACTACCTGGGCCCGGGGCGGATAGCGTTCGTCGAGTGGCCGTCGCAGGCGGATCGCGAGCTCTCAGAAGCGCGACTGCGGGTGACGCTCAGCCACCAGGGCGGCGATCGCCGGCGGATCGAGCTCGGAGAGGGGCCCGGCGAAGACGGGTGGCACGAGCAATGATCGTCCTCGGCTTCGACACCGCCACGCGGTCGACGGCGGTTGGGCTGCGTCTCGCCGACGGGGACACGGTCACCGTGCGCGACGACCCCGTATCCGGAGAGCGTCCCGGTCACGCGACGCGGCTGCTCGCGATGACCGGCGAGCTGCTCGCGCGGGCCGGCGTCGCGTGGAGCGCTCTGGACCGGATCGCCGTGGGCGTCGGGCCCGGCGCCTTCACCGGCCTGCGGGTGGGCGTCGCCACGGCGCGAGGGCTCGCGCAATCACTTTCGGTGGACCTCGTCGGAGTCTCCAGCCTGAGGGCGCTCGCGCATGGCGCAGGCACGCAGGGCGCGGGGCCGCGAGTGCTGTCGGTGATCGACGCGCGTCGCGGGCAGGCCTTTGCGAGCGCCTACCGGGTCGACGAGCGCGTGTCGCCCAGCGAGCTGGTGCCGCCTCGTGCACTCGCGCCCGAGGACCTCGCGGAGGTGCTAGCCGAGGCTGACCCGGGTGACGGCGAGAGCGGGCGGCGATGGCTGGCCGTGGGCGACGGGGCGATACGCTTCCGAGACCATCTGGAGCGCGTCGGAGCGGTGGTCCCGGAGGACCGCTCGTCGCTTCATCTGATTGACGGGCGGGCGATATGCGAGCTCGGGGCGCGCACGGCGGCGGCCGCCTGCTACGAGGAGGTCGTGCCGGACTATCGCCGTCGCTCCGACGCGGAGATCGCCCTGGAGAGCGTCGCCGCCCTGGAGGCCTGAACCGTGACGGAGCTATCCGCCGCGCAGCCGCGCGCCAGCCACTCGCCGCCGGTTGAGATTCGACAGCTCGTCTACACCGACCTGCCTGACGTCATCGCGATCGAGCGTCGCGTCTTTCCGACGCCATGGTCGTTGGCGATGTTCGTGCTCGAGCTCTCGAAGCAGTCGGGTATCTGCCTCGCGGCGGTGTCCGAGCAGCGCCTGGTCGGATATCTGATCTGCTCACGCTATGACACGGTCTGGCACGTGATGAACGTGGCGGTCGATGTCGATCGGCAGCGCATGGGCTTGGCCTCGGCGCTCCTGGCAGAGCTGTATGCGCGGGTCGGCGATCGGGGGGCGCGCTTCACGCTCGAGGTACGCCGCTCCAACCTGATCGCGATTCACCTCTACGAGCGCGAGGGCTTTCGCGCGGCGGGGATCCGCCGGCGCTACTACCAGGACAACGGCGAGGACGCGCTCGTGATGTGGCGCACGCCGGCCACGCTCGCCGCGCCGTCGGGAACGGGACCGTTCGACGACGTGCCGAATCCGGGCCCGGTATGAGCCTCATCCTGGGGCTCGAGACGAGCTGCGACGACACCTGCGCGGCCGTCGTCGACGCCGACGGGCGAACGCGCGCCAACGTGATCTCCTCGCAGCGGGAGCACGACCGCTTCGGCGGGGTGGTGCCCGAGATAGCCTCGCGCCAGCACCTGCAGCTGGTGAACCTGATCGTCGAGGACGCCCTGGCTGTCGCGGGCATCACGCTCGAGGACATCGGCATGGTTGCCGCCACGCAGGGTCCGGGGTTGGTGGGTGCGCTGCTCGTGGGCTTCTCCACGGCGAAGGCGCTTGCCTGCGCCAGGGAGTTGCCGTTCGCGGCGGTCGATCACCTGCAGGGCCATGTCGCTGCGAACTTCCTGACCTCGGCCGGGCCCGGCGATCAGACCGCGGGCGCAGGGAGCCCTCGCGCCTTCGAGCCGCCGTTCCTGTGCCTGATCGCGAGCGGCGGGCACACGCTGCTCGCGCGAGTCCTCGAGCACGACGGCTTCGAGGTCCTCGGCCGCACGCTCGATGACGCGGCCGGCGAGGCGTTCGACAAGGGGGCGAGGATGTTCGGCCTCGGCTACCCCGGGGGAGCGGCGCTCGAGCGCCTGGCGGCCGGGGGCGATCCCGAGGCGTTCCCCTTTCCCGGGTCGCGCGCCGAGCGCTCCCGGGGCGGATGGGGCGCGGGTCGCCAGGCGTTCGCGCAGAGCCTTGACTTCTCCTTCGCGGGCGTGAAGACCGCGCTGCTGTACCGGCTGCGGGAGCTATCCGAGCCGCAGCTGCGCGAGCGGGCAGCCGATCTGGCGGCTTCCTACCAGGCGGCGATCGTGGACAGCCTCATCCGCGGGGCGGAGCAGGCGCTGGAGCGGACAGGGCTCGAGCGCCTGGCGGTCGGCGGCGGCGTGGCGGCCAACGGCGAGCTGCGGCGGCGGCTTGGAGATCTCGGCGTCACGCTGCACGTTCCGGCGCGCGTGCTGTGCACCGACAACGCCGCGATGATCGCCAGCGCGGCGCGGTTCGGCGAGCGGCTCGCCTACCCGGAGTATCTCGGTCTGGACGCATACGCGACCGGAGAGCGGCCGCGGTGATCGTGCCGACGGTGAACTCCTCCCTGCGGAGGTAGCGCGTTCCCGTGCGGCCCGTCAAGCGCCTGCGGCGTGGCGGTCCGCGCCGGGCGGGCAGGGGAGCCTCCACTCGCAGGGCGGCGGGGGAGCCTCCAGTTCGCCCCTAGAGTGGTGGCGGAGGTTGCGCACACCCGACATGGCCACGATCACCGTCTACTCCAAGCCCGACTGCCACCTCTGCAGCGAGGCGATGACCACGCTCAAGGGCCTGCAGGCGGAGCTCGGGTTCGAGTTGGAGGAGCGCGACATCACCACCGACGATGCGCTCCTGCGAGCCTACTTCGAGCGGATTCCGGTCGTCGCGTTGGGCGGCGAGGTGCTGTTCGAGTACTTCGTGCAGGAGGACGCGTTGCGCGAACGTTTAGAGTCACGGCGATGACCTTTACCGAACCGACGATCAGCCCGGTGGGCGCCCGGGTGGACGGAGCCAGGTCCTCCGGCGAGCGGCTGTCGCTCGGCGTGGCGGCTCGGCTGTCGCGTTACCTGCAGGTGCTGACGCAGGCCAAGAAGATGGGCAAGGAGACGATTTCCTCCCAGGAGCTGTCCGACTACACCCACGTCAACTCCACCCAGATTCGCCGAGACCTGTCCGGCTTCGGCAAGTTCGGCAAGCGTGGAGTGGGCTACAACGTCGAGGCGCTCGTCTCCCAGATCCGCAAGATCCTGCGCACCGCCGGGCAGCACAACATCGCCCTGCTCGGAGCGGGGCACCTCGGCAAGGCGATCGCCTCGTCTGACATCTTCGCCGACCACGGCTTCCGCGTGGTTGCGATATTCGACGTCGATGGGGCCAAGGTGGGCACGCATGTGGGCAGCCAGGTCGTGCGCCACACCAGCGAGCTTCGACAGCTCGTGGAGGACGAGGACATCGTCGTGGGTGTCCTGGCGGTGCCCACGAGCGCCGCCCAGGGACTGGCCGACGAGCTCGTGGAGGCGGGCGTGAAGATCATCTTCAACTACTCAGAGTCGCTGCTGGTCGTGCCGCCGGAGGTCACCGTGCACACGTCCAGCCCAGCGGTTGATCTCCTCTACGCGCTGTACTTCTATCTGACCTGAGGGCCGTGTCTCGTTCAGGCGCGTCACACCGGCAGCGGAGCTTTCTGAGCGCAGGCCCCACACGATGAGCCTGGACCTAGATCAAGCCGTCGAGACGTTCGCCGAGGCGTCGGACTTCACGGTCGGCCTCGAGGAGGAGTTCTCGATCCTCGATCCGCAGACCCTCGATCTGACGCCGCGCTTTGAGGAGCTGTGTGCCGCCGCGGAGGGCGACACGATGCTCTCGGAGGGCATCACCGGGGAGTTGATCCGCTCGGAGATCGAGATCATCTCCGGAATCGGCGCCGACCTGCACGATGCGCTGGCTCGCCAGCGCGAGCGCAGGGGGCGCCTGTTCGCGCTCGCCGCGGCGCAGGGCGCCGAGCTCGGTGCCACCGGGACCCACCCCTGGGCCGACTACCGCAGCCAGCCGATCATCGACACCGAGCACTACAGGCGCGTCGAGGAGGGCCTGAAATACGTGGCGTGGCGCAACAACACGTTCAGCACCCACGTGCACGTCGGCGTGCGGGACATCGACCGCGCGGTTCGCGTGTGCGACCGCCTGCGACCCGTTCTGCCGCTGCTGCTGGCGATCTCCGCGAACTCGCCCTATCTCGACGGCCTCCACACGGGGCTTCACTCGGCACGCACGCAGAGCTTCACCAAGAGCTTCCCCCGCTGTGGGGTGCCCGACGCGTTCGGCGGATGGGACGCGTACCGCGCGTACATCGAGTTGCTCGTGCGGACCCGCTCGATAGTCGAGTTCACCCAGGTGTGGTGGTCGGTCAGGCCGCACTTCAGCTTCGGCACCGTCGAGGTGCGCATCTGCGACGCGCAGGCGACCGCGCAGGAGTCAGACGCGCTCGCGGCGCTGATGGTCGCCTGCATCGCGCAGGCGACGCGAGACGTGGATGAAGGCGTTCCGTTCTCCGATCCGCCGGCGCGGCTGATCGAGGAGAACATGTGGCGGGCGATCCGCTTCGGCCTCGACGGCCGGCTGGTCGACCTGGCTCGCGGCGCGGAGTATCCGTCGCCTGAGGCGATCGAGCGGCTCGCATCGTGGACGGCGCCGATCCGCGCGGAGCTGGGAATCGAGCTGAGGTTTCCGGAGCGCAACGGCGCCCAGCGGCAATCGCGGATGATCGAGGCCGGCGCCTCGCGCGAGGAGGTCTTCGCGGCCTCCGTCAGAGAGACTCGACAGAGCTATGCAGAGGAGGTGACCGTGTGAGCAGCGATCCGCAGGGACAGGCCGCTGCGTCGGCCCGTGGCCCGAGCGGCGCGGGCGGCGAACCCAGCGAAGAGGAGCTGCGCGCGGCCTATGAGGCCGAACTGAGCCGCATAACTCCGGCCGACATGATGCTGCAGGCGGCGGTGTCGCTGCTGAACATCGGCGCTCGCCGGCTGGGGCTGACCGGGGCCGATCGTTCCGAGGCTCCGGGCGCCGACGGCGGCGGCGCTGGGCCTGGGGCCGGGCGCGATCTCGCGCAGGTGCGCGACGCGATCGACGGTGTCCGGGCGCTGCTGGGCGTCCTCGAGCGAAGCGTGCCGCAGGAGCTGCGTCCGCTGCGCGACGCGCTCTCGCAGCTGCAGATGGCCTATGCGCGCGAGACGCCGGCGAGCGCAGGAGCGGACCCGCCGAAAGGCGCCGGGGAGCCGGCGCAGGGCGAGGGCGCGCCCTCGGAGGAGAAGTCTCCTGGGCCCGGCCCGGCGCAGTCGAGCGGCAGGTTGTGGGTGCCCGGAAGTTGAGCTTGCCCGCGCCGGGTCCTGCTGGCCGGCACCTGGTCGGCGGGCACGATAGACTGCGCGCGCGTTTGCGCCGGTAAGCGTAGTGCGAGCGATCCGGGCGGCAAATGTGCGCGCGAACATCCTCGCGCGGCACGCCAATCAGACCGCGGAGGATTTCTGTTGAGCAGCTTTTTGACGAACCATGGGGTCGTCGTCGCGCTCGTTTGCGCCGCCTGTGCGGTCGTGTACGGCCTCGTGACCACCCGATCCCTGCTTGCCCTCTCTCCGGGCAACGAGCGGATGCAGAGCATCTCGCTGGCCGTCCAGCAGGGCGCGCGCGCCTACCTCAACCGCCAGTACACGACGATCGCGATCGTCGGGGTTGTGCTGTTTGTCGCGCTGATCTTCATTCAGAACATCGCCGTGGCGTGCGGCTTCGCGATCGGCGGCCTGCTCTCGGGCTCGACCGGATACATCGGCATGAACGTCTCGGTCCGCGCAAACGCGCGCGTCGCCGACGCGGCGCGCGGCGGCGTCACGCCGGCCCTGCGAGTGGCGTTCCGCGGCGGAGCGATCACGGGTCTGCTGGTCGTCGGCCTGGCGCTGATCGGAGTGGCCGGCTACTACGGCGTGCTGACATCGCTCTTCAACGACAGTCCCAAGACCGCGGTCGACGCGCTGATCGGGCTCGGCTTCGGCGGTTCCCTGATCTCGGTCTTCGCGAGGCTCGGTGGCGGCATCTTCACGAAGGCCGCCGACGTCGGGGCGGACCTGGTCGGCAAGGTCGAGGCGGGCATCCCCGAGGATGACCCGCGCAACCCGGCGACGATCGCCGACAACGTCGGCGACAACGTCGGCGACTGCGCGGGAATGGCGGCCGACCTGTTCGAGACCTACGCCGTGACCGCGATCGCGGTCATCCTGCTCGGCGTCCTCACCTTTCACGAGGAAACGCGCGTCGCGCTCTATCCGCTGGTGATCGGCGGCGTCGCGATCATCGCCTCGATCATCGGCACGTTCGCGGTGCGCTCGAGGTCCGGCAACGTGGAGCGCGCGCTCCTGCAGGGGCTGATCGTCTCGGGCGTTCTCGCCGCGGCCGCGTTTGCGCCGATCACCTACTGGCTGATGCGCGATCTCACGTTCAGGGTGGTCGGCAACGCGGTAAACGCACCCAGCTGGACGCACATCTACCTGTGCTCGCTGATCGGAATCGTCGTCACAGCGCTGCTGTTCGGACTCACCGAATATTACACCTCGACCCGCTTCTCGCCGGTCAAGAAGACCGCGAAAGCGTCGATCACCGGCCACGCCACGAACATCATCCAGGGATTTGCCTCCGGGCTCCAGGCCACGGCGCTGCCGGCGATCGTGATCGTGCTCGGCATCCTCGGCGCGTGGAAGCTGGCCGGCGGGGGAGTCACCGGGATCTACGGCATCGGCGTCGCGGCGGTTGGGCTGCTCTCGCTGACCGGGCTGATCGTCGCACTCGACGCGTTCGGCCCGATCACCGACAACGCGGGGGGCATCGCCGAGATGGCGGATCTGCCGGAGGAGGTCCGCAAGGTCACCGACCGGCTCGACGCGGTCGGGAACACGACGAAGGCGGTGACGAAGGGTTACGCGATCGGCTCCGCGGTGCTCGCCGCGATCGTGCTGTTCGCCGGGTTCCAGAAAGAACTCGAGCTCAATCTCGGCCACCTGGTCTCGTTCGGCATCAACGAACCGCCCGTGCTGATCGGGCTGCTGCTCGGCGGGTTGATGGTGTGCCTGTTCGCGTCGCTGTCGATCGAGGCCGTGGGCCGCGCCGGTGGCGCGGTCGTCGAGGAGGTTCGCCGTCAGTTCCGCGAGCACCCGGGGATCATGGAGGGCACCGAAGACCCCGACTACGCCACGTGCGTCGACATCGTCACGAGGACCGCGCAGCGCGAGATGATCCTGCCGTCGCTGCTGCCGATCCTGCTGACGCTGATCGTCGGGCTGATCGACGAGCAGGCGCTCGGCGGCCTGCTGATCGGGGTGATCGTGGTGGGCTACTTCTTCGCCGTGCTGATGACGGCCGGCGGCGGCGCGTGGGACAACGCCAAGAAGCTGATCGAGGACGGGGCTTTCGGCGGGAAGGGGTCAGAGGCGCATGCCGCCTCGGTGACCGGCGACACGGTGGGCGACCCCTTCAAGGACACCGCGGGACCGGCGATCAACCCCATGATCAAGGTGGCGAACATCGTCGCGATCCTGATCATCCCGCTGATCACCTGAGAAGCGCGACCGCGGGATCGTGCTCTGGCGCGTGCCACTCGGCCGGGAGGCGCGCCTGGACCGAGCCGAGGCCTAAGCTCAGCTGGGATGAGCGGCCGAGGCGCACATCGCGCGGGCACCGTCGTGCTGTCACTGCTGATGGCGGCGATCGGCGTGGCGCTGATCGTGCAGGCCCTGTCGGGACATGGCGGCGCGATCTCACCGCGTCTGCTGTTGGGTGTGCTGTTCGTAGCGGCCGGCGCGGCCCGGCTGTACATGGTGGGCAGGGGTAGGAGGGCATGAGCGGACCCGAGCGCCCGGACGGCCCTGGGGCAGCACGCGGCTCTCGCACGATCCTGCGCCGGAGCATCGGCTCGCCGATCCTGTTCACCGTCGTCTACTCGTCGCTTGCCAGCGCGATCTACTTCTCGCTCGGGGTGATCGCGGGACACGCGCTCGGGCTAACGCCGCTCGTGTTCCTGCTCGCGGCGCTGCTGTTCGCGCTCACCGCGATGACCTACGTGGAGGGTGCGTCGCTTCACCAGGACAGGGGCGGCTCGACGGTGTTCGCCCGCTACGCGTTCAACGAGCTCGTGAGCTTCGTCGCCGGCTGGGCGATCCTCCTCGACTACGTGATCCTGATCGCGGTCACGGCTTACTCGGCGACGCAGTATCTGCGCGTCTTCTGGAGCCCGCTGGGCAACCGAGGGGAGGCGCTGGGCCTGTCGCTGGCGTTCATCGCGCTCGTGGTGCTGTCCAACATCCGCGGCTTCGGCGGGCGTCGCGCACGCCGGGTCGGCCTGCTCGTCGCCGGCGACCTGGTGCTTCAGGGGTTCATCGTGGTGCTTGGGCTGATCCTGTTCTTCAACCCGAACACGTGGCTTGACCCGATCCACCTGGGAACCGTGCCCACGTGGTCTGGCCTGGTCTTCGCGCTGACCGTCGCCGTGATCGCGTTCACGAGCCTCGAGTCGGCCGCCGGGCTGGCCGGCGAGGTGCGGATCAGCCGCCGGGGCCTGAAGCGCATGGTCGCGAGCGGCACCGCGACCGTCGTGTTCCTGTATGTGGGGATCGCCCTCGTGGCCGTGACGGCGCTCCCGGTGCACGGCGGTCAGACCGAACTCGCGACCCGCTATCTGAACGCGCCGATGATCGGGATCGTCGAGCAGGTGCACCCGCACTGGCTCGAGCAGGCGCTCAGGTATCTGGTGGCGGGGCTGGCTTCGATCACGCTCGTGGCGGCGGCGAACTCGGCGATGCTGGGCCTCTCGCGGCTGGCCTACTCGCTGTCCACCAACCGGCAGATTCCGAGCGGCCTCGGGCGGCTGCATCCGGAGCGCTCGACCCCGTATGTGCTGATCATCCTCGCCGGCCTGATCGCGGCGGGGCTGGTGGTGCCCGAGAACCTGGACTTCCTGGTCGGGATCTACGCCTTCGGGGCGATGCTCGCGTTCACGATCGCGCACCTGTCGATCTGCCGGTTGCGCTTCTCAGAGCCGGACCGCGACCGTCCCTACCGGGTGCCGCTGTCGATCAAGGTCGGCGGCGGAGAGCTGCCGTTGCCGGCCGCGTTCGGTGCGCTGGTCTCGGCGGCCGGCTTGGTGGCCGTGATGGTCCTGCACGAACCGGCCCGCTACGTGGGGCTCGGATGGATGGCGGTCGGGATCGCCCTGTACGTCGTCTACAGGCGTGCGGATGAAACGTCGCTTCTGCGGCGAGTGACGGTGTCGCCGTCCGTGCTGCGCTCAGAGCAGCCGGTCGAGCAGGACTACGGCTCGATCCTCGTGCCCCTGTTCGGAACCGAGCTGGACGAGGACATCGTGCAGACGGCGGCCCGCCTGGTCTCCGCCGAGCAGACCGACGAGGCGGCGATCGACAACGCGACGATCGAGGCGGTGTGGATATTCGTCATCCCGATGTCCCTGCCGATAGACGCGCGCCTGCCCGAGGCCCAGGTCAAGCACGCCCGCCAGGCGCTGGCGCGCGCCAAGGCGGTGGGGGAGGAGTACACGGGCGTGCACGTCGCCACGGCCACGGTGCGAACGCGACGCGCCGGATTCGCGATCGTCGACGAGGCGCGGCGTCGAGGCGTCGAGGCGATCGTGCTCGGTGCCGAGGAGCCTTCGCTGATCCGTGGCGGCGCGCTTCTGGGGGGCCTGGGCGGGTCGCTCGAGAACTTCGTCGGCGACGCCACGAAGTACGTCGTGAGCAAGGCGGACTGCCGCGTGATCGTCACCGCGCCCGCCGCGCGCGGCTCCGTCGGCGGCGTTTCCTCGCGCGCGGATCGGGCGGGCGCCCCCATCGTCTAATCTCCGCGCCATGTTCGTCCTGATCGTCGGTGCCGGGCGCGTGGGCTCGGCGGTCGCCAAGTCAGCGTTGGCGGCCGGTCACCAGGTGTCGGTGCTCGACGAGGACCCGTTGTCGCACGAGCGCCTGGACGCCGGCCAGAGCAGGACCTGGGAGGACGCCGAGGGCCAGTTCACGGTTGGAACGGCGCTCGAGACCGACGCGCTGATCCAGGCGGGGATCGAAGATGCCGATGTCTTCATCGCATCGACGGCCGGCGACAACACGAACCTGATCATCGCCCAGATCGCCCAGAAGCGCTTCGGCGTGGAGAAGGTGATCGTGCGGGTCATGGACCCTGCGCGCGCCGGATGGTATGGAGAGCAGGGCCTGCACACCATATCCCCGACCCAGCACGCGATCGAGATGTTCGAGCGCGCGCTGCAGCCCGAGCTGGCCTAGCCCCATGTACGCGATCATCGTCGGCGCCGGCAAGGTCGGACGCAACCTCGCGCGGGAGCTGATCGCCAAGGGACACGAGGTGACCGTGATCGAGTCCTCGCGGCCTCGCTATCTCGCGGTCGAGGCCGAGCTCGAGCACGCCGCGCAGTATGGCGACGCGACCGAGCTGTGGGTGCTCGAGCGCTCGGGGATCCAGCGCGCCGACCTGGTCATCGCGGTGACGGGTGACGACGAGGACAACATGCTCGTGTGCCAGGTGGCCAAGGAGAAGTATCTGTGCGATCGGATCATCGCGCGCGTGAACAACCCCCGCAACCATGACCACTTCAGGCTGCTCGGCATCCAGCCGGCCGTCTCGGCAACCGACCTGATCCTGCGCCTGATCGAGCACGAGGTTCCGCGCTACGGGCTGGTGCACCTGCTGGCGCTCGAAGAGGAGCGCCTGGAGATCATCGAGCTGGAGGTGAGCGCCGACGCGCCCACGGTCGGCGAACGTGTCTCGGACATCGCCCTGCCGGAGGGCAGCCTGATCATCTCCGTGCTGCGTGAAGGGTCGGGCTTCGTGCCCAAGCCGGATACCGTCATCGAGTCGGGCGACGAGGTGCTGCTCGTGCTCGACCCCGGCCTGGAGGACGCGATCACCGCCTATTTCGCGCCCGACGGCCGCTCGGTGGATGTCTAGCTGACGCCGATCAGGAGCGCCGTCGTTTACGCCGCGCCGGCCGGCGTTTGCCGCGGCTCCGTCGCGCCCGGCCACCCTCACCGCTCCCGGAAGGGCCGAAAGACGGATGTTATTCTCTAGCCGAGAACACTGTCCGGGATAGTCCAATTGGCAGTGACGCCCGGTTCTGGTCCGGGAGATTGGGGTTCGAGTCCCTGTCCCGGAGTTCACGGAGGCCCCGCGGATCGCGGGGCCTCCGTTGTTCCAGCGAGTCGCGGCTGGGCGACTTCGCAGGTGGGCCTCGATGCCGGCACGCGGCGCTGTTGACGAACGGAGCCTGCTCGATGAGACGGGTCGCGCGAAGACGAGCGTGTGAGCCTGGACGCACTCTTCTGCCTAGCGACCCGCGAGCGCAGAGCTATCGCACGCCAACGGCACCTGCCCGCGCGCCGGTTGCTCGACCGCGCTCGCGCGCGGGACGGCCCGAGAAGGTCCATACGGTCGAGGCGCCGCGCTCTGCGTCGCGCTGCTCGAGCCATATCTGGTAGGGGTCGACGGGCACGCTGCGCGCGCTCAGCATCTGTGCGTCATGGCGGGTCGCCATCATGTCCGGGCGCTCCCGGGCCGATAGTTCGCTGCCCTGCGAGGGTGAGAACCGGCGGGGTGATGAAACGTGTTGATGTGGGTGCCTGGCTCGAAGCAGTTGCATGTGGGTCTCCTGACTCGTCGTTCCGCGTCTGTGAATGGGCGGCGGGCGATTCACCTGTCGCGATGGCGCTCTGTTGCGCTTGCGCGGTCGTGAATCAATCACTCATTCACGGCAATCGAAGAGGGCAAGCATGAACGGTGGCCGAACGGTCTCCCCGGGTTTTGGACATACGACCTACGCCCCGTCCCGAAAGGCCTACACAGGTGTAGTCCAGGGTGCCATCGACCGTCCCCAAGGAGGCAGGTCGTGTCGTACTTCGGCCCTACACGCCGGCGAGGTACATTTGTCAGCGATTCGCGGCGACGGATCGAAGGACCTGGCCGGGTTGGCGCCAAGCGGGTTTTTAGCCCCAACGGCGTGGGTTCGACTCCCACCAGGTCCATTCGCGGTCCACTCGCGCTGTGCGCAGGCGGGCGCATGTTGGCCGCCGCGCGAGCTGCCCGACCGCAGGCCCCGCGCGCCGGCGGGGCGTAACGGCGGCCGGGCAGCCGCCGCGTCCGCCGGGGTCAGATCACGCTATTCTCATGCACGGAAGGGAATCCGCGTCATGTCTACTCCTATCATCCGGCGAGCGTCGGCCGGGCCGGTCATCGTTGGAGCGCTCCTCGTGCTCGCGCTGCTCGGCGCGTCGACGAGCGCCGAAGCGCGCATCATCTGGGCGTGCGTCAAGCAGGTCGGTGGCGCGGTCCACATAGTCACGGTGGAGACGCACTGCAGGGGCGGCGAAGTGAAGTTGAGCTGGACGGGCGCCACCGGAGAAAAGGGTGCGACCGGCGCCACCGGGGCGACCGGGGCCAGAGGACCCCAGGGAGTGACGGGCGCCGCCGGGGCCAACGGCGCCACCGAAGTCGGCGGGGGCGTGACCGGAGCAACGGGAGCCCAGGGGGTGACGGGAGCGACGGGGGCCCAGGGGGCCACCGGACCCACGGGTGCGACGGGCGCCCAAGGCAGCACGGGCCCGGCCTCCCTCATGGGTCAGAGCGGCGGCAGCGTCGCTGCATCCGCGACCGTGTTCACGGGGCTTGCCTCCCAGAGCGCGACGGAGGCGTTCGTCCAGCAGGTCCTACCGGTCGCCCAGACGTTCACGAAGTTCTACTGCTTCGGCCCCAAACCGGCCGCCGGCGCGGACGTGTTCACGGTCAGGGACAACGGCGCGAGCCAAGCGGCAACGTGCACGATTCCGACTGGCGGCACCTCCGTGGTGACGGCAACCGTGAACATCACCCTCCATGCCGGAGACCTGTTCGACGTGGAAGTCGCGCTTGGGAGCACGACCGGGGCGGTGACCTGGGCGCTCGCTCCGTGAGGACCGCCTGGACGCGGCCGGGCGACTCCTCGTCAGGCCGCCGATAGCAGGAACCCCTCGAGCACAGCCACGAAACCGGGCGCCGCGGCCACGAAGTGCCCGGCGCCGGGGGAGACCGTGCGCTCGGCGTGCAGGGCTGCCGCGAGGGCGTCGCAGATCCTCTCGAGCGCGACTGTGTGACCACCGGAGGCCACGAGCGCCGGAATCTCGGCATCGCGCAGCCTCGCGAGGGCCGGTCGGGCTTCGGTGGGCAGGCGTGAGCCGTGCGCCCGGCGCACCCCGCGAGCGACGTCGTCGGGCAGCGGTCCGTCATCGACGCCTGGCGCCCCGGCGAGCCGCAGGAACTCGCGCAGCATCGCGGGATCGGCGTCGAGGCCGTCGATCAGGAATGCGTTTCCGATCTGCTCGAGGCGCGCAACGTCCTGGTCGCCGGGCGCCAGGTAGTAGAGCGGCGGCTCGATCACCGTAAGTGAGCGCACTCCTGCCGGCCTGCGAGCGGCCGCGATCAGGGCTCCGAGCGCGCCGTAGGAGTGCGCCACGAGGTGAACCGGGGACTCGAGCAGCGAAGCGACATCGTCGGCATCGACCTCGAAATCCTGCCGACGGGTGGGCGGCGGGCTGGGAGGATAGCCGCGTCGGTGTACGAGCGCCAGCGTCCAACGAGCCCGCAGGGGCGCGAGCGCGTCCCACGTTGTGCGCGGACTGGCCCCACCGTGGACGAGCAATACTTCAGGACCGTCACCCTCCCTGAGTACCGCTATCGACTCCATCTCCCGACCGCCCTGCGGCTCAGATGCCCGACTGCTGAGCTGCCGTTGGGGGGCGGCAGCTCAGCTTGTGATTCACACTAGCCGCCGATCGTGGCGGCGTGTGTGAAGTAGCGCACACGGCCGACATTGCCAGCGTGAGTATGATCGGTGCCGGCGCGCCGCGAGGGCAGCCGGGTATCAGGCAAGGGGGATCATGTTCAGCTCGATAGTGGTCGGCACCGATGGCTCGGAAACCGCGACCAAGGCGGTGCGCGAGGCGGTCGACATGGCCGGCGCGGTGGGGGCGACGCTGGAGCTCGTGAGCGCGTATGCGCCCGTTCCCGAGCAGCGTCTTCGCGCCGAGAGGCGCGATGCCCCCGAGGACGTGCAGTGGGCGATCAACCCGCGCCAGGAGGTCGAGGCGTCCCTCACCGACGCGGCCGAGATCGCCCGACAGGCGGGCGTCGACGTCAATACGCACGCGCGTCAGGGTGATCCGGCAGATGCGATCCTGGACGTCGCCGAGGAGCAGAACGCCGATCTGGTGATTCTCGGCAACAAGGGGATGACCGGCGCAAAGCGCTTCCTGCTCGGCTCCGTGCCGGACAAGGTCTCCCACCACGCCCCGTGCTCGGTGTTGATCGTGCGGACGACCTGAGCGCAGGCATCCGCCGCGCTCGATGAGTTCGCGCTCAGGTGGTGATGAGCTCGCGCGCACGCGCGGCGAGGTGCTTGACGCCAAGGCGTTCGTACTCCGCCGCCGCCGCCGTCAGCGCCTCGCGGGCCGCGGGCGGGTCGCGTTCGCGCAGGCGTTGGCCCAGCAGCAGTTCACAGCGCGCCGCGTCGAGAGGGCGACCAAGCCGCTCCCATGCCGCGCGCCCGCGGTCGAGCGATTCAAGCGCCTCGGGAAGCTCGCCGGTGACGCCGCGCGCCTCCAGCACGGACGCCTCGCCGAGCGGGTAGTGAACACGCTCAGCCAGCGCCCCGGCGTGGTCTGCGGCCTGGCGCGCGAGCGCGTCCTCACCGGCGAGTGCGAGCAGCAGCGCGCGTATCGACGTCGCCTGAATCGACTGTCCGATCAAGCCGGCACGATCGCAGACGTCGAGCGCCTGCGCGATCGTGCTCGCGGCATCGCCGAAGTCACCGCGGTCGCGCTGTGTGACGGCCAGTCCGAGGATCGCGTCGAAGGCGACCTCCGACCAGCCGACCTGCTCGGCGAGCTCGCGGGCGCGGCGGAACAGCTGTGCGGAGGCCTCCCAGTCGCCGTCGCGCCACGCCAGCAGTCCGCGCAGGGTGTAGGGCAGGCACAGCTTGCCGATCAGGCCCTCGCGCTCCGCGAGCTCGGCGCTCGAGTCGTTGGAGCGTTCAACCTGCTCCCAGTCGCAGCGGTAGAAGGCGAGCTGCGCGAGCGCGGCGTGCAGCTCTATCTGCGCCGGCACGTCGCCGATGCGCTGCGCCAGAGCCAGGGCCTCGCTGTAGGAGCGTTCCGCGGCCGCGTAGTCGCCCTCGGCATTCTCGAGGTGATGGCCGAGCGCCAGGATCGCGAGCACGGTCTCGTTCTCGTCAGAGTCCTGGGCGAGCTCGATCGCTCGCTCGAGGTTCTCCCGGGCCTTTGCCATGTCGCCGATGCGACCGAACACGCGGCCGAAGATTCCATGTGCGCGGCTCGCGGCGCGAGCCTCGCCGAGGCGCTCGGCCAACCGCAGCGCCTTCTCCGAGGCGTAGATGGCGAGCATGTTGTCGCCGACCTGCATATAGAGCCAGGCCGCCTCCTCGTACAGCCGCACGAGCGCCAGCGACGGCGGGCCGTCCTTGATCAGGTTGATCCCCTGCTGATGGTGCTGAATCGCCTGAGTGCGCTCGCCCTTGTGCGCCAGCGCCGCGCCGATCTTGCGGTGGAGCTCCGCGACGTGCTCGAGCTCCTCCTGCTCGCGGTGGTACTCGAGCGCCTGCTGCCACACCGCGATCGCCGCGTCGACCCGGCCCAATCGCAACGCCAGGTCGCCCTGCTTCTCGTGGATCCTCGCCTGCTGGGCAGGATCGCCGGCGCCGAGCGAGGCGGTCAGCTCGTAGTGTGCGAGCGCCTCCTGGTTGGAGTACAGCGCGCTCTCGGCGTCTCCGGCCGCCTCGAGGAACTCGAGCGCCTTGCTGCGCAACGGCGCCAGCTCGTCCGGGTCCAGGCGCACCTCCTCGCCGAGTGTGGCGGCGCGGCCGTAGTGCTCCGCCAGCAGCGCGACGATCTCGGGGCGACGCCCGCCGGCTCGCTGCTCGACGAACATCCCGACCTCGAAGTGCTTGCGCGCGCGCACGGCCTTCGGCAGCATCTCGTAGGCGACATCGCGAATCAGGACATGCTTGAAGGCGAGCTCCTGCTCGTCGGCCAATCGCCCTCCTTCGCCCGGAACGATGATGTCCTTCTCGCGCAGCGTCCCGAGCGCCGCCGCCAGGTCGCCGCCCTCGGCCGCGGCCACCGGTGCGAGCGCGCCCTCCCAAAAGATCCGGCCCACGACGGCCGCGTGCGCGACGAGATGGCGCTCCAGCGGCTCGAGCGAGTCCAGTCGCGCCGCGAGCAGTCCCTGGACGGTGTCTGGCAGCTCGGCCGCTCTGGTCCCGCCTTCCTCGGCGAGCCGCTGGACCATCTCCTCGGCGAACAGCGGGTTGCCCTCGGCGCGCTCGGCGAGGGTCTCGAGCAGCTCGGGCGCCGCGCCGCTCTCGCTCAGAAGCGCCCTGATCAGCTCGCGCGTGTCGGCTGGGCCGAGCGGGTCCAGGAAGAGGCTCGTCGTGGTGCGTCGCGACGCGCCCCAGCTGTGTCGGCGCTCGAGCAGCTCGTCCCTGGCCAGGCACAGCTGCAGCACCGGCGCGCGCAGCCACTGCGACAGGTACTCGATCAGGTCGAGCATGCCCTCGTCGGCCCAGTGGATGTCCTCCCACGCGAGCACCAGTGGCCCCTCCCGCGCAATCGCCTCAAGCCAGGCTCGCACGGCGGCGAAGAAGCCCTCGCGGGCCTCCTGCGCGTCGTCGCGCTCGGGCCCTGTGGCCGCGCCGGGAACGTCGATCCCGAGCATCCGCGCGAGCGGCGCGATCCGGCGCGAAATCCCCTCGGCGCCGTCCTCGCCGGCCAGCAGCGGACCCAGCCGGGCCGCCAGCTTCGCCCAGGCGACCTCCGCGGGGTCGCCGTCCACGATCGCGCATTCAGACCGCAGCATTTCGCCCAAGGGCCAATAGACGACGCTCGATCCAAACGGCAGGCAGCGCCCCCTGCGCACGCGCAACGGCGGATCGCCCGCCTCGAGCCAGTGCTCGAACTCGCGCAGCAGCCGCGTCTTGCCGACCCCGGCCTGGCCAAAGACCGTGACCAGATGCGGTGCGTCGTTGCGGGCGACTCGCGCGAGCAGCGCCTGCAGCGACGCGAACTCGTCGCCTCTCCCGACGAGCGGCGCCTCCCTGCGCGACCTGCGTGCGCCGGTGTGCTCCTCCAACAGGCTGAGCACACGCCAGCCGGCGACCGGCTCGGCCTTGCCCTTCAGCTCCAGCGGCTCGAGCGGCACGTACTCGATCACACCGCTCGTGGCCCGCTGCGTGCGCTCGCCGACGGTGATCGTTCCGGGGCTGGCGCTCGACTGCAGTCGCGAGGCGACGTTGACGGCGTCGCCGATCACGGTGTAGGTGTCGCCGACGTTGCCCGCCAGCACCTCGCCGGTGTTGATGCCCACGCAGAGCGCGAACTCGACGCCGTAGTCCGCGAGCAGCCGCTGGTTGAGCTGTCCCATCGCCGCCTGCATCGCGATCGCCGCGCGCACGGCGCGCTCCGGGTCGTCCTCGTGCGCGACCGGCGCGCCGAAGATCGCCATCACGTTGTCGCCTATGTACTTGTCCACCAGCCCTCCGACACGCTCGACCTCCTCGCCCAGCCGGCCGAGGAAACGGTCGACGAGTGCCTTGACCGCCTCGGGGTCCAGGCGCTCGGAGATCGCGGTGTAGCCGGACAGATCGGCGAACATGACGGTGACCGTGCGCCGCTCCTCCTGCGCCGCCTCGCGCTCGAGCGCACGCACGGGGCTGTCGGATGGTCGGGTCGCGGCGGCGCCGGCACCCACGACGCTCGCGGGCAGGTCGTGCTGCCCGGCGGCGGGATGGATCGCGGCACCGCACGCCACGCAGAAGCGAGCCCCGGAGATCGCCGGCGCTCCGCACGCCCGACAGCTTCGGGCAAGGCCCGCACCGCAGGCCATGCAGAATTGAGCGTCCGGTGGGTTCTCTGCGGCGCAGTCCCCGCAGGTGCGCGTTTGCGGCATGGTCTCAGCAATGATGACGGCCGCCGAGCGCGGGCGGCGTCAAAAGTCCTCCGAGGGCGGATGATCTCGCGCCAAATCGCGCGAGGCCATCGAGCGCGTGTCCGATGCGCGCCCGCTCCGCGAAGGGGCCGCCCGATCTGCTCGGGACCCATCGAACTCCGTTCGGGTGTAGCATCGGACGGTCAGGCGAGCGCCGAACTGCTGGAGGGGCCGCTGGGCGAGCTCGTTTCCGACTATGGAATATCAGGGTGCACGGAGGGATCAATGATGCGCAAGCTGTCCACATGGCTCGTCGTGGCACTCACCGGCGCGGCGTTCGTGGCCGGCATCACCGGCGGGGTGCTTTGGGTGGGCGGCTCCCCGAGCGGCAGCTCCCCCTCGACACACGCGACGACCGCGACGGGCTCGCTGACCATTCCGACCGTGTCGCCGGCTCCGAGCGGCCAGTCGACCGTCAAGAAGGTGGTCTTGGCGTCCCCGACGAGCACCTCGACGAGCGCGCACGTCCCGCCGCCCGCGCCGAGTGGGACCGCCCCTGCGCGAGGCATCTCGGCCCCCGTGCCCAGAAGTCCTGCCTCGATCGGGACGCCCGAGGCGAACCCGCTGGCCACGGGGACGCCGTCGACGAGCAGTCCGCCGGCGGCATCCGCGCCAAGCCCGCCGCCGGCCGTGCCCGTCGCGAGCCCCCCGCCGGCTGCGGCAGCCCCTGGGGGCGGGTCGAGCCCTCCGGGTGAACCCGTCGAAGGCAGCGCGAGCGACCGCCAGGCGATGGCCACGGCAGCCGTGGGTCTGCTGCAGTCCGACGCGGCGGAAACCGGCCTCTCGAGCCAGGGCGGCAGCGAGGCCGGCAAAATCGTCAGAGAACTGGAATCGTGCCTCGAACTCGTCGCGGTCTCCACGCTGCCCGCGGGTCTGGAACCGCCGGGCTGCGAGGACAAGTAGCGCGGCGGCTGGAGGGACCCCGCGTGAGCCCTTGCCGGCGGTGACGGCCGGCGCCGGCCCGTTCGGCCGCCGGCGCGGCGGGCGGCGCTAGATCGCGGCCTGGGAGGCCCAGTCGCGATACAGCTCGAAGTAGTGCCCTTCGGCGGCGATCAGCTCCTCGTGGGTGCCCTGCTCGGCGATGCGACCGTGCTCCAGGACGACGATACGCCCGGCCTGGCGGATCGTGGAGAGGCGGTGGGCGATCACGATCGACGTGCGCCCGGACAGCAGGCGACGCAGGCCCTCCTCGATGCGGCCCTCGGTGTGCAGATCGACGTTGGAGGTGGCCTCGTCGAGCACGAGTATGCGGGGGTCCGCGATCAGCGCGCGGGCAAACGCGATCAGCTGGCGCTGGCCGGCCGAGAGCTGAGCGCCGCGCTCGCCGACCTCGGTGTCATAGCCGCGGTCCAGTTCTGAGATGAAGTCATCGACGCCCACCGCGGCGGCCGCGGCGCGGATCTGCCGCTCGTCGGCGTCGGGACGCCCGAAGGCGATGTTCTCCTTGATCGTTCCCGAGAACAGGAAGGCCTCCTGGGGAACGATCCCCATCTGCGAGCGCAGCGAGGAGCTCGAGATGTCGCGCAGATCATGCCCGTCGACGAGCACTCGCCCCTCGGTTGGGTCGTAGAACCGGGCCAGGAGCTTTGCCATCGTCGACTTGCCCGCGCCGGTGGCACCGACGAGCGCCACCGTCTCGCCGGGGGGGATATCCAGGGTGATGTGATCGAGGGCCAGCGCGGTGGCGTCCGTGGACCCGTTGGCGAGAGCTGCGCTGGAGGTCGTTGGGGGCACGCCGTTGCTCGATCGCTCAGAGGCGCCGTCGGCGGATTCGGCGGATTCGGCGGCGCGGCGGGGACGGCGCGCGTAGGCGAAGGAGATGTTCTCGAAGCTCACCGAGCCGTCGATGCGGGGTAGCTCGATGGCCGCGGGCGAGTCCGTGAGGTCGGGACGGACATCCAGGAGCTGGAAGATCTTCTCGAGCGCGGCCATGCCCGACTGGTAGGTCGTGTAGAGCTGGGAGAGCTGCTGGATCGGGTCGAACAGGTTCGTGAGCGCGGCCACGAATGCCACCACGGTCCCGGCCGTCACATGCCCTTCGATCGCCTGCAGCCCGCCGTAGAGGACGATCATCGCGACGGCCACCCCGGAGAGCATTTCCACCGACGGGAAGTAGGCGGCGTTGAGGCGGACGGTGGTCATGTTGGCGTCTCGGTTCTCCGCGTTCAACTCGGCGAAGCGCGCCTCGTGGACGGGCTCCTGCCCGAAGCTGCGCACCACGCGAATGCCCGAGAGGGTCTCCTGCAGGTAGGCCGTGATCGCGCCGATCGTCTCCCGCGTACGCCGGAACGCGCCCGCCGAGACCAGGCGGAACCAGATCGAGCCGGCGGCGAGGAACGGAAACACGCCGAACGTGATCAGCGCCAGCGTGGGGTCGAGGATGATCAGGATCACGATTGTCCCGAGCAGCGTGAGCCCGGACTGGAAGAGGGTGACCACCGAATCGGTCACGAGGCTGTCGAGCGCCTCGATGTCATTGGTCATGCGCGAAATGAGCACGCCGGCCGGGCGGCTCTCGTAGAACCCGACGGGGAGCGATTGCAGGTGGGTGAAGATGCGGATGCGCAGGTCGGCGAGCGCCCGCTGCCCGACCCAGCCCACGAGGTAGGTCTGCAGGTAGGTCATCACCCACACGAGCACCGCGGAGAGCAGGAAGACGATGACGACGAGGACGAGCACTTTGGTGTTGTGGGCGGAGATTCCCTGGTCGATCGCCACTTTGGCGAGCAGCGGGGGCGCGAGCGTGGCGGCGGTGCCGACCAGCAGGGCGGCGAGCGCGGCGGCCGCGCGAGCACGGTAGGGGCCCAGCAGTGCCAAGAGGCCCCTCAGGTTGCGCCCGCGGGTGCCCTTTGACGCCCGCTCGCCGGCCCATTGTGCGCGGCCGAAGCCGCCGCCGCCGGGGCCTCTTCCCACCGCCGGGCTCACAGTCCGCTCACCTCGCGCTCGCGTGGGTTCTGGGTGAGGAAGACCTGATCCGGCAGCCCCTTGGCGACGATTTCGCGGTACAGCTCGGAGGTCTCGAGCAGCTGGTCGTGGTCTCCGTGGGCGGTCACGCGACCGTGGTCGAGCACCACGATCTCGTCCGCGAGCGCGATCGTTGAGAGGCGGTGGCCGATGATCAACGTGGTGCGCCCCGCCATGGCCTCGTCGAGCGCGAGCTTGATCAGCCGCTCGGTGGAGGAGTCAACCGAGGACGTGGCGTCGTCGAGGATCAGGACGCGCGGGTCGGCTAGCAGGGCGCGGGCAATCGCCAGGCGCTGGCGCTGACCGCCGGAGAGGCTCAGCCCGCGCTCGCCCACACGGGTTTGGAAGCCCTGGGGCAGGCGGTCGATGAACTCGCGTGCCTGCACGCGCTGCGCGGCCATTTCGATCTCCGCCAGCGTTGCCTCGGGGCGTGCGTAGGCGATGTTCTCGGCCACGGTGGCGGAGAACAGGAAGGGGTCGTCGCTGACGACGGCGACGGCGTGGCGCAGGGAGTGCAGCTCGACGCCACGTACGTCGGCCCCGTCGATGAGGACGGTGCCCGAGGTCGCGTCATACAGCCGCGAGATGAGCGCGACGAGGCTCGTCTTGCCAGAGCCGGTGGCTCCGACGAGCGCGACGGTGCGCCCGGCGGGGACGTCCAGGTCCACGTCGCGAAGGACCGCCCGCGGCGGGCCCGGGACGGGGGCGGCGAGCGCGGGAGGCCCGTGGTCGCCCGGCGCAGGGCTCGTTGCATGCGAATAGGAGTAGGCCGCGCCGAACTCGTGGGGATCCTCGTAGCGGAGCGTGACGCCGCGGAGCTCGACGTGCCCGTTGCCCGGCGGCAGTGGGGGGGCGTCCGCTGGAGAGGTCAGGCGCGTGGGGCGGTCGAGCAACTGGAAGATGCGCGCCCCGGAGGCGGTTGCACGCTGGGCGAGGCCGAGGATGACCCCGAGGGAGCGCATCGGTGCGATGAGCAGGTTCAGCAGCAGGTAGAAGGCGCTGAAGTCGCCGAGCGTGAGATGCCCCTTGATCACCGAGTTCCCGCCGAGCAGCAGCACTGCGGCCAGGCCGAGCTGGGGCAGAAACCCGATCATCGGGTTGTACCTGGCCTCGAGGCGCGTCGCGATCATCGACTGGTCGAAGACCCGCGCGACGCTGTGGCGGAAGCGCTTGAGCTGCAGCGGCTCGCGCGCGAACGACTTCACCACACGCACGCCGGAGATGTTCTCCTCGGCGTTGGCGGTGAGCTCGGCGATCCGCTGCTGGACCTCCTGGACGGCTGGGCGCGCGCGGCGACCGTAGCGCTGGGAGATGAACACGACGAACGGGACGGGCGCCATCGCGATCACGCCGAGCGTGGCGTTGATGTAGATCATCGCGATCGCCGCCAGCACGATGGTCAGCGCGGATTGGAGGATGAAGATGAGGCCATAGCCGAGGAAGAAGCGCACCGCCTGAAGGTCCACGGTCGCGCGTGACATCAGCTGGCCGGTCTGCTGATGGTCGAAGAAGCCGAGCTCCAGCTGCTGCAGGTGACCGTAGATGAGCTCGCGCAGGTCGAATTCGATCGCCAGCGAGACCCGCCCGGCGATGATCCGCCGGAAGTAGGTGAGCACCCAGCGGATGAGCACCGCGCCGACGATCACGAGCGCGAGCGAGAGCAGCGTTTGGCGATCGTGGTCGCGCAGGGCGAGCTGATGGTGTTTGGCGTGCACCGCGCCGCTCTGGAGCGCGTTGACGGCGCGGCCGGTGAGAAAGGGGATCGCGACCGTGACGACCATCGCGAGGCTCGCGAGCACGGCGGAGGCGATCAAGGCGCGCTTGTAGGGGCGCAGGAACCCGAGCAGTCGATAGAAGGTCGTCATAGTTGTAGAGGCAACGATTATGGCAGCGGGCCGCGGTGGCGGCCCGGCACTACCCTCCGGTCATGTCCACTCCGCCCGCCGCGAGACCTGGATCCGCCCAGCAGGCGGGGCTGTGCGACACGTGCAAGCACCAGCGCGAGGTCCGCAACACCCGTGGTTCGATCTTCTCGCTGTGCGCTCGTTCGCGGCAGGATCCAGCTTATCCGCGCTACCCCCGGCTGCCGGTGCTGAGCTGTCGCGGATACGAGCGTGGCGGTCGCGAGGGGACCCAATTTGATGAGGCCGGCACGGCCGGCCCGTCGTGAGCGGCGGCTTGCGAAAGCGGGTTGGGTAAGGGCGCGACGGGCGAGCGGTGACCGCGGCGCCGACTGCTCGCACACTTTCAATTGGCCCGCAGGTGCCTGGCGAAGAACGGCACGACCTCAGCCCACAGCTTCGCCGCGGCCTGCGGACGGAAGGTGGGGCGGTAGTCGGCGAAGAAGGCGTGGCCGGCGCCCTCGTAGACGTCGACTTTGACCTCCTGGCCGCTGGCCGAGGCGCGCGCCCAGAGCTGCTCGCCCAGCTCGGGTGAGGGGTTGTGATCCTCGGCGCCGACCGCGGCCAGGAGGGGACAGCGGAGCTGCTCTGCCAGCTCGAGCGGCGGCGTGGGGCGTGCCGGAGTGGCGCGCTCTTCGGGGGTCGCTTTGTCGATGAACCCGCCCCAGCAGTCGACGGCGGCGTTCAGGCGGTCGCTCGCACACGCGAACAGGAGCGTGTAGCGGCCTCCCATGCAGAAGCCGATGCAGCCGACCCGGCCGACGACGTCCTCGCGCCCGCGCAGGAGGTCCGCCGCGCCCTCGAGGTCGCCGAGCACGGTGGCGTCCGACATCGAGAACAGGCGCTTCATGAGCGCCTCGACGTCGCCCGTAGGCGGCGGTCCGCCTTCGCGCGTATACAGGTCGACCCCCAGCGCCACGTAGCCGAGATCGGCGAAGCGGTTGAGGACGTCGCGGATGTGCTCGTTGAGGCCGCCCGCCTCGTGGATCACGATCACGCCGGCGCGCGGGCTCGCCGGTCCCGCGTCGAGCGGGCGGGCGAGATAGCCGTTCACCTGATCTCCCTGCGCGCCTGCGAAGGTGAGCTCCTCGGCGGCGATCCGCGTGGGGTCGCTGACCGCACCGGGGACGCCCTCGGGGCTGGGATTGACCTCGGCTGCTCGGGACGTCGTCAAAGTATGGCCTTGGGGTAGGCGCGTGTTGCCGCCAGGAGCATCGCGACGAAGAAGCCGATCACGACGAGGAAATCCAACCACAGCTCGCCGCCTGCGCCAACTCCCACGAGCATCTGGCGCAGTCCTTGGACCTCGTAGGTGAGGGGGTTGACGCGCGCGACCGTCTGCAGCCAGCCGGGCATGATGCTCAGCGGGTAGAGCGCGCTCGAGGCGAAGAACAGCGGCATCATGATCAGCTGGCCGATGCCCATGAATCGCTCGCGCTCCTTGACGACTGCGGCGAGCAGCATCGACATGCACGCGAAGGCCGCGGTGCCGAGCATCAGCATGGCGAGCGTCCCCGCCACGCCGGCGACGCTCCAGCGCACGGCGATGCCGGCCGCGGCGAGCACCACCAAGAGCAAGAGCGCCTGCACGAGCGCGCGCACGCAGGCGCCCGCGGCCTTGCCGAGCACGATCGAGGTGCGCGAGAGGGGGGTGGCGAGCAGCCGCTGGAGCTGGCCCACGTCGCGTTCCCAGATGACCGAGAGGCCGAAGAAGATCGCGATGAACATCGCTGCCTGGGCCATCACGCCCGGCGCCAGGTAGGCCTGGTAATTGAGCCTGCCGAGCGTCAGCGAACGGTTGCTGCTCAGGGCGGTCCCGAAGATGAACAGCCACAAGAGCGGCTGCACCGAGCGGGTGATGATGTCCAGGTGGTCGTGGCGCAGCTTGCGCATCTCGGCCTGGGCCATCGCCAGCGTGCCCTCGGCCACGCGCGCGAGCGGGCCCATCGAGAGCGCCTGGGGCAGGCGCTCAGCCGAGGCGGCGGGCGACGCGGCGCTGGGCGCGGACATCGGACAGCCTCCCTTCCTCATCGTCTGACCCGTCGCCGATCGGGCGCCCGGTGATGGTCATGAAGACCTCCTCCAGGCTCTCTGCCCCATAGCGCTCGATCAGCTCCGCCGGCTCTCCCTGCTCGATCAGCCGGCCCTCGTCCATCACGCCCAGCCGGTCGCAGTGTCGCTCGGCCTCCTCCATCAGATGCGTGGTCACGAGGACCGTCGTGCCGGAGTGCTCGCGAAGCGCGCGCAGCCGCTCCCAGACCATCGCGCGGGCGTTCGGATCAAGGCCCACGGTGGGCTCGTCCAGGAACAGCACGGCCGGGCGGTTGAGCAGGGCGGTGGCGATCTCGAGGCGACGCAGCATGCCTCCGGAGAGCGTGCGGGCGAGGCGGTCGAGCATGTGCTCGAGCTCCATCGTCTGGATCGCTTCGGCAATCCGCTCGCGTCGCACCCGCCGGGGCACGCCTGTCACGCGGCCGTAGAAGTCCAGGTTCTCATACGCCGTCAGCGCGCCGTCGACCGAGATCGCCTGTGGGATGTAGCCGATGCTGGCGCGCACAGCGAGGCTGTCGGCGCCGACGTCGAAGCCGGCCACGATTGCGCGTCCGGCTGTCGGCTCGAGCAGGGTGGTGAGGACCCGGATCGTGGTCGTCTTGCCGGCGCCGTTCGGCCCCAGCAGGCCGAACACCTCGCCGGGAGCGACCGCGAACGAGATGCCCCCGACGGCCTCGAGCTCGCCGAAGCGCACCACGAGGTTGTCGACCAGCACCGTCGGATCGGCCGCGGTGGTGCTCACGGGCGCGGCTCGGTGGTGGTCTGCAGAGGCGCCGGCGGGGCAAACGAGCCCTCGGCCCGCGCGTCCAGCTCACGGATCTTGCGCTTGACCCTCTTGCACGTCTCGCTCAGCTCGTCCTCCAGCTTGGCCAACTCGCCGGCCCTGTGGCGAACGAGCTCGAGCTGGCGGTCGATGTGGCCGAGCGCCTCGCTCAGCAGCTCGCGACGGCGCTTGGGGTCGACGTCGTCGCGGCGCAGCTGGGCGCGCACCTCCGCGCGCGCCTCCTCGGCGGTGAGCAGCGTCTTCAGCTCGTCGAGCGACACGCCCAGCAGGTCCTTGAGGCGCATCACCTCACGAATTCGCTCGACCTCGGCCTCGGTGTAGATGCGATGCTGGCCGGACGGGCGCGCCGGCGCCTCGGGCAGCAGGCCGATCTCCTCGTAGTAGCGGATCGTTCGCGGCGTGGTGTGAACCAGGCGAGCGACGTCGCCGATCCGCAGGCTGTCGTGGCGAGCTCCCGCGGGTCCAAGCTCTGAGTTGGGAGCGCTCATGAGCGTGGAGGCACCTCAGCGAGCCGCGGCCGGATCGATGGGGGAGAGGGATCGGCGCCGTACTGGGCCGAGGCGCCGACCGGCTCGGGATCGCCTGCGCCCGCCACGGGTGCCGGGGCACGCACCTTCAGGGCCTGCGCGGCCTCCGCTTCGGCACTCGGCAGGGCCGGACCGGTCGCGCCCAGATCGTGGCGCGGACGCAGCAGGCAGACGCCCGCTCCCAGCAGCGAGGTGGTGGCCAGCACCCACAGGGCGACGTGCATGTTGGCGATGAACGGCGCGAGCTTCTGCTCTGAGAGGCCCTTTGCGAGCCCTGAGAAGACGGCGAACAATGTCGCTTTCGGCACCGCCGAGGTGACGATCGCGAGCACGAACGCGATCGACAGCACAGCGCCGGTGTTCTGCACGAGCGTTCTCGCCCCCGCAGCGACGCCGCGCCGGTAGGCCGGCACGGCGCCCATCATGGCCGCTGTGTTCGGGCTGTTGAACATGCCCGAGCCGACGCCGACGATCAACAGCCAGAGGCCGGCCTGCCAGTAGGGGGTGTGCACCTGAAGCGTCGTCATCGCGGCGAGACCCGCGGCGCTGATGAGCATGCCGAGCGCCGAGAGCGTGCGCGAGCCGTGCCTGTCGGCATAGATGCCCGCCAGCGGCGAGGCGACGAGCATGCCGAGCGCGAGCGGGATCAGCTTGATGCCGGCGGTGATCGGGGTGTTGCCCTGGGCGCCCTGGAAGTAGAAGACGAACAGGAACATCAGCGCAAAGCGCGCCAGGCCGTTGATGAACGCCGCCGCGGTCGCGGCCGCGAACAGGCGGTCTTTGAAGATCTGAAGATCGAGCATGGGCGCCCGCGAGCGGAGCTCGATCACCACCCACAGGGGCAGCAGCACCACGGCGGCGAACAGCCCGGCGATCACGATCGGGTCGTTCCAGCCGCTCAGGCCGCCGCGGGACACGCCGAGGACCAGGCCGGTGAGGCCGACCACGAACGTGGTCGTCCCGAGCACGTCATAGCCGCGCACCAAGTCGGGTTTTGCGAGCTCACGCAGGATCAGCGCGCCCCAGGCCGCACCGGCGAGCGCGAGCGGAACGTTGAACCAGAAGACCCAGTGCCAAGAGATGGCGACCAGCGCGCCGCCGAGCACCGGTCCGAGCACGAGCCCGATCGCGGCGACCATCGTGTTGGCCCCCATCGCCAGTCCGAGGCGCTCCTTGGGGAAGGCGTCCGTCACCAGGGCCGCGGCATTCGCGAACAGGAATGCCGAGCCGATGCCCTGCAGGATCCGCCACAGGATCAGCACGGTGGCGTCCTGGGAGAAGCCGGCCCCGAGCGAGGCCAGCGCGAACACCAGAAAGCCGCCCACATAGGCGCGCTTGCGCCCGAACAGATCGCTCAGGCGCCCGGCCGTGAGCACGAGCACCGTCGCGGCGATCAGGTAGGCGAGGATCACCCAGACGAGCGCGAGCAGGCCGGCATGCAGCGAGCGCTCGAGGTCGGGCAGCGCGATGATCAGGGTGCCGGAGTTGGTCGCCGCGAGCAGCATCCCGAGGCTCGTGCAGGAGAGCGCCCACCAGCGGTAGCTCTCATGCCCCGCGGCCACGCCGAACCGCGATCCGCGGGGCGACACGCGCTGGTTGAGGGGGGCGGTGGTCAAGCGGCTGGCTCCTGAGCTGTGCGATCAAATTGACGTGAACGTAAGGATCACAATAACAGGGATCGAGCGTCCGCACGCATGGGCTCGCGGGCCCGACGAGCCGCGGCCCCGCGCGCATCAGACGGGATCGCGGGCGATCCGCGGCGATGGCAGGCCGCCGGCCGGCAGCACTCGTGGCCGGCGGGCGGGACAGGCCCGCGGGTGCTAGAACATGTGAGGATGACTTCGAGCGGGCCCACGGTCGTCAAGTCCGAGCAGGAGTGGCGCGAGCAGCTCACGCCCGCCCAGTACGACGTCCTGCGCAAGGCCGGCACGGAGCCGCCGTTCACCGGCGAGTACGTCTACAACAAGGCATCGGGCGACTACCGCTGCGCGGCCTGCTCCGCGATGCTGTTCGGGGCGGACACGAAGTTCGACTCGGGCACTGGTTGGCCGAGCTTCACCGAGCCGGCCGTGGCCGAAGCCGTCGAGCTGCGCCCCGACAACAGCCTGTTCATGCGCCGCACGGAGGTCCTCTGCCGCAACTGCGGCGGGCACCTGGGGCACGTGTTCGACGACGGTCCCGGGCCGACGGGCGAGCGCTACTGCATCAACTCGGCCGCGCTGTCCTTCGCGCCCGCCGGCGACTCGGCCGCAGACGGCCAGCCGGGCGAGCCCGCGCAGTAACCGCCGAGACCGCGATGATCATGTTCGACCAGTCCCGGCGGCTGTCCGAGCCGCTGCGCTGGGGGCGCCGCGAGAAGACCGTCGTCGCGATCCTGCTGAGCTGCGTGCTGGCGGCGGCGATCGGGCTCGGCGCCTACGCGCTCACGAGCGGTGCGCCGGCCCGCGCCGACTGCATCGACGTGACGTTCGCAAGCACCCTGGGTGGCGCCGAAGTCCACGCCTGCGGCTCGCGCGCAAGGCACATATGCGCTCTGGGTGGGTTTCACGGGATCGAGCAGGAACTGCGGGCGAGCTGTCGGCGAGCGGGATTTCCGTTCAATGCCGGTGCTCCGGCGCGTTCCTGACCGGCCGCAGAGCCCATCTAGACAAATGTCGAAACGCGGGGGCCAAGTGTTGGCCAGGTTGGCCCTACCAGCACGATCGTCGGCCGGATTTCATACCGGGACTGCAACTCGGCGCTTCGCCGACCCCGCACGGGGGGCCGGCGAGCCGACAGATCTATAAACGGTGGGAACGGAGGCACATGACCTGGCTGTCATACCCAAGTTGGCTGAACCCGGGCGATAACGCATGGCAGATGACTGCGGCGACGTTCGTCGGGCTGATGAGCCTCCCGGGCCTTGCGGTCCTGTACGGCGGCGTCATGCAGAAGCGCTGGTCGGTCAACAGCATGATGCTCACGTTCGTGGCATTTTGCGTGACGCTGATCGTCTGGTGCCTGTGGGCGTTCAAGATGGGCTTCGGCCATGCGATCGCGCACAGCGGCTCGGGAGAGTTCGGGAAGCATGGCTTCCTGGGGAGCGCCCTGGGTGAACCTGGCAGCGTGCTCAGCCACACGGCCGAGGAGGGCCAGGCGGAAATCCAATCGATCACCGAAGGTCCGCCGTTCCACTTCCCGTTGTCGACGCTCGTCTACTTCCAGTTCGTCTTCGCGGCGATCACGCCGATCCTGGCGCTGGGCTCGGTGCTCGGGCGGGTCAACTTCAAGGCGTGGATCCCCTACGTCGCGCTTTGGATCACCTGCGTCTACACCGTCAACGCCTTCCTCATCTGGGGCGGCGGCTACTTCGCGGCCCACGGTGCGCTGGACTACTCCGGCGGGTACGTGATCCACCTTGCGGCGGGCATCTCCGGGTTCGTGTTCGCGGCGGTGATCGGGCCGCGATTGCAGCGAGATCGCGAGGTCGATGCGCCGAACAACCTGCTGATGGTCGCCTGCGGGGCGGGGCTGCTGTGGCTCGGCTGGAACGGCTTCAACGGCGGGGACTCCTACTACGCAGGCGCCGACGCCTCGGCGGCGGTGCTCAATACCAACCTCTGCACGGCCGTGGCGATGATGGTGTGGATCGGCTGGGACTACATCTTCCGCGACAAGCCGTCGATGATCGGCGCCGTCAACGGCATGATCACGGGCTTGGTCGGGATCACGCCCGCGGCAGGGTTTGTAAACGGCTGGGGCGCGATCATCATCGGCATCGTCGATGCGACGATCGTCTGGATGGCGATCCGGTTCCTCAGCCGCGCGCCGATGTTCAGACACGTGGACGACACCCTGGGGGTGATCTATACGCATGGGATCGCAGGATTAACCGGGGGCCTGATGGTCGGATTGCTGGCCAACTCCGCGATCGTCGAGTATCCCGGGGTGGGCGCGGCCGCCAACCTGCCGGGCAAATCGGGGCTGCTCATCAGCGGTAGCTGGACGCTGTTGAGATGGCAGGCCGAGACTGCCCTGTGGGTGATCGCCTATACGGCGGTGGTCACGTTCATCATCCTCAAGGTGCTTGGCGTGATCGTGCCATTACGGCTCAACGACGAGGAACTCGAGGTCGGCGATCATGCGATCCATGGCAACGAGGTCTATCCCTCCGACGTGCCCACGCTCGGGGGCCCGCATCCACCGGCGTGGCGCCCGGACACGGCGCCGGCCGGAGCGTAAGCAGCACGGGCACGGATGCCCGCGGCCTGAACGCGTCACTCCCTCCAGGACGCGTTCAGGCCGGCAGCGGCCCAGAGCGGCTCCGCCTCGGCGGGGTCGCTTGGTCGTCGCGGTCGCGCTCGCTGCCCGCCGGTCGAGCGGCTAGCGCTAGGCGCGCAGCCCGACGGGGCAGCTCACGCCGGTCCCGCCCAGTCCACAGTAACCGCCCGGATTCTTCTGCAAGTACTGCTGGTGGTAGTCCTCGGCGTAGTAGAACGGCCCCGCCTTCGCGATCTCCGTCGTGATCTCGCCGTAGCCGCTGGCCTTCAGTTGCGCCGCGTAGGTGTCGCGGCTCGCCTCCGCCGCGGTGCGCTGCGCCTCGTCGAGCCAGTAGACCGCCGAGCGGTACTGCGTGCCCACATCGTTGCCCTGGCGCATCCCCTGCGTCGGGTCGTGCCCCTCCCAGAAGCGGCGCAGCAGTTCCTCGTAGCTGATCTTCGTCGGATCGAAGGCGACGAGCACCGCCTCCGTATGACCCGTCGAGCCGCTGCAGACCTCCTCGTAGGTCGGGTTCGGCGTGACGCCACCGCTGTATCCGACAGCCGTCGTGTAAACGCCCGGCAGCTGCCAGAACGTTTGCTCGGCTCCCCAGAAGCAGCCCATCCCGAAGATCGCCTGCTCGATGCCGTCCGGAAACGGCGGGCGCAGCGGGGTCCCGAGCACCTCGTGCCGTGCAGGCACGCCCATCTCCTGCTCGCGACCAGGGAGCGCGCTCTCGGGCGCGACCATCTTCGTCTTGTCCTTGAAGAGCATCTCGAGGAGCGGGTGCATCTGCCAACTAAGGCTAGACGATCGACGGAGCTCCCCGGTCGGCCGGTCCACTCGCCCGAGGGCTCAATCGCCCGGCAGGTACCGCCCGAGCCAGTGGGGCAGGCCGGCGTGCTCGAAGGTCCGCTCGAAGCGCATCCCCACGTTCTCGAGGATCCGCCGCGAGGCGTGGTTCGTCGTGGCCGTGAAGCCCACCACCTCGTCGAGTGAGAGCTGCGTCGCACGCGCCATGGCCATCGTGGCCATCTCGGTCGCGTAGCCCATTCCCCACAGCTCCGAGCGCACCGCGTACAGCAGCTCGACCGGCCTGCTGTCGCGCTCGACCGATCCGCGGTCGCGCACGACCGTGCGGCGCAGCCCGCCGCGTCCGACGAAGATCCCGGTGCTCGACTCGAAGAAGACCCACGGTCCGAACTCCTCCTGATGCCAGTGCCGGATGTCCGCGGCGAGGATCGCGTCCGCCTGGCGCTCGCTGCGGGGACCACCGGCCGCGCCAGGCCACAGCGTGACGGCGACAGCGGGATCGGCGAACAGGTCCCTGTACAGGGCGGCGTGCTCCTGCCACGGGCGCTCGGGCCGCAGCCTCGTTCGTCGCGCCGGAGCTGTCGCTCGCGCCACCGTCAGCGCTCCTCAGCCTTGGGCCTGCCTCGGCGCGTAGCGGTGGTGCAGCATGAGCGCGTTGCCGTCCGGGTCTGAGAAGAACGCCATGTGGCAGACGCCCGTGTCGAGCGTGTCGCCCCTGAAGCTCACGCCACGCTCGATGAGCGTCCGGCGCGCGGCTTCCACGTCGTCGACGTGCAGGGCGATCTCGTGGCGATGGGGGTGATGCTCGAGGCCCATGGCCTCGGCGTCGATCACGCTGAGCGTCAGGTTGCCGGTCTCGAACTCGGCGAAATTGCGCTCCGGCATGTAGACGGATTGGCGCAGGCCCAGCGTGTCGCGGTAGAACTCCGCGGCGGCGGCCACGTCGTGCGTGGGCAGGGCGAAGAAGTCGACTCCTGAGATGAGCTGCTCGGTGGTGCTGCTTGAGGGTGTCACTTGATTGGCTCCTGGTTGCCGTTTGTGGCCCGCCGCCCACGGCCGCGGGCGAGCGGGCCTCTGGCTAGCGCGGCTCGAGCACGAATACCGCGATCTCGCGTGGGGTGCGCTTCTCATACTCGTCAAAGCCGCCATACTGGTCGTTCATTGCCCGCCACAGCTCCTCGCGCTCCTCGCCCTCGGCGACCCGAGCGCGGGTATTGCGGCGCTCACCGCGAACCTGCACCTCGCAGATCGGGTCCGCCTTGAGGTTCAGTGACCACGCGGGCTCGTGCGCGTAGCCCGCGTTCGAGCCGATGACCACCAGGCGCTCACCGTCGGCGCGGAAGAGGACCGGCGCCGTGCGCTGCTGACCGGAGCGGCGGCCTCTCGTCGTGAGCAGGAGCACGGGGGCGCGGCCGACCTTCCCGAGCAACCGCCCGCGGCTGATGCGGTAGAGGGGCACGTTGAGCTTGCCCAGGCCTCGCAGGCCCGTGGCGGACATCGCCATCGAGAAGCGGGCGTAGGCGCGGTCGCTGAGCACCGGCGAAGTATCGCACTGGGTGCGCGCTGTCGGCACACGGGACCGGCGCTCATATGCGATCTTACGGGCGTGGCGTTGATCCGCGCGAGCGCTCCCCTGGCCAGAGAGCTCACGCGTGTTCTGCCTTCGCGGCCGTTTCAGGTGCGTTTCTGGGACGGCGCGGCCGTCGGCGCGACGGCGGCGGATGGGCCGACCTTCTTCGTCAGACGGCCCTCGGCGCTTGCGCACTTCCTCAGGGCTCCCGGCACGCTGGGTCTCGGCCGCGCCTACGCAGACGGCTCCCTGGCGGTCGACGATCTCGAGGCGGCGTTTGAGGTGGTCGACACATGGGAGCCGCCGCCGATGAGCGTCTCCGATCGCGCGCATCTGGGCTTGGCGATTCTCGCGGCCGCGGCGCCCGGGGGTTTTCCGCGACGCCCGAGCCTCGAGCTCATCCTCCGTGGCAAACGTCACAGCATCGAGCGCGACGCGGCGGCGGTCCGCTACCACTACGACGTTGGAAACGACTTCTTTGGGCTGTTCCTCGACAGCTCGATGACATACAGCTGCGCGATCTTCTCGAGAGGCGCGCAGACGCTCGAGGATGCGCAGCTGACGAAGCTCGATCTCGTGGCCAGCAAGCTGGAGCTCGAGCCGGGCATGCGCCTTCTGGATGTCGGCTGCGGATGGGGCAGCTTCGCGATCCACGCGGCCCGCCGCTACGGAGTGGAGGTCACCGGCGTGACGATCTCTCCGCCGCAGGCGGAGCTCGCGCGCGTGAGGGTCGCGGAGGCGGGGCTGGACGACCAGGTGGAGATACACGTGGCGGACTATCGTCGGCTGCCGCGGTCGTCGTTCGACGCGATCGCGAGCATCGGCATGTCCGAGCACGTGGGCGACAGCCAGATCGACCTGTACGCCCGATCGCTGTCCGCCCTGCTGCGCCCGGGCGGTGTGCTGCTGAACCACGCGATCGCGGTGCTGGATCCGGACGACGAGCCCCTCAAGGACCTGTTCTCGACGCGCTATGTGTTTCCCGACGGCGAGCCGCTGCCGCTGTCCCGCGTCCAGCTCGCGGTCGAGCGCGCCGGCCTTCACACCGAGCACGTGGAGGGCTTCCGAGAGGACTACGCCATCACGCTGCGCCACTGGGCGCAGCGACTGGACGAGCACCTCGACCGGGCACAAGCGCTCGCAGGCCCCGAGCGCACACGCATCTGGCGGCTGTACCTGCGTGCCGCACGGCGCGGCTTCGAGATCGGTTTGACCGCCGTCTATCAGGTCCTCGCGCGCAGACCGGACTGAGCGACGCGGCCACGAGACCCGCTAGCGCGGCGTTCGCCGTCGCGGCCGCTGCGCCATGAGCGATCACGAGGATGGATCAGCCACCCCCGATCGATGGCCGCCCGGATCCGGACGCGCGCCACGGCCGGGGGGCTAGAATGGCGGAGTCGCGCGCGGATGTAGCTCAGCTGGCTAGAGCGTCGCCTTGCCATGGCGAAGGTCGAGGGTTCGAATCCCTTCATCCGCTTCAAAGCAAAACCCCCGGCTTGCTGGGGGTTTTGCGCGTTCCCGGGACGGATGTCCGGGCAGATCACGTCACCTGGGTACCACCTGGACGCGCCGCGGTGTACCCGCCCGCCGCGGTCGCCGCCGGCGCCGGGGTCGGCTCCGTCAGCCGCTTCTCGAGGTGTCCAGCTGCGCTTCGGCTGGTTCGTCGGCGCTCCCGAGCGACATTGCGCCGTTGTCTGCCCAGTTGTCAAGGAAGGCCTCGGCCGCCTCCGCCTCGAGG
Source organism: uncultured Solirubrobacteraceae bacterium (assembly GCA_963704735.1). GTDB lineage: Bacteria > Actinomycetota > Thermoleophilia > Solirubrobacterales > Solirubrobacteraceae > Palsa-744. Next base: position 939,147 of record OY969935.1, read on the forward strand.
GGCTTGGAGAACAGGAAGCCCTGACCGCTGTCGCACTGCTCCTCCTGCAGCAGGCGCAGCTCCTGCTCGAGCTCGACGCCCTCGGCGAGCGTCTCGATCGAGAGCGCCTTGCCGAGCTGCACGAGCGTGTGAATGAGGGTCTCGCTCTCCGGGTTCTGCGTCATTCGGGAGATGAACGATCGGTCGATCTTCAGCGCATCGACTGGGAACTGCTGCAGATGCGCCAGCGAGGAGTAGCCGGTCCCGAAGTCGTCGATGGCGATCCGCACGCCGAGACCCTTGATGGCGGCCAGTGTCAGCGCGGTCGCCTCAGCGTTGCGCATGAGAGTCGTCTCGGTTACCTCGAGGGTGAGCGCATGTGGGTCGAGCTCGCTCGCCAAGAGGGCGTGCTTGACGCCCGTGACGAGCTCGTCGGTGTCGAGCTGGCGTCCTGAGACGTTGACGGCGACGCCTATCGAATGTCCCGCCGCGCGCCAGCGCGCCACCTGGTTGCAGGCCTCGTGGAGCACCCAGGTCCCGACCTCGACGATCAGGTCGGTCTCCTCGAGCAGCGGGATGAAGTCGTTGGGCTGGACGACGCCGCGGAGGGGGTGCTTCCACCGGATCAGGGCCTCCACTCCGGTTGCACTCATGTCACGCAGATCGAACGTCGGCTGGTAGACGAGGAAGAACTCCCCGTTCTCGAGCGCTTTGCGCAGGTCCATTTCGAGCTCCATGTGGCTTTGGACCGCGTCCTGCATCCCTGTCTCGAACACGACGTAGCGATTCTTGCCGTCCCACTTGGCCCGATACATCGCGATGTCGGCGTCCCGCAGCAGCTCCTCCGGGGTCGCGCGCTCCCCCATCGCGATTCCGATGCTCGCGGTGACGGTCAGGCGCGTGTCGGTCTCCTCCTTTCCGACGAGCTCGAACGGCTCTTTGAACGCTTCAAGCAGGCGTTCTGCGATCAGCTCGGGACCCGCGGCCAGAGACAGCTCTTCGGCGACGATCACGAATTCGTCGCCGCCGATCCGTCCGAGCGCGTCGGCGTCCCGCACGACGCCTTCGAGCCTCGCCGTTACCGATCCGAGGAGTTCATCGCCGGCGCCGTGGCCGAGGGTGTCGTTGATGCTCTTGAAGTTGTCGAGATCGATGAACAGCGCGGCGATCGGGTTTTGGTGGCGACGCGCACGCACGAGCATCTGCTCGACGCGGTCCAGCATCAGCGTGCGGTTCGGCAGCCCGGTCAGCGGATCATGAGTCGCCATGAACGCAAGCTCCTCCTGACGCCGCGCCAGCTCTTCGTCCGTTCGCTGGCGCTCGGTCTCAAAACGCTCGCACACCCGAACGAGCGTCACGTCGCTGCTCAACTGCAACATCGCGAGCGCCTGGGAGAGCGCATCCGGCGAACCGTCCAGCTGCGTGGCGATCTCGCGCAGCGCCTCGGCCATGGAGTCGCGCCAGAGTAGACAGCGCCTGGCCACCTCCTTCAGGGACGCTCCACGATGGGCCGCCAGCTGTCCGAAGATGTTCCACGTTTCCTGGCCGGCCTCGCGAGTGACCTCCAGACCCTCTCCGCCGATCCAGCGCGCCACGGCGACGGTCGAGATCCTGCAGATTCGCTCGAAGCTGTCCTGGATGAGGGCGTCGACGACCTGGCCCGAGTCGATCGTCCGCTCGACGGTCACTGTCAGCACATCGTCGGCTCGCGCCTCCAGTGCGGCGCCCAGGCGATGGAGATCCTGCTCGGTCACTTCCGACGAGGGCGGCCGGGCTCCGGCCGCGCCGGATGGCGCCGGCGCCACTCCTGGCTCCTGCTCAGGCCTCGTGTCTCGAGCTGCCATCTCACCTCAACTCCTCGGCGGAAGCCCACCGCTGCTTGAGGCAATTCAAGGCATGTAAGCGGCTGATTTCGGCCGAGCTCGGCTCCGAGTGGGGCGCTCACCGCATCTGCCCGGGCGCCGGTCAATCGGCACCACCCGGGGCGGATCATCACGGTGATGCTCGTGCATGCCGAAAGGTGCCCGCCTATCGCTGCCGATCCGCAGGGGCCTCGTCGGTCGGGCGCGGGTAACGCGGCACGTACCTCCCACCGTCTCCCCGCGCGAGCAGGCCCATCAGCTCGAGCTCGCTCAGCGCGAGCAGCAGCGCCCCCGAATCCGAACCGCCGTGCTCGAGCTTGTCGGGCGTGTCTTCTCCCGCGCCCACCCTGTCGAGCGCATCCCTCAGCGTGGGTCTCAGGCGGGCCCGCGCAGCTGTCGGATTGCAGATCGGCGGCGCGCCGGGGCCGCAGAGCAGCTCCAGGGCGTCTGCCGGCCCCCTCACCAGATGCGCGCCGCTCATCAGCAGGGCATGCGGTCCGCTGGATGCCGGCGACGTGACCCTCCCCGGGATCGCCGCCACCGGCCTTCCCAGCGTCTGCGCGATGCGCGCGCACGATAGCTCGCGGGCGTCGCTCCCCGCCTCCACCACGATCGTCAGGCACGCGAGTCCTGCGAGGATCCGCTCGGCGGCCGCCGCCGTCCAGCGGCGAGGCCTGGAGCCGCAGGGCAGCTCGGTCAGCGCACACCCGCGCTGCATCACACGCCCATAGAGCGCGCGGCGTTTGGCCGGGCATGCCACGTCCACGCCTCCCGGCAGCACCGCCACGGTCTTCCCTTCGACTTCGATCGCGCCCACGAGCGCCGCGACCGCGATCCCGTCGGAAAGCCCGCTCGTGACCGTGACCCCGCTCGCCGCCAACCCGCGCGCGAGGCTCTTCGCCACCTCCATGCCGTAGTCGGTCGCCCTGCTGCTTCCGACGATGGCCGCGATCGGCCCAGCCACGAGCGCTCGAAGTCGCTCGACCCCGCCGGCGACGTTTACCATCGGTGGGCCGTGGGCGCCCCGCAGCGCTGAAGGGTAGGAGGGATCGTGACGGCAGACCCCGGCCACGCCGCGCACCTGCGGCACGTCCTTTGGCCCGAATCGCGCATGGGCGGCTTCGAGCTCCGCGCGCCGGCTGCCCCCGACCGCGCGGATCAGGTCCTCGTCGTTGAGCGCCAACAGCTCGATGAGGCGTCCTCGATCGCGGCACTGGTAGTCGAGGGGCCCGCTGAGCCGCGACAGCAGCCAGCCGCGGCGGGAGCAGGTCGCGCACGCGCGCGAACTCTCGTCGGCTTCTGCGGCGCTCGTCACGCCGCTCGGCCGCTTACGAGGCTCGCGTCGGGACGCATCGCCAGCGCGCCGCCGACGTCCCGCGCCCGTACACGCTCGCTGCCATTCAGATCGGCGATGGTCCTTGCCACGCGCAGGATTCGGTGCTGTCCGCGGGCGCTCAGCAGTCCGCTCTCTCGCGCCCGACGAACCATCTCCTCGCTCTTCCCGTCGAGTCTCACGTGGCGCTGCAGCATGCGCCCGTCCATGTGGGCGTTCACCGTCACAGCGGTCCGCCTGAACCGTGCGGCCTGCCGCTCGCGGGCACACGTCACTCTTTCATGCGCCTGCTTCGAGCTCGTGAGCGGCGCGGCGTCCAGGTCGTGGTTGACATCGCGCTCGAGGTGGGCGAGCAGGTCGATGCGGTCCAGCAGCGGACCGCTCAACCGCCGACGGTGGCGTGCCATGTCGGTTTCGCTGCATCTGCACCGCTCCCCGTCGCCGGCGAAGCCGCACGGGCAGGGGTTGGTGGCCGCGAGGAGCATGAATCGCGCTGGATATACGGCGGCGTGTCGCGCCCTGACGATCGCCACCTGCCCATCCTCGAGCGGCTGGCGGAGCGCCTCGAGCGTCGGCCGCGCGAACTCCGAGAGCTCGTCCAGGAAAAGCACCCCGTTGTGGGCCATCACCACCTCGCCCAGCCATTCCCGCCGCGCGCCGCCGATGAGACCCGCCGCCGTGATCGAATGGTGCGGGGCCCGGAATGGGCGCCCGCGCGCCAGGTGACCGGCGAGCTCACCCGTCACGCTGTGGATGCGGGTCACCTCGATCGCCTCGTGTCGACTCAGCGCCGGCAGAATCGACACCATCCGCTGAGCAAGCATCGTCTTGCCCGTCCCCGGCGGCCCGCTCAGCAGGCTGTTGTGTCCACCGGCTGCCGCGACCACGAGCGCTCTCACCGCATGGTGTTGTCCCCTCACGTCGCTCAGGTCCGGCCCCGCGACGCGATCCGGGTCGAGGTCCCCCTGGCTCGCGGCGGGCTCGGGCAGCGGATCATCGGGGCCGCCCTCGAGGACGCGCACGGCGCTGCCAAGCCGCTCGACTCCGGCCACCTCTATCCCCTCGATGAGCTTCGCCTCGCGCGCGTGCGCGCCCGCGAGAACCACGGCGGCCAACCCGGCGCTCTGTGTGGCCTGCGCCACCGCCAGGGTCCCGCGGCAGCCTCGCACACCGCCGTCCAGCGCCAGCTCTCCGAACAGCGCGTGGCTCTCCAGCCGCTCGCGCGAGAGCTGGCCGCTGGCGGCGAGCACGGCGCAGGCTAGCGCGAGGTCGAGGCCGGGACCGGCCTTCGGCACGTCCCCAGGCGCGAGGTTGGCGGTGATGCGCCTGGCCGGAAACCCGTAGCCGGAGTTGAGGATCGCCGCCTTGACCCGCTCGCGCGCCTCGCGCACAGCCGCGTCGGCGAGACCGACGATCGCAAACGCGGGAAGCCCGGGGCGGACGTCCACCTCCACGGTGACGTGCCGCGTCTGCAGCCCTTCGATCGTGAACGTGTGCGCCCTCGCAAGCATGGTCCGCCTCCGGTCGCTTCTCGACCCTGGCCAAGCTAGGGTCGGCTTGGGACGGCACTCTCGGGGACCGGGTGAGCGGCGTGTGAGGCCGCCCGAGGGACGGCCTCACAAAGCTTCGCCTTAACGCTGTGAAAGGGGCAGGCGGCGCCCGCGTTGGGTCGCGGCCTACATTCCGGCCGGGTGGCGAGCCACGAAACCGGCGGTCGAGGTCATGCTGTCGGCCCACCGCGACCCGCCCTCCTGCAGGGCGACCGTGTCGAAGCGTTTGCCGTCAACAACCATGAACGCGTGTTCGGAGTTGGCGTAGATCGTAATTTCCCGTCCCGGTCCAGCTTCGCCGTATGACTCGAGCCCCGTCGAATCCTCGGGCGAGCTCAACAGGCCGCCGCCGTGCAGCGCGTATGACACGGACCCCGAGCAGTCATAGCCAGCCGACTGGAACGAGCCGTGCCCGCCACCCCACACGTAGGGCCTCGTCGCGATTTCATCGCCGGCCGCGATCACGCGCGCCGCGACACCCGACGATGAGCCGGTTTCACCGCCACCGCCACCGCCACCGCCGGCGCTGGTCGTGGCGCCTTCCCCGCTCGGTGCGGCCGAGCTGGGCTGCACACGCGCGGATGGGGGCGGGGTGAGTGTGGGCTGGGTGTGCACGCCCAGCACGCTCCAGGTCGCCGGGCCCACGACGCCATCCACCGGGAGCCCGTGACGGGCCTGCAGTCGCATGACGGCGGCCTCCGTGGTCGGGCCGAATTCACCGTCGACCGGGAGGCGCAGCGCCGACTGCAGCCGCTGCACGGCGCTCTCGCCGCTGGCCGTCGGCGCTTCGCCGGTTCCCGACTGGTTGCTCGCGTCCACGCTCGTGGCAAGCGCCGCGTGTGAGTGGTGGCTGCTGGGACGCTGGGGCAGAGCCGACGCCGGCGGAGTCAGCGTTTCCTCGCCGCTCACGCCGATCACGCTCCACGTGGCGGGGCCAACGACTCCGTCCACGGTCAGCCCATGGCGCGCCTGCAGTCGGCGAATCGCCGCCTCGGTTTCAGGGCCGAATTCACCATCGGCGGTCAGGTGCAGGGCATTCTGAAGCCGCGCGACGGCGCCGGGGCCGGTCGGTTCGCCAGAGCTCTTGGAGACTTCGTGTCCTGAGCCCTGCGAGGACGGTGGGCGCGCAGCCTGCGAGGCCCCTTCGCCCGGGAGTTGCGTTCCGACGTTGGCCGCAAATGCGCGTCCGGCTCCCTGTCCGCTGAGCGCGGCGCTCGTCTGAGGTCCGAAGACACCGTCGACCGTCAACCCCTTGCTCGCCTGGAAGGCGCGCACGGCTTCTTCGGTTTCCGGGCCGAAGATCCCATCGACTTTGATGCGTCCGAGTGCCTGTTGAAGCAGCTGAACCTGCCGGCCTTCGCTGCCCGCGCTCAGCACCACGACGTGTTCGGTCGTGGTCGGCGGTTCCGGGTTGGGCGCGCTCGGGTTGATCGCCGTCTGGCCATCTGCCAGGCCGGCGGTGGGGCCGACGGTGAGAGCCGCGAGAGCTCCCAGCGAGACCCGCTTCGCGCGTGAGCTCGCCGGCACGAAACGCAGCTCCGCGGCGCGCCGGCGCGCTCTCGAGCGGCCCAGCGACAGCTCCCACGGCTGCTCTTCGGCCAGGTCCCTCGCTCCGAGCCGGTGAGTGTGTAGGTCGATCAGCGCAGACAGCGACGGGCCGCTGTGCGCGTCGTTGCGCGTATGCCCGCGACTTGCGCGTGCGCGGCGTGCCCGGGAGCGTGCGAGCGAAGCTTCCCAGGGGTCGAGAACAGCAAGATCACGCGGGAATCCCGACATGCTTAGGCGTCCTTTCTCCTTTGCTTGGCGCCTACGGGGTTAGCTGTCGGGCTCGCGTAAGCTTCTACGCTACGCCACACCTGGTGACGATTCGCCCCCGCGGCCTTTCGGCTGCATTGGGTCCCCCGCTCCTTGACCCCTTGAGGTCGAGGACTCGGCACGAACGGACGGCAAGCTACCAGATTTGCCTGCAAATTGCATTACATGGGGAGGGTTGCAAGCCTTTTTGCCGACGGCCGGCCGGCGCGGGGGGCCAGTCGCGCTGATAAGTTCGCTCTGGGATGCGTAAAAACGGCCTCGACCTCCGCGTTCTGCTCTCGCTTCTCGTACTCGTCGCGATCGCGGGCGCCGTCGCGGCGCTCACCGTCGGAGGGTCCTCGGCGCAGAAGGCCAGCAGGGCGCAGTCGGGGCAGGCGGGCTTCGAGGCCACCGGTCTGCTCTCGCCGGTGCAGCCGGCCCCGCCGCTTGCGCTGCGCAACTACCTTGGCCAGCCGGTCAACATCGACTCATACCGGGGCAAGGCCGTGCTCGTGACGTTCCTGTACACGAACTGTCCTGACGTGTGCCCGCTGATCACGTCCAATCTGCGCGTCGCCCAGAACCTGATGGGCCCCGCCACGGCCTCCAAAGCGCAGATCATCGCGGTGTCGGTGGATCCGCGCGGCGACACGCCCAAGGCGGTGGCCGCCTTCCTCGCGCGCCACGAGATGACCGGGCGCATGCAGTACCTGATCGGCTCGGCCGCCCAGCTCGCGCGGGTGTGGAAGGCATGGGGGGTCGGCTCCGAACGCGAAGCCCAGCAGCCCCAGTTCATCAACCACTCCGGCCTGATCTACGGGATCACCGCTTCGGGCAGGCGGATGACGATCTACTCCGCCAGCTTCCAGCCGGGCGAAGTCGCCCACGACGTGCCTCTGCTGGCAGCTCGCTGATCCCGCGCGATGGCTCGGCGCCTGCGAGCTCTCGGCTGGACCGTCCTCGCGTGCCTCGCCGTGGCTGCGCTGATCGAGTTCGGGCTTTCCGCCCAGCGTTCCGCCTCGCTTGGCCGGCCCGCGCCGGCCCTGCCGCGCGAACGTCTCGCGGGCGCGCCGCTCACGCTCGCCGGCCTCCTCAGGGCGGCGGCGGGGAAGCCGTCACTCGTCGTCTTCTGGGCCAGCTGGTGTGAACCGTGCGCACGCGAGGCGCCGGCGCTCGAGCGCTTCTCCCGAACGAGCGCGGGGCGTGGACGTCTCGTGGGCGTCGATTGGAGCGACGGTCTCGCGGGTGCGCGTTCGTTCATCGGGCGCTATGGCTGGACGTTCACGAACCTGCGCGACTCAGAAGGGACGGTTGGCAACGCCTACCACATGACCGGGTTGCCGACCACGTTCGTGCTCGACGGCTCGGGACACATTCGCTCCGTGTTGCGCGGGCCCCAGGATGAAGGCTCGCTCGCACGGGCGCTCGCGAGCGTCGGCCCGAGCTGAGCCAGCCGGATCCGCTCACAGCCCCTTGCCATAGCACGGGTAGTCGTACTACACGCCGGCCTGTGTGAAACGGCATAGATGGCGCCTGCGTAGGTGCCACTGGGACAGCATCGGTTTTCACCTGACGGCGCCGGGACGATCATGAGGCGTATCAGCCGGCCGCGATGCAGAAAGCCGTCGTTGGTTTTCTGCACGTCGCTCGAGATCGCACACGCCGGCGGTGCCTTTCTCGCCAGCGACGTCGGACTGTCCTGTCGCTCGGATGTGCGGATGGGCCGCAAGCCGTTGCGGCCCATCTCGCGATGCTCACAGGCTTCCAGGGACCTGTGAGCTGGGTGCCCTACGCTTGCCGTTCCGTGACGGTGATCGGGTCCATTGCGCGTTGTAGGGCACTCGCATATTTGATCAATTCCGCGGCTGGCCGTGTTGTGCCAATGTGGCACAGCGCGTCGCCGAAACGCGCCACAATGTCCCACGCGTGGGCCTGATGAGGGGTGGCGCCCGTTGCCCCGAGGCACGCCCTCACTCCAGACGTGGCCGAACCAGATGATCGCGAAGACCGGCCCGCCAAGCGCCGCCTTCCCCGGCTCAGGCGGACGGGATCCCGATGACGCGACGCAGGTGTGACCGTAGGGCCAGCCTGTAGATCGTCTCTGCTGCGAACAGTGTGACGAGCGCGCCAATCACACCGCGCAGGATCGCTGCGGTTTCGTCCCCCATTGTCTTCCTTGACTCCCCCTCGGATCGCCCGATACCGTCGGGCGGATTGTCACTCGACAGTGAAGTGTACGCCGATCGGCGAGGGTGTCAAGGCGTGGCTCACGGATGGCGCGCCCTTGCCGGGTTCGATTCTCTTTCCCGCCCGCCATGGGTTACTGGGGGGCTGGATTTGAAATCAGATTAGGGCGAAGGCCCGGGGCGCGAAACTATGAAGTCACACACACCCTGACTTCCGACGCAATCGTGGGGCCTTCCCAATCGCCGACAGGCTAGTCCTCGAGCCCCACGGCTTCGAGGGCCTCCTGGGGGTCGTAGCTGGTCTCCATGTTAATGATCTGACCGTCGCGAAGCGTCCAGATTGAGGCCGACCGAGCCTCGACTGGTACGTTGCTGCTACGACCGCGCCGGGTGCCAAGGTGGTAGACCGACGGCAAGATCGTGCGCATGACGAACTACATCGACATCGACGAGGCTCGTACCGCCGCCGAACGCCTCGCTGAGGAAAGGGGGTAGGCGATGTCGCAGGAGAACGTGGAGATCGTGCGACGCGGCTGGGAGCATTTCCTGGCTACTGGGGAGCAGCCACGGGAGATCATCGCTCCGGACTTTACTTGGGATATGTCGAGATTCCGTGGCTGGCCGGAGCAGCAGTCATACGAGGGGGTTGAGGGCATAAACACCTTTATCCGAGACTGGACCCAACCGTTCGATGACTGGGAAATGGAAGTCGATTCCTTCCACGATGCGGGCGAGCGTGTCGTCAGCCTGTGCCGCCAGCGTGCTCGCTCGAAGACGACTGGGCTACCCGTCGATATGTCGTTCGCGATGGTCTGGACACTTCGCGATGGTTTGGAGGTTCGCATGGAGATGTACGCCGATTGCGCCGAAGCCCTCAAAGCCGTGGGCCTGTAGGAGTAGCGGTCAGGTGCCGGTGTCCGGTGTGAGGCCGAGGTCGGCGAGGGCGCGGTCGCGGTCCCAGTAGGACACGAGTCGTGTGACCTTGCCGTCGCGGACGAACAAGATGTTCGCTACCTCCGCTTGCACCTGGCCCAGGTCCAGTCCGCTGGTCTTGCCGCGCCCACCGAAGCGGAAGAGTACGAGTATGCGGTCGTCGTCGAGTTCGCGGTACTCGTCCACCTTCACCTGGAGGTCATCCCAGGTGCTGAGGAAGCCGCGCCAGCCTTCCGCCAGCCCGGCCACGCCCGTCTGGGTTACGGGCGCAGGCCCATCTGTCTCGACAAACTCGATGTCGGGGTCCGCCCACTCCGTTGAACTCCAGTCGCCGCGTTCCCAGTCCGCGTAGATCGAGCGCACGAGGTCCAGGTTGGCGGAGGGCACCGATGCAGTATCGCGCGCCCGTGATCGCTGTCACGGCCGAGAGCGAGCGTAAGCAGTCCCCACGAACGCGAACACGACCAGCGAGACGAGCAGTACGGTCGAGCCGGTAAGCGCACCGAAGAAGATCGCGATGGCGAGGGTCGTCCAGAGGTAGCCGCCGTGGCGGCGCAACCAGAGTTTCTTGGCCCAGCGATATTCAGCGCGGGTGCGGTACTGCTCGGGTTGAGGGCGCGTGCTCGGAATCTGCCGATCCTCTCACCTGAAGGCTGCAGCCGCAAGGTTTGCGCGGCCAACAGGGCAGAAGATGGCGCGGTTGCCCACGCACTTGGCCCACGATCTCGTACACGAACCAGGAGATTTGTACGCCCAACCGGCACGAATGGAACTCGACATCAAGCAGGAGAGGGCGCTTGACCAGCATCGCGGCTCACATCCATCCCCATCTGCTGAGGCATGCCTACGGCGACCATGTCGCCAAACACGCTGGTTTGAGGGCCGCTCACGCGCTTCTAGGGACGCTTCCGTCGATACGACCGCCAGCACCTACGTGGACAAGCCGGGGCTCGATGAGCCATCGATCTCGGTCCACGGCTTCCGCTATCGAGGCGCTACGGGGGGGGGTACCCCCCTCCAGAACCCCTCGAAAACCCAGTAGAGGCGACGACCGGAATCGAACCGGTGTAGACGGCTTTGCAGGCCGCTGCGTAGCCACTCCGCCACGTCGCCAGATGAGGCTTGAAGGGTATCGACCCATTGATACCCTACGCGTCCCAGGGCGATTAGCTCAGCTGGGAGAGCGCCGCCTCGACAAGGCGGAGGTCACTGGTTCGAGCCCAGTATCGCCCATCGTTGGATTTGCTCTAGGACAAGGATTAGTCCGGCCCACAAGGGCCGGTTTGGTAGCAATTTGGTAGCAATCCTCTGGGCGGTAGGATGTCTCGGAGACGGGCTGGAGCCAGATGTCGTCTTCGTGGGGCGCCTGGTTCTAGATGGTCCGGCTTGCGCTCTATCTTCGGACCGGTGAGTCGAGGACGGAAGCGGAAGAGGACAGGCCCGGCCGGGCCGAAGCCTGCGGGACGCCGCAAACAGCCTGCCAACCCACTGCAGCTGGTCGTTGCCGCCCAGCCCGGTTCTGCGATGACGGTTGCGCCGGAAATAGAGCTGGTCAAGGCGGCGCTGCTCTACGGGGATCGAGTCACGCTCCTCAGCCCGATTACGACGATGCTCCTGGACGTTGCGGCGCTTGAGCGGTTCTCTCCGCTGCAACAGATCGACTTGGTGCGACGGGTCGCCCCATACCTGTCTAACGGAGCGGAGTTGGCAGCCTCCGAGGCTGGACTTGATCAGCTCGAAGACCTCCTGCGGCGCAGCGCTCGGAGTGCGTCTCCATCCGATCGTCTGCTGCGGGTTGGCCTAACCCGTAAGCTGGCGCCCATAAAACAGATCCTGGCGGACGCCGTTGGTGGCATCGAAAGGGAATCGGGCATTGACCAGCTCGCGCAGGCGCGAACACAGGGATACCTAAAGATCGAGAGCACGAACCCGGACGAAGCCGTAGACCTGCTCGCTGACTGCATCATCAAAGCCAGCTCAGCGGCGAAGGGCATCCATAGCGACGACTCTCAGTCGGGCCGGCTCGTCGCCACATTCATTGCCAAGCTAAGTGCTCATCTCTCGTCTGGCGAGGGGTATCTGATCTTCGATGAGCAGGTGGCGTCGCTCACAGAGGCGGCCATCCATGAGGGGCTCTTTAAGCCGGCATCGGGTCCGGCTGGTCGTAGCGCCCAGGCCATGAGCGCTGCTGCGTTCATGGCACGGCTGCCAACCTTTCCCGGCGCGACGGTCGACGAGGTACTCGACATTCGCGAGGATCTCGCCGCGCCTCTCACACAGTTCAGAGGTGCGATGGTGCAGGTCTCAAATACTTTTGTCAGTGACGCCTGGGAGGCGGCGTTCGCCGATGAGATTCAAGACGCGTGGGTCGGTTCTGTCGCCCCGGCAATCGCGCACATCGACGCGTGCGTTCGTGAAAACCGGTCGCTGCTTACGAAAGCTGCGGGGCTGGCTGGGCTTGCGCACACTACTCTGCCGGGTCTCGGGGTGGTGGCCGCCGGAATCGCCGCCCACGATGCTCCGACTGCCCTGGCAGGGGGCGCCCTTACGGCTGGCACGCCGCTCCTTCAGGCGCTCCGCGACGACCGGAGCACTGAGCGAGATATCAGGCTGCAGCCGTTCTATTTCCTCTACGGGGTGGAGCGCGCACTTGCTTGACGAGTGGGGTCATAACCCGAAGGTCGCAGGTTCGGAAGCCTGCCCCCGCTATGACCCCATTAGCGACCATGCCCGCAAAGGTCGTCAAGGTCTGAGGTTGTGCTGAAGGCGCTCGATACGAGCGCCTTCACTCGTATCTCGGGCTTGTTTCGGTCTGGCTCGATGCCGAATTGGAAGGCTTCGTGGACGCTGCGGCGTAGCTCCGGGTCGGCTTTGGCGAGTGGCTTTGAGAGGTCGGGGAAGGAGTCGAGTACGGCGCACGCCTCGTCTAGATCGAGGCCGATCGGTCGCGTTGTAGGAGGTCGAGTTGTGCGAGCGCCGTCTCGGATTGCTGTCGTTCGCCCTTGAGTGCTTGGATGCGCTCGCCCACGAGTACGGGATCGACCCCGGACCGCAAAAGGACCGCAGCCTCCGCGAGTGGTATGCGGTCTGCGGGTACCAGGCGAGCTACCGTGGATGGGACCGTGACGCTGATCCTCCCGGACCTCGATCTGCATCGTTCGCCGCTGCTTCTGGCGGCGATCAACGAGCGCTTCTTCCGGGTGTGGGACTACGAGCGCGACGGTCCGTTCCCGCATTGTCGCGCCGTCAAGGATGAAGCCGAGCGGCTCGCGGCGGAGATACAGGCGGAGAACCCTGCCGAGGAGCTGTTCGCGGCGGCCGAGGGAGACCTGTCGTTCATGCGCGGCAGCAGTTTCCGTGGGCCGGAGCGCTATGCCCGCGAGCAGGGCACGCGTCCTGCGGCGTTCCGTCAGCTGGAGCTTCTGCTGCACAGACAGGTAGGGGACTTGAACTTGGCTTCCGTGCAGCCACCGTCCCGTGAGGATCGTGTGTGCCGGGTGGTTCCGGGATTGTTCGATGCCCTGAGTCGCCGCGACGGGCTCCTGCCGCTGCGACCGGAGATGGTGCCGCGAAAGATCAACCACGACCGCTATCTGTATTTCGGGGAGCACGCCCTGTTCCCGCACCCGGGGATAAGTGGTGCGCGCGAGCTTGTCGGTGACCTGTGGGCACTCGCAGCCGCTGGTGCGGATATCCGCGTTGCGATTGACCCCAACCGCGTTGTACACCGAGAGGACACTCAGGATGCGGTGCTTCTCGACTACTGGTTCGGGATCAAGCCGACGCGTGCCGACCTTGACGATCTGAGCGTCGTCGGGCACACCCGTCACGAGCGCCGCGCGGACATGCACGGGCGCTTCGGCTCGGGAGAGTTGGTGGGGACGGATTTCTGGTGGAGTGCGGAAGGCATCAGGAAGGTGCTGAAGGTGGAGGAGACTGTGCCTCGCAGCGCCTATCGCGATCGCACGAGCGCCGTCTGGAACCGGTTTCTTCATTCGATTCGTGACACGGCGGAGCGCCGCTTTGTCCATCTGGACGGCGCGATCAAGGCGTACCCTTTAGAGCACTATGGGGCGGATTTCGACTCGCCCACAGCGCGAAAGGGGGAGAACCCGGTCTATCGGAAGATGTGGCGCGTCGAGGGTCCGATCGAAGAATCGGAATGGGGAAGGCTCGTCGGTCACTTCTTTCGTGGCAATGAGTTGGTGATCGAGTATTTCGGTGAGGCGCTCGATGAGCGGTCGGCGCCGGTCACCGCCTAGTGCGTTAGCGCTCGTCCTGCCAGAATCTCGTGGGGTGGAGGAGATCGACCGAGAACTGATTGATCCGCTCGGGCACGCCACGGCATTACTCTTGCTGCTGGAGGAGGACGCTGCGGCGATTGTGGCCTCGCTCGGCGTTCGGTCAAAGGCCGACGCGCGTAGGGCGTTGCGGACGGGATACACAGTTCTGCTCCATGCGCAGGAAACGCTGCGCAACCAATCCGCTACGGGAGGCGCAGAGGTCAGGGACAAGGCCGTTCTGGCGATCGGGGTCGCCAAGGACAAGCTGTTGGCCGGTCAGAACGAATACCGCGAAGCTCTGTGGTCCACGGAGGAGCTGACCCGAGTCGGTCTAGAAGAACTCGGCGAGCGCCTCGGCGAGCACCGGCAGAGCCTCGCGGCAGCCCAGTCCGCGGTGAGCAGGTTCCTTGCCCTTGCGGGAGGAGTCTGAACCGGGCCAGGCCGGGCTAGGGTCTGTACCGCACGGCGCCACAGACGGACCTTCGTTGGTCGTGGAGGGCCAGCCCTAAGTCTCAGCTTCGGGGTCGGGCGCGGAGTGCTCCGTGCTCGCCGTTTGCGGAGGTGCTGGCCTAGCCCCGAGGCGCGTGATCCCGCCGACTATGCCGGGCAGGATCACGCCGAGGATCAACGTCCATGAAGCGAACGCGACGACTGCCGTGTCGCCGCTGACGACCCGCGCCTCATGCAGAACCACGAGCAGAATGAAAAAGCCCACCAACAGCCGGACCATCCATCTTCCGACGGGGTGGGCGACCGTCGTCTTGATGAGCGGCTCGCTGACCCGGTACAGCACGACCGTGCCGGAGAACAGCACCGCTCCCGCCACCAGAGGGCTCTCGTCCGTGGTGAGTTCTCGATGAAGGGACAGTGCGTTCAGGCACAGGAGCTCCGACGCGAGGAGCACGATCACGATGGACAGAAGGATGCCTGCGGCCAACGGGGTGGCCGATCTTTTCGCGAGCCCGAGGTCCACGACGATCGTGATGAAGACGAAGGGGATCACGGTCGCCACGGTCGCTTCGTAGGTGGGATCGTATGCGTGGGCGAGCGCGAACACGGCTCATGACGGTAGGCGCCCGAGCGGACGGGGGTGGGGTGGGAGGGCGAGCGCCGGGCCGCTCGCCGCGGAGAGTACGAACCCAGGGGCTGTGACGGCCCCAAAAGCCTCGCCGCAGAGTGACCGCGCCAACGGCAACGGCGTCCGCCGGTCCGGGGAGCAACATGCGTGGGATGCAAGCCGCTGGCTCAGAGGCGTTCCGACAGGCGATGGCGCCGACGATCGGCGCGGTGCATGACTTGGCGGATGCCGTCGGTGAGCGCGCCGAGCGGCACGGGCACCAGCCAAGTGCCAGCTCACGGGCAATGGAGGAGATCGCCGTCGAAGCGACCTTTGCCAAGCGGTTGGAAGGCTGGCAGGAGCCGATCAGGGATACGCACACCTTCGGCGGCATGACGCTCACGGCCGCCGCTGACTTCGCGCGGAGCTTCGCCGTCCTGCTCGACGCCGACTCCACACCCGTCTACGGGCATCTAGTCGTGGCGCGCAGCGTGTTCGATGCGTGCGTTGTTGCGGCCTGGCTGAATGATCTGAAGGCCGACGCGACCGAGCGAGTCAAGAGCGGACTCTGCGAGCAGCTATACAGCGCAATGGAGCTTGTGCGGCTTCGCCTTGAGGACGACGCCGCCGAGCGTCGTGACTACTGGAAGGCGCGCGCGGCGGCTCTCGGCTGGACCGCCAACGTGTCGAGCAACAAGCCGGTGATCGACGGCACGAGCCGGCCATCGGTCCCGAGGGGTCTATCCGAGCTTCTTGTTGACGACGGCGAAGCCCGGATCGGCCGGGCGCAGTGGAGCTATCTCTCGTCCGTCTCGCACGTCACTTGGTACGGTCTCCGGCAGGCCATCACGAGCGCCGCCCCGTCACCGGCTCCGGGGCCCGGCGTCGCCTCGTATGGGACAACATCGTTGTCCGTGCGGGCGCAGGCCGTGTGCGTGCTCCGGGCGCTTCGCAAGGCTGCGGATGCGCGGTTCGTCCTCATGGGGTGGGCTGATGACGACTGGCGCTCGGCGTGCGCGCGAGCCGAGCAGCACGAGCTGGTGCTGATGCAGGCCTACCAGCAGGGCAACGCGTGATGCCCGCTGCGGCCATCTGCGGTCCCTAGGCCGAGGACCGCAAGCCAAGCCGGCGTCGGGCGCCGGGACGACCCTTGATTTGGGACCGCAAAGCCGATCTGAACCGTTCGCCCCGACCGGTTCAGAACCTGCCAGGGTCGCCCGCATCGCCCGCGACCTGACGCTACGATCCAGGCCAGCCGGGCACGGCTCGTCTTATGGGCACCGCGAGGTCGCTAATGGGAGCGGATCGTTCCCCCGCTATGCAGCGAAACCCGCTCTACGGAGCGGGTTTCGTGCTTTCTGGATGCTAGCTGGGCGCATCGGAACGGGCAGGGTGTGAACAGAAGTGCAAACAGCTTCAGGCTCACGGCGAACGGCGTCAAGCCCTCTGCCGTCTAGGGGTGGAATGCTGTAGCGGGTCCAGCCGCGCTTTCAACTCGGCCTCGCTCCACCCGCGATCGGTGGCGAGGCGATGGCGAAGACATCTGAACGCGTCGGTGGTGCCGATCTCGCGCACAGCGTCGGCGAGTCGGCGGACGGCCCCCGCGGATACCACGGGTAGCCGTGGCAGGGGTCGGTCTCGGGTGCGACGGCTCGCTGGCGCCGCTGCTGGCGCGTAAGGGCTCTTCGCACGCGAGAGGGCAGACCGCGCGGTGGCGTGAACCCGACCGGCCACCCGTCGTCGTCGTACTCCTGCGGCAACGCCTCTGTGACCCGCGCGACGCGCGCAACCTGCACGCTATAGCCCAGCGCGTCACGCGTATTGATCCGGTTGACTGGGGTGATCTCGATTGCACCGACTCCTCGGCGTGGCCGTATGCCTCTCCCGCCCACGAGCAGATCGGCCCACGCCTGCGGCCATCGCGCGATTAGGTCACGCGCTCGCCACGTCCCACCGGTTAGGAAGAGATCTGCGCCGGCAACCTCGTCGCGCCAGGCGTGCGCAGTGCCAGCGTAGATGAGGTACGCAGTTGCGTGTTCTTCCACGCTGAGAATGTCCCCGAGCTTTAGCGCATCCCATAGAGCCTCCTCGGGCTTGCCCACCTTCATCTCCATAAACACCCTGCCAGCGGCTACCCCATCGAGGGCGAGATCGACCCCTCCAGGCTGGCGTGTCCAGCCGGACAGCTTCCGATAGCGCCCCTCGTGCACGACCGACACACGTCGCTTTCGCAACGAATCGGCGTCTGCAATCGCGCTGACAAGCGATGCCTCGGGCCTTCGCCCTGACAAGATCATTGTCTCGATGGCGTCGTGTACGGCGTTAGTGACCAGGTTGTCAACCGCGTGGGCTGGCAGCGGGAATAGCTCTTCAAACGTCTTGAACACGACGTAGGTGATGTAGTGCTCCAAGCGAAAGAGGGCATTTGTTGTCACTTCAAGCTCGGTGAACCGAACCTCACGCGCATCGCCCTCGCCAACGATCACCACAGGATGCACGAACCGATGCTTGTCGATGTTGGACAGATCGCGGAGCACGGCGAGGCTGTGGAGAGCAGGGCCAGCATCGAGGTGGTACGGCTGGAACCCCTCGATTAGTTCGCTGTGGCCGGGGGCGACGCCGCGTAGATACCGTCCGGCCTTCTTCTTGTAGGCGCTGGCTGTATCGAAGATTGGGAACTGGTTGTAGTCGCCTGGCTCTTGTCCGTTCAGCTCGACGAGCTGCCAGACGACATGGTCGAGCACACAGCGGAGACTGTGTAGGAAGTCCCCAACGATCACCCCAAGATGCAGCGGAGACGGTTCTGGCCCGGTCCTCGACAAGAACTCTTGTAGCTCCTCGCCAAGCGCCTGTCTGTGTCGCCATGCGTTCTGCAACTTCAGTCGGCAGCCGAGTAGGGGATCATCAGTCATGAGCGCAAGATACGCCTCACTCGCTACCCGGCCGCGGCTGGCAGTTCGCTGATGGCCATACGACGTGGGTGTATCGCACTGGCTTCTGCGTGGCGAGCTATCGTCGCGCTGTGTTCCGATCGTGGGAGATCGACTTCGATGCGCGCGCGGTGCGAGTGGAGTTGCTCGACGGGAGTGTCGCTCGGGAGCCAATGACCTGCGAGATGCCAGCAAGTTCTGTGGTGAGGCGCTCCCGGCTGGATTTTGGGTCGCGGACCCTACTGCTTACGCTCGATGACGGCGAGACGCTAGAGGTTGACATCGGCGTGCCAGGGCAGGTCGTCCCGACCAACGTGCCGATCGTCTACCTCGATCAGCTTCACTGGATCAGTCTTGCGCAGCATCTTTGGGCACCTGACCGACTGCGCGAGTCTGAGCGCGAGGCCGCGGAGATCCTGGTCGCTCTCGCGCATGAACGGCGCGTCCTACTACCCGTTGCTGCAGCTCATTTGACAGAGTTGCCGCCTGCGGCTGGCCGGCGACGCCGTGACCTCGCCGTGACCGTGCTCGGTGTCAGTCGTGGCTGGCAGATGCAAAGCCCGATCAGGATTCGCGCCCAAGAGTATTTGTCCGCGATTCTCGGGTGCGAGCCGATCGCCTCTGATGTCTTCACGCTCCAGCCCGGCGTGCTCTTTACGGAGGGCTCCGTGGTCCCCAATCCGACAGCGGGTGCCCCGGCCGATCTCGCTGAGATGGTTGTGCGTGTGACTGCGGTCTCTGCCGTGTATGCGGCGATCCTTGACGACGAGACCCCCGCTGTGCGAGAGGGCAAGGCCGCAGCCGAGCGATGGGCGGCGAGCTTTCCCCCGCTAGCCAGATACATGCGCGAGCAGGGGATGAGCGAGGAGGACGTGAGACTCAACGCTCGCGCGCGGTTCATTGTCGACCAAACGGAGGAGTTGGCTCGAGCAGGAGCCAGTGCTGGCATTTCACCGGAGCAATTCGCCGGATGGCTTGCCGACAAGCTCCCCGAAGACGTCGCACGAATGCCACACGCGGCCCGCCTCAGCGAGGTGCTCTACCTACGCCTCCGCAACGCGGACGAGAAGTGGGAAGCCCACGACCTGAACGACATGAACTACCTCTGCGCTGCTGCTGGCTATGCGGATATCACGGTCGGCGAGAAAAAGACCATCGAATACCTGCGCCGCGCCGAGCCGCATCTTCCCGTCGGCTCACAGATCTGCCGGCAAATGAGCGAGGCCGTCGAGCTGTTGCACGCCAGGGGGACCATTCTATGACTGACTTAAACAGTCGCTAGCGGGAGAGGCTGGTGTCGCGCGCGTCGGGAGCTGCACCGATGATCTCCGACGAGTGGGGCCCATGCGAACTTGGTCTAATGGGATTGGTGAGCCTGTAAGCAGCGACCTCCAGAACCTCCGATCACGGTGGCAACTGGTGTTGCGCGGGCGAGCAGTCACTGGCTCTCGACCCAGGGGAGCGCGCGCGTCGTGAACGTCACGCCTGCCTGCGCGTACTTGTCCGGACCAGCCCGACCGTCTCGCTCGAATACCTCCAGCCTATAGTTCTCCGCGGCCGTGATGCACACCACTGTTTGAAGACGTTGCAGCTCGCTGATCCACAGCTCAAGCGTGTCGGTTCGAGTGAGGTCGTCCTCAGTCAGTGGGTACACGTGGTCGGCGTGGAGGGCGTCGGGCGATCCGTTCTTCGGGACCATCGCTGCCCCGTAAGCATCGATGACCCTCTGGGCCTCCGTCGAACGGACTGGGATCTTCTGTGCCTTGTTGGTGCTGAGCCGCCGCAGCTCGTGCTTGATGATGCGAAGAGCGTCGGTGGCCATCAGCTCGCCATCCCGAACCGCCTGAGCGAGGATGTGCGCGACCTGTGCGGCCCGGCGATTCCGATTTGACAGGGGCGAGGTCTCTGGGTCAACCACGACCAGGAGCCTACCTCGGGGACGGGTCTTTTGCTCAGGATGCGGTCAGCGTTCACGCCCGACATCTCGGTCGGGAGTTTTGTGCGCTGGAGTTCGGAGGAGCCGGTCCATGTGCGGGATGAAACGGCCGAGGCGTAGCGGGTCGCGCCTGGGGCTCCACGGGAGGTCGTGCGATTCCGGATACGTGACGGACGGTGTATGTGCTCGGCTATTGGTCATGCGTCGGGCGAGTCGTGTGATGCGCTGGGGGTCTTGGCCTTCTTCGCCGAGTTGGTCGCGGGCGAGGTGCCAGTCGGTGCCTTGGCGGGCGCGGGTGGCTTGGACGTAGGCGGTCTCCTTGCTGGTTTGCCAGCCGCCGGTGAGAACGACGGCGCGGTCGACGGTTGCACCTTGCTGGCGGTAGACGTGTTGCGCATACGCGAGCCGTAGGGACTCGATGTCCTCGCCGGCGAGCTGGAGGGTGCGGCCTGAGCCGTCGAGCGTGAGCGTGACGGTTCGGTCGCGGCCGCTCCCGGTGATTTCGCCTCGGGTGCCGTTCTCGACGCGTGGCCGCCTGGGTGGTCGGTGCTGGGTGATGAACGCGATGTGATCGCCTTGGCGTAGTCCGTAGTGGGCGCTTGATAGCGGGAGTTCGTGGGTGCCGAGTTCGCCGCGCTCGGCGCGGAGGTGTTGTGCGCGGGCGTTGAGACGGTCGATCTCTTTGTTGGATGCGTCGGCGATCAGCGCGACCTCGCGGATGGGGTGATGTTCGGTGAGCTGTGTCCAGGCTTGGACGGCGCGCTCGGCGGCCTGATCGCGGGTGTCTGCGAGGTGGAGTTGTCCACGGGAGTGGTAGTGCGCCATCGCGCGCTCTGGTTCGCCGGCTCGGAGCGCTTGCCATGCTCGTTGCTCGTCGGGGTCTTTGGTGCGGTGGACGGTTTCCAGCTCCACGGTTCGCGCGTCCTGGGTGAGCCGGTCGAACATCCCTCCGGGTCCGATCGACGGGAGCTGCTTGCCGTCACCGACCGCGATCAGCTTCGCCCCTGAGCGCTCGACGAGCTCGGTCAGGGCGTGGAGGCGCGCGTGATCGACCATCCCGGCCTCGTCCAGGACGATCGTCGTGTCCCGGCCGATCTCGACTGTCCCCGTGTTTGCGCGGGCGACGAGCGCGTCGAGGGTGAGCGTATGTCCGGTGAAGGCTGGGCTGTCAGCGCCGAGGCGCTCGGCCGTAGACCCGGACACAGCGACGCCGATCGTACGGTGGCCGGCGTGCTGCTCGGCGCGAGCAGCAGCGTCGATCACGACGCCCTTCCCGGTCCCGGCAGGGCCAACCAGGACGGCAAGGCGCTCCGGTCCGGTGAGTACCTCCAGAGCGGCGCTTTGCTCGGCGCTGAAGGGTGCGCCGATGCGCTCTGCGACTTCGCGGGTTGCGTCGGCCCGTGTTCGCGCGCCGATGTCTCGGCCGGCTCGCTGGGCGAGCAGCTCGGCGTGCCGTTCGATCGCCTGCTCTTGGGCGCGCACGGCCAGGGTGGTCATTCGCCCGCCCTCCAGCGTGAGGACTCGCCGGTCGCGGATCATCTCCCTCGCCACGGTGAGCGCCTGCTCGGGTGCCATCTCTCCCGCGGTCTGCTCCAGCGCGACGGCGTGCAGATCGCGTGCGTGGAACACGGCGTGCTGCTCTGTTAGCCGCGCCTCGATCCGGTGCTCGATCGGCCGCTCAACCTTGGGCCGCCCGGGTGCCCCGATCAGGCGTACGGCCTCGTCGGGGCCGAAATCGTGGCGACGTCCCGTCTCGCTCCACACACGTTGCAGGTCGGCGCGCGTGGTCAGCTCCTTTGCCCGGCGGTTCTCGAGGGCGAGGTTGCGCAGCTCTCTGCGTTCTGGCGCACGGCCGTAGCGGGCACGAAACCGCTCGGCCGCCCTGGCGACCTCACGCGAGCGGCCAGAGAACTCCTCGATCAGTGTTCGTGGCACGCCGGCGATCTCGAAGTAGCGGCCGTCCTTGCCGGTGCCCCGCTCGATCTCGTAGCCCTCGCCGGCCAGCTCCTCAGCGAGCGAGGAGCGGTAGAACGCGCCCAGCTCGCGGGCTGACCGGAAGATCGGCCGAGAAGCGACCGCGACGATCCGCTCGTCCTCCCTTACCGCGCCGCTGATGACGACGTGACTGTGGAGCTGGGGGTCGGGCGCCCGCGCCCCGCCGACCCCTCGCGCGGTGGTGTGCCGGTACTCGGCGGCGATCACGTCCTTGGCGTGCTCCTCCACGACCCGGCCGTCGTAGCGGCGACGTACGACCGGCACCTGCTTGCGCAGATACCGCACGGTGCTCTCGACGGCCCTGGCGTGCGCGGCCTCGATCTGCTCGCGCTGCCACGGATCACCGAGCGCCCAAACTGTCGAGACGGACTTCGGGGCGCTGAACGTGACATCGATCCCGCCACCCCGACCGCCGCCCGCGCCCTCCGGACGCAGCCACCTGCCCGTGCCTGGATGGCGACCATCCATCAACGCGATGAAGTCGGCACCTTCGACCGGCTCACCGGGCCGCACTCCCAGCCGAGCCAGCGTCTCCGGGTCTGCCAGCCAACGGCCAGGGGCCTGCGTCATCTCCCCGTCCGGGGTCAGGTAGTAGTCGCCTCGCTCGGGCGCGACCGTCTTGCTCTCCAAGTAGCGCGCGTAGCCGCCACCTCCAGCCGCAAGGATGCTCGATGCAGTCATCACATGAGTGATGACCCTGAGCGGCCCAAAACGGCCAACGAATTACACAGCGCTCACACACCACGCGCACACCCGTGCATATCGTCTGTACTGGCAGTTGGAGCGAAGCGACGCGGCCGGCGTCGTGGCCGCGTGTCGGGGAGCCGTGGCCGGGTGGTGCGTGCGGCTCGGTGTGGCCGCGCGAGCGCGGCCGATCGGACTGTTGTGATCGGCCGCGCCTGGGCGTCGGTCAGACGCAGCCTGTGAGCCTGTAGGACTCTCGGGCGGCTCGCGTCATGAAGGCGAACTCGCTGAGGCGGTGGATCACCCCCTTGCCTCGTAGACGGGCAAGGCTGTCGATCACGGCGATCCGGTCTATGCCGGTGAGTTCGCGGATGATCTCATCCTCCGACCAGGGCTGATCCGGGCCAGCGAGGAGGTGGATGACGGACTTATCGGTGCGGTCGTCGTCCTCGGCTGCTGTGGCTGTAGGCTCGTGCTGCATGGGAAGGTCCTTCCTTTCCGTGCCGCGCCCCGGGCTGTCCAAAGCAGCGCCGGGGCACTTCAGCACATATGTGGGGTGACTTATAGTCCATAGACTAATAGTCGTCAAGACGGAAAGCTTCGCTGGTGCCGATTCGCTCTCCATCTCACGCTGCGTTCGGGAACGCGATCCGTGAGATTCGCACCCAGCGCGGCATATCCCAAGAAGCCCTCGCAGACAAATGCGGCCTCGACCGCACCTACATCAGCGGCATCGAGCGCGGCGAGCGCAACCCAAGCCTGACCAACATCCTCAAGATCGCCGGTGCGCTCGAAGTCCGCGCCGCCGAGATCCACGATCGCGCCGACGCGATCCTCGCTGCCTCGAAGGGCTCCAAGAAGCACTGAGCGGCGGTCCATCGAAATTTGTTGGCCGCTTTTAGCGAGCTGGGGTCATTAACAATGATGGCCGCCACGAAGCCACCACCGGACGCGCCCGCGCGAGCAGCCGCGCCTCTCTCGCCGCTTCTTGATGCGACGGAGGCTGGGCGGTTGCTGTCGGTACCCGCGTCGTGGGTACTCGCTGAGGCACGAGCGAATCGGATTCCGCATGTGCGGCTCGGGCGCTATGTGCGGTTCAGCGCGGACGATCTGGAGGAATGGTGGCGAGCGCGGATGCGGGGGCCGTGGCGTATACGAGGTGCAGCCTCGCGTACGGCGCGCTCGCTGCTCGTAGATCGACGGGCAGAGCAGGGGAGGCGTCCGAACTAACGAGACGACGATCGCGTTGAAGCAGCCGCAGCGCCCGCTACCTTGGGCGGCCGATGGTGGCACGCGATCAGGGAGACGATGAGTGATGGCCACAGCGAGGAAGACCACCCGACGCCCCTACGGAGCTGGCTCGCTCTACGCGCGTGGAGGCGTCTGGTATGCGCACTGGCGTGCAGACGGTGGGCGGCAGGTCAAGCGTCGTGTCGGCCCGATGCGTGTCGAGGGCTCGCGGGATGGCCTGACACGCAGCCGGGCCGAGGCAGAGCTGCGCCGGCTGATCGCGGAGACGAAGCCCGCCCGGATGACGGCGGGCGACGCGCTGACAATCGCCGAGCTGGGACGCCGTTACCTCGCGAACCTGGAACGTCAGAGCCGCAAGAAGGCGACGACGACGGCTGTGGAGTCGATCCTGCGCGTTTGGCTTGAGCCGTTCTTTGCGGAGCGCGATCTACGCCGGATCACGGCCCAAGACGTTCAGGCTTTGATGACGATGATGGAGAAGGGCGAGAGGCCCGGACCGAAGGCGAAGGGGGACCGTCGCTATGGGCGTCCTGTCGGCACAAAGTCGGTCCGCAACTACATCAGCTACCTCTCGGCGCTGCTCGGGTTCGCCGAGCGCAAGGGATGGCTGCCCGTGAACGTCGCCCGGCATATCGAGCTGCCCGGCAAGCCCGAGAGTGCCGAGATCAGGTTCCTTGAGCCGCTTGAGGTGCGAGCGCTGGGTGACGCCGCTGTCGGTGGGCCTTACCGCGAGATCGACCGTGCGATGTATCTCACGGCCGCGATGACCGGCCTCCGGCAGGGCGAGCTGGTGGCGCTGAGATGGCGAGACGTGGACTGGGCCGCCGGTCGGATCAGGGTCCGTCAGAACTACGTGCTGGGCGAGTTCGGCACTCCGAAGTCCCGTCGTTCGACGCGCAGCGTTCCGATGGCCGACGAGGTTGCGGGGGAGCTTGACCGGCTCAGCCGTGGGGTGGGGGAGAGCAGTGGCGATGCACTCGTGTTCGCCGATCCCTACACGGCCGGGCCGCTCGACAAGGCGGCGATCCTGCGGCGCTTCCGTCGGGCTCTCAAGGCTGCGCAGCTTGAGCAGTCGCACCGCTTCCACGATCTGCGCCACACGTTCGGTACGGCGATGGCTGGCACCGGCGTTCCCATGCGGACCTTGCAGGAGTGGATGGGGCACCGGGACATCGAGACAACACAGCGCTACGCGGACTACTCGCCGAGCGCGCACGAGTCGGCATTCGTGGAGGCGGCCTTTGGGTCGGATGGCAGCAGCCGGCCGCTCGCCTCGCAGGCGACGTGAGAGCGCTCAAACGTGTCTAAGGATCGGACTCGACGCCGCTTCTTGGCGTCCGATGTGCAGCTCGTGGTCGAGCGTTCGAGCGAGCATCCCGTTGAGTACGCGATCGTGCTCCTCGTATTGCGGAATGGTCGCTGGCGCACGGTGCGCACGTTCGACAACGCCCACGATCCGAGCGAGCACCACGAGCACGCGTACGTCGGCCTGGAGAAACAGTCTCCTATCGTCACGTATGGTCCGGTGAACGACGCGATGTATGCCGCCGAACTCAAGCTGCTGCGCGAGTGGCGCGATATCGTTCG
This sequence comes from uncultured Solirubrobacteraceae bacterium, assembly GCA_963704735.1. Classification (GTDB taxonomy): domain Bacteria; phylum Actinomycetota; class Thermoleophilia; order Solirubrobacterales; family Solirubrobacteraceae; genus Palsa-744. The sequence continues at coordinate 964,507 of OY969935.1, forward strand.
CAGCTGGGAGCACCTGCAATGAGCGAGATCACCGACAAGACCGATGAGCTGTTCATGGCGGCGTCGCGTAGCGACGATGATCTCGGCTACCCGGCGGATGTCGCGTTCGTTCCCAGCGATGAGGAGTGGACCGACGACGTTCTGTGGCGCAACCTGATCGAAGGGCAGGCGACCGTTCTTGTCGGCGAGGACACCGAGCTGCTGCTCGTGCCGCTGCGCCGCGGCGTGATCGACCGGCTCACGGGCCGTGTGCCCGTCAGCGTCGCGCCCCGAACGCATGGGCACGCCTCGTCCTACGCGACGTTGAGTCGTCTTGGGCGTCACCCGGTGCGCCAGATGCGCGCCCTCGCGCACGCCTGACCTGCCGGCAGGCACGACACTAGCTCGTGATCTGCCGGCGTGCAGCCGCGTCGCGCCGAGCGGCGATCTCAAAGACTTGTTTTGCGCCTACGCAATGCAAGCACTTCTCGGACCGAACGTCGCTCGATCCAGTAACCCAACCAGATCAGGATCGCAGCAGCGAGCTCAGCCGACGCCGGATGCGATTGGCTGGGGCCCATGACGGCGCCGTGGACACCGGCAGCGATGAATAGCAGCCCCAGACCCAAAGTCCCAACGAAACGACTGAGCAGGAGCCTACGTTCCCCGTCGGCACCGATCGGGGAGGGGCCACCTTTCAGTAGACGCTTCGCGGCCGGCCAACCGATCAGCACCAGACCCAGCACCGCGGCCGGCCAGACCGCCAAGATGACCAACCCCCGATCGGGAGGATGAGCCGGGTCGCCGCCGAGCCCCGTCGGCATGGCCAGCGACCAAGCCGACACGACCATTGTGATCGCCAGCCCCTCGAGACCCAGCACACCCGTGTACCACTTCATGCGAGCGATCGCCGGCTCTGGCGCGTGATCGCTTATGCCGCGGATCTTTGGCCCGAAGTGCGCAGCAGCGAATAGCAGGAACGCATAGCCAAGCATCCGCCCTTGCCACGCGATGTGCAGCTCGGTCAGCTCAACGACCACCGCCGCAGAGACGCTCAGGCCGGCAGCGATGCCCATCCACCGCGACCTCGCCGCGTCATCCCGCTTCCATGCGAGCACAATCACGGCGGCGATCGCCGTAAACATCACGTCAAAGGTGCCCGCGTCCCGTAGCTCACCAATGCCGCGCGACCGCGCGATGTCGGCGAGGATCGGCCACGAGAAGAACACCACACCAGTCCATGTCCACAATCTCTCAGCACGCGGGTAGGGACCCCGACTGGGCTCAGGAGGCTGAAGGTGCATGAGGCTATGAAAGCGCACTTCACCAGCTCCGGCCCTACGGCAACGAAAACGATGCGGTCTCGGGTCGCTTGGGGAACCCGCCCGGGCCAGCTCTCGAGAATCGTCCGAGCGGGGGCAGCGTCGCCGCGCTCGGCGACATGACAGCCTTCGGCACGACGTGGCGCCCACAGCACGACTGTCGCTGGTCGTCCGTTGCGCTCGCGCAGTGTACGTATGGCGGCACTCTCCCTCGCTGCGTAAAGCGACGGCGCTGGGTCGATGTCGAGGGCGTGAGCAACAGCAGCGCGATAGGCTCCCAGCATCGCCAACATTCGGAATTATGGTCTGCGGGGTCCGAAGGGAGACGTGCTCGTCGTCGACGAGGACCGGTCCGACAAGAACGGCGATCCCGTACCGATCGTCGCCCTCAAATACGACCTTGAGACTCGCCGGGTCACGTGGCTCAGAAACCGACTGGCCGTGGAGCGTGAGGACGTCAGATGGGAGGAGACGGATTGGCGCGGCGCTGACAAAGAATTGATGGGCAAGGGTGATCTCGCCGGAGTAGAAGATCTCCGAGCGATCTACGTCGATCTGTTCAAGCGGTTCGCAGATGTCGGACTTATTGATTCGAAATGGATCGATGTACTCTGATCCGAGGCAGAGGCCGTGACTGGCTGGGGTTCCAACTCTGAATCTGACACCTCGTGACGCCTTAAGCGCAGATCGGGCTCGGCGGGTTGCCTGCTTGGACCACGAGGAGCCGAGGAGCCGCCCGCCTCGCCGCTCTGCTGGCTTCTGCCTCTGGACGGGAGCAAGCGTGCCTATCAGCGAGATCCACAGTTGCGCATTGGACGAACGCAGGCGTGCGAGCGATCGTTACCAGCCCCGCGAATCGACAAGCGACTTCGGGGACGCTGCGCTAGCTCGGGGGCTGTGCGCGTGGCGGCGCGAGTAGCTCGCCGGTGCTGATCTGACGCGCCGCGTCATCTAGCTGCGCATCGCTCAGCTCCCCGCGTGCCCAGCGACGGAGCAGTGCCTCGGCGGCACCCGGATCAAGGCCCTCGGCGCGAACGGATGCGAGAGCGTTCTCAGCAGCTTGGGCGCGCGTCGTCATGCTCCCGATGCTAACGCCGCGATCTACCCGAGCTTGGTAGCAATTTTGGTAGCAATTTGAGCGAACCTGAGCTGATCTGAGGGCACTGAATCCCAATAAAACTGGGCAATCTCGCCTTATCCGAGCGCCAGAGGCGAGTTCGAGCCCAGTATCGCCCATCGCCTTGCGCCCCGTAAACACGGGGGATACGCGTTTTAGAGCGGCCTCGCGGGGCCAATATGGCTCCATTTCCCAATAGGGACCATGAGCGGTTGGAGTCCATCGCCCGGCGGCTGGGTGCCGATGCGAACCTGCGGAGTGTGGATGGGCCACCGGGACATTTGAGACGAAGCAGCGTTATGCGGACTACACGTCGAGCCACACGGAGGCCGAGCTGGTGGGCGGCGGCGTTCAGCCGTCTGGGTCGACGCTGAGCTCCAGCCGCGCTAGCTGCTGGGTTTGGGCGAGCGAATCTCGACGGCGATGACGTTCGGCGGTGGTGCCGGTGGCATCGGGCTCGGGGGAGCCGGTCTTGGAGATGAGGACGAGTCAGGCATCTCAATCCAGGATTGTAACGACTAGCGCGATGGCCAACGCAACGATCTCGACGCCGAGCGCAATAAGCGCTTCCTGAACCTTATCGGCGGCTCCCTCGAGGATCGTTTGGTTGTGCTTATAGAAGGCATCGAGATAGCGAGCTGCGGACGCCTGCATCTGCGGTAGATCAGCCCCCGTGTCCGTCGCCAGCTGCAGCATCTCGCCACCAAGGAGACCGGCCTGCCTGTTCTTCGGGAAGAGCGCGGCACCACAAGAATGGGCACACCATAAGTACGCCAGCGCCGCGACGCCGAACGGAATTGCTGCACCGGCTGGCGCGCTTCCGAGTGCCACTGCTGCGACTGGAACAACGATAGACGCGGCCGCGAGCACCGCCGTCGCCTTTTCGCGAAGCTGGTTCTCGGTGCCGTCCTGGGATTCGAGCGCGGCACGCGATAGTTCGAGCGCCACTTCCTCGGGGCTGTCCGCCATGTCGACAAGGTAATTCGACTGCAGGACGAATCAACCGTGGGGCCGTTCGTGGGCCAATCCGAGGAATCCAACAGACCCCACACGCCGTGAGGACTTGCAGGCCGCACGCGACGAGGGCGGCCAGTGGACTAGGCCGACGCCGTGCGGGCCCAGGCCCACGAGGGCCCGCCGCGCTGGCGAGCAGTAGAATCGCCCTATGGACGGTCGGCGAAGAGGGTTCACGATGATTCTCTGTGCCGGGTGGATCACAGTCTTTGCCATCAACATTGCGGCCGGAAGTCTCGGCAGCTTTCAGGTGGTGGTCGGCGCGATCGTCTCCGTGCTCTGCGCGCTCATGATTATCCTGTTACTCAGTGGGCGCAACCCTTCGTGGACGCGCACGCGGCAGCGGCACCGAACTGCGACACCTCGCGCCAACGCCGACGATCCAAACTGACTCACCATCGGGCAATGCCACGCAGTAGGAGTTTCACCAGTCAGCTCTACCGGGCCGCGAGGCTGAGCGCGACCACCAAGGCCATCGCATCGGGCAGCCCGAAGCGGATGGCCCGTCGCGCCAAGAACATCACCGTGGGCCGGGCATTGGGCCGGGCCGGATTCTGGAGGAGGTTGTGGCGATGAGCGAGAGCGTTGACGATCAGGAGCTACGCAGGCCTGCCGAAAGGCGGATGATGGGGGAATGAGCCCCAATGCCTCCCAGATGGTCGCGGTCCTGATGACCGACCTCGTGGGGTCGACCGCAATGGCAGACCGTGTCGGCCCCCAGGCGGCGGAGGAGCTCCGCACCGAGCACTTCGCTCTGCTGCGTGGGGCGCTCGAGCGCACCGGCGGCAGTGAGGTCAAGAACCTTGGTGACGGGCTGATGGTGGTCTTTGACAGCGCGGTTCAGTCTCTGGCCTGTGCGGTCGCGATGCAGCGGGCGATCGAGGTGCGAAACCGCCGTGCGGCAGAGCAGCTCGGCGTGCGGATCGGCGTGAGCCTCGGTGAGGCCACCGCCGAGGACGGCGACTACTTCGGTGAGCCGGTGGTGGAGTCCGCGCGGCTGTGCGCACGTGCCGAGGGTGGACAGATCATCCTGAACTCCCTGGTACGCCAGCTCGCGGGCTCACGCGACGGTCACAGCTTCAAGCCGCTAGGGGGCCTCGAGCTGAAGGGCATCTCAGGGTCGGTGGAGGCCTTCGAGCTTCAGTGGGAGCCGGCCGCCGCTGTTGGGCTCGCGCTGCCCGAGCGGCTGCGCGAGCTGCCGGCAACGGCGTACGTGGGCAGGGCGACAGAGCGCGAACGCCTTACAGAGCTGTGGGAGCAAGCCCGGGAGGGGTCGCTGCGCGTGGCAATGGTCGGCGGGGAGGCCGGTGTGGGTAAGACCCGGCTGTCCACGCACCTGGCACTGCAGGCGCACGGCGAGGGCGCCACGGTGCTCCTGGGGCGCTGCGACGAGGATCTCGGCGTGCCCTACCAACCGTGGGTGCAGGCGCTCGGGTATCTCGTCAAGGAGGCGCCGCGGCCCGTACTCGACGGCCACGTCGAGCGTTTCGGAGGTGATCTGGCGCGCCTGGTGCCCGCCCTCGGGGATCGCGTCGAACAGCTGCCACCGCCACGTCAAAGTGATCCGGAGACAGAGCGCTACCTCATGTATGCCGCAGTGGCGGGACTGTTGGAGGGTGCGGGTCAACAGGAGCCGCTGCTGCTGATCCTCGATGACCTGCATTGGGCTGATGCGCCGACACTGTCGCTGCTTCGCCACGTGGTGACGGCGGGCTCCTCGATGCCCGTGATGGTGGTGGGCACCTATCGCGACTCCGATCTCTCGCGCGATCATCCACTGACGACGCTGTTGGCCGATCTTCGCCGCGAGCAGGGCGTCGAGCGCGTGAAGCTCACCGGCCTCGGCGGCGGGGATGTGCTCGAGCTGATGGAAGCGGTGGCGGGCCACGAGTTGGACGACGATGGACGGGCGCTCGCGGCGGACATCGCGGCTGAGACGGCCGGCAACCCGTTCTTCGTGGGCGAGGTGCTGCGGCATCTGACCGAGTCCGGCGCGATCATTCAGCAGGACTCCGCGCGCTGGCGCGTGGCGGCGAACCTGGCCGAGCTGGGGCTGCCGGAAAGCGTTCGCGAGGTCGTCGGGCGACGGGTCGAGCGCCTGGGCCCGGACGCCCGCACCGCTCTGAGCGCCGCCGCCGTCATCGGCCGCGAGTTCGACATCGATCTGCTGATCGCGGTGGTCGACGTCCCAGAAGAGGGGCTGCTCGATCTGCTCGAGGAGGCGGTTGCGGCATCGCTCCTGCAGGAGGACAGAAACCAGGTCGGGCGATACACGTTCAACCACGGGCTCGTCGAGCACACCCTCTACGAGGACCTCGCGGCCACTCGCCGCGCCCGGCTTCACAAGCGTGTGGGCGAAGCACTCGAGGAGCAGTGCGGCGATGAGCCCGGCGAGCGACTCGGGGAGCTCGCGGGCCACTGGGCCGCCGCGGTCGTGAGCAGCGACACCGCCAAGGCGATCCACTACGCCCGCCGGGCCGCCGAGCGCGCTCTGCAGCAGCTCGCTCCCGACGAGGCCGCGCGCTGGTATCGCAAGGCGCTCGAGCTCCACGATCAGGCGCCCGGCGCCGATCGCTCAGAGCGCTGCGAGCTGTTGATCGGCCTCGGAGAGGCGCAGCGACAGGTCGGAAACCCAGCGTTTCGCGAGACGCTGCTCGACGCGGCGGCGCTCGCCCAGGAGCTCGGCGACACCGACGGGCTCTGCAGGGCGGTGCTGGCCAACAGCCGGGGATGGTTCAGCCAAGCCGGCGCCGTTGACAACGAGCGAGTGCAGGCGCTCGAAGCGGCAGTGGGGGCCCTACCGGACGATGATTTGCGGCGGGCGCGGGTGCTCGCGCTGCTGGCCTGCGAGCTTCACCAGACCCGTGAGTCTGCGCGTTGCAGGGCCCTGGCCAGGGAAGCGATCGAGATAGCCAAAGCCGCCGGCGACCCGGCCACGCTTGCGCAGACCCTCGGTCTCAGCATCTCGGCAATCAGGGCGCCGGACACGCTCGTGGAGCGTGAGATGCTGATCCGGGAGGCCGTCGAGGTCGCCGAGCGTTTGGATGATCCGCGGTTTCGCTCGGGAGCGGCGGCGCTGCAGTGGGAGGCCGGCATGGAGGCCGGGGATCGCGGCGAGGCCGAATCTGGCCTTGCGACCGCGCGGGCACTGGCCGCCTCCGTCCCGGAGCCCGCCTGGGCCTATGCGTGCCTCATGGCCGAGTCCTCTTGGGCCTGCACGCAGGGTGAACTTCAGGCGGCCGAGCGGTGGGCGATCGAGATGCTCGAGTCCGGCACCGCATCCGGCCAGACCGACGCTGCTGCGATCTTTGGCGCGCAGATGTTCAATGTGCGCTACCAGCAGGGTCGCGCCGGTGAGCTCCTCGAGCAGCTGGTGCAGGCGAGGTGGCGTCCGGCGGCGGCGCTTGCGCTGATCGAGACCGGCCGCGAGGACGAGGCGCGCGAGATGGCGCTCGCAGAGGACTTCCAGCGCGTGCGCTGGGACTGGATGTGGTCGCAGGTCATGTTCTACTGGGCCGACTCGTGCTCGCGCCTGGACCTGGCGGATCGCGCGGACGAGCTGTATGAGCTCCTGGTTCCCTTCTCAGGCCAGATCGCCATCACGGGTGCCTACCTCGCCGGGTCTTTCGACTGGGCGCTCGGATCGCTGGCCAGGGTGCTGGAGCGCCTCGAGCAGGCAGAGCGCCACTTCGCCGCCGCCGCCGAGATCGAGGAGCGGCTCGGCGCGCCGCTGCTCCTGGCCCGCACCCGCGCAAGCTGGGCTCAGGCGCTCATCGCCCGCGGCGGGTCCGAGGACGTCGACCGCGCACAGCCCATGCTCGAACAGGCGGACGAGGTTGCCGGGCGCCTCGGCGGGGGGCTCGTCACTCGGGAAGTCGCCGAGTGCCGCGCCACGCTGGCCGCAATCGGGGGATAGGCCTGAGGGTATTGTCCGCGCCGTGAGCGAGAGCCCTGTGGCGACCAACGGGATCGAGCGGCGCCGCGTTCGACGGCAAAGCACAGGCCTGGGTAGGCGCCAGCGGCACGCCCCTCTTGGATGGTGTCCAAGTGCTCATGGCTGGGACCAGCCGACCCTCGCTCCCGTCCGAAACCGGCGAGCGCGGCCGTGGGTGTGGGAGTAGTCTGGTTTCAAGGGCGAGCAAGCAAGGGAGACGACATGGCAACGGTCGAGCAGCAGGCACCGGCAGTCTCAAACGGCGCGGTCCACCAGGGCGAGGGCATCCCAGTCGAAAACCCGGCCACGGGAGAGATTCTGCGGACGGTTCCCGACCTCGACGCCGGAGCGCTGGCCGAGATGGCAAGCCGCGCTCGCGCCGCTCAGCCACACTGGCAGAGCCTTGGCTTTGAGGGCCGCGGACGCGTGCTGCGCCGGATGGGGAAGTGGGTGGTCGACAACGCGCAGCGGATCAATGAGACGGTGGTCTCCGAGACGGGGAAGACCTTCGAGGACGCCCAGACGATGGAGGTCTCCGCGGCTGCTTCCTACTTCCTGTTCTGGTCACGGAACGCCAAGAAGTACCTCGCCGATCAGCGCGTGCGCACGCGTTCGCCGCTGCTCATCGGCAAGAAGCTCGTCCTTCGCTACAAGCCACGCGGGCTGATCGGCGTGATCGCGCCGTGGAACTACCCGTTCGCGAACTGCCTGGATTGCGTTCCGGCTCTGGCAGCCGGCAACAGCGTGATCCTCAAGCCCTCGGAGATCACACCGCTGAGCTCGCTTCTGTTCGAGCAGGGCTTGCGCGAGTGCGGGATCCCCCAAGCCGTCTTTCAGGTGGCCACCGGCCGGGGTGGGACCGGCGCGGCGCTGATCGAGGAGGTGGACATGATCATGTTCACCGGCTCCACCCGCACGGGGCGGAAGGTCGCCGAGGCGGCAGGGCGGCGTCTGATCCCCAGCTCGCTGGAGCTCGGCGGCAAGGACCCGATGATCGTGCTCGCGGACGCCGACCTCGAGCGCGCCGCGAACACGGCGACCTACTACTCGATGATGAACTCGGGACAGACCTGCATCGCGATCGAGCGCGTCTACGTCGAGGCGCCGGTCTATGACCAGTTCCTGGCCAAGGTCACCGAGAAGATCAGGGCCCTGCGTCAGGGCGCTCCCGGCGGGGGTCCCGGCAGCATCGAGGTCGGTTCGATGATCTTCCCCCCGCAGGTTGACATCGTGGAGGACCACGTCAACGATGCGCTGGCCAAGGGCGCGAAGGCGATCGTCGGCGGCAGCCGCGGCGAGGGGCCGGGGCACTTCTTCGAGCCCACCCTGCTGGTCGACGTCGACCACTCGATGAAGATCATGCAGCAGGAGACCTTCGGCCCGACACTCCCGATCATGAAGGTCAAGGACGCCGAGGAGGCGCTGCGCCTCGCCAACGACACCTCCTACGGGCTGGGCGCTTCGGTGTTCAGTCGCGATACCGCCAAGGGCAGAGCGGTCGCCGAGCGCGTGGACTCGGGCGCGGTGTGCGTCAACGACGCCTGCATCAACCTCGCAGCCCCGGAGCTGCCGATGGGCGGGGTCAAGGAGTCTGGCGTCGGTCACCGCAACGGCCCGGGCGGCATCCGCAAGTACTGCTCCCAGCAGGCCCTGCTGATCACTCCACGGTGGGCGCTGAAGCGCGATCTGCACTTCTTCCCTTACACGACCACGGGAACGCAGCGGCTGGGGAAGGCCGTGAAGCTGCTGTACGGGCGGGGCAAGCGCAGCTGACGGGGCATGTCCGGGCCGGCCGGACGGCACGGGCCGCTGTCAGGAGCCGTTGTTCGCGATTGCCTGGTAGGGGCGGCAGGGCTCGTTGCGCAGGCTCTGGCACGCGGGCGCCCCCGTGGGCACACTGACGCTCGGCACGATCGGGAGGATGAGGCTCGAGGGCATGCTCGGCGAAAAGGCGATCGACTCCGTCGCGGTGGCGCCCGCCGGCTGCGTCTGACCGAACGACCACACCGGCTGTGTTCCGTTGGGTGCGGCAATCGTGACCCTGATACGCGAGCCCGCGCGGTAGGCATGCCCCTGGAAGTACAGCGGGATGACGACCGGGACGAAATCGTTCGCCGGCATGGGCTGCGCATCGGATGCGAGAAATGTCGGGATCGGCTCAAGCAGCGTGGGGCTCTGCTTGAACATGTTGTTCGAGTCGGTGGCCAGCTTGCGCTCGCTCGCCCGGATCCAGCCGTCCTGGACGAACGTCTCGTTGCCGTCGGGACGCACCTCGCTGACCGTCGCCTGGAAATCGACGTCCGGAGTGGATGACTTGACCCAGAGGTGGACGGCGCCCCCACCGATGGCGGTGGTGTTGGTCGTAAGCGGCGCCGAGAGATAGGACGCGGCGGAGCCGGACGGGGGCTGCGCCCAGTTCCACTGCCACTCGGACGCGTTGCCCCAGAGACCGCCCGAGCCGGTGTTGGCCCCGTAGTCCGTCAGCGGCGTGGCACTCGCATCCGATGTGTAGGAGTCGACACCCTGGGCCGTTGGCTGCTGTTCATCGAGGGTGCCGTCCGGCCCGAAGTACCAAGAGCGAGCCGTCGTGCCGGGGATCGGGAATTCGGAGAACGACTGTTCGAACCCCGGGTAGGGATCGCCGGCGGTCGTGCTGCCGGTCGGCGAGGTCCCCGCCCCGTTGTCGAACAGCACCCGGATCTGCGGGAGCGCTTCGAAGGCCGACAGCGCCGATTCGTAGGTCGGCTGCTCCTGGATCGGATCCAGCGGAAGGGTGACGAGGTCAGTTTTGGGGAGCCCCATCGCTTCCTGGTAGATGACCGGGGCCGCGGCATGGACGACAGCCGCGTTGATGATCGGCGCCTGGTGCGCGACGTACAGCTCCAAGAAATCGTACAGCCGGTCGTAGGTATACGGGTCGAGCGAGTCGACGTGGGCGCCGTTGGTGAACGTGAACCACTTGCGGGTCGTGCCGGTGAAGTGCTGGGCCAGGTCGGCGCAGTGCCCGCCGGTCTGCTCGTCCTCCCACTGGCATGCCATGAACGTCGGCACATTGATTTTGTTGACGAACGTGACCGGGTCGAGGGGGTCGGCCACCGACGGGTTGTAGGTCGCGTTTTCCCGGATCTTTGCCATCAGGTTCGTGGCCTCGCCGTGCAGGGCCTGGTTGGCTGCGCAGGTCTGATCGCCTTCTTCGATCCGCTTGGTCGCCCATGCCTGCCCGTGGCCGGGACTGGCCGGTTCGGCGTTCTGCTGGCGCTGTTCTGCCCAGGCCACCGCGAATCCGGTGTTCAGGACGCCGCCGGGGTAGAGCGTCGTCGCTGTCGCGTCGATCGTGGACAGCGGCGCGATCGCCTCGAGGCCTGCCGGCTGGGTCTGCGCCGTGAACAGCTGGCTGATCGCGCCGTAGGAGATGCCGAGCATGCCGACCTTGTTATGAAGCACCCACGGCTGGTGGGCGATCGTTTCGATCACGTCGTAGCCATCGAGATTCTGCAGCGGCTCGAAGAAGTCGTAGGCGCCGCCCGAGCAGCCGGTCCCGCGCATGTTCACGTCGACCACGGCGAAGCCCATCAGGTTGGCGAGCACGGCGATGCCGTTTTCCGGGCCGGCCGGGTTCGCATACCCGTAGCCCGAGTACTCGATCAAAGTCGGATACGGCGGTGTGTAGCTCGGCGTTGGCACACCCGGCAGCGGCAGAGTCGGAAGGTTAAAGCTCGACGGCAGACCGGGCTCGCCCGCCGGGCTGGTCGGCGGGTGGACGTCGATCGACAGCTGGGTGCCGTCGCGCGTCGTCAGATACGTGTATCCGTTATCGGGGATCGACTGGTTGTAGATGCTGGGATCCCACGGCGCGGCGGCATCCGAGTGGACGGTGATCGGGCCCGACGCTTCGCCCGTGGAGGTCAGGAGAACCCGGTAGCCGGCTCCCGGCGTCACGTTCCGGAACAGCAGCCCTCCGAGCGAGTCCGCGTTCTGCGTGTACACCGTTCCGCCGCTCGAGTTCAGCAGCGACGTCTCAGCATTCGGCGCCAAGCCGGTGACGTACACCTGTCCTGCGCTCCCCTGCGCGGTGAATGCGGACGCGCTCGCGGTCGCCACCAGCCAAACAGCCAGCGCCGCGAGCGCAGGGATGACACTGATCCGCGCGCGACGCTGGAGCGCAGACCCTGCCACCAGGCGACGACCTTCTCCCGCCCGGCTCATGACCCGGCCATCTTCGCTCTCCACACAGTGACCCTCTCCCATCCCACACGCACCTGCAAACTCGTCCCTTGCTCCGTCGTTTGGTCCGGAAGTCGAACCAGCTGAGATGCGCGCATATATACCCACGTACTCGCGTTCTAATCATGAATTGCCGGGGTGTGCGACCATCACGCGGTTCCACCGGCGCTTTCGAACGCATGTCGGCTCGCTCGCCTGCCGAAAGGAGCGGTCCGCGAGGGTGTCGCGCAGCACGAGCGGGCCGATGCTCGCCCGGGCGAGGAATCGCGCAACATGGTTGCCCTGCATCTACCAGGTCTGTGCTTGCTGTCTTAGTTGCTCCTTGGTCATACTGATGGCATGGTTGGGGACGAAGGCTCGCCGAACAGTCAGAGCCATGAGGGTGCGGACCGTTCGATCACGCCGACCGACGGCGTCGGCTCGGGCCACCTGCGAGGCGGGGTGCCCGCAGAACTTCGTGATGTCTCGTTCGCGACTGCGGTCCGCGGCTATGACCGTCGCGAGGTCGACGTGTACGTCGAGCGCGTGAATCAGGCCATAGCCGAACTCGAGGTCAGCCGCTCGCCGCAAGCGGCAGTCAGGCACGCCCTGGACAGGGTCGGGCAGCAAACGAGCAGTGTCCTGCAGCGCGCACGCGAGGTTGCGGAGGAGCTCGCCGCGACAGCGCTGGCTGAGGCCGAACAGACCACAGGCCGCGCGAGGGACGAGGCCGACGCGACTGTCGAGGACGCCAGAATGCAAGCGCACAAGCTCCGTGCCCAGTCCAAGGAGCAAGCGGATGAGATCCTCGCCCAGGCGCGGGCTGAGGCAAAGGAGCGCCTCCAGCGCTCAGAGGAACAGCTCAAGGCGTTGCAAGACCAGGCGGAGGTACGCCTCCATGAGCTCGAGGTGAAAACCGACGGCGCCTCGGATGCGCTCCGCAGGGTGCTCGAGGATCTACACCGGACGGCGGTCGAGCTGGAGAAGGTCGCCAGTGGGGCATCCGATCGGCTCGAGCGCTCGCAACCCGAACGGTCGCGGCAGGCGCGGGTGGGGAAAGCCGGGTCGCAGCCTCAAGCGACCCGTGAAGCCGAGGCCGGCGACACCGTGGCGCTCGCGGCGCCAGTGCCCTCGCAGTATGACGCCAGGGCTCCGTCGCCCACCGCCCGGGCACCCCGCGCTGGGTGATCTCAGCGACGGCTCGACGCCAGACAGGGGAGTGCTGACAGAAGCTAACCTGACGTTGCGCGGCGAAGCGGTCGCCCTTACAGAGGGGCCCCAGCAGGGTCGCTCCGGACGAGTCCCAGGAGCTCGCTCAAGAAGCCCTTGCCGAGCACGCTCAGGCTGAGCAGCGAGCCAAACAGCACCACGGCATCGATGCTCTCCCGGCCCTCCGTGGTCCAGTAGTCGTCTGCAAGATTGAGCCAGAGGGCGAACTCGTCGAGCGTGAGTGCCGCGCCGCTGCCGTAAGCGAGCGAGGTGATCCGGGATGCCTGCCGGTGCTCGTTCGTGCCGACCTCCAGCAGCCACAGGTAGCCCACCGTCAGCAGGCCGATGATCCCGAAGGTCATGTGGTGAATGTGCCGGCCGCCGGGGGTTATGTTCTTGAACGGTCCGCGTTCGGCACGGATCGCATGGGTGATGCCACGCACCGTTGCAAACGTCACGAAGAACGCCCCGCTGGAGAACAGCTGGCGCTCCTTACGCCGATCGCAGAAGTGCTTGTCATAGAGCGAGCGCAAATCCCGCTCCGGCGATGTCAAGGAGAACGACCGTCGCGTCCGTCCTGACGTCGAGTGCGGTGGGCCGGCGGCAGTCATGGTTCCTACCCTAGTCGGTGGGATCGACCAAAGCTCGCACGGGGCCGGCCGGGCGAACGACGGCGCGTTGCGGTAGCCTCGGCAGTCATGCCCCGGCACCGGCCGCCCCGGCTGCGTCCAGCGCGCAAGCGCGCGCCGAGGGGCGTCTTGTTCGCCGTGGTCGCGGTTGCGCTGGCGACGCCCGCTCTCGCTACGGCCTCTCACAAAGCTCCCAAAAAACCCGCGAGCGTCCCCAACTGCGAACATTTTTCGCGCGCCAAGATGGCGGGGCTGATCCACGTAGGCTCGCTCGAGTTCGAAGGGAAAACCGCCCCCGGCATCAACACCTGCGGGTGGCTGAGCGCCCACGTACCCAACCACTACTCGGGCTTGCTCGTAGTCGACGTCACCACCACGAGCAAGGCCCTGTTCGCAAAGACCAAGCAGACGCTGGAGAAGGCGGCCAACGAAAAAGGCTATCTGGTGCGGAACCAGGGAGCCGCGCTGTTCTACGTGATCCATGTAGCCCTCAGCGCCGAAAAGGGGCCCTGTGAACCCGAAAATATGGTTCCCCGATTGGGTCCGCCGGGCTGCAGCGGTGATCCATCGTGGGAGTCGGAGACCGTCTACTCGTACGGAGCCTTGAAGCCAAGGGGGCCGAAGGCGTTCGTGTCGGTCGGCCTAGCGCGCGAATACACGTATAACGTCGGCGACGTGAGCGAAGTGATCTCCCTGGACAAGGAGATCCTGTCCGGGCAGATTCGCTGAGCGGCCGGCCGACTCTCAGAGGACGGCCGCCTGAGCGCGGCCGCCGGTCGTCCAGGTGAGCGTTCTCTGTGAAAGTCCAACTGAAGCGGGTTCGATGTCGCCTTCGGCGTGCGTGCGCGCCGAGCAGCCGATCTTGCCCCGCGCGGCGTACGCCAGACAGCCGTACAGCGAGGTGACGTTCCCAGCTCCCGACCCCGGTTCTTCGAGCCAGGCCACCGCACCCTGAGGCGAGAGCAGCGTGCGAGTCCATGCCTTCGTCGGCGTCTTTACGTAACCACCGTTGCTCAGTTCCTCTACATAGTCGCGAATGCTCGCCAATCCCCCTGCGAGTCCGAGGGCTGCATTGGCGAGGACGAGCGTGTTGCTGGGCCCGTTGCAGTTTGACAGTGCGTACTTGAAGCATCCCGCTTGGTCCTCATCTGCGGTCTGCGTCGCGAGGACCCACGCACCTGCAATCTGCAGGTGTTCCAGCGTCTTGTTTTCGACGTGCCCTTCGCCAAGGTTCTCGATGGGCACCCATTCATCGTGGCCGATGCGGACCGCTCGGTGGTCCCTGCGGTCGCACACCCAGAAGGTGTCCAGCCGTAGCTGTTCCTGTTCGGTGCGGACACGGTAGACGACCACGTCAGCTCTCACGGCGACGACCCGAGAGTGAGCCACGCCCGCGACGACCTGGCCACGCACCGCGCACGGAGCGGACGCCTGTGCCGAAGCACACCATCCCACCAGCGCGAACAGCCCCACGAAGACGACCCCGACGACCCTCACGATGAGAAGCGTACTCGCGATGGGTCGCGTCCCGCTCGGCCCCGAAGGCGGCCGAATCGTGGCTGCGCGATACTCGCGTGGAGATGTCGCGAGACAAAGTGGACGTTGCCAGGCGAATGGTTGGTACCTACAACCGCCGTGATGTCGATGGCTTGTTCGCCGAGCTCGCGACCCCAGACTTCGAGTGGTACCCCGGAATCGTCAGGGCACTCGATGGGGGCGGCTACCGCGGACGCGAGGGCGTCGAGCGGTTCGTCGTCGACACCAGCGAAAACTGGGCGGAGCTCCAGATCATCGCTGAGGAGTTTCGCGATCTCGGCGATCGGGTGCTTGTGCTGGGCAGGATGAAGGGACGCGGCAAGGGCAGCGGCGTCCCGGTCGATCAGCCGTTCGTGACGATCCTCGATTTTCGCGGCGACAGGATCTGGCGCTGCCGGGTGTACCTCGATCACGCCGAAGGACTGCGGGCGGCAGGTCTGTCCGAGTAGACGCCGCACACGCAAGCTTTGGAAGGGCCGTGCCAGCCGCGGGCGTGACAGGTCCAAAGCCTTAGCCTGCCCGAGCGCTTCCGGCTTGAAGCCGCCGGCCTGCGCTTCGCCCCCGGATGCGGGACTGTCTGCGGCCACGGCTAGGCTCGGCCGTTCTGTCTGTCCTGAATGTCCACCTCGACCGAGCCCGGGCGACGTCGTTCGGGTCGGTGGCCACGCAGTACGACCGCTACCGCCCGGCCTACCCCGACGCCCTGTTCGACGACCTCGCGGCGCTGCGGCCGGCGCAGGTGCTCGACGTCGGATGCGGCACGGGCAAGGCGGCCGCCCCGCTCGCCAGCCGCGGTCTGTCGCTGCTCGGAGTCGAGCCGGACGAGCAGATGGCCGCCGTCCCCCGAGGGCGCGGCATCCCGATCGAGGTCGCGGCCTTCGAGACCTGGGACGACGCCGGGCGGCGCTTCGAGCTGCTCACCTGCGGGGCTTCCTGGCACTGGATCGATCCGGTCCTGGGCGTCGCCAGGGCGGCCCGTGTGTTGCTGCGGGGCGGGACCCTGGCCCGCTTCTGGAACTACGAGGTGCCAGCCGAGCCGGCGGCTTCGGCCTTGGAGACCGTGTACAGGAGCCAGGCGCCGGAGGCGACGCGGTACGTGCACTCCCCGCCCGACGACTGGCCGGATCCGGTGGCGGAGAGCGACGCATTCTGCTCGCTTGAGACCAGGACCTACGAGTGGAGCCGAACCCTGACCGCCGACGAGTGGGTGGGCATGGTTACCACGTTCAGCGACCACCAACGGCTGGCGCCAGAGCGTCTCGGCGCGCTCCAGCAAGCGCTTTGGGCTGCCATCGAGACGCTGGGCGGCACAGTGCACACCCGCGGCGGCACCTACCTGCGCCTGGCCCGGCGGGCCTAAGCGCAGACCCGGCCGCTCGTCCAGAGCGATCGCCGGTGGCCGCGCCCTGGGGACTGTCGCCCGCCTCGGCGAGCAGGCGTCGGGGCGTGGCATGACGGAGGGTTATTGTGATCCCAGTCATGGTCTCGCGGGAGCAGGTTCGAGAGCTGGCGCTTGCCCTGCCGGCGACGGTGGAGATGGATCATCACGGACGTCCTTCGTTCCGTGTCGACGGCAGGATCTTCGCGACGCTTTGGGACGAGAGTCACATCAATGTGATGCTCGACGAGCCCGGCATCCAGACGGCGGTTCAGGGCAACCCCGATGCGTGCGAGGAGTTCCGCTGGGGCGGGCGGCTACGCGCCGTGCACGTGAGCCTCGACCGCGCTGACGAGGCGCTGGCGGGCGATCTGCTTGCTGATGCCTGGGAGCAGAAGGCGCCCAGGAGGCTGCTGAAGGAGTTCTCTCCACGTTCTCGTGCGACATCGCCTATTCCGCCAGCCCCGCCGCTTCGACGGCCTCGCGCCAGCTGAAGAAGGAGCGGGCTTCGCCGATCCCTTCGTCATCGAAGCCCGAGAAGACAATGCCGATCGGCTGACGGATCGGAAGACCGGAGCCTTTGATTCGGCCGGTCGCCTCATAAAGGGCGAGGACGCGCTCACCGAGATCGCGGATCTCGTGGACCGTAAGGGCGTATTCCTCGAAGTTCTCGCGGAATACGCCGTCTACCCTGCGCAGGCCATCATGACCGTGGTAGATCCGATCCTCAAGCCAGTCGGGCCCCGTGTCCCACACGCAGTTCGGGGAATAGAACCGCAGCGCAGCCTCGATCCCACCTGCGCGGTGAGCATCGAAAGACGCCTGCACCACCTCCACGTTCTGCTTGGAAATAAGCCCTCATCTCCTTCAGCTCAGCGGCCAACTCTCGCCCATCATCCCGCATGCGGCTTCGGGCTCTGCCCGTTGGGCAGCGTTGCCTTCCCCAGGGTCACTGTGCCGACGATGACCGATTCGTGGGGTGCGCCAGCCGTGGGGCC
The DNA here is from genome assembly GCA_963704735.1 of uncultured Solirubrobacteraceae bacterium. Classification (GTDB taxonomy): domain Bacteria; phylum Actinomycetota; class Thermoleophilia; order Solirubrobacterales; family Solirubrobacteraceae; genus Palsa-744. The sequence goes on from OY969935.1 coordinate 981,826, forward strand.
CTGCTGGTTTAGGTAAGTGACCCGAAACCCCTCGCTCGATATGCAGGATGGCGTGAGCACGAAGAGCCCCAGCGAGGTGGTTTTGATTGTTTCGTGCGCCCTGATCTTGGGTCGGAGGCCCCAGCTGGTTTCGGGGCGGCCACCGGCGTTGCACGCGGCGAATCCGTCGACGGAATATTCGGCGCTCCTGGAGTAGCCGGCGGCCGGAGGGGTGACCGAATAGGGAGCCGTGAACCCGACTTCACCCTTGTAGCAAGGGTAGAGCAGGTAGGCGGCGCTGCACGCTGCGCGGGACTGGGGTAGGAGCGCGAGATGAATCTTCGCGTGCATGCTGCGTGTCGGGTTGGACCGCCTTTCCTGTTCGACAAGGCGCCGCGGCAGTGGTGCGGGGTGTGTGCCGGGCGGCTCGTGGATCGTGATGCTGCCGAGGGGCGTGGGCTGTGGCAGGCCGCCCGCGAAGCGGACGTATTCGACCTTGAACGTCACCGCGCGGCCGCATGCCCCGGAGAGAACTCCGCCGACGGGTATGCTCACGAGCGCTCCGCGCGCGACGTCGGCCTGAGAGCTTCCTCCTGTGATGCCGCGGCGGCAGGCCGACGCCCACACCCCGTAGTCCTCGTCGGCATTCGTGACGGGGTAAGGTGCACGGAAGCTGATCTGCGCGCTCGTGATCACGTGGTTGCGGATCTGCAGGTGTACGCGCAGCGGCTCGTGCACGGCGGGCGGCGCAGCCGGGCGTGGTGGCGGCACTTCCGAGAGTCCGCATGAGGCCAAGCGCAGATTGCCCCGATCAACGCACGACCGTCCCGCGTAGTCGTAGGTGATTGCCGTCAGCGCTCCGTTCGGGCTGGCCGGTCCGCTGTAGTTGCCCGGTTCGTCTCTGCCGTCGGTCTCGCTGACGCTTCCCAGTGGCCTGCCGCTGGTGTAGCGCTGCACGATCAGATAGGCGCCCAAGTCGGGGAGCACCCGCTGGGTATGTGTCTCCGAGCCTTCGCGGTAGGTGATGCTCACCGCGTGTACTCCGAGGAGACCGAAGGAGATCTCGCGGCGGTCAGCGGAGACCCCAGTGCCCGGGCCGGGGCCGGTGGCCGCGTTGAGCTCGAGTCCGACGCTATCGCCGGCGTAGATGTCTCCCGGGCTCGCGCAGTTTCCGGCCATCCATCCGCTCGCATTGGCGAGAGTGTCTGGGAGCGCGTCTGTGGGCAGCGGGTGGAAGCGCCCGTCGTCGTGAAACGCGCCGTCGAGGCCGAGCTGTCCGAGCTGGCCGTCGTCGACGCGGCCGATCTGCACGCAGATGAGGCCTCGCGTGGTGTGGATGATCCGCATGCCCCACGGCAGGCCGCCCGCCGGGTCTGCCGCTCGCAGGGGGAGCAGCCGCGCGCCGCCCGACACCGGGATGCCCTCGCCGGCGGTGGCGATCGGAGCACCCACCGTGCCGACAGGCGAGCCCGTGAGGATCACACCGGTCGCCGCGAGCGTGATCGCCGCGGTGGCGAGCACGAGCGCGAGTGCGACGAGTGCGACACGCACATGCGCGGATAGGAGACGTCGCGGCGATGTACGCGCGGAGCGTGTGCCGAGGAGCGCAAGCACCGCCAGCCGCCGGGCGTGTCGGCGCCGCCCGGCCAGCACCAGCTCCTGCCCGAACCTGTCGATCGCGTCCATCCTCAGGCCTCCTTCATTCTCGTGCGGAGCTCGGCGAGCCCTCGGCTCACGCGCTTGCGGGCCACCGACTCCGAGCACCTCAGGTGTCGTGCCAGCTCGTCGTATTCGGTTTCCTCGAGTACCCGTCCTTCGATCGCGCCGCGCTGCTCAGCTGACAGCCGCTCGAGCTCGAGCAGCGCAGCGCCACCGTCCGCCGCCGCCGCCCGCTGCTCCACGCGCTCGATGTCCTCGTCGCTGAATACGAGCGGCTCGAGGCCCAGCCGTCTGCGCGCCCGGTCCTCGACCTGTCCGCGGCGGATCGAGTCCGCCAGCTTGTGGTGCGCGATCGTGAACAGCCAGGCGAGCGCCGAGCTCCGCTGCGGGCTGTAACGGGGCAGGGCGGACAGCGCCGCGGCGAACGTCTCCGCGGTCAGGTCAGCGGCGAGCTCGCGGTCGCCCGTGCGCCGCAGGAAGAAGGCGAGCACAGCGTCCACGCGCCGTCCGTAGAAGAGTCCAAACGCCTCGGCGTCGCTCCTGCCCGCAACAAGAAGCGCCTCATCGGCATGGTCATCATCGACGGCCACAACCAGTACATCGTGAAGGCCGGCGGTTTGTGACGCAAAAGCGCCCCGAGACTATGGGAGCTGTTTGATGATGTCGAGCAGTTCGGCTCGGTCGTAGCCGCTCGTGCGGCTGAGCTTCACGAGCTCGATCGCCTTCGCCAGCAGCGCGCCGCGTTGCGGTGTGCCGCTGACGCGGATCCCGTGGCCTGGTCGCAGTTCGACCAGTCCTTCGTCGCGCAGGAGCCTGAGGGCGCGCAGGAGGGTGTTGGTGTTGACGTGCATGACGGCGGCGAGGTGCCGCGCGGGCGGGAGGCGTTCGCCGGGCCTTGCCTCGCCGTCAGCGATCGCGCGCCGGATCTGTGCGGCGACCTGGTCGTGCAGCAGGGCCGGGTCATCGCGGTCAACCTTGACGTCCAACATTGTGCTATTCATAGTAGCTCAGCAGGTTGCTCGAGCGCAGCCCTGACATCCGATGAGCGTCACCGTCAAGCCACCGCCCACGGAAACCCCCGACGCGGGCGTCATCGAAGAGGCGCGGGCGCGCCAGCGCCGTCACCGCGGCCTGGCTGCCGCGGGCGTGGTCGCCGCCGGCGTGACCGCGGCGCTCCTGCTGGGATCCGCCGGGCGGGGCGGGGGATCTCACCACGGGAGCGCCGCGGTGCCAGCGGGACGGCTGCCGTCGAAGACGGCTCGGTCCTCGCCTGCGGCCTGCGGGCAGGAGGGGGCGCTGCAGGGGGCGCCGAGCAGGTCGCTGCTGTCGATCCTCGGCGTCCTGCGCCGGCCCGCGACGGTGGCCGACGCCGGCAGCGGCATCGTGGCGCGAGGGTTCATCAGCGGCGTGTTCGTCCACTACATACGCCTCGCCCGTGTTGTCGACGGCAGCCCCTACTACGTCTATCCGGGCATCGTCGGAGGTTGCGGAACGGGGGAAACGCCACATCAGGGCATCATGGAGCTCGCCAGGAACGTCGATCTCGGCCACGGGCTCATGGGCGGCACGGGCGGCGGCGGCGATACGGCGGCGGCGATCGAGCAGGGTGAGAGCGCCAGCAGTGGTCCGCCCGGATCTGCCACCAGCTCGACGATCACGATGGTCGTGCCCGACGGCGTCGCGACCGTCACGCTGCGCTACCCGGCCGGCCGCGCGAGCGGCTACAGCCCCAAGATATCGCCGGCCTTCACGATCACGACGGCTCCCGTTGGAAACCTGGTCGTAGTGACGCTTCCGCGCAGCAACCCACTGCAGCAGGGCACGATTATCTGGCGCTCCGCCGGCGGGCGCGTGATCAAGACGTTCGACGGGCTCGGGATCTAAGGTCCGAGCGCCACCAGACCGCGCTGTGCATCGCGACGGAAGACCCGAGCGAGAACTCGGACATGCCGCTCGGATCGCTAGCCGAGTCGCCGTGTCTCTTCATCGTCGAGTCCCTTAGCGATCTCCCCATAACGGTCTTCGATTCGTTTGATAGCTCCCTCGGCGACCTCACTCGCCGCCCGGATCGCCAGGTCCCGTTCGGCCGTGGCTGTTTTCCGGGCGAGAAAGTAGAGCCTGCGCGCTGGATCAGGCTCGGATGCCTCAGCGGCCTCCTGCTCCGCCGCCTCGCGCTGGCTCTCCGCGAGTTCAGCTTCTTCCAAGCTATTCATGCTGCGGGGGTGCTCTCCCTCGCGTCTTCGCCGCGCGACCCGGCCGAGCACGGCCGACCTCAGCAGCTCGTACCACAGGACCGCAGCGACGCCGTAAATCACGGCGAGGCCCAATGGCATCCTAAGGATCAGTGCACTCGGCGCCGTCACAGTCAGGTTTTCGGCTTGATCGGAGGAACCCATGAGCAACCCATATCCGCGCGCAAAGGACTTCTCGAGCCCCGGGACTCGCCCCGGCGCGACTGTGCGACCGCGGTCAGGCCCCGCGAACGTGACCCGCGGCGAGCCGCCCGACCTCGAAGGCCGCAGTTCCGGTCGTCACGACTGGGTCCTGTGCGGCGAACTCGCGCAGCGCCTGCTCGTCGTCCGTCTCGACCACCGCGAGGCCGTAGGAGTCCCCGTCGGTGAGGACGGGCCCGAACACGACCATCTCGCCACGCTCGAGGTACGGGCGCCAATGGGCAGCGTGGGTGCTCATGATCTCGCGCTCTGAGTCCGTCATGGTCTGGGCGAAGTTCGGGCGCGGAGCGATCAGGCGCAGGACGAAAGTGGGCATGCGGCGGACTCTACGCGAGATCCAGGTCATCCCGGGCACATCGGTCCTCGGGTGGCGCTGGATGTCACCGGCGCGGATGCCAGGCGCATTCCAGGCATTCCTGCCGCGTGGGTCAGACGCTGATGCGGTAGTGGAGGTGGACGACGCCGCTCCTGAATCGGCGCTCATCGATCAGCTGGAGCCGAGCCCGCACGTTGTCCGGCAATGCGCGCTTGCCACCACCGACGAGGATCGGGTTGAGCAACAAGTGGCAGTCGTCGACGAGGCCCGCGGCGATCGCCTGGCCGGCGAGTTCCGCACCAGCAACGGTCACGTCCGCTAGCGACTGCTCCTTGAGCCGCCGGACAGCGCCGGCGTCGAACTCGCGCTCGATCCGCGTCCTTGCGCTGGTCACCGTCTGAAGCGTCCGGGAGTAGACGACCTTGTCGGCGACCCGCCAGAGCTCGGCGAAGTCCCGTACCCCGGCCGACTGATCAGCGGCGGTGCCGGCCGTCTCCCAGAAGACCATGGTTTCGTACATCCGGCGGCCGTAGAGGTAGGTGCCGATCGGCCGCTCCAGCTCGTTGACGGCCGCCAGCACCTCATCATCAGGAGCAGCCCAATCGAAGGTACCCTGCTCGTCCTCGACGTAGCCGTCGAGCGAGGCGATCGCAGAGTAGATCAGCCTGGCCATATCGCTTTCCTCCTGATCGGTTGTCGCGGCTGGGACCGTCGCCGCAGATCCTGAGACCGCGATCCTGCCTCAAGCTAATCGATCCGGCATGGTTGGCACCCGGAACATGACCGGGGTCGCAGTGATGCGAAACCGGGGCCAGTTCACGACCGCCGACCTGGTGGAGCTTTCAAGACGGTCAGTCGGGAGGATCAATCGCGGCGATGTCGCCGCACGAGCTCAGGCTCGGGCAGCTGCGGAGCGAGCGATAGTGATCTCCCAGTAGCCAACCGCGAGATCCGCTGCCCCAACAACCAGGAAGAAGGCTGCCCATCCGTAAGCGCCGTACGAGAGTATGAATGCGCCAATGCCGGCCGCGACGATGCCACCGGCAATACGTGTGACCCCAAAGACGCGGAGGTGGCGATACTCCCATGGGATTATCAGGCGTTGCAAGCCGGATCGCGGGGGAGATGCCCACCATTCGCGCAGACGTTTCGCAGCGGTGTTGTGGTTGGGAGCGTTCATCGGAGCGCCCCGCTCATGCTCGCTTCAGGAACCTCAAGCCGAACGCAGCGAACACCAGGACAATCCCGACGTTCACCATCAGCCGCTCCCAGAACCGATGCCTGAAGAACAAGACGTCCACGCCGACCACGACGGTTACCATCGCGAGCACGTAGAGCACGACGCCTGCCTGCCTTCCCATCGTTCCACCCTACTGCTCGAAGGCCGCGTCGCGGCCACGGATGACGCCAGCCGGACGGCACGCGGCGAACGGCCCGCTCGACCTCGGGCATGTGCAACACGCTCAGCTAGCTCGGCCGGTCGCGCGACTGGCTCAGCCTCGTGCCACGTCTGCGAGTGCCTCGAGCTCGCCCGGGATATCGGGCCCCGCGGGCTGGTAGGCGATCTCCGTCGCTCCCGCCTCCTCGAGCTGAGCGAGGCGCTCGCGCCATGCCTCGTCCGTGAGAGCGAGTCCGAATCTGCTCAGCAGATCACCCGTGACGAAGGGTCGGTCGTGAGCGTTGACGTGCACGAGGTGGCCGTAATGCATGGCAAGGTGACGGCTCTCCTCGGGAATGTCCTCGTAGGAGGCCAGCCACTCACGCGCCTGGCTCCTCGGGCAGAAGGCCGTGCTCGTAGCCGTAGTGGAGCGTCACCGCTCCGGCATGGCCGGCAGCCGCAAGACACCGCTCGGAGTCAGCCGCCTCCCCTTCGCGCAGGACGGTACCCGCTACCAGGGCAACGCTCCAGTCGAAGCCCGCGAGCGCGCCGATGGCGAAGACCCCATCGCCAAGCTCGTGGGCAACCGCGACGCCCTTCGGGCCACCGGCGCCGATCAGCCACTTGACCTCGATCGGGCGATTCGGCGCCATGCCGGGCGAGTGCAGCATCTGGATCCGCGCGTCCTCCCACGTCACGACCTCGCCACCCAACAACCCCTTGAGCGCCCGGACGTACCCGGCAACGAAGGCCCACGGCAGCGCACGCTTGCCCATGGCCATGCGCCCAGTGAAACCGGATCCCACGGCCACCGTGACACGGTCGGCTCCAGCTATGTCGACCAGGGTCGCGATGGCCGCCGCGTTTGTCATCGGATGGCGGTTGCTCGGCACCAGGACGCCCGGTCCCAAGCCGATGCGCTCGGTGCGCTCGGCGGCGCGACAGAGCTGCACCCACACGTCGGGGTAAAGCGGCGGCGAGTCATAGAAGAACGCGCGCTCGTAGCCGAGTGACTCCGCGATCCGCGCATGCTCGTGGCTTTGGGGCGACGTGGCGAAGGCGCAGGACAGCGTCAGCGACATGGACTCCTCCTCAGGTGGGGGCGACGGCCCCCCAACTCAACCACAACGCCACCGGGTTCGCTCGTGCGCGTCCGGCGACACGCCGGCTCGCCGAGCAATACGAGCGCCTCGCCTCGCAATCGCAGGGAGCCGGCAGTCGAGGCGGTCTGGCGGCTGTCCGCCGATCGTCCGGAGGGCCGTACGCGACTCGGCGGCTCATGAACGATCTAGACTCAATCCGCCCAATGGAATCCCCGATCCTGATCGACGTCTGGACGGTCGACCCGTCGCGGCGGGTTGAGCTAGCCCGAGGGATCTCCGACGGAATCCGAAACGTGATGGTCGGCCGCCGAGGTTTCGTGTCTGCCCAGCTTTACGAAAGCGTCAATGGCGACGCGATGATGGTGATGGTGCGCATGCGAACGATCAAGGAGCGCCAAGAACTCACGGATTTGCCTGAGGCTCACCGCCTAGTGCGCGAACTTCGAGCGATCGCGCGTTCCCACGTGCGGCTCTTCCGGCTCGTCGAGAACTTTGGCGAGTCGCACGAGCCCAGCTGATCGGTGGCTCGAGCCAGTGGTCCGGACCAGTCCCTGGTTCGGCGCTGAACGTTCATGCACGCCGTTGACGCCTGCGTTCGCCGCCGAGCGACCGGGGTGCTCGCACTATGGCGAAAGCGAGCGCCGAAGGAGGGCGCCCTCGCGTTGAAAACCGTTTGGGAATGAACCGGGGGGCCGGGCCGCGATCGGAGCCGGTCTGCCGATGTGGAATCCCTGGGCAAGATCCACTCCGAGCTCCCGCAGGACCTCGAGCGTGGCCGGATCCTCGACGCCCTCGGCGACCGTGCGCTGGCCGAGGCCCGTGGCGAGGCCCACGATGGCGGAGACGATCGCGCGAGAGCGCTCGTTCTCGACGAGGTCGCGCACGAACTCGATGTCGATCTTCAGATACTGGAGCGGGAGGTGCTTGAGGTAGGTCATGGCCGCATAGCCTGTCCCGAAGTCGTCGAGCGCGAACCGGCAGCCGATCGTCTCCAGCCGCTCGGCAAAGCGCGTTGCACCGTCGATGTCAGAGATGACCGCGGTCTCGGTGATCTCGAACGTGATCAGCGACGGTTCGATGCGGTCGCGCTCGAGCGTGCGTTCGACGAGCTCGAGAAACGACGATCGTGCGACTGTCCACGCGGATACGTTCACGGCGACCGCCCGGCCGGCAGCCGCAGCATGGGCAGCTTGCTCGAAGACCCACTCGTCGACCGCCGCGACGGTGCCGTAGCGCTCGGCCACCTCCAGGAACTCAGATGGCCCCACGAACGTCCCGTCGCGCGAGCGCACCCGCAGGAGCAGCTCCTCCATGACAGTCTGTCCCGTTGCAAGGTCGACGATGGGCTGTGCGTAAAGGACGAGGTGACCTGCGGCGAGCGCCTCTTCCATGTCGACGGCCAGGTTCACGGCTCGCAGCTCGTCACGAATCGCAGCCTCTCTCGCTCGCTGTTCGGTGACGTCCGCGAATATCGCGATGGCGCCCACCTGGATGTCCTTGTCGTCGTAGACCGGGTTGGCGGTGGTGCTGATCAGAACGTCTCCCCGGCCGGTCTTGACGAGCATGTCGATATCACGGACCAGTTCGCCTTTCAGTGCTCGCGCGATCGGCAGCTCCTCCAGGCTCAGCGGCAGGCCCTGCGGTGTTCGAGGCCATACCTGTGTGGTCCATGTGTTGGGATCTGACCCCGTGGAGCCGTCCATGCCCATCAGCTCGACCGCGCGCCGGTTGAGATGCGTCAGCTGCCCATCGGCGCCACAGGCGACAACGGCGACGTCGAGGCTGTCGAGCAGGACAGCGAGAAGGTTGCGCTCCTCGCGCAGCGTCCGTCGGGTCCGGCCGAGCCTGCCCACTGGCCTTGCAAACGTCATGCATTGATACTCGGCAGCCGGAGAGCGGTGCACGATCCCCCATAATGGTGATCCCGTCCGTGGCACCCATGTGGAGGAGCGCTCCTTGAAGTTCGACGCTCGTGGTTGGCCCCGTCGCGACGTAGAAGTTGCGTTGCTGGTCGCGTTCGGGCGGTGGCGCGCTAGCAGTCGATCAGGCCGAGCCGAATTGCCCTTGTGACGGCGGCCGTGCGGTTGTGCACCCCGAGCTTCGCGTAGATGTGCTTGAGGTGCGTTCTGACCGTATCGGGACTCAGTGCGAGTTCTTCGCCCAGGTCCGGGATGCCCGCTCCCTCCGCCGCGAGCGCGAGCACCTCGACCTCGCGTGGCGTCAGCGAGGTGGAGGGGTCCGGGCCATCGTCCTCGATCACGCCCAACTCGTCCTCGGGCCAGTCGGCGGGTGCGAATACGATGACATGCCGCCCCGGAAGGATGTCGGCGAGCGCGCAATAGAAGACGTCGATGGGGCTGCCATCCGGCTTGGTCCCCTGATAGCGCTCGGCGACGAAGCCCGTCTCGAGCAGCCGCGCCCACAACCGCTCCCAGCACGCAAGCTGGTCGGGGGGCGCGAGGTCGCCCAACGTGTAGGTTCGGATCTCCTCGAGGCTGCGCCGGAACCACAGCCGGGCCGGGCGATTGGCCTCGAGATGCGAGCGCTGGGCGTCGAACATCAGCGCCGGCACGGGGGTGCGTTCGAAGATCCGCTGCAGCCTCCGGGCTTCTCCACGTGCCCCAAGTACAGCCTCCGCGGCACCGCCGACGCTACGTGGGACATGGTTCCACCGGCTCCCGGTTTCAGTCACTGCCTGCGCGTGAGTCATTTGACAGCGTCAAGTGTATCACCTACAATCCCACTATGACCGTGGATGGGCGGGGGAGCGGTAGCGGCGGAATCGGAGATCGCGTCCGGGCCGCGCGCGGGCGCCTTGGTTGGAGCAGGGAGGCGCTTGCGTACCATGCCGGGGTCAGCTGGTCAGCGATCGCCCAGGTGGAGTCAGGGCGGCGCACGAACCTCCGTCCCAGCACGCTCGCGGCGCTCTCGCGAGCGCTGGCGGTGACCATCGACTATCTCGTCGGCGGCACGCTGTCGCGTCCGACGGTGGAGCATTCGGTGTTCGCCTACCGTGCCGACGCCGAGTTCCGAACGACCATGGGGTCCTTTCTCGCCGACGGGCTCGAGCGCTCCGAAGCCATGCTGGCGGTGACCACCGGCCCCAATATCGAGCTTCTTCGCGAGCACCTCGGCCGCGACGCACGAAGCGTCGAGTTCCTCGACGCGAGCGGCTTCTACAGCACGCCGATCGCCGCCCTCGAGGCCTACGCGGCGTTCGTGCAGGCCGCACTCGAGCGCGGCGCTCCTTGGGTGCGAGTGGTCGGTGAGCCCATCTGGGCGGGCAGGTCCGACGCCGAGGTTCGCATCTGGACTCGATACGAGTCCGTGTTCAATCTCGTGTTCGCCGCTTCGCCCTTGACCATCGTCTGCCCTTATGACGAGAGGTCGGTGGCTGCGGAGATCGTGGCGCACGCGCATCACACACATCGGACCACGGTCGGCGACGGCGGGGTCTCGCAATGTCCCGACTACACCGATCCAGCACGAGCTGTCCTTGAGTCCCGCTAGCGCTGATCGTGCGCGAGGGCCTGCCGCGCGTGCAGGACGGCATCACGGAAGCCGGTTGCGCGCAAGACCGTCTAAGGTGCCCTGACCGCTACCAGGACGGGGGCTTCTCTTGCTGTACGTCGGACTGGGCATCGTCTATCTATTTCTGCTGCTTTTTCTCGGTGTCAGGACATTTCAACACAGACATTTCGTCTTGTTCATCGTCGGCTTCTTCGTCCCACTGGTCTGGATTGCCGGAGCGATGATGCCCCCGAAGGGCATGTCGCGCGTGGACGAGCTCTATGCGCGCCGCGACCAGGCGGGCTAAAGAGTCCGCCGTGGACGGGGACCGGCTGGAGCCGTTTACGGAGCAGCCAGAGGTGCTGCTCGACCCCGGCGAGTACACGTTGCGGATCCAGGAGGTCGATATCGCGGACGACGGCTTGTCGATCCGCCCGCTTTGCATAGTCGTCGGTGGCAGCTGCGACGGTAAGAAGGTCTGCCCGGAGACCTACGATTTTCGCAAGGGCGGCGAGAATGCCGAGGCGATCCGCAACCTTTACGGTTGGGGGATCAGTGAGCAGGAACTGACGAGCACCGGCGGCGACGTCAAGTCGATTGGAGCGCTGCTCGAGGGTCGTGCTGGCCGGGTCGCGTTGCAGCAGCGCGAGAGCAAGAGTGGCGAGCTCGTCAACACCCACGAGCCGGGTGCGATCGAGCCAGCCGAGCTGTAGCAACCGCCTTGTAATTGCCCGGGGGGCGATCGTGTGGGCTCAAGTGCGAGTTGCGCGAGGTCTGGGTTTCCGCGGCCGGCCCTTAGCCGGCGCCGGGCCGGTCGGCGAGGGTAGGCGCCCAATCTGCCACAGGCCGGCATCGTGTTGGGCGTTGAGCCAGTGCTCGGCGTCGCGTCGGCCAAGTGCGATCAGCTCGTCGATGAACTCACGCGCGAGGAACAGGTAGCTGAGCAGCTCGCCGTGGATCGCGCTGCGCTCCGCGTTGACGATCCGCCCGAACAGTGCGAGGTTGGTGTCGCGCACGAGACTGCCAATGCCGGCGTAGTGACGCTTGTAGATGTCGCGCGCAAGGCGTCCGATCTCCAACCGATCGGATGGTGCGATGAAGATATAGGGAATTCTTCCGCGGCGGCCAGCGTCTTCGGGGCCGGCCGGGGACCCGGCCGGGAGGGTCTCATTGACCGCGGCGAGTGTCGCCACATTGTCGGCCAGCTGATCGGCGAGCACGACCTGCAGCAGCTGCGCGACGCCGTCGATCGCGTCCGGCCGCGCTGACGGCCTGGCACGCGTCACCGAGGAGTTCAGGCCGATCGCGACGACGCGGTCGGCGCCCAGCGCGAGCGCTGGAACGAGCGGTGCGTTCAGACGCACGCCGCCGTCGCTGTACCAGCCCGCAGCCGCGCGCGGGCGCCGGATCTCGACTGCGGGGAACGCGCCTGGGATCGCCGCCGACGCGAGCACGTGCTCGGGGGCGATCGGGGTCGCGACGTACTCGATCGCGTGCATCGAGTCAAGGCCAAGTGCCGGACCGCCGTGATGGAAGACCACGCTGCGCGTCGTGGCATGGGCGGTTGCCACGACCGCGGTGGCCGTCAACGCGCCGCCCTTGACGTTGCGCGCGATCTGCTCGAACGCGACAAGGCGCGTGAGCGTGTCGCGCAGCGGCGAGGAGTCGAGCAGTCCGGACAGGTCGGCGCCGGGTAGGCCGGCGAGCATCGCTCCTGCGCCCAGCAGACGACCGAGCTCGGACGGCGAGACCAACGGACGCAGCGCGTCGTCCCAGCGCAGCTCACGCCACATCTCAACTCCGGCAGCAGCAGTCGCCGCGAGCGGCTCGTGGGCGCGAGCCGCGAAGAAAGCACCGTTGAGTGCGCCGATGCTGGTGCCGACGATGATGTCCGGCGACGCGCCGCGCGCGGCGAGTGCGGGCGCCAGTGCTGCTAGGGCTCCGACCTCGTAGGCCCCACGCGCCCCGCCGCCGGCGAGCACGAGCGCGATTCGCTCGTGCCGGCCGCCTGGTTGAGCAGGGTTGGGCACTGCCCACGCACACTATCTCACGCGAGTCATGTCGATTAGTTCTCGGGAGAGCCGGCGTCTTGGGAGAGCCGGCGTCTTAGCTCATAGGACATCGGCGACCAACAAGAAACGGAGGCTGCACCATGGACTGGAAGCTCGAACTCATCGTCATCCCGGTCTCGGACGTAGATCGTGCGAAGACCTTCTACATCGAGAAAGCGGGCTTCGATCTGCTCGTTGACCACAGTGCTGGTGATGACTTTCGCGTCGTACAGCTAACTCCACCGGGCTCGGCGTGTTCGATCGCGATCATGAGGAATACGGAGAGGTCAGGCTCTGTGCAGGGCCTGCATCTGACCGTTTCCAACATCGACGCCGCACGAGCCGAGCTCACCGGACGTGGGACCGATGTCAGCGAGCTGTTTCATTTCGAAGCTGGCAAACAGGTCCCAGGGCCCGATCCCGAGCGCACCGACTACAACTCCTTCCTTTCGTTCAGCGATCCCGACGGCAACGGCTGGATGGTGCAGGAGGTCGGGTTTACACAGCCGGGATCGTGACCTGCCGACAGCCCTTCCACGAACACCGGAGCGGCAGCGTGGCATCGGCTCCCCAGACGCCCGCTCGGCTGCGAATGCGATATGGGCCGAGCGCCGACGCGAGGACCTGCAACCATGCGCGGCCTCGACTTGGAGCCGAGGATGGCGACCACCAAGCACCAGTCCCGCGATCCACATCATGGCGCCATCCTCGCTGCCCGCCCACCGGCACACAGAGGAAAGGACCGACCGATGAACGTGTTCCGCACACCCGACGAGCGCTTTGAGGACCTTCCCGACTACCCGTACGAGCCGCACTACGTCGAGGTGGACGGCCTGCGGCTGCACCACATCGACGAGGGAACGGGTCCAACCGTGCTGTGCTTCCATGGAGAGCCCGACTGGAGCTACCTCTACAGGCACATGCTCAATGGTCTGGTCAGGGCCGGCCATCGCGTCGTATGCCCGGACCTCGTCGGCTTCGGCCGCTCGGACAAGCCCACCGACCAGGACTGGTACACCTACGAGCGCCACGTCGAGTACGTGACGCGCCATCTCGAGCAGATCGAACTCAGCGACGTGACGGTCGTCGTGCAGGACTGGGGCGGGCCGATCGGGCTACGCTGGACCGTCGAGCACGCCGAGCAGGTCGGTCGCATAGTGGTGATGAACACAGGGCTGTTCACCGGGCGCGTGAGCAAGGGCTTCATGGCCTGGCGCGAATTCGCCGAACGCACACCGGACCTGCCGATCGGGACGATCATGCAAGGCGCCACGGCGACCGACCTGACGCCCGAGGTAGTCGCGGCATACGAGGCTCCCTTCCCCACCCCCGACAGCAAGGCCGGCGCGCAGCGCTTCCCGCTGCTCGTCCCGCTCACGGCCGATGACCCAGGCGCACGCGAGATGGCCACCGTGCAGGACGCTCTGAGCCGCTGGGAGAAGCCCGCGCTCGTGGCCTTCTCCGACAGCGACCCGGTCTTCCCCTACCCGAAGTCGGGGGAGGTGTTCACTCAGCTGCTGCCCACAGCGGGCGAGCAGGTGAGGATCAACGGCGCTGCACACTTCCTACAGGAGGATGCAGGTCCACAGATCGTCGAGGCGATGCTCGAACGGTTCGGACGCCCGCGCACAGAAGAATGAACAATCACAGGGGGCGGCCTAGATCTAGGAGTCGCCGCGCCAGCCGAGGGCGCGACGATCCGCTCGCGCGAGCTTGCTCACGACGATGTCGTATGAGTCCTCGATCATGTCGCGGACAGTGTCGTCGGGAAGTGATCCGTCGAGGATCACGGTATTCCAGTGCCTCTTGTTGAGGTGGTACCCGGGGATCACGGACGCGTGCGTCTCGCGGAGTGCCTCTGCGAGCGCGGGCTCGCACTTGAGACTGACGCGAAGCGAGTCCGCGCTGAGCTCGGACAGCGCAAACATCTTCCCGGCGACCTTGAAGACGGAGGTCCGGGGGCCGAACGGAAAGGTCTCCTCGGCTCCGGTGAGTGAGGCGCAGTGATTGCGAAGCTCGGCGGGATTCATCGCTCCACTTGCGTCCGGTTTGGGATGAGCAAGAAGCCGACTTCGGCCAAGCTTCTGCCCGTCTGGGGCGTGGGTTTCATCGGCGACCCATTGTTCCGCGTAGCCGCCGACGTCGCGATGAGTCGCGGACGTCCTCGGCATCGCGCTCGTGCCCGCGCCTCGAGCTGGCTTCGGGTACGCTCGCTCGGCCGTAATCGCGACGAGAGGAGAGCGGAATGCATGCTGTCGTTGTGAGCGTCACGATCCACGATCGGGACGCTGCGATCAATGAATTGCACGAGCAGGTTGTGCCCACGGTGAGCGGAGCACCGGGGTTTGTCGCCGGATACTGGATCGCTCTGCCGAATGGCGAGGGGCGCGGAACGATCGTGTTCGACAGCGAGGGGGCGGCGCAGGCAGCTGCGGGACAGGTTCAAGCGCAGCGGGCGGCGGTGACAATCGACAGCGTCGAGGTGGGCGAAGTCGTGGCGAACGCTTAGCCTCACCCACCGATCCTTCTCTGCGGCTTAGAGCTGGTCACTCAGGTCGCGTGGATCCGCCCGTTCTCGCCGAGCTGGAACCCAGGCAAGCCGAACTGCTCGAGCTTGCCCGGGATCATGGCCCGGGGCTGCTCGGATGACTCGACGCCGTCGGGGGTTATGGTCATTTCCTGCAGGGGTCCGCTCCAATCCGAGATGGCCTCGCGCCGCCCGTTGTCGTGATTGATCGAGGCGATCAGCCCGAACACAAACGGGGAGCGCGGGTTGGTGCAGACCCACCAGTTGCTCACTTCGATGTCGATCCGCGGAACTCGACGAGGCACAAACCCGTAGCGGTCCGACCATCCGTCAGGATCGCGTGTTTGCAGCACAAGCTCGTAACCGTCCTGGACGACGCGGTAGTTCCAGCCCGACTGCTCGTGCACCGTGTCCGGGTCCGGGCCGAACTGGATCGGATCAAGCAGCGTGCCGAGGCCGAGGCCAACATCGGCATGCCATTTGTTGCCATCGCCGTCGGTGACCCGCAGCACCAGGTGGCTGTTGGGGCGTGCCTCAGGGGGCGCGCCGCCGACGCGAACGCGCGCGAGCATCGGCTCCACCTCTAGGCCGAGGTGCTCGAGCGCGGAGGCGAGCAGCAGATTGTGCTCAAAGCAGTACCCGCCGCGCCGCTCAGCGACCATCTTGCGCTCGAGGTCCTGCTGCTCGAGCGAGACCGGGATGCCCTGGTGCGAATCGAGATTCTCGAACGGGATCGACGTGGCGTGCGCGCGGTGGATCGCCTGCCAGGTCGGCAAACCGGCCCCCGCAAGACCGATCCGCTCCAGATAGGCGTCGAAGTCGAACATCGGCGCTTCACCCTAACCCTGCCGAGACTGACTCCGCAAGGCACCCGCCGGATCACGCTCGCCTCCATCGGCGAATTGCGACATCGCGATCGGCGGCGTTTCTGACCACGGGAGCTCGAACAGCAGAGCGTCGATGTCCTCGTTCAGCCCCGCGGCCGACCGGCTGTATCCGCTGCCCTCACGCCCGCTGTGGCCACCGGACCGGCGAACGGCTCGCCCGGCTCGAGATGGCGGCGTATGAACGCGAGCTGGTCGGCCACCAGCTGCTCGTGGACGGACCGGTCGTAGATGTCGAAGTGATCAACGCCGGGATAAGTGCGCAGCTCGCCCAGGGGGGCGCGGTTCGCTGCCGCGATCGCGGGTCCGGGCTTGGCGACCTGGTCGTACTCGCCCACACAGACGAGCCACGGGCAATGCAGATCTCGGGCATAGCGCGCCGGGCGATAGGGACGGCCAAGCAGCCAACGCGAAGAGACACGGTTGCGCCACCGCGATTCCTCGCCGATCGCCACGACGTGACGCCAGCCGGCCTCGCCGCCGGGTGCGTTGATGAACGCCGCCTCACCGGGCTCGCCGACCACGGGGAGATGGCGGCCCAGGAGAGCCGCCAGCAGCATGCGGGCCGTGACCCTGAGCGACGAGCGGTGCGCCTGGCGCACCATGTCAAGAAACGGGACCTGACTGATCGCGGCCGCGACACGAGCATCCTGTGAGGCCGCAGCGAGCGCGTTGCCCGCGCCCATCGAGGAGCCGAACGTCGCCACACGCTCCGCGTCGACACCCGGTAGCGATCGGGCGAAGGCGATTGCCGCGTGCCAATCCTCCATTTGCCTCTTTGGGAGGAACAGGTCCGGCTCGCCGGCACTGTCCCCGAAACCGCGGTGGTCGAACACGAGCGCCGCGGTGCCCGCGGCCGCGAAACGCTCTGCGAACGCACCCAGCCGGTCGCGGCGGGTTCCGGAGAGCCCGTGAGCCATCACGACGACGGGAGCCGACGATGAGTCGCCCGCGGCGGGATAGAACCACGCCGCGCATGTGTCGGCTCCTGAGGGGAACCGCAGATCTGTTCTGTTCATGCACCCATAACGACGCAGGGCATCGAAACGTGAGGTGATTACGGGCCTGCGCCATCGGCCGGGCTGCCCCTGATCGACGAGATCCGCCGGGCAGGGTGGCGACGCCCACCTGCAGCCCTCTACGGGCGCGGCACCCCGGCCCGCCTGCTGACGGCCGGCGACACAGCCTGCACCCCTGAGCTGCGCCACTGGGGCACGCCCAGCGTGATCATCCGCAGCTGGCGCCCGGCGGTCGCGATGATCTCGGCCTCCGCCGTCGGGCTCTTCGGCGGCGCGTCGAGGATCGCCTCGGCGGTCGAGACCATCGCGTTGACCATCAGCCCGGCGAGCAGCTGGAGATCCTCGGTCCTCCAGCTGTCGAGGTAGGGGAAGCGCGCGAGGTCGGTCGCGAGATCGCTCGCGAAGAGACGGATCTCGCCACGGATCGCGTGCCGCAACGCAGCGACGCCGCCGAAGCGCTCGCGCGCTATGAAGCGGAAGTGGGTGTCGTGCTCGTGCACATACTCGACGAGGATCTCGACCGAGTTGCGGATCACGTGCTCGTCGGTTCGCGGGTTCTCGCGCGCGGCGCGGATCATCGCCCGCAGTGTTCGGAACGACTCGTCGATCAGGACGAGTCCGAGTTCCTCCATGTCGTCGAAGTGGCGGTAGAAGGCCGTCGGGACTATGCCCGCGGCGCGCGTCACCTGGCGCAGGCTGAGGCTCGAGAAGCTCTGCTCCTCGAGAAGCTCTAGCGCCGCGTCGAGTAGCGCCTGGCGGGTGCGCTGCTTGCGCTCTTGACGCGTGGCGCCGCTTTCTGGAGTACGGCCGTTCACGATCGTAGTGTGACGATGTTCACAGATGTATCTAATGCCTGGAACCCGGGTAAGTGTACACTGTGAACAGTCGTGCACTGAATAACGTGGAGTCGAGAGCGCTGCCCACCGCCACTTCGTCCCGCGGCCTCGGCCGCCGCCTGCTGCGCTCGAGCCTGCTCGAGGCGCTCGCCTACCCGCACGGCGTCGATCGCTACATCGAGCTCGTCCGCCCCCTGCTCGTAAAGCGCGACGTGCGCGCCGAGGTAACGGCCGTCCGCCGCCAGACGCCGAAGAGCGCCACGCTCACGCTCTGCCCAAACGAGAACTGGCGCGGCCTGCGAGCCGGGCAGTTCGTCGGCGTGAGCATCGAGATCGACGGGGTCCGCGAGACCAGGCCCTACTCCCCCGCCGGCTCGCAGCACGCCGCTGGCCGAGCGCTCGAGCTGACCGTCTCGACCCACCCAGAGGGCAAGGTCTCGCGCTACCTGCGCGACCACGCGCAGCCCGGGATGATCCTCGGCCTGACCCAGGCGGAGGGCGAGTTCGTGCTGCCCGACCCGCGGCCCGAGCGCGTGCTGCTGATCAGCGGCGGCAGCGGCGTCACGCCGGTGATGGCGATGCTGCGCACGCTCTGCGATGAGGGCTTCGCCGGCGAGATCGGCTTCCTGAACTACGCGCGCTCGTCGGAGCTCGCGCTCTACGGCGCCGAGCTCGACCAGCTCGCCGACCGCGAGGAGGGGCTTCGCGTCGCCCGCGGCTTCACGCGCGGGCGCAGCCAGACGCTCACCGGGCGCTTCCGCCGCGAGCACCTGGGCGCCGTCATCTCCGATCACTCCAGCGCGGCGACATTCGTCTGCGGGCCACCCGCGCTGATCGACGCGGTCCGCGCCGTCTGGGCGCAGGACGGCCTGGACGAGCCGGCGGTCGAGACCTTCACACCGCCCGCGCTGAGCTTCGACGCCAATGGCGCCGAGGGCCTCGTCAGCTTCGCCGCCAGCGGATGCGATGCCGCCAACACCGGCCTGCCGCTGCTCGAGCAGGCCGAGGACGCCGGGCTTGCGCCCGAGCACGGATGCCGTATGGGCATCTGCAACACGTGCAGCGCTCGCAAGACGGCCGGCACCGTGCGGAACGTCCTCACCGGCGAGACCTCAACGGCTGGCGAGGAACAGATCCGCATCTGCGTGTCCGTGCCGGTCGGCGATGTCGCGCTCGACCTCTGAACCCCGACCTCGAGAAGGAGCCAGTCATGTCCACCTCCGTATCCAGTCTCACGTCCGAGCAGCTCGAGGCCTTCGGCCAAGAGCTCGACGCCATCCGCGCCGACGTCGTCGCCGACCTCGGAGAGCGCGACGCCGATTACATCAACAAGGTCATCCGCGCCCAGCGCGAGCTCGAGCTCGCCGGCCGCGGCCTGCTGTTCCTGGGCTTCCTGCCGCCCGCCTGGATCGCCGGCACCGTCGCCCTGTCCCTGTCGAAGATCCTCGACAACATGGAGATCGGCCACAACGTCATGCACGGGCAGTACGACTGGATGAAGGACCCGCGGCTGAATGGCAAGACCTTCGAGTGGGACACCGCCTGCCCCGGCGACCAGTGGCGCCACTCGCACAACTACATGCACCACACCCACACGAACATCGTCGGCAAGGACCGCGACATCGGCTACGGGATCCTGCGCCTGTCCGAGGAGGAGCGGTGGCATCCGTACTATCTCGGCAACCCGCTGTACGCAGCGCTGCTCGCAACATTCTTCCAATACGGGGTCGCGCTGCACGACCTCGAAACCGAGCGGATCGCAACCGGCGAGATGACCTTGGGTGAGAAGCGCGGCATGCTGGGAGACATCTGGCGCAAGGTTCGTGGCCAGACGCTCAAGGACTACGTGCTCTTCCCGCTGCTGTCCGGCCCCTCGCTCCCGTTCGTACTCGCCGGCAACGCGACCGCGAACCTCGCCCGCAACCTGTGGTCGTTCACGATCATCTTCTGCGGCCACTTCCCCGACGGGACGCAACAGTTCACCGAGGAGCAGGCCGAGAACGAGACGCGCGGGGAGTGGTACTACCGCCAGCTGCTCGGGTCGGCCAACTTGACCGGCGGCAAGCTGTTCCACATCCTTGCGGGCAACCTCAGCTTCCAGATCGAGCACCACCTGTTCCCCGACCTGCCGGCCCACCGCTACGCCGAGATCTCGACCGAGGTAGGCAAGATCAGCGAGCGCTATCGCATCCCCTACAACACCGGCCCGCTGCACAAGCAATTTGGCAGCGTCGTACGTAAGATCGTCAAGCTCGCGCTGCCACCGCTACCCGGCCGCGGCAGCTCCGGGTCCGACCCGGACAAGGCCGCCGAGGTGCGGCCGCGGGAGCTAGCCTCAGCGGCCTGACCCACATGAGCGAAAACCTCGACAGATTCGAGACACACAAGGACACGATCCAGGTCGTGATCGAGTCGGGCGCAACGCACGTCGGCAGTATCGTCGGGATCGTCGTCGGCGCGGTGCGCGACGTCACGCGCGAGGTGGGTGACTGGGCGACGGACGTGTTTGAGATCCGCGACGCTGCGCGGCGCGCACGGACAGACGCCGACCTCCGCTCCGAGCGCTGAGGCCCACGCCCATAGCGCTGCTGGCGAGCCCGGCGGCGGTCGCGTTGGCGTGGCGGCTCCGAGCCGCGACCGGCTATTCCCCGGTCGCCCAGGGGGCGAGCGCCTCCCGCAGCCAGTCCGGGATCGTCAGCTTCTCGAACGAGGCGGGATCGACGAACACGTGGCGTAGCTCGCCCTCCACGAGCACGTCGTCGTCGCGCAGCACACGATGTCGCGTCGTGCATGCGGTCCTACCGAGGCGCGCGATCGACACCTCGAGCGCGAGCTCGTCGTCGAAGCGTGCCGCGCCCAGGAACCGCGCCGAGGCCTCGGCCACAACCATGTCGACGCCCCGCTCGAGCATGGCTCCGTAGCGCCCGATTGCCGCACGCCAGAGCTCCGTCATCGCGACGTCGAAGTACACGAAATAGTTGGCGTTGAACACGATCTGCTGCGGATCGCACTCGGCATAGCGCACCCGCAGCGGGTGAACGAAAGGCGCGGGCGTCACGTCGTCATACTACGAGGCTGGCCTCCTGCCGCGCTGGGGATGGGGACCGTCAATCGCTACATGCGCGAGGTCCCGTCGCCCAGATCGATGGCCTCCCCGATCTCGCTCCGGTCGGGTCCTCCGTGCCGTCGCGTGTCCTCTGAAGCGCTAGTCTCGTGCACGGCGTGGAGCGCGCTCGCAAGGACGCGGTAACGAGAGCCTCGCCTAGCAGGGATTTGGGGCGGAACAGGATCTAGGATTCGTCCGATCGCGGTGAGCGAAACGCCAAATCAAAGGAGACACGATGCCAGCAAAGGGGAGCGCGGAATGGAAGGGCGATCTGAAGGCCGGCAGCGGGACCTTCACCGCGGGTGAGCGCATCAATGGCGACTATTCGTTCAAGTCGCGGTTCGAGGATGGCCCAGGAGCCAACCCTGAGCAGCTGATCGCGGCGGCACACGCGGCGTGCTTCTCGATGGCGCTCTCGGCTGGGCTAGCCGACGCCGGCACCCCGGTCGAGTCCGTCAAGACCGACGCGTCGGTGACGCTGCGTTTCGTCGACGGCGCGCCGACGATAACGGCGATCGCGCTTCGCACAGTCGGGAGCGTCCCTGGAATCGACGAGGCCACCTTCAAGGCTGCCGCGCAGGGCGCGAAGGAAGGCTGCGTGGTGAGTCGCGCGCTCGCCGGTGTCAAGGAGATCACGCTGGAGGCGTCGCTCGCCTGAGCGGCGCGATCGAGCGACGCTTGCTGGATGTTCAATTTGTCGCCCGTCCCACCAGGGAGCGCAAGTGGTCCGAACGCCTACAGGTCGTCTGACACGCGCCGGTAGCGGAGGTAAACGACGCGAGAGCCAAACGTCCGCGTCTCGACCAGCTCCATGTTGATCCTTTCGTCGAGGGTCGGGAAGTAGGGCGTGCCGCCGCCGAGCAGGACCGGGCTGACGAACAGCCGCCACTCGTCGATCAGCTCAAGTTTCATACACGCGCGGGCGAGGCCGGCGCCGCCGACGGCGATGTCCTTTCCGGGCTGTTGCTTGAGCCTCGAGACCTCCTCGCCGACACCGTCCATCGCCAGCCTGGTGTTGCCCACCACGCTCTCCAGCGTCGTGGAGAACACAACCTTCGGCAGGGCCTTCCAGATCTGGGCGAACTCGACCTGCTCCGCCGCCAGCGGACTCTCCTCAGCGGTCTCCCAGTAGACCATCGTTTCGTAGAGCCGCCGTCCGCAGAGGTGCATACCGGTTTCCTGCACCTGCTGGGTGTGGAACCGAAACAGCTCCTCGTCGGGCGCCGACCAGTCGATCGCGCCGTCGGGCCCAGCGATAAAGCCGTCCAGCGACACACTCATCGAGTAGATCAGGCTGCGCATCAACATCCTCCTTCAGTTTGCGCGCAATTGTTCCGTGGAAGATAACTTCGCGTCACCTCACTGTTCATCGGTGCCTGTCGACCACGCTTGGTGGCGAGCTCACCGGGCGACCGCTTCGGGCACATAGCGGCAGGGCCGTTGCTCACGGACGCAATATCGCCTGGGACGAGCCAAGACCGTTTCGTCGGGCGTCGGGGAGACGACTGCTTCGCGCCGGCAAAGCGGGCGTGTTCCAGGTTCCCGGGCGGCGCTATCGAGAATCGTCCTCCGCGACAACGTGGGGCCGGACTCGCCGCACGCTCGCTTAGTCCTGCGAGCGTGGTCCAGGAAACTCCGTTACGTGATGGGTTACGATTTCGCCCAGCAAGCGCGGTGCGGACCACCGCTACCTCTCGGGGCCTGCGTATGGACGCGCCGCGACGGAACGCGACAAGGAGGACTCAATGTCCATTGGGGGAGGGGGCCTGCGGGCGCTGCTGCTTGGCGGGCTTGGAGCACTACTACTGGCTTTGGGCGCGCAGAGCGCCTCAGCAGACAACGACAGCTACCCGTTCACGATCGTGGTGGCCTCGTGCGGCCAGCTCGATACCGTGGTCGGACAGCCGGGCACCTACAGCTACACGACCGAAAGCAAGACCAGCGCCACGATCAGCGGCACATTCACGACCACCGAAAGGAACGAGAACGTCACGGTCGGCGGCATCTACTCAAACGGGCTGACGACGATCACGGTCAAGAACGGCAGCCGAGTCGTCGCCACCTCGAAGTGGCTGTTCGTCAAATGCGCGACGCCGCCGAGCGGTCCGGCGGGACCGACGGGGCCGACCGGACCAATGGGCGCAACCGGGGCAACGGGTCAAGGCGTGACCGGCGCGACCGGCGCAACCGGCGCCACAGGTACGCCGGGTAGCCAAGGCGGGACCGGTGCCACAGGGACGACCGGCGCAACCGGCCCCGATCTGGCGTGCATGAGCGAAACTGAACATGGGATCGACAACCAGCCTACGGTCGTGTTCAACGGCTGCAACGTGCAGATCGTCAACGGCCTGGGCAAAACGGCGACAACCAACGGCGAGGGCAATCTCGTGATCGGCTATGACGAACTGAGGGAAGAACACAACGTCAGAGGTCCGGGCGGGATGCCCTGCTTCGTCGAACCGCCGTGTCCGCTCGCGCCGCAAACCGGCTCGCACAACCTGATCCTCGGCAAGGAACAGTCCTATACCAGGTACGGCGGCATCATCGCGGGGCAGGAAAACACGATCAGCGGTCCATTCGCGTCCGTCATTGGCGGCATGAGCAACACCGCCACTGGGACCGGTGCATCGGTCAGCGCTGGCAAGGAAAACAAAGCCATAGGCGAAGGCGCATCGGTCAGCGGTGGCTCGTCCAACAAAGCCAGCGGCGAAGCTGCATCGGTCGGCGGCGGCTACCTCAATACCGCCAGCGGCGAGAACGCTTCGGTCAGCGGCGGCCACACGGACGAAGCCGGCGGCTTATTTGCTTCGGCCAGCGGCGGTTTCGGCAACACCGCGAGCGGCGTAAATGCTTCGGTCAGCGGGGGCGAGTTCAACAAAGCCAGCGGCGAAGACGCTGCGGTGAGCGGCGGCGAAATCAACACCGCCGGCACAGTTGACGCCTGGGTCGGCGGGGGCCTTGGCAACGAAGTGTTTTCCAGCAAAAACACAGGAGAAGAAGGTCTCCTCGCCGCGATCTTCGGAGGTAAAGAACTCAAAACCGACAAGAACGACGAAGCCTGCGGTGGCTACCCGACGAAACTCAACTGCTGACCCACTTCTGACTGCGGTTTAGCTCCGCTATCCCTCGGTGGCCCGGCCCTCGCGGTCGGGCCACCGAGCGCCGCTGCCTATGGGCACGGGCGACCATCCGCGCGCTTGCGCTTTGCTGGGTCGAGCGACCGTCCCACCGAGCACCGACGAGACGACCGCAATTGAGGAAAGCGACACTCCAAGGAGCCGGCTGGTCGCGTCCCTGAGCTGCTGTAAATTCACTGCGGCTCGGGTTCCCGGTGGCGGGTAGTTTAGGCGGCGATCACCTCCTTTGCTTCGGGTTCTGGTTCGGTTGGCTGATGGTGGAGCCGGTAGAGCTTTTGGCGGTCGATCTCGGAGAGCCTGAGGCCGTTGCAGGTGTTGTTGATCTGGAGGTCGAGTACGGCCCAGACGAGGGAGAGGCAGCTCTCCTCCCCTGGGAACCTGCCGATCACCTTCGTGCGTCGCTTCACCTCCCCGAGGGTCCGCTCGAGCAGGTTGGTCGAGCGCCAGCGCTTGCGGTGGCGCAGCGGGTAGCGCAGATGAGCGACCAGAGCATCGAGGTCGTCGGCGAGGCATCTCGCAGCTGACGCGTAGCCGGCCCGTTCGAGTTCGGCGACGAGGGCCTCGAGCCGCTGGGTTCCGTCGTGCTCGTCGGTGGCCTCATCCAGGGCCTTCCAGTAGGCCCGGCGCACCCGCTCGCGCTCTGCCTCGGGTAGCTTCGCGATCAGGTTGCGCGCCCGGTGAACCGAGCAATGCTGGCGGTCAGAGGAAGGCCAGCACTGCTCGACCGCCTTGATCAGTCCGGGGGCGCCGTCGGCGACGATGAGCATCGGCGCCCCGAGCCCGCGGGCGATCAGGTCCCTGGTCAGAGCGAGCCAGTCCTCGTGGGACTCGCGCATCCCGAGGCAGACGCCGACGAGGACCCGTTCGCCCTGCTCGGTGAAGCCCCAGGCGCAAAGGACGCCCTCCTTCGGGCCTTTCGCTCTGACGTTCAGGAAGATCGCGTCGAGGAATAGCGCCACCATCCTGACCCCGTAGAGGTCGCGGCGCTTGAACGCCTCAAACCGCTCTCTGAGCTCCTCACAGATCCTTGACGCGGTCGACTTCGAGAGCTTTCCCAGCCCCGCCTCCTCGCACAGCGATTCGACGTCTCGCATCGAGAGGCCGCGCACGAACGCACCGACGACCATCGCCTCGAGCGGCCGCGTGCGCAGCAGCTTCGTCGAGTGCGGGAACAGCGCAGAGACGAACGGCTCGGCAGCCTCGCGGACCTGCGGGATCTCAACCGAGAGCTCACCTTCTGCGGTCTGCACCCGCCGAGGGCGATAGCCGTTCCGCAGGCCCGACTCGTAGTTGCGAAGCCCGCGCTGATACTCAGGCCGGCGCTCATAGCGAGCACGACCCAGCCATGCCTCGAACTCATCCTCCACAGCCCGCTGAATGATCAGCCTGGCGCCGAGCTTGGCGAGCTCTGACAGCGCCTCGCGTGGGTTCTCGCCGACTCCGACGGCGAGCAGCTGGTCGATCTGGTCTTCAATCTCCGCCGACGGCGGTACGGTACGTCTCACGGCGTAGGCCTCCTTCTTCGTCTTGCAGGACTAGAGGGAACCTACGCCGTCACCTTGACGGCTCTCGCAGCTATTTACAGCACTCCTGGGACGCGACCAGCCGGCTGCCGAGGCAACTGGGTTTCGTCCGGACCAAGCGTGTGGGGCGAGGCTTAGCAGACGCTCGCAACTCCCTTAAAGCACAAGCTGGAGGCCTGCTACGCCCAGGGCTGGCAGTTCTGCCAAGCCCGGGCGCGCCTACTCGGATAGTCCTGCCACCCGCAGTCCCTCGGCGTGATCGAGATACACCCGGTTGCGCCGGATCCTGTCACCCCGAAAGTCGAGGATGCTCGCGAACGGCTGATCGACCGGTACGCCGCTGCCCTTCCCCCGTCCCTTCATCCTGCCCAGCACAAGCACCCGATCGCCGAGATCGCGAAACTCCCCAGCGATGATCTGGAGCTCCTCCCAGTTTTCTTCGGTGTCGAGGACGAACCGTTCGACGCCCTCGCGTCCGCGGACGCCACCCCCATCGAGAGCCCTTATGAGTGCCGGGTACCACTCGAAGTCGGGGGTCGCGAGCTCGGCGAACAAGCCATCGACGTCGCGGCGGTTGTAGGCATCAACCACTCGCTTGGCAACGTCCACTTTGTCTCGCGACATCTCCACGCGAGTATCGCGCAGCCACGATTCCGCCGCCTTCGGGGCCGAGCCCGCTAGACACTCGAATCCGCAGCTCGGGCCAATTCACAACAACCAGTCACTGGAGCGTACCGGCTGCAACGCCGACCTGATGATCCTCGCCAAGCTGTCCTGCGCGCTCGCCAGGGCGCGCGCAGTGCCGCTCGCGGCGCGGTCGCCGCCCGTCGCCGAGCGGGATACTCCCTGTGCGATGCCCGAGGAGTCCACGACCCCCGACCTGGCCGAGCTGGCGAGACGGCTGCGGGAGGCGTTCAACAGGGGCGAGTTCGATCTCGCGCTGACCTTCTATGCGCCAGACGCGGTGTTGGACACCTCGCCGATGGGCCTCGAGGAGCTGAAAGGCCACGCGGCGATCCGCCAGGGGTGGGTTGACGCGCTGAGCGCCTACGCGGCGTTCAATCTGTCGGAGGAGGGTAGGACTGACCTCGGCAACGGCGTCGTCTTGACCGTGCTCGTTGTGAAGGGTCTCCTGTCGGACACCGGCGGCGATCTGAACATGCGATATGCGCAGGTCAACGAGTGGCGCGACGGCTTGATCGCAAGAGAAGCGCTGTACGCCGATCTCGACGAGGCACGTGCTGCCGCGAAACGGCTCGCTCAGTCGAGAGGGCAGGTGTGACGAGTTTCGCTAGCCGTTTCGCTAAACCCTCCCAGTAGTAAGCCTCCGCTGATGGCCTCGGCGAACCTGGTCGCGAGCCCTGGGATGGGGGACGCGCGGATCCGTCGCTTCAGAAACCCCGGCATGCTGCCGATCTAGGGCGGATATGGGCGGCGCAAGCGTTGGTTCGGGCAGGAGCGCCTTTGTCGGGGCGTTCTTGGCGTGTGTTCTCGGGTTTTCCGGGAATGCGATAGCGGCGTCGCCTGGCGTGATCACCGAGCACTCGACCGGCCTCAACACAGGCAGCGACCCGACCCTCATTGCGGCGGGTCCGGACGGCAACGCCTGGTTCACCGACCGCGGCACCACACCGGCGATCGGGCGGTTGACGCCGAGCGGCACGATCACCGAGTACACGAGCGGCCTGAACGCGGGCAGCATCCCGAACTACGTCGCGGCGGGTCCGGACGGCAACATCTGGTTCACCGACCGTGGCACCACGAAGGCGATCGGGCGGTTGACGCCGAGCGGCACGATCACCGAGTACACGAGCGGCCTGAACGGGGGCAGCAACCCGTCCGAAGTCGCGGCGGGTCCGGACGACAACATCTGGTTCACCGACCGTGGCACCACGCCGGCGATTGGGCGGGTCACGCCGAGCGGCACGATCGCCGAGTACACGAGCGGCCTGAAAGCGGGCAGCCGGCCGACCTCGATCGCGGCGGGTCCGGACGGCAACATCTGGTTCACCGACGAAGGCACCACGAAAGCGATTGGGCGGGTCACGCCGAGTGGCACGATCACCGAGTACTCGAGCGGCCTGAGCCCTACTCCTCTCCCGTACTCCATCGCGGCGGGTCCGGACGGCAACATGTGGTTCGTCGACTTCGGCGCCACGGCGGCGATTGGGCGGATCACGCCGAGCGGCACGATCAGCGAGTACACGACTGGCCTGAACGCCGGCACCATCCCGGAAAACCCCGCGCCGGGTGCGGACGGAAACATGTGGTTCACCGACCACGGCACCACGCCGGCGATCGGGCGGGTCACGCCGAGCGGCACGATCACCGAGTACTCGACTGGCCTGAACGCGGGCAGCAGCCCGTACTCCCTCGCGGCGGGTCCGGACGGCAACATCTGGTTCACCGACTTCGGGTCCACGCCGGCGATCGGGCGGGTCACGCCGAGCGGCACGATCACCGAGTACTCGACCGGCCTGAACGCGGGCAGCAGCCCGGGCTTCGTCGCGGCGGGCTCGGACGGCAATATGTGGTTCACCGACCCCGGCACGACGAGGGCAGTGGGGCGTGTTGGTACAGGCGGGCCGGCGGCTTCGCTGCTCGCGCCGGTCGTCGCTGGCGGGGGTCAGGTGGGCATCCCGCAGGTGTGTGAGGGCGCGGAGTGGGCGAGCTTTGCCTTCCAGCAGCCGCTGCCGTCTCTGCTCGCTTTCGACGGCTTCGAGTGGCTGTTGAATGGAAGCGTCATCGCGGGGCAGACGACCGACAGTTTCACGCCAACGGCCAACGAGGTCGGGGATACGCTGGCGTGTGAGCAGACGGTCAGCTATCCGCTCACCGCCGTCACGGTGCCGGCGCCGAGCGACGTCAACCCGGTCGCAACGAGCGCTGCGGTGACGGTGATCTCACAGAACTCCGGGCCCACCGGCGCCAACGGCGCGCAGGGCCCACCCGGTACCAACGGCACCAACGGCGCGAACGGCAGCAACGGCGCGAACGGCAACAACGGCAAGATCGAGCTCGTGTCCTGCAAGAGCGTCACGAAGACGGTCAAGCACAAGAAGAAGACGGTGCAGAGATGCTCGACGCAGACTGACGTCCTCGCCGGTGAGCTTCACCGCGAGCGCGGCAAGCGCGACTGTTTCGCGGGCCGGCCACGTCTATGCGACCGGATCGCTCCGCGACGGCAAGCTCTCGTTGCACACGTCGAGGACGTTACGCGCGGGGCGTTACACGTTGAAGCTCACGACCGGCAGCGGCAAGAGCAGGCACACGACGACCGAGTCGCTGACGGTCGCTCAAACGATCACGATCGACTGACGATCTGGCCACCCCCCCGACTTGCACGAAGCGTTGAACGGCGCCGCTGCCCTCCAAACGGCCGGACTACGAGCTGGCTGGCCGATCCCCGGCCGCTGCCTTCCACCCGGGTTTGCGCAATCGGTCGAGAAGCAGTGGCGGAATGATCCCGATCACGAGGATCCCGGTAAGTATCAAGAGCCCATACAGGAGCGGGCTCTGGTGGCCGAGCTGCGAAGGAGGCACGAACCCGATCACGAACGCGATGACAGAGGAGACACCGCCGAGCAGGCACAGCAGGCCAAGCCATGGAACCCTGTATCCCCGCGGGTGATCCGGTTGCTTGCGCCGAAGGCGTACCGCCGCGATGAACATGAGCACGTACATGATCAGGTACACCTGGGTGGCCATGGCAGTGAAGATCCAGTACGCGCGGGAGATGGTCGGGACGAACGCGTAGAGCAGGGCGATGATCGTGATCACGGCGCCCTGGGCCGCGAGGATGTTGACCTCGATGCCTTGATCGTTGACCTTCTGAAAGTAGGGGGGCAGATAGCCCTGTTCGCGTCCGATCCTCAGAAGCCCCTCGGACGGGCCGCCGAGCCACGCCAGCATTCCGGCGAGCGCCCCAATCGCCAGGGTGACCGCGACCAACGGCACCGCGAACGAAATTCCGAAGTGCGTGAAGAGGCTTTCGAACGCCTGCATTACGCCAGCTGTGAAGCTGATCTGATGTTCGGGGATCACCCACGCGATGGTGAGGGTCGGCAATATGAAGACCGCGAGGACGAGCCCCATGGCCAGGAAGATGGACTTCGGATACTCGCGCCCCGGATTGCGCAGCTCGTCGACGTGTACGGCATTGATCTCTACCCCGGCATAGGTGAAGAAGCTATTGACAACAAGAACGATGCTGGGCAGGCCATGCCATGGCGGCAGGACGTGGTGGACGTTCATCGGCGCTGCGGACGGGTTGCCCTGCAGCAGGTAGATCACGCCGAGAATGACGAGGATCGCTCCGGGAATCAGCGTCCCGAGCACTGTCCCGCTCGAGGAGAGCCGGGCGACTACCGACACACCACGTGAGGACACCAGCACACTTCCCCAGAACAGGATGATGATGACCGCGGCGGTGTAAACCCCGTTGCTGGCCAGGCGCTGATCGATAACGTAGGCCAACGTGCTGCCGACGAAGCCGAGCAGCGCCGGGTAGTAGAAGATGGTCTGCGAGAACTGGCACCACACCGCGAGCAACCCCATCGGCGCGGACACGCCTGCCCTGACCCAGTTGTAGATCCCGCCTGACCAGCCAGATGCAAGCTCCGCCGCGACAAGCGAGACCGGCACGAGGAAGACAAAGGCCGGCAGGACGTACAGAAAGACCGAGGCGAGCCCGAACACGGAGGTCGCAGGCGCCGACCCGAGATAGCCGACGGATCCCACCGTCATCATCGCCAGGGCCGTCCACCTGATGAATTTCCGAGTTGTGGGGAGTGCTACTCGCTGGCTCGCGCCCCGCTGAACGCCGACCGGAGCGGCGCGCCCTGCTCTCGGATGGTGTCGCCTCCAAACCCACATGCGCCGCAGTATGTCGTTATCGATTCATCCGTTGGGCGCTCACCCGGGCGGAGGGCACTCTTCCGGGTGAACCCCCAGGTGGCACAATCTCTACACCTAGCTGGAACCAGTCGGTCTAGGCACACCGAAGGCGGCGGAATGCTCGCGTCCATGAAAGAGCGCAAGAGCCGCGTCGATTGGCTCGGGCTCTACACCTCGCAGACGGAGATGGCGGGCGCGTCGCGTCGGGCCTTCTCGGTGGCTGTGGCAAGGTCGCCGAGTGGCGTGTAGGTGATGTGGTCTGGGTCAAGTTGCAGCGCGGCAGCGTCCTGCGCGTCCAGGCGCTCGAGGAGCGCCTTCGAGGCGAGGGCGCGCCCGCCCGTGGCGCACGACTCGATGCGGGCGCCCTCGTTGACCTCATCGCCGAGCGCGGTGACCTCCGTGCGCCCGCTGGTCGCGATCTGCCCGACATACAACGTTGCCCCCCAGTGCAGGCCGAAGCGCATGACCAGGTCCTCGGGCTGCAGTTCGCTTGTGGCGGCGACCTCGACCATGGCGTCCCGCAGGTTGCGCGCCGCTTCGATGCACGCACGCGCAGCAGCGGATTCCGAGCCCGCTGTTTCGGCGAGGAAGAACGCGACAACGCCGTCGCCGACGTGCCGACCGACCAGGCCGCCGGCGTCGATGACGCATCCGTCAGCGGCGCGCGCCATCCGGCGCCCGAGCGCGAAGTAGCTGGCCGTGGAGAGTCGCCGGGCGAGCGGGGAGGACGCCTCGAGGTCCGCGAACAGGACCGCCGCTGGACGCCGTGCTGCTCTGGCTACCTGCTGCATCCGTTCGAAGTGACGCGTGTCGGCCCCGGCCGCCATCGTCCCGAGCACCGCCATCCCAACGGCAGGCTTGCTGATCAGCGCGGTTCCGACATGCTCGCCGGCCCGATCGCGCAGGCGCAGCACGGTGTTGGGGATGTCGACGCCTTCGCCGGCCGCCGTATAGAGACCGCGCATCACGAACGACACGGCCGGCGGAGCCTCGGCCGGTGAGATCCCATCGACCATGTCACGGAGCCTTGGGTCCACCCGCTCTCGCAGCTCCTCGCGGCCCCCTGGCGTGTCGGCGAGTATCCACGGACCGTACGCGGCAAACAAGCCGCGAATGATCTCCAGCTTGAACAGGCCACCGCGCCATCCGATCATCGTGCTCACATGCTCGGGCCCGTAGCAGTAAGCGCCGATCGGATAGGGAACGAGCTCGACCAGGCCGCCATAGCTAAGGCGCGCATCATCGGTCAGATACACGCATCGCCAGTCGCAGTCGACGATTTCGCCCCAATGCCTCGCGTGGTTCAGCGCCACCGCCACAGCGGCGAGCGTCGAGTCCTCCGGTAGCGGGCATGTCTGCTGACCCTCCATCGCCGCGACTCTACACGTGGAGAAATCGAAGTCGGGACCCGCTGGAGGCTGGCAGACGCGTGCTTGCTCGGGAACTACAGGCGTCCGTTCGCCGGGGCGCGACACGCTCGCTTTGCTACTGGGAAGGAGGCGTCCCCTGAGTGCGCCGCGAGACGCCAGCCATGGCAGAGCTCTGACAGGTTTGCGGAAAACCCGTACGAAACACGTGCCGATCTCCCGATAAGACGCCCGTCGTCGCCGCGTATGTTGCATTCAGTACAACCTTCAGTTTTCGCGTGAGAGGAGTCGGGGATGAATCGCAAGGTTTTTGACGTCCTGGCCAGCGCCGTTGGGGCGGTCGTGGTGGTTGTCCTGCTCGTGGCCGGGGGGCTGTTGATGTGGGGCTCGAGCTTCACCCATTCCAACGTCCACAAACAGCTCGTCCAGCAGGAGATCTTCTTCCCGCCGAAGGCGGCCTTCGCCCATCCCAAGGCCGGTACCGAGATCACCCCCGCGATGATCCCGTCCGTCTCGCAGTACGCAGGACAGCAGCTACTCACCGGACCCCAGGCCCAGGCCTGGGCCAACGACTTCATCGCGATCCATCTCGCTGAGATGCCCTACGGGGGGGTCTACGCGAAGATCAGCACCGCGGCACGCGAAAACCCGAGCAACGCCGAACTAAAGACCCTCGAGCAGACCTCCTTCCAGGGTACGACGCTGCGCGGGCTCCTGCTCGAGGCGTATGGCTTCTCGACCATCGGCGAAATCATGTTCTGGGCCGCGATCGCCTCGTTCTGCCTGGCGTTTGTCATGGCCGTGCTCGTCGGTCTCGGCATTCGGCACGCACGGCGCACTTCGCCGGAGGAAGAGCTCCTGACTCCCCAAACGAGTCCTCCGTCCTGATCGACTAGGTCATGAGGCTCTAGCCGAGAGCGACGCCCGGCGGGTCCCACCCTGTGGTGGCCCATCCCGCATTCTCACCTGCCGGGCGTCGGCAGCACTCTGGAGGCGTCGTGCATGTCACCGACCGGCCGGCACGCTCGCGAGTCGTTCCATGCGCTGGCGCCGCGAACCCGGTCCGCGCGCCTGCTTTGCCACCTAACGCAGAAGCGACTAGGCTGCACTATTCCGGGTTGGTGGTGACAGCCGCTCATCGTGCAGCTCCCATCTTGCGGGCACCGTAGACGATCTCGGCTGGGAGGCGTCCACGTGTGTGGCGGCCGGTGTGCGCGCGGTCGGTGTTGTAGTAGGCGAGGTACTC
Source organism: uncultured Solirubrobacteraceae bacterium (assembly GCA_963704735.1). Taxonomy (GTDB): domain Bacteria; phylum Actinomycetota; class Thermoleophilia; order Solirubrobacterales; family Solirubrobacteraceae; genus Palsa-744. The sequence goes on from OY969935.1 coordinate 1,014,816, forward strand.
GTCGAGGTCGCGGCGCAGGGCCGTGATCTTGGGCACCAGCGAGCGAGCGAAGCTCGGCCGCCAGCACTCCTCGAGGATCGTCTGCTGCACGCGCTCCACGCAGCCGTTGGAGGTCGGTCTGCCGGCCTTGATCCGGCGCTGGCGAGCTCCGTGGCGCTGAGCTGCCTGTCCGAACTCGCTCGAGACGAATTCCGAGCCGTTGTCGGTGGAGACGGTCTTGAGCTTCCAGCCGGCGAGGGCGAGCTCGTGCGCGACGCGGTGCAGCAGGCTTTGGCAGTGACGCGAGCGGGGATTGCGCTCCGAGGAGTGCAGCTCGGCCCAGGTGTATGCGGAGGCGACGTCGATCGCGGTGTACTGCCAGACCGAGCCCTTGCTCCCCGACAGCCGGCCGATGAAGAAGCAGTCCATCTGAACGAGCTCCCCGGGCTCTGAGGCGTTGATATGGCGCTCCGGTGGCGGCGGTGAGGGAGCCCGCTCGTAGGGGTCGCGGTGCCGGGCGATCAGCGCCAAGCGTTTGGTGCGGGTGTTCAGCCCGACGCGGCACAGCACCCGCCAGACGCCGTGCTCTGAGATCCGCAGGCCACCCCACTTCTCTCTGGCCAGTTCGGCTGAGATGCGCCTCGGGCCCATCCCGGGGTGCGCGAGACTGAACGCGACGATCCGCTGCTCCAGGTGCGGGCCGATCTCATTCGGCTGGCGCGGGCGGCGGCGCTCACGCACACGCAGCGCCTCGATCCCCCAGCGCTCGCTCTGGTGCTTGAGCCGGTAGTAGGTCTGGCGGCTGACGGCCATGCGCCGGCAGGCCTCTGAGACGTTCTGAAGCTCCTCGGCAAGCGTGAACAGGCGCAGGCGGTAGCCGAACAGCACGTCATCATGCGACATGCAGCTGCTCCTTCCCTTCGTCTTGGTGGACAAAGGGGAGCCTGAGCTGAAGCGCGGACGACCCCGGCCAGCTGGCCGGGGTCGTCCCGCAACAAAGGTCTCGCTGAGCTACCGAGCTGTCACTACAACCCGGGGTTAGTCCAGACTAGGCGTCCGGGGAGGCGGCCTCGGCGAGGCGTTCGGCGACTGCACGGGCCTCGTCGATGTCGGGGTAGGACGCGGTGTGCACGATCAGGTCTCCTACCCATCGAAAGGTGGCTCCGAAGCGGACGCGCATGTGGGCTGTGCTGTCCGCGAGCCGACCATCGAGAGTGGCGGTGACAAACGCGATGCCTCCGCCCAGGTCGAGAACGTCCTCGACCTCGATGTCGACGTCTCGGTAGGCGCCGACCCAGTCTTCAAGGAAGCCGCGAATGGCGTCTCGACCATCGAACGCCTGAAGTTCCGGTACATCCCACACGGCGTCGTGCGCAAAGAAGCCCATCACCTCGTCCCAGTCTCCGCGATTGGCGGCCGCAAAAGACCGGCGTGTGCGCTCGACCAGGTCGGGGGTCGTCGACTCGTCGGTCATGAGGCAGGCAAGTATCCCGCCCGCCCGTCACCGCCGCCTTGCGTAGCAGAGCGAGCGTCCACGCTCGAGCAAGGCAGACGAGGGGAGAGGACGTCCCTTGAGGCTCCGACGGTTGGGACTGGGTGGCCGCTCGATCGGCGTAACCTTGGCATCCATGAGCGCGGTCAATGACGTCAACGAGGAGACGCTTAGAAGCCTCGCGCAGACGAGGGCCGAGGAGGAGACGGTTCTCAGCCTGTATCTCGACCTCGATCCGCACCGGTTCGCGACGGCCGCGGCACGTGCCAGCGAGATCGACTCGCTGCTGGATGGCGCCCATCGCGAGACCGAGTCCGGCAAGCGCTCGCACGCCGAGCGCCAGGCACTGCGTCGCGCCATCGAGCGGACCCGCGGCCTGCTCGCAGAGCAGTCGTGGGCCAAGGGCGCTCGCGCCCTCGCCCTGTTTCTGTGCGAGCCGCTCGAGCTCTCAGAGATGCTGCGACTGCCCCATCCGGTGATGAGCGCATTCGTGATCTCAGACGCTCCATTCATCGCACCACTGACCGAGTTCGGCCCCGTGGGTCACGTGTGCGTGGCCCTCGTGGACGAGCGCTTTGCGCGCATCCTGCGGGGCTCGGCCGACCGGCTTCACGAGGCGCTCTCCTTCGGCGATGACGTCCACGGCCGCCAGGATCAGGGCGGCTGGTCTCAGGCGCGCTACCAGCGCTCCCGCCACGAAGACATCAAGGCACATCTGCGTCACTTCGCGAGCACGCTCCAGCGGCTGCTGCAAGTCGCTCCCTACGAACGCCTGCTGATTGCCTGCACTGAGCAGCTGTGGCCGCGCGTGGTGGAGCAGTTGCACCCTGACGTGCGCGCGCTCCTGCATGACGAGCGTCTCTCGCTCGACGTCAGCGACGTCGGTATCGAGGACGTTGTGGAGGCGACGGAGGCTATGCTCGCCGAAGAGCGCCGCGCGCACGAGGACGCCGCGCTGGCGGAGCTTCGCGAGCATCACGGCCGCGACGGAGGCGAACGGGCGGCGGTTGGGCTCGAGGAGGTCCTGAATGCGCTCGTAGAGCGGCGCGTAGCGACCTTGCTTTTCCAAACCGAGCTGCGACCGGGCGGCGTCCTCTGCCCTCGCTGCGGTTGGATGGGTGTCGCGAGTAAGAGCTGTCCGCTCGACGGCGCTCCGCTCGAGCCCCGCAGAAATATCGTTGAGGACGCCGTCCGATCGGCCGTCAGTCAGTCCGCTGAGATCCTTCCACTCCGCGACCGCCACGAGCTGGGTCCCTTTGGCGACATCGCCGCCACGCTGCGGTTCTGAGCCGCGAGTTGCTCCCAAGCCCGTATCGCCTGCTGGCCGAGTGCCGACAGCGGCCGTCGAGCAGGCCATGTCGGCGCGGGCAACTTGCCCACATGATGGGCGGGGAGACGAATACTGCTGCTCCCGGGTGATTGCAAGGGCGTCCTCTTTGGCTGCGCGCTCACAACGAACGGTCTCGCCGCGAGCGATGACCCCCTTGCTTGGCGCGGAAAGCGGTGATCGCGGCTGCGTCAGCGCGTATTCAAGGAGGCCGCGTTTTCGGCCGTTAATTGCAGTGGACCCCATGGCGCCGAAGCCCAGCACCCGACAACGATCCCAGCGCCTGGCTCGCCGGAGCGCTGGCGCGGAACCTGTGACGGACGGACGTGACGCTTCCCGAGTGCGCCCTGACCGAGCGGCGCTCGAGCGAGCGGAGCAACTCGCGCAAACCGGTACGTGGGAGTGGGACCTTGATAGCGACGTCCTGTTGTGGTCGGACAACATGTTTCGTCTGCTTGGTGTCGAGCCGGGTTCGGTCGTTCCCACCCCCGAGTACGTGATCGGGCGCGTACACCCAGACGACCGCGATCGCGTAGAGCGGGAGGTTGAATTGGCCAGACGGGATGGCAGCCTGCCCGCCCCTGTGTATCGCACGATCTGGCCCGACGGCACGCTCCACGTCCTGCGCTCATTTCCGGCTGTGGTGGACGAGCACGAGGGTCGTCCGCGCCGTCTCGTCGGTGCTGTCCAGGATGTGACGGCTCTTTCCGAGTCGCAGCGACACACAGCTGAGTCGTTGACACTCATGGAAACACTCCAGTCGGCCGCGCCGGTCGGCTTTGCCTTTGTCGATCGCGATTACCGCATCGTTCGAATCAACGAGACGCTTGCCGAAGTCAACGGAGCTTCGCCGCATGAGCACATCGGCCGGACCGTCGCCGAAATGGTCCCCGACATGTGGGCCCAAATGGAGCACGTGTACCGTCGCGTGCTGGAAACCGGCGAGCCTGCGACGAACATTGAGGTCGAGCGTCAGAGGCATGGTGAGCCCGACTTTCGACACTGGCTTGCGAGCTACTACCCAGTTCGGGTCGATGGAGATGTGCTCGGGCTCGGCGTCATCGTGACCGACATAACTGAGCGCCAAGAAGCGGAGCACTTTCGCGCCGCCGTGATGGACACCATGGTCGAGGGGCTCTACGCACTCGATGACCAAGGCCGCCTGACGTTTATGAACTCGGCGGCTTCAAAGCTCCTCGGCTGGAGCGAGGAAGAACTGCGTGGGAAGTCGATGCACGCTGCCATTCATTTCCAGCATGCGGACGGATCGCCATACGCGGACGATGAATGCGAGCTGTTGAAGGTCAGGGTGCAAGGCCGGCCCGTGCGCATGGTGCATGACGCGTTTACGCGCAAAGACGGCACGATCTTCCCCGTCGCCTACTCGGCAGCGCCTCTGATGAGCGGGACGCACGTTCGCGGAGTCGTTGTCGTGTTTCGCGACACCAGCGTCGAGCATGCCGAGGAGGACCGAGCCAGGCGCGAGCTGGACACGCTCGCCTGGGTTGGTCGCATCCAGGACGCGCTCGACCAAGACCGGCTTGTCCTCTACACACAGCCGATCGTTCCCCTCGCAGGGGGCCAGCCCAGCCAAGAGCTGCTACTGCGGATGCGCGGACAGGGCGGCGAGATCATCGCGCCCGGGAGCTTCCTGCCAGTGGCTGAGAAGTACGGGCAAATCGGCGAGATCGATCGCTGGGTGATCGGCGAAGCGGTCCGGTTGGCCGCCGGCGGACTGCGCGTGGAGGCGAACATCTCGGCAGCATCGATCGGCAACCTCGATCTGCTGTCTTTGATCGAGCGACAACTGCGCGCTGCTGGCGCTGATCCATCAAATCTCATCTTCGAGATCACAGAGACGGCGCTAATGGCGGACGTCGAGGCCGGCACGGCGTTCGCACATGGGCTGGCTCGGATCGGCTGTCAGCTCGCTCTCGATGACTTCGGCACAGGGTTTGGCAGCTTCACCTACCTGAAGACGGTGCCCGTCAGCTATTTGAAGATCGACATCGACTTCGTGCGGGACCTAGGGTCCAATCCGGCCAACCAGCACCTGGTCAGGGCAATCGTGGGGCTGGCCGACGGCTTCGGCTATGAGACGATCGCCGAGGGAGTCGAAGACGCCGAGACGCTCGCCCTTCTCACGGACTACGGCGTCGACTTCGCTCAGGGGTTCTACCTCGGACGTCCGGCACCGATCGAGGGGGCCTAGAGGGCCCGTCGGCTCAATCGCACTCGCGGGCGCGTGGTGTCGTGGGCGCGGACAGCTCCCGGTCCTCCCTTGCGAGCGCCACCATCCTGATCACCAGCACGCTCGCATCGATGCGAAGCCGGACCCCTACGGGTGCGTTGGATCGGTCTACGCGGAGTGCTCGAGATGCCGTTACGGCAACTGGTGGACAGCTACGGTCGCGAGCACCCTGGCGGCCGTCCTCGCGCCGGCCTCGAGCACGCAGCTCCCGTGGATCAGGGACCTGCCTACTCGGTCGATGCTGGGGATCGCCTCCAACCATTCGCCGTCGCTGACGCTCTCAAGGAATGCGATGTGGAGGTCGGCCGTCGCCACCCTTGCATTCGGCGGAAGCTGCTCGCGAGCCGCACGGGTCAGGGCGATGTCGGCCACGGTCATCATCAGCCCGCCGTGCGCCCGGCCGTTCCTGTTGCCGTGCTCTGAGCCGACCCGGACGGCGATCGTCGGCACCGAGTCACGCCAGCCGGCGTAAAGGGGACCCACGAGCTCTCCGAACGGGCTCGGCGAGAACGGCTCATAGCCGTCCGGCACGGACATCGTCGGAATGCTACGGGGCCGGGGTCGGCTGCACCCGCCCTGGGCACTCATCGGGTGTCGTGATCACGTCGTCGGTGCCGTCGCCGTTCCGAACCCACTCTGCCGCAGGGCACGGTAGCCTCGCCCCGTGTTCCCTCGGGGAGGGCCGACATGAAGCGGCTCCACGGCGCCGCCCAGGGCGCGGTGGGCGTGCCGATCGGCGAGTGCCTCACGTTCCTGGCTGCCCTCGAGGCCTATCCGAGCTGGTACGCGGACGTCGTCAAGGAGGTGCAGGTCGTCGAGTCCGGCGAGGACGGGCTTCCCCTGCGGGCCGAGACGAAGCTCCACCTCTCCTACGGGCCGGTCTCCAGGGACCTTGATCTGCTGCTCGCGGTGCGGGTGAGCAGGCCCGGCCTGGTCGCGCTGACGCACGTGCCTCGCGGGCCGTCCAGCGGCGCGTCGTTCGATGCCACCTGGCGGCTACAGGACCGCGCCGGCACTCACCTCGAGCTCGATCTCGACGCGACCATGCCGGTGCCCCGGCTCGTCCCGCTCGGGGGCGTGGGCGATGCGTTCGCGGCCGGCTTCATGCAGGCCGCGATCGAAGGACTCGAGTCCTCCAGCGCCTGAGCTGCGTTCGCCGATCAGGCGGTGGCGCTCGGAGCGGGTGTCCGCTGCGCTTCGACGTCGGCGAGCGCGTGGTCGCGGTTCCAGTAGGAGACGAGCCTCGTCACCTTGCCGCCGCGCACGTGATACAGGACCGCTCCCTTCGCCCGCAGCTGCCCGACCAGCAATTCGCCCGCCTTTCCATGGGCGCTGCTGCGCGTCAGCACGAGGACGCGCTCGTCGTCGAGCTCGCGGTACTCGTCAACCTCGATGTGGAAGTCCTTCCAGCCGATCAGATTTCCCCGGAAGGTCTCCGCCATCGCGACCGGCCCGGTCCATCTGCCGGGCGACGGACCGTCAGCGACGATGTATTCGATCTCGGAGTCAGCCCAGTCGATCGAGCTGAAGTCGCCGCGTTCGTGTGCCGCGATGATCGAGCGCACGAGATCCAGCTTCGCCGAGGACATCTGATCGCCTCACCACGTAGGGGAGTGACTGTCTTCTGACAGCCCGGTCGGGTCGTCGAGCTCCTCCAGGCGCAGCGCCACGTCGAGCTCGGCGCGGCAGGTGTGCAGCAGGCGGCCGAGCCTCGCCTCGATCGTGTGCAGGCGGCGTTGAACCGTGTGCCGGTCGACTCCGAGCGCGGCGGCGGCCGTTGCCGCGTTGCAGCCGGCGGCGAAGTACGCGCGCAACGTCCCGCGCAACATCGCGCCATCGCTCTGGCCGTCGAGCGGCGACAGGTGGACCTCGACCAGCGAGCCCGCCAGCTCCTCGTCCTTCAGCACGGCCGCGAGGAGCGACACGTCGAGGTAGCGGGTGAGCCGCTGCGGCCGGCGCCGCGCGACAAGCATCGCCGCCTGCGCCTGGCGATGGGTCAGGCGCCATCCGTCGACCCCCCGCGCCGACCCACCGACCGCCAGCGAGACGCCGGCGTGCTCCTTGGCCGACATCAGGCGCGCGAGCTCCGCCACGTCGAGCGCCCGCCGGCCCCCCAGCCATGCCCACACCGTCTCATCGCCGCCGGGCACGCTCAAGAGCTCGCGTCCGAGTCCCCTCGCCAGCGCTCGTACGGTCTCCGCCGCCCTCGCGCCCACCGCGATCACGCCGAGGTGCTCGGCGTCGAGCTCATAGCCGAGCTCGACCGTGTCAACGGGCACGCCGGCGAGAAGCCTCTGCACCCGCTCGCCGCGGCGCAGCTCGGGCGAGTTCACTCTCCGCTCGACCTCGCGCTGGTACTCGTGGGCCAAGAGGGCCGTGGAGTGGTCGAGCAGCGCCCCCAACGTCGCGAACACGCTCCGCAGCACGATGCTCTGGCTCGTGAAGTTGACCTCCTGCACCACGAAGTCCTCGAGCACCGTGTGGCCGGCGTTGATTCTCAGCAGCACCTTGTCGAGCTGCACGCCGTTGCGAGCCGCGCGCCGCGCCTGCGCCACCGCCGCGGGCGGCACCGAGCCGAACCATTCCTCCCCTCGCCCGATCGCGTCCAGGCCGTAGTCCACCGCCTCCGCGATCGCCGCGCGCGACCCGGCGACGTAGCCGGAGTCGTGGCTCTCCGCGGCGTCAAAACCGATCTCGCGGAAGCGATCGAAGACGGCCTCTTCGATCTCCGAGCGCCGCGCCAGCAACCGCTCGGCCAGCTCTGAACGGACCTTCTCCACCGACGCCCGGTCGCCGCCCCGGCCCTCGCGCGTGCGAAGCCGCTTCGCCTCTCCGTGCATCCTCACGCGCCTCCCAAATCATCCTGATTGCGCATGACTAAGGGTTACCACTGGCCAGGCGCCCGGTGGTGTACCAATGTGGTGCGATGCGCCCGGCGAAATGCGCCCAAATGTCCCATTTCGCCAAGTCGACCCGTGCGCGGCGCGCCGGCCGGCCGGCTCAGGCTATGACGATCGAGAACGCGTACCCGCTCGTCAGCGTGCTGTCGGCCGGAGGAGCGTACGTGTCGACCTCGAAGCCCGAAGGACAGTGCGGGTGCTGCGCGTTGAGCGCGATCGCACCCGGCAGCCCACCGGAGCTGTAGCTGATCTCCGGAGAGACGGCCGCCGTGTCCGTCGCCGGGCTGATCCCGGCCACGGGCGCGACGCAGTAGACACCGGGGCTCGGCTCGCTGACGCCCGTCACGTTGACCGTCTGGCCGGCGATCAGGCTCGCCGCGGAGGGCGAGGTGGGTTGCACGACGGCGTAGGCCCGCGCCGTGCCGCCCGGTCCCTGGGGTCCCGCGGGCCCCGTGTGCCCGGTCGGGCCGGTGTGTCCGGCTGCGCCCGTGCGCCCCACCGCGCCCTTCGAACCGGGCCGGCCGGTGAAGCCGGTGAAGCCACGCGGACCGCGCGGGCCCGGGATGAGGCACTCGCGCAGCCGCCTGCTGCCGCTGCGAACCGTGTAGCAGTGCGAAGCGCTGCGGGCCCGCTGGGCCGTCGGGCTGGAGCCGTTGACCGCGAGGGCGGGCACGGCGACGGCCATCGCGGCGACGACGGCGGGCGTGGCGAGCAGGGGTAGCGTATGGCGGTGGATGTTCATGGTGCCTTTCAAGCCGAGGGATGTACCGATTTCGGTCGAGAGGATGCAGAGATCAGAACACCTCGGCGGCCGCCGCGGAGCGGTATCGCACCCGCGGCCCGTTCATGGGACGCTACGTCCAGATCGCGCTCATGTCCTGCACGCGTCAATCCTCACACCGGCGATCGGCGAGTCACGTCGTGACCCTCCGTCGCGGGCGCCGCCGGCTTGCGCCTCGGTGCGCTCGGCTGGTCGCGAGCGTGACCCTCGCGGGCGGCGTCATGATCTCGCTCGTGGGCCCGGTGGCCAGCGCCGGCGCGGTGGCGCCCGTCGTGCTCGATCCCACGGGTGTGTCGGTGGCGACGTACCGGGGCTGGGCCGCCTGGAGCCGTCCGGATTCGGCGAGCGGTCGCTACGAGCTGGTGCTGAGATCGCCCCAGGGGGCGATCTCGCTACCCCCGGTCTCCGAGCGCGACTCGCCGTTCGACGTCGAGCTGGGGCCCACGGGCGGCTCGGGAGTGGCCGCCGTCTACTCGCGTTGCGCCAGCGGCTCCGCCCGGACCGGCTGTCACCTCGCCGAGCTCCCCCTGGCCGCGGGCGCGGCGGGTGAGCGCACGCTCGCCCCACCCGGCGGCGGCTCCGATCACGAGCCGGCGATCTGGGACGGCGGCCTCGTGTTCCTGCGCCGCGACCCCTCGGGCGCCGGCCGCCGGCCCGATGACCTGCTGAGTTGGCAGATCGGCAGCCGCAAGGTGCAATCGCTGGCGCTTCCCGTTTCCCGCGGGGTTCACAAGGACGGCGAATCCTGGCCGCGGGGCCTCACCGGTTCGATCACCGGGCTGACCTTCAACGGCAAGCAGGTCGGGTTCGTCACGTCCAACTCGGTCGGGACATTCGGCGAGACGACACTGTGGTTCGAGCCGCTCGGCGGGCGCCCTGCGCTGATCGACCAGGAGACCAGCGGGGCCGGCAACGTCTGCCAGCCGCAGTTCGTCTCGCCGGCGCTCTCCGGCCCCTGGCTGTACGCCTACCTGCACGCCTGCGACCCGTCGGCCAACCCCAACCTCGACCGCCTCACCCGCTACCGACACGGCGAAGTGGAGCGCGCGCGCTCCACGTTCATTCACTCCGGTGACGAAGCGATCACGTCGGTCGTCCCCGATGGCGCCGGCGTCTACTGGGACTCCGATGGGATCGAGCGGCTTGCGACGGTCGCCTGGCGCAAGATCCCGGCGCCGGTCGCACAGACGTTCTGCAGCCGATCCGACCCGTTCTGTTGAGCCGATCAGACCCGCGAGCCCCGCTCGGGGTCGTGAGGAAAACTCGCGCGGATCTCCCAAAAACACAGGTGCATCTGTATGATTAGCGCCTACGGATAGCGCGAGCGCCGGCGGAGACCACGACGCGGACCAGGATAGTCCGAGTTGTTCGGCGAGAGGAAGAAACGTGACATGGCTGGGCAGGACGCCGTGAGGCGGTCGGGGACAAGGCTCTTGCGAGTAGCCACGGTTGCGCTCGCCACGCTCGTCCTCGGCCCGGTGGGCATCGCCTACGCCGACCCACCGGAGCTGAAAATCAACAGCCCGGTCAACGGGAGTGCGAGCCCGCAGACACCCACGTTCGAAGGATATGGGGATCCCGATCTTGAAGACGGCGGTCCAGTAACGCTCACGATTCACAGAGGCTCGGCCGCCGGCCCGTTGGTGCAGACGATAACGGGGGTGGAACCCGTGGCGTGGACAGTGCCGATGCCTGAGTGGTGGGAACCACCCGGGACGGAACCGGGCATAGACAGCGGCACGTGGACCGTTACGCCAGCCACACTCGAAGCCGGCACGTACACCGCCGTGGCGACGCAGGAAAACACCCCCATTGAACCCCTCCCCAGAGAAAAAGTCGAACAGATGGTGACGTTCACGGTCGGTTCACCCAGTCCGTTCGTCGAAACTGGACAGGCGACGGCGATCGGACAGACCACGGCGACCCTCAACGCGATCGTGAACCCGAACGGCGGCGAAGTGAACGAATGCACGTTCGAGTACGGCACGACGGGCTCATACGGCACACCCGCGCCGTGCACGCCGTCGCCCGGGCCTGGGAGCACACCGGTCGCAGTTTCGGCGCCCGTCGGAGGTCTGAGCGCAGGCACGACCTACCACTTCAGGATCGTGGCCGGCGATTCGGGGAACACCGGCCTGAGCGTGGGCGGCGACCAGACCTTCACCACCGCCACCCCGCCCCCGGAACCGCCAACGAGCGGGCCCGCCTCCCGCCCGGCACCCGCGGCGGCGTTCAGCTGGTTCCCGTCCGCTCCGCAGACCGGGCAGAACGTCTCGCTCGTGTCGACCTCGACCGACAGCGCGAGCGCGATCACGGGATTCGCCTGGGCGCTCACCGCCGCCGGCCCGTTCCAGGTCGGGGGACCCCTGCTGACCACCTCGTTCTCCACTCCTGGAAACCATGTGGTTCGACTTCGCGTCACCGATGCGAGCGGCGCCTCGAGCATCGCCACCGAGACGATCCCGGTGAGCTCGGTTTCGCTGAACCTCATGCAGCCGTTCCCGATCGTGCGGATCGCAGGCAACGAGACCTCCTCCGGCGCGCGCCTGCGCCTTCTCACCGCGCAGGCGCCCGTCGGAGCCCATGTCACGGTGACCTGCCGGGGGCGGGGCTGCCCGACCAAATCGGAGGGTCAGGTCGCCCTCTCGCGCACGAAGGGGGGCACGGTCGTCGTCGAGTTTCGACGGTTCGAGCGCTCGCTCCGGGCCGGCGTGATCCTCGAAATCCGGGTCTCGAAGTCCGGCGAGATCGGCAAGTTCACACGCTTCGTGATCCGCCACGGCAAGTTGCCCGAACGCGTCGACATGTGCCTTGACGCGGCCGGCGTAACTCCGCTGGTGTGCCCGTCGTCATGACCACCGCGCGGGTCCGTGTCAGGGAATGGGGGACCCGCGCACGCTGGGAGCCGACGCGCGCCGATGTGCGGCTGTCGCTGATCGTCCTGGCGGGCATGTTCGCCGTGTTCGCATGCTTCTTCGTGGTCGGCCATTCGACGCGTTCAGCCCGCGCGCTTCCCCCGGCCTACGGACCCCAGGCGCTGACCGCCGGGTTCGTTCGCGTTGGGATCCCGGGCGCGCTCGTCGCCACTCCCGCGATCCCCGACAACGTGCCTGCCGCACCGAAGAAAGCCGCGCCGCGGCCGAGCGCCGCCCATGTCGTCGCGACGCCGGTGGAACCCGCGGCGCCGGTGTACCAGGCTCCCGCGAGCGTGCCCGCACCCACGCCTGCGCCTGAACCCACGCCAGCCCCGGTGGCGGCCCCCACGCCGGCGCCCTCACCCGCGCCGACGCGAGCGCCCTCGCCGAGCCCCTCGTCGGGTGGCGGCGGCTCATTTGACAGCTCGGGGTAGGTCGTGCGCAGCCGCACGCGCGAGGAAAAGCGGGTCATCGCCGTTCTGCTGGTGTTGACCGTTGCGATAGTCGGTTACACGGTCGGCCATGATCGCTCCACCGCGACGGCGGTGGAAAACACGCGCGAAACCGGGAACGCCGGCGCGATCGTCCACTACTCGGGGACCTCCGGATGGCAACCCGCCGCCGCCGCCCCGGCGGTTCCCGGGCTGTCCGTCGTCCAGCCGCTGGTGCTGGCTCCGAAGGGGGATGCGGCCCAGGCGGGCCTGATCGTGGGACAGCTGCCGGGGAGCGAATCGAGCCCGCTTCCTGCTCCGCTGCTCGCGCACCTCTCCGAACTGCCCAACACCGAGGTCGTGAGCCTCGCGAACACGCAGGCCTACCGATACTCCCCGCTCAGCGTCGCCGGCTCCAGCGAGAAGCTGACGCTCTACACGATCCCGGATCCGGCGGCGAGCACGACCGCCATCGTCTGCTACACCTCGCCGCGATTCTCGATCGACATGCTGGCGTGCGAACGGCTCGCGGCGTCGCTCACGATCGCGAGCGGCAGGCCGGAAGGCGGCGAAGTGCGCGCCGTCAACTCACTCACTCCCGAAGCCGCCTACGGGCGCCGGATCGCGGCGGCCGCGTCGCGGGCCAATGAACTGCTGCTCACGCTGCGGCCCGAAATACGTCAGGGAGCATCCCGGGGCACCGTGTCGACGCTCGCGGGACAGCTCGCCGAAGGGTTGGCCGGCGTGGCCAACTCGCTCTCGGCGCTGCATCCCCCGCCCGCCGCAGGACACGTGAACGCCGCGCTCTCCGAATCCGTGAAGCAGGCGCGTGAAGCGTATGCTGCGCTCGGCGCCGCCGTGAACGCGGGAAACGCGTCTGAATACGCCGTCGCCCGGGCCCAGATCTACACCGCAGAAGCGGGTCTCAGCAGCGCCCTGAAGAACTTCGCCCTGCTCGGCTACAGATAGTCCACGCGCGCGGGGGCGCTAGGCTCCGCTCAGCCCTTGCGTACGCGCTTCGCCTTCGCCGGGCGGATCGTGACGGTCGTCTGCGTCGTGTGCCTGGCTCCCGCGGCGTCGTGGGCGACGATCGTGGCTCGCACGCGCAGCACATGCGCGTGCGCGTGCGCCAGCATCGCGCGAGCGGCGGCGGTGAGGTGGAGCTTCACCGTGGTCACCCTCCCGCCGGCGACCGTGAACGAGCCGACCGCTAGCGTCAGGATGACGCGCCGGTGTTTCTTCAGGCCCGGTCCGTACGCCACGGTGACGAGGTTGAGCGTCCGCAGGGTGATCGTGCCGGTGCAGCGGCTCTCTTCGCCCGGGCAGGTGATCTTCACGCTCACGACGCCCGATGAGCTCGCTTCAAGCGAGCTGCCGGCAAGCTTCGCTTCGGGAACCGGCGTTTTTTGTTCCTGGAGTGGCAGAGCGCCCAGAACCACGGGGCCTTGTTCCGGCGTGACTGCTGAGGTGGTGAACGTGTGGTCGGCGCCTTCGCTCAGGTCCGCTGCGTTGGCCGCGACGATCCGGAAGTGATAGGTGGTGTTCGCGCTCAGGCCGCTGACCGACGCGGACACTGCCACTGGGCTGATGCTCGACCCGGGCGACGGCGTGCACGGCGCGCTGGCTGTGTAGGAGGTCGAGGTGCCGTATTCAAGCGCGCAGTAGCTGACTTCCCCGTTGGGGGTCACGGTCGCGCTCAGGGTCGCGGAGCCCTGCGTGAGCGAGGACGCCCCACCCGTCGCTACCGTCGGGCCAGATTCACCGGAGGGCGGACCGCTGTAGCCGAATATGTCGCCTTGGCTGTTGCCGACGTAGATATGGCCATTGCTCGCGTCTGGGCGGGTGAACTTGGCCGCGGTGCCGATCGGTTCTTCCCAGAGCTTTTCCGGCAAGCTGCCGGCTGGCACGGCATTGTAGGCGCGAAGGTGGGCTTCTTTGCATGAGGAGGACGGACACCAGGTCATCCACAGGATCGCCGAGCCGCTCCTCGTGCCGTTGGATGTGACGATCGGCGAGCCCGACCCGAACGCGGGGCTGTCCGGGCTGGTGGCCGCGAGCGAGAGCCTTGGTTCCCCTGCTTCGACGCCGTATTTGAAGAAGCGCAGGTTGTCTGTGCCTTTTTCGACCGACGGAATGTAGACGTATCCGCCGTTGCCGGGCCACACGGCCGAGCCGTCCCACACGCCGCCGTACGGTCCGAGTCTCTGCAGGACGTTGTCTGTGCCTGACGGACCCTGACCCATGCCTCCGAGGTTGTCGCGGTTCAGCAGATACACGTAGCCCGTCTTGCCGGACTGGACGAGCAGGTGTGGGATGCTCGTCGTGCCGAAGTACGGCGAAGGGAGCGCGATCGGCGCCGATGAGCCCAGGTCGAGGTCTTCCTGGTCTTCGCTCACGTTTTCAAACGGAGAGAAGAAGTCGGTGGGCTTCACGACGCCCCCCGACTGCACTTCAACGCGGACCACCGACTGCCCGAAGCCCGAGGCCGGTGTGCTCTTTCCCCCGCCGATTTTAGGATCATTTTCCGTACCGCCGTTGCCGTTGCCGGTGCTGAAGAGGATCTGACCGGGACCGTCTGAGATCAGACCGCCGCCCGACTGCCAGATCGAGCCGCCTTCTTCTGCGGTGGCCCACAGCGTCTGAAGCTGCCCCGACGTGGTAACTCCTGCCAGAAAGCCCTGGTAGGGGAAGTTGTCGCAATGGCTTCCGAAGCCGGCGTAGACGACGCCGTTCATCAGCAACAGGGCCGGGCGCTGGAGCTCCTGGCCGGGTTTGAACGTCACCCCCGCGAGGTTCTGGGCTTTGCCTGCGATTTCGACCGGGAAGCCCGCGACCTCTTCGCCCGTCGTGAGCTTGACTCCGTGCATGTACCAGGCGATCGCGCCGGAGCTCCCTGAGACGTATTGGTTGGCGACGAAGTAGGCGATGCCGTGTTCGGTGTCGATCACCGGAGTGCCGGTGATCCCGATGTGCGGTTCGAGGTCGGTGCAGTTGACCATTGTCGCTTCGACCGGCGTGCCGAACTGCTTTTCCCAGCGCACCGCGCCGGAGTTGGGGTCAAGGCCGTAGACCCAGTTGTCCTCGGTCGCCACCAGCAGCGTCCCATTCGCGGTCAGCGGCTGTGCGTAGATCTGCCCTTTGAGGGCTTTCTTGAAGGTTTCTTTGAAGCTGCCGGGTTTCCCCACGAGTTCCGGCGTCAGCGACGGCTCATCCGGATACCAGCCCGTGCGCAGGTTGTCCGCGGCGCCGGTCACTTCGCCGGACGCCGAGCCCGCGCCCGCCAGGGCGGCGATCGCCACGGCGATCGCGGCGAGCGCCCCGGAGCGGCGGCGGAACCGTGGGGAGCTCGAGCGACGGAGGCCCGCGGCCGTGCGCACGCCGTTCGCGCCGCTCATTCCGGATGTCCGTTCGATTGCTCTCGTCATTCGGCGGTCAGCAGCTCCTGGTGTTCATAGCCCAGAAGCTTGAGCTGACCTTCGACACCCGCCTGAACGGCTCCGAGGCTGCCTTCGCCTTCCAGCGTGCCAGATCCGGCTCCGAATTCAAGGGCGGTGGGGTGCAGCGCCGATGTGCCGGCCGGGATGCTGGGCGTGAACCCGCCGACGAACGTCACTCCGGTGGGTCCCCCTCCGCCGGCGCAGGACACTTTCAGCTTGACTTTTTCGGTGCTCGCCCTGACGGCGCCGCCGGACTGCTCGAGCGTGGCCGGCCAGGGGAGCGCCTGGGCCGCGACGCTCACGGTCGCGCCTTCGGAGCAGATACCCACCTGTTCGCAGTCGTAGGCGGCGAAGACCGTCGTTTCGCTCTTGCCGGCTGCGCCGCCGAGGGGGTTCAGAAGCTCGCCGGCGCTCACCACGTGACAGCTCACTTCACCGCTCGGGCCCACGACGGTCCTGAGCGCGAGCGTGCCCCACGAGATGACGGGCACCTTTGCGCCTTCTTCGGCCCTCACGGCGTTCTTGTACCAATAGGGGGCCGGCTGGGTCTTGAACGTTTCATCTGAGCCTTTGCTCGTGCCCCCGGCGTTCGTGGCCGAGATCCTGAAGTGATAGGTGGTGTTCGCGCTGAGGCCCTGGATCGGCGTGGAGACGGCGATCGGGCTCGTGCCCGATCCGGGAGACGGGCAATGGGCGCTCGATTCGTAGGCGGTCGTGGTGCCGTATTCGAACTTGCATTCGGTGACCGAGGCGCCGTTGGGGTTCACGGTGGCGTTGAGCGTCGCCGCGCCCGAGCGGACCGCCGAGGCCGCGCCCGTCAGGACGGCCGGTGAGCTTTCGCCGGCAGAGGCCGTGAGAGCGACGTTGGTTTCTCCGGCCTGCGTCGTGAGGCCGAGCGAGCCGGCGAAGCTTCCGGGCGTCGAGGACTGGAACGCCACTTTCACCGTGATCACCTGGCCCGGTTCGATCGTGGCGCCCACGGAGGGCAGGCCGGATGCTTCAAACGGAGTGGACGGCGTGTGAACCGCGCTGACCTTGAGTTTGGTCCCCGTGTTCGTGAACGTCACTTCGCCGGTCAGCCGACCGCCGACCGGGGCGCTGCCGAGCGCGAGCGATTTGGTCGAAGGGGTCAGCGCCGGCCCGCTGTAGGCGAAGACGTCGCCTTCGCGATTGCCGACGTAGAGATGACCGTTGCTGGCGTCCGGGCGCGAGAACTTGGTCGCCTGACCGATGGGCGCGCTGAAGAGTTCCTGCATCGCTCCCGCGACCGGCACCGCGCTATAGGCCCGTAGCTTGGATTCGAAGCAGCTCGCCGGGAATTCGGGCGGACACTGCGTTATCCATAGGATTGCCGTGCCTTCGGTGGTGCCGTTGGACGTGACGATCGGGGAGCCGGATCCGAATGCGAAGCCTTCCGAGCTCGTCGCCGCAAGCAAAAGGCGGGGTTCGCCTCCTTCGACGCCGTACTTGAAGAAGCGGAGGTTGTCAACGGCTCCGTTTCCCGTTGCGCCCGAGCCAGACGGCGCCACCCCGGGTATGTAGACGTAGCCTCCGTCGCCGGGCCACACGGCCGAGCCCCCCCACACGCCACCGAATTCTCCGACCGTTTGGACGACTTTGTCCTTGCCTCCCGCCGCCTGGCCCATACCCCCGAGTTCGTCTCGGTTGAGCAAGTAGACGTCGCCCTTCTTGCTCGGTTGGACGAGCAGATCGGGAACGCTCGGCGTGCCGAAATACTGGGAGGGGAGGGCTACCGGCGCCCCCGAGCCGAGGTCGAGGTCTGATTCGTCTAGTACGGCGTTGTTAAACGGAGAGAAGAAGTCGCTCGCTTTCAGACTGCCGTCTGGCTGCACGGCGACCCGGACCACCGAGTCGCCGAATTCTTCCGGCGGCGGCTTGCCGGGGCCGGCTTTAGGGTCTCCTTCCCCCGGACTACCTTCGCCGTTGCCGGTGGCGAAGAGGATCTGTCCGGGTCCGTCGGATATCAGCCCGCCGCCCCCTTGCCAGATTGACGCGCCTTTTCTCGCTGACGCCCACATCGTCGTGAGCTGCCCCGAGGTCGACACGCCCGCAACCCAGCCCTCGTAGGGGCCTTTGTCGCAGTGGCTTCCGAAGGCGGCGTAGACGACGCCGTTCAGCATCAGCAATCCCGGGCGCTGCAGCTCCTGGAAGGGTTCGAACGTCACGCCCGGGAGGTTCTGGGCTTCGCCTTCGATCTTGACCGGAAAGCCCGTGACCTCTTCGCCCGTCGTGAGCTTGACGGCGTGCATGTACCAGGCGATCGGGCCGGGTCCGCTCCCCGAGACGTACCGGTTGGAGACGAAGTAGGCGATGCCGTGTTCGGTGTCGATCACCGGAGTGCCGGTGATCCCGATATGCGGTTCGAGATCGGTGCATGCGATCTTCGTTTCGGTCGCGTTCACGGGCGTGCCGAACTGCTTTTCCCAGCGCACCGCGCCGGAGTTGGGGTCAAGGCCGTAGACCCAGTTGTCCTCGGTCGCCACCAGCAGGGTCCCGTTGGCGGTCAGCGGCTGTGCGTAGATCTGCCCTTTGAGGGCTTTCTTGAAGGTTTCTTTGAAGCTGCCGGGTTTCCCCACGAGTTCCGGCGTCAGCGACGGCTCATCCGGATACCAGCCCGTGCGCAGGTTGTCCGCGGCGCCGGTCACTTCGCCGGACGCCGAGCCCGCGCCCGCCAGGGCCACGATCGCCACGGCGATCGTGGCGAGCGCCCCGGAGCGGCGCCGAAGCCGTGGGGAGCTCGAGCGACGGAGGCCCGCGGCCGTGCGCACGCCGTTCGCGCCGTTCATTCCGGATGTCCGTTCGATTGCTTCGTCATTCGGCGGTCAGCAGCTCCTGGTGTTCATAGCCCAGAAGCTTGAGCTGACCTTCGACACCCGCCTGAACGGCTCCGAGGCTGCCTTCGCCTTCCAGCGTGCCAGATCCGGCTCCGAATTCAAGGGCGGTGGGGTGCAGCGCCGATGTGCCGGCCGGGATGCTGGGCGTGAACCCGCCGACGAACGTCACTCCGGTGGGTCCCCCTCCGCCGGCGCAGGACACTTTCAGCTTGACTTTTTCGGTGCTCGCCCTGACGGCGCCGCCGGACTGCTCGAGCGTGGCCGGCCAGGGGAGCGCCTGGGCCGCGACGCTCACGGTCGCGCCTTCGGAGCAGATACCCACCTGTTCGCAGTCGTAGGCGGCGAAGACCGTCGTTTCGCTCTTGCCGGCTGCGCCGCCGAGGGGGTTCAGAAGCTCGCCGGCGCTCACCACGTGACAGCTCACTTCACCGCTCGGGCCCACGACGGTCCTGAGCGCGAGCGTGCCCCACGAGATGACGGGCACCTTTGCGCCTTCTTCGGCCCTCACGGCGTTCTTGTACCAATAGGGGGCCGGCTGGGTCTTGAACGTTTCATCTGAGCCTTTGCTCGTGCCCCCGGCGTTCGTGGCCGAGATCCTGAAGTGATAGGTGGTGTTCGCGCTGAGGCCCTGGATCGGCGTGGAGACGGCGATCGGGCTCGTGCCCGATCCGGGAGACGGGCAATGGGCGCTCGATTCGTATGCGGTCGTGGTGCCGTATTCGAACTTGCATTCGGTGACCGAGGCGCCGTTGGGGTTCACGGTGGCGTTGAGCGTCGCCGCGCCCGAGTGGACCGCCGAGGCCGCGTCCGTCAGGACGGCCGGTGAGCTTTCGCCGGCAGAGGCAGTGAGGGCGACGTTGGTTTCTCCGGCCTGCGTGGTGACTCCGAGCGAGCCGGCGAAGCTTCCGGGCGTCGAGGACTGGAACGCCACTTTCACCGTGATCACCTGGCCCGGTTCGATCGTGGCGCCCACGGAGGGCAGGCCGGATGCTTCAAACGGAGCGGACGGCGGGTGAACCGCGCTGACCTTGAGTTTGGTCCCCGTGTTCGTGAACGTCACTTCGCCGGTCAGCCGACCGCCGACCGGGGCGCTGCCGAGGGCGAGCGATTTGGTCGAAGGGGTCAGCGCCGGACCGCTGTAGGCGAAGACGTCGCCTTCGCGATTGCCGAGGTAGATGTGGCCGTTGCTGGCGTCCGGGCGCGAGAACTTGGTCGCGGTGCCGATCGGCGTTTCCCAGAGCAGCTGCGGCGACCCTTCGACCGGAACAGGGTTGTAGGCGCGAAGGTGGGCTTCTTTGCATGAGGAGGACGGACACCAGGTCATCCACAGGATCGCCGAGCCGCTCGTCGTGCCGTTGGATGTGACGATCGGCGAGCCCGACCCGAACGCGGGGCTGTCCGGGCTGGTGGCCGCGAGCGAGAGCCTCGGTTCCCCTGCTTCGACGCCGTATTTGAAGAAGCGCAGGTTGTCTGCGCCTTTTTCGACCGACGGAATGTAGACGTATCCGCCGTTGCCGGGCCACAGGGCCGCGCCGTCCCACACGCCGCCGTACGGTCCGAGCCTCTGCAGGACGTTGTCCGTGCCCGACGGGCCCTGACCCATGCCTCCGAGGCTGTCGCGGTTCAGCAGGTACACGTAGCCGGTCTTGCCGGACTGGACGAGCAGGTGTGGGATGCTCGTGGTGCCGAAGTACGGTGACGGGAGCGCTATCGGCGCCGACGAGCCCAGGTCGAGGTCTTCCTGGTCTTCGCTCACGTTTTCAAACGGAGAGAAGAAGTCGGTGGGCTTCACGACACCCCCCGCCTGCACTTCGACGCGGACGATCGACTGCCCGAAGCCCGAGGCCGGTGTGCTCGTCCCCCCGGGGCCGCGTTTGGGATCGTTTTCCGGGCTGCCGTTGCCGTTGCCGGTGCTGAAGAGGATCTGACCGGGACCGTCTGAGATCAGACCTCCGCCCGCCTGCCAGATCGATCCACCTTCTTTTCCGGTGGCCCACAGCGCCTCGAGCGCTCCCGAGGTGGTGACCGCCGCCAGCCAGCCCTGGTAGGGGAAGTGGTCGCAGTGGCTTCCGAAGCCCGCATAGACGACGCCGTTCATCAGCAACAGCGCCGGGCGCTGGAGCTGGTGGAAGGGTTCGAACGTCACGCCCGGGAGGTTCTGGGCTTCGCCTTCGATCTTGACCGGAAAGCCCGTGACCTCTTCGCCCGTCGTGAGCTTGACGGCGTGCATGTACCAGGCGATCGGGCCAGGTCCGCTCCCCGAGACGTACCGGTTGGAGACGAAGTAGGCGATGCCGTGTTCGGTGTCGATCACCGGAGTGCCGGTGATCCCGATATGCGGTTCGAGATCGGTGCATGCGATCTTCGTTTCGGTCGCGTTCACGGGCGTGCCGAACTGCTTTTCCCAGCGCACCGCGCCGGAGTTGGGGTCAAGGCCGTAGACCCAGTTGTCCTCGGTCGCCACGAGCAGCGTCCCGTTCGCCGTCAGCGGCTGCGCGTAGATCTGCCCTTTGAGGACGCTCTTGAAGACCTGCTGGATGCTCTTGCTGGTCAGCCCGGCCTGCGTCAGCGAGGGCTCATCCGGATACCAGCCGGTGCGCAGGTTGTCCGCGGCGCCGGTCACTTCGCCGGACGCCGCGCCCGCGCCCGCCAGGGCGACGATCGCCATCGCGATCGTGGCGAGCGCCGACGCGAGAGCGCGCCACCCGGGCCTCGTGCTGTCGCCGCCCGAGCGCGCAGGCACCCAGCCGTTGGCGACTCTCATCCTCCTCATCCATACGGTCAGGCCCCGCATCCGTGCCTATCCTCGCTCCCTGTGGGGTGTCGACGCGCTCTGGACCGCATGCCTTTCGCCCGGAGCGGCACACCGGGTCCGCCGCACCCCGAAGATACTGGGATCGCGCCCGAAGTCAACCATCGTATGCGGCGCTCGATCGGGGTCCTGCCCCGGCGGGAGGCTCGTCTCCGAGCCCACGCGCGGGGCGAGCAGTAGTACATCCGTCGAGTTTCTCGGCCGCGACTTGCCGCGACGCGACAGGGGCTCGCCCGTCGGTCACACTGCCCGCTCGATCAACCAAATGCTGAAAAGGCAAACTCGTCGTGAGACGAGGGCGCAAAGTCAGAGATCTCGACGAGATAGCTCGACCGCCAGTAAACGCCAGGGAGGGCTATCGTGTTTTCAAAATCGTCGCAGGGGAGCCGCGGCCGGGGGCTCAGGCGCAGTCCGTTGGAGATCTCATCCGGCGCGCGGCAGCGCCTCCGGGAGACACGCGGCTTTTCGCTGATCGAGCTTCTCGTCGTGCTGCTGGTCATCGGCGTGCTTGCGGCGATCGCCATTCCGGCCTTCGCCAGTGAGAAGGCGAAGGCTGTGGACGCACAGGCCAAGGCGCTGGCCCGCACCGCCGAGACGACGGCCGAGACGATCGCGACCGACAGCGGTGGCACCTACGACAACGTGACGAAGTCCGAACTGGGCAGGTACGAACCGACGATCAAGATCGCGGCTTCCACGACCGACGCCTATCTGAGCGCGGCGACGCCCGGCAAGACCGAATATTCGCTCACCGCGAAAGCGAGCGATGGGGACGAATTCACCATCGCCCGCAGCTCCACCGGGGAAGTCACGCGCCGTTGCACGAGCCCGGTGACGATGACCGGCTGCGCGGGAAGCAAGGAAGGCACCTGGTAGATCGCCGCGGGCCGACGCCCGCCCGCGGCGCAGGGACCGCGGGTCCCCACCGCCATCGCCGGGCTAGCCGGCGCGCTGCCGCCATCGCCGGGCTAGCCGGCGCGCTGCGCCCGCTCGGTGCTCTCGGCGTCGTTGATCGCCCAACCGAGCCGCTGCACGAGCTGCGCGGCGGAATGGTCGTCGCTGAGGTGCTCTGAGCAGACACGCTCATCGAGCAGGACAGGGGCGTTGGGTGCTTCGCTGTGCTCGGTCGTGACGATGATCCGGGCCATGAGATCGACCTCCGTTTGTTGGCTTGCTTGCGGTGACGTTCGATCCCCCATCGGCAGACTTCCACGCGTCCCTGAGCCTGGGCTAAAGCGTCGACCCCTCGCGCCGACGCCGGCCGGGCGCCCAGGCGGCGATCGGCGCCGTCCGAGGGCCGTGCGGGGGCCGTCGTGCCCGCCGCGTGCACCGCGCGTCTCACGGAAGCGGATGATTTGCAGGGGGTTTCTCGTGGGCCCGCGCGGAGTCGATTTGGGCGGTCAGCCGCGTCCTGACCGACCCCGAATCCGGCGTTTGAGGTCTCGACGCAAGCGCGTCAGGCTGTGCATACCATGCGGCCGTGGCGGACCACAAAGCGGGGCCAGACGTCAACTGGTCGGAGTAGATCAAGAAGGGTCGCGGACCATGAGCAAGGGGCTATGAGGCGCGTCGCAAGATGGCTGTTGCAGGTTGCTGCTCTCGCGCTCCTCGCCGTCGCCGGCGCCCCCGGTGTCGCGATGGCGGCGACGGGTCCCCAAATCGCCCTTCCCGCCGCAGGCGCCACCGCGGCCAACCCGACGCCGTTGTTCAGCGGAACCGCGGAAGAACTCGCCGGCGAAGTCACGGTCGAGATGTACGCAGGGAGCGAACCCAAAGGAACGCTCGTGCAGTCCCTGCCGGCCTTCCTCACGATGGGCAGCTGGTCGGTGCAGGCGAAGCCCCTGCTCGAGGGGACCTACACGGCGCAGGCGGTCCAGGGAACGCTCGCAAGCGCCCCCATGACCTTCACGGTCCTGCCTCCGGCCGTGCAGCTTGAACCGGTGGCCTCTCCCGCGGCCGACGCGACCCCGACGTTGACCGGGACCGCGGGTACCGTCGCCGCCGGCGACAGCGCGGTCTCCGTGACGATCTACGCCGGCGAAACGCCCGGCGGCGAAGTCGCGGCGTCGGGAAGCATCGAACCGGGCGCAGAAGGGGGGTGGCAGTTCACGGCGCCGCACCTTGAAGACGGGACCTACGCCGCCGTCGCCACACAGGAAGACCTTGCGGGTAATCTCGGCACGAGCATGGTCATCTTCACGGTGAACGTGCCCCCCGCGATCAGCCTCACCTACCCGAGCAGCGGCAGCTCGACGGGCGGAGACTCGCAGCGGGTCGAAGGCGGCGCCGGGACGGCGACGGGCGATCTGCCGAAAGTCACGGTCAAGCTGTTCAAGGGTGACACGGTCGGCGCTGATCCGCTTGAATTTCACACCGTCTGGGCCTCGAATGGCAGCTGGTTCACCGAATTCGTCGGTCTGACTCCCGGCGCCTCCTACACCGTCGTCGCCGAACAGTCCGACAAGGCAAAAAACACCGGGGTCACCGATCCTGTCACTTTCACCGTCGGGGCGGTGCCCGTGCCCGTACCCGTGCCCGTCGCGCCCGCGGGTCCCTCGGCCTCGTTCAAGTGGTTCCCCGCGGTTCCCCAGACCGGCGAACAGGTCTCGCTCGTGTCGAGCTCGACCGACGCGGCCAGCCCGATCGTCGCGCTCGCATGGGCGCCGCTCGCCGCCGGCCCGTTTCAGGCCGGAGGGCCTGTGCTCACAACCTCGTTCGCGACTCCCGGGGGCCATGTCGTGCGACTGCTCGTGACCGACGCGAGCGGCGCTTCGGCCATGGCGAGCGAAACGATCAACGTCGTGAGCTCGAGGATGCCGCTGATGCAGCCGTTTCCCGTCGTGCGAATCGCGGGAACCCTGAGCGGCTCCGGGGTCAGGCTCAGGCTGCTGACCGTGCAGGCGCCGGCGGGCGCGCGCATCGCGGTGACCTGCAGGGGTCGCGGCTGCCCACTGAAGTCTGCGAGTCGCGTCTCGGCGTCGGGCAAGGTGGGGCAGGCCCCGGTCGAATTCCGGCCGTTCGAGCGCGGGCTCCATGCCGGCGTCACCCTGGAAGTCCGGGTCTCGAAGCCGGGTGAGATCGGCAAGTACACCCGCCTGTTCGTCCGCCACCACAAATTGCCCGAACGCGTCGACATGTGCCTCGACGCCGCCGGGGTCTATCCAATGGCGTGCCCGTCGTCATGAGCACCCCAGGCATTCGCACGAAGGACTGGAGCGCCTGGAGTCGCCGGGGATCCGTGCATCTGGAGCCGCGCGGCCTGCCCGTTCTCGTGGCGTGCATTCTCGCGCTCCTCATCGTGTTCGCCTGCTTCTATGAGATTGGTCGCGTGACAAGCTCGACGCAGGTCGCCGCGCAACCCGGCTCTGTGCCGCTGCCGCCCCCGACCCCGGCGGTCCGCGCCGGCGTTCCCAATGGCCTGATCGCGGCCTCTCCGATCCCGGCCCCGGTGGCGTCGCCGGCAATCGAACACCAAACGCCGGCCGCGTCGCACACGGTCCCGTCGAAGGTGGCCCCGGCCGTTGCCGCATCCTCCCCGGCGTCCGTGGGAACGCAGGCGCCCACCTCTGCGCCGCCGTCGTCGACCGCGTCGCCGGCCCCGGTGCAGGGGCCCGCTCCGGCGGCGTCTGCGCCCAGCCACGCACCCTCCGGGGGCTCGAGCCCCTCGGCCGGCCACGCTCCGGCCGCGGGCGGTGGCGGCTCTGGGGGCGGCGGCTCCTCGGCGGGCGGTGGCGGCTCGTTCGATACCTCCGGCTGAGGCGCGCAGGCGCATAGCCGGCCGCCCGCAAACGGCGGGCTGCGGCTGGGCATAGGTCCAAAATCGGGCGGATTGCGCCAGGCTCGCGCTTGCGCGGCCGATGGATGGGCATGGTCTGCGATCACTCGGCATTGCAGAGCGGCGAGGCGCGCTATGTGCGAGAGACCAAGCAGCTTCGACTGGTGCTCGTGTGCGATGAGTGCGGAGCCGAGCAGGCAGAACTGGAAAGGATCGACTACGCGCCCAACGCGCGGTGCTTCGCCGGACACCTCGCCGAGCTGACCGCGCGTCAGCTCGGCCTCGACGAGACGCAGGTGGCGCGGGTTCGCTTCGCGGCGCTCGTGTGCGGCGTGGGCCGGGACCAGATCCGGCCGGAGATCCTGAACAAGGAGGGTCCGCTCGACAGGGAGGAGTGGGCCGAGGTCTGCCGCCAGCCCGAACTGGGCGCGGCGCTGCTCGCGGACGCGAGCGTCGACGACATCCGCGAGTGGATCCTCTCCCACCGCGAGCGCCCGGACGGCACCGGCTACCCGCGCGGACTCGTGGGCGACGAAATCTCAGTTGAGGCACGGATCCTCGCTGTCACCGAGGCCTATGTGGCGATGACCAGCGACCGGCCCTACCGACGGGCCCGCGCGCATGAGGACGCCTGCCTCGAGCTGGCGCGCTGCGCCGGCACGCAGTTCGACGCGACCGTGGTTCACGCTTTCCTGCACGCGTCGGGACGGCGCAACCAGCACCTCGCGCGCGCCGCCTAGGCCTGGCGCGCGCCGCCTAGCGCTGCGCCGCAGGGTCAGCCGGCCGCGAGCGCAGGGTCAGCCGGCCGCGCTGCGGAGTCGCTGGGGCTCGGTGCGCTCGTCGATCAGGCGGCAGAACACCTCGACCAGATCGGGATCGAACTGCGTGCCGGCGCAACGACGCAGCTCGCTCAGGGCAGCGTCGAGCGACATCGCATGCTTGTAGACGCGCTCGTCGATCATCGCGCGGAACGAGTCGCAGATCGCGATGATGCGGGCGCCGAGCGGAATGTCCTCGGCCGCGAGGCCGTCGGGATAGCCCATGCCGTCCCAGCGCTCGTGGCTGGCGCGCACGAGTGGGCCGATCCGCTCGAGCGACGGCCCGGCGGCCGCGATGATCTGCTCACCCATGACCGTGTGCTGTCTCATGAACACCCACTCCTCATCGGTCAGAGGGCCTGGCTTCCTGACGATCTCGTCGGGAATGCCGAGCTTGCCGACATCGTGGAGGTCGCCTGCCTTCACGACGAGCTTGATCGCGTCCTCGTCGAGGCCGATCGTGCGCGCCAGCAGCTCGACGTCACCCGCGACATCGTCGGAATGCTCGCCGAGGTCGGGGTGCCGCTGGGCCAGGGCCGCGTGCAGGACCGAGGTGATGAGCTCGGCCGCGCCGGTTTTGCTTCCCAGCTTCTCGCGGTACATGTGCTGGTCGGCGAGTCGCAGCGCCTGCGTCGGCTCGCTCGTTTCGCGGGGAACCTCGACGGCGCCTGCCGAAGCCGTGACGGTGAAGGCGCCGCCCTGTTCGGCGAGGGCGTCGCGAGCCTCCTGAAAGAGCGCGTGCGGATCCGCGACGGGGGTGGCGATCAGCACGCAGAACTCGTCGCCGCCGAGCCTGTAGACGGTCCCGTAGGGCCTGACCGCCGTCTGCAGCCGCCTGCCGAGCCGCGCGAGCAGGGTGTCTCCGGCGACATGTCCGAAGGAGTCGTTGTAGCGCTTGAAGCCGTTGAGGTCGAAGAACCACAGGAACGCGGGCTCGTCCTCGTTCGCCCGCTGGCACACGCGCGGCAGATCCTCCATCAGGGCCCGCCGATTGCGTACGCCGGTCAGGGGGTCCGTCGACAGCTCCTGCTCCATCCGGCGGTTGGAAACGACGAGCCCCGCGATCGAGCCGATCAGCATCAGCAACGCGACCGCGAGCACGATGACCATTCCCGCGCTGGCGGAGTTGAGCAGGCTGGGGTTTGCCGCGAGCGCGTGCGCGACGACGGCCACGTGTTGATGCGCCCCGCCGATCGTCAGCGGCAGCGCCGCCACCATCGCCCGGTGGCCCGGCTCGGGGATGGGCTGCGGTTTCGGTTCGACCTTGAGCCCGGCGACGGAGAGTGTCCCCCGCGACCCGAGCCCGGTAGCTATGACTTCGCTGGAAGGCTCGTTGATCAGGAGCTGGCCCTTTTCGTAGGCGGCGAGCTGAACGGCGACGCCCGGTGTGTCGCCCGCGATCAGGCTCGCCCCGCGCGTGTCGGCGAGGCTGATGTCCAGATGCACGAGGCCGAGCAGTCGGCCGTGGGCGCGGAACGGAGCAAGGAAGGCGACCGAGAACTGGTTGTCGACCGGCGAGAGGAACGCGCCACTGGCGGCCCCGACCGTCGAGCCGCCCGCGAGCGCCGCAAACTGACGGCCCAGTCGCTGGGGAAACGTGGCCGGGTGCGCGGTCGGGCCACATACGATCTGGCGCCCGGCGCTGTCGTTCAGGCACGCGGCGGAGAGCGGCAGGAAGGCGGTCCGCTGGATCGCCGCAAGGGCGACCGCGGTGTTGGCGAGGTCGCCACGGCGAAGTTCCGACGACGACGGCGGGCCGCTCAGCAGGCCGCGGACGGCGGGATTCACGAGCATCAGCGACAGCGCGGTCGTCGTCTGGCGCTCGCCCTCGGTGATCAGCGCGATCTCGCTGTTGACCGCCTCCTGCAGCGAACGGTCCTGCTCGTTGCGCTGCGCGCGCATGTCGTCGTTCGTGATCGACACCGCGATCGCGCCGAGCACCAGCGAGACCACGAGTCCAAGGAGGGCGAGCCTTCGCATAGGGCTGTTTCGTCTCACCCGCGGCGAGCTTTAGCCTTCCCCCGATCCGGCAAGCGACTGTTACCGCGGCGCGCCGGCGCCCCTCCGGGCGCGGCGGATCTCAGCCGAGGGGGCGGGTGCTCAGCGCGGTGTCAACTCGCGCACTTCGCCAGCCCCGCGCGGCCGAAGTGATCGTCGGCTTCGGCCGTCAGCGCACCGCTCCTGGTCTGGACGCGTGCGAACGTTGCGATTTCCACGAGGCCCGAGCGCAGCTGATGCAAGAAGCCGCGCAGGAGCGAAGCCAGCTGGCGGGTGCTTGCCAGCGCGGCTGACAGCTCCGCGCGTTGGTGGGCGGGAGGCGCGAGCGCCGTCAGTTCGGCGATCTCGCTGCCCATGATCGTGAGAGCCTGGGGCAGGTAGGACACGGCCTGTTCGGGCGTCGTCGGCCGCGTGAGCCTGTTGATCTGGGCTAGGCGCGCGGTGCAGATGGCCTCGGCTGCCGCGACGTACCGCGGCGGCGATTTAGCCGAGTCGCGGGATGCCGAGCGCGAGCTTCCGCACGCCGCGAGCGGCAGGCAGGCGACTGAAAGCAGTGCGATCGCGCGCGTCCTTGCCATAACACGCGAGCTATCGGCAGCTCGAGCCGCGCGCACAACGCGTGCAACCCGCGGTTCCCCATTCCCCATCGACCCGCGCGGGGCTCTGCGGATCGGGCGGGGAGGTAGCCTCCAGCGCTCACATGACGGTGACCGTGACACTCCCCGACGGAAAGGCGCTCGAGCTGAAGGACGGCGCAACCGGCGCCGACGCCGCCGCGGCGATCGGGCCGGGGCTGGCGCGCGCGGCGCTCGCGGTCGAGCTGGGCCCGCAGGCGGGCGAGCGCCCAGAGGTGCGCGATCTGGCGCGGGCGCTGCCCGACGGCGCGTCTGTCGCGATCGTTACCGCCAAGAGTGGCGCCGAGGCCCTGCGGCTGATACGGCACGACGCCGCGCACGTGCTCGCGACGGCCGTGATGGAGCTGTATGAGGGGGTGAAGATCTCGATCGGCCCGCCGATCGAGGACGGCTTCTACTACGACTTCGAGTTCCCAGCCGGCACGGCCGTGTCCGAGGCGGACTTCCCGCGGATCGAAGAGCGCATGCGCGCTCACGTGAAGGCGGGCGAGCCGTTCGAACGAGTTGACGTGGGCGTCGCCGAGGCACGCGCGCGGTTCGTGGCCGAGGGCCAGGATTACAAGGTCGAGCTGATCGACGACCTCGTCTCGAACGCCGATCCCGATCGGCCGCTGGAGACGGTCTCGCTGTACACCAACGGCCCGTTCACCGATCTCTGTCGCGGCCCGCACGCGCCGAGCACGAAGACGGTGGGCGCGTTCAAGCTGCAGTCGGTCGCCGGCGCCTACTGGCGTGGCGACTCGACCAGGACGATGCTGACGCGCATCTACGGGACCGCGTTCTTCTCGAGCGCGGAGCTCAAGGAGCACCTCGAGAGGATCGAGCAGGCGAAGGCGCGCGACCACCGCAAGCTCGGACGCGAGCTTGGGCTGTTCACGTTCTCGGACGTCTCTCCCGGCGCGGCGTTCTGGCTTCCGGCGGGGACGAGCGTGTGGAACGCGCTCGTGGCTCTTTCGCGCCGGATGGGCAGCGAGCGCGGTTACACGGAGGTCAAGACGCCGCAGATCTACGACGCCGAGCTGTGGAAGACCTCGGGGCACTGGGGGAAGTACAGGGAGAACATGTTCACCGTCCAGGTCGAGGATCGCGAGATGGGCGTCAAGCCGATGAACTGCCCGGGGCACGCGCAGCTGTTCTCGATGCGCCGTCACTCATACAGGGACCTGCCGGTGCGCTACTCAGAGCCCGGGCTGCTTCACCGAAACGAGGCCTCGGGCGTGCTGCACGGGCTGCTGAGGGCGAGGCACTTCGCCCAGGACGACGCTCACATCTTCTGCACCGAGGAGCAGGTTCACGACGAGGTGAAGGGCTGCCTGGAGATGGCGTTCGCCACCTACGAGCTGTTCGACTTCGACGTTCGCCTGGAGCTCTCGACGCGCCCCCCGGAGCGGATCGGAGACGACGAGATGTGGGACCGGGCCGAGGGCAAGCTCGTCAGCGCGCTCGACGCCCAGGGCATCCGCTATGAGCTGAACCCGGGCGACGGGGCGTTCTACGGGCCGAAGGTCGACATGCACATGACCGATTCGCTCGGCCGCTCCTGGCAGCTCGGCACGGTGCAGTTGGACTACTCGATGCCCGAGCGGTTCGGCCTGAGCTACACCGGCGCCGACAACCAGGAGCATCAGCCGGTGATGATTCATCGAGCGCTGTTCGGATCCTACGAGCGCTTCATCGGGATCATGCTCGAGCACTACGCGGGGGAGCTGCCGCTGTGGCTGGCGCCCGTGCAGGTGATCGTGTTGCCGGTGTCCGACCGCTTCAACGCCTACGCGACGGGGGTGACCGGCGAGCTGCGCGCAGACGGCGCGCGCGCCGAGTTGGATGACCGCAGCGAGTCGATCGGGCGCAAGATCCGCGACGCCGAGCTGCGCAAGGTCCCGTACATGCTCGTGGTCGGCGATCGCGAGGAGCGCGACGGCAGCGTGTCGGTGCGCGAGCACGGCGCCGGCGATGTGGGGAGCATGTCGGTGAAAGAGTTCGGCGAGCGGTTGCCCGGGTAGCTATACTGACGCGCGTTGAAGCCCGGCAAATCCTCAGAGCGCCACGCTTAGCATCCGCTTGACGCGTGGCTCCGACAGCTAGTGCCGGTCCCCCGCAGGTTCGACCGGCGCCCGCCCGAGCGGGATGCGACGAGGATCAACGAGCGCATTCGCGTGCCCGAGGTCCGGCTGATCGACGACGAGGGCAACCAGATCGGCGTGCTCAAGACGGCAGACGCGCTCAGCTTCGCGCAGGAGCGCGACCTCGATCTGGTTGAGGTCGCGCCGGAGGCTCGACCTCCCGTGTGCCGCGTGCTGGATTACTCCAAGTACAAGTACGAGCAGGCGCAGAAGCTCAAGCAGGCGCGCAAGCATCAGCAGCAGATCACGATTCGCGAGATCAAGTTCCGCCCGAAGATCGCCCAGCACGACTACGATACCAAGAAGCACCACGTCGAGCGGTTTCTGCGCCACAAGGACAAGGTGAAGGTCACGATCATGTTCCGCGGGCGCGAGGTGACCCACCCCGAGCGCGGCGTGGCGATCCTCGACCGGCTGGCCGGGGAGCTGGCTGAGCTCGGCGTCGTCGAGCAGCGACCGCTGCAGGAAGGGCGCAACATGACGATGATGATGGCCCCCTCCAAGGCGGTGCTGGCGGGGCGCATCGACGTGGGCGAGCTGTCAAACGGTGAGGTTCACGACGGTGCCCACATCGGCGACGTGGCCTCGGCTGCGATCGAGTCTCCGATGCCGGGCGGCGAGGGCCCGCCGGCGAGCGCCCCGGTGCCCGCAGGGGTAGAGGACGGGAGCGACTCGGCCGCGATCGAGTCCGCGGCCAGCCTGGACGGCGCGCCGGTGGAGCCGGTAACGGCTCCCTCCGAGGAGGACGGAAATGCCTCCGCGGACCCGGCCGTGCCATAATCGGGGCTCGCGATCATGCCCAAGATGAAGACACACTCCGGCGCCAAGAAGCGCTTCAAGATCACCGGCACCGGCAAGGTTCGGGGCCGGCACCCCTTCACGAGCCACATCCTCGAGAAGAAGTCACCGAAACGCAAGCGCGCGCTCGGCCGGCCCGCGTCGATCGCCCGCCACGACGTGCCGCGTGTGAAGCGGATGCTGGGGGTGGGTAAATGACGAGGGTCAAGCGCTCGGTTCACGCACGCAAGAAGCGTCGGGCCACGCTCGAGCTGACCAAGGGATTCCGCGGCGAGGCGCACTCGAACTACAAGCGCGCCAAGGAGGCGCTGATGAAGGCGGACGCCTACGCCTACCGCGACAGGCGCAACCGCAAGCGCGACTTCCGCCGGCTGTGGATCACCCGCATCAACGCGGGCGCGCGGATCAACGGGATGAGCTACTCGCAGTTCATGCATGGCCTGTCGCTTGCCGGCGTCGAGCTCGACCGCAAGGTGCTCGCGGACATCGCCGTCCGCGACGCCGAGACGTTCCGACGTTTCGCCGAAGTCGCCCGCGAGGCGTCGGCTGCCTGACCACCGCTCCGCGCCGGTGGTGTCCCGGCAATCGACATCGGACAGCCTCCCGGGCGTCGCTCCTGAAAAGGACGGCGCTCTTTTTTGTCTCCCCGAAAGTGACGAACACTCAAATCGGATTCACACCATCTTCACCACACTCACATGACCCACATCACCTCGATCGAGAATCCACGCTTGAAGTCGTTGCGCCGGCTGCACAGGCGGCGCGAGCGCGACCGCTGTGGAGAGTTCATGGTCGAGGGCGAGGATCTCGTCGTGGCCGCCCGGCTCGCCGGACGGCCCGCGCTCGCCGGCTACCGCCTGGCCGGCTCGGGGCTCGGGGATCCGGGTTTTCACGATGTCGAGCCCGCGGCGCTTCGGGCGGTCTCCGCGCTCGGATCGGGCTCGCGCGTGATCGGCGTCTACGGGCAGCGCTGGAGCGCCCCCGCCGGGCCGCTCTGCGTCTACCTTCACGGGGTGGGGGACCCCGGCAACGTGGGCACCGTGCTGCGCAGCGCCGTGGCGTTCGGTGCCGACTGTGTGGCGCTCGGGCCCGGCTGCGCGGACCCGCACTCGCCCAAGGCGGTGCGCGCGAGCATGGGGGCGATATTCGCCGTGACGCTCGCGAGGGCGAGCGACGTGGACGAGCTGCCCGGGCAGCGCATCGCGCTGGCGGCCGACGCCCCAGAAACGCTGCGCGCGCGGCAACGGGACGCCGGCATGTCCGGTGGCGTGACGCTGCTCGTGGGCGCCGAGCGCGACGGCCTTCCGCCGGACGTCGTCGCCGCCTGCGAGCACGTGGCGCGAATTCCGATCGCGTCGGAGTCGCTGAACGCCGCGATGGCGGCGACCGTGGCGCTGTATGAGATGACGCGTCAGCGCTCTGACGCTCCGAGGTCATCTAGGGTCCGGGCGTCATGATCGAGCGCATCGAAGCGTTACGGGCGCAGGCGGATGAGGTGATCGCCGCGGCGCCCACCAGCGAGGCGCTCGAGGAGCTGCGCGTGCGCTACCTCGGTCGCAAGGCGGAGATCCCGCAGATGCTGCGCGGCGTCGCCGAGCTCGAGCCCTCCCGGCGGGGCGAGGTGGGCAGGGTCGCCAACGAGGCGCGCCAGGCGCTTCAGGCGATGATCGACGCGCGGGCGGCCGAGCTCGGGGAGGAGGAGCTCGAGGGCCGTCTTCAGGCCGACCGCGTCGACGTCACGCTGCCCGGTGCGCCGCCACAGCCGATCGGCGCCCTGCACGTGCTGACGAGCACCCGGCGGGAACTGGAAGACATCTTCCTGGGCCTCGGCTTCACGGTGCTCGAGGGTCCGGAGGTGGAGAGCGTCCACTACAACTTCGACGCGCTCAACCACAGCCCCACGCACCCGGCTCGCGCGCGCACGGACACCTTCTATCTCGACCGGGCAGGCAACGACAGCCCGTCCTCACACGCCGCCGCCCGGGCGCCGGCGCAGGTGAGCTCCTCGGAGGAGCTCCTGCTGCGAACGCACACCTCTCCGATGCAGGTTCGCGCGATGGAGGCTCATCCTCCGCCCCTCTATGTCGTGATACCCGGCCGCGTGTACCGGCCGGACTCAGACGCCACGCACACGCCGCAGTTCCATCAGATCGAGGGGCTGGCGGTCGACGAGGACATCACGCTCGCCGATCTGAAGGGGACGCTGCTCGTATTCGCGCGGGCGGCGTTCGGCGATCAGCGTGACGTCAGGCTGCGTCCGCACTTCTTCCCGTTCACCGAGCCGAGCGTCGAGGTGGACGTCTCCTGCTTTCACTGTGAGGGCAGGGGATTCCTGCGCGATGGCGCTCGCTGCTATCTGTGCAAGGGCGAGGGCTGGCTCGAGGTGCTGGGCGCGGGCGAGGTGGATCCGAACGTCTACGCCCACGTGCCGACCACCGAGCGCAACGCGCCCGGGTACGACCCCGAGCGCGTGCAGGGGTTCGCATGGGGAATGGGGGTCGAGCGGATCGCCATGCTCAAGCACGGCATTCCCGATCTGCGCCTCTACTACGACAACGATCTTCGCTTCCTGGAGCAGTTCAGATGAGGGCTCCGCTCGACTGGCTGCGCGAATACTGCGATCCCGATCTGGACGTCAACGGGGTCGAGGAGCGGCTGACGATGACCGGCACGAAGGTCGAGGCGATCCACCACCACGGCGTCGACGCGGTCGAGCACTTCGTGGTCGGCCGGGTGCTCGAAATCGAGTCGCACCCGGACGCCGACCGGCTGCAGGTGTGCAGCGTCGATCTCGGCGGCGAGAACGGAGAGCAGCCGGCGCGGATCGTGTGCGGCGCGAGCAACGTGGCGGCTGGGCAGACGGTGGCCGTGGCGCGTCCCGGGGCGGTCATGCCGGACGGGACGACACTCGGGCAGGCAAAGCTTCGGGGCGTGCTCTCCGAAGGGATGATCCTCGCGGAGAGCGAGCTCGACATGGGACCGGGAGGCGACGGGATCCTGCTGCTCAACGACCTCGCCCCCGATGCGGAGTTTGCGCCCGGCACTCCGCTGGCCGACATCCTGCCGATCGCCACCGACGTGCTCGAGCTCGAGATAACGCCGAACCGGCCCGACTGCCTGGGCGTGTATGGGGTGGCGCGCGAGCTTCACGCCGCGACCGGCGCGCCCCTGTCGGCGGCGCCGTGGGCGGAGGACCTCGGGTCCGCCGGCCCGCTCGCGGGGGCCGCGGTGACGGTCGAGTGTCCCGATCTCTGCAGGCGTTTCACCGCGCGCGTGTTCGAGGACGTCGTGGTTGGGCAGTCCCCGCCCTGGCTCCGGGCGAGGCTGCTCGCCGCCGGGCAGCGACCGATCAACAACGTGGTCGACATCACCAACTACGCGATGCTGCTCACCGCTCAGCCGCTGCACGCGTTCGACCTCGACCGGGTCGCCGGCGGGAGCCTGACGGTTCGCCGCGCGGGAGACGGCGAGCAGGTGCAGACGCTCGACGGTCAGACCCGCACGCTGGACTCGGAGATCGTCGTGATCGACGATGCCGAGGGCCCGACGTCGATCGCGGGGCTGATGGGCGGGGCGCGATCGGAGGTGCAGCCGGGCACCGGCCGCGTGCTGCTCGAGGTCGCCACGTGGAGCGGTCCGAACATCCATCGCGCCTCGTCGGTCCTCGGCTTGCGCAGCGAGGCCTCGGCCCGCTTCGAGAAGGGGCTTCAGCCGGAGCAGTGCATGCACGCGCAGGCGGTCGCCACCCGACTGCTGGTCGAGCTGTGTGGCGCGAAGGTCCTGCCGGGGACGATCGACGAGGCGTGGCGAGAGGACCCGGAGCTCGCGATCGGGCTGCGCGAGCAGCGCGTGCGGGCGATCCTCGGCTTGTCGGTGCCGGTGAAGCGCCAGGCGGAGATCCTCGAGGCGCTTGACTTCCGCTCGGCGCCGGTCGACGACGGCCTGCGGGTCACCGTGCCGGCGCTTCGTCGTGATGACGTCACGCGCGAGGTCGACCTGATCGAGGAGGTTGCGCGGATCAACGGCCTCGAGCGCCTTCCCGCCACCCTGCCCGCGCGCCGCGGGGCCGCCGGCATGCTCAGCCACGCTCAGCGGGTCCGCCGGTGGGCGGAGGACGCGATGGTCGGACGGGGGCTGTTCGAGATCGTCGGCTGGAGCTTCGCCGACCCCGAGCTGCTCGACCGCCTGCGCCTCCCCGCGGAGCACCCCATGCGCCGGGTCGTGCGACTCGAGAACCCGCTCTCCGATGCCCAGTCGATCATGCGTCCCACGCTGCTCGGGTCGCTGCTCGACGCCGCTCGCCACAATGTCTCGCGCAACGAGGCGGCCGTCGCGATCTTCGAGTCGGGCACGGTCTACCGCGCCACGGGAGACGGTCCCTCGCCGCAGGAGCATCACGCGCTCGGCGTTCTGCTGAGCGGGGCCCTCACGGCGCGCTCATGGCGCGGGGTCTCCGAGCAGGCCGACTTCTTCGCGGCCAAGGCTCTGCTGGGCGCGCTGCTCGAGAAGCTCCACGTCGAGTGGTCGGTGAAGGACATCGTGTCGCCCTTTCTTCACCCCGGCCGCGGCGCAGCCGTGCTCGCCGGCTCACAGACGCTCGGCTTCATCGGCGAGCTGCACCCGCTCGTGGCCGGCGCCTGGGATCTCGAGCGCACCGCGGCGTTCGCCATCGACCTCGGCAAGGTGGCGGCGCTGTCTGGATCGGTGCTCGAGTTCCGGGCATTTCCGGCCGTCCCCTCCCTGCGCCGGGATCTCGCGGTGATGCTGCCCGACACGATCACCGCGGCACAGGTTCTCGACGCCGTGCGCGTCGCGGCGGGGGAGATGCTCGACGACGTGGGCGTGTTCGACGTCTACACCGGGGAGCAGGTCGGCGAGGGCCGGCGCTCGCTGGCGCTCGCCCTGTCCTTCCGGGCGTCCGAGCGCACGCTCACCGACGAGGACATCGCGCCCGCACGCGCGCGGATCCTCGAGGCGCTCGAAGGGATGGGGGGTGAGCTGCGTGGCTGAGCCGCACGGGGCACGCGCCGACGGGGCCGGGCAGCCTTCGGCGCAGGCGTTCTCGCCGGACGCGCCGCGGGTGATCGTGGCGGGGGCGACGGGATTCGCGGGGGCGCTCGCGGCGCATCTGCTGTGGCGCCATCCGCGCTTTCAGCTCGTGGCGGTCACCGGTCGCTCGGAGGTCGGGATGCGCCTGGACGAGCTCTACCCCCGCTACCGCGTGCCGATGACGATCGAGCAGCTGGACACTGAGCGGCTCGAGCGGGTCGACGCCGCGGTGGTGGCGTATCCGCACGCCGCCGCGGCCCCCGCGGTGGGCACGCTACGCGAGCGCGGCGTCCGCGTCGTCGACCTCAGCGCCGACTTCCGGCTCGCTTCGCTCGCGACCTACGAGCGCTGGTACGGCGCCCACCCGCGGCCCGACCTGCTCGCTGACGCGGTGTACGGGCTGACCGAGCTGCACCGCGCCCGCATCGCGGATGCGGGCATCGTCGCCAACCCCGGCTGCTACCCGACCGCGGCTGTGCTCGGCCTCGCGCCGCTCGCCCGCGCGGGCCTGATCGCGGACGTCGTGATCGACGCGAAGCAGGGCATCTCGGGGGCCGGACGGGCGTTCGACGAGACCACGCACCTGTCGATGGCGGGCGAGAACATCCTTCCCTACAACGTGGCCTGTCACCGGCACACGCCGGAGATCGAGGAGCAGCTCGCCGAGCTGGATCCCGTCCACGCGGATCGGGCGGTCCAGTTCCAGGCGCACCTCGTGCCGCTGGATCAGGGCGAGCTGGCCAGCTGCTACGTGACGCCCTCCCGGGCCCTCGGCGCCTCGGAGCTGGCGGACATGTATGCGGACGCCTATGCGCGCGAGCCGTTTGTCGAGGTCGCCGGGGAGCCGCCGGGGGTGCGGGAGGTGCGCGAGACGAACTTCTGCCGCGTGTTCGCGGCCGCCGACGCCCACACCGGCAAGGTGGTCGTGCTGTCGGCGATCGACAACCTCTGGAAGGGCACCTCCTCGCAGGCCGTGCAGAACCTCAACCTGATGTTCGGATTCTCAGAGACGGAGGGGTTGCTTTGAGTCCCGGGCCGCCGTTCTTCCGCTCGCGCTGGGTGCCGGCGCCTCCGCACGTGCGCGACCTCGGGGCGGAAGCGGGGCTCCCCGCCGGCTTCCGCGCCGCCGCGGCCGCCTGCGGCATGAAGCCCAGCGGCAACCCCGATCTCGGGCTGCTCGTGTGCGACGCCGATGATCCCGTGAGCGCGGCGCGCTTCACCGCGACTGGCACGCCGGCGGCGCCGGTGCTGGTCAGCCGCGAGCGCTGTCGGCTCGGGTCGCTTCGCGCGGTGCTCGCTAACTCCGGCTGTGCGAACGCCGCCACCGGCCGGCGCGGGCTCGACGACGCCGCGAAGACGCAGGGCGCGGCCGCCATCGCGGTGGGGGCGGACCCGGCCGAGGTCGCCCTCGCCTCGACGGGCGGAATCAGCCACCACCTGCCGGTGGACGCGATCATCAAAGGCATCCTCGACATCGCGCCGCGGCTCAGTGGCGACGGCGACCGCGACTTCCAGCAGGCGATCCAGACCACCGACGCGTTCGAGAAGCGGGCGAGCCTCGAGCTCGAGCTGCCCTCGGGCACCGTGCGCCTGAGCGCCCAATGCAAGGGCGCGGGAATGATCTCTCCGCGGTTCGCCACGATGCTCTGCTTCATCCAGACCGACGCCTCGTTGGGCGCCGAGACGGCCGACCTGCTGCTGGGCGTGTGCGTGAAGCGCTCCTTCGACCGCGCCTCGGTGGACGGGCAGCTGTCCACCAACGACACCGCAATCCTGATGTGCTCGGGCGAGAGCGGCGTCGCGATCGCTCCCGAGAGCGAGGACGAGCTGCGCTTCGGCGAGGCGCTCGACGCGCTGCTGCGCCAGCTGGCGATCATGATGGTCGCCGACGGCGAGGGCGCGGGGCGAATCGCGCGCGTAGTCGTGCGGGGCGGGCAGCTGCAGAGCGCCGAGGCGGCGGCGCGCGCCGTGGCCAACTCGCCGCTCGTGAAGGCGGCCCTCCACGGGGGCGATCCGAACTGGGGACGGATCCTCCAGGCCGTCGGCGCGGCGCAGCCCGACGGCGCTCCGGTGGCCGTCGACATCACGATCGAGGGCATCCGCGTCTGCTCGGCGGGCGCCGCCATCTCCTACGACGAGCGGGCGCTCGCCGACGCGGTCCAGGCGAGCGAGCTCGAGCTCGAGGTGGGGCTGCCCGGCGAGGGCGCCGAGACCGAGGTCTTCTTCTCCGACCTGTCGCACCAGTACGTGAAGATCAACGCCGAGTACACGACGTGACGCTCACGAGGTCCAGCACGAACCGGAGGGCACGCTGATGCGCGACGTGGGCACGCTGCTCGAGGCGCTTCCCTACATAAGGGAGTTCCACTCGAAGACGGTCGTCATCAAGTACGGCGGCGCGGCGATGGAGGATCCCGAGCTGCGGGAGGAGTTCGCGCGCGACGTCGTGCTGTTGAAGTACGTCGGGCTGAACCCGATCGTCGTGCACGGCGGCGGCCCCGAGATCACCGCCTACATGAAGCGCCTCGGCCTGCCGGTCGAGTTCGTCGGCGGTCTGCGCGTGTCCGACGAGGACACGGTCGAGGTGGCCAAGATGGTGCTCGTGGGGAAGGTCAACAAGGAGATCGTCCTGCGCCTCGGCCGCCACGGCCAACCGGCCGTGGGACTCTGCGGCGACGATGGCTCGCTGTTTCGCGTCGTTCGCCGCAGCGCCCCTGGGGGCGAGGACATCGGCTTCGTCGGGCGGATCGAGCGCGTGAACGTCGGCGTGATCGAGCACGTCGGCAGCGATTACATACCCGTGATCGCCTCGGTCGGCGCCGACCGCGACGGGCGCTCCTACAACGTCAACGCCGACGAGGCCGCGGGTGCGGTCGCGGGTGCGATCGGCGCCTACAAGATGGTGTTCCTGACGGACGTGCCCGGATGGCTGGCCGATCCAGCCGACCCCGGGAGCCTGATCGCCCAGGCCACGGTCGAGCAGGTGCAGGCCGCCCTGCCTGGGCTCGAGGGCGGGATGCGCCCCAAGCTCGAGGCCTGCGTGGAGGCGATCCACGCGGGCGTGAGCGCCGCGCACATCCTCGACGGGCGGGTCGCGCACTCGCTGCTGCTCGAGCTCTTCACCGACGCCGGGATCGGCACCAAGATCGAGAGCCGGGGGGCGCCCGGATGACCCTGGCCGAGCTCCAGGAGCTGGAGCGCACGAGCGTGATCGGAACCTATGCGCGCTTCCCGGTCGAGTTCGTGCGCGGCCGGGGCACGCGTCTATGGGACGCCGAGGGCAACGAGTACCTGGACCTCCTGTGCGGCATCTCGGTGACCAACCTCGGTCACTGCCATCCGCTCGTGGTCGACGCCGTGCGCGAGCAGGTCGGCCGGCTCATGCACGCGAGCAACCTCTACTACACCGAGCCGGCGATGCGGCTTGCGGCCCGCCTGTCCCGCTCGAGCCTCGGCGGCAAGGTGTTCTTCTGCAACTCGGGCTCGGAGGCGAGCGAGGCGGCGATCAAGCTCGTGCGCCGGGCCCGCGCCGGAGGCGACGTCGTCGTCCTGTACGGCGCCTTTCACGGACGGACCTACGGCGCCCTGTCGGCGACCCCTCAGGAGTCAAAGCAGGCTCCGTTCGCTCCCCTGGTCCCGGGCTTCCGCGCGGTGGCCCCCGAGGCGGACGCGCTGCGGGCGGCCGTCGACGAGCACACGGCCGCGGTGCTCCTCGAGCCGATCCAGGGCGAGAGCGGCGTGCACGTGCTCTCCGAGGAGTTGCTTCGCACCGCGCGCGAGGTCTGCGACGAGCATGGCGCGGCGCTGGTGTTCGACGAAGTCCAGTGCGGCATGGGTCGCACGGGAACGCTGTGGGCCTACGAGCAGGCCGGCGTCGAGCCCGACGCGATGACCGTGGCCAAGGCGCTCGGGGCGGGGCTGCCGATCGGCGCGCTCGTCACCGGTGAGCGCCTCGCCGACGTTCTGGAGGCGGGCGACCACGGCTCGACCTTCGCCGGCGGGCCCGTGGTCGCGAGCGCCGCGCTCGCCGCGCTCGAGGCGACCGACGACCCTGCTCTCCTGGACGGCGTGCGCGATCTCGGTCACCAATTCGTCGGCGCCCTCGAGCGCCTTCCGCACGTGATCTCGGTGCGTGGTCGCGGACTGATGCTCGCCTGCGAGCTGGACGTGCCGGCGCCGGACGTCGTCCGCCGCGCGCTGCTCGAGCAGCGGTTGGTCGTCAACGCCACCGGGCCCACCACCGTCAGGCTGCTGCCGCCGCTGACGATCCAGCGGCACGAGGTCGACGACGCCGTGGCGCGACTCGGCTCGGCGCTCGCCGGTTCCCCCGGCGGGTAGTCTCGCCGCGACGCGACGCGGCATTCGGCTCAGACCGCCTGAGCGCGCGGGCGATAGCCTTCGCGCCGGTGAGCGACGACAGATCCCCGCATGGCCTCCCGCCCAGAACCGCCTCCTACGAGGCCGATCCAGGGCAGGTGCGCCGCGTCCTGTTGCTCTACTCGGGTGGCCTTGACACGAGCGTGATGCTCAAGTGGATCCAGGACTCCTACGACGCGGAGGTCGTCTGCCTGACCGTCAACCTGGGCCAGCCGGGCGAGGATTACGAGGTCATCAAGGGCAAGGCGCTGGCGCTCGGCGCGCTCGACTGCCATGTCGTGGACGCCCGCGAGGAGTTCGCACGCGAGTACGTCGCGCCTGCGATCAGGGCCAACGCGGTGTACGGCGGCGGCTATCCGCTGTTCACGGCGCTCGGGCGCCCGCTGATCGCGAAGCTCGCGGTCGAGCAGGCGCGCGTGAGCGGCTGCGACACGATCGCCCACGGGTGCACCGGCAAGGGCAACGACCAGGTGCGGATCGAGGCCACCGTCGCGACGCTCGCTCCCGAGCTCAAGGTGATCGCGCCGGTGCGCTCCTGGCAGATGGGGCGCGAGGAGGAGATCGCCTATGCGCGCGAGCACGGCATTCCGATCAAGACCGGCGCGACGCAGGGCGCCGAGCAGGGGGCGCCGTACTCGATCGACGACAACCTCTGGGGACGATCCTCGGAGGGCCGCTGGATCGAGGATCTCGAGCACGCGCCCGAGGACGACGTGTTCCAGCTCGTCACCCCGCCCGAGCACGCGCCGGATGACGGCGAGTCGGTCGAGGTCGAGTTCGAGCGCGGCGTGCCGGTCGGCCTGAACGGCGAGCGCCTGGAGCTCGTGGAGCTCTTGGAAGCGGCCACCACGCTCGCGGCGCGTCACGGCGTCGGGATCGTCGACCACATCGAGGATCGCATCGTGGGGCTGAAGGTGCGCGACATCTACGAGGTGCCGGCGGCGGCCGTGATCCTGCTGGCCCACCAGGAGCTCGAGCGGCTCGTATGCACGATCCACCAGAACCAGTTCAAGCCGCAGCTCGAGCGCCAGTGGGCCTATCTCGTCTATGCCGGGCTGTGGTGGGAGCCGCTGCGGGGCGATCTCGACGCCTACATGAATCGGGTCAACGAGCGCGTCACGGGAACGATCGGCGTCAAGCTCTACAAGGGCCACGCCCGCGTCATCACGCGCTCCTCGCCCAACGCCGTGTACGACGCGAGCCTCGCCTCGTTCGCCGACTCCGGGGGGCTGTTCTCCCAGGCGGCCTCGCCGGGCTTCATCGAGCTCTGGTCGCTGCAGTCGCGGATGGCATGGCGCCTGCACGAGCGGGGGGGCCACGGCTAGCATGCTCGAGGTGAACGGAAACGGCTACAAGCTGCTCGGCTACGTCGTCTGGCACGGGGCCAAATGGCATCTGCGGCGGACGATGCCGTCGGCGCGCACCACCGCGATCGCCGGGGTCGGCGCGCTCTCGCTGCTCGCGGCGACGATTCTCCTGGGGCGACGGCTATTCGGCTGAATCGCCGCGCGCGACGGCCTGCTGGCGGGCCTGGCGTCGAGCGCCGCGGGGCCGTCCGGCGGGCAACGTACCTTGGCGGCATAGTGACGGCAGAGGGAAGCGAGACGCCGGACGGCGAGGCGGGGACCCCGCCCGGGGGCCGCGGGCCGGAGGGTGACCTCTTGGCCGAACGCCGCGCGCGCCGCGCGGCCGAGTCGGGGGAGACCGCGCTCGTTCGCCGGGCCGAGGCGGCCGAGGCGACCGTCAAGACGCTCGAGACGCATGTGGCCACGCTGCAAGAGCGCCTGCGCGAGGCCGAGCTGGAGCGCCGGCGGATCTCAGAGCTCGTCGAGGCGGAGGAGGTGTCGGCCACCGACCGCATGTCCTCGACCGAGCACGAGCTGCGGCGCGCCAAGCAGCGCGAGTACGCGGAGCAGCGCCTGCGCGTCGAAGCCGAGGACCGCTCCATCGACGTGGAACGCGAGAGCCGGCTCGAGATCGATCGTCTGACCCGGCGTCTGAGCGCGAGCGAGCAGAGCGCACGGGAGCTGGCCGCGCAGCTCGAGAGCGTGCAGAGAAAGCTCGCCGAGGCCGAGCAGGCCGCGGCGACCGAGGTCGCGACCGTGCGGCGCGCCGAGCATGCGGTTCAGGCTCGGCTGTCCGATCTCGAGCGCCAGGCGCTCGAGATCCAGCGCGGGCTGGACGCCGAGCGAGCCGCGCGCGAGCGCTCCGAGCGCCAGCTCGAGGGGATGCGCCGGGGCCATCGCAGGGTGGAGGGCCTCGTGGGGGACCTGACGGGCGTGGTCGCGCGGCTGCGCGCGGCGGCCGCGACGGCGCCGCCCGATGCTTCCGAGCGTGAGGGTCTTCCACGCGCCGCCGAAGGCGACCGCGGGACCGCGCATCGTGACCAGATGGCGGAGGCGCTGGCCGCGGCGGTCGAGCGCCTGCGCGCGCGTGTCGAGGATGTCGGCGAGGAGCCCTCCGCCGCCGGCGGGGCTCGGCGCGAGCCGGGCCGGGAGCCGGGCCCCGAGCCGCCGACGCGGCTGAGCGCGCCCCGCTCATCCGCCGCTCCGCACAAGCACAGCATGTCGGCTCTGACCCGCTGGAAGATAAGGCGCAAAGACCGGCGCCGGCGCCGATCGGCCGCCGCCGAGCCGCCTAGCATGCAGTCGCAGTGAGCACCCCCGCCTGCGCACACCTTCACGTCCACTCCGAGTACTCGCTGCTCGACGGTGCGTGCAAGGTGGACGCGCTGGCGGCGCGCGCGGCGGAATTCGGCCAGCCGGCCCTCGGCCTGACCGACCACGGCGTCATGAACGGCGCGGTCGAGCTCTACAAGGCGTGCGCGAAGCACGGGGTCAAGCCGATCGTGGGCTGTGAGATCTATCTCGTCGACGATCACCTCGCCTCCGGGCCCGGCAGGGTCGAGCGCAACCACCTGACGCTCCTGGCCGCCGACGACACGGGCTATCGCAACCTCGTCAAGCTCTCGTCGGCGGGCTTTCTCGAGGGCCTGCAACGTGGCAAGCCGACCGTGGATCTGGCTCAGGTCGAGCGACACTCGGAGGGAGTGATCGCGCTGACCGGCTGCCTGGCCTCGCGTTTCTGCCAGCGCCTGCTCCAGGATCGGCACGCCGACGCGCGCGCCCACGCGGATGAGCTGCTGTCGGTGTTCGGCGCCGAGAACGTCTACTTCGAGGTGCAGAAGAACGGCCTGGCGGCGCAGGAGAAGTGCAACGAGGGCATCGTGAAGATCGCCGCCGAGGTCGGCGGCAGCCTGGTGGGCACCGGCGACGTGCACTACCTGCGGCGCGAGGACTACGAGCATCACACGGCGCTCTTGTGCGTGCAGACCAAGAGCACGATCGCTCAGCCCAAGCTGACCTTCGAAACCAACGAGTTCTACCTGCGCGACAGCGGGGAGATGCTTCAAGCCTTCGCGGAGTGGCCGGAGGCGATCGCCAACACCGTCGAGGTGGCCGAGCGCTGCTCGATGGAGCTCGAGCTGGGCAAGCAGCTGATCCCCAACTACCGCACTCCCGACGGGAGCTCAGAGCGCGACTACCTGCGCGACCGGATGCTCGACGGCATGCGGTTGCGCTACGGCGACCCGCCGCCGGCGCAGGCCGTCGAGCGCATGGAGATGGAGCTCGAGGTGATCGACGGGATGGGCTTCAACGCGTACTTCCTGATCGTCTGGGACTTCGTCAGATTCGCCAAGGAGAACGGCATCGCCGTCGGCCCCGGCCGCGGCTCGGCGGCCGGCTCGATCGTCGCCTACTGCCTGGCGATAACCGACGTCGACCCGCTCGAGCACGACCTGCTGTTCGAGCGCTTCCTGAACCCCGAGCGCGTGTCGATGCCGGACATCGACATCGACTTCTCGGTGCGGGGGCGCGAGCGGGTGATGCGCTACGTGACCGAGAAGTACGGGCGCGAGTCGGTCGCGCAGATCGTCACCTTCGGCAAGATGTTCCCGCGCGCAGCCACGCGCGACGCCGCGCGCGTGCTCGGCTTCGACTACGGCAC
Organism: uncultured Solirubrobacteraceae bacterium; assembly: GCA_963704735.1. Classification (GTDB taxonomy): domain Bacteria; phylum Actinomycetota; class Thermoleophilia; order Solirubrobacterales; family Solirubrobacteraceae; genus Palsa-744. The sequence continues at coordinate 1,059,577 of OY969935.1, forward strand.
CGGCGATCGGCTGGCGAAGCTCATCCCCGATCCGATCATGGGTCGCGCCCCGTCCTTCGAGGATTGCCTGAAGCACGGGCAGCCGCTGCGAAAGGCCTACGACGAGGAGCCGGACGCCCGCAAGATCGTCGATGTGGCGAAGGGGCTCGAGGGCATCGTGCGCAACTCCTCGATCCACGCCGCCGCCGTGGTGATCGCCGATCGACCGCTGACCGACATCGTTCCGCTGCAGCTCGCGGACGCGGGCACGGATGACGACGGCGAGCGGGTCTTCCGCACCGTCACCCAGTTCTCGATGAAGCCGATCGAGGAGATCGGCCTGCTCAAGATGGACTTCCTCGGGCTGCGCAACCTCGACGTGATCGAGGACGCGCTGGACATCATCGAGCGCTCGAGCGGCGAGCGTCCGGACATGACGACGCTGCCGCTCGACGACGCGGGGACGTATGAGATGCTCGCCCGCGGCGACTCGACCGGGGTCTTCCAGTTCGAGTCCGAGGGCATGCGCGAGGCGCTCAAGAAGGTGCGGCCGGACGAGTTCAACGATCTCGTGGCGCTCAACGCGCTGTATCGCCCCGGCGCCATCGATCAGATCCCCGTGTACGCCAAGGGCAAGCACAACCCCAAGGCGATCGCATACCCCGACGAGCGCCTGCGCCCGATCCTCGAGTCCTCCAACGGGGTCATCCTCTATCAGGAGCAGGCGATGCAGATCTCGAAGGAGCTCGCCGGCTTCTCCGGTGCCAAGGCCGACGACCTGCGCAAGGCGATCGGCAAGAAGAACCGCACGGCCATGGCCGCGTTGAAGCCCGAGTTCGTGGAGGGCTGCCGCGCGTCGGGCACGAAGGCAGAGGTGATCGAGTTCCTGTGGCAGACCAACGAGAAGTCGGCCGACTACTCGTTCAACAAGTCCCATGCCGCCTGCTACGGGCTGATCGCCTACCGCACCGCCTGGCTGAAGGCCAACTACACCGCCGAGTACATGGCGGCGCTGATCTCCTCGGTCATGTCCACGAAGGACAAGGTGCCATTCTTCGTCGCTCGCTGCGAGGAGATGGGCATCGAGATCCTTCCGCCGGACGTGAACCTCTCAGATCATGAGTTCACCGTGGGGGCGGCGAGCTCGAAGAGCCTGGTCGGGGACATCCGCTTCGGACTGGACGCCGTCAAGGGCGTCGGCTATCAGGCCGTCGAGGCGATCAAGCGCGCTCGCGCCGAGAGCGGCGAGTTCAGCTCGATCTGGGACTTCTGCGAGCGCGTGGACAACCGCACGGTCAACAAGAAGGCGATCGAGGCGCTGATCAAGTGCGGCGCGTTCGGCTCGACGGGCGCGAGCCGCAAGGGCATGCTCGCGGTGTTGGAGCAGGCGCAGGCCAAAGGTCAGAAAATCCAGCAGGATGCGCTGATCGGCCAGGGCTCGATCTTCGACCTGCATGAAGGGGAGGGTGGTGGCGCCGCAGCGCCCGCCGTCGCGGGCGGCCTGGCCGCGCCGGTGCACCTGCCCGTGCCGGCGGAGGAGTTCGACCAGGCCGAGCTCCTGGCGGTGGAGAAGGAAGCGATCGGACTGTTCATATCCGCCCATCCGCTCAAGCCGCTGCGGGACGTGCTGCGCCTGCGCGTGGACTGCCCGCTCTCGGCGCTCGAGGATCGGCGCGACAAGGACTGGGTGACGGTCGGCGGGATCATCACCGAGGCCAAGCGCATCCGCACCCGCAACGGCGACAACATGATGTTCGCGACGCTCGACGACCTCGAGGGCGCGGTGGAGCTGCTCGTGTTCGGCAAGGCTCTCGCCGAGCACGAAGCGGCGCTGGTGGTCGACGGCGTCGTGCTCGTCAAGGGCCGTGTCGATCACAAGGAAGCCGGCAAGACCTGCGTGGTCGTGCAGACTGTCGAGCGCTTCTCACCCTCCCAGGAGGAGATCGACGAGGCGCGCGTCAAGGCCGATGTCGCCGCCCGGGCGGCGACATCGCTGGCCCGACCGGTGCACGTCCACGTCTCGGCGTCGTGCCTTTCGACGGCAGCGATCGATGAGCTCAAGCGGGCGCTCGAGGACTTTCCCGGCCCGGCGCAGGTCCGTGTCGACGTCCACATGAGCACGGGCGACGTGCGCCCCCTCCAGCTCGGGAACGACTACCGCGTGCAGAACACGCCCACGTTGATCGCCGAGCTCGAACACGCGCTCGCCCCGGTCGCAGTCGCGTCTGCCACCGGTTAGGAGCGGGCGGCGATCCCGCGCCGAAGTGGTACACGACGGCACAAACCGAGGCAAGGCGCTTGGACCGGCTGGGGCTGCGAACCAAACCGCGATGAGAGGATCTCAATGGACCGTCTCACACCGATGCAGGAGAAGCTGAGCAAGGAGTCGCGCTGGGACTTCTCGGATCTACGTGCCCTGTACATCAACTGCACACTCAAGCGCTCGCCGGAGGTATCAAACACACGGGCGCTTGCTGATCGCTCGATCGCGATCATGGAGAGCAATGGCGTCTCCGTCGAGGTGATCCGCGCCATCGATCACGACATCGCGACCGGCGTACAGCCCGACATGACCGAGCACGGGTGGGAGCGCGACGGCTGGCCGGCGATCTTCGAGAAGGTCATGGCCGCGGACATCCTTGTGCTGTTCTGCCCGATCTGGCTCGGGGAGAAATCATCAGTCTGTACACAGGTGATCGAGCGGCTGTACGGCAACAGCCATCTGCTCAACGAGGATGGCCAGTACGCCTACTATGGCCGCACGGCGGGATGCCTGATCACGGGCAACGAGGACGGAGCCAAGCACTGCGCCATGAATATCCTCTACTCGCTCCAGCACCTGGGCTACGTGATCCCACCGCAGGCCGACTCGGGATGGCTCGGCGAAGTCGGTCCCGGACCCAGCTACCTCGATCCCGGTTCCGGCGGACCTGAGAACGACTTCACCAATCGCAACACCACCTTCATGACATGGAACCTGTTGCACATCGCGCGCATGCTCAAGGGTGCGGGCGGCATACCCGCGCATGGAAACCAGCGCTCGGCGTGGGACGCCGGCTGCCGCTTCGACTACCCCAATCCCGACTACCGCTAAGGCGCTTCAGGCTAGCTCGCTCGGACCAGCTCGGCATCCGTGATGACCTCCAAGAGCACCGGTCGTCGCGAGCGATAGCGTCCATCAGGACATCGTCGAGCTGACCGGGCGTCGGTTACGCGCGCCCCGAACGCCCCAGATCTGGCCGTACTTCGAGAAGTCTGCATCGTGCAGCGTCGTCTGCCATACGTCCCAGTCGCCGTCACGATTTGCGTGCTGGGGCGAGGCGCCGCCGGCCCGGTAGGCACTACCCGAGCCAGCGACGGTCCGCCGCCGTCAGTCGGTGACGATGCCCGCGGCGAAGGCGCCCGCGGGCAGCGGCGTGGGCGAGCTCGCCAGCTCGGTGAGGCTGCCGCCGTTCACCGCGAACGACGCGACGACGCCGGCCTTGCTTCCGTCCACAAGCAGCGTCTTGCCATCGGGGGACAGACGGGCATCAACGGCGCCGGCGCCCGCGCGAGCCGAACGGCGTGCTGCCGAGCAGCACGAGCGAGCCATCGGGGTTGATCGAGTAGCTTGAGATCTCGCCCGAACCCGGTGTTCACGGCGAACAGGAACTGCCCGTCGTGGCTGATCTCAACCCAGCAGGGCGCCGTCTGATGGTCCGCAAACGGGGACGCGCCGATCGGCGCCAGCTGACCCGAGCCGGCCACCAGGAAGGCCGAGACCGTCCCGGTGCCCGCTCCGACGTTATGGGCATTGCTGACAAACAGCTGTGACGGATTGGTCGGGCGGAACTCCGCGCCGAACGGTCCCGAGTCCCTGGCCCGCGATAGGTGAGCCCGGCGCGGCGACGAGGAGGCCATCCCGACGAACGTGAAAGCTCGCGATCGACGAGGTGTTGTCGAGGTTGACGACGAGCTTGCGTCCTCTCGGGTCGAACAGCACGTCATCGGGACCCGAGCCGGCGGGCAGCGCGACAGTCGAGCTCGCAAGCGGCTCCAGAGCGCCGTTCGAGCCCAGTTGGAAGCCCGTGACGTTTGGTTCGCTGCCAGCTGTTGGCGACATAGACGAGATCGCCCGAGACGGCGATGCTGAGGGGTTCCTCGCCCCCGGAGGACACGGGGCTGCCGACCAGCTCCGGCACGCCTCTGTGGCCGAGTCGCAGCACCGAGATCTGGTTGCTCGCGGCATCGACCGCCAGCAGGTAGCGCCCGTCGCTCGAGAGCTGGATGGCGCCCTGCGATGGCAGGCCGGCGCCCAGCCCGGCGCCGCCGGCGGGGAACGGCGAGCCGGGGATCGGCGTCAGCGAGCCGTCGGCGTGCCGGTCAAAGCCGGCCAATGGTGTTCGACGTGGCGGTGTTGTCGTCGACGTAGGCGTGGCCGACGACGCCAGGAGTGATGGTCGGAGTGGTCGGGCTCGGCATAGGCGCTGGCGGATGAGACCCGCTGCCGCCAGTGCAAATGCGAGCGGGATGACGAGGCGAGCTGGCTTCACAATCGAACCTCCTGAGGTTGGCGGGGCTCATTCCCCGACCCGGGCACCATTGCCTGCGCGTCGTGACGCGGCTCTTTCGCGCAGATGAACATTCCGTGAACCCTGCAGCGAGCCATGGCCGCTGTCAGACGATGGCGGGGCGCTGCTCGGCGATGCGGAAGCGTGAACGCGAACCGCGCGCCGCCCTCGGGCCGGTTCTCCGCCCAGATGCGACCACCCTGGGCTTCCACGAAGCCCCGCGCTATCGCGAGTCCGAGGCCCGCGCCGCCGCTTGTGCGGGTGCGCGACGCGTCGCCGCGCCAGAAGCGCTCGAACATCCGCTGCTGGGCTTCGCGGCTCAGCCCAGTGCCCGTGTCCTCGACCGATACCTCGAGCTCGGAGTCGCGTCGCCGCGCGCTGACCACCACCGATCCGTCGGAGGGCGTGTGCCGCAACGCGTTCGTGACGAGGTTGAGCAGGACGCGCTGCACATGCTCTGGCGCGCAGCGCACGTCGGGCAGCGCGGCGTCGAGCCGGCTCTCGAGGTGAATCTGGTGCGCCCGTGCTTCGGCCTCAAGGCCGCTGTACGCAGTTGGAGACGAGCTGCGGGAGCTGCGCCTGGCGGATCTCGAGCGTGAGCGCTCCGGCGTCGATCCGTGCGAGCTCGAACAGGTCGTCGATCAGCGTGGCGAGCGTTCGCGTCTGCTGGCGCAGGGCCGGCAGGTACTCGTCGATCGAAGCGAGGCCGTCCTCGATCGCTTCGAGCATCGCCTGGATCGATGCCACCGGCGTGCGTAGATCGTGGCTGGCCCAGGCGACGAGCTGGCGCCGCGCGTCGAAGAGCGCCTCGATGTTGCTGGCCATCACGTTGAACGCCTCACCGAGGTGCGCGAGCTCCCTCGGCGCGTTTGTCGGTGCGCGCGCCTTCAGCTCACCGGAGGAAAGCTCGTCGGCCGCCGCCTCGAGGCCACGAATACGCCGCGCGATCTCGGCTCCGACCAGGAGCGCCGCCGCAAGCGCGGTCGACGCGGATGCGGCCGCGACGGCGAGGATCTTCACGTCGTCGTGCATGTGGAACATCACGAGACCGCCCAGAATCACCGCTGCGAGCGGAAGCCCCACCGCCAGCAGCGCGAGCCCCGCGAGCTGCAGCCGGACCGTCGGCAGCCGCCGCAGCGCCAGCGCGAGCGCGATCCCCGCGGCAAGCGTGCTCAGCGACACGACAGCGCGAACTCGATCACGGCGTGAACCGGTAGCCGGCGCCGAACACGGTCTCGAGGTGGCGCGGACGGGAAGCGTCGTCCTCGATCTTCTTGCGCAGGCGGCGGATGTGGACCGTCACCGTCCCGGTGTCGAGGGCGCTCTGATATCCCCACACGCGGTCCATCAGCTGATCGCGCGAGAACACCTGCCGGGGATTCGACGCAAAGAACATGAGCAGGTCCAGCTCCTTCAGCGTGAGCCTGAGTAGCTCGCCGCCCTTATGCGCTTCGCGGGCCATTGGGTCGATCACGACGTCGCCGAAGGCAATCGTCTGCGTCGTGCGCAGTCGGCCGCGCCGTGCGACGGATGAGGTTGCGAACTCGAACCGCAAGCTCGCGTGGCGAGAACGGCTTGGTGAGGTAGTCGTCGGCCCCGAGCTCGAGGCCGACGATCCGATCGGTCTCCTCCCCGAGCGCCGTCAGCATCACGATCGGCAGGTCCGAGCGCGAGCGAATCCAGCGGCATAGCTCGAGCCCGCTGACTCCCGGCAGCATCACGTCCAGCACGACCAGCGACGGCGACTCGTGCTCGAGCAGGCCCCGTGCCTCGTCGCCACTGGCGGCTTCGAGCGTTTTGTACCCGTCGCGCTCGAGGTAGCGCACGACCACGTCGCGCACGATCGGCTCATCATCGACCACAAGGACCGTGGGCATAGCGGGATTGTCGGTAGCGGAGATTGCGTAAAGCTTAAATCGCGCGCCGAGTGCGCTCCTGGAGTATGCCGAGGGGAGCTACGACGCAGGGGCATCAGGGTCGTGTCGGGCGTTCGCCGACGTCGCCGTCTCACGGGGCACCTGCTCCTGTCCGTTACTCCTCCAGCCCCACGGCTTTGAGGGCCTCCTGACGGTCGACGAAGATGCGAATGTGGCTGATCTTGCCGTCGACCAGGTCGTACACGTTGGTTTGAGGCGCTGCCATGCGAATGCCGCTGGCTCGGAACGTGGAGCTAATGCGCATGAACGCGAGCACCTGCTTGCTATCGACCTCTTCCACGCCGTCAAGCTCGATCCGGAAATCGGGTGCGGCTTCCTCGATGTCCGTAAAGAAACGCCCGATGCCGTCGATTCCTTCGTACACCCCTCCAACGGCGGCCATTGGCGTCTCCAACTTGACGTTCTCGGTGCAGCAGGCGAGATAGCCCTCGATGTCCCTCGCGTTGATCGCCGCGATCGCGCGCTCAACCGATCTCGCGTTCTCCCGCGGCATCGCTTACCCCCGTTCCTCGGCGAGCCGTTCGGCGGCAGCACGGGCGTCGTCGATGTCCGTGCGGGTCGTCAATCGCACGAGGAGGCCATCGGCCGACCAGTGGATGGCCCATCCCTCCCGCTGATGGACCTGACCATCGACGCCGACCGGGCGAACCATTCGTCCAAGAAGCCACGAATTGCCGCTCGGCCTTCGTAAAGCTCGTCAGCCGCCCGCCCGTCAAGGAACGCATCGGGAGCGAAGAAGCTCATTACCGTGTCGATGTCACGCTGATTCACAGCCTCGAAGACAAGGCGCGTAAGCTCAGCCGGGTCGGGGATCGTGGACTCCTCAGACATCGTGCGGTGAAGTATCCAGGACCGCTGCCTTCGCGGCTAAAGCGAGCGTCCGCGCTCAGCCAAGCTGTGCGACACCTCTCGCGCGTAGCGTGCGCGCGAGGGTGACTTCGCGCTTGCTCGGCCCGCTGCGATCCTTTCCGGGGGTCTCAAGGATGCAAGGCAGCTCGGCAAAAGCAGGAGTTGCCAGGAACGCGGCGCAACCGATCTCGCCGATCTCGCCCTCGCCGATGTTCGCGTGTCGATCGCGGTTGGACCCGAGCGGGGTCTGAGAATCGTTCAGGTGCAGCGAGCGGACGCGCTCTAGCCCGATCTTCGCGTCAAGCTCCTGCACGAGCTTGTCCATTCGCTCCCTACTGCAAATCTCGTCATAGCCGGACGCGAACAGGTGGCAGGAGTCCAGACACAGCCGCAGCCGCGGCCCTGAGCCGCAGGCGTCGATCAGCGCCGCGAGCTCGTCGATCGAGCGCCCGAGCGTGCCGCCGGCGCCGGCGGTGTTCTCCAGGTGAAGCGTGCAGTCCTCGCTCTCGGCGAGCGCCTCGCTGATCGTCTCGCCGGCGCGGGCGATCGCGGCTTGAACGTCGCCGGTCTTCGCCGAGCCGGGATGGAGGACCACGCCGCTGGCTTCGATGTCCCTGCCGACGCGTAGGGAGTGGACGAGCGAGGCGAGCGACTTCGCCCGGATATCGGGGTCATCGCTCGCGCAGTTGAGCAGGTACACGGCGTGGATCAGCACGGCGTCGATCGGGCTCGAGTCCATCGCCTCCCTGAACGCCGTCACATCCTCGTCGCGGTAGACCGTGGGTCTCCACATCCGCGGCGACTGGTTGAAGATCTGGATCGCCTCACAGCCCCGCTCCACGCCACGCTCGATCGCCTTCGGCAGGCCCCCGGCTGGCGAGACGTGCGCTCCGATTAGCATGCGAGCGGATTATGAGGCTTCGCTTCGCTCCATCGCCCACGGGCGCCCTGCACATCGGCGGCGCGCGCACCGCCCTGTTCAACTGGCTCCTGGCCCGTCACGGCGACGGCGAGCTCGTGCTGCGGATCGAGGACACCGACCGCGAGCGCTCGACACCCGAGAACGTCGAGCAGATCCTCGACTCGCTGCGCTGGCTCGAGCTCGACTGGGACGAGGGGCCGATCCTCCAGAGCAAGCGCTCGCCGCGCCACGGGGAGGTCCTCGCGGCCCTGCTGGAGGGGGGTCACGCCTACCGCTCGACCGCGACCGCGGACGATGTGAAGGCCTACAAGCAGCGTCACGGCGCCGAGCGGGGGTTCAGAAGCGAGCCCGAGGCGTCCGGGGCCGTGCGCCTGCGTGTGCCCAGCGAGGGCGCGACCGTCGTTCACGACGCGATCCGGGGCGACACGCGCTTCGAGCACGCCCACCTCGACGACCCCGTGATCGCCCGCGCGGACGGCTCGGTGCTGTACAACTTCGCCGTCGCGATCGACGACCTGGATGCCCGTATAACGCACGTCGTGCGCGGCGAGGACCATCTCTCGAACACGCCCAAGCAGGTGCTCGTGCTCGAGGCGGTGAAAGCGCTCGGCATCGGCTCGCAGGAGCAGCTGCCGCTGTACGCGCACCTGCCGCTGCTGCACGGGCCAGACGGCAAGAAGCTCTCAAAGCGCCACGGGGCGGCATCGGTGGGAGACCTGCGCGAGGCCGGCTATCTGCCGCAGGCGGTCCGCAACTACCTGGCGCTGCTCGGCTGGGGAGCGGGCGACGATGCGACGGTGCTGTCCACGGAGGAATTGGTCGAGCGGTTCACGCTCGAGCGGGTGAGCCGCAATCCCGCGCGGTTCGACGAGGTCAAGCTGAACTGGCTGAACGGCGTCCACATTCGCGAGCTCCCGCTCGATGAGCTGACCCGACGCCTGGAAGCGTTCACCGGACGGCAGGGGCTCGCCGACGCGGTGAGAATCAGCCAGGAGAAGATCCATACGCTCGCGGACTTCTGGCCGCTGGCGGGGTTCCTGTTCGACGGGCCGGTCGATGACCCGGCGGCGCGAGCGCGCTGGCTGGGCGAGGAGGGTCGCGCGGCCCTGATCGACGCCCGGGCGGCCCTCGCCGCGGCTGCGAGCTTCGACGAGGAGGGCGTGGGGGAGGCCCTCGAGGGGGTGGTCCGGGCCCGCGCCGCAAAGCCGCGCGAGGTCTATCAGCCGCTGCGCGTGGCGATCTCGGGCGGCACGATCTCGCCGGGCATCTTCGAGAGCCTCGCCGTGCTCGGGCGCGAGGAGACCCTGCGACGGATCGATCGCGCGCTGGCCGGCGGGTGACTGCGAATCGCCGCTCAACCGTTCGCCCCGGACTGCCGATAGGACGACTACGCGAGCCACCGACCAGGATGGTCGACGATCCCAAGGAGGGGATGCGGACGCATGCCGGCAACAGTTGCGAAGACAAAACCAAGCACACGCAAGGCCAGCCGCAAACCGCAGGCCGAGCGCGCGAAGGGCGCTCCGGCGGCGGCACCCGATCGCCACAACTCGACCCCCGGCGAGCGCCATCAGAATGAGGGCCACGGACGCCGCCTGACGGCGGCGTTCGAAGCGTTGGAGGCCTTTCCAGCGCTGGCCGCCTCCCGCGATCGGCTCGTCGCGGTGGCCTCGCAGGACCACGTGGCGACCGCCGACATCGTGACCGCCGTCGAGTCCGACGTCGCGCTCACGATCGCCGTGCTCCGCCTCGCCAATCAGGTGCAGGGAGCCCGTGGACGGGTCGATACGGCCGCCAGGGCCGTCGAGATGCTCACCGCACCCACCGTTCAGGCCCTGGCGGGTCGGGTGCGGACGTTCGACTTCTTCGAGCGCGCGAGCGTCTGGGACGCCGCGCCCGAGCGCTTCCGGCTGCATGCGCTGGCGACGCAGAACGCCGCCGACAGGATCGCATCGGAGGTCGGCGACGAGCATCGCGACCGCATCACGGTCACGAGCCTTCTGCACGACATCGGCAAGCTCGTGCTCCTGCACGCATACCCGGGCTATCCGGCCCAGGTGCATCGACGCGCGCGGACACCCGAGGAGCGCATCCACCAGGAGCGAAGGGAGCTCGGTGTGGATCACGCACTGGTGGGCGGCGTGCTCGCGCGCCGCTGGGGACTGCCGGCCACGATCGCGACGGCGATCGAGCGCCACCACAACCGCGACGCCGACGGCGAGGCCGCCGTCATCCGCCTGGGGGACATGCTCGCGCACTACGAGCGCGGCGGCCAGGTATCTCCCACCGAGATGCTCGTGACCGCGCGCTCCGTGGGGCTCGGTCCCGAGGAGCTCAGACGCGTGATGTACGAGCTCCCGAGCTCGATGAGCCAGCGCCGGCGCCACGTGGACCCGTGTCCTCTGTCCGGGCGCGAGCTCGGCGTGCTGCAGCGGCTCGCCGACGGCAAGGTCTACAAGCAGATCGCCCATGAGCTGACGCTGTCCACGAGCACCGTCCGCACGCACCTGCACAACATCTACGGGAAGCTCGGCGCGGTCGATCGGGCGCAGGCTGTGCTGATCGCCACCGAGCGCGGCTGGCTCTAGGGGCGTACCCGGGCGCGGTTGCATAGCATCGCGTGCGCGAACGCCCCATGATCTCGATCACCAGCAAGTCCCCATACGCCGTCCTCGCCCTGGCCGAGCTTGGGCGCAGCGCGGGGTCTGCGCCCGTGCCGATCGGCGAACTGGCGCGCCGCCGCGACGTGCCCGTGCAGTTCCTCGAGCAGCTGTTCGCCACGATGCGCAGGGCCGGCATCGTCAGCTCCCAGCGAGGCGTCAAGGGCGGCTACCGGTTCGCCCGCGAGCCGGCGAGCGTGACCGTGCTCGAGATCGTCGAACTGCTGGACGGCCCGCTGGGACGCGACGCCCAGGGTGTCTTCGCCGACGCGGCGCAGGCCGCCCGCAAGGTCCTCTCCGAGACGACCATCGCCGACGTGATCGAGCGTGAGACGCGCGAAGCGGGCGCGAGCATCTACCACATCTAGCAAAGCGCCAAGCGGTCCGGGGCATCTGAAGCCGCCGGTAAACATTCGCCTGCCCACTAGACCAGTCCCACGAAAATCGTGTACCCTGTGCGCCGAGGGGGGACGTGCTTCCAGGTGCGTCCCAGATCGGACGTCGGAGGGAGGCTCACGGGATGTCCACCGTTCCCGGACGGATCCGGTCGCGGATACAGGGGCTGGTTCGGAGGAGGGGCGGCATGCTCGGCGCCCCGGGCGCCCTGCAGTCTGCCAACGTGTCCGTGGGCGATCCCGTCGGGCTCGGCGCAGGAGCGGCGGTGCCATGGCACGCGCTGCTCGCGGCCGCTCTGCTGGCGCTGGGTCTCGGAGGAGTGCTGTTCGAGGGCCTGAGCTCCCAGCGCTCCTCGGTCGCGCCCTCCCTGCACCCGAGCCGCGCCCTGCACCCCGGCCGCACCCAGCACCAGCTGGGCCTGTCGAGCCTTCCCGCGGCGGCGCAGGGACCGATCTCCGCGGCGCTGGGCGCCGAAGACCCCGCCTACCGGGTGCGTCCGTCGAGCGCGGGCTTTGCGGCGAGCAACACGGCACAGCGGTTCAGCCTGCGCTTCGACCGCTCGGGTGTCTCGCTCAGCTCGGGCGCCACGCACGTGGGACTCAGCCTGCGCGCGGTCGGCTACGGCAGCTCGCTCGCGGCCGTCGATCGAGTCGTTCCCCGCGTGCGGGCCAATCGCGTCGTCTACACGCGCACCGACCTCAGCGAATCGTATGTGAACGGTCCGATCGGCCTCGAGCAGGGCTTCACGATCCCGCGCGCGCCCGCGGCGCATCCGGCGGGGCCGCTGACGCTCTCGATGGCGCTCACCGGGAACGCGCACGCGTCGCTTGCCGCGGGCGGGCAGGGCGTCACGCTCAGTCGCGCGGGCGCAACCGTGCTCCGCTACAAGGGCCTCTCCGTCACCGACGCGCGGGGACATGCGGTCCACGGCTGGCTTGAACTTCAAGCGGGACGGCTGCTGCTTCGCGTGGACGCGCGCAACGCCAGCTATCCGCTGCGCATCGACCCGTTCGTCCAGCAGGGCGAAAAGCTCACCGGCAGCGGTGAGAAGAACGAAGAAGGCCTGTTCGGCTACAGCGTGGCCCTCTCGCCGGAAGGCAAAACGGCGCTGATCGGCGGCTACCGTGACCATCGCGCCTTGGGCGCGGCGTGGGTCTTCACGGTCTCCGGCTCGACCTGGACCCAGCAGGGCGCCAAGCTGACCGCGAAAAGCGGCGAACAGACCGGGGCGAGCGAATTCGGCTTCAGCGTCGCGCTGTCCGCCGAAGGGGCCACCACGACGGCCGTGATCGGCGGCCCGGGCGATCACGAACGCGTCGGCGCCGGGTGGGTCTTCACGCGCGCGGAAAAAACCACGACCTGGACCCAGCAGGGCACGAAGCTGACGGCGAAAAGCGGCGAAGAGACGGGCGCGGGGGAATTCGGGTTCAGCGTCGCGGTCTCGGCCAAAGAAGGCAGCACGGCGCTGATCGGCGGCGAGCGCGACAAAGAAGGCATCGGCGCGGCGTGGGTGTTCACGCGCTCCGGCTCGACCTGGACCCAGCAGGGCGCAAAACTCGTGCCGAAAGAAGCAGAAGAGACGGGCGCGGGCGAATTCGGCGGGAGCGTCGCGCTCTCCGCGGAAGGGACGACTGCGCTGATCGGCGCGGGCAGCGACAAAGAAGGCATCGGCGCGGCGTGGGTGTTCACCCGCGCGAGCGAAAAATGGACGCAGCAGGGCACAAAACTCGTGGCGAAAAGCGGCGAAGAGATCGGCGAAGGCGAATTCGGCGCGAGCGTCGCGCTGTCCTCCAAAGAAGCCAACACGGCGCTGATCAGCGCACCCCAGGACAGCAAAGGGGTCGGCGCGGCATGGGTGTTCACGCGGGCGAGCGAAAAATGGACCCAGCAGGGGGCCAAGCTCGCCGCGAAAAGCGGCGAAGAGATCGGCGAAGGCCTGTTCGGCTCGAGCGTGGCGCTCTCGGCCAAAGACGGAGAAGGCACCACCGCATTGATGGGCGCCCCGCAGGACAACAAAGGCGTCGGCGCCGCGTGGGTGTTCACCCGCACGGGCACGGCCTGGACCCAGCAGGGAACAAAGCTCACGGGCGCCGCGGAGGCCGGCGAAGGCCTGTTCGGCGGGAGCGTCTCGCTCTCCGCGGAAGGGACGACCGCGCTGATCGGCGGCGCGGCCGATAACAAGAACATCGGCGCCGCGTGGGTCTTCACGCGTTCGGGCTCGATCTGGAGCCAGCAGGGCGAAAAGCTCACCGCCAGCGGGGAGATCGGCGAAGGCGAAGCCCCCGGCAAATCCGAACTCGGATTCAGCGTGGCGCTCTCCTCCGAAGGCGCCACGGCGCTGATCGGCGGCTATCGCGACAACAAAAACGTCGGCGCCGCGTGGGTCTTCACGCGCACGGGCACGACCTGGACCCAGCAGGGGGCCAAGCTGACCGCGAAAAGCGGCGAAGAGATCGGCGAAGGCCTGTTCGGCTCGAGCGTGGCCCTGTCCTCCAAAGAAGGTAACACCGCGCTGATCGGGGCCCCCCAGGACAACAAAGGCGTTGGCGCCGCGTGGGTGTTCACCCGCTCGGGCGAAAAATGGACCCAGCAGGGCGCCAAGCTCGTGGCGAAAAGCCCCGAAGAGATCGGCGAAGGCGAATTCGGCTCAGGCGCGGCGCTGTCGGTGGAAGGCACCACGGCGGTCATCGGCGCGGCTCGCGACAACAGCGGCATCGGCGCGGCATGGGTGTTCACACGCGCGAGCGAAAAATGGACCCAGCAGGGCGCCAAGCTCGTGGCGAAAAGCGGAGAAGAGACGGGCGAAGGCCACTTCGGCCTGAGCGTGACGCTGTCGGCCAAAGAAGGCAACACCGCTGTGATCGGCGCCCCGATGAACAACGGCGGCATCGGAGCGGCGTGGGTGTTCACACGCGCGAGCGAAAAATGGACCCAGCAGGGCGCGAAACTCGTGGCGAAAAGCGGAGAAGAGACGGGCGCGGGCGAATTCGCCCAGAGCGTCTCGCTCTCCTCGGAAGCGACCACCACGACCGCGCTGATCGGCGCAAGCCACGACAAAGAAGGCATCGGCGCGGCATGGGTGTTCACGCGCTCGGGCACGAGCTGGACCCAGCAGGGGACAAAACTCGTACCGAAAGAAAAAGAAGAGACCGGCTCGGGCGAATTCGGCGCGAGCGTCGCGCTCTCGCCCGAAGGCAGCACGGCGCTCATCGGCGCTCCCCGGGACAACACCAGCATCGGCGCGGTGTGGTTCTTCACGCGCTCGGGCAGCACCTGGACCGAGCAGGGCGAAAAACACACCGGCAGCGGAGAGGGCGGCAAAGGAGAATTCGGCGCGAGCGTCGCCCTCTCGGCCGAAGGCGCGACCACCACGGCGCTCATCGGCGGCGCCCACGACAACAGCGGTGTCGGCGCCGCCTGGGTGTTCACGCGCGCGGAAAAAACCACGACCTGGACCCAGCAGGGCGAAAAGCTGATCGGCACCGGCGAGACCGGCGAACCGGAAACCGGCGGGCAAGGCGCCTTCGGATACAGCGTTGCGCTGTCCTCCGAAGGCAGCACCGCGCTGATCGGCGGTCGCTCGACGCTCGGCTCGGGCGCCGCATGGGTGTTCACGCGTACCGGTGTCACCTGGACGCAGCAGGGGCTGAAGCTCACGGCGAAAGCCGACGAAGAGAGTGCGGGCGGGGAATTCGGCAACAGCGTGGCGCTGTCGGCCAACGGCAACACCGCGCTGATCGGCGGCTCCCGCGACAACGGTGGCGTTGGCGCAGCGTGGGTGTTCACGCGCTCCGGCTCGACCTGGACCCAGCAGGGCGCGAAGCTCACCGCGAAAAGCGGTGAAGAGGCCGGCGCCGGCGAATTCGGCGAGAGCGTGGCGCTCTCCGCGGACGGCAACACCGCGTTGATGGGCAGCCCGAGCGAAGGGTCCGGCTTCACGCTGAACTACGGCTCGGCGTGGGTGTTCACACGCGCGAGCGAAAAATGGACCCAGCAGGGCGAAAAGCTGCAGGGTCCCAGCGGAGAGGTCGGCGAAGGAGAATTCGGCTGGAGCGTGGCGCTTTCCACCAAAGAAGGCAACACAGCGCTGATCGGTGGCCCGGGCGACAACGGCAAGGTCGGCGCGGCCTGGGTCTACACGCGCACCGGCTCGACCTGGACCCAGCAGGGCGAAAAGCTCACCGGCAGTGCAGAGAGCGGCGCGGGCGAATTCGGGGAGGCCGTGACGCTGTCCGCCGGCGAAGGTAACACCGCGCTGATCGGCGGCGACCGCGACAAAGAAGGCATCGGCGCGGCGTGGGTGTTCACGCGGGCGAGCGAAAAATGGGCCCAGCAGGGCGAAAAGCTGATCCCGAAAAGCGGCGAAGAGATCGGCGCGGGCGAATTCGGCGAGAGCGTCGCTCTGTCAGCCGATGCCAACAACACCGCGCTGATCGGCGCCCCGCAGGACAACACCAACGTCGGTGCCGCATGGGTCTTCACACGCGCGAGCGAAAAATGGACCCAGCAGGGTGCCAAGCTCGTGGCGAAAAGCGGTGAAGAGATCGGCGAAGGCCTGTTCGGCTATGGCGTGGCGCTGTCCTCCGAAGGCAACACCGCGCTGATCGGCGGCTACGGCGACAACAACGCCATCGGCGCCGCGTGGGTGTTCGTGGACACGTCTCCGACCGTCGTCACGAAACCCGCCTCGGCGATCGCCCAGACGACGGCGACACTGAACGCGAGCGTCAACCCGGACGGCGGCGAAGTCACGAAATGCGAATTCGAATACGGCACGACGGTCTCCTACGGCAAAACCGCGCCGTGCACGCCGTCCCCCGGATCGGGCACGAGCCCGGTCGCCGTCTCGGCGGCGATCGCGGGCCTCACCGCCAACACGAGCTACCACTTCAGGATCGTCGCGACGAACGCCGGCGGGGAAAGCAAAGGGTCTGACGAAACGTTCAATACGCTCGTGAACCCGCCGACGGTCACGACCGAAAAAGCGGCCTCTGTCGCCCAGACCTCGGCGGTCCTCAAGGGGAAGGTCAACCCGAACGGCGCCGAAGTCACGAAATGCGAATTCGAATACGGCACGACGGTCAGCTACGGCAAAACGGCGCCCTGCACGCCGTCGCCCGGATCGGGCACGAGCCCGGTCGAAGTGTCCGCGACGGTCACGGGCCTGTCGGCCAACACGACCTACCACTACCGGCTCGTCGCGACGAACTACGCCGGAACGAGCGACGGCGCAGACGAAACGGTCAAAACGCTCCCGAACCCGCCGACGGTCGCGACCGAAAAAGCCTCGGCGATCAAACAGACGACCGCCACCCTGAACGCGAGCGTCAACCCGAACGGCGCCGAAGTCACGAAATGCGAATTCGAATACGGCACGACGGTCTCATACGGCAAAACCGCGTCGTGCTCGCCCGCGCCCGGCTCGGGCACGAGCCCGGTCGCCGTGTCGGCCGCGATCACGGGCCTCACGGCCAACACGAGCTACCACTTCAGGATCGTCGCGACGAACGCCGGCGGGGAAAGCAAAGGGGCTGATGAAACGGTCAAAACGGCCCCCAACGCGCCCACGGTCGTGACCGAAAAAGCGTCGGCGATCAGTCAGACGACGGCGACCCTGAACGCCACCGTGAACCCGAATGGCGGCGAAGTCACCACATGCGAATTCGAATACGGCACGACGGTCGCCTATGGCAAAAGCGCGCCGTGCTTCGCGAATCCGGGCTCGGGCACCAGCCCGGTCGCCGTGGTCGCGGGCATAACCGGCCTGACCCCCGCAGCGACCTATCACTTCAGGATCGTCGCGACGAATGCTGGCGGCGAAAGCAAAGGGGGGGACGAAACGTTCAAGGCGCTCCCCGAAGTGCCGGTCGTCGTGACCGAAAAAGCCTCGGCGGTCACACAGACGACGGCGACGCTGAACGCCACCGTGAACCCGAACGGCGGCGAAGTGACCGAATGCAAGTTCGAATACGGCACGACTGGCTCATATGGCAAAACCGCGCCGTGCACGCCGTCGCCCGGCTCGGGCACGAGCCCGGTCGCCGTCTCGGCGGCGATCACGGGCCTCACCGCCAACACGACCTACCACTTCAGGATCGTCGCGACCAACGCCGGAGGCGAAGAAACGGGCTTCGACACGACGCTCAAAACGCTCCCCAACGCCCCGACGGTCGTGACCGAAAAAGCCTCGTCGATCGCCCAGACGACGGCGACCCTGAACGCGAGCGTCAACCCGAACGGCGGCTCGGTCAGCAAATGCGAATTCGAATACGGCACGACGGTCTCCTACGGCAAAACCGCGCCGTGCACGCCGTCGCCCGGATCGGGCACGAGCCCGGTCGCCGTCTCGGCGGCGATCACGGGCCTCACCGCCAACACGACCTACCACTTCAGGATCGTCGCGACGAACGCCGGCGGGGAAAGCAAAGGGGCTGACGAAACGGTCAAAACGGCCCCCAACCCGCCGACGGTCGTGACCGAAAAAGCCTCGGCGATCGCCCAGACGACGGCGACACTGAACGCGAGCGTCAACCCGGACGGCGGCGAAGTCACGAAATGCGAATTCGAATACGGCACGACGGTCTCCTACGGCAAAACCGCGCCGTGCACGCCGTCGCCCGGATCGGGCACGAGCCCGGTCGCCGTCTCGGCGGCGATCACGGGCCTCACCGCCAACACGAGCTACCACTTCAGGATCGTCGCGACGAACGCCGGCGGGGAAAGCAAAGGGTCTGACGAAACGTTCAAAACGCTCGTGAACCCGCCGACGGTCACGACCGAAAAAGCGGCCTCGATCGCCCAGACCTCGGCGGTCCTCAAGGGGAAGGTCAACCCGAACGGCGCCGAAGTCACGAAATGCGAATTCGAATACGGCACGACGGTCAGCTACGGCAAAACGGCGCCCTGCACGCCGTCGCCCGGATCGGGCACGAGCCCGGTCGAAGTGTCCGCGACGGTCACGGGCCTGTCGGCCAACACGACCTACCACTACCGGCTCGTCGCGACGAACTACGCCGGAACGAGCGACGGCGCCGACGAAACGTTCAAGACGCTCGTCAGCCCGCCGACGGTCGTGACCGAAAAAGCCTCGGCGATCACGCAGACGACCGCGACGCTGAACGCCACCGTCAACCCGAACGGCGCCGAAGTCACGAAATGCGAATTCGAATACGGCACGACGGTCTCATACGGCAAAACAGCGTCGTGCTCGCCCGCGCCCGGATCGGGCACGAGCCCGGTCGCCGTGTCGGCCGCGATCACGGGCCTCACGGCCAACACGAGCTACCACTTCAGGATCGTCGCGACGAACGCCGGCGGGGAAAGCAAAGGGTCTGATGAAACGCTCAAAACGGCCCCCAACGCGCCGACCGTCGTGACCGAAAAAGCTTCGGCGATCAGTCAGACGACGGCGACCCTGAACGCCACCGTGAACCCGAATGGCGGCGAAGTGACCGAATGCAAGTTCGAATACGGCACGACGGTCAGCTACGGCAAAACCGCGCCGTGCTCGCCCGCGCCGGGCTCGGGCACGAGCCCGGTCGCCGTGTCGGCCGCGATCACGGGCCTCACGGCCAACACGAGCTACCACTTCAGGATCGTCGCGACGAACGCCGGCGGCGAAGGCAAAGGAGCTGACGAAACGTTCAAAACGCTGCTCGGCTCGCCGACGGTCGTGACGGAAAAAGCCTCGGCGATCACGCAGACGACCGCGACGCTGAACGCCACCGTGAACCCGAACGGCCAGGAAGTGACCAGATGCGAATTCGAATACGGCACGACGACCGCGTACGGCTCGACTGCGCCATGCGCCGTGATGCCAGGATCGGGCACGAGCCCGGTCGCCGTCTCGGCCGCGATCAGCGGCCTGGCGGCCGACACGGCCTATCACTTCAGGATCGTGGCCGTGAGCGCGGGCGGCGAAAGCAAAGGCTCCGACGAAACGTTCACGACGCTCCCGAGCGCGCCGACGGTCGTGACCGGGTCTGCGACGGCGACGTCAGGCTCGGCGACGCTGAATGCCACCGTGAACCCCAACGGCGGCGCGGTCAGCAAATGCGAATTCGAATACGGCACGACGGTCGCGTACGGCAAAACGGCGCCCTGCACGCCCTCGCCGGGATCGGGCACGAGCCCCGTCGCCGTGTCCGCGTCGGTCGCGGGCCTCGCCGGCAACACGACCTACCACTTCAGGATCGTCGCGACGAACGCCGGCGGGGAAGGCAAAGGGGCTGATGAAACGTTCAAAACGCTGTCGGCGCCGCACTGGTACAAAAACGCCGTCAAAAGCAAAGAAGGCACGAAAGTGCAGTTCATCTCGTGGGGCACGCTGGCGCTCAAAACGGTGGTGGGCGGCAGCGGCGAAGTGACATGTCACGTCGTGAGCGCCGGCAACCTGTCGAATCCGACCGGCGGGGGCGCCGGCAGGACCGAAACCATGGTGTTCGCCACCTACGGTTGCGAACAGGTTGGGGCCTGCCCCGAAGGAGCGACGGTGGGAGTCGCCGCGGAAACGCTTCCGTGGCAGGCCACGCTTGAACAGACGGGCGGCCGCATCAAGGCCAATACCGAAAAAGTCAAACTGAACGTCTCCTGCGTCGGCGGCAAAGAACCCGGGGGAGCCAAGTTCGTCGGGTCGTATGCGCCGAGCCTGCAGACGGGCACCTCCGCGCTGCATCCGGCCTTCCTGGAATTCGGAGCCGGATCGGGCGCCCTCGAAAAGGAAGGCAGCGCGGGGGCCGTCAAAGCCGAATTCGAAGGTCAGCTCAAACTGCTTGGCTACACGGCGCAGGAACTGTTCTTCGCCGAATGATCCTTCACTGATCGCGCCCGCGGGGCACCGGGCCGGGCACACCCGAGCGGGGCACGAGCGCCGCGGGGCCACTATTGTCGTGCGATATGGCCCAAATTCCGATCAACATTGCGGAGCTCATCGGGGGCACGCCGCTGGTCAGGCTCACCGGGATGCTGGAGGGCACCGTCGCGGCGGCGAGCGGCGTCGAGCTGTACGCCAAGCTCGAGTCGTTCAACCCCGGGGGCAGCGTCAAGGACCGAATCGGCATTGCGATGATCGAGGCGGCCGAGGCCGAAGGCAGGATCGAGCCGGGACGCACGAGGATCGTCGAGGCCACTAGCGGCAACACCGGGATCGCCCTGGCGTTCGTATGCGCCGCCAAGGGGTATGACCTGGTGCTCACGCTGCCCCAGGGCATGAGCCGCGAGCGCGAGAGCCTGCTGCGGCTGTACGGGGCGCGTGTGGACGTCACGGAGTCCCTCGGTGGCATGGGGGAGGCGGTCGAGGCCGCACGAGCGATGGCGCGCGAGGCCGACACCTTCCTGCCCGACCAGTTCTCGAATCCCGCCAATCCCGAGGTCCACCGGCGCACGACCGGTCCCGAGATCTCCCGGGCGCTCGACGGCCGGGTGGACGTGCTGGTGGCCGGGGTGGGCACCGGGGGCACGATCACGGGCGTCGGGGAGCATCTGCGCGAGCACAACCCCGCGCTGCGGGTGGTGGCGGTCGAGCCGCGGGGATCGGCGGTGCTGTCGGGCGGGCCGGCCGGTCCGCATCGCATTCAGGGCATCGGCGCGGGGTTCGTGCCGCCGGTGCTCAACCGGGGGCTGCTCGACGAGGTCGTCACGGTGTCCGACGAGGATGCGATCCACACGGCCTGGAGCTGCGCCCGGCGCATGGGTCTGCTCGCCGGCATCTCCGGGGGGGCGGCGCTGTGGGCGTCGCTTCAGATCGCCGCCCGCCCGGAGTCGAGGGACATGCGGCTCGTGGTGATGATGCCCGACTCCGGCGAGCGCTACGTCTCGCAGGCGTTCTTCGCTCCCTGACGGCCGGCCGTCCGCGACCTATTCGGTTGCACGCTCAACATTCCAGGGATTGCCCGCTACGCTGTTGCCATGCCCGGTTTCGGCGCGTTCGCCGGTGTCGCCAAGGAGGTACGTCGCGACCTGCACGCCGCGCGCGACCGCGACCCGGCGGCGCGAGGCGTTGGACAGGCCGAGCTCCTCGCCACCTGGCCTGGCATCCACGCGCTGCTCGCATACCGGGTGGCGCACGCGCTGCACCGGGCCGGTGTGCCGCTGCTGCCGCGCATGATCTCGATGCTCGTCCGCGCGCTCACGGGTATCGAGATCCATCCCGCCGCGCGCATCGGGCAGGGGCTGTTCATCGACCACGGCTCGGGCGTCGTGATCGGCGAGACCGCCGACATCGGAGACGACGTCACGCTCTACCAGGGGGTGACGCTGGGGGGCACGGGCTTCGCGACCGGCAAGCGCCACCCCACCGTTCAGGACAACGTGACGATCGGCTCGGGCGCGAAGCTCCTGGGGCCGATCACGATCGGCCACGGCGCGAAGATCGGCGCCAACAGCGTCGTCATCACCGATGTCCCACCCAACTCGACGGTCGTCGGCAATCCCGGCCATCCGGTGCGCGTGGACGGGCGCCGGGTCGAGGGTCCCGACGCCGACTGGATCCACCTGCCCGACCCGATCGCCGAGGCGATCCAGGGGCTGGCCGGCCGAATTGGCGCGCTCGAAAGGACCGTGGCCGAGAGCTCTGAGGGGGCGGCCCAGCCCGTGGCCGAGGTGAGGCCGCTGCGGACCGTGAAGGGCCCGAATCCCGCCGGAGGCTAGGACGCGCTCGGCCGCCGTCGTGGCGGGCGCGGGCACGGGTGAGTGGGCCTGCCAGCCGGCTCGCCCCACGTCCACGATCCACCGCGCGGCCCGCCGAGCGCCCATCTATGCTGGATCTTCGATGCCTGAAAACCCTCACGCAGAGCACCTCCAGGAGCTGCTGGAGGGGCTGAACGAGCCTCAGCGCGAGGCGGTCACGCACGGCGAGGGGCCGCTGCTGATCCTGGCCGGCGCCGGGAGCGGAAAGACGCGCGTGCTCACCCACCGGATCGCGTTTCTGATCTACACCGACCAGGCCCAGGCGGGAGAGATCCTCGCGATCACGTTCACGAACAAGGCCGCGAAGGAGATGCGTGGGCGCGTCGAGGGGCTGTTGGGCCGGGGGACGCGGGGTATGTGGCTCATGACCTTCCACTCCGCCTGTGCGCGCATCCTGCGCGCCGAGGCGGAGCGCCTGGGGTATACGCGGCAGTTCACGATCTACGACCAGGCCGACGCCCGCAGGCTTGCCAAGCGGTCCGCCGATGCAGTGGGGGTCGACCCCAAGCGCTTTCCACCGGCCGCCATCCACAATCAGATCTCGGCGGCGAAGAACCGCCTGCGCGCAGCCGCCGACTACCGCCAGGAGGCCGGCTCGCCGTTCGAGGAGATGGTGGCCGAGGTTTACGAGATCTACGAGCGCGACCTGCACCGGATGAACGCGATGGACTTCGATGATCTGCTGTTCAGGACGGTGAACCTGCTGGAGCTGTTCCCCGAAGCGCGCGAGCGCTACTCCGAGACGTTCCGCCACGTGCTGGTGGACGAGTACCAGGACACCAACTACGCCCAGTATCGGCTGCTCCAGCTGCTCGTGGGAGGTGGACGTCAGGAGCCCGCGCCCGGCGGGCGGACGAGCCTGCCCGGTCATCGCAACCTCGCGGTGGTCGGCGACGACAGCCAGTCGATCTACTCCTTCCGCGGAGCCGACGTGCGAAACATCCTGGACTTCCAGAACGACTTCCCGGATGCCCGCGTGGTGAAGCTCGAGCAGAACTACCGCTCCACTCAGACGATCCTGTCCGCCGCCAACGCGGTGATCGCGAACAATCGCGGTGGGATCGCCAAGCAGCTCTGGAGTGATCTGGGGGAGGGGAGCAAGGTCCGCGTCCGGGCGCTGGACGACGAGCATGCGGAGGCGCGCTTCATCGTTGGCGAGATCGAGCGGCTGCTCGACGAGGGGGCCGCGCGGGCGGAGATCGCGGTCCTCTATCGCACGAACGCGATGTCCCGGGTGCTCGAGGACACGCTCGTGCGTCGCGAGATCGGCTATCAGGTGATCGGCGGGACGAAGTTCTACGAGCGTGCCGAGATCAAGGACGCGATCGCCTACCTCTCGCTGCTCGCCAACCCCTATGACGTGGTGAGCTTCACGCGCATCGCCAACTCGCCGAGGCGCGGTCTGGGACAGACCTCGTTGTCGCGCGTCCTCGCCCGCGCGGCCGCGGTCGACATCGCGATATGGGAGGCGGCGCGGGCGCCCGAGGAGGTCCCCGGCCTGGGTGCGGCGGCGGTGAAGGCGCTCGGGCGCTTCATGGGCACGATGGGTGACCTGCGCATCCAGGCGGGCCTGCCCGCGGATGCAGCGACTCGTGGTGCGAACGACGCCCTGCCGGGCGCCACGCCGATCCCCGTGGCGGATCTGCTCGAGGCGGTGCTGTCGCAGACCGGCTACCTCGATGCGCTCGAGGCGGAGCGGACGATCGAGGCCCAGGGTCGCCTCGAGAACCTCGAGCAGCTCGTCGAGGTGGGACGCGAGTTCGACGCCGGCGCCGCCGACGGCCAGGACACGCTCGACGTCTTCCTGCAGGAGATCGCGCTCGTCGCCGACGCCGACTCACGCAGCGACGACGAGGGCCTCGTGACCCTGATGACGCTGCACAACGCGAAGGGCCTCGAGTACCCGGTCGTGTTCATCGCGGGCTGCGAGGATGGTGTCTTCCCTCATTCGCGCGCGCTCGACGAGGGCGAGCTGGAGGAGGAGCGGCGACTGTTCTACGTCGGAGTCACCAGGGCGAAGCGGGAGCTCTACCTGACGCACGCGCGCCGGCGCGCCGTATTCGGCGCGCAGATGAGCGGCATGCGCAGCCGGTTCCTCGACGAGATCCCCACGGAGCTCCTCGACGAGCCGGCGGAGTCCCCCTCCTGGGGCGCGGGCCGGCGCCTCGCCGGCTTCCACGCGCGGGTCGGAGTCTCCGGCGCGCTGGACGGCGAGGCGCCGGGTCAGCACCGGCCAGGCGCCTGGACGCCCCTCCAAGCGCGCGAGACGCCCGACGCGGAGATCTTCCGGCTCGGCGAGGACGTCGTGCATGCCGCATTCGGGGAGGGAGTTGTCACCGCCCTCGAGCCCGATGGGGTGATAGTCGTGCGCTTCGCGGGCGACGGGTCCGAGCGCAAGCTGATGGCCGAGTACGCGCCGGTCAGCAGACGCTGAGCTGCGCCGCGGATCGGCGGTGGGGCCTCGTCGTCTCGGTGTCCAACCCTTAGCATCCGTCCGGTGAGCGCCAGGATCATCGACGGCAAGGCGATCGCCGCACGCGTGCGCGGCGAGGTCGCGCACGAAGTGGCGGTGTTCAACGAGCGGGCGGGGCGCCCGCCCGGCCTGGCCACGGTGCTCGTCGGCGAAGACCCGGGATCCGCGGTCTATGTCGCGGGCAAGCAGCGCGCGTGCGCGGAGGTGGGGATGGTCCCGTTCGACCGCCGCCTGAGCGCGAAGGCCTCGTTCGAGGAGGTCGCCGAGGAGCTTCGGTGGCTGAACCGCGACGAGGCGGTCAGCGGCGTGCTGCTGCAGCTCCCCGTGCCACCGCACCTGGACGGCCCCGCGCTCACCGCGATGATCGAGCCGGACAAGGACGTGGACGGCCTGACTCCGGTCAACGCCGGGCTCCTGTCGCTCGGTCGTCCGGGTCTTCGACCCTGCACGCCGCTTGGAGTGATGGAGCTGCTCGTGGACGCCGGCGCGCGGCTACAGGGAGCCGAGGCCGTGGTGGTCGGCCGCTCGAACCTGTTCGGCAAGCCGATGGCACAGCTCCTGCTCGCGCAGAACGCGACGGTCACGATGTGTCATTCGCGCACTCGCGATTTGCGCGGCGAGTGTGCTCGCGCCGATGTCCTGATCGCGGCCGTGGGCCGTCCCCGGCTGATCGAGCGCGACTTCGTGAAGCCGGGAGCCGTCGTGATCGATGTCGGCATGAATCGACTCAGTCCGGAGCAGGCCGGCAACGCCAGCGGCCTGGTCGGCGACGTGGACTTCGCCGCCGTGGCCGAGGTCGCCTCCGCGATCACCCCCGTGCCCGGCGGAGTGGGCCCCATGACGATCGCGTTTCTGCTTCGCAACACTCTGCAGGCGGGCCGGCGCCAGGCCGGGATCGAGGAGTAGTGCTCAAGTCCGCGCAGGGCTGCGGCATCGCGGCGGTTCGAGACGGCTCTCGATGAGCTTCAGACGCATCCGTATCGGCGAGCTGCTCGCGGCGGTCGGGGCCGGATGCGTGATCGTGTCGCTGCGGTCGCCATGGTATGAAAGCCCGTCCGGCACGCTGCGCGCGTGGGACACGTTCGGTCCAGCGGTCGTGCTGCTGATCGTGGCCGCGGCAGCGGCGCTCGCGCTCGTGCTGAGCGCGCTGACCGAGCGCAGCACGGCGCTGCCGGTGGCCGCCGGGGTCTGGACCGTGCTCCTCGGGCTTCTCGCGGTGATCGCAGCGCTCGTCAGGTTGCTCGAGCGACCCGACCATGCGACATCGCTGTGCGGCGGCGGGTGGTGGGCGCTCGCCGGGGCGGTCGCGATCCTCGTGGGGGCCTGGCTGTCGCTGCGTGACGAACACACTTCCCTGTATGAGCCGGCCACTCCCGACCCATCGGAGATCGGCGAGCGCCGCCCGCCACAGGAGTGAGAGCGGCTTCGCTGAGCGCAGTTCCTCGACGGACCGGCCGGGCGCCCATAGAATCCACGCCACCGTGATCGATCGCGATGAGGTTCTGCACGTGGCCGGCCTTGCGCGCCTGGCATTGTCCGAGGATGAGCTCGAGCCGATGGCGCGCGAGCTGTCGGCGATCGTGGACCACATCGCGAAGATCGGGGAGCTCGACCTGAAGGACGTGCCGCCGACGTCCCACGTGATCGATGTGACGGGCGGCCTGCGGTCTGACGAGCCGCGGCCCTGCCTGCCCCGCGAGGTCGCGCTCGCGCAGGCGCCGGAGGTCGACGGCGACGGCTTTCTGGTCCCCAGCCCGCAGGCATGAGCGCAGACATGCTCGATCTGTCGGCGGCGGAGGCGATCGCCGCGATCGAGGCGGACGAGCTGACCGCACAGGAGCTGTTCGCGTTCTACCGCGAGCGCGCGACAGAGCACGGCGGGGACCTCCAGGGCGCAGGGCTCAACTGCTTCACGTGGATCGCCGAGCGCGTTCCGTCGGCTTCGGATGGCCCGCTGTCAGGCGTCCCGCTGGCCGTCAAGGACCTGTTCTGCACGGAGGGCGTGCCGAGTCAGTCGGGCTCGCGCATCCTTGAGGGCTATCGGCCGCCCTACACCGCGACGGCCGTCTCGCGTCTGAGCGATGCCGGCGCGACCCTGCTGGCGAAGACCAACCAGGACGAGTTTGCGATGGGCTCCTCGACGGAGAACTCGGCGTATGGACCGACGCTCAACCCGTGGGACCGAGGGCGCGTTCCGGGCGGCTCCTCGGGCGGCAGCGCGGCGGCCGTCGCGGCCGGCCTCGCCCCGTGGGCGCTCGGCACCGACACGGGGGGGTCGATCCGCCAGCCGGCCGCGCTGTGCGGGATCGTGGGGCTGAAACCGACCTACGGCTCGGTCTCGCGCTACGGCATGATCGCGTTCGCGTCCTCGCTCGACCAGGCCGGACCGCTGACGCGCGACGTGACCGATGCGGCCCTGCTGCTCAAGCACATGGTCGGCCGCGACCCGTGCGACGCGACGTCGTTGCAGTTCCCTGAGGAGATCTCGAGCCCGCGCGCGGAGCGCCTGGACGGCGTGCGGCTGGGGGTGCCGGCGGAGCTCAAGACCCCGGGCGCGGATCTCGCCGGCGCCGAAATGGAGCCAGGCGTGCGCGAGGCGTTCGAGCGCGCGCTGAAGCTGGCGGAAGAGCTCGGCGCGAGCGTGCGGGAGGTGACTCTGCCGCACGCCCCGCACGCACTCTCGGCGTACTACGTGCTCGCCCCCGCCGAGGCCTCATCGAACCTCGCCCGCTTCGACGGCGTTCGCTATGGCATGCGAGCCGACGGGGCGCGGGATCTTCTGGACATGTACACGCGGACGCGCCACGACGGCTTCGGGCGGGAGGTCAGGCGGCGCATCATGCTCGGCACCTACGCGCTGTCTTCGGGCTACTACGACGCCTACTACGGCAGCGCGCAGCGCGTGCGCACGAAGATCGCCGAGGACTTCAGGACGGCCTTCGAGGCGGTGGATCTGATCGTCACGCCGACCTCCGCCAACGTCGCGTTCGAGCTCGGCGAGAAGACGGCCAACCCGTGGGCGATGTACCTGAGCGACTACTTCACCGTGCCGATGTCGCTGGCCGGGATTCCGGCGATCTCGATCCCCTGTGGGCTGAGTACGCAGGGCGACGGCGCGGGCCCCGCCGGCGGCGGCCTGCCGGTGGGCCTTCAGATCGCGGGGCCCGCGTTCAGCGAGAACCGGCTCCTGGACGCCGCCCATGCGCTCGAGCTGGCGATCGAATTCGACGGCGGAGCTGCACGTGTCTGAGGAGGGCGCGCGGGCGCAGGCGATGGCGGACACGGGCGCCTTGGAGCCGGTGATCGGCCTCGAGATCCATGTCCAGCTCGCGACCAGAACGAAGATGTTCTGCGGCTGTGAGCTGTCGTTTGGGGAGCCGCCGAACACGCGCACCTGTCCGGTCTGCCTGGGGCTGCCCGGGAGCCTGCCGGTGGCCAACGAGCGCGCCGTCCACTTCGGCCTGATGATCGGCCTGGCGCTCGGCGCGGAGCTCGCGCCGCGCTCGATCTTCCATCGCAAGAACTACTTCTACCCCGACCTTCCGAAGGGCTATCAGATCTCGCAGTACGACGAGCCCCTTTGCCGCGGTGGCGCGTTGGGGGACGTGCGCATCCATCGGGTGCACCTCGAGGAGGACGCGGCCAAGCTGATCCACGTCGGCTCGAGCGGGCGGATCCACGGCTCGGGGGCGAGCATCGTCGACTTCAACCGCGGCGGCACGCCGCTGGCGGAGATAGTGACCGAGCCCGACCTGCGCTCATCTGAGCAGGCCAGCGAGTGGCTGAAGCTCCTGCGCGCGACCCTGCGCCGGCTGGGCGTCAGCGACGTCAACATGGAGGAGGGGTCGCTGCGCTGCGATGCGAACATCTCGCTGCGCCCGCGCGGAACGGACGATCTGGGCACGAAGACGGAGCTCAAGAACATGAACTCCTTCCGCTTCATCGAGCGCGGCATCCGGGCGGAGATCGCCCGTCAGGAGCAGATCCTCAGGGGCGGCGGGCGGGTCCTCCAGGAGACGCTTCACTTCGAGCCGGGCTCCGGCGCGATCACGTCGCTTCGCTCCAAGGAGGAGGCGCACGACTACCGCTACTTCCCTGAGCCGGACCTCGTGCCGGTGGCGATCGACGAGCGGATGATCGAGCTTGCCCGGGCGGATGTCCCCGAGCTGCCCGCCGAGCGCGCCGAGCGGTTCGCTGAGTTGGGACTGAGCGCCGACAGCGCGCAGCTGCTCGCGTTCCGCGCCGAGCTGGGCGACTACTTCGAGCGGGCGCTTGCGGCGGGGGCAGATCCCGCAGCGCCCCTGCAGGCGCTCGCCAACTGGATAGCCGGCGAGCTGGCGGGGCGGCTGGCGGACGGTCAGGATCCGGCGGATTCGCGCGTGGAGGCACAGGCCCTGGCGGTGCTCGCCGGTCTCGTGTCGGCCAAGCGGGTGAGCGTGGGCGCCGCGCGTCAGGTGCTCGACAAGCTCGTCGCCGAGGGCGGGAGCGATCCGGTGGCGATAGTCGAGGCGGAGGGGCTCGCGGCGCTGGGCGGCGACGACGAGCTGGCCGCGATCGTGCGAGCGGCGCTCGAGGTCAACGCCGATGCCGCCGAGCGGGTGCGCGAAGGGAACGCCAAGGCGATCGGCCCGATCGTGGGCTACGTGATGCGTGAGACCAAGGGCCGCGCGGACGGGACCGAGGTGGCGCGGCTGGTGCACGAGGAGCTCGGCAGCTGATCGGGGCCGGCGCCCGCGACGGCGCCCGGTTGCGTCACCCAAGACACGCGCAGGGTCGACATTTTGGACGCTGGGCCAAAGGCCTGAGGCGGCCGAGTCGCCAATATGCTGGACGATGACAGGTACGATCCTCAACGCAAGTGTCTCATCTCCTCGGCGGTTCCTCCTGCTGCCTCAGGAGTCGGTGAATGGCCCCGGCCAGGGACCGCGGATCCGTCGCTACCAGCTGACCAGTGTCGGTAGGCGCCCGGGCGTGAACGGGGTCGATGTCGCGAGGGTACGGATCGCCCGCGAACTCGGCCGGCTGGACGACGTGTAGCCAGCTGTTCCATCACCGATGCCGGCTTCCCTCGGCCGGCGCCAGTGGGTGCGACCGGGCAGGGGTAGCATTTCCTGTCCGGTCGCACTACTGTCTAGGCAGATGCGCACATGAACGAGTCGCCGTCCAACTCATCGTCTCGCTCGATCGGCCGAACCGTCATCGCCGGGCTCATCCTCCTGATCGCGGCGTACGTGGTTCTGAAGATCGTGATCGGGATCGTCCTGGCGATCGCGCTCCCGGTCGTGCTGATCCTGGCCGTCGTCGCGCTCATCTGGGCCTGGCGCGTCCTGTTCTAGGCAGGCCCCCGTTGGCCTATGTGATCATCGCGCTCTGCTTCGGCCTGGCGGGCGGTGTGGTCGGCAAGGTCAAGGGCAGCTCGTTCTGGCTGTGGTTTCTGATCTCCGGGGTCGTCCCGTTCTTCGGCCTGCTGGCCGCGATCGCCTACCGATCCGACCGTGACGAGCTGCGGCGCCGCTGTCCGGGCTGCGGCCGTGTGACGAAGATCTACGACGCGCTGTGCACCCGCTGCGGCACCGAGCTCGACTTCCCCGAGCGTGCGATCGCGCCCGAATCCTGGGAGCGCCCGCAGTCCGCGACCCGCTGAGAGCGGTAAGGGTGCCCTAACGCGATTTTGGCTGCCCTAAGCGGTTTTTTGGCCTAGGCTGTCCAGCAGGCAATGAATACGCAGGCAAAGACAGCGCCCCGATCAGCGGAGTCGCTGAGCGAACGGCTGATCCATCGCGCGGGCTTCAAGGACGAGCCCGACTTCGTGCTGCGCGTGGTCCAGCCGGCGCTCGTGGGGATGATCGACGGCACCGTCTCCTCGCTGGCGCCGATCTTCGCGGCGGCGATCGCCTCGAACTCGCACACGGCGCTGCTCGTCGGCTTCTCCGTCGCCCTCGGCGCCGGGGTGAGCATGGGCTGGTCGGAGGCGCTGTCGGACACGGGGGAGGAGACCGGCCGCGGCTCGGCGGTCGTGCGAGGGGCCATCACCGGCGGGATGACGACGCTGGGCGGCATCTTTCACACGCTCCCGTTCCTCATCTCGGACGTCCACAAGGCGCTGATCGTGGCGGGGATCGTGGTCGCGATCGAGCTGTTCGTGATCGCGTGGATCCGCAACCGCTTCCTGCACGTCTCGATGCGCTCCTCGCTGCTGGTCGTGACGGTGGGCGGCCTGATCGTGCTGGCGATCGGCGTGGCGATCGGCTCTTCGTAGGCACGGCGGGCGTTCCCCGGGGTTGGAGGGGCGCTTAAACCCGCTGGTACACTGGGATTTCTGCGGCGGCCCACAGCGCTGCCGCCAGCGAAATCG
Source organism: uncultured Solirubrobacteraceae bacterium (assembly GCA_963704735.1). Classification (GTDB taxonomy): domain Bacteria; phylum Actinomycetota; class Thermoleophilia; order Solirubrobacterales; family Solirubrobacteraceae; genus Palsa-744. The sequence goes on from OY969935.1 coordinate 1,090,384, forward strand.
ACGAAAGGAGCTCGGCGAGATGCGCGCGGTCGACGCCGTGATGGAATGCCTGAAGGCGGAGGGCGTCGATGTCGTCTTCGGGCTTCCCGGTGGCGCCAACCTGCCCACCTACGACGCGTTCGTCGGTGGAGGCATCCGTCACATCCTGGTCAGGCACGAGGCCGGCGGCGGGCACGCCGCCGAGGGCTATGCGAAGGCGACAGGCAAAGTCGGGGTGGCGTTCGCCACCAGCGGGCCGGGCGCCACGAACCTGATCACGCCGATCTGCGACGCGATGATGGACTCGGTGCCGGTCGTGTTCATCACCGGCCAGGTGCGCACGGAACTGCTCGGCACCGACGGATTTCAGGAGGCGGACACGATCGGCATCACGATGCCGGTCGTCAAGCACTCGTTCATGATCCAGCATCCACAGGAGATACCCCGGGCGATCCACGAGGCGTTTCACATCGCCCGCAGCGGGCGGCCCGGGCCCGTGCTGATCGACATCCCCCAGGATCTCTCACGGGCCGAGATCGACTACGAGCCCGTGACCGACGTGCGGCTGCCGGGCTACCAGCCGCGGGTCGAGGGCAACCAGAAGCAGATCCGCCAGGCGGCCAAGGCCCTCGCGGCGGCCCAGCGCCCTGTGATCTACGCCGGCGGGGGAGTGGTGAACGCGAACGCCTCCGAGGAGCTGATCGAGTTCGTAACCTCCGATCGCCTTCCCGTGACCTGCACCCTCATGGGGCTGGGCGCCTTTCCGGCGCCGCACCCGCAGTGGCTCGGGATGCTCGGCATGCACGGCACGCGGGCTGCGAACTACGCGATGGACGAGGCCGATCTGATCTGCGCGGTGGGGGCCCGCTTCGACGACCGCATAACGGGCAAGCTGTCGGAGTTCGCGCCGCGGGCGAAGTTCATCCACATCGACGTCGACCCGGCGGAGATCTCGAAGAACGTCCCCGCCCACATCCCGATCGTCGGGGACGCCAAGCACGTGCTCGCCAAGCTCGTGATCGAGTATCGGGCGATCGGGGCCGACCCCGCCAGGCTGGGAGCCTGGTGGAGCCGGATCGACGGCTGGCGGGAGAAGTTTCCGCTCGCCTACGAGGACAGCGCGGACTCGGAGATAAAGCCGCAGTACATGATCCAGGCGCTGTTCGAGGCGACCGGAGGGGAGGCGATCGTGACCTCCGACGTCGGCCAGCACCAGATGTGGGCCGCGCAGTATTACGACTTTCCCAAGCCGCGCCGGTGGATCAACTCGGGCGGGCTGGGCACGATGGGGTTCGGCCTGCCGGCGGCGATGGGCGCCGCCGTTGGTTGCCCGGACCGGGTCGTCTGCTGCGTCGCCGGGGACGGGTCGGTGCAGATGAACGCGCAGGAGCTCGCGACGTGCGCGCAGAACGCCATCCCGATCAAGGTGTTCATCATGAACAACGGCTTTCTCGGCATGGTCCGTCAGTGGCAGGAGCTGTTCTGGGATGGCAAATACAGCCATGTGGAAACGGGGGAGTTTCCCGACTTCGTGAAGCTCGCCGAGGCCTACGGCGCGACCGGCATGCGCTTCGAGGACAAGGCCACGCTCGTGGACGACATGAAGCGCGCGATCGCCACCGAGGGCCCGGTCCTGGTGGACGTGCGGGTGACACGCGAGGAGAACACATACCCGATGATCCCGGCCGGCCAGGCCGCGCGCGAGATGGTCGGGTGAGCGCGACGATGGGCGAACCGGGGACCAAGGAGCCGCTCAGCCTCGAAGAGCTCGAGGCGGCGACCAACATGCGCACGGGCCGCAAGCACGTGCTGTCGATCCTCGTCGAAAACAAGTCGGGCGTGCTGACGCGCATCGCGGGCCTGTTCGCCAGGCGAGGCTTCAACATCGACACGCTCACCGTCGGGCCGACCGACGACGAGGAGGTGTCGCGCATCACGCTGACCGTCGATGGAGCGATCCACCCGATCGACCAGGTGACAAAGCAGCTGCACAAGTTGGTCAACGTGCTGAAGATTCGCGACCTCGAGCCCGCCGACACGGTCGCTCGCGAGCTGGTCCTGTTCAAGGTGGCCGCCGACGGGGCGCAGCGCGGCGAGCTCATGCAGATCGCCGAGATCTTTCGCGGCAAGGTCGTGGACGTGACCAAGCGCGCCGTGATCATCGAGGTCACCGGGACCACCGACAAGATCGAGGCGTTCGAGGGCATGGTCCGTCCGTTCGGCCTGATCGAGATGATGCGCACGGGCGAGATCGCGATCTCGCGGGGGCGCAGCGAGACCTAGCCGGTGCTCGACACCGGCTCACGCTCGCCGTTCACGCTCACGAGCGCAGATCGGGCGCGGCTGGCGAGGCGCCTGGAGCTCGCGCTGGGCCGCGCACGACGAAGCGGCTCGGGCACGCTGGCGACGTTCTCGCTGCCGTTGCCCGCCGATGTCGATCCGTCGGGCGTCGCGTGCGCTTCGCGACGGGCGGGCGAGCGGTGGTTCGTGTTCGAGCAGCCCGACCGGCGAAGCTCCGCCCTGGCGGGCCTTGGAGAGGCGATCAGCCTGACCTCCGCGGGGCCCGAGCGCTTCGCGGTCGTCGCCCGGCGCTGGCGGGAGCTGGCGGGGGCCGCCGTGGGCGACTCCCGTGGGGACCAGGACGGCGGCGGACCCGTCGCCGTCGGGGGCTTCGCGTTCGCCCCGAACGGAGGCGCCGCGCCGCACTGGGCGGGCTTTGAGCCGGCGTCGCTGACCGTTCCCGAGGTCGTGCTCGCGCGCCGCGAGCGCGATGGCGAGCGCCGGGTGCGGCTCACGCTCAACGTTCTGGTGTCTCCCGACGACGTCTGCGAGGATCTGCTCATCCGGCTTCACGGGCGCCTCGAGGAGCTCCACGACGGTGGGCTGCCGCTGCTCGACCCCGCCCCCGCGGGGCGCTTCGTGCTCGCCGGCGCGATGCCCCCGGAGCACTACGAGGCGGCGGTGGCGCGCGCGGTGGAGCTGATCGGCGCCGGGGAGCTCGAGAAGATCGTGCTGGCCAGGGAAGTGCTCGTCCACGCGCCCCGCGAGTACGACCCGGCCGCGGTGTTCGCCGTGCTGCGCGAGGAGTTTCCGTCCTGCTTCGTGTTCTGCATCGGGCGCGACGACGCGGCGTTCGTGGCGGCCAGCCCCGAGCTGCTCATACGGCGGGAGGGGCATCGCGTGAGCACGATGGCGCTGGCCGGCTCGACGCGGCGCAGCGCCGACCCCGCGGTCGACGGCCATCTCGGTGAGCAGCTGCTGCGCGACGAGAGCTACCGCGAGGAGCACGCGATCGTGGCGCGGCGAATCGAGCGCATCTTGCGCCCTCGCGCGATCTGGGTCGCGGCGGCACCCGATCCGACGCTGGTGAAGATCGCGAACATCCAGCATCTGGCGACCCCGATTCGCGCTCAGCTGGCCGCGCCGATGGACGCGCTGGAGCTCGCCGGGCTGATGCACCCGACGCCGGCGGTCGGAGGGGAGCCGCTGCGCCGGGCGGCTCCGCTGATCCCGGCGCTCGAGGGTCTCGACCGCGGCTGGTACGCCGGTCCGGTTGGCTGGACCGACGCGACCGGGGACGGGGAGTACTGCGTCGCCCTGCGCTGCGCGCTGCTGCGGGGCTCCGTCGCGCGCTGCTTCGCCGGCAACGGGATCGTCCGTGACTCCGTCCCCTCACAGGAGCTCGCCGAGACCGAGGTCAAGCTGGCGGCGCTGCTTCCGCTGCTGACGGGTTGAGCGCACGCGAGACGCGACCCCACACCTCCCGGTGGAGCTCGACATTCGCCCCCCGGTCGCCGCGGAGCTCCACGATGCTCGAGCCGTCGTGCATCAGCGCCCGCTCGAACGCCGCGCGAAACGCGGGTACGTCGCCCACGCGCTCGTGGGTGAGCCCGTACAGCCGGGCGGCGTCCGCGAAGTCGATGCCGGTGGGCGTCGCCACGTGACGCGTGTAGATGTCCATGGGCTCGCCGACCGTCCCGGCGCTCGCGCCGCGGGGCGGCGACTGCCGCGAGAGGGCGACGTTCGGCCCGGAGACGGGCAGGAAGTCGAAGATCCCCCCTCCGTCGTTGTCGAGCAGCACGATCGTGAGCCTCAGGCCGAGGCGCCTTGCCGCGAGCAGGCCGCCGAGGTCGTGCGCGAGCGCCACGTCGCCGATCAGGAGGACGACGGGGCCGTTCCCGGCGGCGGCGACGCCGAACGCGCTCGACACGGTGCCGTCGATTCCGCTGGCGCCGCGGTTGCACAGCACGCGCGGCGGATCTGAGCGAACGGGCCAGAACGTCTCCAGGTCACGCACCGGCATCGAGGAGGCGACGAACAGGGTCGCCTCCTCGGGCAACAGCACGCCGAGCTCGGCGGCGACGAGGGGCTCGCTGATCACGCCACTCGCCAGCGCGCCGAGGATCGCCTCCGCCGCGAGCTCGTCGGCGCGGCGCCAGCCGCCATTCCAGTCCGGGTCTGCGGGCGGGACGCTCAGCTGCTCGAGCGCCCCGGCGGGCTCGAGGGCGAACGAGTCGCTCAGCACAGACGCCGGATCCTGCCAGGCGCCGTCGGGGTCGAGTGCAACCTGGGGCACGCCGTCGAGACCGGCGAGCCATTCGCGCAGCGGCTTTGAGACGGGCAGATCGCCCACCCGCAGGACCAGGTCGGGACGGTGCGAGGCGGCGAACGTCTCCTCGCGCAGCAGCGCGTCGTAGTGTGCGACCGCCGCGGCGCCGCGCCGAGCGCCCGACAGCGGGTCGGCCAGCAGCGGCCAGCCCGCCGCCTCGCAGAACCTGGCGGCGGCGCCACCCAGTGGGGCATCGCGCTCGTGCCGTCCGGCGACGACGAGGCCGCGCTTCGCCGCGGCGAGGAGCCCTGCCAACTCCGCCGAGCCGGCCGTCGGAGCGGGCGAGCGCCGCAGGTATGGACGGTCCGCGGGCCTGCCGGTCCGGTCTTCGGGGAGCGAGCCCTCGACCACGAGCGGCTCGCGCAGGGGGAAGTTCAGGTGCACGGCTCCGGGGCGGCCCTCGAGCGCTGTCCAATATGCGCGGCACGCGAGCGTCCTCATCCACCGCAGCCGCTCGAGGTCGGAGTCGTGCGTGCCGACCTCGAAGAACCACTTCGCCGCCGCGCCGAAGAGCTTCAGCTGATCGATCGTCTGCCCCGCGCCGGTCTCGCGCAACTCGGGTGGGCGATCCGCGGTCAGCAGCAGCAGCGGCACGCGGGCCTCGCGCGCCTCGATCGCCGCGGGCAGGAGCTCCGCGGCGGCGGTCCCGGACGTGCAGGCGACCGCCACCGGCAGCCCGGACGCCTTCGCCAGGCCGAGCGCGAAGAACCCCGCGCAGCGCTCATCCACGTGCGAATGGCATTCGAGGCGTCGCTCGCTCGCAAGCGTCAACGTCAACGGCGCGCAGCGCGAGCCGGGCGAGGTGCACGCCGCCCTCATCCCACACCGGGTGAGCTCATCGACGAACGCCCGCAGCAGCACGTATGTGTCGGCGGCGGGGTTCATCGGGCGGTCGGCAACGGAAGAGGTGGAAAGGGCGGGTCGCGAAGGGCCGGCGGGGAGTGTGTGGGAACTAGGATGACCGAGTGTGGGAGAGCTTGGTCCTGCTGCACGGGTTCGGCGGCAGCGCTCGTACGTGGGACGGGGTCCTCGCCGCGCTCGAGCCTGAACGCTACCTGCCGCTGGCCCTGGATCTGCCCGGACACGGCGGCTGCGCCGATGCCGAGCGCCCGATCACCTTCCGCGCGTGCGTCGAGCACGTGCTGGCGCGCGCTCCGGAGCGCTTCGCCTTGTGCGGGTACTCGCTGGGCGGGCGCATCGCGCTGCACGTCGCCCTGTCGGCGCCCGAGCGGGTGGAGCGGTTGGTGCTCCTCTCCACCACGGCCGGGATCGAGGACGGCGCCGAGCGCGCGGATCGCAGGGCGCACGATCATCGGCTGGCCGAGGAGCTGGAACGCGTGCCGTTCGAGGACTTCATCGAGCGCTGGCGCGCGCAGCCGCTGTTCGCGGGCGATCCTCCCGAGGTGACGGCTCTGGCGCGGGACGAGTACCGTCGCAACCGGCCCGACGCCCTGGCCGCGGTTCTGCGCGGTATCGGAACCGGGGAGATGCGGCCGCTGTGGGGGCGCCTGGGAGAGCTCGGGATGCCGGTCGCCGTGCTGGCCGGCGAGCGCGACCGGAGGTTCAGGGCGCTCGGCGGGCGGTTGGCGGCCCTGATCCCCGACGCCGAGCTGATCGTCGCCCCGGGCGGCCATGCGCTGCATCTCGAGAACCCGGCGGCGGTTGCCGCGGCGCTCGAACGAAGGGCGTGACGATCGCGCGCGTGCCGCACGGGGCGCGCCTACAGCCCGGGCTCCACGCCCAGCCCACCCGCGCTTGGAACATCGATTCGCCCCGCCCTCGCCGGCAGCGTCCCATCGAGGCCCTCGAACATCCTCAACGTGGCCAGTCCGCAGGGCGGGAGCGGGCCGCGCGAGGCGAGCGCGGCGGCGGCGTGGACGGCGGCGGCCACGCCGAGCGGACCGTCGAGTGTGGAGGCCAGGTAGACCTCGGCGCCGGAGGCCCGCACGAGCGTCGCCGCGGCGATCAGACCCGAGATGCCGCCGCAGCGGGAGATCTTCAGGCACACCGCGTCGGCGACCCCCGCGCCGAGCGCGCCGTGCTCGGCCGCCGTCTCGTCGATCGCCACCCTCACCGCCACGCGCTCGCGCACCGCCCGCACGGCCTGCAGGCCGTGGGTCGGCTCCTCCACCAGCTCGAGCCCCGCCGGCGAGAGCGCCTCGATCGCCGCCACCGCCTCCTCGATGCTCCAGGCGCCGTTCGCGTCCAGCCGCAGCGCGACCTCGGGGCCCGCGGCGGCGCGCACGGCGGCAACGCGGCCGGCGTCGTCGCCCACTCCCACCTTCAGCTTCACGCACGCGAATCCCTCCCGCACGGCCTGCGCAGCCTGTTCGGCCGCTCCCGTGCGGTCGAGTGCGGACAGGGTCGCGTTGACCGCGACGTCCGCCGCGGGCAGGTCGCTCAGCAGCGCGGCGACCGGCTTTCCGGCGCTGCGCCCGGCACGGTCCCACAGGGCGAGGTCGATCGCCGCGAGCGCCGCGGGCAGATCGGCCGCGCGACGGCACGCATCGAAGATCTGGGCGCCGTTCATGCCCTCCGCGCCCGCCAGTACCGGCCGGTAACGCTCGAGCGCCTGCTCCACATGCGTCACGCTGACGCCGTCGTACTGCTCGAGCGGCGCGGCCTCTCCGTGGCCGCTGGCGCCGTCTTCGTCGATGATCGACACGCTCAGCAGCTCTCGCTCGGCGAGCGTTCCGTGCGCGGTGTGCATCGGCCGTCGAAGCCTCAGGGTGCGGCGCCGAACGCTGAGCTTCACGATGCGATTCCGCCACTTGCGAGGATTCCGGCGGCGAACAGGAGGCAGAACAGCAGCTGCAGCATGCCCGTCCGCGCGAGCGCGCCGTTCAGCGACGGGCCGTCCACCTTCGTGCGAACCGTGCGCGCCAGACCGGCCGCGAGCGGGATGACCGCCCAGCTGAGAAACAGCCACGGCGTCATCGACCCGAGCGCCCACGGCAGCGGCGCGGTCACGAACGCGCCTGTGAGCATCGCCGCGTAGAGCGCGCGCGTTCGCTCGCGTCCCAGGCGGACGGCCAAGGTGCGCTTGCCCGCGCGCCGGTCGGTGTCGATGTCGCGCACGTTGTTCACCACGAGGATCGCGCTCGCCAGCAGGCCGACGGGGACGGCGCACACGAACGCCTGCCACGGCAGCTCCTGCACCTGCACGAAGTAGGACCCGCTGACCGCGACGATCCCGAAGAACAGGAACACGAACAGCTCGCCGAGGCCCTCGTACCCATATGGCCGAGGCCCTCCCGTGTAGAGCACGCCGGCGAGGATCGATGCCGCTCCCACGGCCAGCAGCTCGGGTCCCGCGACCGCCACGAGGTAGGCGCCGCACGCGACCGCGAGCCCGAACGTCACGTACGTCGCCATCAGCACCTGGCTCGGCGGCACCAGCCCGCCCGCGGTCACCCTCACCGGGCCCAGCCGATCCTCGCTGTCCGCGCCGCGCCGCGCGTCCGAGTAGTCGTTCGACAGGTTCGTGCCAACCTGGATGAACATCGCGCCCAGCAGCGCAGCCACGAAGGCGAGCGGATGGAAGTGCCCGGCGCCGAGCGCCAGCGAGGTGCCCACGAGCACGGGCGCGACGGCCGCGGGCAGCGTGCGCACGCGCGCCGCCATCACCCAGATGCGAACCGCGCTCACGCGGTCATGCTCGCCGCGGGAAGCGGGTGAAATCCGGCTTGCGCTTGTCCCGGTAGGCGTCGCGGCCCTCCTGTGCCTCCTCGCTTTCGTAGAACAGGAGGTTCGCGTCGTGGGCGAGCTGCTGGACCCCGGTCAATCCGTCCTCGGCCGCGTTGAAGCTCGCCTTCATGAGCCGCAGCGCGAAGGGGGACACCGCGAGCATCTCCCGGCACCACTCCAGGGTCTCCTCTTCCAGCCGCTCGAGCGGCACGACCGCGTTGACCAACCCCATCGCCAACGCCTCCCGCGCGGAGTATTGGCGGCACAGGAACCAGATCTCCTTCGCCCTCTTCGGCCCGACCACGTTCGCCAGCAGTCCCGCGCCGAACCCGCCGTCGAACGAGCCCACCCGCGGCCCGACCTGTCCGAAGCGGGCATTGTCGGCGGCGATCGTCAGGTCGCAGACGAGATGCAGCACCTGTCCGCCGCCGATCGCGTAGCCGGCGACCATCGCCACGACAGGCTTGGGCAGCCGGCGGATCTGCACATGCAGGTCGGTCACGTGGAAGCGCCCGACCCCCGCGCGCCCGGCCTCGTCGTCATCCAGATACCCCGAGTCGCCGCGAACGCGCTGGTCGCCTCCCGAGCAGAAGGCGTCCGTCCCCTCGCCGGTCAGCACGATCACGCCGACGGTCGTGTCTTCCCGCGCGTCCTGGAGGGCGCTGCCCATCTCGATCACCGTGCGCGGGCGAAATGCGTTTCTGACCTCGGGCCGGGCGATCGTGATCCGGGCGATCCCCTCGTCCGGGGGGGCGGACTTCTCGTAGCGGATGTCGGTGTAGTCGCCCTGAGCGCCGCCCGCGGCTGCCATCCAGGTGGTGGTCATGGCGCGAAGGCTAGCCTGTGGGCCATGGTGGTAGAGGCATGGCTGGAGCGTGCGGCCGAGGCGCGGCCCGGGCGCACCGCGCTTCAGACGCCGCGCGGAAGCTGCTCCTATGGGGCGCTCCTCCTCGCCGCGCGCTCCGGGGCCGGCGAGCTCGAGCGCAGTGGCGTGCGCGCCGGGCAGCGGGTCGCGATCGCGCTGCCGGCCGGCCTCGCGTTTGCGCAGGCTCTCCACGCCTGCCTTCTGCTGGGGGCGGTCGCCGTGCCGGTTGACCGGCGCTCGACGCCGTCCGAACGGGCGCGGATCGCCGACGGAGCCGCGCTGCTCATCGAGGAGCCCCTCGGCGCACCGTCCGGTCCGGGCGCCGGGGTCGCCGCGAAGGACACGGCCGGGTGGCGCGGCCGAGGCGCGGCCGAGCACGACCTCGATGCCGTCGCGGTCGTGATCCACACCTCCGGCACGACGTCTGAGCCGCGTCCGGTCGAGCTGACGTACGGAAACTTCCTCTGGAGCGCGATCGGGTCGGCCGTCGCGCTCGGTCTGGATTCTGAGGAGCGCTGGCTGTGCACGCTTCCCGTCTCGCACGTCGGCGGCCTGTCGATCCTGCTGCGCTCGGCCATATATGCGACGACGGCGGTCGTGCACGAGCGCTTTGAGGCCGACCGCGTGCTCGATTCCCTGCGCGAGCAGCAGATCACGCTGATCAGCCTCGTGGCCACGACGCTCGGCCGCCTGCTCGACGCGGGCCTGAGCCGCCCGCCGCACCTTCGCTGCGCGCTCACCGGCGGTGGCCCGGTGGCAGAGGCGCTGCTCGAGCGGGCGCGGGCGGCCGGCGTGCCGGTCAGTCTCACCTACGGGCTCACCGAGAGCTGCTCACAGGTCAGCTCGACTCCCGTGGCCGCGCTCGGGGGATCTCGGGCGAGCGCGGGTCCGCCGCTCTTCTGCACGCGCCTGCGGATCGCCTCTGACAACGAGATCATGGTGCGGGGCCCGACCGTGGCGCCGGCCGCGCTCGCATCCGACGGCTGGCTGCACACCGGCGATCTCGGCAGCACGGACGATGACGGCCGGCTGATGGTCCTGGGGCGCAAGGCCGACACGATCGTCAGCGGCGGCGAGAACGTCGCGCCCGCCGAGGTCGAGGCGGTCCTCGAAGCCCATCCGGACGTGCTCGAGGCGGGCGTGGTCGGCCGCGCGGATCGGGAGTGGGGCGAGGCGGTCACGGCGATCGTCGTGGCTCGGCCGGGCAGCGCCCCCGAAGACGAGGAGCTGCGCGCCCACTGCGCTCGCTCGCTCGCTCCCTACAAGGTCCCCTCCTCGATCGTGCTTGCCCGGGGGCCGCTTGCCCGCACGCCGTCGGGCAAGCTCCTGCGCGCGGCGCTCCGATGAGCTTCGACGCGAACACGCATCGTGAAGCCAGCCTGTCCGGCTGGGAAGAGGCCGCCTCCGGCTGGGTTCGGCGCCAGGAGGCGATCCGCGCGTTCGGTGCGCCGGTCTCCCGCTGGATGCTCGACGCGGTCGCCCTGCGGCCGGGCGAGCGGGTGTTGGAGCTCGCGGCCGGCCTCGGCGAGACCGGCATGCTCGCGGCGCAGCAGGTCGCCCCCACGGGCGGCGTGATCATCTCCGACCAGGCGGATGCGATGCTGGACGGCGCCCGGGCGCGCGCAGCCGAGCTGGGTCTCTCGAACGTCGAGTTCCAGGTGCTGGGCGCCGAGTGGATCGATCTCCCGCTGGCGAGCGTCGACGCGGTCCTGTGCCGTTGGGGATACATGCTGCTCGCCGACCCCGCCGCGGCCCTCGGCGAGACCCGGCGGGTGCTGCGCCCGGGCGGGCGACTGTCGTTGGCGGTGTGGGACTCCGTCGAGCACAATCCCTGGGCGCTGCTCCCGACGCTCGAGCTGATCGATCGCGGGCTGGTCGAGGCGCCCGGCGCGGGAGAGCCCGGTCCGTTCGCGCTCGGCGACTCCGAGCGCGTCCGCGGGCTGCTCGAGCGGGCGGGCTTCGCCGACATCGACGTGCAGCGCCTCGAGCTCGAGCAGCGCCACTCCTCCGCCGAGGTCTTCTGGGAGACCACGCTCGACCTTTCGCGCGCCTTCCACGACGCGGTGCTCAGTCGGCCGGAGCCGGAGGTCGCCGAGATTCGGGCCGGGCTCACGGCGCGCCTCGCACCGTACACGTCCGACGACGGCACGCTCGCCGTTCCCGGACGCACGCTCGTCGCCTCCGCGATCGCGTGAGGGCGGCCGCGGCCGGCTCGCGCCGCCGGCGGGCGCACGCGCCACGCGAGCGCGCCATGCGAGGGGCGCAGGAACGGGCGGGTGCTCTATCCTGCGCGATCCCATGCTCTACGACGACGACGCGGACCTCCACCTGCTCGACGGCAAGACCGTCGCGATCCTCGGCTACGGCTCACAGGGTCACGCGCATGCGCTGAACCTCAGGGACTCCGGCGCGAACGTCGTCGTCGGGCTGCGCGAGGGCTCCGCCTCGGCCGAGCGGGCGCGCGAGCAGGGCCTCGAGGTGCTCCCCGTCGTCGACGCCGCCAGTCGCGGCGAGCTCGTGATGATGCTCCTCCCCGACGAGCTCCACCGCCAGGTGTGGGAGAGCGAGGTCCGCGACGGGATCGCCGAGGGCGACATGGTGCTGTTCGGGCACGGCTTCTCGATCCACTACAAAGAGGTCGAACCGCCCGCCGGCGTGGATATCGCGATGGTCGCACCCAAGGGCCCGGGGCACCTGGTTCGCCGTCAGTTCACCGAGGGCAGCGGCGTCCCCGGGCTGATCGCGGTCGAGCAGGATGCCACCGGCGGCGCCCGCGAGCTCGCCCTGGCCTACGCGAAGGGGATCGGCTGCACGCGCGGCGGGGTGATCGAGACGACGTTCAAGGACGAGACCGAGACCGACCTGTTCGGCGAGCAGGCCGTCCTCTGCGGTGGCGCCTCCGAGCTCGTGCAGGCGGGCTTTCAGACGCTGGTCGAGGCCGGCTATGACCCCGAGATGGCCTACTTCGAGTGCCTGCACGAGCTCAAGCTGATCGCGGACCTGATGTATGAGAAGGGACTCGCCGGCATGCGCTACTCGATCTCCAACACCGCCGAGTACGGCGACTACACGCGCGGCAAGCGCGTGATCACCGAGGAAACCCGGGCCAACATGCGCAAGATCCTCGCGGAGATCCAGTCCGGCGACTTCGCCCGCGAGTGGATCGCCGAGAACCGGGCCGGCCAGGAGAGCTTCAAGCGCATGCGCGCCGAACAGGCCGATACGCAGGTCGAGCACGTGGGCAGCGAGCTCCGCTCGCACATGGACTGGATCAAGCCCTCGTTCTGAGGCGGAGCGGATGCGCGGCGCCGGTGTCACAGCTCCCTCGGTGCCGGCCGGCGGATGTGGGGGGTCCGCCTAGCGGACCGGTCGCACGGTGCTCGCCTACATCTCCTGGCACCGTCCCTCCCCCGACGTCGACCCGGCGGCGTACGAGCGGGCCCTCGAGCGCTTCCATCGCTCGCTCGCACATCGACCGCCGAGCGGGTTCGCCGGCTCCGCTGCGTTCGTGGCGGCCGAGCTCCCATGGCTCGCGCCGCCGACCGGCGCCGGCGCCGAGGCCGCGGGCGAGGCCGAGCGCCCGGGGGGCTATGAGGACTGGTATCTCGTGGACAGCTGGTCGGCGGTCGGCGTCCTCGAGGAGGCGGCGGTCTCGCGCGGTCACCTCACCGCCCACGACGCGGTCGCCGCAAAGGCCGAGGTGTCAACCGGAGCGATCTACCGGCTGTCCGAGGGCGGAGCGCGTCTCGATGATGTTCGCCTGAGCGTGTGGGTCGCGGGCGGACACGGACATGAGCGTCCGACGATCGGCGCGCTGCTGGGGGACGGCATGGACCCCGCGACGGCGGGCCTGTGGCGCCGCTGCCTCGGCCTGGGCCCGGCGCCCGAGTACTGCCTGCTCGCGGCCGACGCGCCGGCCGGGGTCGCCGACACGCGTCTGCCGCGGGGCTGGGAGGCGACCGTTTCGCGACGGGAGCGCCTCTGGAATGGTTGACCACGCGATCGATCACGCGGCGCGCCGTGTTTTCAAGCGCCGGGAGAGCCCTATTCGCTACACTCGGCTTTCTCGTCGCGACTGGCGCTGAGGTGGATTCAACCACCGGGAAGCGGCGAGCATCTCCGCCGCGCGCCTGGGCACCCTCCCGATCATCTAAGTCCCTCGAGCCAGAAGAGCGAGGAAGCAGAGCGAGGAGCCCGACATGACGACGAGTCCGCTGACAGCAGAGACGCCGCTGGTCATACCCGAGCAGCTGAGGCCCGCCGACGGGCGCTTCGGCTGCGGGCCGTCCAAGGTGCGCCCGGAGGCGCTTGCGCGTCTGACGAGCGAGGGCGGGGCGGTGATGGGCACCTCACACAGGCAGAAGCCCGTCAAGGCGCTGGTCGGTGAGATTCGCGCCGGGCTGCGCGAGCTGTTCGCCGCGCCCGACGGCTACGAGGTGGCTCTCGGCAATGGCGGCGCGACCGCCTTCTGGGACGCGGCGGCGTTCGGGCTCATCCAGCGCCGCGCGCTGCACCTGACCTACGGCGAGTTCTCACAGAAGTTCGCCACCGTGAGTGCCGGCGCGCCCTTTCTCGAGGACCCCGTCGTCGTCTCCGCCGATCCCGGAGACGCCCCCGACCCGGCCGGCGTCGGTCCGGCCGCCGCCGAGGCCGGGGCGGACGTGATCGCGTGGGCGCACAACGAGACGTCCACCGGCGTGATGGTGCCGATCGTGCGGCCGGCGGACGCGGCTGATGCGCTCGTGGTGATCGACGCGACATCGGGCGCCGGCGGCCTGCCGGTCGATATCGCGCTCGCGGACGCCTACTACTTCGCGCCGCAGAAGAGCTTCGCCGCGGACGGCGGGCTGTGGGTTGCGCTGCTCAGCCCCGCCGCGCAGGAGCGGATCGCCGCGCTTGCCCGCACCGATCGCTGGATCCCGGCATTCCTTTCGCTGGGCACGGCGATCGAGAACTCGGTGAAGGATCAGACATACAACACGCCGGCCGTGGCCACCCTGTATCTGCTCGCCGAGCAGGTTCGCTGGATGCTGGACGGGGGTGGTCTGGACTGGTGCGTGGCGCGCACGAGCGCCTCCTCGCGGCATCTGTACAAGTGGGCCGAGCGCAGCGCGCACGCCGCGCCGTTCGTCGGGGATCCCGCGAAGCGCTCGCTCGTGGTCGGCACGGTGGACTTCGACGAGCAGGTCGATGCGGCGGCGGTCGCCTCCACGCTGCGCGCGAACGGGATCGTCGACGTCGAGCCATATCGAAAGCTCGGTCGCAACCAGCTGCGGGTCGGGATGTTCCCCGCGGTGGAGACCGCCGACGTGCAGGCGCTGACGGCCTGCATCGACTGGATCGTCGAGAGGATCGGAGGATGAGCGCGATCGCGCCCAACCCGGCCGCGGGACGGACCCCGACCGGCGAGCGCCCGAAGGTGCTCGTCAAGGAGAAGATCGGCGACTCGGGCGTGGAGCTCCTGCGCGAGCATTTCGACGTCGAGATCGGAGTCGACTGGACCGAGGAGGAGCTCATCGAGCGGATCGGCGACTACGACGGAATCGTGATCCGATCGGCCACCAAGATGACCCCCGAGCTGATCGCGCGCGCCGCCAAGCTGCGCGTCATCGGCCGGGCGGGCGTCGGCGTGGACAACGTGGACGTCGCGGCGGCGACCAAACGGGGGATCATCGTGGCCAACGCGCCGCAGTCGAACGTCGTCACCGCGGCCGAGCACACGATGGCGCTGCTGCTCGCGCTCGCGCGCAACATCCCGCAGGCGCACATGTCGCTGACCGCCGGCAAGTGGGAGCGCTCGAAGTTCTCGGGCGTCGAGCTGTACGAGAAGACGCTCGGCATCGTCGGCTTCGGGCGCATCGGCCAGCTCGTCGCGCACCGCGCGCGAGGCTTCGGGATGCGGGTGCTCGCGTTCGATCCGTTCGTCAGCGCCGAGCGCTACCGCGAGCTCGGCGTGGAGAAGGCGCTGGACAGCGACGATCTCTACGCGCAGGCCGATTTCATCACGGTGCATCTGCCGAAGACCCCAGAGACCGAAGGCTGGCTGAACGCCGAGTCGTTCGCCAAGATGCGCGACGGCGTGCGCATCCTCAATGTCGCGCGCGGCGGGCTGATCGACGACGCGGCGCTGAAGGACGCGCTCGACTCGGGCAAGGTCGGCGGCGCCGCTCTGGACGTCTTCCCCGCCGAGCCGATCACGGACTATCCGCTTTTCCACGGCTATCCCAACGTGATCGTCACACCTCACCTGGGCGCCTCGACGGCGGAGGCGACCGACCGGGCCGGGTACCAGAGCGCCGAGCAGGTGGTCGCCGCGCTGACCGGCGGGGTGGTCTCGACCGCGGTCAACATCCCCTCGATCGGCGCGGAGGACATGGAGGTGCTGGGGCCGTTTCTCCCGCTTGCCACGCAGCTCGGTCGTCTCGCGATGGCGCTCGCCGAGGGCAGCTCGGTCGAGCGGATCGAGGCGGCATTCATGGGCCGGATCGCGGACTTCGACACGCGCCTGCTCACGCTGGCCGTGATCGGCGGTGCCCTGGCCGGACGAACCGAGGAGCAGGTGAACCTCGTGAACGCTCCGGCCATGGCCGAGGAACGGGGGATCGTGGTCGAGGAGAAGTCCGTGTCGGAGGCCCAGGACTTCAACGAGCTGATCCGCGTCACGGTGGTCTCGGGCGACGAGCGGGTGGCGGTCGCCGGCACCGGCATCGGGCCGGGGCGCGTGCCGCATCTCGTCGAGGTCCAGGGCAGGCGGCTGACGATCGAGCTGGCGAAGTTCGTGACCGTCTTCCGCTACGCCGACCTGCCGGGCATGATCGGTCGGGTGGGCACGATCTTCGGCGCCCACGGGATCAACATCTCCTCGGCCGCGGTCGGTCACACCCCCGACGGGACGCCATCCGGCGAAGGGGGAAGCGACGTCGGCGCCGCCGAGCTCGCTCCTCAGCGCTCGGCGGCGATGGTCGTCACGACGGACGTGCTCGTGCCGGGCGAGGTCGTGGAGGAGATCGTCGCCTCAGAAGGCTTCGTCGACGGGTGGGCCGTCGTCCTCAGTTGACCGGACCGATCGCCTGACCTCGGCGCGAGCCGCCGGCCCCCCGGCGCGCGCGCCCGCGCCGCCGGACGGCGCGCCGTTGACGGCGGGTCGGCATCACCGGCCATCGTCGCTCCGTTATGCTCACTGGCGCGCGGCTGGGGCCGCGCCTTTTGAAAGCGGATGGCGTTTCGCGCGGCGCGGGTTTGCGCCATGTTCGAACGAGAGAGGATCGCGCACGATGAGCCAGTCGACAGTAACGGGGCCCGCGGTGGACGAGCTTCGCGCGAAGGTCGCCGGCGAGGTGATCACGCCCGAAGATCCGGCCTACGAGGAGGCCCGGCGGGTCTGGAACGGCATGGTCGATCGCCGTCCGGCGCTCGTGGTGCGCTGCGCGTCAACCGAGGACGTGGTCGCGGCGCTTGGATGCGCGCGCGAGCACGATCTGCTCGTGAGCGTGCGCTGCGGAGGCCACTCGACGCCCGGCTACAGCTCCTGCGACGACGGGCTCGTGATCGACCTGCGCCCGATGAGCGGGGTCCAGGTCGACGCCGACGCGCGGACCGCGCGCGTGGGCGGCGGCGCCGTATGGGCCGAGCTCGACGCGGCCACGCAGGAGCACGGTCTCGCCGTCACCGGCGGGCGGGTGTCCGACACGGGCGTCGCGGGACTCGCGCTGGGCAGCGGCAGCGGCTGGCTCGAGCGTATGTATGGGGTCGCGTGCGAGAGCCTGCTGAGCGCGGAGGTGGTGACCGCGGACGGGGCCACGGTCACGGCGAGCGCGCATGAGAACGAGGACCTGTATTGGGGTCTGCGGGGCGGAGGCGGCAACTTCGGCATCGCGACCGAGCTCGAGTTTCGCCTGCATCCCGTCGGACCGGTCGTGACGGCCGGTCTGCTCATGTATCCGCGCGCGCAGGCGGGCGAGGTGATCCGCTTCTATCGCGACTACATCGCCGAGGCCCCGGACGAGGTGGCGGGAGGGGTGGCGCTGCTGACCGCGCCTCCGGAGCCGTTCGTGCCCGAGGAGGTGCGCGGAAAGCCGGCCGTCGGCATCGTCTTCTGCTACGTCGGAGACATCGAGCAGGGCGCCGAGCAGGCCAAGGCTCTGCGCGAGTTCGGCTCTCCGGTCATCGACATGATCCAGCCGATGCCCTACGCCGCGGTGCAGCAGATGCTCGATGCAGGCAGCCCGCGGGGAGTGCGCGAGTACTTCAAGGTGGCCTCGCTGCGCGATCTCCCGGATGAGGCGGTCGACACCGTCGTCGCGCAGGCGGAGGCGTTGCCCGCCCCGTTCGGCCAGCTCATCCTGGCGCCGATGGGCGGCGCCGTCGGCCGCGACGGCTCAGACGCGATGGCGCTCTCCGTCGGGGATGCGCCGTGGACGTACTTCTGCCTGGGCATGTGGATGGATCCCTCAGAGGACGAGCGGAACATCTCCTGGACCCGCGGCTTCCACGAGGCGATGCGTCCGTTCAGCGATGACACGACCCTGCCCAACTTCATCGCGGCGGATGACGGCGCCGCGCGGCTGCGCGCGGCCTACGGCGAGGACAAGTACGCGCGTCTGGTCGCGCTCAAGCAGCGCTGGGACCCGGACAACGTCTTTCGCCTCAACCAGAACATCGTGCCGTCCGGCGCCTGACTCGAGGCCGGCTGTCGGCCGGCTGTCGGCCGGCTGTGCCGGCGCGGGTGCGATCCGCGGCGAGCGCGCCGCGTTTCAGATCTTGCAGGCGTGAAGCGGGGACGTGGTAATAGTTGTGCCTATGCCCCGCGCGATCTGGACCGGCTCAATCGGCTTTGGCCTGGTGACCGTGCCGGTGAAGCTCTACAGCGCCGTCGATCGCAAGACCGTGCGCTTTCACCAGCTCTCGGGCAAGACCGGGGTGCGGGTGGCGCAGAAGCGGGTCGATCCGGTCAGCGACGAGGAGGTCCCCTATCAGGAGATCGTCAAAGGCTATGAGATCGCGCCGGACCGCTACGTGGTCATCGAGCCGGCCGAGCTCGACTCGCTCGAGCCCCAGAAGACCAGGACGATCGAGATCGAGGACTTCGTAGAGCTCTCGCAGATCGACCCGATCTTCTATGACCATCCCTACTACCTTGCTCCCGCCACCGGCGGGGCGAAGCCGTACCGGTTGCTGCTCGAGGCGATGCGCCAGACGGGCAAGGTGGCGATCGCGCGCGTGGTGATCCGCTCCAAGGAGCAGCTCGTCGCGGTCCGTCCGATGGGCACGGCGCTGGGAATGGCAACGATGCTGTTCCCGGACGAAATCCTCGCGCCCGAGCGTGTCGACGAGATCGCCGAGGCCGCGAACGTCGAGACGACGCCGCGCGAGGTTGAGATCGCACGGCAGCTGATCGACTCGCTGTCCGGCGATTTCGAACCCGAGAAGTACTCGGACACCTACCGCGAGCAGGTGCTCGCGCTGATCGAGCGCAAGGCGCAGGGCAAGAAGATCGCGGTGCAGCCGGCGCCGGAGGAGGTCAGGGAGCCGGCGCCGGATCTGATGAGCGCGCTGAAGGCGAGTCTCGACGCGGTGCGTGCGGCCGACGGCGAGCAGAAGCGCACGAAACCCGCCGCAAAGAGGACCGCGGCCAAGAAGGCCGCGGCGAAGGGGGCGGCGAAGAAGCCCGCCACCCGGACGCCGAGCGCCTCGAAGACCCGCGCGAAGCGGTAGGTGCCTCCCCGCCGCGCAGTCAGGCGGGACGACGCCGGCGTGAGGTCCGCGCGCCTGAAGCGCTACAGCGCCAAACGCGACTTCGGGGTGACGCCCGAGCCGGCGGCCGGGGAGGCCGCCCCGGGCGCCCTGCCCCGCTTCGTAATCCACGAGCACAGCGCGACGCGGCTGCACTGGGACCTGCGCCTGGAGCGTGACGGCGCGCTGGCCTCGTGGGCGATTCCGAAGGGCCTGCCGCAGACGCCCGGTGACAACCGCCTGGCCGTCGCGACGGAGGACCACCCGCTCGAGTACTTCGACTTCGAAGGTGAGATCCCCAAGGGTCAATACGGCGCCGGAACCGTCGCGATCTGGGATCGGGGCACGTATGAGTGCCTGAAGTGGGAGCCGCGCAAGATCGAGGTGTGGCTGCACGGTGAGCGGCTCGACGCCCGCTACGCGCTGTTTCCGATCGACAGGGACGAGGACCCGAGGAACTGGATGATCCATCGCATGGACCCGGCTCACGACCCCGACCGCGAGCCGATGCCCAGGCATCTGACGCCGATGCTGGCCCGCGCCGGCTCGCTGCCCGCCGGCGAAGACGGCTGGGCATACGAGATCAAGTGGGACGGGGTTCGCGCGATCGCATACTCCCAGCCCCGTGAGCTGCGCCTCGAGAGTCGCAACCTCAACGACATCACCGACGCCTATCCCGAGCTCGGTCGGCTCAACCGCGCGCTCAGCTCCCACGCGGTCGTGCTCGACGGCGAGATCGTCGCATTCGACGGCGCCGGCCGGCCGAGCTTCGGCGCGCTGCAGCCGCGTATGAACCTCGGGTCGAGGACCCAGGCGAAACGCATGGCGAAGGACGCGCCGGTGACCTACGTGATCTTCGACCTGCTGTGGCTCGACGGCCACTCGCTCATGGGCCTTCCCTACCTGGAGCGCCGGGAACGGCTGTCGGAGCTGGCGCTGACCGGCGAGAGCTGGCGGGCGCCCGAGCACGTCGTCGGACAGGGGCCCGCGCTGCTGGAGGCCACGCGCGCGCAGGGCCTCGAGGGCATCGTCGCGAAGCGCCTGCGCTCCACATATCAGCCGGGATTGCGCACGCGCGATTGGGTGAAGATCAAGACCACGAGCCGCCAGGAGTTCGTGGTCGGCGGCTGGATGCCGGGAAAGGGAAAGCGCAGCGAGAGCATCGGCGCGCTCCTGCTCGGCGTCCATGAGCCGGACGGCGGGTTGCGCTACGTCGGGCGCGTCGGCAGCGGGTTCAATGACGCGGAGCTCGAACGCCTGTCGCGCCTGCTCGCGCCGTTGCGTCGCTCGACGTCGCCGTTCACGCCCGCGAGCACGCCTCCACGCGGCGCCCTCTTCTGCGAGCCGCGGCTCGTCGCGGAGGTCGCGTTCACCGAGTGGACCAGGACCGGCAGCCTGCGCCAGCCGACCTACGAGGGCATGCGCGAGGACAAGCGCGCCGAGGAGGTCCTGCGCGAGGACACGGCCGACGGCCGCGGGCCGAGCGAGGCGACGAAGGCAGAGCCGGGCAGTCGCCCGTTCTCCGCGCCGAGGGCGCCCGCCAAGCAGGCACGTGTCACGCTCGAGGGACGCGAGCTGAAGCTGTCCAACCTCGACAAGACGATGTATCCACGGGCACGCTTCACGAAGCGGGAGCTGATCGACTACTACGGCGCGATCGCACCCGCGCTGATCGGCCACCTCGCCGGACGTGCGCTGACCGTGACGCGATGGCCGGACGGCGTCGAGGGGAAGTCCTTCTTTCAGAAGCAGACGCCCGCTCACGCCCCCAGCTGGGTGCCGACCGTGACGCTGCCGAGCGGGCGCAAGCCAATTCGCTACACGCTCGCGGAAGATCTCTCGACGCTCGTGTGGCTCGCGAACCTCGCGGCGATCGAGCTGCATGCGCCGCTCTCGCGGGCCGAGGCGATCGAGCGACCGACCGCGCTCGTGTTCGATCTGGACCCCGGCGCTCCGGCCACGATCGTCGAGTGCTGTCGCGTCGGGCTGACGCTGCAGGGCATGTTCGAGAACCTCGGCCTGGAGAGCTTCGCCAAGACCTCGGGGTCGAAGGGTCTCCAGCTCTACGTCCCGCTCAACCACGACGACGTCGCCTACGAGCAGACGAAGCCGTTCGCCAAGGCGGTCGCCGAGCTGCTCGAACAGGCCGAACCCGATCTGATCGTCTCGCGCATGACCAAGGCGCGACGCACCGGCAGGGTGCTGATCGACTGGAGCCAGAACGACCGCAACAAGACGACCGTGTGCGTGTACTCGCTGCGCGCCGGCGAGCGCCCGACGGTCTCGACCCCTGTCCAGTGGGGCGAGGTGCGCGCCGCGCTGGATGCCGGCGATCCCGCCACGCTGGCATTCGAGGCACGCGACGTGCTCGGGCGGGTGGCCGAGCACGGAGATCTGTTCGCACCGGTCCTTTCGCTCGTGCAGAAGCTCCCCGCGCTCGCCTAGCGAACGGACCGTCCGGGGGTGGCGCGCAGGACGGCCTTGGCGCCGCCGATTCGATCGCCGGGCGATATCGTGCCATCCGATGGCGGAGACCGAGTCGGAACTGCCCCTGCTCGGCGGGTGCGGCTGTGGGGCGGTCCGCTTCGAGGTGACGGAGGCGCTCGAATCCGCGAACTACTGCCACTGCACGCGCTGCCAGCGGCGCAGCGGCACGGCCGCCTCCGCTAACGCCCGCGTACGGCCCGGGTCGTTTCGGATCATCGCCGGCGAGGAGAGCCTGCGCGCATGGAGGCCCGTGGACGGCTGGGAGAAGTGGTTCTGCGGGGAGTGCGGCTCGGCGCTCTTCAGCCGCCACCCAGATGACGCGGGACGGGTCAGCATTCGCCTGGGCGCGCTCGACGGCGATCCGCACCTCAGGCCGAGCCTGCGCCAGTTCGTCGCCTACGCCGCGTCGTGGGAGGCGATTCCCGACGACGGGCTGCCGCGGCACGCCGAGAGCGCCCACGCCGACCAGCCTGAAACCGAACATCCCCGCTGCTAAGCTGGCGCCAGATGTCGTTCCGGTCCTCGCTCCTGACCCTTCTCCTGCTCCCCCCTCGGGGGGAATAGCGCGTGGCGGCCGCGCAGCCGCATACCAAGCAGAGAGGAAGTGCGAACGAGACCTAGAAGGAGCACGAACGACATGAGCACCGAGGACGGACCTACTGGCAGCGACGCGGCAGGCGCGGGCCGCGAGGAGTCAAACCGCGTTCTCATCTTCGATACCACCCTGCGGGACGGGGAGCAGTCGCCGGGGATCTCACTGAACCGCCAGGAGAAGCTCGAGATCGCCCACCAGCTGGCGCGGCTGGGGGTCGACGTGATCGAGGCCGGCTTCCCGATCACCTCGCCGGGCGATTTCGAGTCGGTGCAGGCGATCGCGCGGGAGGTGGAGGGCCCGGTTATATGCGGGCTTGCGCGCACGTCGAGCCAGGACATCGACGCCGCGTGGAACGCCGTCAGGGACTCCGCACGGCCGCGTATCCACACGTTCATCGCCACCAGCGACATCCACATCGAGCGCAAGCTTCAGACCACGCGCGAGGACGTCCTGGGGCAGGTGCGGGCCGCGGTGGCCCATGCGCGCGAATGCACCGACGATGTCGAGTTCTCGCCCGAGGACGGCTCGCGCTCGGACATCGAGTACATGGCGCAGGTCATCCAGGTCGCCCTCGATGAGGGCGCGACGACGATCAACGTGCCGGACACGGTGGGCTACACGATGCCGAATGAGTATGCGGCGATGTTCGAGCAGCTCTACCGGCTCGTGCCGGGGCTGGCCGACGTCACGGTGTCGGTTCACTGTCACGACGACCTGGGCCTGGCCGTGGCCAATTCGCTTGCGGGCGTGCAGGTCGGATGCCGCCAGGTGGAGTGCGCGGTCAACGGGATCGGCGAGCGCGCCGGGAACGCATCGCTCGAGGAGATCGTGATGCTGCTGCGCACGCGCGAGCCGAGCCTCGGGCTGTGGACGGGAGTCGAGACGACCGAGATCGCACGCACGAGCCGCCTGGTCTCGCGGCTGACCGGATACCAGGTGCAGCCGAACAAGGCGATCGTCGGGCGCAACGCCTTCGCCCACGAGGCCGGCATCCACCAGGACGGAGTGCTCAAGGAGCGAACGACCTACGAGATCATGGACGCCACGACGGTCGGCCTGCAGAGCAACTCGATCGTGCTCGGCAAGCACTCCGGCCGCCACGCCCTGCGCAAAGCGCTCGAGGACATGGGGTTCGAGCTCGACGGCCAGGCGCTCAACACGGCGTTCAAGCGATTCAAGGAGATCGCCGACCGCAAGAAGCAGGTGACCGCGATGGACCTCGAGGCGCTTGTCACCGACGAGCTGAGAGAGGAGATCCCCGGCTACGCGCTCGACTGGTTCGAGGTCGAGGCGTCCTCCCGGCGAGCCGCGCACGCACGCGTGTCGGTGCGGCTGCCCGACGACTCCGTCGCACAGGGGACGTTCACCGGCGACGGGCCGATCGACGCCGTGTTCCAGGCGATCGACGCCGCCGTCGGGGTGGGCGCGAAGCTCAACGATTTCACGATCGGCGCCGTGACCGAGGGCCAGGACGCGCTCGGCGAGGTCTCGGTGGTGGTTGAGGTCGACGGCTCGACCGGCGCCGGACAGGGTGTCTCGACGGACATCGTCGATGCGGCTGCCCGCGCGTACCTGCGCGCGCTGTCGGTCGCCGTTGCGCGTTCGCGCGCTACAGACGCGATCGGCCTGCCCGAGACGTCTGCTCCGTGACCTTCGATGATCTCGTGGCCGGCTCGTTTCGGTCCCGGGGCGGGCGGGCGCGAACCCCAGGGCCTGGTTGCGCTTGTCTGTGATAACGTACGAACGTATGGCGATCGCTCGCACTTCTCCCGCGCCAAAGAGGGGCAAGCCGACGCAGGTGCCCGGGCTGGGGCCCGCTGCGTCGCCGCGCCCGGATCCGCTCGACCCGGTGGTCATCGGAGCTCGTGTGAAGGCGCTGCGCGAGTCCTCCTCGCTGTCCCTGCGCGACCTGGCCGTGCGCAGCGGGGTGAGCGCTCCGATGCTCTCGCAGGTGGAGCGCGGCGAGACCAGCCCGACGCTGACCGTCGCGACGCGCATCGCGGCCGGGCTCGAGCTGAGGCTGTCGCAGCTGCTGCGCCTGGACGAGGACGGAGCGGTGACGATCGTGCGCGCGGAGCAGCGCCGGCAGGGCGGCAGCAGGCGGCGCGGGCATCGGTTCGAGGTGATGACCTCCTCGCAGCCGGGCCAGCGGGCCGAGCTCTCGCGTCACACGCTGGCTCCGCGGGGCGCGACCGGGGCCGTCGACGACCCTCCCATGCACGAGCCGGGCAGCCGCGAGACGGCGCTGGTCGAGCGTGGCTCGGTCGTGCTCGTCTGCGACGGACAGCGCCACGAGCTCGAGCTGGGGGACTGCGTCACGTTCGACGCCGACCTCCCCCACCACTTCGAGAACCCGACGAGCGAGGATGCCGCGTTCCTGGCGGTGGTCACCGCCGGACTGAGAAGGAGCTGACGATGCCAAAGACGCTGTTCGAGAAGATCTGGGCCGCGCACGAGGTCGCGCCGGGCCTCTTGTACATCGACCTGCACCTCGTCCACGAGGTGACGAGCCCCCAGGCGTTCGACGGGCTGCGCCTCGCCGGACGCGGGGTCCGCCGGCCCGACCGCACGCTGGCGACCGCCGATCACAACACCCCCACCGACGGCACGCCGGTGGCCGCGCGCATCAAGGACGAGCTCTCGCGGGTGCAGGTGGAAACGCTCGAGCGCAACTGCGCGGAGTTCGCCATCCCCGTTTACTCGCTGGGCTCTGAGCGCCAGGGCATCGTCCACGTGATCGGCCCGGAGCTGGGCGTCACGCAGCCGGGCACGACGATCGTGTGCGGGGACTCGCACACGTCCACGCACGGCGCCTTCGGCGCGCTGGCCTTCGGCATCGGCACCAGCGAGGTCGAGCACGTGCTGGCCACCCAGTGCATGGTCCAGCAGCGGCCACGCTCGATGCGCATCCGCTACGAGGGCGAGCTCGGATTCGGCGTGACGGCGAAGGACCTGATCCTCGGAACGCTCGGCGAGATCGGCGTCGGCGGCGCCACCGGCCACGTCGTCGAGTACGCGGGCGCCGCCATCGAGGGGCTCTCGATGGAGGGCCGGATGACCGTCTGCAACATGACGATCGAGGGCGGCGGGCGCGCCGGGATCATCGCGCCCGACGAGACCACGTTCGCGTGGTTTCGTGACGTGCGGCGGCCGGGAGCGCCCGCGGGCGCCGCGCTGGATGCGGCGATCGAGGCATGGCGCGAGCTGACGACCGACGACGGCGCGAGCTTCGATTCCGAGACGATCATCGACGCCTCCGCCATCTCTCCGCAGGTCACCTGGGGGACCAATCCCGGCATGGTTCGAGCGGTCACCGACGCGGTCCCCTCGCCGGAGGAGTTCGACAGTCCCGCCGACCGCGAGGCGACCGAACGGGCGCTGCACTACATGGCGCTGTCGCCCGGCACGCCGATCGAGCAGATCTCGATCGATCGCGTGTTCATCGGCTCCTGCACGAACTCGCGCATCGGCGACCTGCGCGCCGCCGCCGAGGTGATCGCCGGGCGAACGGTGGCCTCGAGCGTCAGCGCGATGGTCGTGCCCGGATCCCAGCAGGTCAAGGCGCAGGCCGAGGCCGAGGGGCTCGACCGCATCTTCCGCGCGGCCGGCTTCGATTGGCGCGTGGCCGGCTGCTCGATGTGCCTGGGGATGAACCCCGACATCCTGGCGCCGGGCGAGCGCTGCGCGTCGACCTCCAACCGCAACTTCGAGGGTCGGCAGGGCCGGGGCGGACGCACGCATCTGGTCTCTCCCCAGATGGCGGCCGCCGCGGCCATCGAGGGGCACTTCGTAGACATACGGGATTGGCGATGAGCCCCTCATCACCGGGAGCGATCTGGCAGCGGGACGATCTGACCGAGGCGTACCTCTCAGAACGCCAGGTCCTGATGCCACTCGTCGACATCCAGGAAGACCTGATCAGGCGGCTGCTGCAACGCCAGCCCCATCCCGTGCGGCGGTTCCTCGACATCGGATCCGGCGACGGCGCGATGAGTGCCCTCGTGCTCGAGGTCGAGCCACAGGCGGAACCGGTGCTGATCGACTTCTCCGAGCCGATGCTCGAGCGCGCCGAGCGCAGGATGGCACGCACGTTGGTCCCCTGGCAGGCGGTCCGCGGCAACCTGTCGGACCCCGGCTGGCGCGACGGCCTGCCCGCCGGCCCCTACGGCGCCGCCATCTCCGCATTCGCCATCCATCACTTGCCGGCCGCCCGCAAGCGCGCTCTGTTCGCCGAGCTGTTCGACCTGCTCGAGCCGGGCGCGATGTTCCTCAACATGGACTACGTGTCGGTCGTCGGGCCACTCGTCGGACTGTTTGACGAGCAGATAGACGCCAACGCGATTGAGGCCGAACGCAAGCGCGGCGGCGGACGCACCGACGATCAGGTCAAGCGCGACCGCGCCGCAGACGACGACGAAGACCGGCCCGACAGCGTCGAGGACCAGGTGCAATGGCTGCGCGACGCCGGTTTCACCGAGGGGGAAGTGCATTTCAAGTGGGCCGAGTCTGCCGTGTTCGGTGCCATGAAGCCAATCGGAGGTAGCCACTAGATGCAGGCAATAGAGACCATCAGCGGACAGGTCAGCCACCTCGACCGCTCTGATGTCGACACAGACCAGATCATGCCCAAGCAGTTCCTGAAGAGGGTCGAGCGCTCGGGCTTCGGGGAGTTCCTCTTCTACGACTGGGCCAAGGAGCCCGGCTGGGACCTGCCGCCCAACCCGATCCTCGTCGCCGGTGAGAACTTCGGCTGCGGCTCGTCGCGCGAGCATGCTCCATGGGGCCTTCAGGACTACGGCTTCCAGGCAATCGTCGCACCCTCGTTCGCCGACATCTTCTACTCCAACTGCACAAAGATCGGTCTCTTGCCGATCGTGCTCTCCGACGAGGACTGCCGGGCGCTCGCCGCCGCCGGTCACGGCCAGGTTGACCTGCGCGAACAGGAGGTCCGCTTCGCCGGCCGTCAGGTCGCCTTCGAGATCGACCACGAGATCCGCCACCGCCTGCTCGGGGGTCTCGACGACATCGCCCTCACCCTCCAACAGTCCGATGAGATCGCCGACTACGAGGGCAATCGCGAACGCAGTGGTCCCGTGACCACCGCGCTGTAGGGCGAGGGCCATGCCCACCCACCTCATCGCAACGCTACCCGGCGACGGGATCGGCCCCGAGATCATGGAGCCAACGCTCGAGCTGCTCGAAGGGCTCGGCGACTTCGAGTTCCAGGAGCACCTGTTCGGCGGAGCCTCGATCGACGCCCATGGGGCGGCGCTCACCGACGAGGTGCTCGCCGACTGCCGAAAGTCAGATGCGGTGCTGCTGGCCGCGGTGGGGGGGCCGAAGTGGGATAGCACCGACCCACATCGACCCCGCCCGGAGCAGGGCCTGCTCGGATTGCGCAAGGGCCTCGGGCTGTATGCCAACCTGCGCCCCGTCAAGCCGCTGCCCGCGCTGTATGACGCCTCGCCGCTGCGGCGCGAGCGGATCGAGGGAACCGACCTGCTCGTCGTGCGCGAGTTGACGGGCGGTATCTATTTCGGCGAGAAGACGCGCACGGAGACCTCCGCCTCGGACGTCTGCGCCTACACCACCGCCGAGATCGAGCGCATCGCGCGCACGGCGTTCGAGGCCGCCCGGTCGAGGGTGTCGAGCGTGGACAAGGCGAACGTGCTCGAGACCTCCCGGCTGTGGCGCGAGACCGTGAGCGCGGTGCACGCGCGAGAGTTTCCGAACATCGAGCTCGAGCACGTGCTCGTCGACAACGCAGCGATGCAGCTCGTGTCCGCCCCGCGCCACTTCGACGTGATCCTCACCGAGAACATGTTCGGCGACATCCTCTCCGACGAGGCGGCCATGCTCACGGGCTCGATCGGGATGCTGCCGAGCGCGTCGATCGGCGGCGACGGTCCGGGCGTGTTCGAGCCGGTGCACGGCTCGGCGCCCGACATCGCCGGCACGGGCCTTGCCAACCCGCTGGCGATGTTCCTGTCGGCGGCGATGATGCTCAGGCACGGCCTCGCTTTGGCAAGCGAGGCGACGGCTGTAGAATCAGCCGTGCAACGCGCGCTCGACGCGGGTCTGCGGACCACCGATCTGGGAGGGGAGGCGGGTACGGCAGACGCGGCGCGGGTAGTGCTCGATCACCTCTAAACAGGAGCGCAATGAACGTGGATCCCACCGACCTCATCTGGATGAACGGAGAATTCGTCGCCTGGGAAGACGCCAAGATCCACGTCCTCACGCACGGTCTGCACTACGGCACGGGCGTGTTCGACAGCATGCGCTGCTATGACACCGAGCTCGGCCCGGCGGTGTTCCGCAACGCCGAGCACATCGACCGACTGCTGCGCTCGGCCGAGCTGTACTACATGCCGGTGCCCTACACCGCCGAGGAGCTTCGCGCGGCCACGCTCGAACTCGTGGCTCGCAACGGTTTGCGCTCGTGCTACATCCGCCCGATCGTGAACCGCGGCTACGGCCAGATGGGCCTGAACCCGCTGGATGCGCCGGTCGACGTGACGATCGCATGCTGGGAGTGGGGCGCCTACCTCGGCGAGGAGGGCAAGCGCGACGGCGTTCGCGCGAAGGTGTCCTCCTGGCGGCGGATCAGCCCCGACTCGCTGATCCCGCACGCGAAGGCGTCCGGGCAGTACCTCAACAGCGTGCTCGCGAAGGTCGAGTCGCTCAAGGCCGGCTACGACGAGGCGATCCTGCTGGACGACCACGGGCACGTGTGCGAGGGCACAGGCGAGAACATCTACATCGTGCGCGACGGCGAGATCGCCACACCGGGACAGCACAACTCGATCCTCGACGGCATCACCCGCCGCTCGCTCATCCAGATCGCGCGAGACCTCGGCTACACGGTCGTGGAGCGCAACGTGGCACGCGCCGAGATGTACCTCGCCGAGGAGATGTTCATGTCCGGCACCGCCGCCGAGCTCGTGCCCGTGCGCGAGGTCGACGACCACGTGATCGGCGCCGGCAAGCCCGGCGAGATCACGCGCGTGTTGCAGGCGGCCTTCGACGACGCGATCCACGGACGCTCGCAGGAGTACCGCGAGTGGCTCGATCTCGTGAGCCCGCGCGACCTGGAGACTCCCGCCGGCGACGCGAGCACGGCAGAGGAGCGAATTACCGGGGCGACCGGCTAGCGGCGCTGTGGCGCGGCCGGTCGCTTGCCCAGCTGCTTCGCACACGCTACGCCGAAGGGATTCCCCCACATGAGCACCACCTCCAACCGCATCGAGCTATACGACGCCACCCTCCGCGACGGCATGGGCGGAGGTGGAATGAGCCTCACCGCCCAGGAGAAGGTGCGGGTCGTGCATTCGCTGGACGCGCTTGGCGTGCACCTGATCGAGGCCGGCTTTCCCGCTTCGAATCCCAAGGAGCAGGAGCTGTTCTCGCTCCTGGCCGACGAGTCCCTGGAGGTCTCCGAGATCGCCGCCTTCGGCATGACGCGCCGCCGGGGGGTAGCCGCCGAGCAGGACGAGGGCCTGCGCGTGCTGGCCGACTGCTTTGCGCCCGTCTGCACGCTGGTGGGCAAGGCCTCGGTGCTGCACGTCGAGAAGGTGATCCGCGTGTCGCGCGAGGAGAACCTGGCGATGATCGCCGAGTCGATCGCGTTCCTCGTGGGTGAGGGCAAGCGGGTGCTGCTGGACGCCGAGCACTTCTTCGACGGCTTCGCGCTCGATTCCGGCTACACCCTCCAGTGCCTGCGCGTCGCCGCCGACGCCGGCGCGGAGCGCCTGGTGCTGTGCGACACGAACGGCGGCTCGCTGCCGCGGCAGATCCAGACGGCCTTCGCGGTCGTCACCGAAGCGCTGCCCGATGCCGCCCTGGGGATCCACACGCACGACGATTCCGGCTGCGCGGTCGCTAACACGCTCACCGCGGTCGAAGCCGGCGCGACGCAGGTTCAGG
Source organism: uncultured Solirubrobacteraceae bacterium (assembly GCA_963704735.1). GTDB lineage: Bacteria > Actinomycetota > Thermoleophilia > Solirubrobacterales > Solirubrobacteraceae > Palsa-744. The sequence continues at coordinate 1,120,264 of OY969935.1, forward strand.
GAACGATCAACGGGATCGGCGAGCGGACGGGGAACGCCAACCTCGTGACGATCATCGGCGACCTTCAGCTGAAGGTGGGCGCCGAGATCCTCGCCCCCGATCGCCTTGCCCGCCTGACCGAGACCGCTCATCTGCTCGACGAGCTGCTGAATCGCTCGCCGGACCCCGCTCAGCCATACGTCGGCAAGCATGCCTTTGCGCACAAGGCGGGCATGCACGCGGCGGGCGTGCAGGCCGAACCGCAGACGTTCGAGCACGTCGATCCCGGCGTGGTCGGCAACCGGCATGACGTCCTCATCTCGGAGCTGTCGGGCAAGGCCACGATCGCAGCGAAGGCCTCGATGCGGCTCGGCGCCCAGATGACACCGGGCGTGCCTTCGCCCGCCGAGGACGATGAGCTCGCGCGGCGCATCGTCGAGCGCGTCAAGGAGCTCGAGCACAAGGGCTTCCAGTTCGAGGCCGCCGACGGCTCCTTCGAGCTGCTCATGCGGAAGGAGGCGGGCGTCTATGAGCCGCTGTTCCGCCTGGAGTCCTGGCGCGTGACCGTCGAAAAGCGCGCGGACGGGAAGGTCGAGACGGAGGCCACGATCAAGATCTGGCTGCGCGGGGAGCGCTACGTGCGCACCGCCGAGGGCAACGGCCCGGTGAACGCCCTCGACAACGCGCTGCGCGACGCCATCGGGGAGATCCATCCGCATCTGCGCGACATCGAGCTCGTCAACTTCAAGGTGCGCATCCTCGACGAGACGAAGGGGACCGGCGCGGTCACGCGCGTGCTGATCGACGCCTCGGACGGGCAGGAGGTTTGGGGCTCGATCGGAGTCTCCGAGAACCTCATCGCCGCGTCCTGGGACGCGCTCGTCGACTCGCTGGAGTACGGCATGCAGCCGGCCGGGCGATCGGCGCCCGGACTCTCGAGCGGCAAGGGCTCGGCCGGCACCGCGCCCGGCAGGGTGTAGTGGGGGCCCCCGCGGTCCCGCCCGTTCAGAAGGACGGCGCAATCCCCCTCGCCTCCCCGGTCCTGGGCGAGGCCGAGGAGCGTGCGGTCATCGATGTGCTGCGCTCGGGGCAGCTCTCGCTCGGCCCTCGGACCGGCGAGTTCGAGCGCGCCTTCGCGCGGCGGGTGGGCGCCCGGCTGGCCAGCGCCGTGAGCAGCGGCACCGCCGGGCTCCACCTCGCGTTGCGGGCCGTCGGCGTCGGCGAGGGAGATGAGGTCGTGACGAGCCCCTTCTCGTTCGTCGCCTCCGCGAACGCTGCGCTTTATGAGCGGGCGCGTCCGGTGTTCGCCGACATAGACCCGCTGACCCTGAACCTCGATCCCCGGGCCGCCGAGGCCGCGGTCACCGAGCGCACGCGCGCGCTGCTTCCCGTGCACATATTCGGCTACCCCGCCGACATGCCCGCCTTCGAGCGTCTCGCACAGGAGCGCGGCCTGGCGCTCGTCGAGGATGCGTGCGAGGCGCTCGGCGCGCGCCACTCAGACGGCGCCGCCGTGGGCGGCCGCGGGCATCCCGCCGTGTTCGGCTTCTACGCCAACAAGCAGATCACGACTGGCGAGGGCGGCATGGTGACGCTCGGAGACGCCTTCACGAAGACGCGCATCGACTCCGAGCGAAACCAGGGACGCGCGCCCGACATGGACTGGCTCGACCACGACCGGCTCGGCTTCAACTACCGCCTGTCGGACATCGCCTGCGCGCTCGGCATCGTGCAGCTGGGGCGGCTCGAGGAGCTGCTCGCCGCGCGCGCTCTGAACGCCCAGCGCTATCGCGAGGCGCTCGAGGGGGTCGACGGCCTGGAGCTGCCCTGCCAGGACGAGGGGGGGAACACGCGCGGGTGGTTCGTGTTCGTCGTGCAGCTGCCGCGCGACGCCGACCGCGACGCGACCGTTCGCGCGCTCGCCGCCGAGGGGATCCAGAGCAAGCCCTACCTGCCGGCGATCCACCTGATGAGCTTCTACCGCGAGCGGTTCGGCCATCGCGCCGGGGAGTTCCCCGTATGCGAGGATGTCGCGGCTCGCTCGCTCGCCCTGCCGTTCTTTCCGCAGATGAGCGAGGGCCAGGTTGCGCGTGTCGCCGAGCGGCTGCGCGCCGCCCTCGGGCGCCAGCCGTAGCCCGGCCTAGGGCCCGGCGGCTCGGGCTGGAGACTCGCCGGCGACGAGCGCGGCTGCGCGGTCTTCGAACGCGCCGTAGTCGTGGTCGCGTGCAAGCTCGAGCGCTCGTTCACCCTCTTTCCGGGAGCCGACGGCCTCGCCACGCCTGGCAAGCGCCTCTCCCCAGTTCAGATGGGCGTAGGCAGCCCAGAGAACCAGGCCGTTGGCTTCCTGGAACTCGCACGCGTAATGGAAGTGCTCGTCGGCACGCTCATGCCAGCCGAGCGCCGCGGCGATGATGCCCAGCCACATTCGCGCATGCCCCAATCCCGTTGCTCCGTTGAAGACGACCTGGTCGCCCCACGGCTCGATGAGCTCGTACAGGATCGCGGCAGAATCCGTGAGGCTGGTCTGCGCAGCCGCGTCGCCGAACAGCACCAGCGTCGTCGTGTAGGCGTTGTCGCGCGGAAAGTTCTCGAACCCGTCCTTCGCCGCCTGCTCGACGATCGCGGCTGCCTCTGGCCCTCGACCGAGCAGGCAGTACACATGCGCAAGCACGGCGCGCCACCCGCCGAAAACTGGATAGGCGCTTACGCTCTGCTCGATCATCTCGACGATCTCATGGCCGCGTCCCCGATAGAGGCTGATCGTGGTGAGCTGCGCACCGTAGACGAAGACCGCGTCGGGCTCGCCCGCCTGCTGCCCGAGCTCGAACGCGCGCTCCACCAGCTGCCCGGCCACCGTCGGGTGCTCTCGCGACAGCGCCCAGCCGGCGAGATTGTATGCGGAGAACCAGTTCAGGATCGGCTGACCGAGCTCCTCCGCGGTCGCCTCCATCTGCTGTAGCGCGGCCCCGGCAATCTCGATCTCGCCCGTTTCGAGCGCCGCGTCGAAGCACAGGATGTGCGCCCAGAACCGGAGGGCCGGGTCCTGCGACGCTGTGGCGCTCTCCAGCATCTCGTTGGCGAGCGCCCTCCGGAGCTCGAGCGTTTCCGGAGCCCAGTAGGCAAAGAAGGCGTTGAGCAGGACACCGGCGAGGGCCCGCGCATCGCAGGCCTCGCGGGCGAGCGACACCGCCTCATCGGTGAGTGCCCGCCGGTGCTCCAGATCTCCGCTCCACTCGAGCTCCAGCGCCTCGAGCGCGAGCAGGCGCGCGCGCCGAGCCGGGATCGGTGGATCATCGAGCTCGATCGCCCGCTCGACGGCCTTCAGCCGTTCGGCGTCGACCTCACCCAGCGCGCTGTAGCTTCCACGGCTGTTGGCCAGGGAGGCTCGTGCCGCGAGCTCTGCGTCCTCGAGCTCGGATGCGAGTCGCGAGGCTTCGAGCAGCGTCTCGCGATATGCCGGGTCGCCGATTTGGCGCTGTGCCTCGCCGAGTCCGACCAACGCTTGGCAGCGCTCGACGGTGTCGCCTTCGCGGCCCAGCTCGAGCGCGTCGCCGAACAGCCTCGCCGCGTCCGTGGGCGCGAGGCTGTCGAGGGCCTGCTGCCCGGCGCGGCGGGCGTATTCCGCGGTCTTTTGGGCATCGACGGGGGAGACGGCGAGCCGCCAGTGCAGGGCGAGCTCGCCCAGCCGCTCGCCACGCTCGCCACCGCCGAGCTGCTCGAGGGCCACGGCGATGCGATGGTGCATCCTCGCGCGACGGGTGGTGCCGAGGCCCTCGTAGAGGGTCTGATTGATCAGGGCATGAACGAACGAGAACTCGCCGACGCGCTCGGTCGACTCGCTCAACAGCGAAGCCGAGACGGCCGTCTCGAGATGGTCGAGCAGTCCGCTCTCCTCGACCGTCGAGCTCGCCGCGAGCAGCTCCACGTCGAACACGCGGCCAATCACAGCGGCAAGTCGTAGCGTCTCGGCCACCTGTGGGTCGAGGCGTTCGACGCGGCGCTCGATCACCTCACGCACGCTCTCCGGCAGGCTCTCGCCCGCGGCCCGGTCGACGCTCCAACGGCCGGTTGCCTCGTCGAACGTGATCGCGCCGGACTCCGAGAGGCCGCGCAGGACCTCTCCAACGAAGAATGGGTTGCCGTCGGTCTCGGCGGCGATCTCCGCAGCGAGCGCAGCGCCGTCGTCGTCGAGCTCGTGACCGGAGACCGCCGTCACCATCTCCGCCACCTCCTCCTCGGCGAGGCCGTGCAGCGAGACGCGGTGCACGCCATCCACCCTGCGCAGGTCAGCGAGCAACGCGCTCAGCGGATGATTCCTGCCGAGATCCGACGGGCGGTACGTCGCGATCACCTGGAGCGCCGCCCGCTCGACCGCCAGCAGCAGGTGCTTCAGCAGCCCCACCGACTGCCCGTCGACCCACTGGAGGTCGTCGAGCACGACGCACAGCGGCACGTTCTCTGCGACCTCGCTCAGCAGTCCGACAACCGCCGAGAACAGCAGGTAGCGCTCGGTCTCGGTGTCGGAGGCCTGCGGCTCGGGCAGGCCCTGTACCCGCCGGCTGAGGTTGCGTGCCAGGCGCCGAATCTCGCCCCCGTGGCGTTCGACGTGGCGGGCGAGCCGCTCTTGCGGAGCGTGCTCGACCAACTGCGAGCACACCTCGATCCACGGCTCATACGGCACCGCGAGCTCCTCAGAGCAGGCGCCCCAGCACACCGCAAACCCCTGGGCGTGCGCGCGATGCGCGGCGTAGCTCGAGAGCCGCGTCTTGCCGATCCCCGGCTCGCCCGCGAGCAGCACCACCTGGCGTGCGCCGGCACGCGTCTCGGTGAGTGCCCGCTCGAGGGCCGCACGCTCGGCCTCGCGCCCGACATATGCGACCGACGGGACCGTGCGCAGCTGCGCCGGCAGGGGCCAGCCGCCGACGTCATCGGCCTCCTCCTCTGCGAGGGGCCGCCACGACACCGAGAACGCCTCCATGGGCTCTGGGAATCCCTTCAATGCCAGCTGACCGGCAGACTCGAACTCCACGCCCTCACAACGCCCGGCGAGCATCTGCACCGCACCCGACACGAGAATCCCGTCCGCGGGTGCCTGCGCGCACAGCCTCGCCGCCTCGATCGTGGGCGTTCCGAAATAGTCGCCGTCCTTCACCGTCGACTCTCCCGCGCCGAGGCCGATCCGCACATGCAGGCTCGGCTGTTGGCTATCCCGGTGGCGCCGCTCGAGCAGCTGCTGCATCGACACGGCGCACTCGACAGCCGCAGACGCTGAGGTGAACGCGACCATCAACCCGTCGCCCGTGTTCTTGACTTCCGTCCCGCCGCAGGACGCGATCGCGTCGCCCAGCAGGCGGAAATGCTCCTCACGCAACTTGTCCGCCCGCGCTGGTCCCACCGACATGGCCAGACTCGTCGAGCCAACGAGATCCGTCAGCAGTACCGTCGCGAGCTCAACCGATTCCGGCATTCAGGCTCCCCGCGACGTGCCCCGACATCCCCAGCTGGTCAATCCACTATGACTCGGGCGCTCCCTGAGGAGACTCGGTCTCCTCAGGGAGCCCGAGGCGCTCGCGCCAGTAGCTGGTGAGAAAGATGCCGGTTGGGTCGCGCTCGGCTCGCAGGTGCAGGAAGTCCTCCCACCGGGGGTACAGGACCCTGAAGTAGTCAACCCAGTGCTCCTCGCCGCGATCGCCTTCGGGCTGGTACTTCGCCCAGTGCAGGCGGAAGGGAATGTCGTGCTTGCGCAGGAGCTCCCAGAACTGCGGGAAGAACGTTTCAGCCGGGTTGCCCGGGTTGGCCGCGAACCAGTAGGGGTCGATGCGAAACACCCCGTCCTTCCACTCGTCCTCGCCCGTGGAGTGAGAGGCGCTCATCCAGAACGCCGTGGGCTTCGCGGCGTATAGCTCCCAGGCGTACAGCCCTGTGCGCCGGTAGGACTCGTGGACGTCCTGCGGTTCGGTGAAATACGACCGCAGGAGCTCCATCACGCGCTGCGTGCGCGAAATGGGCAGCCAGATCTCCGTGAACCCCGTTCCGAGCAGCTGATCGTTCGCCTCGTTGTCCATCGGCAACCCCTGCCAGGAGTAATCCCTGAAGGATTGTGGCTCACCCTTTTCGTCACCGGGTCTGTCGGAGTCGGGCTTCACGAACATGTCGAGCAGCTTCGGGAAGATGGTCGGTGTCTCTTTCTCGATCAGGCCGGCGAACGGTTTGAGCACGTCGATCGCGGCCTCGACCCCGTGCTCGGCGCCGACGCTGAGGAACCTCGCCAGCGCCTCTCCGAAGCGACCCAGTTTCTCGAGCGCCGGCAGAGCATCGAGGAGTTGCTCCGCGCGGGCGAAGATCTGCTCGATCTGCGGTCGCGCGAGCGACAGGTCGTCGAGGTTGCCGAGGATCGTGTAGATGATCGAGACCAACACCTCGGATCTCCCGGCATGCGCGGTGAACTCCTCGTAGCGGCGAGGAAGGAACCCCGGCTGGGGGGGGATGCGCTGCGCCTGCCACACCTGCACCCGTTCGGCTCCTCGCTGCGGCCACCACGTCAGGCGCGCGTACTCGGCGTCGCGCAGGAACTGTTCGAGAGACGGCCTGAGAGACGGCCGTTCTGTCGCGTCTCCTCCAAAGAGATCGATCGCGCAATCCTCGATGCTCGTGATCGCCTCCTGCCCTGTGATGTTGAATTCGCCCTCGCACTCGAAGATGACCGTGGAGATGACGCCGAGCAATCCGAGGTTCGGTGACATCGCGTAGAAGAGGTCAGGGTCCGCGCCTTCACGTGAGACCTCGTGCACTTTCCCGGTCGAGTCGATGACCCGGAAGCCCCACAGGTTGTCGTTCACGGAGTACTGGACCCCCGAGCCCGAGGAGCCCGTGGCAGTGAAGCCGCTCACTGTCTGGTGGCTTATTCCGCCAACGTTGGAAAGCGTCCACTGCTTCTCGTGCCACAGCTGCCACAACAGGCTCGTCTCGAGAGTGGCGGTCCCGGTCGGATCGTTCGGGTCCGCGCCGAGGTGAATGCCGGCATCTGCCTCGATGAGTTTTCGCGACTCGTCCCTGACTCGCCAACCGCGATAGCGGTCGAGCATGACGTCGACGTTGTCACCTGGTGGCGGCGTCTGCCAGCTGACCCTGTTCGGCACCTCGTCCAGAGGGTCCGTGTAGATCGCGTGGGAGACCGAGTGCGTGGCGCCGCGAACGCGGCACTGTCGTTTCCCCTCGTAGGCCATCGTCACCAGGCGAACGAGTTCCTCCTCGCTCGCTGGATGGTAGAACCCGTCGGCGCCCGCGGTCAGAGGCTCGGTGCTCGTCGACGATTCTGACGCCATTATCAACCCCCGGTGAGAAGCACCTGCTGATCCAAGAATGGCATCTTCTCACAGGGGACATCGTCGCGCTCGCCGGCCGGAGCTGCCGTTTTACCTCGTGCACGAGCACGAGCCGAGCGCGGACACGGCGGCGTGGCGCGGGTGAGGACGGCGGCGGGCGGTCGTACACTGATCGCCCGTGTCGCGATTTCATGAGCCACAGAATCACGACTTCAAGCGGCTGAACGACTCGCTCGAGGTCGATCGGCGGCTGTGGCCGCAGGACATCGCCCAGTCGCGTGCGCACGCGAGGATGCTCGCCGATCGCGGGATCATCGCCACCGAGGACCGCGATGCGCTGCTCGCGGGGCTCGAGCAGGTCGAACTCGAGCTGCGTGAGGACCGCTTCCCCTTTGCACCCGCGGACGAGGACATCCACATGGCGATCGAGCGGCGTCTCACCGAGCTCGCCGGCCCGGTCGGCGGCAAGCTGCACACGGCGCGGTCGCGCAACGACCAGGTCGTGACGGATCTGGCGATGTACACGCGCGAGCGCGCTGCGGCCGCCCAGAGCGCGATCGCCGCACTGATGGGCGCGCTGCTCGAGCGCGCAGAGGAGCACATCGACTGGCCGATGCCCGGCTATACCCACCTGCAGCGCGCCCAGCCGGTCTACCTCGGCCACCACCTGCTCGCCTACTTCTGGATGCTGGCGCGTGACCGTGAGCGATTCGCCTTCGCCGAGCGCGAGGCCGGAAGGCTGCCGCTCGGCGCCGGCGCCCTCGCGGGCGTGAACTTCGACACCGACCGCAGGCTGCTGGCGCGCGAGCTGGGATTCCCAGACGTCGTCGCCAATTCGATCGACGCCGTCTCGGGACGGGACTTCGTCCTCGACTACCTCGCCGCCGCCGCGACCTGCTCCACGCATCTGTCCCGCCTGGGCGCGGAGCTCGTCCTGTGGTCGAGCGCCGAGTTCGCGTTCTGCGAGCTGCCCGACTCATGGAGCTCGGGCTCCTCGATCATGCCCCAGAAGAAGAACCCGGACGCGGCCGAGCTGCTGCGTGCGAAGGCGCCACGGGTGGTCGGACACCTGGCGGCCTTCCACGGGGTGCTGCACGCCCTGCCGCTCACCTACAACAAGGACCTCCAGGAGGACAAGGAGCACCTGTTCGACGCCGTCGACACGCTCGAGCTGACGCTCGCGGCGGCCGCTGCGATGGTCGCCGGCGTGAGCTTCCGGCGCGAGCGCCTGCGCGAGGCCGCCTCCGATGAGCTGATCGCAGCGACGGATCTCGCCGATCTCCTCGTGCGGCTTGGGATTCCGTTCCGCGAGGCGCACGGCGTCGTGGCCGGCCTGGTGCGCACGGCGCTGGACAGCGGCAGGAAGCTGTCGCAGCTGACGCCCGACGAGCTGGCGGCGCACTCAACGACGCTCGCGGACCACGCCACGGAGTTCAACGAGGTGCTCGCGCAGAGCTCCTGGCTCGAGTCGAAGGTGTCCGAGGGCGGAACATCGCTGGCCCGCGTCCGGGAGCAGATCGGCCTGGCTCGAGCGGTGCTCGATGACCGTCCTTCCAGCTGACTTCTACGCGCGCGGAGTGCTCGAGGTGGCGCGCGATCTGATCGGCTGCACGGTCGAGCGAGACGGCTCCGCGGGCGTGATCGTCGAGACCGAGGCCTACCACGAGAGCGAGCCGGCATGTCACGCATTCGCCGGACTGACGCCGCGCACGAAGACGCTGTTCGGCGAGCCGGGCAACGCCTACGTGTATCGCTCCTACGGCATTCACGCGCTGTTCAACGCCGTATGCGAGCGCGAGGGCGTCGGCGCGGCGGTGCTGATCCGGGCGCTCGCCCCCGTGGCGGGGATCGAGGCGATGTGCAGGCGTCGCTCACCGCGCGAGGAGGATCTCTGCTCGGGGCCCGGCAAGCTCACGCAGGCCTTGGGAATCTCGCTGGCGGACAACGCCCGCAGCCTGCTCGGCGGGCCTGTTCGCATCCACGCGCGCGCCGAGCACTGGCGCGACCCCGCCGTCGTGCAGGGGACGCGCGTCGGGATCACGCGCGCGGTCGAGCTGCCGTGGCGCTTCTGCGCGGTGGGCGACCGCCACGTCTCGCGACCACGACCGTGACGTCCACCCGCGAGGACGTCGGTCGCGGCCACGGCCGGCCGCCGCGCAGGCCCGGGCGGACGCGCCGGCGCCTGTTCGCTACCCGCCCGGGCTCACTCCGCCTGTCTGCGAGGAGGAAGGGGGCGGGGAGGACGGAGCGGCGGGCGAGGCGGGGGAGGAGGGAGGGGCGCTCGGCGATTCGTGCGCCGGCGCCGGCACCGGGGCCGCGGAGGTGTGTTCTGGACTCGCGCCGGGGGATTCGCCGCCGGCGCCGCCCGGCGTCGAGGGCTTGCCGTTGGCCTTGCCGGCGCCGGTCGGCGTCGTCGCCCCCTGTCCTTGCGTGCTGCCCGTGGAGGGGGGAGCTCGTTTCGGAGGTGCTCGTCGTTGACGTGGCGCCGTGGCCGTTGCCCGTCGCGCCCTTGCCCGTGGAGGCCTGTTCGGCGCGATTCTTGTCGATCTGCAGCGCCGAGGTCATGAAGTCGTGCCAGATCAGCGCCGGGAACGTGCCGCCAAGGACCGGGCCGCCGTTGAAGTCCGAGGTCATCGGGATCAGCCGGTCGGGGTAGCCGACCCACACCGCGACGGTGTACTTGGAGTCCCAGCCCACGAACCAGGCGTCTCCGTAGTTGGTGGTCGTGCCCGTCTTGCCGGCCGCGAACTGGCCGATCGCCGCCGCCCGCCCGGTGCCGTATTGCAGAACGGTTTCGAGCATCGAGGTCTCGGTCGTGGCGATGCCGGCGGGCAGCACCTGTTTGAGCTGCACGCGGTTGCGGTCGAGGTGCGCCCCGTCCGGGAGCGGCTGGCCGCCGGCGTCGACTTCCTGGATGCCCACCGGCGCCCCGGCTTCGGCGAGCGATCCGCTCACGCGCTCGCCGCCGTGGGCGATCGTCTCGTAGGAGTGCGCCATGTCGAGCGGCGTTACGCCCACCGTCAATCCGCCGATCGTCATCGCGGGATTGGTCGACAGCGGGGTCGTGATGCCCATGCGGTGCGCGAGGCGCGCGATGCGGTGGGTGCCCACCTTCAGGCCGACTTCGGCGTAGATCGAGTTGTCCGAGAAGGCCGTCGCCCCGATCAGGCTGTTCACGCCGGAGTAGGCGCCTTCGTCGTTGTGCACGACGAACCGTTCGGTTCCGCCCGTGTTCGGGACGATGAACACCTTCTGCTTCGACGCCCATTCGGAGTACGGTGAGATGCCGTCCTCCAGGGCCGCCGCGAGGTCGAACGCCTTGAACGAGGAGCCGGGCTGTCGCTCGCCCTCGGTGGCCAGGTTGAAGGGGCTTTCGTCGTAGTTGCGCCCACCCACCATCGCGCGCACCTCGCCGGTCGAGTTTTCGATCGCGACGAGCGCCGCCGTGGGCCCGCTTGGATAGGACAGATATGTCCCGACGGCCTGTTCGGCGGCCCGCTGCAGTTCCAGATCCAGGGTGGTCTTGATCCGCAGGCCCCCATCGAACGCGCGCGGGGCGCCATAGCGTTCGATCACCTGCTGCTGTACCCAGCTCGTGAAATAGCCGGCGTCCACTCCTTCGACCGTCTGCTCGCGCGGCGCCTGGATGTCCTTGGGCGCGGGCAGGGCCTGCTTGATGCTTTCTTCATACACCGTCCTCGTCAGGTACCCCTGCTGGAGCATCTGCTCGAGCACCACGTCGCGACGCGCCCTGGCCGCCACGGGGTTGTTGACGGGGTCATAGGCGGTCGGTGACTGGATGACGCCCGCGAGCAGCGCGGCCTCCCACGGCTGGAGCTGTTGAACGCACAGCTCGTGGCCCGGGGTGCCGCATCCGAGGTGGTTGACGTCAGCGCCGAAGTATGCCTGCGCGGCCGCCTCAATCCCGTAGGCGCCGTTGCCGAAGTAGATCGTGTTGAGGTATGCGGTGATGATCTTTTCCTTCGACCACTTGTGCGAGAGCTGATAGGCCAGGGCCGTCTCTCGGAGCTTCTCGAAGATGGTCCGGTGGGACTGGGCCTGCAGCGCGTTCTTGATGAACTGCTGCTCGATCGTGGAGGCGCCCTGCACGGTTCCTTTGTGGCGGAGGTCCTGGATGAACGCCCGTGCGATCGCGCGGATGTCGACGCCGCTGTTGGTCATGAAGCGCTTGTCCTCGATCGCGATCACGGCCTCCTTGACGATCGGAGGAATCTGAGAGGAGGTGACGATCACCCGGTTCTGCTGGCTGACCACGCCGAGGGGATGGCCGAGATCGTCGAGCAGCACCGAGCTCTGCGCGTTCTCGAGCTGGGAGAACCGCGTCAGCGACGGCAGGTCCGACGCGACCGCGACGAACATGCCGAACACGAACGACACCAACCCGAGCAGCAGCGCGGCGAGCAGGATCGCGACAAAGCGCAGCCTCTTCAGGCGCGGCTTTGACACGGGGGGGATGTCTAACCGATCGTCATGGCTCATCAGCGGCGGCGGAGCGGAGCCCCGTGGGAAAGGCTCGTTCGGGACGGGCGGAGCATCCCATCCCGGCGGCATCGGATGCTCCGCAACGCGGACGCGGTGGGACCCGCCGGGGGGCGAGAGTCTAGCATTGGCCCCCATGCCGAACGCCGCCGACGACGCCGCTGAGGACCCCGCTCAGCTGGCGGGCAGGCTCGCCGGCAACGCCGTCGAGAGCCTGCCGGAGGGGGCGCTCGAGGAGAAGCTCCGGCTCGCGCGCACCGAGCAGCGCCAGCTCCGCGTCAAGCTCGGGATCGACCCCACCGCGCCCGACATCCACCTCGGCCACGCGGTCGTCCTTCGCAAGCTGCGCGAGTTCCAGGACGCGGGCCATCGCGTGGTGCTGATCGTCGGCGACTGGACCGCGCGGGTCGGCGATCCCTCGGGTCGATCGAGCCTGCGCCCGATGCTGTCCGAGGCCGAGATCCAGGCCAACGCGCGGACGTTCCACGAGCAGGCCCTGAAGATCCTCGACGCCGACCCCGAGCGGCTGGAGCTGAGGCGCAACAGCGAGTGGCTGGACATGCCGATGACTGATCTGCTCGGCCTCCTGCGCACGACCACGGCGGCGCAGCTGTTGGAGCGAGACGACTTCGCCAAACGCTGGTCTGCGAGGGAGCCGATCTCGATGCTCGAGCTCCTGTATCCGCTGCTGCAGGCGTATGACTCGGTGGCGGTGCACGCCGACGTCGAGCTCGGCGGGACCGATCAGAGCTTCAACCTGCTGCTGGGGCGCGACGTCCAGCGCGCCTACGGTCAGCCGGCCCAGGCGATCATGACGATGCCGATCCTGCCGGGAACCGATGGCCGGCGCAAGATGTCGAAGTCGCTCGGCAACCAGATCGGCATCACCGACGAGCCGCAGGAGATGTACGGCAAGACGATGGCGATACCCGACGCGGCGATGGGCGCCTACTACCGGCTGCTGCTCGGGCGCGAGCCCGGGGACAGCGACGGATCGCCGCCACCCTCTGCCAGGGACGCGAAGCGGGCGCTCGCCCGCGAGCTCGTGAGCTGGATCTACTCAGACGAGGACGCGGACGCGGCCGAGCGGCACTTCGATCGCCTGTTCGTCGACGGGGAGGCGCCGGAGGAGATCGAGGACGCGGCCTTCGACAGCGAGGCCGGCCTCGTCCACCTGCCCGGCGTGATGGCTGACCAGTTCGGGATCTCGCGCTCGGAGGCGCGGCGGCTGATCGACCAGGGTGGCGTGACGCTCGGCGAGGTCCCGCTCGCGGCCGGCGAGCATGACGTGTCGGGCGAGCGAGCGGAGGGGCAGGTGCTGAAGGTCGGCAAGCGCCGCTTCCGTCGTCTGAGGGCGCGTTAGCGCTATACTCCTTGGTTGGCCCGTAGAGCGCCCTTGGACGCCGGGTCTGATCGGTCTTTTCAGAAGGAAGCCCTTTCGGAGAGGCTCGGCGGTCTTTGAAAACTCAACAGCATGCGCATCTGCGATCGATTGTTCGATCGTGGTGTGCGTCCAGGTTCGACCCGTCGCCGGGCGGCGCAGAGTGCCGGCCGATCAGATCGGCCGCGCTCCTCGATCCACCCGGAGGCGGACAAGAGTCAAGTAGGGAAGTACCCCGTCATGGTTCGGAACCACGGTGTATGGGTTCCGGTCCGCGGGTCGCAGCGCCGGTCGATGTCTTGACCGGTGGGCGACCAGCTAACTCCATGACAGCTTTTCGTGAAGTTCTTCACGGAGAGTTTGATCCTGGCTCAGGACGAACGCTGGCGGCGTGCTTAACACATGCAAGTGGAGCGACGAACCAGGGCTTGCCCTGGGGCAGAGCCGCGAACGGGTGAGTAACACGTGGGTTACCTGCCTCGATGACTGGGACAACCCGAGGAAACTCGGGCTAATACCGGATGTGCCCGCAAGGGGAAAGGAAGCTTCGGCCTCCGCATCGAGATGGGCCCGCGGCCCATTAGCTTGTTGGTGAGGTAACGGCTCACCAAGGCTCCGATGGGTAGCTGGTCTGAGAGGACGATCAGCCACACTGGGACTGAGACACGGCCCAGACTCCTACGGGAGGCAGCAGTGGGGAATCTTGCGCAATGCGCGAAAGCGTGACGCAGCAACGCCGCGTGGGGGAAGAAGGCTTTCGGGTTGTAAACCCCTTTCAGTTGGGACGAAGCTTCGCCGATGAATAGTCGGCTGGAGTGACGGTACCTTCACAAGAAGCACCGGCTAACTACGTGCCAGCAGCCGCGGTAATACGTAGGGTGCAAGCGTTGTCCGGAATTATTGGGCGTAAAGAGCGTGTAGGCGGCCCGATTAGTCCGCTGTGAAAGTCCAGGGCTCAACCCTGGAATGCCGGTGGATACTGTCGGGCTAGAGTCCGGAAGGGGCGAGTGGAATTCCTGGTGTAGCGGTGAAATGCGCAGATATCAGGAGGAACACCAATGGCGAAGGCAGCTCGCTGGGACGTGACTGACGCTGAGACGCGAAAGCGTGGGGAGCAAACAGGATTAGATACCCTGGTAGTCCACGCTGTAAACGATGGCAACTAGATGTGGGGGGTGTCGACTCCCCCCGTGTCGAAGCTAACGCATTAAGTTGCCCGCCTGGGGAGTACGGCCGCAAGGCTAAAACTCAAAGGAATTGACGGGGGCCCGCACAAGCAGCGGAGCATGTGGTTTAATTCGACGCGACGCGAAGAACCTTACCTGGGCTTGACATGTGAGTGACCGGCGTGGAAACACGTCCTCCCTTCGGGGCACTTTCACAGGTGGTGCATGGCTGTCGTCAGCTCGTGTCGTGAGATGTTGGGTTAAGTCCCGCAACGAGCGCAACCCCCGTCGCATGTTGCCAGCATTCAGTTGGGGACTCATGCGAGACTGCCGGTGACAAACCGGAGGAAGGTGGGGATGACGTCAAGTCCTCATGCCCCTTATGTCCAGGGCTACACACGTGCTACATTGGCGCGTACAGAGGGCTGCGATACCGCGAGGTGGAGCGAATCCCTTAAAGCGCGTCTCGGTTCGGATTGCAGGCTGAAATTCGCCTGCATGAAGGCGGAGTTGCTAGTAATCGCGGATCAGCACTGCCGCGGTGAATACGTTCCCGGGCCTTGTACACACCGCCCGTCACACCACGGGAGTGAGCAACACCCGAAGCCGGTGGCCCAACCCGCAAGGGAGGGAGCCGTCGAAGGTGGGGCTCGTGACTGGGGTGAAGTCGTAACAAGGTAGCCGTAGCGGAAGCTGCGGCTGGATCACCTCCTTTCTAGGGAGCATCTAGCGATGCCCCGGTCCATGGGTCCGTCGAGAGACGGGCCCACGCGGTCGCCGACCCTCGAGGCCGGCGACGCCAAGCAGACCGGGCCTAGCATGTCGACCGATCCTGGCTGGATGAGCGACGTCGAGCGCGCCCCCTTTCTACTTGGGGGACGCCCGCGGCGGCGCTCGCAACGACCCCAGCATGCTGTTGAGTTTTGAGAGACCGGCGTCGGCCGGCCAGCGCGAGCGTCGGATCCGTTTCGGGTGCGGCGCAGTGCGAGGGCCGAAGGACGTGAGACGCCTCTTTACGGTCCTTGAAAACTGCACAGAAGCCACATTCGACCGCCATCGATAAGCGGCGGTCGAAAAACGGGTATCACCGGGCCCTGCGTGACCTTCGGGTGACGCATGGGCCAGATCACCGTCAAGATAGTAAGGGCACACGGTGGATGCCTTGGCACCAAGAGTCGATGAAGGGCGTGAACGGCTGCGATAAGCCACGGTAAGGCGCTAAATAGCCTTTGACCCGTGGATTCCCGAATGGGGAAACCCAGCGCTGGTAATGCGGCGCTATCCCCGGCTGAACACATAGGCCGGCGGAAGACAAGCGGGGGAAGTGAAACATCTCAGTACCCCGAGGAAAGTAAATCAACAGAGACTCCCTGAGTAGTGGCGAGCGAAAGGGGATCAGCCCAAACCTGGCAGATGCAAGCGGACATGCGTTGTCTGTCGGGGGTTGTAGGGCGTTTGTTCCGAGCCATGTCCGGCTCGGCGGAAGTTACAAAGTCGTGGGGTAGTCGAAGCGCGTGGAACCGCGCACCATAGAGGGCAACCGTCCCGTAGACGAAACTTCATGGCCTTCCGTCAGACGTTCCTGAGTAAGTCCGTGCCCGTGAAACGCGGACTGAACCTGGGGGGACCACCCTCCAAGGCTAAGTACTCCTTGGTGACCGATAGCGGACTAGTACCGTGAGGGAAAGGTGAAAAGTACCCCGGAAGGGGAGTGAAATAGTACCTGAAACCGCGTGCCTACAAGCGGTGGGAGCAGGCTTGTCCTGTGACCGCGTGCTTTTTGCATAACGAGCCGGCGAGTTACTCGTCTGCGGCAAGGTTAAGCGATGAGCGGAGCCGTAGCGAAAGCGAGTCCTAATAGGGCGACATAGTCGTAGGCGGTATACCCGAAACTGAGCGAGCTACCCATGGGCAGGCTGAAGCGGGGGTAAGACCTCGTGGAGGGCCGAACCGACCTAGGTTGAAAACTGGGCGGATGACCTGTGGGTCGGAGTGAAAGGCTAATCAAGCTCAGTGATATCTGGTTCTCTCCGAAATATATTTAGGTATAGCCTCGGATAAATTACGTGGTGGCCGTAGAGCACTGTTTGGATTAGGGGCCCTACCAGGTTACCGACTTCAGGCAAACTCCGAAGACCATCACGTCTACTCCGGGAGTCAGTTGCTGGGGGATAAACTTCAGCGTCGAAAGGGAAACAGCCCAGACCGCCAGCTAAGGTCCCAAAGTACTAGCTAAGTGGGAAACGATGTTTGAGTGCATAGACAACCAGGAGGTTGGCTTAGAGGCAGCCATCCTTGAAAGAGTGCGTAACAGCTCACTGGTCAAGTGTTCGAGCGCGGACAATGTAACGGGGCTCAAGCTAGTCACCGAAGCTGCGGGTGCGTGAGACCTTCGGGTCGATCGCGCGGTAGGAGAGCGTTCCCATGCCCGTAAAGCGGCGGCGTAAGCCAGCTGTGGAGGCATGGGAAGTGAGAATGCCGGCATTAGTAACGAAAGAGGGGTGAGAATCCCCTCCACCGATTGCCCAAGGATTCCTGAGTAAAGTTCGTCTGCTCAGGGTTAGTCGGGACCTAAGGCGAGGCCGAAAGGCGTAGTCGATGGCCAACAGGTTGATATTCCTGTACCACGTCGCTTCCGCTTGACCGATGGGGGGACGAGGAAGGCTAAGGGAACCCAGGCGATGGTCGTCCTGGGACAAGCATGTAGGGGTGGCCCTTGTGAAATGCGGGGCTGCATAACCTGAGGTGCGATGTGAGCTGGCGCTAAGCCGGCGACTCCCTGACGCCATACCTTCGAGAAAATCCTCTAGGAAGGAAGCGCGTGCCCGTACCAAAACCGACACAGGTGGGCAAGTAGAGAATACTAAGGTGATCGAGATAACCCTCGTTAAGGAACTCGGCAAAATCGCCCCGTAACTTCGGGAGAAGGGGCGCCCCAGTAGGGTGAAGCTCTTCGCGAGTGGAGCCCGAGGGGGCCGCAGTGAATTGGCTGAAGCGACTGTTTACCAAAAACACAGGTCTCTGCTAAGTCGTAAGACGACGTATAGGGGCTGACGCCTGCCCGGTGCCGGAAGGTTACGTGGAGTTGTTAGGACTTCGGTTCAAAGCAGCGAAGCTAAGCCCCGGTAAACGGCGGCCGTAACTATCAGTTGACCGAGGTAGTTGTAAAACTTGGCTATATGCTGGAACATCCGAGTATCCCGCGCTACGAGTTCCGTCCCAAGTGGGCGGTACCGTGAAAATGTGCCGGGTGCGGACAATCAGCAGGAAAGGCCATTCATCGAGGCCATACCGGCCTCAATCGGTAGTTTCTTGTCAGGATTTGCGCTGGGAGAGGGAAGCTTCATGTTGGTGTGTCGCAAGCGCGACCATCAAGCTCGAAGCTTCAGGATCTCAGCCGCCTTCAACGTGTCGCAGCACGACCGTATACCGCTGGACCTCTTTCGAGGGGTGCTCGGTTGCAGGACGCTACGTCAGGCGGGAAACGGCGGTTGGTATTGGGAGGTCAATCGACTCTCCGATCTTACCGACCGGATCGTGCCATTCTTCGATCGGTTTCCGATCGTGGGACAGGAGGCGCAGGACTTTCGGCTGTGGAGGGACGCGATAGCGCTTCTCTCGGCGGACGTTCTGAGCGACCGTGACTACCACCAGGTTCTTGCTCTCCGCGAACGGATGAATCGCGGTGGGAAGAGACGCTACCGGATGGATGGAATCCTCAGAGACTATACGCCAAGCCCGTCGGCCCAGAGCGGCTGCGGGATGAGATAGTCCGCTCTCATGGGCGACCATGAGAGCCCGTCAGAAATGAGCGGGCCGCCCGGCTGAAGCGTGATGTCGGGTAGTAACAGAAGGAACGGTCCTAAGGTAGCGAAATTCCTTGTCGGGTAAGTTCCGACCTGCACGAATGGCGTAACGACTTCAGCGCTGTCTCAACGAGGGGCTCGGTGAAATTGCAGTCTCGGTGAAGATGCCGAGTACCCGCGGCTAGACGGAAAGACCCCGTGAACCTTTACTACAACTTGGTATTGGAGTTCGGTGCATCTCGCTCAGGATAGGTGGGAGGCTTTGAAGCGCTGGTTGCGGCCGGCGTGGAGCCATCCTTTAGATACCACCCTTGGTGTATTGGATTTCTAACAGCGTGCCGTGAATCCGGGCGCTGGACAGTTCCAGGCGGGTAGTTTGACTGGGGCGGTCGCCTCCCAAAATGTAACGGAGGCGCACAAAGGTTCCCTCAGCACGGCCGGAAATCGTGCGTAGAGCGTAAAGGTAATAAGGGAGCTTGACTGCGAGACTGACAAGTCGAGCAGGTGCGAAAGCAGGTCTTAGTGATCCGGCGGTAGCAAGTGGAAGTGCCGTCGCTCAACGGATAAAAGGTACTCCGGGGATAACAGGCTTATCGGGCCCAAGAGTCCACATCGACGGCCCGGTTTGGCACCTCGATGTCGGCTCGTCGCATCCTGGGGGTGGAGTTGCTCCCAAGGGTTGGGCTGTTCGCCCATTAAAGCGGTACGCGAGCTGGGTTCAGAACGTCGTGAGACAGTTCGGTCCCTATCTGCCGTGGGCGTTGGAGAGTTGAGAGGATTTGTCCCTAGTACGAGAGGACCGGGATGAACGCACCTCTGGTGTATCTGTTGTCCTGCCAAGGGCATCGCAGGCTAGCTACGTGTGGATCGGATAACCGCTGAAGGCATCTAAGCGGGAAGCCGGCCTCGAGATGAACTCTCCCATCCCCTAGAGGGAGTAAGACCCCTGGTAGACCACCAGGTTGATAGGCCGGATCTGGAAGGACGGTAACGTCTGAAGGAGACCGGTACTAATGGGTCGAGGGCTTGACGGATATTTTGATACCCGCGGTGGCGCTGTGCAGTTTTGAAGGACCGGAGGCGTGGTCTCTCATGTTTTTCCGGTGGCTTTGGCGAGGGGGAAACACCTCTTCCCATTCCGAACAGAGCAGTTAAGCCCCTCAGCGCCGATGGTACTTGGCTCGCAAGGGCCTGGGAGAGTAGGACGCCGCCGGTTTTTTGTCAGACACGGGCCGCCGATGGCGGCCCGTGGTCGTTCACGACGCAGCGCGGGCGCTGCCCAACGGCGGATCGGCGGCGGGCGTGGGAAGCGGTGCGAGACCGCGCGTGGCGGAACGCTGGCCGTCGTTTGCGCGACGCGCCTCCTCGCGCGGGCGTCTGCGCTGTGGGCGGGGAGCGGCCGCGGGCGTGACGGGGCAGAGGCATTCGAGGTTCGCCGGTGCGGCACGGCCGGGGCGTCGCGGGGTGGATCGTCCGCGCAGCGGCACTCGGTGCGGGTGATACGGGGGCTCGAGCTCGTCCCGGTCGACCTCCCAGTCGACGCCGTGGTCGTCCTCGAGCATGAGGAACGAGCGGGTGAGCCTCAGGGCACCGAGTGCGCGCTGCGCGAGCGTCGATGTCCACAGTGAAGGGAACATGTGTTCGTAAGCTATGCGGCGTCGCGGACGGACCGGCACGAACGTGTGTGCGTGTCGCTGAGCGGCGCCGAGATTTGGCTTTCTGAAGCCGATCTCGGGGAGAGCCGGTGCAACGGGCGTTGCAGATGCGCTCGCCGGTGGGCCGCGAGGCGGTGTTGGCGGGCGCAAGCAGGTTCGCGGGCCAGCGGCGCGAACTTCGGTTGGGAGATGGCTGTTACGCTTCCCAGGCGACAAGCCGGTGCGTCCCCCTTGGGGGGCCGGCGGCGGCGCAAACCGATCATGGAGAAGTTCGTCATCGAAGGGGGCGCCCCGCTTTCCGGCACGATGGTCCCGGCTGGAAACAAGAACGGGGCACTGCCGATCCTCGCCTCGACGCTGCTGACCGAGGATGAGGTGATCGTGCGCAACGTGCCTCGCATACGCGACGTCGAGGCGATGCTGAGGATCCTCGGCGCGATCGGCGTCGAGGTGAGCTGGCGCGGTCTGAACGAGGTGGCGCTGTGCGCGGCCGCGGTGCACGAGGTCGAGATCGACCACGAGCTGGCCGAGAGGATCCGCGCGTCCTTCCTGCTCGCGGGCCCGCTGCTCGCTCGCTTTCACCGTGCGGTCATGCCGCCTCCCGGCGGCGATGTGATCGGCCGTCGGCGGCTGGACCCGCATCTGGACGCCTTTCGCGCGATGGGGGCCGTCGCCGAATGCGGCCGCGAGATCGTGCTCACCGCGCCGCGCGGCCTGCGCCCGAGCGACGTGTTCATGGATGAGCCCTCGGTGATGGCCACGGAGAACGCGCTGATGGCGGCCGCGCTCACCCCGGGCACGACCGTGATCGGCAACGCCGCATCCGAGCCGCACGTGCAGGATCTCGCGCGGATGCTCGTCAAGATGGGGGCCGACGTCCACGGCATCGGCTCGAACATGATCACGGTCAACGGGGCCGAGCGGCTTCACGGCTGCGCGCACGCGGTCGCTCCCGACCACATCGAGATCGGCAGCTTCATCGCGCTCGCCGGCGTGACCGGGGGAGAGCTGCGCATCAAGGACACGGTTCCCGGCGACCTGCGCATGATCCGCCTGGTGTTCGAGCGGGTTGGTCTTCGCACGGAGCTGGACGGCAACGACGTGCTCGTGCCGGGAGGACAGAAGCTCGTCGCACAGGCCGACGTGGGGGAGTACAAGAGCAAGATCCAGGATGGTCCCTGGCCCGCCTTCCCGGCCGATCTGACGTCGATAGTGGTGGCTCTGGCCACCCAGGCGGAGGGATCGATCCTCGTGCACGAGTGGATGTTCGAGAACCGCCTGATCTTCACCGACAAGCTGATCCTGATGGGGGCCGACATAGTGATGTGCGACCCGCATCGAGCGATCATCACCGGCCCGCGGCGGCTGCGCGGCCAGCGCATGGAGTCGCCGGACATTCGCGCGGGCATGGCGATGCTGCTGGCGGCGCTGTGCGCGGAGGGGCGCAGCGAGATCGGCAACGTCCGTCAGATCGACCGTGGCTACGAGCGCATCGACGAGCGCCTGCGCGACCTCGGTGCCCGCATCGAGCGCGTGGCGACCGAGCCGGTGCCCGCATAGACGCGAACGCCCGCGCCGCGAGGGGTGGCGCCGAAGGGCCCCGATCAAGTCGATCATGTCCATCGTCCGCTTCAATGGCAAGCGCATGATCCATCCGATTCCCAGCGGCACGCGCGATGTGCTCCCCGACGAGACCCGCGAGGTGCGCGCGATCACCGACACGCTGCGGGGCGTGTTCGAGCGCCACCGCTACGGCGAGGTCTACACGCCGGCGCTCGAGTACGAGTCGGTGCTGGCGCGCGCGGACATGGCCGAAGTGCAGCCGGCCTACCGCGTGTTCGACGAGTCGGGCGCCGTGCTCGTGCTGCGCTCGGACATGACCGTGCCGATCGCGCGCGTGGTTTCCACGCGCTACGGCTCGAGCGAGCCGCCGCTGCGCTTCTGCTACTTCGCCCACTGCTACCGCGGCGTGCGCCCGCAGCGCGGTCAGTCCCGGGAGCTCCTGCAGGCTGGGATCGAGCTGATCGGCTCGCCGGCTCCGCAGGGAACGGCCGAGGCGCTCACCGTGCTGTGCCACGCCCTGGATGCGACCGGTCTGAAGGACTACCGGATCGGCGTCGGCGACGCCTCGCTGTTCCCCGCCCTGATGTCGAGCCTCGATGTGCCTGTGCCCGCGCGGGCCGAGCTGCTCGAGGCGCTCGCGAACCGCGATTTCGTGGGGCTCGGGCACAAGCTCGCCGCGGTGGGGCTGGCCGATGAGGCGGCCGAGCTGCTGCTCGAGGTCCCCCAGCGTCGCGGTGGGCCGGAGGTGCTGAGCGACGCGCCGAGTCCCGCCGTCGAGGCCGTGACGGGCATGCGGCTCGTGCACGAGCTGCTCGAGCCGGAGGTTGCCGCACGCGTGATCTTCGATCTCGGCCTCGTGCGGAACATCGGCTACTACACGGGCGCGGTGTTCGAGGTCTACGACCCCGCCCTCGGCGGCCCGATCGGCGGCGGCGGGCGCTATGACGACCTGCTGGGGCGGTTCGGGCGCGCGCTGCCGGCGGTCGGCTTCGCGCTGGGCGTCGATCGGCTGCACGTCGCCCTTGCGGGAGAGGAGCGGGGGACCGGCGCGCTGCTCGCGCGGGGCGATGGAACCGCGCCGGCTCCGCCCGCGTCTGCCGCGGCCGCGGCCAAGGATTCCGGGGAATGAGCTCCGCGAATGGCCTCACGCTCGCGGTGCCGCGTGGCGCGCTGTTCGACGGTACCGTCGAGCTGCTCGCCGGGCTCGGGCTGGACACGCAGGAGCTGCGCTCGAACGACCGCAAGCTGCTGTTCGAGGACATAGGCGTGATCACCATGCGCCCTTCCGATGTGCCCACCTACGTCGAGGCGGGCGCCGCCGACCTGGGTGTCACCGGAAAGGACGTGCTGCTCGAGCAGGCCGCCCAGCGGCCTGATGAGGTTGGCCGCGAGGTCTACGAGCTGCTGGACCTCGGCTACGGCCGGTGCACGATGGTGCTGGCGAGCAAGTCCGGCCCGGACCCGGCGCACGAGGCACTGCGGCGTCTCGGGGTGATGCGGGTCGCCACCAAGTATCCGCGCATCGCCGCGCGCTATCTCGAGGAGACCGGCCGCCAGGCGGAGATCGTCGAGGTGAAGGGCTCGGTCGAGCTCGCGCCGCTGACCGGGATGGTCGAGGCGATAATCGATCTGACCGCCACCGGGACCACCCTGCGCGAGAACAACCTGATCGTGCGGGAGGAGATCGCCGTGTGCACGGCCAGGCTGATCGCCAACCCGGTCGCCCACAAGCTCAAGGCGGCGCCGATCGACGAGATCCTCGAAAGGCTGCGCAGCCTGCCCGCCGCGGGCGTGGCCTGAGATGCGAGTCGAGCGCCTGGACGCCGAGCAGGTGAACCGTCTCGGCGGACCGGTGGCCGCGTCCCGCCACGTGCGCTCGCTCGTCCCGGACGGCGAATCGGTCGAGCGCGCGGTGCGCGAGATCGTCGACCGGGTGAGAGCCGAGGGTGAGGCGGCCGTCAGGGACTACACGCGCCGGTTCGACACCTCCGGCGCGGAGCCCGCCCCGCTGGCGGTGGCGCCCGAGGAGCTCGACGCCGCGCTCACGCTGCTGCCACTCGAGCTCGTGGCGGGCCTGCAGGTGGCGATCGCGAACGTGGCGCTCGTGGCGCAGGCGGGCGTGAGCGAGAATGTGGCGGTCGACCTGCCCCAGGGGCAGCGGATCACGCTGCGCGAGATCCCGGTGGGCTCGGCGGCCGTGTACGTGCCGGGCGGGCGGGCGCCGTATCCGAGCACGGTCGTGATGGGCGTGGTGACCGCGCGCGCCGCGGGCGTGGTGGACGTCGCGGTATGCGCCCCTCCGGGCGCCGACGGCGAGATCGACGCCACGATCCTCGGCGTCTGCCGCCTGTGCGGAGTGGAGCGCGTGTATCGCATGGGCGGCGCCCAGGCGATCGCTGCGCTCGCCTACGGGACCGAGACGGTCGATCGGGTCGACGTGATCGTCGGACCGGGCAACCTCTACGTGCAGGAGGCCAAGCGGCTGCTCTCCGCGACCGTGGGCATCGACGGCTTCGCCGGTCCAAGCGATCTCCTCGTCCTGCTCGACGCCGACGCGGACGAGCCGGCCTTGACGCTCGCCGCGCTCGACATGCTCGCCCAGGGCGAGCACGGGGAGGGCAGCCTGGTCGTGGCGGTGTCGCCGGGCTCGCACGTCGGCCCGGCGCTCGCCGCGAAGCTCGAGAGTCTCGTCGTCGAGCGTCCGACGGTCGGCGAGGCGGCATTCGCGCTAGTCGAGGTCTCGGATGAGCTCGAGGCGGTGCAGTTCGCGAACGCGTTCGCGCCCGAGCACCTGCAGCTGATGGGCGGCGCGATGGAGGCGCTCGCCCCGATGGTCCGCTCGGCGGGCTGCCTGTTCGTTGGGGCCGCGAGCGCAACGGCGTTCGGGGACTACGTCGCCGGCTCGAACCACGTCCTTCCCACCGGCGGCGCGGCACGCTTCGGCTCGATGCTCTCGGCTCGTCACTTCCGGCGCCGGATGGCCGAGGTGCGGATCGGCGGAGCGAGCGCCAAGCTCGCGGCCGCGGGCGCCCCGATCGCCGGCGCGGAGGGCTTCGAGGTGCACGCCGAGTCGATGAGGGCGCGTGTCGGCGACAATTAGCCCATGAGCACGCGCAGCGCAACGATCGAGCGCCGAACGAACGAGACCGACGTGCGGCTCACGCTGACGCTCGACGGGAGCGGCGGCGGCACCCGCGACACGGGTGTCGGCTTCCTCGATCACATGCTCGACCTGCTCGCCCGCCACGGGCTCCTCGACCTCGATGTGGCCGTCGGCGGGGACCTGCAGACCGGTGCGCACCACACGACCGAGGACACGGCGATCGTGCTCGGCCAGGCCCTCGACCTGGCCCTGGGCGACCGCGCCGGCATCGTCCGCTACGGGTCCGCAACGGTGCCCATGGACGAGGCGCGCGCGAGCTGCGCGATCGACATCTCCGGTCGCCCGTTCACGCTGTTTCAGGCGGCGCTCCCGCCGGGTTCAACCGGGGACTTCGATCACGAGCTCACCGAGGAGTTCTTCCGGGCGCTCGCCAATGCTGCAAAACTGACCCTGCACCTGCGCGTGGAAGCCGGCAGCAACGCGCACCACATGATCGAGGCGGCATTCAAGGCGTTCGCCCGCGCGCTGCGCGAAGCGGTCGCGATCGACCCCTCAGAGACCGGCGTACCGAGCACGAAGGGAACGTTGACGTGAGCCTCATCGAAGAGCCCGTGGAGATCGCGGTCGTCGACTACGGCATGGGCAATCGCCGCTCGGTGGAGAAGGCCCTCGAGCACGTCGGCGTGCGCGCCAGCGTGAGCCGCGACCACGCGCACCTGCGGGCCGTCTCCGGCCTGGTCGTGCCGGGCGTCGGCGCGTTCCCGCGCGCGATGGACAACCTGTGCGAGCTCGGCCTCGATGAGCTCTTGCGCGAGCGCGTCGCGGCGGGGACCCCGGTGCTCGGTGTGTGCCTGGGGATGCAGCTGGCGTTCGACTCCTCCACCGAGCTTGGCGGGGCCGCCGGTCTGGGGATCCTCCCCGGCGAGGTTCGCCCGCTCCAGGCGGGGCGACTGAAGCTCCCGCACATCGGCTGGAACGAGGTGCGCTTCACGAGCGCCCCGCCGCTCGTCGCGGATCTGCCGCCGCAGTGCGCCTTCTACCACGTGCACTCCTTTGCGCCCGTGCCCGCTCGCGCGCGGGACGTCCTCGGCACGGCCGAGTACGGCGCGCCGTTCGCGAGCGCCGTCGAAAGCGGATCGTTCTACGGCGTGCAGTTCCACCCCGAGAAGTCCTCGGCGGCGGGCCTGCGGCTGCTCGCCAACTTCGCGCGCATCTGCGCCACGTCCCGCGTGCCCCTCGCCAGGTGAAGCTGTATCCCGCGATCGACGTGCTCGGCGGCAACGCCGTGCGCCTGGTGAAGGGAGACTTCGAGGCGAAGAAGGTCTACGACGAGGACCCGCTCTCGGCGGCGCGCCGGTGGGCGAGCGAAGGAGCCCGCTTCCTGCACGTGGTCGACCTCGACGGCGCCAAGACCGGCCGGCCGGTGAACCTGGGCCAGCTGGAGCGGATCGCCGGCCTGGGGGTGCCGGTCCAGTACGGCGGCGGGCTGAGATCGCTCGACGCGCTCGACGACGCACGGGCCGCGGGCGCCGAGCGCGTCGTGCTCGGCACGGCGGCGTTCACCGATCCCACACTGCTCGAAGGCGCGCTCGAGCGGCACGGTGCGGAGCGAGTCGTCGTGTCGGTTGACGTGCGCGGCGGCGAGGTCGTCGTGGAGGGGTGGACGAAGGCGGCGGATGTCGATCTCAGGGAGGTCTTCGCAGGCCTGATCGAGCGGGGCGTGCGGGAGCTCGCCTACACAAGCGTGGACCGCGACGGCATGCTCGAGGGCGTGAACGTCGAAGACCTGGTTTCGGTGGCGAAGGCGGCCGAGCGCGGCCATCTGATCTACTCCGGGGGAATCGCAGCGCTGTCGGACCTCGAGCAGCTGGCGGCGCTGCGCGCGGAGAACGTGATCGACAGCCTCGACGGCGTGATCGTCGGCAAGGCGCTGTATGAGGGGCGTTTCACGATCGGCGAGGCTCACGCCGCGCTGGCCGATCCGCCCGCGCCCTGATCGCGGCCCGACCCTTCGCGCGGTCGCTACGGTGGGCGGATGCACTTCAAGCGGGTGATCCCCTGCCTCGACGTCGACGCCGGCCGCGTGGTGAAGGGCGTCGAATTCGTCGACATCCGCGACGCGGGCGACCCCGTCGAGCTCGCCGCCCACTACGACCGGCAAGGCGCCGACGAGCTCGTGTTCCTCGACATCACCGCCACGCACGAGCGGCGCGACACGATCGCGGAGCTCGCCCGCAGAACCGCGGACGACGTGTTCGTTCCATTCACGATCGGCGGGGGCATCCGCTCGGCCGCGGATGCCCAGGCGGTGCTCGACGCCGGCGCCGACAAGGTGTCGGTCAATTCCGCCGCGCTCGAGCGCCCCGAGCTGATCGACGAGCTCGCCGCGGTGTTCGGCGCCCAGTGTGTCGTGCTCGCGATCGACGCAAGGGCGCTCGCGAGGTCCGCCGAGGCAGGCGGGTCCCCGGGCTGGGAGGCCTACCTGGCCGGCGGACGCACGCCGACCGGCCGCGACGTCGTCGTCTGGGCGCGGGAGGCCGTGGAGCGGGGCGCCGGGGAGATCCTGCTGACGAGCATGGACAG
This sequence comes from uncultured Solirubrobacteraceae bacterium, assembly GCA_963704735.1. Taxonomy (GTDB): domain Bacteria; phylum Actinomycetota; class Thermoleophilia; order Solirubrobacterales; family Solirubrobacteraceae; genus Palsa-744. The sequence goes on from OY969935.1 coordinate 1,147,325, forward strand.
GGACGGCACGAACGATGGCTATGACCTCGCGCTCACGGCCGCCGTGTGCGAGGCGGTCAGCGTGCCGGTGATCGCCTCTGGCGGCGCCGGCGAGCTCGAGCATCTCGCCGACGCGCTTCGCGCCGGCGCCGACGCCGCGCTGTGCGCCTCGATCTTCCACTACGGCCGGCACACGATAGCCGAAGCCAAGGCCCACCTGGCCGCGGCCGGGATCCCCGTGCGGACGGGCTGAGCGGATCGGGGAGCCGGCCGGCACGCACGAGGCCCAGGCGAGCAGGCACGATGGACGACATGCACCGGCACGGCGACACTGTGCTCGAGCGCCTGCGCGGGCGGCCGGGCGGCGAGCAGCTGCTCGATCTCGCCTCTGGGCGAGACGACGTCGTGCTCGTGGGCGGAGCCGTGCGTGACCTGCTGCTGGGACGGACGCCCCGAGAGCTCGACGTGGTGGTGGCGGCGGACGCGCCCTCGTTCGCGCGCGAGCTCGCCGCGAGCCTCGGGCTCGGCGCCGACGCCGATCAGGGGCAGGGCTGGGGCATCGCCCTGCACGAGCGCTTTGGCACGGCGCTGCTGTGGTGGCCGGACGGGCGCGTCGACATCGCGGGCCGGCGCGCGGAGTCCTATCCGGCGCCCGGCACGCTGCCCGAGGTACGGGCCGGCACCGCCGAGGAGGACCTGCTCCGCAGGGACTTCAGCGTCAACGCGATCGCCGTCCGCCTCGGCGGACGCCGCCCCGGAGAGCTCCATGCCGCCCCCTTCGCGCTCGAGGATCTCGCCGGTGCGCGCCTGCGCGTGCTGCACGGGCGGAGCTTTCTCGACGACCCCACGCGCCTGCTGCGGCTGGCGCGCTATCGCTCGCGCCTGGGGTTCGAGGTCGAGGGGCACACGGCCGAGCTCGCCTCCGAGGCGCTCGCGGCCCGCGCCCTGGAGACGGTGTCGGGTGCGCGCATCGGCGCCGAGCTGCGGCTGGCGCTCGGCGAGCCCGACCCCGTCGCCGCGCTGGCGGCTGCGGGCGAGCTGGGCGTCCTGTCGGCGCTTGATCCGCGCCTGCTCCTCGACGGGCCCCTCGCGCGCGCCTCGCTCGAGATGCTGCCGGCTGATGGGCGAGCCGACCTGTTGCTTCTGGCCACTGTGCTGCTGGGGATGACCGAGGATCCCGGCGAGGATCCCGAGCCCGCGATGCTCGATCTGCTCGACCAGCTGGAGTTCGTCGCCTCCGAGCGCGACCGCGCCGTGACAGCGGCGCTCCTGGCGCCCGCGCTCGTCGAGCGCCTGCAGGAAGCTCGCCGGCCATCGCAGCTGCGCGCCGTGGCGCACCCCGCCACCGTCGAGGCCGTCGCCCTCGCCGGCGCCCTCGCCGAGAAGCAGGCGCTCACAACGGCGGCGGCGGCCGCGCGCCGATGGCTTTCGCAGGTCAGACACGTGCGTCTGCAGATCACCGGCGATGATCTGCTCGCTGCGGGCATCCCGGCCGGGCCGCAGATCGGCCGCCTCCTGGAGCTCGCGCTGCGTCAAAAGCTCGACGGCCAGCTGACGGGGGACCGTCAGGCGGAGCTGGCCGCGGCGATGGAGGGCTCGTTGACCGAGGGCTCCTCGGCGGGGGGCTCGTGACGCGCGCGAGCGGTCCCGGCGGCGATGCCGCGGTCGTCGATGGGGCGATCCGCTTCGATCTGCCCGGAGACGGGCACGCGCTGTTCACGACCCGCGCCCGCGGCAATCTCTCCACCTTGCGCGGCACCGAGCACGAGCAGGGACTGGATGCGCGCGAGCGCCTGTGCCATGAGCTCGGACTGCGGTGGCTGTGCGCGAGTCGCCAGGTTCACGGGACGAGCGTGCAGCGCGTGCTCAGCGTCGATGGAGCCGGTGGGCGGCCGCTCGCGATCGACGCCGACGGCCACGCCACAGCCCTGCCCGGGCTGGGAATGACGGTGCTCGTCGCCGACTGCCTGCCGGTCGCGCTGGGCTCGGAGGGGGCGGTCGCGATGCTGCACGCGGGCTGGCGAGGCCTCGCCGCGGGTGTGCTCGAGCACGGGGTTCGCGCTGTGCGTGAGATCGGACGTCGTCGCGATCGTGTGGTCGCCGTCATCGGCCCCGGCGCCGGGGCCTGCTGCTACGAGGTCGGCCCGGAGGTCCATCGGGCGTTCGGGGGCTCCGAGACCCAGCGGAGCAACATCGACCTGCGCTCGATCGCTCGCCAGCGGCTGCTCGGGGCCGGTGTGGTGAGCGTGCATGATGTGCGGCTGTGCACGATCTGTGATGAGCGCTTCTTCTCGCACAGGCGCGAAGGGGCGAGCGCCGGGCGTCAGGCGGGCGTGGCATGGCTGAGCTGATCGACGACCTGCGCGTGGAGACGATCGCCGAGAATCTCAGGCGCATCCGCGAGGAGATCGCCGGCGCCGTGCGGCGCTCGTCGATCCCGCGCGGCCCGCACGAGGTCGAGGTGCTGGCCGCGACCAAGTACGTCGCCGTCGATAAGCTGCCGCTGCTCGCCGAGGCCGGCATCAGCCTGGTCGGCGAGAACCGCGCCCAGGACCTCCAGGCGAAGGTGGCCGCGCACGGGCGCCTGTTCGAGTGGGATTTCATCGGAACGCTCCAGAGCAGGCGGGTTCGCCTGATCGTGCCGCACGTTCGCCTGATCCACTCGGTGGCCTCGGACTCCGCGCTTCGCGAGCTCGCCCGCCACATCGAGCTGGCCCGCCCCGGCCTGCGAATCCTGATCGAGGTCAACGTGGCGGGCGAGCAGGGCAAGACGGGAGTCGCGCCGGAGGAGCTCGACGGCTTCATCGCACGCTCCCCGCTGCCGGTGGCGGGGTTGATGACGATGCCTCCGCTGGCGCGCGATCCGGAGCGCAGCCGCCGCTGGTTCGCCGCGTTGCGGGATCTGGCGCGCGAGCGCAAGCTCGAGCACCTGTCGATGGGCACCTCGCAGGACTACCTGGTCGCGGTCGAGGAGGGTGCGACAATCGTACGGATCGGCACGAGCCTGTACCATCAGGGGGCTGCCCGGCGACCGTGAATGACTAGCATTAGCAGGGAAACCGGCTCGCCGGGCGAAGACGCACCTACAGCAATGGCTTTCCGCGACTCCTGGCACCGCGCCCTCGTCTACTTCGGCCTCGCCGAGGAATACCACGACGACTACGACGAGCCGCCTCCCGAGGCGGAGATCGAGGATCGCTACCGCGAGCGGCCGAACGTCCGCCGCCTGCGGCGCCGCCGTGACGAGTACGAGGACATCTTCGCCGACGACGACGAGGTCGCCGGCGCAGCCGCCGGCGGAGGTCGCGGCCGCTCGGCCACCGTCCTGAAACAGGTCGGCACGCGCGGCAACGGAGACGTGCGCGTGCATCTGGTGGTCCCGAAGTCGTTCAACGACGCCCAGCAGATCGCGGACAAGTTCAAGGACTCGATCCCCGTGATCCTGAACCTGCAGAGCTCCGACACCGACCTGTCCAAGCGCCTGATCGACTTCGCATCCGGTCTCACCTACGCGCTCGACGGCGGCATGCAGCGGATCGCCGACAAGGTGTTCATGCTCACCCCGCGCAACGTCGAGATCTCGGCCGAGGAGCGCGCCCGCCTCATCGAGAAGGGCTTCTTCAACCAATCCTGAGGCGCGACAGCCTACGCCTGGCTGCGTCCTCGATCGCTCGTGTGCAGAGCGCACTTCGCTCACTGCGTCCTTGCCAGCCTTGACTCTCGCACCTCAGGAGCGCCGCACGAGCACCGCTAGCCTGGACCACTCATGCAGATCGGCCTGATCGGTTGCGGGAACATGGCGCGCGCGCTCGCCCGCGGGTGGGGGCGCCCGCTCCTGTGCGCCGATCCGATCGCCGACCGCGCGACCGCGCTCGCGGCCGAGGTGGGCGGCGAGGCGCTCGCCACAAACGCGGCCGTAGCCGAGCGGGCCGACCTCGTCGTGCTGTGTCACAAGCCCGCCCAGCTCCACGATGTCGCCCGCGAAGTGGCGCCGCACGCCGGCGCCGTCGCCTCGATCCTCGCCGCGGTGCCGCTGGACGCGCTCAGGGAGGCCTATCCGGATCGGCCGGTGTATCGCTTCATCCCGTCGTTGCCGGTCGAGGTCCGCCAGGGCGCCGTGGTGCAGGCCGCGGACGAGCGAGCGCCGGCCGCGGCGGAGGGCCGGGACGCCGGCTTGGACGAGGCCGTCGGCGGCCTGTTCGCCGAGCTCGGCACGCTGGTCGTCCTGCCCGATGCGCTGCTCGACGTCGCGATGGGCCTGATGTCCTGCGCCCCGGCGTACGTCGCGCTCGTCGCCGAGGCTCAGGTCGACGCCGGCGTGCGCAAGGGCATCCCCGCGGCGCAGGGCGCGGAGCTCGTCGTTCAGACGCTGGCCGGCACCGCCGAGCTGCTGCGCCGCCGCGGCAACGACATGGTCGCGGTGCGCCGCGAGGTGGCCTCGCCGGGAGGGGTCACGGCGCGCGGCCTGGATGCCCTGGAGCGCGCCGGGCTGAGGGCCGCGTTCAGCCAGGCGCTTGACGCCGTGCTCGCGGACGGGCAGCACCGGTGACCCACGTTCTCGCCTTCCTGCCGCCGGCCACGGCGCGCACCCAGATCGCGGGCTACCTGTCGACGCTCATCTACGTCTACACGCTGCTGATCATCCTGCACATCGTGATCCAGCTTCTCTTCAACGTCGGGCTGCGTCCGCCGTACTCGCGCACGACCGACGCCGTGCTCGGCTTCCTGCGTGACATCTGCGAACCCTTTCTGCGCATATTCCGCCGCTTCATTCCAACCTTCGGGGGGATCGATTTCAGTCCGCTCCTGGCGATCGTCACCCTCCAGCTCGTCAACAGCATCATCGTCGCCGGCATCATCCACGGCTGAGTACGGTGGGAGGCGTCGCGGACCCGGGGCACCCTGGCATGCCGGGCGCCCCGCGCGCCGCGCACCGCGGGATGGGCGCCTGGACGCGCGTGGCGGCGGTCGCCGCCGGCGTCGTGGTCGCGGACCAGCTCAGCAAGCACGCGGTCGAACGCTCGATCGTCTCCGGCGAACAGCACAAGCTGCTCCCCGGCGTGCAGCTCGTCAACACGCGCAACCAGGGGGTCGCTTTCGGCTTCCTGCCGGGAAACCACCTGATCGTCACGCTGCTCATCTGCTTCGCCCTGCTCCTGCTGCTGGCCTACTTCGCGCGCCATGCCGCGCAGCCGATGCTGTGGCTGCCCACCGGCATGCTCCTCGGCGGCGCGCTCGGCAACATCCTCGACCGCCTGCGCGACGGGGCCGTGACCGACTTCATCAAGCTGCCGCTCGGCTGGCCCCCGTTCAACCTGGCCGACGCCTCGATCACGCTGGGCATCGTGATCCTGTTCCTGCTCATCGACCACTCGCGTCACGCCGCCCGGTGAGCCGCTTCACGATCGCATATGAGGATGAGCATCTGCTCGTGGTCGACAAGGGTCCCGGTCTGGTCGTCCATCCCGCGCGCGGCCACCGCGAGGGGACGCTCGCCCAGTTGCTCGCCCAGACCGCGGCCGGTGGCGACCCGGAGCGGGCGGGGATCGTCCACCGACTCGACCGCGACACCTCGGGCCTGCTCATCGTGGCTCGCTCGGAGGAGGCTCACAGGCTGCTGCAGGCCGCGCTCGCGAAGAGGCAGATCGAACGTGAGTACCTGGCTCTCGTGCAGGGCAGGCCGCCGGCCCGGTCGGGCACGATCGACGCCCCGGTCGGGCGCGACCCGCGCGTGCGCACGCGCATGGCGGTCGGCGGCGCCCGCCCGCGCGAGGCCCGCACGCACTTCACGCTCGAGCGCGCGCTGCCGGGCGCCTCGCTTCTGCGGCTGCGCCTGGAGACGGGGCGCACGCACCAGATCCGCGTCCACCTGAGGGCGATCGGTCATCCCGTTTGCGGTGATCCCGAGTATGGGACGCCGGGAATGTTCGGCCTGGAGCGCCAGTTCCTGCACGCGAGCCGCCTGGCCTTCGACCATCCGCTGAGCAGCCAACGCGTCGACGTGCTCTCACCGCTGCCGGCGGACCTCGCGCAGGCGCTGCTCCGCGCCGAGGGATCGGGGACTCGGACCGACGGCTAACTCGCCCGGCGGGCGCTCGCCCGGCGCCCGCCGGCGCCTCCGTTCGGCTATTCTGAAACGTCAATCCGATCATCGAGCCGTGCGACAGCGCAAGCGGCCCTGCCCGAAGGAGCGACGCTCGCGTCGCAGCCCCCGGGTCCGCTTCGTCCGCATGGAAATCAAGCGTGTATCCAAGGGAGCATCGTGGCTGAGGTAGGTATCGCGGAGTTGCTGGAGGCCGGCGTCCATTTCGGCCATCAGACGCGTCGCTGGAATCCCAAGATGCGCCGGTTCATCCATGGTGAGCGCGGCGACATCTACATAATCGATCTGAACAAGACCGCCGCCCTGCTCGCCCAGGCGCAGGAGTTCGCCGGGGCGCTCGCCCACCGCGGCGGGACCGTCCTGTTCGTGGGCACGAAGAAGCAGGCTCAGGACACGATCCGCGACGTGGCCGAGGCGGCCGGCATGCCATATGTCAACCACCGCTGGCTTGGCGGGCTGCTGACGAACTTCCAGACGATCAGCCTGCGCATCCGCCGCCTGCACGATCTGGAACGCTTCGAGGCCGAGGGTCAGCTGGAGCTGCTGCCCACACGCGAGCGGATGGCCGCGCAGGCCGACCTGGCGAAGCTGAAAGCCAACCTCGGCGGCGTCAAGGACATGCAGCGGGTCCCCAACGCGATGTTCGTGATCGACCTGAAAACGGAGGTCATCGCGGTGCGCGAGGCGCAGCGTCTGCGCATCCCGATCATCGGCCTGGTCGACACGAACTGCGATCCCGACGGCATCGACTTCGTGATTCCCGGCAACGACGACGCGATCCGCTCCTGCGCGCTCATAACGCAGGCGATCGGCCAGGTGGTCTCCGAGGGCTATTCCGTGTTCCGCGCAGAGGAGGAGCGCGCCCGCCAAGAAGCCGCGGAGAAGGCTCGCCTGGAGGCCGAGGCGCGAGCGCGCCGCGAGGCCGAGGAACAGGCCGCGGCCGAGAAGGCCGCCAGCGAGGCGGCAGAGCAGGCCGCCCGAGAGGCTGCGGCCGCCGAGAGCGCGCCTGCCACGGCCGAGGCTCCGGCGCCGCCCGCCGCGCAGGCCCAGACGGCCGTTGTCCCCGAGACGCCGCAGGCCCAGGCACCGGCCGAGACCCCCGAAACGCCCGAGGTCCCAGCAAACGCCGAGACCCCCGAGACGCCCGAGGCCCAGGCACGAGCCGAGACTCCCGAGACGCCCGAGGCCCAGGCACAGGCCGAGACTCCCGAGACCCCCGAGACGCCCGAGGTCACGACCCGGGCCGAGGCTCCTGAGGCGCCGGCCGAGGCCGCGCCGGAGACCCCGCAGGCGCCCGCGCAGACGCCACCCTCGGAGACCCCCGAGGGCTCGGCGCAGGCGGAGGACGCCGATGCTCCCGCCGAGGCGGACGCGGCTGCCGCGGCGGCCCCCGAGGCCGGCGCGGACGCCGAGACGCAGCCGAGCGACGCGGCGGCGGGGGTCAGCGAGCCATGAGCGCGGTCGAGGTCGGCGCGAAGGACGTGAAGGCGCTGCGCGAGCGCACGGGCGCCGGCATGATGGACTGCAAGAAGGCCCTCACAGAGGCGGAGGGCGACATCGAGAAGGCGATCGAGATCCTGAGGGTCAAGCAGGGCAAGAAAATCCAGGATCTGGGCGAGCGAGCGGCGACCGAGGGCACCGTCCAGGCCTACGTGCACGCGGGCGCCAAGGTCGGCGTGCTGCTCGAGGTCGACTGCAACACCGACTTCGTCGCCAAGAACGATGACTTCGTGGGCTTCGCGCGCGACGTCGCGATGCAGATCGCCGCGAGCCCGACGGTCGCGTACGTCAGCCGGGAGCACGTTCCGCACGACGTGCTCGAGGCCGAGACGCGCATCTACGAGCAGGAGGCGGCCGACAAGCCGGAGAACGTCCGCGAGCGCATCGTCGCCGGGAAGCTGGACTCCTGGCTCCAGACGGTCGTGCTGCTCGAGCAGGAGATGCACAACCCCAAGTTCGACGGCAAGTCCGTGCAGCAGCTGCGCGACGAGCTCACCGCCACGACCGGCGAGAACGTCGTCATACGCCGCTTCGTCCGCTTCGCAATCGGCCAGTAGGCCGTGCGACGGATAGGCTCTGCCGTCGATGGCCCCTGCCTTCAAACGCATCCTCTTGAAGCTGTCCGGCGAGGCGCTGATGGGGGACCTTCCCTACGGCACCGATCCCGAGCGCGTGATCGCGGTGGCCCGGCAGGTGACCGCGGTGCGCGACCAGGGCGTGGAGGTCGCGATCGTGGTGGGGGCGGGGAACATCTACCGCGGCATGCAGGGCATCGCTGCGGGGATGGATCGGGCGACCGCCGACTACATGGGGATGCTTGCCACCGTGCTGAACGCCCTGCCGCTGCAGGACGCGCTGGAGAAGATGGGCACCGACACGCGCGTTCAGTCGGCCCTCGGCGTCTCCGAGGTCGCCGAGCCCTACATCAGGCGCCGCGCGATGCGCCACCTGGAGAAGGGTCGGGTGGTGATCTTCGCCGCCGGGACAGGAAACCCGTTCTTCACGACCGACACCGCCGCCGCGCTGCGCGCGGCCGAGATCCACGCTGAGGTCATCCTGATGGCGAAGAACGGCGTCGAAGGCGTCTACACCGCCGATCCCGCCGTGGACCCCGGCGCAAAGTTCATCCCCGAGATCACGCACATGGAGGCGATCGAGCGCCGTCTGCGGGTTATGGACTCCACAGCTCTGGCGCTGTGCATGGAGAACGGGATGCCGCTGAACGTGTTCAACATGGACGACGATGAGAGCCTGGCGCGGATAATCTCCGGCGAGCGCGTGGGCACGCTTGTATCGACATCTCAAAGGGAAGGCGATGGCGGCTGAGAGCCTGATCGACGAGCTGCTCGAGGACGCCCGCGAGCGGATGCTCAAGTCGGCGGAGTCGGCGCAGCACGAGTTCTCGACGGTGCGCACGGGACGGGCGAGCCCGGCGCTGCTCGACCGCGTGCTCGTCGACTACTACGGCGCGATGACGCCCCTGAACCAGCTCGCCACGATCTCCGCGCCCGAAGCCCGGATGATCACGGTCCAGCCCTACGACAAGTCCTCGATCAAGGCGATCGAGAAGGCCATCAACGAGTCAGACGTCGGCCTCACTCCCTCAAACGACGGCAATCTCGTGCGCCTGGTCGTGCCGGAGCTGACCGAGGAGCGCCGGCGCGAGCTGGTCAAGGTGGTGCGCAACCTCGCCGAGGAGGGGCGCGTGGCGATCCGTAACGTGCGCCGCGACACGATGCAGCATCTGCGTGAGCTGAAGGGGAAGGGCGAGGCGTCCTCCGACGACGAGCACCGGGCCGAGGTGGAGCTGCAGAAGCTGACCGACGGGCGCATCGGCGATCTCGATGGTGTGCTCAAGGCCAAGGAAGAGGAGATCCTCGAAGTCTGATGAACGTCGCCGGGGAACGGGCGTCGGCGGTGCCGTCGGCTCGGTACGTGGCAATCATCACCGACGGCAACGGGCGGTGGGCGCGTGCCCATGGCGTGCCCGTCAACGACGGTCACAGCGCGGGGGCCGACACGGTGAAGGCGCGCCTGCGCGACGCCACGGAGCTGGGCGTGAAGGAGCTGACGGTGTACTCGTTCTCGACCGAGAACTGGTCTCGGCCCGCCGATGAGGTGGCGGGCCTGATGGAGATGTTCTCGCAGAGGATCGTCGACGAGACCCCGGAGCTGCACGAGGAGGGCGTGCGCATGCGCTTCATCGGGCGACGCCAGGGGATCTCGCAGGAGCTCCTCGAGCGGATGCGCTGGGCGGAGGAGCTGACCGACGCGAACCGGCGGATAACGCTGTTCGTGGCCTTCAACTACGGCGGGCGCGCCGAGATCCTCGACGCGGCGCGCCGATTCAGCGGGGGCAGCGAGGAGGAGTTCCGCGACTGCCTGTACGCGCCGGAGATGCACGACCCCGATCTGATAATCCGCACGAGCGGCGAGCGGCGCCTGTCCAACTACCTGCTCTGGCAGTCGGCCTACTCCGAGCTCGTGTTCCGCGAGGAGCTGTGGCCGGACTTCACCCGCGAGGCCCTCGAGCAGTCGCTGGCCGAGTTCTCCGAGCGCCGCCGACGCTTCGGCGGGCGATGAGCTCCCAGCGCTCGGACCTGGGCGCGCGGATCCTCGTCGCGCTGCCGGCGATCGCGGTGGCGCTGTTCCTGGTGATCGAGGGGGGGCTGGTGTTCGCGCTCGGGCTGTTCGCGCTCGGGTGCGTGTGCATGCACGAGCTGTACGCGATGTATGAGCGCGCGCGTCCGGTCCGCCTGGCGGGGTTCATCGCGCTCGGCGGCCTTTTGGCCGCGGCGCTGTACGGCGGGCAGGCGCAGATCCTCCTGGCCGCGGTCGCGGTGCTGCCGATGCTGTTCGCGCTCACGGTCTACCAGCCCGAACCCAGCGTCGGTGGGATGGCGCTGACGCTTCTCGGCGTCTACTGGATCGGGTTCGCGCTCGCCTACGCGGTGCTTCTTCGCGGGCTGCCGCACGGGCTGGGAATCGTCATCGACGTGCTGGTCGGCGTGTTTCTCGGCGACACCGGCGCCTACCTCGGCGGGCACATGTTCGGGCGGCGTCCGCTCGCACCGCGAATCTCGCCGGGCAAGACCGTCGAGGGGCTCGTGATCGGAATGGCGTTCGCCGTTCTCGGCGTGTGGATCGCCGGGCGCTACCAGGACTGGCTGCCGGGCACGCGCGCGCTCGTGCTCGGCCTCGGCGTCGCGCTCGCGGCGCCCGTGGGTGACCTGTTCGAGTCGTTCATCAAGCGCGAGGCGCGCACCAAGGACTCGGGTCGCCTGTTCGGCGCCCACGGCGGCGCCCTGGACCGCCTCGACGGGGTGCTGTTCGCGGCGGTCGTCGGCTACTGCATCTGGGCCGCGTATGCCTAGCCGCAAGCGCCTGTTGATCCTCGGCTCGACCGGCTCCGTCGGGACCCAGGCGCTCGACGTCTGCCGGCGAAGCGACGAGCTCGAGCTCGTGGGACTGTCCGCCGAGCGCTCGTGGGAGGCGCTGCTCGAGCAGGCCCGCTCGCATGGGGTGCAGCGGGTCGCGCTCGCCGACGAGGACGCGGCGGCGCGCGCCGGCCTGGCATGGACGGACGGCGAGGTGCTCGGCGGGGCCGAGGGCCTCGTGCGGCTCGTCGTCGAGTCCGAGGCGGATCTCGTGCTCAACGCGCTGGTGGGCTCCGCGGGCCTGGGCCCGACCGTGGCGACACTGGGCGAGGGCATCGACCTTGCGCTCGCGAACAAGGAGTCGCTCGTCGTTGGCGGTGAGCTGGTGACGGCGCTGGCCGAAGCGACCGGGGCCCAGATCGTGCCGGTGGACTCCGAGCACACGGCGCTCCACCAGCTGCTCGCCGGACAGCCGACCGGATCGGTCGAGCGCCTGACGATCACGGCCAGCGGCGGCCCGTTTCGCGGGCGCGGGCGCGAGGAGCTCAGAGACGTGACCGTCCGGGAGGCGCTCGCACACCCCACCTGGGCGATGGGCGGGAAGATCACGATCGACTCCGCGACGCTCATGAACAAGGGCCTCGAGGTCATGGAGGCTCACCACCTGTTCGGCACGCCGTATGAGCGGATCGACGTCGTCGTGCACCCGCAATCGCTCGTACACGGCCTGATCGAGATGGCGGATGGGGCGATGCTGGCCCACCTGGGCCCCGCCGACATGCGCATCGCGATCTCCTACGCGCTGCACGGAGGCGAGAGCGTGGAGCTGGGCGTGACTCCGCTCGACCTGGCCGCCGTCGGCGAGCTGACCTTCGAAGCGGTCGACCTCGACTCCTTTCCGTGCCTGCGGCTGGCGCGCGAAGCGGCCCGCGCGGGCGGCACGGCGCCGTGCGTGCTCAACGCCGCCAACGAGGTCGCCGTGCACGCGTTTCTCGAGGGTCAGATCGGATTCCTCGAGATATCCGAGGTGATCGAGCGCACGCTTGCCGAGCTGCCGGGAGAGCCGGTGCGCGCGTTCGAGTCGCTGTACGAGGCCGACCGTCAGGCACGGACGGTGGCGGGGGAGGCCGTCATCGCGTATCGGTGAGGCGATCGTCGCATCCGGCGCGGGATGGCCACAGGGCCTGCCACACTGAGCGAAGTGAGCTGGGTCCTGACCATCCTCGGCATCGTGCTGCTGATCGTTCTGCACGAGCTCGGGCACTTCACCGTCGCGAAGGCCGTGGGCATGCGCGTCGAGCGCTTCTCGCTGTTCTTCCCGCCGACGCTGCTGCGGGTGCGCCGCGGGGAGACGGAGTACGCGATCGGGGCGATCCCGGCCGGCGGATACGTGAAGATCACCGGCATGAGCCCCGAAGAGATCGGGGGGCTCGATCCGGAGGTGGCCAGGCGCGCCTACTACACCCAGGCGCCGTGGAAGCGGATCGTCGTGATCCTCGCGGGGCCCGGGGTGAACATCCTGATCGCCTTCCTGCTGTTCTGGGCCGTGCTGTTCAGCGGCAACCTCAACGGCGCGCTGGCGCTCGGCAACCTCGACACCTCGGTGCACACGCTCACACCGACGACCACCGTGGGGGCGATCCTGCGCGGCGAGCCGGCCGACGGAGTGCTGCGGCCGGGCGATCGCATCGTCGCAGTGGACGGCCGCCAGGTGACGGTCTCAACGGCGACGCACACGATCGGCGCCCACCGCTGCGCCGGTGCGCTCAGCGACGGCTGTCGCGCGGCCACGCCGGTGCGCCTGACGGTGCGCCGCGCCGGTCGCGACACGACGCTTCTGATCTACCCCCGCTACAGCGGCAAGGAAGGGCGCATGCTGATCGGCTTCGACTTCGGCGCGGCCGCGAAATCGTTTGGAGTCATCGGGGCGGCCGGGGCTTCGTTGAGCGCGATGTGGCACGTGACCACGCAGACGCTCACGGGATTCGGGCGCGCGCTCACGAGCCAGAAGGTCCGAAGCCAGCTCCACAGCATCGTTGGGATCACCGAAATCGAGCACGAAACGGTCGTCGCCGGCACGGGCTTCGCACTGGTCTTCCTCGGGTTCCTGTCGCTCATCCTCGCCGTCATCAACCTGTTTCCCTTCCTGCCGCTCGACGGCGGCCACGTGCTGTGGTCGGTCGCCGAGAAGCTGCGCGGGCGCCGGATCTCGCTGCTCGCCATGTATCGCTTCAGCTCGGTGGGGATCGTGCTGCTGCTGTTCCTCGTGCTCAACGGCGTGAGCAACGACATCAGCCGCCTGGCCGGCTGAGCTTCACGGCGCCGCCGGCGCCGGCGGGTGCACGCACACCCAGCTCTTCACGAGCGGGCCGATCCGCTCGGGCCGCGCCGGCCCGAACAGATCCTCGACCTCCGAGCGTCTGAGCAGCGATATCTCCTGCCACCCGCGCGCGGCGCCCAGGCGCCAGTACGTTCGGCGCAGGCGCGCCGGCAGCCAATGCGCGGCGGGAAGCAGCGAATGCGGCTCGATCGGAAACGAGAAGGCGGGGGTCTGCACGAACCATCCCCTGCCCACGCGGCGGATCTCGGCGGCGAAGGCCGCGCGGCGGGCCGGGGGGACGTGCTCGATGACGCTCGAGCAGTAGACCAGGTCGAACTGGTCGGCGGCGAACGGCAGCCCGTCGGCCGGGTCGGCGCGCACGAACGGGCCGGGGTAGTCCGGGCGCTCGTCGAGGTCGACCCCGGTGATGTCGAGCCCCGGCTCGAGCGCCCGCAGGCCGAGCTGCCCGCAGCCCACGTCGAGCACGCGCGCCCCCGCGGGCAGGCGTGTGAGCGCGAAGAAGCGCGCGTGGCGACGGACGCGGGCGCGCGCCGCGAGCGGCGCGGCGAGTCGCGCGAGCGGTCCGCGGGCGGTGCCGTATACGTCGGTTGCGCGCGGCTGGCTCATGCGCGCAGGTTACGGCGGGCGCTGGCCGGAGCCTCGGCGCGGCCCGCTTGACCGGCGGCGCAGGCCCCGCCGTACAATGAGCCCATGGCCTCGGAGCGCCAGATCCAAGTCGGCCCGGTCCCGATCGGGGGCGGCGCGCCCGTGGCGGTGCAGACGATGACCAAGACCGAGACGGCCAACCTCGGCGCGACGATGGATCAGATACGCACAGTGGCCGGCGCGGGTGCGGACATCGTGCGGGTGGCTGTGCCCCGCGAGCAGGACGTCGAGGCGCTGAAGGACATCGTCGCGCAGTCGCCGATCCCGGTGATCGCCGACATCCACTTCAATCACACGCTGGCGCTGAAGGCGATCGAGGCCGGCGCCCACTGCGTGAGGCTCAACCCCGGCAACATCGGCGGCCCGGAGAAGGTGGCTGAGGTGATCGCGCTCGCGAAGCAGCGCGGCACGCCGCTGCGCGTGGGGGTGAACAGCGGTTCGCTGCCAAAGCACCTGCGCCAGCTCGAGTACGACAACCCGGTCGAGGCGCTCGTGACAGCGGCGATCGAGACCGTCCAGCTGATGGAGCGCCTGGACTTCACCAACTTCAAGGTCTCGATGAAGTCGACCTCGGTGCCCAACACGATCGCCTCAAACCGCATGCTCTCCGAGCGGATCCCCTATCCGTTGCACCTCGGGATAACGGAGGCCGGCACCAAGTGGTCGGGCTCGCTGAAGTCGGCCGTCGGGCTCGGCACGCTGCTCGCGGACGGGATCGGCGACACGATCCGCATCTCGCTGTCGACCTTCCACGCCGAGGAGGAGGTCAAGGTCGCCTGGGAGATCCTCAAGGCGCTCAAGCTGCGCGAGCGCGGGCCGGACCTGATCGCGTGCCCGACCTGCGGGCGGCTGCAGTTCGACATGGACAGCGTCGTGGTCGAGGTCGAGCGTCGCCTGGAAGCCTACGAGGACCCGATCGAGGTCTCGGTGCTCGGCTGCGCCGTCAACGGCATCGGCGAGGCCCGCCACGCCGACTTCGGCATCACCGGCGCAAAAGACATGGGCATGATCTACTCCAAGGGAGAGCCGCTGAAGAAGGTGCCGACCGAGCAGCTGGTCGACGAGCTGTTCAAGGAGATCGACCGCTATTACGCCGCCGGGCGCAAGGTCCAGCGCGACGAGAGCGCCGCCGCCGAGGCGCGCGACTGGCTGGCCGAGAACGAGGACGCGACGGCGATGACCCCGGAGCGGATCGCGGCGCTCGAGGCCGCCGCCGCCGAGAACGACGCCAGCGCCGACGCGGTCCTCGAGTCGATGCTCGACGGCAACGGCCCGGTCGACGGCGTCAACCCGGTCGAGCCCGCAGCCCCGAGCCCGGCGCTGGACCAGGCGGCATCTCCGGTGGCCGGCAGGCGCTTCTCGCGCTGAGCAGGTGGGCAGGCCGCATGCGGCCTGCCCCGACCCGCCGCATGCGGCGGGTCGACGGTGGGCGCATGCGCCCACCGGCCCCTCGCACATGTGCGAGGGGCACCCACGAATCAGACCGGCTAGGACGCCCCTGAGAACCGCTCGGCGACCTTGTCCCAGTTGACGACGTTCCACCACGCGTCGATGTAGTCCGGGCGGCGGTTCTGGTACTTCAGGTAGTAGGCGTGCTCCCACACGTCGACGCCCAGCAGCGGTGTCTTGCCGGCGGAGATCGGCGAGTCCTGGTTGGGCGTGCCGACGATGGCAAGGCCCGAGCCATCGTGCACGAGCCACGACCAGCCCGAACCGAACTGGTTGACGCCGGCTTCCTTGAGCTTCGCCTGGAAGTCGGCGAAGGAGCCGAACGTCGCATCGATCGCGCTCGCCAGCCCGCCGCCCGGAGCGCCGCCGCCGTCCGGGCTCATGTTCTCCCAGAAGAGCGTGTGGTTGTGGTGGCCGCCGGCGTTGTTTTTGACCGGCGCCAGCTTGTCGGCGGGCAGGCTGTCGAGGCTCTTGAGCACGTCCTCGACCGGCCTCTCGGCCCACTCGGTGCCCTCGAGCGCGGCGTTCGCCTTGTCGACGTAAGCCTGGTGGTGCTTGTCGTGATGGAACTCCATCGTCGCCCTGTCGATGTGCGGCTCGAGCGCGTCGTAGGCGTAGGGAAGCGGTGGGACGGAATAGGCCATATCGGGGCTCCTTGTGGAAGTTCGCTCGCGGGTCGGCGGGTCACCGCTGTTCTATCAAAGGCCTCCCTGCGGCAGGGAGATGCGCGGGCGCGGGGGCCGTGCGCGCTCGTCTAGGCTCTATGCATGACCCCCGTCGTCACGGGTCGTCCCGGCCGACCAGCCGCAGCAAGCCGCGAGAACGCGGTCGCGCTCGGCACCAAGCGATTCCTGGCCGGCGAGCGCATCGACGTGAAGGCGATCGCGCAGGAGCTCGGCCTCGCGCGGGCGACCATGCACCGCTGGTTCGGGACGCGCGACGCCTTCATCGGGCTCGTGCTCGCAGGGCTCGCCGAACGGCGACTCGATTCGGCTCGCCGACACACGCCGGGCACGGGCGCTCCGGCGCTGCTCGACGCGCTCGACCGCTTCAACCGCGAGCTGGCCACCACCCGCGTGCTGCGCGCGCTGCTCGCCCAGGAGCAGGAGCGCGCGCTGCGCATCCTGACCTCGAGCGGCGGGATCGTGCAGCCACGCCTGGTCGCGGCGATCGAGCGGATGATTCGCGCCGAGATCGACGCCGGCGACTTCGTCTCCACGGTGGCCCCCGAAAGCCTCGCCTACGCGATCGTGCGGCTGGGCGAGGCGTTCCTCTACAACGACGCCATCGTGGGCATCAGGGGCGACACCGAGCGCCTGCGCGAGGTCGAGGCGGCGCTGCTCGGCGTCGACCGCCGAGATGGGGTTTGAGACTTTGGTACCGATCTGTCAATATCACCGCAAACTGGCGGCGCGCGCCCTGGCGTGCTCCGTGGGGCTCGGCCGCCCGGACTCAGGAGGAGCATCATGCATCAGGCAATGAGGCCGCGTCCGACCCTGCGGGTTGGGTGGCGGGCAGTGCTGCTGGCAGCCCTCAGCGCGGCGGCGCTAGCCGTCTCGGCGCTCGCGGCCAGCGCGGCATCGGCGGAAACCGTCTGGCTGTGCAAGCCCGGGATCGCCAACAACCCGTGTACGAGCAGCGAGGAAACGACCGTGGAGCTGGCCAACGGGTCCTCGTTCGTCGAACATCCGCAACCCGCGAGCAACCCGCCGATCGACTGCTTCTACGTGTACCCCACCGTGAGCGGCCAGCCCGGGCCGAACGCGAACCTTGAAATCGGTCCCGAAGAGAAGCAGATCGCGATCGACCAGGCGTCGCGCTTCTCGCAGGTGTGCAAGGTGTATGCGCCGATCTATCCGCAGTTGACCCTCGCGGCGATCAACACGCCGGGGGCGGTGACGCCGGAAGATTCTGCGAGGGCCTATATCGGCGTGCTGACGGCGTTCGAGGAATACCTCGCCCTGTACAACCACGGGCGTGGCTTCGTGCTCATCGGCCACTCGCAGGGCTCGCTGGTGCTCGAGCAGCTGATCAAAGAACAGATCGACACGAACGCCACCCGGCGCAAGCAGCTGGTGGGCGCCGACCTGCTGGGCGGAAACGTGCTCGTGCCCAAGGGCCAGACGGTGGGTGCGACGTCCACGACCGTGCCCACCTGCCAGTTCACCGGGCAGACGCACTGTCTGGTGGCGTACTCGAGCTTCCTGAAAGAACCGCCGAATCCATCTCTCTTCGGACGCGTCAACAGCCCGCTGCTGCCGCCGATCCCCGAAGAAGTGGCGAAAAACCTGGAAGTCGTGTGCGTGAACCCCGCGGCGTTGGTCCAGCAGGGCAATCCCGTCGGACCGCTGTTCCGCTACGAGTCGACCTCGCCGTTCCCCGGTCCGCTCGGTGCGTTCGTCAAAGGGGCGAAAGGCTCGACTCCGTGGGTGAGCATGCCGGCGCAGTACACGGGCCAGTGCGACCGCGCCAACGGCGCCACCTGGTTGCAGCTGACCGCCGCCGGAGGGCCTTCGGACACCCGCGAACAGATCGCGGAAGTCCTCGGGCCCATCTGGGGGACGCATCTGGAGGACGTCAACGTCGCCCTCGGCAATCTCGTCGGCCTGACGGGACTCCAGGGCGCGGTCTACCAGCTGGAAAACCTGGGCCACTAGGGCCCCCTGGCAGGCCAAGCAAGGCCGGTCGAACCCCGATCCACCAGCCTCCCTGGTGGATCGGGGCCGGCCCGCCGTGGTGAGCCCCGCTCGACACGCGCGCCTGGTGGCGGCGGTGAGGCGGTTGCGCCGCGGCGATCGCGGCGGTAGGATTGATCGTGTAAGCGGTGCTGTGGGCCGTGCAGGGAGGGGCAAGCGGGCGCGCGCCGCGTCGATCGGGGAGGGCGGGATGAGTAATGGATTGAGACCTTCGGCCGGGCTGCGGGCGCTCGCTCTCGCAGCCCTCGGCGTCGCGACGCTCGCGATCTCGGGCGCCACGGCGGTCACGGCCTCGGCGGAAACCACGTGGCTGTGCAGGCCCGGGCTTGCCAACAACCCGTGCCTCTCGAGCGAGGAAGCGACCGTCGAGCTCGGCAACGGCTCGAGCTTCGTCCAGCACTCCCAGCCGGCGAGCAACCCGCCGATCGACTGCTTCTACGTGTATCCCACGGTGAGCAGTCAGTTCAGCGTGAACGCGACCCTCGAAATCAACCGTGAAGAGACGCAGATCGCGATCGACCAGGCGTCGCGCTTCTCGCAGACGTGCAAGGTGTACGCGCCCATCTACCCCCAGCTGACGCTGCTGGCGATCACAGCGGGACACGTCACGCCCGCAGCGGCGGAAAAGGCCTACCTGGGCGTGCTGTCGGCATGGCAGGAATACCTCGCCCTCTACAACCACGGCCGCGGCGTCGTGCTGATCGGCCACTCCCAGGGCGCGCTGCTGCTCAAGCAGCTGATCAAGGAACAGATCGACCCGAATGCCGATGCCGCCCTGCGCAGGCAGCTCGTGTCCGCCATCCTGCTCGGCGGAAACGTCCTCGTGCCCAAGGGCCAGACCGTGGGCGGCGACTTCAAGAACGTCCCCGCCTGCGAGGTCGCCTGGCAGACGCATTGCGTGGCGGCCTACTCGAGCTTCCTGAACGAACCGCCGCTCGGCGCGGACTTCGGGC
Source organism: uncultured Solirubrobacteraceae bacterium (assembly GCA_963704735.1). GTDB lineage: Bacteria > Actinomycetota > Thermoleophilia > Solirubrobacterales > Solirubrobacteraceae > Palsa-744. The sequence continues at coordinate 1,166,368 of OY969935.1, forward strand.
GCGTGAAAAGCCCGCTGCTTGAAACGGCCCTGACCGAAGAAGAAGCCAACAAGCTCGAAGTCCTGTGCGTGAACCCCGCGCTGCTCTTCCAGGGCAATCGCTCCGGGCCGCTGTATCCGTATGCGTCGACCACCCCCTTCCCGGGCTTCCTGGGGTCGCTGAAAGACATCCGCGCGCCGACAGCGCCCACACCGTGGGTGTTCACGCCCGGCCAGTACACGGGCCAGTGCGAGCAGGCCAACGGCGCGAGCTGGCTGCAGCTGACGGACGTGGGTCCGCCCGGCGACACGCGCGAACAGGTGAGCGAAGTCCTCGGTCCGGCGTGGGGCACGCATCTGGTCGACGTGAACATCGCGCTGGGCAACCTCGTCGGCCTCAGCGCGATTCAGTCGTGGGTCTACCAGTTGGAAGGCTTCCTGCACCGCCACTAGCCTCCCGACCGCGCATGGATGTCCGGTCGCGCGTTCCACGCGAAGCGCACGCCGGCCCTATACCCTCGTCGCTCGTCCTGGACGCAAGCCGCCGGACCGAGCGATGACCCGCCTGAGCGAATATCTCCTGCCGACAGAGAAGCAGCCGCCCGCCGACGCCGAGGCGGTCTCGCACAAGCTGATGGTGCGCGCCGGCCTGATCCGCCAGATGGGGGCCGGCATGTGGAGCTGGCTGCCCGCCGGCTGGCGCGTGCACCAGCGCGTGGTGGCGATCATCCGCGAGGAGATGGACGCGATCGGCGGGCAGGAGATGCTGATGCCCGTGCTCCAGCCCGCGGAGCCTTGGCGCAAGACCGGGCGGCTGGATATCGAGGAGCTCTTCAAGTTGACCGACCGCAAGGGCTCCGAGCTCGTGCTCGCGATGACCCACGAGGAGGCCGCCACGTTCCACGCCGCCCAGGTCGTGCACTCCTACCGCGACCTGCCGCTGATCCTCTACCACTTCCAGGTCAAGGAGCGCGACGAGCCCCGCCCGCGGGCCGGGGTGCTGCGCACGCGCGAGTTCATCATGAAGGACTCCTATTCCTTCGACCGTGACGAGCAGGGCCTCAAGGAGCGCTACGAGCTGCACATCGGCGCCTACGACCGCATGATGCAGCGCACCGGACTGCGCTTCTACCGGGTGGAGTCCGACGTCGGGATGATGGGAGGACTGGGCGCGCACGAGTACATGGCGCCGTGCGCGGCCGGGGAGGACGAGATCGTTCTGACGGAGTCCGGTTATGCGGCCAACAGCGAGGTCGTGCGCGCACAGCAGGGCAGGCAGGAGCTGCTCAACGGCGACACCGTCGACGGCGAGCAGATCGAGCTGCTGAAGGCGATCGAGGTGGGCAACATCTTCAAGCTCGGTACGCGCTACTCCGATCCGCTCGGGGCCAGCTACCTCGACGAGAAGGGCGACGAGCTGTCCGTGTGGATGGGCTCCTACGGGATCGGACCCGCGCGGATCGTCGCGGCCGCGGTCGAGCAGTTCGCCGACGAGCACGGCATCTCCTGGCCAAGGGCGCTCGCGCCGTTCGCCGTTCACCTGGTGGGCATCGGCAAGGCGGGCTCACCCGAGCTCGAGGCCGCCGAGGCGCTGCATGAGACGCTGAGTGCGGGCGGTGTGGACGTGCTCTACGACGACCGCGACGTCGGGCCCGGCGAGAAGTTCGCAGACGCGGAGCTGCTCGGCTGCCCGCTCCGCCTGACGGTCGGGCGCCGGGCCGTCGAGTCCGGCGAGATCGAGGTCCAGGTGCGTCGCGGGCGGGAGCCGGCTCGGAGCCTTCCCCTGGGAGGCGAGCCCGCCGAGCTTGTCCGGATGCTGGACGAGCTGTGGTGGAGTCTCCCCTAGAGCGCGGCGAGCGCGCCAGCGCCGAGGTGTCCGAGGGCTTGGGTGGCCGGGGCGCCACGACGGGGGCCGGGCGGCGCACACGGCCGAGCGCGCGTCGCCTGCTGGGCGTCGATCGGTCCGGGCCGCCGCCCGCCGAGACGCTCGCCGGTGCGCCGCTGCGGCCGTGGACCGTGCCCAACGCGATCGGGTTCGCCCGGCTCGCGCTGATCCCGGTGTTCCTGGCCGTGGCGCTGTCGAGCGACGAAGGCACCGGCGCGCTCGCGGCGACGCTGTTCGCGGTGATCGGCTGGGCCGACTACGCCGACGGGATCGCGGCGCGCGTCACCGGGCAGCACAGCCGCCTCGGCGCGCTCATGGACCCGGCGACCGATCGCCTGCTCGTGATCTCGGGTGCGGTCGTGTGCTGGCACTTCGCCCTTCTGCCTCGGTGGGCGCTCGCGCTGCTGGCCGCCCGCGAGCTCTCGATGCTCGCGCTGGGTCGCTACGGCCTGGCGCGGGGCGTCGAGCTGCGCATCAACTGGCCCGGGCGGCTGGCGGTCGCGCCGGTGATGGGGGCGCTGTTCTTCGCGATCGCCGGCCTCGGAGCGATCGCAGAAGCGCTGCTCTACCTGGGCCTCGGACTGGCTCTGCTCGCGAGCGGCCTGTACGTGCGGTCGGGGCTTCGCCAGCTGCGCGACCAGCGCGGCCAGGGCCGGGAGCTCGAGCCGTAGTCTCAAGCTGAGCTTTACCTTCTGGTCTATACTCGGCACTCCGGCCGGCCGCGCCTGCAGATTCTGCCCGGCGCAGGCCCGCGTTAGACCGCGAGAGGAGAAAAGCCACGATGGACGACACGTTTCCCGACCTCGGCTCGCTGAAGGACGTCGAGCTCAAGGACGTCATCCGCCAGCTCACCGAGGAGGAGACCGAGATCTCCTACAAGCGGCGCATCCTGCACGGCAAGATCGACATCCTGCGCGCCGAGCTGGTCAATCGCCTGCGCAAGAAGCACGACGGCGGCGAGATCATGATCACCGGCGACGACGTCAAACAGCTCACCGACATCCTCGCCAAGGGCCAGGCCGACGGTTCATCGGGGGACGGGCCGTCGTGACGCTCGCCGGGGCGAAAGCGACTCGCGCGCCGCGGCGCTCGATCGTCTAGGCGAGGGCTCAGCCAGTCATGGCCCTGCACTGCACCGAGTGTGGCTTCGTCAACGCCGAGGGAGCCAACTACTGCCAACGCTGCGGCTCCCTGCTCGAGCGCGGCGACAGCGGCGGACAGCCGGTGACGGCGACCTACCGCATCGATGAGGAGGGAGAGCTCGTCCCGGTCGAGCTCGACGAGGTCACGGCGCGGGGTCCGGCGCTCGTCATCCGCGCGGGCGGCGGCCGCGTGGGGGAGAGCTTCGCCGTCGACCGCGAGCGGATGAGCATCGGGCGGCGTCCCGACTCGGAGGTGTTCCTCGACGACATCACCGTCTCGCGCGATCACGCCCTGCTGATCAGCCGCGGCGATCAATGGCACCTGGACGACTGCGGGTCCCTGAACGGCACCTACGTGAACCGCTCCCGGATCGAGTCTCAGCGCCTCGAGGAGGGCGACGAGGTTCAGATCGGCAAGTACAAGCTGACGTTCCACGTGCGCTGATGGCTGCCCAGGCGCCACAGGTGGATGTGGGGGAGATCGAGGTGGAGCTCGAGCGCCAGCAGGAGGGGCGACCCGAGATCCGCCAGCACCAGAAGTCACTGACGATCGGGGCGGTGTGCAAGGCGCTGGCCCAGGAGTTTCCGGACATCTCGATCTCCAAGATCCGCTACCTGGAGGACCAGAAGCTGCTCACGCCACGCCGTACGCCGGGCGGCTACCGCCTCTACACCCAGGGCGACGTGGCGCGACTGCGCACGATCCTGCGCATGCAGCGCGATGAGTTCCTGCCGCTGCGGGTGATCCGCCAGGAGCTCGCCGCGGGACGGTCGGGCAGCGTGGCGCCGACGCCGGCGCGGGCCGGCGACGGGACGCGGGCGTGGCGCCCCGGCGTGAGCCTGCGTTCGCCGATCTCGGACCGCTCCACCGGCGCGCTGTATTCGCTGGAGGACGTGCTCGAGGAGACCAAGGCCGAGGGCAAGCTCGTGCGCGAGCTCGAAGAGTACGGCGTGGTCAAAGGCGAGCTGCGAGGCGGTCAGCGCTACTTCGACGAGACCGAGCGGGAGATCATCGCGGCCGTGGCCGAGCTCGCCCGCTACGGCGTCGAGGGTCGCAACCTGCGCGTGTTCCGCTCCTCGGCCGACCGCGAGGCGAGCCTGCTCCAGCAGATCCTCGCGCCGGCGCTGCGCTCGCGCAATCCGCAGCGGCGCAAGGAGGCCGTGGAGGCGCTCGAGAACCTCGCGGCGGTGGCCACCCACCTGAAGCACCTGCTGCTGATCCGCGATCTGCGGAAGATCGTGCGCTGATGGGAGCCCCGGCGACGGGCGAGCGCGACCCCTTCGCGAGCCCACCCGCGGGTGGGCGCTCGGCGACGGCGCCCGCCGCGGGCGGACCGGGGAGCGCCGGTGTCCGGCTGCGTGAGCTGATCCGCGAGATACCGGATTTTCCACGGCCGGGGATCGGCTTCAAGGACATCACGCCGGTGCTCGCCGACCCCGACGCGCTCGCCGAAGCCGTGCGCGCGCTGGCCGACTACGCGCGGCCGCTGGGCGTCGATTGCGTGGTGGCGGCCGAGGCGCGTGGCTTCCTGCTCGGGCCGGCGCTGGCGCTCGAGCTGGGCGCCGGCTTCGTGCTGGCCCGCAAGCCCGGCAAGCTGCCCTACGAGACGATCGCCGCCGAGTACCTGCTCGAGTACGGCGCCGGCGAGCTCGAGCTGCACACGGACGCGCTCCACAGCGGCAAGCGGGTGCTCGTTCACGACGACCTGCTGGCGACCGGCGGGACGGCGAAGGCGCTGTGCGAGCTCGTCGAGCAGCTCGGCGGCGAGGTCGCCGGGTGCGGGTTTCTCGTGGAGCTCGCCTTCCTCAAAGGTCGCGAGCGGCTGGCCCCGCGCGATGCGCACGCGCTGCTCTCCTACGAGTCCTAGGCCGGGCCACCGTGCCCGGCGCGCGCCGCAGCCGAACGATTCAAGCGCCCGTCCAGGAGCTGTGGGAGGTGATCTGCGACCCGCACCACCTGCCCCGCTGGTGGCCACGTGTGCAGCGCGTGGAGGACGTGGACGGCGACGCGTTCACCGAGGTCATGACGACCGCCAAGGGAAAAGTCGTGCGCGCGGACTTCCACATCGTGCACGTCGATGAGGACGCGCGCAGCGTGCGCTGGCGCCAGGATGTCGAGGGCACGCCGTTCGCACGCGTGCTGAAGTCGGCCGAGACCGAGATCAGCCTCACGGCGATGCAGGGAGGCGCGCCGCCGCCGGCGCTCGGCGTGGAGGCCTCGGCCGGGCCGCGGGACCTCCTCGCGCCCGCCGAGGGCGGTTCGGCGACCTGCGTGACGATCGAGCTCGATCAGGCGTTGAGCGGCTTCTATCCGCGTTTCGGCAGCTACATGGTCAGCCGCGCGGCCGCTTCGACGATCGAGGAGGCTCTCGAGGGCCTCGAGCGGATCAATGGCTGAGCCGGGTGCTCCGCCCGCGATGCGCTGGTGGGGCTGGGGCGAGCCGAGCCACCGCGCGCCGCTGCCGGCGCACGTGCTGGGAATGCTCAGGGAGACCGTCGGGATCGACGACCGCCCGCGCCCGCCGGTTGCGCTGGGGCAGGTGCGGCTCGAGCCCTCGACGCTCAGCGAGCAGACGCTCCGGGGGTTGCGGGACATCGTCGGCGCCGGGGGCGTCCGCGACGATCGCTCCGAACGGGTGGTCCACGCCGCCGGCAAGGGCTACCCGGATCTCGTGCGCCTGCGCGCGGGAGAGCCGGAGGGGGCGCCCGACGTGGTGGTCTGCCCCTCCGCGCGCGATCAGGTGCGCGGCGTGCTCGCGCTGTGCGCGCGGGCGTCGCTCGCGGTCGTGCCGTTCGGCGGCGGCACGAGCGTGGTCGGGGGCCTCGCGCCCCTGCGCGGCGAGCACGGCGGCGTCGTGTCGCTCGACATGCGGCGCATGGGGAGCGTGCTCGAGCTCGACCGCGAGTCGCGCACGGTCACCGTCCAGGCGGGCATGCGCGCGCCCGCGCTCGAGCGCCGCCTGGCGTCCCACGGTCTGACGCTGGGTCACTTCCCGCAGTCGTTCGAGTACGTGTCGCTCGGCGGTTGCGCGGCGACGAGATCGGCCGGGCAGGCATCGAGCGGTTACGGGGCCATCGAGCGGATGGTTCTCGGCCTGGGGTTCTCCGCTCCGGCCGGCGACATCGACCTGGCCGCCGTCCCGGCCAGCGCGGCGGGACCCGGGCTGCGCCAGCTGCTGGTCGGCTCCGAGGGGACGCTTGGCGTCATCTGCGAGCTCTCCCTGCGTGTGCGCCCGGCGCCGCGCGAGCGCACCTACGAAGGCGCCTTCTTCGAGAGCTTCGCCGCCGGCGTGCACGCGCTGCGCTCGCTTGCCCAGCAGGGCGCCTCGCCCTACGTCGCGCGGCTGTCCGATGAGCAGGAGACGCGCATGTCGCTGGCGATGGCCGGCTCGGGCGGCCTGAAGGGCGCGCTCGGGCGCGCATATCTCGGCCTGCACGGCTATCGCAGGCGGGGCTGCCTGGCGATCCTGGGCTTCGAGGGAGAAGCGGCGGAGATCACGCCCAGGCGCGAGCGGGCGCTCGAGCTCATACGGCGCGCCGGCGGTCTCGCCGTGGGACGGTCTCCCGGCGAGGCCTGGCTCAAAGGACGCTACTCCGCCCCCTACCTGCGCGACGAGCTGCTCACGCACGGCGTGATGGTCGAGACGCTCGAGACGGCCACGCGGTGGTCGAACGTCAACCGGCTGCACGGCGAGGTCGCCCGTGCGATCGCGGGCGCGCTCGAGGCCCGCGGGACGCCGGGGCTCGTGATGTGCCACGTCTCGCACCTGTATGAGACGGGGGCGTCACTGTACTTCACGTTCCTCGCCGCCAGGGCGCGCGAGGATGAGATCGGTCAGTGGCGCACCGTCAAGGAAGCAGCGAGTCGGGCGATCTCCGCCGGCGGGGGCACGATCACCCACCACCACGCCGTCGGGCGCGACCACGCCCCGTGGATGCGCGAGGAGGTGGGAGGCACCGGCGTCGCGGCGCTTCAGGCGCTCAAGAGCGAGCTCGACCCGGACGCGATCATGAACCCGGGCAAGCTCATGACGCTCAGTGGCTCAGCCTGAACGGGCCGCTGAGCACGATCGGGCCGGGGTGGCTCGGCCGGTTGCTCGTCTCGCGCGTGAGCAGCATGGTGTGGAACTGGCCGGCGTTGGAGGGCAGCAGGGCGCCGCCCTGAAGGGTGCCTTTGGACCCGACCGGGGGGCTCTTGCTGAGCGCCAGGAAGCTCGTCGGCGAGTTGTACAGCCAGACGGCGTAGAAGAAGCCGCTGGACGCCGGCAGGTGTTCGGCGGCCAGGTAGAAGGCCTGCCTGCCGCCTTCGGACAGGATCGCCACGACGCCGACGGCTTTGCTGGCGGGGTCGGGCGATGTGAGGGTCAGCCGTGCGTCTTCGGTCGGACCGCCCGTCGTGCTCGAGCCTTTGCCGGTGCTCCCGCCGCTGCCGGTCGCCGAGGCCGTCGGAGAGCTTCCGGAGGGGGGAGCGCTCGACGTGCTCGCCGCGTGGGAGCCACCGCCTCCGCCGCTCGTGAGCAGTACGATCGCCACGATCACGGCCGCGAGGATCCCGGCGAGCAGCAGCGCGCCGCCGAGCCGCGAGCTGGGCCGCGCTGCGGGTGGTTGGGCCATCTCGCCGGCCGTCCCGTCATCGGGCGCGGGAGCCGTGTCGGCACTCTCCCGGCGCGCCTCGCCGGCGCCGCCAGCTGGGATCTCCGGAAGGGGGGCTGCGCTCAGCGGGGCGATCTCCGCCGAGATCGCGCTCGCCCAGGCCCTCGCCGGCGCCGAGCCGTCGAGGTAGGTGCGTGTCGCCAGGCGCTCGGCGACGCTCGTTCGCTGGCCCAGCAGATAGTCGCCGATCTCGACACGCCGCTCGGCTGAAAGCTCACGGGCCTGGCGCGGGGCGAGGACCGCCAGCGCCGCATGGGCGCGGTCGTGCACGGCGCGCTCGGCGATCCCCAGAAGCGAGGCCACCTCCGCATAGCTCTTGCGTTGGGCCAGGAGCAGCGAGAGCGCCGCGCGCTGGTCGGGAGGGAGGTCATCCAGTCTGCTCATGGGTGTGGGCGACAGTCCGCCTGGGAGTCGCCTCGCGGCGGTGGCGGTGGCGGGCCCTTAGGCTATCGTGGCGCCGGATGACCATGCCCAGCGCGAAGGAGGTCAACGGGCTGCTCAAGGGCTATGACCGTCTCTACGGCCTCGAGTTCCTGGACTTCTCAGACAGCGAGGTGCGCGCACGCGTGCCCGTGCGGGACGATCTCCAGCAGCCGCTCGGGCTGCTGCACGGGGGCGTGTACGCATCGCTGGCCGAGTCGGTCACCTCGCTGGCGACGGCGTGGTCGGTCCTGCCGGAAGGCAACATGGCGACGGGCCTGTCCAACTGCACGAACTTCCTGCGTCCGATCACCGACGGAGCGGTGCACGCGCTCGCCACCCGCCTGCACCGCGGGCGCACCACCTGGGTCTGGGATGTGCGCATGAGCGACGACGAGGACAGGGCCTGTGCGCTGACTCGGATGACGATCGCCGTGCGCCCGCTGGCCGACGGACAGGCGTGGGCCGACGCACAGGCGTGGGTCGACGGACAGTCCCCGGCCGCAGACCAGGGGTAGCAGGTGGCGGCTCCTCGTCGCGGCCATCGCGCGGAGAGGCCCCGGTCGGTCAGTTCAGCGGCCGCAGCGAGGAGGGTATCTGGGCGGGCAGGGGCGTGGCGGCGAAGCCCGTGTCGGGCTGGCGCGCGGGCAGCGGTGCCCCCGGTGAGCCGATCGCGTTGATCGGAACGATCGACTGCGCGGCCGCGCTGGCCAGGCGGGGGTCCTTCGCATGAATGTCCACCACCACGGGGCCGGTCGGGATCTCGATCGTCGTCCCCCGCAGAGCGACGATCGCTGTGACGCCCCTCACGCTCGCGCTGCTGCGGGGAGTCGAGCCGCCCGGCAGGAAGCTGTTGTCAGGCGAGGTGACCACGCGCACCGGCGGGACGCAGACCCCCTGGCCTCCTTCCAGGCAGTCGCCGTACTGGATGCTGAACGCGCCACCGGGGTCGCGCGTGGCTTCGGTGATGGCGATGCCGTCGAAGGAGCCCCCGAGCCAATAGACGGGGAAGGGGGCGACGAGGACGGTCTCGAGGATGTTGTGCGCGATCGGCTGGTCCTGGAGGGTGTCGCCGCAGGCTCCGAGCGTCACGGCGCACAGCGTGGCGAGCGCGGTGAGCGGTCGGGCACTGGGGCGCACGCTCGCAGGGTAGCGGCGCGCTCGCGGCGGCACGCCGCCCTAGCCCCGGTAGCGGTTTGTGATCGGCATGCGCCGGTCGCGCCCGAACGCCCGCGTCGTGACCTTGATCCCGGGCGGCGCCTGGCGGCGCTTGTACTCGGCGAGGTCCACGAGCCGGATCGCCTGGTCGACCTCGGCCGCCGGGAGCCCTCCGGCGATCAGCTGCTCGCGTCCCTGATGTAGCTCGACGTAGCCGTGCAGAATGCGGTCGAGCAGCTCGTAGGGAGGCAGCGAGTCCTCGTCGCGCTGGTCGTGCCTGAGCTCCGCCGAGGGGGCGCGCTCGATGATCGACGCGGGGATCGGGCTGCCGCCGAGCCGCGGGAGCCCCTGCGTGGCGCCGGCGCCCGAGTTGCGCCACTCACAGAGCCGGTACACGAGCGTCTTGGGCACGTCCTTGATGACCGCGAAGCCGCCTGCCAGGTCTCCGTAGAGGGTCGTGTAGCCGACCGACATCTCGGACTTGTTGCCGGTCGTCAGCACCAGCCAGCCGAACTTGTTGGAGAGCGCCATCAGCAGGTTGCCGCGAATCCGCGCCTGCAGGTTCTCCTCGGTCAGGTCCGGGGAGCGCGTGGCGAACTCGGTCCGGAGTGCCTCGAGATAGGAGTCCATCACCGACTCGATCGGCAGCTCATGCGTGCGCACAGCCGAGCGCCGCCGCGAGCGTCCGAGCGTCCTGCTGGGTGGAGGTCGAGGAGTAGCGGGAGGGCATGATCGCGGCGCTCACGCGCTCGGCGCCCAGCGCATCGACGGCCAGGCACGCCACGAGCGCAGAGTCGATACCCCCCGAGATGCCGAGCACCACACGGTCAAAGCCGTTCTTCTCCACGTAGTCGCGCAGTCCGAGCATCAGCGCCGCGTACACCTCCGCCTCGACCGGCGCGATCGGCTGGGCGAGCGACCGCGCCGCCGGGCCGGTGCGCTCGGCGCCGTTGGCGGCGCCCGGGAGGGTGGCCAGGAGCTCGACCCGTTGCGTCGTCTCGCGCGCCGGGGGACGGTGTGAGCCCTCACGCAGCCGCGCGGCCGCGGCCGCGTCGAGATCCACGTCGCACACGAGGAGCTCCTCGCGGAACTGGGCCGCGCGGGCGATCGTCTCGCCGCTGTGGTCGATGACGCAGGAATGTCCGTCGAACACCAGCTCGTCCTGTCCGCCGACGAGTCCGCAGAAGGCCACGCAGGCGAGGTTGTCGCGCGCTCGCTGGGCGAACATGCGCTCCCGCTCTGCACCCTTGCCGGCGTGATAGGGAGAGGCGGAGATGTTGACGATCAGCGTCGCCCCGGCTAGGGCCTCGTCGGTCGCCGGCGGGCCGGGCTCCCAGATGTCCTCGCACACGGTCAATCCGAGGCGGTTCTCGCCGAGCTCGAGCACGGCTCCCGCCACGCCGGCCCGGAAATAGCGGTGCTCGTCGAACACCCCGTAGTTGGGCAGGTGGACCTTGCGATAGATCGCATGCACCGCGCCGTCGGCGAGCACGGCCGCGGAGTTGTAGACGTGCTCGGCCCGCTCCGGAAATCCGACGACGGCGATCACGCCGCGGGTCTCGGCGGCGAGCTCGCGCAGCGCTGAGCCGGCGTCGCTGAGAAAGTGCTCGCGCAGCAGCAGATCCTCGGGCGGATATCCGGTCAGCGCGAGCTCGGGAAACAGCACGAGCTCCGCCTCGGCGTCGCGTGCGCCGGCGACCCCGGCGCGTATGCGCTCGGCGTTGCCGGCGATGTCGCCGACCGTGGCGTTCATCTGGCAGAGGGCCAGCCGCACCTAGCCGCGCACCTCCATCGGCCGGTGCGCCGGGAAGCAGCGGCCGTGCGCCGCGGTGGCGGGATCCGAGGTGTGCGCCGAGCGAGCTCGGCGGCGAGCGGCGGAGGCCATGCGATGATCGTATCCGCGAGCCGACGCGCCGGATCTGAACGCCGGAGAATGCTTCGGGCCGCGCTGGACCCGCGATCACCCGCCCGCCGCTGGAGCGGCGCGGGTCAGCTCGCGCGGGCGGGCTTCGCGGCGCGCGGGCGTCGCGCCCGGGGTTTGGCCGTTCGGGCGGTGCGCCTGCCGGGGCTCCGCACGCCGGCGGCGCGGCCCAGCGAGGCGATCGCCCACTTGACGTCGAGCGCCAGCGCCTCGAGCTCGGGCAGCGCGTCGTAGTCGCCCAGCAGGCCGAAGCCGAGGTGGCCGTCGTAGCTCATGACGGCGATCCCGAGCGCCTGGCGCCGGGCGAGCGGCACGACCGGATAGAGCACCTGCAGGCGGCGTCCGAGCAGATAGAGCGGGAATTGGGGGCCCGGAACGTTCGTGACGACCAGGTTGAAGAACGGCTGGCGAGCCTGCAGGCGCGCAGCCTGGCTGAGGATCGTCGGCGGCGCGAACCCGGCGAGGTTGGTGAGGACCTGCGCACCCACGGCCTGGCGGGATTTCTTGACGTCCTCCATCGCGCGGACGATCTCGCGCAGGCACTCGGCGGGATTCTCGATCCCCACCGGCAGGGGCGCCCACATCGCAGCCACCTGGTTGCCGAGCGCCCCGCGCTGTGAGCTCGTGCGCACGGAGATCGGCACCATCGCCTTCAGGACGAGGCCTTTGGTGGAGTGGCCCTGGTTGCGCAGGTAGCGGCCGAGGGCCAGCGTCACCGAGGCGAGCACGACGTCGTTGAGCGTTCCGCCGAGCGAGTCCTTGATCGCCTTGAAGCGCGAGAGATCGGCGTCCAGGAACGTGTAGCGGCGGTGGGGGCCGATGTCGACATTGAACGGGCTCGGGGGGGCAGGTGCGTTGATACCGGCAACGGTCGTCGCTCCCACGCTCGCCATGGCGTCCTTCACCTGCGTGAGGGCCTTGCGCGGAGCGCGCAGCAGGGCGCGGGTGCCGCGCGTCATCTCGGCGGGCACCGTGGAGCGCTCGAGCAGCGCCTCGCCGAGGAGCTTCGCGCGCCCCGGGAGCGGCTTGGCGGTCCACGGCGAGGGCGCGCGTGGCACGGCGGCGGGGTCCGGCACGGCGTCGAACAGAACCGTCGTTATGTCGACGCCCGAGACCCCGTCGACGAGCGCGTGGTGCGTCTTTGCGATCAACGCGAAGCGTCCGCCGGACATGCGCTGCACGAGCCATATCTCCCACAGCGGCTTTGAGCGGTCGAGCCGCTGGGAGAACAGGCGCCCGGCGAGCCGCTTGAGCGCCGCGTCGTCGGCCGGGCGGGGCAGCGCCGTGTGGCGTATGTGGTAGCGGGGGTTGAAATACGGGTCATCGGCCCACACCGGACGACCCTGGCCGAAGGGAACATAGGCGAGCCGCTGGCGGTAGCGCGGCACCAGATGCAGGCGACTGAGCACGTGGTCGACCAGCTCCTGCGGCGTCGGCGCCTTGCCCTCGAACACCATCACCGACGCCACATGCATGTGGGCGGTCGAGTTGTTCTCGAGGTGCAGGAACGCGGAGTCCAGCGCGGATAGGCGGTCGGGGTTGGCCATCGGCGTCGATTGTCGCTGTTGGGGCACCTCCCGTCAACGTTCGTAAGCCGGAGCACCCGACGCGAGGGCGCATCAGGGCGAGCCCGGCGGCCCGCCTCAGTCGTCCTCCGCGCGCTCCCCCTGCACGTCGTTGAGCGCGATCGACTCGGCCATGCGCAGAAGGCCGATGAGCCCGTGCGGCCGTACGCCCGCTCCCGAGCGCAACGCCACCGAGGAGCCGTGCGGTCCGAGCACCTCGACGATCGTGCACACATCGCCGATCTCGCAGTCATCGCCAAACCGCTCTTCAAGCGCCTCCATCTGTTCCGCCACGACCTGGCCGATCTTGGTTGCGTCCAGCGACATCTGTACGTCCTCCCGGTCGGAGATCCAAGGGGTGAAATCATGCCTGAGTCCTCGGGCGCCCACCACGCGCTAACCTCGCCGGATGCCCGACGACTTCAGGATCGTAACCACGGTCAACAACGACCTGGAGGCCACGGTGGTCTGCGGTCGCCTCTCGGAGGCCGGAATCCACTGCATGCAGCAGCCGAGCGGCCGGGGCGGGACGTGGAACCCCGCGGGCGCACGCGACGTGTGCGTCGCGCCGCAGGACTACGACCGGGCGTGCGAGGTGCTGAAGGCGGATGAAGGCATGAGCGAGGAGGAGCTCACCCGCGAAGAGGAGCGGGCGGAGTCTGCGCCGCCGCGCGCGGGCGAGGACTAGCGGCCGAGGAACGGCATGTGCTCGGGGCTCCCCGAGCGGCGGCGGGGCGGCCCCTCGCCCTCTCAACGCCGGGCGCTCGGCTAGGCTCAGGGGATGCCCCAGCACGACAAGCGCATTCCCGAGAGCGCCCGCTGCTCGGTCTGCGAGGGATCCGGGTGGAAGCTCTGGTCCGGGCCCGATGCGCCCGAGGAGGTCAGGTGGGTGGTCTGCCGGGACTGTCTCGGCACGGGACGCACCGACAAACAGGGCCGTAAGCGCCACAAGCCGGACGATTCGGCCGACGGCTGAGCCCTGATTGAGCTTCTGGCCGTGTCCCCTCCTATGACACCCTGGAAGGCCAGAAGCCGTGACCCAAGTATACGCCTTCGGTCGGCTGCTTGTGGGGATTGTTACTTCCGCAGCGCCGCGCCACCGACCAGCAGCTTCTAACCGCCGCCGAGAACTCGGCACCAGCGCCCGTCGAATCTATTAGGTTCGTCGTTACGGACTACAACTAGCCAGACGGAAGCGTGATCGCGACGAGCTGAGCGCGTTGGGCCTTCGTCGCCCTGGAGATCCAGCCCGTGATGGTCAGGCCGTACCGGTGGCGTCCGGCCGCCGCGGCGACTACCTGCTGGAAGCTGACCGACGCGGAGCTTTCCGCGCTGACATTCGCCGACTGCAGATTGGTAGTTCCTCCCGCAACGTCCAGCCCTAGGCTCAGACGGTCAGGCGTGCCGCCTGGAGGCCCGAGTTGGTAGATCGTCGCAGACCCAAGAAGAAGCACCTTCGAGGGCTTGGACAGCGTAAGCGTGGCGGTTGTCAGGACAGTGGGTAACGGAGGCGGCGGAGAGCAGATTGCGGGCCCTGTCCCACAGTCCGGCGCATGCGTGCCCACCCCGACGGGGCCTGGGCTGGAACCCGCGGCCATCGCAAGCGGAAACGCGAGCTTCGGCAGGGTCACCGCACCCGGTCGCAGCTGCGTGGGCCCGACGCTGCCAGGCGGCAGCGAGACGGCTGCGTATGAGGCGCCGCCTAGCGAAACGAACAGGGCGACCGTCGCCGTGACGTTCGCATAGCTAAGGCGAGGCCACCCCATGCCTGCATCATCCATGACTTAGGGCTTGCGCCCTCCTGTCGCGTGCCAAAGCGGGGCTCGACGCGGTGACTTTGCCAATGGTCTTCAGAACGCCGGCGGAGTCTACCACCGCTTCGGACGCGCTCTTCGACAGCCTTTCGATCGCCTCGGATCAGCCCGGTGGCCTCTTGCGGGCTCGCGCAAATAGCCAGCGCGCGATAACGACAAACGCCATCCCGGCACCGAACAGCTCTGCCAATTCCAAGGGAGGGATTGAGGTGAAGGCGGCTAACGGCACAGTGTTCCGATCGGCAAGGGCCGGTTACGGCTTGAGGATCTGTCCCGGCTCATACAGTCGCTGACTATGTGTGACCTCCATCACACATATGTCCGGTAGGTATGTATAATGTAGTCATGGACCAAGACCTCCCCGCCAGAGCCCGCAGAGACCGCAACAACCCGACCCGTCGCAAGTCGTCCGAATCGGACTTCTCGCTGATGGAGTTCACGCGCCTGTTCCCGGACGATGCCGCGTGCCTGGACCAGCTCTGGCGTGATCGCTTTGCGCCCGACGGCCACCACGCCTACTGCCCATCCAAGAAGTGCGAGCGGGAGCGCAAGTTCCACCGGACCAAGACCCGGGCGTCCTATACCTGCGACACGTGTGGGCTCCACATCCACCCGCAGAAGGGGACGATCTTCGAGCGCTCGTCCACGTCGCTGCACCTGTGGTTCTACTGCATGTTCTTGATGGCTAGCACTCGTTGCGGGATCTCCGCGAAGCAGATGGAGCGCGAGCTAGGCGTCACTTACAAGCAGGCGCACAAGATGATGAAGCGCGTCCGCACGCTGATGGGCGACGATGGCGAGCCGCTTTCCGGCGACGTCGAGATAGACGAGACCTCCTGGGGCGGAAAGCCGCGCTGGCCGACGCGCCACATCGCCATTGGGCCGGACCGGCTCTCTGCGGCCGCTCGGCACCGGGAATCCAAGACGACGGTCCTGGGGATGGTCGAGCGCGGCGGACGCCTGCGCTTTCGCGTGATCGCCTCTCGCCACGGCGCGACGCTGAGTAGAGCCGTGGTCGCCAACGTCAACCCGGACTCGATCATCTTCACGGACGATTGGGCGTCCTACAAGCCGCTGGGCAGGCGCTACATCGACCATCGGGTCGTCAACCATTCGGCCGGCGAGTACGTGCGTGGCGACGCCTACACGAACACGATCGAGGGCGCATTCGGCAACATGAAGACCGGGATGCGGGGTGCCTACAAGAAGGTCTCCCCGCGCTACTTGCAGTCCTACCTTGACGAGTACGCATGGCGGCACAACGCCAAACGCGAGGGTGCGGCGCTGTTCTCGCAGCTACTCACGAGAGCCACGGGCGTGTGACGATGCGCGAACTCCGGCGCGAGCTGTCCCGACTGCCATTGATCCTGCGCTGCGTTGTCGTCGGAGGGAGTTGCGCCGGAACGATCGCCGCCGTCTTCGTCGTCATCAACGTCATCCGAAACTATCCGGCCGATCACGTCGTCCAGGCTGCGCTGTTCGGCATCGTCGAGGCATTCGCACTCGTCGGTAGTGCCGGGTGCGTCTTGGGGTTAGTGGTCGGCATCTTCTTGTACGTCGGGCAGAAGGCGACGCGCAGTGTGGTCCGGCGTCACACCTGACTTCTAGCTAGCGCGATCGGTCTGATCGGGCGGCGTGTTCTCAGCCCGGTGCAGAAGCCGGTCCCACGTGCTCCGCTTCGGCACCGGTATCTCGACCGACTCGTAGGGCTCGCCGGTCTTCGGGTCGATGCCGCGCGGCTGTGTGAGCTGTGTCTTGGGCGTAGGCTCCGCGCCGTGATCCTCAACCATAGGCCACCAGCGTAGCGGCCATGCGCTCCTGCGCCTTCTGCCACAACGAGATCGCCCGAAACGCGCCCCCTGAGCACGTCATCCCTAAATGGGTCGGGCGGCAGTATCCGGGGGCCAAGTTCATCACACGACACCGGGAAGGTCGAGTCACGGAAGGGGAGGTCATCGACATCACCGCCGAGACCGTCTGCAAGGCCTGCAACCACCACTGGATGAGCGACCTGGAGACCTGGGCGTCACCGAAGCTGAAGCCCATGCTGAAGGGCGGAACGGAGGGTCTTTCGATCGAACAACAGCAAGTGATCGCACGGTGGGCAACCAAGACGGCGATGACACTCGATCAGGCCTTCTCGCTAGACGAAAGAGTCTTCTCGATCGATAAGTGCAAACAGCTTATGGATCGGGAGCTACCGCCTCCCGGGATCGGAGTGCAGCTGGGCCACTACATCGGGACGGGGATCTTCCTCGACTTCGGTCATAACGACCTATACCGAGGGGCCGTCGATGACCCGGCGAACCCCGGTCCGCCGGACGGGCACCGAACGGCCATCCGGATAGACGAGCTCATAGTGGAAGTCAACATGACCAGCGACGGGAACCTTGATCTCCGGTCCAGCACGGCTGGCGTCGATATTCGGGACCTCCTCCTGCCGGTTTGGCCCGCGCTCAGCCCGGTCGCGTGGCCGCCCCGGCTCGCCATGGGCGACGACACTTGGACGTCGTTTGTGGAACCGGAAATGCCAGACGCGGCGAAGTGGCAGGGGCCGGGACACACCGGCGTGATCGAGCGTCCGCCCAAATAGCGGAAGCCGCAAGGCTCAGCCCTCCACCCCCACACATCGCCCCAAGGTAGCCCAAAGCTCTCGGATCGCTCCGAGCGCTGCCCTGTCACGGACTTTGGAGTGTACATACCTAGTGGACATATATGTGACCTCCATCACACTTCATGTCATCTGGGATCTATAAGGTACGAACAATTGTTCGACTCTGCCGAGTCGCTTCCGTGAATGGGAGCGAGCGGGGGACCCATTGCCGGATCGCCGTGAGAGCGGTCTGGATGGGGCGAATCGGCCACTGATGTAGCCGAAACGCCCGGATGGCGCGCGTCTGTTCGCGTGCCGTGCGGGCGTGAGCCCGACAGCTAACCCCGTAGGCGGACAAACGACATGGAGGTCTATGTCGATGTACGTCCCCGTCACACTGGTTCAACCTGCCGCGGCCATGGCTCCGGCGGGACTAGTCTCGAGCGCCCCGCCGGTCGGGCGCCCCTTGAGCAGCTCCATCGGCGTGCGCCGCACCCGCCTGGACGTGCTCGAAGGGGGTCCGGCGGTTGTCACGGGCACATTGCGGCCTGGACTCGCGGGCCGGCTCGTGATGCTTCAGACGCTCGGACGCCATGGATGGCGGACCGTGGCCCGCGCGCGCACCCGCGTTAGAGGGGGCTTCCAGCTGCGCTACCTCGCTCGCCGAACCGGCAGCCTGCGCGTACGCGTGCGATTCGCCGGTGACGCCCTCGCGCTCCCCACGCAGCGCGGGCTTGGCTGGCTGAACGTCTATCACCTCGCCGGAGCATCCTGGTACGGCGGCGGTGGCGGCCTCGCGTGCGGCGGCTGGCTCACGAGCTCCACGATGGGGGTGGCGAACAAGACGCTTCCCTGCGGCACGCTCGTGACGCTCCGCTATGCCGGGCGATCCGTGAGGGTCCCGGTGATCGACCGTGGACCCTACGTCGCCGGCCGCGAATTCGATCTCACGCAGGCGACCAAGCAGGCGCTCGGGTTCGGTGACACCGGGGAGGTGTGGAGCACGCGCTGACCGCCGGCTCATGGGCGTGTTCGTGCAGGGGTTGGTTTCTGGCGCCATCGCTCCTTCAATCAGCGGAATGTCCGTTGGCATGAAGACCTCGCGCACTCAGACCTGGCTCGAGAATCTCGGCGACTGGAGCTGGCCCGGTTGCGGCGCGGCTGCGGCCGCCGAGATGCTCCCGCCGTCGTGGGTGCCTACGTTCCCTCCCCGCGCGGAGAGCCTCGTGGCGAGCGCGGGCGCAGCCGTGGCACCCGGCTCGTGGCAGGCTCAGCGGGGGGCCGCACCTTGGCTGCTCAGGGGAGCGCTCCTGAGCGCATCGGCGGTCATCTGCGCCATCCTGGCGCTCAACGGCCGGCTCAGCCTCGAGCGTCTCGTCGGCATCCGCACGCCGGCCGTCGCCGTCGCAGGCGAGAATTCGTCGCGAGCGCTCTCGTCGTATGCGCAGCCCCTGCCCACGCTCGTCGCGGGTAGTCCCGATGCGGCTGGCAGCTCGATCGACGCCGCCAGCTATGGGTCGGCCGCGCTGCACGGAAACGGCTCGTTCTTGGTCTACCTGCCCGCGGGCTATGCCAGCACGACGCGCCGCTACCCGGTGCTGTACCTGCTGCACGGCAACGACCAGCTGGCCAGCGCGTTCCTGCAGGTCGGACTGCAGGGCGAACTCGATCGGCTGATCGCCGCCCACGCGATCCCGCCGCTGATCGCCGTGATGATCCAGGGCGGGCGCGGTGCCAACAACTGGCGTCCGTTCGGCGGCCAGAACTTCGAACGGTACGTGCTCGAAGTGCAGGAACTTGTGGACCATTCGCTTCCCACGGTGGCCGAACGAGCTGGACGCGCGATCGCGGGAGACTCCATGGGGGGTTACGGCGCGATGAACCTGGCGCTCGGCCACCCCGAGCGCTTCGCCGCGGTGGAGAGCTGGCTTGGGTTCTTCAACGGCCTCGAACGCGAGCTGCGGGCCGACCGGCCGCTCATCGCGCGGGCGGGCCTGCACGCGTTCGTCTACGGCGGCTCGACCGACACGATCGCGGATCCTTCCGAGGACCTGCCGTTCGCCGCGGCGCTGCGCGCGGCCGGCGCGGACGCGCACGGCGCCGTGTACCCCGGCGGACACAGCCTGGAAACGATTCAGGCGCACCTGGGGAGCATGCTCGCGTTCGCGGGCCGCGCGCTGTCGCCGCGCCCGGCGCCGTCAGGCCGCGTGCCGCGGGGCTGAGAGCCGCCGCGAGGATCGCCGACGCGTCGCGCCGGGCGGTCCGTTCTCACGCGCCCGCACGATGCGTCGGGTCGCGAGTGAGGCTCGAGAAACGGCGGTCGCGCTGGGAATGAGATGTCTCTGGCTGGCCGGCCAGCCAGGTAGTAGTCTTGCGTTCGTATCGCGCGACTACGATCCGGGAGGTCCCGATGGCGGCGGTGGGCAGCGATCTTGAGAGCGTGCTGGTGGGCGAGCGTGAGCTGTGGGAAGAGGGGCCACCGCACGAGCTGTTCACGCAGCTGCGCCAAGAGTGCCCGGTCCACTTCACCGATCGGATAAGCGCCTATCCCGCCGAGGCGGGGTACTGGTCGGTCACGACCGCCGACGATGTCAACACCGTCAGCCGCGACTGGCGCACGTACTCCTCGGAAGTCGGCGGCGTCACGGCGGTGCTGGACGTCTTCCCGCTCGAGCTCTCGCAGGCGATGTTCATCGGCATGGACCCTCCCAAGCACGATCGCATCAAGGCGCTGTTCCAGGCCGGCTTCACGCCCAAGCGGATCGCGGACCACGGCGAGGCGATCCGGGCAATCGTCGTCGAGACGCTGGAGCGCCTCGACGGGCGGGAGAGCTGCGACCTGGTCACCGACGTTGCCCAGCCGATCGTCTCGCGCGTGATCGGCAGCTTCATGGGGATACCCAAGGAGGACGACCTCGTGTGGGCGAACCTGATGAACTCGGCGCTCGCCGCGGATGATGCCGATCTCAGCCCCGACGGCATGAACGGCATCATGGAGAAAGAGATCCCCGAGATCTTCGAGCGCTGCCGTCGCCTGATCGCCGAGCGCAGGCAGAACCCCACCGACGATCTGACGAGCGTGCTGGTCAATGCCGAAGTCGATGGACAGAAGCTCGAGGAGCATGAGATCGTGATGGGCTTCTTCCTGCTGGTCGCCGCGGGCAACGACAGCACGAAGGCGACCTACTGCAGCGGGATGCGCGCGCTGATGGAAAACCCGGACCAACGCCAGCTGCTGCTCGATGACCCCTCGCTGATTCCAAGCGCCGTCGAGGAGTCGCTGCGGATGTTTCCGGCCTTCGCGCACTTCCGCCGGACCGCCACCTGCGACGCCGAGCTCGGTGGCCGTCGGATAAGAGAGGGCGAGAAGGTCGTGATGTGGTACGTCTCCTCGAATCGCGACGAATCGCGCTTCAGCGACCCGGATCGCTTTGACGTGACGCGAAACCCGGAGCACCAGGCGTTTGGCGCGGGCGGCCGCCATTTCTGCCTGGGCACGGCGCTCGCTCGCCTCGAGCTGCAGGTCATGCTCGAGGAGACGCTCGCGCGCTTTCCCGCGATGAAGCTCGCCGGCGCCCCGAGGTACGTGGAATCGGTGTTCCTCAACCAGCTCAAGACCCTGCCGGTGCGCCTGTCGCCGTAGCGTTCACGCCGCGTCGGCGGCGATCGCGGCGAGTGGCGATGCATGTGCTCAGCGGCGGTCGCTGAGCGCCGCGAGCCTCTCACGGAAGAAGCTCAGCGCCGTCTCGCGCTGGTTCTCGGCGGTCACCAGCACGGCGTAGGGGAGCTCAGCTCCGCGAAACGCGCTCGCCTGCCACAGCTCGCCCGCGGGGACCTCGCCCCAGGGCACGACGTAGAGGTACGGCTCTGAGTGCAGCTCATCGCCCGGGGAAGCGCCGTAGCCGGCGCGACGGCCCTCGGTCTCGGCTCCGAGCTCGACGGCGAGATCGAAGTGCTCGGGCCACAGCTGCACCCGCGATGGCTCGAGCTCGTCGGACGCGCCGGTCCGCAGCTCCTCGAGCACCCAGGTCGAGAATCCGAACCAGTCGCCGAGGAACGTCGCAGCCGACGGATCGACGCCCAGCGGCTCGCCGTCGTCGACCGTCGCGGGCAGAAGCTCGGCGCCGACATGAGCGGCGATCTGGGCAAGCGTCGTGATGGGCGCAGAGCGCTCGTCCTGTCCGGACTGCACGATCAGCTCGTTCCCCATGACCCGCAGCTGGATGTCGTTGCCGAAGAACGGCGTTCCGAAGCCGCCGCGCGTGAAGCGCAGCCCGATCTTGCCGTTCGCGCGCTCGCGCGCCGGTGAGATCACCTGCTCGGCCACGCGGTGCAGCGCGTCTCTCGTGCTCGCGAGCTCGGCGGGGGCGGGGCCGAGTCGCCGGTGCGCGCCCAACCAGCGCTCAGAGCACCATCCGGCGAGCTCCGGCTTCTTCGCCAGCAGGTCATCCCAGCGCAGATCGGCTCCGGTGACTGGTGAGACCCGGGGGAGCGCACTCGTCCGATCCTCGCGACCGACCGGGTCATCGGCGAACCATGGCGGCTCGCGCACCGCCGGGGGCGAGGGCTCGAGCACCCGCGCGTCGTAGCGGCCTCCCGTCCGCACGAGCGCCTCGGCGCGCGCGTTCATCGGATCACCGCCGCCGGCTGGCCGCAGGAGCGAATGAGGGGCACCGTCGGCATCCTACGCGCCGGACAGGCGTCGTCGCCACGGCGGCGCCCCGCGCCGGCCCGCCACGCGGCTGGGCGCTAGCCTAGGCTCGTGGGCGAGCGTCGATCGCGGGTACGGCTGCGCCAGGCGGTGCTCGTGGCGGCAGAGCTCGGGCCGGTCGCCGCGGCGCTACAGGCCGCGCTCGACCTCGGGGAGCCCTTTCGCGACCCGGGGGTCGGGCACTTCGGCCTGACGAACGCGGTGTTCGCGCTGGGGGACTGCTTTATCGAGGTGGTCTCGCCGGCTCGGGCGGACACGGCGGCCGGCCGCTATCTTGCTCGCCACGGCGGAGACGGCGGCTACATGGCGATCTTCGATCTGGAGGACCTCGAGGGGGCGAGGGCCCGCGCGCAGGAGGCGGGCATCCGCGTCGCGTGGGAGATCGACCTGCCCGATATCTCGACGACCCATCTTCATCCCGCGGACACGCGCGGGGCGATCGTGTCCCTCGACCGATCCAGCCCGTATGGGACGTGGCGCTGGGGCGGGCCGCGGTGGACCGGCCGGACCGACGCCGGCGCGCCCGGCCGCCTGGCCGGCATCACCGTCGCTGTCGGCGACCCCGTCGCGGCGGCGGCGCGGTGGGGGCGTGTGCTCGATGTTCCGCTCAGGGACGGTGAGGATGCCGTCCTGCGGCTCGACGGCTCGGAGGTGCGCTTCCTCGCCGTCGAGGGGGAGCGGGACGAAGGGCTCGTGCAGATCGCGATCGAGCACTCGCCCCAGCTGGCCGCCGCCGGCGGAACCGTCGAGCTCGGCGGGGTGCGGCTGTGGGATCCCGAGGCAGGCTAGACGGTCGAGATACGCCGCCCCGCTGCTTCGCTCGGGCCGCGCCGGGCGTGGCCTGAGCTCTCACGCGACGCCGAGGGCGCTTCCCTGTTCGGCCAGGATCTTTGCCAGCCGGGCGCGATGGCGCTTGCCTCCGCCCAGCAGCGCGGCGTCGAGCTGGGCGCGCTTGTAGAACCAATGCACGTCGGCCTCCCAGGTGAAGCCGATGCCGCCGTGGGCCTGTATCGCGCTCGCGGTCACCTCTCGTCCGGCGTCGGACGCGGCGGCCTTGGCCATCGCGGCGGCCTCCGCGAGCCGGTCGGGATCCGAGTCTCCGGCCCAGGCGGCAAAGGCGGTCGTCGAGCGGGCCTTCTCGGTGGCGAGCAGCATGTCCGCGCAGCGGTGCGAGACAGCCTGGTAGGCGCCCACCGGCACGCCGAACTGCTTGCGCTCCTTCACGTAGGCGAGGGTCATCTCGAGCGATCGCTCGCACACGCCTACGAGCTCTGAGCTCACCGCCACGAGCGCGCGGTCGACCCCCGCCGACACGTCGCCCTGAAGCGGCTCGCCGGCGGTCTCGGACGCGTTCACGCGTGCCGTCGAGCGAGTGGAATCGATCGATGCGACCGGAGTCACGTCCGCCTCCTCGGCGGCAAGGACGCGGGCGGTGTCGTCCTCTTCCACGAGCACGATCACCTGTGCCTCCGCTGCCCCGATCACCAGCTCGGCCGTGCCGCCGGCGGCGACACCCAGCGCGCCGACGGTCTCGCCGCTGGCCAGTCCGGGCAGCCAGCGCTCCTGCTGGGCGCTCGAGCCGGCGTGCTCGATGAGCGTGCCGGCCAGCGCGCTCGGCAGGAACGGCACCGGAGCGAGCGAGCGCCCGAGCTCCTCGCACAGGATCGAAAGCTCGATCCGTCCGAGCCCCTGGCCGCCGTGCTCCTCTGCGAGCGCGATGCCCGGCCAGCCGAGCTCTGACAGCTCGCGCCAGAGCTCCTGATCGGTCCGGGCGGCCTCGGCGTGCTCGCGCACGCGCTCGGGCCGCGCACGGTCCGCAAGCAGGTCGCGTGCGGTGCGCTGGATCTCGCGCTGGTCGTCGGTGAAGCCGAAGTCCATGTCGTTCCCTACGCCGCGACCTTCAGCCGCGGCAGTCCCAGCACGCGCTCGGCGATGATGTTCTTGAGCACCTCGGTCGTGCCGCCCTCGATTGAGTTGCCACGCGCGCGCATCTGCTCGTAGCTCCACTGGGTGCCGGCGGTCAGCGCCTCCGGTCCGATGATGTCGACGGCCAGCTGCGTGAGACGCTGGTTGGTGTCCGACCAGAGCCACTTCACGAGCGAGCCCTCCGGGCCGGGCTGGCCGTAGCGCTCGGTGTCGGTCAGGCCCTTCCAGGCAAGGAGCCGAATCGACTCGCATCGCACGTGGAGCTCGGCCAGCGCGTCCGCATACAGCGAGTCCTCGAGCAGGTCGCGCTCGGCCGCCGCGGCGATCAGGTCGTCGAGCAGCTGGCGCAGGCGGATCTGAAGCAGGAAGCCGAGGCCGGCGCGCTCGTTCATGAGCGTGGTCATCGCGACCTTCCATCCGTTTCCAACCCCGCCGACGACGTTCGCATCCGGAATCCGCGCATCCTCCATGAAGAGCTCGTTGAACTCCGGAGACCCGGTGATCTGGCGCAGCGGCCGGACCTGTATGGCCTCCTGGTCCATGTCCATCAGGAAGTAGGTCAGCCCCTTGTGCTTGGCCGCCTGCTGGTCGCTGCGCGCGACGAGCATGCACCACTTGGCGTACTGCGCTCCGCTCGTCCAGACCTTCTGGCCGCTGACGAGCCATTCATCTCCATCCTTGACCGCGCGGGTTTTCAGGGCGGCGAGGTCAGAGCCGGCGTCCGGCTCTGAGAATCCCTGGCACCAGATCTCCTCGCCGGAGAGGATGGGGGAGAGGTAGCGCTCCTTCTGCTCGGGCGTGCCCCACGCCATCAGCGTCGGGCCTCCGAGCAAGAGGCCGAGCACGTTCGCCGGCAGCGGGACCCGCGCACGGCCGATCTCTTCGAAGTAGATCGCCGATTCGGTCTGCGTGGCGCCGCGGCCGCCGTACTCGGTGGGCCAGGCCGGAGCGGCCCAGCCGCCGTCGTAGAGACGCCGCTGCCAGTCGCGCCGCCAGGCGTAGTGGGCGCCCTCCTCGCTCTCGTCCGGCTCGGCCGGCGGCGGGTTCTCTGAGAGCCAGCCGCGCAGCTCGTCTCGGAAGGCGGTCTCCTGCTTGCTGAAGGTCAGGTCCATGGCTTCATCGCTAAGCCTATCCCACAAGCGTCACCCGGCGTGAGGCCGCTTCACCCCGCAGCGGGCGCCGACGCCGACGCTAGATTCGAAGGAGTGCCCGATGCGGGAACCCAGCTGCGCGTCGCCCACCTGGACGCCGACGCGTTCTACGTCTCGATCGAGCTGCTCCGTCGTCCCGAGCTGCGCGGGCAGCCGGTGGTGGTGGCGGGAAGCGGTCCGCGGGCGGTGGTCACGACCGCGAGCTATGAGGCGCGGCGCTACGGGGTCGGCTCCGCGATGCCCGCCTCGCAGGCGCGGCGGCTGTGCCCGCAGGCGGTGTTCCTTGCGCCCGATTTCCCCACATATCGCGAGGCGTCACGGCTTCTCATGGACCTCGTGCGCTCGCACATAGAGCGTGTCGAGGTGGTGGGTCTGGACGAGGCCTACCTGGATCTCGACGGCCTCTACTCCCCGCGGGCGGCCATGCGCCGCCTGCTGGCCGAGATCAGCTCGAGGACGCGGTTGACCTGCTCGGTGGGGATCGGGCCGAACAAGCTCGTGGCCAAGGTGGCCTCGGACGCGGAGAAGCCCGCTGGCTTCGTGGTGCTCAACCGTGACGAGGCCTGCGCGCGGTTCGCCTCGAGCCCGCCCGGGCTGCTACCGGGAATCGGGCCGAAGACGGCGGCGCGGCTTGCCGAGCTCGGGTTGACGACGCTTGCCGCGCTGCGCGCCGCGCCCGAGCGCACGCTCGTCGAGCGCTTTGGGCCGAACCTCGGCCGCGACCTCGGACGGCGGGCGAGGTTCGAGAGCGCCGGGGGGGTGCAGGTTGCCCGCAAGGTGGTGTCGGAGTCGCGCGAGCGCACGTTCGACAGCGATCTCGACGACCCGCTGCGCCTGCGCGAGGAGCTGGCGCGGATGGCGGGGGAGCTGTGCGCGAGCCTCGCCGCACACCGTCGCCGGGGCCGCACGATCGCAATCAAGGTGCGCCTTGACGACTTCACGACCGTCACGCGCGCGCACACGGTCAGCGAGCCCACCGACGAGGTCGAGCTCGTCAGGGCGGTCGCCCTGAGATTGCTCGAGGACTACTCGCCCCCGCGGTCGGTGCGACTGCTGGGCGTGCGGGTCGCGGGCCTCATCACCGGCGAGGCGTCCGAGGCCGGCGCCGCCGGGAGGCCGCATGCCGGCGCGCGCGGCTCGGCCGGGCAGCTCGCGTTGCCCGTCTAGCGGCGCCCGTACGCCGCTCGCGGCCGGGGCGCATCTGCCGGGAGAGGCGTCGCCCATCGCCGGCGCGCGCCCGGCATCTAGGATTGGAGGATGTCCGTTGCGAGCGTCGGCGACATAGAGCTCAACTACGAACGCAGCGGCTCGGGTCCTCCGCTGTTGCTGATCATGGGGATGAGCGGCACCGCCCTGCACTGGGGGGGACCGTTCCTTCAGCTGCTGCGGCGCGATTTCGAAGTGATCGTCTACGACCATCGCGGCGTCGGCGCGAGCAGTCGCCTCGAGGGCCCGGTGACGATCGTCCAGATGGCCGAGGACGCACTGGGTCTGCTCGACGCGCTTGAAATCGAGTCGGCCCACATCATGGGCATCTCGATGGGCGGCATGATCGCCCAGGAGCTCGCCCTCGCCCATCCGGAGGCCGTACGCACGCTCACGCTCGGCTGCAGCTACTGCGGCGGTCCGGGCAGCGTGCGTATGTCCACGGACCTGGCCAGGCGGCTCGTCAAGATCCGGCTGTCCGGCGACCGCGAGGGCGCGATGCGCGCGACCTGGGAGGCGAACGTGTCCGGCGCTCTCGTCGATGACCCGGAGGCCTATGCCGCCTATCTCGCGATCGGCCGCCGGCGGGCGGTGGCAGCGGTCGTGATCGCCGCCCAGACGCAGGCGATCATCGAACACGACACCAGCGAGCGGCTGTCCGAGCTCGCGATGCCGGTCCTCGTGATCCACGGCACCGAGGATCAGATCCTGCCGGTCCAGAACGGCCGGCTGATCGCGTCGCACATACCCGGCTCACGCCTCGAGATCTTCGAGGGCGCCGGTCATCTGTTCTTCTGGGAGCAGCCCGAGCGCGCCGCCGGGCTGGTGCGCGAGCACGCGGCCGTCCCGGCATGAGCGTCTGAGAGGTCCGCCAGGGCCGCCGCCGGGGCCGATTTCGCCCGCGGCGCATCGCCTCGTCGGCTGCTAGACCTCTGCCATGCCCGGCGAGGCCACCGAGTTCAGCGTTCGCGCGGACGGCGTCACCCTGTCGGGCGAGCGGAGCGGCAGCGGTCCGCCCGTCGTGCTGCTGCACGGTCTCACCGCGACGCGTCGCTACGTGGTGATGGGCTCACGCGCGCTGGAGCGCGCGGGTCACACGGTGATCGGCTATGACGCGCGCGGGCACGGCCGCTCGAGCGCGCCGGCCGACCCGCGCGCCTACGGCTATGAGATCCTCGCCGACGATCTCGTGGCGGTCCTCGACGCGCTCGGCCTCGCGCGCGCGGTCATCGTCGGCGCGTCGATGGGTGCGCACGTCGCCGTGCGCCTCGGGCTGCTGGCGCCCGAGCGCGTGGTGGCGCTGGGGCTGATCACGCCCGCGTTCGACCCGTCCGAGCCGCTGAGCGCGGATGCGCTCGCGCGCTGGGATGCGCTGGCCGAAGGCCTGAGGCGGGGTGGAGTGGAGGGGCTCGTGCGCGCCTACGATCTGGCATCCGTGCCGCCGGCGTGGCGCGAGACGGTCGAGAAGGTGGTGCGCCAGCGCCTCGCCGCGCACCAGCACCCCGCCGCGGTGGCCGACGCGCTGGAAGTCGTACCCAGATCGCGCCCGTTCGAGGAGCTGGGCCAGCTGGCCGAGATCGCGGTCCCCACGCTCGTCGTGGCCAGCCGCGACGAGGCCGATCCGGGCCATCCGCTCGCCGTCGGAGAACGCTATGCGCACACGATCCCCGGCGCGCGGCTGCTCGTGGAGCCGGCCGGATCGCCGCCGCGCTCGCCGGTCGCATGGCAGGGAGGGCAGCTGTCGAAGGCGCTCGCGGAGCTCGCGGCGGGCGCCTAGTGTGCGTGATAACGTACACACGTATGCAGGAGGTGCGCGAATGGGACGGCAGGAGCTATGACCGCGTCTCCGGGCCGCAGGAGGCCCTGGGACGCGAGGTGCTCGCGCGCCTCGAGCTCGCGGGCGATGAGGTGGTGCTCGACGCGGGCTGTGGCTCGGGGCGGGTCACCCAGGCGCTGGTCGAACGGCTGCCGCGAGGCAGGGTGATCGCGGTCGACGCATCGCCGTCGATGGCCGACGCCGCCCGCGCGCGGTTCGCAGCCCTTGCGAGCGCCGGAGACGGGGTCGCCGGCTCGACCGGGCCCTCGGCTTCGGTCGCCGATCGCGTCGAGGTGCGCCTCGTCGATCTGCTCGAGCTCGATCTGGAGCGGCCCGTGGATGCGGTCTTCTCGACCGCGACATTCCACTGGATCTCCGACCACGACGCGCTCTTCGAGCGCCTGCGCGCCGCGCTTCGCCCGGGAGGCCGGCTCGTGGCCCAGTGCGGGGGAGAGGGCAACATCGACGTGCTGCGCGGCAAGGCGAACGGCGTGCTCTCCGGCGAACCGTACGCCGAGCACTTCGCGGGCTGGCGGGCGCCGTGGAACTACGCCGAGCCGGCCGACACCCGCGGGCGGCTGCTCGGAGCGGGCTTCGCCACGGCGCGATGCTGGCTCGAGCCGAAGCCCCAGCAACCCGAGCATGCGCGGGAGTTTCTCTCAACCGTCGTGCTCGGCCCGCACGTGCAGCATCTGCCTGCGGAGCTGCGCGAGCCGTTCCTCGACGAGGTGCTGGCGCTGCTCGGCGAACCCGTCGTCGTGGACTACGTGCGGCTGAACATCGACGCCACCGCCTAGCCGAGGCGAGCTCAGGCGAGCGCCCGGCCGATGCTCGGGGTGGCCGGGTCAGCGGCGACCGCGGCGCCGCTGAGCAGGCCGGCGTAGCGCCCGGCGAGCTCCACGAGCTCCTCATGGGTGCCGCGTTCGACGATGCGTCCCGCGTCCAGCACGAGAATCTGGTCGGAGTCGCGGATGGTCGACAGGCGGTGGGCGATCGCGATCGTGGTGCGCCCGCGCGAGAGATCGTCGAGCGCGTGCTGGACGGCGCGCTCGGTCTCGTTGTCGAGCGCGGAGGTCGCCTCGTCGAGGATCAGGACGGGAGGGTTGCGCAGCACGGTGCGGGCGATCGCCATGCGCTGCTTCTCCCCGCCGGAGAAGCGATACCCGCGCTCTCCCACCGGCGTGTCGTACCCGTCGGGCAGCGAGGAGATCAGCTCGTGAATCTGCGCGGCCTGCGCGGCCCGCTCGATCTCCGCGTCGGTCGCCTCCGGGCAGGCGAAGCGAAGGTTCTCCCTGATCGAGGCGTGGAAGAGGTACGTTTCCTGGGACACCAGCCCGATCGTCGCGGCCAGCGAGGAGAGCGTGACGTCGCGGATGTCGACCTCATCGATGCTCACGCAGCCCCGCTCGGGTTCGTACAGCCGCGCGATGAGATACGCGAGCGTGGTCTTGCCGGAGCCCGTCTCGCCGACCAGCGCGGTGCGCGTGCCGGCCGGAATCTCGGCGGTGATCTCCTCGAGCGTCCAGGGCGAGTCGGGCGCGTAGCGGAACCACACGTCGTTCAGGCGCACGTCTCCGCGCACGTCGCTCAGAGGCCGCGCCCCCGGCCGCTCGACGATGTCGACCGGCAGGTCGAGGTACTCGAAGATCCGCCCGAACAGCGCCAGCGAGGTCTGCACTTCAAGGCCCACCGACAGCAGGGACTGGATCGGGAACAGCATCCGCGTCTGCAGCGTCGTGAAGGCGACGAGCGTGCCGATCGAGATGGCGTGGCCTCCGGAGGCGATGTTCTCTCCGGCGAACCAGTAGACGGCGGCGGGCATGATCGCGAAGCTCATCTGCACGGACGCCATGCGCCAGCGCCCGGCCATTCGCGCGCGCACCTCGAGGTCGGCCAGCTCGCCGGACTCCTCGCTGAAGCGGCCCACCAGCTCCCGCGAGCGACCCATCGTCTTGCCGAGCAGGATGCCGGACACCGACAGCGACTCCTCGACCAGCGTTGACATGTCCGCCAGTCGGCTCTGGCGAACCGACTGGATGCGCCTTCGCTCCTCGCCCACGCGACGGGTCAGCCACACGAAGAACGGCAGCAGCACGAGCGAGAACACAGCCAGGCGCCAGTCGAGCAGGAACATCGCGACGACCACCGCGACGACCGTCGTGACGTTCTGCACGATCGAGGTCGCGGTCGAGGTGACGACGCTGTCGATCCCGCCGATGTCGTTCGCGATCCGCGACTGCACCTCGCCGGTGCGCGTGTGTGTGAAGAACGCCAGCGACATGCGCTGCAGGTGGGAGTAGACGGCGGCGCGCAGGTCGTGCATGACGCGCTGGCCGACCTGGTTGGAGATCCAGGTCTGCGCGACCCCGATCACGCCGCCGATGACCGAGAGCGCGATCATCCCTCCGACGAGCTCCGTCAGCAGCCCCGTGTTGTGATCGGGGATCGCGGTGTCGAGGACTTCGCGCAGCAGGAACGGGCTGATCACGCCGAGGCCGGCGGCGAGGAAGATCAGCGCGAGCAGCACGCCCAGGCGCAGCTGGTAGGGCCGAAACAGCCTGGCGACGCGCGCCAACGAGACGGGAACGGCCGGGATGTCCTCCGGTCTGAGCTCGGGGCGGGGATCGTGACGCCCGTCACCCGAGCGTCCCTGCGCGAAGGGCTGGCTGCTCACGCCAAGACTCTACCGTCGGTTCTCCGGCGAACCGGCTGAATCCGTCGGCGGGCCCTGCCGCGCGACGGTCCCGCTACTGCGCGACTTTGGTCTGCAGCTGATCCACGGGCGCATAGTCGTCGCGCAGCGCCTCGGCGCCGGCCACCAAGCGAACGATGGCGGCCTGGTCGTACGTGGTCGCGCCGAATGCGGGCGGCCCGTGCTGGGGAGGGAGCGGCCCATCGGACGCGAGAAAGACGGCGACGTCCCCCTTGGGGCGTCCGTCGGCGCCCGCCGGGGTGATCAGACGGACGTTCCTGAACGCCTCGAGCAGCGTCGCAGCCTCCGCGCGCAGCAGGCTGAGCGGCCGGCCGTCGTTCATGTTGAGCGTGTACAGGCCGCCCGGCCGCAGGACACGCTTCACTTCGCGCAGCCACTCGATCGTCATCAACTGCCATGGCACGGTCAGGCCGCTGAACGCGTCGCCGAGGACGACGTCGGCGCTGTGGGTGGGCTGCGCTCGCATCGTCACGCGTGCGTCTCCGATCGTGATGCTCAGATCCGGCGAGGCGCGCACTCCGAAATGCTGGCGATCGAAGTCCACGAGCTTGCCGTCGACCTCGAGCATGTGCGAGTGGGAGCCCGGGCGGGTCGCCTGGAGCCAGTAGGGCATGGTGAAGCCGCCCGCGCCGATGAACACGACGTCGAGCGGCGCTTTCGGCTGTCCGATCGCGGAGATCGCTTCGCCCATCCAGGTCGTGTAGCGGAACGCGAGGAAGGTGGGATGCTGCAGATCGACGTAGGAGTTGTACTCCCGGTCGAGCACCAGCAGGCGACCCGTGGGGCGTTCCGGATCGGCTTCCACGCGCACGCAGTGGTACTCCGTTTCCGCGTCGCACGGCGCGTGCAGCAGGGGCGTCAGCACGGCCAGCGCGAGGGTGGCGAGCACCGTCCCGGCGACCGCGCGAGGGTGCAGCAGCCGGACGTAGGCCCCGAGCAACAGGCCCGCGAGCTCGAGCAGGATCCCGATCGCGAGCACGGAGCTGCTGACCGGGAACAGCGGCACGAGCACGAAGCCGGTGGCGAACGTGCCGACCAGCCCTCCCGCGGTCGCCCACGCCGACAGCCGCCCGACGACCGTTCCACTGGCCTGCAGGTCGCGCAGCTGCAATCGTGCGACCGTGGGGGTGACCGCGCTGAGGACGGCCGCAACCGGGACGAGGGCGGCAAACGTGACCCCCAGCGCGCCTATATCCCCGCCGCCGACCGCCGACGGACCGAGCGCGTGCACGATCGGGACGGTCACCAGCACGAGCAGGCCGCCGACGATCATCAGGCCGACGACCAGCCGGCGCGGATCGACCCGATCGGCGGCCCGTCCACCGAGCCTCGCACCGACGGCGATCCCCGCGAGCACCGCGCCGATGATCGAGGTCGTCGTTTCGAGCGTCAGTCCCACATACGGCGTCAGCAGGCGCACCGAGAGGATCTCGAGCATGAGCACCGCGCCGGAGGCGACGAACACGAGCCCGGACGCCATCACGTTCGGCAGGGCGCCGGTGTTGGGCTTGTCGCCCGCCGGGGGCGGGGTGGCTGGCTTGGACGATCTCTTCATCCCGAAAATCATTCGACCGCGCGTGGTTGTTGTCGATGCCGACTGGGCCCTTGAAGGCAAACCACCGAAGCCGAGCGCCCTCCTCTGGCGCAGCCCCGAACACTGAACGTGAACGGCGGTTTATAGCTGGTGCAACGCCGGCGCGTCGATGAGGTGCACGGCCCACGCGGGCGTGCGCACGGCTACCCTCGGGGTGTCGTGACGCGCCCGAAGGCCAACCTGGCGGCGAGCGAGATCCGCGTTCTCGGCTGCCTGCTCGAAAAGCAGCGGACGACCCCGGACGCGTACCCGCTGTCGCTGAACGCGCTGCGCCTGGCCTGCAACCAGTCGACGAACAGAGAGCCGGTCGTGCAATACGACGAAGCCGTCGTGCGCGACGCCCTCCACCGGCTGGAGCGTCGCGGCTTCACGCGGCTGGCCAGCGGCGCCGGAAGCCGGGCCGCGAAGTACCGCCACCTGCTGGCGGAGGCGCTGCCGATGGACGACCGGGAGCAGGCGCTCATGTGCGTGCTGATGCTGCGCGGCCCGCAGACGCCGGGCGAGCTCAAGCAGCGCAGCGAGCGCATGTGCGAGTTCGTCGATCTCGGCGAGGTCGCCGGGGCCCTCGCGCGGCTGATCGACCGCGGCCTCGTGGCGCGCCTGGAGCGCCGGGCGGGACAGAAGGAGGAGCGCTATGCGCAGCTGCTCGAGGAGGAGGAGGACGAGCAGGAGGAGGACTCCGAACCCGATCTTCGGCCGCGTCCCGAGGCCGCGGCGGCGGTCTCCCCGATCGACGATCTGTGCGAGCGCGTGAGCCGCCTCGAGCGCGAAGTCGCCGAGCTGCACGCGAGGATGCGCAATCCTTCAGGGCCACAGTCATGATCGCCTCCCAGCTGATCCTCGCCACCGCCTCGGACGCCGCCAGCGGCGTCGGCATCCCGCTGGCGCTCGCCGCCGGCCTGGTCTCGTTTCTCTCGCCGTGCGTGCTGCCGCTCGTGCCCGGCTACCTGTCGACCGTGATCGGCGTGACGCCGGCGGACCTGAGCGAGGGCGTGGGCGCCCGTCGCGTGCTCATCCCGAGCCTGCTGTTCATCGGCAGCTTCTCGTTGATCTTCATCCTGCTCGGGATGAGCGCCACCGTGATCGGCTCGGCGCTCAACGCCCACAAAGAAGCGCTCGAGCGGGTCGCGGGGGTGATCATCATCCTCATGGGGGTCGCCTTCCTGGCGACGCCGTTCGTCGGCATGCTCAACCGGGAGTGGCATTCCGAGTCGCTGTTGCGGCTGGCCGGCAGGGGCGGGCCGCTCGTGGCGGGCGCGGCCTTCGCGATCGCCTGGACGCCCTGCACGAGCATCACCCTCGGCGCGATCCTCACCCAGGCGGCGGTCTCGAGCTCCGCGGCCCACGGCGCGCTGCTGCTGGCGTTCTACTCGGCGGGCCTCGCGATCCCGTTCCTTCTGATCGCGCTCGCATTCGAGCGCATGACGACGGCGCTCGCGATCTTCAAGCGCCATTTCCCCGTGATCATCGCGGTCGGCGGCGTCGTCATGATCGCACTCGGGCTGCTGATCTTCACCGGCGAGTTCACGGTCCTCAACGCCAAGGCCAACACCCTGCTGCAGGGAACGGGCCTGGACATCTCGGGCGTGTGAGCCGCGTTCTGATCGCCTAGACGACGGGCTGCGCCGGTGCGGGCTCCGCCGCGCGCCGGCGCTCCAGGTAGCGCTTTTCCCAGGCCTCCTGGTTGCGTTTGGCGTCGAGCACGAACGGCGACCAGCGGATCGCCGCGACGATCAGCCGGTTGATGGCGGACTCGGGGAAGGGGAGGGGGCGCAGCACGTCGACGAACAGCACCACGCGCGTCTCGTCGGTGTCGTTCCAGACCTCGTGGTTGAAGGTGTCGTCGAAGATCATGCTCTTGCCCTGCTCCCAGTGGCGGATGTCCTCGCCGACGCGGATCCGGCAGTCCTCGGCCTCCCGGGGCACGATCAGCCCCAGGTGGTAGCGCAGCACGCCCTTGTAGGGGCCGCGGTGGTCGAGGATGTGCTTGCGGGGGGACAGGATCGAGAACATCGCGGTCTTCATCCCCGGGATTTGCTCCATCAGCGCCGCCGTGCGCGGGCACATCTCGACGCCCAGCTTGGCCTTGAAGCCGAACCCGTACAGGAAGAACGTCTTCCACCGGTCGTCGTCGGTGATCTCGATCTGGTCCTTGGATATGTCCTGGAAGTTGGGCAGCGCCGCATGGTCGTCGAGCACCGCCTCGAGCTCCTCGCGGATCACCGTCCAGCTGTCCTCGACCTGCTTGATCCAGGGGAACCGCTCGGGCGGGAAGAAGGTCGCGTCGCCGACGAGCGAGCGCCGGCCGATCCAGCGCTCGATCGGCGCGAGGATGCGTTCCCCGACGGTGATCGTCCACTCAACGGTGCGCTCCCACAGCGACTTGCCCGACGGTCCTCGCACGGGCTGCATCCTAGACGTCTTCCGCTATCCACAGAAGCTCGCACGAGGGAGGGCGGGCCGCATGCGGCCCGCCCCGGACCCGCACATGTGCGGGTCCGTTCGAGGCCGTGCATGCACGGCCTCGCCAGACGGCGCATGCGCCGTCTGGCTCCAGCGTTTGAGGATGAGACTAGGCCGCCTCGCGCAGGGCTGCCAGCTCGGGCGACTCGGCGAGCTTCTTCAGCGCCCGCTGCTCGAGCTGTGATGCACGCTCGGCGGAGAACCCGAGCCTTTTGCCGATCGCGGTCAGCGTCTGCGGCTCCTCGCGTCCGGTGCCGAAGCGCAGCGTGAGCACCGTGCGCTCGGTTTCGGGCAGCTGGGAGATCGCCCGGTGGACGATCCGCTCGCGCTCTGAGTCCCACGCCGCCTCCTCGGGGGCCTCGGCGTCGGAGGGCAGCAGGTCACCGAGGGCGGTGTCGCCGTCTTCGCCGACCTGCTGGTCGAGGCTGACCAGGGCGGCGCGCTGGTGGCGCACCTCCTCGACCTGCTCGATCTCGAGGCCGGTCTCCGTCGCCAGCTCCTCGATCGTCGGCTCGCGGCCGAGCCGCACCGACAGCTCGCGCTCGACCCGCCCGACCTTGCGCGAGCGCTGGGCGACGTGCACCGGCAGCCGGATCGTCCGTCCGGAGTTCTCGAGGCCGCGCTGGATCGCCTGGCGGATCCAGAGGGTGGCGTAGGTCGAGAAGCGAAAGCCCTTGCGCCAGTCGAACTTCTCGCTGGCGCGGATCAGGCCGAGCATGCCCTCCTGGACGAGGTCCGCGAGCGGCAGGCCCTGGTTCTGGTAGCGCCGCGCGTTGGACGCGACGAGGCGCAGGTTGGAGTTGACGAGCAGTTCCTTGGCGTGCAGATCACCGCGCTCGATCCGCTTGGCCAGGTCGATCTCCTGGGCGGGGGTGAGCAGGGGGTAGCGGCGCGAGTGCGCCAGCAGCTGGTCGACGGACTCCGGTATGAAGGTGTCGGGGACGGTGAGGTCGGTCCGCTCGATCGGGCTGTCGAGCCGCCCGGCCTCCCGCACGGGCGCGCCGTCGAGCACGGCCTCCGGCTCGCGCTCCGCGCTACGGGCGGGGGCGAGGGGATCGAGCGTAGGGGTTGAGTTTACGGCTGAATCTGACATGTGCGTCCTTCTAATCCGATGCTTGGAGTCGGAATTATACGCCTTGATAGTTGCGTTGTCAATTATCCTTGGAGGTGGATTCTCGGAGTTCTCGTTCGACGCTGTATACGGCCTCACCTGCCCCGTCGGACCACAAATGCTCGCGCCCATGCGAATCTAAACCCGCCAGAGGGCCAAAAGGCGCGATTTCAAGCCATATTCGGGTATCGGCCGGCCGCCGGTCGTGGCTGAGCCCTTCAGGCTAAGCTCGGCGCATGAACAATGACCTCTCGGGCCAGGTGGTCGCGGTCACGGGGGCCTCATCGGGGATCGGCGAGGCCACCGCGCTGGCCTGTGCGCAGGCCGGCGCGGCCGTCGCGCTCGCCGCGCGCCGCGCGGATCGCGTCGACGCGCTCGCACAGCGGATCGTCGCGAGCGGCGGCCGGGCCATCGCGGTGCCGACGGACGTGGGGGAGGAGGCGCAGGCGCGCGCGTTCGTCGAGCGGACCGCTTCGGAGCTCGGCCGCCTGGATGTGCTCGTGAACAACGCCGGCGTCATGCTGCTCGGCCCGATCGAGAACGCGAACACCGAAGAATGGCGGCGGATGATCCACGCCAACGTGTTCGGGGTGCTCTACTGCACGCACGCCGCTCTGCCGGTGATGCACGAGCAGGGCTCGGGGCACATCCTGAACGTCAGCTCGGTCGCGGGGCGCGTCGCGCGGGCCGGCTCGGGCGTCTACAACCTGACGAAGTTCGGCGTGGGCGCATTCTCCGAGTCGCTGCGCCAGGAGGCGGTCGCCCTGGGCGTGCGCGTCACGCTCATCGAGCCGGGGGCGGTGGCCACCGAGCTGTCCGGGCACAACCGGCCGGAGGTCCTCGAGCAGATCGCCAAGCGCTTCGCGGACATCACCATCCTCACGGCCGAGGACATCGCGAGCGCCGTCCTGTACGCCATCGCCCAGCCTCCGCACGTGAGCGTCAACGAGCTGCTGATCCGCCCGAGCGGGCAGGTCGGCTAGCGCCGCCCTGGGCCTGCGGCAGGGCGATCTCGAGCAGCTCGCGGCCCGAGTGATCGACCTGCAGGGTCGTGTGATCCAGGCCGAACCGCTCCCGCAGCGTCGCCTCCATCTCGCGCCGCGCCGCGTGGCAGTCGCACTCGGCGGCCACCAGCACGTGCGCCGACAGCGCCGGAAATCCGCTTGTGATTTCCCACACATGAAGATCGTGCACCTCGACCACGCCCGGCTGGGCGACGAGCGTCTCACCGATCGTCTGCGGATCGAGCCCCTGCGGCGCGGCCTCCAGGAACACGCGGCCCGAGGCCTTCACGAGCGAGATGCCCGAGACCGTCATCAGTCCGGCGATCAGCAGCGAGACGAGCGGGTCGGCTCGCTCGAAGCCGGTCAGCAGGATGACCCCGGCGGCGATCGCCGTGCCGATGAACCCGTACAGGTCGGTGAGCACGTGCCGGAAGCTGCCCTCGAGGTTCAGGCTCTTGCGATTGGCCCTCGCGAGCATCAGGATCGCGGCCAGGTTGACGAGCACGCCGACCAGCGCGACGGCGAGGATCAGGCCGGCGCGCACGAGGGGCGGGTGGAACAGGCGGCGGATCGCCTCATAGGTGATGAACGCCGCGAGGATCAGCATGGTCACGCCGTTGGCCTGCGCGGCGAGGATCTCCACGCGGCGGAAGCCGAACGTCATCGCGCCCCTGGCCGGGCGTGAGGCCATCCGCAGCGCGAACAGCGAGAAGCCGATCGCGGCCGCGTCGGCGAGCATGTGCCCGGCGTCCGAGAGCAGCGCCAGGGAGTGCGCGATCACGCCCGCGGCCACCTCGACGACCATGAAAGCGACGATCAGGCAGAGCGCCGCCGTCAGCCTGCGACGGTCCGCATCGACCTGAACGCCGTGGGAGTGTGAGCCGATGTGCCATCCGCCCACGATACGCCGCATCCGAGGGTGCCGCCCGCGGTGGCTAGCGGCGTGCGAGGCGCTTAGTCTCTAGCGATGCGCGACCGCGCCGACCGCAGACCGAGCGCCTCGCCGCGACGGACGACGATCGCCTCGATCGTGGCCGCGGGCCTGCTGGTCGCGCTGAAGCTCGGCGTCGGACTGGCGACCGGGAGCCTTGGGCTGATCTCGGCCGGGATCGAGTCGAGCGGGGATGTGATCGCGGCGACGCTCACCTTCTTCGCCGTGCGGCTCGGACGCCGGCCGGCCGACCGCGAGCATCCCTACGGGCACCGTCGCGCCGAGAACCTCGGCGCCCTGGGGGAGTCGGCGATCCTGCTCGCGGGCGCCCTGCTGGTGAGCGTCGAGGCGATCCGCCACCTCGTCGGCAGGCACCCCGCTCCGGAAATCCACTGGTACCAGTTCGCCGTGATCGGGGTCGCTCTGATCGTGGATCTCAGCCGCACGACCGCCTCCCTCACCGCCGCCCGGCGCTACGGCAGCGCGGCGCTGCGCTCGAACGCGCTCCATTTCGCCGCCGACATGGCGGGCTCGGCCGCGGTCCTCGTCGGCCTGCTGGCAGTGCGCGCCGGATTTGCCCAGGGGGACTCGGTGGCCGCGCTGATCGTCGCGGCGATCACCTTCGGGGTGGCCTCGCGGCTGATCGCCGAGAACGCGAACATCCTGATGGATCGCACTCCCGCGGAGGCGAGAGAGGCCGCCGAGCAGGCGATCGCCGAGCTCGGGGCGGACATCGAGCTCGATCGGCTGCGGCTGCGCGAGTCGGCCGGACGCTACTTCGCCGACGCGGTCGTAACGGTGCCTCCCGGCCAGGCCGTCGTCGAGGGCCACCGGGCGGCCGACATGATCGAGTCGGCCGTCGAGGGTGCGCTGCCCGGAAGCGACGTGGTCGTGCACGTCGAGCCGCGTACCTCCGGGCTCGATCTGCGCGACCGCATCCTGGCGATCGCGCTGGCCGAGCCCCTCGTGCGGGAGGCGCACGACATCGCGATCTTCGAGCAGGCGGGTTCGGTCAGCGTCTCGCTGCACCTCAAGTTCCCGGCCGATCTCGAGCTGAGGGCCGCCCACGAGATCGCCGAGCGCGTCGAGCGGGCCATCTGCGCGCGCCCGGGCGTCGCCGAAGTGCAGACCCATCTGGAGCCGCTCGAGCGCACGCTCGCGGCCGCGCCGAGCGATCGGAGCGCGGAGGGCGCCCTGACGCGCGATGTCGAGCGGCTGGTGCTGGAGCGCACGGGCACCGCGCCGCGCCGGGTGAGGCTGCTGTCGACCGCCGCCGGCCGCGTCGTCTTCATCACCCTGGGGGTGCCCGCCGGGGACTCCCTGTCCGAGGCCCACCGGCTGGCCGGCGAGCTCGAGGAGGAGCTGCGCCTGGACATCCCGGACATCGTCGACGTCGTGATCCACACCGAGCCCTGAGGACGCCCGCCGCCCGGGCCTGCTCGGAGGCGGCCCGCGCGCGCGAAGGCGCGCCCCGCGCAGGGCGCGCGATCGCGCGGAAGGTTTCGGCGCAGGCGGCGTCTATCTGGGCAGCGGTCACCAGCGAACGGAGAGCACGATGCAGCCACAGGCCCAGCAGATTCCCCACACGCGCCGACCCCGGCGTCCATCCGGTCGCGCCGTCGCGCTGGGAATCATGGCCATGCTCGCGATTGCCCTGCCCATCGCCGCCGTCGCGATGGGGTCGAGCACCGCCACGACGGTCGCCTCGGCGTCGAGCTCGAAGCTCGGCGAGCGTGTCGTGATCAACGCCCAGGGCAGGACGCTCTACGCCCTGAGCCCGGAGACCACGCGCCACCTGCTGTGCACGAGCGGCGAATGCCTGAAGTTCTGGCCGCCGCTCACCGTGCCCTCGCGCAGGACGAAGCTGAGCGCCGGCTCGGGCGTGCAGGGTCGCCTCGGCATCCTGCGCCGGCGCGACGGGCTGCTCCAGGTCACGCTGCGCGGCGTTCCGCTGTATCGCTTCTCCCACGACCACGCGAAGGGCGAAGTCAACGGCCAGGGCGTCGAAAGCTTCGGCGGCACCTGGCACGCGGTGTCCGCCGCCACGAACCCGAGCCCCGCGGCGCAGACGCCGCCGAGCACTACGACCACGCCGACCACAGGCACGACGCCGACCGACACCGCCCCGACATACACGACCCCGACCTCCACAACCCCGACCACCACGACCCCGACCTACACCGCCCCAGGCTACGGATACTAGGTCCGCCGTGCCCGGGAACCGTCACAGGCGCAATCGCCGATCACCGGCGTATGCTCTGCAAAGAGCAGGCGTCGCCGGTCGGACGCGACCGGGAAGGATCCGTGGCAGGCGGTGTCCTAACGACCATGGCCCCAACCGAATGGAGGATCTGACGGTGAGCTTCCAAGCAGCAGGTCGAATCAAGGCGCTTTCGCTGCGCAGGTCCTGCACCTTGTTTGTCCTGGCGGTCGGCCTGTTGGCCGTGGCCGGATGCGGGAGCTCCTCGACCAGCACCAGCAGCTCGGCGTCCACGTCGACGCCGACGACGGCCGCGAGCACGCCGACCTCGACAGCCGCCGCCGGCGCGGCCGGGGCGACGGCGCTCAGCCTCAGCGCCGACCCGGAAGGCCAGCTCAAGTACAACACGACGTCGCTCACGGCCAAGGCCGGCACCGTGTCGATCGATTTCACCAACATGGCCTCACTGATGCACAACGTGACCGTGGCGTCGTCCGCGGGCACGGTCGAAGGCGCCACGCCGACCTTCCAGGGGGGCTCCAAGACCCTGACCCTGCACCTCAAACCCGGCACCTACAAGTTCTACTGCACGGTGCCCGGACACAGGATGGCCGGCATGGAAGGAACGCTGACCGTTCAATAGCGCCCGCCGCGCCCGGCTCAGGCGCGGGTCCAGGCCCCATCCGATCGCGATGCGACGTGCACCGCGAGCGCCACGGCGAGAACGATGGCCGCGGCGACGGCCAGGTCGGACGCGACCGAGACCTCGAGCGCGAGCAGGCCTCCTGCCAGCGCGCCGAGCAGCATGGCCGCGACGGCGAGGATCCGCCGCCCGGACTTCGAGCCGGCGCCCTCCACCAGGCCCGCCTCGGAGGCGAGCCCGGTCAACGTCCGCGTGAGCACGGTGGTGGTCAGCTCCGGGACGGCAAGTCGCTGCGCCGATGCGTTCTGTACGCCCATCGACAGCGCCAGCAGCACGATCAGCGCATACCTGACGTCCGCGCCAAAGGGTTCTGAGGCGAACAGCGCGAGCAGCATCGCCAGCACGATCAGCGAGGCCTGCACGGAGCTCGCCGCGCGCAGCACGTGGCCGCGATGTCCGGGGTTGTGCGCGCCCAGGAACCCGCCCAGAAGGGCCCCGGCGAGAAAGGAGCCGAGCGCGATCAGCGAGGCGGCGACCGACAGGCCTCCCGCGCCGGCGAGCGCGAAGCCGAGAAACACCACGTTGCCGGTCATGTTGGCGACGAACACGTGTCCGAGCTTCAGATAGCTGGCGGCGTCCACGAGGCCGGTCACGAACGTGAGCGCCACGAGCATCGGCGCGAGCGGACCGTGACGGTCGCCCGCCGGCGGCCACAGCGTCTGGGCGGCTTCGCGCAGGGCGCTCATCGCGGAGGACACGGCGTCACCTTAGCGTCGGCGGAGAGCGTCGGGCGGCGGGCGTGCGGATAGCCTCTCGGATTCATGTCACGACGCGAGAGTCGCCCCTTCCTCGGGCCCGCGGCTGAGGCCGGATGAGCGTCGGCGAGATCGTGTCGATCGCGCTCGCCGGCCTCGCCGCGGGCACGATCAACACCGTCGTGGGCAGCGGAACGCTGATCACGTTTCCGGTGCTGCTGGCGTTCGGCTACGCGCCGGTCACGGCCAACGTCTCGAACACGGTCGGCCTCGTTCCGGGATCGGTCTCGGGCGCATGGGGCTATCGCCGCGAGCTCGGCGGCCAGCGCCGGCGGACGCGGCGGCTGGGCACGATGTCGGTCCTCGGCGGCGCCACCGGAGCGGTGCTGCTGCTCGTCCTGCCCGCCTCGGCGTTCAAGGCGATCGTGCCCGTCTTCATCGCGATTGCGCTCGTGCTCACAGTGCTTCAGCCGCGGCTGAACGCCTGGCTTCAGAAACGCGAGATCGACCTGGACCGGGAGGGAGGCATCCTCACGCCGCTTGCGATCTACGCCACGGGTATCTACGGCGGCTACTTCGGCGCCGCCCAGGGGATCCTTCTGCTCGGGATCCTCGGAGTCGCGCTGCCGCAGGACCTGCATCGCACGAACGCCCTCAAGAACGTGCTCGCCGGACTTGTCAACGGCGTGGCCGGCCTGTTCTTCGCGTTCGCGGCCCATGTCGAGTGGGCGCCCGCCGGACTGATCGCCGCCGGCTCGATCGTCGGGGCGCAGCTCGGCGCCCGTTACGGGCGACGGCTCGCGCCGTCCGCGCTGCGCGCGCTGATCGTCGTGATCGGCGTGGGCGCCATCGCGCGCCTGCTCGCCACCTGAGCCGACGCCGCGGGCTGCGCCGACGCGCCTGGGCTTCGACCTCGAGGGACGTCGAGCGGGACACGCGACCCCCGGGGCTCCCTCCACTTCCCGGGGGCGCGTGTTCCCTCGGCTCATGGCGCCTGCGCAGTGTGCGCCGAGCCTTGCCTGGCGAGGACCGACCCTATCCGAGGGTCAACGCCCGATGCAATGGAACAACTGTCTAGGTTGCTTTGTCGCGAACTGGCCGGTCCTCGCACGGCATTGCGCTCTGCAACCCATGCTCAGCTCGCTCCTCGGCCGCCAGGGTTGAGGAGGATATGCCCGGCCGGTCGTCGCGCTAAACCGGCAGTCTCGGAGTTTGCGACGGAACAGGGCGCGGGTGGCCATACGTATTCGGTCGGTGGCATGATGGCTCCCTTGATCACTCGATTGGAGGGTGTAATGGCGGATCGAAGTGACGACGACGTGGAGCCCGACGCGACAGCGCCAGGAACCGACGGCAGGAGCCACCTCATGCAGGAAGTGGCCGAGCAGATGGACTCCATCGAAGCCGACCTTGGACGCGACTTTGAGATCGGTCGCGTCATAACCATCGTCGAGGTCAAGAAGCCCGACGGCGAGGTCGGGTTTCGCGTTCGCGCCGGGCAGTATCCATGGGTTGCCCTGGGAATGCTCGAGTGGGCGAAAAAAGTCCTCGAAGCACGGGTGGCACAGGCGGATCAGTAGGCGGCCATCCGGCCAGCCTGGTCCTCCCATATGCTGGCCGCGTGAAGCCGTCTACCGGCAAGCGCGCTTCCCGCGAGCCACGCTCACTGGCGCAAGGCGCGAGGGGAATCGCGGCGACTGTCCTGACGGCGACTGTGGTGCTGTCACTGGCCGCGTGCGGCTCCTCGAACTCGGGCACCGCCAGC
Source organism: uncultured Solirubrobacteraceae bacterium (assembly GCA_963704735.1). Lineage (GTDB taxonomy): Bacteria > Actinomycetota > Thermoleophilia > Solirubrobacterales > Solirubrobacteraceae > Palsa-744. The sequence continues at coordinate 1,209,486 of OY969935.1, forward strand.
GTCACCGCGTCCGAACAGCTCACGAGCCCGACCGGCGGGTCGCAGTCGAACACCTCGACCCAGGCGAAAGCGCCCGCAGCCGGTGCCACCCCGGCGGCCCAGCCGGCCGCGCCGTCCGTTCAAACCCCCGGATGCAGGCATGTGCCGGCTCCGGCTCCGCGCACCGGCGAGCCGGCCTCCGAACCGACCGGCCAGCTCGATCCCGCGCACAGCTACACGGTCCTGCTGACAACCAACTGCGGCCCGATCGTCATCGCACTGGCGGTCGGGGAAGCGCCCAAGACGACGGCATCCTTCGCGCACCTCGTCCAGATCGGCTACTACAACGACCTCACCTTCCATCGCGTGGTGCCCGGATTCGTGATTCAGGGTGGTGATCCCAACGGCGACGGCACCGGTGGTCCGAGCTGGCAGATCGTCGAGCCGCCGCCCGCGAACCTTCGCTACACCAAAGGAGTTGTCGCGATGGCCAAGGGGGGCTCCGCGCCCGCTGGAGCGTCGGCCAGCCAGTTCTTCATCGTCACCGGCTCGACCGTCAACCTGCCGCCCGTATACGCCCTCGTGGGGCACGTGGTCGGCGGGGAACGGGCCGTGGAAGCGATCGCCCGCGTGCCCACCGAAGCTCCCGCCGAAGGTGGCCCACCGAGCAAGCCGCGCGCGCCGATGGTGATCGAACATGCCACGCTCAGCGTCCACTGAGCCGGACTCCTGAGGGGAAACTCGCCGACTACCGAGTCAAATGCCCGATACGTCGGACAGGCACCGGGAGCAAGATCCGCTTGGACGTGCGACGGCCACGATTAGGGCGCTCGCTGCAGAAGGGCCCTTCAACGTCGGTGACGACTTCGACCTGGCGGTCCCGGGCAGCGACCAGTACTTCCACGGCGTCATCGTGACGGTCGTGCCGGCGGAGGATGAGTGGGTGCAGATCGAGGTTGAATATCCGGCGCGCAGTGAGGATGAGGCTTGAACGACCATAGGAACACTGTGGTGCCTCGTCCTGACGGTAAGGTGGGCTCGAGGTGCCACGGCAGAACCCGCTCACGCGAATCCAGCAGGTCGCGCTGGATCTAGCGCGGCTGGCTGACGAGATCGGTGAGTATCTCGGGCCCGAGGCCAGGAGGGCTCTGCTCTATTGGCACTCCGAGCTGCTGGCATCGATCAACGAGATCCAGCGGAGCAGCTCGGACGTAACTGACGGGTAGTGGGTCAGTTTGGCTCGGGGCCTAGGCGTGATACCACTCGACAGTGGCGCTTCCCCTTGCGCAGGCGCCGCCTACTCCGTGACCGGGGAAACCGCTGCCGTCTCCGTAGCACGTCCAGCCAGGCAAGCCGTAGAGCTTCCAGCGGAACTGGGAGGCAGGGCCTTCAGGGTTGCCGACAAAGGTCACGCCTATGTCTGACACCATCGCCCGCACAACCCCCAACGCTTCCGCGCAGGACACGTCATGCGTGGAAATCCGAATTGCATAGCCGCGTTTGAAGCCGTTGAGTGATGGGACCGACGGACACTGGTGATCCGTCGGACCGTAGGCGGTTGCTCGCCCATGCTGAACGAGCAGCGCTGCGCAAGCAAGCAGTGCAATCCCCACGACGAGTGCGGTCAAGCGCCTCATAGCTCCCGCCACGTTATCTGACCCTCCGTATCAGAAGTTCCGCTTGGCACAATCTCCCTATGGCGAAGATCGAGATGCGAGTCATCCCCGAGCCAGCCGGGGGGACCCGAGAAGTCCTGAGCGCCCACAGTGCAGGTTCCAGGGCGATCACGGGAGGAGACGGCTCGATCTCATTCCTCTGCGGCAACTGCAGAGACGTGCTCGCAAAGAGCGTCGATCCGGACACGTGGATCATGTACGCCTACAACGAGAGCGCCGACGAGGGTGCCGACGACGAGTTCACGCCGCTCTATCGAGTTCGCGACATCGTGTTCAAGTGCAAAGGCTGCGGTGCCTTCAACGAAGTAAAGCCGATCCCTCGCGTGGACTACGCTCCGCCAACCTGAAGAGCTCAGGCTGTCCCTCATGGTCGCGCCCCGAGCGAAGCGAGCGGAACGCTGGGGGCAGGCCGCCGGTTACGGCGCTTCTACAACGCTCGATAATGCATGTTATGTAAATCAACAGCAATCTGAGCAGCTTTCCGGCGGTCCGCCGAGTCGAGCTCGGGGACCCCCTGCGTTCGGCTTTCCGTCGGGATTCGGTTATTGGGACTTTAGGTCGATGGCGGTAGGCCGAATCCTTGAGCATGAAACGGTGGCGTCCGCGTCTGAGCCTCACCCAGCAGGTGGCGCTTCTGAGCCTCATCCCGATCGTCGCACTCGGATTCCTGCTGACGAACGTGCTCCAGTCTCAGATCGTCACGCGCACCCTCGCCGATGCCAACCAGTCGGCACAGCTCATCGCGCGCATCGCCATCCAGCCGCGGTTGACGCCGCAGGACCTTCGCAACGGGTTGAGCGCCGACGGGATACGGGAACTGGACCGCCAGCTGCGCGCGCGGTCGGTGACGCAGGACCTCGCGCGGGTCAAGATCTGGAACAGCGGATATCGGGTCATCTACTCCGACGACCACCGGCTGATCGGGCATACGTTCTCGCCCAGCGACGACCTCCAGGCCGCGCTCAGCAACCGCCCCAATGACGCGACCGTCGTCACGCCGGCCCCGGGCAACGAGACGGCGAGCGAGGTTGGCCTCGGCCAGCTCGTCGAGGTCTACGTTCCGCTGCGCTTCACGGCCTCGGGACCCCCGCAAGGCGCGTTCGAGATCTATCTGAGCTACCGCCCGATCGCCGCGGCGATCAGCCGCGACAAGACGTTGATCGTGCTGCTGGTATCGATCGGACTCGCCCTGCTGTGGGCCGTGCTCTATCGGATCGTCGTGCGAGCCTCGCGCCAGCTGCGCCGCCAGGCGTCCGAGAACTATCACCTCGCCCGCCACGATCAGCTCACGGGCCTGCCGAACCGCATGCTGTTCAGGGAACGCGTCGCCGAAGCGCTGCGACAGGAACAGCCACACCGCGGAGCGACCGCCGTGCTGCTGGTGGACATCGATCGGTTCAACGAGATCAACAACACCCTTGGCACGCCGATCGGTGACTACGTGCTCTGCGAGGTGGGCCGGCGCCTGCGTTCGGAGCTCGGAGACGGCACGCTCGTGACGCGCCTCGGCGCCGACGAGTTCGCGCTCCTGTCCCCATGGACGAAAGGCGTCCCCGGTGCGCTGGGGCTCGCAGCGGCAGTCCAGTCGAGCCTCGAGGCTCCGATCGCGCTCGAGGGCGTGGCGCTCAACATCGAGGCCAGCGTCGGTATCGCCCTGATGAGGGAGCACGCCGATGACATGGACGCGCTGCTGCGGCGCGCCGACGTGGCGCTTGCCCGCGCCAAGTCACATTTCAGCCGCGTCGAGGTCTACTCGCCCGCGTATGACTACTTCGACGCCTCGCGGCTCGCGCTCCTCGGCCAGGTCCGCCAGGGCTTGGAACGGAACGAGTTCATGCTGCACTACCAACCCAAGATCGACCTGCGAACGAAGCGCATCACCGGCGTCGAGGCGCTGCTGCGCTGGGAGCATCCCGAGCATGGGCTGCTGGCTCCGTTGCGGTTCATACCGCCGATCGAGCAGACGGCGCTGGTCCGCCCAGTCACGCTCTACGTGATCGCCGAGGCGCTGCGCCAGCTGTCCTGCTGGCGCGAGCTCGGGCTCCGTCTCGGGATGTCGGTCAACCTCTCGGCCCGCAACCTCGTCGACCCCGAGCTTCCCGACCAGGTCGCACGCCTGCTCGAGGAGCACGGAGTCCCGGCCGACCAGCTCACGGTGGAGGTGACCGAGAGCGCAACGATGGCCGATCCCGAGCGAGCCATCCGTGTGCTGAATGCCCTGCGTAACAGCGGCGTGGCCGTGTCGGTCGACGACTTCGGCACCGGCAACGCCTCGATCGAGTATCTCGCGAGCCTCCCGGCCAACGAGATCAAGATCGACAAGTCGTTCGTCACCGACATCTGCGAGGACGCGCGAGCCGAAGCGATCGTGCGCTCGACGGTGGACTTTGCCCGGCATCTCGAACTACGGGTCGTCGCCGAGGGCATCGAGACGGAGGCCGTTCGCGACAGGCTCGCCGCCCTGGGCTGCGACACCGGGCAGGGTTATGTCATCTCGCGGCCCCTGCCCGCCGACCAGCTGACGCTCCTGCTGCTGAACGATCTGGACCTGGTCAGCTCGGGCGGCGGGTTCGTCGTGTCGCGCACATCGACCTAGATACGTCCCACCGCAAGCTCGCCGGCCCGCGAGAGGACGGCGTCGATCATCGGCTCGGTGAGCCTGCCGGTGAACGTGTTCTGCTGGCTGGGGTGGTAGCAGCCGATCAACGAGTAGCGCTCACCGGTCAGCTCCGCGCCATGGCCGAAGCGCGGCCGCGGCGCGGGTAGCGCGCTGGGAGCTCCGGCATGCGTCGCGATCAGACGCAGCGCCGCATCCCAGGCGAACGCTCCGAGGCACAGCACGACCCGCACCCTGTCGAGCAGCCCGAGCTCGCGTACGCTCCACGGCAGGCAGGCGTCGCGCTCTGCCGATGTCGGGCGGTTGGCCGGCGGCGCGCAGCGAACCGCCGCAGTGACCCATACGTCGCTCAGGATCAGCCCGTCGTCGCGGCTCCTCGACCTGGGCTGGTTGGCGAAGCCGCCACGGCAGAGCGCCGCGAACAGGAAGTCCCCCGAGCGATCGCCCGTGAACATTCGCCCCGTGCGATTCGCTCCGTGGGCCGCAGGCGCCAACCCGAGCACCAGCACCCGCGCCAGCGGATCGCCGAAGCCCGGCAGCGGTCGGCCCCAGTACTCCTCGGCCGCGAACGCCGCGCGACGCTCGTGCGCGACCTGCTCGCGCCAGGCGACCAGGCGCGGACAGCTCCGGCAGCGTGCCACCTGCTCGGCGAGAGCCTCCAGCCCGTTTGTGTTGCGCGATCCCACAGAGCAGTAGTAGCATCGCTTTCAAGATGCCGCTGTGGATGCTGCTCGTGCTCTTCGCAGCCCTGATCAAGCTCCCGATCGCGGGGCTCATGTTGTGGATCCCCTTCCGCGACGACGAGGCGATGCGCGCCCCGCAGGAGCCCGGCTCATCCGATGACGACGGCGGCTCAAAGACGCTTCCCGGGGGCGCGTCGGATCCCCGTCCGCGCTCGCCGCTTCCGCGCTCGCCGCGCCGCGGACCGCATGGCTCTCCCCCTCCGCCCCCGCCGCGAAGGGTCCGCACCGCGGTCACGGTCGTGAGCAGGCGGCGGGTGGGCGCCTCCCACTGAAGGCGACCGGCGATCTGGCCGGCGATCTGCCGCTAGCGCCGGCGATCTGCCGCTAGCGCCGGCGATCTGCCGCTATCGGTTTCGCTTGCGCTGACGTCGCGCGGCTTTCGCCTTCGCGCGACGCCGCTGCAGCCTCGCCGCGGTGTGGCGCGGCGAGCTGCCTTCGGCAAGCTGGCCCTCGGCCACGGGCGCCGCCTTGCGCGCGTCTCGCATGATCACCAGCCCGATGCCGATCAGCAGCGCGATCGCCGCGGCCAGGACGAGGATCACGACGGTGCTCGATTTGGAGCTCGACCCGGTCGATTCCGTGGCGGCGGTCGTCGTGGCGGTCGTGGGCGTCGTCTGGGTGGTGGCGGTTTCCCCCGCGCCGGTCAGTTCGCTGAGCGCGGGGTTGGCGCCGAGGCCTGCCGACATCGCCGCCGGCGCGAGCGCGCCGGCCAGCGTCAGCGCCACGAGCGCGCACAGGCAGAGCGCTCTGCCCCTGTGGCGCCACGCCTGTGAACCACATCCCGACACGCGGCGAGCATATCGCCTGGCCCCGGCGAGGAACAACATCCAGCCGCCGGCTCGCGGCCCGGGCGGAGCGCCTGCTCACACCATAGAATGGCGGCCGATGGCTCCCAAGCAACGACAGGTTCGAATCGAACAGCGTGGCGGCCTCGAGGCCATTCAGGCGCTCGAGCAGCGCACCGACGAGGAGCTCGAGGGCGAGACGAAGTACAAGTCGGCCGCGATGTCGATCCTCGGCGCGCGCGCCGCGGAGCGCTTCGACGCCGAGGCCGCACGCGGCTACTTCCAGCGTGCGATCGCCGCGGCCCGTCCGCAGGAGCGGATGCAGATCAGGCGGATGGCCGATGCCTCGCTCGCGCTCGCCGAACGCCGTGCGGGCGACCTGAAGGACGCCGTGGAGCGGCTCGGTCAGACCCCTCCGAGCCGTCGTCAGATGCTGGCGCTGCGTGCGATGGGCCTGCTCGTGCCGCCCTCCTCCGCGGGGATCATCGCGCGCCTTCGTGGCGTGCTCCTGATCATGGTGCTGATCGTCGTTCTGATCGCCATCGGCCTGGGGATCGTCGAGCTCGTATCGCTGCCGTTCGGCGGGCTTGGGCTCGCGCCCGGGATCCTGCTCGGGCTGTTCGTGGCGATCGCCGCGCTCGCGGTGATCGCGGCCGTCGGACGGCACCGGCGCAAGCGCGCCGCCAGGGCTGCCGAGCGCTAGCGGCCCGCCCGGCGGGTGCCCGCCGCCGCCAGGGCTCAGGAGCGGTGCGTGCTGCACGGGACACTACGCTTGCGTGGTGCCTGCTCCGGTCTGCCTGCTCGTCAACCCCTCCGCCGGAGGGGGCAGGGCCGGGCGGCTCGCGCCCGCCGTCGAGCAGGCGCTGAAAGCGCAGGGGCTCACCGTAACGCGCCTGGACACGCGTGACCTCCACCACGCCCGCGCTCTCGCCGCCGAGGCTGCGAAACGCGGTGAGACGATCGCGGCGCTGAGCGGTGACGGCATGGTGGGGGCGCTGGCCGACACGCTGCGCGAGGTCCCCGGCGCACTCCTGGGGGTGCTCCCGGGCGGTCGCGGCAACGATCTGGCGCGCGTGCTCGGGATCCCAGAGGACGCCGTGGAGGCGTGCGCCACGATCGCCCGCGGGATCCCACGATCGGTCGACCTCGGTGTGGTCAGCGACGCATCCTCGGGCGACCGTGGCCACGCGTTCGTGGGCATCGCGTCGGCCGGCTTCGACAGCGAAGCAAACCGCATCGCAAACGAGGCTCCCGCGTGGCTCGGCGGGCTCGTATATGCGTATGGCGCGCTGCGCGCCCTGCTGGCCTGGCGGCCCGCCCGCTTCGAGATCGAGCTCGAGCCCTCGGGCGAGCGCCACGGCTTCAGCGCGTACTCGATCGGGGCCGCCAACTCGAAGACCTACGGCGGTGGGATGCGCGCGGCTCCCGACGCGCTGCTCGATGACGGTCTGCTCGAGGTGGTGGTCCTCGAAAGCGTCGGCAAGCTCAGCTTCCTGACGAAGATCTTCCCGAAGGTGTTCAACGGGACGCACGTGCGCGAGCCCAGCGTCAAGGTGTTTCGCGCCAGCGGGGTCACGATCCGCGCCGACCGTCCGTTCACGATGTACGCCGACGGCGATCCGATCGGCGAGCTTCCGGTGCGCGTGCGGGCGCTGCGCGGCGCGGTCACGATGCTCACGCCCGCGGTTGGGCCGGCCGATCCGCCTTTCGCGGACCCCTCCCCCATCTCGCCCGCGGTCGACCCCAGGCCGGCGAACGTCACGCCGCCGTCCTCCGGCGGGTCGGTGCCGCGAAGCTGATGGCGGGGCCGCTCGCCCCCAAGCTCGCGCTGGCGCGTGCCGTCGGTGCGCTCTCGCGCCTGCGCGGAGGCGGGACGAGCCTGCCGGGCAAGGTTCTGATGCGCCTTGCTCCGGACGCGCTCGGGACGCTCGGCGGACGGCTGGCCCGGGGCAGCGTGCTCATCTCGGCAACGAACGGCAAGACCACGACCGCCGCCATGGCCGCGAGCATTCTCGAGCACGCCGGTGTGCCCCTCGTGTACAACCAGGCGGGCGCGAACATGGCCGGCGGCGTCGCCGCCACGCTTCTGGCGGCGGCGCGTCCTCGCGGTGGCATGGCGGGCGAGCTGGGGCTGTTCGAGGTCGATGAGCTGTGGCTGGCCGCGGTTGCTGCCGAGCTGCACCCTCGCGTGGTCCTGCTCGGGAACCTGTTCCGCGACCAGCTCGATCGCTACGGCGAGCTCGACGCGATCGTCGAGAGCTGGGCGCGGGCGCTGCACGAGGCGGGGGTCGCCCGGACCCCCGCAAGGACGGCGTCCTCGGCCGCCGACGCTCCGCGGCTCGTGCTGAACGCAGACGATCCGCTGCTCGCCGATCTCGGCCGCGATCGGCCGGGCGTGCTGTATTTCGGCGTCGAGGACGATTCGCTGGCGCTGTCCGGGATGGCACACGCCGCCGACGCGAAGCACTGTCGCGCGTGCGGCTCGCCGTACGCCTTCGACGCGATCTACCTCGGCCATCTCGGGCACTATCGATGTCCGAGCTGTGGGCAGCGCAGACCCGACCCTGCGGTGGTCGCGACGGCGGTGACGCTCGAAGGCGTGCGCGGGGCGCGCTTCACGCTGGGGACGCCCGCCGGAGAGGCCGAGGTCGCGCTGGGGCTGCCGGGGCTCTACAACGTCTACAACGCGATTGCGGCCGCGGCGCTCGCAATTGCCCTGGAGGTTGGGTTGGAGAGCATCGTCACCGGGCTTCAGAGCGCCGAGGCGGCGTTCGGCCGCGCCGAGACCGTGACGCTGTCACTGCGCGGGCGGTCCGGGTCCTCGGCGGAGCAGGAGCGCCGCGAGCTTCGGATCCTGCTGGTGAAGAATCCCGCCGGAGCCAACGAGGTGCTCCGCACGCTCGCGATCGAGCCCGGCGAGCACGACCTGCTCGGGGCGCTCAACGACAACATCGCCGACGGGCGGGACGTCTCCTGGATCTGGGACGCGGACTTCGAGCTGCTGAGCGGACGCGTGCGCCGAGTGACCTGCAGCGGCAGCCGCGCGGCAGAGCTCGCGGTGCGGTTGAAGTACGCGGGCATCGAGCCGGCACGCATCCACGTCCAGCCGGACCTCCGCCTCGCCCTCGGCGACGCCGCCGGCGATCGCCCGCACACGGGCGCCCCGCTGTATGCGCTTCCGACCTACACGGCGATGCTCTCACTGCGGGAGCTCCTCATCGCGCGCGGGGAGGCGAGCGACGCGTGGTCGTGAGATCGAGCGAGCTGGTCTGGCACGACCTGGAGTGCGGCTCCTACCGTGCCGATTTGCCGCTCTGGCGGGAGCTTGCCGACGCGACCGCGACCCGCGGCGGCGCCGCTCGAGTCCTGGACGTTGGCGCCGGCAGCGGGCGGGTGGCGCTCGACCTCGCACGGGCCGGCCACGTGCCGCTCGCCCTGGATCTCGACGGCGGCCTGCTCGGCGCGCTGCGCGAGCGCGACGAGGCCGGCGAGGTCGAGACCGTATGCGCCGACGCGCGCACGTTCGAGCTTCATCGAGACGACTTCGACCTGTGCCTGCTGCCGATGCAGACTGTCCAGCTGCTCGGAGGCTCGGCTGGGCGGATGGCGCTGCTGAGCCGCGCCCGGGCGCATCTGCGGCCGGGAGGCATGCTGGCCCTCGCGATCGTCACCCAGGTTGAGCCCTTCGACGCCGCGCACGGCGATATCGCGCCATCGGCGGAGATCGCGCACGTCGACGGAGCCGTGTATCTCAGCCGCACGATGCGCGTGTCGCTGCACGCCGCCAGCATCGTGCTCGAACGCGAGCGGCGGATCGTGCTCGACGGGGATCCCGGGGAGCAAGGCGGTCTCGCGCACCGCCCCTCCGGCTCGCCGGGCGAACGCGTCGTCGTCGAGCTCGACCGCGTGGACGCTTCTGAGCTCGAGCGCGAGGCGATCAAGGCGGGCCTCTACCGTGACCGCAACCGGGAGCTCGCGCCCACTGAGGAACACGTCGGCGGCACCGTGGTGGTGCTCCGTGCCTGACCTGACACGCAGCAGGGTCAAGTCGTCTGAGGTTCTGCGCGTGTGCGCGCTGTACCCGGACCTGATGAACATCTACGCCGACCGGGGCAACCTGCTCGTGCTCGAGCGCCGCTGCGCCTGGCGTGGGATCGGCTTCGAGCTTCGCGCGAGCGGCCTTGGCGAGAGCTTCGACCCCGAGGCCAGCGATCTGATCTACCTCGGTGGCGGTCAGGACCGCGATCAGCGGCTGTGCGCCGAGGATCTGCTCGAAACCAAGCGCGACGCGCTGCACGCCGCCGCGGAGCGCGGGGGGGTGATCCTCGGCGTATGCGGCGGCTACCAGCTGCTCGGTCGCTCCTACACGCTCGAGCAGGAGCGGATCCCCGGTGTGGAGCTCCTGAACGTCCACACCGTGCGCGCGGACGGAGCACGTCTGATCGGCAACATCGCGATCGAGGTCTCGCTCGGCGAGGACGCCGAGGAGCCGCGGCGCCGCGTGCTCGCCGGCTTTGAGAACCATGGCGGTCGCACCCATCTCGGCGAGGGCGAGCGCCCGCTCGGGCGCGTCCTCGAGGGCCACGGCAACGACGGCCGCAGCGGGATGGAGGGAGCGATGCGGGGAAACACCATCGGCACCTACCTGCACGGCCCGCTGTTGCCGAAGAACACGTGGTTCGCCGACTGGCTGATCGCCCGAGCGCTCGGGATCCGCGCGGATGAGCTCCCGCCGCTCGACGATGCGCTGGAGGACGAGGCGCACGCGGGTGCGCTGCGCGTCGCCGGAGTCTGAGCGCACGGGAGAGCCGATCGCCGCAAAGTCGAAGATCGCGCCCGCAGGGTCGACGCTCGGCGGCATACGATCACGGCGGTGGAGCTGTCCGAGTACCAGCGCCTGTCGCGCCGCACCGCCGAGTATCCGCGCGAGGCGTGGCTGGCCTATCCGGCGCTTGGCCTGGCGGGCGAGGCCGGCGAGGTCGCCGAGCACGCCAAGAAGGCGATCCGCGACGACGCCGGCAAGATCGACGGCGAGCGGCGGGCCGCGATCGCAAAGGAGCTCGGAGACGTGCTGTGGTACGTCGCCCAACTCGCGAGCGAGCTGCAGCTCGACCTGGACGAGATCGCCGAGGGCAATCTCGAGAAGCTGCTCTCGCGCCAGCGCCGAGGCGTGCTCTCGGGTAGCGGCGACGACCGCTAGTTTTAGGAGGCGATCGGGGAGGCGACCGCGAAGCGCGCGAAGCGCCCGGCCAGGGGCGCGGGCACCAGCGCGCTCACCCTGACGCCCTCCGGCGTGTCCTGGCGCTTGAGCTCTCCGGCCACCTCGTGCAGCTCCGCGAGGCTTCCGCCGGCGGAGTACGGCACGAGCAGCTCGACCGAGCGAAGCGTGTGCGCGAGCTCGCGCTCGATCCGCGTGCACAGCTCGCCGAGTCCCTCACCGGTGCTGGCGCTGACGAGCACCGCGTCCGGGTGGCGCAGCCTCAGCTCGTCACGCGACTGGGCGTCGAGCAGATCGACCTTGTTCAGAACGAGCAGTCGCGGTCGCTCGCCGGCGCCGATCTCCTCGAGTGTCCGCTCGACCGAGCGCCGCATGATCGCTGACGTGCCCGCGGGGGCGGAGCCGTCGAGGACGTGCGCGAGCAGATCGGCGCGGCGCGTCTCCTCGAGCGTCGCGCCGAATGCGTCGACGAGCTGATGCGGAAGCTTGCTGATGAAGCCGACCGTGTCGGTCAGCAGATAGGACCTGCCGCTCGAGCGAGGCGTGCCCGCGGCGCCCGCTGTCGGCGGGCTTCCCTCACCCTTCGCGCCACCGTTGCCGTGCACCGCCACCTGCGGTGGGGGTCCGCCTCGCAGCACGCGCGTGGTCGGGTCGAGGGTGTGGAAGAGCCGGTTTCCGACCCCGACGTCGGCGCCCGTGAGCGCGTTCAGGAGCGTCGACTTGCCGGCGTTCGTGTAGCCCACGAGCGCGATCGTCGGCAGCGCGGCGCGCTCGCGCTCGGCGCGCTGAACGGCACGCGTGCCCTTGACGTGCTCGAGGCGGCGGCGCAGCACGGCGATCCGGTCGCGCGCAAGGCGGCGGTCGGTCTCGATCTGCGTCTCGCCGGGTCCCCTCGTGCCGATTCCGCCGCCGAGCCGCTCGAGGTGACTCCACAACCCCCGCATCCGCGCGAGGTTGTACTCGAGCTGGGCCAGCTCGACCTGCAGCTTGCCCTCGGCACTGCCGGCGTGTGCGGCGAATATGTCGAGGATCACGGTCGTCCGATCGACGACGGGCAGCCCGACCGCCTCCTCGAGGTTGCGCTCCTGGCGCGCGGTCAGCTCATCGTCGCAGGCGATCAGGTTCGCGCCGCACGCGTGCGCTGCGCTCTGGAGCTCGTGCACCTTGCCCGGACCCAGGTAGGTGTTGGGGTGTGGCTGCTCGCGGCGTTGGATCATCTCGCCGACGACCGCCACGCCGGCGGTCCGCAGCAACTCGCCCAACTCGGCGAGCTCGTCCCCGTCCGGCAGTGCCGCCACGCAGAAGGCGCGCTGGCGCGCGCGCTGTGTTTGCTCCATCTGCCACCAGTCTAGAAGCTGGGCGCAGCGGCCCGGCGCCTACGACCCCAGCTCGCCGAGCCGCTGGACCGCCTCGAGCAGGCGGTCATCGGGGGTGGTCAGCGAGATGCGAAACCACCCCTCGCCCGCCGGTCCGTAGATCGCCCCGGGAGAGAGGACGACCGCCGCCCGCTCGAGCACGTGCTCGCAGTAGCTCTGCGAGCTGGCGAAGCCCTCGGGGACGGGCGCCCACACGTAGACCGTGCCGCGCGGAGGGTGCACGTCGATCCCGATTCCGCGCAGCGCGTCACAGACGAGATCGCGGCGGCGCAGGTACAGCTCGTTCATCGAGGCGACCTCCTCGTCCACCTCGGGCGAGAGCGCCGCAACGCCGGCGAGCTGGATCGCCTCGAACAGGCCGGAGTCGATGTTCGTCTTCAGTCGCCAGTAGATCTCGAGCGCCTCGGCGTTTCCGACGAGGACCGCGCAGCGCCAGCCGGTCATGTTGAATCCCTTCGACAGCGAGAAGACCTCGATCCCCACGTCCTTGGCCCCGGGCGTCGCCAGGAAGGACGGGGCACGGTAGCCGTCGTAGGTGATCTCGCTGTAGGAGTTGTCATGCACGACGAGGATGTCGTGCTCACGCGCGAACTCGACGACACGCTCGAAGAAGCCCTCGGGGGCGACGGCGCCGGTGGGGTTGTTCGGATAGTTGAGGTACATCAGCTGCGCACGGCCGGCGACGTCGCGGTCGATCGCCTCCAGATCGGGAGCGAAGCCGTGCTCGGGCCGCAGCGCCATCAGCACCGGCTCGGCGCCCGCCAGCCACGGACCGCCGGTGTAGACCGGGTAGCCCGGGTCGGCCGCCAGCGCATAGTCCTCGGGGTTCAGAAACGCGAGGTTCAGGTTGAAGATCGCCTCCTTCGCGCCGATCGCGGGGATGACCTCGCGATCGGGCTCGAGCTCGACGTCGAAGCGGCGCGCGTAGAAGTCCCGCACCGCCGCGCGAAAATCCTCCCGCCCACGATTGGACGGGTAGCGGTGGGTTTCGGCCTCGGTCACGGCCTCCTGCATCGCCTCGACGATCAGCGCGGGCGTGGGGCGATCCGGGTCCCCGATGCCGAGGCTTATCACGTCAACCCCCGCGTCACGCTTGGCGGCGATCTTGCGCTCCAGCTCGGCGAACGCATACGGCGGGATGCGCTCCAGGCGCTTACTCGGTCTCATCGAGCTCCTTCGATGTCGATTGTTGGCGTGCCCGCCGCGGTCACTCGGCCTCGCTCAGCGCGCTCGTGAGCTCCTCGCTGAGACGACCCTCGAACACGGGCAGCGCCCAGCCTGACAGGTGCACGCCCAGATCCTCGCTCACCTCGACGTCCAGCTCGCCGCCGTCCAGCACGACGGTGACCCGCGTAGCCTTGGGCGGCCCGGCTTGGAGGGCGTATGCGATCGCGGCGCCCGTGGCGCCGGTGCCGGAGGAGAGCGTCTCCCCCACCCCGCGCTCGAAGATCCGCGCGCGGATCCGAGCCTGGCCGGGCGCCGAGCCGAGCTCGGCGTACCAGGAGACGTTCGTGCGGTTCGGAAAGTCGGGATGGCCTTCGATCGGCGGCCCGAGAACCGCCAGGTCGAGCTCGGCGAGCGCGGACTCGTCGGCGACGCGGATCGCGCACTGGGGGTTGCCGATCGAGACGTGCTGAAAACGCCAGCTGCGCTCGCCCGCGCGCAGCTCCGCCGCGCCGTCCGGCGGCCCGCCCGGGAAGTCCTTCGAGCTCAGCCGCGCGCGACCCATGTCCACCCGGCAGGTGAACGGGCCGGTGATCATCGGGCGGATCGTCCCCGCGGCGGTGCCGATCGAGAAGCTGTCGAGGTCCGTCCAGCCACGCCGCCGCAGGTACAGGATCGCCTCGCGCGCGCCATTGCCGGACAGCTCGGCCTCCGACCCGTCGGGGTTGAAGATGCGCAGGTCGGCCACGTCCGCAGGATCCTCGGGCGGTGAGAGCTCGAGAACACCGTCAGCGAACACGCCGAAGTGGCCCTCGCACAGGCGCCGCACCCGCGCTGGCGTGAGCTCGAACGGGAGCTGCTCGCGCTCGATGATCAGGTAGTCGTTGCCAAGCGCCTGCCACTTCTCAAACCTCAAAGGTCGGCGGGTCTGGGCCATGGGGCGCCTGAGTCTAGTGTCATGCGCCGGCGGCGAGGATCTCCTCGGCCACAGCGCCCGCGCTACTGCCGGTGACGTCGATCACGTGCACGCCGGCCAGCCTGCGCATCCACGTGAGCTGCCGCCGCGCGTAGTTGCGCGTCCGGCGCTTCATCCTCGGGACGTCGTCGGCGAGCAGCTCCTGGAAGCCCAGGGCCTGGCGTGCCGTCTCGGAGGCGCCAGCCGCGTGCGCGCGCCGGACCTCATCGCGCGCCCCCGCCGCGAGCATCGCATCCACGCGCGCGTCGATCAGCGCATACAGCGCGTCGCGCTCCATCGTCAGGCCGACGAGCAGCGTCGGATGTCGCGGTGCGGCGGTCCACAGCCGCGAGGCCTCGTCGGGTGGCTCGAGCTCGCCGGCGTCAAGCAGCTCAAGAGCGCGCACGACGCGCTGGCGGTCGTGGGGGTCGATCCCTTCCCCCGCCCAGGCGGCGCGGCGCATGAGCACGGCGTGCAGGGCCGGCGACCCTCGCCGCTCGAGCTCGGCCGTCCAGCGCTGGCGCGCGCCATCGGGGGGCGGTGGGCGCATGTCCAGCTCGGCGAGCGCCGCGCGCAGATAGAGGCCGGTGCCGCCGACGACGA
This sequence comes from uncultured Solirubrobacteraceae bacterium, assembly GCA_963704735.1. Lineage (GTDB taxonomy): Bacteria > Actinomycetota > Thermoleophilia > Solirubrobacterales > Solirubrobacteraceae > Palsa-744. The sequence continues at coordinate 1,224,602 of OY969935.1, forward strand.
TCGGACGTCGACCCGATGCGAGCAGGTCGTCGATCTCGGCATGCGCGAGCTCGGCGTACTGGCCCGCGCTGAAGGTGGCGTCGGGCGGCAGGAACCGGATCAGGCGGTGCTCGAGCTTGGCGCGCTCCTCATCGGAGGCGACGCCGGTGAGGGTCTCGAGGCCCGAATACACCTGCAGCGCGTCGGCCGATACCGCGACAGGGTCCTCGCCGCGGCCGCGCAGCAGCTCGGCCAACGAGACCGCGATCGCCGTCTTGCCCACGCCCGTGGGTCCGAACAGGGCGATGACCGCGTCCGTCGGCGAGGAGACGTCCTGCATCGGCTCAGTATTGCCGCGATCGAACCTCGGCTCCAGACGCCCGCGCGACCGTTTCACTTACATTTCGGCCCACGTGCAGATCTCAGGCTCCACGATCCTGCTCACCGGCGCCACCGGCGGTCTCGGCCAGGCGATCGCCCGCGCGCTGCACGGGCGTGGCGCCGAGCTGATCCTCAGCGGCCGGCGCTCGGAGACGCTGACCGCGCTCGCGGCCGAGCTGGATGGCTCGCGCGCAGTGTCGGTCGATCTCAGCGAGCCGGCCGAGGTGAGCAGCCTGATCGATCAGGCCGGCGACTCGGACATCCTGGTCGCGAACGCCGGGATCCCCGCGGCGGGGCGCCTTGAGACGTTCACACAGGAGCAGATCGACCATACGCTCGAGGTCAATCTGCGCGCGCCGATCGTGCTCGCGCACGCACTGCTCGCGGGGATGCTCGAGCGCGGCAGCGGGCACCTGCTGTTCATGTCGTCGATCGGCGGCAAGACGACCGTCCCGGGGAACCCCCTGTACCACGCGACCAAGTACGGCCTGCGCGGCTTCGCGGCGGCTCTGCGCACGGACCTCAGCGACACCGGGGTGGGGGTCTCGTGCCTGTTCCCCGGCTTCATCCGCGACGCCGGCATGTTCGCCGACTCCGGGATGAAGCTCCCGCCGGGCACGGGCACGCGCAGCGCCGAGGATGTCGCACGCGCCACGATCGATGCGATCGAGCACAATCGCGGCGAGGTCGATGTCGCGCCGATGGCCCAGCGCGGCGGCGCGATCCTGGCCGGGCTCGCCCCCGACATCGCCGCCAACGTCGTGCGCCGGCTGGGCGGCCGGGATATCGCGCGCGCGGCCGAAGAAGGCCTGCGCGACAAGCGCTGAGCGAGCCTTCCCGGGGCGGCGGGCGGGGCGGCTCAGAAGAGGGTCTGCTGCGAATCGAACGGTGGCCCAGCCGGCGCGGCGCCCACGCGCCGGGAGGTGCGTCCGATCGACCTGAAGCCTCCCGGCGCCGACCCCCTGCGCACCATGCGCGCCAGGCGGTCGCGCTCCTGCCGGGGTGCGTAGGCGCCCCGCCGATATAGCTCCTCGTAACGGGGCACGAGATCAGGACGCTCGGATCTGAGCCAGTCCATGAAGATCTGGCGCACCTCGCCCCGCAGGTGGAGCGTCACCCCGCCGATGCTCGTCGCGCCGGCGTCGGCTGCCATCTGGAGCAGTGGCTCGACCTGGTGCGGGGCGTCGTTGATTCCTGGCATCAACGGCGCGATCAGCACCCCCGTGGGGATCCCCGCGCGGTTGAGCTCGGCCACCGCCTCGAGGCGCGCACGCGGATTGGGGGTGTGCGGCTCGGTCGCCCGCCAGGCCTTCTCGTCGAGCGTCGGGATCGACAGGCATGCACTGATCTCGGTCCGCGCCGCGATCTGCAGCATGAGCGCGACGTCGCGCAACAGCAGCGGCGACTTGGTCAGCACCGAGCAGGGGTTCGCCGCGTCGCGCAGCGCCTCCCAGATGCCCTGCATCAGCCGGTATCGCCCCTCCACCCACTGATACGGATCGGTGTTCGTCCCGAGCGCCACGTGCTCGTGGGCCCAGGACGCTCGCCCGAGCTCGGCGCGCAGCACCTCGGGCGCGTTCACCTTGACCACGATCTCGCGCTCGAAGTCACGCCCGGCATCGAAGCCGAGGTACTTGTGCGTCGGGCGAGCAAAGCAGTAGCGGCAAGCATGACTGCATCCCCTGTACGGGTTGATCGTCCAGCGGAACGGCATCCGCGAGCTGGCGGGCACACGGTTGAGAATCGAGCGTGCGCGGACCTCGTAGAAGCGGGTCTCGAGCGCCTCGGGCGCGTCGAAGCGCCGCACGGTCGCCTCATCGCGGTACCCCGGAAGCCGCCGCTGCTCCTCATCGCCCAACGTCAGGTTCGACCAGCGCACGAACATATGTTCGCACAGCCGTCCGACGTATGCACGGCGCGGCGATCCGCCCGTGATCGGCGTCGCCCCTTGGCCCCTGCGCCGGATCATTGCGGCGCCTTACACAACCCCTACAAACCTCTACGGCGGGGCTTATACGGTCCTTCCGGTGCGCTTAGCGCGACCGTCGAGGATGGCTGGCACAAGCAGTCAATTCGATCCCCGGAGGTTCACCGCAATGACCATATCCAAGATGCTGAGCGCAACGATGGTTGCGGGCGCGCTGGCCACGACGGGCGCAGTCGCGGGCATCACAGGCGCGGCGGCGGCACCGAGCGCCTCGAGCAACGCCGCAACCACGACGACCACGCCGTCCCCGACGCCGACGACCACCACCCCCACGACCCCGCCGCCGCAGAAATCGGGAGCGCCAAACGGCGGGCCGACCGGGAAACATCCCTGCCCGAACATGGGCTCCGGCTCGACCGGCAGCACCGGATCGACCGGCAGCACCGGATCGAGCTCGGGCTCGGGCGCAAGCTACCCCGGCGCTGCCGCGGGCGCGACCTACCAGTAGCTCCTCGGCGAAACGCCTACAAACCGCCGGTCCTGCCGGCGGGCGCCCTTCACGATGGCGCCCGCCGGCCGCGGCGGGCTCGGCCTGGACGCTCGCGCCGCGAGCAAATGTCTGTCCAGATCGCCCCGTGGCAGTAATCGTCGAGGCCGACCGAGTCGAGTGATTTGCGATGGAACTCGACCATACGAGCACCAACGGGGCGACCCCTCACCCCCCCGACGCAGGCGCGGCGCCGGCGACGTCGTGGCTCTGCCGCGACGATTTCGATCGGGGGCGCCTGCTCGACATGGAGGAGCGCGTGCGCCCGGCGCGGCAGAAGACGTTCGTGATCCTCGCGATCGCCCTCGTCGCCACGGGCCCGTGGCTGGGATGGTGGCCGCTGTTGTGCCTGATCCCAGGCTTGGGCTGCTTCGCGCTCGCCGATGCCCTGCTGCCCCGGGTCGCGCGCCCGGAGTACGTGATGTTCGCCGCGTGGGTCGTGAGCGAGCTCGTGATCGCCGGCGCGGTCTCGCTGAACGGCGGACCGGTCGTCCCGACGCTGTCCTGGCTCGCCATCCCGGTCATCACCCTCAGCTCGCGCTTTTCGATGCGCGGTGTCGTGGTCGGCGTCGTGATCACGATGCTGCTCGTGCTGGCCGTCGCCTTCGGCGTCAATCCCGCGGCGGTCAAAGCCGATCCGACGCTCGTGATCGCTCCGTTCGCGCTCGTCCTGTGCGTGGCGCTGCTGACGATCCCGCTGATGAACTCGGACATCCAGCACCGCAACGACGCGGTCATCGATCAGCTCACGGGCCTGCTCAACCGCAAGGCGCTGAGCACGCGGGTTCCCGAGCTCGCCCAGCAGTCGCAGGTCACGGGCGAGCCGGTCGGCATCATCGTCGGCGATCTCGACCACTTCAAGGACGTCAACGACAGCCACGGTCACACCGTCGGAGACGCGGTGCTCAGGGATGTCGCCTACACCGTGCGCAAGGAGCTGCGCGCGTTCGACCTGGCCTATCGGCTCGGCGGCGAGGAGTTTCTCGTCCTGCTTCCGGGGTCCGACGGCGAGCAGGCCGTCGAGCTCGCCGAGCGCCTGCGCGAGGCGGTGTGCGTCGACCGCGTGGGTGGCCTGTGCGTCACGATGAGCTTCGGCGTCGACGCGTCGCTGCGCGGCGAGCCATTCGACTACGACGTGGTCTTCGCCAAGGCCGACGCGGCGCTGTATGCGGCCAAGCAGGGCGGCCGCGATCGGGTCTGCACGGCCGAGCGCGAGGCGGTCCCGGAGCTTGTCTGAGCCACGGCGGACCGTTCGGCGATGTCAGGCCGCCGCGCGCGTCAGCAGGCGTTCCTCGCCCGACAGCGTCTGGCTGCTCGCGGCGGTGATGTGCACGTCGACCAGCTCGCCGGCGCCGGCCAGGCCGGCGAAGTTCACGACCTTGTTGTGACGCGTGCGGCCCCGCAGCCGTCCCGTATCGGTGCGCGAGGGACCCTCCACGAGAACCTCGAGCGTGCGCCCGACGAAGCGCCCGGCACGCGCGAGCGCATGGCGCTGGACGAGCGCAAGCAGCCGTTCCATCCGCTCCACCTTGACCGGATGATCCACGAGGCCATCGGTCAGGCTCGCGGCCTCGGTGCCCCGCCGCGGTGAGAAGATGAACGTGAAGGCGCCGTCGTAGCCGACGTCCTCGACCACCTCGAGCGTCTGCTCGAAGTCCTCCTCGGTCTCCCCCGGGAAGCCGACGATGATGTCGGTTGTCAGGGAGGCGTCCGGTATGTGCTCGCGGATCAAGGCCACCCGGTCCAGGTAGCGCCGGCGGTCGTAGGTGCGCCGCATCGCCTTCAGGATGCGACTCGAGCCCGACTGCAGCGGCAGGTGGATGTGCTCGCAAACGCTCTGAAGCTCGACATGCGCGCGGATGACGTCCTCGCGCATGTCCTTCGGATGGGGGCTCGTGTAGCGGATGCGCTCGATTCCCTCGACGCCATCGAGCAGGCCGAGCAGCTCGGCGAACGTGCGACGGGCGGGCAGGTCGCGCCCGTACGCGTTCACGTTCTGGCCGAGCAGCGTCACCTCGCGCACGCCGTCGGCGGCCATCGACCGGACCTCCGCCACGAGCTCGTCCGGCGGCCGGCTGAGCTCCCGTCCCCGTGTCGAGGGGACGATGCAGTAGGAGCAGGCGCAGTTGCAGCCCACGCTGATCTGCAGCCACCCCTGGAACGGGCGCGCCCGACGTGCGGGCAAATGGCCCGTGAACCCCTCGAACTCGAAGTAGCCCTGAGCGGTGAGCGAGTCGCTCATGAGAAACTCCGCGAGCCGGTGCACCTGGCCGGGCCCGAACGCCACGTCGACGAACGGGAAGCGCTCGAAGACCTCCTCCTTCAGCGACTGCGCCCAGCATCCCCCGACACCCACCACGCGCTCCGGACGCTCGCGCTTAAGCCGCTTTGCCTCGCCCAGATGCGCGATGAAGCGGCTGTCAGCCGACTCGCGGATCGAGCACGTGTTGAACAGGATCAGGTCCGCCTGCTCGCGCGCCGGCGCCTCCTCGTAGCCGAGCGACTCGAGCATGCCCTTCATCCGCTCGGAGTCGTGCTCGTTCATCTGGCACCCGAACGTCGTGACGTGGTATAGTTTCTGCGCAATGACCATTCAGAGCGCTACCAAGGGAGCAGCCATGAAGCCCAAGGCTATCGGGATCGTCAGGGTCAGTCGGGTAGGCGGCCGAAGCGGGGAGCGGTTTCTGTCCCCCGAGATTCAGCGCGAGCGCATCGAGGCCGAGTGTGCGAACCGTGGGCTGGAGGTCATCGACATCCTCGACGAAATGGATACGAGCGGCGGCAAGTCGCTCGCCAAGCGCCCGGAGCTGACGGAGGCGCTGAGCGCCGTCGAGAAGGGCAACGTCCACGCGATCGTGTTCGCCTACCGGGACCGTATGGACCGCTCGATCACGACTGGAAGCGAGCTGTGCGAGCGGATGGACGCGGCGGGTGGTCTTCTGATCGCCGACGGCAACGTGATCACGCACGCCACGCACGACGGATGGAGGCGATCGACCTTTGAGAGCTTCCTGAACGAGGACCAGCGCCGGGCGGTCGGCGAGAAGATGCAGGCCGTCCAAGAGCGCTGCGTGGCTGAGGGACGTCCTCCCTGGTCGCGCGTTGCACTCGGCCTCCAGCGGCAGGAGGATGGCACGCTCTCGCCAGACCCCAAAACGGTGCCTATCGTTCAAAGTGCGTTCAAGATGCGAGCCGATGGCGCGTCGATGGCGCAGATTCGGGAGATGCTCAAGTCGCACGGTGTCAAGCGCTCGCATCGCGGGGTCCAGGTCATGCTTGCCAACCGCATCTACCTCGGGGAACTCCACTTTGGAAAGCTGGTCAACCCCGCTGCCTGCGAGCCGATTATCGACCGCGAGCTGTGGGACCGCGTTCAGCGGATGATCGTCCCGCGTGGCCCCTCGCCGGCATCGGAGCGCCTGCTGTCCCGTCTCGGGGTTCTGCGCTGCGGGACCTGCGGCGCACGGCTCAGCGCCATGAAGCTGCCGAAGCAGAACAACTACCCGATCTACCGCTGCCCCAGCACGAGCGACTGCGACCACCATATGACCATCTCAGCCGAGATCGCGGAGAAGGTCGCGTGTGAGGCGGTCGAGTATCGGCTCGCGCACCGTGAGGGCCACACGTCGGTCGAGATTCGCAGGCGCACGGCCGCACGGGAACGCGACGAGGCACAGCAGAAGCTCGAAACCGCCATCCGCACGCTCGCAGGCATTGACGAGCCAGCAGCACGCGAGACGATCGAGGGACTGCATGAAGACCGTGACCTCAAGCAGACACGGCTAGACGGGTTCGGCGACCCGGGCGACGCTCTCGCGAACATCAGCGTGGCGGACTTCCACGCTGTACCCCTCGATAAGAAACGTCTCTACATCCGAACCATCATCGAGAGCATGACCGTCGGTCTTGGTCGCGGCCCTGAGCGCATCGTCGTCAAGGAGCGCTAATAGCCTACGGGCCTCCGAATCGAGCAAGCGCTGTAGCTCCACTTCCGCCGCAGGGCTCATACGATCCTCCGTGCCTGTCGTGGACGTGCGGTGCGAAGTCCGGCAGCAAAGGCATCTAGCCCTGAGAGCCGTTCTGAGCCGTTCTGAGACGCTCTGTAGTGCCTTGCCTTCCAATCCCTAGCCCGACAGGCATCGGTGGCGAAACGGGCCTCTGAGCGTCGATTCTGTAGCGAGGCTCCGCAGCCGCATTGGCAGGTGCGGTCATGGCTGGACACACGAACTCCCTTCGCTTTGGGAACTCGCGCCCAGCCGGGGAGCGCTATGTAGGGGTCTCTATCCGGGAGACCGTCGAGGCTTCTCGATGCGTGCCCTCATGCATGGCGCGCCTGTCAGGATATGGGCGTTCTTGCCCCGCTCGTTATCTCTTCGGACGATGAACCGACAATGCTTGAGGCTTGCACGGCGTCTTGCTGTCCCCGTCACGGTGTTCGCGTTCGCGAACACCTAGCCGTTGGCATCATGTGGCCCGCCGGGCAAAAGAGTCCTGCCAGCGAACGCCGCGTAGGCGCTCAGAGCCGCATCCTCGGGGTAGGTCGCTACTGACTCCCACAGGGCCTCCAACAGGGCGTCAGTGTGTTCCTCGTAGACGACGACGGCCACCGTACCCGTCTGCCAGCCGATCGCATCGAGCAGGCTACGAGTCCGGTCAAACCGGCGCATCGGCGCCGCATAGCAGCTCGGGTCCGCTTCCCGTTCGGGTCGGGCCGTCGCCTCCAAAATCGCCTCTGCTGCGTGTCCGAGGGTTGTGTGCGCGCCTGAGCGCACCTGCTGTACCAGTGTGTCCGGAACGATAATGCCCATGATCGAAACCCCCTAGTCCAAGGCTCCGAGGGTCCGTTAGGCGAGGTTGGCAGCGGATACGATGCCTACGCGCCGTAGCTAGTCCCTACGGTGCCACGCGGGCGGGCTGTTTCGGCAGCGCCGCCCGCATTGATATGTGTGCCACAGCGTAGCCGATCTGCCGTCCCGAGAGTGGTGTAGACAAAGCGCTACAACGGTGCTACCGTGCCCGTTCGGGGAGCTGGGCGATTCCCCCGCCCGGTGAGCAGACCAACTGACGTAAGCCGGGCACCGCTCAGCTCCTCCCTCAAGTGCTACGATCGGCCCTGCGACGAAGCAAAACGAGCGTCCCCCGACGGGGACTCGGAGGTTCGTCGCATGTCCAGGTGCTCTCTCGCTCTCGTCGGTGCTTGCCTGTTGCCGAGCACGGCTCTCGCTTCCAAGCGTCCATATCTGTCTATCGCGACCGCCCGGCGGGCCGTGGTGGCCTATGAAAAGGTCGAATGGCACGACAGGCGCCTTCCGGTCAGCGCGAGCGACTGTGTACGCCGTAGCGCCGTACAGGTGAGCTGCCTCGCATCGGTGTCGCTCCCGGGCGAACTCGTGCGCTCCCGAGACACCGTGACGGAGGTTACCGGCGGTCTGTTGCGAGTGAGTCCCGGCGACTACGAAACCATCATTACGATGACCACGACAGACCCCGTAGCGTTCTCTGTGAGGCTCGCTGAGCGCTACTGGCACGCCGTGCCCTGTCGCCGGAACATAGCCGTGACGAGTAGCCTCGCTGCGCCTCCGGCGCCGGCCGGGACTATCGCGGGCGCATGGTCAACGTGGGAAAGCCCCCTTGGCCCACAAAGTGATGCCGCGTCGCCCGCGAGCTATACGGACTGCACCATCACGCTCAACGGCAACATGTGGCCGAATTGGCAGATAGACGACGCCGCCTTTCACCTACTCTGCGACCTAATGACCCACGAGGTTGGACACTTCGTTGGCTATGGCGACGAAGGCCAACCGGACCCGAGGCAGATTACGTATCCCGTGTTAGGTATCAACGCGCCGAACTACAACTCGGTTCCCGAGTGCAAGCACGTCACTCTGTGGTTTGACCACCTGCGACTCTCCTCGGGAAAAATCGCTGACGCCCCCGACGCTGCGGCACTCAAAGCGTCAGGTAGGAGCTTTTGACGATCGGAGCGCCAAACGCTTTCGTCACTTCCCATGCAACCCCCGGGGGACAGATAAACGAGAACCCCTGTCCCAGGGCGAGGGATTCCGGCATGATGATAGTTACCTGCACGCCACCTACATACACGTTGATACCGGCTTCGCCTTTGACCCACAAAATTACCTGAGTCGGTCGAGAGGCGCTCGGGGTGAACGGTGTCGCCAGCGCCCGTTCGGCCGAGATGCTGTAGGCCTGTTCCCGCTTCGGTTCCCCCGCGATGATGGCCCAGTTGCCGCCGTCGGACTGAAGGATGACGTGCTGGTACTGGGCGAGTTTGATCGTCGCTTCGAGGAGGATGAAGTCACCGTAGATCTTCGCTCCACCCGAGCCGGTGACACCAACAAGTTCAGGGCTAATGTTGAGCACGCCGATGAGCTGGTTCGACGCTGCCGCGTTTGGCAGCGTGACAGTAATGGCTTTGCTACAGCCCCCCAGTTCTCCGGATTTGGCTTCGTAGGACGCGGCCCGGGCTTTGATCGTGAGCGTATGTTCTTCTAGGAATTTGTCGATCGTTTTGGCACCGGGTTCCGAGACTTCCGCCGGGAACGGTCTGACTTCATCCGCCGCTAGGGCGTACTTGATTTTTGCGAAGCTGGTTTCAGACGGCATCGGAGACAGCCTCCCCTCCTACGTACTCAAGCGCGGCATCAACGTCGGCCCACGTAACGCCGTCGGGAAAGTCCTCGAATCCTGCGCCCTGACGAAACAGTGCGGCTATCTCCCGTAACTCCTGCTCGGTTTTCTCAGCTTTCTCCATATGGTCCCCCTCTAGTATTCGGCTTCGTTGATGTTTGACCATTTTTTGCCGGCCGTGACTTCTGACCATTTTTTCCCACCCTGCGCCCAAAGAATTTTGCCTTCGACAACGGTCATCACAAGTCCAGCAGGCTTTGCCGCAAAGATCGCTTCTTCGAGCGCTTGGGTTTTCCCACCCGGGCCAACGATGACGCTGAATGCGTACGCGGCAACTTCCCCTTTGGCGTTCGTACGCTCTTGGAGCGTGAAAGGAGCGGAGCCGAGAACCCGTTTGATCGCAGCTTCGAGCGCCTGGCGAGTACCGCGTTCGAGCCCCGACTCCGCTTTGACGAGCGAGCGCGCTTCGGCTTCGGTGGCGCCTGGAGGGATCACTACACCAACGTATTGGGCCAGGTAGGGCAAATCCCTGGCTGGGCACGTTTCGGCTTCCAGCAGGTCCCCGTACGCTGGCCGATAGAACTGTTCCGGTTCGTATCGGATGGGAGTGGTTCCCGGCACCACCATCGCGGCATCAGCAAAGAGGGTCGTGGTACCCGCCCCCGTGCGTTCGACTGTGAACTTCACGCCGGTCAACGTACTTTTGGGCGTCCAGGTGAAGTTGACGCGTTTCCACGCGGTGGAAAGTTCCTGAGCCCCGAGAACTTCATCGTCTGTGGATACCCCTAGGGCTAGCTGCACTTTCTCTCCGCCAGCCGCGCCTTTCAAGTAGACGGAGGCGTTGTAGTGCTGGCCCGATATGAAGGTCCCGGGCACGGCCGCCGTCACGCCCTGCTGAGCTTCGGTGGCGACCACTTCCAACGAAGCCTCACCGGAGAATGCCTGCTTCGTGGTACGCGCGATTTTGGCTGGCGCGATAAAGGGTGCGAATGCGGAGGGAGTAGTCCAGCCGGATAGCCCCTGCTCGAAACCCGAGTTCGGGAGCAGGTTGTTGTCCAGCGACACGAACCCGTCTTCGCCTTCTTCTTCCGAGAGTTCAAGCACCGGGTCGAACATGTGACCGAGGGCCTTCGCGAGCCGTTCGAGATCCGCCGTGAGCCACGGTTCGAGGCGGGCGATAAGACGCGGCGCGAAGATTTCGGCCATCACGTGCCTTTCCAATGCCGGGGAGTAAAGCCTTCCTTCGCCGGTTCCAGATTGTAGGTAGGCGTCTGGGAGATCGTGTAGAGGCGCGGGCCGTTGTCGTGTCCGTTTGTGTTCATCTGGGCACGTTCATGTTCGGGGATGTTGAATTCAATAAAGACGTGCGTGCTACTCGCCCATACGGTCATTTCCGATCCCGTGCCCGCTTCGCCCCATTTCTCCAGTTCGGTCGAGTCGATCGCCGAGCTGCCGGGGAACATACCAGCCTGCTTGAGGACCCAACACGTAGAGCCCGAGCAGTCGAGACCCGCGCCGCCCTTTTTGACTTCTTCAAGACCCTTGGGGCCGTGCCCACCGCCCCACAGGTAGGGAAGTTCCATCCTGCTCAGCGTGTCAGAGGCGTCGAAGGCACTGATAGCGCTTTCCCGTTCACTGCTCGCTTTGGCTTCGGTTGCTTTGGGCTCGGGGAGGGGTTCCGCAGGCGGTACGAGAATGAACTGGGTGTAGGGATACTTGAGGCATTGACGGGTAGCGTCCGAGACGATCCAGCGCCCCCCGTTTTCCGATATCGGACCCGAGTTACGAAAGACGAACACGTCACCCGCTCGAACTCGTCTATTCCACACAGCATCAGCATCCGGACCTCAGAGGGAGTCTGGGGCTTTGCAGCCTTCGACTTGCGCTGTATTCGGTTTTTGACCTTATGGGTAGCGCGATATTCAAACGCGGTGTTATCGTACGTAAAGCTGAGCGGTCGAATCAGCGCACCGTATTCATCGACCCGACGCCCGCTACCTTCGTCTTCCTTGATTACGTGGTTGCGCGGTACGTCGATATAGCACACCGGCTTCTGACGAAAGAAGTCCGGCCCCTCCATGTAGAAGAGGGTGTTTTTGCCGTCCGTAAAGGCGTACCACGTCACCTCCTGCGCGAGGCGCTGGATACAGTCCCAGGAGTCCTCGTCGGGGTTCGTAGGAGTCCCGCGTAGAGCTGGCCTACGTCGGATTCATTGCTGCTTTTCGTCGTCCCGCCCTCTTGACGCCGCCGCCCGCGCGAACGATCACTTCGGCTTCTTTGAGGTAGGCAGAGTAGAAGCTCGCGGGTTCTCCGGATGCCTCAACTTTGGTGGCGATATCGCCGGGTTCCTTCCCTTCTTGTGCGAGCTTGATTGCTCCGCCCGCCTGGAAGGATTCTCCGCCCTTGAGGAAGAATTCGGCCTGCTTGGAGACTTCCTTGCCCGGGATGACGTCGGACTGCCAGATACCCATATGACCGGAGGCGTTCGTCGAGTTGCGGTCGAAGTCCGACTCACCGATGCCCGCGCAGAACATCGCGAGCGCGGCCACTTCCCCCGCGTTGAGGTTATTCGCCACTTCGAGTGCCGTGTTGACATCGGACAACTGCTGAGCCGTCGGGGTCGTGCTCTTGATCTGGATTTCGGCGGCGGCGCTTACTCCACGACTGCGGTTTTCCTTTTTCGATTTGTTCTGCTTCCCGATCGGTGTGAGAGCTGCCTTTTGTTCTTCCGTCGATTCGGCGATCGGCTGGATGGTGTACTGCGAGGGCGAGACGACTTTGATCGGGGGGTTCAGACGCTCCTTGAGGTTGGCTTCGTCAACGAGCGCCTTGACGACTTGGGCACGAGTAGTTAGTCCGGGAGGGAACGTCCGGTGCCCCCACTGCTCGCGTAGACGAGCTACCACGCGATCCTCGAACGTCATTACGAGGTTCGCCATCGAGAGTTCGGTATTACCTTCGACGGCGCACAGGCGCCAGAACGCTCCTGAGCCCTTTGGAAATTCGACCTCCAGTTCCGCCAACAGACCGTCTTCGTCAACTTCGAGCAGATGCGAGGTAATGATCTGCCATTCGGGGTCGTCTATGTGCAGCTTGAGAAAGCTTGCTCCGAGGATCTGGGTCTGGAGTTTATGTCCTGGACTGCCTGCGCGAGATTCGTGGGAGGCAGCTTGATCTTGTGTCGCGTTGCCGAGTTTTCGATCTGCTTTACGAGCAGGCGGGCGACGGTCGGTGCAGCGAGGCTAGGATTTGCCATGGCGCTCTGCAATCTCGCTGTAACGCAGACTCCAATCGCGACCGATGCAAGAACCACAGAGAGCGAGCGTGCCGCGTTCTCCCCGAAAGTCACGTGCCTGCACCTGTGCTACGTAGGCGCGGCGGCCGCAACGTTCACACTCACCCCTCTGGCGTATCGGCGGATTGATGTGTGGTCTGCCTGTCATAACCACCTCTCCCGCAGCCCTCTCGGTGCATCCGACATCACGCCGACGACGAGAGGTCCGCACGATCCGCAGACGTAGCGAGGTTGTTCAAGCGGTAGGACGGTGATCGGCGTGAACCTTGGCTTCACCGGCCGTAGCCAGTCCTCTGTCCGGGCAGCTTCACGCTCGCGGCGGCGTTCGTGCTTGACGGCGCTCGGGCGGCTCACAGTGCGCCGCCAAGGTTTGCCGGACGGGGCGGACGCGGGTCTCGCAACTCACCGCGCCCATCCCGCCCAGCCTGACGGGGCAGGGAACCAAAGAGCCCCGTCGGCTCGCAGCGGAGAAAGGAGAAAAGACCGCTACGAAGCGTCATGCCGGCGCCAACGATCCGCCCGGCTGCCATGTGCTCGGTATCAGGTAGGTGGCTTTCAGCGCGGCGGCACGTTTCATAATGAACCGCCGGATGCTGGGTCGTTCGCTTGCGGGAGCGCGCCCGAGCGCCCGAACAGCGTTTTTCACGTCTTCGTGATCGTCGATGGGAAAGTGGTAGTGACCGTCGGCCGCTTTGTGCGCCTTGCCTTCTTTCCCGAGCTTGTCTATGTCGGCCTGCGAATACTTGGAGCCTGCACGCGCTTCGCCCGTCATCACGGCGGCTCTCCGGGCCTTGGCGGTCTCGACATACGAGCCGACCGGCTGGATACGGGCCACGGTCAGGGTCGTACTAGCGGAGTCGTCGAAGACGTACCCGGGTCCGATGAGCCTCTTTCCGATTAGCTCGGCCTGACGACGGCGCAGCTCAAGATCACCGCGGCCTCTGATATTTACGAGTCCTTTCGTATCAGACGAGGCGGCCCGTCCGACGATACTCACATCGCCTCGGTGAAGTTCGACCTCGTGGATGGTCCGTTTCGTGTAGTCCGAGTTCCAGGTCTGCCTGCCCACTTTGAAGGCGAAGCTCGACTCTAGGGGTGCTTGCCTGGCCTTCACTTTGAGGGTCTGCGTATCGGGGTCGTCGGGTGATAACGTCGCCATCGCTCGCAGGCCGGTCTCGTCTTCGTTGAGTCCTAGTGTCGGCGCTCCGTCCACCGGGCGTGTAGAGGCCAGCGCAAGCCCTCGGTGTTCAAGCGTGAGGATCACGTCTGGGTCTTGCGCGAGTGAGCGCCGGAACGCCTTTGGCTCGATTTCCTCATCGAACGAGCCCACGCGATAGCTCACCCCGGTCAGCGACGGATACATCGAGAGCTGGACGGCTCTATTTTCCTCACCCGGGCCGCCGATGACTTCCCTAATCTCTACAGCGCTCATAATCTCCTCCAGCCGGGTTCGCCTATCGTCCGTCGGGCCGGATTCCGCCTGGCCGCGTCGTAGTTTTGGTTACTGCTGGCGCTGCCGGTCGCGGTGTTCCCGCAGGTGTTTTCGGCTTGGGTGCTGTCTCTGCCATCTTTGTCTCCTCGTGTTAGGTTTATGGCTGATCCCCGAGCTGGTCGAGCGCGTCCGTCGCTCGTTGGTGAATCGCCCGATTGGTCTGCTCGTGGCGATCACGCTCGGATTGGATGGCGTCGTCGCGCTCGGCAACGATTCCCTCCTGCTTCCTGTTCCATGCCTGACGGCGGCCGAGAGTTCCGTCCCCTCGCTCCCGCTGTTCGCGCTCTTCGAGGTCTTTGCGGTTACGCAGAAGCCTCAGCGCCTCTCGCCGACGGTGTTGCCGGGATTCTGACTGCACATCGAACGAGACCGGGCCGGGCTCGATCTGTCTATGTTCGAGATTTGCTATCCGTTCCTCCAGCTCGCGCTCTCGGCGCTCTGCCGGTGACTCGGGAGGCAGGTTGACGGCTTCCGCGCGCTTCTTGTCCTCGGCTGCTATTTCTGCCAAGAGCTTGCGTTCCGTGCGCTGAGCTTCCTCTGATTCTGCATCTCTGCGCTTGCGTGCCACGGCATCTATCTGCGCCAGTTCGTCCGGGTAGCGCTTACCGACTATCGTGGGCATTTCGCGGCCCTCGTCTCGTTCGGAACGTGCGGGCGAGTTTCCTGCTCTATGTGGCGCTCTACCAAGTCGGCAAGGTCGTCGAGGCCCAGGTGGCGAAGTGGAAAGCTCTTGAAATGGCGTAGACACTGGAAGAGATCAACGTCCCGGCGCCTCGATATGTTCGCCTCGTTCTCCAGCGCCGTAAGTCGCTGCTCGGTTGTCGGTTTGGGCATTACGTCCTTTCACTCCACGGACATGGGCCGTGGTTGGGTCTACGAGACCGCCAGGGCGGCCACTGTGCTCTTTCTGTGGGACTGAGATCGCGATAGGCGAGTGCCGTCGCGAGGAGCATGTCCTTATCGGTGAGTCCTGTTAGGGCGCTTTCCAGTACGGCCGCATAGTGAGCTGCCACGACACGAGTCCGAGCGGGCGTGTCGAGATCGCCGACTACATGGTTGATCAGATGCAGCCGTGCTTCTAGGCGCTCGTCGGGTACGTCCTCGAAGCGCTCGGCGACGTCGCTCAGTAGGTCCTCTACGTCACTGTTCATCTGCGCCACCTTTCACCGGAATTGCGATCGAGGTTGTTGCGGTTCGTCGAGCTTGCCTTCCCGGACCATGCGGGCGGCGATCTCGTTTAGGTCGATGAGCTGCGGTTCGTGCGGTTCGTACTGGGCAGCCCGATCGAACGCCATGACGGCGGCTATAGCGAGATCAATACGCCTCTTCGATCCCTTGCTGACCTTCGAGAGCTGCGAGCCGGCCGCCGACTGACGCAACACAGCGTTTTCAACGTGTCGTGCGAGTCGAAGATCGCCGGAATGTGTAAGTCCGTGGTTAGCAACCGCCTCGGCAAAGCGGGTTGTCGCCGGAATCATCCGGGCTGGTCGTTGCGGGAAGTCCAAGACGGGAAGCCGCTCGGCGTCGAGGATCTGTAGCGAGCGCGCCCACCGATAGGAGTCGGCGGCGATCTCCACTACCTGCCATCGCCTACATGCGTCACGGATCGTGTCCTCGACGATCTCGATGGGCACCGTCCAGTCCTCCGGATCGGCTTCGGAGCGCTCCCATACGTCCACAACGGCGATATGCGGGGTCTCGCCCGTCTGCACGGCCACAAGAGCCGTCGCGTCCATGTTGAACGAGCCATCGAAGCCGAGAACGACCTCGGAGTGCTCGGGGATCTCGTGCGGTGCGGCGCAGTCATCCCAGCTCGCGGGCGTGATCCATTGTTCTACCCCCCCGCGTATCCAAACCCCGCAGGCGAAGCGTGCCCAGAGCCACGACGACGTAGAGGGGGAGTCGTGCCGTTCGCGCAGGCTCTCTACGGTGTGCCAGCTCGCAGGATTGGCCGTCTTGACGACCTCCATGTCGTCCCGGTCCTGGTCGGGCTCAAGTGCCCACTCGTGGAGAGTGAAGGCGCCGTCCGTGGACCTGCAATAGCGGTAGGCACCGTCTCGGTCTCGATGGGGAAGCGAGTAGGCGCGGTTCCGGAGGAGCCCGAGGGGCGACTCGTCATCCTCGCCGGCCGTGGAGATCGTCAACATGCGACCGTCACGCGGGCCGAGTCCGTCGCGAAACACCGTGTATAGCTCGCCGGATTTATGGCGGTGAAGCTCATCGACCAGCGCGAGCGTTGGTAGCACGCCGTCGGCCGTATCTGCATCGGCGGCGAGTACGCGAATCCGACCTCCGGCCTGGTTACGGATCTCTCGATATCCCCGGCGGACCGTCAGACGAGCCTGCAAACCATCCGAGCGCTTGACGAACCCGCCAGCCTGGTCGAAAAGGATCTGTGCCTGATCCCTGGACGCCGCTGCAATCACGCACTCCGCCTCGGGATTCGAGCACAGGTGAAACAGCGCTAACGCACCGAGGAGGGTCGTCTTCCCGTTCTTCTTCGGAACGATAATGACTAGCTCACGCGTGCCGGCGAAGTAGTCAGTCAGCATCCGGCGCTGAAAGTCCTCCAGCGCAAACGGGTGACCGTTGTCAAGCGTTAGCGCGGCACAGAATCTCTCAAACGCGGCGAGTTCATTTTGCACAAGCCCTCCGCTGTGCGAGTTGGTCTACCTCGGCAAAGGCGTCTGTCTCGGGCTGGTCGGCGGGCGTCTCGGCCTGCCCGTGGTTCCGCGCTCGCGCCCATCGCTCTGGCGCCATGCGTTCCAATAGCCATGCGGTCGCCCTCCATGAGCCCGACGAGCTGGCCTGACGCATGCGTGCGACGAGGTCCGACTCTGCTTCCGCTCGCGCCTGCTCGATCGCCACTGCGAACGCTCGGTAGGGCGCGTCCGCCTTCCCGCGTCGCTCGCCACGCTTCATCCATACGTGGACGGTCGAGCGCGACACACCGTTTGCCTCGGCCGCGACGTCTAGCGAGACCCCCGACTTCACCAGCATCACGACTCGCGCTTGCAGGTCAACGTTTAGCTTGGAGGGTCGCCCTCCAGACGGGTTTCCGGACATCTACCCCCCATTTCCGGTTCCAAGTTTTTCTCGCGGAGGGCCATGGGCGGGTCGAGGAGCCGATCTCGTGAAGTTCAGAGGGGCGCCACCCTTACCGTCGTGCTCCCTGTGCGCTATTGCACGACCTGTGGGCGGCAACGAGCCTGGTCTTGTCTGCCGGGCCGCTCTGCCATTCACCACGCCTCGGATCTAGGTGATGTGCGGTGTCTGCGCCAGCGCCACCACACAGCCGACAGACGCCGCCATCTCGTGCGATCACTTCGCGACTGATCCGTGCCCAGCCTGGACCGAAGCGCTGTGATGTCGTGCCGCGTCGTCGTTCCTGTTTGCCACTACAGCGTGGACATCGCGATCCATGTCGTGTGGAGGCACCACAATCAAGGCACGGCTTTGGCAGCCTCACTCGTCTCGCAGCGCTCCGTCGGGCAGTAGATCGCCTTGCCGTAGGTGGTTCGCTGCCGTCTCTAGTGCCGCCTCAAAGCCAGCGACGTACCGCGAATCGGCGGTTCCCTCCGAGCGGCGGTGAACGTCGCCACGCCATCGGTCGAGCCACCTAGCAATGGTCAAGTGGTCGCCGCCATGCTTCGCCAGTAGCTCCTCTGCGTCAGCCGGCGTAGGGTCATCGCTCTCGTCACGCAGTTCCGCCATGAACTGCTCGGCCTCTCGTCTCTGCTCGTCCGGTGGATACGGCTTCATTGTGCGGTCCTTTCTCGTCCGACCCGGTGATAGCGCTCAGGAAAACCGCAAGGTCGTGCAGCCATATGCTGATTGGTTTGACTGAGTCTGTAGTGAGTGTGTGCCTGACTACAGACCCGGTCGTTGCCCATACAACGATCTTATGGGTATAGCTGTCACTGATCCCACGCCTACTGTGTAATTTCGATCTGAGTCCCAAGCCTCCCACGTGCAGCAAGGTCTTACGGTCGGGCGAGGCACTACGGAGGTCGCAAAGCGCGAGTAGCTCCGCCTCATCCGATCGTCACAGTCTCATCAGATCGCGCATATGTTTGGCGTCCTGCCGGACGTGGAACGCAGGGACAGATAGGCGCGCTCTCCAGTACGCCCATCCATCCCGCGTTCCTGTGCAGCACGGCAAGACCGTGCGCGGCCGATCTCAGAGACCGGCGATGACCGCGACAAGAACCGAATCCAGTCGCGGTGGTTACGGGTTACATAATCAGCAAAAAAAGGGGCCTACCGAGACCGTAGTTCACGACGAAGGGCGTCGCGTACGAGGCGCCGCAGGATTTTCGATACGGTCGTGCCTTCGTCGGCCGCGATGGAACGGATGCTTTCGGCGTCCTGAATCGCGATCCGACCCGCAACGGGTTCTGTGGGATTCGACATCTTGCCCTTCCGAGTAGCGTTGGACTGCGCGGAGAGCTGAAGAACCTGGCGCAAGGCGCAAAAAACGGACGCCCGTAAACACGGGTTTGGCACTTTAGGGTAAGGTCGCCATAGCGTATTTACATGCCAAAAAACGCATGTACGCAACGAGGACAACAGATCCTCACCGACCAACCTGACAGCCCGAGAGCGCTGTGGATCAAGAGGGTGCTAGCAGATCGAGGCGAATCCGTCGAGACGTTTCTCGCTCGTCCGGGCAACTGGAAATCCCACGAACGCGTGGGGCATGATGCCGAGGCGCCAAAGGGCGAAGGCCGCGTGGTCGCGTGACATTACCCTAAAGTGGCCGGACGTTTTGGACGTACGTCTACCATACATTCCCAGCGTACCAAAACCTTACCCTAAAGTGCCACACCCCCCGTGTTTATGGGCTGTATGGAAATCCGACCATGTTCCAACAAAACGCCCTTTTACCGCATTTCGAGAGGTCAGTGACCGTCCCTTACCCGAGCGGGAGAACGTCCCTACAGGCGTCCTCGCGGGGCAGGGCCGGGATCACCTCGACGGCTCCTGTGGGCCGTATGACGGGCTGTAGGCGGTGCCTGTCGTGCTCGCTGAGGGCACCGTACGCCGCGAGGCATCTCTGGAGTGGGCTCATGCTGAGCCCCATCGGCAGGACGGGGCGACGGTCTGAGAGCTGCACGATATGCAGTCCTATGCAGTTGCGCTACCACCTCGTCAGGTGGTAGCGCCTCATGGCGACAGGGTATCTGGCGCGGCCGTGGTCGCCCTGCGCGCCGCCGGCTGTTTAGGGCCGGTCGTCCCGGGTAGGCATGTTACGGCCCCTCGGTAGGCAACTCCTCCTGGAACGGAAGCTTTCAGGCGCCCCGAGGCCGGGCCCTTCTAGCAAGTGGCAGGGTCGTCGGGTCCTGTTCGGCGGCCCTGCCCACGCTTGCGAGCCGGCGCGATCGCCGACTCTGAACTCCGCTCGGGCTAGGCGGCCGCCACTACCGGTTCGCTGGCGATCGGCGGCTTGGTGTCCTTCGGCGACGGCCCGGTCGGCGGCGACGGCCCGGTCGTGTCGCGGGCGATCGGAGTCACGAGATCCTGGCCCAAGTCCAGCGTCTTGAAGATCTCGTCCTTGATCTTCTTCGCCACCTCGGGATTCTGATCGAGGTGCGTCTTGGCGTTGCCGCGGCCCTGCCCCAGGCGGTCGTTGCCGTAGGAGAAGAACGAACCCGACTTGGAGATGATGTTGTGCTCGAGGCCCAGGTCGATCAGACAGCCCGAGGTCGAGATGCCCTTGCCGAACTCGATGTCGAACTCGGCCTGACGGAAGGGGGCGGCGACCTTGTTCTTGACGACCTTCACCCGCACCCGATTGCCCACCGCCTCGGTGCCGTCCTTGAGCGTCTCGATGCGGCGGATGTCCAGACGCTGGGAGGCGTAGAACTTCAGCGCACGGCCGCCCGGCTGAGTCTCGGGCGAGCCGAACATGACGCCGACCTTTTCGCGTATCTGGTTGGTGAGGATGCACAGGGTCTGGGTGCGGTTGAGGTTGCCGGCGAGCTTGCGCATGGCCTGAGACATCATGCGCGCCTGCGCCCCGACGGTCTGGTCGCCCATCTGGCCCTCGACCTCCACGCGCGGGGTCAACGCGGCGACGGAGTCGATGGCGACGACGTCGACGGCGCCCGAGCGCACGAGCATGTCGGCGACCTCCAGGGCCTGCTCGCCATAGTCGGGCTGGGAGACGAGCAGCTCGTCGATGTCGACGCCGATCTCCTTTGCGTAGAGCGGATCCATCGCATGCTCGGCGTCGATGAACGCACATACCCCACCGAGCTTCTGGGCCTCGGCGAGCACGTGATAGATCAGGGTGGTCTTGCCCGAGGACTCGGGGCCGAAGACCTCCACGATGCGCCCGCGGGGCACGCCGCCGATCCCGAGCGCGAGGTCGAGCGCGAGCGCCCCCGTGGGGATCGCGTCGCAGCGCACCTGTGCTCCCTCGTCGCCCATGCGCATGACCGTGCCCTTGCCGAACTCGCGCTCGATCTGCGTGAGCGCGCCCTGAAGGGCGGCGTCGCGCGCTCTGGCGGCCTTCTCCTGGTCGGTCACGGACATGATCTGGCTCCTCCGGTCGGGATGAATCGCGCAACATAGAGAAGGCCTCGGACGGAACAGCTGTTCGCGTCTCCCTCGCCGCGCCCGCGCGACGGGCTCCGGCCGGGTGGTTGTTCGTCCAGGCGCCGCTCCCCCGCTCACAAACACGGGCGACGGCGACGATGCACGAGCAGTCACCCGCTCGCGTTCGGAGACGTCCCTTTGGCCAGAAGCCTCCCCAGCAGGAGCCTCACCGCAGTTCTCGCCCTGATGCTCTCCATGATCGCGCTCGCTACGCTGATGGCGCTGCCCCCCGGGTCGATGGCCCGGGCGCGCAGGGTCGCGTGTCCTTCCTCCTCCCCCGCCCGCGCCCGGCATCGCCCGCACGCCTGCACGCATTCCGTCGGCACGTCGAAGGCCTCTGCGAAACCTAGATCGCACGCGCGCCGCACGGCGAAGGGCCATCTCAACGCGAGCAAGAAGACGACGGCGCCGCGGAACGGCTCGGCGGCGACCACGACGACGGCTGCGGCGGGCGGCGCCCAGGTCCCGGCGACGTGCGAAGACGGGAGCGGTCCGGTTCGCGAAGGCGAAGGCATGTTCTCCTGCGATGACGAATCCGAACCGGGCTGCAAGGACGGCTCGCGCCCGGTGCCGTCGAGCGATGGCTCGATCCTCGTCTGCGGCGTGGCGACGCGCGGGGCCGGACCCTCCGAAGCGGGCTGCGAAGGCGCCGACGCCCCGCCGGGCGCGGGCGACGTCTCGTTCTCCTGCGAAGACGGCTCCGAACCGACCTGCGAAGACGGCTCCGAACCGGCGCGTGCAAGCGCCCGCTCGCACTGCGACGTCGTCTCCTGGGACGAAAGCGCGCGCTGAGCGCGCCGGCGCTCACCTCCGGACGGCTCACAGGCGGCAGGTGGCGAGCGCCTCGTAGCTGGCCCCGCCCGGGGAGAGCCACGAGCGGTAGAGGGTCACGGACTCCGGGCTGAAGCGCAGCTGGGGCGTGGCGGGCAGCGGGCGGCCCGGCCCGCCCGGGCCGAGCCGTCTCGGCTGTTGCCCGCGCGTGCGGGCAACCGTGACGTGGGCCCTGAATCGCCCCGGCGCGGACTCCCAGGCGGTCGCCTCGGAGATCGCGCCGCTCACCGCGGCATAGAGCCTCTGAAGGTCCTGTCCGTCATCGTGGATCGCGACCGCCAGCGCGCGCGGGCGTCTTCTGGGGAGCCACAGCGGGGCGCCAACCGACAGCTCGCCAACGCGCTGCGCCGACGTGCTCAGCGTCGCGCCGATCGCACCGATCTCCTCGACAGGGCGACTGCCCAGGAAGCACAGCGTGAGATGCAGCAGATCGGGATCGAGCACGCGCAGCGATCGATCGATGCCCTCGAGCCCTGACCCCGCAGCCACCCGACGCGCCCACTCGGCCAGCCGCTCGCGCACCGGGCCGGGCGCATCGACCGCAACGAACAGCCGCGCCTTGGCTCCACCGGACATCGCTCAGGCGATGCTAGAGGCTGCGGTCAGGAGCCTCTAGGGCTCGCCGAATCAGGTGCATCGCCACGGTGGTCGCGCGATCGCGAACGTCCGAGCGCCCGCCGGGAAGGTTGACCGAGCGTGTCAGGTGCTTGTCGGGGGCGACGACGCTCAGCCACACGAGTCCCACCGGCTTCTCCTCGCTGCCACCGCCCGGGCCGGCTATGCCCGTGACGCCCACCCCCACGTCCGCGTGCAGCCGGGAGCGGGCTCCGTCGGCGAGCGCGCGCGCGACCTGCGCCGAGACCGCGCCGTGCTCGTAGATCAGCTCGCGGGGGACGCCCGCCTGGGACACCTTCACCTCGTCGGCGTACGCGACGATGGCGCCCTTCACGTACTCGGACGCGCCGGCGGGCTCGGTGAGACGCGCGGCGAGAAGGCCACCCGTGCACGACTCCGCCGTTCCGATCGAGAGCACGGGGTGCGCGCCGTTCGCGCGCGCCGGGCCCGTCCCGCGCAAGAGCGCGGCGACGAGCTCGTCCACCGTGCTGCCGTCGAGCGAGAACAGCGTGTCGGGGTGGCGCTCGGAGACCACTCGCTCGAACGCCTCGTATGCGCCCTCGGAATCGGGCTCATAGCGGGTCACGACCTCGATCTCGCCACGTTTCAGGCAGGTGGTGATCTCGAGGCGCTCCAGCTGGGCGCCGGCGCGTTCCGCCACGCGCAGCGTCTCGGCGATCTCCGACTCGGGTATCCCGAACAGCCGCAGCGTCCGCTGGCGGTATGAGGTCGCGCCCGTGAGCGCAGCGCGCAGCGCGTCCGTCTCGAGGGCCCTGCTCCACATCGGCTGGAGCTCGCGCGGCGGGCCCGGAAGGACCACGACGGTCGGTCCGCCGTCGGGCTCGAGCGGAGGGACCACGAGCCCCGGCGCCGTTCCCACGGGCTCGAGCACCGTGGCGCCGGCGGGGATCGTCGCCTGGCTGCGGTTGGCCGCCCGGATCGCCTCGGCATCGAGGTTCGGCCAGCGCTTCATGAGCGGCTTGACGATCTCCGCGATCCGCTCCGAGAGCGCCTCGTCCAACACCATCGGTCGCGCCTGGAAGCGTCCGACCACCTCGGCCGTGAGGTCGTCCGCCGTCGGGCCCAGCCCACCGCTCGTGAGAACGATGCCAAACCCCTGCTCGGCCATGAACCGCAGCGCGGCCTCGATGTCCCGTGGACGATCGCCCACGATCGCCGTACAGGCGTGATCGACCCCCCGCTCGCGCAGCTGCTCGGCCAGCCATGGACCGTTGCGGTCGACCACGCGGCCGCTGAGCACCTCGTTGCCCGTGACGACTATCCCCGCGCGAACGCTCACTGGCAGGTCGGCAGCTGGCTCGCCTGCAGGTAGTGGCGGCCGCCGGCCTTCGTGATCGAGTACCCGATCGGCTGGCTGGAGGGTGGCACGGTACGCGCCCTGCCGTCGACGAACATCGTGACCGAGCTGTTCCCGAGCGTTATCTCGAAGCGCCTCGCGTGGTATGTGGGTGTGCTGGTGCCGGGCTGCAGTTCGGTCCCGGGGATCACCTTGCGCCCGTTGTCGCCGATCAGGCACACGTACACCGGGGCGGACGCCCTCAGCGACAGCGCCACGATGCCCGGCTGGGTCCCGGCGGAGGACGCCTGCCCGGCGCTTTTACGCGAGTGGGCGTGCCGGTGGGCGACGGAGGCCGTGCTGCTCGTGTGTGTGGCGGAGCCGCCCCCACCACCGCTCAACAGCGCCACGATCAGCACCACGATCAGGAGCCCGACGATGCCGACGGTCACGATGTAGGCGCGTGAGGGGCGTCCCGGGGACCGTCCGCCGGGCCCGGCGGCGCGCGTGCGGGCGTGCTGCGGGCTCGAGACGATCGGCTCGAGCGCCGCGTCGTTCAGGTGCTCGTGGCTCAGTCGATATTCCTCCACGAGCGCCCTTCCGTCGAGCCCGAGCGCCTGTGCGTAGGTGCGCAGGAAGCTCTTCACGAACGTCGGCCCCGGCAACAGGCTCCACTCTTCGTTCTCGAGCGCGCGCAGGTACTTGGCCCTGATCTTCGTCCTGGCCTCGATCTCCGACACATCGATGCGGGCGCGCATGCGCGCGTCGCGCAGCGTTTCACCGATCTCGGGCATCTGGCTGGAAGGCTAGTCGCTCGCAGTTGCCGCAGGGTCACCGAGTCCCGGCGAAGACGGGAGACGCTCGCCTCTGGCGCGCATCCGTGTTTCGTCCAGCACGCGGGGGAGGTCGGCCTCGGTGATCAGCACCTGCCTCGGCTTCGATCCCTCATAGCCGGAGATCACCCCACGCCGCTCGAGCATGTCGATCACGCGGCCGGCCCGGGTGTATCCCAGGCGCAGGCGCCGCTGCAACATCGAGGTGGAAGCCGTCTGCATCTCGGCCACGAGCGTGATCGCGTCCGCGAGCAGTGGATCCTCATCGGGGTCGAACTCGCCGGCGGTCTCGGGCGCATCGGGCTCCACCTGCTCGAGCAGCTCCTCGCGCAGCTCGGGCTCGCCCTGGCGGCGCCACTGCTCGGTCAACTTCGCGATCTGAGCCTCATCGACGTAGGCCCCCTGGATGCGCTGCAGTCGCGAGCTTCCCACGGGGCTGAACAGCATGTCTCCCTGGCCCAGCAGCGACTCGGCGCCGTTCTGGTCGAGGATCACGCGTGAATCGGTCTGCGAGGAGACGGAGAACGCGATCCGCGAGGGCACGTTCGCCTTGATCATGCCCGTGATCACGTCCACGCGCGGGCTCTGCGTCGCGAGCACCAGGTGGATCCCCACGGCCCGCGCCTTTTGAGCGAGGCGAATGATCGAATCCTCGACGTCGGCGGGCGCGACCATCATCAGGTCGGCGAGCTCGTCGATCACGCACAGGATGTATGGCA
Organism: uncultured Solirubrobacteraceae bacterium; assembly: GCA_963704735.1. Lineage (GTDB taxonomy): Bacteria > Actinomycetota > Thermoleophilia > Solirubrobacterales > Solirubrobacteraceae > Palsa-744. Next base: position 1,249,766 of record OY969935.1, read on the forward strand.
GCTGCGCCTCTCCGCGCTTGGCGCGCACCCGGTTCAGCTCGATCAGGCTGCGCGCCCGCGCCATCGACATGATCCCGTAGCGCTGCTCCATCTCCCGCACCAGATTCTGCAGGGCGTTCGCCGCCATCCGCGGGCTCGTGATCACCGGCGTCAGCAGATGCGGGATCGACTCGTAGTGGTTCAGCTCCACCTGCTTGGGGTCCACGAGCACCAGTCGCAGCTCGTGGGGCGTCGCGCGCAGAAGGACGCTCGAGAGCATCGCGTTGATCGCGCCGGACTTGCCGGCGCCGGTCGTGCCGGCCACCAGCAGGTGGGGCATCTTCGTGAGATCGGCGCCGATCGCCTTGCCGGCCACGTCCTTGCCCAGCCATACCGTCAGCGGCGACCAGTCCCGCGGCGGCTCCTGGAAGACGTCTCCGAGCCTGACGATCCGCCGGTGCGCGTTCGGCACCTCCACGCCGACCGCCTGCTTGCCCGGGATCGGCGCGAGGATGCGGATGTCGGTCGCCGCCAGCGCGTACGCGAGGTCGTCCTTCAGCTGGGCCACCTTGGCGACCTTCGTGCCGGGGGCGAGCCGCAGCTCATAGCGCGTGATGTGCGGTCCGGCCACCCTGCCGATCACCTTCGCCTGGACCCCGAAATGGCCGAGCGCCTCGACGAGGCTCGTCGCGATTCGCTCTTGGCCGGCGGTGTCCGGGCGCGCCTGCTCACCGGTCGAGCGCGTCAGCAGCTTGGCCGCGTCCGGCAGATCCCACACGAAATCTGGATTCTCGGTCACGGCGTCGCGCAGCCTGCCCTGCGGTGTCAGTGACGCCGGGTCGGTGTGCGCCACGCCCGAGATGTCCTCCTGCTCGACTTCCTCCCCGTCCTCTAGCTCGGCCGCGGCGACTCCGTCCTGGTCTGACTCCTCGAGCTGTGGCTCACCGTCGCGCGACGGCGCCTCCACGTGCGTGGCGCGCACGATCAGCTGTTCGGGGGCCGGCTCCGGAACCGACACGGGATCACGCTCGGCCAGGAGATCGCGCTGCGCACCGAGGAGGTCGTGTTCTGCGGCCTCGCGCGCGCCGTGCGTCATGGTCGGCGCTTCGGGGACCCGCAGCGTGCGAACGCGCCGCGTGGTTTCGAGCAGGCCGCTCCCGGCCGAGCGCAGGGCCCCCGCGAGCGAGGCGCCGGTCAGGAGGATCGTGCCGACGAGCAGCAGGAACACCACGAGGATCTCGACACCGAGATTCTGCACGAGCCGGTGCGTTGCCTGGTAGAGGGCCTCCCCCACCACCCCGCCGTGCGCCTGAAGAAAGGCGGACGTCCAGGACGTGCCCCTGCCGCCGGGGCCCGAGCTCACGCCGAGCGTGCCTGCGGCCAGCGCGAGCGTGGCCGAGGCGAACAGGCAGATCGCGCCCGCGCGCAACGGGCGAAGGGTCGGCAGGACGGGGCGAAGGAGCAATGCGCCGCCGCCGAGCAGAAGTGCGATCGGCGCGAGCGAGCGAGCTCTGCCGAGGGTCCACCCGAGCGCCACCGCCAGGCCGTGCCCCGCGCGCCCGCCGTCGCCGCCGCCATACAGCACGAAGCCGAGGAACACGCCGAGCGCGATCAGGGCGAGGCCGAGCACGTCGCGCCCGCGCTGGTCGAGCACCGGCAGCCGGGGCAGGCTCGGGCGCCCGAATCCGATGCCCGCGATCACGCGAGCGCCCCTTCGCCGTCGGGGTCGCGCGCGAGAAGGAGCGCTTCGTCGCGAGGAGGATCGGCGCGCAGCCGCGCGCTTACGTGTAGCGGCCATCCAGCGCAACTTCGACGTCAGACCGCCGGAACCTGCCGTGCGGCCTTACCATCGCTTTAGCGCCTACGGTTACATAAAGACCATGAACGACTTTTCCCGCGCACCACGGGTGCTCGTCGTCGAGGACGACGAGGACATCGCCCAAGCGCTCCAGCGTTCCCTGCGGATGGAGGGCTATGAGGTGCGCGCAGCCCTCGACGGCCCTGCCGCGCTCGAGCATGGGCGCTCATTCATGCCGGATCTCGTGATCCTCGATCTGGGCCTACCGGGACTCGACGGCCTGGACGTGGCGCGCTCGCTGCGCGCCTCCGATGACGTCCCGATACTCATCCTCACCGCCCGGGACGCCCTGGAGTCGCGCGTCGAGGGGCTGGATGCGGGGGCTGACGACTATCTCGTCAAGCCGTTCGAGCGCCAGGAGCTGCTCGCGCGGATGCGCGCCCTGCTTCGCCGCCGCCCGCCGCGCGGCTCGGCGCCGCTGCGCGTCGGCGACCTCTCGCTCAACGCGGACACTCACGAGGTGACCCGCGGCGAGCGCTCGATCGAGCTCACGCAACGCGAGTTCGAGCTGCTCGAGTATCTGATGCGCAACGAGCGCATCGTGATCTCACGCCAGCGCCTGCTCGACGAGGTGTGGGGCTATGACCCGTTCTCGACGACCAACACGATCGAGGTGTTCGTCTCCAACCTGCGCCGCAAGCTGGAGGCCGCCGAGGAGCCGCGCCTGTTGCACACGATCCGGGGAGCCGGCTACGTTCTTCGAGCGTAGGGTCCATCCCTCGCGGCGCGTGAGCGGGCGCATTTCCGCGAGTTTCGACAGGCTGCCCATCCGCACGCGGCTGGCCGGCGTGTCGGCGCTCTTGACGTTCGTGATCCTGTGCGCCTTCGCGATCGCGATCGGCTCGCTGACCGTGCACCGCATCCGCTCGGACTTCAACCAGCAGGTCGCCTCGACCGCCAACCAGCTGCCGTCGGAGATCGGCATCTTCGTCACCCCTCCGAACTTCAATCACGTCGTGATCCAGCCGCTGCTGACGGACTTCGCCGCGCCGTCCGACCACGCGATCATCAAGATCCTGACGCTCGGCGGGACCGCCATCGCGCAGGAACCGACGAACGCGCCGTCGCTGGGCGGACCGCAGTCGCAGGCAAGGACGGTGAACGGCTATCTCGTGCTGACCCGCCCCGCGGACGTGCGCATCCTCGGGAACGACGAGCTGATCGGGAAAGTCCTCGTCCAGTACGGCCGGCGCATCTCCGACACGGAGGCGACCGTCGCACGCGTCGAGCTGTTCCTGCTGCTCGGCGTGCTCGCAGGCACCGGGCTGGCGCTGCTGGCGGGGATGATGATCGCGCGCAGGGCGATGGCTCCGATCGCGGAGCTCACCTCCACCGCCGCGGCGATCGCACGCACCCGTGATCCCTCGCGGCGCGTGCCCGAGTCCAAGGCCGACGACGAGGTGGCGGAGCTGGCGCACACGCTGGAGGGGATGCTCCGCGAGCTGGACGCGGCGCGCAGCGAGACCGAGTCGATGCTCGCCCGCCAGCGCCAATTCGTGGCGGACGCCTCGCACGAGCTGCGCACGCCCCTGACGAGCGTGCTCGCCAACCTCGAGCTGCTCGCCGAGTCCCTGCACGGTGACCAGGGCGAAGCGGCGCGCTCGGCCCTGCGATCGTCACAGCGCATGCGCCGCCTGGTCGCGGACCTGCTGCTGCTGGCTCGCACGGATGTCGGGCGGGTCGTTCAGCGTGAGCCGTGCGACCTCGCCCAGATCGTCGTCGAGGCGGCCGGCGAGCTCGGGCCGGTGAGCGCCGATCACCACATCGTCCTCGACGTGGAACCCGCAATCGTCGAGGCCTCCCGCGACGAGCTCCACCGCCTGATGATCAACCTGCTGGAGAACGCCCTGCGGCACACCCCCCGCGGTACCAAGATCAGCGTGTGGACATCGACCGACGGCGGGGACGCCGTGCTGATCGTCGAGGATGAGGGACCCGGCGTGCCGCAGGAGCTCCGCGCCAGCCTGTTCGAGCGCTTCGTGCGCGGCGACGGCGATCGCGGCGGCTCGTTCGGGCTCGGCCTGGCGATCGTGCGCGCCGTCGCGGAGTCCCACGGCGGGACCGTGGCGCTCGAGACGGCGACTGAGGGCTCGGGCGCGCGATTCGTCGTGCGCCTGCCCGCGCGACGCCCGGACACCGTGGCCGATGAGGGCAACGGCGACGGCCGCGGCGGTCGCGAGCTTCCCCACGGATCGAGCGCCGCGGTGTCCGACGCCTGAGCGTCCGTAACGCTCGACGGCCGAGCATCGCCCCGGCGGGACCGCGGGCCAAGACCGCGGGTACGGTCGATCAGACCTCGACGACGACCGGCAGCACCATGGGCCGCCGCTTCAGGCGTTCATAGACGAGCTGCGCGAGGTCGTCGTGCAACAGCTGCTGAAGGAGGTCCACCTCGCGAATTTCCTCCCTGCCCGTCCGTCCGAGCGTGGCCTCGACGGTGGCGCGAATCTCCTCCACCAGCTCGTCCGCCTGGTCGAGGAACGGAACGCCGCGGAAGATCACCTCGGGATCGGTGACCGATTGCCCGTCCTGCTCGGCGATCGTGACGACCACGATGAAGATCCCGTCGGCGGACAGCATCCGCCGATCGCGCAGGGCGACGTCGGCGACGTCGCCGATCTCGACCCCGTCGACGAAGACCATCCCCGACGGCTCGGGCTTGCCGAACCGCGCTCGGCGCTCGTCGATGTCGAGTGGCAGGCCGTTGTCCCCCTCGAAGATGTCCTCGGCCGGCACGCCCACGGCCTCGGCCAGCTGGGAGTGAAGCCGCAACCGCTTGAAGTCGCCGTGAAAGGGCATCACGTAGCGCGGCTTGACGAGGTTGAGCATCAGCTTGACCTCCTCGGCGTAGCCGTGCCCGGAGGCGTGCACGGGGGCGTCGCCGGGCGTCACGATGTCACAGCCGATGTGGTAGAGGCGGTCGATCGTCTCGTTGACCGCCCGCTCGTTGCCCGGGATCGGAGTGGCGGAGAACACGACGGTGTCACCTCGGCGCAGCTGCACCTGGCGATGGTCGCGATAGGCCATGCGCCGCAGAGCGGAGAGCGGCTCGCCCTGGGAGCCCGTCGAGAGGATCACCATCCGATCGTCCGGGAAATCCTCGATCTCCCGCGGCCCGACGAGCATGCCGTCGGGGATCTCGATGTGACCGAGCGTGCGTCCGATCCCGACGTTCTTGCGCATCGAGCGCCCGACGAGCGCCACCTTGCGGTCGAGCTCGGCGGCGGCGTCGACGACCTGCTGGACCCGATGGATGTTCGACGCGAAGCTCGTCACGACGATCCGCCCCTCACAGCGGGCGAACACATCCTGCAGGTGAGGCCCCACGACCGACTCGGAGGTGGAGAACCCGGGACGGTCGACGTTCGTCGAGTCCCCGCACAGCAGGAGCACCCCTTCGCGGCCGAGCTCGGCCAGGCGCGAGACATCCGCGGGTGGACCGTCGACGGGGGTCTGATCGAACTTGTAGTCGCCCGTGATCAGCACGGTGCCAAGCTCGGTGCCGAGCGCCACGGCGCTCGAGTCGGGAATCGAGTGGGTCATGTGGATGAGCTCCATCGAGAACGGCCCCAGCTCGAGCACGTCGGAGGGCGCGACGTCGTTCAGCTCGACATCGCGGAGCTTGTGCTCGTCGAGCTTCGACCGCGCCATCGCGATCGTCAGCGGCCCCCCGTACACCGGCGGCACGTGTGTATCGCCGAGCTCGCGCAGCACCCAGGGCAGCGCGCCGAGATGGTCCTCGTGGCCGTGTGTCACGACGATCGCCTCGATGTCGCGGGCCCGCTCGCGCAGGTAGGAGAAGTCGGGAAGGACCAGGTCGATGCCGATCATCTCGGGCGTCGGAAAGCGGAGCCCGACATCCACGACGACAATCCGCCCGTCGTGCTCGACGACGGTCATGTTCTTGCCGATCTCCCCCAGTCCCCCGAGGGGCAGGACGCGCAGTGAGCTCACGTGCGGGGCGCCTGGACCGGCGCCGCAGGAGGCTCGGCGGGTGACGGCGCGAGAGCCTCCGCACCCGACGGCCGAGGGGCGCCCTCGCGCGCGAGCAGCCGGTGTCCCTGGAGCATCGACCGCACCGCCAGGAGCTCCTCCTCCGTGGCCTCCACGAGCGGCAGGCGCAGGCCACCGACATCGTGGCCGAGCAGGTTCAAGGCGGCCTTCGTGCAGGTCGGACTCGCGGTTATGAAGAGCGTCTCATACACGTCGCGCAGCGAGGCGTCGATCTCAGCGCGGCGCGCGGGCTCGTCGACCATCTGGCGCATCTCGTTGCCCACGATGTGGCTTGCGACGAGGATCCCGCCGGCCCCGCCCATGTCGAGCGTGCGCGCGAACGTCCCGTCGTCTCCGGCGTAGAGCGCGAGGCCGTCGATCGGGCGAAGCTCCTCGGCGTTCGCCTGCTTGACGCCGGCGATCCCCTCGATCTGGGCGAGCTCGGCGAGCAGGTCCGGTCCCATGTTCGTCGCGGTGCGCCCGGGGATGTTGTACAGAATCGTCGGCCTGTCGGTCGCGCTCGCGACCGCTTCGTAGTGGCGCTTCAGTCCGAGCGGGCTGGGCTTGTTGTAGTAGGGCGTGACCGACAGCATCGCGTCCGCGCCGAGCTCGGTGGCCCGTTCGGTGAGGTACACGGCGTGCCGCGTGTCGTTGGTGCCCGTGCCGGCGATGATCGTCTTGCCCGGAGGACGCTCGGAGACCGCCAGCGCGATCAGGCCCAGCTGCTCCTCGTCGGTGAGCGTCGAGGCCTCGCCCGTCGTCCCGGCCACGACGAAGCCGTCAGAGCCGTTCTCTGCGAGGTGGCGCATGAGCGCCACGAACGACTGCTCGTTGACCCTTCCGCGTGCGTCGAACGGCGTGACGATCGCGGTCAGGATCGTGCCGAGCTCCAAGTCGCCCATGGGCCCAGTATCGCATGGGCGATCTTCCCCGTGCACCCAGCGGACGCGGGTTCTCTCCTCATGCACGCCGATCGGGCGCTACCCCGGAGTCGCTCAGAACAGCAGGCTCTCCAAGCCGACCACGAGCGGCTCGTGGAGGTCGCCCACGCGGCGAACGGCGAGCAGGACCCCCGGCATGAACGACTCCCGGCTGATCGTGTCGTGGCTGATGGTGAGCGTCTGGCCGACGTCGCCGAGGATGACCTCTTGGTTGGCCACGAGCCCGGGAAGGCGCACAGAGTGGATCGGCGGGGCCTCGCGACCGCTCGCGCGGGCCATCAGCTCGGCGGTTCGCGCGGCCGTGCCGCTCGGGGCGTCGAGCTTGCCGTCGTGGTGCAGCTCGATGATCTCGGCCTTCGCCATGTGCCTGGAGGCCTCGCTGGCGAAGCGCATCATCAGCACCGCTCCGATCGCGAAGTTGGGGACCACGAGCGCGTGCGCGGCCGGGCGCCCCTGGGTCGGCCGCGCCTGGCGGAGCGGCTCGGGGTCGAACCCGCTCGTCCCGATGACGACATGCACCCCCGCGCGCAGGCACTCGAGCGCGTTCTCCAACGCGGTGTCGGGCCGTGTGAAGTCAACCATGACCTCGGCCTCGGGCAGGATCTCGCCGATCGTCGTCCCGAGCAGCGGGTCGGCGCGCCCGACGAGCTCCATGTCATCGGCGCCCTCGACCGCCGCGCACACGGTCTCCCCCATGCGGCCGGCCGCGCCGGCGACCGCGACGGCGATCATCTACACGGTCTCCGGCGCCGTGAGGCGGGCGGAGGCGTCGTCGCTCGATCGCGCACGATCGGCTCCGCTCAGGGGCGCGATCGCGGTCTGGAACGCCTCTTGGTCGGGGCCCACGCCGGCCACCGAGAGTCGCTCGACGCTGAAGAGCTCGCCGGCGAGCTCGGCGAGGTCGCCGATACCCACGGCGTCGATTCGCTCGATCACCTCATCGACCGACAGGATCGGCAGTCCGTGCAGCTCGGATGCTCCCAGCCTGCTCATGCGGGCGCCGGTGGACTCGAGCGACAGCACGACCCGTCCCTTCAGGTTCTCGCGCGAGCGGTGGAGCTCCTGCTCGTCGGCGGGATCCTCGACGCAGCGTTCGAGCTCGCCCGCGACGACGGCCAGCGCCTCGTTGAGATTCTCGGCTCGCGTGCCGACGTACAGCCCCACCTCTCCGGTGCGCGCGTACAGGTTTGAGAAGCAGAACACCGAGTAAGCGAGGCCCCTGCGCTCGCGCACCTCCTGGAAGATGCGCGAGGAGGAGGTCCCGCCGAGCACGCCTTCGAGCACGCGCAGCGCGAAGCGACGCTCGTCGTCGTGGGGGATCCCTCTGCCCCCGATGCATACGTGGTACTGCTCGGTGTCTTTCTCCAGAAAGCGCACGCGTGGCGCGAACTCCGGCGAAGCGTCGGCGCCGCCGGTCACACGCTGCGCCCGCCCGGGACGTGTGCGAGCATCCTCGGCGGCTCGGGCGAGCGCCAGGAGCGCATCGTGATCGACGGAGCCCGCGGCCGCGATCACGACGTCCCGCGGCACGTATCGCTCGGCGTGGAACGCGCTCAGCTGCTCCCTCGTGGCGGCGCCTATCACCTCGGCCCGGCCGATCACGGGCCGCCCGAGCGGATGCGGACCGAAGACGGCCTCGCCGAGCAGGTCGAACACGCGGTCCTGCGGGTCGTCTTCATACATCGCGATCTCCTCGAGCACCACCTCGCGCTCGGCCTCGAGCTCACCGAAGCGCGGCCGCCAGACCATGTCGCTCATCACGTCGAACGCCCGGTCGAGGTGACGGTCGAGGACGCGGGTGTACAGCGAGGTCGCTTCCTTGTCGGTCCCGGCGTTCACCTCGGCCCCCATAGCGTCGAAGATCTGGTCGATCTCCTCGGACCCGAAGCGGTCGGTGCCGCGAAACAGCATGTGCTCGAGCAGGTGTGAGATGCCCGCCTCGTCTTTGGTCTCGATCGCCGAGCCCGTCGCGATCCAGAAGCCGAGCGCCACCGAGCGCACACTGGGCACGCGCTCGGTGATCACTCTCACGCCGGAGTCCAGCGTGGTGATGCGATGCTCTGGCATGGACCTCGCGATTCAGTCGCGCTCGCGTCCGTAGCGCGGACGAGAGGCGCCGCGCTCGCCGTCGCGGCGAGGGCCACGTCCCGAGCGCTCGCGCCCGTTGCGACCGCCGCCGTCCCGCGGGCCGCGACCGCCGCCCGAGCCGCCGGTGCCGACACCCGCGAGCTCCTCGACCGACTTGCCCGCGATGTCCGGGTCGTGCGTCAGGCGCAGCCCGATCCGGCCGCGCTCGCGATCGACCTCGACCACGCGAACGTTCACCTCGTCGCCCTTGTGCAGCACGTCCTCGACGGTCTCCACGCGCTCGCCGGGCGAGACGTTTGAGATGTGAAGCAGGCCGTCGGTGCCCTTCGCCAGCTCGATGAACGCCCCGAAGGTCGTCGTCTTCACCACCTTGCCGAGGTACTCGTCGCCGACCTCGACCTCCTTCATCATCATGCGAACCCGCTCCACGAGTGCGTCGCCGAGCTCCCCGTTGGCCGAGTAGACCAGCACCTGGCCGTCGTCGTTGACATCGATCTGGGAGTCGAACTCCTCGGACAGGCCCCTGATCGTTTCGCCCCCCTTTCCGATCAGCAGGCCGATCTGGGAGGGGTCGATCTGGATCGTCTGGATGCGCGGCGCGTACTGGCTGAGCTGGGCGCGCGGACCGTCGATGACCTCGACCATCTTGTGAAGTATGAACTTGCGGGCCGAGTTGGCCTGGGTGAGCGCGTCGCGCAGGATGTCGAACGTGACACCGGTGATCTTGATGTCCATCTGCAGCGCGGTTATGCCCCGCTCGGTGCCGGCGACCTTGAAGTCCATGTCACCGAGGTGATCCTCCACCCCCGCGATGTCGGTCAGCACGATGTAATCGTCACCCTCCTTGATCAGGCCCATCGCGATCCCCGCCACCGGGCGCTTGATCGGCACGCCGGCGTCCATCAAGGACAGCGAGGAGCCGCACACGGAGGCCATCGATGAGGAGCCGTTTGACTCGAGGATGTCGGACACCACCCGAATCGAGTACGGGAAGTCCTCGATCGACGGGACCATCGGCGTCAGCGCCCGCTCGGCCAGCGCCCCGTGACCTATATCGCGGCGCTTGACGCCGCCCATGCGACCCGCCTCGCCGACCGAGAACGGCGGGAAGTTGTAGTGGTGCCAGTAGTACTTTTTCGTCTCCAGGCCGAGCGTGTCAAGGCGCATCTCCTCCTTGAGCGTGCCGAGCGCGGCGACGCTCAGAGCCTGGGTCTGCCCGCGCGTGAACAGCGCCGAGCCGTGCGTGCGCGGCGTGACGCCGACCTCGATCGTGATGTCGCGGATCTCGTCCTCCGCGCGACCGTCCGGGCGCTTCTTGTGCACGGCGATGCGCTCGCGGATGATCGACTTCTCGAGCTTCTCGAACGCAAGCTGAGCCGCCGCGCGGCGCTCCTTGGCGCTCTTCAGCTGCTCGTCTGACGCCCCCTCCGGCGCCGGGGGCGCGTACTGCTCGAGCACGGCCGCCTCGACCGCCTTGGTGGCGTCCTGGCGCTCCAGCTTGTCCTCGACCTGGGTGGCGTCGTCAAGGGCCTGACCGTGCGAGGCGCGAATGGCCTCGAGCAGGTCCTCGTCGACGAGGATGGGGTCGAACGCTTTCTTCTCCTTGCCGACCTTCTCGCGCAGCTCGTGCTGGAGCGCGCACAGCTTCTTGATCTCCGCGTGGGCGATGTCGAGGGCGTCGAGGATCTCCGCCTCGGGAATCTCGTTGGCGCCCGCCTCGACCATCAGAATGGCCTCCTCGGTGCCCGCGACGATAAGGTCGAGATCCGAGCCGCTCTCGGCGTCTGCGAGGAGGCCCTCCTCGCTCGGGTTGACCACGAAGTCGCCGTCGACCTTGCCGATCCGCACGGCGCCCACCGGCGTCGGGAACGGGATGTCCGAGATCATCACGGCGGCCGAGGCGCCGTTCATCGCGAGGATGTCGTACGGGTGGATGTGGTCTATCGACAGCGGGATCGCCACGAGCTGCGTGTCATAGCGCCAGTCCTTGGGGAAAAGCGGCCGCAGCGGGCGGTCGATCATGCGGGCCGTGAGGGTCGCCTTCTCACCGGGACGTCCCTCGCGCTTGAAGAACGAGCCGGGGATCTTGCCGGTCGCGTACATGCGCTCCTCGACGTCCACCGTCAATGGGAGGAAGTCGACGTCGCGGGGGCTGCCGGCGACGGCGGTCGCGAGAACCATCGTGTCGCCCTGGCGAACGACGACCGCGCCCGAGGCCTGCTTGGCCATTCTGCCGGTCTCAAACGAGATTTCGCTACCCGCGATCTCCGCGGAGATCCGCGTAACGGTGTCACTACTCATATTCACTGCCTTCCTGTTCCGCCCGTCGGTCGGCGGTCCGTTTTCTTTTTTCTCGTATCCGAACGCACCGAGCTTAGCGAACGACGCTCGCGGAGCCCGGCGATCGTCTCCGCATTCACGCGACGCCGCGCCGGGGCGTGGGGCCGCCTCACACGCGAGCGCCGCCGAGGGCGTCCACGCCCTCGCGCAGCAGCTCAACGCCCGGCAGCTCGCCCGGCGATGGCGCCTCGTAGCTCCAGCGCACGACGCCGTCGGGGTCGAGCGCGATCAGGGCGCGCTGGGCGAAGCCGCCCGGGTGGAGCACCCCGAAGGCCGCGCAGGTCGCGCCCTTCGGCTCGAAGTCCGAAAGCTGCTCGCTGCTGACGCCGAGCTTCTCCTTGAACGCCCTCTGCGCCCAGATCGAGTCGCAGGAGACGCCGTACAGCCGCACGCCCTTCTCGGCCAGCTCGCCGAGCACGCTCTCATAGAGCTTGAGCTGGTCGGTGCACACCGCGCTGAAGGCGAACGGGTAGAAGACGAGCACCGTGCCGTGCCCCAGGAGATCCCGCTCGGTGAAGCCCTCTCCGTCCTCGCGCGCGAGCCTGAGGGCCGGTGCCGGGGTCCCGGGCTCGATGACGCCCATCGCGCCCCCGCCCTACTTGCGCAGGCCGAGCGCTTTGATCAGCTCGCGGTAGCCCTCGAGGTCCCTGCGCTGCAGGTAGTCGAGGAAGCGGCGCCGGCGCCCGACGAGCATCAACAGGCCGCGGCGCGAGTGGTGGTCTTTGCTCTGCTCGCGCAGGTGCTCGGTCAGGTGGTTGATGCGCTCGGTGAGCAGCGCGACCTGGACCTTGGTGGAGCCCATGTCCTTCTCGTTGGCGCCGAACTTCGCGGCGATCTCACGCTTGCGCTCTGTTGTTATAGCGGCCATCGACGGTCAAACGCTAGCAGAGCGCTAGCGCCTCACGGGCCTCCAGGCGCACGCCCATCGAGGTGCTGATGCGCCGCTGCCACCTCGCGCGTGCGCTCCACATCGCGGCGCATCTGCTCGACGAGCGCCTCGGGCGTGTCGAAGCGCCGCTCGCCGCGCAGGCGCTCGAGGAAGCGAAGGCGCAGGCGGCTGGTGTAGAGGTCGCCGTCGAAGTCGAGCAGGTACGCCTCGATCAGCTCGCCCCGGCCCGTGTCGAAGGTCGGGCGCACGCCGATGCTCACCGCGGCCGGAAGCGGACCGACGCCGGGCGGGGCCTCGGCGAGGCACGCATACACACCGTGGCCGGGACAGGCGAGCGCCTCCTCGGGGATCAGGTTCGCCGTCGGGAAGCCGAGCTCGCGTCCGCGCTCGTCGCCATGGACGACCTCGCCGCGGAGCTCGAACGGCGCGCCCAGGAGCCGGTTCGCGTCGGCGACCTCGCCGGCCAGCACGAGGCCGCGGATGTGGCTCGAGGAGACGACCTCTCCGTCGACCTCGAGCAGCGGGTGAACGACCGTGACGAAGCGCGCGTCGGCGGACAACAGGCGCGGGTCGCCCTGCGCCTTGTGCCCGAAGCGGAAGTTCTCGCCGATCGCGACCTGCGCCGACCCGAGCGCGCCAACGAGGACGTCGTTGACGAAATCGTCGGCCGAGCGCTTGGCGAAATCCGCGTCGAAGGGGATCACGACCAGCTCCTGCACGCCGAGCGAGGCGATCAGCTCGGCCTTTCGCTCGAGCGTCGTGAGCAGCCTCGGCGTGTGCTGCGGCGCGACAACCGACACCGGGTGGGGCTCGAACGTGAGCACGCTGTCAGAGCCGCGGATGACCTCGCGATGACCGAGGTGCACGCCGTCGAAGGTCCCCACCGCGACGCTCCGTCCCTGTCTGCGCTCAACGTCGGGCAGGTGGGTGACCTTCACGGCCGCACAGCTTATTGGGAGATCATCGCGAGAGCCTCTTGCACGGCGATCACGGGCGGGTCGCGCCACGGCGCCCCGCGCGGCGGCGGCGGGACGGCCTCGCTCACCGTGAACGGCCCGATCGCGGTGCGCCTGAGCTCGAGACAATAGGCGTCCTCGAGGGCCGCGATCAGCGACCGCACGTAGGTGCCCGCCGCGCATTCGATCTCAAAGGCGGCGCGGGCCGGGCGGACCGGGTCGGCGGGGTCCCCCTCAGCCGAGCCCTGCTCGCGCCAGAGCTGCTCGAAGCGGTAGACCGTCACGATCCGCTCGGGCATCTCAAAGCGCTCCCCCCGACGAGCGCGCCGGTAGGCGCGCTCTCCTCCAATCTTGATCGCCGAGTGGATCGGCGGACGCTGGCGCACCTCACCGGTCGGCAGCTCGGGCGGATCCGGCGGCAGGCGTCCCGTCTGCGTGATCTCTCCCTCCGTGTCGCCCGTGCTCGACACCGCCCCGAGCCGAGCGACCACCTGATAGCGCTTGGGGAGCGCCATCAGCGCTCGCTGCGCCTTCGTCGCGGCGCCCACCAGCACGAGCAGCAGCCCGGTCGCGAACGGGTCCAGCGTGCCCGCGTGCCCGGTGCGCACGCCTCCGAGCGAGCGCCGCACCGCCGCGACCACGTCGTGTGAGGTCATGCCCGCCGGCTTGTCGATCAGAAGGACGCCGTCCATCGGCGCGCACGCCTCAGACGAGCGTTGCTGCCGTGCTCGCGTCGGGCGCCGGGTGCAGCTGGGAGGCGATCGCATCGCGCAGGAAGGCGATCAGCTCGTCGAGCTCCGCGGTCGTCGAGAAGCCGGCCGCGCGGCGGTGGCCGCCGCCGCCCTGGGCACGGGCGATGACCGACACGTCGACGTCGCCGTCGGTGGAGCGCAGCGAGACTTTGCGCTGACCCTTGCGCGCGCCGGTGCACAGCTCGCGTATGAGCGCCGCGACCTTTGTCCCCTGCATTGCGCGCAGCTGGTCGATGATGCCCTCGGAGTAGCTCTCCTCGGCGTCGGTCTTCTCGAAGTCCTCCGCGCTCAACGCGGCCAGCGTGAGCTCGCCTTCGTCGAAGCGCTGCACCTGCGTGAGCGCGAGCGCGAACAGCGCGACCTTGCCCGGCGGCAACTCCTCATAGAGCTGGCGGTAGACGGACTGCACGTCGACGCCCGCTTCGATCAGCTCGGCTGCCATCTGGTGCGCGCGCGGTCCGGTGTTCTCATACATGAAGCGCCCGGTGTCGGTGATCAGCCCCACATACAGCGCCTGCGCCACGGTGGGCGTCGGTCCAACGCCGAGGCCGTGCATCAGATCCCACACGATCTCCGCCGTGCAGGACGCCGATGGAACGACGTAGTCGAGTGTCCCGAAGAGCGTGTTGTCGTGGTGGTGGTCGATGTTCAGAAGGTGCTTCCCGTCGCGCAGCACGCTCGCGGAGTTGCGGTCGATGTTGCCGCAGTCCAGGAACACGACGGTCCGCTCGGCGATGTCCGCCGGCGGCGCCTGGATCAGGCCGTCGAGCGAGAAGATGCGGTACTCGTGGGGGAGCGGCAGATCCTCGGACGCGATGAACATCACCGAGTCCTTGCCGAGCGCCGTCAGCATGCCCTGCATCCCCACGAGCGATCCCAGCGCGTCGCCGTCGGGATTCTCGTGGGCGGCGAGCACGAAGCGCATGTCCTCGCGGATCCGCTCGAGCACCAGCTCGCGGAGGACCTCCGTGCTCTGCTCGCCCATCAGGACCCGCCGATCTCGTCGATCAGCGCATCGACGCGCAGCGCCCGGTCGGTGGTGTCGTCGTAGGAGAACTCGAGCGTCGGCGTGCGCTTCAGCCGCAGCTCCCCGGCGACCCGTCCCTGCAGGAAGCCGTGGGCGCTCTGAAGGCCCTCGAGCGTCGCCTCGCGCTCGGCCGGCTCCGATGGCCGGCCCGCCTCGCCCAGCACGCTCACGTACACGCGTGCGTGGCGCAGGTCGGCGCTGGTTCTGACATCGGTCACGGTTACGAATCCCACTCGAGGGTCCTTCAGCTCTCCTGCCAGCGCGTCACCCAACACCTGGCGAATGGCCTCATCCACACGACGCATACGCCCTGTACTCATCCTATCTGTCCACCCCCTGCAGCGAGGACCGTACCGGCGGCTGCAAGCGCCCGCCCATCCGCGATGCGAACTCTCAGGCGGAGAGCTCGCGCTCCTGCAGGCGCGTCTCGTAGGTCTCGAGCACGTCGTCGACGTGCAGGTCCTGGAAGTTCGCAAGCACGATCCCGCACTCGAACCCGCTCGCGACCTCGCGCACGTCGTCGTTGAAGCGGCGCAGGCTGTCGATCGTGGTGTCGAAGATCACCGTGCCGTCGCGCACCACGCGCACGCGCGCGCCGCGGGTGACCTTGCCCTCGGTGACGAACGAGCCCGCGATCGTCCCGATGCGCGAGGCTTTGAACAGCTGGCGCACCTCGGCCTGGCCGAGCGAGGTCTCCACCTCGGCGGGCTCGAGCATTCCCTGCATCGCCGCCCTGAGCTCGTCGATCGCCCGGTAGATGACGGCGTAGGAGCGGATCTCCACCCCCTCGCGCTCCGCGATCTGGCGGGCGTCCCCGACGGGCCGCACGTTGAAGGCGAGGATCACGCCGTCCGAGGCGGCGGCCAGCATCACGTCGGACTCGTTTATCCCGCCGACGCCGCGGTGGATTATGTTGACCGAGACCTCCTGCTGGGGGAGCTTGGCGATCTCGTCCTCGAGCGCCTCGAGCGACCCGGCGACGTCCGCCTTGACGACCAGCCCGAGCTCCTTGACGGCTCCCTCCTGGGCGAGCTTGAAGACGTCCTCGAGCGACACCTTGCGTCCCGAGCGCCGCGCGAGCGCCTCCGTCTTCAGCCGGTTCGCGCGCTCGCCGGCCAGCTGGCGCGCGCGCCGCTCGTTCTCGACGACGCGCACGATCTCGCCGGCCTCCGGCACGCCGTCGAAGCCGAGCATCTCCACCGGCTGCCCCGGCGTCGCACGTTTGACCCGGGCGCCGACGAAGTCGTGCATCGCGCGCACCCGGCCGAAGTGGGCGCCGGCGACGAGCGCGTCGCCGACGCGCAGCGTGCCCCGCTGGATCAGGACGCTCACGACCGGCCCGCGGCCCGGGTCGAGCTTCGACTCGATCACGGTGCCGGAGGCGTCTGCGTCGCGGTTGGCCCTCAGCTCCTCGAGGTCCGTCACGACCTGGATCGTGTCCAGCAGCGAGTCGAGGCCCTCGCGGGTCTTCGCGCTCACGTCCACGAACTCGATCTCGCCCCCCCACTCCGCCGGCTGCAGGCCATGCTGGGTCATCTCGGTGCGCACGCGCTCGGGCTGGGCGCCCTCCTTGTCGATCTTGTTCACCGCCACCACGATCGGCACCTCGGCTGCGCGCGCATGGTCGATCGCCTCCTCGGTCTGCGGCTTGACGCCGTCGTCGGCGGCGACCACGATCACCGCCAGGTCGGTCACGCGCGCGCCCCGGGCGCGCATCGCGGTGAAGGCCTCGTGGCCGGGCGTGTCCAGGAACGTGATCTCCCTGCCGCCGTGGTGCACCTGGTAGGCGCCGATGTGCTGGGTGATGCCGCCCGCCTCTCCCGCGGCGACCTCGGTCTCCCGAATGGCATCCAGCAGCGAGGTCTTGCCGTGGTCCACATGCCCCATGATCGTGACCACCGGCGGGCGCTCGATCAGATCCTCCTCGGCGTCCTCGAACACCGGCTCGACCTCAACGTCGTCGGCCGCGTGAACGATCTCGATCTGCTTGTCGAACTCCTCCGCGAGCACCCCGATCGCGTCGTCGGACAGCGTCTGCGTGAGCGTGGCCATCTCCCCCAGCGTCATCAGCTTCTTGATGATCTCGGGCACGGCCACGCCGAGGTACTCCGCGACGTCCTTGACCGTCGAGCCCGAGTTGACGCGGATCAGATCGGTCGCCTCCATCGCGGCGGTGTCGATCGGCGCGATCGTCTCGTCGTAGGTGCCGCGCCGGCGACGCCCGCGGCGCGGACGGCGCTGGGGCTGGTTTGCCGGTCCACCCTGCTGGCGGCGCGAGGCCTGGGAGTCGATCACCACACGGCGGCGTCCCCCCGGTCCGACCTCTCCCGGCGTGCGCTCGCCGGTTCGCGAGTCGCGCGTCGGGCGAACACGCTCGGCGGCGGGCGCCGCCGGCGCGATCGGCGCGGCGGTAGCCGCCGCGGCTCGCGCCTCCGAAGGATCGCGCGCGGCGCCGTCGCCGGGCGCCTCCTGGCTCGGCGCGGAGGAGCCGGCGGTCTTCTGGGCGGCTGCGCCAGGCGCGCCGTTCGAGCTGGGGGATGGCGCGGAGTCCGCGCCGCCGAGCGCCTTCAGCGCGACCCCCTCCTCGACCGAGGACGCGGCCACCTTGACGTCCACGCCGGCCGCGCGCAGCCGCTCGAGCACCTCCTTGCTCGAGAGGCCCTGCTCCTTCGCTATCTCATGCACGCGCTTCTTGCTCATGGGCCAACCGATTCTACGAGCTCTCGGTCGAGGATCACCGCGCAGCGAAGCGCCCGAGCGATCCCGTCGCGGCGGGTGGCCAGGGCAAGGCAATCGGCGGCCGGCTCGCCCGCGGCCTGGCCACGGCAGAGATAGGCCCCGCGTCCGGGCATCGAAGATGCACGATCCAGCACCGCCCGTGCGGGCGAACCCTCGCCGCCGGCGACCGCCGCCATTCGCAACAGCTCGGACTTCGGTGCGATCCGTCCGCAGCCGACGCACCGGCGTCGCGGCGTGTGCGCCGCTATCTCGCCTGCTCCTCGGCGGCCCCCTGCGGAGCCTGTGCGTGAAGTTCCTGCGCGGCGTCGGCGACCGCGGCGCCCTGCACGGCGCCCGCCGGCGCCCCACCGTCGGTGTCCTCCGCGCCAGCAGCCGGCTCGGCGGCCGGATCGGCCGGCGCGAGGTCGACGATGTTGTCGCTCGCGATGCCCGCCAGCGCCTGGTGGGTATCGAGGCCGCAGTAGCGCGAGCCGGGCAGCGAGGCGTTCGGACAGCGTCGCCCGTTGGAGAGGATCGCCGCGCACCGACCCTGGACCTCCTCCTCCTCGTATCCGTGCTCGGCCTCCTCGGCGGCGAACTCGGTCTCGGAGCGGATGTCCACGCGCCAGCCGGTCAGCCGGGCGGCGAGGCGAGCGTTCTGGCCCTCACGGCCGATCGCCAGCGACAGCTGGTCGTCGGGCACGATGACCGTCGCCTGCTTGGCGTCGTCGTCGACGAGCACCTCGCGCACGCGCGCCGGCGACAGCGCCTTCGCGACGAACCGCGCCGGCTCGTCGTTGAAGGGGATGATGTCTATCTTCTCGCCGCGCAGCTCGGAGACGACCATCCGCACACGCGAGCCGCGCGGACCCACGCAGGCCCCCACCGGGTCGACGCCGTCGGTGTGGGAGATGACGGCGATCTTGGAGCGGTAGCCGGGCTCGCGGGCCACGTTGGCGATCTCCACGAGGCCGTCGGCGATCTCGGGGACCTCCAGCTCGAACAGCTTCTTGATCAGCTCCGGGTCGCGTCGCGAGACGATGATGGCGGGTCCTTTGGTCGACGGCGAGACCTCCTTGATCACCGCCTTGATCCGCTGCGAGTGGTCATAGCGCTCGCCCTCGACCTGCTCTGACTTGGGCAGCAGCGCCTCCACGCGTTCGCGCAGCTGAACGAGCGTGTAGCGCGAGTCCGACTGCTGGACGATGCCGGTGATCAGCTCGCCGACGCGGTCGCGGTACTCCTCATACATCATGTCCCGCTCGGCCTCCCGGATGCGCTGCAGGATCACCTGCTTGGCGGTCTGCGCGGCGATCCGGCCGAAGTCGTCGGGCGTGACGTCGCGCTCGTCGATCTGATCGCGGTATTCGGCGAACTTCTTCGGGTCGATTTCCGGTTCCTCCGGTTCGCGCATCTCACCGGTCTCCGGGTCGATCGTGGTTTCCTCGTCGATCGTCTCGACGATCAGGTGGGCCTCGAGGCGCTCGGGGATGATCAGCTCGATGACCCTGAAGTCGGCCGTGTCACGATCCATCTCCACGCGCGCGTACTTCGCCGAGCCGGGCTGCTTCTTGTAGGCCGACAGCAGGGCGTCCTCGAGCGCGACCATCAGCTTCTCGGGCTCGATGCCCTTCTCGCGCGCCAGCGCGTGCATCGCCTCGAGGATTTCGCGTGACATGGTGCGTCTACTCCCCCACGAGGTTCGAACGCCGGATGTCCGAGTAGGGGATCGCGATGACGCCCCCGTCGGCGGCCAGCGTGACCTCGTCCTCGGATGCTCCCACCAGCTCCCCGGTGAAGCTCTGCACAGGCCTCGCGCCGCCGGGGCGCTCGCCGGCGAGCTGGATGGCCGGGCGCGGATGACGCGTGCGCACGCGTGCGCGCCGACCGACGAAGCGCCGGAAATGGGCGGGCTTGGTCAGCGGACGCTCGCTGCCGGGCGATGAGACCTCGAGCGAGTAGCGCTCGCGCTCTGAGCTCAGCAGCGCGCTGACCCGCTCGCACAGGGCGAGCGTCACGCCATCGGGGTGGTCGATGTACACGCGCAAGCACCTCCCGCCGAGCACCTCGGCGAGCAGCACCTCGACGTCCGGCTCGTTTTGGGCCAGACGCCGTTCGATATCTGTCTGCAACGCTGTCACGGTAGGTCCTTACGCAAAAAAAGCGGGCGGGCGCCCACTCTCGGTACTGCTGTCGACGTCTGCACGCCGGCACGAAAGCTCTCGATCGAGCATAGCATCGGGACGGCCCTGGTTGGCGCTGTCAGCTCCGTTCGGCGTCGCGCCGCGCGCGGTCGCGATACAGCCGGTAGTCGGCGCGCTCGGGCCGCAGCGAGCACGCGAGCGCCAGCGGCTGGCAGGCCTCGCGATGGCGGCCCAGCAACTGCATCGAGCGGCCCAGGCAGAACAGCGCGTAGTCGTTCGTGGGCGCGTTCTGAGCGACGGCCTGGAACTCCGTCGCGGCGGCGGCGTAGCGTCGCGAGTAGAACAGCGCCCGTCCCAGCGTCTCGCGGATCGAGGCCTTCTCCGGCTCGAGGTCGCGCGCTCTCTGCAGCGGCACGGTCGCCGCCTCGTGGTCGCCGTGGTTCAGCAGCTCGCAGCCGCGCTGGTAGAGGTCATACACGCTCTCCATCGGCGACCATTTTAACGACCCCCCGCAGCTGCTCGACGGCGTCGAGGATCGCCTCGGCGATCTCGGCCTTGGCGGCCCGCGGGACATGCCGTTCCGCGATCTGCCGCCCGCCGCCGCTCGCCGCCCCGTCCGTCCGCGAGCGATCCTCCGCGGAGGCCGTGAGAATCGTCACCTCGTTGGCGTCCGAGTCAAAGCCGATGTCCGCACGGGAGACGTCGTTGACGACGATCGCGTCGAGGCCCTTGGCGTCGAGCTTCTCACGCCCGTGCTCGATCGCCTGCTCGCCGTACTCGGCCGCGAATCCGACGAGCGTCTGGCCGTCGCGGCGTTCGGCCGCCAGACCGCAGAGCACGTCAGGGGTCGGCTCGAGCTCGAGCGAGAGGCGTCGCCGGCCGGACTTCTTGAGCTTCGCGTCGGCCGGCGCGGACGGCCTGAAGTCGGCGACGGCGGCGGCCATCAGCAGCACGTCGCAGGACGCGAACTCCTGCTCGCACGCCAGCTTGAGCTCGGCGGCGGTCACGACCTCGCGCCAGCGCACGCCCGGCGGACGCTCGAGCGCCACGTTGGCGCTCACGACGGTCACCTCCGCCCCCCGCGCGCGGGCCGCCCGGGCGAGCGCGTAACCCATGCGCCCCGAGGAGCTGTTGCCGACGAACCTGACGCCGTCGATCGGCTCGCGCGTTCCCCCGGCGGTGACGAGCACCCTCAACCCGCTCAGGCCCTGCCCGGCGGAGGCGAGCGCGCTCGAGCCGCCATTCAGGTCCGTGGCCCTCCCGGCCGCGACGGCGGCCTCACACGCGGCGAGCAGCCGCTCGGGCTCGGCCATGCGCCCGATGCCCTGCTCGCCCTTCGAGGCCAACCGCCCCGTGCCCGGCTCGAGGACCCGAACGCCGCGCTCGCGCAGCGTGTCCAGGTTCGCGCGCGTGGCCGCGTGCTCGTACATGCGGCTGTTCATCGCCGGCGCGAGCACCACCGGGCAGCTGGCCGCGAGCGCGCAGCTCGAGAGCAGGTTGTCGGCCAGCCCGCCGGCGAGCTTGGCGATCGTGTTGGCCGTGGCGGGGGCGATCAGGTAGACGTCGGCGTTCTCCACGAGCCGCAGGTGTCCCAGCGGTTGGTGCGCGGGCGGCTGCTGGTCGGGAAACGCCCCCCGCGCGGGATCCCGCTGGAACTCGCTGACGAGCACCGGCGCGCCCGTCAGCGCCGCGAACGAGGCCTCGCCGACGAACCGCCGGCTCGTTGGCGTCTGGACCACGCGCACGACGTGCCCGGCCGCGGTCGCCGCACGCACGAACTCGAGCGCCTTGTAGGCGGCGATGCCGCCGCTCACGCCCAGCAGGATTCGCGACATGGCTTCACGTTGTAGTCCCAATGCCGCGGCCTGGCAAGTCGCGGCCCGGGCGTTGCGCTGCGGTCGGGCCGGCGCGGGCCGGCCCGCGCGCGGCGGCTAGCGGTAGTGGTACTTGATCTTCCCCGCCGCGACCTCCTCGAGGGCGATCGTGAGGTAGTTTTTGGACGTCGTCTCGATCATCGGCGGCGGGAACTCATCGAACGTGCCCTCGCCGAGGTTGTGGTAGTAGCTGTTGATCTGGCGCGCGCGCTTGGCGGCCACGACGACGCTCGCGTAGTTTGAGTCGACCTTCTCGAGCAGGCGATCTATACGGGGTGAGATCACGGTTGGGTTGCCTTTCCTGGTTGACCTCTGAGTGTAGTGCGCCCGCGCCGGGCCCACGCCGGCGCTCGCGCGGCCTCAGTGGCGCAGCTCGTCCTCGACGATCGCCGTCAGCCGGTCGATCGCCTCGTCGAGGCGATCGTTGACCACGACGTGCCCGAACTCGGGCTGGGCCGTGAGCTCCTGCTCGGCGACCCGCAGGCGGCGCTCGACCTCCTCGGGGTCGTCGGTCCCGCGTCCGATCAGCCGCGTGCGCAGCGCCTGAAGCGACGGCGGCGCGATGAAGACCTGCTCGGCCTCGGGCATCGCCGAGCGCACCTGCCGCGCGCCCTGCACCTCGATCTCGAGCACCACCGGCACGCCCACGCGCACCCGATCCTCGAGCTCCGAGCGCAGCGTCCCGTAGCGGCGCCCCGCGTAGTCGGCGTGCTCGACGAACTCCCGCGCGGCCACCCGCCGCGCGAACTCCTCGTCGCTGAGGAAGTGGTAGTCCACCCCGTCGCGCTCGCCCGGCCGCGGAGCGCGGGTCGTGGCCGACACGGACAGCTCGAGCGCCGGAAGACGCTCCATCAGCCCGCGAATCAGCGTTCCCTTGCCGACCCCCGAAGGCCCTGTGATCACGAACACTCCCGCTGGCACGGCCGCCACCCTATTGCCGCGGGCGGGTGGAAGGCCCTCGACGCCTGGGACGGCGGCCTAGCGGTGAAGGAGCGAGATGAGCTCCGAGCGCTGACGCTCGGAGAGCCCGCCGATCGTCTTGCTCGGGGCGATCCGGCAGTGGGCGAGGATCTTGTTGACCTTCACACGACCGTACTTGGGAACGGCGAGCAGCATGTCGAACACCTTGGCGGTCTCGACGTACTCGGGCGGATTGAGCAGAAGCGAGTGGATCGAACGGCGCCCCGCCTTCAGGTCCCGCTTGAGCTCGGCCCGCTTGACGCGGATCTGGTTGGCCCTCGCGAGCGCGTCCATCCTCTGATTCAGAGATCGCTCCGGCGCCGTCGACGGGTTGGAGGACGTCCTGCTGGTCGCCATTGACATGGGCGGCGAGTCTACACACCAGCGACGGGTGATCAAGTCCCGAGTGGCGAATTCACCTGCACCTCAACCTGAGGTCGAGTCACGTCGAGGCTGGTGGATGGTGTCACGTAGTGTTTGCAGGGGTTTTCAGGCTATTCGGATCCCAACTATTCGGGCGGCTCGCGGCCCTTGGCGAGCTGCTCGGGCCGGGCTCGGAGGCCTCGCGCGCCCGACCCGGTCGCCGCGCCTTCAGCCGGCGTCCATCTCGGCGAGGCCGCGCGCGATCCGTGCCCCTGCCGCCGGGTCGCGGAAGCTCTCGGTGCCCACGGCGACGAGCGTGGCGCCGACGTCGATCAGATCGCGCGCGTGTGCGGCGGTCTGAACCCCGCCCATCCCCACGACGGGAACCAGCACCGTCGCGGCGACCGCAGCCACCTGCGCGAGCGCAATCGTGCGCACGGCCGGACCCGAGAGACCGCCCGTGCCGCCGCCGAGCCACGGTCGCGGCGGACCTCGACGAGGTCCCGCCTCGGGCGCGAGCGCCGTCGCCCGCAGCGTGTTGATCAGCGACACCGCGTCGGCGCCGCCCTCCTGGGCGGCCCGCGCGCAGGTTGGAACATCGGTGGCGTTGGGCGTGAGCTTCACGATCAGCGGCTTTGCGGTTCTCTCGCGCACCGCCCGCACGACCCGCTCGAGCTGGTGCGGGTCGGCGCCGATGTCGAGCCCGGTCTTCACGTTCGGGCAGGACACGTTGAGCTCGAGCGCCGCGATCTCAGCGCGATCCCCGCAGGCCTCGACGAGCCGAGACAGCTCCTGCGCGGAGGAGCCCATCACGTTCGTGATGAGCGGCGGCGCCTGCTCGTCGCCTCGCTGTGCGACGGCGGCGGTGAGGCTCGCGAGCTCGGGAAGGTCCTCCGCGAGGTAGCGCTCGAGCCCCTTGTTCGGCAGGCCGATCGAGTTGACCAGTCCGGCGGGCGTCTCCCACAGGCGTGGCGGTGGGTTGCCCGCGCGCGGCTCGAGGGTGATCGTCTTTGAGACGTAGGCGGCGAACGGAAAGGCGTCGAGGAGGTTGTCGCCGAACGCGCGCAGCGCGGCGGAGGCGTCGAACGTGCCCGAGCCGTTGATCACCGGGTGGGCCAGCTGCAGGCCGCAGAAGTTCACGCTCATGCCGGCTGGCCGACCTCTGACCGTCCGGCCGGCCCGTCGATCCGCTCGAGCTCGGCGGCATCGATCACGGGGCCGTCGACGCAGACGCGCAGGTAGCCGCCGCCGCGTTTGGGTACGACGCACCCGAAGCAGGCGCCGAACCCGCACGCCATCGCCGCCTCGAGCGCCAGCTGGGCCGGGGCGCCGCGCTCGGCGCACAGCGCCCGGACGGCCTCGAGCATCCCGGGCGGCCCACACGCGTACACGACCGCGTGCGCATCGCTTGCGAGCTCGGCGGCCAGCAGATCGGTGACCGGGCCGTGGTGTCCGGCCGCGCCGTCGTCGCTGGCCAGCCGCGCGTCCACAAGCAGCGAGCTGCCGGCGGCGCGCGCGCCGTCGCGAAAGCCGAGCAGGACAGTCGTCGCGGTCGCGCTCGGCTCGCCCTGCAGCGAATCCTGGAGCAGCGCAAGCGGGGCGATCCCGACGCCGCCGCCGACGAGGATCGCGCGGCGTCCGTCGGGTGGCGGCGCGAACCCGACCCCGAGCGGGCCGACGGCCCAGAGCTTCTCGCCCGGCCGCATCGCGCACAGCCGCCGCGTGCCCGGGCCGACGTCCTCGAGCATGAAATGAGACTCGCCGTCGGTCCGGCGGGCGATCGAGAACGCGCGGGGCAGGTACGGACGCTCGTCGCGTTCTCCGCCCCAGCGTTCGGCACTGGCCAGCATCGCGAACTGCCCCGGCTCGGGGTCCGGCCCGTGCGGATCGGCGACCGTCAGCAGGCGATAGACCGTGCCCAGGGGGCGCATGGCGGTGACCGTCAGCAGCCTGCGCCCGAAGGGCGTCTGGCGCGAACCGGCCTGGCTCACGCGACGCCCGCCACGTGAAGCTCCTGCAGGCACAGAACCGGCGGCGCCCCGTCGCGTCGCGCGCTCGCGATCGCGCGGGCCGCCGAGACGCCGGCCGAGAGCGTCGTCAGGCAGGGGATCCCGTGCGTCACGGCCGCGTGGCGGATCTCCCAGCCGTCGGTCCGCGCCCCGAAGCCCGTCGGCGTGTTCACGACGAGGTCGACGTCGCCGCGCTCGATCCAGTCGAGCACATGCGGCGAGCCGTCGCCGATCTTGTTCAGGCGCTCGACCGGCACGCCCATGCGCGCGATCGCCTCGGCCGTGCCACGCGTCGCGACGATCCGAAAGCCGTTGTCGTGCAGGATCTGGGCGACGGCGAACGCGCCCGGCTTGTCGGAGTCGGTGACCGTGATGAACGCCGTGCCCTCGAGTGGCAGCGGTACGCCCGCCGCCGCCTGGGCCTTGGCGAACGCCGTCGGGAAGTCGCGCGCTATGCCCATCACCTCGCCGGTCGAGCGCATCTCCGGTCCGAGCACGGCGTCGGAGCCCTCGAAGCGGTCGAACGGCAGCACGGCCTCCTTCACCGACACGTGGTCTCCGTAGCCCATGCCCTCCCTGCCCTGGGGCAGATCGAGCTCGGCGATTCGCTCGCCGAGCATGATCCGGCAGGCGAGCTTCGCCAGTGGCACGCCAACCGCCTTTGAGACGAACGGCACCGTGCGCGACGCGCGGGGGTTGGCCTCGATCACGTACAGCTCGCCGGCGTGCACGGCGTACTGGACGTTCAGCAGTCCGACCACGCCGACCTGGAGCGCGATCTCGCGCGTGGCGTCGCGGATCTGCTCGAGCATCTCCTCCCCGAGCGAGTGCGGCGGCAGCACGCAGGCGCTGTCACCGGAATGCACGCCCGCCTCCTCGACGTGCTGCATGATCCCGCCGATCCACACCTGGCCACCGCCCCCGGCGTCCGCTGGGCCGTCGCACAGCGCGTCGACGTCGACCTCGGTCGCGTTCTCCAGGAACCGGTCCAGGAAGATCTCGCCGCCATCCTCGCCCGCCTCGCGCCGCAGGTAGTCCTCGAGACCCTCGCGCGAGTAGACGATCTCCATCGCCCTTCCCCCGAGCACGTACGATGGCCGCACGAGCAGCGGAAAGCCGACCTCCCCGCTCTTCTCGAGCGCCTGCGCGACCGAGCACGCCGTCGCATATGCCGGCGCCTGATAGCCCAGCCGCTCGAGCATCGCGCCGAACCGCCCACGGTCCTCGGCCAGGTCGATCGCCTCCACGCTCGTGCCGAGCAGCGGCGCGCCAGCCGCCGCGAGACCGGCCGCAAGCTTCAGCGGCGTCTGCCCGCCGAACTGCACGATCAACCCCTTCGGGCGCTCGACCTCGACGACGGCCAGCACGTCCTCGAGGGTGAGCGGCTCGAAGTAGAGCCGGTCCGAGGTGTCGTAGTCGGTTGAGACCGTCTCGGGGTTGCAGTTCACCATCACCGCGTCGAGCCCCGACTCGCGCACGGTCATCGCGGCGTGGACGCAGCAGTAATCGAACTCGATCCCCTGGCCGATCCGGTTGGGGCCCGAGCCGAGGATCACGATCGAGTCGCGCTCCCCCCGGCGAACCTCGTGCGCCGGAGCACGCTCCCAGCCCGAGTAGTAATAGGGGGTGCGCGCGGGGAACTCCGCCGCACAGGTGTCCACCGCCCTGAACGAGCGCTCGGCGCGGAACGGCGCCTGCGGGTCGAGCGCGAGCGCCTGCAGCTCGTGCAGAAACCACGGGTCGATGTGCGTTCGCTCGCCGACCGCCTCGACGCTCTCGCCACGGCGAAACAGCTCGAGGACCGCCTCGTAGCGGTTCGGCCCGGGTGCACGCAGCCCTTCGAGCAGCTCCGCCGCCGCGGTCTCGGTCGCGCAGGGCGTCTTGTCGAGCTCGCGCGAGCGCATCGCCTTGGCGAAGGCCTGCGAGAACGTGCGCCCGACCGCCATCACCTCCCCCACCGACTTCATGTGCGTCGACAGCGTCGGATCGACGCCCGGGAACTTCTCGAACGCGAACCGCGGCCACTTCACGACCACGTAGTCGATCGTCGGCTCAAAGCAGGCCGGCGTGACCCCCGTGATGTCGTTGGCGATCTCGTCGAGCCGGTAGCCCACGGCCAGTCTTGCGGCGATCTTGGCGATCGGAAAGCCGGTCGCCTTGGAGGCAAGCGCCGAGGACCGTGAGACGCGCGGGTTCATCTCGATCACGAGTATCTCCTCGGTGTGGGGGTTGACCGCGAACTGCACGTTCGAGCCGCCCGTCTCGACCCCCACCGCGCGTATCACCGCGATCGCCTGATCGCGCAGGCGCTGGTAGAGCGCGTCGGTGAGGGTCTGCTGGGGCGCCACCGTGAGCGAGTCGCCCGTGTGCACCCCCATCGGATCGATGTTCTCGATCGAGCAGACGATCACGACGTTGTCTGCGTTGTCGCGCATGACCTCGAGCTCGAACTCCCCCCATCCGATCACCGACTGATCGAGCAGCACCTGCCCGATCGGCGAGATCTCGATTCCAAGCGAGACGATCCGCTCGAACTCCTGCGGCGTGCGCGCGATCCCGCCGCCGCGCCCGCCCAGCGTGAATGCGGGGCGAACGACGCAGGGCAGGCCCACCCTCGCAAGCGCCTCACGGGCCTGCGCCGTCGTGGTGGCGATCGCGCTCGTGGGCATGCTCAGCCCGGCGCGGGCCATCGCCGCTCCGAACTGCTCCCGATCCTCGGCGCAGGCGATGGCCGCGTAGTCGGCGCCGATCAGCTCGACGCCGAGGCGCTCGAGAGTGCCGTCGTCGTGCAGCGCCTTCGCGAGGTTCAGCGCGGTCTGTCCGCCCAGGGTTCCGAGCAGCGCGTCCGGGCGCTCGCGTTCGATCACCTGTGTCACCGGTCCGGGAAGAAGCGGCTCGACGTAGGTCGCGTCGGCGAATTCCGGGTCGGTCATGATGGTCGCGGGGTTGGAGTTCACGAGCACGACCTCGTAGGACTCCTCGGCGAGGACCTTGCATGCCTGCACGCCGGAGTAGTCGAACTCGGCCGCCTGGCCGATCACGATCGGGCCCGAGCCGAGGATGAGGATCTTGTGGATGTCGCTGCGCCGCGGCAAGGATCAGGCAGCCCCGCCGGGCTTCGGGCCCGTCGTGTTGACTGGATCGGCCGGCTTCCCGCCGTCGTTCCCGGACGCGGAGATCCTCGCCAGGAAACGGTCGAACAGGTACAGGCTGTCGTGCGGGCCGGGGCCCGCCTCGGGGTGGTACTGCACCGTGCCGCCGGGCACGTCCAGCAGCTCGAGCCCCTCCACCGTGCGGTCGTACAGGTTCACGTGCGACAGCGCGGCCGCGCCGAAGCTCGTCTCCCAGCGCACCGGCTCATCGACGTCGATCGTGTGCGCTCCACCCGGCCCGACCGCCGCGAACCCGTGATTCTGCGAGGTGATCTCGACGCGTCCGGTCTGAAGGTCCTTGACCGGGTGATTCGCGCCGTGGTGGCCGAAGGGCAGCTTGAACGTCTCAAGGCCCACGGCCCGGCACAGCAGCTGGTGCCCGAGGCAGATGCCCCACACGGGCTTCTTGCCGACGAGGGCTCGCACCGTCTCGACGACGTAGGAGAGCGCCGCCGGATCCCCCGGGCCGTTGGCCAGGAAGATCGCGTCCGGGTCCTCACCGAGGAGCTCCTCGGGCGTGCTCGTGCACGGATGGAGCGTCACGCGCGCGCCGCGCGCGAGGAGCTCGCGCACCATCGATGCCTTGATCCCGGTGTCGAGGACGGCGATCTTCGGCCCGTCGCCGTCCCCGTGGCGGCTGACCTCCGAGGGAGTCACCCAGGCGGCGAGGTCGCGGCCGGCCATCGGCGGCTCGGCATCGATCAGCTCGCGCGCCTGCGGCTCGGAGATCGCCGCTGGAAACACGCCCCCCCGCATCGATCCGGCCTCGCGGATGTGCCCGACCAGCGAACGCGTGTCCACGCCGCTGATCGCCGCCACGCCGCAGTCGGTGAGCCAGTCGAGCCAGCCGCGCTCGGCGGTGGGCGCGTCCTCACGGTTGCACGCCTCGCGCATGATCGCCGCGCGCGCCCATGCCCGCGGCGACTCCATCGCCTGCGCGCTGGCGCCGTAGTTGCCGATATGCGGATAGGTGTAGGTGATCAGCTGTCCTGCGAACGAGGGGTCGGTCATCGACTCCTGGTAGCCGGACATTCCCGTCGTGAACACGACCTCCCCGACGGCGGGCACCTCGGCGGCGCACGTCTCGCCGTCGAAGCGGGTCCCGTCCTCGAGAAGCACGTATCCCGTCGGCCGGTCGGTGGGTGTCGTCATCAGAGGATCAACCTCTGCACGGCCTTGAACTCGGGCGTGCCGGCGCGCTCGAGCAGCTCGAACAGCGCCGCCTCGACGGTGCTCACCACCGCGCCCGCGCGCTCGAGGCGCTCGAGGCCACGGTCGTAGTCGATCTCGTGGCGCGAGCCGACCGCGTCCGCCGGCACGTGGACCTCGATGCCCCGATCGAGCAGGTCGTGCACCGTCTGGGAGACGCACACGTGCGTCTCGATCCCGCACACGATCGCCTGGTCGCGTCCGGCCAGGTCAAACCCGTCCGCCCGTGCGGCCGAGAAGACCGTCTTCTCGATCGGCTGCTCGTCCTCGAGTCCCACCTCGGGCGCGGTCGCGCCGAGACCCCTCGGGTACTGCTCGCTGACGAGCCTTGGAATCTCGAGGATGCGCGCTCCCTGCACGAGCCTCCCGCACGACGCCGCCACGCTTGAGAACGTCGGATAGGGACGGAAGCCCTCCTGCACATCCACGACGATCAGCGCCGTGCGATCGCGCGCGAGCAGTCCCATCAGGCGGCCGCCATCGAGAACGCCCGCTCGCGGTAGGCGACCGCGCCGGCGGCTACGGTGAGCAGCACGCGACCGGTCAGCACCCGCCCGGCGAAGCAGCAGTTCTCCGAGCGGCTCTCCCAGCCGTGCTCGCCCGCGACCCACACCGCGTCGAGGTCCACGAGCGTGAGGTTCGCCGGCTCGCCGACCGCGATCAGCGGCGTGGGCAGCTCGAACAGCCTCGCCCCCGCGGTCATCCGCTCTACGAGCAGGCCGAGCTCGATCACGCCGGTCAGCACGAGGCCGGAGTAGAGCGCCGCAAACGCGGTCTCCAGGCCGGTCGTGCCCATCGGCGCCTGCTCGAACGGCACCTCCTTCTCATCGCGCGCGTGCGGCGCATGATCGGTGGCCACGCAGTCGATCGTGCCGCGCCGGAGCCCATCGAGGAGCGCTTGGCGGTCGGCCTCGGTGGCCAGCGGCGGATGCATCTTCATCCGCGTGTCCATCCCGCGCACGTCCTGCTCGGTGAGCAGCAGGTGGTGCGGGCTCACCTCTGCGCTCACCCTGAAGCCGCGCGCCTTGGCCTCGGCGACGGCGTCCACCGAGCCGACGCAGCTCAGGTGCTGGAAGTGAACCCGAGCTTGCTCGTAGCCGGCGAGCGCCGCGTCGCGCGCGACCATCGTCGACTCGCTCACCGTCGGGATTCCCGACAGCCCGAGCGCGGCGCTTACGGCCCCCTCGTTCATGCTTCCTGTGCGCGAGAGGGTCTCGTCCTCCTCGTGCAGCGCCAGCACGCCGCCGCACAGACGCTGATACTGAAGCGCCTTGCGGAGCATGCCGGCACTCTGCACTCCGCGCCCGTCGTCTGTGAAGCCTACCGCTCCCTCCACCCTCAGCTCCGCCATCTCGGTCAGCTGCTCACCACACAGGCCACGTGTGATCGCGGGGAGGAAGCCGACTGAGATGCACGCTTCGCGTGCGGCCGCGTCGCGCAGGGAGCGCAGGAGCGGCGCCGCATCGAGCACGGGGTCGGTGTTGGGCATCGCCAGGACGACGCCGTACCCCCCGGCCGCCGCCGCGCGGGTGCCCGTCTGGAGGTTCTCCTTGTGCTCCTGTCCGGGCGTGCGCAGGTGCACGTGCGGGTCGATGAACGCCGGCAGGAGCCGCAGGCGACCGCCGCCGTCGAGCACCTCCTGCTCGGAGTCGCTGTCGAGCGTGCCGGGCTCGCCCAGCTCGGCGATCAGGCCGGCGCGCACGCGCACGTCCCTGCGCGCGTCGAGCGTCGCCCGTGGATCGAGCACGTGCACGTCGCGCAGCAGCAGATCGGTCGGCTGCTGCGGTCCGTGCACGAGCGGCTGCGCGGCCATCAGATGGTCGACCCCGCCGTCATCGGGCGAGTCGACGTCTGCGGCTCGCGCGGCCCGGCGAGAAGCTCGTAGAGGACCGCCATGCGCACGACCACACCGGCCTCGACCTGCGCGGTGATCACCGCCTGCGGGGAGTCCACGACCTCGCCCGAGAGCTCGACGCCGCGGTTGACCGGGCCCGGGTGCATCAGCACGTGACGCGGCTTCAGACGCCGGCCGTTGATCTGATACCAGCTCGAGTACTCGCGCAGCGACGGCACCCATGTCTCGAGCATCCGCTCACGCTGCATCCGCAGCGCATAGACCACGTCGGCCGAGTCGAGCTCGTCGAGCGTGTAGCGCACCTCGCAGCCGAGCTCCTCGATCCCCCGCGGGATCAGGGTCGGCGGGCCCGCCAGCGTCACCCTCGCGCCCATCCGCTGGAAGGCGATGATGTTCGAGCGAGCGACCCGCGAGTGGGCGACGTCGCCCACGATCCAGATCGACGCCCCGTCGATCCGGCCCAGACGCCGGCGCAGCGTGTACACGTCGAGCAGCGCCTGCGTCGGATGCTCGTGCTTGCCGTCGCCCGCGTTGACGATCGCCGCGCTGCACCATTTCGACACCAGCTCGGAGGCTCCGGCCCACGGGGTGCGCAGGACGATCGCGTCGGGCTTGTGCGCGCTGAGGGTGAGCACGGTGTCCTTCAGCGACTCCCCCTTCTCGACGCTCGATCCGCTCGCGGCGAAGTTGACGACGTCGGCCGACAGCCGCTTGGCCGCCAGCTCGAAGGAGCTGCGGGTGCGCGTGGAGGCCTCGTAGAACAGGTTCAGCACCATCCGTCCGCGCAGCGCGGGGACCTTCTTGATCTCCCGGTCTGAGACCTCTGCGAAGCGGGTCGCCTGCTCCACGATCCGCTCGATCCCCGCCCTGTCGAGTTCCTCGATCGAGAGCAGGTGGTTCATGCCGAGGCCTCCGCGGCGGCGGGCGCAGCCGGGTCGATCGGCGGCGGCCCGTTCGCGCCCTTCGCGATCGCCACCTCGTCGACGCCGTCGAGCTCGCTCACCCTCACGTAGACGTGCTCCGAGGTCGAGGTCGGCAGGTTCTTTCCGACGTAGTCCGGCCTGATCGGCAGCTCACGGTGACCGCGATCGGCGAGCACCGCGAGCTGCACGCGATCCGGGCGCCCGTAGTCGAACAGCGCCTCGATCGCCGCCCTGACGGTGCGGCCGGTGAAGAGGACATCGTCGACGACGACGATCGTGCGGGCGGTCACGTCGAAGTCGATGTGCGAGGCGTGTACGACCGGCGCGTCCGGCCTGCTGGACACGTCGTCGCGATAGAAGCCGATGTCCAGATCTCCGAGCGGGATCTCGAGCTCGAGCAGATCCTCCAACAGCCCTCTCACCCGCTGGGCGAGGAACGCTCCGCGACGGTGGATGCCCACGACGGCCAGCGCCGAGGTGTCGGGGTTGCGCTCGGCGATCTCGTGCGCGATCCGCGTCAGCGCGCGCTGCACGTCGTCCTCGCGCAGGACGGTCCTCTCGCTGCTGGAATCCATCGTTTCCTTCCTGGCCTCACGGGACCGGGTTAAAGGAGCAAGCAGAATGTATCAGGACGGCGTGATCGCCTCGACCGGCTCGCCGTCCACCGCGGGCGCCCGTTCGAGTGCGGAAAGGCTCGCGCGGCGCTCGGACCAGCGCACGATCGTCGCGCAGCCGCGCTCGGGAAACGGCACCTCGATCGTGTCGAAGTCCCGCGGCGTCTCAGTCGCCGCGAACACGGCGCGGGCCTCCTCGCGGAGCTCGGCGCCGGCGTAGCGGCTGGAGACATGCGTCAGGGCGAGCAGCCGCACCTCGGCGGCGCGCGCCAGCTCGGCCGCCTGGCGGGCGGTGCTGTGGGAGGTCTCACGCGCGCGCTCCGCCTCCTCCTCGGCGAAGGTCGCCTCGTGCACGAGCACGTCGGCCTCGTGTGAGGCGACCGCGAGCGCCTCACACGGCGCGGTGTCGCCTGAGAGCACGACCTTTCGACCCTCTCTCGCGGGACCCATTACCTGCTCGGGTCGCACCCCGGCGACGGTCTCCCCGCGCTGCAGCCGGCCGAAGTCCGGACCCGGGCTGACCCCCAGCTCCTCGGCCGCGCGCGCGTCCAGATGTCCGGGGCGCGGCTCCTCGATGAGCGCGTACCCAAGCGAGGAGCCGCCGTGGTGGCGCACCGGAACGGCGGCGATCACATACCCGTCGCGCTCGACCGTGTCGGCTGGCCCGAGCTCGACGATGCCCAGCCGGTAGGGAAGGCGCCCGTACACGACGCGCATCGCACCCATCAGCTCCTTCAGCCCCGCCGGCCCGTACACGATGAGCGGCTTCTCGCGCTCGCGCAGCGCAAACGACTTGAGCATGCCCGGCAGGCCCAGCCAATGATCGGCGTGGAAGTGGGTGATGAAGACGCAGTCCAGATCCACGAGCCCGACCGAGCGCATCAGCTGGCGCTGAGTGCCTTCTCCGCAGTCGAACAGCAACCGCTCGCCGCCCCGGCGCACGAGCACCGCCGGCAGTCCACGTCGCGCGCTTGGCACCGAGCCGCCGGTGCCCGCGAAGAACAGGGACAGGTCCATGTGGCTACGGTAGCGGTGGCCGGCGGGCCGCGACGCGGCGATAAGCTCTCGCGAGCGAAGGCGCCCGACTCACGGCGCCCTCTGCGCCCGTAGCTCAGTGGATAGAGCGCTCGCCTCCGGAGCGAGAGGTCGCAAGTTCGAATCTTGCCGGGCGCGTCTCAGAAGTGCCTGTAAATGAGCTGTTTTGCTGGGAGGGCTCAGGAGTGGGATCGGGCGGGTTGGGGCTCAGTGGCCCAAACGGTGGCCCAAACGCATCGTTTTGTCGTCCGTAGAGCGTGCTGCGGGCGTCCGCGAGCAGTGCGTCGAAGGCGACGCCGTGGTCCCGCTTTTGGCGGTCCAGGAGCTCTGAGTAAACGTCAAGGGTCATCCTGCTTTCGGCGTGGCCGACCTGGTGCTGGACGTAGGTCACGTCGAAGTTGGTTGCCAGCAGCATGATCGAGACGTAGGTCCGCCTCAGCGTGTGGGGTGTGACGTGCGGCAGCGGCGGCAGGCCCCGCTCGTTCAGGCACTCGTTGGCGAGATGGACTGCCCGCTTTCCGTAGGCAGGAGCGGCTCTCGCGTTCACGAGCGCCCGAACCAGCGCGCTCGGCGGGTCGCGCCGAACTGCTCCTTCTCGGCGGCGTACTCGAGCGAGGGGTCGTAGCGTCGGGCCGCCGGTGCGTCGGCACGGAGGAAGTTGACCTCGACCTTGCTGACGAGCCCGCCGCCAAACTCGGCGTAGCAGACGCCCGAGCCCTCGAACGGAGAGGGCGGCTCGGCGCCTGCAATCGTCGCGGCGATGTCGTCAGCGACCACGCGCGCCGCCGCCTCGGCGAAGATGCCGGCCTTGGGAACGGTCCGGGGGCCGGTACAGACGTCGCCGAGCGCGTAGACGCCGGGGAACCGGGTCCTCAGGTTGGACTGGTCGACGGGCACCCAGTTGTTGACCGCGAGGCTCGTGTCCGCGAGCGCGGTGGGCGCCCGGTGGATCGGAATGCCGACGAAGAGGTCGTAGGGCAGCGTCTCACCGCTCGCGAGCTGTGCCGTACGGGTCGCCGGGTCGATGCCGGTGACCAGATGCTCGGGCAGTTCCTTGATATTGCGCGCGGCAAGCCCCTCGCGGAACATCTGCGAGACGTCACCGGTCACCGGGACCGGGCGCGCCATGGGGAATGTCGTCGCCATCTCCACCGAGTTCCTGATTCCCTGCTGCGTGAAGTGCTCGTGCAGCAGGAAGGAACCCTCGAACGGCGCTGGCGGGCACTTGAACGGCTGCCCCAGGACCGAGACGAGCACCCTACCTCCCTTGAAGTCGGCGAGCGCGTCGCGCAGCCGCTCGGCGCCGGCAAGCGAGTAGTACTCGTGTCCGCCTTGCTCGAAGCCCGGCGTGGCGGCGAAGTCGTAGTCGGCGCCGAGTGCCACGACGACGAAGTCGGCGTCGTAGGATCCGGCGTCGGTCGTAACGCGCCGCGTGGCCGGGTCGACGCTCGTCACCGTCTCCTGGCGGAACTCGACGCCGTCCTTCTCGAAGTCGCGGTAGGGGAATCGGATGTCGTTGGCCGACTGGCGGCCGAGCATCACCTCGAGCTTGGAGAAGCCGAAGTAGAACGAGTCGTTGCGATCGACCAACGTGACGCGGACCGCGTCCGCGATCGTCTCCGAGAGCCGAGTCGCGAGCTCCAGTCCGCCGAACCCGGCCCCGAGGACCACGACGTGCTTGCTCACCGCCGGCACACTACCTGCTCGAGGGTTTCCGGAAGCCGAGCGACCGATGGCCCAGTTGCTGGGTCTCGGGGGACGCCGTGGCGACTCGTGGGTGGATCCCAATAAGCCGAGGCGAGGGCCCTGCTCTCTCCCAAAAGCGGTCGTCCATCATGTGTGGTCCGGCGTCAAGGACGCTGCTGTGGCGCCGATACCTCATGTGACGGTTGCTTTCCTGCCGACCCAGCCCCTGGCTGACTAGACCGACACTTGGGCCTCCGCCCTCAGCCATCGAGTAGGACTCGAGACCCGGGCGACCCCGGAACTGGAGCCAAGAAGGGCAGGTCAAAGAAATGTTTGGTCCCATGTGCCGAAGGCTGTTCGTCATCGCGATCAGTTCGTTTGCTGTCCTAGCGCCGGCGGGCTTGGCTGTCGCAGCTTCGCCCTCCCGGCCCGCATGCAATCGGGCGGCATTCACTGGCGGCGTCAGAGCTCACACTTCGCGATGCGCCGGGACCCCGACCGGACTTGGTCGAGGCCCTCGCGGTCTGCGGGGGGCCACCGGCAGGACAGGTGCTGCTGGCAGGACAGGAGCCACCGGTGCCGTTGGTCCACAGGGACTACAAGGCTTCCAGGGCGTTACTGGCGCCATGGGTCTGGCGGGGCCCGCCGGACTACAAGGCGTCCAGGGCGTGACCGGCGCCGTGGGTCCGGCCGGACCCACGGGCGCCACCGGCGCCACCGGCGCCACCGGGCTATCCCAGTTTGCCGAGTTCTTTGCCCTGATGCCTCCGAACAACGCGGCCACCGTTGCGGTCGCGGGCGCGGTTGAATTTCCCCAGAATGGCCCGAACGTCGGCGCGATCGCGAGAAGCGGTCCTACCACATTCGTGCTGCCGAACATCGGCACATACCGGGTGGCATTCTCCGTGTCCGTCACCGAGGCAGGTCAGCTCGAGCTCACTCTCAATGCGGCTCCGCTCGCGTACACCGTCTACGGGAGAGCAACCGGCACGAGCCAGATCGCAGGTGAAGCCTTCGTGACTACCAGCGTGGTCAATTCGGTCGTCTCGGTCATAAATCCGGCTGGGAATGCCACGGCGCTCACGATTACTCCGGTGGCAGGGGGAACACATCCGGCCGTTGCCTCTCTGGTCATCGAGCAGCTGAGTTGACGCAGCGCCGACAACCCGTCGGGCGCGCGTCGCGTACGGCTGCGTGGTCACGAGCCTAGGACGACGCTGGCGGCTGCTTTCCGGGCCGAGCGAGCGTCGGAGCAACCCGCGAGCAGACGAGCGGATCGGACGAGCCACGAGAGTCTCGTCCAGAACTCGCGAGACTGCTCCTTCGCCATGGGAAAGGAGTCGTGTGGGCTCCGTCGGGTCGGGCTATAGAGAATCGTCCAACGGGACCGTGTCGAGCTCGGCCCTCCGCGCGCCCGCTTGCGTTCAACAGCAGTCGTCGTGGCAAACGTCGAGCGGCTCGCCGAGGAGTGGCGAGGTGGCACAACAGCCCTGGCCGCGCCAGGTCTGTCGGCCCTCGTTGAGCGCGAGCGCGCCGATGCCGAGCGCGACGGCAGGATCGGCCCACCATAGGCCGAACGCGGCGTTGAGCGCTAGGCCGGTGAGGACACCCGCGGCGAGGTAGGCACAGAGCATGTTCTGAGCGCCCTCGCCGGCGGTCGCACCTGAGCCAAGGCGCTGGCCGATCCCTTGCTTGGCTTTGCCGAGGAGCGGCATGACGATGATGCTCGAGATCGATAGGCCGATCCCGAGCCAGCTGGTGCCGGGATGCGCGCCGTGGATGAGTGTGCGGATGGCGTCCTGGGTGATGTAGGGGGCGAGCAGGAAGAATGTGATGGCAACGAGCCGCTGGGCGCGCTGCTCGGCGTGCTCGGAGAGTCGGCGGGTGCCGGTGAAGCGCCAGATGACGATGATCGAGGCGAGACCCTCGATCACGGAGTCAAGGCCGAAGCCGAGCAGCGCGACCGAGCTGGCCAGGATCGCCGCGGTGATCGCGATTGCGCCCTCGGCGCTCATGTAGGCGAGGCTGAGCCAGGACAGCGCCTTGGCGCGACGGATCAGGCGCTCGCGCTCGGCCAGCTCCACCGGGCGCTGACGCCGCGAGGTGTGCGCCGGCTCGGCGACGGGCGGCAGCTCGAGCGACGGGGTGCTCATCGTGTCACCTCGGCGAGTTGGAGGTGCGCGTCGAGCAGCTGACGCCCGGTGTCGGTCAGCGCGTAGAAGACGATCTTGCGCTCGCGCCGCGAACTTGCGAGGCCGGCGCCGCGCAGCGTGCGCAGGTGGTGGCCGACGAGGTTCTCAGCTCGCGACGTAATCCAGGCGAGGTCGCAGACGCACAGCTCCTCGCCGTCACGCAGTGCGAGCGCGATCAGAAACCGCGTTGGGTCGGCGAGCGCCTTCGCACGAGCGGCCGCCCCTGCCGCGATGCCAAGATCCAAGCGCTGGCGGATCGCCTCGGCGCGCGGCAGGTCCAGACACAGCAGATCGCAGCGGTCATCAGCCACCAGCTCAGACTAACGCACGTTGCGACGAGGCTAGGGTCAGCGTGGTCGACGAACGTTCGAGTTATGGCCTCTTGATAAGTATGTTTGGCTACACTAAAAACTTCTATGGCTGTTCCTGACTCGATTTCCGCCTCCGTCCAAGACTAC
The DNA here is from genome assembly GCA_963704735.1 of uncultured Solirubrobacteraceae bacterium. GTDB lineage: Bacteria > Actinomycetota > Thermoleophilia > Solirubrobacterales > Solirubrobacteraceae > Palsa-744. The sequence goes on from OY969935.1 coordinate 1,287,781, forward strand.
GCCAAGGCCGTCTATGCGCTTGAGGCCCGTGAGGGGGAGGCGGTATCAACCAATCAGCTGGCCGAGCGGCTGGGCGTCACGCCGGGCTCGGTTTCGGCGATGCTCCGCAAGCTGTCTGACGTGGGCTTGGTCGAGCACGAGCCCTACCACGGCGTGAGGCTCACCGACCAGGGTCGCCGGGTCGCGCTCGAGGTGCTGCGCCACCACCGGCTGATAGAGCTGTTCCTCGCCGAGGAGCTTGGGATGCCCTGGGATCGTGTGCACGCCGAGGCCGAGGTGCTCGAGCACGTGCTCTCCGAGGATCTGGAGGAGCTAATCGCCGCGCGCCTGCGCGACCCCACGGTCGATCCGCACGGCGATCCGATCCCAACGCTGGAGTTCGGGATCGAGGAGCGCCAGACCCACAGTCTGGACGAGCTAACGGCCGGCGTCTCCGGGCGTTTCGTGCGCGTCTCTGACTCTGACCCGGAGATGCTGCGCTATCTGGCCGACCAGGGCATCGCGATCGGCCAGCATCTGGAGGTCGTAGACCGCCAGCCGTTCGGCGGACCCGTGTTCGTCCGCTTCGGCGAGCGCGAACAACCGATCGGGGGTGCGCTGGCGCGCGCTATGCGCATCGAGACCGGGGAGAGTCAGGGTTGACACCGCTGCCCCCCGGTCCGAAAGCCGCGCTCCAGGGCGCCGCCGAGGGCGCCTCGGTAGCGCTGCCGGGAGATGTGGGGGGAACGCTCGTCGGGCCGAGCGCGCTCGAGCAGCTCCTGTCGAAGGGTCGCCTGCGCGCGACGATCATGATGCTGGGCCCGGCGTTTGTCGCCTCGATCGCCTACGTCGATCCAGGTAACTTCGCCACGAACATCGAAGGCGGCGCGCAGTTCGGCTACCTGCTGCTGTGGGTCGTCCTGCTGGCGAACGTGATGGCGATGCTGATCCAGTACCTCTCCGCCAAGCTGGGCATCGTCACCGACCGCAACTATCCCGAAGTCGTGCGCGAGCGTTTCCCTCGCCCGTTTACGTGGGGGATGTGGGTGCAGGCGGAGATCATGGCGATGTCGACCGATGTCGCCGAGTTCCTAGGTGCTGCGCTCGGGCTGAACCTGCTGTTCGGCGTGCCGCTGCTCCCCGCCGGGCTGATGACCGGCGTGATCGCGTTCGCAATCCTCGAGCTGCAGACCCACGGCTTCCGCCGCTTCGAGCTGGCGATCACAGGGCTGCTCGGAATCATCTTCTTGGGCTTTCTGTATGAGACGCTACGCATCGGCCCCTCCACCCACGGCTCGCTGAAGGGGCTGCTGCCCGGCCTGCACGGCGTCACCTCGCTCTACCTCGCCGTCGGCATCGTCGGCGCGACCGTTATGCCGCACGTCATCTACCTGCACTCTGCGCTGACCAAGGGCCGGATGCCCTGCCGCAACGACAAAGAGCGCGGCCGCGTGCTGCGCTTCGAGCGCCTGGACGTGATCATCGCGCTCGGTCTCGCCGGCCTGGTCAACATGGCGATGCTCGCTGTCGCCGCCAAGCTCTTCCACACCCCCGCCCTGTCGGGCCTGAGCTCAATCGGAGAAGCCCACGCTCAGTTTGGCCACCTCGTTGGCGGCACCGCCGCGCTCGCGTTCGCGGTCGCGCTGCTCGCCTCCGGCGCCTCCTCATCCAGCGTCGGCACCTACGCCGGCCAGGTCGTCATGCAAGGCTTTATAAACGTCCGCATCCCACTGATGCTGCGCCGCGCTGTCACGATGATTCCGGCGATCATCGTCCTGGCAATCGGTATCAGCCCCACCAGCGCACTCGTGTTCAGCCAGGTCGTCCTCTCCTTTGGCATCCCGTTCGCGCTCGTGCCTCTCGTGATGATCACCTGTCGGCGAGACATCATGGGCGTGCACGTCAACCGGCGCCTCACGACCATCCTCGCCTGGGGCTGCGCCGGCGTGATCAGCCTCCTAAACGTCTTCCTGCTCTACCAGCAGTTCTTCAAGGGCTGATGACCACGACCCGGCGCCTCGACCGGCGGCGCCACTGGTCCCAGACCGTCGGCTAGCTGGGAGAGCAGGCGTGTACGAACGAGCGGGGTCCGCTCTCGCGTTGGACGAGACCCAGTCGCGTCGTGAGTCGCCGGGTCGCGTCCCTGAGCTGCTGTAAATTCACTGCGGCTCGGGTTCCCGGTGGCGGGTAGTTTAGGCGGCGATCACCTCCTTTGCTTCGGGTTCTGGTTCGGTTGGCTGATGGTGGAGCCGGTAGAGCTTTTGGCGGTCGATCTCGGAGAGCCTGAGGCCGTTGCAGGTGTTGTTGATCTGGAGGTCGAGTACGGCCCAGACGAGGGAGAGGCAGCTCTCCTCCCCTGGGAACCTGCCGATCACCTTCGTGCGTCGCTTCACCTCCCCGAGGGTCCGCTCGAGCAGGTTGGTCGAGCGCCAGCGCTTGCGGTGGCGCAGCGGGTAGCGCAGATGAGCGACCAGAGCATCGAGGTCGTCGGCGAGGCATCTCGCAGCTGACGCGTAGCCGGCCCGTTCGAGTTCGGCGACGAGGGCCTCGAGCCGCTGGGTTCCGTCGTGCTCGTCGGTGGCCTCATCCAGGGCCTTCCAGTAGGCCCGGCGCACCCGCTCGCGCTCTGCCTCGGGTAGCTTCGCGATCAGGTTGCGCGCCCGGTGAACCGAGCAATGCTGGCGGTCAGAGGAAGGCCAGCACTGCTCGACCGCCTTGATCAGTCCGGGGGCGCCGTCGGCGACGATGAGCATCGGCGCCCCGAGCCCGCGGGCGATCAGGTCCCTGGTCAGAGCGAGCCAGTCCTCGTGGGACTCGCGCATCCCGAGGCAGACGCCGACGAGGACCCGTTCGCCCTGCTCGGTGAAGCCCCAGGCGCAAAGGACGCCCTCCTTCGGGCCTTTCGCTCTGACGTTCAGGAAGATCGCGTCGAGGAATAGCGCCACCATCCTGACCCCGTAGAGGTCGCGGCGCTTGAACGCCTCAAACCGCTCTCTGAGCTCCTCACAGATCCTTGACGCGGTCGACTTCGAGAGCTTTCCCAGCCCCGCCTCCTCGCACAGCGATTCGACGTCTCGCATCGAGAGGCCGCGCACGAACGCACCGACGACCATCGCCTCGAGCGGCCGCGTGCGCAGCAGCTTCGTCGAGTGCGGGAACAGCGCAGAGACGAACGGCTCGGCAGCCTCGCGGACCTGCGGGATCTCAACCGAGAGCTCACCTTCTGCGGTCTGCACCCGCCGAGGGCGATAGCCGTTCCGCAGGCCCGACTCGTAGTTGCGAAGCCCGCGCTGATACTCAGGCCGGCGCTCATAGCGAGCACGACCCAGCCATGCCTCGAACTCATCCTCCACAGCCCGCTGAATGATCAGCCTGGCGCCGAGCTTGGCGAGCTCTGACAGCGCCTCGCGTGGGTTCTCGCCGACTCCGACGGCGAGCAGCTGGTCGATCTGGTCTTCAATCTCCGCCGACGGCGGTACGGTACGTCTCACGGCGTAGGCCTCCTTCTTCGTCTTGCAGGACTAGAGGGAACCTACGCCGTCACCTTGACGGCTCTCGCAGCTATTTACAGCACTCCTGGGACGCGACCAGTCGCCGATCGCGTGACTGCTTTCCGCGAAAGCGAGCGTCTTCGCCCGCCCGATACGTGCCCGAGTGTTAGAGGAGACCGCTAACCATCGATCCAGAAATGAGACTGAGCCAGCCCCCGCGACCCGGCACGGTCGCCACAACGTTTGGGCCACTGTGTTCGCTCAGTAGCCCAAACGGCCCCAAATCGGCCCGTATCCGCAGGCATCAGCCGTTGCCCGGCGACGGCGCATCTGGCTTGTTAGAGCCATTTCTGCCCCTCTTTCGCTTCCTCCTTGTCGTTCCTCCGGAGCGAGAGGTCGCAAGTTCGAATCTTGCCGGGCGCGTCTCAGAAGTCCCTGCAAATGAGGTGGTTTGCTTAGACGGCTCAGGATAGGGATCGGGCGGGTTGCGGCTCAGTGGCCCAAACCCCTCGCTGTGTGACCGAGCCCCACCGTCAGATACGTCTCTGAGGCTTCAACGTCCGCCTCCCGACCCGACCACGCCGCTCTCTTCGGCCCTTGGCGAACTCGATCCGTCCAGCTGCTTCAGCCGCTCTCTCGCCGCGCTGAGGTGTGTGACATATCGCTCGACTGCCGTTTGCACGGACGGCTCCGCCGCGTGGTCGGGAAGCGCGCGCAGCAGGTTCAGCCGACTCTGTGCCACCCACGCTGAGAGGTCGGGCTCATCCAACCACCGCTCGGCCGTAATCAATGTGCAGCTCATCATGCGCGGCCAGTCCTCGATGCTGCTGGGGTAGGGGTTGGGTGGGCAAAGCCGGTTCTTGTCCGCGTCGTCGTCCCGGTGGGCCTCGGTGAAGCCGACGAGGGCTGCGTTAAAACACGGCGAGAGCTGCCGCACCTGCTGGAGCACGATCCGACCGGGCTGGAAGATCGGGGTGGCGGGGGCGTTGTTCAGGCCGAGGGCCGTGCAGTCAACGTGCAGGACATCGGGGCCCGTCTTGGTCTCCCCGCGTTCGAGCACGATCCGGTCGGCCTCGATCCGCCGCACTCGTCCGAGCCTGACCACGTCTTCGATCTGTCTCAGGGCCGTGAGCTCGCGCGCGCTGAGCATCGTGCCGCGGTACATCGTTGCCGGCCACGCCGGGTCGATGCGCACGAGTCGTCCCGAGGCCTCGAGCCGCTCGAAGAGGTCGTCGATGTTCGCTGCATGGGCGCCGGCCTCGGCGTCGAGAGAGATCCCCTCCATGATCGCGCCCACCTGCTCCAGCGGCTGAAAGTGGCTGCGGTCATAGAACCACGCGTCGCGGGGCCGCATCCAACGAATCCGATCGGGCTGCACGTCGTTGTCCAGAAGCCAGATGCACGCGTCCACGGCACTCTTGCCGGACCCGAGAACGGCGTAGGAGCAGCCTGATTGCGCGGCTGCTGGTAGGTCGTTGATGGGGACGAGCCGCGCGCCCGGTGCCACCTCGAAGGGCGCGGTGTGGGTCGCCGGGATCGAAGCCTCCAGGTATCGAGCATCGACGACCTTGCGACGTACTGCGACATCGTGAAGCTCTCCGCTGGTCAAGTCTCTAACCTGCGCGCCGTCACTCCCACTGCCCAGGTACTCGTGGCCGGTGAGCACGCGCCCCCGGCCTGTCTCGGTAAGGCGCCCAGTCGCCTCGGCGAAGTACTCGAAGACCTCCTCGCCGGTCGCCCGCTCGTAGTACCCGGAGTTCTCGCCGACCTGGTCGATGCGATCCTCGCCGAGCGCCAGCGAGTTCACGCCGTAGTAGGCGGAGGGCGTGTGCAGGCGAACGAACGGATACGCATCCGCCCAGTGGCCTCCCGGGGTGTGTCGACGGTCGATCACGGTGATCTCGACATCCGCCTCGGCCAACAGCGCGTCGGCGAAGGCAAGGCCGCTCGCACCCGCGCCTACGACCAGATAGTCCGTGTTGACGAGCATGTTCTTTTCCCCTGGTTCTGTGCTGAAAGCGCCGGCCTTCTATCGGCCGGGAAGACAATAGCCGAGCGTTTCGTCGTGGGGAAAGCGCGTGGCGCGCACGTCGTGGCGATCCATGTTGAGCGACTATCAAGGTGCCTTCCGCCATGACTTCCAGTTTGGCGGCGCAAGCGCGGGGTCGACGTTTGAGCAGCGGGCGTCGGCTTCACGTCGGCATGCTGCATCGGCAGTTCGACGAGGATGTCGCGCAATCCGTGCGTCCTGGCGGAGTACAGTGCGATCCTGATGCCGCTCTACATGGATCGCCACGACCTTCCGAATGCGACGGCCGCCGACCTCGCAGCGGCGCACCTGCGCGACCTCGAGGTGCAGGACCGATTCGGCGTGCGCTTCGTCACCTACTGGTTCGAAGAAGAGGCCGGCAGCGGATTTTGCCTTATCGAGGGTCCTGACGAGGAGGCCGTCCACGCAGCTCACCGGGAGGCACACGGGATGCTTCCTTCGCAGGTGATTGAGGTCGATGAGGCCGCCGTTCGAGGGTTCTTTGGACGGCTCAACACTCACCCTCCCGGCGAGCCATATCTAGAAAGCGCCTTTCGGGCGATCCTCTTCACCGACATGGTCGACTCCACCCGTCTTACTCAGCAATTAGGGGATCGCGAGGCCATGCGGCTGCTTCGCCAACACGACTCGATCGTGCGCTCTGCCCTGGCGCAGTTCGGCGGCAGCGAAGTCAAGCACACTGGTGATGGGATCATGGCTGCGTTCGCCTCGGCGTCCCAGGCGGTCGGCGCAGCGATGCAAGTCCAGCAGGCGCTCCAAGAGCACAGCGAAGCTGAGCAGTCGCGATTCCACGTGCGCGTCGGGGTGGCGGCGGGTGAGCCTGTGACCGAGCAAGATGATCTCTTCGGTGCGGCCGTACAGCAGGCCGCGCGGCTGTGCGCATGCGCCCAGCCAGACTGCATCGTCGTTTCCTCCGGGGTCCACGACCTCTGCCGCGGCAAGGGCATCCGGTTCTCCGACCAAGGGCCCATCACCGTCAAGGGCTTCGACGAGCCAATCGGACACTTTGAAGTCGACTGGCGCGATTGACGTCATTGACACACTCGCTGCGCTCAGGGCACGCTGACACTTTCTTGGCGTGACTGCTTTCCGCGAAAGCGAGCGCCTTCGCCCGCCCGATACGTGCGCGAGTGTTCGAGGAGACCGCTAACCATCATCGATCCAGAAGTGAGACTGAGCCAGCCCCGCGACCCGGCACGGTCGCCACAATCGTTTGGGTCACTGTGCTCGCCCAGTAGCCCAAACGGCCCCAAATCGGCCCCTATCCGCAGGCATCATCCGTCGCTCGGCGACGGCTGATGCCTGGCTTGTCAGAGCCATTTCTGCGCGTCTTTCGCTTCCTCCTTTTCGTTCCTCCGGAGCGAGAGGCACAAGTTCGAATCTTGCCGGGCGCGTCGAGTCGAAGCGACCCGATGGCCTGCAGGAGCACCGTCACGCAGCCAGACCGGACACGTCACGTCTTGTGGATGTTTATGACCTCGCCGGCGTGCTCCTGTGGCTGGCCTTCGACGCCTCCCTCGATCGGCAGGCTCGCCATTAGCACGTCCTGGATGAAGCGGTCGTTTTGCTCCTTGGATTCCCAGACGGCCGTGATCAGGATGCCGTCGGCGGTTCGTCCCGCCGCGTGATAGATCTGGCCCTCGGGCAGTCCCCCCGGCGGGTGCACCACCGCGACCGTCGCGTTGTACTGAGCCTCCGTCGCGCCTGGCCAGAAGTGGTGGATCATGAATGCCATATCTTCTCCTCCCTTGGTTCGGCCGAGCCTATCTGACTGGCGCATTGGTGGTGCCGTGTCGTCAAGCGTTTCCGCTTCAGGCCTAGGAGCGAGGATTGTCTGATGGACGCTGACGAGCGACTGCGTGCTGGCCGTCTGGCCGCGCAGCGGCTGACGCCGGCAACGGCGTGCAAGAGCGCCGAGGAAGCGGCGTTGGCTGTAATCGGCGTCCAGGCTCAGGATCTGCGCGCCGCGGCTCTTGCACTGCGCTCGCGCGTGCCCGGCCTCACCCGAAGCGTCGTCCGCGCCGCGCCGCTCCTGCGCACGTGGACGGTCCGCGGCACGGTGCACCTGATTGCGGCGTCCGATCGCCCCTGGCTGCACGCGCTATTCGCCGGGCGAAATGCCCGCGTGTTCGGCGCGCGCTTCGCGCGCTTCGGCATCGTGGAGGAGGTAAACGCCATGCGCGGAGACGTCGTTGAGCTCTGCGGCGAGCGTCCCCGCGACCGGCCGTCGCTACTGCGCGCGCTGGTCGAGCGCGGACACCCGTCGCTCGAGCAGGGTCCGATCAACACATTCGTTCCGTGGCTCTCGACGCAGGGGCTCATCGTCACGGACACTGCCGGCCTGCTGCACGCGGCCGATCTGCCCCCGGCGGTCGACCTCGACGAGGCACTCGCGATCCTTGGGGCCCGCTACCGCGCAGGCTACGGCCCCTGCGACGCAACCGACCTCGCGAAGTGGTCCTCGCTGCCCATCACACAGGCGCGCCGGGCGCTCGAAGCCGCCGGACCGCCGAGCGACGTTGACCTGTTGCCCACCGATGACACACCGCCCTGTCTGCTGCTCGCCGCCTTCGACACGCTCATGCTCGGCTACCGCACTCGCGAGCCATTCGTCGTCGCCGAGGACGACCATCACATCCTGAGGGGCGGTGGGATGCTCAAACCCGTCGTACTCAATCGCGGAGCAGCAACGGGTACTTGGTCTATCAAGAAGGGCCGTCCCGAGCCGGCGTGGTTCGCGCGGCCCACGCCCGCTCCGGCGCTCGCCCGCGAGACTGCGGACATCGAACGCTTCCTTGCATCGTAGCTGCGGGTAGCTCCATGGAGCAGCTCGCGCGGCTCCCACTTTCGGCTGCGAGCAAGCGCCTTGACGATCAAGCGCGAGACGGTCGCTCTGGACGAATCGGGAGCTGTCCGCGCCTACGACACCCACACTCCTGCTTCGCGAGAGTGCCGCTTTTCGCTGCGCAAGCGCGCGGCCTGCAGATACGGGCGGGGTGTGTCAGGTCCCGGCGGCTGACTCGGTCTCGACCAGCGCCGCCGCACGAGGCTCAAAGAGGCCGTAGCCGTGCTCGCGTGAGAGCTCGAGTGCGCGGGCGGCGTGGTCGCGCGCCGCGGCTGGGTCACCTCGCGCGGCGAGCACTTCTGCCCAGCCGAGCTGTCCGCGGGCTGTCCACAACGGCATGTCGTTGCCCTCGTGGAACTCGCACGCGAACTGGAGGTGCTCATCAGCCCGCTGGTGCTCTCCGACCGCAGGGGCTAGTAGGCCGAGGTACGTGCGCACGTGTCCGTAGCCTGAAGCGCCGTTCCAAACGACCTGTTCGGCGAACGGCTCCAGGCGTTCGTACAGGATCGCGGCTGCGCGAGCGTCGGACGTCTGGAAGGCGACCTCGGCGTACAGGGCCAGCGCCGTGAGCGTCGCTGACGTCGACCCGACGTGCTCGAAGCGGTCGCTGGCCGCCTGCTCGAGGATTGCCCGCGCCTCATCGTGGAGGTCCAGCCAACACAGATTCGCGGCAAATGCAGCGCGGAACGCAGGTACGCCGGCGAAGACGCTCGCGCTCTCTCTGAGCATCTCGATGATCTCGTCTGCGCGGCCCTGATAGAGCCTGATGATGATGATGTGGGCACCGTAGATCAGGCCGGCGTCGGGCTCCCCCGCGTCCGTGCCTAGCTGGAGTGCTTGCTCGGCGAGTCGCTCCCCGGCCACCAGATCGCCATGCAGGAGCTCCAGCCCGGCGCGCATGAAACAGCTCGACCATTGCCGTGTGGGTTGGCCGAGCTCATCGGCGAGTGCATGGGTGTGCTCGGCTGCGTCGCGGGCCCGGGTCAGGTCGCCGCGTTCGACGAAGGCATGAAACAACCCGCCCTGCGCCCAGAATGCGATGGCCGGGTCTCCCAGTGTCGCTGCGCAGTCTGCGAGCTCCGCAGCGAGGCTGCGACACAGCTCGAGCGTCTCGGGCGACCGGATCGCGTAGAAGGCCTGCTGGAGCACCGCCGCCAAGGCGCCGATATCTGCGGCGCTGCGTGCGAGCGCCAGGGCCTCCTCAGCGAGCGCTTTGCGCCGCGCAAAGTCCGGGTCCCAGCTCAGCTCCATCGCCTCGAGCGCGAGTAGCTGGGCGCGGCGTGCGGGGTTTGGAGGCTGATCGAGCTCGATCGCGCGAGCGATTGCGGCAAGCCGCTCCTCGTCGACTCTCTCCAGTCACGCCGAAACCCCGGCTGTTTGCCAGTGCGGCCCGAGCCGCGAGCTCCGCGTCGCCCAGCTCCGAGGCGATGCGCGATGCCTCGAGCAGCGAGTCGCGGAAGGCCGCGACACCGGTCTGAAACTGCGCCTCGCCGAGCCCGATCAGCGCCTCGCAGCGCTCGCGGCTGTTCGCGCCGCCGGTCTGCTCGGCCGCGTCTGCGAAATACTTCACCGCCTCGGCCGGAGCGAGGTTCTCGAGCGCTTGCTGTCCGGCTTTCAGCGCATAGTCGGCAGCCTTGGCCGTCTCGACGGAGACAGCGGCAAGCCGCCAATGCAGCGCAAGCTCTCCGAAATGCTCCGCCGGATCGGCTCCATAGAGCTCCTCGAGCGCCTCCGCCACCCGCAGGTGCATGCGCGCACGCCGCGTGGCGCCGAGCCCGTCATACAGCGTCTGGTTTATGAGCGCGTGCGCGAAGCGAAAGCGCCCGACCTGATCTGAGGATTCGGCCAGTACCGACGCGGCGACCGCGGCCTCGAGCTGGTCCAGCAGATGGGTCTCCTCCATCTCCGCGATGGCCGACAGCAGCTCGAGGTCGAACTCGCGGCCGACCACCGCCGCGAGCCTCAGAGCCTCCAGTGACTCCTCGCCGAGGCGCTCCACGCGGCGCTCGATCACCTCGCGCACGCTCTCGGGCAGCGCGATCCCGGCCGCGGTATCAATGCTCCATCGAGCACTGGTCTCATCGAACACAAGCGCGCCGGCCTCAGACAGCCCCCGCAGGATCTCCCCCACAAAGAATGGGTTGCCGCCGGTCTCGGCGGCGATCTGGCCGGCCAGCTCGATCGCGTCTGCTTCGAGCTCGTGGCCTGCGACGGCGGTCATGATCTCGGCCACCTCGTCTGCGCCGAGGCCATGCAGGGCGATGCGCTGGACGCCCTGAAGCGAGCGCAGGTCGGCCAGCACGGCGGTGAGTGGGTGGTCCTTGCCGAGGTCGGAGTCACGATAGGTGACGATCACCTGCAGCGAGCCTTGCTCGCTTGAGCGCAGCAGGTGCTTCAGCAGCGCCAGCGATTGCGCGTCTGCCCAGTGCAGGTCATCGAGCACCACACACAGCGGCACCGCCTCCGCCACCTCTCCCAACAGCCCGGTGGCGGCGTTGAACAGCAGATAGCGCTCGGTCTCCGGGTCGGACGACTGGGGCGCGGGGAGCTCTTCGCTGCGCTCGACCAGGTTACGCGCCACGCGCACCAGCTCTCCGGCGTGACGCTTGACATGCCGGGTAATCAGCTCATCTGGTGCGCTCTCGACGAGCTGCGTGCACACCCCGATCCACGGCTCATACGGCACCGCGAGCTCCTCGGTGCACGCACCCCAGGCAACAACGAAGCCCTCCGCGTGCGCGTCATGTGCGGCGTAGCTGGCAAGGCGCGTCTTGCCGATCCCCGGCTCCCCACTCAGACAGCACGACCTGGCGCTGGGCCGCGCGCGCCAGCTTCATCGCTTCCTCGAGCGCCGCGCGCTCCTCGATCCGCCCCACGTACTTAACCGGCGGAACCGACCGCAGCAGCGAGGGAAGCGGCCAGCGGCTCACGCCGCTCGTCTCCTCAACCAGCGGTGCCCAAGAAACAGAGAACGCCTCTACGGGCTCGTCAAGACCCTTCAACTCAAACTCGCCCGCGGAAGTGAACTCGATCCCGTCGCAGCGCCCCGCCAGCGCCCTGGCCATGCCGGAGATGAGGATGCCGTCCGAAGGAGCCTGCGCACACAGCCGCGCCGCCTCGGTCGTGGGCATCCCGAAGTAGTCGCCGTCCTTGACCGTCGACTCGCCCGCACCCGCACCGATGCGAACATGAAGCGCCTGCTCGGCATCGCGGTAGCGGCGATCAACGAGTTGCTGCATCGCCACCGCACACTGCACCGCCGCGGAAGCCGAGGCGAACGCCACCATCAACCCGTCACCGGTGTTCTTCACCTCCCGCCCACCGGAGGAGGCGATCGCGTCGCGCAACAGCTCGAAGTGCTCTTCCCGCAACTGATCCGCGCGCACCGGACCGACCGCGGTAGCCAGCCGCGTTGAGCCGACCAGATCGGTCAGCAGGATCGTCGCAAGCTCAACCGACTCCGACACCACAACCCCCGAGCAGACTCTTTATGGCCCGAACGTACCAGCTTCAAGAAGCTCGAAGCATGTCCACAGCTCCGCTTCCCCTATCGCGTGTAAGGAGTCGTCTCCGCCGAGCTGCCGCTGCCTCCTGGATTGGACGCGGCGCTGGACGCCCGCGGCGCGTCGCAACCAGAGGCGCCGTAGCGTTCCGGCGACGAGACCACCACCCCAGCCAGGAGGCAGCGTATGCATGTCGTCGTCAATCACCTCCATTTTCGTGACCCCGTGACCGAGGCAACCATCGAAGCGACGCGTGACGCGCTGCAGTTGGTCGTTGATGCGGGAGGAATCGCGGCTCGCGTCGTTATGGTTGACGAGCGGCACATGATCCTGCTGCTCGACTTTAAGTCGGCCGATGACGCGGACCGTGCCGCACGTGAGGTGGGCGGCCCCTGGATGCGTGAGCACATCGTTCCGCTCCTTTCCGGCGGCACCGAGCGCAGTGTCGGCGAGGTGGTCGCCTCGGCGCCAGCGTGACCGATGCGCGCCTCCGGCGAGTGCGGCGTCTACTCGGAGACTCCCGCAGCTCGCAGCGCCTCGGCGCGATCGAAGTACGCCCGGGTACGCCAGAACCTGCCATCCCGAAAGTCGAGGATGTTCCATATTGGCGCAATGACTCGAGCGCCGCTTGCTTTTCCTCGTCCCTCCAGCCGACTCAGCACGAGGACGCAGTCATCGAGATCACGGAACTCTTCAGCGACCGAGTGAAACTCCTTCCAGTTCTCGCTGGTATCCGCGAAGAAGCTTTCGACGCCCTCGCGTCCCCGGAAGCAGCCGCCCTCATAGCCCCTCGTCAGAGCCGGCCACCACTCGAAGTCAGGGGTCGCGAGCCCGGCGAAGAAGGCGTCGACATCACGACGGTTGAAGGCATCCACGGCTAGCTTGGCGAGTTGCACTTTGTCTTTGTCTTGCGGCATCCTCACTGAGTATCGTCGAAGCTGTGCTCCGTCATGGATGTGAGCGTGTCGGTGAGGACCGCCCAGACTGCTGAGATGGACGAGTTGCGGTCGTCCGAGGGTCCGCTCGACGGACTACTGCTCCGCCATGGCGAAGGAGTCGCAGCCCTTCGTCACGCGCGCTGCGTCGCTCGTCACGTGTTGGGTGGCGTGCCCTCTAGCAGGACCTCCGGGGGATCGTCGCCGAAGACCTGAAACCAGCCGCCACGCGTGTCCATGTACTCGCGAATCGCCGTAACGCGGCTGTCAGAAACCTCGTAGGCGAAGCAGTAGTCGTTGACGTAGGGGCGGCCGTTGGGAAGCGTCGCGGACATTCTGTGCTCGGCGAGCACCGCGCCCCCCTCGCCAACCATCGAACGGGGCTCGAAGACCACATTTGCGAAGAACCGCGGGTAGTCATAGCTCATGAATGCCACGATCGCATCACGGTCAAGGTCGTTCAGGCCCCGCGGCGGTCCTGCGTCATCGGCACGCCCCAACCCGAGCGCGACCTGTGTCGCATTGCCTGCAGGTGCCACCCAGATGACATCGGGATGCAGCAACGCTCCGATGCGATCCGGGTCTCCCGCGGCGTAGGCGGCGTAGAGCGCTTGCACTGTCTCCTTCGCGGTCACCGCCCGAGCGTACCTCAACGACACGCAGGAGTCTCGCGGGATTCGGACACGAACGGTCACCGGATCAGAGATCGCGGATCGGACGACGTCCGAGCGTTTTCGCCGATGCTCGGTTCCCTCTCGCATTGGGCGAGCAGCGGCGGCTGGTCGTACGGGCAAGGCGACTTCCGCATCGCCGGTCACGCGATGGGCGGCGGCGTCCCTTCAGCGCTGGCGGGAAGGGCCGGATCCCAATCGCACACCACGCAGGCATAGCGGAACGCCGAACGGGCGAACTCGAGTCCAGCCGCATGCGGGTTCGGGCTGCGGCGAACATCGTCCCAATCCAGGATGTACTCGCCCATCCCCGAGTCCCAGCGCGCAGCCGCGGGGGAAAGCGCCGCGGACGCGAACCCCTCCTGTGCGGGGTGCGCGTAGGCATAGAACGCCGCCCGGCCGTAGCGCGCATCGCCGGGCCACCAGCCGATGGCGACCTCCTGCGCATCCATCGCGTTGCGCATGATGAAGTCCTGCGACGGCGGATCGGCTGACACGCCGGAGAAGAGATTCACCGCTAGGTCGAACGAGCCCCACCACGCGTTGACCGGCGTAGAGCGCCCGCGATACGGCGCGCGGAACGCCGCGAGTACGAGCGCGGCGCGGGTCGCGGCCGCGAAGTAGGAAGTGACCTGACCAGTGTCATAGAGCGTGTGCTCATCGTCCTCGTCGAGCGGCACGCTCCACGACACCTCCTGCGGCGTCGGGTCGATCTCCACGGCGCCCACGAGACCGCGAACTGCCGCCAGCACCTCGCGAGTTACCTCGCCCACCTGCCGGTCGGGAGCGAGGGCGACGCGTTGCACGCGCCCGTCGCTGTGCTCGGTGACCGCCTCATGGGTTCGTAGATCGAGCGCGACCACCAGTGCCCCGGAGCGGTCGGGCGCTGGCAGCGGAGCCGTCTCCCACCCCCGCGCGGTTAGACGAAGTGCCGCGTGTTGGAGCTGCGGCTCGGGCGGAGCGAGTACCGCCGCCAACTTGCCGAGGACCTGGGTGTGCGCATGGAGTGTGTCGCAAGTCGCGCTCCACTCCTCGTAGGAAACCGCGGGCCATTCGGAAGCCATGACCGCACGCTACCGCTGAAGTGTCCGACGCGCTCAATGACCGGCGGTCGACGACGAGCCCAGCGGCAAGACGGACGACGGGGAGGCGCCCGCGCCGATGACACGACCGTGCGCTCGCTGGGGTCGCGACCCTGCCGCGCGACGCTTCGCCCCCACCGCGGCGCTTCGGCTCAGCAGCCTTCTTTGCCGCCGCTTCCGGGCTTGCACTGCTCCCAGCCCTTGCGTTTGTAGGATCCCCCTTCGCCGCTCGTCAGCGTTCCGACTTCTTCGCTCCATTCGAAGACCCCGGCCCCTGCTTCGAGGTGCACCTCCTTGCCGACGATCCCGCCCTTGAAGCTCGTCCCGCCGTTGATGTTCACTTCGCCTTCGGGCGCGTAGATGCTCCCTTCGAGTTTCGCGCCGTTGAGGACTTCGACCGGCCCTTTGCCGTAAGCCTCAATTAGCAGGTCGGCGGGGTCTTTCGTGAGATTTTCCACTACGAACGCATTTGAGCCCGTGAACCTGCCCGTTTTTGCTTTGCATTTGCTCGCTTTGTCTTCCGGGGAGTCGATGAATATTTCCACTTTGGCGGCCGCACCGATTATCAGCTTGGAGTTGCTCGTGGCGTTGAAGTTGCAGAAGTAGTATTTCGAGCCTTCGAGCGTGAGCTTGCCGTTGGCACCAAGCGTGAGTTCGTAGTTGGGCGCGCCCGTCCAGGTCGTCGTGCCTTCGAGTTTGTCAGACACGCCGATACGGGCGTCTTCGTTGCTTGCTTCCGAGGCGTGGTTTTTCGGGAACGGAGCTTTGATCGGGCATTCGGCCGCGAGCCGCGTCTTTTCCCATTCAGGCCCGGCAGATTCCATACCACCGACTTTGTGAACTGTCACCCCGCTCGAATTGCGTTCGCTACCGGCTTTGGGTTTGAATTCCCCTCCCGGTGCGCACAGTTCGAAGCCGAGTTCGAAGGCGGCACTTCCTTCGCCGATGATTTTTCCATTGCTGGCGACCACCGCCGGGACTTTTACGCTGCCGCTGATTTTGAGTTCGTTGAGCCCAACGATCCCCTTTGTCGGGAAGAGCTTTTCCCCGCCCGCCGATTCGACGCGCGTCTGGAGTCGCTGGCTGACGCCGCTGACCTTTCCCTGGGAGGTCACGCAGCGCTGTGCGAGGCCGGCTTGGAGTTCCACGACCTGTCCGGCGCACGTTTCCCCCGCTTTGAGCGCCGGAGTGGTCCAGTACTGGAATGTCGCGCCATTGCCGAGGTTCTCAGCCGAGGCGTCTTCGCAGTAGCCGCCCGTCGGGGCGCCCACGGCGTTGCCGGTGATGCACTGCGCTTCTTCGGGGTGAAGCGCGCCCAGTCGGTAGTTCGCCACCCGTAGCCCCGCTTCGGCCGCCTCGAGGGCGGCCTTCGTGTTGTCGTCGCGCGTGGTCGAGGAGGAGGTCTGCACCGAGACGGCGATCGCAGCGCCGGTCAGCAGGGTGATGATGAGCAGCACGATGATCGCTGTGGGCAGGATGAACCCGGCCTGGCCGGAGAGACGACGCTTCGGGGCGGGATTGCTCGTGGGGGTCATTTCAGCAATCGGTCTGGAGTGTGGTTGATCGGTGCGGTGCTCTTGAGCTCGTCACGGCGAGACGATGGTGGAGACGACGGCCGGAGCGACGGCGTGGTTGCCGGCGGGCACGGTCACGGTCACGGCTACTGTGAGCCGCTTGGGGCACGGGGCTTTCACGCAGACACTGTCTTTGGCTACCGAGACGTAGTAGTAGACGCTGCCGCTGAGCAGGGAGGAGGCCCACGTGCATGGGTCCGATCGAGCTGCTTGCGGCGCGGCCGGGCAGGCTGTGGTCGTTGCGCCGGGTTCGAGGATCCCGGTGCCTTCCGTGATGAGTTTGTCGGTGTTCGTGCTGTTGGAGCTCTGCCCGTTGGCCTGTTCCCACTGGTATTCGGTGCCGCCGGCCTGCACGTAGTAGTTCGGATTCGCTTTTTCGGCGGAGTGCGCGGGCGCGGCGTTCAGGGCGAGCTTGACGTATTCGACGGTCTGCAGACGCTCGACTTCAAGCTGGGCGCGGTGGGCGATCGCGGTGCGGCGTTCGGACAGGAGCGTGAGCTTGCGGGCGCTGTCGAAGGCTCCTATCAGCCCGAGCAGGCCGACTGTGATGATGAACGCGGCGACCAACACCTCGATCAGCGTGAAGCCGCCCTCGTGTCGGACCGCTGGGGGCTGCACGGCGCAGGGCGATGGCATCTCTCGGCGCGATCGCATCTCTTGCTCACGGGTTCAGGCTGCGGATGTCGGCGGCGTCTTCGAGGATCACGTGGTGGGTGTAACCGCCGCCCAGTTTGAGAGTCCCGCCGGCGGGCAGCACGATCTTGACCGTGGCCAGGGTCGGCGCGGCTTTGCTCGGCGAGTAGACGAAGACCGGATCGCTGAGGTCGGCCGCGGTTTCGTTGAGGACCTCGCGCGTGATCGACGCGCCCGTGCCCGGGAGCGTTGCGCCTTCGGTCGCATAGCGGACGCATTCGTGGAAGCTCGTGCCCGCCTGAGTAACGCCGCAGTCGTACTTGATTTTCCATTTTTTGCCGCCGATCGTGGCCAGGAAGAAGATCGAGTTGGCGTTTGCTTCTTCGATCTTCGAGGCCTGGCGTATCTCGTGCAGCATGCGCGCCAGGCCGACCCTGCCTTCCTGCAACGTCAGCGCGAATTCGGTGTCGCGCGCCTGAATCCGCTGGCTCGACTCGAGCACGGCCAACGTCACGCCGAGCAACGTGATCGCGAGCGCTGCCGCGATCAGCAGCTCGATCAGGGTGAGCCCAGCGTCATCCTCAAGGCGATCTGTGACCCGGCCCGCCGTCGGGGCATGGATATGTGGGTTGAGACATGTGCACATCGATACAAAGGCTGCTTCGCACCACCGTGTGTCCTTTCGTCAGAAGACGCGGCCGCCCTTAGCTCCGGGCCGGCCCGCAGACGCATTCGCGGCTCTCGCTGCGGCCACCGTCGTGGCGCTCGGTGGGACCCCTCTCCTGCTGTGCGCTCGGACGCCGGGTGTGGGAGCATGCTCGATGCGATGAGCGACTTCCTGGTCAAGCGCGACGATCTCCGGGAGTGCCGGATCGTGGAGTCCAGGGTGCCCGAGCTCGAGCCTGGCCAGGCGCTGCTTCGGGTCGACAGCTTCGGGCTGAGCGCGAACAACGTGACGTATGCGGTGCTCGGCGAGATGATGTCCTACTGGGACTTCTTTCCAGCCGAGAACGGCTGGGGTCGCGTCCCGATGTGGGGCTTCGCCGAGGTCGAGCGAAGCGAGGCAGGTGATGTCGAGCCGGGCATGCGCCTTTACGGATATCTTCCCCCCTCGTCCTACGTTGCCGTGACCCCCGCCCAGGCCGGCGCGAACGGCTTCGTCGACGGCTCGCCGCACCGGGCGGCGCTGCCTTCGACGTATCAGCGCTACCTGGCGACCGACGCAGATCCTTTCTACCGCGCGGACACCGAGGATCTGCAGATGCTCCTGCGTCCGTTGTTCTTCACATCGTTTCTGATCGAGGACCAGCTCGTCGACGACGGGCTCGCTGCGCGCGGGCCGATCGTGATCTCGAGCGCCTCGAGCAAGACCGCAATCGGCGCCGCCTACCTTCTGGCGCAACGCGAGGGAGTCGAGCTGATTGGGCTGACCTCCGCACGCAACGTCGAGTTCGTCGAAGACCTCGGCGTCTACGCCCGCACCGTAACCTACGACGCGATCGAATCCCTCGATCGAGGACCGGCTACTTTCGTCGATATTGCGGGAGACGCGACCGTGCGCCTCGCTGTCCACGCGCACTATGCGGAGGAGCTCGTCTACAGCATGAGAGTGGGAGTCACGCACTGGGAGGAGTCCGGCGCTGGCGGCGACGAGCTGCCTGGGCCGCCACCAACCCTCTTCTTCGCCCCCGACCGCGTCACCAAGCGCTCTGAGGACTGGGGGCCCGCCGAGCTTCAGAGGAGGGTCTCTGGGGCCTGGCACCCGTTCTGTGAATGGACGGGTAGCTGGCTTGAGGTCATCCGCGGCCGTGGCTTCGAAGCGGTCGAGCGCGTCTACCTCGATGTGCTCGAGGGACGCGTCGCGGCCAATACCGCCCACGTGCTGTCGCCCGATTGAGCCGCACGCCGTCGAGCTCGTCCGCGTCTCGCGGAGGGTCCTCTACGCTCGTCGACCCTACGCGAGCAGCGCCATCAACTCCCCGCGGGTGGGTCCCGGGAGCTGCAGCCGCTCGTTCTCGCCGGCCACCTCGAGCGTCCGCTCGGCGACGCCGTCCTCGGAGAACGTCTGCCCGAGGGGCTTCAGGACGGCGCGGGAATCCAGGTAGGCCCTGAACAGATCGGGGTCGAAAACGGCCGCCGTGTTGAGCGCGTGCCTGAGAACGGCCGGGCGCTCGCTGGGCGGAGCTGGCTCGAGCCCCTCGCGCAGCGCGTCAATCTCGCGCAGACGGTCCCGGTCCTCTTCGACGGTCTCCCGGTACCACGGAGTCATCCTCGCCTCGGTGGCCGCATCCCACGCCTCGGCGAACTCGAGCGGATCGTCCAAGTGCGAGCCGACGACCTCTCGCAGGGCCCGCGCGTGCAGCAGGCCGAGCGATATCCCGCGACCCAGCGAGGGGTTCGTGCAGGACGAGGCGTCACCGAGCAGCGCGATCCCGGTCAGCAGCGGCCGGCCGTCGGCGAACGGCCTGCGGTAGCGGTCGAGCACGCCGCCCATCGCCTCGAGCTCGCCGATCGGCTCGCCGTCCAGCCAGTGAGCGTGCAGCGGACAGGCCTCCACGACGGCCGTCCACAGATCGGGGTCGCGCATCCGCTTGAGCACACGGTCACCGCTCGAGGTAACCAGGGTCACCGCCCACGTGCCGTTGTCGGAAGGCAGGGTCAGAACCGAGAAGCTGCCGAACGGGGCGAGCAGCGGGCCGACGGGCTGCGGCGTCGTCCCGTCGGGCGAGCGGAAGTAGCGGCCGTAGTAGATGAACCCGGAGTCCTCGGACTCCTCGTGCAGCGGTCCTATGTCAGCATCTCTCAGCCAGCCCGGCAGCTGCGAGCGCCGGCCCATCGCGTCAACGAAGAGATCCCCGTGCAGCGTCTCGCCCGAGTCGAGCCGGACCCCGTCCACGTGCGGCGTCCCGTTGACCAGATGCATCGTCAGATCCTCGACTGCCGCGCCCCGCCGGACCTCCAGGCGCGGCTCCTCTGCCGCGGCCTTGCTCAGGACCTGCTCGAAGATCGGGCGCCGGGCGGTGTAGGTCACGAACCGCTCATCCCCGGCCCGCGGTTCGGCCTCGGCGAGGTTGGGCGGCATCAACGCGAGCAGGTCCAGGCGCGCAGCGCCGGCCGCCACGAGACCCTGGAAGACCTCGGGAAGGTCCTCCTGGAGTACTGCGCTACCCGCCGGCGCCAAGAAGTGCGCGAGGCGGAACTGGGTCACGCCGCCGCGATCCCATTCCTCCCAGGCGTCCTGCGGCAACTCCGGCACCGGTACCGCATCGCGCTCGAGCACCGTCACTTCGTGCCCGTCGCGCGCCAGCATCATCCCCCCCGCTAGCCCGCACACGCCGCCGCCCAAGAAGACCATCCTGGCCATGCGCCGCTCACCCCCCAGCGCGCTCGGCGCGCTCTCGCCCGATGAAGCCGATTCCAGCTGAGATTGGTGCCACGAGGTACGGATACTAGGCGCCCGGGTGGTCTCGCGTCGTGGCGTGATGAGCCCCCCACGCGGAAACTCAAGGCGGAGTAGGCTGGGCCGTGCCGTCTGATCTGGAGATATTCCACACCGATCGCGAGGGGACCGCCGATGAGCACGCAAACGACCATCGACAGCGATGAGCTTTTCATCGGGGGTGAATGGATCAAGCCGCAGGGCTCTGAGCGCATATCCGTGCTCGCCGCGAGCACTGAGGAGCTCGTCGGGTCGGTGCCGGACGGGACGAACGCCGACATCGACGCGGCGGTGCGGGCAGCACGTGCCGCATTCGACGACCCCAGCGGGTGGTCGTCCTGGTCGGCTGAGGATCGCGCACAGGCGCTCGAGCGGCTCGCCGGGGCGCTTGAAAGCCGGGGCGAGGAGGCCGCACGCCGCGTCTCGCTGCAGAACGGCATGCCGATTTCGATGGCGCTGCAGATCGAGGCCACCTTTCCGGCCGTGCTCGCGCGCTATTACGCGGGGCTGATCCGCGACGCCGCCCTGCAGGAGGATCGCCCGGGGCTGCTCGGCGGCACGATTCACGTGCTGCGCAAGCCGGTCGGCGTCGTTGGGGCGATCGTGCCATGGAACTACCCGCAGACCCTCGCGCTGTTCAAGCTCGCGCCGCTGCTGGCGGCGGGATGCACGGTCGTGATCAAGCCGAGCCCGGAGACCGTGCTCGACAGCCTGCTGCTCGCCGAGGCGATCATCGAGGCCGGGCTGCCGGCCGGCGTGGTCAACATCGTGCCCGCCGGTCGCGAGGTCGGGGCATACCTGGTGGAACATCCGGGCATCGACAAGGTCGCGTTCACCGGGTCCAGTGCATCGGGTCGCGTGATCGCGGCACGCTGCGGAGAGCTGCTTCGCCCGGTGACGCTCGAGCTGGGCGGCAAGTCCGCCGCGATCGTCCTCGACGACGCCGACCTCGCCGGGGCCACCGAAGCCCTTTTCGCCGCGACGCTCGCGAACAACGGCCAGACGTGCAACATCGGGACGAGGGTGCTCGCGCCTCGCTCGCGCTATGACGAGATCCTCGAAGTCTTCAGCGCCCTCGCCGGCGCGCTCGTCGTGGGCGATTCTCTCGACCCGGACACGCAGATCGGTCCGCTGGCGAGCGCCCGTCAACGCGAGCGCGTGGAGGGCTACATCGCGAAGGGACGCGCCGAGGGTGGCCGCGTCGTCGCCGGGGGTGGTCGCCCGCCCGAGCAGGATCGCGGCTGGTTCGTGCAGCCCACGATCTTCGCCGACGTGGACAACAGCGCCACCATCGCCCGCGAGGAGATCTTCGGGCCGGTGCTCGCCGTCATCCCCTACGACGGTGTCGATGACGCCGTCGCGATTGCCAACAACTCCGAGTTCGGGCTCGGCGGCAGCGTGTGGACCCAGGACGCCCAACGCGGCCAGGACGTCGCAAGCCGCGTGCAAACCGGCAGCATCGGGATCAACCACTACATGCTGGATCCCGCCGCGCCGTTCGGTGGAGTGAAGGCGAGCGGCATCGGACGCGAGCTCGGCCCCGAGGGCCTCGACGCCTACTTCCAGCTGCAGTCGATCCACGAGGCTCCGCCACAGGCCCCGGACGCTCGCTAGTCAGCTCAGGATCGACGCGACGGTGCGAGCAGCCACGATCGGCCGCATCGCCGTGTGCGAACCTCTCCGGCGCTGTCATCGGCCATGCGCGTCAAGGGCCACCGACCGGCAAGTGAGGGTCACCGGACACGGCTGGTCCGGTGCGTCGATAGATCAGGATGCTCACGATCGCCGACCAGATCGCAAACCCCAGCAGCGCGGGGAACGACGCCGGTGGGACCAGGGCAGCGATGCCCAGCACGATCGCAACCCAGCCGAGCCACTTTGGCAGCTGCGCTCCGCGAAGGATCGCCAGACCGCTTCCGATCGCCAGCAGGAAAGCCCCGCCGATAATTGGAAGGAAGGCGACTTCTTCGGTGATGAAATCGAGCGTTTGAACTGTTTCCGGCCCCAGATGGTGGATTTCGTTGGCGAGCCCAAATTCCACCCCCGAGCTGATGAGCGCACCAGCCGCGATCAGCACCGCGCCGGCGAGCACCAGCGCGCTGAGTCCCTCCGCCGCGGGCGTCCTGCGGAAGTACGAGCGAAGCGATGCGGCGAACAGCACCAGGATCAGGAACGCCAGCGCAAACAGGAGGGCGCTGGTCTTAACTTCCGAGCGATGGGTCGCATAGTACGCGACGATCTTCGCCGGGGGTTCCTTCGCCCCCGGCGATTCGCTGCCCGTAAAGAAGGCGACCGCAACCAGCACCGCGAACAGCACGCCCGTCAGCGGCGCGAGACGACTCAAACGATCCGGCATGTGGTCCCCCTTCTCTGCTCGTCGGCGGCGAGGCGCCGCGGTGGTGGAGCCACTTTTCGCTGCGGTCGCCGCCAATCCTCTATCGCACGGCCCGGCCGCTTTCGGTCGCGGGGATGATTCCCAGTGGGTGGGCCGTCACCGCAACACGATCTATAACCGTCCGGTTGGGTATGCTGTTTGCCGTATGGCCGTTGCGCCCATCCTCTCCGAGCGCGAGCGCCAGCCCGGGGGCTGTTGCACCCCACTCGTTGAGCCGGACCTGTCGGGCGAGCAGGCGCAGAGCCTGGCGGTCGTCACGAAGGCGCTCGCCGACCCTACGCGGCTGCGGATAATCGATGCGGTCCGGAAGGCATCGCCCGAGGCGGTGTGTCAATGCGAGCTCTTGCCGCTGTTCGAGATGACCCAGCCCGCGCTCGCCAAGCACCTGAAGGTGCTGATCAGCGCCGGACTGCTCGGCTCCGAGCGTCGGGGGCTGTGGGCGTTCTACTACGTCGATCCCGGATCGCTGGATGCCCTGCGCACATGGCTGAGATGAGAGCGACACCCTCCGCCTGCTGCACGCCCTCACAGCAGCGCGGCTGCTGTGAGCCGGACGAGAAGGCGCAGTGCTGCGAGCGAGAGCTGGCGCCCTGCGGCTGTGTGGTCGTGGCGCGCGACGCAGAGCCGGGCAAATCGTCGAGATGAACGAGCCCGAGGTCCACCTCCACGATCCGCAGACGCTCTACCGGCACTGGGAGGAGAGCCAATGGAGCCCGTTCGAGATCGATCTGTCCAGCGATCGCGAGCAGTGGAGTGCGATGGAGGATCGCACGCTCCTGTCGTTCGTCCTGGGGTCCTTGATGGTCGCCGAGGAGCGAATCACGACGAAGTTCTCAGGGCTGGTCGGGGCGAAGGGAAGCGAGGAGGAGGTGACGTTCCTCGCGACCCAGCAGGTCGACGAGGCGCGACACATGCAGTTCTACGCGCGCTTCCAGGACGAAGTCGTCTCAGACCCCGCGCTTATCGCGGCGCACGTCGAGCGCGCCCGGGAGCACGTCTCGCCTGCGTTTCAGACGATCTTCCACGAGAAGCTCGTCGCGGCCCACGAGCGGCTCATCGCCAATCCCGGCGATGACGCCGCAAAGGTCGCCTTCGTGACGATCTACCACCTCATCCTGGAGGCGACACTCGGTCTGACGACGTTCGAGTTCGCAACGCGCCATCTGGAACGTGAAAGGCTGCTGGCCGGATTCGTGACGGGCTACACCAAGATCCACCACGACGAGCAGCGCCATATCGGCTACGGAATCTGGTTCCTGCGCGGGGCGATCGCCGCAGATCCCGGATTGGCTGACGTCGCGCGCCGGATCCTGCGCGAGCTGCTGCCCGCCGTCGCCGAGGCCTTGGCTCCGCCGGAGGGGGCCGATGTCTCAGCGCTCGGTGCTTCGGCCGAGGAGCTCCGGTCGTTCGCGCTCGGCGGCCTGACCCGCCGGCTGAACATCATCGGCGTTCCGCTGGCGACGCTGTGAGCGAGGTGCCCGGTCTCTCTCGTCGTGCGACCGCCGAGGCGCTCGGCACGTTCGCGCTGGTGTTCGCCGGCTGCGGTGCGATCGTCACCAACGCCGAACGCGGCGGGGCACTGGGCAGCGTCGGGGTGAGCCTCGTCTTCGGCCTGGTGATCCTCGCTGCGATCGCGGCGTTCGGTCACCTCTCCGGCGCGCACTTCAACCCTGCGGTGACGAGCAGCTTCTTCCTGACCCGCCACCTCCCCGGGCGCGACGCGATCGCCTATGTCGCGGCGCAGCTCGCGGGCGCCACGGCCGGGGCGCTGCTGCTCTGGCTCGTGTGGCCGGCCAAGCCCGCCAACCTAGGCGCGACGGTGCCCACGATCGCTGTCGGTCGAGCTGTGGTCGTGGAGATGGTCATGAGCGCGATGCTGATGGCCGTGATCCTCAGCGTCGCCACGGACACGCGAGCCGCCGGAGCGCCGGCGGCGATCGCGATCGGGGCGACGATCGCCCTCGACGCGCTCTTCGGCGGACCGCTCACCGGAGCGTCGATGAACCCGGCCCGCTCGTTCGCCCCCGCCCTGGTGTCCGGGCAGTGGCGGGACTTCTGGGTGTACCTCGCCGGACCACTCCTGGGAGCGCCGCTCGGCGCGTTCGCCTATCAGTTCGTGCGGGGGGAGCGGGCCCGACTGCCTGATCCCCTTTCCGCGCGGGAGGAGACGTGATGGCGACGGTGCTCTTCGTCTGCCTGCACAACGCCGGGCGCTCGCACATGAGCGCCGCGATACTCGAGCGTGAAGCGGCTACGCGCCACACGGCCCTATCGGCCGGCACCGAGCCCGCTGAGCACGTTCACCCGGAGGTGGTCACCGTCATGGGCGAGCTCGGCATCGACCTATCAGAACACCGACCGAAGCTTCTTACCCGCGAGCTCGCCGAGCGTGCCGACGTCGTCGTGACGATGGGCTGTGGCGATCAGTGCCCCTACATCCCCGGCAGGCGCTACATCGACTGGGACCTGCCCGACCCCAAGGGCAAGCCTCTCGCCGAGGTCCGGGCGATCCGCGAGGACATCGCCCGGCGGGTCGCGGCGCTCATCGCAGCGCTCGATCGGTGAGCACGTGCGCATGGCAACGTCGTTTACGGGATCGTCACATTCGCATTCGCACCGGCGCCGCTTTAGCTCTCGCCGATCGCGCGCTTAGTCTGCGTCACTTATCTGTTTAGCTCGCGCTAGGTCGGGTAGCTAATGGCCGCGGGCCGTGGGAGGCTCGTCGGTCGCGCCTGTTGAGCGACCGTATCCAGTGAGGTGTGGGTTCTGAGGCGCGCGGGTGGTGGACCACCGGGCGGTCAGGGCGCATGCCCGGATTCAGGAGGAACAAACCCGATGCGTCAACGGAACGACGTCACGCAGTGGACGAAAGTGGCACCGCACGCGCTTGGCCGCCGATTGGCGGGGCGTGTGGGCCTTGTCGCCGCGCTCGGCCTGCTCGCGCTCTTTGGGAGCGCGTCGGCGGCCTCGGCAAACAACGAAAAGCATCCACCCGTCCTTGAAACGGTCAGCCCGAACTCGGGATGCCCTGGGACCCCGGTCACACTCACAGGGAAAAACTTTGGCCCTGCGGGGAAAGCCGCGGCGGTGTTCACGGCGGCCGCTGTCCCGTTCCTCTGGCCACAGGAAGCGCAGATCGTGAGCAACACCTCAGCCACGACCACGATCCCGATCTTCTTGGCGAACGGCAACGAAGCCGGCCACGTCTCTCTCGTGAACAAGGAAGGCGCCAGTAACGGGCTTCCCATCACGTTGACGTCGCTGAACACCTGCTTCAAAGGTGGCGGCGGAGGCGGAGCGACGGGTCCGACCGGCCCGACCGGCGAAAAAGGCGAAAAAGGCGAAAATGGCTCGCCCGGTGAAAAAGGCGTGACCGGAGCGACCGGTCCGACCGGCGAAAAAGGCGAAGAAGGCAAGACAGGCCCGACAGGCCCCACCGGCTCAGGCACTGGTAGCGGAACCACCGGCCCGACCGGCCCGACCGGCGAAAAAGGCGAAAAAGGCGAAAATGGCTCGCCCGGTGAAAAAGGCGTGACCGGAGCGACCGGTCCGACCGGCGAAAAAGGCGAAGAAGGCAAAACAGGCCCGACCGGCCCGACCGGCGGAAGCACTGGTAGCGGAACCACCGGCCCGACCGGCCCGACCGGCGAAAAAGGCGAAAAAGGCGAAAATGGCTCGCCCGGTGAAAAAGGCGTGACCGGAGCGACCGGTCCCACCGGCGAAAAAGGCGAAGAAGGCAAAACAGGCCCGACCGGCCCGACCGGCGGAAGCACGGGTAGCGGAACCACCGGCCCGACCGGCCCGACGGGCGAAAAAGGCGAAAAAGGCTCGCCCGGTGAAAAAGGCGTGACCGGAGCGACCGGTCCGACCGGCGAAAAAGGCGAAGAAGGCAAAGCAGGCCCGACCGGCCCGACCGGCGGCGGCGGTAGCGGAAGCACCGGCCCGACCGGACCGACCGGTGAAAAAGGCGAAAAAGGCTCGGCCGGTGAAAAAGGCGTGACCGGAACGACCGGTCCGACCGGAAGCGGATCAACCGGTCCGACGGGCGAAAAAGGCGCCACAGGCCCGACGGGAACCGGCGGCGGAAGCGGAGGCGAAGCGACGTCCTTCGGTCTGCTGGCGAAAGAAAAGTCGGAGACCGGTACGTGGGCGGCGACGCTCGCGATGCCGGCGGGCGGTCCGGCGGCGCAGACGGACGCCGCGATCTCCTTCCCGATTACGACGGAAGAAATCACGCCAGTCGGGAATGCCAAGTACCTGAACGAAAAAGAAGTCGCCGAACCTGGCACCGTTCCGGGATGCCAGGGAGATGCTCAGGAACCGAACGCGTCACCTGGTTTCCTGTGCGTCTTCCAGGGAGCCATCGCGAACGTCGGCTCCCTGGCGACCGAATGGAAAGAAGCCGGCTTCTTCTCACTAGAGAACGCCGCTGGAGAAAAAACCTCGGCTGGAGGCGTCGGAGAGCTCGTGGTCTTCAGGACCAAAGGGTTCCCCGCGGTCCCGGCCGGACAGGTGTTCCTGAACGCCGCTGGAAGCTGGGCGGTGACAGCTAAATAGAAACAGCTCAGCCGGACCCCGTTCCGGGCGCCGCCCCACCCTCGCGTGGGGCGGCGCCCAACCGGGCGGGCTCTGGTCTCCTATGCGAGGCGCGGCCCCGGTTCGCAGACGTTGTGGACCAGGGCCGCGGCGCGTGCAGGCGCCTCGCAAGGGGCCGGGAATGCTCGCGCGGTGGCCCGGCGCGCGTTCGCTCTCGCCGCGCGCGTCAGTCGTTCCAGCGGACGTCCTCGTCGTCGGCGACGACGCGCTCGATCTGCTCGAGCGTGACGTCGGTCTGGCGATCCTCGACCATCGTCTGCAGCGCCTCGCCGATCGTGGGCGTCCACGCGCGCCGCGCCACGGCGACCCGTCCGAACTCCTTGTCGAACTCCTTCCATTCGAGCTCCACGAGCGGCACGCGCGCGGGAGGGGCGTCGGCCGGCAGCGGCGCACCCCAGCCATAGAGCGTGATGTGTGCCTGCCAGCCGTGCGGGCAGAGCTCGCCCATCAGGGCAAGCGCCTGCCACTGGTCGGCCACCGGCTCGCGTCGCCGATGGCGCCGGCGCAGGTGGATGGCGACCAGCACGAACACCAGGG
The DNA here is from genome assembly GCA_963704735.1 of uncultured Solirubrobacteraceae bacterium. GTDB lineage: Bacteria > Actinomycetota > Thermoleophilia > Solirubrobacterales > Solirubrobacteraceae > Palsa-744. The sequence continues at coordinate 1,315,511 of OY969935.1, forward strand.
CCATCATCGCGGCGATCGCGAGCGCGATCAGGAGCGTTTCGGTCCCAGACGCCTGGACGTGGCCCCCCTGCACGCCGCTGGCGATCACGAGCCGGACGCCGACAGCGCTCATGGCACCACCACCTCCCGGCCCACCGTGGCCCGAGGAAGCAGATGCCACCCGCTCGCTCTCATTGTCTCCTCCACAGTAGCCCGTTCCGGCGGTCGCTGCGCCGAAAAAGCCCGACCCCTGCGGCCTGTAGTGTGGATCGGAGTGCGAGCGAGCCATCGCAAGCGGCATCTGGAGGTCATGGCGCTCGCGTTCACTCTCACGGGGATCGCGGTCGCCCCCTCCCCGGCGGCGCCCGCCACACCCGCCGCCCCGGTGCTCAGTGCGTCGGCGCTGCCGAGCGAGATCGCCTACGGCGCCGAGCTGACGGTCAGCGGCCGGCTCGAGGAGGCCGCAGGAGGCGCCGGCGCGACGCCGCTTGAGCTGCAGGCCGAGCCGTATCCATTTCGCGGTTTCTCGACCGTCGCGCGCGTCACGAGCGGCCCGGAAGGAGGCTTCGCGTTCGCGGGCGTGCGACCCGACCGCAACACCCGCCTGCGCGTGGTCCTTACGGGCGGGTCCGCCCCGACCGACCCCGTGCTCACCGTGATCGTGGACCCCCTGGTGGCGATCGACGCACGGAGCCTCGGCCGGGGGCGGACGCGACTGAGCCTTCGCATTCGCCACGCTGCGGTGGGTGGAGCGGGATCGGATAGCGCCTGGTGGTACCTGGCGGCGCGTGGGCAGAGGATCTTCCGCCTGGCGGCCGTGACTCAGACGCGGGAGCTTGCGCGCGGGGAGACCTACGCGAGCGTGATCGTCGATCCGCCCGCGAGGCGTTTCCTGTATCGCGTCTGCCTGAACCCGGGATGGGAACACGCGATGGGCGCGCCCACGACGCACGGACCGTGTCCCGACCACGACTTCTCGGTGTCGCACGGTGTGGACTGAGCGCGCGCGGCGGCCGCGGCAGGCGGCGCTGCTGCTCTCGGCGGCGCTGTTCGCCGTCCCATTCGTCTCCCCGGCACGGGCCGTCGAGTACCAGGGCGAAGGCCGCGGCATTCCCGTGCCGGCATACCCGTCGGCCGGTGCGATCGCCGACGCGGTGCGCTTCCTCGACTCGCGCGCCGGCAGGACATCGTTCGCGGTGGTGGACAGCCAGGGGCGCCTGAGCGGCGTGCGCGTGCGCGAGCGCTTTCAGACGGCGAGTGTCGTGAAGGTGATGATGCTGGTCGCCTATCTGCAAATGCTGAACGCGAGGCATCGCGGCCTCGACGGCGCCGACACCTCACTGCTGTACCCGATGATCCACGTCTCCGACAACAACGCCGCCTCGGCGGTGCTCGCGATCGTCGGCGGCGCCGCGCTCGAGCGGGTGGCCAGGGAATCTGGCATGGCCGACTATGCCCCGGGGGTGGGCTGGTGGGCCTTCACGCAGACCTCGGCCGCCGACCAGGCTCGCTTCTTCTTCTCGCTCGAACGGCTGATCCCGGCGCAGTTCTACGGCTATGCGCGCGGCCTGTTGGGCGGCATCGAGCCGTCGCAGAGCTGGGGCATCCCGCCCGTGGCCCGTCCGCGCTGGCAGGTGTTCTTCAAGACGGGCGCGCTCCCCTCGGAGGGGCTCTTCAACGAGGTCGGCCGGCTCGAGCGTCCGGGAGTGACGTTCACGATCGCGGTGCTCACCACCGGGGATCCGTCGATGAGCTACGGCGAACAGACGATTCAGGGCGTCGCGGCCGCGCTGCTGGCACACTCGCCCTAGCCTCACGGCGAGCGGTCTAGCGGACGCCGCGAATCCCCATCAGCTCGAGGAAGGCGCGAGCGATCTCCGGGCAGAACTGGCTCCCGGCGCCGTCTGCGATCTCCCTGCATGCCTCATCGACCCCCAGCGCGAGTCGATATGGGCGGTCGCTCGTCATCGCGTGGTAGGCGTCACACACGAACGTGACACGGCTGGCGAGCGGGATATCGCCTTCCTTCAGCCCGTCCGGGTAGCCCGTGCCGTCCCAGCGCTCGTGCTCTGCCCTCACCGCCGGCGCCAGGTGGGCGAGCCCGGGCACCGCCGAGACGAGCGCCGCGCTGCGGATCGGATGGGTTCGCATCACCGTCCACTCGGGCTCCGTCAGCGGCCCGCTCTTGTTGAGGATCGCGTCGGGGATCGCGATCTTGCCGATGTCGTGCAGGAGGGCCACGTGTTTGACTTCGGACACCTCGGCCTCGCTCAGCCCCAGCTGCCGGGCCAGCGCGGTCGCGTGGCCGACGACGGCTGTGGAGTGATCGCTCGTGTAGGAGTCGCGGGCGTCGAGCGCCGCGATCAGCGTGGTGATCGACGCCTGCTGCAGTTCGCCCTCGAGGACGCTGTCCTGAAGCTGGGTGCGCTCGAGGATGTCCGAGACCATCCTCGCGAACACGAGCAGGAACTGCAGCTCGCGATAGCCGAGATCTGACCGAGCTTCGTGGCTGGCGGCGCACAGGGTGCCGTAGAGCTCTCCGTTTGAGAACCGCAGCGGGACCGAGACGAAAGCGCCGACGTTGCCCAGCTCCGTTATCGGCAGGCTCGCGGCTCGCTCGTCGGCCCTTACATCCGGGATCACGTTGGGTAGCCGACCCGCGAGAACGCGCTGGCAGTAGGTCGTGTCCAGCGGAAGTCCCATGCCCGAGCGCATGCCGAACGACTGCCCACCCTTCATCGCCTCCCAGACCTGCATCCCGTCCGAGATCCGGGCGGTGAACGCCACGTCCATCCCGAGGAACTCGCGCACCGCCTCAACGGCGCGATCGACCGTCGGCTCCTGCGCGAGCTCGGCCAGGCGAAGCGCGCCGTCGTCCTGGGCGCCAGCCGCCTGTGCCTCGGAGGGGCGCTCGACGGCGAGCGGTGAAGCTTTGCCGGTGGCCTGCATGTGGGCCGCATCGGCTTCGCGAGCCGAAAACCTGAGTTGCGACGTGCAATTCTCAGCGCGAGGACACGGTCGCGCGAGCCCCGCGGGCGTTGACCTCGAGATAGCGCAGGATTATGCGGCCCAGCACCAGCACGTCGCCGTCGCTGAGGTCTGCTTCGACGGTCCGCCGGCCGTTGACGAACGTCCCATTGGAGCTGCGATCGTCGAGGATCCGCACGCCCGAGGAGCGGCTGAGAAGGATCGCGTGACGCCGCGAGACGGAGTCCTCGTCGAGGTGCAGGTCGGCGGAAAGGCCCCGGCCGATGCGCGTCACCCCGCGGGTCAGGCGTATCAAGAGTGTCTCCCCCGGTCCCTGCACCTCGATGTAGCGGCCAGGCGCGGCGGGCCTCGCCGGCGTCGCCTGACGGCGCGCGCGCTCGTCAAGGCACGCAATCGGGTCGAATCTCTCGGTGTTTTCGACGACCGCTGGTGTGGGCGCTTGGGTCGGCATACGCGAAGCAAACCGCGCGCGGCTCAGGCCAGCCTCAACGATCATTAAGAACTTCCGAAGCGCGTGCCCGCGGCAGGCGCTAGGCGGGGCGCGTGGACGGCGGCTCCCTGCGCTTGGCCATCCGCCGGGAGCTCCACCAGCACCAGCCGCCGACAGCCACGATCGGGACGACGAACAGCATCGATATGTACCAGTGCGTCAGGCAGGCGAGCGGCGCCATCGCCGAAAATCTATCACGCGATCACCATGCCTCACGCTGGGCATCATCCCGCCGCTGCTTGGGCATCTCGCCGTCGACGCCCGTGGCCGCGCGCGAGCGCCGCCGCCTCATCAGCAGCACGAGCAGCAGGCCGCCCAGCGCTATCACGGCGCCAAGCGCGATCACGGCTGCCGGCGCACTCGAGGCCTCCGGCGTCCAGAACAGCTGCCCATCGACCGAGCCCCTGCGCGTGCCGACTTCGATCGGAACCCGCCAGTCGAAGATCAGCGTGCGCCTGCTCTTGTCCTTGACCTCTGGCGGCAGCACCGGCGACATCCAGTGGATGCGGTGATCGTGCCATTCGAACTGCCCGGTGCGGTCGACCACCACCCACTGCGGCACGGCGCTCGGGTTGGCCTGCGGCGGGACCGTCACGTCGCCATAGAAGTTGGTGTTCAGATAGGTCGCCGGCGAGCGCGCGTTCTGCTCCGCGGTGCCGTTCGCGAGGATGCGGGCGTAAGGCTCGCCCGAGTAGCCGTAGACCGTGACCGTGTGACCGGTGTGGTTGACGAGCAGCAGCCGATCGGCGAACTCGAGCACCTGCACGCCGAGCCCCGGGACCTCGGGGCTGACGAGCGTTATGTTTGAGCGGTAGCGGTAGCTGCCGCCCTGGTCGTTGATCGGATTCGCGCTCTCGCTCGTCGGGCTGGCCGACGCGCTGAGCGGCGCGGGCGCATGCGCCGCGCCGGCGGGGCTGGCCGACGCCAACAATAGGAGGCCGATCAAGGGCAGCGGACGCCAGGACACAGCTTCGACACGGTAGCGAACGGTGCTCCTCGCAGATGCCGCTCAGGTCCCGACGGCGGACAGCAGCCACAGCCCGAAGCTCGTGAACGCGACCATCACCGCGAGCATCCAGTACTGGCTTCGCACCGCCTCTTCGGGGTCCCGGTAGAGGGCCAGCGCCCGGTCGTGCGCGAGCGCGAGGGCGCCCACATGGCCGGCGATCAGCGCGGTCACCTGCACGTACCAGATCCCGGCGTAGGAGATCACCTGGTAGTCGATCTGATACGAGCTCGTCCCGAACAGGTTCGCGCCGTTGCCGAGCGGGTCCGAGATCAGATAGGCCATCGCCTGTCCCTGCCAGATCAGAAGCGAGAAGTAGTGGGCGACCACGTAGGCGAACGCGATCGGCACGAGCGTATGCACGAACGCGCGTGTCAGCTCGCCCGTCTCGTAGCGGTCGCTGACGCTGCGAACCCCGACGATCCCCAGGCGGTATACCGACACGATCAGCAGGATGCAGAGCACGAGCCCAACCGAATAGGCCAACTCGAGTGCCGGGGTCGCCGCGAAGCCGAGATCGGCGAACAGGCTCTGAAGGCTCGGCTCTCCTTTGCGCCAGATCCCGCCGTTGCTGAAGCCGTCGAATGTCGTGGTGCCGATCAGCGCGCAGATCAGGGTGACCGTGCCTGGACGGATCGGCAGGTCGGTGAGTCCGCTCAGCGGCCGCCGCGCGTAGACCGCGCCGTCGCGTCCTCGCACGAAGGCCGCAAGCCGGGAGAGCAGGTTGAAGTAGACGCCGAAGCCGTCCGCCCGCCCACCCCACTCCTCAACACCGCACAGGACCATCCCGGCGAGCATCGCCAGGAAGTACCCCAGCGACAGCGCGGCCAGCATCGAGGGACGATCACGTTCTACGTACACGAGCTCGAGCCACGCAAACCCCACGATCCAGCCGACGGCGGGCCACACCCCAAGCCAGTCCGGGTAGCGCAGCGGCGGAACCCCGGAACCGCCTCGAAACCGCCGCATCCCCAGCGCGAGGATGCGCGCGCACGTCCTCCACGGGCTCAGCGCGCGAAACACGTCCCCGAGCAGCACGCTCGCCACCGGCGTGCCGATCCAGAAGATCACGTAGATGAACGTCACCGAGAAGTTCGCCTGGGTGATCTGTGCGCCGGCGAATCCGCTGTAGACGACCAGCGCGAACAGAGCCAGGCCAAGCAGGCTCGCGAGCCATTCCAGGGGCGCCGGGAGCGCGAACAGCCTGCGCGTGTGCGGTTCCTGGAGCTGCGGCCGGGTCCACATCGCCGACAGCGCGACGAACGACACGACCAGGACGATCGCCGCCGCCCAGCTGAACAGCCACACCGGGATCGGCAGATCGGCCTTGCCCACGATCCCGTGCGCCGCGGCGCTCTCCGGGACGGCGAGCGCCGCGATGCCCAGGCCACCGAGCAGCGATGACAGCAGGCGGCCGCGCGGGACTCTCATGCCCGCGGCAGTCTATGGGAGCGTTCCGTTGCGCTCGCCGATCCGGCGACGCTCGCGTACCCTGCATTTGCATGCTGAAGCTCCCGCTCGCCATCTCCGCCGACGCGTCGGCCGTGCTCCAGCTCGGGCCGCTCGCGCTGCTCGGACTGCTCTACGCGCGGCGGGTGCGTACGCTCGCGATCGGCGGACACCCGGTGCCGGGCTGGCGCCAGGCCTGCTTCTACTCCGGCTTCATCGTCATCGCGGCCGCGCTCACGTCGCTCGGCTCGGTCAGCCAGGATCTCCTGTGGGCGCACATGGTCGAGCACCTGCTGCTGGGTGACATCGCCGCGCTGCTGATCGTGCTGGGACTCACCGGCCCGCTGCTCGCCCCGATTCTGCGTATCCGGCTGTTCGATCGCCTGCGCGTACTGACGCATCCGCTCGTGGCGTTCCCGCTGTGGGCCCTGGACCTGTACGTGTGGCACCTGCCGGTCCTCTATGAAGCAGCGCTCCGCCACTCCGGCCTGCACGCGCTCGAGCACGCGATGTTCCTCGCGTTCGGCATCAACATGTGGATGTGCCTGTTCGGCCCGCTGCCCACGCCCAGCTGGTTCGGCAATTTCGCAAAGCTCATCTACATCGTCGCCGTGCGCCTCACCGGCACGGTCCTGGGCAACGTGTTCCTGTGGTCGGGCACGGTCTTCTACCCCTTCTACCTGCACGGCGACGCCGCCCACCACATCTCGCCGCTGGCCGACCAGAGCATCGCCGGCGCGATCATGATGGTCGAGGAGTCGATCCTCACCCTGTGCCTGTTCTGCTGGCTGTTCCTGCGCGCCGCGCGCGAGAGCGAGGAGCGCCAGGACCTGCTCGACTTCGCACACTCTCAGGGTCTCGAGCTGACGGACGCGCGCGCCGCGCGCGCCGTCGCCGCCGGCCGCGGCGCAGAGCTGCACAGACGGCTGCGGGACGGATCCGGGACCGCTGAGCGCCTCTGATTGCGGACTGGCGGGATGCTCACCGTCGACCTCGACGCGACGGCGACCGCAGGCACTATCCTTGGGGCATGTGCGTTGGTTGTGCGATCTGTGCCGCCTCGGCCGCGAGCGGCTTTCGCAGTTGGCTTCAGAACCACCGCATGGGCTGGCTGACACCGCGCCGGATGCGGGCGTTGACGATCGGAGCGATGTGTCTCGCCGGCGTCGTCTCGACGGTCGGGTTCAGCGGCTCCACGGTCGCCCCGGCCCACGCCGGCGCACCGGCTCCGGCGGCCCATCACGCCGCTCAGCTGCGCTAGGGGCGCCGAGGGCTGTCCGCCGCGGCGTCAGCCGCCGGCGACGGCCGGGAGGATCGTCAGCTCGGCGCCGTCTGATACCGGCGTCTGCAGCCCGTCAAGAAAGCGGATGTCCTCACCGGCCAGGTACACGTTGACGAAGCGCCGCAGCGACCCATCCTCGTCGGCGATGCGAGTACGGAGCTCATCGAAGCGGGCGAACAGGCCATCGAGCACCTCCTGCACCGTGTCGCCGTCGAGCGCCGTCTCGGTCTCGCCGCCGGTTGCAGCCCGAAGCTGCGGCGGGATCTTCACGAGCACGGTCATCAGACGTTCACCGCCTCGGGAACGCGCTCCTCGAAGGCCTCGATCGTCGGAGCGATGGCGTGCGTCTCGAACGTGCCGCGCACCGCGTCCAACGTCTTCAGGCCATCGCCCGTGATCACAAGCACGACGCGCTCGTTCGGGTCGATGTCTCCGCGCGCGGCGAGCTTCGCCAGCACCGCGGTCGTGACGCCGCCCGCCGTCTCGGTGAAGATGCCCGTGGTCTGGGCCAGCAGCGCGATTCCCGCTCGGACCTCCTCGTCGCTGACGGCGTCCACGGAGCCTCCGCTGTGGCGTGCCTGCTCGAGCGCGTAGGGGCCGTCCGCGGGATTGCCGATCGCCAGCGACTTGGCGATCGTGTTCGGCTTCACCGGCCGGCACACCTCCCGGCCGGCGGCGAAGGCGCTCGCCACGGGCGAGCAGCCCTCGGCCTGGGCGCCGTTCAATCGCGGCAGCTCTCCGCTGAGCAGCCCGAGCTCGCGCCACTCCTGGAAGCCCTTCGCGATCTTTGTGAACAGCGATCCGGAGGCCACGGGGATCACGCAGCGGTCGGGCAGCTCCCAACCCAGCTGCTCGGCGATCTCGAACGCCAGCGTCTTTGATCCCTCGGCGTAGTAGGGGCGCAGGTTGACGTTCACGAACGCCCAGTCGCGCTCGGCCGAAAGCTCCGTGCAAAGACGGTTGACGTCGTCGTAGGTGCCGGACACCGTCACGAGCTTGGTCCCGTAGACGCCCGTGGCGAGCACCTTCTGCTCCTCGAGGTCGGCGGGGATGAACACGTAGGACTCCATCCCCAGCGCGGCGCCGTGAGCCGCCACGGAGTTGGCCAGGTTGCCCGTCGAGGCGCACGCGATCACGTCGAATCCCAGCTCGCGGGCCCGCGCGACGGATACCGACACGACCCGGTCCTTGAACGAGTGGGTCGGGTTGGCGGCGTCGTTCTTGACCCACACCTCGCGCAGGCCGAGTCGTTGAGCCAGCCTGTCGGCTCGGATCAGCGGTGTGCAGCCCGACGGCAGGCCCACGCGTGAGGCGAGCCGCCCCGACGGGCCGGGGGGCCCGCCCGTCAGGGGCAGGAAGTCCGCATAGCGCCAGATGTTCTGCGGTCCGCCCTGGATCCGGCGGCGCAGCTCGCCGACGTCGCGCTCAGTGGTGCTGTGCTCGTATGCGACCTCCAGCGGCCCAAAGCACCGCTCGCACACGTACAGCGCCTCGAGCGGGTACTCCGCCTTGCACTCCTTGCACTCCAGATGACTCACAGCCATTGAGGGCTCCCTTCGCTATGGTCTTCGCCGTGTCACGGTGTGGCGAAGAGCACGAAGCCCGCCACACATCTCTCTGGAATTGGCACCTTCCCGTCGTGACGTTCACGGTGGTTGCCGGGGTTTCGTAGGGCCAGTCCCTCCACCCCTCTGGATGTGTCCTATGTGGGCGGCAGTCTAGCAACCATCCCGGCGAACGCAAGCCGTTCGCGAGCGAGGTGAACTCCGGTAACGCCGCCCGGAGTGCAGTGTAGGTCTTGGTGATGAGCACCCCTGCCAGGCCGGGCGAGCGCCAGGCCGACGCGCCGCAGGCCCTCGCGCGATTCGCGCCCACCGCGAAGCGGCGCATGCTGATCGTCGTCAATCCACATGCGACGGCCGTCTCCGAGCGCCTGCGCCGTCTGATCGTCCCCGCCCTGCGGGGCCGCTTTGATCTCGACGCCGTGGACACCGAAGCCCGCGGCCACGCCACCGAGCTGTGTCGAGAGGCGGCGCACGAGGGCTATGACGTGGTCGTCGCCTTCGGCGGCGACGGCACCGTCAACGAAGCCGCCAACGGCCTACTCGGCTCCTCCACCCCGCTGTGCTGCCTGCCGGGAGGCTCCGCGAACGTGTTCGCCAAGACGATCGGCATCCCCGGCGACCTCATCGATGCGACCGAGCACCTGCTCGCGATGGCCGACGGCTGGACCATGCGCAGGGTCGATCTCGGTAGCGTCAACGGCCGCTGCTTCACGTTCGCCTCGGGCGTCGGCCTGGACGCGAGCGTGGTCGAGCACGTCGACTCGAACCCCCACCTGAAGGCCCGTCTGGGCCCCTACTACTTCGCGTGGATCGCGGTCAGGACCTTCTCGCGCCGCTATCTGCTCGGAGCGCCGCGGATGGAGGTGAAGCTCCCGGGCTCTACGCTCGGCGGCGTCACCGCGATCGTGCAGAACGGCTCGCCGTTCACCTACTTCAACGACCGCCCGATCGAGATCGCAGAGGGCGCAGGCCTGGACTCGGGCACGCTCGCCGGCGGCGTCCTGCACCGCGCCACGCCGCTTGCGATGCCCTTCATCGGCTTGCGCGCGATCTCCTCCCGCGCCAGCGTCGTGCGCCATCGGCAGGTGACCGGCTTCTCTGGCGTGACCGAGTTCACGGTTCGCTCGGCCGACGATCGCCCGCTCCCGCTGCAGGTCGACGGAGACTACCTCGGCGAGGTCGCGGAGGCGCGCTACCGCGTTCTGCCGCGCGCGCTGAACATCATGGTCTGACCGGGCGCTACGCGGCGCCGCCCGGCGTCACGCGGTAGGCGTCGAACACCGACTCGATGTTGCGCATCCGGGTGATCGCCGTCTTCAGCGTGTGCGTGTCCGCCACCTCCACCACGAACCGGTTCTTGACCATCGGCGGCGTGGACAGGCAGCGCGCTTCGAGGATGTTGGCCCCCGACTCGGAGAACACGCGCGAGAGGTCCTCCAGCAGCCGGTGGCGATCCCATGCGTCGATCTGGATTTCGACGACGAACGCCGTCGCCTGGTCACCCTCCCAGGCGACGCTGGTGAAGCGTTCGGGATCCTTGCGCAGGAGCAGGGCGTTGGGACAGTCCTCTCGGTGGATCGTGATGCCGCGGCCGAGCGATATGTAGCCGACGATCTCATCACCCGGGACGGGACGGCAGCACTTGGCAAGGCGCAGCATCACGTCCTCGACGCCCTCCACCTTGATCCCGTACTGCCCGGAGGACTTCGTCGGGCGCCTGCGCGCCCGGCCGACCCGCAGAAGCTCCGAGGCGCTCGCCTCCCCGTCGGCGGCCTCGCCCTGCTTCAGGCGCTGCATGACCTTGTTCACGACGACCTTGGGCGAGACCTTGGCGCCTCCGAGCGCGATGTAGAAGTCATCCGCCTTGCGGTAGCCGACCTCGCGGATCACGTCCGCCAGCAGCGCCGAGCCGGTGATCTTCTGCGCCGGAAGACCCTGCTTGCGCAGGTGCTCCTGGAGAAGATCGCGGCCGATGTGCTCGGTGTCCTGGCGGGACTCCGCCTTGAACCACTGCTTGATCTTGTTCCGCGCGCGCGTCGTCTTGACCGTCGCCAGCCAGTCGCGCGAAGGACCGCGCTCGCGCTTGGCGGTGAGGATCTCGACGATGTCGCCGGAACAGAGCTCGTAGTGGAGCGGCACGATCTTCCCGTTCACCCGCGCGCCGACGCAGCGGTGGCCGATCTCGGTGTGCACCTCGTAGGCAAAGTCCAGCGGCGTGGCTCCGGCCGCGAGCGACTTGACTTCGCCCTTCGGGGTGAAGACGTACACCTCGTCCTCGAACAGGTCCGTGCGCAGCGTCTCCATGAACTCGCGCGGATCGGACAGGTCCTTCTGCCAGTCGAGCATCGAGCGCAGCCACTTCAGCTTCGTGTCCTCGCTCGGCACCGAGATCTCGCCATCACCGTCTGGGTCCCGTGGCGAACGGTGCTTGTAGACCCAGTGGGCCGCGACGCCGAACTCGGCCATTTCGTGCATCTCCTGGGTGCGGATCTGGATCTCCAGAGGCCGTCCCTCGGGTCCGATGATCGTCGTGTGCAGCGACTGGTACATGTTGAACTTGGGCATCGCGATGAAATCCTTGAACCGGCCCGGCAGCGGCTTCCACAGGGAGTGGATCACGCCGACGGTCCCGTAGCAGTCCTTCACCGAGTCGACGATCACGCGCATCGCGGTGAGGTCGTAGATCTCGTTGAACTCGCGGCCCTTCTTGGTCATCTTCGAGTAGATCGAATAGAAGTGCTTCGCGCGTCCGGCGATCTGCGCCCGGATTCCCAGCTCCTGAAGCTCGCGTGCCAGATACTCCCCGGCCTCATTGACGTAGCGCTCGCGATCGTCGCGCTGCTGGGCCACGAGGCCCTTGATCTCCTGGTACTTGCGCGGGTGCAGGGTGGCGAACGCCAGGTCCTCGAGCTCCCACTTGATCGCGTGGATGCCCAGTCGATGGGCGAGCGGCGCGTAGATCTCGAGCGTCTCGCGCGCCTTCTCCATCTGCTTCTGCTTGGGCATCGCGTCGATCGTGCGCATGTTGTGCAGCCGGTCGGCGAGCTTGATCAGGATGACCCGGACATCCGTGGCCATCGCCACCATCATCTTGCGATAGTTCTCAGCCTGCGCCTCGTCGTGGGACTGGAAGGTGATCCCGGTCAGCTTGGTGACGCCGTCGACGACGCCCGAGATCTCCTCGCCGAAGCGCGCGCGCACCTCATCGATCGAGGCCGAGGTGTCCTCGACGGTGTCGTGCAGCAGCGCCGCGCACAGGGTCTCCGTGTCGAGCCGCATGCCGGCGCAGATCCGCGCCACGCCGACGGGGTGCACGATGAAGTCCTCGCCCGACTTGCGCCGCTGCGCGGCGTGGTGCTCGCAGGCGAACACGAACGCGTCCTGCACGCGGCCACGGTCGATCTCGACGGCGGAGTCCGCCGCGTGCTCTGAGACGATCGCGAACAGGTCACCGAGCAGGCGCCGCTCGGCCGCGTTGAGATCCAGCTCGGCCTGCGTGCGCCGTGCGGTGAGCTCGACATCGGCGAGCTGCTCGAGCCGCGTGTCGGGCGCGTCGGCTCTCGGTGGACTCTGTGGATCCCGCGCGATCGCCATGCTCATAGGGTAGGGGAACGCCAAGAAGGATTGAAGCGCTCGGCGCCGGGCGGTCCCTGTCAGGGGACGGCGAACAGAACGAGCTCGTCGCCGCTCTGCGTCTGCCCAGACGCAGGGTCCGGCCCGCCGTCGGGGCTTCCCGCGGATCGCGCCTGACGGAGCACGAGGCGAGGTTCGCTGACGCCGTTCCACTCGTTGACCTCGAGCGTGAATGTCGCCTCGGCCGCCGCGCCGTCCTCGACGGGCAGGCGCCCTCCGGTTCCGAATGCGACCGCGCGCGCACGGGCGCCGCGCGATTCGACCGTGAAACGGACGTGCTTGCCCTCGCCCATCGGCCGCCGGTCACTGAACGTGGCGTCCTCGAGCAGCAGCGACACGCCGGGGTTGCCCCGCCCGAACGGCGCCAGCCGTTGCAGCTCCTCGGCGAGCGTCATCCCCAGCTCGTCGCCGCCCACGACGGCATCCACCCGCTCGACCGCCACCATGTCCTGCGGCTGAAGGACACGCTCGGCGTGAGCGCACAGCGCGGCGGCGAACGCGTCGACCCGCCCTCGCTCGATCTCGAGACCCGCCGCAGCGCGGTGGCCGCCGTAACGGAGGAGATCTCCGGCGCACGCCGTCAGGCCGCCGAGCAGGTCGAACGCCTCGATGCTTCGCCCCGACCCCCTGCCGGTCGCGCCATCGAGGGAGATCATCACGACCGGGCGGCGGTGGCGCTCGGCCAGGCGGGCGGCGACGATGCCGATCACGCCGTGGTGCCACCCCTCCCCCGCCAGCACGTAGCAGGCGCGCTCGCCGAGCGAGGCGATCTGCGCTTCGGAGTCGAGGCGGATTCGCGTCTCCAGGAGCCGCCGCTCCCGGTTGGCCAGGTCGAGCTCCTCGGCGATCTCGAGGGCGCGATGCGGGTCCTCGGTCAGGATCAGCTCGAGCCCCGCGTCGGCGCGATACAGGCGCCCGGCGGCGTTCAGTCGCGGCGCGAGCGCGAAGCCGACCGAACGCTCGTTCACCTTTGCCGGGTCCACGTTCGAGACCCTCATCAGCGCCTGCAGCCCCGGCTTGGCGGTGCTCGCGAGCGCGCGAAGTCCGCGACGAACGAGGGCACGGTTCTCACCGGTGAGCGGCACGACGTCGGCGATCGTGGCCAGCGCGACCAGGTCGAGGTCCTCGGCGAGCCGGTCGCCGTTCCGGCCGCCGGCGGCCTGCGCGAGGCCCTGCGCCAGCTTGTAGGCGACGGCCGTCGCGCAGAGCTCCGCGCACGGATACCCGCACACGAGGGGATGGACGATCGCCGCCGGCGGCAGCTCGCCGTCGGCCCGCGGCGCGTGGTGATCGGTGACGACCACGTCCATCCCGAGCGCGCGTGCCCCGGCGACCTCCTCGACGGCGGTGATCGCGCAGTCGACGGTGAGCAGCAGACGCGTACCGCGCTGCGCGAGCCGGCGCACCGTGGCCGCGGCGAGCCCGTAGCCGTCGCTCGCGCGGTCGGGCAGATACCAGTCCACGTTCGCGCCGAGCCCGCGCAGCGCCCGCACGAACACGGCCGTCGAGCACACCCCATCCACGTCGTAGTCGCCGTGGATCGTGATCAGCTCGCCGCTCTTGACCCGCGCGAGGATCAGCTCGAGCGCGTCGCCGATGCCGGCGAACGCGTCGACGGGATGCTCCTCGTCCGCCTCGAGGAACGCGCGCGCGCCCGCCGGCTCTGAGAATCCCCGCCGCACGAGCACCTGTGCCGTCGGCCCGCTCACCCCGAGCTCTCGCCGCAGGCGCCCCACGTCGACGTCCGGGCAGTCGGGAATCTCAAAGCGGGCGCCAGGCATCCGGCCACCCTACGGCCGCGGCTAGACGGAACTCCCCGGCTGGCGCAAGAGGCGGCTCAGGCGCGCTCTACGCTCGCCGTTCGTTCGCGCCGCATGCCCTCCAGGTAGACGAGGGCGATCCCGATCAGCGCGCCGGGGACCGCATACAGCACGACCGCGATGTCGGTGGCACGCGGGCCGGGAATCTTCAGGGCGGAGACTTTGACGCTGTAGATGATCAGCGCCACGAGCGTCGCGCCCACGAGCGAGCCGACGAACGCCCCCACGATCCCGCCCCAGAAGCGGTCGGGCATGAAGATCGTGAAATGCCAGATCGCAAGGCCCATCATGACCCAGCCGAGCATTCCCATCAGCGTTCTCCTCGGTTGCCTCGATCGCCCATTGTCCTCAGCGCGATCTGCCGTGACGGCGGTTGCGCGGGCGCCTGCGCTTCTCGCGCCGCTTGGGCTCTTCCTTGAGCACGAGGTCCTCCGGCGTGAGGTCCGCAGCCGGGTCGCGCTGGGCCTCGACGTCGACCTCGGGCTCCTGCTCGGGAGCGCGCTGCGCGACACCCGTGCTCGCCGCCCTGGGCTCGGTGGACGCCGACGTGGGCTGGCCCTCGACGTCGAGGTCGCGCACGAGTTCCTGGAACTCTTCGCGTGAGATCTGCTCGCCCGGCTCCTCCGGGGCGATCAGGCTCCCCCGTCGCGTGCGCTTGCGCTTCTGCGATGGCTCCACGTCCTCGGGCTCGCCCGACACCGTCGTGGCGTAGGCCGGGACCTGGCCGAGTTCGCGGATGATCCGCGCACGCCGGTTGCGATAGCTGCCCTCGCGCTCCTTCCAATGGGTCAGCACCGGGGACGCGATGAAGATCGACGAGTAGGCGCCTGAGGCGATCCCGACCATCAACGCGAAGGCGAAGTTCTTCAGTGTTTCCCCGCCGAACAGCAGCAGGGAGACCACGGGCAGGAGCGTGCAGAAGCTCGTCGCCAGCGATCGCGTGAGCACCTCCGACATCGAGCGGTTGACGATCTGCGAGAACGCCGCGCGCGGCATCCGCGGCACGTTCTCGCGCACGCGGTCGAACACGATGATCGTGTCGTAGAGCGAATAGCCCAGGATCGTCAGCAGGGCCGCGACGGTCGCCGTGGTGACTTCGCGGCCGGTGAGCGAGTAGACGCCCGCCGTGATCAGGAGGTCGTGCATCAGCGCGATCAGAACCGGAACCGCGTACTTCCACTCGAAGCGCAGCGCTATGTAGGCCGAGATGACGAGCAGCGACGCGATGATCGCGATGATCGCGCTGTTGGCGACGGTTTTTCCGAACGTCGGTCCGATCGAGGTCGAGGAGAAGTTCTTGGTCCCGGGTGCGTTCGGGCCGTTGCCGAACTTCGTGTCGAGGGCGATCTTGATCCCTTTGACCTTTTCCGGCTGAAGCGTCTTCGTCGAAATTTGATACCCGGAGCCGCCGATGCTCTTGTTCGTGAACTTCTGAACCTGCGCATTGCCATAGCCCTCGGCCGCCATCACCGAGGCGACCTGCCCCTCGCTGACGGACCTCGTGAACGCGGTCTGGATGCGGGTGCCCGACTTGAAATCGATCCCGAAGTTGAGCCCCTTGCCGCCGATCGCGAGCGCTCCGACGAGCAGGATCGTGCCCGACAGCGAGAAGAACCACTTCGACGCACCCATGAAGTCGAAGGTCCAGCCACCCCCGCGACGTGCGGCCCCGAGCGCCGACGGGCTCGAGACCATCCGCGAGTGGCTCATCGTGCTGAGCGCCGCCTGGGTGGCGAGCACGGCCGTGAACAGCGACACCAGCGTGCCGATGCCGAGCGTGAACGCGAAGCCCTTCACTTCCGCGGTGGCGAGCGCGAACAGGATGAACGCCGTCATGAACGTGACGACGTTGGCGTCGATGATCGCGGCGAAGCCGCGTTTGTAGCCGGTGGCGATGCCCGAGATGATCGAGCGCCCGCCGCGGATCTCCTCCTTGACCCGCTCGAAGATCACGATGTTCGCGTCCGCCGCCACGCCGATCGTGAGGATCAACCCGGCGATCCCGGGCAGCGTCAGGGTGATCGGGATGAGCTTGATCAGCGCGAAGAAGTAGATCCCGTAGATGAGCAGCCCCCCGACGGCGATCACGCCAAGCACGCGGTAGAAGAGGACCAGGAAGAGGCAGACGACCGCGAAGCCGATCAGGCCGGCGATCAGGCCCTGGTTGAGCGCCGTTTTTCCGAGCGTCGCCGACACCTGCGAGTTGGAGATCAGCGCCAGCTTGATCGGCAGGGCGCCGGACTGGAGCTCGCTGGCGAGTTCCTGAGCCGACCCGATCGTGAACCCGCCCGAGATCTGCGAGCCCGAGGAGGCGTCGATCCCTTCCGGATACTTCGTGTAGTCGATCGACGGCGTCGTGATCAGCTGGCCGTCCAGCACGACGGCGAAGTGCTGCTGGGCCTGTTCCTTGCCGACGCCCGGCAGCTGCGCTTCCTGGCCGCGGTGGGCGATTTCCTTCGTGACGCGCTGAAACACGTTCTGTCCGTGGGAGGTGAATCCGAACGTGACGTTGGGCGCGCCGGTGCCGCCGGTTCCTTCGTCGAAGCTCTGCTGCGGGTTCTTGATGTCGGCGCCGGTCAGCACCGAGTTGTCGTTGAGCACGAACCAGCTGTTCGGCGAGGTCTGGGTGATCTTGCCCGCCGCGGTTTCCACCGGATGGGCCTGCACGAGCACCGTCCCCGGGTTGACGCGCACCGCCTGGACCTTCGTGCCCGGCGGAGGTTTGTAGTTGTCCGCGTAGAGGTTCTGTTCGGTTTCCGCCGGAGCGCAGATGGCCTTCGCGCCGGCGCAGAGCACCTTTTCGTGCTTGGTGTCGAGCAGATACCAGCTGCCATATATGCAGCCGCCCACCTGCTGGGGGGTGCAGCCGGAGGTCCATGTCGTGTCGTTCTTGCGCAGGACCGCCGGTCGTTTGGCGGCGCGCTGCACCGCCTGATACTCGGTCAGCCCGAATTGGGACGCGCCGGCGTTCGCGCCGCCGGTCACGGTGGGTTCGGTCGGCGCCGGCTGCCCGTCGGGGCCGATCACGTTCGGCTCCCAGTCGTAGAAGAACAGCTGTGCGGTCTTGCCGACCTCCTGTTCGGCGCGCGCGGCGTTGCTCACGCTGGGCAGCGCCACGTCGATTTCGTCGATCCCCGAGCGCTGGATTTCCGGCTGGGCGACCCCCAGCTGATCGACGCGCTTGCGCATGATGTCGATCGCGCGGTTCAGCGATTCGGTGTCGACTTTCGACTGCGCGGTCGGCTTGCCCTGATAGACGAGCTGCACGCCGCCCTTCAGGTCGAGGCCCAGGCGGGTCGGCTTCAGGGCGATCACCGCGAGCGAGGCGGCGAGCAGGCCGGCGACGATCAGCAGAACCAGGGTGTTGCGACGACGGTCGGTCATGGGGAGGTCATGCTCGGTGAGCCTACTTGTCGGGAGTCAGCACGAGCAGAAGCCCGCCATCGTCGTCGTACGCCGGGAACATGTCCGCCTTG
This sequence comes from uncultured Solirubrobacteraceae bacterium, assembly GCA_963704735.1. Classification (GTDB taxonomy): domain Bacteria; phylum Actinomycetota; class Thermoleophilia; order Solirubrobacterales; family Solirubrobacteraceae; genus Palsa-744. The sequence continues at coordinate 1,333,199 of OY969935.1, forward strand.
GCGCTTGCCGTGATGTCGCGTTCGCCGCTGACCTGCACCGGAACCTCGAGCGCGCGCACCCCCCACTCGAGCACGGTCGTGACCGGGTTCTCGCCATTGGCGAACGCCAATCCGAGCACCTGCTCGACCCGCTGGCCGATGACCTCCTCCTCCTCGAGGCCGGTGAAGGCGAACGAGTTCCTGCCACAGCCGATCACGCGGCCCTCGCTGTCGCACACGAAGAAGGCCGCGTCGGGCGCGGGAAAGTAGTCGTCAAGCAGTTCGAACAGGAACGCGAAGCCGCACTTCGAGCAGCCCTTGCGCTGGCGCGTGAAGCCGAGGTTCCGGTCGAGCTCTGTGGTGCGGTGACCGCAGTTTGGGCAGATGAACGGGTGTGCCATGGACGACTACAGAGTACGCAAGCCAAGCGTCGAAGGCGGTGGGTGGGCTCACCCGGCCCCGCTCGAGGCCCTCAGAACAGCGACGGTCCGTCCGCCGCCAGCGCGGGCTCGAGGCCCAGATGGGCGAACGCGGCGGCGGTCGCGGTCCGGCCTCGCGGTGTGCGCTTGATGAGGCCCTCCTTCAGCAGGTAGGGCTCATAGACGTCCTCGATCGTGTCGCGCTCCTCCCCGACCGCGACAGCGAGCGTCGAGAGGCCCACCGGTCCGCCGTCGAACTTCGCGCAGATCGTGCGAAGTATCTCGCGATCCAGACGGTCCAGTCCGCGCTCGTCGACCTCGAGCATCTCGAGGGCTGCGTGCGCCGCCCCCGCGGTGATCACACCCGGCATGCGGACCTCGACGAAGTCGCGGACGCGCTTGAGCAGGCGGTTGGCCACCCTCGGGGTTCCCCGGCTGCGCGCCGCGATCGCGCTCGCGCCGTCCTCATCCAGGCCGATCTGAAGGATCTCGGCCGAGCGGCACACGATGATCGCGAGCTCCTGCGCCGAATAGGGCTCGAGGCGCGCCTGGATGCCGAAGCGGTCGCGCAGCGGCGTGGTCAGCAGCCCGGCGCGCGTCGTCGCACCGATGAGCGTGAACGCCGGCAGCTCGAGCGTGACCACGCGGGCCCCGGCGCCCTGTCCGACCGTGATCGGCAGGCGCCGGTCCTCCATCGCCGGGTAGAACGTCTCCTCCAACGTGCGCGGCAGCCGGTGGATCTCGTCGACGAAGAACACGCTTCGCGGCTCGAGTGCGGTGAGGAACGCGGCGATGTCCCCCTTACGCTCGAGCGCCGGGCCGGCCGTCTGCACGAACGGGACCTCGAGCTCGGTCGCGACGATCTGCGCGAGCGATGTCTTGCCCAGGCCGGGCGGGCCGGCCAGCAGAAGATGATCGAGCGCGTCTCCGCGGGCCGTCGACGCCTCGATCGCGACGGCCAGCTGCTCGCAGAGGGCCTCCTGGCCAACGAAGTCCTCGAGCCTTCGCGGCCGGAGCGAACGGTCGAGCTCGTCTTCTCCGGCGAGATACGGCGTCTGGATGCGCTCCGTCTGCGCCATCACGAGGCCGCCCGCGCCAGACGCAGTGCGTGCGCGAGCAGCTCCTCGGCGCTGTCGCCGTCGGCGTCCCGCAGAAGCCCCTCCGCCTCGCCGGGCGCGTAGCCCAGCTCGAGCAGCCCGTCGCGGGCGAGGATTCGCGGGTGATGCGCCTCGCCCCGGCGGGCGAGGATGGGCTCATCCGCGCCGGCGTTCGTGCCGCCTTGCACCGCGACCTTCTCGCGCAGCTCGACGATGATCCGCTCGGCCGTGCGCTTGCCGATTCCGGGCACGGCCTGGAATCGAGCCGCGTCACCGGCCGCGAGCGCCGCGGCGAGCTCGCGTGGCGTGCCGCCGGAGAGGACGGCGAGCGCCACCTTCGGCCCGACGGCCTGGACCGAGAGGAGCATCAGGAACAGATCGCGCTCCTCTTCGGAGTGAAAGCCATACAGGGCGAGCGCGTCGTCACGCACGATCACGTGCGCGTGCAGCGTCGCCTGCTGACCCACGGCGGGCAGGTGACGCAGCGTCTCGGCCGACACCGCTGCGCGGTAGCCGACGCTGCCGCAGAGGATCACGACGTGGTCGGTGCGGCGGACCGCAACCTCGCCGCGCAGCAGCGCGATCATCCGCCGACCCGGGCGAGCGCGCTCGACAGCGGGGCGCAGTTGGCATGACAGACGGCCACGGCGAGCGCGTCCGAGGCATGGTCGGAGTCGGGCTCCCGCGCCAGGCCGAGGAGCGTCTTTATCATCCGGGCGACCTGATCCTTGCCCGCGCGCCCGTTGCCGCACACGGCGCTCTTGACCTTCTGGGGCGTGTAGCTGGCGCAGGGCACGCCCTGGCGGCCGGCCGCCAGCATGACCACCCCGCGCGCATGACCGACGGCGAACGCCGTGCGGACGTTCTGGCCGAAGTACAGCTCCTCGAGCGCAACCGCGTCTGGCGCGTGCTCCAGCAGCAGCGCCTCGACCGCCGCGTGGATATCGGCGAGGCGCCGCTCCTGCGCGAGCTGCGCCCGCGTCTCGATCACGCCGCCGTCGAGCGCGACGAGCCCGCCGGCGGCGTTCCGCCCGCTCGCCACCACGCCGTAGCCCGTGTTGGCCAGGCCCGGATCTATGCCGAGTACGATCATGCCCTGTGATTCTGCGCCCCACCCCGGACGCCTGCCCGATCGTGGGCGCCCCCGGGGAGCGAGACGCCGCCCGGCCCTTCCGCTCCCGCGATGGTGGGGCGCCTACCCGAGCGGCCTCGACTCGCGGGCCTAGCCCGCCACGCGCTCGAGCACCTCGGCGGAGACGTCGAAGTTGGCATGAACCGCGTCGACGTCGTCGCTGTCTTCGAGCGACTCGATGAGCCTCATCAGCTTGCCCGCCTGCGCCTCGTCGATCGGCACGAGGATCGACGGCCGGTAGAGCATCTCCGCACTCTCGAGCTCGATGCCCGCCTGCTCGAGCGCGTTGCGCACCGCGGCGAAGTCCGCTGGTTCGGTCACCACCTCGAACACGTCATCGTCGGTCGAGATGTCCTCGGCGCCCGCCTCCACGGCGACCATCAGATCGTCTTCGGAATAGCGGGCTGCATCGACCACGATCGTGCCCTTCTTGTCGAACAGGTACGCGACCGAGCCGGGCTCGCCGAGGCTGCCGCCAATCTTCGAGAAGGCATGCCTGACATCCGCGCCGGTGCGGTTTCGGTTGTCGGTCAGCGCCTCCACGAGCACCGCGACCCCACCGGGGCCGTAGCCCTCGTAGAGGACCGTCTCGATCGCGTCCGCCTCGCCGCCCTCGCCGGTGCCCTTTGCGATCGCGCGCTCGATGTTGTCCTTGGGCATCGACGCTTCCTTGGCCTTGCGCACCGCGTTCTCGAGCGTCGCGTTCGCGTCCGGGTCCCCGCCGCCGTCGCGCGCGGCGACCATGATCGCTCGCGCCAGCTTTGAGAACTGCGCGCCTCGCCGCGAGTCGACGATCGCCTTCTTGTGCTTGATGCTCGCCCACTTCGAGTGTCCGGACATGTCTCAGAGTCTACGAATCCGCCCGCGATCGATGTCGCTCGCCGGGCGGTCGCGGTCGGCATCCGTAGGATTGGCGAGCGCATGAGCGTCCCGCCACCACCGGAGATCTTCAAGGCGTATGACATACGCGGCCTGTACGGCGAGCAGATAGACGGCGAGGTCGCCGAGCTGATCGGTCGCGCGTTCGCCCGTGTGCTCTCGCGGCTCGCGGGCAAGGACGCCTCCGAGCTGCGCGTCGGCTGCGGGCGCGACATGCGCCTGAGCGCCCCCGAGCTCTCGGCGCGCTACCGCGAGGGGCTCCTCCGCGAGGGGGTCCACGTGATCGATGCAGGTCTCGTGGGGTCGGAGATGCTCTACTTCCTGGTCGGCTCGCGTCAGCTGGACGGAGGCCTCATGTGCACCGCCTCGCACAATCCGAAGGCCTACACGGGCGTCAAGCTCGTCCGCGAGGGGGCGATCGCGCTGTCCGGCGAGTCGGGCATCCAGGACATCCGGCGCACGATCGAGAGCGAGCTCGCGCCTGGAGCGCCGGCACGGCCCGAGGACGCGGTTGCCCGCCCGGGCGGGACGATCGAGGAGGTCGACATCTACGCGGAGTTCCAGTCGGCCGTGCTCGGGTTCATCGACGCCGATGCCGTCCGATCGTCGCTTGAGTCACATCCGCTTAAGGTCGTCCTGGACGGGGGCAACGGGATGGCCGGACCGATGGTGGGGCCGCTGCTCGAGCCGCTCGGCCTCGAGCTGATCGAGACCTACTGGACGCCGGACGGCAACTTCCCCGACCACGAGCCCAACCCGCTTCTGGAGCGGAACCGACGACAGATCGTCGAGCGGGTGCGCGCCAGCGGCGCCGACCTCGGCATCGCGTGGGACGGAGATGGCGACCGCTGCTTCTTCATCGACGATCAAGGCTCGTTCGTCGCCGGCGACTTCCTCACGGCGCTGCTCGCCGAATCGCTGCTGCGCAAGGATCCGAACCCCACCCACCGCGAGGCGATCCTGTACGACGTGCGCGCATCTCGGGCCGTCCCGGACACGGTGAGACGCGCGGGCGGCACCCCGTATGTGAATCGCGTGGGGCACGCCTTCTTCAAGACGCGCATGCGCGCCGAGGGCTCGCTGTTCGGCGGCGAGGTGTCCGGCCACTACTACTTCAGGGACTTCTACTGCGCCGACTCGGGCACGATTCCCGCGCTGCTCGTCCTCGAGTTGCTCGCGCGCGAGCGCGAGCGAATGTCCGAGCTGCTAGCCCCCTACCACGAGCGCTACTTCATCTCGGGAGAGATCAATTCCGAGGTGGCCGATCCGCCGGCCAAGATCGAGCAGATCGCCGCGCGCTTCTCCGATGCGCGCCAGGACCGGCTCGACGGGATATCGATCGATTACGAGGACTGGCACTTCAACGTGCGTCCGTCCAACACCGAGCCGCTGCTGCGGCTGTGCCTCGAGTCCCTCGTCTCGCCCGAGGACATGGAACGCCGTCGCGACGAGGTTCTGGCGCTGATCCGCTCGTGAGCGGGAAGTCAGACCCGAATCGAATGGACGGCGGCGACGATCAGGGGCGCCCGGCGGGGAGCTCCGGCTCGCCCGCGGCGGCCCAGCCGGACGATGAGGCCGAGCGGGAGGCGCTCGCCGTCGCCGCCGAGGCGGGTATCCACCGCCTCGCGATCCCCACGCCGTTCCAGGTGGGCCGGGTGAACGCCTACCTGATCGAGGACTCGCCGCTCACCCTGGTCGACTCGGGGCCGAACTCGGCGAAGGCGCTCGACGAGCTGGAGCAGGCCCTCGCGGCCCGCGGCCACGCGATCGAGGACATCGAGCTCTTGATCGTCACCCATCAGCACATCGACCACTTCGGGCTGGCCAGCATCCTCGCGCGGCGCTCCGGCGCCGAGGTGGCTGCGCTCGACCGCCTGGCTCCGTTTCTGGCCCACTTCGGCGAGCGGGCCGAGCTCGACGATCTGTTCGCGCAGCAGCTGATGCTCCGCCACGGCGTTCCCGCCGAGGTGGTCACCGCGCTGCGCGCCGTCTCGGCGAGCTTCCGCGCGTGGGGCTCGGCGGTGGAGGTCTCGAGGCCGCTCGCCGACGGCGCCGAGCTTCATCTGCGCGACCGCACGCTGCGCGCGCTGCACCGCCCGGGGCACAGCCCCTCGGACACCGTCTTCTTGGATGAGTCCCGCTCGATCCTGCTGTCGGCCGACCACCTGATAAAGCACATCTCCTCCAATCCCCTGCTCACGCGGCCGCTCGGGGCCGGCGAAGACGGGGGCGATCGAACGAGCGGCGAGGAGCGCCCCAAGGCGCTCCTCGAATACATCTCCTCGCTCGAGCTGACTCGGGCGATGTCGCTGTCGATCGTGCTTCCGGGGCACGGCCAGCCGATCCTCGACCATGTCGCTCTGATCGATGAGCGCTTTCGCCTGCACCGCCGGCGCGCGGCCAGGATCAACCGGCTGATCGCCGCAGAGCCGCGGACGGCGCACGAGATAGCCAACGAGCTGTGGGGAAACGTCGCGGTCACGCAGGCATTCCTCACCCTGTCGGAGGTTCTCGGGCACGTCGACATGCTGCTCGCGGACGGCCTCGTCGTCGAACGGGAGAAGGACGGCGTCGTTCGCTTCGCCGCCTCCTGAGCGCCCGGCCCCGGCGTGCCTTCAGATCGGTGGGTGAGACCCGGTCGGCGGCTGTGGGACTAGGTGCGCTCGATGTCGTTGAGATGATCGACGTTGGCGCGATCGTCGGCCTCGGGGCTCGGCTCGGTCGCGAACCAGGCGTCGAGTATCTCCGCGAGCTCCGCCTGTGACGTTGTCCTGAGGCTGAGCGCGAGCACGTTCGCGTCGTTCCAGCGGCGCGCACCGGCGGCGGTGACGGCGTCGAGGCACAGCGCCGCACGCACGCGGTCCACCTTGTTCGCGGCGATCGACGCGCCGGTGCCCGTCCAGCAGCACACGATCCCCTGTTGCGCGCGACCCTCCGAGACGTCGCGAGCCGCCGCCTCCGAGGCCCACGCCCAGTCGTTTCGGCCCCGATCGCTCAGCGCGCCGTGCGCGAGCATCTGGTGTCCGCGGCGCTCGAGCTCATCCAGGAGCACTCCCGCCACGCCCGTCATCTCATCGGCGGCCACCGAGATCCGCATCGTGTCGGAGTATCGCCGATCGCGCCGGGGGGCCGGGTACGGTTGGGCCGTGGCGGTGCAACCTCCAGGCATTCAGCCGCCCCGGCGCTGGCGTCCGCGCCTGCACTGGGAGCTCGTGCTGTGCGCCGTGCGCGGGCACGAGCTCGTCGGCACCGACGCGGCAGAGCTGCGTCCCTCGGACGCGACCATCGCACGGCGGGACTCGGCCGGCACGCGATGGTATCGCTGCCTGCGCTGTGACAGCTGGCTGGCGCTGCTCCCGCCGGAGCGGACCACGCGGCCGTTCCCGCCCGAGCGGGACGAGATCGAGCTGCCCCTCAGGGGCAAGCCGCTGCGCGACAAGATCGTGCTTCGCCTGATCGCCGTCGACCGCGCGTTTCACCTCGTCGCGCTGACCGCGCTGGGCGTGCTGGTCCTGCTGTTCGCGGCCGACCGGGCCACGCTGCGACACACGTTCTACAAAGTGGTGGCCGACCTGCAGGGAGGCGTGGCCTCCGGACAGGCGCACGCCTCGCACGGCCTGCTGCACGAGATCGACAACCTGTTCACGACATCTTCCTCGCACCTGCACCTGCTCGGAGGGGTGCTCCTGACATACGGGGCGGTGGAGGGGATCGAGGCCGTGGGACTGTGGTATCAGCGTCGCTGGGCCGAGTACCTGACGTTCCTCGTCACGGCGTCGCTGCTGCCGCTCGAGATCTACGAGATCGTCAACCGGGCGACCGTGTTCAAGGTGCTGGCCTTCGTCGTCAACGTGCTCGTCGTGGTCTACCTGCTGCTGGCCAAGCGACTGTTCGGCCTGCGCGGCGGCACCGCGGTGGAACGCGCCGAGAACGAGCACGATCTGGGCTGGGGAGCGCTCGAGCGCGCCGCTCCGCCGCCCGCGCCCGCACCCTGACTCGCCCGAGCCGGAGCGCGGGGCCGCCGTCGGCGCCCGCTCGACGCGCGGCGGTCGGCGCGAGCTCAGGCCCACCCCAGGAACAGCCGGTGGACGCGGTCATCCTCGCCCAGCTCGCTGTGGAATGCGACGGCGAGCATATGACCCTGACGAGCGGCGACCCCGTGGCCGTCGAGCTCTGCGAGGATCTCGACGTCCGGGCCGTGCTCGGCGATCCACGGCGCCCTTATGAACACGCCGCGAAGCGCGCCGCCGTCGATTCCCCTGACGTCGAGATCGGCCTCGAAGCTCCTGACCTGCCGGCCGAACGCGTTGCGCCTCGCGGTGATGTCCATCAGTCCGAGGTGCTCGCTGTCGAACATGATCAGCCCGGCGCAGGAGCCCAGCATGGGCAGTCCGTTGCGCGCGAGCTCCAAGAGCGGCTCGGCGAGACCCTCCCGCTTCACCCCGAGCATCATCGTGGTCGACTCGCCGCCCGGGATCACGAGCCCCTGGAGCCCGTCGAGGTCGCTCGGCACCCGCACCTCGCGCGCTCGTGCGCCGAGCCGTCGCAGGACGCGCTCGTGCGCCTGGAAGTCCCCCTGGAGGGCCAGCACGCCGATCAGCGGAGGGGGCGCCGAGGCTGCGCGCGCCGTCCCATCGTGCTCTGAAGCGGGCGGGACCGCCATGCCCGATGCGCCCGCGGCTAGGAGCCGCGTTGCGCCAGCAGCTGCTCGCCCTCGAGCTTCGAGCTCTCAAGGCTCATCATCGCTGGACCGAGGCCGCGAGACGCCTGCGCGACCCGCTCGGGGTCCTGCCAGTGCGTGGTCGCCTCCACGATCGCCCGCGCCCTCGCCGGCGGGTCATCGGACTTGAAGATGCCCGACCCGACGAACACTCCTTCGGCCCCCAGCGCCATCATCAGCGCCGCGTCGGCGGGCGTGGCGATGCCTCCCGCGCAGAACAGCACGACCGGCAGGCGCCCATCGCGGGCGACTCCGCCGACGAGATCCAGCGGCGCGCCGAGCTCCTTGGCCGCGGCCGCGGTCAGGTCGGGCCCGAGCGTCGCCAGCCGGCGGATCTCACCGGTGATGGCGCGCATGTGGCGCACCGCCTCGACGATGTCGCCCGTGCCCGCCTCGCCCTTGGAGCGGATCATGGCCGCGCCCTCTCCGATCCGTCGCAGCGCCTCGCCGAGGTTCGTCGCGCCGCAGACGAACGGGACCTTGAACGCCCACTTGTCGACGTGGTTGCTCTCGTCGGCCGGCGTGAGCACCTCGGACTCGTCGACGTAGTCGACCTCGAGCGCCTGCAGCACCTGAGCCTCCAGGAAGTGTCCGATGCGGGCCTTGGCCATCACCGGGATGCTCACCGCCTCCTGGATCCCGGCGATCATCTCGGGGTCGGACATGCGCGCGACCCCTCCGTCCCGGCGAATGTCGGCCGGCACCCGCTCGAGAGCCATCACGGCGGCTGCGCCCGCCTCCTCGGCGATGGCCGCCTGGGCGGGGGTCACGACATCCATGATCACCCCGCCCTTCAGCATCTCCGCCAGACCCGTCTTGACCTGGAACGTCGCCTCGTCGCGCATAGGGCTAGTCTAGCCTGAGGGTGTCCCGCGGATTCGGGCGCTCCTCACTTGAGGCGGAAAGCCCTGATGCGGTCGTCGTACTGCGCCGTGTCCTGGGCGTAGACCCCGTATGCCAGGGCCTGGATGAGGCTCAGGAGCGCGGTGTGCGAACGTACGTAGGCGGGGCTGTTGGACGAGTAGTAGAGCTTGATCTGGGCGAGCTTCGCGACCTCGGAGAGGGTCGCGTCGGTGATCCCCGCCGTGTGCGCCTTGCGATGGCGCGCGAGCTTCATCGCGCGCACCACGAGCGGGTGCGGCCGGCCGGCCGAGAGCCCGATCACGAGCGTGCCCGCGTCGATCCGCCCGAGCCGGCTGAGCGCCTCCTGGGAGGGGCTCGCGACGACGTCGACGCGTAGATCCAGCAGCATCAGCAGGTGGCGCAGATAGCTGGCGAAGAACGCCATCTGGTCGGTGCCGGCCACGAGCACCTTCTCGGCGCTGGCGATCGCCAGGATCAGAGCTTCGACCGAGCTCCGCGAGACCTTGCGGGCGGTCTCCTCGACGTTGAGATGGTCGGCGGTGAGCGCGGTCTCGAACTCGTTCTGGTCGAGCGAGAACAGCGGCGCGGAGCTCGGCGGAGACCCGGCCGCCGGCGCCTTGGCGTGCACCCGCCGGTATTCCTCGCGCGCGGCCGCCTGCAGCTCGGGGAAGCCCTCGAAGCCGAGCGCCTGGGAGAAGCGCACGACCGTCGAGCTCGAGGTGTTCGCTCGGCGGGCGAGCTCCTCGGCGGTCTGGAAGGCGGCCTCGTCGAGGTGGTCGACGATGTACTGGGCGACGTCCTTCTGGGAGCGGGAGCACTCGTCAAACCGCGCCCGGATGTATTTGGACAGGCTCTGGTGCTCGCTCGTGCCGTTCGCCGGTGGATGGTCGGTCGTGGAGGTGGCGAGACGCTTCATCGGCGCTGTCATTCGACGCCGGCGCCTCGCACTCCTGCCCGGACGCCGTTGACATAGGGTCCCGTGCGATGAGGAGAACGCTGTTCGACGATGAGCACGAGCAGTTCCGGGCGAGCTTTCGCACGTTCCTCGAACGCGAGGTGCTCGGCGGGGATGGCCGCTACTCCGAGTGGGAGCGCGAGGGGATCGTGCCGCGCGAGGTGTTCGCGCTCGCCGGGCGGGGCGGCTTCCTCGGGATGGCCGTTCCCGAGCGGTACGGGGGCGCCGGCGCGGAGGACTTCCGCTTCAACCTGATCATCGGCGAGGAGGCCGAGCGCGCCGGCGTCGGCGGCTTCGGCCTGGGGATCACGCTTCACAACGACATCTGCCTGCCGTACTTCTTGCGCTACTGCACGGCCGATCAGCGCGAGCGCTGGCTGCGCGGGATCGCGTCCGGTGAGCTGATCACCGCGCTCGCGATGACCGAGCCCGGCATGGGGTCGGATCTCGCGGCGATGTCCACCCGCGCGCGGCGCGACGGGGACGACTACGTGGTCGACGGCTCAAAGACGTTCATCACGAACGGCATCAACGCCGACCTGGTGATCGTGGCGGTGAAGACCGACCCCGGCGAGCGCCATCGCGGCATCAGCCTGCTGGTGCTCGAGCGCGGCACCGAGGGATTCTCACGCGGGCGCAACCTGCAGAAGATCGGCCAGCACGCGCAGGACACCGCCGAGCTTTCGTTCGCCGAAGCGCGTGTTCCTGTCGAGAACCTGCTTGGCGAGGAGGGCCGGGGGTTCGGCTACCTGGTGTCCAATCTGCCCCAGGAGCGCCTGTCGATCGCGGCCTCGGCGGTGGCCGCCGCGGAGGTGGCGCTCGAGTGGACGCTCGAGTACGTCCGCGAGCGACACGCGTTCGGCCAGTCGATCGGCTCCTTCCAGAGCGCTCGCTTCACCCTCGCGGAGGTTCGCACGGAAACCGAGATCGCGCGCGCCTTCGTCGACCGGTGCGTGCAGGCGCTGGGCGCGGGCGAGCTGACGGCCGAGGACGCGGCGATGGCCAAGTGGTGGTGCACGGAGCTTCAGGGACGCGTCGTCGACCGCTGCCTGCAGCTGCACGGAGGCTACGGCTACATGCTCGAGTACCCGATCGCCCGTGCGTTCACCGACGCGCGGGTGACCCGCATCTACGGTGGCGCCAACGAGATCATGAAGGAGATCGTCGGTCGCTCGATGGGGCTTTAGATGGGAGGCGAGCTCGCGCCTGCCCCGTAGGGCGGTGGGTGTCGCCGGCCTCGACGCGGGCTGGACGAGCCACGGGTGGCGCGTCGATCAACGAAGCGTCTTTGCCATCTCGACGAAGCGGTCGAGCGAGCGCGGATTGGCCAGCGAATCGACGCTCGCGGCCTCGTGCGGCGGGGCGCCCATGAGGATGCGCTTGACCGGCACCTCGAGCACCTTGCCCGACAGCGTGCGCGGCACCTCCTCGATCTGGATGATCTCGTCGGGCACGTGGCGCGGCGAGCAGTCCTCGCGGATGCGCCGCTTGATCCGGGCGATGAGCTCGTCGTCGAGCGTCGCGCCGTCGCGCAGCACGACGAACAGCACCATCCGCAGCTGATCGTCGCCGCGCCGGAGCGGAATGTCGACGACCAGGGCGTCGAGCACCTCCTCGAGCGCGCCGGCCGCGCGGTAGATCTCGCTGGTGCCCATGCGCACGCCCTGGCGGTTGATCGTGGAGTCCGAGCGTCCGTAGATGACGGCGCCGCCGCGGGGGGTGATGCGGATCCAGTCGCCGTGGCGCCAGACGCCGGGATACATCGAGAAGTAGCTCTCCCTGAGACGCTCGCCGGGACTCCCAGGGTCGCCGTCGCCCCAGAAGAACAGGGGCATCGAGGGCATCGGCTCGGTGATGACGAGCTCGCCGACCTCGTCGACGAGGCTTCTGCCCTGCTCATCCCAGGCCTCGACCGCGCAGCCGAGCGCGCGGCATTGCAGTTCGCCCTCGTAGACCGGGAGCAGCGGACAGCCGGCCACGAACGCGGTGCACACATCGGTGCCGCCGCTGGTCGAGAACAGCCACACGTCGGATCCGAGCTGCTCGTAGATCCATTTGAAGCCCTCCGGCGCCAGCGGCGAGCCGGTCGAGCCGATCGCGCGCAGGGCTTTCAGGTCGTGGTCGCGGGCGGGCTCGACGCGCGCCTTCTCAAAGCTCGATATGAGCCCGGCGCTCACGCCCATGCAGGTGATCCCCGCCCGCTGCGCGAGCTCCCAGAGCACGTCGAGGTCCGGGTAGGCGGGGCTGCCGTCGTACAGGACGATCGCCGCGTCGCAGAGCAGGCAGCCGACGAGGAAGTTCCACATCATCCAGCCGGTGGTGGTGAACCAGAACATGCGGTCGCCGTGGCGCAGATCCAGGTGAAGGCCCTTCTTCAGCTGCTCGAGGAGGATGCCGCCCTGGCCCTGGACGATCGCCTTGGGCAGGCCGGTCGTGCCGGATGAGTAGAGCACCCACAACGGGTGATCGAACGGGACCTGCTCGAAGCGGAGCTCATGGCCCTCGCCGCGCCTGCGCAGGTCATCCCAGCTGAGCTGCGATGGACGGCTTCCCCCGAGCGGTCCCGTGACGGGCTCGGCGTCATGCGCGGCTCCCTCGGGGCCGGCGGCCGGATCGATGTCCGGGTAGAGGTGGGCGACGAGCACGACGTGCTCCACGGTTCGGAGCTCCTCGAGGATGCTCTGGAGGACCGAGGTGCGGTCGAAGTCCTTGCCGCCATGCCGGTAGCCGTCGACCGCCAGCAGGACCTTGGGCTCGATCTGCGCGAAGCGGTCGACCACGGCGCGCGCGCCGAACTCGGGCGCGGCGCTCGACCAGATGGCTCCGATGGAGGCGCTCGCGAGGAAGGCGATGAGCGTCTCGGGGATGTTCGGCATGTAAGCCGCGACACGGTCCCCGCGACGGACGCCGAGGGCCCGCAGCCCGCCGGCGACCGCCGCGACCTCCGTGGACAGCTCCTGCCAGCTGAGCTGATCGAGGTCCCGCAGCTCGGAGGCGTACAGCACGGCCGCCGCGTCGGGATCCCTGCCGCCGATCGCTTCCGGGCCGATCAGCAGGTTCTCCGCGTAGTTGAGCTCGGCGCCTCCAAACCAGCGGGCGCCCGGCATGTCGTGCGAATCGAGCGCCCGTGCATAGGGGCGCGACGCGCGCACGCCGAAGAACTCCCAGATGCTCTCCCAGAAGTCCTCGAGCTCGTCCACCGACCATCGCCACAGGTCCCCGTAGTCGGCGAAGGGGCGCCCGCGGCGATCGCCGGCCCAGCGCATGTAGCGGGTCATCGGCGCGAGCTCGCGGCCGGCCCGCGACGGCTCCCAAAGCGGTTCCTGCAGGGGTACGCTGGACATCGAGGTATTCTCGCGGTTTGTGGATCCCTCCGGATTGCGCGCCGAGTTTCCCGTGCTGGAGCGGCTCGCGTATCTGAACGCCGGCACCGACGGGCCGCTGCCCGCGCGTGCCGTGCGCGCGAGCGCGCAGGAGCTTCAGGGCGAGCTCGAGCGGGGGCGCACCGCGGCCCAGTTCGAGCGCGGCACGGCGCTGAAGGGCGCGCTGCGCACCGCCTATGCGGCGGTGCTCGGATGCGACAGCGCCGACGTGGCGCTGACCACCTGCACCAGTGAAGGTATCGCCCAGACGATCGGCGGCCTCGAGCTCGGCCGCGGCGAGGAGGTCCTGACGAGCGACGAGGAGCACCCCGGCCTGCTGGGCGCGCTGGGCGCCGCGCGGGACCTTCAGGGCGTCGAGGTCCGCGAAGTGCCCCTGCGCTCGATCGCCGAGGCGGTCGGCCCGCGCACGCGCCTCGTCGCCTGTTCGCACGTCGGCTGGATGAGTGGCCTGCTGGCGCCGGCGGAGCTCGCGGAGGTCGAGGTGCCGGTCGTGCTCGACGGCGCCCAGGGTGTGGGAGCCGTCGCGGTGGACGTGCACGCGCTCGGGTGCGACGCCTACGCCGGGGCGGGACAGAAGTGGTTGTGCGGGCCCGACGGGACGGGCATGCTCTACGTGAGTCCGAGCCTTCGCGAGCGGCTGCGCGTCACACGGCGCGGCTACCGCAATCTGGCCACTCCCAACGACGGCCTGAGGGCGACCCTGCACGAGGACGCCCGGCGTTTTGACTCGCTGGCGCTGAACGACGAGACGGTGGCCTGCGCGCTCTCCGCGATCGAGCTGCTCGCGTCTGCCGGCTGGCCCGCCGTGCAGGATCGCGCCCGTTCGCTCGCGGCGGGCCTGGCCGGATCGCTCGCCGATCGCGGGCGCGAGCCGGCGCCTCGTGCCGACACCACGCTCGTGTCCTTCCACAGCCCCGACCCGCCCGCAGAGCGGGTGCGGCTTGCCGAGAGAGGGATCGTCGTTCGTGACATTCCGGGACGACCTTGGCTGCGGGCCTCCGTCGGGGCTTGGAACGACGAGGGCGATCTCGATCGGCTGCTGCGGGCGCTATGAGCTCCCCGCAGGCCGCCACCTCGCCGGGACCGGCCTCGGCGGGTGGGGCGATAGGGGGCGCGCCCGAGTCCGCGCGTCGCCTGCGGTTGCCGGAGGTCGGTGCGGCGGCGCGCCACCTCGCGCTGGGCGCGGTGCTGGCGCTGTCCGCGTTCATGAACGTATACCGGCTGTCCCAGAACGGGTACGCCAACATCTTCTACTCGGCCGGCGTGAAGTCGATGCTGGTCTCGCTGCACAACTTCGTGTTCGTCTCCTCGGACCCCGGCGGGCTGATAACCGTCGACAAGCCTCCGCTCGCCCTCTGGGTGCAGGCCGCGAGCGCAAAGCTGTTCGGCTTCTCGCCGCTGAGCCTGCTGCTCCCCGAGGCGATCGCGGCCGTGCTATCCGTCGCCGCGCTGTACTACGTGCTGAATCGTCGGTTCGGCTGGTGGGCGGCCGTCACCGGCGCGCTGACGCTGGCCGTGTTCCCGTCGTTCGTGGCGGTCTCGCGCGCGAACGGCGTGGACTCGCTGCTGATCCTGCTGATGATCCTCGCGTGCGAGGCCGGGCTGAGGGCGGTCGAAACCGGCCGCTGGCGAGCCCTGTTGATGTGCGGGGTGCTCGTGGGCCTCGCGTTCAACACCAAGACCCTCGCCGCCTACCTGGTCGTGCCGGGTATCGCGCTCGCCTACGGGCTGTGCGCGCCGGGGTCGGTACCGCGTCGGGGTGTGCAGCTGCTGACGGCGGGCTTTCTGATGCTGGTCGTGTCGTTCTCGTGGATCACGTTCGTCGAACTCACCCCCGCCTCGGCGCGGCCGTTCGTTGGCAGCTCGACGAACAACAGCGAGCTCGGGCTCACGTTCGAATACAACGGCGTCGGGCGCGTGGGCGGACAGACGGGAGGTCCCGGCCGGGTGCCGGCCGGGACGGGCGCGCTCGTGCGCAGCCCGGCGCGCGCGAGGTCCTCTCCTCAGAGCCCCGCCCCAGCCAGACCGCGACCCGTCGTGGCGAAGCCTCCACCGCCCCCGGCGACGCCCCTCCCGTCCGCGGTCCGGCCGAGCGGCCGAGAAAGGAACCCGATCCCATTCGGCGGACCGCCTCGTGCGCTGCGGCTGTTCGGCGTGGGCCTGGGGGACCAGGGCGGCTGGATGCTCCCGTTCGCGTTCTTCGGCCTGCTGGGCGTCGCGGTCGCGCTGCTGTCCGGCGTACCCGACTCGGCGCCGTCGCCGACCGCCACGGAGGGAGCCGTCCGCCACGACCCACGGCTCGCGGGGCTCATCGTCCTCGGCGGCTGGTTTCTGGTGGAGGCCGCGATTCTCAGCCTGTCGAAGGGGATCGTCCATCCCTACTACGTCTCGGCGCTCGCGCCCGGCACCGCGGCGATGGCCGGTGCGGGCGCCGTAGCGCTCACCGAGCTCGAGCGGCGCGGGCGTCTGGACTGGCGGCGGATGCTCGCTCCGGTGGCGATCCTCACGACCGTGGCCGCCCAGGTGGTGCTCCTGAATAGGGAGCACTACATGCTGTGGTTCGTGCCCGTGCTGCTCGCGGGCGGGGCGCTCGCCACCTGCGTGATGCTGCTCCTGCGCCGGTTGGCTCCGTGGGCGATGGCCGGCTCGGTCTGCCTGTTGCTCATCGCCCCGACCGCCTATGCATCGACCACGTGGCTGGCCCCCGTCGAGGGAACCTTTCCCGCCGCCGGACCGACGCAGGCGATCGGCGCGGGCGGCGTGGGCATTGGCGGGGCCGATCTGCGCCGAGTCCGGTCGCTGATCCGCTACGTGAACGCCCACGGCGCCGGGTCGCGCTGGGCGGTGTTCGCCGACGCAGCCACCACCGCCGCCCCGCTGACGCTTCTCGGCCTGCGCGCGGGATCGCTCGCGGGCTACAGCGGCACCGATCCCGCGATCGACGGGCGCGGGCTCGCCCGGCTCGTCGCTACGGGGCAGGCGCGGTACGTGGTGCTGGGCGGAGAGTTCTCCTCGCGCGGCGGCAACCGCGCCACGGCGGCGGTGCTGCGCAGCTGCCTCGAGCTGTCGCCCGCGGTCTGGGGCGGCGCTCCCCTCTCCGTCCAAGGGCTCGTGCTGTTCGACTGTGCGGGGCGCGGGCGAGAGCTCTCGGCGAGCGGCTAGGAGGCGGCGACCGACAGGCGCCCGTGAAACGCGCGGGCGAAGAGCTCGGTCTCACGTCCCGCCGCCCAGCGCGGAACTGCAGACTCGCCGTCGGCGAGCAGGCGCAGCTCGATCTCCCCCGCTCCCTCGCGCGAACCGTTTCGCGCGCCGCGGCGCTCGTCGCCGTTCGCCTGATCGGATTGGCCAATCAGAGTGAAGCGCGTCCCGCGCACGAGCTGATCGCGAGAGCGCTCGAGGTCCTCGGCCAGGCGCAGGAGCACCGCGCAGCGGTCGAGCCTCTCCGCATCCCCCGCTCCGAACAGGGGCTCGAGCGGCCCGGGCTCGGGCATGCCCTTGCGGTGATATCGGGCCGCCTGGGCGATGATCGCCACCTCGACCGGGGTGAATCCCGGAAGGCCGCCGTTGAGGATCAGGTAGCGCGAGTGCTTGTGATGGTCGTCGTAGTCCACGGACATGCCGATGTCGTGGAGCATGCTGGCCGCCCACAACAGCTCGCGCTCCCGAGCGTCGCCGTCGTGCAGTCCGAGCCTTGCGAGCTCGTCGAACATGCCGAGCGCCAGCGTGGCGACGTGGCGCGTGTGGGCAGGATCGAGCTGGTAGCGCGCCGCCAGGTTCAGGACGCTCGCCCGCCGCACGTCCTCGAACAGCGGCTCTCGACCTGAGCCCGGCGAGCCGCCGATGAGCAGGCGCTCGAAGAACACCCCCTCGCGCAGCCCCGCCTCGGTGGTCTCGAGACCGTCGAACCCGCCCGCCCGCAGCACGCCCTGCACGACGACGGCGCCCGCGAGGATCAGATCGGCGCGCGCCGGCTTGATGCCCGGGATGCTGCTCCGCTCCGCGGCCGGCAGCGCCGCGAGCCGCTGGACGAGCTCATCGAGCGCCTCGCGTTCGATGATCGTGCCCTGCACCCCGTTCGACGGCAGCCCGGCGGCGCGCTGAACCGCGGCCGCGAGGTTGCGCACCGTTCCGCCGATGCCCACGAGTCTTCGATCGCCGTTTGCGCGGACGGGATCGGACAGCCAGGCCGCCTGCTCGAGCTCGGCGGCGACATGGTCGCGCAGCTGTTCGATCTGTCTGCGCTTGGCGGGGCCGTTCGCGGGCAGGAACTGCTCGGTCATGCGGACCGTGCCCAACCTCCAGGACCCGGACTCTCGAGCGAGCCGGTCGATCACCCGGACGAGCTGCATCGACCCCCCTCCGAGGTCCAGCACGTGGCCGCCGCTCAGCGTGGTCGAGTTGACCGCGGCGAGGTAGCCGTAGCGCGCCTCGCCCTCGCGGCTCAGCACCCTGATCGGCAGCTGCGTGCGCTCGCCCGCCAGCGCCAGGAAGCCGTCTGCGTTCTCGGCGTCGCGAATCGCGCTCGTGGCGACAGCGTCGACTGCGGCGGCCTCGAGCCCGCTCGCGCGGCAGAAGTGGGAGAAGACGTCCAGCGTGGCCAGCGCCCGCTTGATCGGCTGCTTCCCCAGCCTCCCGGTTGCGGCCAGCCCTTCGCCGATGCGGACCGGCTCATAGATCTCGTCCGTTCGCTTCCAGGATCCCTCCCCGCCGGCCATGAACACGACCAGCCGGAACGAGTTCGACCCCAGGTCGATCACGGCGACGCGCTCGTCCGGCTCCATGCGTTGAGCGTATTCGCCGCGGCGGAGGGCTACCGGCGGGCTCAGCCGCTCGGTGGGGATGAAACCGCCCTTTGGCGCTTGGCCTCGTACATCGCCCGGTCGGCCTGCGCGAGCACCTGCTCGGCGCTCTCGGTCTGCTTGTCGATGATCGCGCAGCCGATGCTCGCCGAGGGATGCAGGACCGTCTCTCCGACCTCGATGCCGCAGGCCAGCATCACGCGCGCAAGACCGTCGGCGACGATCGCCACGCCCTCCGCGTCCACGTGGGGCAGCAGCACGGCGAACTCATCCCCGCCGAGCCGGGCGACGAGGTCCGATTCCCGCAGTCGCCTGGTGAGCGCCCGGGCGACGGCCTTCAGCGTGTCGTCGCCGACCTTGTGGCCATGCTCGTCGTTGACCTGCTTGAAGTCGTCGAGATCGATCACCATCAGCCCCGCGTGCTCCTCGTAGCGCCGCGAGCGGGCGACCTGGAGCTTCAGATCGTGCTCGAACAGCCTGCGGTTGCGAAGCCCGGTGAGCGGATCGTGGTCGGCGAGATGGCGCAGGTGCTGCTCCAGTTGCTTGCGCTCGGAGATGTCCTGCAGCTGGGCGATGTAGTGCAGGGGCGTTCCGTCGCGGTCACGCACGAGCGAGACCGAGAGGATCGCCGACATGATCTCGCCGGCCGCGTCGAAGTAGCGCTTCTCGATCTGGTACGCGGGGGTCTGTCCTGCCACGAGCTGCTCGCGCAGGGCGGCATCGTTGTGCGCGTCATCGGGGTGCACGATGTCCTCGAAGCGTTGTCCGACGAGCTCCTCGACGGTGTAACCGGTGATCTCGCTCAGGGCGCGGTTGACGAGCATCCAGCGGCCGTCCAGATCGAGCAGACCGGTCCCGATCGGGGCCCGCTCGAAGACCTCCTCGAAGTGATCGAGCGACGGAGGCGCGTACGCGTCCGCGCGCCTGCGCGCGGTGATGTCCTGAACGACCGCCACGCCGCATGCGACCGAGGCGCGCGCATCCTCATCAGAGGAGGAGCTTCCGAGGCGCAACGGTCCCACGTCGACCATCAGGCAGTAGCGCTGCTCGTCGGTCCAGACTTCGCGCGAACGGGTCTCCCCGGCCAACGCCGAGCGGAAGAGGGGCTCGAACCGCGCCCACACATCCGGCGGGAAGGCATCTCCGACGAGCTGCCCCTCCCTGAAGGCCAGCGGATCCCCCTTGCGCTCCAGCGCCTGCCCGGCCGCCAGCACGAAACGGAGATCGCGGTCGAACACCAAGATCAGGGCCTCGGGCAGCTCGCGCAGAGCGGCCGTCGCGGCGTTGTCCGCATCGGGGATCGCCGGATCCGTTGCGAGGTTTCGCGGCAGGGACACGTCCTAGCATCGGCCGGCGGCGGCGCGTACTTGACAGGTGTGGATGAGTTCTTGCGCCGGGCACGTTCGCGCGCCCGCGAGGCGATGATCCGGCGAGAGGCTTAGCCAACTCCGACGGAGCCTTGAACGGAGCTTGAGCGGGGTCGTATTCGATACTCCCGCACGGCTGAACGTCGCACTTCCAATCGAGAGAGGACCGAGACAATGGCCAGGCTGAGCGGACGTCGGAGCAAGCGCATCGCATTTCTCGCGATCGGCGGGGCGCTCGCGTTGATCGTGGTCGGGTTCCTGCTGGTCTACTTCGTGATCTTCCCTACCTCGTCTCCGAAGCCCTTCAAGCTGACCTCGACAACGGCGAGGACCGCCGGCACGGCGGGCGTGGCCGCCACGAGCACCGCCGCCTCGACGTCGACCTCGGCCGCCGGATTGGCTGGAACGTGGAAGACGGTGAGCGGCTCGCAGGCCGGCTACCGCGTACGCGAGAAGCTCGCCTTCCTGCCCGCGCAGTCAGACGCGGTCGGGCGCACGTCGCAGATAACCGGGAGCGCGACGTTCAGCAAATCCAACGGCACGGTGACGATCACGGCCGCCTCGTTCGAGGTGGCCGTCGACACCCTGAAAAGCGACCGCTCGATGCGCGATGAAAAAATTCACGAAATCGGCCTTGAAAGCAGCCGCTATCCGACGGCCACGTTCTCGCTTTCCACACCAGTCACCGTGCCCGCCGGCACGCTCAGCGGCAGGGTCGCGCGCGTACAGGTGACCGGCAGGTTCAACATCCACGGCACCACCAGGACCGAGACGCTCCCGGTCGAAATCAGCCTGCAGGGATCGACGTTCGAGGCGGTGGGCTCGCTCACGTTCCCATGGGGTGAATTCGGCATGACCGCGCCGAGCATCGGCGGCTTCGTCAACGTGACCGAAAAAGCGACGATGGAATTCGACCTGCATATGCAGCGGGTGTAGACGAGATTGCGAGATCGCGGACCCCTCCCCTCTGGCGCCAGCGGGAGGATGTAGGCTTGCCCGCGTGAAGTTCAGGATCACGCCCCATTCGGCGTTCAAAGCGTCGAAGCGGCCCGCCGATGCGAACGACCTGCTGTGGCAGCGACTCGATGCGCGTCACGATCAGGTGTCGTTCGCAAAAGTGGGTTCTGAGATCAGGGCGACGTGGGGCGACGACGTGCCGTCCTCGATGGAGTCAGACGAACGCGCCGAGATCGGCCGTCGCGTCGTCCTGGACATCGTCCGCGAAGCCTGCAACGGCTCGCAAGGGCTCGAGTTCGACTGGTTCGCGGTCAGTCTTCTGCGCTAGCGGCCATGCGCTCGCCGTGCTCGAATCGATGAGCCCCGTCGGGGCGTGCCGTGGAGTGTCGTCTAGGTCGGTGTGACCAGCACCCGCCGGCGTTCCGCCGGCTTTGCGGCATTTCCCGGTTCGCGGTGGCGGGAATCTGCTGATGACCGAGCCGGACGGCCGGGTTAGCTTGCGTGCATGAACACAGCTCATAGATCCGATACCGACGAGCAGGTGAGCGCGCCGGCTCCCAAGCGCCCGGACACCCCAGGCTCAGACGTGTTCACCAACGTCCTGTGCGCCGTTCACGGCACCTGGCGCAGCATGGAGGCCGTCAGGGCGGCCACCTCGCTGACCGGCCCGGACGGGCATCTGACGCTGCTGGCAGCCACCGGAGCCTCGAGCTCGGGACTGGGCGCCACGGCCGTCATCAGCCATAGCAGGGCCGAGCGCATCGTGAGGCAGGCCAAGCGAATCGCGGATCGAGCCGGCGTTCCGTCGAGCACAATCGTGGATCCAGACGTCCCGCCGGTCGACGTCATCCTCCAGAGAGCCTCCGATTACGACCTGCTCGTCATCGGATCGCCGGCCACGCAATGGCTCGGGGGCATGCTCCTCGCTCGCGTGTCCTCCTGGCTCGGCGGGATGCTCGGCGGCGTGACCGCGACGGCGCTGGGTCGGATCACGACGCCCCTGCTCGTCGTCCGCACGCCCTCGGCCGACTCCTTGCGTTCTCGCACGATCCTTGTGGCAAGCGACGGCCAGGAGGGCTCAGATCACATCGTGGAGCTCGCCGGCAGGCTGGCGCAGAGCCAGGGGGCCCAGGCAATGCTGGTGAACGCCCTGGGCGCCGAGTCCAGGATGAATCCCCGCGCCATCCAGGATCAAGCGCGAACGCTGAAAGACATGGTGCCCGAGGCAAGCGAGCCGCTGATTGAGCCCGGTCACGCTTCCGAGGTGATCCTCGATGCTGCCAAGAGCACGAAGGCCGCCATGATCGTCATCGGCAGCCGGCGGTTGGCCGGGGTGCGCGCCTTTGGAAGCGTGAGCCGGCGCGTTGTGCACGACGCCCCATGCTCGGTGCTGGTCGTGCCACCGAGCGAGGACCCGGTGCCGCTTCGATCCGAAGAGCGGGCGTGACGTTCAAGAACGTGCTTGTCGGAGTCGACGGCCAGCCCAACGCCCGCGATGCCATTGCGCTGGCCTCCTGTCTGGCAGATCCCGACCGAAAGCTGACGCTCGCCCATGTGCACAGTGGCGAGACTACGGAGGAACAGCGCGACTCCTACGAGCTGCTCGAGCAGGAGCGCAGCGCGGCCAGTGTAGAGGCGGAGCTCATGAGCCTCGTCTCGGCGAGTCCCGGCCGCGGCCTTCATGAGCAGGCCGAGCGCCTGGGTGCCGATCTGCTGGTCGTCGGCTCCTGCCACCAGGGCGTCTTTGGGCGCGCGACGCTGGGCGACGACACGCGCGCGGCGCTCAACGGCGCCTCCTGCGCGGTCGCGATCGCATCCAGAGGCTTTGCCGAGCGCCGCGAGCCGACCGCAAGGATCGGCGTCGCATACAACGGCTCGCCCGAGAGCGAGGCCGCGCTCGCCCTCGCGCGGGAGCTGGCGGCGCGGATCGGCGCGAGCGTCCACGTGCTCGAGGTCGTCTCGATCCCGTCCGTCGCCTACATCGGGGTCGTGGGGCCCGCGCTCGGCGACACCATTGACGCGATGCTGAAGGAGGCCAGCGACCGCATCGAGGGACTTTCCGGAGTCGAGGGTCGCGCCGTCTATGGCCTCATCGGCGAGGAGCTCGCCGCGTTCGGCGAGGAGGTGGACCTACTGGTGGTCGGCTCGCGCGGCTACGGGCCCGCGAAGCGGCTCGTGCTCGGCACCACCTCAAACTACCTGGAGCGTCATGCGCGCTGCCCCTTGCTCGTGCTGCCCAGGATCGCGAGCGCCGACGACGACCGCGCGGGGTGAGCCAGCGCTGCGCTCAGGGCGAGCACACGCCGAGTGGGTGAGGCAGGCGCAGCCGGGAGAGATTGCTCGGTCATTGTTGATCATCATCCGCCGAACGGCACTCCCCGCGCACCCCGAGCCCGTACGGGGGAGCATCCGCGCTTCACCGCAACCACACGGCGTTGTGCTTGGGCGCTGGCGGACCGGCGATCTTCAGTAGTCCGCCACGCCGAGCTCCGGACGTTTCCCGGAGGCACCGAGCAGGTCGCCCGGGGATGATCACGGAATGCAGTTTGTCGATCGCCACGACGCCGGTCGTCGGCTGGCCGCCGAGCTTTTGCCCCTCGCGCAGGAGCGGCCGGTGATCGTCGCACTTCCGCGCGGCGGCGTGCCGATCGGCGTCGAGGTAGCGGGCGCGCTCGACGCCCCTCTGGACATCCTGGCGGTGCGCAAGCTCGGCGCCCCGGGACATCCCGAGCTCGGCGTGGGAGCCGTCGCTGAGGACGGCACGGGAGTATTAGACCCTCAGTCCGCCGGCGAGATGGGTATGACCCACGCGGTATTCGAGGCGACGCTTGCACGTGAGTCCCAGGAGCTACGCCGCCGGGTAGAGCGCTACCGCGACGGCCGGCCCTCGATCGATGTGAGGGGACGAACAGTGATCGTCGTCGACGACGGGCTTGCGACCGGTCTCACCGACCTGGCTGCGGTTCGCGCGCTGCGCAAGCGCGGAGCTCGTCGCATCATCGTGGCGGCCCCGGTGGGATCGAGCCAGTCGGTGTCGATGCTCGCCGAGGAGACCGACCGGGTCGTGTGCCTGACGGTCCCCGCGCGCATGCTTGGCGTGGGCATGTGGTACCGCGACTTCACGCCCGTGTCCGACCAGCAGGTACTGGCGCTGCTGGCCGAAGCGGCCGAGGATGGAGACGCGCCCGGGGCAGCCGGCGCGACCCTCTCCGGTGTGGGGTAGGTCGTGGCCTTGCCGCTAGCCCTACCCCTCGGTGAGAGCGCTGCCCTCGACGCGGTGCGCGCCGACGCGCGTCCACTTGAGGGCTATGAGTCCGACTACGACGCGCTCGTTGAGCTCATCGGCGACGCGCGGCTCGTGCTGCTCGGCGAGGCCAGCCACGGGACGCACGAGTTCTACCGCGAGCGCGCGCGGATCACGAGGAGGCTGATCGAGGAGCGCGGGTTCACGGCCGTGGCCGTTGAGGGCGACTGGCCCGACGCCGACCGCGTCAAGCGGGACGTCAAGGGCACCGGCGACGACGGCGACGCTGAGGAGGCCCTGCGCGGCTTTCGTAGATTCCCCACCTGGATGTGGCGTAACGCCGAGCTCCTGGACTTCGTCGGGTGGTTGCGCACCCACAATGAGCAGCTCGCCCCCGCGCAGAAGAGCGTTGGCTTCTATGGCCTTGACCTCTACAGCATGAACTCGTCGATGGAAGCCGTGGTCGCCTACCTCGAGGAGGTGGACCCCGCCGCAGCGTCGCGTGCCCGCCAGCGCTACGAGTGCCTGCATCCGTTCTCGCAGGACAGCTCCGGCTATGGACAGGCCATGCTGCTAGGTGCCAGTGAGCCATGCCGCAGGCGCGTGCTCGAACAGCTCGTCGAGCTGCGCCGCCATGCAGGCGACTACCTTCGCAATGACGGCCTCGTGGCCGAGGATCGCTACTTCCTGGCCGAGCAGAACGCGACGGTTGTCGCCGACGCCGAGGAGTACTACCGGACGATGTTCGGCAGTCCCGCACCCTCCTGGAACCTCCGCGACCGGCACATGGCAGACACGCTCGATGAGCTCCAGGTCCACCTCGCCCGCCACGGGGACGCTGGCAAGATCGTCGTGTGGGAGCACAACTCGCACGTGGGCGACGCTCGCTCGACGGAGATGGCCCAGCGCGGCGAGCTCAACCTCGGTCAGCTGATGCGCGAGCGTCATGCCCGCGATGCCGTCCTCGTGGGCTTCACCACCTACAGCGGGACGGTCACCGCCGCCTCTGAATGGGGCGGTGAAGCCGAGCGCAAGCGCGTGAGGCCCGCGCTGCCTGACAGCTATGAGGCGCTCCTCCATGAGACCGACATCCCGGCCTTTCTGCTGTGCCCGCTGGGCATGAGCGGTAGCGGTCGCGCGCTGCGCGAGCCGCGGCTCCAGCGTGCGATCGGTGTGATCTACCGTCCGGAGACCGAACGGCAGAGCCACTGGTTCGCCGCCTGCGCCTCCCAACAGTTCGACGCGCTCGTGCACATCGATGTAACCCGCGCCGTGGAGCCGCTCGAGCGCACGGGTACGTGGGAACTCGGGGAGCCGCCCGAGACCTACCCGACAGCACTCTGACCCTCCTCGTCGCTGACCGACAGCCAGTACTTGACGAGCACCGTCGCGTCGTTGCGCAAGGCGTCCTCGAAGAATGGGCAGAAGCGCACGAACTCTTCGTTCGTGCAGAAGTCCATATTCGCGAGAGCTTTGGCCTGGTCGCGCCCGTCGATGAAGCAACTCGGGCTGCTACCGAACCTCGGCTGAGTGCGCCACGAGGTGCACCTCCTCGACGCCCTCCAGCGAGAATCCCATTGCTGCGCCAGGGGTCACGTCGATCACCAGCTCGGGACGCTGCCAGCGCTTGTCCTGATCTCCGTCGATGTAGACAGGGGTCTGGCCCAACGTGCCCAGGAGAACATCAGCAGGCCCCGGTGGCAGCTCGGCCGCGGGGAGGCAGATCGGGGAGCTGCCATCGCAGCAGCCCCCCGACTGGTGGATCACGAGCGGGCCATAGCGCGCCGCCAAACGATCGAGCAACTCGAGCACGGGCGGCGTTGCGCTGACCCTGCCGGGCATCTCAGAAGAAGCCGAGCGGCTTGGGGTCATAGCTCACGAGCAGGCACTTGGTCTGGGTGTAGTGGTCGAGCATCATGCGGTGGTTCTCACGTCCCACACCTGACGACTTGTAGCCGCCGAACGCGGCGCCCGCCGGGTAGAGGTGGTAGCAGTTCGTCCACACACGCCCCGCCTGAATGGCGCGGCCCATGCGGAACGCCCGGCTGCCATCCCGCGTCCACACACCGGCACCGAGGCCATACATCGTGTCGTTTGCGATCTCAAGCCCCTCCTGCTCGTCGCGGAAGGTCGTCACCGCGAGCACCGGGCCGAAGATCTCCTCCTGAAACACACGCATCGAGTTCTCGCCCTTCAGGACGGTCGGCTCGAAGTAGTAACCGTCCGCGAGCTCGCCCTCCATCGCAGGTGCGTGGCCGCCGATCAGGAGCTCTGCTCCCTCGTCGAGGCCGATCTGCACATAGCTTTCGACCTTCTCGAGCTGTGCTCGAGAGACCTGAGGACCGATCTGCGTCGAGGGATCCAGCGGGTTGCCCTGACTGATGGCGCGAATGCGCTCGAGCGCGCGGCCCATGAACTCCTCATAGATCGACTCCTGGATCAACGCGCGCGAAGGGCAGGTGCAGACCTCGCCCTTGTTGAAGGCGTACAGCACGAGGCCCTCGATCGCCTTGTCCAACAGCTCGTCGTCCGCATTGAGGATGTCCTCGAAGAAGATGTTGGGCGACTTGCCGCCCAGCTCCGTGGTCGACGGGATCAGGTTCTGTGCGGCGTAGCCCATGATCAGCCGTCCGGTGACGGTCTCGCCGGTGAACGCGACCTTGGCAATCCGCCTGCTCGAGCCGAGCGCACGACCGACCTCCGCGCCGGAGCCGTTGACGATGTTCAGCACGCCGGGCGGAACGATGCCTTCGATCACCTCGGCGAGCTTCAGCAACGACCACGGGGTGGGGCTCGCAGGCTTGATCACGGTGCAGTTGCCGGCGGCGAGCGCCGGGGCTATCTTCCAAGCCGCCATCAGCAGCGGGAAGTTGAAGGGAATAATCTGTCCGACGACGCCCAAGGGCTCGCGGAAGTGGTAGGCGTAGGTCTGCTCGTCTATCTCTGAAATCGACCCCTCCTCGGCGCGCACCGCACCGGCGAAGTAGCGGAAGTGGTCGATCGCGAGCGGCAGGTCAGCGCCGAGCGTCTCGCGAACGGGCTTGCCGTTCTCCCAGCTCTCAGCGACCGCGAGCATCTCCAGGTTCTCCTGCATCGCATCGGCGATCGCGTCGAGCACGGCCGCGCGCTCGGCGGGCGACTGCCGGCCCCAGGCGTCCTTCGCGGCGTGGGCCGCGTCGAGCGCGAGCTCGATGTCCGCCGGGGTGGAGTCAGCGACCTCGCAGAATGGCTCGGCTGTGGCGGGCGTGAGGTTCTCACGGTAGCGGCTGTCGATCGGGGCGATCCACTCGCCGCCGATGAAGTTGTCGTAGCGTGGCTTCAGCTCAACGAGGCTACCGGGTCGCCCTGGGGCCGCGAAGATGGTTGGCGTATCGACCGCAATGGCCATGAGAGTCCTCCTGGGGTCGTGTGGTTGGAGGTGGGAATAGAAGTCGGGATTCGGATCGGGCGATGGCGGCGGGGGCGATCTCCGGACGGCGCGCCATGCCTCCGACCGCAGGCACCGCTTCCATCTCGCGGGTGACGGTCTTCGACATGCCCCCATCCTCGCCGCCGGACTGCCGCTGCGCATCGGTGCTTAGCTCCTACCGCGCGTCCGTACTTTGCCGGGGAAATCGCAGCGGTCGTGGGGCGGGCGTCGCCGGGGCGTCCCCGCTGCTTGCGATGGACTTGCCTGTCACACATCCGGTGAGAGGCCCGGCCGGTGACCGGATCCTGCGGTGCCATCCGGTCTAGGGTCAAGCTTCGATGGATGCCCTCTTCTCCCATTCGCTGCTCGTGGTCACCGGCAAGGGCGGCGTCGGGAAGTCGACGGTGGCGGCGGCGCTTGGCATTGCGGCGCATCGGCGCGGACTGCGGACGATCGTCGTTGAGGTGGCCGCCCGCGCCGACCTTTCGCGGATGCTGGACCCGTCAGCGGCTGGCGCGCCCCGCCGACAGCTGCCTGAGCACATCTCGATCGATCCGCAGCGGGCGATGGAGGAATACCTGCGCGAGCAGTTGCCGGTGGGTGCTCTGGCCGCGCTGCTTTCGCGCAGCCGGATCTTCACAACGCTGACCGCCGCGACGCCCGGCATGCGTGAGCTGCTGACGATCGGAAAGGTTTGGGGGCTCGCCGGGCAGCAACGCAGCGACGATGGGCCCTCTTACGATCTCGTGGTGCTCGACGCGCCCGCCACCGGGCATGGCCTGGCGATGCTGCAGGCGCCCCGCACGTTCGCGTCGATCGCGCGCGTGGGCCCGGTCGCAAGGCAGGGACGCACGATCGCGAGCTTTCTGGCCGACCGGGAACGCACCGCGGTGGTAGCCGTGTCGAGCGCCGAGGAGATGGCCGTGACCGAGACGCTTGAGCTGCGCTCGCAACTGCGGGAGCAGCTGGGTCTCGACCTCGCGCTGAACATCGTCAACGCCGTCGTCTCACATCGCTTCTCCGCGCGCGAGGAGCGAACGCTCCGGGCCGCGCCGCCATCCGCGGCCAGGCATGCGGCCCTGTTCTCAGCCACTTGGGCGCGCCACCAGCGAATCCAGATCGCCAGGCTGCGCACCGGCATGCGCGACCTGGAGCTTCTCACGCTTCCCTTCATCTTCGAGTCGGCGCTCGATCGGGCGGCGCTCGAGCTGCTTTCCCGGGAGTTGGATCCGTGAGCGTCGCCGCGCGACTGGCCGGCAGGCGCATCTGCATCTGTACGGGCTCTGGCGGTGTGGGCAAGACGACGACCGCTGCGGCTGTCGCGATCGGTCTGGCCGCGCGCGGCCAGCGGGTGGCGGTGGTAACGATCGATCCCGCGCGGCGGCTTGCGAGCTCTCTGGGACTGGAGGGGCTCGACAACGAGCCGCGGAGGATCGAGCCCACCCACTTCGCCGGCCACGGACTGGAGTTGCGTGGCGAGCTGTGGGCGATGATGCTCGACGCCAAGCGTACCTTCGACGAGCTCATCGAGCTGCTCGCGCCGAATTCGGCTACCTACGATGCGATCCTGGCGAACCGTATCTACCAGGAGCTCTCCAGCTCCGTGGCAGGCTCAGAGGAGTTCAGCGCAGTGGCCAAGCTGTACGAACTCGACGCGTCCGGAAGGTACGACGCGATCGTTCTCGACACGCCACCCTCGCGCAACGCGCTGGACTTCCTCGATGCTCCGCAGCGGCTCACGGGGTTCCTGGAAGGTCGTGCGTTGAAGGTCCTCACCGCCCCAACCGGTGTGGCCGCAGCGATCGCAGCGCGCGGTAGCAGCCTCGTCTTCTCGGTCCTGCGCCGCGTGACGGGGGTCGACCTGCTGGCCGACCTCGGTGAGTTCTTCCGCGTGCTGAGCGGGGTTGTCGACGGCTTTGCTGAGCGAGCGAGGGTCGTGGCTCGGTTGCTCGATGATCCGGCGACCACGTTCCTGATCGTCACCTCGCCCGAGCCAACACCGGTCCAGGAGGCTGTCTTCTTCCGCCGCCGCCTCGCGGAGACCGGCATGCAGTTCGGTGGTCTGATCGTCAACCGTCAACGCGTGCTGGCTCGCACCCGACCGGCGATCGATGAGGACACGATCGCGGCCGATCTCGGCGGTGACTGGGACCTGGCCGGGAGGTCCGTGCAGGCGCTTCGAGATCTGCGTGCGCTCGCCCGACGCGATGGCCGGAACCTGAGATACCTCACCGCAGAGCTCGACGATAGGCATCCGATCGTCATCCCTCAGCTGGACCACGACATCAGCGACCTGGCTGGGCTCCTCGTCGTTGAGCGCTACCTCTTCGCCACGAGGCGACAGCGCTCGGCGCTGCTGGCCGAGCAGGCGTTCTGACGGCGCGCAGCGTGTTGCGCCGCCGGCCGAGCCGTATATCCGTGCGGCGGCGGCGGCGCGCCAGGCGCGTCGGGCTCCCGGTGACCGCACCGCCCAGGTGTTGCCATTTTCGTTGTCGCCCCGGCTACGTTGAGGGGCAGCACCCTGCGGGCAAAGCGAAACGCCCGCGTTCCTGGGGCCTTTCGTGATGGGCCCGCCTGGACTCGAACCAGGGACCTACCGATTATGAGTCGGCAGCTCTAACCAACTGAGCTACGGGCCCGCCTCGCGCGGGGACCGCGCGACTCGCCAGACGCTATCAGCGGGATGTGGAATGCTCTCGCTGTCGCCTGCGTCTTGGGCGCGGCTGCGATTCGGTCACCGAGCCTAGGAGAACAGCAGATGGCAGAGCGTGCAGCGATCGTCACGGGGGCGTCGTCCGGCATCGGGCTGGCTACCGCCAGGGTGCTCGCCGAGGAGGGCTTTGCGGTCACGATGGCCGCCAGGCGACCGGAGAAGCTCGACGCCGCCGTCGCAGGGCTCGAGGCGGACGGCCTCGACGTCCAGGCGGTCGCGGCGAATGTCGCCGAGGAGGCCGAGGTCCTCAAGGTCGTGGACGCCCACCGCGACCGCCATGGCAGGCTGGACGTGCTCGTCAACAACGCCGGCATCGGCTACGCGTCCTCGGTCGGCGACATCCAGACGAAGTGGCTTGACATGCAGCTCGCCATCAACCTCCGCTCGATCGTCCTGTTCTACCGCGAATGCCTGCCCATGCTCAAGGCCGCGGGCGAGGAGCATCACAACGCGCTCGTCGTCAACACGGCGTCGATCGCGGGCAAGCGAGGCGTCGGCGGGAACGCCGTCTACTCGGCCACCAAGCACGGCGTCGTCGGATGGACCGACTCCATGAACCGCGAGCTGGGCACGTTCGGAATCAAGTCGACCGCCCTCTGTCCCGGCTGGGTGGATACCCCGATGACCGACTTCGTCAAGCAGCACATCCCCGCCGAGGAGATGATCCGCCCACAGGACATCGCCGAGGCCGTCCGCTATCTGCTGAAGCTCACACCCGCGTGCGTCGTGCCGGAGATCATGTTCATCCGGCCGGGCGACGCGATGTAGCGGGGCTCGCGCAGGCGACGCACGACGATCTCGCCGACCGGGTCCACCACGCGTGCGTGGCGGCGGCCGACGAGCTCGCGGTGCTCGTCGATCGCGCGATCGAGCTCCACGCCGGCCTCGCCGAGGAGGCTGGCCTGAAGCTGGCCGACGAGGATGTCCAGCTCGCGTTCGCTGGCGCGCCGCACCCCGCGACGCGCACGTGCGAACCGGTCCCAGGACCGCGCGAAGGAGAGGAAGGAGGTCGGACCTCCATGGCGATGCGCCGCGAGCATTGGACACACACCGCCCTCGCCGTCGACATAGGCGCCGGCGATGATCCGCTCGTTGCTCTGAACGCCGGCGAGCATCGCCTCCCGCGTGGCAACCGGCAGGCAGTCGATCGTGAGACGGAGATCCTCGACGAGCCGGGAACTGTGGTGGCGACGTTTTGCCATAGGGTGTGGTCCGGCGCACGTGCCCTGTTGACGTGGCCGGGCGCCGCCCAAGGGTAGGGCCCGCGTCCCGACAAGGCAACGATCCCCTCCCGCTGAAAGGAAACTTGCGCATGAAGCTCGGCGTGCACATCGGCTACTGGGGCCTCGGCCTCAGCTCTGAGAATCAGCTGGCCATCGTCCAGGAGGCCGAGCGGCTCGGCTATGACTCGGTGTGGGCCGCCGAGGCCTACGGATCGGACGCCGCAAGCGTGCTCGGCTGGCTGGCCGGTCAGACCTCGCGCATACGGCTGGGCTCCGGCATATTTCAGATGCCCGCTCGCTCGCCGGCGATGACGGCGATGACGGCGGCCACGATCGACCAGCTGTCGGGCGGACGCATGATCCTTGGCATCGGCTCCTCGGGGCCCCAGGTCGCCGAGGGCTGGCACGGACAGCGCTTCGCCAAGCAGCTCCAGCGGACACGCGAGTACGTCGCCGTCGTCCGCATGGCGCTGGCGCGTGAGCGCGTCGAGTTTGACGGCGAGACGCTGGAGCTCCCGCTTCCCGACGGACCGGGCAAGGCGCTCAAGCTCACCATCTCCCCCGTCCAGGACCGCATTCCCGTCTACCTCGCCGCGATCGGTCCGAAGAACACGGCGTTGGCTGGCGAGATCGCCGACGGCTGGATCCCGACGCTGTTCTCCCCCGAGCACGTCTCCGAGCTGCGACCCCTGCTGCAGGAGGGGGCGGATCGCGTCGGACGAACGCTCGAGGGCTTTGACATCGCGCCGACCGTCAACGTCTTCGTCACCGAGAACCTTCAAGGCGCGCGCGATGCGATGCGCCCGTTCATCGCGCTGTACGTCGGCGGGATGGGGTCGCGCAAGCAGAACTTCTACAACCAGCTCGTCAGCCGCTACGGCTTCGAGGCCGAGGCCCGGCAGATCCAGGAGCTCTACCTGGAAGGCAAGCGCGAGGAGGCGATGGCGGCGATCCCGGATGCGCTGATCGACACAGTCTCGCTGTGCGGCCCGCCGGACGTGGTTCGCGAGCGTCTCGCCGTATACCGCGACGCCGGCGTGGGAACGCTCGGGGTGACGCCAACCGCGTCCACGCTGGCCGAGCGCCTCGAGCAGCTGCGCCTGGTCGCCGAGCTCGCCTCAGCCTAGCCGTGAGGGCGCTGCTGGGCGCGTTCGGCGATCCCGGGCACGCCTTCCCGATGATCGCCCTCGGCCGGGCGCTGTCACGCCGCGGGCACGAGGTCACCCTGCAGACGTGGAAACGCTGGCAGGAGCACGTGGAGGCGGAGGGCCTCGCATTCGCGCCGGCGCCCGAGTACGAGGTCTTCCCGTCCGGCCCGGCGCACCTGGACTTCTACGAGGCGATCGTCCGCGCGAGCGCCGACACCGTTCCGCTCATGCGCGAGCTGCGACCGGATGTCGTCGTGGCGGACATCCTCACGCTTGCGCCCGCGCTGGCCGCCGAGCTCGAGGCCGTTCCGTGGGCGACGCTCATCCCGCACGTCTACCCGCCGGGAGAGCCGCACTTCCCCGTCTACTCGCTCGGCGCCCGCCTTCCGCGGACGGCTGCGGGTCGCAGTCTGTGGCGCAGCGCCAAGCGACCGATCGCTGCGGCGCTCGAGCTCGGACGGGTGGAATTGAACCGCACGCGTGCGAGGCTCGGCCTCAGCCCGCTCGCGCACGTACATGGCGGCATCAGCCGCGAGCTGGCGATCGTGGGCACGTTTCCCCAGCTCGAGTATCCACGTGCCTGGCCAGCCAACGTCCACGTGGTCGGTCCCCTGATGTGGGAGCCGCCCACCCAGGAGGTCGAGCTCCCACCGGGCAAAGGACCGCTCGTGCTCATCGCACCCTCCACGGCTCAGGACTCTCAGCACACGCTGCTTCGCGCCGCCCTGCGCGGCCTCGCGGACGCTCCGGTTCGCGTGCTCGCGACCTGGAACCGTCGCCTGCCACCGCGGCCGCTGCCGGTGCCGCGGAACGCGCGCCTGGTCGACTGGATCTCCTACTCGCGCACGATGCCCCAATCTGACGTCGTCGTCTGTCACGCCGGCCACGGCACGCTCGCGCGGGCGCTCGCGTCGGGCTGCGCCGTGGTGGCTGCTCCAGCCGTGGGCGACATGAACGAGAACGCGGCTCGTCTGGACTGGGCCGGCGCAGGCGTGCGCGTCCCACGGCGCTTCGTCCATCCACGCTCGATTCGCCTGGCTGTGGAGCGGGCCCTAGGCGAGCCCTCGATCCGGGCGTGCGCAAGGGAGCTGGCGGGATGGGCCAGCGCTCACGACTCCGGCGTCGCCGCGGCTCGCCTGGTGGAGCAGCTGGCGACCTAGAACGAAGGCTCCGGGGGTGGGACTCGAACCCACAACCTCTCGGTTAACAGCCGAGCGCATCTGCCAGTTGAGCTACCCCGGATCGAGCTACCCCGGAACGAAGTCGGGGCGTCTCCGTGATTCTACGTCAGCCGCGATTCCATTAGTCGTTGGCGCGAGCACTCCAGCCTCGACCTCGGCGTGACAGTTGGCGCACAGCAGCACACACTTCCGCACCTCGGCCCGCGCCCTCGCCAGTGACCGTGTCACGCCCTCTTCGCTGACCGCGAAGGCCTTCTCGGCAGGCACGAGATGATGGAACTCGAGCGCAGCCATGCAGCGCGAGTAGCCGCACAGTCGACAGGCACCGCCGGCCTCACCCACCAACTGCTCCTTCAACCGCCGTCGCCTGCGAGTCACCGCCGCCGACCGACACCGCCGACATCGATAATAGCCCCTTGCGTCGATCACGAAGACGGTCTCGCCATGCTTCGAGCAACGCATGCTTGCCTCCATGAGGCCTGCGGCCTTCGCCAGCTTGGCCTCAACCGCGCGGGGGCGCCCCCTCGCCGCCAACGTTCGTAACCCGTATCTCCTTAGCCATTGCCGCACTGTCGCCTTGCCACGATCGACCACCACGGCGATCTCCGCAATCGACATCCCGGCATCGATCAGCGACTCGAGCTCCTCGCGAGTCAGCGCGCCGCGAGCCGCGTGCTGCTCTCGTCCGTTCGCATGCAGCCCGTATTTCGCGACCCAGTACGACACCGTCGATTCATGACGGTCAAGGCGCCTGCCGATCTCCGCGAGCGAATGCCCTCGAGCGAGCCGTTTCTCGAGCGACGTGCGATCCATGCACTGCATTGTCCCCAAAGCATGGGACACAACACGAACGCATGTTCGTCCACCGCGGGTAGCCTCAACCCTCCCTGTCCCCCGTCTCCTCGAGGATCTGACCGTAGGCCCGGTCGAAATCCCGCTTGACCTCCGCGCGCCGGTGCGCCAGCTCGTTGACGTCGCCGCCTTCTCGCACTCGCGCCTGGTGGATCTTGCGATCCATGCTCGCCATCTCAAGCTGCAGGCGCTGCACCTCGAGCATCGCCGGTCGGGCCTCTTCGCGGCCGGCCTCCACGATCAGCTCTGCCAGCAGCGCCTTGAGCTCCGGATCGTCGTCCGGGCCACCGTCCCCGCCCGATGCGCCTGCCATCGGCGCGTTCAGACGCCCTTCGCGCAGGTGGAGTGCCGCACGCCGCAGCAGCTCACTTGAAAAGTGTTCATTCAAGTCGAGGCCGTCAAGCGCCCGCTCGCCATCGGCCGGAGAGGCGATGCACAGCGCGAGGAACGCGCGCTCGGTGTCCTCCCGCCGTGAGAACGTCCGTCGCCGCTCGGTCGCATCGCGGCCGGAGCGTGCCTCGCTCCCCGCCGCGCCCGCCCTCCGTCCGGGTCGGGTGCTGACCGAAGGCCTCGCCGCCGATTTGAGAAGCCTCTCCGCGAGGCTCCCCGGGAGATCCAGGCGCTCGGAGACGAGCTGGATCAGCTCCATCTGCATCGGGCCGGGCTCGAGCTCGGCGAACACGGGTCCAAGCTCCTGGACCATGCCTTCGCGTCCCTCGGCGCTGCTGTTGTCGCCTTCGGCCAGCACTCGCTCAACCCGGAAGCGCACGAACGGCAGCGACGCGCGGATCGCCGCTTCCATCGCATGCGGGCCGTCGCTTTGGACGAGCTCGGCGGGGTCGCTGCCCGACGGCAGCGGCACGACGCGAAGTTTGAGTTTGCGCTTGTTCGCCAGGCTGAACGCACGCAGCATCGCCTCCTGGCCGGCGCTGTCGGCGTCGAGCGCGAGCAGCACGGTTTGCGCCATTCGTGCCAGCTCGCCGACCTGCTCGTCCGTCATGGCGGTGCCCATCAGGCCGACGGCGTTGCGCAGGCCCGCCTGGTGCA
This sequence comes from uncultured Solirubrobacteraceae bacterium, assembly GCA_963704735.1. Classification (GTDB taxonomy): domain Bacteria; phylum Actinomycetota; class Thermoleophilia; order Solirubrobacterales; family Solirubrobacteraceae; genus Palsa-744. Next base: position 1,368,567 of record OY969935.1, read on the forward strand.
GGGCGATCGTGTCGGTGTAGCCCTCGCAGACGATCACCTCGCCCGCTCCCTGAGCTGCGCGTGCCGCATGCGGACGCGCGAGGTGCGCCGCGTAGAGGTGACGACCCTTGTGATAGATGTCGTTGTCGGAGGTGTTCAGGTACTTCGGCGGGCCTCCTGCGCTGGCCCCATCGCCGCCCCCGGATCGCTCGCCCATCGCGCGCGCGCCAAAGCCGAGCACACGCCCGCGGATGTCGGCGAGCGGGAACATGATCCGCGAGCGGAAGCGATCGTAGGGCTGTCCGTTCTGCTTTGAGCGTTGGGCCAACCCGGTGGCGTAGAGCTCCTGCTCGGAGAACCCACCCTTTCGCGAGGCCATGAGCACGCGGTCCCATGCACTCGGCGCATATCCCACGCGAAACTCCCTCAGGATCTCCTCCTCGAGGCCCCGCTCTTTCAGATACTCTCGCGCCCGCGCGGCCTCGGTGGACTCCCACAGGTAGCGCTCGTAGTAGCCGCTCGTTCGTGCCAGCAGCTCGAAGAGCCGCTCCCGGCGTTTGCGACGTTCGGCCTCCTGCGGGTCCTCCTGGTCGCGCTCTAGCTCCACTCCATAACGTTCCGCCAGCAGCTCGAGCGCGCCTTTGAAGTCCACCCCCTCGGTCTCCTGGACGAACGTGAACACGTCACCGGAGGCCTGGCAGCCGAAGCAGTGGTAGACCTTCTGCGTGGGGTCGATGCCGAACGACGGCGTGCGCTCGTCGTGAAACGGGCACAACCCCTCGAACCGCGCAGGGCCCGCCCGCCGCAGCTCGGTTCGCGCGGAGACGAGCTCGACGAAGTCGACCGCGTCGCGCACGCGGTCCTTGGACTCGTTCGTGTACAGGGCCACTGCCGGCAACGCTAGCGGGCGAAAGCCTGCGGCACGTCGAGCTCTGAGAACACCCTGATGCAGTAGCGGTCGGTCATGCCCGCCAGGTAGTCCGTCACCCGCCGCGCGAGATCCGCGTCGGCCCGTGCAGCTCCGACGGTCGCGGCAAGCTCGCCCTCGTCTTGGTCGGGAGGCGGCGGCAGCAGCTCGGGGTGCTCGACGTAATGCTCGAACAGCCGTCTTATGACCCCGGCGATCTTCTCGTGCTCGGCGAGCACCGCCGGGCCGAGATAGACGCGCTCGAACATGAAGTCGCGCAGCGCGTTCATCGCGGGCCCGGCCCGGGGCCCCTGGACGATGTCGCCGGCGCTCGCGGAGTGCTCGACCATGTCGTGCACGAGTGCGTCGATGCGCGCCGACCCGCTCCTGCCGAGAACCGCGATCGGCTGCTCCGGCAGCTCGTCCTCGCGCAACAGCCCCGCTCGTACGGCGTCGTCGATGTCGTGGTTGATGTATGCGACACGGTCGATCACCCTGACGATCCTCCCCTCCAGGGTGTCGGGCGGCTGGGCTCGGCTGGAATGGCAGGCGATCCCGTCGCGCACCTGCGCGGTCAGATTCAGACCGGTCCGGTCGCGCTCGAGGCGCTCCACCACTCGGAGCGAGTGCTCATAGTGGCGAAAGCCCGTCCCGAAGCGCTCTTTCAGACAGCGGTCGAGCACCTCCTCGCCGATGTGACCGAAAGGTGGGTGCCCGAGGTCGTGGCCGAGGCCGATCGCCTCGACCAGGTCCTCGTTCAGGCAGAGCGCCCTGGCGACGGTGCGCGAGATCGTCGTGACCTCGAGCGTGTGGGTCAGGCGCGTGCGGTAGTGATCGCCGCGAGGGGCGACGAACACCTGCGTCTTGTGCGTCAGACGGCGGAAAGCCTTGCAGTGGACGATTCGATCGCGGTCACGCTGAAACGGCGTGCGCAGCTCGCAGTCCTCCTCCGCGCGGGCCCTCTGCGCCGGATAGGAGCGTGTCGCAAGCGGAGACAGCGTCTCCTCCTCGAGCCGCCGCCGACGCTCGGCGAAATCGGCGGCGATCGTGTCCTTGGTGCCGGCGAGGCTCACCGCGCTCAGCGCTCGCGGTGCCAATCGCCGCGCATGCCCAGCAGGTGCACCCAGTGCCCCCAGCCCTTCATCGCGCCCGGATCCTCGTCGTACACCGCCGCCCCGCCGCCCGGCTCGGGCAGCTCCTGCACCGCAGCCGAGTCGATCCGCAGGTCGACGCCGTGTTCGTGAAGGCTCGCGACATCGGCCCCCTCGACGAACCGCCGCCCCTGCCCCGGGGTGGCGATCACGAGGCCGTGGAAGATGTCCTGCTCGGGGGCGGCGACGACATGGTGGACGGTACCCACCTGCTCCCCATCCGACGCGAGCACGGGGACGCCTTTCTCGAGCACCTCATAGGCGACTGGAAGACCCTCGTCCATGGCATCCCACGATACAGGCACCCAGGGCCGGACCGGCCACGAGCGAACCGGGAGGCGAAACGGGGTTCAGCCGAAGCTTCCGAGCGCCGGCATGAGGCGAAGGTGCGCATGGTGCTCGAGGGTCGCGGAGATCGCGCGCTCCACCTGCACGAGTGCTTGGTCGGGGGCGCCGGGCGCCTGCTCCAGCGGACGCCCGAGCGCATCGGCCATGAAGCGGTGCGCCTGCTCGTCCAGCGGGAACGACGCCGCCTCGCACGCCGCGCACACGACCCCCCCGGCCGCACCCGAGAATCCGATCAGGTGCTCGCGCTCGCCGCACGTCGCGCACGCGCCCAGCTGTGGCGCCAGGCCGGCGGCGAGCAGCAGCTTCAGGCGAAACGCGAGCGCGGCCGCCCGACCGAGAGCGGACGCACCATCCGCGGAGTTGAGCGAGGCATCGTTCGCCTGCTCGTCGAGCAGCGACAGCTTGCGGCACAGCAGGTGAAACACGCCCGGATGGGGCTCGGAGGTCTCGAACAGACGCCCCACCGCGTCGCAAGCTCGCGCCGCGGCGTCGAGGGCACGTGCGTCGCCGCGCAGGCGCGCATGGCCGTCGACCGTCTGCGCGCCGGTGACCGTCAGCAGCTCGCCGCGCCCTTCGTGCATCTCGATGTGCAGGCGGAAGAACGGCTCAAGGCGCCCGCCGAAGCGGCTGCGCGCGCGGCGCACCCCCTTTGCGATCGCGCTCACGCGGCCGCGATCGGGTGTATACAGGTGAAGAATGCGGTCGGCCTCCCCGTAGCGCATCGAACGCAGGACGACAGCGTCTGTCTTGACAGATCGACTGGCCATACAGCCCATGCTGACCGATCGGCCAGACGGTCGCATCTGCTTCGCGGTGCAGGATTCACGGTCCCGACCTCGTACTCCAAGCTATGCCAGAGGGGTTGATGCAGGCGTGATGCTCGTCCTCACGGCCCTCGGTCTGAAGTTCAACGATGAACTGGGCCTGACCGCGATCGGCACGCTGCTGTTGGCCGTCGCGGCCCTGCTCTACCTGCTCTTCGCACGGCGGTCTCTCAAGCAGGCCCACGCGCAGATCAAGCTCGGTCAGCAGCAGCTCGCCCAGACGCAGGAGGAGATCGTCCTGTCGCGCCGCGACGTCGAAGAAGCGCACCGGCCCGTCGTCATTCCCGTGACGGGGGGCCAACACGTCACGCTCACGAGCGGAAAGAAGCTTCCGGCCGGCCCCTACGTGCCCGAGCCGGGCCTGCTCGTCGTCCCGATCATGAACATCGGGCTGGGGCCGGCGCTGTCGCTCGAGACGACGATCGAGGCGTTGAGCTCGAGCAATGACTGGGCCGATCCCTGGAGCGGCCCTCGGTCTCTGGGCGGGGTCACGGGGATCGGCGTCTCGGGCGTGATACGCCTTGAAATGGCGATCGACGACCTCGGCGACGTTCCCGACTTCAAGCTCACGCTCACCTACGATGACTTCGCCGGGAAGGGCTGGCGGACCGTGGCGCGCTGGGTCGCGGGCCTCGGGCAATACGAGGGCCTGTCGATCGCATTTCGCCATCGCAGGAAGGACCCCCTGGTGGAAACGCTCCAACCCTTTCGGCCGAGCGCAGCCCACCCCGCGGTGACCACACCTGGGGTCTAGGGCGCGCCGGCGCTGCACGCCACCTGCAGGAGCCCCCGCGTGACCCGTCCGCGCGTGGATTCGGTCCGGCGCTCGGCGGCCTCTTCGTGCTGGGGGCGCCCCACACAGCCCGTGGGTGCGTATCCTATACTTTATGAAGTATGAGTGAGGTCACCATCTTCACCACGGAGCCATGCTCGTTCTGCGCACGCGTCAAGGAGCTGCTCGCGGCGCGCGGCGTGGACTTCGCCGAGGTCAACCTGTCGAGGGACCCCGAGGGACGGATCGAGCTCGTCCAGCGAACCGGGATGATGAGCTTTCCGCAGGTGCTCGTCGGGGATCGCTTGCTTGGCGGCTTCGCCGAGCTTCAGGCGGCGGCCGCCAGCGGCAGGCTCGACGACCTGCTCGCCGCCTAGCCCGCATCCGGGGCGCGGCTCGGGCTGGACCGGGCGGCGCCCCGCTGGCGTGGCGGCCGTCCTTTCGGCTGGCATCTCGGACAGACGTAGGTGCCCCTCCCGGCGACGACCATCTTCACGATCGTCTCGCCGCACCGCGGGCACGGCTCGGACGCGCGGCGGTGAACCAGGAACTGGTCCTGGAAGGAGCCGCGCACCCCGTCGACGTGGCGAAAGTCCTCGATGCTCGCACCGCGCGCCTCGATGCCGGCCCGGAGAGCCTCGATCAGCGCGCCGCGCAGGTCGCCGCACTGCTTCGAGGACAGGCGTCCCGCCGAGCGCGACGGGTGGATGCCGGCCCGATGGAGAGCCTCGTCGGCGTAGATGTTTCCCACCCCGGCGATCCGCCGCTGGTCGAGCAGCAACGCCTTGATCGGCGTCCTGCGCCCCCGCGTGAGCGCCCGCAGATGCTCCTCGGTGAAGCGCTCGTCGAACGGCTCCAGGCCGAGGCGCGCGGTGAAGAATGCCGCGAGCGCCTCAGAGCCGAGCAGCAGCTCGCCGGTCCCGAACCGGCGGGGATCGACGATCACGAGCTCGCGGCGACCGGCGCGCGCGGGCGAGACCCGCTTCCCCGCGCGGCCCTTCTCGACGCCGCGGGCGGCCAACTCCAGTCGGACTCGCACGTGGGCCGGCTCGGGAACAGGTTCGCACAACACCGCGCCGGTCATGCGCAGGTGCTGTGCGAGGTGGACGTCGCCCCGAAAGCTCCACAGCAGGTACTTTCCCCGCCTGCGCAGCTTCTCGATGCGCCGTCCACGGAGCGCGGCGGTGAGCTCCGCCGGCGCGAGCGGCCGAGACCAGCGTGGGTCGAGGATCTCAAGCCGCTCAAGCGTCATTCCCTCCACGAGCGGGGCGAGCTGGCGCCTGATCGTCTCGACCTCCGGTAGCTCGGGCATCGCGCTCTAGCTTATGAACGCGGCCCCCGCCATCCCCTCCGCGCTACGACCGGTGAGCCAGCGCAGCGCCGTCGCGCCCACGTCGGCGAGAGGCCCGTCGTGACGCCCGCCCCGCCCCCGCTCACCGCCGGCGCGCGTGCGCAGCATCTCGCCGGACATCGCCAACAGCGGCGCGTACTCGCGCGTGTGATCCGTTTGCGGGTGGTCGGGGTCGACGCCGTGATCCGCGGTGAGGATCAGCAGGTCGTCGGGGCGCAGGCGCGGAAGCAGGCCAGCCAGATGGGAGTCGATCTCGCGCAGGGCCCGATCGAAGCCGCGAACGTCCTTGCGATGTCCGTAGACCTGATCGGTCTCGATCAGGTTCGCGAACACGAGCCCACGTCCAAGCTCCTCGAGCACGCGATCGACGCTGTCGAGGGCCTCTGCGTTGGTCGCACCTGCGTGAGAGCGGGTGACGCCGACGCCGGCGAACAGATCCGCGATCTTGCCGATCCCATGAACCTCCAGCCCCGCGGCCTCTACCTCCTGCAGGTAGCTGCGCCCGGGCGGCGGCACCGCGAAGTCCCGCCGGCCGCCGGTGCGTCGGAACGCCCCGTCCTGGCCGGTGAAGGGCCGAGCTATGACCCGTCCGACGGCGTGCTCACCGCGCATCACGGCCCGCGCCGCGGTGCACGCGCGATAGAGCTCGACGGGGTCCACCCGCTCGACGTGCCCCGCCAGCTGCAGCACCGAATCCTGAGAGGTGTACAGGATGAGGGCCCCGGTGCGCAGATGCTCTGAGCCGTACTCTTCGATCGCGGCGATGCCGTTGTGCGGGCGATTGCAGATCACCCGATGGCCCATCGCCGCCTCGAGTCGAGCGATCACCTCCGCCGGAAAGCCGTTCGGGTAGGTGGGCAGCGCGCGCTCGAGCACCACGCCCATCAGCTCCCAATGGCCGGTAACCGAGTCCTTGCCGGGACCCAAGGGGTGAAGACGGCCATGAATCACCGGGTCCTCCGCCGCCGGCACGCCGCGCAGTGGGAGGATCGATCCAAGCCCGAGGCCCGCCAGCGTGGGAAGCTCGAGGCCGCCAACCGCCTCGGCCAGGTGCGCCAGGGTGTTGGTGCCCTCATCCCCGTAGCCTGCGGCGTCGGGCAGCGCCCCCACGCCGCACGCGTCGATCACGATCACGACCGCTCGACGCCGCGAAGCGCTCAACGCAACGCACGCGGATGCGCGCTGAAATAGGCGTCCTTCAGGCGCTCGGCGGACAGGTGGGTGTAGACCTGGGTGGTCGCCAGATCGGCGTGGCCGAGCATCTCCTGCAGCGAGCGCAGGTCGCATCCCCCCGCGAGCATGTGCGTCGCGAAGGTATGCCTGAGCGTGTGCGGGCTCATCCTGTCCTGAAGGCCCGCACCTCGGGCATGGCCCTGCACGATCTTGTAGAGACCCTGGCGTGTCAGGCCGGTGCCGCGCCGGTTCAGGAACAGCCAACCGCCGCCGCCTGTCGGTGCCCCCGCGCCGCCACCGCCACCGGGGCCGCCGCCCGCCAGCCTGGGGCGGCTCGCGGCGGCGGCCACGAGCGCCGGACGCCCGCGCTCGCAGTACGCTCGCAGGGCGCCCACCGCCTGACGTCCGATCGGCACCAGACGCTCCTTGGAGCCCTTGCCGCGCGCACACACGACGGCCTCGAGGAGATCCACGTCCTGAAGTTCGAGCCCGGTCGCCTCGGAGGCGCGCAGGCCACACGCGTACATGATCTCCAAGAGCGCACGGTCACGCAGCGCGCGCGGATCTGTTCCCTTCGGCTGGCCCAGAAGCCGCGCGACCTCATCGCGCGAGAGAACCCGCGGCAGGCGCTGGGACTTGCGCGGTCCACGAAGCTCGGCCGTGGGGTCGTGCTCGAGCGTCCCCTCGCGCCGCAGCTGGCGGTAGAAGGAGCGCAGGCACGCCACCTTGCGCCCGAGCGTGGCCGCGGAGACAGGTGCGGGCTCACCGGCGAGCTCGGACAGGAATGCCGCCAGATCGCCGTGCCGGGCCTCCAGGGCGCTCAGGCCCCGGCGGTCCAGGAACTCACCGAACTGGGCCAGGTCCGAGCGGTAGGCCTCGAGCGTATTGCGCGACAGCCCCCGCTCGAGCTCGAGGTAGGCCAGGAAATCGAACGTCAGGCGCTCGGTGCCGATCGTTCGCGGTTGCTGTGGGGTTTGGAGGGAGCTCACCCCTCAAGCTTCGCGTCTGCGGCGAGGGCTCCTTGACGGTGCAACGCGCCGTTCAGGCGCTCGCGGTCTCGCCGTGGCGGGACTGCTCGGTCAGCTCGGCGAGCGCTGTGCCGCCGGCGAGCGCGGCGGCGAAGAACAGCGGGTCGTCGGTGAGTCCGCGGCCCATCGTCTCGGCGGGCAGGCCGGCGGCGGCATACGCGGGCAGGTCCACGACGGCGCGGCGCCAGTCGTGGCGGGTGATGCGCACGGGCCTCTCGACGTCGAGCGCGAGCGCCGCCCGACTCGGCAGCGCGCCGGCGAAGACCGCGCCCAGACCCTCGCGCAGCTCGGCGCCCACGGGCGAGCGCATCCCGGCGGGCAGCGCAACGGTGACCTCTCCGAGCAGCAGGTCGAGCACCGTGAGCGTGTGATGAGAGATGCCGCGATGGCGCGGCCGCTCGTCGCCGGAGGACATTCGCGCGACGAGCACCGTGGGGCAGCCCAGCGCGAGCGATGCGTGGGCGGAGTCGAGCGCGGCGAGGCCGCCGTGTCCGAGCGGCGAGCCCGACCCGACGATCCCTGGACCGGGTCCGCAGATCGCCGCGTCCCAGGCCAGCGTGCGAAGCCCATGGTGAAGCGCCCCCGCGGTGGTGATCGCCTCACCCTCTCCCCCGAACGCCGCCCCCGCCGTCAGATGCCCGGCCAGCAGCCCGCACCCACGCAGAGCTCGCACGGTGCGCGAGTGCCCGCCGGGCAGCGCTCCCCCCTCCGTCTGGATGTAGCCCAACCGGCTCCCGGGCACGCCCTGCGCGAACGCCCACGCGACGGCAGCCAGCTGACCGTGCAGGGCGAGCACCGCGGCCGGCCGCTCGATCGGTAGCTCCAGCCGCTCGTCCTCGACCGGCGACACGGGGTGCTGGAGGCTCGTGTAGTTGAGCTTCATCACGTTCGCACCCGTCGCCTCGGCGCCCTGGAGCCCACGGGTCAGGTTCACGTGGACGATGTCGAAGCCGCCCGAGCCAAGCCGCAGGTCGAGCGCCTGCACGTTCACGATCAGCTCGTCGCCCACCTCGGCCCGGCCGAGCAGCGCGACGTCGGCGATCGCCGGTCGCCGGCGTCCATCGAGCTCGACAACCAGCTCCTGCTCGGGCCCGTCCCCAGGTGAAGCCTCGGAGACCGTCGCTCGCCGGAGCTTCAGCACTCGTCGACCGGGGCGACCGCCGGCGCGCGGTGAACGCTGACGTCGACGTCGCACTCGCACTCTGGCCGATTCGCCAGCTCGTGCGCGCGCGAGATCATCTCGGCCGCGAGCGTCTCGACATGCTGCTCCTCGACATCCCGGAAGACGGCCTGCACATGCAGCGTGCACGGGACCCCTGAGGGCCCGCCGCCGGGCGCCGCGGCGCCGCCGTGACGGAGCCGATGATCCGAGAGGGCCTCGCTCACGATCGGGCGGGGGACGTCCGGGAAGCGCCGGTGTCGCCGATGTCCGCCTGCGAGGATATGGGCTCGCCGTCCGATGAGTTCGGCTCGGAGCCGGCGCCGCGCGTGATCGCGGTCCTGCCCGCTCCTTGATCGGGGTGGCCATCGCGCGCGGCCGCACGCTCGAGCGCAGCGGTCACGAACTCGCGGAACAGGGGAGCCGGCCGCTCCGGGCGCGACTTGAACTCCGGGTGGAACTGCGACGCCACGAAGAACGGATGGTCCTCCAGCTCGATCACCTCGACGAGGCGCTCGTCGGGGGAGGTGCCGCAGATGCGCAGGCCCGCGCTCTGCAGGCGCTTGCGCAGCAGGTTGTTGACCTCATAGCGATGCCGGTGGCGCTCGTAGATGACCGCCTCACCGTATATCTCCCGAGCCCGCGTGCCGTCGTGCAGCTTGATCGGGTCGGCACCAAGGCGCATCGTCCCGCCCAGGTCGGCCACCTCCTTCTGCTCGGGAAGCAGATCGATCACGGGGTAGGGCGTCTCGAGGTCGAACTCGGTCGAGTTGGCCCCCTCCATGCCGGCCACGTGGCGCGCGAACTCTGCCACTGCGCACTGCATCCCCAGGCAGATGCCCAGATAGGGGATCTTCTCCTCGCGCGCGACCTGCGCCGCGGTGATCTTGCCCTCGATCCCACGCCCACCGAAGCCGCCGGGAATCAGAATGCCGTCGGCGCGGGCGAGAATCTCGTGCGCCTGTGCGATTCGTTGATCTGTCGTCGCGGCGTCCGCGCCCTCGGCGTCGGGGTCACCCACCCCCTCCGAGCTCTCCAGTCGCCCTGAGTCGATCCAGTCGATCTCAACGCGCGAGTATTTCAACGCGGCGGCGTGGCGCAGCGCCTCAGAGACCGACAGGTAGGCGTCCTTGAGCTGAACGTACTTACCCACCAGCGCGATCCTCACGGTCCGGTTGGCCTCTTCCGCTCGCTCGATCGGCTCTTTCCAGCTGGACAGCTCGGGAGCGGGGGCGTCCATCCCGAAGTGGTCGAGGATGAAGTCGTCCACCCCCTGCGCACGAAAGACGAGCGGCACCTCGTAGATGTTCTCGACGTCGCAGGCCGAGACGATCGCCTCCGGTGGCAGGCTTGCGAACAGCGCGATCTTCTTGCGGATCTCCTGCGAGAGCGAGCCCTCCGAGCGGCACATGAGCATGTCGGGGGCGATGCCGATGCGCCGCAGCTCGTTGACCGAGTGCTGTGTCGGCTTGGTCTTCAGCTCACCGGCGTGGCCTATGTACGGCACGAGCGTCAGATGGACGAACATGCAGCGCCGGCGTCCCACGTCAACAGGGAACTGGCGGATCGCCTCGAGGAACGGCAGCGACTCGATATCGCCGACCGTGCCGCCGATCTCGGTGACGACGAAATCCACGTCGGAGGACTCGGCGATCAGCGCGATCCGCTGCTTGATCTCATCGGTGATGTGCGGCACCACCTGGACCGTTCCGCCGAGGTAGTCGCCGCGCCGCTCGCGACGGATCACCGTGTCATAGACGCCGCCGGCCGTCACATTCGAGGCGCGGCTGGTGTTGGCGTCGGTGAAGCGCTCGTAGTGGCCCAGGTCCAGGTCGGTCTCCGCGCCGTCCTCTGTCACGAACACCTCGCCGTGCTGGTAGGGCGACATCGTGCCCGGATCGACGTTGATATAGGGGTCGAACTTCTGCAGCCCGACGCTCTCGCCGCGCGCGACGAGCAGGCGCCCGATGGAGGCCGCGGCGATTCCCTTGCCCAGCGAGGAGACGACGCCGCCGGTCACGAAGATGAACCGGGTCTTGCTCGGAGGCTGCGCGTGGCGATCGGAATAGTGCGCGGTCATGAGGGCCTGCCCCAGGAGTCTAGTTCGCGCAGCCCCGGAATCCTCTCGACGAGCGCCGAGATCGAGCGCAGCTCGCCGTAGAGGGTGACCGCAGCGAGCAGCACGAGCGCCACGAGCTGGCCGGTGCCCGACAGCGTGAGCACGAGCCACAGGCCCGCGAGCGCACCCAGCAGGTTCGCTCCGGTGTCTCCGAGCATCGCCCGTTCGCGCAGGTCATAGAAGCCGGCCAAGAGCGCCGGCGCCGCGAACAGGCCGAGCGACCACAGCGGCCGCAGCCCCGCCGAGCCGATCGCCAGGCCAAGGCCCAGCAGTACGAAGACCTTCGTCGAGCGGCCGGGGCGCAGGTCGAGGAGGTTGAACACGTTGGTCGCCAGCACCAGCACCCCGGCGGCCAGCAGCCAGCGCTCGTTGGACAGGCTGAAATAGCTCATCGCGAACAGCGCCAGGCCGATCGAGCCGGCCGCCTTCAGCGCTCCGGTCGAGAATTCGCCCCTCAGCAGCGCGGCCCCGTGACCGCGCAGGCCACGCTGCACGGGGCGATCGATCCCGTCGGATCGGCTTTCGCCGAGGGTATCGTCGATCAGCCCGAGCGCCATCACGCCGAGCGCATACACCGCGATCGGCAGCGCCTCCGGGTGGAACACCTCCGCCGAGGCGAGCCTCTGGACGAGCATCAGCGGGATCAGCGCCAGGAGCGACGCGGCGAGCGCGAGGAGCCCGAACGGGCACGGCAGCTGGCGGCGGCGGTAGTTGGCCTTCGTGTGGCCCTGAGCGATCAGCGCGCGCAGCACGGCCGGCGCGAGGATCGCAGCGCTGGCGAGCGCCACCGCGAACGGCAGGGCATGCATGTTTGGACGCTAGCGCTGCGCGCGGATGACCGCTGTCCCGTCACGATCCCCGTCGCCGGCGGGCTACGGCGAGTTGCTCGCACCGCCGACATTCGGCAGAAGCGAGTCCGCGCTTGACTTCGTGCCGTATGCGCCGTGTGAGCCTGCGAGCGCGTAGATGAGAGCAGCCTGGCCGGCGGTCCTGTCGAGGTCGTCGACACTCGCTATGTCCTGGCTCTGATACCAGGGCACCTGGGACGGTTCGGTGTTGCTCAGCTCGACGCCGACGGTCGGCACTCCGACCGCCACGACGCCGTCGATCAGTCCCGCGTCGAAGGCGGCGCTCGCCTGGGTCTCTTCGGGGGTCATGCCGGCCGGCTCCGAGCGCATGACCACGAGCCCCTGCAACCTGCCAAGCTGGCCGTCGAATGCCGTCAGGAGCCGATTGCGCACACGGCTCAGCAGCTCGCGCCCGACCAGCTGTCCGCCGCTGACCAGCTGCCTGCCGACCAGCGAGCCGAACCGTTCCACGAGCTGCGTTCGGCTCGCCGACGGACCGGCGCCCAGGGCGGCGTAATGAGTCCCCGCGGCGTCCCGCGCGAGACCGGCGAGGTCGGGCGGCTCGCGCACGGCGACGACCGTCACGAGGCCTCCACCCGCCTGTGTCACCGCTTCGCGCACGAGGCCGTCGACCCGGTTGGAGGAGCTGCCGAGGAACACGAGGCCGATATCGCGGCCGTTCAGCAGCCCATGGACGGCGATCGGGTAGAGATCGTTCGTGAAGGCTTCCTCGGCGGCCAGCTGCGCACGAAGCTGGCCCACGCGGTGTTGCGCGCCGCTCACTTCCGAGCTGAGGTCGTGAACGATGCCGCTCTTGGCGGAGGAGACCAGGTCCGAGTCGCCGATCGCCACGCCGATGAGGACGCCCACCGCCAGGGCGAACAGCACCGCCGCGAGGGACAGCGCGTGGTAGCGGAAGTCGAGCATCGACAGCCTGCGCGAAGCCCCGGACGGTCAGCCGCCCCAGATGAGCGAACCGAGATTGTCCGAGCGCACCTCGGCCAGGAGCTGCAGCTTCAGCCACAGCAGTTCGGCCACGTCGCGCAGAGCGGGGGTCATCCAGACGACGGCGAGCATCGCGAGCAGGCCGGCCGCGATCACGACCAGCAACGGCGTCAGGCCGGGACGGGGTCGGTATAGACGGCTCACGCCCTTCGCATCGACGAGGATCTCGCCGATGCGAAGGCGTGTCAGGAACGTCGAAGACATGCCTTTGCGGTTGCGGTCGAGAAACTCGACGAGGTTGAACTGCGAGCCCACGGAGACGATCAGGCGCGCGCCCTTCTCGGCGGCGATCAGCAGGGCCACGTCCTGACTCGTGCCAGGTGCCGGGACGAGCTTGAAGTGCAGGCCCAGTTCCTCGAGGCGGCGCCGACCCGGGGCACGCCCGTCGGGATAGGAGTGCACGACGAGCTCCGCGCCGGAACGCAGTGCCGTCTCGCCGGCGGAGTCCATGTCTCCGACGATCATGTCCGGGCTGAGACCCTCCTCGAGCAGCGCGTCCGCGCCACCGTCGACCGCGACGATCACCGGACGCATGTCGCGGATGAACGGCCGCAGCGCCCGCAGGTCGCGCTGGTGCCCGACGCCGCGCACGACCACGAGCGTCGATCGGTCGCGAAAGTCGGTGGAGAAGCGGGGAAGCTCGATCCTGCCGGCCAAGAGCTCACGCTCCTCGCGCATGTGCTCGATCGTGTTGCGCGCGAACCGCTCGAGCGCCTCGCCGATCTCACTGCGCCTGGCATCCGTCTCGGCGCAGACGCGTGCGAGGTCGAGCACCTCACCCTGCGCGAGCACCTCGCCGCCACGCAGCACCTCGCCGCCGGTCGGCCCACCGGGCCGCCCCGGGGTCGCGGGCGCGGCGCGCACGAGAATCTGATCCCCGTCGGAGAGAAGCTCAAACAGCGAGTCGTCGGGCAGATCCACGAGCAATATGCCCGCTTCGACCAGAAGCTGGGGGCCGAGGTTGGGGTAGGAGCCCCCGGACGAGGGGCTGCAGTTGAGCACGGCGAGCGCCCCCGCGGCGATCAGCTCCTCGGCCGAGACCCGATCGATGTCGAGGTGATCTATCAGCGCGATCTCGCCGCGCGCGAGATGTTTCACCAGCAGCTTCGTGCGCCGGCCGAGCCGCACGGGGCCACCAAGGATGCGGGTCGGCGGTTGCGGGTGCCCGGCGACCGCCACCGGCGGTCTCGGCGGCGGCGCGGGCGACCAGCTCGCGGCGGGGTCTGTCCCGGCCGGCGCGGGCCCGGTCGCGCGGGCCGGCTGCGCGTGCCCGCTGGTTCGTGTCGCAGCCATCGCTATGCGAGAGTAACGCCCGCGAGGTCAAAGCGCACCGATTGAGGCGCTCAGGCGGCGCGACGCAGGTCGCGCGCATGGCGACGCGCGGTTGCGTCGGCCGTGTCGGCGCCGAGCATGCGCACCAGCTCGGCAACCACGGCGGGCTCGTCGAGCTGAACGACGGTGGCGCAGGTGGGGTCGGCGGACGTGTCCTTGGCGATCGTGAAATGGCGGTCGCCGAGTGAGGCTATCTGCGGCAGATGGGTGATGCACAGCACCTGCCTGCTGTCTGAGAGCTCGCGCAGCCGAGCACCGACGGCCCGTGCGGTCTGCCCGCCGATGCCCGCGTCGACCTCGTCGAATACGAGCATGCTGTCCGCGGAGCCGGCGGTCGCGACGCTCATGATCGCGAGCATTATCCGCGAGAGCTCTCCTCCTGAGGCGATCTCGCGCAGCGGGCCGGCCGGCACTCCGGGGTTGGGCGCGATCAGGAACTCCACGGCGTCTGCGCCCGTGGGGCCCGCATCGCGATCGGTGAGGACCACCTCGAAGCTCGCGTCAACCATGGCCAACGACGCCAGCTGCTCGCGTACCGACCGCGCCAGCCGCGGGGCCGCGGATTCGCGCGCCAGGCGCAGCGCCTTCACGTGCTCCTCGAGCGCGCCGCGAGCCTCGCCGAGATGCTCCTCGGTCTGCGCGAGCGCGAGCTCGGCGCCGGCCAGCTCGTCGCGGCGCTCCCGGGCGCGCACCCCGTGCTCGAGCACGGCCTGGATGCTCCCGCCGTGCTTGCGTTCCAGACGCTCGATCGCCGCGAGGCGCTCCTCGATCTCCTGAAGCGACGTCTCGCCGTGCGCGAGCTGAGCGGACTCGGCCTCCTCGCAGTAGCTGCGCAGGTCGGCCGCCAGATCCTCGGATTCGATCAGCAGCGCTCGCACGCGCTCCGCGAGGACGTCCAGGCGCGGATCGATGCCCGCCAGTGCATCGAGGCCCGAGGCGGCGCTCGCCATCGGCTGCGCCGGTGAGGGACCCTCGGCCGAGTCCGGAGCGATCGCGTCCGCGGCCGTTCCGGCGGCAGAGCGCAGGGCGTCGAGACGGCGCATGCGCTCGCGGATCGCGAGCAGCTCGTCGTGCTCGTGCTCGCTCATGGCGACGGCGTCGATCTCGCCGAGCTCGTACTCCAGCAGGTCGAGCTCGCGCTCACGTGCGCCGGCAAGCTCGCGCAGCGCACCGAGCTCGCTCGTCAGGCGGCTCGACTCGGCGAACGCGCGCGCGCAGGCGCGAACGCGAAGCAGCTGGCCTTCACCGCAGAGGTCGTCGAGAATCTCAAGCTGCGCGGCAGACAGGGTGAGCTTGCGGTGCTCGTGCTGGCCGTAGAAGCAGACGAGCGTTCCGCCGAGGTCGCGCAGCTCCCCAATCGTCGCCGCGCGCCCGTTCAGATAGGCGCGCGTGTGCCCGTCTGTGCCCACCCGACGGGCGAGGACGATCTCCGAGTCACCGCCGGGCAGTCGCTCCGAAAGCTCTTCTCCGAGCCGATCCGACAGGTCAAAGACGCCCTCGACGTATGCCTCGCCGGCTCCGGGGCGCACGATCCCCGGTCGCGCGCGGCCCCCGAGGAGCAGGTCGAGTGCATGTGCGAGCACCGTCTTGCCCGCGCCCGTCTCGCCGGTCAGCACGTTCAACCCCCCAGCGAGTCGCAGCTCGGCCCGCTCGATCAGCAGAAGGTTCTCGACGCGAAGCTCACGCAGCATGCCCGCAGGTCTAGCAGCGCCCGCCGACGGATCCCATCGGTGACCCCGGCCGTGAATGCTGGCTTACAGGGGGCCGCCGGCGATCCCGATGCGGAAATACTGGACTGGGTCCGCGTTAACCGGCATAATCGGGCGGACGGTCTAGGGATGGACCTCATCCGAACGGGACCAGTTCCCCGTTTACACTCGTCCGCCAAACGGCATGGCTGCCAGCGACCCCCATATGCGCTCCGATCCGTCTCCGCAGGGGAGGGCGTACCTGCCGGCGCTCGCGCTCACCGAGCGGCTCGAGGAGGAGATCAACCGCGCCGGACGCCACGACACGCCGCTGAGCTGTCTGCTGGTCGTGATCGACAATCTCGAGGAGCTCTCGCGCGAGCACGGGCGCGATCTCCCCGAGCGGGTGCTTCCATACCTCGCCGGAGCGCTTGGTCGAGAACTGCGTCGGTTCGATCGGATCGGCCGGCCGAGCGCCGACGAGCTGCTGCTCGTGCTTCCAGGCGCCGACGGCCCGCGCGGGGAGATCGTTGCCAGGCGCATGCTCGAGCGGCTGCGCACGATCAAGGTCGAAGCCGAAGGCTCGCGCCGGCCGCTGCGCGTCTCCGTTGGACTCGCGGCATGGCGAAGGGACATAAGCGGGGAGGAGCTCCTGCTGCAGACGCGCGTGGCCACCCGACCGCAGCGCGGCGACGACGCCGGACAGGGACTCGCTACCGCCACGCCGCTGCAGAGCGGTTCGCCGCCCGCGCTCGGGCGACTCAGGCCATCATAATCCGGCAAGTGCTGTCCGGATCAGAGCTGTGGCTGCTGCGGCTGATGGCCGATCGCGGACTGGCGCTGCTCGACGCGGACACGCTCCTGATCGTGATCGAGGAGCGTGGCGAGCTGCGCGTGGCTGCTTCGAGCGGCGAGGGTACGGCGCGCGTTCGGATCGTGCCCGTGCAGGGCAGCGCTCTGGGTGCGCTCCACGTCGCCGGCGAACCGGTGTCGCTCGACCGGCCGCGGGGCCAGGAAGCGGCCTGGCTGCACGAACTGGGCCTCGAGGCCCGCGCCGCCCTCGTGGAGCCGCTCAGCATGGAGGAGCAGGGCGGCGGCCTCGTGATCGCGCTGCGCCGCGACGACAGCTTCCGCGAGCCCGACAGGCAGGCGTTGAGCGCCTTTGCGACGAGCGTCGCGCAGCGGCTCGCCGCGGAGCGCTCCGTGGAGATCGAGCGACTGCGCTACGGGATGGAGGCGCGCGAGCGCGAGCGCACCCGCTGGGCGCGGGAGATTCACGACGAAAGCATCCAGGGCATCGGGGCCCTGCGCATGAAGCTCGCGAACGCGCGTGACCTCGATGACAGCGGGGCGATGGTTGAGACGGTGGACGCTGTGCTCGAAGGTCTGGACCAGGAGATCGACGGGCTGCGCCACCTGATCACCGAGCTGCGGCCCGCGGCGCTCGACGACCTCGGGTTGGAGGCTGCCCTGCACGCGCTCGCAAGGCGCGCGCGTGCGATCGACGGCCTGGATGTGCAGATCGAGATCGACCTGCGCCCGGCCCCGGGGCGTGCCGGCCCTGACGCAGACACCGGATCGCTCCCCGCGGGCGCCGGCCCGCACGGCGCCCGGCGTCTGGACGCCGAGCTCGAGAGCACGATCTACCGGATCGTCCAGGAGGCGCTGACGAACGTCAGTCGCCACGCACAGGCGACCAACGCCGTGGTCAGCATCTCTGAGCGCGAAGGCGCCCTTCGCGCATCGGTCACCGACGATGGCCGGGGCCTTCCCGATCAGGCGCGTCTCGGTCCGCGGGGAGATGGCCTGGAGGGCGGCTTCGGCACGTCCGGCATGCGCGAGCGCGCAGAGCTGGTGGGCGGCGAGCTCGAGCTCCTGCCGGGGCCCGGTCGCGGGACCGTCGTGCGCCTCACGGTGCCGCTCGCCGGACGACCGCCGGTCATCGTCGGCGGCGGCGGAGCCTAGGAGGCTCTAGCGAGACGACTAGCGAAACTCGCCACGCCTACTCCTCAAGTCCCACGGCTTTGAGGGCTTCG
The DNA here is from genome assembly GCA_963704735.1 of uncultured Solirubrobacteraceae bacterium. Taxonomy (GTDB): domain Bacteria; phylum Actinomycetota; class Thermoleophilia; order Solirubrobacterales; family Solirubrobacteraceae; genus Palsa-744. Next base: position 1,386,287 of record OY969935.1, read on the forward strand.
GCAGGCTCAGTGAAGTAGCGAAGTTCGGTCACCGCCCCGTCGCGAACCGCAAGGACACAGGCTCGCGGAGAGTCGACCTCAACGCCGCTCACGCGCCCGCGTCCGCGCTGCCTGCCCGTGATCAGCACGTGTTGATCAAGATCACGCGCCCGTTCGACCTCAAATCCCCACTCTGCCCAACTCTCGCCCATGTCGCGGAAGAACTGGAACACGCCGTCTGCTCCCACGTAGCTCACAGGCTCGCCAACGGCACCCACGAGGCGCATCTCGAATCGAGCGTCACACAGCGCATTGAAGGCCTCTGGGTCTCCCCGATTCATCGCGGCGACGCCGCGGAGCACGATCTCAACGTTCTCCTGCGACATCGCGTATGTAGTATCCCGCGGCGCGCTACGCCGCGAGCGGCGCGGCCATATCGGCAACACCAAAGAACCCACACCCCGACTGGTCTAGCGAGTTTCGCCAGACCCTCCTAGCTCGAGTCCACGGCCCGGCGCTGTGCCACGCCCTTCCTTGGCAGGGCGCCGAAGACGCGACTGAACGCGTACGGCGCATCGTGCACGCCGCTGCACGTCGGGCTCGCGGCAGTCGCGGAGCCGGCGCACGGGTTGTCGCGCGCGAGCGACCACATCGACACGAGGCCCAGGCCGTGCGTGGCGGAAAAGTCCGCGACGGTGCGGCATCGGCGGAGATCTTACGAAACTCTTCAGCCGGGCTCGCCACGCGCCCAAATCCTCCAGCGCGCCGACGCACGAGGGCTCCTGCCGGCGTGCTCAGCACCGTCCTGGCGCGCCGGGCGGTGCCCGAGCGACGCGCTCGAGGGCTAGTCGGTCAGACCCAATTTCCTCACGTAGGCGGTTATGTCCGCACGCGAGGAGAAGCCGAGCTTGTCGATCGCACGCGCGCGGTAGGTCTTGACCGTGCGCTCGGCGACGTTCAGCTGCTCGGCGATCTCGGCGTTGGTGTAGCCCGCCGCGATCAGCCGCACCACCTCGCGCTCACGGGCGCTGAGCCCGACGTCGTCGGGGCTCGTCTCATCGGCGGTTGCGATCAGCGCGCCCAGCCGCGGGTGCAGGTAGTTCTGGCCGGCCACCGCCAGGCGGAACGCCTGCAACAGCTCCTCGGGCTCGGCCTCCTTGAGCACGTAGCTGCGCGCGCCGGCACGAAGCGCCTGGCGAGCATACTCGGGGTCCTCGCGCATCGTCAGGATCGCGACCGCGAGCGTCGGATGAGCGATGAAGCATGACGGCAGCGCGGCCAGGCTGGAGCCGCCCGGCATCGTCAGGTCGAGCGTCAACAGATCCGGCTTGTGCTCGCCGACTTCGCGAATCATGATCGGGACGTCGCCGACTTCGGCGACGACTCGAAACTCGCCCTTCTGGCGCTCGAGCACCGTGCGTATTCCGTCTCGCACGATCGTGTGGTCGTCGGCGATGATCACGTCGATCGGTCGATCCACACCTGGCGTGCCAGCGCTCATCAACCGCACACCGTAGCGGCTCGCGAGGACCGACCCCGGGTCCTGGACCACCATCGACTCACCCCGTCGGCGGGCGCTGCCGCCAGCGAGGGACCAGCGCTCGACCGTCGTCCGGCCAGGCGCTAGCGTGGCGGCGTGACATCGCCGCTTCAGTCCTCGCGACTGCGCCGGATCATCGCCGCGTACACGGTCAATCGGCTGGGGACCTGGTTCGGCGTGATCGCCCTGATGGTCGCCGTATTCGACCACACACAAAGCGCGGTCGCGGTCGCTGCATTGCTGTTCGCGGGGCAGGCGCTGCCCGCCTTCATCGTCCCCGCCGTCGTCGCCCGCGTCGAGGCATCGGTGCGGGGACGCGAGCTGAGCGGCCTGTACGTCTTCGAGGCCGTCACGACCGCCGCGCTCGCCGTGCTGCTGTGGCATTTCTGGCTGCCGGCCATATTGCTGCTCGCCGCGCTGGACGGCACCGCGGCGCTCGTCGCGAGCGCGCTGCTGCGCGCAGAGCTGGCACGGGCGGCGCGTGATCACGTGGAAGCGCACCCGACGGAGGCCGTGCGACCGGGCGAGAGCCTTCAGGAGCAGGTCCAAGAGGCGGAACGCAAGGCCAACGCAGCCCTCAATATCGGCTTCTCGGCGACGTTCGTGCTGGGCCCCGCGGTCGCGGGCGCCGTGGTCGCCGCCGCCGGCGCGCCCGCGGCGCTGTTCATCGACGTCGGCTCGTTCCTGATCTGCGGGGCGCTGCTCCTCGACCTGCATCCACACGTCGAGGAGGCCGAGGGCAACTCGGTGCGTGCTCGACTGCGCGCCGCGTGGCGGCACATCAACGACTCACCCGCGCTGCGCGGGCTCCTGCTCGTATACGCGATCGCGCTCATGTTCCTGGAGTCCGCCGCGCCGATCGAGGTCGCATACGCGAAGACGACGCTGCGCGTTGGCGACCGAGGCTTCGGTCTGCTTGTCACGACGTGGGGACTGGGCGCTGTCCTTGGCAGCGTCGTGTTCGCCCGCTCGCTGCAGCGAGGCCTGGGCGCGATGCTGGGGGTAGGCGCCCTGGCGGTCGGCCTCGCCTACCTCGGCTTCGCGGTCGCGCCCTCGCTGGCGCTCGCCTGCGCGGCGGCGCTCATCGGGGGGATCGGCAACGGGCTGGAGGTGCCCTCGCTGATCAGCCTCGTCCAGCGGCTGACGCCGCAGCGCCTGCACGGCCGGCTGATGGGCGCCGTCGAATCGCTTGACGCGCTTTGTCTGGCGGTCGGGCTGCCGTTGGGCGGAGCCCTCGTGGCGCTCAGCTCGCCCCGCACGGCGTTCTTCGTCGTGGGGCTTGGGGCGGCGACGAGCGCGGTCGCCTTACTGCGCATCTCGCAACGCGGCTCCGAGCCGTCGGTTGACCTCGACGGGCGCCTCCATGCAGAGGAAACCGCCGTGCGCGAGCCGCATGGCCCGCACAGCCACGCTGGCGCCGGTCACGATGCGCGCACCGGAGCCGAAGAGCAGCCGGGCGGTCGTCCGGCGTCCCCGGCGCGGACTCCGCAAGCACCTTAAGTACGACGTCCGATCGGCCGTTAAGTACCACGGAGGTTTCCAAACGCCAGACGCCTCTGGTTCGGCCCCACAGGACCCACGCCATGCTCACGCACAAGCTTACGCGACGTCTCTTCTTGGTCGCCGAGGTGCTGCTCGTGGCGTGCACGGCCGCGGCGACGGTGGCGTTCGTCCGCCCCGACGAATGGAGTCCCCCGCTGCTCGTCGGACTGCTGCTCGTACTCGCGTTGCTGGGCGAGCGTTTCAGCGTCGAGCTCAGCGACGGAGGGCTGAGCGCCTCGCTCGTCGCGATTGTCCTCGCTATGGCTCTCCTCGGTCCGGTCCCAGCCGCAGCGTGCGGAATCGCCGCGATGATCCTGAGCTCCGCCACGAGGCGTCTGCCGCCGGCCCGCTGGTTGAACAACCTCTCCGTATTCGCCGCCGTGCCATTTGCCGGAGGCCTGATGGTGCGCGCTCTGGCGGGCAACGTGCACGATCCGGCCAACCACCGCATGACGCAGAGCGTCACCTTCGGACTGATCGTCTTCATCGTGTTCATCGTGACCCTCGGACTCAACCTCGCGCTCGTCGGCCTGGATGTGCGCACAGAGGAGGGCCGATCGTTCCCGCGCCAGGTGCGGGAGCTGTTCCCGCTCCTCTCGGGCGAGCTCGCGGCGGGTGCGCTCGCGACGATCCTCGCGGTCGCGTATACGAATCTCGGCCTGCCGGCGCTATTCGGCGCGGTCGCCCTGTTGTTGATCTTCCAGCGCCTGACGGCGGCGCTACTGCGTTCGGAGGATCGGGCGGAGCAGCTCGAAGCACGCTCCAGACAGCTGGTAGGGCTGCAGCTTGGTGTGCTCCGGACGCTCGTCAGGGCGCTCAAGATGCGAGACCCGACGACCGGACGTCACGCGTCTGCGGTAGCCCACTACTCCGAAGCGCTCGCACACGAGCTCGGCTGCCCGGGGGACGCACAGGAAGTCGTGCGTACGGCCGCACTGCTCCATGACGTCGGCAAGTTCACCTGGCCGGATCGCGTCTTGAACGCAGAGACCGTCGACGATGCGGATCGGGCGATTGTCGAGAGCCACGCACAGGAGGGGGCGGTGCTCGTGGGCGCGCTCGACGGCTATGGCCCGGCGGCCGACGCGATCCTCTACCACCACGAGCGAATGGACGGCCGGGGCTATCCGGCGGGTCTGATCGGACAGGAGATCCCGCTCGCATCACGCGTACTCGCGATCTGCTGCACCTACGACACGATGACCGCCCGCGAGAGCTACCGCCTGCCGATGACCCCTCAGGAAGCGATGGCCGAGCTTCGCAACGGCGCCACGCACGGCCAATTCGACCCCGCACTGGTCGAGACCTTCATCGAGATGCTGATGCGGGATGATCCGGTCGCATCCACCGAAAGGGCCCAAGATGCAGACTTTGAGACCGATCTTGAATTCGAGCGGCGGGTTCGAGACATGGCCGAGCCGCGCTCGGGCGACACTTCAGGCCCCCAGCGCGCCGGCCATCTGAAGCGGCCGCCCCGCAAGTGGCGCTCTGACATATCGAGCATGAGGCAACGCGCGCTCAACAAAGAATGAGGACGCCGAGCGTGCTGCAGGGCGCCCTCAAGACCTACTAATTATCGACGGTAGTATTCGGCCATGGTCTCCATCTCCAATCCACGCCGCCCCTAAAGGCAACGCCTTGTGTCCATCCGTGGATCGGCCACTAACTCTGCATAGCTTCGACGAAGATACTATCGGGATCGGGCGAAAATATCCACTTTGCGTAGGTTTGCGCAGAATTGCTTGCACCTTCACGGTGCGCGCCAACCCCCTCCCCGGCGATAACAGGCCTCATCGAAGCCCTATGGGCGCCCGCAGGCGAGCGCGCGGCGAGGGCGTCTGAGCAGCTTCCAGCCGGCTTCTCAGTAGGGCACGATCGAGTGTTCGCCGTTGCTGTCCACGACCTCCACCGGAAGGCTGACAGCGGGGGCTCCGGGCGGAGGTTCGATCGTCAGCGTCCCATTGGAGGCGAGCTGCAGCCATGAGGGCGCGGTCGCGCCGCCTGGTTCGGGCACGATGTAGAAGCGGTACGGAGGGGCCCCGCCGCTCGCGCTAAGGTGCTCGACGGTCCGCCTTCCGCTCGGCACCGCGCCGAAGCTCGCCGGGCCGAGATGGATCGCGGCGTTTACGAGGTTGGGGTCGGAGGGGGAGATCGTGAAGCCGATCGCGGCAGGCTGGCGCTCCGCGGCCTGGCGCCTGACGACCTGCCTGAAGAAGCGACCGCGCAGCAGGCGATATGCGAGCGCTTTCAGGGATCTCTCGCCGCCGGCCGACGGGTCGGCGGCGTCGACACACGAGTGGATCCGTCGGATCGCCCGTTCGGGACCGAGCGCGCCCGAGAGGACGCCGCGCACGGCGGCGAGGACGCAGTCGGGTCTGGCCTGGGCGAACAGGCGATGCCTGGCGGCGGCGCTGAGCAGCTCATAGGCGAGCGCCCCGACCGCAACCGCGCTCTGTGAGGCCGCGCCGACGTGCACGACGCGCGCGGCTCCCGGGGGTGGACGACCGATCGCGATCGTCGCGCGCTCGCCGGGGCCGAGCAGAATGGCCGACGCGCCCCCGGGGCTCGGCGCGGCGAGAAGCATCGCGAGCTTGGCGTCGAGCGAGGACGCGAACGACGACAAGGAGAGATCGAGCTGCGCCCCGTTGATCGTGATGAGCTGGGCATACGGCCGACCGTTCGCAACGCTGAGCTCGGCCTCGGCCAGGCTCGACCTGCTCGAGAAGCAGCCAGGCAGAGCAGCTTGGGCTTCCGGCAGCGTCACGCCTTCGATCCACGATGGCGTTGGTCCGCAGTCGCGTGAAAAGCTCGAGGCGCTCGTCGATTCGGCCGGTGCCGCCAGCAGCGCGCCCAGCGAGATCAGGTAGAGAGCAGCCGAGAACACGGCGTTTCTGCCGCTCGACTGCGCACCGATCATCTGTCCCCTTCGATCATCGTTCCTCGCCCATGTCGGTTCGTCGCCGGCCTCGAGGACCGTCCGACTCACGATCGTCGCCTGCGCATCGCAGACGAAACGCTACATGAAGCCCCTGACCCCGCGCGCCCCATCCCCGGCTCCGGAGCGCTCGACCAAACGTCCACAAAGCCTCCCGGCGCTCATCTTCCCGGCGCTTTCACCCGAAACATTGAGCATGACGATATCTCCCCCCCAATCCCAGAGCGACAGGCGGCTCGTCTTCACGAGCTCGCAGGCGGCCATTTACCTGGGCGTCTCGCTCGCCACGATCCGCCGGTGGACGGACGCCGGCCACATAAGCTGCTACAGGACGCCCGGTGGCCAGCGGCGCTTCTCGCGCGAACAGCTCGACCACTTCCTCACGTCGCTGCATCGCGATGGCCCCACGGTCCGATCGGAGGCCGCAAGCGCGCCCAGCGCGAGGGTCGCCTGATCAGCTCGCCAGGCGGCCGAACTTCTCGCGCAGCCTGCGATAGAACGACGAGTCCGGCAGCTGGGCGATCGTGCCGATCGCGTGCACGAAACGCGCATCGATCTTCCCTCCGGCGGGGATATCCCCAACAGGGCGCCCATCGACCGCTATGTCGAGCGGCTCCCGGGAGCGGTTGTGGATCGTCAGCCGGTCGCCCGGCGCAACCACCAGCGCGCGCGCGGTGGGCGAATGGGGCGCGATGAACGACACCACGAACCCCTCGACCCCCCAGGCCATCACCGGCCCGCCGTTGGCGAGGTTGTAGCCCGTCGATCCAGCCGGGGTGGCGACCACGAGCCCGTCGCAACGCACGCTCCCCACCTCCTCGCCGCCGAGCGCGTAGGCCAGTTCCGCCACCCGCTCTCCGACCTTACGATGGATCGCGACGTCGTTGATCGCACTCCATTGCTCCAGTGAGTCCAGCACGATCGCGGGCAGTTGCAGCAGCTCGAAGTCGCCGCCGAGCGCGCGCCGGATGCCCTCCTCGATGTCCGCGGGCTCCACCGTCGCCAGAAAGCCGATCTCACCGAAGTTGATCGCGAACACCGGCACCCCGGTATTCGCGTAAAGCTGCAGCGCACGCAGGATCGTCCCGTCTCCGCCGAGCACGAGGCACAGCTCGACGTCGTCCTTGACGGGCGCGTTGGCCTCGATCGCCGGACCGGACTTCAGGCCGTGCTTGCGAGTCTCCTCCTCGTCGAGCCGCAGCGTCACGCCCGCGCGTGCGGCCTGATCGGCGAGCTGCTCGAGAGCCGCCGCGGTGTCCTCCGGGCGACGATGGGTGAGCACCGTGATCTCCCTCATGGCTCGACCTCGCGCACGAGCCGCTCGAGCGCCTCCGCGTCGCGCCCGTGCGCGGCGTCCCGGACGGCCGCCACCGGCGATCCTCGTCGAGATCGGTCCTCTGCACCTGCGGCGTCCGTGAGCCAGATGAAGGTCTCGCGATTCCCCTTCGGCCCCGGCAGCCCCGAGGAGTGATAGCCGAGCACCACCGCACCGCACGCCAGCGCGGCCTCCCCGGCTCCCAGGAGCGCGGCGCCCCGGTCCCGCGCGTCGCGCACGACCCCCCCTTTTCCCACTCGTCCGCGGCCGAGCTCGAACTGCGGCTTGACCAGGGCAAGCACGTCATAGCGCTCGCCGAGGCAGCCGAGCACCGCGCCGAGCACCTTGGCCAGCGAGATGAACGACACGTCCACGGTCGCCAGATCCGGCAAGCCAGGGTTCCCGGGGCGCGCGGCCGGCAGCGCGGCGGGCGTCAGCGCCCGCGCATTCGTGCGCTCCATCACGGCCACCCGCGGATCGGTCCGCAGGCCATACGCGAGCGTTCCGTAACCGACGTCGACGGCGATCACTTCGCGGGCGCCCTGTTGAAGCAGGCAGTCGGTGAAGCCGCCCGTCGAGGCGCCGACGTCCAGGGCGCGCCGGCCCCGCACCTCGAGTCCGCTCGCAACGAGCGCGTTCTCGAGCTTGATTCCGCCGCGCGAGACGTATTGCGGGCGGTCCCTCACCCTGACCTGCGTGCCGGCGTCGACCAGTTCGCCCGGCTTGGCGGCAAGCCGCTCTCCGGCCCCGACGTGCACTTCACCCGCCATCACCGACGCCGCGGCGCGGCTGCGCGAGGGGAAGAGGCCACGCTCGGCCAGCAGGGTGTCCAGGCGCTGCTTACCCATCACGGTCGAAACCCTTGCACACGGGTGGGCCCGACGCCGTTCACCGCGGTGTCGGGCCCACCAGAGTCAGCAGGAAGTCGCCCTGGCTCGCCCGTGTCGAAAGCGGCTCTCGCCGTCAGGGAGGGGAACCCACGATGCAGACAGTACACTGCATCGGTGGCGGCGAAAGCCACGTCTCCCAGCCGTATGTGAGCAATCTCACACAGCGTGCGCGCGGGCGCAGGCATCATGTGAATTGGAAGCAGAGCATCATCTCTCTCCTGCATTCCTCCTCCCCGAAACGGCCCGCTTCGGAAAGCGGGCCGTTTCATTTAAGAAGTCCTCGCCGGCGGGGACGAACGCTCAGGCGCCCACGATCGTCGACCCGGCGGCCCCGGACCCGGCCGTGCCCACGGCGGCCCCGCGTCCGCGATCGGAGATCGCCGCGGCGACACGCTCGGCGATCCGCTTGCCGGTGAAGCCGACCTCCTCGTGCAGCAGCGCAGGCTTGCCGTGCGTCACGTACCGGTCGGGCAGGCCCACCCGCAGGATGCGGGGCGTGGCCCCGGTCTCGTTCAGCGTCTCCCACACGGCGGAGCCGAAGCCGCCGGCGAGCACACCCTCCTCGATCGTGACGAGCAGATCGTGCTCGGCCGACAGCTGCGCCATCAGGCCGGCGTCGATCGGCTTGGCGAAGCGCGCGTCGGCGACGGTCACGGCGATCTCGAGGCCCCGCAGCTCCGCGGCGGCCTCGAGCGCCTTGCCGACGCCGCTTCCGTAGCCGACCAGCGCGACACGAGCGCCGTCTCGGCCCGAGGCGTCGAGGACCCGCCCGCCCGCCGTCAGGGTCCCGCTCCGCGCCCCGGGTTCGCCGGCCTCCTGCAGGATCTCACCGGTTCCGATCGCGATCGCCTGTGCCCGGGCAGGCAGCGCGATTCCCGTCCCCTCCCCGCGGGGATAGCGCAACGCGATCGGGCCGTCGTCGTGGAGCAGCGCCGTGTGCAGCATGTTCACGAGCATCGCCTCATCGCGCGGGGCCATCAGCACGATGTTCGGCAGGCAGCGCAGATAGGAGATGTCAAATGCCCCGTGGTGCGTCGGCCCGTCGTCGCCCACCAGCCCGGCGCGGTCCATCGCGAAGACCACGTTGAGCCTCTGCAGGCACACGTCGTGCACGATCTGGTCGTACGCGCGCTGCAGGAACGTGGAGTAGATCGCCGCCACGGGCTTGGCTCCCTCGAGCGCCAGTCCCGCGGCGAACAGGATCGCCTGCTGCTCGGCGATACCAACGTCGAAGTAGCGCTCGGGCATCGCCTTCTGCAGGAGGCTCAAACCGGTGCCGGAGTTCATCGCGGCCGTGATACCCACGATGCGCTCGTCCCGTTCGCATTCGCGCACCAGCGCCTCGCCGAAGACCTGCGTGTACTGCGGCGGCGTCGCCTTGACCGGCCTGGACACCGCGTCGATCGACGTCGGCGCCGGCGGCGTGGTCGGAGCGCGGGCGGGCAGCCCGTCGATTATCGAGTTGGGCTTGGCCGCATGCCAGCGCTCCATCCCCTCCAGGCCGCCGTCCTCGGCCGGCGCGAACCCCTTGCCCTTTACGGTCGCGATGTGAACGACGACCGGACGTTCGGCCGCGAGCGCCTCGCGCAGCGCCTCGCGCAGCGCCCGCACGTCGTGGCCGTCCACCACCCCCATGTAGGCCCAGTTGAGCTCCTCCCACCACAGGCCGGGCGCCCAGAACGCCTTGATCGACTCCTTCAGCTGAGGCCCCAGCCGCTCGAACGCCGAGCCGATCCCGCCCGGCAGACGTGTGAGCCCGCCCTCGACGCCCGCGCGCGCGTGCCATAGCTTCGGGTTGAGCCTCACGCGGTTGAAGTAACGCGACAGCGCGCCGACATTCGGGGCGATCGACATGCCGTTGTCGTTCAGCACGACGACGATCGGCGTGCCCAGCCCGCCCGCCTGCCCGATCGCCTCGAAGGCCACGCCGCCGGTCATCGCGCCATCGCCGATGACCGCCACGACCTTGCCCTCCTCCTCCGCGCCCATGTGCCGCATGCCCTCCTTGATGCCGACGGCATAGCCGATCGAGGTGGACGCGTGCCCGGCGCCCATGATGTCGTGGGGAGACTCCTGCATCGAGCAGAACGGCGCGAGCCCGCCGTACTGGCGGATCGTCGCAAGCCCATCCCGGCGACCCGTGAGGATCTTGTGCGGGTAGGCCTGGTGTCCGACGTCCCAGAGGATCTTGTCTCGCGGGCTCTCGAGCAGCGAGTGCAGCGCGACGGCCAGCTCGCACGTGCCCAGGTTGGCCCCGAAGTGGCCTCCGATCTCGCCGACCGTGTCGATGATGTGCTTGCGAACCTCCTGGGCGAGCTGCGCGAGCTCGTCCTCGGACAGAGACTCGAGGTCGGCCGGACATTCGATGCGATCGAGCAGGGTCACGATGTGCGGGTGTAGATGAAGTCGGCTATCTGCTCGAGCTCGCCGGTTGAGCCCGCCGACCCGATCGCGGCGTCCGGCGATCTCAGGCCTGCGGCCTCGGCAAGCGCCTCTCTGGCCATGCGGTGGGACTCCGCCGCCAGCTCTCTGGCTCGATCGATCCCGAACTCGCTCACGTACGTGCGCTTGCCGTGACGCTCGTCACTTCCTCGTGGCTTTCCAAGTTCATCATCGGTGCCTGTCACATCGAGTATGTCGTCGACGATCTGGAACAAGACGCCCAGCTCGGCGGCGAAACGGCGAAACGGGATTGTCGCAGGTGCATCCTCGATCCCTCCCAACAGTAGTACGCACAGCACCGAAGCGCCGATCAGGCGTCCCGTCTTGAGCTCGTGGAGCCGCCGCAGCGCGGACGGGCCGGACGGCGCGGTCGTGGTGACATCGGCGTACTGCCCGCCGACCATCCCGTTCACACCGGTCGCCGTGGCGAGCTCCGCGGCCGCCGCGAGCACCCGCTCGGGCGCCGACCGCTGCTCGGTGAGCAGGTGGCGAAACGCCTCCGCATACAGCCCGTCACCGGCGAGAATCGCCACGTCCTCGCCGAACTTCACGTGGCACGTGGGTTGGCCGCGGCGCAGCTCGTCGTCGTCCATCGCCGGCAGGTCGTCGTGGATCAACGAATAGGTGTGGATGAGCTCGATCGCTCCAGCCAGCGGCAGGACCTTCCGCTGCTCGAGCCCGATGGCCCGCGCCGTCGCCAGCGCCAGCACCGGGCGGATGCGCTTGCCGCCGGCGAGCAGCGAATAGCGCATCGCCTCCTCCAGCCCCGCCGTCAACGCCTCGTGGGAGAATCGCAGCCCCTCGAGGTGGCGCTCGACCTCCTCGCGCAGGTTCTCCGGGTAGCTCGCGTTCACGGCGCGGGCCCTACAGCAGCGTGTCCTGCCCGGGCGCCGGTCCGGCGACGTCGGCGCGGGCAAGCTGCTCGAGCTCCGCCGCCGCCTGGGCCGCGAGCGTCGCGCAGTCCTCGACCAGCGTCGCGGCCGCGTCGGGTGAGCACTCTCCCGAGCGGAGCTGTTCGGCGGCGCGCTCCATGCGCGCGATCAGATCGTCCAGCTGCTCGAAGTCGCTCATGGGATCTGAGCATTCTCTCGCACCTCGCGCAGGACTGCGCCCAGCACCCCGTTGACGAACCCCGGGGCGTTCGAGCCGCAGAATCGCTTCGCGCTTTCCACCGCCTCCTCGATCGCCCCTTCGGCCGGTATCGGCTCCTGCGATGGCACGACGCCGGGGTGGAGCATCTCCACGAGCGCCACCCGCATGATGCTCCGCTCGAGCGGCTGGATCCGCTGCACCGACCATCCGTGCGCATGGCGGTCGATGATCTCGTCGAGCTCAGAAGCGCGTTCTGCCGCGGCCTGCGCGAGGGCGCGCGCGAACTGCGAGTCGTTCGCGCCGAACATGAGCGGCCGACCCGTCAGATCGTGCTGATAGAGCGCGATCACCGCTGCCCGCCGCTGCTCGGAGCGGCGCATCCTACGCCCGCGCCAGGTAGTCGCCCGAGCGCGTGTCCACGCGTATCCGCTGGCCCTGCTCCACGAACAGCGGGACCTGAATGATCGCGCCGGTCTCGAGCGTCGCAGGCTTCGTGCTGCCACCCGACACCGAGTCCCCGCGCAGTCCCGGATCGGTCTGCGCGACCTCGAGGTCGACGGCGCTCGGCAGCTGCACCTCGGCGGGCTGATCGTCGATGAACAGCACCTCGACCTCGCTGCTCGGCCTGCACCAGCGCAACGCATCCTGGACCGCGCTCTCCGCGACCGCGATCTGCTCGAAGGACTCCGTGTCCATGAAATGCGCGTCGGTGCCATCCGCGTACAGGAACTGCATCCTCCTCGACTCCGTCCGCACCGAGCGGAACTTCTCTCCCGCCCTGAACGTCCGATCGATCACGTTCCCGTCGATCGCTCGGCGCAGCTTCGTGCGCACGAACGCGCCGCCCTTCCCCGGCTTCACGTGCTGGAAGTCGAGGATCTTGAAGACGGTGCCGTCCACCTCGATGTGATTGCCGTTCTTGAACTGGTTGGTGCTGAGCATCAGCCGCAGGGTAGCGGGCGCGCAAAACCGGCACCGATCGAGCTATGCCCGGCCGCCGGGATGCCGGTGTGGGCGACGGCGCCCATGGTCGATCTCGACAGCGACGGTTCGCGCTCGGCGAGTGTTTAAGTCGGCCTGCGCCGATGTCGATATCTGCGACATGGGGCGAGTTCCACACCGCCACGCGCGGCGCGCACCCGGACCCGCACTCGGGGCACTCGGGCCGGGTGATCGGAGGGCAGGCCAGCGGCCATGAGCACCGGGTGGAGCACTCGACGCGGGCTCCTCGCGACCGGAGCCGCGTTGCTTCTGTTCGCGGCCGGCCTGTGGATACTTCGCCAGCAGATCAGGCCCCATTATCGGCTCACGGCCAGAGCCGCGGTCGCCGCGGCGCGTGAAAGCCAGGGCGATCGGGAATTCCTGGCGCACAACCCCACAAGCAACGTTCGGGTGATACCCCTCGACGGCAGGCTGCAGCGCGTCACGTTCTTCGACGGGCCGCAGCTCGTGCTGGACGCCGCGGTCGGCGAGCGCGGCGAAGTGGTCGCGACCGAGAGGCATGTGGCCGGAGCGCCCGCATCCGGCGCCACCCTGGCCAACTCCCCCTGGATCCTCGGCTTGCTGAGCGGCGTCTTCCTGCTCGCAACGATGGTCACGCCGCTGCGGCGTCTTCGGAACCTCGACGCGCTCGCGCTGGCGAGCGTCACGATCACGGTCGCCCTGATCAATGCGCGACTGATCGCCGTGAGCGTCATCGTCGCATCCGTGGCGCTGTTCTATCTCATGATCAGATGCCTCTCGATCGGCCTGCGCGACGGCCGGGCTGCCCCGCCGCCGAGCACGCCGCTGCTCAGCTCCCTGTGCGCCGGCTGGGAGCCTCGACGGCGCACGCGGCTGCTGCGCCAGCTCGTGCTGGCCACGATGCTGGCGTTCGCGATGATCACGCTCACATCGAGCGGCTATACCGACGTCGCCGCCGCGTCGCTCGAGGGCGCGACCGACCTGCTCCACGGGGTGCTCCCCTATGGGCACATCCACCTGGCGCTGCACGGCGACACCTATCCGCTGCTGAACTACCTGCTCTATGTTCCCGGGGCGCTGTGGCTTCCGGTCACCAACGGCTTCAGCGACCTGTCGGGCTCGCTGCCGATCACCGCACTGGCGAGCCTGCTGGTCGGGATGGCGCTGTATCGAATCGCCGGAAGCCCGGAGATCGCGGCCGGCAAGGGCGCGCCGAACGTAGACCGGCAGCTGCGCGTGATGCTCGCGTGGTTTGCCTTTCCTCCCGTCCTGCTGGCCGCCTCGGGGGGCTCGAACGACCTGCTGCTGGCGGCGTGCCTGGCTTGGATGCTCGCGCTTCGCACGCGAGCCGCCACCTCGATGCTGCTGCTGGCGATGGGCGCCTGGGTCAAGCTCGTGCCGTTGATCCTCGTGCCGATCTGGATCCCGTTCCGGCGTCGCGAGCTGGCGCGCGCATGTGCCGTTGCGGTGGCCGTGTCCGGTGCCATGGTTGGGCTCCTCGTGGCTCTCGGCGGACTCGGCGCGGTCTCGGCGATGCTCCACTCGCTCTCCTTTCAGTTCCAGCGCGGCTCCTATTCCACTCCGTGGTACACGTTCGAACTGGAGTGGCTGCAGCCGCTGGCGCAGGCCGCGGTGCTCGTGACGCTGCTCGCCGCGATGCTGCACCTGAGGGCTGACCCGTCGGCGCGGACCGACCCCGTCCGCCTGAGCGCGATCGCCGCTGCCCTGCTGCTCGGCGTTCAGCTCGCCGCCAACTACTGGACCTGGTCCTACCTACCCTGGGTGTTCCCGTTCCTGGCGGTAGCCCTGCTCATGGGCGAGCGCGAAGACCCGGCGCTCCTCGCCAGGCCGAACCGCAGGAGCGGCGCTTTTCGTGCGCGCGACCTTCGCCGCCAGCGCGAGCCCCGCGAGCCGGCGCTTGACGCGCCCGGGCCGGGGTAGCGCGGGGCGGCGGCTCGACGCCAGACGCAGCCCCGCCGGCTCAAGCAACGCCCGCTGCACGCCGATGCCGAGACATGCGGCGAGCCGCGCGCGAAAACGCCCTCTGCCTGTTCATCGCCGGTGCAGGCTGCGCGATCATGGCCTGGCTCGGGTTGTACGGGTTCGCATGGACCGACTACGAAACCGAGACACAGCCGGCCTTCAGCGCGCTCGTGCACGGCCATGTCTCCGAGTTCCTGCGGCTCGCGCCCACCTACGGCGGCTCGCTCATCGAGCGAGCGCCGTTCGCGCTCCTTCCCGGCCTGTGGGGCGGAGGAGAGCTCGCCGTGTACCGCATGGTCGCGCTTCCGTGCCTGCTGGCCTCCGCCGCCCTGGGTGTCTGGCTGGTCGCTCGGATGCGATCAGAAGGGCGTCCGACGCTCGCTCGCGCCGTGACCCTGGGAGTGTGCGTGGCGAACCCCATCACGTTGGCGGCACTTGAATTCGGCCATCCCGAGGAGATCCTCGGCGCGTGCCTGTGCGTTGCCGCGGTGCTCCTCGCAGCTCGCGGGCGCTGGCTGTGGGCGGGCGCGCTGTTGGGTCTTGCGATAGCGAACAAGGAGTGGGCGCTGCTCGCGCTCGGCCCGGTGCTGGTCGCCCTACCCTGGAGGCGAAGACTGCCGTGCCTCGCGATCACCGGCGCGGTCGCCGCGCTCGTGCTGAGCCCGCTGGTGCTGATCGGATCGAGCGGCTTCGTCGCCGGGACGCGCGCGCTGGCCACGGCGCCTGGCGCGATCTTCCAGCCCTCGCAGCTGTGGTGGTTCCTCGGCGCCCAGAACCACGTGCCGGCGCTCATCGGGACAAGCGCCGTACCGATGAACGCACCGCTGAGCACACATCCGGAATGGCGTCTGGCTCCCCCATGGCTGCCGGGGATCGCACGCCCGCTGATGCTCGCTGTCGGGCTCTCGTTGGCGGGCGCGCTGTGGCTGCAGCGACGACGCAGGACCGGCTCGGGCACGGTCGGAGAACGCGACGCGCTGCTGCTGCTGGCACTCGTGATGCTCGCGCGCTGCCTGCTCGACACGTGGGATGTCATCTACTACATGCTGCCGTTCGTCCTCGCTCTGCTCGCCTGGGAGGTGCGCGGCCCGGACCGGCGCCCGCCCGTGCTCGCGCTGGCGAGCAGCGCGCTTGCGTGGGTGAGCTTTCAGTGGCTGCCGGCACACGCGTCTCCGGACGTCCAATCGGCCTTCTTCCTGGCGTGGACGCTGCCGCTTGCGGCTGCGCTCGGCATGTGGCTCTACCGGCCGGACCGGGCGCGGTTGGGGGCGCGCTCGCGTGAGGCGCCACGCGTGCCTCCCCAGGACGCGCGCGCAGGTGCGCTCGGGAGGCTCGCGGAGAGCGCCTGGCCCTCCCCGCTTCCGACACCGAGGCCGCCGATGCGCGCGCCACGGTGGCCGAGCCGCTAGATCCCGCCACCCGGCCGCGACGGACCATACAGCTCGCTAGCGTGCGTGCGCCTCGGCTCGCGGGCCCAGGGACGCGACGGCCGCCCGGAGTCGGATCACGAGATCACCGTGAGCCCCTTGGGCAGCCCGGTGAGGATCTCGCAGCCGCTCTCGGTGACGACCACGAGGTCCTCGATCCGCACGCCCAGGCGACCGGCCAGATACACGCCCGGCTCGACCGTCACCACATTGCCGGCGCGGAGCGGGTCATCACCTGCGGTGCGCGACAGGCGAGGACCCTCGTGGACCTCCATCCCCACGCCGTGGCCGAGACCGTGGCCGAAGTGCTCGCCGTGCCCGCCCAGCTCGATCACCGTGCGCGCAACGCCGTCCAGTTCGCGGCCGCTCGGGCCCGCTTCGACGGCGGCGAGCGCCCGCTCTTGAGCGCGGAGCACGAGCTCGTAGACCTCCCGCGCGGCGGCGGATATGCCCTCCCCGGTCGCATAGGTACGCGTGCAGTCCGAGCAGTAGCCCTCGAGCCTCGCCCCCCAGTCGATCGTCAGCAGCACATCGGCTCCGATCCGCTCCTCGCGCGGCTCTGCGTGCGGCAGCGCGCCATGGGCGCCGGCGGCGACGATCGGCGGAAAGCTTGGAGCCTCGGCTCCCAGGCGGCGCATCCGCAGCTCGAGCTCGAGCGCCACCTCGCGCTCGGTGCGGCCGAGCACGCCCTCCTCGAGCAACCCTCCGAGCGCCTCGTCGGCGAGCTCGGCGGCGGCCCGGATGAGGGCGAGCTCTCCTGCATCCTTGACCTCTCGCAGGCGCTCGACCGCGCGCGGGCATGCGACGAGCTCCGGCTCATCGCCCAGCAGCTCGCGCAGGCGCCTGTGCTGGGCGACCGTCAGGCTCGCATCGTCGAAGCCCAGACGCCCGGCGGCGGCGGACATCGACCGCGCGACGGCGTCGAGCAGCTCACCGGCCACGATCTGGCGCTCGAATCGATCGGGCACCTGCTCCGCCGACTGCGCCGCATAGCGGAAGTCCGTGAAGAAGCGGTCGCGTCCGATCTCCCCGCGCGCCCCCTCGGCGGTCACCACCGCCAGCCCGTGGGTGCCGGTGAAGCCGGTCAGGTAGCGCAGGTTGACCGGGGTTGCCACGAGCAGCGCGTCGACGTTGCGCTCGCGCAGCTCGGCGGCGAGGCGCCCGACGCGCTCGACGCTCCGCTGAACAGCGCCGGCACCCGTCACGAGCCGCGTCCGTCGAGCTCCTCGCGCAGCCGCTGCAGAGCGTCTCGGTAGCCGTCCGGGCCCCGTCCGGAGATCGTCTCGAAGCAGAGGTCGCCGATGACCGACACCCGGCGCCAGGGCTCGCGCGCCTGGACGTCTGAGAGGTGGATCTCCAGTGCCGGCAGCGCAGCGATCTCGAGCGCGTCGCGAATCGCCCATGCGTAGTGTGTCCAGGAGCCCGGATTCAGAAGGATCGCGTCGGCCTCGCCCGCGAGCGCATGCAGGTGCTCGACGAAATCGCCCTCGTGGTTGGTGTGGAAGAAGCGTGTGGTCAAGCCGAGGGCGAGGGCGTCGCGCTCGATCCGCTGCTCGAGCTCGGTCAGCGTGAGGTCGCCGTAGAGCAGCGGGTCGCGGCGGCCGAGCTGGTCGAGGTTGACCCCGTGCATGACCTCGATCCGGTGGTCCTTCCTCGTCACCGCAGCGCTCCTGTGGGCGAGACGTCGATCACGGCATGAGCTCCTCTACCGCGGCCCGCAGCTCGTCGGTGGGCACCTCGCAGCCCGTCCGCACGACACCCGGCGCCTCGAGCGAGCACGAACGGCACGCGCGATCCCAGGCGCTTCTTGTCGTGAGCGGCCGCCTGCGAGGATCGCGTCGACGGAAACGTCCTTCACCGCCACCGGCAGGCCGCGCGCGAGCAGCAGCTCGCGCACCTGCCGCGCGCAGATCCTCGAGCCCGGAGAGGCGGAGCGCGGCGAGCAGTCCAAGGCCGACGGCCTCGCCGTGGCGGTAGCGCGCGTAACCGGTTGCGGTCTCGATCGCGTGGCCGACGGTGTGGCCGAGGTTGAGCACCTGCCGACGCCCGGCGTCGCGCTCATCCTCGGCGACGACGGCGAGCTTCGTGCGCGCGCAGGCGACGATCATGCGCTCGTCCAGCTCCTGCTCGCCCACCGAGACACGCTCCCACAGCTCCCCGCCGGAGATCAGCGCGGTCTTCAGCACCTCGACCCAGCCGGCGGTCAGCTCGGCGGCCGGGAGGGTCGCAAGCAGGTCGGGATCGACGAGCACGCCCGCAGGCTGATGGTAGGCGCCGACGTAGTTCTTCGCCTGCGGGCAGATCGACGCCGGTCTTGCCGCCGTAGGCGGAGTCGACCTGGGCCACGACGTCGTCGGCACGTGCACGATCGGGACGCCGCGCTGGTAGGTCGCGGCGCAGAAACCCGCCAGATCGCCGACCACGCCCCCACCCAGCGCGGCCACGTGGTCGGCCCGCGTCATGCCGCCCGCCGCGCAGCTCGCTGCCACACACGCTCGGCGCCCGCGAGCGTCTTGCTGCGCTCGCCCGGCTCGATCGCGATCGTCGCGGCGAGTGTGCCCAGGCGCTCGCCGTAGAGCGCCGAGACGGTCCGATCGGCCACGCAGAACGGGCGCGACTGCGATCGGTCAAGCGGCCAGATCTCGTCGACGTCCGGCGCGCCCGTGGCGGAGAAGAGCCCTCGACCGATCAACACGGCATAGTCGCCGGACGCCGAGCTCGCCCACAACAGACGCGTTCCGCTCGGCGCCGCCGACAGCGCGCGCAGCGCGTCCAGCACACGCGCAGCGCCGCCTCGAGCCAGGGCCGGCACGAAAGCGTCCGCCAGCTCCTCGTATAGCGCCCGGCGCTGCGCGTGCAGAGCCAGGAACGCCTCCGGTTCGCGTGCCAGCGGGCGTTGCCCAGAGACGGCGTCCTGCGCCTGGATCCGCTCCCATGCGACCGCCGGGTCGACGTCGATCAGCACGGTCAGGTGCGGCTCGAGCGCGCTGCGCACGCTGTCGCTGAGCACGCTGCCCCCACCGAGCGCGATCACGTCTCCCGGCCCGGCGTCGTTCAGCAGCTCGAGCACGAGCTCCTCCTCGGCGGCGCGAAACGACGGCTCGCCACGCAGCTCGAACTCGCGCGCGAGCGGATGGCCGAGGCGTTCCTCGAGCAGCGCGTCGCTGTCGATCGGAGCCACCCCGAGCGCCGCGGCCAGTTCACCCGCGACGGTGGACTTGCCCGCGCCCATGAAGCCGATCAGCACGAGGGCCCGTCGCGGAGCTCCCACCGGTGCGGTCATCGGATGCCCGGCCCTGGCTAGCCCGGCCATCCGATCCGCTCCTCATAGGCGCGGACGGCCTGCAGGACATCGTCGATGTGGTCGCCGCCGAACTTGCGCCGGTAGGCGTCCGCGAGCACGAATGCGACCATCGCCTCTCCTACCACGCCCGCGGCCGGAACGGTGCAGGAGTCGGTGCGCTCGCGCAGCGCCTCGGCCGGCTCGTGCGTTTCGATGTCCACCGAGCGAAGCGGCTTGGTGAGCGTCGGCAGCGGCTTCATCGCGCCGCGCACGACGAGCGGGCAGCCCGTCGTCATCCCGCCCTCGAGGCCCCCGGCCCGGTTGGTCTCCCGGTAGTAGCCGCGGGAGGTCGAGTAGAAGATCTCATCGTGCGCCTCCGAGCCGGGCAGGCCGGCGATCCTGAAGCCGTCGCCGATCGTGACGCCCTTGATCGCCTGGATCGAGCACACGGCCATCGCCAGCCGCCCATCGAGGCGCTCCTCCCAGGAGACGTGCGATCCCAGGCCCGGCAGCAGTCCGAACGCCTGGACCTCGAACACCCCCCCGAGCGACTCGTTCGCCCTGCGCAGCTCGTCGATCTCGCGCACCATCGCCCGTGTCGCCTCCGCGTCCAGACAGCGCACCGGCGAGTCATCGACCTCGCGCGAAGTCCTCCGGCGCCAGCGGCCGCTCGGGCGCGGCAGCGCGCACGGAGGCGATCTGCACGACGTGCGAGTACACGACCACGCCGAGCGCGCCGAGGAACGCCTTGCACAGGGCCCCCCCGGCGACGCGCGCCGCCGTCTCGCGTGCCGATGCCCGCTCAAGGATGTTGCGCACGTCTGACTGCTTGTACTTCTGAGTGCCCACCAGGTCGGCGTGGCCCGGACGCGGCAGATGGACCTCGGCGACCTGGTCGTCCGACGGGCAAGGGGCTCATGCGCTCTTCCCAGTTGGCGTAGTCGCGATTTGCCACCTGAAGCGCGATCGGGCTCCCCAGCGTAGCCCGTGGCGTATGCCGCCGGTGATCTCGGCTGTGTCCCGCTCGATCTTCATTCGCCCGCCGCGGCCGTGGCCGAGCTGGCGACGGGCCATGTCCCTGTTGAGATCGTCAGGCTGCACCCGAAGACCCGCGGGAAGGCCCTCGACGATGCACGTGAGGCCGGGGCCGTGCGACTCGCCGGCGGTTGTGAGACGGAGCGCCACGCCCCAAGCTTATTTGCTGGGAACTCAGCGGCCGTGGCGCCGACGCCGGGCGGCGCGGGCATGGGCGGTGTGGGCGAAGGCGCCCTGCGATACGAGCACGCCGCGCTGCGGTGAATACCTCATTCCGGGCAGAGCCGTGAGGCCCGTGCGGCGCAGCAGTTCGCGCCCGACCCGCGATTCCGCGTCAAACGCGGCGGCGGCCTTTGCCGCCGAGGCCTTGCTCGATGAGATGCTCACGACGTGCAGCTGATATGTGACGGCTTCGCCGGTCGAGGACACGTAACCGAGTTCCTCGGCCTGGCCGACCTTCAGTTCGATCGCCTGGCATTGCGAGGCGCTGGGAATGCAGGTGGCCGGACCGTGCAGGATCGCCTCGCTGATCAGCGTGAACGTCGCGCTCTTGCCGCCTGCGGTGACCCCCCTGAACACCAGCAGTGGCTGCTCGGAGGACGGCAGCGCAGTCAGGCGACTCAGGTTCTCATACGGCGTCAGCTGCAGACTCTGGGGCGGCGTGCCGGGGGGCGCGAGGCCGAACAGCACAGCCACGTGGTAGACGACCGCCGGCGGCGTCGGCTTCGCCGGCGTCGGCGATTTCGAGGGGGAGGTGGTCGTCGTGCCGCCGCCCGACGAGGAGGAGCCGCTCGTGGCGCCCGTCGTCGTGGAGCTCGTCGTCGTGGAGCCCGCGGCGGTCGAGCCCGAGGTCTTCGCCGCGGAGGCGCTCGCCGCGCTGGTTTCGGGCAGCGGCGTGAACGGGTCGCGCGTGGGCCCCTGCTGTTGAGAGCTGCCGTTGGTCGTCTCCGCGACGGCCTGCCCGGCGCTTGACGGAGCCTGGGTCACCGCGATCCCGACGGCGCCCGTGGATACCTGAGCGTGAGCTGTCGGCGGGGTGGCGCTCGAGCTGCCACCGATCGCGGCGTAGACAACCGCCGCCACCAGCCCCAGCGCGAGGATCACCACGGCGAGCCGCAGGCGCACATCGAGCAGGTCGGCCTTCACGGAGCTCAGGAAGGCACTCATGGCGTCACCCTGGCTACCGCGGGAGGGGTGGGAGAGCTCGAGGCGGAAGATGTCGAAGCCGTGGCTGTCGAGCTCGGCGTGGCGATGCCGGACGGAGCGCTCGAGGTTGCCCCGCCTGTCAACCCCTGCGCGGCGGGCAGCACATACGCCGTCGCCGTGATCGTGCCGGCAAGTTCTTCTGAGTGCTTCTTCGTGGATCCCGTCCCGGAGGTCGAGGTTCCCGAGGGGGACAGCTTGACGCCCTGGATGGTCAGCAGGCGCCCGCTCACCACGAGGCCGCCGGAGGAGGTCAGCACAGTGGCGCGGTCGAGCTGCTGGAGCAGATGCGAGAGGTTGAAGAAGCTTCCGTTGAAGGCGAACGTGAACGGCATCGGGGTGAAGCCCGTGATCGCCGCGGCAGGCGCCGCCGAGCTTGCGCCCGCGCCCCCGCCGGTATTGGCGCCCGAGACGATCGAGGCGAATTCGACGTTCTTCTCATGAGACGCCTGTGCGAGCTGGTAGATCAGCGCGGGGACTTCCTCGCTTGGCGGCACCGCTTTGCCGAGGCTGACGATCGAGGCGTACGCGGCCCCGTACGCAGCCTGCGCGGCGCGAGAGCTCGCCAGCTGGCTGTCGGCGGTCGCGAGCTGCGCGCTCGCGGCGCTGACCTGTTCGCCGAGTTTCGCCGCCTTCTGGCGCTCGGGCGAGACGACCAGCATCCAGGTGAGGCCGAGCACGGCGATCACGGCTACCGAGATCGCGACGATGCGGTCGCGGCCGGTCATCGCACACCCCCGCCCGACGTCTGAGACGCTGTGCTCGCGGTGCCCGTCGAGGAGCTCGCGGGAAGCGGGTCGAAGGTGATCTGCACGCCGAAGGCGGGAGACTTCGAAGGGCATCCGCCACTGCCGCCCGAGCCCGAGCCGGTGCCCTGCGAGGAGCTCTGCAGCGCAACCGCGCTGACACCTTCGACGAGGCGCAGGCGGTTGAGCGTCTGCGCGACGGTCGACTGGCTGGTCGCGCACCCTGTGAGCGTGAAGACGGGGGTGCTGCCGGGCGGCGTGGCTGAGGTCACCGCGGAGCTCCTCGCCGCCACCCCGGGCGCCGTCGAGGAGCCGCCCGAGGACGATCCGATCGTGCCCGACAGGGAGGAGATGGATGCCCCGTGTGGGAGCACGCGGCCAAGTTCTTCAAATGCCCGCGCCCAGTCAAAGCGCGACTGGGCAAGCTCGGAGACTGCCTGCTTGCGCTGTTCGCGCAGGGTCAGGAAGCTCGTGTACGGCGCGAGCGCCTGTGCGCTGGCCTGGGCCTGCTGGATCTGGGCTGCGAGCGATGTCGCCTGACCGGTGCGGCTTGAGATCTGATGGCGAGCGGTCCCGTAGAGCAGCGCGAGGATCGCCAGCCCGGCCAGCATCACGAGCACGGCGTAGGCACCGCCCTGCGAACGGCCGGCGGCCGGCCCCGAACCGGCGCGCTGCTCAACCGGGATCAGGTTGACGGCTCTCATTGCGTCAACGCTTCCGCGGTCAGGCCGGCGGCGACGGCGAGCCGGTGCATGGAGACCGAGCCCACCGAGCCCCCGTCGGCCAGGTCAACGGTCTGCGCGCGCACGTCGAGCCCCATGTGACGCTGAAGGGCATCGGCGAAGCCCGGGACGTCGAGAGCGGAGCCGCTCAGGACGACGTGTGAGACCTCGCCCCCGCCCTCCTGTGAGCGATGGAAGTCGAGCGAGTTGCGCACCTCTCCGGAGATCTCGCGCACGCCGTTTTCGAGCACCTTGCGGGCGTCGGCGTCCGCGCCGAGCGTCTCAAGAGGCTCCTGCCCGATCTCCGGTTCGGCCTCGGACGCGGGCTCTGGCGCATAGGGCGGGTGCTGCACGGCGGACAGTTCGGCAAAGGTCATCGAGTGCTCGAGCGCCTCGTGATCCTCGGCGGACACAGGGGTCTCCAGAACCGGCACAGGATCTTCCGCCGGGGCGAGCGGCTCGTCCGAGTGGTCCTCGAGCATCGGTTCCACCGGTGTCGGCGGCTCGGGTTCGAGATGTGGCGAGCCTGTCTGCTCGGAGAAGACGCCGCCCGGCTCGACCTCCGCGGGCGCGCCGAGGTCGATCGTGAACAAGAGCGCGCGCGCGTCGGCCAGTGGGATGCCGAGCCGCTCGGCGAGCTCGCCGGCCATTCCCTCGAGGCCGCCCCCCACGACGCGGGTGAACCGGCAGGTCGTGCCCTCGGCGATCGCGAGGTTCGTCAGCCCGTCGACGTTCAGGTAGACGACCCGGCCCGCCTCGTCGGGCTCGGGGCGGTAGAGCGAGCGGATCAGCGCGAAGGCTGACAGGTCGATGCCCATCGGTTGAAGACCCGCGGCGCGCACGGCGCCGAGCAGGTTCTCGACCATGTCGCGCTGCGCGGCTACGAGCACGACGTGCTGGCGCGGGCCCGACGGGGTCTCGACGATGCCGAGCGGATGAAAGTCCAGAACCGCGTTGCTCAACGGCATCGGCACCTGGTCTTGGGCCTGAAAGCTCACGGCTGCGGCGAGCTGCTTCTGGTCGGTTACGGGCGGCAGCTCGAGCGTGCGCATGACCGTGCGCTGGTTGGCGACGCCGACTCGAACGCGCTTGCTCAGTCGCCGGTCGGAGAACAGCTCGCGCAGAACGTCGCTCAGCGCGCCCTGATCCAGAACCTCGCCCTCCCGCATCGCGTCAGCGGCGAGCGGCAGGCAGGCGGCACGTTCGGCGAGGATCGAGCCGTTGGCCTTCGCCTGCACCGCTACCGCGAAACCCGGCTGGATGTCAAGGCCCACGACGTCGGGCCCCGAGCGCGAACCGAGGCGCAGCTTGGGATTGAGGCTCGGTAGTTTGAAGCTGAGATTTGGAAGGGAAGGCATCTCGCGTGGTCCGGCGAGCGGGGTTGAGAGCACGCCGACAGAGGTCCTATCGGCACGAGTGTGCGCGCGCTTGAGTCCCGAATGAGCAGCGCGGAGGCGGTCTCGTCGAGACGCCCCCGACACGGGGTGACGGAGACGTCAGTGGACGAAATGCTTGACGTACAGATCGACCAACTGCGCGCCGCAATACACCGCCACGATCGCGCCAAGGGCGAGAAACGGGCCAAACGGGATCGCCGTCTTTCGTCCGGCGCGCGCGCCCTTCCGAGCGATGACGAGCGCGCCCACGAGCACGCCCGCCAAGAGCGCGATCAGGATCGCCGGGGCCACCGCCGCTCCGAGGAAGAGCCCCATCACCGCCGCCAGCTTGACGTCGCCGATGCCCATTCCCGCGGGATATGCAAGGGCGGCGAGCAGCAGGAAGCCGCCGGCGGCGAGGCCGGCGATCAGCCGTTCGGGCTCCCCCGAGGGGTCAAGCGCCAGGCCGATGACGAGCGCGAGCGCCGCGCCGAGCCCGTGATCTTGTTGGGGATGACGCGATACTCGAGGTCGATCAGCGCGGCGGGCACGACGACGAGGATGAGCGCGACGCTCAGCGCGATCCCGGATGCCGAGCTGTGTGTGAGCACGGCGCCCGCGCAGAGCGCTGCGGTGAGCGCCTCCACGAGCGGATAGCGCGGGGAGATCGGCTCAGAGCAGCCGCGGCAGCGGCCGCGCAGCAGCAGCCAGGAGAGGATCGGGATGTTGTCGTACGGTTTCACCGGCGCCCCGCACCGCGGGCAGTGCGAGGCCGGTTTCAGCAACGACTCGTGGCGAGGCAGGCGGTAGGTGACGACGTTCAGGAACGAGCCGGCGATCGCGCCCAGGACTCCCACGAAGGTGGCCTCCATGGGAGCCTAATCGGCCATTGGCGAGCGCCGCTTGAGCGGCCACGCAAGAGGGGCGGCCCGTGGGCCGCCCCTCTGTGACGATGCGTTGTGCATCCGTGCGATGCGTCTCGCCTTGCGGCGTGACTACCAGGTGCCGGTTTCTTTACCGCTGCAGCCGGTTTTGGCGCCTTTCGTGCTCGCACAGGTGCGGGTGATTTCCCCTTCTTTGTTTCGTGTGATCTTGAATTCGTCTTCGGTGTTGTTTGCCTCTCCGACCACTTCGTAGCCCTTGCCACCTTCGAATTCTTTCGATTCTTTCAGGCATGCGTTACCTGCCGGCGGGCACGACTTGAGGCCGGTTTCATACGCCTGCAGGGCCGCGGTGTTCATACCCACGTATTCTCCACCGTGGTCGGTTGCGTAGGTTTCCGCGGTGGTCTCGGCCGTGCGCGCAAGCTCCTTCGCCGAGGCGTCATACGCCTTGCCCTTCTGGTTCAGGAACGACGGAATTGCGATCGCGGCGAGAATACCGATGATCAGGATGACAACCAGAAGCTCGATGAGGGTAAAACCACCCTCATCCTGTGAGCGCTGGCGCAGTCGATACAACATTTTAGAATCCTCCTAGGATCCGGTTACAGGGCGCCAGCCCTCGGTGTTCGCCTCAAATGGCGATGCGTCCCCCTTGCGAGAGCCGCCGGCTTTGCTACACGCCTTTATCGACGTTTGCCTTGGCACCTCGGCACTGGCTTTATTAGCCCGTACATCGACTGCCCTCGGTGCGTGCTTTAGTGCTGAACGTCACCTGGACGCATGACCTAGCATCCCGATGGCGAGGGCTCTAGGGTGCACTATTCCGGGTTGGTGGTGACAGCCGCTCATCGTGCAGCTCCCATCTTGCGGGCACCGTAGACGATCTCGGCTGGGAGGCGTCCACGTGTGTGGCGGCCGGTGTGCGCGCGGTCGGTGTTGTAGTAGGCGAGGTACTCGTCGAGGTCGCGGCGCAGGGCCGTGATCTTGGGCACCAGCGAGCGAGCGAAGCTCGGCCGCCAGCACTCCTCGAGGATCGTCTGCTGCACGCGCTCCACGCAGCCGTTGGAGGTCGGTCTGCCGGCCTTGATCCGGCGCTGGCGAGCTCCGTGGCGCTGAGCTGCCTGTCCGAACTCGCTCGAGACGAATTCCGAGCCGTTGTCGGTGGAGACGGTCTTGAGCTTCCAGCCGGCGAGGGCGAGCTCGTGCGCGACGCGGTGCAGCAGGCTTTGGCAGTGACGCGAGCGGGGATTGCGCTCCGAGGAGTGCAGCTCGGCCCAGGTGTATGCGGAGGCGACGTCGATCGCGGTGTACTGCCAGACCGAGCCCTTGCTCCCCGACAGCCGGCCGATGAAGAAGCAGTCCATCTGAACGAGCTCCCCGGGCTCTGAGGCGTTGATATGGCGCTCCGGTGGCGGCGGTGAGGGAGCCCGCTCGTAGGGGTCGCGGTGCCGGGCGATCAGCGCCAAGCGTTTGGTGCGGGTGTTCAGCCCGACGCGGCACAGCACCCGCCAGACGCCGTGCTCTGAGATCCGCAGGCCACCCCACTTCTCTCTGGCCAGTTCGGCTGAGATGCGCCTCGGGCCCATCCCGGGGTGCGCGAGACTGAACGCGACGATCCGCTGCTCCAGGTGCGGGCCGATCTCATTCGGCTGGCGCGGGCGGCGGCGCTCACGCACACGCAGCGCCTCGATCCCCCAGCGCTCGCTCTGGCGCTTGAGCCGGTAGTAGGTCTGGCGGCTGACGGCCATGCGCCGGCAGGCCTCTGAGACGTTCTGAAGCTCCTCGGCAAGCGTGAACAGGCGCAGGCGGTAGCCGAACAGCACGTCATCATGCGACATGCAGCTGCTCCTTCCCTTCGTCTTGGTGGACAAAGGGGAGCCTGAGCTGAAGCGCGGACGACCCCGGCCAGCTGGCCGGGGTCGTCCCGCAACAAAGGTCTCGCTGAGCTACCGAGCTGTCACTACAACCCGGGGTTAGTCCACTCTAGGGGTCGGTCGGGGGGTGAGAAGAGCCGCCCTGCTCAGCGTCCGTCTCGACCTGTCCGTCGATCCATCGCGCCTGGGCGTCCACTCCGGTGAGCCGCACCCCACCCCCTGCACACCACGGGCACGTGACCGTACGCGCCGTGCCGCCGAGGTTCGAGATCACCTGTCCGGTGCCGCGACAAGGCATACACTCCCGCGGCCCGTGGGACGCCTCCGCTTGATCCTCGCTGTCGCCTGCTCCGCTTGCCACGAGGCGATGAGACTAGCGTTCCGCGCATGAGAAGGAGCGACCGACAGTCGAGGGCGGCGTCCTGGGAGTGGGGCGTCGTGGCGCTGATCACCGTCGGCGCGGCGATCCTGCGGCTCGTTCATATCGGCCAGGTGACGCCCGATCCGTTCTACGACGCGGCCGTGCGGAGCATGGGGGTGTCGTGGCACAACTTCTTCTTCGGCGCCTTCGAGCCCGGCGGAAGCGTGTCGATCGACAAGCCCCCCGTCGACCTGTGGCTGCAGGTTGCGAGCGTGAAGCTGTTCGGATTCTCCTCGACCACGCTGAAGCTGCCCGAGGCGCTCGCCGGGATAGCCGCCGTGCCCCTGCTGTTCGCCGCGGTGCGGCGCATGTGGAGCGCCCCCGCCGCGCTCGCCGCCGCGGTCTCGATCGCGGTGCTCCCCGTCGAGGTGATCACCTCCCGCAGCGACACGATGGACGCGGTGATGATGACGCTGATCGTGCTCGCGCTGCTGTTCGTGGTGATCGCCTGCGAGAGCGGGCGCAACGCGTGGCTCCTCGCCGCCGCCGCCGTGCTCGGGCTGGCGTTCGACGTAAAGCTGCTGGAGTCACTCGTCGCCCTGCCGGGGCTCGCGTTGCTCGCCTACCTCGGGCTGGGAGGCTCGCGGCGCAGGCGTCTGCTGCAGATGGGTCTCGCCGGCGCGGTATACGTCGCGGTGGCGCTGGCGTGGCTGACGGCGACCCTCCTCGCCCCCGCGCATGATCGGCCGTATGCGATCGGCTCGACCAACGGCAGCGCATGGAATGCCGCGTTCGTGTTCAACGGCACCGAACGGTTGGGAAGCAAATCGCCCGAACCGCAGTCCACGGTCTATGAACCGGGGCACCGCTATCCAGAAGCGACCCAGTCAGAGCGCGACCATATCCCGATCGTGCCACCCTCCGCGACCCGCCTGCTGGCAAGGATCGGGCCGCTGTCGGGCGAGCGACTCGGGCTCGAGCTGATCGTGGCGCTGCTGCTCGGCGTACCGGCGCTTCTCTCTACGGTTCTTGCCGACAGAAGTCGCGGCGCGAGCAGAGCGCCCGAATCGGATGGGTCCCCACCCGCGACGGATGCCGAGCCGCTGGCGCGGATGCACCGAGCGGCGGCCGGCGGACTGTGCCTGTGGGCGCTCACCGGGATCGTGCTGTTCAGCGACATGGCCCGCCTGCACCCGCGCTACGTCGAGGGCTTCCTGCCGCCGATCGCGGCGATGCTGGGGATCGGCGTGGCGTGGGCAGCCGCGGGGCGCGGGCGGGCCCGCCTGATCGCGCTCGTCGTGGCGCTTCTCGCCGTCGTCTACTACGTGGACCGGCTCCTCTACGGGCGCACGGGTGTGTGGTGGATCACGCTGCTCTGCGCCCTCGCCGCCCTCGCGCTGGCGATGCTCGCGCGCCTGGGTCCGGGGGCGTCCAGCGGCGTGAGCGCCGGTGCGGGCGCCGGCGGATCGGCGCAGGGCCGGGGCGGCTCGCTGCTCTCTGGCGCGACGATCGCGCTGACCCTCGTGGCGGTGCTCGCGCTGCCGCTGGGCGCCGATGTGACCGCGATCGACAATCACGTCACCGACGCCGGCTACGTCGGCGCGCTGCCGACCGAAGAGCTCCAGCGTCTGAGCGCGTACCTGCGGGCGCACCAGGGCGGCGCGCGCTACGAGGTGGCGGCCGAGTCTGCGACCCAGATCGGGGCGCTGATCGTCAAGGACGGGCGCCCGGTCGTCATCCTGACGACGTACGGCGCGCGCGTGTTCACCACGGTGGCCGCGCTCCAGAGGTTGATCGCCCGCGGGGAAGTCAAGTATGCGTTCCTGAACTCCAACTGCACGGGCCAGGCGTCGGCGCTCAACGCCGCCTGCTCGGCCCCGGCGCAATGGGTGCGCGCACACGGGACCGACGTCTCGCGCCAGGCAGGTCTCGGCCGGGGCAAGGTGCTGTGGCTGCTCCCGGGAGCGTCGGCTTGAGCGTCGAGGGCGAGCGCGCGTCGCTCGAGGAGCTTGCGCGGAGGGCCCGCGCGGCGGGAACGGTCGCGCTCGATACGGAGTTCATGGGCGAGGGCCGCTACCAGACGCTGCTGTGCCTCATCCAGCTCGCGATCCCGCAGGGCGAGGGCGGCGAGAAGCGCATCGAGATCGTCGACCCGCTGGCGGAGGATCTCGACGGCGCTGCGCTCGCAAACGTGCTCGCCGACTCCGCGGTTCAGGTCGTCGTGCACGCCGGCCGCCAGGACATCGCGCTCGTGCGCCGGCGCCTCGGCACGGAGGTGAAGAACGTGTTCGACACCCAGGTGGCCGCGGCGTTCGCGGGCATGGGGGCGCAGTGCTCGTATGACTCGCTGCTGGCCAGGACGCTCGACGTGCGGCTGGCCAAGAGCGCGAGCTTCACGCGCTGGGACACCCGCCCGCTCTCCTCCGAGCAGATCGCCTACGCCCGCGAGGACGTCGTGCACCTGCTCGAGCTCGCGGCGGCGCTGGAACGCCGGCTGGACGCGCTCGGGCGTCTGGGATGGGCGCGGGAGGAGTGCCGCCCGCTCGAGCACTCGAGCGATGAGCGCGACCCCGACGCCGTCTTTGCTCGGCTGCCTCGGGTCGGCGGGCTGAGCGCTTCGGCTCGGCCGATCGCGCGCGAGCTGGTGCGGTGGCGTGAGCAGTCGGCGGCGCAGGCCGATCGCCCTGTTCAGAGCGTCCTCAGCGATGTCGCGCTGGTCGAGATCGCGAAGCGCAAGCCGTCGTCCAGGGGTGAGCTTGAAAGGATTCGCGGGATCGGCGCGGGCGGAATGCGCCGGCGCGCCGAGGAGCTGCTCGAGGTGGTGCGCCGCGCTCGCGCACGTCCCCCCGAGGATCCGACGGAGCTGCCCCGCCTCCCGTCGCCCAAGCCCGAGGATGGACCTCTCGTCGCGCTGGCTGAGGCGCTGCTCCGCGCGCGCGCGGTCGAGGCCGGACTTGCCTATGAGCTGCTCGCCACCCGGGCGGAGCTACAGGCGATCGTCGCCGCCAAGCGGGCGGACGCCGGCGTCGGCGAAGTGAACGCGACCACCGTCACGGGGGAGGGCGCCGCCGACGGGGTCGACGCTCTGTGCGACGCGCGCATCCTGCGCGGCTGGCGACGCGAGCTCGCGGGCGAGGAGCTGCTGGAGCTGCTCGACGGCCACGTGTCGCTGTCGGTTCGCCAGCGACGGCTCGAGGTCACTAGCCGATGTGGTTATAAACTTCGAACAGCGGAAGGTACATCGAGATCACGATGAACCCGACGATGCTTCCGATCACGATGATCATGACCGGCTCGAGGATCGAGGTGAGCGCCTTGACCGACGCCTCGACCTGGTCCTCGTAGAACTCGGCCACCCTCTCGAGCATCGCATCAAGCGCACCGCTTTCCTCTCCCACGCCCACCATGTGGGTGACCATCGCGGGAAAGATCGGCGCCTGCGCGAGCGGGGCGGCGATCGTGCCTCCACGCTTGACCGATGCGATCACGCCATCCATCGCATCCTCGACCGCGACGTTGCCGCCCGTGCGGCCCGTGATGTCGAGCGCCTGCAGCAGAGGCACGCCGGCGCCGGTCAGCGAGGACAGCGTGCGTGACCAGCGGGCAACCGCCACCTGCTGCACGATCGTTCCGATCTTCATCGGCACGTGCAGACGAAAGTGGTCCCACTGGCGGCGTCCCCACGACGTTTTCTTCCACTTGAAGAACGCCACGACGATCAGTCCGGTCGAACCGAACAGCAGCCACCAGTAGCCGACGACGACGTGTGACAGGAAGACCGAAACCTTGGTCAGCGCCGGCAGTTCGCCGCCGAACTGCTTGAAGACGCCCACGAACACGGGCACCAGGAAGGCGACGAGCGCGAGCATCACGCCGACGGCGAAGATGATGACCAACGTCGGGTAGATCATCGCCGAGCGGATCTGGCGACGCAGCGAGGCGTCCTTCTGCAGCTGATCGGCGACGCGGATCAGGGCGTCCTCGAGCACGCCTCCCGTCTCCCCCGCGCGCGTCATCGCGACGAACAGCGGGCTGAACACCTTCGGGTGGCGTTCCATGCCGTCGCTCAGCGCCAGCCCGGCCTCGACGTCCTTGCGAACCGCGACGATCGTTTCCTTCAGGAACTTGCTCTCGGTCTGCCCCTCGAGCACATACAGAGCCCGCAGGATGCTCATCCCCGAGGAGATCATGGTCGAGAGCTGACGCGAGAAGATCGCCAGCTCGGAGGCTTTGACCGACTTCAGGAAAGCGATCTCGATCTGGCGCGAGGCGTGCTTGTCGGCGACGTCCAGGACGATCAGCCCGCGCGACTTCAGCTGATCGGCTGCCGCCGCCTTGGACTCGGCTTCCACTTCCCCCTTTGCCTTGGCCCCGGTCAGGTCCATGGCCTTGAAGACGTACGTGCTCATTCTTCCGCGCTCCTATGCGGCCGCCAGTGACGCAGCGCCAAGCAGGCGCCCGAGCTCCTCCGGCGTGGAGGAGCGGGATTCGGCGAACTTCCGGGTGATCTTTTCGGTGCGTACGAGCGTCGCCAGGGAAGAGTCCATGGTCTGCATTCCAGCCGCCGAGCTGGTCTGCAACACCGAGTAGATCTGGTGCGTCTTGCCCTCCCGGATCAGGTTGCGCACGGCCGGGTTGGGGACCAGCACCTCACACGCAACCACGCGGCCCGAGCCGTCGGCGGTGGGCAGCAGCTGCTGGGTCATGATGCCCTGGAGGGCGACCGAGAGCTGCACCCGCACCTGCCCCTGCTGGTGCGCCGGGAACACGTCGATGATGCGGTCGATCGTCTGCGCGCTGTCCTGGGTGTGGAGCGTGGCGAACACCAGATGGCCGGTCTCCGCGGCGGTCAGGGCGGTCGAAATCGTGTCGAGGTCGCGCATCTCGCCGACCAGGATCACGTCGGGGTCCTGACGCAGGGCGGCCTTCAGGGCGTCGGAGAAGCTCTGCGCGTCGGAGCCGAGCTCGCGCTGGTTGACCAGGCACTTCTTGTGCGTGTGCAGGAACTCGATCGGGTCCTCGATCGTCATGATGTGCTCCTCGCGCGTGCGGTTGATCTCGTCGATCATCGCCGCCAGCGAGGTCGACTTTCCGGAGCCGGTCGGGCCGGTGACCAGGACGAATCCCCTTGGCTTGCGGGTGAAGTCGTGGACGGTCGCCGGCAGGCCGAGTTCATCGATCGAGGTCAGCCCGAACGGGATCAGCCGGAAGGCGGCGCCGATCGCGCCGCGCTGGTAGTAGGCGTTGACACGAAACCGCGCGTGGCCGGGAATCGAGTAGGCGAAATCGAGCTGCCAGTTGGTCTCGAGGCGTTGACGCTGATCGCCGGTGAGAATCGAATAGACGATCTCGCGCGTGTCCGTCGAGGACAGCTTGGGGTAGTTCTCAAGCGGCGTCAGTCGGCCGCGAACGCGTATCGTCGGATGCGCCGCCGAGCTCAGATGCAGGTCCGAGGCGCGGCGCGAGACGACCTCCATCAGCAGGTCAGCGAAATCGATATCCATGCCCCGCCCATCGACAGATAGGCGCACCGCCATTAGCGCGTGCAATTCGCCGTCCCGATGCCTGGACGAACATACGAAGGAACCGTCTCTCTAGGCGCCCCGGTCGTTCGGGTCGCGAAGAGCGGCGCGCATGGGCTCGGCCGGCGCCGCGCGGCCCGTCCACAGTTCGAAGCTGAGCATTCCCTGCGCGAGCAGGATCTCGAGCCCGTCGAGCGTGCGCGCACCGTGCTCCAGGGCGGCGCCGAGCAGCGGGGTGACGCCGGCGCCGTAGGCCATGTCGACGACGTATGGATACTCGCCGACCTGGGCGAAGGTCAGGCCAAGCAGGCCGAGCGCGTGATGAGCGTCGCCGTGATGCTCGAGGCCCACCGAGGTGCAGTTGATGAGCAGGTCGGCAGGCACGGGATCGCCGACGGCCCGCACGCCCAGATCCCGCGCCAGCGTGCGGGCGCGGTCGGGGGTGCGATTCCACACCGACACCTCGCTCGCGCCCGCCTCACGCAACGCCCAGGCCGCCGCGCGCGCGCTGCCTCCGGCGCCGAGGATGAGCGCGCGCATCCCGCGCGGCGGGCGCGCCAGGGCCGCGATCAGCCCAGGGGCATCGGTGTTCTCCGCGGCGATCGAGCCATCCGGGGCGAACGCGAGGGTGTTCGCCGCGCCGATCGCGCTCGCCGCCTCGCTCGCTCGATCGGCCAGCAGGAGCGCCGCCTGCTTGTGCGGGATCGTCACGTTCGCGCCGACGAACCCGGACGCTCCGAGCGAGCGCGTCGTCTCTGAGAACAGCTCCGGCGGAACGGGCAGCCGCTGATAGCGCCAGTCGGCCATGCCCAGCGAGGCGAACGCCGCGTTGTGGATGGCCGGCGAGCGGCTGTGCGCAACCGGCCAGCCGAGAACGCCCAGCCTGGGCATCATTTGCTCTTGCAGGTGGGGGGATGTCCGCCGTTGCTCTTGACGGCCGCCCGGTAGGCCGCCGCGTTGCGTTCGAATTGCGCGTAGGTGGTCGAGAACACCTGCTCGCCGCAGCCGTCGGCTGCGGCGACGTAGTACAGGAACGGAACGCGCGCCGGATGGGCCGCGGCTTCGATCGAAGCCACGCCCGGATTGGAGATCGGCGTCGGCGGAAGACCGGTGTGGGTTCGAGTGTTGTAGGGCGATTCCGTTTGCAACTGCGCGGTCGTCAGTTCCTGTGTGTAGGTGGGGATCCCCTTCTGCAGCTCCACGGCGTAGTAGATCGTCGCGTCTATACCCAGCGGCATGCCCTGGTCGAGGCGGTTGTAGATCACCGCCGCGATCAGCGGCCTGTCGTGCGCGGTCTGCGCCTCGCGCTCGACCATCGAGGCGATCGTCAGCAGCTGATAGGGCGTCACGTGGAGCTCGTGCGCGCGCCTGATCTCGCCGGCCCCGAAGTTCTGCCTGAAGGCGATCAGCTGCTCGTCGACCAGCTGCCGGACCGGCGCGCCGGCGTCCATGTCGTAGGTCGCCGGAAACAGGAAGCCTTCCAGGTCGGGCGTCCCGCGGGGCGCGCCGTAGCGCGCGGGGCTCAGCAGCGGTGAACGTTTGGACGCAGCGCGGTAGCTGCCCGTGAGACCGTCGGCGGCCGCGATCTGCGCGATCTGAATGCGGGTCTTGCCCTCCGGGATGAGCACCTTGACGACAGCTATCTGCGCAACCGTCTTCGCGTGCCCGCCGCCATGCAGCGACTGGACCAGCGCCCACACAACGGCGATCGCCGCGACGAGTGCGAGCAGCGCGCCAGCCCGCGCGGGCAGCGATCGGCCCGCTCCGGCTCGCACACGTCCGCGCGGCGGCTCACCCGGCGGCGTGACGCCGTGCGACGCCGGCGGCGGCGCGGATGCCGCGCGCAGCCCCTGCGACCCGGCGAGGGGCTCTGGGGGCGGGATCGGGATCGGTGGGCGCCCGGCGCTCGCGGCAGGCGCGAGCGCGGTGGGGATCGTGCCCGGCGCCGGCTCCTCGCCGATGGCCGGCGGGGGCTCGGTGGAGATCGCCGCAGGCGTGGGCTCGGGCGGGATCGCCGCGGGCGTGGATGCGGGCGGCGGCTCGGTGGAGATCGCCGGCGTCTCGCCTTCGGGGGTTGCGGCCGGCTCGGACTCCTGTGAGGTCGCACGCGCCTCGGGCCCGGGACTCCAGACGGGGTGAGCCTCGGTCGGCGCGGCGCTCAGCGGGTTCGGTGGGACCGGCGCGTCGGTCGAGGCTGCCGCCCGCCCGTCCTCGGCGAGACCATCCTGCGCGCCGGCCGGGGGCTTGCCGGTGCGCCGGCGCTCGCGTTCTTGGCGGGCAAGCTCACGCTCCTGCTCGGTACGTTCGCGCGTGGGCTGCGGTCGGCTGTGGCGGGGCAAGGGTGGCACCTTAACGCGATCAGCCTATGACGATCGGGTGCTCAGCCAGCTCTCGAGGAGGACCGCCGCCGCGCGCGAGTGCTCGCTCTCGCCGGACGGACCGTTCATCCCCTGGGCGATGCGTGTGGTGAAGCGCTCGTCGTGCATCTCCACGGGCGTTCCCTCGCCAAGGCGCAGCGACAGCCGCCCGGCGAATGCCCGCGTCTCGCGCGTCTGGTCAGTGTCGGCTCCGCGCAGCGACAGCGGCAGGCCCACGACGACCCGCTCCACCGCGTGATCGCGCACGAGCTGGGTGAGCGTCTGCAGTCCACGGCGGCTTGCCGGACGCGGAACGGCCGCTATCGGCGTCACGATCGTCCCGGTAGGGTCGCTCAGGGCGCAGCCGCACAGCGCGCTCCCGTAGTCCAGCGCGAGCACCCGCATCAGCCCTCGAGCGCCGACATGATCGCTGCGCTCGCCGCCTCGATCGCCTCCCCGAGCTTCTCCGGATGGCGCCCGCCGGCCTGCGCCATCGTGTCGCGCCCGCCGCCGCCTCCACCCACAATCTCGGCGGCCTGCTTGACCACGGCCCCCGCCTTGACCCCCCGCGCGACCAACGCCGGAGCCACGCTTGCGGCGAGGTGCACGCGGCCGTCGGCGGCGGTTCCGAGCAGAACGGCGGCGTCGCCGAGCTGCCCCTTGAGCCGGTCGAGCAGCTCGAGCAGCGCCTTGGCGTCGGGCACCTCGACCGCCGCCGCGAGAACCTGCGCGCCCGCGATCTCCCTCGCGCCAGCGGCAAGCGCCTGCACATCCACACCGACGGACCGGCCGGGCGCCCCCGCTCCCTCCTTCAACGCCTTCTCGAGCGCTTTGCGCTCCAGAACGTGCGCCCGTACCGACTCGGGCGCAGCCTCGGGGGACGTGCGCAGCGTCGCGGCGATCTCCTTCAGGAGCCGGTCGTGCTCCCGCAGCAGCTCGACCGCGGCCGGGCCCGTGACAGCCTCGACACGCCTCACGTTAGCGGCGCTCGAGGTCTCGCTGAGGATGTGAAACGCGCCGATCTCACCGGTGGAGCGCACGTGGGTGCCGCCGCACAGCTCGCGCGAGTACTCCCCCTCGCCGATCTCGACCATCCTCACGACGTTGCCGTACTTCTCTCCGAATAGGGCCATCGCGCCGAGGCGCTTCGCCTCGGCGAGCGTCGTCATGATCGGACGCACGCGATCGTTTCGCGCGATCCATGCGTTGACGCGGTCCTCGACGTCGCGCAGCTCCTCGGCGCTCAACGCCTGTCCGTGGCTGTAGTCGAAGCGCAGCTTGTCGGGCCCGACGTAGGAGCCAGCCTGGTGCACGTGTCCGCCCACGCGCTCGCGCAGGGCGGCCTGCAGCAGGTGCGTCGCTGTGTGATTGCACTCGGTCGCGTGCCTTGCGAGATGATCCACGCGCGCCAGGACCGGCTCGCCGGCGCTCAGCGTGCCCTCCTCCAGCACAACGGCGAGAGCCTGGTCATCTCCGAGCCGAAAGACGTCCTCGACGCGAGCGCGACAGCCGCCGTGCTCGCATTCGATCGTGCCGAGATCGGCGACCTGGCCGCCGCCGGCCGGGTAGAACGGCGACTCGGCGAGCTTCAGGAGGTATCGCCCGCCGGTTGATGCCGGCAGATCGTTCTCGGCACCGGCGCCGGCCGAGCCGCTCTCCGCGACGCCCTGCAGGGCGCCCACCGTCGTCTGCTGCTCCTCGGTCTCATAGCCGGTGAAACGGGTCACGACGTCACTCGCCTCCGCGAACGCGCTCGCCGCCGCACGCGCCGTCGCGGCGTCCGGGCCTCCCGAGCGGTCCCGCGGGGCGTGCGCCCGGCTGCGCGCGCGCTGCTGATCCATCAGCCGCTCGAAGTCGCCCTCGATCGACAGCCCCTCCTCGGCCAGGAGCTCGCTGGTCATCTCATACGGAAAGCCGTAGGTGTCATGCAGGCGAAACACCTCCGTCGCCGGGACCGAGGAACGTCCGGCCCGCCGCACCTGCTCGATGTGCTGGCGAAGCGTCGCCATGCCCTGTGCCAGCGTGCGTCCGAAGGCCTCCTCCTCCGAGGACAGCCACTCCTCGATTGCGGCGCGATGCTCGCCGAGCTCGGGATAGGCCCCGCCCATGATCTCGATCACGCGTGCGGCGTAGCGAGTGAGGAACCCGGGCCCCAGCTCGAGATTGCGTCCCTGCTGAATCGCGCGGCGCATCACGCGCCGCAGCACGTAGCCACGCTCCTCGTTGGACGGCACGACTCCGTCAGCCACCAGGAAGGTCATCGCGCGAGCGTGGTCGGCGAGGATGCGCAACGGGCGATCGCCTGAGAAGTCCGCACCGTAGCGCCTGCCCGAAAGCTCCTCGCCCAACTCGATCAGGGGCCAGAACTGATCGGTCTCGAACACGGAGGGCTTGCCCTGAAGGATCGCCGCCATGCGGTTGAGCCCCAGGCCGGTGTCGATGTTGTTGGCCGGAAGCGGCTTCAGGATCGTGCTGGGAGCATCCCCGTCGCCCCGCGGGCCGGTGCCGGACTCCAGCTGCTCGTATTGCATGAACACGAGGTTCCAGTACTCGAGGAAGCGCTCGTTGTCTCCGCCGGGAAGGTCCTCGGCCGAGCCGTAGCGGACCCCGCGGTCGACGTACAGCTCAGAGCAGGGACCGCACGGACCGGTCGGGCCCGCCTGCCAGAAGTTCTCAGATCGCGGACACTCCACGATGCGCTCGCGCTCCACGCCGAGGTCCCGCCAGCAGTTGATCGCCTCCTCGTCCGGACCGAGGCCGAGCGCGTCGTCGCCGGCGAACACCGTCACCCAGATGTCCTTCGCCGCAAAGCCGAACACGTCGCGTGACAGCTCCCACGCGAACTGGATCGCCTCACGCTTGAAGTAGTCGCCGAACGAGAAGTTTCCGAGCATCTCAAAGAACGTGAGATGTCGGGCGGTGTTGCCGACGTTGTCGATATCAACCGTCCGGAACACCTTCTGGCAACTCGTCAAACGTGGCGCAGGCGACACCTCCTGGCCGAGGAAGTAGGGCTTCAAGGGATGCATCCCGGCCACGGTGAGCAGCGCCGAGGGATCATGGGACGAGGGCACGAGCGACGCTGAGGGGATGCGCACGTGACCGCGCTCCTCGAAAAAGCTCAGGTAGAGCTCACGGATCTCATCCGAAGTCATTGGCGAGCCATCTTAGGGTTCACGTGAGCCCGTCGGGCGTGCCCGGGCGCTACGTGGCGATCGTTCCGTAGCCCACGACGACGTCGCCCGCATACATGCACGCGAGCTGTCCGGGCGCGGTGCGCTCGGCAGGCTCCTCGAGCTGCACGCTGAGGTGCCGGTGGTATCCAGCGCCAGGGTCATCCGGCAGGCGGCAGGCGAGCTTGCGCCCGTGGGAGCGCACCCGCACGCCGTCGACGCATCCTCCGTCACGGTGGAGCGTCGTCTCGCGCACCGCGATCCCGTCGACGAGAAGCTCGTGACGGAGACCGACTGTGACGGCGTTTGCCCGCACGTCGGTGTCGAGCACATACAGCGGGTCGGTGCCGCCGATCCCCAGGCCGTGGCGCTGGCCGACGGTGAACGCATGCGCTCCGGGGTGCTCGCCGAGGACGCGTCCCTGCCGATCGACGATCGGGCCGGGCCGGTCGCCCAAGCCTCCGTGACGCTCGAGGAACGCCCCTCGGCGCGTTCCGGCGAGAAAGCACAGGTCCTGCGAGTCGCGCCTGCCCGCCACGGCGAGGCCGGCCTGCTGTGCCAGCGCCCGCACCTGCGGCTTGCGCATCTCTCCGAGCGGAAACCACATCCGGGCCAGCGACGCGGGCGAGAGCGCGGAGAGCACGTAGCTCTGGTCCTTGCCCTCATCGGCTGCCGTGCGCAGGAGCGGGCCGTCGGACACGCGCGCGTAATGACCGGTAGCGAGCGTCTGCGACCCCAGCCGTCGAGCCAACTCGAGCATCGCGTCCAGGCGGACGTTTCCGTTGCAGCGCACGCAGGGATTCGGCGTCAGACCGGCCGCGTGGTCGGTCAGCCAGTGCTCGACCACTCCGCTGCGGAACTCTGCCCGCAGGTCGATCGACAGGTGGGGCATCCCCAGCTGGTGCGCGAGCTCCCGCGCTCTTCGCACCGCCTGGGCCGAGCAGCAGCTCTGCTCGCCGTCGTTCTCGGGATCGGACCACAGTTCGAGCGTCACGCCCACGGCCTGCGCACCCTCCTCGGCCACGAGCAGCGCGGCCACCGCGCTGTCCACTCCCCCGCTCATCGCCACGAGCGTGCGCTCGGCCACCGGGGCCAGCGCCACCCGCCCGCGGGCCGCGCCGCCGAGAGCACGATGCAGCGCGTCGGCCGCGAGCTCGGCCGCGTGGCGCTTGGGGGCGCTCAGCCCGCCCAGCTCCAGCGCGAGCGCCTCTGCGCCGATCCGCGCCGCCTGCAGGAGCCCGGCGCCGCGTACGAGGCCCACCGCGGCGCTGCCCGCCGCGATCGTCGCGCCGCAGCCGCTTGCGTCGAAGCCCGCGTCGTCGATCCGTCCGTCGGGGCTGTCCGGGTCGATCGCGATCGAGATGCGGATCAGATCGCTACAGGCTGCGCCGCCGGCGGCGCCGGTGAAGGCGTGCTCGGGGACGTGCCCGCGTCCAAGCGGCCGTTCGAGATGGTGGGCGAGCCCGTCCGCGATCGTCACGCGGTCGAGTGTAGGTCAGGAACGTCGTGCTTCGTCGATCGCCTGCTCGATCGAGAAGACGTCCTGAAGGCCCGTCAGCGTCGTAGTCTGACCCTGCGGATTGACGATAAGGATCGTCGGCGTCTGATCGACCTGCACGGCACGGGTGATCGAGCCGAATGACCCGACCTGCACGGCACGGGCGTTGTGCACGGCGACCTTTCCGCCGAGCGCACCGCCGACCACCTGCAGTTCGCGGTGAACCGACTCATCGACCGACGACCTGGGGGTCCAGAAGAGGATCGTCACGACCTTGTGCTGCTTCAGCTCGCCTTCGACGGTTGCCTGCATCGCCGGCGGCGAGGCCTTCGTGGGTCGCGAGTGGGTGGTGCTCGAGGCGGCCGGGGTCACGCCGCTCGCACCAGCCGCATGCGTCGCAGCCCGGTGCGCGCCGGCGGACGAAGTTGCGAGCGTGGGAGCCGTGGCCGTCTTCGGCGCTGTGGACGTGCCGGACCCCGCCGCGGAGGAGCCGGTCGGCGCCGG
The DNA here is from genome assembly GCA_963704735.1 of uncultured Solirubrobacteraceae bacterium. Taxonomy (GTDB): domain Bacteria; phylum Actinomycetota; class Thermoleophilia; order Solirubrobacterales; family Solirubrobacteraceae; genus Palsa-744. The sequence continues at coordinate 1,426,933 of OY969935.1, forward strand.
AGCGCTCTTGCCTTCAAGCTGCTTGGCGCTCTGCTGTGAGCTGGCGACGGCTTCGTGAGCTTTGGCGATCGCACGCGTCAGGCCGCCCAGACCCGGGGCAGCTCCGTGATAGATGGGGGTCGGTGCGGCAGCGCCTTTTTCCTCGGTCGCAGCCAATGAGCTCGACGAGGAGCTGCCGCCGGCCGTCGCGCCCCTGCCCGCCTGCGCGGTGCTCGAGGGCGCCGACGCCGATGAGCCTGAGCCCGTGGGCGTCGCCGACTGCCCGCGCAGCGCGATGAACCACACTGCCGCAAACAGACCCAACGCGACCAGGGCGATCTGGAACGGGCGAGAGATCTGGGTCATTGCCCACTCTTTCGGCATCCGGCCGGGAAGAGTTGAACGGCGCAAAACAGCTTGGACGGTTTCGCGCGCAGCCGCAGCCGATTCAGACCGGCGCGCGCGCGTGTTCAGAGCGTGCGCAGGCCCCGCAGCACCGTGTGCACGACCGTGTCCGTCGCGATCGGCTCCTGGGCGCCACCCTCCATGTCCCTGAGAATCGTCTGGGGACCCTCCACGATCGCCACGTAGCGCGCGCCGAGCGCGCTGGCGTGCCCGAGCTGGCCTTTCAGCGAGCGTTCCCCAAGCTCCATCTGCGCCTTCAGGCCCGCCGAGCGAGCCTCGGTCAAGATCTCGAACGCCGTCGGCCGGCTCGCCGGCCGCTCGAACGCGACGAACAGCTCTACGGGGCTGACCGCCGCCGGCGGACAATCGCCGGCGAGCAGCATCCGCTCGACCCCGGCGGCCCAGCCCACACCCGGCGTCGGCGGCCCTCCGAGCCGCTCGACGAGGCCGTCATAGCGCCCGCCGCCGCCGACGCCGCTCTGGGCTCCGAGCTCGGTCGAGGCGAACTCGAACACCGTACGGGTGTAGTAGTCAAGGCCGCGCACGAGGGTGGAGTCGACCTCGTGGGCGACGCTGGCCACCCGGAGCAGCTCGCGCACCTGCGCAAAGTGCTCAACGTCGTCGTCGCTCAGGTGATCGAGCAGGCGGGGGGCGCTCTCCATCACGCGCCTGGTGCCCTCGTGATCTGAGTCGAACGCGCGCAGCGGGTTGAGCTCGATCCTGCTGCTGACGTCCTGCGACAGCTCGCCTTCGTGCGCGCGCAGGTGCGCCTGAAGCCGTTCGCGATACTCGCACCTGCTCTGGGGGCTGCCGAGACTCGACACGCGCAGCCTGCACCCCCTGACGCCGACCGCCTTCAGAAGCTCCGCCAGCAGCACGATCGACTCCGCGTCGAGGGCCGGGTCGTCCGAGCCGAGCGCCTCGGCTCCCACCTGCCAGAACTGCCGATAGCGCCCCGCCTGAGCGCGCTCGTGACGGAAGAAGCTCGACAGGTACCACAGCTTCACCGGCTGGCGGCGCTTGTGCATGCCGTGCTCCACGTAGGCACGGCACACCGGCGCGGTCCCCTCAGGGCGAAGCGTCAGGGACCGTCCCGACCCGTCGTCGAACGTGAACATCTCCTTGCGCACGATGTCCGTCGACTCGCCGACGCCGCGGGCGAACAGCTCGGTGGCCTCGAACGCCGGCGTCTCGATCCGCTCATATCCCGCGCCCTCGAGGATCGCCCGCGCGCTGTCCCTGAGCCCGGAGCGCGCGCGCGCGTCGTCGGCAAGCACATCGAAGGTGCCACGCGGCGCTTTGGACTTGGGATCGCTCAACTGCCGGCTGCCGCCGCGTCCGGCGCCGCTGTCGTGCGGGGAACGCCAACGCGCAGCTCGCGGAGGAACGGGTTCGTGTCGCGCTCGCGGCCTAGCGAGGTCACACCCATGTGCCCCGGATAGACGACCGTCTCCGCCGCAAACGCCTCCAGCAGCCCTCCGATCGAGCGCTCGAGCGTCGGCCAGTCCCCGCCGGGCAGGTCCACTCGCCCGACCGATCCCTGGAACAGCACGTCCCCGGACAGCAGCGCCGGCTCGCGCCCCTGGTCCTCCGCCGGTCGCGTTCCACCCGACGGCGCGATCGCGTAGGTGACGTGTCCGGGGCTGTGACCCGGCGTGAAGACCACCTCGATGTCCAAGCCGGCCAGGCTCATCCGCTCGCCGCCGGCCACCGTGTGGTCGGCCTCGTAGCTCTCGAACGCCCCGAATCCCGGCGGCACCCACCTCATCACGTCCGCCAGCACGCCTCGCTCGATCTCCGGGCAGTACACCGGCGCTCCGCTCTCGCGAGCGACCGGCGCGACCGCGCCGATGTGGTCGAAGTGGCAATGGGTGATCAGGATCGCCTCGATCTGGACCCCCAGCGACTCCGCGGCCGCGAGCAGCCGATCGGCCTCCTCTCCGGGGTCGACGATCACCGCGCGGTCGGCGTCGCGTCCAGCGCGGATGATGTAGGTGTTCTCCTGGACCGGCCCGACGGTGAAAGCGCGCACGTCGAGGTCGCTCATCGGATCGGCTCCCAGTCGCGCGGGTGGGCGCTCGTCATCTAGCTGCGCCTCCGCCGGAGCGGGCCCTGGCCTTGCTCCGCTCGCGGCGCCTGTAGACCCACCGATCGGTGTAGTAGCTCATCGGCGTGTATGCGAGCAGCGCGAATGCGAAGTACGCCACCGACTGCCCCGGGGTTGCATGCAAAAGCAGCCCCGTCAGCAGCACGAGCACCATCGCCGCGGCAAGACCTCGCCAGAAGGCGCCCCGCCAGGTTGGCGGCCGGTCGCGCTTGTCCAGGCGCTTCTGCTTCTCCTTCGCGACCTCTCCGGCCTTCCCGCTCTTCTCGGCCGCGGTGGGCTTGCGCCCGGTCCGACCGCGAGACTCGACGACACCGGCCGCGTTCCCCCGATGCTTGGTCTGGCGTCTGCGCCTGGTCTGAGCCATCGCTAAAAGCCTAGTGCGTTCTCGAGCACGTGGCGCGCGGGATCGAAACCGGGCAACGGAACGTCGCTCGGAATGCCCTCGAGCGCCGCGCGCGGCGCAAGTCCCACAAGCTCGGCGGCGCTCACCGCAGCGTGCCTGCTCACCGCCTCGATCGCCAACGCAGCCGGCACCTCCAGCGGACGCTCGATGTTCATCGAGACCTGGGCGACCCCGCCACTCAGCGTAACCCCGATCGCGCGCACACCGGGCAGGCCCTCGCGGCCGCCCTCACGGATCAGCGCCGCGATCGCACGCGCCTGCGCAACGCCGGCCGGTGCCGCCAGCTGGACGTTGAACGCCACCAGCGGCTCCCGGGCCGCGACCAGCGTGGCCCCGGCGGTCGGGTGCATCCGCGGTGGCCCGAAGTCGGGACGAAGGCCCGCATCCATCCGCCCGACCAAGCCGGCCAGACCGCCGCGCCGCAACTCCGCGCGAGTCCGAGGCGCTACCCCGGCGGCGCTCGTGAGCTCGCCGTACAGGAAGACCGGGACCGCGAGCTGCGCACCGATCCGGTCTGCCACGACCAGCGCCTCGGCGCAGGCGGCCCCCCGCGCCGCGGTATCCAGGTAGACGATCGGGACCACATCGACTGCGCCGACGTGGGGATGCTCGCCGGTCTGTGAGCGGTCATCCGCAGACCTCGCCATCACGTCGATCCGCTCGAGCGCCGCGGACGACCCGGCGAGCAGCCCGTCCGCGAGCTCGCCGGGTCGCCCACCCAGCGTGAAGACCGAGCGGTGGTGATCTGGATCGCTGTGCACATCCAGAACGCGCACCCCGCCTCGCGAGCCGGCGCCGGGACGATCGCCCGCCGCCGTAGCTGGCTCTCCGGCGCGCGCAAAACCCTCACTTACCGCGGCGATCGTCGCCGCGTCGCGTCCCTCAGAGACGTTCGGCACGGCCAGCAGGATGGGTGGCGTCATCTCCACGAGGCTAAACTGCGCCACCCCGGCCGGAGTAGCTCAGCTGGTTAGAGCAGCGGAATCATAATCCGCGTGTCGGGGGTTCGAGTCCCTCCTCCGGCATCCATATCCCTGCAAACTCGGCTCTCTGAGTACGGGTAGCCGTTCCGCTCGCGGCGATTGGTCGCGAAATGGTCCCCAACGCCGGCCGGTAGGCTCGCCTGAGACCGGTCAGGTAGCCGCACGCGGTGCGGGCGTAACGACGCGGCTGATCTGGCGCGCCAGCTCGTCGCGGCTCTTTCCGCGCGAGGCGCCTCAGGTATCGAGAAGACCGTGCCGATACTGTCCTGTGTCTCGCGACGCAGAGCTTGCCCATGCCACCACCCTGTTCGAGGCGGGGAGCTACTCAGAGGCCGGCGAGCGCGTTAGACACGTGCTCGAGCGAGATCCCCAAGATGAGCAGGCATGGCTCCTGCTGGCTCGTGTTGAGTTCGCCGCCGAGCGGCACGAGCAAGCTATCGCTGCTGCGGAGCGGGCTTGCGCGCTAAACCCTGCATCCACGTCGCCGCATCTGCTTGCATGCCTTCCCCTGCTCCGGCTCGAACGCTATGACGATGCTGTCGGCCATGCCCGCGAAGCGGTCCGCATCGACCCGTTCGACATCCGCGCGCTGGCGCTGCTTGCCCAATTGCTGGTGCGTGACAGTGCTGGCGTGATCGAGGCTCATGAGCTCGTAGCGCGCGTGGTGCGGCTCGCTCCCGCCGCACCCGAGGCGCACCTGACGGCTGGGGTTGTAGCCGCCGGCGCGGGGGATCGAGACGGCGCCAAGCGCTCGTTCCTAAGAGTGCTCCAGTTGGATCCCGGGAGCAGCGTTGCGCAGCATGAACTCGCGCGTCTCAGATTGAAGCGTCGCGTGAACGATCCGGCCGCCCTGGCGGAGGCGGCCACCGGGTTCGAGCGCGCAGTGCGTGCCGAGCCCGAGGCGGAGCAAAGTCGGCGCACCCTCGAACTGCTGCTGCGGGTGTTCCTCTCCAAATGTGCATATCTGCTCTTCATCGACGCCTACCTGGTTGGCCGAGTGACCGCGACGTCGAACGGCGCTGCCGGCAGGTTGCTCCCTGCAACGCTTCTTCTGATCCCGGCGTTCTACGCCTGGCGCTTCTGCCGCCGTTTGACCGCACCATTGGTTGGGCGCCTCTACCGAGTCATTACCGGCGAGCGACCGATACGGCTAGCCGCCTGCTGTGAGGCGCTTGCCGTGCTCTGCATCGTCGCCAGCGTCGGCGCGCCCGAGTCCGTGCGCCCCGGATTGGCTGGCACAGCCGGAGTGCTGGCCCTGATCGGACGCGTGGCTCTCTACGTCCAAGTTGAACACGCATCGAGAGCGGCCCGAGGCGCTCCGCCTCAACCCGCGATACGTCCCGGACTTCTACGGGTGCTCGCCGTTCTCGTGGGACTAATTGTCGTCGCCCTTCTCGTCGCCGCCGTCCGAGACGGAGGGGGACCGGGGGCGCTAGTTCTCGCCGCGGCATCGGCGGCCGGCGTAGCAATCCTGGTCCGTCGGGCGCGCCGCCGCCCCATGCACGGACGCAACTGAGCGACTCCCCCGCCGCGAGTAGGCCAAATCGCGCGGCAAGAGGCGGTCGCCTGCCCGGTCGACAGCCGCGTCCGATCAGCTCGCGGCCGGTCTGTAGACCGTTACGACGGCGGCGCCGCCGAGGCCGATGTTGTGCTGGAGAGCGACCTTCGCGCCGTCGACTTGACGCGCGTCTGCCTGGCCGCGCAGCTGCCAGCACAGCTCGCTGCACTGCGCCAAGCCGGTGGCGCCGAGCGGGTGGCCCTTCGAGATCAGCCCGCCTGACGGATTGACGACCCAGCGTCCGCCGTAGGTCGTGTCCTGCGCGTCGATGAGCTCATGCCCGTGGCCCTCCTCAGCCAAGCCGAGCGCCTCGTATGTGATCAGCTCGTTCGCGCTGAAGCAATCGTGCAGCTCAATCACCTGGATGTCCTCGGGTCCGACCTGCGCCTCCTCGTAGGCCTGGCGCGCGGCCTCCCTGCTCATGTCGTAGCCGACGATCTTGATGCAGTCGGCGGTCTCGTCGAACGTCGAGGCGAGGTCTGTGACCATCGCCTGCCCGGCGATCTCGATCGCCTGAGTCCAGAGGTCGTGCTCGTCGACGAACGGCTCGCTTGCGACGATCGCCGCCGCGGCGCCGTCTGAGGTGGGGGAGCACTGAAGCTTCGTCAGCGGCTCGTGGATCACCTTCGCCGCCTTGATGTCCTCGATCGAGTACTCGTCCTGGAACTGCGCGTAGGGGTTGTTGACCGAGTGCTTGTGATTCTTCCAGCCGATCCAGGCATAGTGGTCGGCCGTGGAGCCGTACTTCTCGATGTGATCACGCGCGGCGTTTCCGAACATCTGCGGCGCGAACGGAGACTCCTCCGGGGAGCGGATCTCGAACATCCGCGCCATGTGCCTATCCATCGCCGGCGTGCGGTCGGTGTACTTCATACCCAGCGAGCCGCGCTCCATCTTCTCGAAGCCGACAGCAAGCGCACAGTCCACGAGGCCGCCCTTGACTGCCTGGCGGGCGAGGAACAGCGCGCTTGAGCCGGTCGAGCAGTTGTTGTTGACGTTGACGACAGGGATGCCCGTCAGGCCGAGCCCGTAGATCGCACGCTGCCCGTAGGTCGAATCGCCATAGCAGTAGCCGGCGAAGGCCTGTTGCACGCTCTCGTAGGGGATGGCCGCGTCGGCAAGCGCGTTGGTCGCCGCCTCGAACACCCACTCCGGATAGTCGCCCTCCTTGGTGCCGGGCTTATCGAACTTCGACATCCCGACCCCGATCACAAACGTGCGGTTGCTCACCTCTGCCCTCTTCCTCTCGGTTGCGAATGAGACTATCTGAGGCGCAGCGGAACGGAGCGAGCGGCTTCAGACCTCGCCGCTCACAGCATCGCGGTCTCCGTCGGCTGGTCGAGCAGCAGGCGCCCCGTGAGCTCCCACGTCGTGGGGTTGACCTGGAAGTGCGCAGTCGCTGCATAGGCGTCGCGGAAGCGCCGCTGTAGCGGCGAGTCGTCGTAGATCGCCGAGCCGCCGCCCAGGTCGTACATCATGCGCGCGACGTCGGCCGCGGTCCGGACCGCGTGCGTCGCTGCCAGCCGCAGGCCGGTGCGCAGCTCGACGGACACGGCCGTTCCCGGCTGCGCGGCTGCCCATGCTTCGTCGATCGCCTGGTAGTAGAAGGCTCGCGCCGCCCGCAGCGACGCCTCCGCTTCTGCGACAACGCTCCAGGTGGCCGCGCGTTGGGCGACCGTGCGGCTGGATCCCTGTCCGACCTTGACGGCGGCCAGGGCGGCGAGGTCGTCGATCGCGCCGCGCGCGTTGCCCAATGCGGCAGCAGCGATCGACAGCGCGAAGAAGGCGAAGATCGGAAACCTGTAGAGCGCGGCGTCTGATGTCGGCGGATCGAGCAGCCGCAGGCTCCGATGATCGGGGACGAAGAGATCGTCGGCGACGGCATCGTGACTGCCCGTGCCGCGCAGCCCGCTGGTGCGCCATGTGTCGACGACCTCCAGCTCGCTCGTCGGCATAGCGACGCTCCGCATCGTTGGCGGGTCGTCGCCGCCGACCTCGACCATGCAACCGGCGAACAGGTAGTCGGAGTGCATGATCCCGCTGCAGAACGCCCACCGGCCGGACACGCGATAGCCACCGTCGACGGGTCGTGCGCGCCCGCGCGGGGTGAAGATTCCGGCTGCCACCTTGCCGGGATCGCCGAATGTCTCCGCGAGCCCGTCGGCAGGCAGCCACGCGCCGAGCAGGCTGCTGGTGGCGGCGATCGAGACGCACCATCCCGCGGAGGCATCACCGCGGGCAACCGTCTCTGCGCACCGCAACGTGACCGCCGGGGGCGCCTCGGAGGCACCGACGGTCGCGGGTGCTCCGGCGCGGAAGAGGCCTGAGGCGCGCAGCCCATCGACGAGCTCGTCGGGAAGCCGCCGATTCGTCTCGATAACCGGCGCGAGCTCGCGAGCGAGCTCGGACAGCTTCTCAGCCGCTCGCTCGAGGTTCTCGGTCGAGGTGATTGCGCTAGCCGCCGTGAGATCGGGCATTGGTGGTCTCCGCTTCAGTTGTGTTGCTCACTTCAGCATTCTTACTAGGTATGCAGCGTGACGACGCGGGCGTCGGGACCGCTTGCCGGCTCGCCGCTGGCGCTGGGATCTCGCGCGCCGCTACGGGCTTGACGTAGGATCTGAGCGTGACGGCGGGTGTCGCGCTCTATCTGTTCAGCAGCGGCACGCTTGCGGTCGGCGGGATCGAGGTGCCGGTGCCGTTCTTCCTGATCCGTCACCCCGACGGCGACGTCGTCGTCGACGGCGGCAATCCACTCGCCGTCGCGCGCGATGCTCACGCGCATTGGGGCGCGCTCGCAGACCAGTTCTGCGTCAACATGACCGAGGAGCAGCACTGCGTCGCCCAGCTGGGCCGGCTAGACATCGCGCCCGAGTCGATTCGCCATGTCGTGCAGACCCATCTGCACATCGACCACACCGGCGCGCTCGGGCACTTTCCCGACGCGACCGTCATCGTGCACGCCCGAGAGCTCGATGCCGCACGCGCAGCGGATCCGCCTCGCGCTCACGGGTATGTCCGCAAGGATTTCGAGCGATCCGAGCTCGACTGGCGACCCGCCGAAGGCGAGCTGGACCTGTTCGGCGACGGGGCAGTCCGCCTGCTCGAGACACCGGGCCACTCGGCTGGCCACATGTCGCTCTTGCTTCACTTGGACGAGACCGGCCCCGTCCTGCTCACGGCGGATGCCGCGGACAATCTCTCCCAATGGGACGGACACCGGCCTCTCCGCGTGCTCTGTTCGCGCGACGATGCGAAGCGGTCGCTGGAACGTCTTCGGGGACTCGCCCGTGAGACCGGCTCGCTGGTCGTCTTCGGGCACGACCCGGAGAGCTGGTCGGGACTGAGGCACGCGCCAGACCACTACAACTGAGGCCGTTCGGCAGCTCAGGCGCCCACGTTCAGATCAGCCAGGTCCACCGAGCTCGCGACCGTGTGAAACCTGACGTCCGGTGGCACGACGACCGCCGCGGGGATCGCCTCCATGAATCGCGCGATATGCGGCGTGCCGAAGTGCCGCGTCAGCGCCTCCTGGCTCTCCCACTCCTCGACGAACACGAACTCGTTCTCGGCCTCGGTGTCCTGGTAGACCCGGTAGCTGAGGCAGCCCTCCTCGGCGCGCGATGCGCCCGCGACCGCCGCTCCGATGCGCACGAGGTCCGCCCGCCGCGCCGAATCCGTCACGACGCGTCCGATCACCACGATCATCTCTGAGCTCCTGTCCTCGATTGCCCAAGGCGTTGCCGCGACGCGCGCGGCCCACGCAGCCTACGGCATGCGCCGGGTTGGGCTGGAGCTGTCCGATGCGCCCTTCGACGAAACGCCGGCCGAAGGGCCCAACCGCCGCGACGCTCGGGCTCGGCTGCGAAGCCGAAGCCCGAGGCCGCGCAGGCAGCGGCTCAGCCGACGACCATCAGGCTGTTGCCCTCTGCTCAGACGGGCGCCAACCTGTTCACGTCATAGTCGAAGCCGGCGCTGCGCAACATCAACAGGAGCTTCGCCTGCCACGCGCCGGCCGGGTCAAGGCGTATATAGCTCATCCCGTCCAGGTCATACGGCCGTTCGACGCCGTCCTCGTAGAGCACGCAAACGCAACGTGGGCTGAGTGCGCCGACCAGGAAGCCCATCTCGAACACCGCGCCCTGGTCCGCGCGAGGCGAGTAGTAGGGCTCCTGCTCGGAATCGAGCCGCGACGCACCGATGTCGTCGGCGGTCAACAGGACGACCGCGTAGCGCAGCTGTGCCACCTGCACCTCGCGCGGCTCGATCAGCTCGCCGCCCCCATTCGACGCCTCGTCCAGGACGGTCACCTCGTTGGGGCCGGTCCGCTCGAGCAGCCCGGCCACCTCGAGCTTCCATTTTTCGTTCCTGCCGCCGACGAGGAAGAGCTGCCTCGCCCGGTCCGGCGTCAGGCTGGCCGCGGCGTTCGTCGCAAGCGACGACCCCTCGGCCACGGCCCGCACCGTCTCGCCGATCCCGGCCGGCCCGTGAGCCACCATCCCGACCGACGGAGCCGTTGAAAGCCCCTCGGGCTCCGGCGCGAACTCCAAGCCGACGGGTGGCGCAGGCGCAGGCTCCACAGGCGCAGGCGCAGGCTCCAGGCCGACGGCTGGGTTCGACGTGAGCTCCTCGAGCTCTTGCTCGAGCGAGCCGGGGAACGGCTCTGGCGCGTCCTGCGCGTGCACGGGGCCATCAGCGGGCTCCGCCGTGAGCTCGGAGCCGGCGCCCGGCTCCTGGTCGACCTCGGCTCGACCCTGCAGCGAGATCAAGACGTCGATGGCGAGTCCCGTGCACCGCGAGTCGCGCTTGTACCTGCTCTGCCATGCCCCTCCGCCGCCGATCCCAGCGGCGGCGCTCTTGAACTTGTCGGCCGGCTCTGATCCATAGTGATGAGCCAGAGTCTTCGCCGTCGACTCGATCCATGGCTTCCGGGCCGCGCTCCAGGCTTGGTAGTCGCCGATCTCGCCGATCAGCCTGGCCTGGTCGAGCAGAGCCTGCCCTTGCGTGACGTGCTCGGCAAGCTCTTTGGCTGAGTCGCCGCTGGCCGGTTCGCGAGAAGGCGGTGCCGTCGGGGTGGCCGTCGCCCGAGGTCTAGGAGGAGTGATCGTCGCGGTTGTCATGGCAACCAGTATGAGCACTCGCGGCGAACAGGTCTGAAGGCAAAAGGTGCCGATTTGCGTGGGCCTAAAGGGGCAGTTCCTGTCGTCCTAAGGGGTCGACACGCCGAGCGAAGCTCGCCGTGCGGCGGTTGAACTCCTCCAGCCCTAAAGTAATGAGAGACGCCGACCGACACGGACGTATGAAGATGGAGATCGAGTTCGACGAGACCGACCCCTCGCAGGTGGCGAACGGGCTCGTGCGCATGCTGGCCCTGGCGCTCAAGACGGGCGTCGGCGTGGAAGCGAACGAGGGCACCTACTCCGTGACGGCCCCAGGCGACGAGGAATGCGTGAGGCGCTGGATCGGCCCCGACGGAGAGTACCGACGCGATGTCCTGCAGCGACGCTGGGTCGTCAAGGAAAGCACGGACGCCTCGGGCCGGAAGATGCCGGCGCCCGCGAAGTGACCGTTCTCACGGCGCTTTCGACTGCCGGCCCGCCTCGGTCTGAAGCTCGTCCGGTGGCCCCGGCTCGCCCGGGCGGAGGTCCAACTGCCACCACTGCACGTCGTGCCATTCGCCCGCCTTCCAGCCGATGCGCCGGTAGGTTCCGACCGGCACGAATCCCATCGCGCGGTGCAGGCCGTTGCTTGCGTCGTTGGGTTGCGTGATTCCAGCGCAGAGGGTCCACAGGCCAGTCGCCCGCAGCTCGTCGAACAGCCGCGTGTACAGCGCTTTACCCACGCCCCTTCGATGGCTGTGCGCGTCGATGTAGACAGCGACATCTGCCGCCCAGCGGTAGGCAGCGCGCTCGTGATGGGGAGATCCGTAGGCATAGCCGAGCGTGACGCCCTCTCGCTCGGCGACGACCCACGCGTGGGCGGCTCCGATGCGTCCCGACATCTCGTCCGCGGTCGGCGGGCGCACCTCGAACGACGCGACCGCATCACAGACATACGGCCGGTAGATCGCGGCGCACGCGGCCGCGTCGCGCTTTGGATCTGCGGCGCGCACGATCATCGTCCGCAGACCATAGAGGCAGCCGCGTTCGCGCTCGTCAAGCCAATTCGCAAGCACCTCGCACCGAGGCCGAGGCGCTCGGCAGATAACGGGGCGCGGCACGTCCGAGTCGTTCGGAGCGCTGAATCCGTTCTCCACCCTCCTAGTGGTGCGACCGCAGTCTCACTGCGAGGCGAGGGCCTGTGATCGTGCCGCCCCTGAGCACTAAACGCGCAGACGCGACAAAGTTGCGCTCACAAGCATCGCTGAGTGCCGAGCGCGCTCGGCGGGCCGATCACCGCCGTCCGAGGGGCGAGCGCGACCGGGCCCCGATCGGCGGATCGCGCCACAGGTGCATCCACAGCTTGTAGTCGTCCAGGGCGTCGCTCGTGGCGGTCAGAGCGCGTGCGCGCCTGAGCGACCACCCCGAGCGGACTCTGCTGGCCATCACGTTGTCGCTCGCCCACGTCTTCCACCGCCACAGCCCGAAGCGACGCTCGATCCGCCGCCCTGGCCCGCCCGGACCCTCAGGCTGCTCAACGAAGGGTGTCATCGCCTCGCCGCGATGCAGAACTCGAAAGCCCTTTCCGGACACCAGCATCGTCACCTCCTGTTCAAGTTGAACGAGATCGACGCTTCAGAGCGCTATGCCTTCAGTCTCTCCGCCGGGGCTGAAGTGGCCGTAAATTTCTGCTGCAGGCTTCCTTAAGAAGACGCTCCGCATTGGAGCGGGCGCCGCTCTTGATCGACATTCGATGCCGTGTGCCTTCCCCCTGCATTTCGCCTCGCGACCTCTCGCCGTGCGGGCTCAGGGGAGTACAGGCGATGCAGGCCCGGGCCGGCAGGGCGGGCGCCTCGGGGTCCCGGCGGTCGGCTGCTACCGTCGACGGGCGGCGGGCGCCAGCGCCGGGTTCGTCCAGCCCGCGTCAACGGCGTTCACCGTCACCCCGGGCGCCACGATCTCGTCGACGCGGTCCAAGAGCGCGCCGTCGAGCTGCACGTCCGCGGCGCCGAGCTGCGACTCGAGCTGCTCCATCGTGCGCGGCCCGATGATCGCGGCGGTCACGGCCGGATGGCGGATAACGAACCCGAGGGCGAGGTGGATCAACGAGATGCCCGCCTCGTCGGCAAGCCGTCCAAGCGCGTCGGCAGCCTCCAGCTTGGCCTGGTTGGCCGGAATCGACAGGTCGTAGCGCTGCGGGATCATCGCCGAGCGCCGAGAGGTGAGGTCCTCCGAGTCCTTGCGCCAGCGTCCCGACAACCAGCCGCCCGCGAGCGGACTCCACGCGATCACGCCCATCCCGAACTGACGGCAGACCGGCAACACGTCGGCCTCGATGCCGCGAACGAGGATCGAGTACGGCGGCTGCTCACAGACATAGCGCTGCAGACGCTGCTCACGGGCCACCCACTGGGCCTTGACGATCTGCGCGGCCGGATAGGTCGAGGAGCCGATGTAGCGGACCTTGCCCTGCGTGACGAGATCGGACAGCGCGCCGAGCGTCTCCTCGTGCGCGGTCCACGGGTCCCAGCGATGCACCTGGTAGAGGTCGATCCAGTCGGTCTGAAGACGCCTCAGCGAGGCCTCGACCTCCTGCATGATCCAACGCCGCGAGTTGCCCGCCTGGTTGGGGTCCTCCCCCATCGTGCCATGGAGCTTCGTCGCGAGAACGACGTTCTCGCGACGCCCGCCCGCGAGCGCCTTGCCAACTATCTGCTCCGACTCTCCGCGCGAGTAGACGTCTGCGGTGTCGATGAAGTTGACCCCGCCATCCAGCGCCCGGTGGATCACGCGGATCGCCGCATCGTGGTCGGTCTCTCCCCAGGCGCCGAACATCATCGCGCCGAGGCAGAGCGGGCTCACATGGACGCCTGTTGAGCCGAGCGTTCGCTGATCCATCCCCGACACCCTATCGCCCGTCGCAGGGCGATCTGAGCGTCGCAAGCTCGACAGACGCCGCGCGGAGCCGCCCCGGTGCACGGATCGGCGCTCGGGCAGCGACCTGGGTTGTCGCCCGCAAAGGCCGACATCGGCCGTCCCGAAAGGACCGACAGGCACGTCGGTCTTTTCGTCCAACGCCGCCAAACGGGCTCAAGCGGATGCGCGACCCAGCCGACCTTTCCAGAAATAAAAGTCGCTCAGGGCAAACCCGTCGCGAGGCGGGGACGCAAAGCCAGGGATCTCTCGTAGACCGCCCAGCTACCGACTCCAAGCCATTGGCCGCGGTCTCCGCGGCAGACCTGGAGGTCCTGAGATGCCGTACATAATCCACCCCCGACGCATGCGCAGGTTCGTCGTCGCGCTGTTCGGCGGCGCGTTGCTGGTCGGTTCCATACCCGCGGGCGCAAGCGCCGCGTGCCCTTCAAGCCCGACATCCACCCCGTTCAAGCAGTTCGGCGACAGCGCTTCCTACAGCCTGGTGCAGGGCGGCTCGTTTGAGTCAGGTGCCCCCGGCTGGTCGCTCGCCAACTCCTCGGTGGTCGCCGGCAACGAGGCATACAGGGTGGCGGGCGGATCGCACTCGTTGGCGATCCAACCTACGGGCGTCGCCGTCTCACCGGCGTTCTGTGTGAGCACGGCCTACCCGTCGTTCCGCTTCTTCGCACGCCAGACCAGCGGCAGCTGGGGCGTGTTGAACGTGATCCTGCGATGGACGGACTCGTCCGGGACGACCCACGACACGACCGTCGCCTCGCTGCAGACCGGCACATCCTGGGCGGTGAGCCCGGTACTTCAGCTGGCCACCACGTTGCCGCTGTGGCAGGCGAGCAGCACGCTCAGCGCAAGGCTGGTGTTCAAACCCGAACCATACGGCGGAGCCTGGGCGATCGATGACGTCTACATCGACCCGTATAGGCGCTGAGCGGGTGGGAGTGCGGCCATGCCAGCCATGCCAATGCCCGTCAACTGGGAGTTCCGATGAGTGACGCCGCAATCGAGGACATTCGCTCAACCGATCCGGTCGAGCGACTGCTCGAGGACTCGTGGAAGACACGCTCGCGCCGGCTGAACCGGCGCGAGCTGACCGCCGAGTCCGTGGCGGCCGCGCTGTTCCTCTGCTGCGCCATTCCGCTGGCGCTCTTTGCGCCCGCCTCGCAGCCGGTGGATCTGCCGCTGGCCGCCGCGCTCGTCGGCCTATACGCGCTCGCCGGAATGATCAAGTTCCCGATCGGCGCGGGCTATGTGGTGCCGTCCTATCTGGTGCTGGTGCCGATGCTGCTTCTGCTGCCGCCGGGGATTGTTCCCCTGCTCACCGCCACCGGCCTGGTCCTCGGCACCCTGGTCCAGGTCGCGGACGGTCGCGTTGGACCGGAGCGAGTGCTGTTCTCGATACCGGACGCCTGGCATGCGTTCGGGCCCGCGCTCGTGCTCGTGCTCGCCGGACCGCTTCACGGCGGAGTGGAGATGGCTTGCGTCTACATCGCGGCGTTCCTCGCCGGCTGCCTGTTCGACCTCGTCTCGGCAACGGCACGCGAGCGCGCGACCGTGGGGATCGCCTCGCGTGTGCAGATCCGTGTGATCGCGCTCGTATGGGTCATCGACGCGTGCATCGCGCCGCTGGGCTATCTGGTGACTCGGGCCGCGCTCCAGGCCCCGGCCGAGGTCCTGCTGGTCCTTCCCCTGTTCGGCGTGCTGCTCCTGCTCTCGCGCGATCGCAGCACGCGCATCGCGCGTGCCCAGCGCCGCCTGGACCTCGTGGCACACCAGCGCACCCGCCTGCAGACGGCCGTGCGGCGGCTTGGCGATGCGTTCGGCGCCAAACTCGATCTCGAGGCCCTGACCGACATCGTGCTGCGCGGATCGATCGAGGCGCTCGACGCCGACGCCGGGCGACTCACGCTGAGCGGCCCGATGGATCCGCGGGTGCTCGAGATCGTGAGCTCGCCTGAGTCCACCCGCGCGCTGCGGGCGGCCGCCGAGGCGGCCCGCGCCGACGAGCGCCCATGCCAGCTGGAACGGGATGGGGTCTGGGCGCTCGCGCTCCCATTCGGGTTCGCAAGCGGCGCCGGGCCGGCCCGTGGCGCGCTCGCCGTGGCGCGCGAGGATCGCGCGTTCTGCGAGGACGAGGAAGCTGTCATGGCTGGTCTCGTGGAGCCGGCGCGGCAGGCGGCCGCCGACATCATCGCGCACGAGCTCCTGCGCGAACAGGCGCTCACCGACGCCCTCACCAAGCTTGGAAATCGGCGGGCGCTGGCAGCCGACCTGGACGAGCGCCTGGCCGCGGCTTCCGCGTCGCGGCCGCTGGTCCTCATCATGTTCGATCTCGACGGCTTCAAGAGCTACAACGACACCTTCGGCCACCTCGCCGGCGACGCCATGCTGGCACGTCTGGGCGCCAAACTGTCAGCCTCGGTCGCCTCCCACGGCACCGCCTACCGCCTGGGCGGCGATGAGTTCTGCGCCCTGGTGTCGGTCCATCCCAACGAGCTGCACACTGTGCTGGCCACGATCGCCGCGGCGCTCGAGGAGCGCGGCGAGAACTTCGCCGTCGCGAGCTCCTACGGCGCTGTGCTGCTCCCCTATGAGGCGACGACCCTCGACTACGCGCTGCAGCTCGCCGATGAGCGCATGTACGCGCGCAAGAAGGGTCGGCCGTCGCTGGCAGGCGACCAGACACGGGATGTCCTGGTCCGCATCATGCACGCCAAGCAGCCGTCCCTCGAAAGCCACTCGAGCGAGGTCGCCGAGCTGTGTATGCGCGTCGGCCGCCGCCTGGCCATGACGGCTGAGGAGCTCGACCAGCTGGCTCGTGCCGCCGAGCTGCACGACGTCGGCAAGGTGGGCATCCCCGACGCGATCCTCGACAAGCCTGATCCGCTGAACGAGGTCGAGTGGGAGTTCATGCACCAGCACACGCTGCTGGGCGAGCGCATCCTCAACGCCGCGCCGGCGCTGCGCCCCGTGGCGGTGATCGTGCGCGCGACGCACGAGCGCTGGGACGGAGATGGCTACCCGGATGGCCTGGCGGGAGACGCGATCCCGCTGGGGGCGCGCGTCATCGCCGCGTGTGACGCCTACGACGCGATGACCACCGACCGCTGCTATCGCGGGCGGATGAACCACCAGAGCGCCTGCGAGGAGCTGCGACGCGAGGCCGCCCGTCAGTTCGACCCGACTGTGGTCGACGCGCTGCTGGCGGAGTTGCAGCGGGAGGGCATGGCTTCGAGCCAGCGAAGCGCGACCGCGGAGGCGAGACCCCGGGCCGCCGACGAGGTCGCCGCCCAGCTGCGCGAGGTGCTCGCCCGTCACGTGTCCGATCGCGACCGGCCTGCGCCGGCGACGAGCGCGATCGAAAGTTCTCAGTCGGCGACGGCCGCCTGAGCCGCGCAACAGCGCCGACCGGACGACGCCGTGGCCGTACGACATCCGTCCGCGTTTTCCCGGGCACGTCCCCGCGGCCTCGTGTCATCGGCTCGGCGTGCCGACATGCTGGGTATGAGGTCGCGCGTCTGGATCGCCATGGTCGCCGGCATCGCAGTCGCAACGATGCCGGACGGCGCCGCCGCGTCAAGCGCGCCGAAAGGCGCGATCGCCTCCTCGGTCGGCAGCTATGAACAGGTCGCGTGGGTGCGTCGGGCCGCCTCGAACTTCGTGGGCGATGAGCTGCGCAGGGATGGCGCCGGCGCGTGCTCGATCCTCAACGCCCCGCTGCGCGCGACCCAGCACCACCGCACGTGCGCGCAGCGCTGGGATGCACGGCTGGCGAGGCTTCTGAGCGAGCCCGGTGGACGGGCAGGGCTGCGGGCGGAGGCTCGTGCGATTTCCTCGGCGTCGGTCATCGTGCACGGCGACACTGCCTCGATCGACCTGCCGGCGCCGCTGA
Organism: uncultured Solirubrobacteraceae bacterium; assembly: GCA_963704735.1. Classification (GTDB taxonomy): domain Bacteria; phylum Actinomycetota; class Thermoleophilia; order Solirubrobacterales; family Solirubrobacteraceae; genus Palsa-744. The sequence goes on from OY969935.1 coordinate 1,444,287, forward strand.
TGAGCGGCGCGAACCGCTTCCTGTGGACGGAAAACTGCTGGATGCTCGAGGGCTGAACGCCCGTTCGCCCGGCCGGGCTTCGCCTCTCGTCTGTCCGGCGCCCGGACCCTGGAGCGGCGGCGCTTCTCTTCTCACAGGGCCGCTCCCGGTGCCCAGACGGAGGGGACAGTCTCGCTTGTCACCAAACCCGTCTGCCGGGTCATCTCGTCCACGATCTCAAACCAGCGGCGCGTATTGGCGGGTGTGTCCACGAGCACGGCCAGGACCGGAACGTGCCGGCGCAGCGACCAGAAGCGTTCGCCGTGTGGTCGATGGTTGCCCTGGTAGCCCCACAGGCCGCGCAGAACGGTCGCGCCGGAGGCGCCCTCTGCGCGCAGGCGGCGGATGAGCATGCTGTACAGCGGCTGACCTTCGTAATGCGCCTGCTCGCCCACGTAGACCATCAGCTTCTGCATCCGCGCCTGCTCTGATCCATCGACGCCGCAAGGCTGTTCAGGCGCCTTCAGCAGCACCCCGTCGCGCTTGCAGACCAGTGCACGCTCGAGCGTCAGCAGGGGCCGGTCGAGCAAGCCCGAGAGCTCCGGCAGCGCCCGCGCGATGCTCTCGCCCGCGCCGACGCTCACGATCATCAGCGGCACCTGCGCGTTCCTGTCGAAGAAACGTGCCCGCTGGCGACGGCCGTGCGCCGTCCCATCGACGCCCAGCAGCACCGTCGCCCCTGCGACGCCGTGGCGGCGAAGGAGGTCCACGACGACGAGGTGGGCCGGGCGCTGAGCGGCGCGCTCCTGGCGCCCGACGTAGACCGTCAGCTTGACATCCGAGCCGGGCGTCAGGGCAGCCCCGTCGATCGATCCGGAAAGAAGCTGCGCACGCTCGAGCGTCACGACACCATCGCGGTTGATCTCGCGGACCTCCTCGAGCAGGGCTTCGATGCGCTCGCTGGCGTCCACCGCGACCGCGACGATCGGCAGGTCTTCTGAGAGCGTGAGCAGTCGCTCGGTTTGCAGGCTGTGCCGCATGCCAAACCCCTCGACACCGCGAAACAGGGCGCTCGTCGTCACCGCGTGACGTTCGTAGACGTCGATCAGGGCATCGGCGAGCAGCCCTCCGCCTACGCGATCGCGCTCGCCGAAGTAGGCGGTGAGCTTGAGGCCGTCGCGCACCATCAGCCTCCCGCGAGGATCCTCCCGAAGGCCGCCGCGCCGACGCCCAGCCCGAGGCTGAGCACGATGTTCATGCTCAGAAGCCAGCGCTGGCCGTCCTCCGCCAGACGGTGGGACTCGAACATCCAGGTTGAGAATGTCGTGTAGGAGCCGAGCACCGCGGTGCCAGCCAGCAGATACGCATGTGCTCCCAGGGCGATCCCCACGAGCACGCCAAGCAGCAGCGCTCCCGAGAGGTTGACGACCAGCGTCCCGAACGGAAACCAACCACCGCCGCGCAATGAAACGACTCCATCGATCAGAAACCGTGCGACCGCACCCAGTCCCCCCAGGATCCCGACGGCAAGCCACAGCGGCACGAAGCTCATGCGGCCAGGCTCGCCCGGCGAACGAGCTTGGTCGAGAGGAACACCGCCGCGAAGCCGCAGCAGACACTGGCGACGGCGTAGCCGACGGTGAGACTCCAATGCGACCCTTCGATCATCCTCAGCAGCTCCACCATCATGGTCGAGAAGGTCGTCAGGGCCCCGCAGGCGCCGGTGCCGAGAAACGAGCGGCGATACACGGAGAGCGCCAGGCGCTCGTTCAGGCGCGTGACGAGATACCCCAGCAGGCACGCTCCGGCGACGTTGACGATGAACGTCGCCCACGGCCAGCGGTCGGGGCGCTCTGCCAGGCCCTCTACCAGCGCGGCGCGCGCGATCGCGCCGATGAATCCGCCGGCGAAGATCGCTGCGAGCTCCCGGCGGTCATGGCGGGGTAACAGCGACCCCGAGCTCGGCCTCGCTCTCGAGTGGCGCTCGCTGATGTGCTCAGGTTCCACGACTGGCCCTCACTTACGTTCGAGTGACGGTGACGTAGAAGCCATCAGCGGCGCCAACCACAGTTATGGAGCGGGCCTCATCGCTGCGGACGGCACAATAGCGGCCCCGGACGACGCGCCGCCCGAGCGGTCGGTTTGCGGGACGTGCGCCCGCCGATCAGCGCGACGCCGGCCGCCAGATCCAGCCGAGAATGACGCTCACGAGCAGGATCAGCATCACGGTGAGCACCGCCATGCGGATGTAGGGCTCCTGGCTCCATGCGACGAGAAATCCGACCCATGGCACCTTCACGCTCTCCCGCCACACGGTGTTGCCGGCGATCTTGGCTCGCCACGGGTCGCGGACGTCGTTGGCGTCGCCCTTCGTGCGGATGATGATCCCGGTCTTGGTGCGCTCGATCGAGCGCACGCGGTGGATGACGGTCACCCGCGGCTGGCCGGGAGGATGAAACGCGACGATCTGGCCATCCGCGACCGCGCTCGAGCGCTCGGACGTCAGGATCGCCACGTCTCCGGGATTCAGGGCGGGCCGCATCGAGCCACTGTCGACGACCGCAAACCGCTCTACGCCGAGAACCATTCCGAGCGTCACGAGAAGGACCGCCAACACCACGCAGCCGAGCACGATCGAGGAGACGATCCTCACCCAGCGGCGTTGTCGTCGCCGACGGGCCGGCGCCGCGAGGGGAATGCGCAGCGGCTCCACGCGTGGGTGTGTCGCGAGCTCCGCGTACACCTACTGCCAGCCTCCCTGATCGAAGCCCAGCGCATACATCGCCTGCGCCGTCAACGCGCTGTGCCATTCGCCGTGGCTCGCCTGGAGCTTGTAGAAGTAAGGTGAGGCCGTCGCCAGCACCGCGATCGGGGCTTGGCCGACGGTGGCTTCGAGCAACGTGGAGGAGACCGCGTTCGTCGCGGTGGCGATCACGGAGACGCTGGGGTCACCTTGGTTCGCGACGTAGACGTGCACGCTGTCAGGCGATGCCGACATGCCGGTCGGGTCTCCGCTCATCCCAACCGCCGGGTGCGCCGCGAGCGCGTCGCTCGACACCGTGATCACGTCGACGACATTGTGGGCGTGGTCATGGACGTAGAGCTGACAGCCGTTGGGCGTCAGCGCCACGGCGTTCGGATTGGCGCTCGCCGAGTCGAACAGCGAGATCGTGCCCGTCAGCGTGTCGGTCGAGATGGCGACGTCCTCGACCTCGTGTCCCGCGTAGCTCCCCACGTACAGCTTTGACCCGTCGGGGGTGATGGCGAGGATGTTGGGATCGCCGCCGCCCGCGACATTCGCATCCACCAGGCTGCCCACGGCGATCGTTTTCGCGACGGTGTTGCTCGACGTCGCGATGTCGTCGATCTGCGAGTTTCCCTGATCGGCAACGTAGACGTGCGTGGAGTCGGGCGTCGCGGCCAAAGCCATCGGCTTGCCTGTTTCGCTCGAGCCGATCCTGACCGTCGCGCTAACTTTGTTGGTCGCCGTGGTGATTACCGAGACGTCGTGGGATCCGTAGTTCGCGACGTACACCTTTTCTCCGTTCGGCGTCACGACGATCGCTCCCGGATCGCCCTGGGCCTTGACACTGATAGCCGTGCCGCGTTTGGCCGACGAGATGGTGATCGGGTACACACGCTTGTTGGCTCCGTCGACCACGTACGCAGTCAAGCCGTTCGGTGTGATCGCAACTGCGTCGGGCCGCGATGGGGTGCCGCTCACTGCGGGGATCGCCACCGTCGCTGCGACGGCGTGGGAGGAGACCGTGATGATCTGGACCTGGTGGGATTCGCCCTCGGCCACCACCACGTCGGTCCCTTCGGGGGTGACGGCCATGCCGTTGGGCTCGATGCCGATCATGCCGGTGGTGATCGACGTGCCGGCATTCGTCGAGGTGTTCACGGCATGCACCGTTTCCGCCGTTTCGCCGTTGTTGCCGACGTACACCTGCGGCGTTTCCGCTCCGGACGGGTTGACGTCGGTGAAGCTCGTCGCGATCCCGGTCGTGCCGATCGAGGAGTAGCTGCCAGCCGAGCTCGTCGAGCGCAGCACCGAGTAGCCGTTGATCAGGTTGTTCCCGTCGGCGTCGAGTTCCGCCGATGCGCTCCACGTCGCGGACACGTTCGTCTTTTCGTTGCCGCCCGCGCATCCCCCGTTCGCGACCGCGAAGCCCGTGGGAGTGCTCAGCGTGGCCGATCCCAGTTCACCCCCGAGGAACGACGGTATCGCGTTGACGAAGCTGGCGAGCGCGACGTCGGGCCGCCCCGAGCTCGCGGCGACGGCGACGATCAGAACAGCGGCCAGCGGGGCGGCACGCCGGTGAAGCGGGCGCCGGCGCCGCTGAAGCGAGCGCCGCCCGTGTCGCGATCGAACGCTACCGCGGTGCATCGCGCTGTCCACCATCGCTTCATCTCCTCACCACGGCGCGGACGGGAGCCGGCGCATCCTGACCGGCTCCCGTCCGTCCGTCGTCTGCGTCATCGCTACTCAGCCGTTCCCGCCCGTTGCGAGGCAAGGAAGGTGTAGGTCAGCGTCGAGGAGCATCCCTGCAGGTCCTCGGTGGAGGCGGTGCCGCCTGAAGTTCCCGAGCAGGCGGCGACTTTGGAGACGTCGCCCGGTGCGCCCGAGGGGAGTTCGAGCTTGAAGACCAGATAGTCCTGCCCTCCCCCGCCCAACGATTTGAGTTCTTCCAGTTTCCCGGCCGTCGTCTCGAGCGAGCCGACGGACGCGCTCGCTGCTCCGCTGATTTTCACCGTGGTCGTGGTTCCGGTGCATTCGTAGGTGAAAGGAGGAGGCGGCGATCCAACGACGGTGCGTTTCCACGCCACCGAGCACGCCTGGATGCTGAGCTGCAGCCCGTTGGTGGGATCGGTGTCGAGCAGCGACGATGGCGAAGCTGAGAGTTTCAGCGTGATTTCTTTGTTCGCGATGGTCCCGCCCGTCGAATTGATGTCGACCTCGCGGGAGACAGTGTCTCCGGCGGCGATGTTGCTCGCTCCGGTTGCCGCGTCATTCGTCGGCCCGGTGGCGAGTTTAATCGTGCCTGAGGAGATCGCCTGGGGCCCGGCGGTGGCGGTGTCGGTGAATGTGGCGAAGGCCCCGCCGATCAGCGCCGCAGCAGCCGCGGCCAGGAGCGCCACCGACAGCACGATCTTGCGACGGTTCCCTGAACGCTCCTTGACTACCTCGATCGATGATTGGTGATTGCCCACGTTAGGTCCCTTGTTCGAAGATTCGATGTAATCCCGTGTCCTTGCGTACCCCGCGCTAATCGGCAGCCCGAGGCAACGCCTTTAGCCGAACTCGTGCATTGGTCAGCCGCACGCGGGCGCTGCTCGGGTCGGGATCTATCCCCGTACGGCGATCTTCGCCAGCTCGCGCTCGGGCGTGACGCGAACGACATCCCAGACGAGGCCCACGCGCTCCAGGCCGAAGATGAGCCACGCCGACGGATCGAGTTGCCACCAGCGCAGGCCGTGCCGAGCAGAGCTCGGAAAGGCATGATGGTTGTTGTGCCAGGCCTCGCCGAGGGTGGGGACCGAAAGCCAGAGCAGGTTGCGCGACTCGTCGGCGGTCGCGAACCGCCGGCGTCCGAAGAAGTGGCAGAGCGAGTTGATCGAGAAGGTGGCGTGGTGAAGGAAGAAGATCCGCACCGCCCCGCCCCACAACAGGCCTGTGAGCCCACCGGCGAGCGAGCCGCTCAAAGCGACGCCGAGACCAAATGGAAAGGCAAGTCCTGCCAGCACCCACAGCGGGAACGTACGGTCGATGAACCGCAGCGCGGGGTCGGCGAGGAGATCCTTGGCGTATCGCTCCCTGCTCGCCATCCCGGTGCCGCTGAGGATCCACCCCACGTGCGCGTGCAGCAGGCCGCCGAGCGCGCCCCGCCAGCCACCGGCGTGGTCGACGTGGGGGCTGTGGGGGTCTCCGGGCTGGTCGGAGAAGCGATGGTGCTTGCGATGGTTGGAGACCCACTCGATCACGGGCCCCTCGATCGCCGCCGAGCCGAGCGCCGCCAGCAGCGCGCGGATCGGCGCGCTCGTCTTGAAGCTGCGGTGGGTGAGCAGGCGGTGAAAGCCGACCGTCACCCCCAGGCCCGTCAGCAGGTAGGTGACGGCCAGCACGACGAGGTCCGGCCAGCGCAGCGCGCCGCCCCACGCGGAGTACATGGCGAACCCGAGCAGGCCCACCGGAACCAGGGTCACGACGATGTTGGCGACGCGGTCGGCCAGCGCGTACTCGATCACCGCCTCGCCGGCAGCTGCGTCGGGGTCGTTCATCGCGTGATGTCCATGGCCTGGCCGAGAGCCAATGCTCGCATGCCCTCACCCCCACAGTACCCATCCCGCCCGCGCGCCTCGCGCATGGCCGTTGCGGGGTCGCGCACCCTGCGGGGATTGAGGCCCCACCCACCCTCACCCACCCCCGACGCCGCTCTGATAGACCCCCGCGCGATGGTCACATCGGAGAAGCCGCCGCTCCGGCGCCGCCGGAGCGTTTGGGCGCGTGTCGGCCTGCTCGCCGCGGCGATCGCAGTCGCGGGGCTGGTCGTGTTCGCGCTGTCACGCCTCGGGTTCCGGCGCATCGGCCACGCGCTGATCACCGCGTCCCCGGGCTGGATCGCTCTGGCGCTCGCGCTGATGGCGCTCTCGCTGCTGTCGCGCTCGGTCGCCTGGCGCGCGATCCTGCGCGCCGCGCTGCCGGACCTGGCGATCCCGTGGCCGGCGGTCATCCGGTCGACGATGATCGGCGTGATGGCCTCAGCGGTCTTCCCCGGGCGAATCGGCGAGCCCACCCGGGTGCTCGTGCTGACGCGCCGGCTGGATGGCTCCACGCGGCGTCTGCTGCCGATCGTCGCTGGCACGGTCGTCTCGCAGACGCTTATCAACATCCTTGCCCTCGCGGCGCTCGCCGGCCTCACGTTCACGAGCGTTCCCCTGCTGCACGGAAATCTCGCCGGCGTCGCGGCTGCGCTCGCGGTTCCGGCGCTTGCGTGCCTCCTCGTCCTCGCGGGTCCACGCCTGCTCGCGCTTGGACAGCGCTCGCGGCGCGTGCGTATCGCGAGTGCGGCGAGCGCGATCGCGCGGATGCTCAACCTCGCCCGCCAGGGTCTGGTGGTGTTCGCGCGCCCGCGCTACGGAGCTTCCGCGGTCGCCAGCCAGCTGCTCGCATGGACGCTTCAGTGGCTGTCCTGCTACGCGGTCGTGTTAGCCCTGGGACTCCAGTCGCACGCGACACTGGTGACGGCGGCCGCGATCCTGCTCGCCGTGAACGTCAGCGCGATCCTCCCGGCGACCCCGTCGAATGTGGGCGTGTTCCAGGCCGCATGCCTGGTCGTCCTCGCCGCCTACGGCGTGGGCGCAGGTCCGGGCCTGGCATACGGCATCATCCTGCAGGCGGTTGAGGTCGTGACGGCGCTCGCGCTCGGCGTCCCGGCGCTGCTCGGAGAGGGCCTCACCTGGCGGGACATCCGCTCCCCGAAGAGCGCCACGGGCGAGGCGAACGAGCTGACTTGAGCCCCACGGCTAGCCGACGAGCGCGCGCAGCGACTGCCGCAGCGAGTGCGTCGTCTGCAGCACCGCGGTCGGCTCATACCCGCAGTGGGCCATGCAGTTCTCACAGCGCGGATCCCTGCCGCGCCCGTAGGAGCTCCAGTCGGTCGTCTCGATCAGCTCCTTGTACGTCTTCGTGTAGCCGTCGGACATGAGATAGCACGGGCGCTGCCAGCCGAACAGCGAGTAGCTCGGGATACCCCACGCGGTGCAGTCGAATTCGGCCTTGCCCTCGAGGAAGTCGAGGAACAGCGGGCTGTGGTTCAGCCGCCACTTCTTGCGCCTCCCGTCGGCGAACGCCTCGGTAAACAGCTCGCGCGTCTGCTGTACGCCGAGGAAGTGCTCCTGGTCGGGCGCTTTCTCATACGCATACGCGGGCGAGATCATCATTTCGTCGACTTCGAGGTCATCGTTCAGGAAGTCGAGCACCTCGCGCACCGTCTTGGGAGAGTCGTGCGTGAAGAACGTCGTATTGGTCGTCACCCGGAAGCCGGCAGCCTTGGCCGCCTTGATCGCGGACACCGCCTTGTCGAACACGCCCTCGCGCTCGACCGATGCGTCGTGGCGCTCGCGCAGGCCGTCCATGTGGATCGCCCACGCGAAGTAAGGACTCGGCTTGAAGTTCTCGAGCTTCTTCTCGAGCAGGAGCGCGTTCGTGCACAGGTAGACGAACCTCTTGCGCCGGATGAGCTCCGCCGCGATCAAGTGGATCTCGGGGTGGATCAGCGGCTCGCCGCCCGCGATGGAGACCATCGGCGCGCCGCTCTCCTCGATCGCGCCGATCGCCTGCGCGACGGGCATCCGCCGGCGAAGCTCGTGCTCGGGATGCTGGATCTTGCCGCAGCCCGAGCAGGCGAGGTTGCACTGAAACAGGGGCTCCAGCTCGACGATCAACGGGAACCGCTCTCTTTTGGCGAGCCGCTGGCGCATCAGATACCAGCCCATGCGAGCGCCCTGCCTCATCGGAACAGCCATCGCGCCTACCTTACCCCTCAGGCGCCCAGCCCTGTAGGGCGGTCGCGACCTTGCGCAACGCCCGTGCCGCGCGCATCGCCCCCGCCGCCGCCTGCGGACGCAACAGCTCGTGCCTCGGACTGTCCAGCACGACGCGCACGACGGCGAACGGCCGCTCGCCGGCACCGGGCGCGAGCCACACCGACTCCATATCCACCGCGATCGCCCCCGACGCGCGCAATTCCGCTCGACGCTCCCCCAGCGCCAACCGCGAGACGCATACGACGCGGCCGCTGCGCACCACGAGCCCGCTGCCTGCGAGGATCGCGGCGAGCTCCGGCGCGCCCCGGCAGGCGATCTCCTGCTCGCTGTGACCTTCGTCGGTCGCGGCGAGCACTCCCTCGGCGACGACGACTTCGCCGGGCCTCGAGTGCTCATCCAGCCCGCCGCAGAAGCCCACGACGAGCAGCGCGTGACCCGGCTCGGCGAGCAGCGTGCCCGCCGCGGCCCTCGAGCGGCGCGGGCCCATGCCGGTCGTGCGCACGCGTGCACCCCTGGCGGCCGAGCGGATCAGCAGCGCCTCGAGGCGCAGGGGAGCCGCGATCAGCAGATCGCTCACGGCGCGCCCATGCCGGCGGCCCGCGGCTGTGGCGCGGCCGCTCCAGCCGCAGGCCGTCGATCCGAATCGCCGCCGAGCGCTCGCAGAGCGTGCGCCGCCGCCTCGTGTCCGCTCAGCACGGCGCCCTCGAGCGTCGCCGGCCAGCCGGTGTCGGTCCACGCTCCCGCCAGCACGAGCCCCGGCACGCCGGTTGCCGCGCCCGGGCGCAGCGCGGCGACGCCCGGCGACGCGCGAAACGTCGCCGCGTGCTCGCGCGTCGCCATGAAGATCTCGACCTTGGCCCGGCCGGCGCGTGGAAGCAGTCGCGCCAACGCGGGCAGGTAGCGCTCGCGCATCGCCTCGACGCTCAGTTGCATCTCGCGCTCGGCCCCCGAGAGCGACACGGCCAGGTACTGGCAGCCCGCCGGAGCGCCCCCGGGCGCGGTCCTGTCGAACAGGTACTGAACGGGCGTGCCCACGCCGGCGGCAAACGGCTCCTCGCAGACGGGCCGGTCATAGACGACGTGCAGATTGACGATCGGCGAGCTTCCGAGCGCGTTCAGCCGCCTCGCCGCCTCCCCGATCAACGGCTCGAGCAGAGCGGCGGCCCGAGTGTGCGGCACCGCCACGATCGCCGCCTCCCCATCGAGCTCCTCCAGCTCGCCGCCGCCGATCCCGACCCGGCCATCATCCGCGTCACCATCCTCGCCCGGGCCCTCGCCGTCCAGCTCGGCTCGAGCCCCGCCGGCGCGCCCGCCCCGACCCTGCACGACCAGGCCCGTCGCGGTCTTCTGAAGGCGCTCGGCGCGCCATCCGAGCCTCACCTCGACGCCCGCGTCGCGCAGCGCCCGCGCCGCCGGCTCGCCGATCGTCTGGCTCAACGTCGCGGAATGGAAGCCGATATCGCCGGCGTCCGCGCCGGACAGAAGCCCGTTGCGAAAGACGAATGCCCCGAGTGCCAGCGACGCTTCCGCGGCCGGCAGGTTCAGCGTGGGCAGCGCGATCAGATCCCACAGGGCGCTCACCGCTTCAGGGCCCTGCCCGTGACTCGACAGCCAGTCGCCGAACCGCACCCGGTCAAGGGCCTCGTCGTGCGGGTCAAGCCGGGCGAGCGCCAACGCCGCGCGCGCCGCGCCGGCTCGCTGGCGCAAGCTCAGGTGGGGATAGCGCGCCAGGGCGCCGGCCAGGTGCAGCGGCGCGGGGAGCCTCCCGCGTTCCAGCACCGCCGGCCTTGCCCCGGGCTTCAGAACCGGTATCCGCAGGCGCGGCTGGATGAAGACCCGATGCGCGCTTCCCAGCCTCTGAAGCAGCCGCCTGTAGGCGACGCAGGAGCGAAGGAACACATGCTGGCCGTTGTCTATCTGCAGGCCCTCGCGCTCGAATGAGTAGGCGGCCCCGCCGAGCCGTCGCCTGACCTCGACGAGCGTCACCTCAGCGCCCCCGGACGCGCAGTCGAGCGCTGCCGCGATGCCGGCGAGCCCCCCGCCGATCACCACGACGCGCCGCCCCGCGGTCAACTGCGCCCGCCCCACGTGCCGGGCGGCGAGGAGATCGCGGTCGGCTCGCGCATCCGCCTAGCTGCCCCCGCCGAGCATGCTGCGTGCCGCCACCCAGGCCTTCTCGCGCACCGGCAGCGACATGCGTTCGGCCAATGCCCGCTCGGGATGGGCCTGGATGCGGTTGAGCAGCCTGCGATAGATGCCGGCCATCGCCTGCAGGCAGGCGGCGCTGCGTCTGTCGAGCAGCGGCGCGAGCTCCATGCCCCGCCGAAACCATGCGTGTGCGCGGTCGACCTCGAAGGCCACGAGAGCGTGCAGCCACTCGAGCTTCTCGGTGTCGACGGCCTTCCCGGCCGGATCCTGCACGGCGCGCGCCAGTGCCAGGAGCTCGTTCGGCGCGCTGCGAGCGTCATCGTCGCCGATCACGCCGAAGCGGCGCAGATCCTCGGCCGGAAGGTAGACGCGTCCGTTCTCCGCGTCCTCACGCACATCGCGCAGGATGTTGGTGAGCTGCATCGCCACTCCGAGATCGTCCGCCAGCGCTTCTGCCTCGGGCCCAACGGTGGAGCGCTCATCGTGGGCGCCGAAGACCGGCAGGCACACCCTTCCGATCGCGCCGGCGACGCGGCGACAGTAGAGCAGCAGCTCCTCGAACCGCTCATAGCTCGAGCCGTTGACGTCCATGCGAACACCTTCGATCAGCTCACCGAGCGCGCCGGAGGGCACCGAGAAGCGCATGTAGGTGTCGGCCAGCGCGAGCATCACCGGATCAGAGCTCCCCTGCCCGGCCCCGCCCGCCAGCTCGAGCTCCTCGAGCGCCCGGGCCTCGCCGTCGAGGCGGCGAAGCTTCTCGCCGGGATCGAGCGTGCCGTCGCCGATATCGTCGATGCGCCGGGCAAACGCATACACCGCGCACATCCCACGACGCCTGTCGGCCGGGAGCAGGCGGATTCCGTAGTAGAAGTTGGCGGCCCGCGCTTTCGTGATCGACTCGCAGTGCCGGTAGGCGCCCGCGGTCTCAGACGCGGCGGTCATCGCGCCGGTCTCGATCGGCGCGGGAGCGTCCCCGCGAAAGTCAGCAGCAGCCGGCGACGCGAGGCGCGGGGCGGCCCGGCGAGCACGTCGAAGCCGGCGCGTTCGATCGCGTCCAGGGCTGCTCGTCCTCCCGCCACGTACGCGGCGAGCGCCAGCCTCGCCCTCCCGGAGAGCTCGTCGATCAGCGGCGCGCCGTCGGCGAGCAGCACCCGCGCTCGCGCCACCTCGAAGGCGAGCACCTTCCGCAATGGCTCGCCGGCGCGCGCGGCGGTGAGCTGCTCGATCGTGCACCCGAAACGGGCGAGGTCCTGCGCCGGCAGGTACACCCGGCCGGCCGCGAAGTCCTCCGCCACGTCCTGGCAGTGCTCGGCGAGCTGGAGCGCGGTGCAGATGGAATCTGACAGCGCGACGCGATCCGGCGTGGCCATCCCCAGCACGCCCAGCACCAGCTCGCCGACCGGGTCCGCCGACAGCCTGCAGTAGTCGCGCAACTGCTCCCACGTCTCGTAGCGGCTCACGCGCTGGTCTGCGCGGTTGGCGTCGATCAGCCGCGCGAACGGCGCGCGCGGCAGCGCGCACTCGCGCAGCGTCGGCTCGAGGCGCCTGAGCAACTCATGCTCGGCGTGGCCCTCGTAGGCCCGGTCGAGGTCCTCCTCGATCCAGTCCAGCGCGCCCAGGCGGTCACCTGGGACCGCGTCGCCCAGTTCGTCGACGAGTCGAGCAAAGCCATAGATCGCGAGCAGGTGCGAGCGCACGCGGCGCGGGAGCATCCTGCTCGCGACGGGGAAGTTCTCGCTCCCCGCTCGCGCCATCACCGCGCCCGCGGTGGGAACGCCGATCGGTGAATCGGCGGTGAGCATCACCCCTGTCGCTCGGAGGCGCCGACGCGGCCATTGGCGATCCGCGTGTGCGCGCGGAGCCGACCCTCCGGGCCCTGTCCGCCCGTCGGCGGCTGGCTGTCGGCGTGCAGGTCGCGCCGCGGGCTCAGTAGGGCGTTCGTGCAGCGGGCCAGCGCCATCACTGGGAACGCGAGCCGGTAGAGGTGGTAGTTGATGTAGTAGTCCGACGGAAAGCCCGTGCCCGTGTACTGCGGCTCGTCCCACGTGCCGTCTGGCCGCTGGGTCGCCACGAGCCAGCCCACGCCGCGCTCGAGCGCCTGCGTGCGCTCGTCGGCGGCTTGCAGCGCAAGCAGCGCCCACGCGGTCTGTGAGGCGGTGCTCGAGCCACGACCGATCCACGCCGGATCGTCGTAGGAGCGCGGGTCCTCGCCCCAGCCGCCGTCCTCGTTCTGATGCTCCTCGAGCCAGCTGACCGCCCGGCGGATGGACTCGTGCGACGAGTCGATCCCGGCGGCGATCAGGGCCGGTACCGCGGCGCCGGTTCCATAGACGTGGTTGACACCCCAGCGCCCGAACCACGATCCGCCGGGCTCCTGCTGATCGATCAGCCAGCGTGTACCGCGGCGTGCCGGCGGAGCGTCGGCGAGCCCCAGCGCCGCGAGCATCTCGATTGCGTGCGCGGTCACGTCGGCGCTCGGCTCATCCAGCACCTCGCCGAAGTCCAGGAAGGGCAGCTCGCGCACGACGGAGTGCGTGTTCTCCGCGTCGAACGCCCCCCAGCCACCGGCGCGGCTCTGCATCCCCTCGACCCAGCGCAGCGCACGCCCGATCGCGGCTTCGATCCGCTGCCCGCCAGGGGCCGGGGCGTCCCCACCCGGTCCAGACCCCGACGCGCGCCGGGCGGCGTCCGCCGAGAGCTCTTCCGCGGATCGGCCGAGGCGGCACAGCGCCAGCACCACCTCGGCGGTGTCGTCGACGTCGGGATAGTTGACGTTGGCGAACTCGAACGCCCAGCCGCCGGGCGCGAGCTGTGGTCTCGCGGCCGACCAGTCGCCGCGGACGGTGACCTCCTCGCCGAGCAGCCAGTCAGCGGCGCGCGCGATCGCCGGGTGCTCGCCCGTCAGGCCCGCGTCGGTGAGCGCGATGATCGCCATCGCCGTGTCCCAAACGGGCGACTGGCACGCTTCCAGGCGCCGGCTGGCCCCGGCTGGCGCGCCGACTCCGTGGGAATCGTCGCGGTCCTCGATCATGAAACGCTCGAGGCCCTCCAGGCCGCGCCTCATCACGGGGTGATCGAGCGGATAGCCGCTCAGGTGGAGCGCGATGAGCGAGTACACCCAAGGCGGCTGGATGCCGCCCCACGAGCCGTCGGACTCCTGACGACGCACGATCCAGCGCTCGGCACGCGCTAACGCCAGGCGCCGCAGTGGCGGGATGGCTCGCCGCTCATACGATCGAACCAGGGAATCGAGCCTCGTCAGCCAACCCCCCCACCGGGATCCTCTCCCCCGCGGCGGTCGAGCCCCGTCCTGCACGCGGGCGCCCCCTATCCCCTCCCCCTGCCGGCCATGCAGCTCATCGAGATCGAACGGCAGCGAGTGCGCAGGACGGTGGGCTTTGACGAGCGATACGGCCACGATCGTCTGGCGCGCCCAGCAGGCGAAGTCATAGACGTTCAGCGGTACCCAAGACGGCAGAAGGATGATCTCCGCCGGCAGAGCCGGCACCCGCTCCCAGGACCACATGCCGAACAGCGCAAGCCATACGTGCGTGAACACACGCGCGCGCTCGAGGCCGCCCTCAGCCCGGACGAAGCTCGCGGCCGCGCGCATGTGCGCGGCCTCGGCCGGGTCTCCAGCGAGGCGAAGCGCCCAGTAGGCCTCGACCGTCGTCGACAGCTCCCCGGGGCCGCCGTGGAAGTTGGCCCATGTGCCGTCGGAGCGCTGCTGGGAGCGGATCCAGGCCGCCGAGCGCGCCGTCTCATCCGGGTCGCGGATGCCCAGGAACTCCCTGAGGAGCATGTCCTCGGCGTCCATCGTCACGTTCGTCTGCAGCTCGCCCTGCCAGAAGCCCTCGCCGTCCTGGAGCGCGAGCAGCCGCTCACACGCGAGATCGAGCGCCACCTTCGCCGTGCTGCGATCCTCGACGGTCGATGATCCCATGCCGGAAAGCTAGATCTTTTTGCTCGATGACGACATTTGCACGCGCGCCGCGGACACTACGCGGGCCCGGTGAAGGGGGTCGTGGCGGGCAGGAGCACCTCCGGATGGGCCACGGTGATCACGCTCCGGCGCAGCGCCTGCTCGGAGACCGTGCGGGCGGCCGCTGAGACGAAGCGATAGACGATCAGCCCGTCGACGTTCAGCCGTTCGAGCAGCCGAAAGCCGGGCGCGGGCGGTTCCCCGGCCGAGCGACGCAGGGGGGCATAGCCCGTCTCGTCGATCTCACTAACGCTCACCGAGGCGCCGCGAGGAAGGTTGCGAAGAGGCGGGAGGTAGTACTCGAGCGGCGCCGCGCCGAGCTCGACCGTCGTGATCGCGCGCCGCTTAGACCCCGTGTGCAGCGCTCGTGCCACGTCGCGCCAGTTCCCACGCTGCAGGCGCGGACTCAGATTGACGTCCACCGTGATCGCCAGGAAGCCGAGCGCGATCACGCCGGCGAGCACCATACCGGCACCCCCGGTGCGCCGTGCCGTCACGACGACGGCGATCACGGCGGTCACAGGGACCATCGCCGCGACGAGGTTGCGGGGTGCAAGGTAGTCCGCGCCCACGACGACGAGCAGGATCGGCAGCAGGATCCCCCCAACGGCGATCGCAAGCGCGATCAGCGCCCCATGCTCCTCGCGGGGCGTGAGAACGCGCCACAGCCCCAGCCCGACCCCCGCGAGGATCGCCACGGCCACGAGCAGCTCGACACCATGTCCGAGCGGCGCGCCCGAGTAGCCGGTGAGGTAGTACTGGGGAATCGCCTGCAGACGACTCGAGAGCGCCCACTTGCCGATCCACTGCGTGCCGTGGCCACCCTGGGCCGAGATCAGCGGCAGCAGCGCGATGCCCACGACGGCCAGGGCGCCGACCGCCGGCAGCGCCGCCCGCCGGCGATCGGCATGCCACACGAGCAGCACCACCATCGGTACGAGCAGGAACACCGCGAAGTAGTGCGTCAGCAGCGCCAGCGAGCCGCTGATCGCGAAGGCGGCCATGCGGGTGGACGTGGGCTCACGCTGCGCCCGCAGGAAGCACAGCATCGCGAGCGCGACGAACAGAACGAACAGCGCATACGCGCGGGCCTCCTGCGAGTACCAGACGAACAGCGGGTTGACGGCGGTGAACGCCGCCGCGGCCAGGGCTGCCCGTTCACCTGACAGCTCGCGTCCGATCGCCCACGCCACGGGCACGGTTGCAACGCCGGCGAGCGCCGAGAGCAGGCGCAGCGCAACCGCACCGGTGCCGAGCACGCGGGTGATCGCCCACTCGAGCACGTACCACAGCGGCGGCGTGTTCTCGGTGTGGACCAGAGCGTGCAAGGTTTCGGACAGACCGGGCTTGAGCACATGGACGGGCGTGAAGGCCTCGTCGTACCAGAGGCTCTGAAGGTCGATCGTGGAGAACCGCAGCGCCGCGGCGAGCACCGTCAGCGCGAGCAGCGGCCACCACTTGGCCACCCGGCGCTCGCGGCTGACAGCCGTCGCCGACTCGACCGAGGCCGTGGGGCTCACCGCGGACGCGCCGCTCATTGCACCGGGACGAACAGCGGCGGGGTCTGATGGATGATGAACAGGGCCTGGATGAAGAGGGTCGCCACGAGCAGGCGCCGGTCGCGCGTGATGACGGCGAGCGGCAGCGGCCAGAGCGTGTACCACGCGAGCAGCCAGGTGCTCGAGACCGAGATCGCAAGGAGCGTCCAGCCGGAGGCCGCGACCCAGTCGTAGCCGCGCCAGGTGCGCCACATGAGGTGCAGCACGATCACCACGAGCGCCGCCTTCAGAAGCGCGTGATCGACGGGAAACACCCCCGGCTTGCCGAACAGGTGCGCGATCTCGGTCGCGAAGCTGTCGCTCGAGACGAATGCGGCATCGCGGTTCAGCGCCGCCACGATGTCGATGCCGTGAATGCCGAACACGGCGTAGCCGACCAGCGCGGCCAGCGCCAGCGCGCCGAGGGCTCCAACGACGGTTCCGAGACGGCGCCTCGACAGGAGCATGAACGGCAGCAGCACGGCGACGGTCGCCTTTACGAGCGCTCCGGCCACGACCGTCGCCGCCGCCGAGGCGTCCCTGCCGGCGAACGTGAGGCTCACGGCCGCCATCATCAGCAGGATCATGATCAGATCGTTGTGAGCCCCGCCCAGCCCGTAGAGCAGGTAAAGCGGGTTGGCGCCGACGATCAGCAGCGCCTTGACGGGGTCAAGCTCTCGCAGACGCGCACACCGCCACGTGAGCACGAGCGTCCCAACGCTCGCGAGGAGCGCCTCGAGCTTCATGCCCCAGAGCGCGCCGCGCAGGCCCAACGGCGCGAGCGGGTAGGAGAGCAGCGTGTAGAGGGGGCCGTAGGCGGTCGGAACATGCCTCCAGTCCTGACCGACGTACGGGTAGGCGGGATCCTGGGAGATCGCCAGCGGGCCGTGCAGATAGGGGTTGAGCCCGTGCTCTATCGCCATACGCGCATACGCGATGTAGCTGAAGACATCGGTCGACAGCAGGATCGGCCCGATGAACACGAGCGCCTGAAGGACCCCGACCAGCGCGATCGCCCAGCGTTTGGAGATCGCGAACGCCGCAGATCGGCCGGCGAGCGCGACGATCCCGGCGTAGGCGGCGGTGAACGACAGCAGCGCGATCAGGAACACCCGATAGCCCAGACGCTCGCCGATCCCCTGCAGCCAGCCCGCGATCGACGGCGATTTGGGGATCACGGCCGTATGGCCGAGAGCCGCGTCGAGGACGATCTCGGCGGTGGCGGCTACGAGCAGCAGGGCAAGCAGCGTCGCGAGCACCGGCGCCCACTGCTCGGATCGGGTGCGAGCGATCCTGAACTCGCCCTCCGCGGCGACGCTCACGCCGCGGAGCTCACGACGCCGCGGGACTCACAACGCATGGACGGAGCCTACCTCAACCACCCACGGCGACTTTGCGCCCGACACCCGGCCTCTCGCCCGGCCGAGCGTGTGCGCCCGGGACCGATTCAGTCCCAGCGCCCCGCAAGGTTGAAGTCCTACGGACGCAGCACGATCTTGAGCGCCTCGCGCCGGTCGTAGAGCGCGTAGGCCTCGCTGGCGTCCTCGAGGCTCATGTGGTTGGTCACCAACGGGGTGGGATCGAGCAGGCCGGCCGACATCATCGCCAGCACCCGATCGACGTGCGCGATCACGTTGGCCAGGCCGACCCGGATCGTGAGGCCCTTCAGCCACGCAAGGCCCAGCGGCACATCCCCGCGTCCCGCGTAGGCGCCCACGCCCGAGATCGTCCCGGCGTCGCGTGCGAGGCTGACCGCGAGCTCGAGGGGCCCGGGATCGCCGACCGCATCGACCACCACGTCGGCGCCGAAGCTGTCCGTCGCCGCGCGCACCACGCGCTTGGGCTCCTGCTCGGTCAGGTGGACGGGCGTGGCGCCGAACTTCTCGGCCAGCTCGAGCCGTTGGGCGACCGTGTCGATCGCGAACACCTGAGCGGCGCCCGATGCCCGAGCCGCCTGGACCGCGCAAAGGCCCACGGGGCCCAGACCCAGCACGGCCACCGTGTCTCCCGCGCGCGTGCCCGCGTGGGAGATCGCGTGGTAGCCGGTGCCCATCACATCCCCGGCGAACAGCGCGACGTCGGCGGACATGCCCTCCGGCACGCGCCGCAGCGTGAGGTTGGCTCGCGGCACGAGCAGCAGCTCGGCCTGAGCGCCCTTCAGGTCACCGAGCTTCCTGCCGTGCCCGAACGTGCGCCCGAGCACGCAGCGGTGGTAGTCGCCCCTCACGCAGGCCACGCAGGTGCCGCACGCCGTATGGAAGCAGCCGAGCACCCGATCGCCGACCGCCGCGCGCTCGACATCGTCGCCGACGGCAAGCACGGTCCCGACGAACTCATGGCCGATCGTGAAGCCGCGCTCGACCGGGGTGCGCCCGTGATAGATGTGCAGATCCGAGCCGCAGATACCGCTCGCCTCGACGCGCACGAGCGCGTCCTGCGGGTGCTGGAGCTCCGGATCTGCGACCTCCTCCACGAGAACCTCGCCGGGAGCCTGGAAGGTGACCGCGCGCATCGCGCGCCACCATAGACGACCGTGGGCGATCGCGGCCCTCCGTCTGGCGCCGGGCGCCATCCGGGCACGGCGAACGCCTATGCTGCGAGAGTGTCCGGGCCCTCCAAGGCGGTGCTGATCACGGGGTGCTCCTCGGGCATCGGCCGCGCGAGCGCGCTGCGGCTCTCACGCTCGGGCTGGACGGTCTACGCATCGGCGCGCAGGATCGAGGCGATCGCCGAGCTGAAGGACGCGGGCTGCCGCACGCTCGCGCTCGACGTCACCGACGAGCAGTCGATGGGCGCGGCCGTCGAGCAGATCGAGGGAGACGAGGGTGCGGTGGGCGTGCTGATCAACAACGCCGGCTACAGCCAGAGCGGCGCCGTCGAGACGGTTCCGCTGGACGCCGCTCGCCGTCAGTTCGAGACGAACCTCTTCGGGCCGGTGCGCCTCACGCAGCTCGTGCTTCCCGGGATGCGCGGCCAGCACTGGGGAAAGATCGTGAACGTCGGGTCGATGGGAGGTCGGCTCTCGCTCCCCGGCGGCGGGCACTACCACGCGACCAAGCACGCGCTGGAGGCGATCTCCGACGTGCTGCGGTTCGAGGTGCGCGGCTTCGGCATCGACGTGATCCTGCTCGAGCCCGGCCTGATCGCCACGGAGTTCGGCGAGGGGGCCGCCGCGAGCATGGCGGACAACGAGCCGGGGGCGACCCCGAACGGCGATGACCCCTACGCGACGTTCAATGCGACCGTGGGGGCCGTCACCAAAGGCGCCTACGACGGGCCGATGCGGCTGATCGGGGGATCACCCGACCGCGTCGCTCGGGTGATCGAGAAGGCGCTGGCGCGGCGACGCCCGCCGGCCCGCATCACGATCACGCCCTCGGCAAAGCTCATGATCGCGACCCATGCCCTGCTCTCAGACCGAGCGTGGGACGCGGCGATGCGCAGGCAGTACCCCCAGCCGGGCTAGCGCCGCACACCGCTCACCAACCGGGGCGCAGCGGCAGCACCGGGCACGGGCGCCCGACCTCGAAGCCCTGGGCATAGTCGACGCCGTAGCCGCGCAGGAGCCTCATCGTTGGCTCGTCGCCGACGAACTCGGCGATCGTCGCCCTGCCCATGCCCTTCACGACTTCGACGAGCGCCTTGACCACGAGCTGATCGTTCTGGGAGCGGGGCAGGTTCCTGATGAAGTCACCGTCGATCTTCAGGTAGCGAAACGGAAGGTGCTTGACGTACTGGAAGGAGCCAAAGCCCGCTCCGAAGTCATCGAGCGCGATCGCGGCGCCGAGCGCATGGACGCCCGCACAGAAGCTCCTCGCCCGCTCCATGTTGGTGATCGAGGCCGTCTCGGTGACCTCGATCACGAGCCGGGAGGGGTCCGAGCCGGCACGAGTGAGCTGGCGCTCGATCTCCGCCAGCATGCCGCCGTCGGTGACCGACAGGGCCGACACGTTCATCGCGATGCACACTCCGCGGCAGGCGCGCGTGCTCGGCGGCCCTTCGCCGGCGAGCAGGGCGGCGACCTTGCCGAGCACCATGCGGTCGATCTCCCGGATCAGCCCGTAGCGCTCGGCGGCCGGCAGGAACGCGCTCGGCGCCACCAGGCGCCCGGCGGGTTCGTCGGCGAGGCGCAGGAGCGCCTCATAGTGGGATATCCCGCCGTGCTTGAGCGAGACGATCGGCTGGTAGTGCAGCACGAACAGATCCTCGGCCAGCGCGTGGCGCAGGCGCTTGAGCCAGGGCCGCCGGTGCAGACCAGCCGGCGAACACGACCCACCGGCTCGCGATCGAGAGCCGGACAGCCCCTGGTAGCGATTGTGCACCGGCAGATCCCGCATCCGCAGAAGAACCCGCGGCGTGGCACAGGCGATCGTCGAGGTCAGCATCTCCGCGGTGGTCTTCGACGGGTTGCCATCGTCCCCTGCGGAGATGCGCCGTTCCGGGCGCTTCGCCACTCGTCTCGCTCGAGGCCGCCGGCGAATGGCCGCCCGCCGTCAGGAGCGCGTTGACCGTCGATACGGCCGGCGCGCGCGGTCGGAGATGACGAGCAGCAGGGCGAGCAGCACGAAGTTCATGACCACCGAGGATCCGCCGTAGGCGACGAACGGCAGCGTCACACCCGTCAGGGGGATCACGCGCGTGACGCCGCCCACAATCACGAACACCTGCATCGCCACGATGAACGACAGTCCGGTCGCGAGCAGCTTGGAGAAGGAGTCCCGCGCCAGCACCGCCGTCTTCAGGCCGCGCGCGACGAACAGCAGGTATACGAGCAGAAGTCCCGCGGCGCCAACCAGACCGAGCTCGTTCACGATCACGGCATAGATCGTGTCGCTTTCGGGAACCGGCAGGATCGGCTGACCCAGATGGGGCAGGCGCAGCAGAGACTGGTCGAACCCCGTGCCGAGCAGGCCCCCGTCGGCCTGCGCGAACAGCGACTGCGCCAGCTGATAGCTGCCGCCCGCCGCGCGGTTGTAGAGCGCCGGATCGAAGGGATGTTCCCAGGCGAGTACCCGCGCGTGCACATGGCTGACGTGCCCCGCCACGAACCACGCGCCGACCGCGAACAGCGCGAGCCCGATCAACGGGAAGGAGAGACGTCCGGTGGCCACGTAGAGCAGCGCCAGGAAGGCGCCGTAGAACATCAGCGAGGTCCCCAGCTCGCGCGTGAGCAGCAGCGTGGCCATCGCCGCCCCCCACACGATCAGCATCGGGCCGAACTGCTTCATCGGAGGGATCGTCACGCCGAGCACCCGCCGTCCGGCGGCCACGAGGATCTGACGGTTGTCGCGCAGGTAGCTCGCGAGAAAGATCACGATCGCCACCTTCGCGAGCTCCGCCGGCTGGAAGGAGACGCTGCCCACGCGTATGTCCAGGTAGGCGCCGTTGACCTGCTCGCCGATGGCCGGCAGGCGCGGCAGCACGGTCATGCCGATCCCCACCACGGCGATCGTGTAGCGATAGCGCTCGAGCACGCCCACTCCGTTGGCGCGCAGCGCGAGGATGGTCGCCGCGAACAGAACCAGCCCCAGCACCATCCACTGCGCCTGCTGGCGCGCGAGGACCGGATCGATGCGGTAGACCATCACGATCCCGATGCTCGCGAGCACGGCGGCGAGCGGAAACAGGTATGGGTCGGCGTAGGGCAGCGCGAAGCGGATCACGAGGTGAGCCGCCAGGCACAGCCCCAGGAACACGGCGCCGTAGGTGAACGACACGCTCGAGGCGTGGTTCAGCGTGAGGTTCGTCGAGGCCCCGGGGGAGTTGTTCTGCGCCTGGATGAAGATCGCGGTGAATCCGGCCGTGACCAGCAACGCGGCGGGGATAAGACCCAGCAGCTCGCGGTTTCGGGGACTCAGCATGCACGCGAGCGTACCTCGCCTTGCGGCGTGGGGCCTCCGCGTGGGCCGCTAGGCTGGGCCCCCGTCGAGCGCCGCCCGAGCGCCGACGCCCGACCGTCGGTCGGCCCGATATGAGCGGCTACCCCGTGACATCCGACGACGATGAGCGTCCACCCTCGCCTGGATGGAGCATGTTCAAGCGCTTCCTGCTCGCGGCCGTGCTGATCGTGCTGCTCACCGGGGGCGCGACCGCGACGCTCGCGCTGAACAAGATCACAGGGATCGCCGAAGAGGTCTTCCCGAAGCTCAACCAGATCACCGCGCCCAAGGGGGTGGTCACGTCCGAATACAACGGCGGACCGCAGACGTTCCTGATCCTCGGCTCCGACAGGCGGGTGGGCTCGAAGGACGTCTACGACCGCACCGACCCGCCCCACAGCGACACGATCCTGCTCGTCCGCTTCGACCCCGAAGAGGGACAGACCTCGGTGATGTCGATCCCGCGCGATCTGATGGTCGACATCACCACGAGCAGCGGGCTCAGCTATCCCAAGGAAAAGATCAACGCCGCCTACACGATCGGCAACAAGCTCGCCGGCACCAGGGGCGGGATGGTGCTCGCGGCGGAAACGATCGAGCGGGAAGTGTTCCCGGGCCTGAAGCTCAACGGCATCGTCGATGTGAGCTTTCAGGGCTTCATCAAGGTCGTCGACACGCTCGGCTGCGCCTACGTGAACGTGGACCACCGCTACTACAACCAGAACGTCGGCTCCACGGAAACCGACTACACGAGCATCAACCTGCAGCCGGGCTACCAGAAGCTCTGCTACGAAAACGCCCTGGACTACGTGCGCTACCGGCACACCGACTCGGACTTCGTGCGCGTCGCGCGTCAGCAGGACTTCCTGCGCGACCTGCGCGAGCAGATATCGCCGGGCAACGAGCTCGGGCAGATCGACACGGTCGCCAAGGCCGTGGGCCATGCGATCAGCTCGACCTTCCACTCCTCCGCGAGCGAGCTGATCGAACTGGCCAAGCTGATCGCGTTCTCGCAGACCAAGCCCCTGCGTCAGGTGAAGTTCCAGACCACAAACGACGCCTACCAGTTCAACGGCGGGTCCTACGTGACGACGACGCCCGCCCTCGCGCGACGCCACGCTGGAGGAGTTCCTGCACGGCCGCGGAGCGCCGGAGCTTCCGGCGTCCAGGCCACACACGCACGCCTTCCACGCTCACGGCCACTCGGGCAACGCGGCGAACGCCGCCCGCGCCCTCGGCCTGACCCAGTCGACCGGTGACAGCGAAGCCGTGAAGGCCGCCGTCGGCGTTCGCTTTCCCGTTCTGTACCCCACGCTGCAGACCGCACAGGCAGAACAGCAGACCGTCCGCTCATACACCCTGCAGGACCAGCAGGGCAGGCCCCACCACGCCTACGTGGCGGTGTGGGAGCAGAATCCAATCGGCGGCTACTACGACTTCGAGGGCACGGACTGGCTGAACCCGCCGCTTTTCGCCCACGCGCGGACCCAGATCGTCAATGGCCACTCCTACCGCCTGATCGACGACGGCTCGCACATCCACGTGATCGGCTGGCGCGCGGGCGACGTCCTGTACTGGGTCACCAACACCCTGCTCGAGGAACTCTCGAACGCCCAGATGCTCGCGATCGCCGGATCGGCCCAGCCACTGCGTTGAGAGCTACTCGACCTGCGCCCGCTCGCTCGCGTGGTCGAGCGCCGCGTTTACGAGCGCGTCGGCGCGCGCGTTCTGCGCACGCGGCACTGTCCGGATCGTCCAGTCGTCGAACCCGCGCAGGGACGCCATCGCCTCGAGGTAGAGGGGTCTCATCGCCTGGTGCTTGACCTTGTAGGCGCCCTGCACCTGCTTTGCGATCAGCTCGGAGTCCCCCACCACCTCGACCTCGCTGGCGCCCAGCTCCCGGGCACGCTCCAGTCCCAGCAGCAGCGCGCGATACTCGGCGACGTTGTTCGTGACGCTTCCGAGCAGCTGCGCCTGCTCGTCCAGGACCTCACCGTCGGGCGAGGTCACCACGCAGGCGGCGGCCGCCGGGCCGGGGTTGCCGCGGGCGCCTCCGTCGACGTTCACGATCACCTTCATGGCCCGAACCTAGCATCGCCGGGCCCACGGGCTGCGCCCCCGGGTCAGCCGCCCTCGGGCTAGGAAACGCGCGCCAGCGGCGGAAGATCGCCCGGCACGCGGGCGCGGCGGCGGTCGCGCACCACGCGCCGCTGCGCCACGTCGGCGGGGGGTGAGGAATGCCCGTGCCGCGCGCGGCGATCGAACTCGCGCCTGTCGACGATCACGGTCACGTTCGCATCGTCCTCGTAGTGGCGAAGGAGCTTCGGATAGAGCTCATCGGCGAGCGGCTTGGGGACCACGCAGTAGATCATCGAGTGCCTGATCTTACTCCCCGCGCGCCGATAAGCAAGGAGGGCACAACGGCGCCCAGACGCCCGCAACGAGCGCCCGCGGAGCCTCCCTGTGGCTAGGGGCCCGACAGGGACAGCTCGCCGAGCTCGCCGGCGACGGCGTTGACGCGTCGCTGCTCGTGCGTGAGCTCGTCCAGCTCTGTTCCCTGGGCGAGCATGCGGACCGCGGCGCCGGGGTCATCGATGTCGACCTCGTAGAGATACCAGCAAAGCTCCCACGCGATCACGATCGAGACCAGATGCGCGACATCCTCGTCGGGCCGGATCGTCACACCCGGAGCGCCCAGCGAGCGGGTGAGGCCCGAGACGCGGCGCGGCTGATCGCCGGCGTTGAACACTTCGATCGCCCGCTCGGCGCGGCCACCGCCCGCCCGCGCAGCGGCGGCCGGCGGCTGCTCGGAGCCGCTGACATCGAGTGCTCCGGGCCCCTGCGCTCCCCGCCGGGAGGAAATCGGCTCATCGTCAGCGTCACCGGCGAACTCATCGAGGAACGCGTAACGAGCCGTCTCCTCCGAGCCGGGCGGGTCTGCCTCGCCGCCCTGCCGTGAGCCGCTCGGCGGCTTGCCCACCTGGCGCAGCCGATCGAACAGGCTACGTCCGCGCCGGGCGGGGATCGGGGGCAGGCCGACGGCGTCGGAATCGGTCTCGCGGACCCATCCCTCGTGGGTCGCCCGCGGGGCGCATAGCTCGCACACGGTGCGGCGCTCGCCGGCCGCCAGAAACACATCCGGCTGCTCGCCGCGCAGCAACCGTCGCGCGCACACGTCGCAGGCGACATCCGGCTGGGAAGTGACGATCGACCTCGCTGCCATCCACCGAGGGTATCCGGGCGCGCTCGGGCGCGCCTCCCGGTCCGCTCACGCGTGGCTGGCCGCTCGCTCGTCGCCGGCCTGCTCCACGGTCTTCTGCGCAAGGTGGTCAGGGACCTCGTCGTAGCGCAGGAACTCCAGCGTGTACTCCCCCTGACCGCCCGTGATCGAGCGCAGGTCCGGCGCGTAGGCGAGCACCTCGGCCATTGGCACTTCGGCTTTGATCTCCGTCATCGTGCCGACCGGCTCCATCCCCTGCGGCCGCCCTCGGCGACTGTTCAGATCGCCGATCACTTCGCCTACGTCGGACTCGGGCACCGACAGGGTCACGAGCATGATCGGCTCGAGCAGCACCGGGTCGGCCTGCTCGAGCGCCTGCTTCATCGCCTGGATGCCCGCCAGCTTGAACGCGATCTCCGAAGAGTCCACGCTGTGATGGGCGCCGTCGAAGACGCTCACGCGCACATCCTCCACCGGGTAGCCCGCGAGCACCCCGACGTCCATCGCTTCGCGCACCCCCTTCTCGACCGCCGGGATGAACGAGCTGGGGATCACGCCGCCCTTGATCTTGTCCACGAACTCGAAGCCCTCGCCGCGCTTGAGCGGTTCGATCTCGATGTGGCAATCCCCGAATTGGCCTCGGCCGCCCGACTGCTTCTTGTGTCGTCCGTGAGCGATAGCGGAGCTGCGGATCGTCTCCTGATAGGGCACCCGCGGCGGCTTCAAAGTGACCTCGACGCCGAAACGCTCGCGCAGCCGGTCGACGATGACCTCGACGTGGACCTGCGACAGCCCGGCGACGATCTGCTCGCGCGTCTGCGGGTCGCGGTGCAGGTCGATCGTCGGGTCCTCCTCCTGCAGGCGGCGCAGCGAGGCGAAGATCTTCTCCTCATCGCCCCTGTTCTTCGGCTCGACGGCAAACGCCATCACGGGCGCGGGCAGCTTCAGGCGGGGCATCTCGATCGGCTCATCACGGGCGGCTAGCCAGTCCCCGGCGCGCGTCTCCTTGAGCTTCGCGACGGCGCCGATGTCGCCCGGGCCGAACTCCGGCACGTGGCAGACCTCCTTGCCGGCGAACACGACGAGCTGGCCGATGCGCTCCCTGGCGTGGGCGTGCGTGTTGAGCACCTGGCTGTCGGCACGCATCACGCCCTGGTAGACGCGCATCAGGTTGATCCGTCCCGCGAATGGATCGGCCCGCGTCTTGAACACGTACGCGAACAGCTCGGCCTCCTCGGAGGGTGCGAGCTCGACCTCGCCCACCCTCAGCGACCCGTGCTTCACCGGCGAGGGCAGATCCTCCACGATCGCATCAAGCAGCCGCGAGGTGCCGAGGTTGCGCGTCGCCACGCCGCACACGACGGGGAAGATCTTGCCGTGGTTGGTGCCCTCCTTCAGGGCCCCGACGATCTCCTCGTGGGAGATCTCCTCATCTTCCAGATAGCGCTCCATCAGCGTGTCGGAGACCTCGCTGACCTCGTCCATCAGCTTCTCGCGATACTCCTGAGCGAGGTCCGCCTGAGCCGCCGGGATCGGAATCTCCTCGAACCCCGCACGCGCCGAGGAGGCCTGGCGAAACGCCTTCATGTCGACGAGGTCGATCACGCCCTCGAGCTCGTGCTCTGAGCCGATCGGGATCTCCGTCGCGACGACGTGCTGGCCGAAAGCCCGCTTGAGCTGATCCAGCGTGCGGAAGAAGTCGGCCCGCTCCCGGTCGAGCATGTTCACGAACAGCATCCGCGCTATGTCCAGCTCGGCCGCGCGCGCCCACAGCCGGCTCGTCGACACCTCCACGCCCATCACCCCGTTCACGACGAACACGGCCGACTCGCACACGCGCAGCGCACCGAGTGCGTCCGCGACGAAGCTCGGCTCACCGGGCGTGTCGAGCAGGTTGAGCTTGCGCCCCTTCCACTCGAACGAGCTGAGCGCGGTCGAGATCGACATCTGGCGCGCCTGCTCATCGGGCTCGGAATCGGACACCGTGCTTCGCTCGGGCACCGATCCAAGCCGGCTGGTCACCCCGGCCTCGAACAGCAGCGCCTCGTGCAGCGAGGTCTTCCCGGCCCCCCGGTGGCCCACCAGTGCGACGTTTCGAATGTGGTCGGGCGCTGGCCGATCGTCGATCGGTCGCATGGCACACCTCCCTATCGCTGCCTGTCAAGCCACCATACCGCCGTTTACAACAACGCGCCAGTCCGCTCGGCGGATCCGAAGGACCCTGCCGTGCTTTCATCTGGCCCATGAAGGCCGCCGAGCACCTGAGCGAGTTGGAGCGAGAGCAC
This sequence comes from uncultured Solirubrobacteraceae bacterium, assembly GCA_963704735.1. Lineage (GTDB taxonomy): Bacteria > Actinomycetota > Thermoleophilia > Solirubrobacterales > Solirubrobacteraceae > Palsa-744. The sequence continues at coordinate 1,471,868 of OY969935.1, forward strand.
GCATGGCGAGTACGACGCGGCAAACGGCCACTTCCCCACTGATACACGCGGCTGACAGGAAAGACCACGGGCGGACAGCTCCCGGTGCGTTGTTTCGCAGCCGCCTCCGTCAACGAAGGCCACGAGCACCCCCGCGCGACGGGGCCGGCGACACCAACCCGCGGCCGGCGAACCGCGCGAGCTTGCCTCCCAAAATCAGTCTTCGAAAGACTCCTCCTGCATTCGCGAGCGCAGACGCAGAACGGCCTTGGTGTGCATCTGCGAGACCCGCGACTCGGTCACGCCGAGCACCTCCCCGATCTCGCGGAGCGTCAGGTTCTCGTAGTAGTAGAGGGCGATCACGAGCTTCTCCCGCTCGGGCAGCTTCGCGATCGACTCGGCGATCCTGTCCTTCAGATCACCGACATCCAGCAACCTCGCGGGATCCGGCGCCGCGGGATCCTCGATCGTGTCCATCAGCGAAACCTGATCGCCGCTCAGATCAGAGACGCTCCACAGCTCATCCAGCGCCACCATCGAGGAGTGCGAGATCGCGAGCAGCGACTCGTTGAGCTCCTCGACCGTGATGCCCATCTCATCTGCGATCTCCTGGTCCGACGGCGCCCGCTGGAGCGAGTTCTCGAGCTTCGCGTTCGCTCGCTCGACTTCGCGCGCACGCGAGCGCACGCTGCGCGGCACCCAGTCCATCGAACGCAGCTCGTCGATGATCGCGCCCCTTATGCGCATTATCGCGTAGGTCTCGAACTTGATCTCCCGCGACAGGTCGAAGCGCTCGATCGCCGAGATCAGCCCAACCAGCCCGTAGGAGATGAGGTCGGCCTCCTCGACATGCGGCGGCAGCCCCGCGGCGGTGCGGCCGGCTACGTACTTGACCAGCGGCGAGTAGGCGACGACCAGCCGCTCGCGAACGCGGCTGTCGCCGTCGGTCTTGTAGCGCCGCCAGAGTTCGCGCAGCTCGATCGGTTTGACATTCGTCTCCAGGGTGATCTCCCCGTTCAGGCGCGAGGGTGACTGCGCGCGTAGGCGCTTTTGAGCCTCGCGGACTCTACCCGAGTGTAAATCTGGGTGCTCGACACGCTGGCGTGGCCGAGCAGCTCCTGAATGCTCCGAAGATCCGCCCCGCCGTCCAGCAGGTGCGTCGCGAAGCTGTGCCTGAGCGCATGCGGCGAGCATCGACCGGCTGGCCCGCCGCCGGCCCTGCCCGCGCCGGCGCCGATCCCTCCCACGCGCTCGATCCATGTCCGCAGACGCCTTCTGATGTCGCTCGTGCCGAGCGGGCGACCCGTCTTGCTCAAGAACAGCGCGTCGCCGTCGCCCACCGCGACGTCGCCGGCGCGCGCCGGCGCGCCCCCCTCGACGAGATCTCGGATGCGCGTGCCCGGGGCCGTGAGCGCCGGGCGAGCACGCTGCAGATAGACATCGACCGCCGCCATCGCCGGCTCGCCCACCGGCAGGAGCCGGGTCTTGCGTCCCTTGCCCTCCACGCGAAGCTGCTCGGCGTCGTGGTCCAGGTCGCTCGTCTTCAGCGAGACCAGCTCCTCGGCGCGCAGCCCGCATGAGTAGGCCAGCTCGAACAGCGCCCGGTCGCGCAGCTCGAGCGGCCCGGAGCCGGGAATGCCGTCCAGGAGCTGGGCCGCCTCGCGCGCGCTCAGCACTCGTGGCAGGTGCACGGGACGCCGCGGCGTGGACACCAGGTCGGCCGGGTTCTGCGCGATCCGTCCGTGCTCGCGCTGGCTCCCGAACAGCGCCCGCAGCGCTGCCAGCTTGCGCGCGGTGGTCGCAGGCGCGGCGTTCCCGGACGACAGATGCGCGATATAGCGACGCACCGCCTTCGGGCCGACGTCCTCGGGGCGCAGGCCCTGGGCGCTCGCCCAGCTCGCAAACTGCCGCAGGTCGACCGCATAGGCGCGCCGGGTTCGCGCCGCCGCATCGCGGCGGGTCAGATCCGCGTCGGTCAGCGCGAGCGCGGCCTGCCAGGTGGCGTCCATCCGATCCTGGTTCGCCGCCGTCGGTCCCCTACCCTGCCTGACAGGCCCCTGCATCCGATCCCTCAGCGCGCGACGGCGCCCTCTGCCGCGCTTCCGACGAGCTTCGCGTACTTCTGGATCGCGACGTCGACGTGCTCGTCGGCGCGCGGCCCCGGCACGTAGGCGTCTATGCGCTCGGCGATCTGCGCCTTCGACAGCGCCACGTCGATCCGGCGCGCATCGACGTCGATGTTGATCTCGTCGCCGTCGGCGACGGCTCCGATCGGACCGCCCCTGACGGCCTCCGGGGCGATATGCGCGGCCATGAAGCCATGCGTCGCGCCGGAGAAGCGCCCATCGGTGATCAGGGCGACGGTCTCGCCGAGCCCCTCGCCTACGATCGCGGCCGTGACCGCGAGCATCTCGCGCATGCCCGGGCCGCCCGCCGGCCCCTCGTTGCGGATCACGACCACGTCGCCCTCCCGGATCGCGTGCGCGAGCACCGCCGCCATCGCCGCCTCCTCTCCGTCGAACACGCGCGCCGGTCCGACGTGGCTTCGGCGCTCGTGGCCGGCGAGCTTGACCACGCATCCATCCGGGGCGAGGTTGCCGCGCAGGATGGCGAAGCCGCCGGTCGGTTTCAGCGGGTTCTCCAACGGGCGCACCACCTGCTGTCCGGCCGTCTCCTCGGCCTCGTCCGCGTGTTCGCCGATCGTCCTGCCCGTGACCGTGAGAGCGTCCGCGTTCAGCGCTCCCGCTTCATTCAGCCGCCTGAGGACGAGCGGCACTCCTCCGGCCTCATACAGCTCTGTTGCGACGTACTGCCCGCCCGGCTGCAGATCGCAGAGCAGGGGCGTCCGCTCGGAGATCGCGTCGAACTCGTCGATCTCGAGAGGTACGCCCATTTCGCGGGCGACCGCCAGCAGATGGAGCACTCCATTCGTCGAGCCACCGCTCGTCGCGACCGCGGCGATCGCATTCTGGAGCGCCGGCTTGGTGATGATGTCGCTCGGGCGCCGCCCGGCCGCCAACACGTCCATCACCAGTTCGCCGCACAGCACCGCCACCTCGAGCTTGCGCCCGTCCTCGGCAGGCACCATCGACGAGCCGGCAGGCGAGATCCCGAGCGCCTCGAAGGCCATCGCCATCGTGTTGGCCGTGAACTGGCCGCCGCACGCGCCGGCGCCCGGAGAGGCGACCTCCTCGAGCTCGTGCAGCTCCTGCTCTGAGATCTTTCCGGCCGCGTACTCGCCGACCGCCTCGAACACCTGCTGGATCGTCACCTCGACCCCCCTGTAGTGGCCGGGTCTGATCGAGCCGCCGTAGAGCATCAGGGCAGGCACATCCAGGCGCGCGAGCGCCATCACGGTCCCCGGGATCGTCTTGTCGCAGCCGGAGATCGCGACGAGCGCGTCGAAATGGTGGGCAGAGCCGACCAGCTCGATCGAGTCCGCGATCACCTCGCGCGAAACCAGCGACGCGCGCATACCGGCTGTGCCCATCGTGATGCCGTCTGAGATGGCGATCGTGTTGAGCTCCATCGGCGTACCGCCCGCGGCGCGAATGCCCTCCTTGACCTTCGCGGCGAGCACCCGGTTGTTGAAGTTGCACGGCATCGTCTCGATCCACGAGTGCGCCACGCCCACGATCGGCTTCGCGAGGTCCTCGGCCGAGTACCCGATGCCATGCAGGTAGGCGCGCGCGGCGGCGCGCTCCGGGCCCTCGGTCAGGGCGCGGCTGCGGTGCTTGACGTCGAACGTCGGCCGGGCGCTCACGCGGCGCGCAGACTGTCGGCCCGCTGGGCGCGCTCACGCTCCCAGCGGGCTAGGCGGAGCAGGTCGCGGCGCACGGTTTCCGGATCGATCTGGCGACCCGGCAGGTGCATGTTCGCGTCCGAGATCAGGCGGCGCTCATCGGCCGTCAGGGCCATCCACTTGGCGAGCACGTCATCGGAGTCGGGCAGCCGCGCGCTCCCGTATGGCCTTGACTGATCCGGGAACGCCACGCAGTACTCGTTGAGCAGAGCGCCCGTCTTCGGAAGGTACGCCACGATCGGCCTGTGCGGATAGATCAGGTACGCGTAGGACGCCTGCCCGGCGGGCGCGTCCGCCCCGCCCGGCGCGCCAGCGGCGCCCTCAGTAACGCTCGCCCCGCCGTCCGAGCGCCCGCCATCGCCCGTGCCACCCCATACCCGCAGGAAGCCGAGGTCGCGATACATGGCCCAATCGCTCTCGTCGATGCACGAGGCGAGCAGCGTGCGGGCACGCTGCTCGGCGCGACGCTCGCGTCCCGGGTCATAACCCATCCCCCCGCCCTCCAGCCGGTTCGCCGAGGAGCGCAGGCGGCGTCGCGCCACGGCAGCGAAGAGTCGTGGCCGGGCGAGCTCCCAGAGCAGCGCCAGCAGGACGACGGCGGCGGTGCCCAGAGCGAGCGCCACGAGGGCTAGCGCGCCGTCCGGGGCGCCCCGCCAGCGGCGCGCGGAAAGAAGATCACGCGCTCGGCATCACGGGGCACTTCGGCGAAGCCGTGCACGAACTCGGCTTCGCGCCGGCCGTCACCCGTCTCGGTCGGCACCGCGGCCCACATGCCGGCATCGAGCTCGCGGCGAAAGGCCTCGATCAGCTCGCGTTCCTGCGCCGGCAGCTCGATGTCGCCCTCGGCGAGCACGATCTCGCCATGGCCCGGCTTCAGACGCAAGAGCTTCATCGAGGGCCCGGCTTCAGACGCAGCGACTTCATCGTCCTCCGATTATGGCAAACGGACCCCGGCACGTCGACAGCGCCGCGACGGCTCGAGCCGCGGCGCGCGGCGTGCGCCGGCGACACCCAGCGCTCGCCACGGTCGACCGCGGTCGACGGTCCGCCGCGGCGCCTGCGCTCAGAGCGAGCGCAGGCGCTCGAGGCCGAGCACATCCACCGGGCCGGACCCGGCGCCGACGTCGCGCAGGCCGTTTCGGACCGCTTCGCCCGCGAGGTCTCGGGCGGTTCGCGCCGCCTCGAGCGACGTGAACCCCAACGCCAGCTGCGCCGCGAGCAGCGACGAGTGGGTGCATCCCGAGCCGTGGGCCGCGCCACCCGGGTGACGCTCGCCCGGGAGCTCGATCACGCGCCCACCGTCCCGTGAGTCCAGGAACACGTCGACCGCGCGAGCCCGATGCCCGCCGGTGACGACGACGACATCCGGACCGAGCGAGAGGAGCGCGCGACCGAGCGTCTCGGCTTCCCGATCCTCATCGTCCCCGGCGTACCCGCCCTTCCCGGCCAGCAGACGTGCCTCCGGCACGTTCGGCGTGAGCACGCTCGCCCGCGGCAGGATCTCCTCCACGAGGGCGGACTGGGCGTCGGGCTCGAGCAGCCGGTCACCGGACTCGGCGACCATCACCGGATCGACCACCACGGGCGTGTCGCGCGGCAACTCCGCGAGCGCCTGCGCGACGGCCGAGACGACATCCGTCGTGCCGAGCATCCCGACCTTCACCGCATCGACGCCGACATCCTCGAGGACGGCCCGCACCTGAGCGATCACGATCTCAGCCGGCACGGTGTGGATCGCGCTCACGCCGAGCGTGTTCTGCGCCGTGATCGCCGTGATCGCGCTCATCCCGTGCACACCACAGCGCGCAAACGCCTTCAGATCTGCCTGCACGCCTGCGCCCCCGCCGGAGTCCGAACCGGCGATCGTCAGCGCCGTTCGTGTGCGCGCCGATCCCCGTTCGGCCGGTGCTCGGTCGGCGCCCGCCATCGCTCAGCGCGGCTCAACGGGCGCTCGCTCGACGCCGTCGCGTTTGCGTGGCGGAAAGATCGTGTAGCTGCCGATCGCGGTCACCAGCAGCCGGCCATCCTCGTGGCGCACCTCGCTGCGCATCACGGCGGCGTTGCGGTTGCGCCTGTCGAGCGTGGTGCGACAGACGATTTCACCCTCGAGGGCCGTCTGTACGTAGTTGATCGAGATGTTGATCGTCGCGATGCGCTCCCGCTCGGTGGTCTGTGCCCACAGCGTCGAGCCCATGCAGTAGTCGACCAGCGCGTAGGTCACCACCCCCGAGAGCAGGCCGCCGGCGTTGATCAGCTCGGGCCGAATCCGAAGGCAGACGGTCCGAGGATCCTTCCAGCGCATGCCCATGAAGCCGCTGACGCCATCCAGCGATTCGGGGCTGCGGACGCGAGACGCGTCGCTCGAGGCCGCGGCGCCCTCCGCCGTTGCTTCGTTGGAGCGCCCGTCCTCGCCTGGCGCGGCTGAGATCCCGGGAGCGTCTTCCATGGGTCGAAGGCTACGCCAGCGGCGGCGGATCGGCCGCTCGGGGCGACCGCCGTCGGCGTCCTGCGGGCAGATGCACCATGCGCCCCGCGCATCGATGGGACCGGCGGGCGGCGGGCGCATTACGCCCGGCGGGCGTGCTATATCCCCTGCCAGCGGAGCACAGCCCACCATAGAGGAGAAATCCCATGACCTTGAGCGCAGATCCCCGCGAGCCAGAGCGAAAGCTCAAGGCGATCATCGAGGCAAGCGCCGGCGACCTGTCCACGCCCGACTACCCGCAAACGCTCGTACAGGAGGCACGACAAGCCGGCGCGACACCCGACCAGGTGGGCGCCGCGATCGAGGCGAACGTGTACTGGCCCGAGCCCGCGCCGCGCTAGCCGACGGCTGCATCCGCGTATCGACGTGGCCAGGCGATGTCGTGCAGCGGGACCGGTCCGCCGCGGCCGGCGCTCGGCGACCTAATCGGGGATGGTCTCGTACCGCACGGCGTTCTCGAAGTGCGGCGCCCATGGCTGCGCCGAGCGCGTCCAGATCTCGACCGTCGGCTCGATCCAGGACGTGTCGTCCATTGCCCCCGCCTTCAGAAAGGCGACTCCCGGCATCGACTCGATCGTGCTGAATATCGGTGACCCGCAGGCCGAGCAGAACCGCCGCTCGGTCGTGCTCTCATAACCCTCGCTGGCGGTCTTGATCGAGCCGAGCGCGGCGCCGTCGACGGTGAGCGCCTCGCTCGGCACGCCCACGACCACCGAGAACGCGGTTGCCGTCTGGCGCTGGCAGTTCGTGCAGTAGCACGCCCCCTGCCAGACCGGCTCCGCGTCCACGCTGTAGGTCACGCCGCCGCACAGGCAGCGGCCGGTGATGGGTTGGGGTGCATCGGACACGCAGCCGAGACCCTACCAGGGCCGCCGCCGCTTCCGAGCACGCTGCCGCCGGTCGCGGAAGGACCTTTCGAGCCAATTCGGCCCCCGCCGGCCGCGTGCTCACAACCCGGCACAGACTTGGCACATTTGGCGCTCACGCGTCACAGCTGTGGATCTAGCGTGGCTTGCATGAACATCGCAGACAGCCGCTCTCGACCGGTGGCCGCCACGGGCCCATGTCCGCGCGCAGCCGGCCAGCGAACAGATCCGCGACACGCCGTCGGGCGACGTGGCGAGACCCTGGCGGCCGAGCACCTGTGCCGTCTCGGGTTCTCGACGGTCGGCCAGAACGAGCGCACCCGCTACGGCGAGATCGACCTGATCTCCTTCGATGGGCATACGCTGGTCTTCTGCGAGGTCAAGACCCGCCGACTGCGTACGGCCACGGCGCGGCCCCGCGCCGATCAGCGGCCGCTGTCATCGCTTGGCCACCGCCAGCGGGCGCGGATCCGCGGACTTGCCGTCGCATGGCTGAGCGATGAGACGCGCCGCCGACCGACGGCGCGCAGGATTCGCTTCGACGCGATCGGGGTGACGATCGACGCCGACGGCGGGCTCCTGTCGATCGACCACGTCGAAGGCGCCTGGTGAGGATGAGGCCGAGCACCCGGCCGTGAGGTCTCTCAAAGGGCCAGCTGCTGATAGGCCAGCGACTGGAAGGACATGCGGTGCAGGGGCGAGACGCCCTGGCGTTCGATCGCCTCGCGGTGCACGGGCGTCGAGTAGCCGACGTGCTCGGCAAAGCTCCAGCCGGGATGCTCGGCGTCCGCGTGGCGCATGTAGCGGTCACGGGTCACCTTGGCGACGATCGACGCCGCCGCGATCGCGGCGCTGGTGGCGTCACCGTCCACGATCGCGCGTTGCGGGCGCCCGAACTCCGCGACCGAGAAGCCGTCCACGAGGCAGAGCACGTCATCCTCGATGGCGCTTGTGACCCCCCGCATCGCGTCGCGCAGGGCCGCCAGGTTGGTCTTGTGCAGGCCACGGGCGTCGATACCGCGCACGCACCGCGAGACGACCACGACTCTCGAGGCGCATCGCAGCACCAGCGGATAGAGCTCCTCGCGCGCCTGCGGGGAGTGCTGCTTTGAGTCGTTCAGCCTGCCGAGCGAGCGCAGCTCGCGTGTGGTCAGGGCCTCGTAGTCGAACAGCACGCCCGCGGCGACCAGCGGCCCTGCGAGGCAACCTCGGCCGGCCTCATCTGCGCCGGCGATGAGACGCACGCCGAGCCGACGGTCGAACGCGAACAGACGCCGTCCGCTGCCGGCTCGTCGCGCGCGGCGTCTGGCGCGCGCCGATGAGCCGGATGACCGCCCGGCCGCGGGCGCGATCGCCTCCGCCGAGCCCCCCGGCGGGCTAGAGGATCCCGATTCGGTCCGGAGGCCAGTAGGTGGCGAAGGCTCCTCCGATGATCCAACTCGTGGGAACGGGTCCCCAGAACCTGCTGTCATCGGATTCTCCACGGTTGTCCCCCATCATGAACCAGTGACCGGCGGGAATCTTGATCGGCGTGGGGAGGTTGCACTCGGGGCTCGTGCCGCACTGGCGGATGTAGGAGTCCTGCTCGCGGACGCCGTTGCGGATCACGTGCCCTTCGACGATCGAGATCACGTCGCCCGGGCCGGCGACGATGCGCTTGATGAAGTTGACGCCGCCTTCGGGCTTGGCCACCGGTTCGGCGCACGCGGCGCCTCCGGCGAAGTTGATCACGTGAGGCACCGGCCCACACCTGGGGGCCACTTCCTTGGACGCCGATCCCAATGGCGGGTGGAACACGGCGATCTCGCCGACGTGAGGACTCGAGAAGTCCATCCCTAGGCGGTTGACCAGCACCCGCTGGCCGATCGCCAGCGTGGGTTCCATCGAGCCACTCGGAATGCGGTACGGCTTGACGATGAACGCCTGGATACCGAAGGCGAGGCCGAGCGCCACGAGGATGATCACGACCAGCTCGACGATCGAGCTCGTCTTCGACTTCGAGCGCTTTGCCGCAGGCTTCACGCCGGCTGGTCGCCGGCGGGGACGCCCCCCTGGGCGCCACCGGCATCGGAGGAGGCAGCCATGTCGGCATCCGAGGCTGGGGAGTGCTCCGCGTCCCCATCCGGGCCGTCGTCCGTCACGGCGTCTGAGCGCTCCTCGCCTGCCGAGGTCGTGTCCTGTACCGGGGGGGGCGCCGCCTCGGCCGCCGCGACCTCCGCGGGCTCCTCGGCGTCAGTGGCACCGTCGGCCGGGGCGGCGCCGCCGGCCGGCTGAGGCTCGCCCTCGCCGGCGGATCCGCCCTCGGCGCTCGAGTCCGGCGACGGCTGGCCCTCGGCGGCCTCGGCGACGCTGGGCTGCGGCTGCTCGGCATCTTCGATGATCGTCTCCCGCGCCGTCAGGCCGTCCGCGTCCGTGGCCTCGGTGGCCTCGTGCAAGAGGCCCGGCTCGACCGCCTCCTCGGGCCCGGTGTAGCGGCGCTCGCGCACGCGGGCGCGCTTGCCCACGCGGTCACGCAGGTAGTACAGCTTTGCGCGGCGCACATCGCCGCGGGCGGCCAGCTCGATGCGCTCGATCTTGGGCGAGTGCACCGGGAAGGAGCGCTCGACGCCTACGCCGAAGGACTGCTTGCGCACGGTGAACGTCTCGCGTGCTCCGTGTCCCTGGCGCTTGATCACGACGCCCTCGAAGACCTGCACGCGGCGGCGCGAGCCCTCGATCACCTGGAAGTGGACCTTCACGCGGTCGCCCGGCGCGAAGCTGGGAACGCGGCGCAGCTGTGCACGCTCGATGGTTTCGATGACGCTGCTCATGATTACGAAGGAGGGCCGCCCCTTGACGACGGGACGATCGCGAAACGGATTCCGACCTGCGCGGAAGGCCATGGTAGCGGACGACCGTCGCCGTCCGCCTCACCGGGAGCGCCGATTCAGGGCCCATCCTCGTGCGGCATGCCTCCACCACGTTCACGGCTGCGTTCGCGCCGCCACTCGCCGATCCGCAGATGATGTCCCGACAGCAGCACCTCCGGCACGCGCCAGCCGCGGTACTCGGCCGGGCGCGTGTACTGCGGATACTCCGGATCGCCGTCGAGCGCGGCGCTGAAGGACTCCTCGACGGCCGAGGCCTCGTGCCCGAGGGCGCCGGGGAGCTTGCGCAGGACCGCGTCGCACACGACCATCGCCGCCAGCTCTCCGCCGGACAGGACGTAGCGCCCGATCGAGACCACATCTGTCGTGAAGTGCTCGATGATGCGCTCGTCGAAGCCCTCATAGCGTCCGCACAGGAGCGTCAGCGCGGGCTCGGCCGCCAGCTCGTCGACGAGGGCGTCGTCGAGCATCCGCCCGCCCGGCGCCAGCGCGATCACGCGACGTCGCGCACGCAGCTCGACCGGATCGACGTCGTAGTGGGCGCGCAGCGCGCTGTCGAGGACGTCCACGCGCAGCACCATTCCCGCGCCGCCGCCGAACGGCGTGTCATCGACCTGCCCGCCGCTCAGCGGGGTGTGGTCGCGGAAGTTCACGCACTCAACGCGGGATCCGGCGGCAAGCGCGTTGCTCACGTGGCGCTGGGAGGCGAACCAGTCAAACCACTCGGGAAACAGGGTGAAGATGTCGATTCTCAGGACGGCCCGCCCGGCTCGCGCGGATTGCCGCCCGGCGGAGGCGACGAAGCTGTCAGGCCCAGGAAGTCCGAGGTCGACCTCGATGCGCCTCCGGGACGCCTCGACGCGGCGGATCGCGTCTTTGACCATCGGCACGAGCAGGGGCTCGCCGCCCCGATCGCGCTCCACCTCGAGCGCCTCGCACGACGGCAGCTCGATCAGGCGCCTGACGGTCCCGAGGAGCCGGTCGCCGTCCATCACCTCGCAGCCCTCGAGCTCGTGCGCCCACCACTCGCCCTCGCCGAGCTCGGGCGCCTCGCTGCGAGGCCGACCATCAGCGCCTGGCCCCGCAGCGCCTCGGCCGCGGGCCGGTCCTCGACGCCCTGCAGGCGCACGATCGGACGTCGCTCGGTTCCCGCGCGCCGCACGATCGCGGCGGTACGTCCGGCCACGGTCACGTTCGCGCCGAGCGTCGAGCAGGCGCGGGCGGGCGCCCGTCACGTAGAAGCTTCCGTCGAGGCCGATGCGGGCGGCCCACCGACCCGCCTCGAGCTCCGGGAGCAGCGTCGCTCGACCATCGCCTCGCCTCCGCCTGAGCCGAGCTGCGGCGTCAATCGACGATGTCGACGAGCACGTGGCAGCCCTCGCCGGTCGCGGCGGCTTTCACGACCGTCCGCAGCGCGTGCGCCGTGCGTCCGCCACGCCCGATCACCCTGCCGTAATCATCGGCGGCGACGCACAGCTCGAGCACGATCGTGCCGTCGTCGTCCTCGAACTGCTCAACCGACACCTCGTCGGGCTCATCGACCAGGCCCTCGGCGAGGTACTCGAGCAGCCGCCTTGGGGTCTCGCTGGGCATTGCTCGCTCAGCGGGCCCCTAGCCGGTCCGAGTGTCGATGCCCTGGATGTGCAGCAGCTTGCGCACCGTGTCCGAGGGCTGGGCTCCACGCGCCAGCCAGCTGCGCGCGCGCTCCTCGTCGATCACGATCGTCGAGGGGTCGGTCTGGGCGTTGTAGTGGCCGATCGTCTCGATCACGCGGCCGTCGCGCGGGGAGCGCTGGTCGGCGACCACGACTCGCCACATCGGTTGCTTCTTGCCGCCCACTCGCGTGAGCCTGAGCCTTACCGCCACTGTTTCCTCTCGGCCGGATGCGTGCCTGTTGCGAACAGAGAGCTTAGACGGTGTTCCCCTTCGAGGCCGGGCCGTCTTGCGGCGGGGGCCTTGAGACTTCAGCGGGCGTTTCGCATCAGCGCGCCGATGTCCGGCATCTTGCCATGCCCCACCTGGCGCATGACCTTGCGCATCTGGCCGAACTGCTTGACCAGGCGGTTCACATGCTGGACGGTCGTGCCCGAGCCGCGCGCGATCCGCAGCCTGCGCGACCCCTTGATCAGCTCGGGTCGGCGACGCTCCTGGGGGGTCATCGAGAGGATGATCGCCTGAATGCGATCGAGCTCACGCTCGTCGACCTTCATGTTCTGCAGCTGGGCGCCGGCCAGCCCGGGAATCATCCCGAGCAGGCTCGTCAGCGGGCCCATCCGCCGAATCGTCCGCAGCTGGTCGAGGAAGTCGTCCAGCCCGAACTCGTTGCGTCGCAGCTTGCGCTCCAGCTCGATCGCGTCGGTCTCGTCGAACTGGCGCTCGGCCTTCTCGATCAGGCTCATCACGTCGCCCATCCCGAGAATCCGCTGGGCCATGCGGTCGGGATGGAAGCGCTCGAACTGCTCGAGCTTCTCGCCCGTCGAGGCGAACAGGATCGGCTTGCCGGTGACCGCCTTGACCGACAGCGCCGCTCCGCCGCGGGCGTCGCCGTCGAGCTTGCTCATCACGACGCCGTCGAACTGCACGGCCTCGGCGAACCGCTCGGCGACGTTGACCGCGTCCTGGCCGGTCATCGCGTCCACCACGAGCAGCACGTCGTGAGGTTTCACCGCGTCGCGGATCCGCACCAGCTCGCCCATCAGCTCCTCGTCCACGTGAAGGCGACCGCTGGTGTCCACGATCAGGACGTCCTTGCCCTCCTCGCTTTGCGCGCTCCAGCGCCCAGGCCGGCGATGTCCACCGGATCGCGCTCGGTCCCCTGCTCGTATACCTCCGCCCCCGCCTGGGCGCCCACCTTCACGAGCTGCTCGACGGCCGCCGGGCGATACACGTCACAGGCCGCCAGCGCCACGGTCGAGGAGTGCTCCTCGCGCAGGTGGCTGGCGAGCTTCGCCGTCGCCGTCGTCTTGCCCGAGCCCTGCAGCCCCGCCATCAGGATCACCGTGGGCGGCCGCGGGGAGAAGCTGAGGCCGGCGGAGGCGCCGCCCATCAGCGCCGTGAGCTCCTCGGCCACGATCTTCACGACCTGCTGGCCGGGGTTGAGCCGGCCGATGATCTCGGCGCCGAGGCAGCGCTCCTTCAGCTGCGCGGTGAACTGCCTGACGACCTTGAAGTTGACATCGGCCTCGAGCAGCGCAAGGCGGATCTCGCGCATCGCGGCGTCGATGTCCTGCTCGGTCAGCGTGCCGCGGTTGCGCACATCGGAGAGCGTCTGCTGCAGCTTCTCGGCGAGCGAGTCGAACATGAACGGCTGATTCTCGCAGCCGCCGCCACGGTCCCCACGCTGCCGCGGTCCGCCTCAGGCATCTGTGCGGCGCGGGGGCGCCGGCGGGCGATCCGGGGGCGGCGGGCGGTCGGCCGCCCTCGCGCCACGCGCCAACGCCTCGCCGATGCCGCCGAACGCCTGGGCGAACTCGGACGGCACGACGAACACCTTGTTCGCGTCGCCTTCGGCGAGCTGGGGCAGCATCTGCAGGTATTCGTAGCTCAGCAGCTCGCGATTCGGTTTGCCCTCGTGGATCGCTTTGAAGACCGTGTCGATCGCCTTCGCTTCGCCCTCCGCGCGCAGGATCGCCGACTGGCGGGCCCCCTCGGCGTTGAGCACCGTCGCCTGCTGTGCGCCCTCCGCGGTGAGCACGGCCGCCTGCTTCTCGCCCTCGGCGGTGAGGATCTGGGCCTGCTTCTCGCCTTCGGCGGTGAGGATCGCGGCGCGGCGGTCGCGCTCGGCGCGCATCTGCTTCTCCATCGCCGTCCGGATGTCCGCCGGCGGGTCGACCGACTTGATCTCGACGCGGTTGATCCTGATTCCCCACTTCCCAGTGGCCTCGTCGAGCACCACCCGCAGCTCGGTGTTCACGTTCTCGCGCGCCGTGAGCGTCGCCTCGAGCGTGAGACCGCCGATCACGTTGCGCAGCGTCGTCACGGTCAGCTGCTCGATCGCCTGCAGCGGGTTGGCGATTTCATATGTCGCCGAGCGCGGGTCGGTGATCGTGAAGTACAGGACCGTCTCGATCCCCACCACCACGTTGTCTTCGGTGATCACCGACTGGGGCGAGAAGTTGACGACCTGCTCGCGCAGGTCGACCAGCGGCTTGACGCGATCGATGAACGGCGTGATGATCGTCAACCCCGGCTCCAGCGTGCGGCTGTAGCGACCCAGCCGCTCGACCACACCCGCCCGCGCCTGGGGGATGACGCGGATGGTTCGCGCGGCGACGATCAGCGCGAACAGGACGACCACGGCGACGACGATCAGAGCGACCATTTGGACGGTTTCCTTTCTGTTGGCTTGCCGGGGCGGCGTGCCTCAGTGCATCACAAGCGCCGTGGCTCCCCTGATTTCGACCACCTCGACGCGCTCGCCGGCGTCGATCACCTCGTCTTCGTCGTAGCTGCGCGCCGTCCACACCTCGCCGTCGATCTTCACGCAGCCCACTCCCTCGTCGTTGGCGATCCGCTCGAGCACGATCGCGGGACGGCCGATCAGCGCCGCCGCGCCGGTGCGGATCGAGGGCGGCAGCCGGCGGTGGCGCCGAGCCACGGGGCGCAGCGTCGCGAACACGATCCCCGAGGCGAGCAGCGAACACGACGCCGCTCAGCAGGGCGCCCACGCCGAGCAGGCTGACGACGGCGGCAAGCGCCGCCCCGAGGGCGAACGGGGCCAGGTAGAAGCCGCCCTGGTGCATCTCGCCCACACCCAGGATGCACGCCGCGGCCAGCCAGATGATCCACGCATCCATGGCTTCAGGTTACCCTTCCGCGATCATCGCGCGCGCGAAGTCCTCGGGGTCGAAAGGGCGCAGATCCTCGACCGACTCGCCCACGCCGATCAGCTTCACCGGCAGCTCGAGCTCGCGCGCGATCGCCAGCGCGATGCCCCCGCGAGCCGTGCCGTCGAGCTTGGTGAGCACCACCCCCGTGACCTGCACGGCCTCGGCGAACAGCTTGGCCTGGCGCAGGCCGTTCTGGCCCGTGGTCGCATCGAGCGTCAGCAGCGTCTCGTGCGGAGCGCCCTCCAGCTGGCGGGCGATCACCTTACGCACCTTCCCAAGCTCACCCATCAGATCCGCCTGGGTGTGAAGGCGCCCGGCGGTATCGATGATCACCACGTCCACGCCCCGGCCGCGGGCCTGGGCGATCGCCTCGAAGGCCACCGCTCCCGGGTCTGAGCCCTCCTGACCCGTCACGATCTCAGCGCCCGCGCGCCGCGCCCAGCCCTCGAGCTGCTCGGTGGCGGCGGCCCTGAACGTGTCGGCGGCTCCCAGCAGGACGCTCCGTCCCAGCTCTTGGTGCAGGTGCCACGCGAGCTTTCCGATCGTGGTCGTCTTGCCGGTGCCGTTGACCCCGACCACGAGGATCACAGTCGGCTCGGCGCGGATGTCGATCCGCCCGTCCCCGGCGCTCGCCGTCTGCGCCAGCAGCCCGATCAGCCGCTCGCTCAGCGCCTCGCCGCCCTCGAGATTCCCCTGCGCCCGCCTCTGCCTCGAGCTCTCCCACGACCGACGCGGTCGTGCTCGCGCCGACGTCGGCCATGATCAGGGCCTCCTCGAGGCGCTCCCACGTGTGCTCGTCGAGCACCCCGAATAGCGTCGCCTGGATCTCCGAGCCGAGCGCCTGGCGGGTCTTGGCCATGCTCTCGCGAAGCCGGCGGAAGAACCCGCCACGCCGTCCCTGCTCGCCGGACTCGGGCTCGCCGTCGAGCTCGCCCCGGCCGGCGGCCTCCCCGGTGATGAACAGATCACTCCACTCGCGCGCCACGGGCCGCGCGACGATAGCAGCGACGCCGCTAGGCGACCTCGGCGACCTCGGCCTCCCGGACCGGCTCGGCCGGCAGGCGCCGGGAGATGACCTTCGAGACCCCGTCGCCGCCCATCGAGACGCCATACAGCCAGTCCGCGGCCTCCATCGTGCGCTTCTGGTGGGTGATGACGATGAACTGCGCACGATCTGAATGGCGGCGGAGCAGCGTCAGAAAGCGGTCGAGGTTGAGATCGTCCAGCGCGGCCTCGACCTCGTCGAGGATGTAGAAGGGACAGGGGCGGGCGAGGAACACGGCGAACACGAACGCCAGCGCGGTCATCGACTTCTCGCCGCCTGACAGCAGCGACAGGCGTTTGGTCGCCTTGCCCGCGGGCGTGATCTCGATCTCAACCCCCGGGAGCTCCTCCTGCTCCTCGTCCTCGAGCTCCGCCTCCGCGGCCGCCTCGGCCGCCTCGGGGTCGGCCCCGCCGGCGCCGGCCGCAGTCGAGGCGCCCCCCGGCAGCGGCTGTCCGCCGAGCACGGGGCGCAGCGGCTGCTCTTCGCTGACGAGCCTCAGGCGGCCGGAGCCGCCCGGGAACAGATCACCGACGAGCTCCTCGAAGTTGCGCGCAGCCGCCTGGAAGGTCTCCTGGAAGGTCTCCTGGATCTGGCGGTCTGTGTCGCGTATCAACGCACCGAGCTCCCGCAGCGCGGTCTCGAGGTCCGAGCGCCGGCCCTCCATCTCCTCGACCCGGGCCACCGCCTGCGCGTACTCCTGCTGGGCCAGCGGATTGACCGGGCCGAGCTGCTCGCGCCGTCGTTCAAGGCGCTCGACCCGCGCGAGGAGCGCCTGCTCCTGCTCCTGCTCGAGGGGAGGATTTGCCACCCGCGGTGTCCCGACGGCGGTCGGCGGCGCGGGCTCCTGCGACGAACCGTCTCCCGGCTGCCCATGCTCTGAAAGGGTCAGCCCGAGCCGCTCGGCGATCCCGCTCAGCTCGAGCTCGGCCTCGGCGGCCTGGTCGCGCAGCCGCTGCGCGGCCACCTCCGCTTCGGTCACGAGCTCTCCGGCGCCCCGCAGCTGCGCCTGTATCTCGGCCTCATCGCCGGCGCAGGCGCGCAGCTCGTCCGCCATCGTCTCACCGGCCGCGCGGTCACGCTCGAGCTCCTGCTCGAGCGCGGCGATTCGCGGCTCGACGATGCCGCCTGCGTCCCGCAGCACCGCCATGAAGCGCTCGGCGAGCGCAAGCAGCTCGCCGTCGGCGAGCCGCTGAGCGCGTCTCCACTCGATGCGCCGCAGGCGCTCGGCCTTCTCGTGCTCGGCGCGCTCGGTCTGACGCCGCTCGGCGGCGAGCTCGCCCTCGAGTTGAGCCCTGCGCACCGCCCCCGGTCCCTGCTGGGGGGCCGTTCGGCGGTGCTCCATCAGCCACTCCGTACGCCGCTGCTGCTCGGTGGCCTC
Source organism: uncultured Solirubrobacteraceae bacterium (assembly GCA_963704735.1). GTDB lineage: Bacteria > Actinomycetota > Thermoleophilia > Solirubrobacterales > Solirubrobacteraceae > Palsa-744. The sequence continues at coordinate 1,489,119 of OY969935.1, forward strand.
CGCGTGGCTGCGCTCGACCGCGCGTAGCGCCGTCTCGGCCTCATCGCGGGCATCCTCGGCGGCGCGCGCGCCCCTCAGGGCATACTCGACCGCGCCGCGGGCGACCCGCTCGGCCTGCTCGGCGACGTCGCTCGCCGCCTGCTCGCGCTCGCGCCGATCGCGGTGACCGAGCGCGCGCTCCACGCCGTCCACGATCACCCGGCGAACCTCCTCCCACCTCGTCGACCAGACGCCTCCCGCGCGTGCCTGCTCGAGCAGCGCCTCGGCTTGCTCGCGCGCCTGCCGGGCGGCCACGAGCTCGACCTCGAGCTGCTTGACCCGCTCGAGCTCCCGCTCGCGCGTCGCCTGGAGCTGCTCCATCTCTGCCGCGGTCTCCCGCTCGCCCGAGGCCTCGATCTCGGCGAGCTCCCGCTCGAGCGCGATCATCCGAGCCTCGCTGCGCTCCGATTGAGCATCGTCGGGCCGCCCGCCGGTCTCCCCGCTCAGCGTCTGGAGCTCATCTCCCAGACGCTCGGTCCGCCTCGCGAGCGCCTGCGCGCTCGCGCCGGCCTGCTCCGCGCGCAGCGACAGCCGCTCACGCGCCGAGCGGGCATCGTAGGCCCGCCGCGCCAGCGCGTCATGGCGCTCGGCACGCTCCTGAAGCGACCGCTCCGCCCGCCCTCGCCGCTCGATCGTCGCCTGCAGCTTCGACTCGATCTCGCCGCGCACCGCGCGCGCGCCGGCAACGCGCGCCTCGGCCTCGCGGAGCTCCTCGCTGCGCGCCCGCACAAGATCGCGCACGAGCTCCCAGCGCGCCTCGAGCGTCTGGCGCTCCAGCCGCTCGTGCAGCTGTGCGGCCTCGGCCTGACGCTTGAGAGGTCGCAGCCCGACGCGAGCCTCGCGCTCCACGTCCAGCGCACGGTCGAGATTCTCCTGGGTGCGCTCGAGCTTCAGCTGCGCCCGCCGGCGACGCTTGCGGTGCTTGCCGAGACCGGCCGCCTCCTCGATCAGCAGCCGGCGGTCACGCGGCTTGGAGGTCACGACCTGCTCGACTCGGCCCTGCGAGATGACCGAGTGGTTCTCCTTGCCCAAGCCGGTGTCCGACAGCAGCTCGATCACATCCGTCAGGCGACAGCGGGCGCCGTTCAGCCGGTAGCCGCCCTCGCCGGTGCGGTCCAGGCGCCGTGCGATCGAGATCTCGCTGAGTGGCAGCTCGATCGCGCCGTTCGAGTTGTCGAGCACGATCTCGACCTCGGCCGCGCTGCGCGCCTGCACCCCCCGTCCCCCGCCGAAGATCACGTCCTGCATCGACTGGCCGCGAACGGCCAGCGGCGATTGCTCGCCCATCGCCCACAGGACGGCGTCGGTGACGTTGGACTTGCCCGATCCGTTCGGGCCCACGACGACGCTCACCCCCGGACCGAAGTCCAGGCGCGTGCGGTCGGGGAACGACTTGAAGCCCTTCAACGTGAGCGACTTCAGGCGCATGTCATGGCCTCGGCACTACCCTGCCCAGCTTCCTCACAACCTGTCGACCGCCTCGCGCGCGGCCGCCTGCTCGGCATGCTTCTTGCTCCTGCCGCTGCCACTTCCGAGAGCCTGCCCATCGACGCGGGCCTCGACCACGTAGGTGCGTTCGTGCGGCGGGCCATCCTCGCCGGTGATCTCATAGCTCACCGCGGCGCCACGCCTGGCGAGGAGCTCCTGCAGCGCTGACTTGAAGTCCACGGGGTGCTCGAGCGCCTGATCGATCTCCGGGCCGAACGCCTCGACCACCGCCTCGGCCGTGCGCTCGTAGCCGGCATACAGATAGCAAGCGCCGATCACGGCCTCGATCACGGAGGCGAGCACTCGCTCGGTCTCCACCAGCGCCGCGGCGCTCTCCTGAACGCCCGTCGGCGCGGCGGCGCGCAGGCGCTCGGGCAGGGCCAGCCGCTCGGCGACCGCCCGGCATGACACACCCGAGACCGCCTGCGCGCGAATCTTCGTCAGCCGTCCCGCACCGAAGCGCTCGGCCTCCAGTCGCGGATAGAGATGCGCGGTCACCGCCAGCGCGAGCACGCTGTCGCCGAGGAACGCCAGCCGCGCGTAGGAGTCGCTGGGCCTCTCGCTCCAGGACGCGTGCGTGAACACCTGGCGTGCGAGCTCCTCGGGTAACTCGTCCAACAGGCCGTCGAGCAGCGTCATCGCTCCACATCGGCCGTCCCCCTGTGGGCCAGGACGAACTCCACCGCCTGCCCCACGGTGAGGATCCGTGCCGCCTGATCGTCGGACATCTGCACGCCGTAGGTGTCCTCGAGCTCCTGCACGAGCGTATACAGGTCCAGCGAATCCGCCTCCAGATCCTCCTTGAAACGGGTCCCCTCGACGATCGCGCCCGGCGGCACGTCGAGCTCGTCCGCCAGGTGGGCCTGGATCAGCGTGAACACCTGCTCGCGGCCTGCAGCGCTCATCGCGCGTCGTGCACGGGCGCGTGCCCGGCCGAGATCGACGTCCGGCGGGGCGACGGGGGCGGGCAGGGCGACTGCCATGCCGTCGATGGCACAGATGCTGGTCTTCTCATCGCGTCTGGCGCAGGCTAGCGGCCGGCACGGACACGGGCGCCCTCCTCAATGCCCCGGCCTGCGCGAGCGCCCGCTGGGTCTGCCCCACCAGGTCCTCGCGCGCCCCCTGCTCCGCGCGCGAGATCGCCTGCGCGAAGCCCCGTCGCGTGAATCGCCCATGGATCACCACCCCGAGGCTCCGCAGTCCCAACAGGTAGGCGCCGCCCTGCGCCTCCGGATCGATCTCCTCGCGGAACCCGGCCAGCGCGCCTTTCAGGAGCGCGCCGCCCAGCTTCGCGCGCGTGGAGGACGTCGCCGCCTCCCTGATCGCCCCGAGGATCGTCTGTGAGACGCCCTGCATCAGCTTCAACGCGATGTTGCCGGTGAAGCCGTCCGTGACGATCACATCCGCGGCCCCTCCGACGACGTCACCTCCCTCGACGTTGCCGACGAAGTCGAATGCGCCGATGCCGACCTCTGCCCGCTCGAGCAGCTCGGCGTGGGTCTCGATGATCAGACGGCTGCCGCGCTCGGCCTCCTCGCCGTTTGACAACAGGCCCACCCGGGGACGCTCCACCCCGAGCACGATCCGCGACAGCGCGGCGCCCATGAACGCATACTGCACGAGGTGCTCGCGCCGCGCATCGGCGCTCGCGCCCACGTCCAGCAGCGTCACCGGCCGGCGCGGCACCGGAAGCGGGATCGCGAGGGCGGGGCGGTAGATGCCGTGCGCCCGCTTGACGTTGAACGTGCCCGCCGCCACGGCCGCGCCGGTGCCGCCGGCGCAGACCAGGGCCTGCGCCCTGCCCTCGGCGACCGCCTTCGTCGCCTGCACGATCGAGGCCTCGGGCGTCGCCCGGGCAGCCCCGGCCGGGTCGGCGCTCTTGGCTATCGACACGGGAGCGTCGACGACCTCGATGCCCGCCGGCAGATCCCCGAGCTGCCCGGCCGGCCCGAACAGGATCACGCGAGCGCCACGTCCCACGGCGATCGCGGCTCCGGCCGCGACCTCGGCCGGGCCGAGGTCCGCTCCGTTGCAGTCGACGGCGACGACCGCCGGGCGCGAGCCCCCATCGCGATCGGCCGGTGAGCCGCCCGTCGAGGCCGGTTGCCGCCTACTCGCCGTCGTGCTCGTGCTCGTGCTCGTGACTGTGGGCCCCCGGCACCACGACCTCGCGGCCCGCGTAGGTGCCACACACGGGACATACCCGGTGCGGCCTGCGGGGGCTGTGGCACTTGGGGCACGCGTTGAGCGCCGGCGTGCCGATCTTGTGCTGCGCACGGCGCTTGGCTGTACGACTGTGAGATTGCTTTTTCTTGGGGACCGCCATCGCGCCAGAAGGCTACCAGCCCGGCGGATCGCTACTCGAGCTTCAGCTCGCGCAACTTCGCCCAGCGCGGATCGGGAGCGGGCGCGTGGTGGTGCTCGGGCGGAGCGTCGTTGAGGTCGGCGGCGCACACCGGGCACAGGCCGGCGCAGTCCTCGCGACACAACACCTTCACCGGCGCCGCCAGGGCAAACGCGTCGCGCGCCCACGCCGCCAGATCGAGCGTCTCATCTCGCACGTAGGGGCTCGACATCTCCTCTCCGCCGCCGGGCTGGTCCACCTCGCGGCTGTCCACCTCCACGATCGGCCTCGCGTCCTTCAGGCATCGCATGCACGGCCCTTCGAGCGCCACCTGAAAGCTCAGCCGCAGGGAGTACCCGCCGCCGATCAGCCGCGAGATCTGAAGCTCCACGGGCACGCTCGCCGATCTGCTCACCGATCGGAGATCGTCCGATCTCCGATCGGTGGTGCGTGCCGCCGCGTATCGCTCGCCGCCCAAGAGGAGCGGCTCGATCGGCACATCGAGCGCCAACCGCCGTCCCTCTCCGGCGCTCAGCCGCATGCCGGCCAGATCGAAGTCGTGGGCCTCCGCCGCCACCCTCCCAAGGCTAGCGAGCGCCCGCGCGATCGCGTTGCCCTCGGTGCGCCTTCCGTCAGCCGCGCTCGTCCCTCAGCACCCGCTTGAGCACCTTGCCGGTCTCATTGCGGGGCAGGCTGTCAAGGAAGACGACCTCGCGGGGAACCTTGAAGCGCGCGAGGTTCTCCCTGACGTACGCCTGCACCGCCTGCTCGCTGAGCTCGTCGCCGTCGCGCACGACCACGAACGCCTTCAGCCGCTGACCGAAGTCCTCGTCGGCCACGCCGACGACCGCAGCCTCTTCGATCTCAGGATGGTCGGCGAGGAGGTCCTCGACCTCGCGCGGGAACACGTTCTCGCCGCCGCTCACGATCATCTCGTCGTCGCGGCCGTCGACGAAGAGCCGGCCGTGCGCGTCGAATCGACCGACGTCGCCGGTGCTCATCAAGCCCTCGATCACCTCCTTGCCGCCGCCGTCGGTGTAGCCCTCGAAGGTCATTTCGTTGGCCACGAAGATCCGTCCCGTCTGGCCGCGCTTCACCGCGTGTCCGTCGTCGTCGAGCAGCCGCACGATCGTTCCCATTGGCGGACGCCCAGCGGTGCCCGGAGCCGCGCGCAGGTCCTCGGGGGTGGCGATCGTCGCCCAGGCCACCTCAGTGGAGCCGTACAGGTTGTAGACCACCTCCCCGAGCGCATCCATCGACCGCGTGGCGAGGTCGCCCGGCAGCGCAGAGCCGCTGAGGGCTATGACCCGCAGCGCGCGCATGTCGTAGCGCGCGATCGTCTCCTCATCCAGGTCCATGATCCGCTGCAGCATCACCGGCACGACCACGAGGGTGCTCGCCCGATGCCGGGCGACGGCCCGGAGCGTCTGCTCGGGATCGAAGCGGCGGTGCAACACGACCGTCGAGCCCAGCGCGAGGGCGAGGTTGAAGTGGGCGAGCCCCCAGGAGTGAAACATCGGCGCGGCGATCACCGTCGTCTCGGCGGCCCTCAGCGGGATCTTCGAAAGCAGCGCCGCCGCCGGAGCCATCGACTCGGGCGGTTTGCGCGGCGCCCCCTTCGGCATGCCCGTCGTGCCCGACGTCAGGACCACGATGCGCCCGCTCTCGAGCGGCGGTTGCAGCTCAGAGTCGTCCCCGCGCGCGATCAGCGTCTCCGTGAGCGGATCGGAGGAGCCCCCGCTCGCATCTCGAGCGCTCGGCTCGCTCCAGGCGACGAAACGCGTCCGCTCGGCGGCGCCCGCGTCTATCAGCTCGCTGAACTCCTCGTCGTAGATCACCGCGACAGGGTCCTCGCGCTTGATCACGTCGGTGATCTGCGGGCCCGCGAACGCCGTGTTCAGGTAGAGCGCGCCGGCGCCCAGCTTCGAGCACGCGACCGACGCCTCGATGAAGCCGCGGTGGTTGCGACACATGATCGCGACGCCGTCGCGTTCCGCCACGCCGGCCGCGCCCAGCTCGCGCGCCAGCGCGTTGGTGCGCCTGTCGACTTCCGCGAAGGTCAGCGTCCCCCGCTCGTCGACGATGGCCGTTCGCTGGGGATATAGGAGCGCCGCGCGCGCGTAGGCGGACGCCGATGAGGTCCCCCAGCGACGAAGGATCGCGAGCGCGCGCAGCACCTTGTCCGGGCGCGTCGTCTGGAGCATCCCCGCGCCCAACAGGGTCCTCGCGACCTGCAGGCGCTGCTTTGCTTCTCGGGCGTCCATGCTCGTGACCCTAGCCCAATGCGCTGGAACCCAAACGCGCGACGCGCTCGAGGCTCCCGGCGCCCGTGCGGGGGACTAACCGACTTCCGCCGGTTCGTCCTTCCCCTGCAGGCGCTCGCGCCCGCGCTGGACCGCGGCGATGAACTTCGACAGGTTCACCTCGAGCGTGTTGAGTATCTCGTCGGCGTAGTCCTCGGCCCCCAGCCTTATCTCCCGCTCCCGGGCACGGGCGTCCTCGACGATGTCCTCTGCGGCGCGCTCGGCCTGCTTCGTGACCTCCTCCTCGCCCACCAGCCGCTCCTGTCGCTCGCGCGCATCCTTGATCACCCGCTCAGCCTCCTTCTTGGCCTCGGCGAGCATCTCCTGACGCTCCTTGACGATCCACCGCGCCTGCTTGATCTCCTCGGGAATCGTCGCGCGCATCTGGTCGAGGATGTCGTAGATCTCCTCCTTGTCGACCCTCACCTGGTCGGTCATCGGGACTGACTTGGCGTTGTGCACCAGGTCGTCGAGCTTGTCTATGAGTACAAGGACATCCATCTAACGGTCACCTCCGTGGGCTTCCGGCCCGCGATCTGCCGGGAGGTCGACATCGGTCGCACATCCCATTTCGTCAGCGCCTCAGCTCTTCCTGCAAGCGTCCGGCCACCTCGTCGGGGACCAGATCGTCGATCCGCCCCCCGAACGTGGCGAGCTCCTTCACGCCGCTCGAAGACAGGAAACTGTATTGCGGGCTGGCCATTAGATAGACGGACTCTATCTCGGGATCCTGGCGGCGGTTGAGCTGGCTCATCTCGAGCTCGTACTCGAAATCCGAAATCGCCCGGAGCCCCTTGACGATCGCCTTCGCGCCCACGCTCCTGGCGAACTCCACCACGAGCGTCGAGAACGGCTCCGCGCGCACCTGTGGGAGGTCGGCGATCGAGCGTTCGATGAATCCCATGCGCTCCTCGATCCCGAACAGCGCCGCGTCCTTTCGCACCGAACGGTTGACGACCGCCACCACGACCTCGTCGTACAGGCTCGACGCGCGCCGGATCACGTCGAGATGTCCATTGGTGATCGGGTCGTAGGAGCCCGGGCACACGACTATCGACTTTTCACGCTGGGTCATTGGTGCCGGTGGATTCGAATCGAAGTGTCGCCATAGCGTCGTTCCTGCTCGACGTCCATCCGAAGGTCGAGCTGCGCTCGCCGATCGCTCTCGACCACGACGCGCGCCCCAGGCCCGAGCACCGGCGGCAGGGCCCGCGACAGCTCGGGCCCCCAGTCGTATGCCTGCCTGTAGGGAGGATCGATGAACAGCAGATCGTATGTCTCTTCGCGCATCCGTGCACTGCCCAGCGCTCGGAGCGCATCCGCGCGCCGCACCTCCGCCTCGGTCGGCTCGATCCCGAGCGTCTGCAGATTGGTTCGCAGGACACCCACCGCGCCGCCGTCTCGCTCTACGAACACCGCCCGCGAGGCGCCCCTGGACAGAGCCTCGATGCCGAGCGCGCCGGTTCCCGCGAAGAGGTCGAGCACGCTCGCCCCGTGGACGTCTCCGAGCATCGCGAACAGGGCCTCTCTGACCCGGTCCGATGTCGGTCTCGTGGTCCGTCCAGGAGGCGCCTTCAGCCGCCTGCCGCCGTGTCGTCCGGCAATCACCCTCATGCCCGACACCGTAGGGATTCTGCGCGAGGAGCTCGATCACTAGCCGGGGATCCGCTCGAGCGCCTCGGCGCCGAACCTCTGCTCGAGCGAGCGCCCGAGCAGCGCGTGCTCGGGCGACTGCAGCTCGGGATCGGCGGCGGCGATCGCCTCCGCCCGGGCGCGCGCGCGCTCCAACAGCTGGGCGTCCTCGGGAAGGCTCGCCACGTCGAACTGATGAAAGCCCGACTGGCGAGTTCCGAGCAGCTCGCCCTCCTTGCGCAGCCGCAGATCGATCTCGGCCAGCCGGAAGCCGTCGGCGTGCTCGACGATCGCACGCAGCTTCACCGAGCCGCTCGGCCCGGGCGGCGCCACCAAGAAGCAGCTCGCCGGATGCTCGCCCCTGCCGACCCTTCCCCGCAGCTGGTGCAGCTGGGAGATCCCGAAGCGCTCGGCGTTCTCGACCACCATGACCGTTGCATTCGGCACGTCTATGCCGACCTCCACGACCGTCGTCGCGACCAGCACGTCGGCCTTGCCGGAAGCGAACGCCGACATCGCCTGCTGCTTCTCGCGGGGGCGCATGGCGCCATGGAGCAGCGCCAGCTCGTATCCGCGGAGCTCGCCCTCCCTGAGGCGCTCGAGCTCAACCGTGGCCGCGCGCTGGGCCATCCTCGACCCCTCGCCTGTCCCGGCCACGGCGCTCCCCGCGCCCGCATCGGGATCCGTCGCCTCCTCGACCAGCGGGCACACCACGTAGGCCTGCCTGCCCGCGCCCAGCTGCCGGCGGAGCTCCTCGTATGCGCGTTGGCGCGCGCTCTGCCCGATGATGAGCTGTGTATCGACCGCCCGCCTTCCCCGCGGCAGCTCGCGCAGGGTGCTCGCGTCCAGATCCCCGTATCCGGCGAGCGCGAGCGTGCGCGGAATCGGGGTTGCGGTCATGTGCAGCATGTGCGGCGGGCTGGCGAGGCCGCCTTCTTCGAGCGCCGCCCGCTGGCGCACTCCGAAGCGGTGCTGCTCGTCGACGACCGCGACGGCCAGCGAGCGAAAGCGCACACCCGGCTCGATCAGCGCATGCGTGCCGACGATCAGCGACAGCTCTCCGCTCTCGAGCTTGCCCAGGATGTCTCGGCGCCTGCGTGCGGGCGTGGAGCCGGTGAGCAGCGCAACGGTCACCGGCTCGGCGCCGATCAGCCGCTGCAGCGTCGAGAAGTGCTGCTCGGCAAGGGTCTCGGTGGGCGCCATCAGAGCGGCCTGCTGCCCGTGCTCAACTGCTCGGAGCATCGCGTACAGCGCCACCACGGTCTTGCCGCTGCCCACCTCCCCCATCAACAGCCGCTGCATCGCCCGCGGCTGTTCGAGGTCCGTCCGGATCGCCTCGACCGCCCGGCACTGGTCGCCCGTCAGCTCGAACGGCAGGCCCGCCTGCAGCCAGCGGGCGCTCAGCGACGGCTCGCCGTCCAGCGCGGGTGATCCTGTGAGCGCCCTGCGCCGCGCGCGTCGGCGCAGGAACGCGAGCTGCGTGAGCAGCAGCTCCTCGAACGCCAGCCTTCGGCGGCCGTTCTCGGGATCGGTCCGCTCCCGCGGGAAGTGCATCGCGGCGAGAGCGCTCGCGCGGTCCGGCAGACCCTCGGCCACGCGGGTGGCAGCCGAAAGCGCCTCCGTGACGTCGCTCAGCGCGCCTCGTGCACCTCGCACGAGGGTGAGGATCTGCGTCGATGAGACCCCCTCGGTCGCAGGGTAGTGCGCGACCGCCCCGACGGGTTCGGCGTGGCCCTCGGGGACGCCGTCATCCCCGCCCTGGCCGCCGCCGCGGGCGTCTGCGGCGTGCGCGCCACTGCGACCGCGATCGGCCGAGCCGCCCTGCGAAGTGCGTCCGCCGGGATCGTCGGGCCCGAGATCTGCGCCGAGGGCATGGTGGGATACCCGAAAGCCTCCTCGCCCATCGGCCTTGCCGTGCAGGAGCAGGCACGTCCCGGGTGGGTAGCGCCCGAGCAGCCAGGGCTGGTTGAAGAAGGTGGCGCGCATGCTGCCCGTCGCATCGTGGACCCTCGCCTCCACGAGCGGGCGCATCCGTCGGCGGCGCACCGGCCGCGCGACGATGCTGTCCACCTCAACAGCCACGGTGGCCTGCTCGCCGGCCCGGAGCCCCGCGACGGTGCGCGCGTCGCGGCTGGCGCTTGGCAGATACTCGAGCAACTCGCCGACGGTGCAGATCCCGAGCGCGCGCAACCCGGCCGCGGTCTTCGCGGACGCCGTGCGCACCGGAGTGCTCAGGCGCGACGGCCGTGGCCAGCGCACCGGTGCTTCGATCATCTCCTCCCTGCCCAGGGCCCGTCTTGATGCGAACGCACGCATCACGAAAGCGGTGCGATCCGCCACCGAGGAATATGCCCCGCGCGACGCGCGGGTGTCGGTCGCGGACATTCGACGCCCATCATGCATCGGACGGCGGTCGTAACCGCGGCCGCGAGCGGCCGGCGAGCTACTCGGCGGCCAGCAGCCACCAGTATGCGGGCTGCCCGCCGTGACGCAGCTCGAGCTCGACCCCACCGTTGATGAGTCCCTCGACGTCGCCGAGCCCAAAGGGGGCGTCCTCGCCGGCGAGCACGCTGATCAGCTCGGGCGGCCCCGATCCGTCCGCCCCGCTTGAAAGCTCTTCCAGGACCGCCTGCAGGGTCTTGCCGGGCTCGCCCCAGGCGAGCACCTCCTCCTCCACGAATCCGACCGCGTCCCCGCGCCTGAAGCGTCCCTGCGCGTCGTCGCGAGCAGCCTGCGCGACGGCCCCCGTGCGCACGTGCGCGAGGGCCTCGGCCAGCGCCTGCGCGTTCTCCTCGACCGCGCGATTCGGGACGAGCGCCACGGCCGCGGCCAGACCGGCCTGCTGGCTGGGGGTGGGCGCGACGAGCACCTGCTTGTCCGACAGCTCGGCCGCGCGCTCGGCCGCCATGATCACGTTTGCGCTGTTCGTCAACACCACCACCTCCTCGGCCTGGACCTCGTGGATGCCCGCGAGCAGATCGTAGGTTGAGGGGTTCAGCGTCGGGCCCCCATCGATCGTGTGCACGCCCAGCTCGCGGTACAGCGCGGCCAGCCCGTCGCCGCTGACGACGGCCACCGCCCCACAGCGGACTCGCCCGGCGACGGCCGGCGGGATCGACGCCGACCCGCTCGAGGCTCCGTCGGGGCCGTCCGTCCGCCCCTCGCCGGCGATGCCCGCGCCGTCCGCGAGCGCGGAGCGGTCGGCCAAGCGGGCGTCGCGCTCGGCCAGCTGGACTCGCATGTCGGCGACATCCAGGCGCGAGACCTGCCCGAGCCCGGCGAACATCGCCGTGGCGAGCTCGGGATCGTCGGTGTGGAGGTGGACCTTCAGCGTCGACGCGTCACCGACGACCAGAACCGAGTCGCCCAGCTCCTCGAGCGGCGCGATGAAGCGACCCGAGCTCAACTCGGTTCCCGTGACGGCGAAGTTGGTGCAGAAGCGATACGTGCTCGAGCTGTGCTCGGGGTGGCTGATGCGCGCCGGGGCATGGTGATCGAGCTCGGGCGGATCGTCGCCGCGCAGCGCCGCCACCACGCCGGCGAGGATGATCGTCAGCCCGTAGCCACCCGCGTCGACCACGCCCGCCTCGCGCAGCGCCGCCAGCAACTCCGGACTGCGCTTGACCGAGTCCTGGCCCGCCGCGACCGCGCGCTCGAGCGCCTCGGCGATCGCCACATCCTGCTCCTGGCGGCCGGTGGTGGGCTCCAGGCGCGCGTTTCCCGGGCTGTGGGCGACGTCGGTCACGATCTTGTGGGCCATCTCGCGCGCGACGGTGAGGATCGTCCCCTCGGCGGGGTCGCGCACCGAGGCGTAGGCGCGGTCCGCTCCCTTCGCGAGCGCGGCGCCGATCAGCGTCGCGTCGATCAGCTGCCCCGGCCTGGATACCAGCTCCTCGGCCGCTCCGCGGATCAACTGGGAGAGGATCACGCCGGAGTTGCCCCTCGCACCCAGCAGCGCCGCGCCCGCCACCGACTGCACGATCTCGTCGCGCCCGATCTCGTCGATCGTGCGTCCCTCCTCGGCGCCCTGCAGGCGGTCGAGCTCATCCAGCACGGCTCTCAGGGTGAGCGCCATGTTGTCCCCGGTGTCCCCGTCGGCGACCGGGAAGACGTTGAGGTCGTTGACCTCCTCACGTCGTGATTCCAGGTACGCGAGGGCGCCGGCGACGGCGATGCGAAAGCGCAGGAGGTTGGTATCGGTCATCACGACACGTCTATCACCTTCGCCAGGTGCCTCCTCCGCGGCCGCTCACGGCCCGGGCCGTGAGCCTGTTGGAGGAGATGCCGCTCAGAGAGCCTTCATGACCTTGCCGGCTTTTAGGCAGCGCGTGCAAACGTACACCCGCTTGGGTGCCTTGCCCACCATGATCCTGACTTTCTGCAGGTTCGGATCGAAACGCCGCTTGGTCGCGACCATCGAGTGGCTGCGGCTTTGACCGAACGCCGGCCCCCTGCCGCAGCTGTGACATACCTTGGCCATCGTCGGCGCAGCAGTCTAGATGATCTTCAGACCGAAACCCCCCGGGGTCGGCCCCAGCGGAAGCCGATCGACCTCTCGGCGCGAGCGCACGGCTCGATTGACGGCGCTCACCGTGCGTCCAGCTCACCTCGCAGCGCGGCCATCCGCAGCACCGCTTCGGCGGCATGGCGGCCCTGGTCGCGCTTCCCGCCGCCCGCTCGGGCGAGTGCCTGCTCCATCGTCTCGCAGGTCAGCACACCGAATGCGCACGGCACACCCGTGTCGAGCTGGACCCGCATGATCCCGCTGGCGGCCTGCGCGCAGACGAAGTCGTAGTGGTCGGTCTCGCCCCGGATGACGGCCCCCAGGCAGGCCACGCCACAGAAGCGCCCCGAACGGGCCGCGTAGCTCGCAGCGAGGGGAAGCTCGAACGCGCCCGGGACATCGAACACCTCGACCTCAACGTCGCCGGCCCGGGCAAATGCCGCCCTCGCCCCCGACAGCAGCCGCTCGGCCAGATCCTCATAGAAACGACTGATCGCGACGGCGTATGAGCCGCTCACTGCTCGTGCCGCTCCTCGTTGTCAGCCCGCTTGCGCTCAGCCGTGAGCATCTCCTCGTCCAGGTTCAGGCCCTGGTGATGTAGGGTATGGCCCATCCGCTGCGCCTTCGTGCGCAGGTATGCCTCGTTGTGCTCGTTCGGTGCGTGCTCGATCGGGATCTGACCACTCACCGACAGCCCGTACCCCTCGAGTCCCTTGATCTTCTTCGGGTTGTTAGTGAGGATCCTGATCGAGCTCAGGCCGAGGTCGGCCAGGATCTGGGCGCCGATCCCGTAGTCGCGCAGATCCGCCGGCAAGCCAAGGCGCTCGTTGGCTTCGACCGTGTCCAGGCCGTCCTCCTGCAGCCGGTAGGCGCGCAGCTTGTTCAGCAGCCCGATCCCGCGACCCTCCTGGGAGAGATACAGCAGCACGCCCTGGCCCTCGCGCTCGATCATCGCCAGCGCCGAGGAGAGCTGCTCGCCGCAGTCACAGCGCAGCGAGTGGAACACGTCGCCGGTGAGGCACTCCGAGTGCACCCGGACAAGCACATCGGGCTCCCCGCGAACCTCACCCTTGACGAGCGCCACGTGATGCTTGTCGTCGATCAGCGAGCGATACCCGACGGCTTCGAAGTCCCCGAACCCCGTCGGCAGCGCGGTGCTGACAACCCTTTCGACGAGCTTGTCGTGGCGCCGACGGTAGGCGATCAGATCGGCCACGGTGATCATGCGCAACCCGTGGCGCATGCAGTAGTCGACCAGGTCCGGCACGCGGGCCATCGTGCCGTCGTCGTTCATCACCTCGCAGATCACACCCGCGGGGTTCAGACCCGCAAGCCGCGTCAGGTCCACGGCCGCCTCGGTCTGGCCGGCCCGCTCGAGCACGCCCCCGGCGCGGCTCTTCAGCGGGAACACGTGTCCGGGCTGCACGAGGTCGCGCGGACGGCTTTCGGGATCGATTGCGACCTGGATCGTGTGCGCACGATCGTGCGCAGAGATGCCCGTCGTGACGCCCTCGCGGGCCTCAACCGAGACGGTGAACGGGGTCTCGAACGGCGACTCGTTCTTCGCAGCCATGAGGTCGAGGCCAAGCTCGTCGCACCGCTCGGGAGTCAGCGACAGGCAGATCAACCCGCGCCCCTCCTTGGCCATGAAGTTGATCGCCTCCGGGGTGGCGAACTGCGCGGCAAGCGTCAGGTCGCCCTCGTTCTCGCGATCCTCGTCGTCGCACACGACGACCATCTTGCCGTGGCGAATCTCCTCGATGGCCTGCTCGATCGTGGCGAATGGGGTCGTGGTTCGTGGCTCGCTCACGCGCTCTCCCTGATCAGCCGCTCGACCTGCTTGGCGAGGATGTCGACCTCGATGTTCAGCACGGCGCCCTCGCCGATCCGCCCGAGGGTGGTGCGCCGGAGCGTCTCGGGAATCAGCGACACGGCGAAGCCACGCGGTAGGAGAGCGCTCACCGTGAGGCTGACGCCATCGACGGCGACCGAGCCCTTCTCCACCAGGTAGCGCTCGAGCCGCGGGTCGATGTCGATCTCGAGGACCCGCGCGAAGCCGTCCTCGCGAATCGTGCTCACCGTGCCGGTCCCGTCGACGTGACCCTGGACCACGTGCCCGCCGAGCCGCTCGCCGGCACGCAGCGGCAGCTCGAGGTTCACGATCGCCCCCTCGTTCAGCGCGCCCAGCGATGAGCGCGTCAGCGTCTCGGCCATCACCTCGGCCTCGAAGCGCTCGGGATGGATCGCGCTGGCCGTCAGACACACTCCGTCAACGGCGATCGAGTCGCCCTCGTCCAGCTCACGCGCGAGTCGCGTGCCGACGCTAAGCGTGGCGCCCGCGCCGTCGCGTTCGAGCGATGTCACGCTGCCCACGTCGGCGATCAGTCCCGTGAACATCAGATCGCCGCCGCCATGAGGAAACCGCTCACCACTCGCGCAGCCGTGCGGAGATCAACAGGTCCCCGCCGACGCTCTGGCAGTCGAACGTGATCGCGCGCAGGGCCTCGGAGATGCGCTCGACGCCCTTGCCCTCCAGCGGATCGCGAGCGGCGCTTCCGCCCAGCAGAAGCGGCGCCAGGAACAGCCGGATCTCGTCGATCTCGCCAGCGTCGAGGAACGCACCGGCGAGGTGCGGGCCGCCCTCGAGCAGCACCGAGGTCACCGCTCGCGCCCCAAGCTGCTCGAGCGCCGAGCGCACCCGCGCCGGCTCGTTTTCGCCGGTGGCCACGAGCACCTGCACGCCCGCCGCCTCGAGCGCGTCCGTGTCCGCACGGGCGGCCGCCCTGGAGACCACGACGGTGAGCGGGATCTCCGCGGCCGCGACCACGAGCTGGGATGTGGGCGGCAGGCGCGCCAGCGAGTCGAACACCACGCGGCGCGGCTGAGCTCCCAGCTGGGCGAGCGGGCCGTCGGGGCGGGCCGTCAGCTGCGGATCGTCCGCGAGCGCGGTGCCGATGCCGACGACCACCGCGTCGACCGACGCCCGCCAGCGGTGAGCCAGCCCGCGGCTGTCCTCGCCGCTGATCCACTTCGAGTCACCCGTGCGCGTCGCCACCTTGCCGTCGAGAGTCATGGCCGACTTGAACAGGACCCAGGGACGCCCGACGCGGGCGTGCTTGCGGAAGGCCTGGTTGAGCAGCCGGGCGCTGGCGGCCAGCTCGCCGTCGGCGAGCACCACCTCGACCCCCTCGTCGCGCAGGATGCCCAGCCCGCGACCGGAGGCCTTCTCGGTGGGATCGTCCGAGGCGACCACCACGCGAGTGATGCCCGCCTGCAGAATCGCCTCCGTGCACGGTGGCGTCTTGCCCTCGTGGCAGCACGGCTCGAGAGATACATACAGCGTGGCCCCGCTGAGATCCGCCAGGCCACAGGCCTCGATCGCGTTGACCTCGGCGTGCAGGCCGCCGAACTCCTCGTGCCAGCCCTCGCCCAGGATCTCGCCGTCGCGCGCCACGACCGCGCCCACGACGGGGTTGGGCTTGACCGCGCCGAGGCCCTTGCGGGCGAGCTCGATCGCCCGTGCGAGGTGCGTCCTGTCGGTGTCGGTGCATGCGGGCATGTCCATCCAGAATAACCCCGCCCGAGCCCACGCCCCGGACGCTCAGCTCCGGCAGCGACCCCCGTGCAGCCTGTAGATCGTCATTTCGGGCCCCGGCCGATCGTAGGCGAGCGGGTAGTAGTCGAAGCTCCAGTCGAAGTTGAATGCGACCGGATGCCGTCCCGGCGAATAGGGGCTCGCGCGGTAGACGACTTCGCCCTGCTTGCGCAGCGCGTCGTAGTAGGCGACTGCGAGTGGCACCTGCGACGGGTCCGCGAACGCCCGCCCGGACTGAGTCGAGCCGCTCACCACCCAGCAGTAGCGCCGGCTCTCGTAGTAGCCGATCAGCGAAGGGGCGAGCGTGCGCTCGTAGTCCTCGATTCCGACCACCGTGGGCGCGCCCGGAACGAGCGCGCCGCTCGGCGAGATCAACGAGACCAGTGAGTCGTACTTTCGCCAGCGGGTGCCCCAGGCGTCCGGCGCCACCGGCTCGACCACAATCGGGGTACGGCCGGGGAGATGGCCGACCATCCACGAACGCGTCAGGTTGCGGGTGTCGGCCCGCGAGAGCACGAGGTCGGAGTGAACGCTGTAGAAGAGCCCCTGGCCGCACAGCGCGAGCACCGCGACGACGATCAGCGCGATCTGCGCTGCTCGCGCGCGGCGGGGCCGCGAAGCCACCGCCAGGCGGCGTCTGAGCGCTCCCAGCAGCGCCAGCGCGAAGAACGCGGCGAGCAGGCACAGGATCGGGAAGATCGGCAGCAGCCAGCGACCGAAGTAGCGGCCCTCGAGCCCCATGAACGAGAGGAAGAGCACCGGCGCCGGCACCAACAGCCAGCCGAGCCTGCGCTCCGAGCGCCACACCGTCACCGCGCCCCCGAGCGCCGCCAGCGCCGGCACCCAGCCGAGCCCCCAGGTGAGCGACCACAGGTAGTAGACGAGCCCACCCCCGCTTGGCGCGCCCAGCTTGCCCTGGGATTCGGCCGACAGCGTCGACTGGTGCACGAGTTCGTGGTGGAAGCTCTGAAAGTCGAGCACCGCGTACGGATTGGCGAGCAGGAAGGCCGCGAGCGCCGAGCCTCCGGCGAGCGCGATCCCCACCAGGGCGCGCTTTCCCGCGCCCGGCTCGCCGTCCAGATAGCGAGCGGCCACCGCCGCGGCGAGCGGCACGATCACGATCCCGGCCGTGTACTTGCTCGCGCAGGCCAGCCCCAGGCCCGCGCCCGCCAGCAGGTGGTCGCGCGCGCGCCCTTTGCGCAACACGCCCGCCGTGCCGAGCAGGGACAGCGTGAGCGGCGCCAGCGTCGGCACGTCGTTGAGCGCCAGGTGAGCGTAGAAGACGGGCAGGAACGCGACCGCCTCGACAGCCGCCGCGAGCAGGCCGACGGCGCGACTGAACAGGCGCGCCCCCGTCGCGTACAGAAGCCACAGCGCCGCGGCGCCGAGCGCGGCGGCTGCGATGCGCGCGAGCGTGTACACCTCGCTCGGGTGCAGCGAGAACGCCCTCCGCGCCCCGGTCCCGCCGCCGTAGGCGAGTCCGAGCAGGAAGTGCAGCACATAGGTGAAGGCCGGCGGGTTGGCGAAGTAGCGCGGGTTCAGGTCGTGCTGTTCGAACATCGCGACCGCGCGCGACAGGAAGTGGTCGGCCTCGTCGGCGTTGTATGCGTATGGCAGCCCCTGCCTGACGCCCCACAGCCGCAGACCCAGGCTTCCGATGAGCACCGCCGCCAGCGCAGGCCAGGCCCACCGACGGGGGAGCTCAGCAGTTTGCATAGACCGCGTAGTAGCGGCTCGTGTAGACGCGGTGGAACCCGGCTTGCGGAACCTGGTCTCGGGGGTCGTCGCCGACGTCCACGATCGCCTCGAAGAAGACCGCGCTGCCGAGCGGATAGACGGCGACGCTCCCCCGGCTCAGGCGGAGCTCGAGCGTGTGCGCACCCTTCGCGACGTCGGCCCGCGCCTGGCTGCGGGCGACGATGTTGCGCTGCCCGACGCTGTCAAGGATCCAGCGCGCGTCGGGGATCAGCTTGTTGTTGGGCAAGGACAACAGCGGACAGCGCTGGAGGACCGCCTTCACCCGCGGGTTCGCAAGCGCGGCCGCGAGCCCCAGATGGAAGTCCTCGTGGTAGGCCAGCGTCGTGCGCAGGTTCGAGAGGCTCAGCGTCGTGGCCACCGAGACCCCGCCGTAGAGGGTCAGCGCCGCGGCGCCGACCATCCATGCGCGGCGCAGCTGCGAGCCCGGTTCGAGCATCGCCCAGCCTCCGATCGCAACAGCGCAGAACAGCAGCAGAACGACCGCCGCGCCCATCAGGTAGCGATCAACCACCGACGCCCCCACGGCACCCTCGGCGACATACACGAGGACGAGCAGCACGAGCGCCGCCAGCGGCGTCGCCACACGTCGGGGCGCCAGCCAGATCGCCAGTGGCAGGCCCAGCAGACCTCCGATGAGGACCGGCAGCTTGTCGATCCGCACGCCATAGGACCACAGCGACCCGACCACGCTCGAGAAGCCCTGCGTGCGTTCGAGTTCCTGCGCGAGCCCGGACGTCGTGCTCAGCGAATGGAGCGGATCGCCCGTGACCAGCGCGTCCATGCCGAACCACAGAAGCGGCGCGCTCGCGGCGATCGCCAGATAGCGCAAGCGCTGACGGTTGTCAGCCCGCCAGGAGCACCACAGCCAGTAAGCGCCGCTCAGCACCCATGCGTCGGGGCGCAGCAGCCCGGCGGCCGCGAGCGTCAGCAGGACCGGCGCGCCGCGACGCGGCCGTTCGACCTCCAGCGTTATCGCCCACACGATCAGCGCGACGTAGGAGATGTCCAGATAGCCCTGCGCGGCGAGGTTCTCCACGAAGAAGCGACTCAGCACCAGGAGGGCGGCGAGCAGCCCGACGACCGGTCCGAAGCAGAGGCGTCCCAACCGGTAGACGCCCGCCACTACGGCCACGAAGGATGCGATCGAGCCGAGCACCATCAACCGGGCGCCGCCCTGGCCGAAGATCGAGCACACCATGCCGAAGGCGATCGCCAGTGGATGCTCGGTGGGCCCGCGATACACGCTGAAGTCGGGCAGGTGCAAGTGCAGCAAGTCGCGGCCCCACAGCAGCGCGTAGAAGGAGTCGTAGGTCGGGTAGGTCGGGAATGCGAAGTACCCGATCAGAGCCCCCACGCACATAGCGGCGAACGCGATCGTCGCCCAGGTTCGTGCCGGCGCGGCACGAAGCTTCGCCAGCCGGATCGGGCCCGGTCGCAGCCGGGTGAGCGTCGCGTTCTCCATCGAGCCTCGGCCGTCGTGGCCGCACCGGCGCCCCCGCGCGCTTGGCGCCAAGACCCTGCCCCGCGCTTTGGGATACTGCGGAAGCCAAGTCTAGGCAATCATCGCCCATGAAGCTCATCATCCAGATCCCCTGCTTCAACGAGGCCGACCAGCTCCCACATACGCTCGCCGACCTGCCCCGCGAGGTGGTGGGCTTCGACGTGGTCGAGTGGCTCATCATCGACGATGGCTCGACCGACGAGACGGTCGCCGTCGCGCGCGCACACGGCGTTGACCACCTGGTGCGCCTGACGAACAACAAGGGACTGGCCGCGGGGTTCCAGGCCGGCATCGACACGGCGTTGAAGCTTGGCGCCGACGTGATCGTGAACACGGACGCGGACAACCAGTACTACGGCGCCGACATATCGAAGCTCGTGGGCCCGATCCTCGACGGACGGGCCGACATGGTCATAGGCGATCGCGAGGTGACGGGCATCGAGCACTTCTCCGCGCTCAAGAAGATGCTTCAGCGGTTGGGGTCCTGGGTCGTGCGCCAGGCGTCCTCGACGTCGGTTCCCGACACGACATCCGGGTTCCGCGCCTACAACCGCGAGGCCGCGATCCAGATCATGGTCGTGTCGAAATTCACCTACACGCTAGAGACGATCATCCAGGCGGGGAAGCTGCTCGTCGCGGTGGACCACGTTCCGGTCCGCACCAACTCAAAGACGCGCGAGTCGCGGCTGTTTCCCTCGACGGGCGCATACGTGCGCCGCAACGCGCTGTCGATCTTCCGTATCTACGCGCAGTACGAGCCGCTGCGCGTGTTCTGGAGCCTGGCCCTGCTGATCGGCGTCATCTCCATCGGAGTCTGGATCCGCTTCGCCGTGGCCTACGCGGAGGGCAACGGGAAGGGACACGTGCAGTCGCTGATCCTCGGCGCGGTGCTGTTCATCGCCGCGGTCGTGCTGTGGGCGCTGGGTGTGATCGGCGACCTGCTCGCCGCGCAACGGGTGATGACCCAGAAGACATTCGAGCGCGTACGGCGGATAGAGCTCGAGCTCGGCGTGGCGCCGTCGCATTACGAATCCGGAAGCGAGCGGCCGCAGCAGGGCGAGCGGGATCACGAGCAGGAGGCGGTGCGACTGTGAGCGGCGTGACCGTCTCCGACGACGGGATCGTCACCGGCAACACCTACGACAAGTACGGCTCCACCAACCCCCTCGTGCACCGCCTGATGGGGGGCTTCGAGCGTGCCCTGGACGATCTGCTCGACCGTGCCGAGCCGAGCTCGCTGCTGGACGTCGGCTGCGGCGAGGGGGTGCTCGTCCAGCGCTGGGCGAGCCGTCTGGGCGAGCGTCGCGTCGTGGGCATCGACCTCGAGGAGCAATCGATCCAGGCCGGCTGGGCCGAACACACCGCGCCCAACCTCGAATACCGCGTGATGCGGGCGCAGAGCCTGCCGTTCGCCGCCAACGAGTTTGGCCTGGCGACCGCGATCGAGGTGCTGGAGCACCTCCCGGACCCCGAGCGCACGCTCGGCGAGATGGCGCGCTGCGCGCAGCGCCACCTGCTTGTGTCGGTCCCGCGCGAGCCACTGTGGCGGATGCTGAACGTGGCTCGCGGCGCATACTGGTCGGCGCTCGGGAACACGCCCGGTCATCTCAACCACTGGTCCAGACGCTCGTTCGTGCGGCTCTTGTCGCGCCACGGGGAAGTGGTCGAGGTCCGGTCACCGTTCCCCTGGACGATGTTGCTTGTTCGCCTCTAGGGCCCGGGTGAAGGCGCCCGTCGAACGTCAGGGCCGCTCCTACGGCCGTGGCGCACGCATCCTCTCCGTCGGCATCGCCTGCACGGGCCTGCTGACGCTCGCCTACTTCTCGATCTCGAGCCACGTGCTCAGCGAAGCCTCCGCTTCGCGCATCGCCCTGCTGTGGTCGGTCATGTTCGTGATCATCTCGGTGATCTACCGGCCGGTCGAACAGCTGCTCTCGCGCACGATCGCCGAGCGCAGGGCCAAGGGCCACTCCGAGCACGACCTGCGCGTGCCGATGCTGATCCAGGCCGGGTTCGCGCTCGCGTTCCTGGTGATCGCACTCGCGCTCCAGGAAGAGCTCGTCGACGATGTCTTCGACCACTTCCAGCCCCTGTACGACGTTCTGGTGGTCGGCACGCTCGCCTACGCGGCCAGCTACTTCGCGCGCGGCTGGCTGGCGGGGCACGAGTACTTCGCCCTCTACGGTGGCCTCGTGCTGATGGAGTCGCTGTCGCGACTCTGCTTCGCGCTGGCGGTTGCGCTCGGCCTCGCGAGCGGTCAGACAGCGGTGGCGCTGGGCATCGCCGCGGCGCCGCTGGTATCGCTCGTCGTGGTGCCGGCCGCCTTTGCCAGGCGCGGCGAGGAGAGACGCGAGGCGCCCGGCCGAGACCAGTCGACCGACCCCGCCGACGGGGACACGCGCGGAGGGACCGGGCCAGCGGACACCCCCCAGGCCGGCGACGCAGCCGACCTGGCGTTGACGGCGCCGATCACCGCGGATGAGGCGGACGCCGCGCTCGCCGGCCCCGGCACCGAGGGTGTCCAGGAGGCCGCCGCGCACGACGAGCTCTCACTGCGCCGCGGCGGCGGCTTCGCCGGCTGGGTGTCGGGAATCATGCTGTCCGAGCAGACGCTGCTGAACGCAGCGGTGCTCACCGTCGCGGCCACCTCCCCGAGCAAGGTGCTGACCGGAATCGTCTTCGACGTGCTGCTGATCGCGCGCGCTCCGCTGCAGCTGTTCCAGGCGATCCAGACCTCGCTGCTGCCGCATCTGACTGGCCTCGAGGCGACCGCGGGCCACGACGCGTTCGCCCGCGCGATACGCACCACCGTGCTCGCGATCGCGGCCTTCGCCGCCGCGGTCACGCTGGGACTGCTCGCGATCGGCCCGTTCGTGATGGACCACCTGTTCGGACAGCACTACTCCTACAACCGCCTCGGTCTGGCGGTGGTCGGAGTGGGCATGGGGCTTCACCTGACCTCGGGAGCGCTCAACCAGGCGGCGCTCGCCCGCGACCGCGCGCGCGCCGCCGCGGGATGCTGGGCGCTGGCGGCGGTGGCCTTTCTCGCCTGGATGCTGACTCCCGCGGTGGGCGAACAGCTGCTGCGGACCGAGATCGGCTATGCCGGAGCGACGGCCCTGCTCGCGCTCACGCTCGCGATTCTGTACCGGCGCGGCACGCCGGCGCGTGCGCTGGCGGGTTAGCTGCAGGCGTCAGTCGGCGTTGACCGAGCGCGCGATCGCCCGGTAGGCCTCGCCGGGATTGGATGAGGCGAAGATGGCCGACCCGGCCACGAACAGGCTGGCGCCCGACTCGCGGCAGCGCGGCGCGGTATGCGGGTCGATGCCACCGTCGACCTCGAGCGCCCGCGCGGAGCCGAGGATCGCCCGGGTCCGCGCCGCCTTGTCCAGAGAGTGCTCGATGAACGGCTGTCCGCCCCAGCCGGGATTGACCGTCATGCAGAGCGCGACATCGAGCATGTGCGCGACCTCGGCGAGCGCGCCGACCGCGGTCCCGGGGTTGATCGCCGCCCCCACGCAGGCGCCGCTCTCGCGGATGAGGCTCGCCGTGTAGGCCACGTTCGGGGTGGCCTCCACGTGGAAGGTGACCGAGTCCGCGCCGGCCTTGACGAACTCGCCCACCTGTCGCTCGGGACGCTCGATCATGAGATGAACCTCGAGCATCGCGCCGGCCGCGCGTACCTGCCCCGCGAGCGCCGCGACGGCCAGCGGGCCGAGCGTGATCGGCGGGACGAAGTGGCCGTCCATCACGTCGACGTGGATCACGCGCGCCCCGGCGTCGAGGACCTCGCCGACCTGCTCGCCCAGGCGGCCGAAGTCGGCGGAGAGGATCGAGGGCACGACCCGCACGCCGGCGAGAATCTCGCGCGGCGGCGCTGTCATATCGGCTGCAGCATCGAGTCGCCGCAGTGGTTGCACTTCAGGATCGCGGTCGAGGACATCCTCACGATCGTCGAGTGCTCACCGCAGTTCGGGCACACGGACGTCAGCTCGAAGCGGTGCAGGCAGTAGACGCAGCGATAGCGGCCCGGCAGGTTGGTCGGGCGCAGCCACGGCTCGCCACAGTTCGGACACTGCGGACCGAGGTCGATCCCGGCCTTGGCCGGGGCGTTGGGCTCGCCCTCCACCTCAGCTCCGGCGCAAACGGGCGATGAAGAAGCCGGCGGTGCGGTCGCGGTGCGGCAGCGTCAGCACGAGCCCATCGAGAGACGGCTGCGGCGCCGGGGAACCCTCCGCGGCGGGAGCGGCCCCGGACCCCAGCCGGAAGGCCGGCAGCTCGGCCGCTAGGTCATCGAGGGCGAAGCCGGGGTTGGAGTCAAGGAAAGTCGCGATCAGGCGCTCGTTCTCGGTCGGGGAGATCGTGCACGTAGAGTAGACAAGCACGCCACCCGGACGGAGCGCAGCGGCGCCCGCCGTGAGGATCGCGGCCTGCGCTCGCGCCATTTCTGAGACCCGCTCGGGGGTCACACGCCAGCGAAGGTCCGCGCGCGCCTGCAGGGTGCCCAACCCCGAGCAGGGCGGATCGACCAGAACGCGGTCGAAAACCGGCCCCTCGGGTCGTCGCAGCGCGGCGTCCCCGACCTCGACTCGCACGTTCGCCGCCCGAAGCCGCAGTGCGGTGCGCGCCAGGGCGCCGGCCCTGCGCGCATTGCGCTCCACCGCGACCACCTCTCCCCTCCCCTGCATGAGCGCGGCCAGGTGCGTGCTCTTTCCGCCGGGCGCCGCGCACAGGTCGAGCACGCGCTCGCCCGGACACGGCGCAAGCGCGCGAGCGACGAGCATCGATGCACGCGACTGCGCCATGAACGCGCCCGCCTTCCACAGCGGCGAGCCGTGGGTGTCAAACGGCGCCTCCAGCACGAGCGCCTCGGGTATCTCGGGGTCCGCGTGGGTCCGCACGGGGAGCTCGGCCGCGAGCGCGCGGGCGTCGGTGACCAGCGCGTTCGCCCGCAGGGCCAGCTCTGAAGGCTCGTTGTCGCACGCCATCAGCGCGCGCGCCTGATCGGCGCCGAGCGCCTGCCACCACATCCGCGCGATCCACTCCGGGTGCGAGTGCTTGACCGCCGCCCGCTCGGGCGTCGCGTCCGTCAGGGCCCCCAACAGGGAGCTCTTCCCCTGTCGCTGGGCCCTACGAAGCACGGCGTTCACGAGCCCCGACCCGGCGCGACCGGCGCGCTTGGCGAGCTCGACAGCGTCCGCGACGACGGCATAGTCGGGAGAGCCGCTCATGTAGAGGAGCTCGTACAACCCGAGCCTCAGCGCCGCCAGCACCGGTGGGTCGAGCACTCCGACGGACCGCCCGGCGAGCTCTTCGATCACCTCGTCGAGCGTCCCTCTCCGCTGAATCGAGCCGTAGGCCAGGCGCATCGCGAGCGCCCGGTCGCGCGAGTCGAGCGACTTGGACTCCGCCAGGAGCGCCTTGTCGGCGTAGGCGCCCCGCTCGAACACGCGCCACAGGACCGTGTAGGCGCATCGGCGTGCAGGGGCGATCCTGTCGGTGGGCCGAGCGGGCACGCTGCGCATCATCGGCTATCCGGTCCGGCTCGATCCCGTCGAGGCGAGCGCCGCGGCGAGATCGCCGGCCAGCCGCCCGGCCTCCGAGGCCGACAGCGTGGCCGTCGTCACGCGGATCGCCGGACCGCCCGCGCCGAGGCGGTAGGGCGCTCCGGAGGCGACCACCCAGCCGCGCTGGAGCAGGGCTCCCACCGCCGTCGCCTCGTCCTCGACCGGGATCCACACGTTCAATCCGGACGCTCCGTGCGCGCGCACGCCAAGGTCGTGCAGACGCTCGAGGAACAGCTCGCGCCGATGGGCATAGGTGGCGATCGCCCGGGCGAGAAGCGCCTGGACGGCGGGATCGGTCCACAGGCCGAGCACGAGCGTCTGCAGTATGTGGCTCACCCAGCCCGGGCCACACTGTTGGCGTGCCTGCACGCGCGAGACGGTCCAGGGATCGCCCGTGAGCACCGCCAGGCGCAGATCGGGCCCAAGCGCCTTGGCCACAGACCGCGTCGCCGCCCAGCGCTCGAGCCCGGGCACCGTGGTGTGCAGCTCGCCTCCGAGAAGCCCGAGGTGGTCGTCCTCGATGAGGAGCGCCTCGGGAGACCGCGCGAGGACAGCGCGCAGCTCCTTCGCCCGGCGCGCATCGAGCGCGGCCCCGGTTGGGTTCTGTCCACGGGGGGTGATGATCACGGCGCCCGCGCCCCGGGCCAGAGCCGCCGCCAGGTCATCCGGCAGCATCCCGCGGTCATCGACCCGCACCGGCTCGAGCGACAGACCACGCGCTCGCAGCAGGTCGAACAGGGCCGCGTAGCCGGGCTCCTCGACCGCGATCCGGTCACCCGCGCGCATGTGCAGCTCGAGCACGCGCTCAATCCCGTCGAGCGCACCGCTTACGACGCAGAGCGCTTGGCTCGGCAGGCCGTCCCCACGCAGCTGCTCGCTCGCGAACTCGATCAGCTCGGGCAGGGCGGGCGGTTCGCCGTACAGGCGCGCGGGCAGCTCAGACCGCGCCAACGCACGCCGCAGATCGGGCAGAAGCGCCGGATCGGGATTGCCGCGCGACAGATCGCGGGCGCCCGCCGGGACCGGCAACGGCGCTCGGAAGGGTCCGACCGGCGGCTGTTCGCCGATGCGGGTGCCGCGCCGCTGCTCGGTCACGACGACGCCCCGCCGCCGCAGCTCCGCGAGACCGGCGGCTACCGTGACCGGGCTGAGCCCGACCTCGACCGCAAGGCGCCTGACCGACGGCAGCCGCTGGCCCGGCAGAAGGCCGCCGCTCGCAACCGCCGCCTCGACGCTCCGCACCAGCTCCGCTGCGCTCTTCGCCTTGATCCTGTACTGTTTCAGATCAGCCATTTGACTGTACTATTACAGATAGGGGAATGAAGGTGTCCACCGAGCCGTCCGTTCGGGCGACCCCAGCCGGTCCGGCGTCCGATCGCGTCAGGCTTCGGCGCAGGCGCGAGCGCGGCAGCCACGACCGCCGCCTGATCGACGCGATCCTCGACGAGGCCCTGATCGCCCATCTGGGCATCGCCTCGCAAGACGGTCAGCCGTTCGTGATTCCAACGCTGCACGCCCGCTGCGGCGATCTCGTCTACTGCCATGGGTCAGCTGCCGGACGGACGACGAAGGCCCTGGCGGCGGGTGTGCCCGTGTGCCTCACGGCGTCGCTGCTGGACGGGCTCGTGCTGGCCCGCTCGGCGATGCACCATTCGGCCAACTATCGCTCCGCGATGCTGCTCGGGAACGCGAGCAGCGTCACCGATCCCGATGAGAAGCGCACGGCGCTGCAGGCGATCGTCGAGCACATCGTGCCGGGCCGCTGGCGGGAGGTGCGCGCGCCGACGAACGACGAGCTCAAGGCCACGTTGGTGCTCGCCCTACCGATCGTGGAGGCATCCGCCAAGGTCCGCACGGGACCGCCGCTGGACGACGAGGACGACTACGCGCTCACACCCTGGGCGGGCGTGATCCCGCTGGCCACCCGCGCGGGCGCGGTCGAGCCCGACCCGCGACTGCGCCCCGGCATCGTGCCCCCGAGCTACGTGACCGCCTACCGGCGCCCCGGCAGCCCGTGACCGCGTAGATAGGCGGACGCGTCCATGTCGCGTCCCCCGGGCGGGCGCACCTCCAACAGCTCGAGCGTCCCGGGCGTGCAGTCGAGCAGCAGGCGGCCGTCGCTCGCGAACACGCGTGCGCTGAGCTCCCGCTCGCGGGCGCTCGCGGGGTCTTGCGCGCGATCGGTGAAGCGATCGTCGAGCAGCGCCGCGCGCTGCACGCCGAGCAGCGTCCCGTCGGCGAGCGCCACGCGCGCCCCGACGTGCGGCTGAAGAGCGCGAACGACACGCTCGAGCGCGGCCGCTTCCCTGCGCGGGTCGAGCAGGCGATCGGCCGGGCCGAGCTTCTCTGCGTAGGTGACAGCACCCTCCTGCTCGGCAAACGGCGGGCGCTCGCGCAGGGCGCGCTCCACAAGCTCCCCGCCGAGCTCCTGCAGGCGCGCGGCGAGCGAGCCGTAGGTGTCCTCTGGTCGAATCGGCTCTTCGGCGGAAAGGCACACGGGGCCGCTGTCCAGGCCGGCTGTGAGACGCATGATCGAGACGCCCGTCTGTGCATCGCCGGCCATGATGGCCCGCTCGATCGGCGCGGCCCCCCGCCAGCGTGGGAGCAGCGAAGGGTGCACGTTCAGCAGCTCGTGGTCGGACAGCAGCGGCTCCTTGATGAGCGCGCCGAACGCGCACACGACGACGGTCTGGCGAGCGTCTGCGGCCCCCTCGCCCGCGCGGCCGGCACGCGCGATCAGCGCCCGCGCCCGGGGATCGTTGACGTTCTCGGGCTGCTCCAGTGGGATCCCGAGTGCGCGCGCCCGTTCGGCGACGGGCGGAGAGGCGACTCGCCGGCCGCGACCGCTCGGGCGATCCGGGCGGGTCACGACAAGCGCCGGGCTGTGGGCCTCGCTCTTCGCCAGACGATCGAGGACCGCGGCGGCAAACTCGGATGTGCCGAGAAAGACCGTGCTCAACGTCGTCGACGTCCGGCGCCCGCTAGGCGGCGCTCGCGGTCTCCTGGGCCTCACGCATCGCGCGCATCGCCTCCTTGCGCGCCTCGCGCGGGATGCGGTCCAGGATCAGAACGCCGTCCAGGTGGTCGATCTCGTGCTGGATGACGCGCGCCTGCAGGCCTTCGGCCTCGATCTCGAGCGCCGCTCCGGCCTCGTCCTGAGCACGCACGCGCACCCGCGCGGGGCGCTCGACCTCGACGTGCACGCCGGGCAGGCTGAGGCAACCCTCTTCGACGACCTCCTGCTCCTCGCTCGTCCACTCGAGCGTCGGGTTGACGAGCGCCGTCACGGGATCCTCCACCAGCACGCGATAGACGAGAACGCGGTGCAGCACTCCCAGCTGGGTGGCCGCCAGCCCGATGCCGAGCGCGTCGTGCATGAGCTCACCCATCCGCTCGATCTCCGCCTTGAGCTTCTCGTCGAAGCGATCCACCGAAAGCGCCGTGGCTCGCAGCACGGGATCGCCGAGCTTGCGTACCTGGCGCAGCGCCGCGTCGCGGCGGGCGCGAGTCTCCGGATCGAGCTCCTCGACCCCCGGCGCGTCCTCCTCGCGCTCGACCTCCACATCGGCGTCCTCGGAGACTGGCGGTGCGAGCTGTCGCATTGCCTCCTCGTCAACCGTGCCGTCCTCTGTGGCCATCGTCCGTTGAGTTTATGAGGTGACGGGGTCAGCCTGATCTTCGCCGCTCGGCGCGAACGTGCCCTACTGCGGATCGACATCCACGCCGAAGCTCACTCCCCGGTGGACACGCGTGTCCACCACGCGCCGCACCGCCTCGCCCACGGCCCGCACCGCTGGCCGGCGCTCGGCGGCCTTCACCACCAGGACCCGGCGCTCGCGACCGCGCAGGCGAAACAGGACCGCGGGGCCGAGCACGGCCGGCCCCTCGCCGATCCCTTCGCCGAGGGCCGGCAGGCGATCTGAGAGACGGTCGCGCACGGCCGTGGCCGCGGCATGCGCGGCGCGGTGCTCGACGGCCGAGCAGACGATCCTGATCAAGTGCGAGAACGGCGGGTAGCCGAGGGCCCGACGGCGGTCTAGCTCGCCGGCGAGGAAACCATCGCTGTCGTGGCGGGCGGCGTGCTCGATCGACCGGGCGTCGGGGGCGATCGTCTGCACGAGCACACGTCCGTCGGCGCCGCGCCCGACACGCCCTGCGAGTTGGGCGATCAGCGCGAACGTGCGCTCCTCGGCGCGGAAGTCGGGAAAGCGCAACGTGGCGTCAGCGTCCAGCACGAGCCCCAGGGTCACATCGGGGAAGTCGTGGCCCTTTGCGACCATCTGGGTGCCGATCAGCACACCCGACTCGGCAGCCTCGAAGCGGCGCAGGATCGCCTGCGCCGGGTCATCCCCCGGGGCGCCGGCCACGTCCGCGTCGAGGCGAAAGATGGGGAACCGGCCGTCGTCCAGCACCGCGGCCAGCTCGTGCTGCAGGCGCTCGGTGCCGGTGCCGTGGCGGGCGACCGACATCGACGAGCACTCCCCGCAGCGGGTTGGCGCGCGCTCACGGTGACCGCAGTGGTGACACGCGAGATAGCCGCCGCCGCGATGCAGCACGAGCGCGACGTCGCATTGCGGGCAGCTCCACACCCGCCCGCAGGAACGGCAGGAGACGAAGTTCGACCAGCCGCGGCGATTGAGCAGCACGATCGCCTTCCCGCGGGCCCCGCGCACCTCGGACAGGGCTTGGGCGCTCAGCGGGTGCAGACCGTGCGTCGCGCCCCGCATGTCGAGCACCCGCACGTCGGGCAGGGGCCGTCCATCCACCCGGCGGGGCAGACGCGAGCGGGAGAGGCGCTGCGCGCTCTCCGGACGTGGAGTCGCGCTGCCGAGCAGGAGCAGGGCGCCCGCCGCCCTCGCACGCTCGGCCGCGACGTCGCGGGCGTCGTAGCGGGGATCGCCCTCGTGCTTGTAGGAGGCGTCGTGCTCCTCGTCCACGACGATCAGGCCCAGGTCCTCGATCGGGGCGAACACCGCCGATCGCGGGCCCACGCACACCCTCGCCTCCCCGGCCCGCAGACGGCGCCACTCGGCGTAGCGCTCGCTGGGCCGCAGACGTGAGTGAAGGACGGCGATGGTGCTCCCGAAGCGCTCCGAGAAGCGCCCCACGATCTGCGGGGTGAGTGCGATCTCCGGCACGAGAACGATCGCCCCGCGCCCCTGCTCGAGCGTGGCGGCGGCGGCGCGCAGATAGATCTCGGTCTTGCCCGATCCCGTCACACCGTGAAGCAGCGTCTGCTGGCCGCGGCGCTCGGCCAGGGCGCCGGCGAGCGGGCGAAGGACCGCCCGCTGGTCTGCGGTCAGAGCCGGGGGATGCGGGCTGGACGTTCCCATCGGAGCGTGCTGCAGGGGCGCGACCGGGCGTCGCTTTCGGCCGCTCAACCGGCGAGCGGCGCCCGGGGGCAGCACGAGCCCGAGCGCGCGAGCGATGGTCGAGCAGTACTCGGCCGCGATCCATTCCGCGAGCGCGACCAGGTCGGCGGGCACGCCGAGCTCCAGCGCTCGCAGCGGCGCGAGCAGCTTCCCATCGGCGACCTCACTGGTCTCGGCGAGTCCGACCACCACGCCGAGCACCTCGCGACGGCCGAATGGCACGACCAGCATCGAGCCGATGTCCACCGCGCCGCCACGCAGCTCCTCGGGCAGCCGGTAGTCGAACGGGCCGCGCAGCGCGCGGGCGCTCGTCATTGGCTCGACCTGCGCGATCGCCGACACGGCCTGACCCTAGAGGGGGCGCCGGTCAGAGGCCGGCGGCGGAACGCAATGCTTGAGCCCTGTCGGTCTTCTCCCACGTGAAGTCGTGGTCGTCGCGTCCGAAGTGACCGTACGCGGCGGTCTTCTGGTAGATCGGCCGATGCAGGTTGAGCTCCTCGCGGAACGCCCCGGGGCGCAGGTCGAAGTGCTCGTCCACGAGTCTTGCGATCTGGCCGCGAGCGATCTTCTCGGTGCCGAACGTCTCAACCATCACCGACACGGGGTGCGCGACGCCGATCGCGTAGGCGACCTGCACCTCCGCCCGGTCGGCCAGCCCGGCGGCGACGATGTTCTTGGCGACCCAGCGGGCGGCATAGGCCGCTGAGCGATCCACCTTGGAGGGGTCCTTGCCCGAGAAGGCCCCGCCACCATGACGGGCCATGCCGCCGTAGGTGTCGAC
The DNA here is from genome assembly GCA_963704735.1 of uncultured Solirubrobacteraceae bacterium. Classification (GTDB taxonomy): domain Bacteria; phylum Actinomycetota; class Thermoleophilia; order Solirubrobacterales; family Solirubrobacteraceae; genus Palsa-744. The sequence continues at coordinate 1,520,003 of OY969935.1, forward strand.
GATGATCTTCCGTCCGGTCAGGCCGCAGTCACCCATCGGCCCGCCGATCACGAAGCGCCCGGTGGGATTGACCAGGAAGTTCCGCATCAGCCTCTTCTCGTCGTAGAGGTCTCCGGGCAGCACCGGCCGCAGGACGTGCTCGAGCAGGTCGGGCTTGATCAGGGTCTCCGAGTCGATGCCATCGGCGTGCTGCGTGGAGATCAGGATCTTCTCGATCTCGACCGGCCGTCCGTCCTCGTAGCGGACTGTCACCTGGGTCTTTCCGTCAGGCCGCAGGTAGGGGATCACGTCTCCCTTGCGAACCTCCGACAGGCGCTTGGCAAGCTTGTGCGCGAGCGAGATCGGAAGCGGCATGAGCTCCTCCGTCTCGTTGGCGGCATAACCGAACATCATTCCCTGGTCGCCGGCCCCGGCGACGTCCAGCTCGTCCTCGTCGGCGGGGTCGTGGCGGGTCTCGTAGGCGGCGTCAACGCCCTGGGCGATGTCCGGCGACTGTTTGTCGATCGCGTTGATCACCGCGCAGGTGTCGCAGTCGAAGCCATAGCTGGCGTTGTCGTAGCCGATCCTGCGCACCGTCTCCCGCGCCACTTGCTGGATGTCTACGTAGGTGTCTGTCGAAATCTCCCCGGAGACCACGATCAGGCCGGTGTTGACGAGGGTCTCGCAGGCCACGCGGCCGTAGGGGTCGTCGGCCAGGACGGCGTCGAGGACGCCGTCTGAGATCTGGTCGGCGATCTTGTCCGGATGTCCCTCGGTCACGGACTCGGAGGTGAACAGGAACTCGTTGTCGGAAAGCTGGGTCATGGGTCGCGCTTGGCTCCGTCAGGTCGCACCCCAGTCGGGGCTCGGTGGGTGCGGTTGGGTTCGGTTGCCCGCCCGCCGGGTTGCAAAGTCGCAGAAGTCTACGCGGCGCGCATCCGGCCGCGCTGGCCGCGCTCGACGAAGTCGATGATCAGCGGCACACCGTCCATCCCATAGCGCGCGCGCAGGCGATTCTCCAGGAAGTAGGCGTAGTCGCGGGTCACGCGGGCGCGGGAGTTCACCTGGATGGCGAAGCGCGGCGGGCGCTCGCCGATCTGGGTCATATAGATGAGCTTCAGGCGGTGCTGGCCTGAGCCGCGCCGCGTGCCGACGGGCGGCTGGCGCGCCTGCACGGCCTCCGCCAGGAAGCGGTTGAGCTCCGGCGTGGGGATGCGCCCGGCCATCCGATCGCCGAGCGCGATCACCTCGGTCAGCAGGCGCGCAACGTGTCGGCCGGTCTTCGCGCTGGCCGTGAGAACGCGCGGGCGCAGCCGAAGCTTCTCGGCCACGCGTGCGCGCTCATGTGCGAGATCATCCTCGCGACCGTCTGCGTCCGCGACGACGTCCCACTTGTTCAACGCGATCGCTGTCGCGCATCCGGCCTTCATCGCCAGCTCGGCGACGCGGAGATCCTGAGCGGTGACGCCGTCGGCGGCGTCGCACACGACGAGCGCGACGTCGGCACGCTCGGCGGCGCGGGCCGAGCGCAGGGCGGTGTAGTACTCGACCGAGTCTGAGACCTTCGACTGGCGTCGCATCCCGGCGGTGTCGACGAGGATGAGCTCGCGCTCGCCCACGAGCAACGGGATGTCGATCGCGTCGCGGGTCGTGCCCGCGAGCTCTGACACGATGACCCGCTCCTCGCCGAGGAAGCGGTTGACGAGCGAGGACTTGCCAACGTTCGGCCGGCCGACCACCGCGAGGCGGATCGCGTCGGACTCCGGCGGGCCGTCTGCGCGCGAGGCTCCGGAGGCGCTGCCCAGCAGCTCGACGATCCTGTCGAGAAGGTCGCCCGAGCCAAGACCCTGAGCGGCGGACACCGCCAACGGCTCGCCCAGGCCGAGGCGATGGAACTCGCTGGCCAGGGGCACATCGGCCACGCCGTCGCACTTGTTGGCCGCGACGATGCTCGGGAGCGCCGAGCGGCGTAACAGGTCCGCGATCTCCTCGTCCCCGGGGCGAACGCCCGCGCGGGCGTCCACGACCAGCACCGCCACCTGCGCGTCGGCGAGTCCCGCGCGCGCCTGGTCGCGGATCGAGCCGGCAAGCTCCTCCTCGTCCTGGAAGTCCACCCCACCGGTGTCGATGAGCGTGAAACCCAACCCGTTCCAATCGCACTCGAACTCCTTGCGGTCGCGCGTCACCCCCGCGCGCTCGTGCACGACCGCCTCGCGCGTGCCCGTGAGGCGATTGATGAGCGAGGACTTCCCCACGTTCGGATAGCCGACGACGGCGACCTTCATGACGGCCAGTATGACCGGGCTCGCCAGCCCTGCCGCTCAGCTCGACGTCGAGGCGGTGCGCGCGAGCCCGGCGACGCGCTCGACCACCTCTGCGACCGTCGAGGAGGTCGTGTCGAGCACCACGGCCCCGTCGGCCGGCCGCAGGGGGCTGTGCGCTCGGGTCGAGTCGCGCTCGTCGCGCAGCGTCTGCTCGGCCAGCACCACGTCGGGGTCGGCGCCCAGCTCGAGAGCGCGTCTGCGGGCGCGCTCGCCGGGCTCGGCGGTGAGGAACACCTTGAGCTCTGCCTCCGGAGCGACGACAGTGCCGATATCGCGACCCTCCGCGACCCAGTCCCCGCTGGCGATCAGCGCACGCTGCCTGCTCACGAGTGCTTCGCGCACCCCCGGATCGGACGCCAGCAGCGAGGCCCGCCGTGACACCTCGGGGCTTCGGATCTCCGCGGTCACGTCGCGGCCGTCGAGCCTCACGCGGCCCCCCGGCGCGCCCGGCCCGGAGTCCATTTCGATCTCTATCTGCGCGGCACGCGCCAGCGCCGCCGGCTCACGGCCCGGTGCCTTCAGCGACAGCAGCGCGACACATCGGTACATCGCGCCGCTGTCCAGGTAGGTGAACCCGAGTCGGACCGCGAGGGCGCGCGCGACCGTGGACTTGCCGGCGCCCGCCGGGCCGTCGATCGCGATCAGCATGACGACGACGGAGCCGGGCCGGCGCCGTGCCGGCATTTCAGCGACAGCGACGGATCGACTGTGAGCGGCGCCGCGCTGGCGGTGCTCGAGCTCACCCGATCATGCCCCTCAGCTCGTGCACGAACCCCGGATAGGAGACCGCGGCGGCCTCCATCCCGAGAACCTCGACCCCCTCGCGTGACGCCAGACCGGCGACCGCACCCAGCATCGCCAGGCGATGGTCGCCATGCGCGTCGATCGTCCCGCCCCGCAGACCGCCGGCGCCGCGAACCGCAAAGCCGTCCTCGGTCGCCTCGATGTCGGCGCCAAGCCCGCTCAGACCGGCTACGACGCCGGCGATGCGGTCGGACTCCTTCACCCGCAGCTCCTGCGCGCCGCGCACGATCGTCTCCCCCTCGGCAAAGCATCCGAGCAGCGCAACGAGAGGCAGCTCGTCGATCGCCAACGGGACCTCATCGGCCTCGACCACGGTCGCCTCGAGCGCGCCGTGGGCGATATCCAGGTCGCTGACCGGCTCATCCACGGCGAGCTCCCCGCGTTCGTCCTCGAGGTCGCCGAGCACGATGCCCTTCATGCGACGCAGGATCCGCAGGAACCCGGTACGGGTCCAGTTCACGCCGACATCCCGCAACAGCAGGCGCGAGCCCGGCACCAGCACCCCGGCCGCGATCAGGAACGCGGCGGAGCTCGCATCGCCCGGGACGGTGATGCTGTCGAGCAGAAGCTCGTCGGTGTTGACGACCGTCACATGGCGGCCGTTGCGGTGTATTCCCACGCCGGCCCCCAACAGGATCCGCTCGGTGTGGTCGCGGCTCCGGCACGGCTCTCCCACCGTCGTCGCGCCATCCGCGGCAAGCGCCGCGAGCAGCACGCACGACTTGACCTGGGCGCTCGCGACGGGGAGCTCGCAGGAGATGGCCCGCAGTCGCGCGCCCCGTATCTGAAGCGGGGGCAGGCGTCCGTTCCGCGCGCGCAGCTCGGCGCCCATCAGCGCCAGCGGCTCGATGATCCTGTCGACCGGGCGGCTGCGAATCGACGCGTCGCCGTCCAGCGTGAACGACTGGCCCTCCTGAGCCGCGAGCCATCCTGGCAGCAGGCGCAGCAGGGTGCCGGCGTTTCCGACGTCGATCGGCCCATCCGGCTCGCGGGCCTCGCGCAGGCCGGTGCCGCGCACGAGAATCTCCTCGTCGCTCACCTGCACGAGCGCCCCGAGCGCCTGGATCGCGTGGAGCGTCGAGGTGGTGTCCGCGGCGTGCAGGTAGCGCTCGATGCGCACGGGCTCGGTAGCCATCGCCCCGATCAGGGCCGCGCGGTGGGAGATCGACTTGTCGGCCGGCGGCGTGAGCGCACCGGAGAGCCCACGCGCGGGCTCGAAGCGCATGTTCATGGCGCCGTCCTCACGCGCGCGCCACCGGGAACCCCAGCTCCGTGATCAGGCCCTGAGCGATCCCCGCCGGCTCGTCGCCGCCGATCCACAGCGCCACGACGCCCTGGCGGTTGTCCTCCGAGGGCGACAGCGCCATGTCGAGGATGTTGACGCCCTCGCCGCCGAGCGCCAGCGCGATCTCTGCGATGACCCCCGGACGGTTGGGCACGGAGGCACGCAGCTCGTGCACAGGACCGCCGGTCAACCCCGTCCCGAGCAGCGCCTCGCGATCGGAGCGCGCGCGCTCGTTCCAGCTCGTGACCGTCGCCGCATCACGGTCCTCCAACACCGCGCGCACCTCCTGAAGGCGCCTGGCGAGCTCATCGATCCCGGCGATCAGGGCGTCACGGTTCGAGATGTAGATATCGGTCCAGATCGCGCTGTTGGCGCCCGCGACGCGAGTCGCGTCGCGGAAGCTCGGACCCACCGCCGGCAGGCGCTCGGAGCGCGCACCGCTCAGCAGGCTCCTCGCCTGGGTGACGAGCACGTTGGCGAGCACGTGGGGCAGGTGCGACACGCAGGCCATCAGTCGATCGTGCGTCTCCGGGTCTATCGCGGTGGGCCGAGCGCCGAAGCTCGTAAGCAGACGGTGAAGTCGCTCATACAGCACGCCCGCGGTGCTGCCCCGCGCGGGCGTGAGATACCAGGTGGCGCCGTCGAACAGATCCTCGCGCGCGTGCTCCACGCCCGCGCTCTCGGCGCCGGCAAGGGGATGTCCGCCGATGAATCGCTCATCGGCTCCTGCGTCGGCGAGGAAGCGCTTGGTCGAGCCGACGTCGCTGACCACGCAGTCGGCAGATGCGTTCTCGAGGGCGACGCGCACGAGCTCCTCGAGCGCACCCACCGGCCCGCCGAGGAACACGACGTCGGCCCCCTCCACGGCGTCGGGCGCATCGGCGGCCCGCACGTCGATCGCGCCGAGCTTCAATGCCGCTTCGAGCACGCGCGGGTCGGGGTCATATCCGTGGACCTCGGCGTCCGCTCGGCGGCGAGCGGCCATGCCGATCGAGCCGCCTATCAGCCCCACCCCGAGGATCGCGACCTTCAAAGAGCCCGCCCCCGCGGGCGCTTCCGTACGCCGGCCGATCCCCGATCGATCGCGAGCTCGGCCCGGCGCGGCGTCGATCGGGGATCCATCAGACGACGCTGAGCGCCTTGCCCGCCAGCGCCGCCGCCTGCTCGACGGCGGCGGCGTACTCGGCGAAGTCCTCCGCCCTGAGGGCCTGTGGCCCGTCGCATATGGCCTCGTCTGGATTGGGGTGGACCTCCACGATGATGCCGTCCGCGCCGACGGCCGCCGCCGCGAGCGACAGCGGGCGCACCAGCTCGCGCCTGCCGGCGGCGTGGCTTGGGTCGACGATCACGGGCAGGTGGGAGAGCTCCTTGAGCACCGGCACGGCCATGAGGTCGAGCGTGAAGCGGTACGCGGTCTCGAACGTGCGGATGCCGCGCTCGCAGAGCATCACGTTCGGGTTGCCTTCCTTCAGGATGTACTCGGCCGCCATCAGCAGCTCGTCGAGCGTCGAGGACAGTCCCCGCTTCAGCAGCGCCGGGCGTCCGGAACGGCCGATCTCGGCCAGCAGCGGGTAGTTCTGCATGTTGCGAGCTCCGATCTGCACGACGTCGGCGACCTCGAGCACCGCATCGAGGTCGCGCATGTCCATCAGCTCGGTGACGATCGGCAGACCCGTCTCGGCCTTCGCCTCGGCCAGCAGCCGCAAGCCCTCCTGCCCCAGGCCCTGGAAGGCGTACGGGGAGGTGCGCGGCTTGTAGGCGCCGCCGCGCAGCAGGGTCGCTCCGGCGTCGCGCACGACGCGCGCCGTATGCAGCGTCTGCTCGCGCGACTCCACCGTGCACGGTCCAGCGATCAGCGCGAAGCTGTCTCCGCCAACCTTGCGCCCTTCGATATCCAGCACGGTGCGATGACCGTGGGTGATCTGCGAGGAGGCAAGCTTGTAGGGCTTGAGGATCGGCACCACCCGATCCACTCCCGGCTGGCCCTCGAGGCCAAGGCCCTCCACCGTCACGTCCTGCTCGACGTCGCCGATTGCGCCGATCACTGTCACGCGCGCGCCCCGGCTGCGATGGGCGAGCGCGCCGGCACGCTCTATCTTGTCGACGACCGCATCGACCTCCTCGTCGGTCGCGGTCTCCTTCATGACGATCATCATCGATTCATCCTTTCACTGACGCCTGGAAAATGTTAGAGACGCCGAGAACCCGGTTCTCGGCGGTGAGGCGTGAGGGGGGTGCGTACGCACCGGATGGCGGCGCTCGGTCCCGTCGCGGGACCCGTTGCGAGCCTCAGAACCCGCTCACGCACGGGTCCAGGCCGAAGCGCCTAGATAAATCGCCAGGCGAAATAGGCGTGCGACGACGACCAGGTGCGAACAGATGTGAGAGCAGTCGTGTTCATGGCCGTCTGGAGGGTTTGTAGCAGACAGATGGGCAAACGTCGAGGGGTGGGAGACAACTTGGCGAGCGCTTGGCCGCCCGGCACCCCCTCGCGCCCCGTCGTCCCGTCCCGGTCGGTCGACGTCCTGGTCAGGCGTCGGCGTCCTGCAGCACCTGGGCCAGGGCGTCCAGGAAGCGCACGTTCTCCTCGGCCGTGCCGTAGGTGACACGCAGCGCAGGCACCTGCGAGCCCAGGGCGGCGCCGCCGCGCACCAGCACCCCGCGCTCCTTCAGACCGTCCATCACCTGCTGCTCGTCTCGACCGTCACCGAGCCGCAACCAGCAGAAGTTGGCCTGCGAGTCCGCCGGCTCGATGCCCAGCGCGCGCAGCCGCTCCTCGACGGATATCCGCTCGGCGACCGTCCGCCGCACGCGTTCTTCGACCTCATCCTGGTGGGCGAGAGCCTCGACCGCGGCCGCCTGGGCGAGCGCGTTGCAGAAGAACGGCTGGCGGACCTGGTCGAGCGCGCGTGGGAGCTCGTCCGAGCCGCACAGCGCGAAGCCGACGCGCAGTCCGCACAGGCCGTGGACCTTTGAGAAGGTGCGCAGCAGCATCAGGTTGGGATGGCGCTCGAGCAGGTCGATCGACGCGTCTGGATCCTCGAGCAGGTTGAACTCGCAGTAGGCCTCGTCCACGATCACGCACACCTGCCGCGGCACCTCCGCGAGGAACTCGGCGATGCTGGCCAGCGGGATCGCCGTGCTCGTGGGGTTGTTGGGGTTGCACACGATCACGAGCCGCGTGGCGACGGTGATCTCCCGCAGCATCGCTTCGAGGTCGTGGCGGTCCGAGCGATCGAGCTCCACGGTCACCGCGCGTGCGCCAGAGGCCGCGCCGAGGTGCGGATAGACGGAGAACGACGGCCACGCATACACGACCTCCGCACCGGGCTCCAGCAGCGCCTCGCCGGCGGCCAGCAGGACGTCGCATGAGCCGTTGCCGATCGCGATCCGCGACGCGGGCACCCCGTAGCGATCGCTCAGGCGCCGGCGCAGCAGCGAGTTGGAGGGATCCGGGTAGCGGTTGAGATCGGCGCAGGCGCGGTCGATCGCCTCGCGCACCTCCGGCAGGGGCGGGTAGGGCGACTCGTTGCTCGCCAGCCGCACCAGGGGCTCCTCCTGGGCGTAGCCGCCCGCCACGGGATATGCGGGGATCCTCCGGATCCGCTCTGAGAACTCGATCGCCACCCGCCTATTGTGCCCGGGTGGCGAGCGCCGTGCCGGGTGCATCGCCCGGCCGCAGGCTACTGTGCGGCCTGAAGATCGACGCGCAGCGCGGTCGCATCTCCGAGGTACACGTGCCGGGGCTCATGGTCTCCCTCGGCGTGATAGTGGATCAGCACCCTGATCACGCGTGGCATCGATCGCGGCACCGCGATCTCCCTGGCGCACAACAGCGGCACCCCGTCGAAGCCCACGGCGCGCGCGGCGACCGCCGGAAACTCCGCATTGAGGTCGTTCGTGGCGGTGAAGATGCAGCTCACCACGTCCGCAGGCGTGAGCGCGTTGCGCTCCATGATCGCCTGCATCAGCTCGGTCGTCGCATCCAGGATGTCCTGTGCGTCGTTTCGGTTGACGCTTATCGCTCCCCGTAGGGCGAACAGTCGCTGCGACATGGTGGGCGATTCTGTCAGAGCGCGCGCAGACGCTCGACCTCGGCGAGGCTCAGCGGCCGGTGGGAGCCCTCCTTCAGGCCATCCAGCCGAAGCGGGCCGAAGCCGACGCGGCGCAGCTCGAGCACACGGTGGCCGACCGCCGCACACATCCGCCGCACCTGGCGGTTGCGCCCCTCGTGGATCGTGAGCTCGATCAGGTTCCCCTTCACCCGGCTCACCTTCGCAGGCGCCGTGGGGCCGTCATCCAACTCCACCCCCTCGCGCAGCGCGTTCAGCGCGCCCTCCGCGACGGGCCCGCCGCCGACCCTCGCACGGTAGGTCTTTGCGACCTGAAAGCGGGGATGGGTCAGCCGGTTGGCGAGCTCGCCGTCGTTGGTGAGCAGGATCAGCCCACTCGTATCGGCGTCAAGTCGCCCGACCGGATACAGCCGCAGGCCGTCGGCGGGCACGAGCTCGAGCACCGTTGGCCGGCCCTGCGGATCGCGCGCCGTGGAGAGGACGCCGACCGGCTTGTTCACGGCGTAGAGCACGCGCGGCTCCGGCCCCGCGAGGGCCCGCCCGTCCAACAGGACGCAAGCGTCCCCGCTCACATCCCGCGCCGGATCGGTGACGATCTCCCCGTCGATGCTCACCCGCCCGGAGGCGATCAGCGCCTCGGCCGAGCGCCTGGAGGCGACGCCGGCGTGGGCGAGGTACTTGACGAGCCTCATCGCTCAGCTGCCGGAGTCCTTGACACAACGCATCTGCTGCAACCATAGGAGGCGTCCCGGGCCTGCACGGCGAACGTCTCAGGCCGCGGCGCAATCGACAATGGACCTCGAGCTTCTCGACCAGATGCTCGCCGACCGCGGCGAGCCCGCCTTTCGCGCTCGCCAGGTGTGGGCGTGGACGGCGCGTGGGGCGAACGCCTACGAGGACATGACCGATCTGCCCCGGGACCTTCGCGCCGCGCTTGCGCGCGAGCTGCCCTTCTCGAGCCTCGAGCTGAAGGGCGAGGCCCACTCGAGCGACGGCACGGCGAAGGCGCTGTTCGCCACCGTCGACGGAAGGCCGCTGGAGGCCGTCCTCATGCGTTACCGCGACGGTCGGCGCTCGATCTGCGTGTCCTCGCAGTCGGGCTGTCCGCTGACGTGCACGTTCTGCGCCACCGGCGCGATGAGCTTCGCCCGCAACCTCAGCGCCTCGGAGATCCTCGACCAGGCGCTTCACTTCCAGCGTTCGAAGGCGCCTCCCCAGCGGGCCATCCGCCCGCGCAGCTCCGCGACCGGGAGCGACGCGGTGACGCCGATCACGCACTGTGTGTTCATGGGCATGGGCGAGCCGATGCTCAACCTCGACGCCGTGCTGTGCGCCTGCGAACGGCTGCCCGACCTCGGCATCGCCAACCGGCGCACAACGATCTCAACCGTGGGCTGGATACCGGGAATCGAACGGCTCACCGAGTGCGACATGCCGGTGCGTCTCGCGCTGTCGCTGCACGCCGCCGAGAACGCGCTGCGCTCTGAGCTGATGCCCGTGAACGATCGCTATCCGCTCGCGGACGCGATCGAGGCGTGCCGAGGCTTCTACGCCCGCAAGCGCCGGCGCGTGTTCATCGAGTACGTCATGCTCGCCGGCGTCAACGACCGCTACGAGCAGGCGTTGGCCCTCGCAAGGCTGCTGCGCCCCCCCATCCCGGCGCGCGCGCCCCGCGATCCCGGTCGGGCGATGATGCACGAGGCGCGGATGTTCAAGGTCAACCTGATCCCCTACAACCCTGCGAGCGCGGCGGGACAGGGCTCGGGCGGGCCGAGCTCGGAGGAGCGTGCTCCCTACCGGGGCTCGAGTCGCGAGTCGATCGCCACGTTCCGCGCGGTGCTCGCCGAGCGGGGCATCGACGCCACGGTGCGCCTCACCCGAGGCCGTGACATCAACGCCGCCTGCGGTCAGCTCGCAGCGACGGGCGGGCGAGCCAACGCGCCCGCCTCGGCCGGACCCGGGGTCGCGCGGGCGGCGCTCTGAACGAGGCGAGCCTACTCGGCGGCGGGCCCCTCGCCGGAGCGAGCTTCGCCTGCCCGCAGCAGGCGCTCGCGCAGGTTGGCCTGCTCCTCGGGGGTGGGATCCCAGCGGGCGACGTCGGGCAGCTCGTCGAGCGTGCGCAGCCCGAACAGCTTCAGGAACTGGGTCGTCGTTCGGTACAGCACCGCCCCGAACTCGGAATGGCCGTGCTGCTCGATAAGGTCTCGATCGAGCAGCGTGGCGGTGGCGGAGTCCGCGCTCACCCCTCGGATGCGGGTGATCTCCGGACGGGAGATCGGTTGCAGGTAGGCGACGATCGCAAGCGTCTCGGCCTGCACGGGCGTAAGCGTCGAGAGGCGGGGCCGGCTGAACAGGCGCCGGGCGGCGTCCTCGGACGCGGGGTCGGTCGCGAACGTCCAGCCGCCGCCGAGCTCGCGCAGCTGGATTCCGCGCCGTCCGGCGCCGTATTCCTCGGCCAGGAGCGCCAGCGTGGCGAGGATCACCCCCTCCCCCACCTGGGAGGCTTCGGCAAGCTCCGTCGCGCTCAGCGGCTCCGGCGAGAGGAACAAGAGCGCCTCGACCATGCGCCTGAGCGACGGAGCCACCTCGACGTCTGTAGCGTCCTTTACGCTCACGCGCCCAGCCCCCCGGCAGCCCTCCCGCCGCCGGCGACTCCTGCGGGTCGGCCGGCGAGCGCCAGCGGATGGGCGGACGCCGGCGTTGCGCAGGCGTGAACAGCGATCTCCCCGAAGCTCTCCTGCTGCTCCCAGTCGGCCTCGCCGCGCTTGTACAGCTCGAGCAGCGCGAACAGCGTCACGGCGACGGTCACCCTGTCCGCGCCGCGGACGGCCTGCTCGAAGCTGAAGGTCCCGCGTCGAAGCAGGCCGCGCAGGTGCGTGAGACGCTCGGCGACCGTCACCCGGGGCATCGAGATGTGACGCAGGCTGATCGCCGGAGGGGTCAGCAACAGCCGCCCGATCGCCTCCCCCAGCGCCTGCGGATCCTGGGAGCCGGCCGCCGGTTGAAAGATCGTCCGGCGCAGGCTCGCCGGCAGCGGGGCGGTGCGAAAGCGGACGCCGTGCTCGGCGCTCAGCAGCTCGCCAAGGTGGGCCGCGGCGGCGCGATAGCGCCGGGCATCGAGCATCCGCGCAAGCAGCTCCTCGGCCGCCTGCTCCGGCTCGATGTCGAGCAGCTCGCCCTCCGCGCCGGTCAGCATCAGTCTCGACTTCAGCTCCATGAGCGCGGCGATCAGCACGATGAACTCGGTTGCGGTCTCGATGTCCAGCTCACCGCGCCGCTGCAGGTGGTCGAGATAGGAGAGCACCACCTCGGCGAGCTGGAGCTCGAGCAGATCCACCTCTTCGCGAAGCACGAGGGTTAGCAGCAGATCGAACGGCCCGCTGAAGACCTCGAGGTCGAGCTCGAGCGCGGCGAGGCTCATCGGCGCACCGGAATCCCGCGCGCCGATGCGCACCTCATCGGCTCACCGATGGCGATGATCGCCGCGCTCGGCTCATTGACTCACCGTATCGACCCGTGCTGACGCGCCGGCGCCGCGGTCGCCCCGTGGAGCGCCCAGGCCCATGCGCTCACGCACGTCGGCGAGCGTCTCCGAGGCGATCTCCCGTGCTCGCTGCGCGCCGTCCTCGAGGATCGCCTCCAACTCGGCCTCGTCGGCTCGGTGCTCCTGGAAGCGCTCGCGCACCGGCCGCAGGTAATCGACCACCGCCGCGGCCACGGCGAGCTTGAAATCGCCGTAGCGGGCATCCGCGAACTCGGACTCGACCGTCGCCGGCTCGACTCCGCTGACGGCGGCGAGAATCTCGATCAGGTTCGACACACCGGGCTTCTCCGCGGCGCGGCGGATCTCGCTGCCCGAGTCGGTGACGGCGCCCTTCAGCTTCTTCTCGACCACCTTCGGCTCGTCAAGCACGTAGATGGTGCCCTGCTCGGAAGCGCCGGTCGTCGACATCTTCCTCGTCGGGTCCTGGAGGTCCATGATTCGCGCGCCGACCTCGGGGATGCGGTGCTCGGGCACGACCAGCACCTCCTCGCCGCCGCCGAAGCGCGCGTTGAAACGCCGAGCCACATCGCGCATCAGCTCCAGGTGCTCGCGCTGGTCCTCCCCGACGGGCACCTCCTGCGCGCGGTAGGCGAGCACGTCGGCGGCCTGCAACACCGGATACAGCAGCAGACCGGCCGACACGAGCTCGCGCTGGGCGGTGGACTTGTCGCGGAACTGGTGCATCCGCTGCAGGCGCCCGAGCTCGGTGACGCTCGAGAGCAGCCAGGTCAATTCCGTGTGCTCGGACACGTCGCTCTGGCGGAACAGCGTGCATCGGGCCGGATCGATCCCGGCGGCGATCAGGATCGCCGCCGTGTCGTAGCATCGCGCGCGCAGCTCGGCGGGTTCGTAGGCGACAGTGATCGCGTGCAGGTCCACGATGCAGAAGATCCCCTCGCCGCGCTGCTGGCTCGAGACGTACTGGGCGATCGCGCCGATGTAGTTGCCGAGGTGCTTTGCCCCGGTCGGCTGGATACCGGAGAAGATCCGCACCGCTACAGCGCCTGCCGGATGACCGGGCGCCTGGCCGCAGCCGACTCGTCCAGGCGGCGCACCGGCGTCGTATATGGAGCGTTGCGGGCGATCTCCGGATCCTCCGCCGCCTCTTGGAGGACCGCCGCGACCGCCTCCGCGAAGGCGTCGAGGGTCTCCCTGGTCTCGGTCTCGGTCGGCTCGATCATCAGCGCCTCCTCCACGAGCAGCGGGAAGTAGACCGTTGGCGGGTGATAGCCGAAGTCGAGCAGCCGCTTCGCGAGATCCAGCGTTCTGATGCCGAGAGACCGCTTCATCGGCCCGCCGCTCAGAACGAACTCATGCATGCAGAGCGCGCCGTAGGCGAGCGGCAGATACTCCTGCACCCCGTGCGCGCGCAGACGGGCGAGCAGATAGTTGGCATTCAGGACGGCCGTCTCGGAGGCGTCCCTCAGCCCATTCGCCCCGAGCGAGCAGATGTAGGCGTAGGCGCGCACCAGACAGCCGTAGTTGCCGTGAAATCCGCGCAGCCGGCCGATCGACTTCGGACGGTCGTAATCAAGGACGTACGCGAACGAGCCGGCTCGTTGAGCCGGAGCGTCCCCGTTGGCACCCGGATCGCGCTCGATGGGGTCGCCGTTGACGCCCGGGACCCCTTGGTCATCCCGCCCGTTGAGCAGTCCTGTCGCGTCTGCGTGTTCGCGCGGCTGACGGCGCACGACCACCGGGCGCGGCAGAAACGGGGCGATGCGCTCGGACACCGCGATCGGACCGGACCCGGGGCCACCGCCGCCGTGCGGCTGGGTGAAGGACTTGTGCAGGTTGAAGTGCACGATGTCGAAACCCATGTCCCCCGGCCGCGACCAGCCCATGATCGCGTTGAGATTCGCGCCGTCGTAGTACAGCGTCGCCCCCACCCCGTGCACAATCGCGGCGATCTCCTTGATGTTGGGGTCGAACAGCCCGAGCGTGTTGGGGTTCGTAAGCATCAGGCACGCCACGTCGCCGTCGGCATTCGCACGCAGGTCGTCGAGGTCCACATCCCCGGCTGCGTCGGTGGCGAGCTTGACGACCTGCATCCCGGCCATCGTGACCGTCGCCGGATTCGTGCCGTGGGCGGTGTCGGGAGTCAGCACCTTGTGGCGCGTCTCGCCGCGATCCTCGTGATAGGCACGGGTGAGCAGCACGCCGGCCAGCTCACCGTGCGAGCCCGCCGAGGGTTGCAGCGAGACGTGTGGCAGCCCCGAGATCTCCGAAAGCGCGCGCTGGAGATTCCACATGAGCTCGAGCGCGCCCTGCGCGCGCTCGGGACTCTGCAACGGGTGCAGGCGCGCGTGCCCGGGCAGCGCGGCCACCCGCTCGTGCAGGCGCGGGTTGTGCTTCATCGTGCAGGATCCCAGCGGGTAGAAGCCCGAGTCGAGGTCGAAATTGCGCTTGGACAGGGCCACGTAGTGGCGCACGATCTCCGGCTCTGAGACCTCGGGGAGTCGTGCCTCGGTCAGCCGCCGGTGGCGCTCGGGGAGCAGCTCGGAAGGATCCACGGTCGGCACGTCGAGCGCCGGGCACACGAACGCCCGGCGCCCGGGCGCACCCTTCTCGAAGATCGTCCTCGCCCGTTCGCGCTGCAGTGGGATCTCGGCGGTCGGGGCCGGAGTCATGCGGCCACCGCCTCGCGCTCGGCCGCGACGGCGGCGCCCAGCACCTCGACGAGACGGTCTATGTCCGAGCGCGAGCGCCGCTCGGTGATCGCCACGAGCAGCCCGCCCTGATCCTCGGGGCGGCCGGTGAGCGCCTGCAGGTCGACGCCGGGGTTGACGCCCATCCGCGCGCAACGCCGCACGACCGCCGCGACGTCGGCAGCGCCGTCCCCGACCCAGCCGTCGGTGCTGCGCCCATCCGCGGTCAGGCGCACCGCGAACTCGCGGATCACGGGCTGTGAGTGCAGCTTCTCGACGCCGGGAACGCTTGCGAGCGCCTCGCGCGCATAGTGGGTTCGCGCGAGCAGCAGCTCCCCGAGCTCGACGAGCCCGCGACGCCCCAGCCAGGCCAGGTAGACGACCGCGGCGAGCGCGTTGAGCGCCTGCGCGGTGCAGATGTTCGAAGTCGCCTTCTCGCGGCGGATGTGCTGCTCGCGGGTCTGAAGCGTCAGCACGAATCCCCGTCGCCCGTCGACGTCGACGGTTTCCCCGGCGATGCGCCCCGGCATGCGCCGCAGATACTCCTCGCGCGCGGCGAACAGCCCGAACGAGGGACCACCGAAATCCAGCCGGTTGCCGAGCGGCTGCCCCTCGCCCACGGCCACGTCGACGCCACACTCGCCGGGAGGCTTCAGGATGCCGAGCGTGACCGGATCGACCTGACAGACGACGACGGGCGAGCGCCGGCCGCCCGCGCCCGCCGCATCCGCGGGCGGCGCGGAGTCCTTCGCGGCGGCGCTGAGTCCCGCGGCATCCTCGACGGCTCCGTAGCAGTTGGGCTGCGCGAAGATCGCGGCGCTCGTGTCGGCGTCGATCGCCTGCGTCCATGCCTGCAGATCGGTGACGCCGTCGCGCAGCGGGACCTCGAGGACCTCCATCCCGTAGCCGTGCGCGTAGGTCCTCAGCGTCTCGATCGAGTGGGGATGCAGGCCGGAGCTGACGACGAACCGGCGCCCACCGTGGTGCAGCTTGGCAAGATAGCCGGCGGCGGCCACGGCCGAGGGACCCTCGTAGACCGACGCGTTCGACACGGGCAGGCCGGTCAGCTCTGAGATGGCCGTCTGGTACTCGAACATCACCTGCAGCCCCCCCTGGGAGATCTCGGGCTGGTAGGGCGTGTAGGGCGTGAGGAACTCCGAGCGCTCGGTCAGCATGTCGATGAGAGCCGGGACGTAGTGGTCATACATGCCGGCCCCCAGGAAGCTCAGCTCGTCCTCGGCGCTCGTGTTGAGCGCGGCCAGCTCGCGCAGGTGCATGTAGACGTCCTGCTCGCCGAGGCCGTCAGGCAGCTCCAGCGCCCCGCGCATACGCACGGCCTCGGGAATCTGACGGTCGAAGATCTCTCCTACCGAGCCGACGCCGATCGCGGCGAGCATCGCCTCGAGATCGGCGGAGGTGATGGCTGTGTAGCGGCTCAAGTACCGATCAGCCTAGCCGCCCAGGGTGGCGATATAGGAGCCGGCGTCCATCAGCGCGTCACGCTCGGAGGCGTCGCTGAGACGCACCTTGACGAGCCAGCCCTCGCCGTACGGATCATCGTTGATCGCGCGAGGCTCCTCCGTGAGCCCCTCATTGACCTCGATGATCTCGCCGGACAGCGGAGCGACGACGTCGGACACGGCCTTGACCGACTCGATCTCGGCGTAGGCCGAGCCCTGCGTGAGGCTCGCGCCCACCTGCGGCGGTTCGAAGAAGACGACCTCCCCGAGAGCGTCCTGGGCGTACCACGTGATGCCGAGCGTCGCCATACCGGCGTCGGCGTCGTCGATCCGCGCCCAGTCGTGCTCGGAGTGGTAGAGCAGGTCCCCCGGGTAGGTGGCGGGCGCCATCACGTGGCCCTTCGGTAGAGCGGCTTCTGCTTGATCACGGCGGAGCGCATCTTGCCACGAACGTCGATCGCGAGGTGGGCGCCGACGGCCGCGTTGGCGGCGGGAACGTAGGCCATGCCGATCCCAACCCCCATGCACGGGGAGAGCGTCCCGCTCGTGACCTCCCCTCCACCGAGGACCGGGTTGCCGCGACGGGCGATCCCCGGGCCCTCGATGACGAACGCGACGAGCTTTTCGGCGGGTCCCCGATCGCGCACGGCGAGCACGGCCGCGGCGCCGATGAAGCCCGTGTCCTCCCGGCAGCACCAGCCGAGGCCCGCTTCGATCGGGTTGCGCTCGACGGTCAGATCGTTGCCGTACAGGTGCAGGCACGCCTCCAGGCGAAGCGTGTCGCGCGCCGCGAGCCCCGCCGGCATGGCGCCGCGACCGACGAGCTCCCCCCACAGAGCAGAGGCGTCGTCGGGCCGGCAGAGCAGCTCGACGCCGTCCTCGCCGGTGTAGCCGGTGCCGCAGACCAGCACCTGCGAGCCGGCCAGCCACCGAGTCGCGGCCGTCATGCGCGCCGGCAGCGGAGCGTCGGAGATCGCCTGCACGATTTCCCTCGCCCGCGGGCCAGCGACCGCGAGCATCGCGTAATCATCGATCCTGTCGGTCACCTCGACGCCGGCGATCTCGTGCGAGTGCTCGTCGAACCAGGCCAGGTCGCTGGAGTGGTTGGCGGCGTTCGTGACCGTCAGGTAGCGGTCGGGCTCGGCGTCGAGGCGATAGGTGAGCAGGTCGTCGAGCACGCCCCCGTCCTCGCGGCACAGGACGCCGTACTGGGCCCCGCCGCTCCCACCCCTCAGCGCAATCGCGGAGACGTCGTTCGAGAGCAGTCGCTGCAGCAGCTCGAGGGCATGCGGGCCGGTGGTCTCGATCTGGCCCATGTGCGAGACGTCGAATATCCCGCATCCCTCGCGCACAGCCATATGCTCGGCCCGGACGCCCGTGGCCTCGTACTGCACCGGCATCTCCCAGCCCGCGAAGTCCACGAGCTTGGCGCCGGCCGCCACGTGACGCTCGAACAGGGGCGTGCGGCGCAGGGTGGTTGCCATCCGGCGCAGGCTAGCGAGCGCGGCGTCTACCCCGCCAGGCTCCTGCCTCGCCTTCCGCTCACCAGGCCCGAACGGGCCGGCTCGCCCGCCTCCGCGCACCGGTTCACAGACAGGACACTCGCCGGTCAGGTCTCGGACACAATTTCCGCCTCGCCGAGGGCCTACCTTCGCTCCATCCAGGACAGGCTGAGCCGCCAAGCTGGGAGGCAGGGGGCACTGGGAGAAGAGCGCTCAGGCAGGGGCGCTCGAGGGGCGAGGAGAGGGCCGGCAACCCCCGGTCGGCCCTCTCTTCAGCGCAGGAACGGCGGCACGTCGATCTCGTCGTCTGAGATCTCAAGCGACGAGCGCTGGCGGTCGTCGATCCGGGGACCACGATCGCGCCGTGCACGGCTGTCGCGGCGCGCCGTGCGCCCGGGACGATGGTCGAAGCCCGTGCCGATGACGGTCACGCGCACGTCCTCGGCCATGCTCTCGTCGATGACCGCGCCGAAGATGATGTTCGCGTTGGGGTCGGCCGCGTTCTGAATGATCTCGGCGGCGTCGTTTACCTCGAACAGGCCAAGGTCCTTGCCGCCCGTGATGTTGAGCAGGATCCCGGTGGCGCCATCGACCGACTCTTCCAGCAGGGGCGAGGAGATCGCGGCCCTCGCGGCGTCGGCACAGCGGCCCTCGCCGCCGGCCGTTCCGATCCCCATCAGGGCCGAACCCGCGTCTTGCATGATCGTGCGCACGTCGGCGAAGTCGAGATTGATGAGACCCGGAATCGTGATCAGGTCGGTGATGCCCTGGACGCCCTGCCGCAGCACGTTGTCGGCCTCGCGAAAGGCGTCAAGCATCGAGGTGCGCCGCTCGACCACCGCGAGCAGCTTCTCGTTGGGGATCACGATCAGCGTGTCTACGACCTCGCGCAGACGCTCGATACCCTCGGCGGCCTGACGCGAGCGCTGGGAGCCCTCGAAGTCGAACGGTCGCGTGACGACGCCCACCGTGAGCGCTCCGATCTCGTTCTTGGCGATCTCGGCGATCACCGGAGCCGCGCCGGTGCCGGTTCCCCCACCCTCGCCGGCGGTGACGAAGACCATGTCCGCGCCCTTCAGCCCCTCCTTGATCTCGTCACGCGACTCTGACGCCGCCGCGAGCCCCACGTCCGGGTTCGCCCCGGCGCCGAGACCCTTCGTGGACTCGTGGCCGATGTTCAGCTTGATGTCCGCGTCGGACATCGCAAGCGCCTGGGCGTCGGTGTTGGCGGCGATGAACTCCACGCCGCGCAGGCCCGCGTCGACCATGCGGCTGACCGCGTTGGTGCCGCCGCCGCCCACCCCCACGACCTTGATCACCGCCAGATAGCTTCCGCTGCTCTCCATGATGGTTCTGTCCGAACCCTTCAGTAGAAAATTAGGGTTCGGAGCATACCGGTATCCGAACCGCCGAGATGTGCACGTTATGCAGGGAACTTCGCCCTGTCAACGACAACGTCCAATCCCGCAACGTCCGTTGCAGATCGGGCGACCCTCGACCATGACCTGAGAATCGCCCCTCATCAGCAATCGATCTCAGGTTGAGGGTTAGGGTGCTAGCCGCCCGGACTCGGCGACGCCGCGGACCCTTCCGGAGCCGTCGGCGGGGTCGCTTCCCCCGCCGATCCCGCTGCGCCCTGCGGCGGAACGCTAGGCGTCGTTTCCGCGGGGGCGCCAGTGGCTGTCGTGGGCTGCGTGGGAGACGACGAGCCGCCGAGCGCAGCGGTGAGACCGGCTGCGAGTTCGGCCGCCGTGGTCGGTTCTGAGGCGCTCGTCGGTACGGCGCCCGCCGCGGTGGCCGGCGGGGCGACGGCGCCGGTGAACCCTGCCGCTGGCCGTTCCGGCAGACGCACGTCGACATATGTGGCGCCCGCGGAGGTCGGGTCGGCGAGCACCCGTGCAAGCGACAGCCACTTCCCGTGGGGGCGGCTTGCGTCGCCGAAGTAGGCGTGCAGGCCGTTTCGCATCACCACCGTGACCCCGTTCGGTCCCGCGAACACCCGCACGACCGCTCTAACGAGCGGCGCAGGAGCGGCGCCGAGTACCGCCAGGCAGGCGAGCACTGACCCCGCCTGCACGCGCTGTCCAGTGAGCTGCGCGGCAGTTCCGTGACTCGAACCATCCGCCACCGCCGGCAAGGAGCCCGAAAGGAGGGCGGGTCCGAGCAGCACTCCGTCTGCCGCCACGGCGGTTCGCACGCCCGCGACCGTCAATGCGGCCACGGGCAACTGCTCGACGACAGCTATACGCAGGCCATGGGGAAGGCTGGGGACCGCTCGCACTTCGCGCACCACCCGATACGGCTCAACCGCTGCGAGCAGCGCGCTCGGACGAACGTCGAGCGTGCTCATGTGCCGTGCCGCGTTCGCGAGAGCCGCGTCGATCGCCTCGGCCTCGGGGCCGTGCACCCCGCTCACCTGTACGTGCTCCACCGCCACCAGGGGCGAGTCGCGCAACCACAGCCACGCCCCGGCGAGGCACGGCAGCACGACCAGCGCGGTGAGCAGCCCGGCGCGCAGGCGACGATGAGCCCGGATCAACTGCGATCCCGCCCGCACCGGTCGCGCGAGCACCGAGAAGGGCTTCCAGCGCCCGCCGGGGCCTTCCCGGCGGCGAGCACCGCCGCGCGAGCCCGTTGGCGCCCGCACGCGACGCCTCGATCCCGGCCCATGCTGGCCCGCGCGGCGCCCGAACACGGGTCGGTCGAGGAGCGAGCCATCCATCGCCAAGGTGTTCGACCACTCCGCTTGAATCCCTCGCGGGCTCGAGCAATCGGCAGATGAGACACGGTGGGGCGCCCCGTGCGAGTCCGGGGCGCCCCGCCCGTGCTGCTGCCGCCTACGGGACTAGCAGTCCTCCGAGGTTGCTAGCCCGACCGCTCTTGCTTCGCGCACTTGTCCTGACACTGCTTGTCTTGGCAGGGCTGGCCATGCTCTGCCCGATCCTGGCAGTGCTTGCTGCCCTGGTCGCCCTTGTTCTGGCCCTGACCCTTGTTCTGGTGGTCACCCTGGCATTGGCAGTTCTGGCCTTGGTCGCCCTTGCCTTGGTCGCCCTTGCCCTGGTCACCCTTGTTCTGGTGATCACCCTGGCACTGGCAGTTCTGGCCCTGGTCGCCCTGGCCGTAGCTGCTCTGGTCGCCCTGGCTCTGGTCACCCTTGTTCTGGTGGTCACCCTGGCACTGGCAGTTCTGGCCCTGGTCGCCCTTGCCCTGGTCGCCCTTGTTCTGGTGATCACCCTGGCACTGGCAGTTCTGGCCCTGGTCGCCCTTGCCCTGGTCGCCCTTGTTCTGGTGATCACCCTGGCACTGGCAGTTCTGGCCCTGGTCGCCCTGGCCGTAGCTGCTCTGGTCGCCCTGGCTCTGGTCACCCTTGTTCTGGTGGTCACCCTGGCACTGGCAGTTCTGGCCCTGGTCGCCCTGGCCGTAGCTGCTCTGGTCGCCCTGGCTCTGGTCACCCTTGTTCTGGTGGTCACCCTGGCACTGGCAGTTCTGGCCCTGGTCGCCCTGGGTGGCCTGTGTAGGGGCGCTGCTGTTGGCAAGTTGCGAGCCGGCTTCGCTAGAAGCGGACTGTACGGCCGTGCTCGGGTTGCCGACGGACTGGACCTGGTTGATCAGGCCTTCGGCCGCGGCACCTACTCCGCCGGCGGCGAGCGCTGTGCTCGGGGCCAACGCGAGCGCGCAGATGCTCGCCGCCATTGCCATGTAATGGCGTTTCATTGAAATACAGCTCCTTTCGAGCTCTTGACTTGATTGCTGAGGCCTCCCCGAGAGGAGCGAGGCCCCTCCGGAGTCGGATCCGATGCGCCGGCCCAGACGGATCCGGCGCAGTGAGTCGCCCGGTGGAGCTAGCCCGGGCGCTCGGGCATCAAGAGGAACGGCGCCGAACACCACGACTCACTCGCAAGCCGTAGGCGGCGCTTTGCCTGCAGGGCCCCAGACGCCAAGAGGCCCGCGAGGATGAGAAAGACTGAGAAACCGGAGCTGCCGGACAATCCAGCGCCACTGGATGACATGCCGTGAGATGCGGGACCAGTCGGGGAGCTGGCAATGCGAGCCCGGGCCGCAGAGGCCCCACCGGAGTAGATGGAGCCACGCGCAGCGAAGACCTGGTTCGACGTGGTAAGGAGGCTGGGCGGAGCTGTGAACCTCGGCGCGGTTATGTTCGCGGCCGATTGCGAAGCACGATGACCCCGCACGGTAATTCCGCTCCCGCCGGCGTGCGGATCATGGCCAGGCTGGGAGCTGGTGGGTGCGAAGCCGAACGGCGATCGCGGCGCCGACGCGTATGGCCCGATCACCGCAGGAGGGGGGACGAGATCAGGGACGGCGGGAGCTGTTCGAGCGAGCGGGAAGGTCGCGTGGTCCCCCGCCACGAGCCCACCGACACTCGCGCCAGTCGTGGCCTGCCTGGGCGCCGACGTCAGTCCGCCCACGGTCGAGCCGACGGCCGCGGTGTTCGTGACGTGGCCGACCGTGGAGGTGACGATGGAGGTCAGTCCGCCTACAGTCGTGCCGACCGACGCGCTGTTCGTGACGTTGCCGACCGTGGAGGTGACGATGGAGGTCAGCCCGCCCACGGTCGAGCCGACGGCCGCGGTGTTCGTGACCCGGCCGACCGTGGAGGTGACACTCGAGGTCAGTCCGCCCACGGTAGAGCCGGCGGCTGCGGTGTTCGTGACTTGGCCGACCGTGGAGGTGACACTCGAGGTCAGTCCGCCCACGGTCGAGTCGGCGGCTGCGGTGTTCGTGACTTGGCCGACCGTGGAGGTGACACTCGAGGTCAGTCCGCCCACGGTCGAGTCGGCGGCTGCGGTGTTCGTGACTTGGCCGACCGTGGAGGTCAGTCGAGTCGCAGTCGGGCCAACCGTCGCGACCGTCGGAGCGGGCGGCTGGATGGCTCGGGTGACACTCGCGGTGACGGCGGATGGCGCGTCCGAGGAGCTCTCCGCCGGAATGGAAGGAGGCGAAGGGGTGTTTACCGTGGATGATCCTCCAGAGGAGGCTGGCGTGCCCACTGCCTCGGTAGCCACCTCGCTGACGGGTTTGCTCGCGTCGTCGCTCGGGACGCCCACGTCGGCGGTCTTCGGCACGTCTGCGAGGGTCTGTTCCGCCCCGCCTCGGATACTGGCCGCGAGGCCCGATGCGATCGCCGGCCTCGCGCACGCCGCCGCGCCAAGAATCCCGATGAGCGCCGACGCGAGGACCGCGCCGGCGGCAGAGCAAACCGGTCGATGAGTCGCGGTGCCCAATGTATGTCCAGCTTTGCTCCTCATTGCAACCCTCTGGGTGCGTTTGACCCGTTTGTCCGCAAAGTACGCAGTCTCAACAGGAAGATCACGAGAAAATTCTCGCAATTTGCGACAATTTGGAACCCTTTTCGCGCCTAAGACCGACCTTGGCCGCGTCAGTGTGCCCACGGCGCACCCGGGGCTCACCAGGGAACGCGCACCGCACCCAGCGTCTGCACCTCGGGTTCCAGCTCGACGCCGAAGCGCTCGAGCACCCGGCGGCGACCCTCCGCCATCACCCCCACCACGTCCGCGGTCGTCGCGGAGCCCGTGTTCTCGATGAAGTTGGCGTGCTTGGGCGCAAAGCGCGCTCCGCCGACCGCAACGCCGTTGCATCCGGCCTGCGCCAGCAGCATGCCCGCCGAGCGACCCTCGGCGCGCGGGTCCTCGGGGTTCTTGAAGGTGGAGCCGAACGTCTTTATCCCCTGCGGCTGCGCCTCGTGGCGGCGAGCGCGCATTGCGGCGAGTGTCGCCTTGACCGCACCGACGTCCGATCGTGAGAGCACGAGGCCGGCGGCGCTGACGACCTCTCCGTCTATGAGGCCCGAGCGACGGTACCCGAGCTCCAGCTCATGCGGCGCGCGGCGCTCGACTCCCGCCGCGGTGGCGATGTCCACCCACTCGAGCACTGCTTCGAGCTGACCGCCATAGGCATTTGCGTTCATTCGCACCGCGCCCCCGACGGTGCCCGGGATGTTGACGCCGAACTCGATCCCGGACAGCCCGGCGCGCGCCGCGTGCGCGGCCACGGCAGGCAGGCGGGCGCCACCGCCGGCGCTGACGCGCGCGCCGCTGATCGAGATGCGCGCAAGGTCGCGGTCGAGCTTGACGATGAGGCCGGCCACGCCCTCGTCGGCCACCAGCAGGTTCGAGCCGGAGCCTACGACGCCCACGTGGCTGGCTGAGTCTCGGGCCCAGGCGAGCAGCTCGAGCAGCTCATCCCGGCTCCCGGCGCGCGCGAAGTACTCGGCGGCGCCTCCGGTGCGCACCGTCGTCATGCGAGCGAGCGGGAAGTCCCGCTGGACGCCGGAGGGCGGCGCAGGCACGCTCATGGCGCCACCAGCATGCGCCCGAGGTCGTCGACGTCTCCGGCGCCCATCACCAGGCAAAGGTCGCCGTCGTGCAGCATCTCCGCGAGCACGGGCTCGGCGTCCGCGAACGTCGGCAGCCAGTACACGGGTCTCCCGTCCGAGGCGTCCGCCGTGGCCTCGGCGATCGTGAACCCGCTGACGCCCGGATGGTCCTCGGCGCGCTCGCGTGCGCCGTACACGTCCAGGATCACCGTCACGTCGGCTCGCGCCATCGCCGCGCCGAAGTCCCGCGCCAGCCGAGCGGTGCGGGAATACAGATGCGGCTGAAAGACGGCCACGAGCCTGCGCGGCTCGAGCGTGCGCGCCGCGTCGAGGGTCACGGCGATCTCGGTCGGATGGTGGGCGTAGTCGTCGTAGACGAGCGCGCCGCGCTCGCTCCTGCCGAGGAGCTGAAAACGTCGAGCGGCTCCGTGGAATGCCCGCAGGCCCTCGATCGCGAGCGCCACATCGGCGCCGGCGAGCCGCGCGGCCTCCAGGGCGCCGGCGGCATTGACAGCGTTGTGGGTCCCGGGTACGGCCAGGCACACCCGCTCGCCGTGCCAGTCAAAGCACGAACCCCCGGGCGTCAGGGTGAGCTCGCCGGCGTCGTAGGGGTCGACGCTGCCCGAGCGCAGCTCCAGGAGCTCGGGCCGGTTCCAGACCACGGCGCGCGGCGCACCGGCGAGGAACTCGCGAAACGCCTCTCTCATCTCGGCCAGCGAGGCGAAGTTCGCGTGGTGGTCGAGCTCGACGTTCGTCAGCACCGCGATCTCGACCTTCAGGCTCAGCATCGAGCGGTCCGACTCGTCGGCCTCCACCACCAGCCACTCGCCGTCTCCCCACTGGGCATTGCACAGATCGCCCGCCACCGAGCCGCCCACCAGCCAGCCAGGCTCGAGACCCGCTGCACGCAGGGCATGCACGAGCATCGAGGAGGTGGTCGTCTTGCCGTGGGTGCCCGCCACCGCGATCGTCCGCCGCAGCGCGGACAGCTCCGCCAACAGCTCCGCGCGGGGCCGCTCGGGGATCCCTCGCTCGCGCGCGGCTGCCCGCTCGACGTTATCGGGCGGTATCGCAGTGGAGTAAACGAGCTCGACCCCGTCTCCGCTGGGGAGGTTCCGCGCGGCGTGAGGGACGCTCGCGTCGAGCACGCCGTCGGCCGCGAGGGCTTTCAGATAGGCGGTGCTGGCAACGTCCGACCCGCTGACCTCGGCGCCCAGGGCTCGCGCGGCGCGCGCGTACCCGCTCATCCCGGCCCCACCCACGCCAACGAAGTGCAGGCGGCGACCGCTCCAGGGTCCGGGCGTGAGCCTCTCCGAGGCGCTCATGCGGCGGCCCGCAAAAGCTCCGAGGCCACCTCCGCGGCTGCTTCGGGACGGGCCAGGCGCCTGGACGCGGACGCCATCGCGGCCATGCGCGGGCGGTCGGCGAGCAGGTCATCAGCCTCGCTTCGCAGGCGCGGTCCGCTCAGCTCCCGGTCGGGGATCGTGATCGCAGCGCCCCCCTCGTCCATCCAGCGGGCGTTCGCCACCTGGTGGTCGCCCGAGGCGTGCGGATAGGGCACGAGGATCGCGGGCACCCCGTGGGCGGCGATCTCGAACACGGACCCGCCGGCGCGCGCGATTACCAGGTCGGCGGCCGCGAGAGCATCGGAGAAATCCGCCAGATCGAGGTATTCGCGCAGGTCGTAGCCGGCGGGAAGCCTGCGCGCCTCCAACTCGCGATGGTCGCGGCGCCCGGAGACGTGCAGGACGCGAAACGCGCCGTCCGAGAAGGCCTCGAGTGCGGCGAGGTTGATCGAACGCGCTCCCAGCGACCCCCCGAACACGAGCACGCAGGTCTCATCAAGCCCGATCCCCAGATGCTCGCGTGCCTGCCGGCGGTCGCCGGAAGGCTCCGGTACCGGCCGGCCGGTGACCACGTAGCGCCGCCCACCGTGACCGGCCAGCGGGAAGGCCAGGCACACGCGTCGGGCGAACGGGGCCAGCATTCGGTTGGTCAGCCCCAACCGGCTGTCGGCCTCCGTCAGGACGACGGGGATTCGAAGCGTGAGCGCAGCGAGCCCCACCGGTCCGGCGACGTATCCGCCACCCCCCATCACGGCGTGCGGGGCGAGCGCCTTCAATCGCGTCCGCGCCCGCGGGACCGCCGCGACCGCGAGCGCGAGCGCACGTAGGGCGCGCAGCGGGTTCGCCCGGCTCATCCCTTCGACGGCGATCGTGTACAGCGTGAAGCCCGCCGCAGGCACGAGCTCTGCCTCGGCGCGCGCGCCGCCGATGAACGCTACCTCCGCGCCCTCAGCCCGCAGCGCGTCCGCCACCGCGAGCGCCGGCACGACGTGCCCGGCGGTCCCGCCCGCGGCGATCACGATCCTCCTCGGCGCTCGGCTCACGGCTCAATCGTGCCGGTTCGCGCCCGCGAGCGTCGGGCGAGCGCGAGCGCGACGGCGCCACCGCGCGCACGTGCGCGGTCCCGCCGGCGGCGACGTTGAGCAACAGTCCCATCGCGGCGAGCATCACGATCAGGCTGCTGGAGCCGTAGGAGACGAACGGCAGCGTGACGCCCGTGAGCGGCGCCAGACCGAGCACGGCAAACATGTTGAGAATCGCCTGTGAGACGATCAGCGCCGTCACTCCGACCGCGATCAGCGCGCTGTAGAGGCTGCGCGCCCCCTTCGCCGCACGCAGACCGGCGTAGGCGATCAGCCCGTAGAGGAACAGCAGCGAGCACACGCCGACGACTCCGAGCTCCTCCGCGATCACGGCGAGGATGAAGTCCGTCGGCGCCTCGGGGAGATAGAAGATCTTCTGCACCGACTCGCCCGGCCCGACCCCGAACACACCCCCCGATCCGATCGCGATCTGTCCCTGCACGGCCTGAAAGCCGCTGCCCGAGGCGTGCGCCCACGGATCCATGAACGACGTCAGGCGCGCCCGCGCGTAGGGTCGAGCGAGCGCGTAGACGAACACCAGGGCCAGCACCGAACCGGCGAGAAGCGCCAGCTTGCGGGGCGGGATGCCGGCCGCGATGAGCAATGCGGCGGTCGTGAAGCAGATCACCATCGCGCTGCCGAGGTCAGGCTGGGTTGCGACGAGCACGCAAGCCGCGCCCACCACCACGAGCAGCGGTTTGGCGAGCTCGCGCAGGTCGTGCACTCGCTGGGGACGACCCGCCAGCAGCGTGGCCGCGTAGAGGACGAGCGCGAGCTTCAGCAGCTCGGAGGGCTGGAACTGCAGCGAGCCCGGCCCGATCCAACGGCGCGCGCCGTTGACGCTCACGCCGACATGCGGAATGTGAACGGCCAGCACGAGCACCAGCGACACGACGAGCAGGGGCGCCGTGATGCTCTTGACTTTTGCCACTCCATCCCGAGCGAGCACGCGCATCACGGCCAACCCGATCGCCCCGTAGACGACGAACTTGATCAGGTATGAGCTTCCGTTGCCCTTGCCCTGGAGCAACGTCGTGGCGGATGATGCGCTGTAGACCATCACGGCCCCGAACGCGAGCAGGCAGAGCGTGGCGGTCAGCAGGATGCGGTGCTCGACTGAACGGTGATGAGCCGCGGCGGCCGTGTTCTCGCCGCGCCTGCGCCAAGGCCACGGGTGACGGACTTCCGAGGCGCGCCCGCGCCGTGCTGCGCCTGCTGGCATTGGCTCTCACTTCGACGTCGGCGCTCCGAAGCCTCTATCCCTCGACCAGCTCCCGGAAGCGCTCGCCGCGCGCCTGGAAGTCGGCGAACTGGTCGAAGCTCGCACATGCCGGCGAGAGGAGGACCACCTCGCCACGAACGGCCGCCGTCGTCGCCCTGGCCACGGCATGCTCGAGGTCGCCACACTCGTGCACCTGCACCCCGATCCCCACCAGCGCCTGCGCGATGAGCGATGCGTCCTGCCCGATCAGATAGACCGCTCGGCAGCTGCGCGCAACCGGGTCTCGCAGGGCGGTGAAGTCCTGGCCCTTGCCCTGACCACCGAGGATCAGGTGGATGCGCCGGTGCGCCGCACCGGCGCCGGCCTCTCCGAGCGGCGACCCGGACTGGCGCGCCGCGCCAGCGCCAGCTCGCTCGAGCGTATCGTCGGACAGCGCTGGGGCGAACGCGGCCAGAGCAACCTGCGTGCTTGCGACGTTCGTCGCCTTGGAGTCGTTCACGTACAGGACGCCGGCGCGACTGGCCACCTCCTGCAGACGGTGGGCGACGCCGGCGAAGGAGCGCAGCGCGGCGCGGACCGCGTCGGGGTCGACCCCACGCGCGAGGCACACGGCGGCCGCGGCCATCGCGTTCTCGAGGTTGTGCGCGCCGCGCAGGCGTACCTCGCTGACCGCCAGCAGCGGGCCCTCCTGCCACCACAGCTCACCCGCGCGCTGGGACACGGCGGCGCCTGGTCCCGAGCCGAACAGCACGCGCCTTCCGCAGCCGCCCAGATCGTCGATGTCCAGTCCGAGCGGAGCCACGGCGAGATCATCGTTGCCCTGACGGGCGAACACGAGTAGCTTCGCCTCGCGGTAGGCCTCGAACGTCCCGTGACGATCGAGGTGATCGGGCGTGAGATTGAGCAGCACGGCGCCCTCGGGTGAGAAGGCGCTCGTGTCCTCGAGCTGGAAGGAGGACGCCTCGCACACGATCGTGGCATCGGACGCGACGGAGCCGACGAGCGAGCAGGCCGCCGTGCCCACGTTGCCCGCCACCGCGACCGCGAGCCCGGCCTCGCGGTGGATGTGCCCGATCAGCTCCGCCGTCGTCGTCTTGCCATTGGTGCCGGTCACGGCGATGAATTCGTTTGCGAGCATCCGCCACGCCAGCTCCAGCTCGCCGATCACGGGTAGGCCGCGTGCGAGCGCAGCGGCGATCACCGGCGCCTGCGCGGGGACCCCCGGGCTCTTGATGACGGCGCGCGCGCGATCGAGCAGAGCCACACCCTGCTCGCCCACGTGCACCTCGACCCCCGCCCCGGGCAGCGCCTCGATCCCCGCCGGAGTCCCGGCGTCGACGCCGATCACCTCCTCCCCGCGCGCACGCAGCGCAAGCGCCGCCGCGAACCCGGAGCGTGCCAGTCCCACCACGAGGTAAGGCCCACTCGGTATCGGGGGTCGCCGCTTGAACGCCACCGCCCCGTCCACCGGTCAGCCGATGCTCTGCCTGTAGATCGTGAAGCCGATCGCGCAGCAGATCGCCGCCACGATCCAGAAGCGCAGGATGATCTTCGTCTCCGACCAGGCCCTGAGCTCGAAATGGTGGTGTATCGGCGCCATCAGGAACACACGTTTGCGGGTCAGCTGAAAGGAGATCACCTGGATCGCGACCGATAGCGCCTCGATCACGAAGATCCCACCGAGCAGGATCAGCAGCAGCTCGGTCTTCGTCATCACGGCCATTCCCGCGATCGCCCCGCCCAGTCCAAGTGAGCCGGTGTCCCCCATGAAGATCGTCGCCGGGAACGCGTTGAACCACAGAAAGCCGATGCACCCGCCGACCAGGCAGCCGGCGAGCATCGCGAGGTCGTACTCCCCCGTGATGAACGTGATGCCGATGTAGGCCAACAGGACGATCGCGGCGCAGCCGGCCGCCAGGCCGTCGAGCCCATCCGTAAGGTTCACCGCGCTGGTGGTGCCCGCGACGACGAGATAGATGAGCAGCGGATAGAGGGGTCCGAGATCGATCTGGTAGTCGACGAAACGCAGTCGCAGCGTGCTCGCGAGATGCGCCTCGTGGCTGGCGATGAACCACAGCCCGATCGAGATCGCGATCGTCACGATGAGCTTCGTCCGCGCCCGCAGCCCGAGCGAGCGTCGCTTGACGAGCTTCGTGTAGTCGTCGGCGAAGCCCAGAAGCCCGCAGGCGATAGCGGCCGCGAAGACGCCCACGGAGCGCCATTCGTAGTCGGTGAGGATCAGAAAGGGGACCGAGACGGCCAGCAGGATGATCACCCCGCCCATCGTCGGCGTCCCGGCCTTCTGGTGGTGACCCTCGGGACCGTCCTCGCGAATGTGCTGGCCGAACTCGCGCTTTCGCAGGAACTCGATGAACTTCGGACTGAGGAATATGCAGATGAGCAGCGCGGCGGTGCCCCCGAACAGAACCCGGCCCATCAGGACGGTCCCTCACCGGCGCAGGGCGCGAGCGCCGATGGACCGGCGGAGTGGTCGGTTTGCGGATCCGCCTCGGCGCCCAGCACGACTGCCACGCGCTCGAGACCCACGCCGCGCGAGCCCTTGACAAGCACCGTGTCGGCGTCGCGCAGCAGCGCCCGAAGCAGTTCGGCGGCGCCGGACGGGTCGGGCGCCGCGTGAGCCTCGCCCGCGAACGTCGCGCGCATCTCTGCCGCCAGCGGACCCACCGTCACGAGCAGCTCGACGCCTCGGCCGCTCGCGTACTCACCGATCTCGCGGTGAAAGCGCGGTGCCTCCGGACCGAGCTCGAGCATGTCGCCGAGCACGGCCACGCGCCGCGCGCGGGCCGTCTGTGCCAGCTCGTCGATCGCGGCACGCATTGACATGGGGTTGGCGTTGTAGCAGTCGTTGATCAGAACCACTCCCCCGGGCAGCGCCCGCCGCTCCCCGCGCAGCGGCGACAGTCTCACGGCCACACTCCCGCGGGGAGTCACGCCGAGCGTCCGCGCCGCCGCCACGGCTGCGAGGAGGTTGCGCACGTTGTGTGCCTCGGCGAACGACGGCCGCAGCACGATCTGCCGCGCACCCTCGCTAATCACGACCTCTCCCCCGGACCGGCGCGCCTCGAGCAGGAAGTCTCCGCCGCCGCCGAACGTGACCGTGCGCACGTCGGTGCGGAGGTGCGGCATGAGCAGCGGCTCATCGGCGGGCAGCACCGCAGTCGCACCCGGCGCGAGCCCCGCGATGAGCTCGGCCTTCGCCGCTGCGATCGCCTCCACGGTGCCGAGCTGCTCCAGGTGCACCGGCCCCACGTTCACGATCACGCCGACGTCTGGTTCCGCGATCGCGGTCAGCTCGGCGATCTGCCCGGCGCCGCGCATCGCCATCTCGAGCACCAGCACCTCGGTGTCCCTTGGGGCGGAGAGAACGGCCAGCGGCAAGCCGATCTCGGTGTTGAAGTTCTCGGGACTCGACATCGTGCGCAGGCCCGCCGCTCGCTCCGCCGAGCCGGATACCGTTGGGCGCTCGTCCCCGTCGCATGCCTTCGCTGATGGCCCGGCGAGAATCGCGGCCAGGATGTCCTTAGTCGAGGTCTTGCCCGTCGAGCCGGTGATCGCGACGACCCTCGTCCCGCCCGCCCGAAGCTCCGTGCGCCACGCGCGCGCGAGCGCCTGAAGCCCGGCCAGGGGATCGACGTGTGCGAGCACGACCCCGCCGACGCCCGCCTCGACGGCCGCGCGTGCGTGCGCTGGCTCGACCAGCACCCCCCAGGCCCCCCGTCCAAGTGCGTCGAGGGCGTACTCGCCACCATCCGCGTGCTCGCCGCGAAGGCCGACGAACAGCTCGCCGGCCACCGCCTTGCGGGAGTCGATCGTCGCACCGCTGGGGCCCGGCTCGCGGCCGGCTCCCGCGGCCTGTCCCATCAGACGAGCGCCGGCCGCATGGGCGACGCGGGGCGCGTCCCAGTCTCTCACGCGCTCGACTCCCACACAGCATGCCGGGCGCGGTCTGCGGCGGGCCCGGTCGCCGGCGCGGCGCTCATGCGGTGGCCCCCTCCCCGCTCTTCTTACGCGCGCGCAGCGCCTCGCCCGCGACGGTCACATCATCGAAGGGGACCGTCCGTCCGTCGGCCAGCTCCTGTCCGCGCTCGTGGCCCTTGCCGGCGATCACCAGCACATCGCCCGGCCGAGCGCGCGTGATGGCCTCGGCGATCGCCGCGCCGCGATCGGCGATCGAACGCACAGGCGGCGCCCTGAGCTCCTCCTCGGCACGAGCGTGCCCCCGATCGACGCGGGCCACTCCGGCCATGATCTCGGCGATGATCTGCTCGGGGTCCTCCGAGCGGGGGTTGTCCGAGGTGACGAGCAGCACATCGGCCATGCGCGCGGCGACCTCGCCCATCAGCGGGCGCTTCCCGCGGTCGCGGTCGCCCCCCGCGCCGAACACGCACAGGACCCGCCCGCTCCCACGCGCGTCGGCACCGGAAAGCTCTCGTGCCGCTCCCAGCACGTTCTCCAGTGAGTCAGGCGTGTGGGCGTAGTCGACGAGCACAGCGAAGTCCTGGCCCTCGTCCACCGGCTCGAACCGCCCGGGCACCCGCTCCACCTCCTCGAGGGCGCCCACCAGCACGTCCAGCTCGCCCCCGAGCGCGTGCACCACGGCCAGCGCGCCGAGCGCGTTCGCTACGTTGAATCGCCCCGGCATCCTGAGCGCCACCTCGCGCGTCTCCCCCGGAGCATGCAGCGTGAAGGCGCATCCCTCGAAGGTGCAGCGCAGCCCGGTCGCGCGGTAGTCCGCCGCCTGCTCTTCGACTCCGAACGTGCGCGCACCGTCGATCTCCGCCGCCAGGCGTCGCCCGTACGGGTCGCCGATGTTCACGACGCTGACGCCGGGGGGGCGAGGCGGGGCACCGATCGGCGAGGGCGCGGGCGCCGCCCGCTCCTCTCCCGGCACGAACAGGCGCCGCTTGGCCTGGAAGTAGTCCTCCATCGTCTCGTGGAAGTCGAGGTGGTCCCGGCTGATGTTCGTGAACAGCGCCGCGGCGAAATGAATCCCGTCGGCGCGCCCGAGCGTCAGGGCATGTGATGAGACCTCCATCGCACAGGCACGATCACCGCCGTCGAGCATCGCACGCAGATCGGCCTGCACCTCGATCGCCTCCGGAGTGGTGCGCGCAACCGTGCCCTCGACGGTACCGACGACGGACTTGACCGTCCCCAGCAGCCCGCACTGCCGGCCGATCGCCTCGAGCAGTGCGTGTATGAGGAAGGCCGTCGTCGTCTTGCCGTTGGTGCCGGTCACCCCCACCACCTGCAGCTCGGAGCTCGGGTCGCCAAAGAAGCGCGCCGCAACCGGGCCCATCGCGGCGCGAGTCGACTCGACCACCACCTCGGGCACGCCGAGCCCGAGTGGGCGCTCGACGACGAGGGCCGCCGCGCCGCCCTTGACCGCCTCCGCGGCGAACTCGTGACCATCCTCGCGAAAGCCGCGCACGCAGAAGTGCAGATACCCAGGGCCGACTGCGCGACTGTCGTGGCTCAGCCCGGTGATCTCCACGGCCGCACTCCCCCCGAGCGCGTCGGCGGCGATCAGCTTGTCGAGCCTCATGGGCTGATGCTATCCGGGCGGGATACGCAGGTAGGGAAGCGCGAAGGACATGATCTGGCCGAAGGCCGGCGCAGCGACGGTCCCGCCGTAGATCGACCCCGATTGCGGTTCGTCGACGACGACCGCGCACAGCAGCTTCGGATCAGACGCGGGGGCGAAGCCGATGAAGGACGCGACGTACGCGCTCTGCGAGTACTGGCCGGTCGTGGGATCGACCTTGCTGGCCGTGCCGGTCTTGCCCGCAAGCTCATAGCCGGGGATGGACACCTCGCTGGCCGTTCCGCCGGGAGCGAGGACGCCCTGGAGCATCTGACGCAGCTCGGCGGCCGTCGCGGTGGAGAGCACGCGATGGCCCACCGGTGCTGGCCTGGCGACACCGTCGACCGAGGCGATGATGTGCGGGGGGCGCAGGATGCCGCCGTTGGCGATCGTCGAGTAGGCGGTAGCCATCTGCATCGGTGTCACCAGCTCGCCCTGGCCGATTGGCAGGTTTCCCATCGAGGAGCCCGAGTAGCGGTCGAGCGCCAGCACCTCGCCCGCTTCCTCGCCGGGCAGGCCCACCCCGGTCGGTGCACCGAATCCAAACCGGTGTACCCACTGGTTGAACCCTTCCGCCTTCTCCAGCATGCCGATCTTGATTGCGCCGACGTTGCTCGACTGAGCGAGTATCTGAGCCGTGGTGAGGGTCTCTTCGGCGTGTTCGGTGTCGTCGTGAATCGTCCTGTCGGCCACCTGAATCTGGTCGGGGATGTCAAAGCCGGTGCTCGGCGTGATCAGGCCCTGCTGGAGCGCGCCGCCCACGGCAACGACCTTGAACGTCGAGCCGGGTTCGTAGGCGAAGCCGACCGCCCGGTTCTCCATGGCCGCGGTCGGGGAGGCTCCGGGATCGTTGGCGTTCACCTCCGGCCAGTTGGCCATCGCCAGGATCGCTCCGCTGCGCGGGTCCATCACGATCGCCGTCGCATCCTTCGGGTTGAAGACGCTGCCGACGGCGCTCAGCACCGCTTCGGCACGCTGCTGGACGTTGGCGTCGAGCGTCAGCGACACCGAGGCGCCGGGTGCCTCGCGATGGACTTCGGTGATCGAAACCGGCTGTCCGAGTGCATCGCTGACCACGCGCCGCTGGCCGGAATGGCCGCCAAGCAGCGTGTTGCTCGAATACTCGAGCCCCTCGAGCCCACCGCCTTCGGTTCCGACCAGGCCAAGCACCTGCGCCGCCAGCGTGCCACGCGGATACACGCGGCGCATGACCGGCGCGCCCGCGACGCCGGGGATCTTCAGGGCGAGGATCCGTTGCGCCTGCGCCGCGGGAACCGCCCGCCCGAGGAAGACGAAGCCTGTGCGCTGCGAGAGCTTCCTGAGCAGCGTCGCCTGCGACTCGCCAAGCAGGGGCGCCAGTCGTTGGGCCGCACCCAGCGGGTCCGGCACGAGATAGGGCGTCGCCGAGATGTCCTGCGCGGGCTCGGAGACGGCGAGGTCGATCCCGTTGCGGTCGGTGATCGCGCCGCGCTGGGCCGGCACGGATTCGTAGGTGAGCTGCTGATTGCGGGCCGCGTCGCGGAGGGTCCCGCCGTGCAGAACCCCCAGGTAGACCGTGCGTCCGGCCGCCACAACGAGCAGCAGGAAGAACAGCCCGAAGATCACTCCTATCCTGCGTTGAACGAGGTCCACGCCTATCCCGAGGAGCCTGCCCGGGTGCCGCCTGCGGGGGTCGCCGACGGCGAGCCGGCGGCGGGTTCGGCCGCGGACGGCGAGGCGGGCGCCGAGCGGTTCGCGGATTCACCGGACGGCCGTGCAGCTTCGGCCGGCGCCCGTTCTGACGATTGGGCCGCCGACGAGGGCGGCGCGGGTTCGGTGGAGGAGCGCGCCGCCGCGGCTCCGCTGCTCGACGATTCGCCAGACGCCGGTTCGCTTGACGCCGACGTCGCGCCTGAACCGGCTGCCGACCGTTCTGCTGACGCTCCCGGCGACGTCGTTTCGGAGGAGCCCGAGGCCGCACCCGCGGTTCCGCCGGGGTGAGCCGAGGCGCTCAACCACGTCGCGCCGAGAGCCGGGTCGGCGCCCGGCCGGGCTCGCAGGAAGCGCAGCGCTCCCGTCGGGACGAACGCCATGCCCAGTCGCGCCGCCTGCGAGGTCACGCGACCGCTCGCCGCCAGTTCTGAGTTTTCGATGCTGAGCGCCGCGTTCTCGCGCTGCAAGAGCGCCTCGTGCTCGAGCGCCCGGCCGATGCCCGCGTTCGCTTTGAGCAGTCCGAGCTGGAGCGTGACGATCCCGATGAGCGCAAACGCGACGAGACCGATCCAGGCGCGTCCACCGAGCGGGACGCGTCGCGGCAAACGCTCCAGCGCCGCGAGCACCCCGAGCGCGATCCCGGCCTCGCCGCCCGCGCGCCTGCGAGCGGGTCGACGGCCGACCGCTCGCTTCGCGGGACCGGAGACGCGCCTGGGCCTCAGCGCGACCTTCAGCGGCCTGCCGGGGATCGCGGTGTGCCGGGCGGGAGCGGCCGAGGCCGCCGCGGACCTCACCTCGGATCTCCTCGGTCGATGAGCTTTCTGGCGGCGCGTAGCCGTGCGGAGGCGGCCCGCGGATTGCGGGCGACCTCCTCGGCCGAGGGCACGATCGAGCGACGCGCGATCAACGCCGCCTCCGGCTCGAGTCCGCATACGCAGACCGGAAACTCGGGCGGGCAGACACAGCCGCGTGCCCGCTCGGCCAGAAAACGCTTGACGCGGCGATCCTCGAGCGAATGAAACGAGATGCCGGCGAGCACCCCTCCCTTGCGCAGCAGCCGCCAGGCGAGCGGGAGCGCGCGGTCGAGCTGCTCGAGCTCTTCGTTCACGGCGATGCGCAGCGCCTGGAAGACGCGCTTGGCGGGATGACCGCCCGCGAAGCGGGCCGGAGCCGGGATCGCGGAGTTGATCGTGTCCACGAGCTCAAGCGTCGTCTCGATCGGGGCCTGCGCCCGCTGGCGCACGATCGCCCGCGCGATCGCGTTCGCGTGGCGCTCCTCGCCGAAGTCGCGCAGCACGCGCGCGAGCCGGCGCTCATCCCAGTCGGCGACGATCGTGCGCGCGCTCAGCTCTTGACCCGGATCCATGCGCATGTCCAGCGGCGCCTGATAGGAGTAGGAGAAACCGCGCTCGCGCGTGTCCACCTGCATCGAGGACATGCCCAGGTCGAAGTAGGCCGCGTCGGCGCGCAGGCCCTCGTCCACGAGCAGCTCGAGGCCCTGTGCATAGCCAGCGCGGATGAAGCGCACGGAGCAGTTCATCTCGGGCGCGAGCGCCGCGAACCGCGCCTCGGCGAGAGGATCGCGGTCGATCGCCACCAGCGTGCCCGACGAGCCGAGCCGCTCGGCGAGGAGCCGGGCGTGACCGCCGTCTCCAAATGTGCAATCGATCACGGTCTGGCCCGGCTGAGGATCGAGCAGCTCGAGCAGCTCGGCGGCAAGCACGGGTACATGCCCGGTGCGCCCAACTCTCGCGACCCCTCGCATGGCGCCACCGGATGGCCGCCCGCGAGGGGGGCGCCGGCGGGAGCGTCTCATCTCAAGCAGCGTCATCGGCACTCGCCGTGATCTCCGCGATGCCGCCGAGTAGCGTTGGGCGGTGCTCGTTCCAGCGACCCTTGTCCCAGAGCTCCAGACGGTCGCCGACCCCGACGACCACCACATCCTTCGCCAGGCCGGCGTGCTCGCCGAGGAAACCGGGAACCATGATCCGTCCCGCTGCGTCGAGATCCGCGTCCTGGGAGCTGCCGTAGAAGAAGCGCTCGAGCTCGGTCAGCCGCGGCGACAACGGAGGCAGCTCTGCCAGCGCCCGCTGGGAGTAGCGCTCGTACTCCTCCGGCCGCCATACCCCGACGCACGGCTTCAGGTCCACCGGCATCGCCAGCACGACACCCTCCGACAGCGCCGCGCGGTAGCGGGCGGGCACCGTGAGGCGATTCTTGGCGTCGAGCGTATGGTCGAACGTGCCGCGAAAGAGGACCACTTGCGAACTCCAAAGTTGTTTACCGAGCCAAGGTGGAGGAGTGGGAGGAGCCCCTCCACCTCGGCTCGCTGCGGGCGAACTTACCCCACTTTGTCCCACAATGCAACCCCAATTGCACATTTTCTCCCACACTGCCCTGCAAGCTCCCACAGTCCCCCCGGAAACCCCCACCGTCAGCGCGCTTTTCCGGCCGCCCAGGCCGCCTCCCACGTCGCCCGCCGGTGCAGGCGCGCATGCAGATCCGGGACATGGGAAGCGCCTTGCAGTTCGCCCGCACCCAGAACCGATTCGCCGGCGGGCCCCGCGGGGCGCGAACCGGGGTCCCCCCGAACCCCAACCGCTACGATCGCCTCCCATGCCGGTCGATCGAGCCCTCGCGCGGCGGACACCGCGCCGCATCGCGGCCACGCTGCTACTCGCGACCGTCGTCTCGGCAGCCGCCGCCGGCTGCGGCTCCTCCCACGGGACCGGAACCACCGCCGACCCGGCGGGCGCCATTCCCGCCTCGGCGCCGCTCTACGCCGGCGCGGTCGTGCGCCCCGAAGGCGCTCTGAAGACCGCGGCGTCCGGCGCCGGGCACGCGCTCACCCACCAGGCTGACCCGTATCTCAGCCTCGTCGCGGCGCTCCAGACGCCGGGGAGCGCGTCGCTGAACTTCGGCCGCGACGTGGCGCCCTGGCTGGGCCCCCACGCGGGCGTCTTTCTCAGCTCGCTGAACGCCTCGGCGGAATCGAGCGTCGGTCAGCTCTTCACCGTGCTCTTGCGCGGCCTGCTAGGCGGCTCCTCGACCGGGTACGCGTTCCCGTTCGCCGCCCATGGTGCTCAAGGGGCGATCGTGCTGGATACGAGCGACGTCGCCGCTGCTCGCTCGTTCCTCGATTCCCGGGCAAAGCTCGCCGGCGCACACCCGGCTTCATATCGCGGAGCCTCCTATCTTCTGACGCCCGAAGGGCTCGCCTTCGCGATCGTCGATCGCTTTGCGGTCATCGGCAGCGACAGCGGCCTGCGCGCCGTGATCGACACCACGCTCGGGGGCCCGTCGCTTGCACACCAGCCGGGCTATACGAAGCTGCTCGCTGTCGCTCCGTCGGGAGCGCTTGCCCACCTCTACGTGAACGCGGGCGGCCCTGCGTCGAGCGGCGCCTCGAACGGCGGACCGAGCGGCCCGACCGGATCCGCCGGCACTCCGGGGAGCGCCGGCGCAGGCGGGCTGGCCGGCCTGCCGGGTCTGCTCGCGGGCTCGCGCCAGACGAACATCTCGCTCGTTCCGTCCACGACCTCGATCGCGCTCGACGCAGACGCGCTCGCCTCAGGGCCAGCGTCCTCGGGCGGACTGCTCGCGTCGGCCTCGGCGGGGGCGACTGCGGCAGGTGAACTGCCGGGGGAATCCTGGCTTGCCGTCGGGCTTGGCAACGTCGCCGGCACGCTCGGCAACGACGTCCAGGGCCTGCGGAGTCTCACCTCGGTCGCGGGCGGACTCGGCGGCTCGGGTGCGCAGGGCCCGTCGTCGGGAGCGCTCAGCGTCAAGGGCCTGCTCGAAGACATCCTCACACCGCTGAGCCTGCTCGGCGCCAACAGCGCCGAAGCGAAGCGCGACTTCGCGAGCTGGATGGGCTCGGCGGGGATCTTCGCGAGCGGAAACGGTGTGGCCGAACTGAGAGCCGGGGTCGTCATCGCCTCCACGAACCCAGCCCTCTCGCGGGCCGCCGTTCCCAAGCTCGCCGCCCTCATGCACAAGGCCGGCAGCTCGGTGCAGCCATCCTCCTTCCCGGGCGCCGAAGCATCCGCCGCCGTGTACCTCAACGGGTTCCCGATCACACTCAACATCGTCGCCGCCCGCAACGCGCACGGACAGGCCAAGTTCGTGATCGGCCTCGGCGAAGCCTCGGTGACCACGGCGCTTAACCCGCCGAGCACCTTGTCCGGCGCCGCCTCGACCAGCGCGGCGAGCGCCGCCCTCGGCGAAGGCATCCAGCCGAGCCTCACCCTCGACGTCCAGACATTCGTCGGCCTGCTCGAAGCGGTCGGTCTGAGTGAAGACCCGAGCATCTCGAAGTTCGTTCCCTACCTTCGCACGCTGACCACCCTTTCGGGTGGTGGCAGGAGCTTGGGTGAAGGGGTGCAGCGCTTCCGTATGGTTGTGGGCCTGCAGAAGACCGGATGAGGCGCCGACGTCACTCGGGCGCTGAGACTCAGGGCACCGCCACGGCCCGGAAGAACACGGGGCTACCGTTCACGACCCGATCGACGCCATAGGGTGACAGCGTGGTTTCGCCGTCGCTTTCGATCGCGTAACGCCCGAGCACCGAGTCGCGGTCCTTGACGGCGAACATCGCTTCGATAACCGCCTGGCGATCGTCTCCACGGGGACCGGCCCTGCGGATCGCCTCGAGGACCACGCTCATGGCCTCATATCCGTACAGCGCCTCGGGCCCTGGTTCGCGTCCGAAGTCGCGCCGGTACTCGCCGAGCACGCGGGCCGCCGACGGCGGGTAAAGGCGGGCGGCCAGGATGGGCGTGGTCAGGTAGGTGCTCACAGCCGCCGCCCCGATCTGGGACGTGAACGCTTCGCTGGCCATCGTGCTCGACCCGAGCAGCAGCAGATGCGGATCGGCACGGTGCAGCTGCCGCCACAGCGCCACCTCGCTCGCTCCGGCGCCCCCCGCGAAGAAGACCGCCTGCGCGCCGCTTTCGACGATCTTTTCGATCTCTCCGGTGAACAGCGTGGCGCCGGTCATGTCGAGCGCGTCGTCACCCGCCACGGCGATCCCCGTCCGTTCGGCGTCGCCGGCGACGATCTGCGCCAGCGGGATCTGGAACGGATCCTGGTCATTGAGCACGTACAGCTTGCGCACGCCCAGCTCGGCCATCAGCCGCGCCTGCGCCGCCGCCTGCGCCGGATCGCCGGGTTGCAGGCGCGCGAACGTGCGCTGTCCGCTCGGGTAGAAGCGTTCGGGCTCGTCCTGCCCGGCGTCGAGCGACGATGTCAGCCCGACATACGGGCTCGCCGGGCTGACCTGCAGGATTCCCGCGGCGTTTATCAGCGGCAGCGACACGGCCGTGGCCGCCGAGTCGTAGTCACCGAGATAGGCGATCGTGCTCGTATCCTGCGCCGCCGCCTTGGCATTGCCCGCCGTCACCCCCGGGGCCCACTGCCCGTTGGAGGGACTCGAGTCATCCTCGGAGACGTAGCTGATCTTGAACGCGCCAACGTGACCGCCCGCGTCGGCCAGCGCCAGCTTCTCGCCGTTGACGATCTGTGCGGAGACTTCTCCAGAGGGCCCCTGCAGGGGCAGGCTCGAGTAGATCGTCAACTGATTTCCGATCGCGCTCGCGGCGCCCGAGACGCTGACCCCTCCGCAGCCCGTAACGACCCACGCCAGGGCCGGCAACGCCAGCAGCGCCGCCGTCAGCGCCGCCAAACGCGACCCCGGGCACAGCCAGCGCGCGCGCACGGGTTGGCTAGCTGCGCCGACCGGGCAGATAGCCGGCGAGGATCTTCAGCGAGGCGCCCACCAGGATGACCGCCGCGGAGAGCATGAACGCGTCGAAGCCCTTGGTCCCAAGCGCCCACAGCACGATCCAAACCACCAACCCCGCGGTGACTGTGAGGATCAGCCCCATACCGGCGCAATCCTATCGGAGGGCGAAGGGATTGGGTGGCGCTGCGATGCGGCCGGCGAGATCGGCTCACCGCTCGAGGCCGGCCGCCAGCCCCTGGAGAATCGCGCTGACCGCCCCCACCGGGTCCTCGGGCGCCTCGCTAACGGCGCGAACCAACCTCGTCCCGACGATCACCCCGTCCGCGCCCGCGTCCGCCGCGGTCCGCGCCTGGGTGGGCGTGCCGATGCCGAAGCCCAGCGCCACTGGGACCGTCGTGCTCGCCTTCGCACGCGCGACGATCTCGGCGAAGCGCTCCGCCAGAGCCTCGCGCTCGCCGGTGGTACCCACCACCGAGACCGTATACAGGAACCCCCTGGCCTGAGCGCCGATCATCGCCAGCCGCGCAGGCGTCGTGGTGGGCGCCACCAACGGTACGAGCGCCAAGCCGTGCGCATCGCATGACTCGAGCAGCTCGGGCGCCTCGCCGACCGGCAGGTCGGGCACGATCAGGCCGCTGGCTCCGGTCCTTGAAAGCCGCTCGACGAACGCCTCGGCGCCCGGGGCGAGCACCATGTTCGCGTAGCACATCAGCACGACCGGGACCCTCACGGCCAGCGCTCGCGCCACCTCGAGCACTCCGGCCACGCTCGCACCGGCGGCGAGCGCGCGCGTGCCCGCGGCGTGGATGACAGGGCCGTCGGCGAGCGGGTCGGAGTAGGGCATCCCGAGCTCGATCAGGTCGGCGCCCGCCGCGGCGTATGCCTCGCCGATCCGCACCGACTGCTCGAGCGTCGGGAAGCCGCCCATCAGATATGGCATCAGCGCCGCGCGTCGGTCCGTGCGGGCAAACGCCTCGGCGATGCGATCGACCCCGCTGCCCCTGGCTTCACCCATCGCCCGTGCCTAGCGAGCCAGGACCTCTGCGAGATCCTTGTCCCCGCGACCGGACAGACACACCAGATCGAGCTCACCTTGCGGTTCGGCGAGCAGCCACGCGAGCGCGTGGGCGG
This sequence comes from uncultured Solirubrobacteraceae bacterium, assembly GCA_963704735.1. Lineage (GTDB taxonomy): Bacteria > Actinomycetota > Thermoleophilia > Solirubrobacterales > Solirubrobacteraceae > Palsa-744. The sequence goes on from OY969935.1 coordinate 1,561,801, forward strand.
TCTCTAGCGCCGGGATGATGCCCTCCAGGCGCGCGAGCGTCTTGAACGCGTCGATCGCCTGCTCGTCCGTCACAGCCACATATCTGGCGCGTCCGCTGTCGCGCAGGAACGCATGCTGCGGTCCCGCGCCCGGATAGTCCAGGCCGGCCGACACCGAGTGCGCCTCCACGATCTGCCCCTCCTCGTCCTGCATCACCGCCGAGCGCGACCCGTGCAGGATGCCGGCGCGACCGCCCACCGTCAGCGGGGCGCCGTGACGCGTGGTCTCGATCCCCTCCCCGCCGGCCTCCACGCCGATCAGCTCAACCTGATCCTCGGCCAAGAACGCCGCGAATATGCCGATCGCGTTCGAGCCGCCGCCAACGCACGCGACCACGCGCGCCGGCAGCCTTCCCTCGCGCTCGAGCAGCTGCGATCGCGCCTCGTCGCCGATCACGCGTTGCAGATCGCGCACGAGCGCCGGATAGGGAGCCGGCCCCACCACGGAGCCGATCACGTAGTGCGTGCTCTCTACGTTCGTGACCCAGTCGCGGATGGCGGCGGAGGTCGCCTCCTTCAACGTCATGGCCCCCGCGTCGACCGGCCGCACCGTCGCCCCGAGCAGCTCCATCCGCTGCACATTCGGCCTCTGCCTGCGCGTGTCCTGCACTCCCATGTAGACGACGCACTCGATTCCGAGCAGCGCACATACGGTTGCGGTCGCGACACCGTGCTGGCCTGCGCCGGTCTCGGCGATGATGCGCGTCTTTCCCATCCTCCTCGCCAGCAGCGCCTGCCCCAGGGCGTTGTTCAGCTTGTGCGAGCCCGTGTGGTTGAGATCCTCGCGCTTGAGATACACCGGGCGCCCCACCCGCTCGGACAGCCTCCTGGCACGATACAGAGGGGTCGGGCGCCCGCCGAAGTCGCGCAGAAGTCCGTTCAGCTCCGTCCAGTAGCTCTCGTCCGCACGCGCTTTCCCCCACGCCAGCTCGAGCTCCGCAAGCGCCGGCATGAGCGTCTCCGGGACATACTGCCCGCCGTACTCGCCGAACCGGTGCTCGAGGACGGCGTCTGAGCGCTCGGCGCTCACGCCGGCTGGCCGATCCTCGATCGGTCCGCGCCAGCCTGCTCGACGGCGTCGAAGAATGCCCGTAGCTTCTGCGGGTCCTTGCGGCCCGGTGCGGCCTCCGTTCCGCTCGCGGTGTCGACGGCATACGGGTGAGCCACGTTGATCGCCTCGGTCACGTTCCCGGCGGTCAAGCCGCCGCTGAGGATCAGCGGGACGCTCGATCGGCGCCCGGCCAGGAGCGTCCAGTCGAACGTCTCTCCAGTGCCCCCCCGCAGGTCCTGCCGGTGCGGCGCGCGAGAGCGAGCGTCAAGCAGATGGAAGTCCACGTGAAAGCGCTCCAGGTCCCTCACGTCACCGGGCCCTGACACCTGAGCGGCCTTGATCACCCGTGCGCCGTTCCGGCGCGCGGCCTCGGCGCAGAACGAAGGGCCCTCGTCGCCGTGCAGCTGCAGCATGCTGAGCTCGAGCTCCTCGCCCATCTGAACGACCTGCTCGAGCGGAGCGTTGACGAACACCCCACACAGCTCCACCCTGCGGCGCAGCGCTGCGACGATCCGCTGGGCCTCGGCGAGCGAGCACCTGCGGGGACTGCCTGGGAAGAAGATCATCCCGAGCGCCCACGCGCCCAGCTCTACGGCCCGCTCGGCGTCCTCGAGATTCGTGATGCCGCAGACCTTGACCCTGACCGGCGCAGCTACGGCAGCGAGGATCTCGGCGCCCGATGACGCCTCTGCGTCGGCGGGCGCCTGCCCCTCGAGGGAGGCCTCGCTGGCGCGGGGCTGCGTCTCTGCCATGCCCCAACGGTAGCGGGCGCCGAAACTACCCCTGGGGAGTGTTCGGGTTCGGCACCGAGTTGGGGCGGGTGCCGAGCGTCGCGGTCACGGTCTTGGGTTCGTAGCCTCCGTGCCCGTTCGCCCGCAGCAGCCCGATCGTGATCGTGTCGCCGGGTTTCTTCGCGTCGATTTCGCTGGCGAGTTCTTCTGAGCTGCCGACGCTTTTGCCGTTGATCGAGGTGATGATGTCGCCGCCTACGGCGATCTGACCGCTTTCGGTGCTCCCGGTGATCTTCCCACCGGTGATGCCGGCCTTTTCGGCCGGCGTGCCTTTCTGGACGGTCTGCACGAGCGCGCCGCTCTTCACGGGAAGATTGAGCGCCGACAGCGAACCGTCGATCGTGAGCGATGTGAGGCCGAGATAGGCGCCGCGAACCGTCCCGCCTTTCTCGAGCTGGGAGATCTCGGCCTTAGCCGTGTTGATCGGCACGGCAAAGCCGATGCCGACGCTGCCGCCGCCGCTGCCGCCGGTCTCGATCTGCGAGTTGATGCCGATCACGCGACCCGAGGCATCGAGCAGCGGGCCGCCGGAGTTGCCGGGATTGATCGGCGCGTCCGTCTGCAGCACGTTCGTGATCGTGAAGCCGTTCGGCGCGGTGATCTTGCGCTGGAGCGCCGAGATCACGCCTGTCGTGAGCGTGCGTTCGAGGTCGAATGGATTGCCGATCGCAAGCACCGGATCGCCCACCTGTGCGGTGCTCGAGTCACCGAGCGTGAGCGGGTGCAGGGTGAGCCCGTCGGTCGGGATGCGCAGCACGGCCAGGTCGTTTGACGGGTCCTTGCCCACCACCTGGGCGTCGACCGTCTGGCCTTTTTCGAAGCTCACCGTGACCTTGATGGCGTTCTCGACCACGTGATAGTTGGTGAGGATCGTGCCGTTGCTGTCGATCACGATTCCCGAGCCGGTCGCCTGACCCTGGCGCTGGGATTCTTCGCCCCCGCCGAACAGGTTGAACGGCGATTCCGTTTTCTGAACGATCGTCGAGGTCACGAACACGACGCCGGGGGCGTCGTGCACGTAGATGTTGTGCGGGGTCAGCCCGGCGCTCTGCTGAGAGGCGTTCGACGGAGCCAGCGGAGCCGGCTGGACCGTGGTGAGGATCCTCTGCGTTTCTCCACCGAGGCCCCCGAACGCGGCGATGACCGCCGCGACGACGGTGCCGCCGATGAGGGCCGAGACGAAGGGTATGGCGAACATGCGCTTCATTGACAACAAGGATGATCGGCTCCGATGAAGACCGACTAAAGCCTGTCTCGCGAGGTGTCTTCCGCTCCTCGAGGCGCCCTCAGCGCGCGCAGCGCCGCCTCCGGATCGGGCGAGCGCATCAGCGCCTCGCCCACCAGCACCGCATGCACGCCGGCCTGTCGCAGCCGGTCGACCTGCTCGGAGCTGGTGATTCCAGACTCCGAGACGACCGTAACGCCAGCGGGGATCTCGCCCATCAGTCGCGCCGTGCGCTCCGTATCCACGCTGAGATCTCTCAGGTCCCGATTGTTGATCCCCACCAGTTCCGCTCCGTGGCCGAGCGCCCGGTGGAGCTCATCCGGGTCGTGAACCTCCATCAGCACATCCAACCCCAGCGCGCGCGCCTCACCGTGAAGCGATTCAAGCGCTGAGGAGTCGAGCGCCGCCACGATCAGCAGCACCGCGTCGGCGCCGGCGGCCCGCGCCTCGTGCAGCTGATAGCGATCGACGATGAAGTCCTTGCGCAAGATCGGCAGCTCGCACGCGGCCCGGGCGGCGCGCAGATCCTCGAGCGAGCCGTCGAAGTTGGGACCCTCCGTCAGAACCGACAATGCGACGGCCCCGCCGCGCTCGTAGGCCGTTATGAGCCCGTGCAGATCCGGCTCCTGGCGCAGCGCGCCCGCCGATGGAGAGCGACGCTTGAACTCGGCGATCACGCCGATGCCGGGGCCGGCCAGCGCGGCGCGGAAGGATCGCTCGCGCGGCGAGGCTGGCCGAGGCTGATTCCGGTTGATCTCGACAAGCGCCGCGAGCGGCAGCGACCGCTTTCGCCGCTCGAGCTCCGCGCGGGTTTCGGCCACGATGCGCTCGAGGACCGTGCTGCTTCCGATGTTCACGGCACCGCCTCGGCGGGCGCATTGGCGCGGCTCGCCTCAACGTAGCGCTCGAGGGCGCTCGCCGCGCTTCCGTCGGCGAGCGCCGCGCGCGCCGCTTCGACCCCGGCCGCGATCGTGTCGGCTCTCCCGGCGACGTAGATCGCCGCGCCGGCGTTGATCGTGGCCAGATCCACACTTGACCGGTGCTCGGGACCGATCGATCCAGGCTCGAGGATGGCACGCGTAAGCTCGGCGTTCTCGGCCGGCGTCCCGCCGGCGTAGTCCCGCTCGGGGCTCGGTCCGCTGGCGAGCTCCATGCCGACCTCGCCCGGCGTGAGCGTGTAGCGGACGATCTCCTGACCGTTCACCTCCACCACCTTGGTCGCCGCGGCGACCGAGATCTCGTCGAGACCGTCCTCGCCCGCGACGATGAGCGCCCGATCGACGCCAAGCCTCGCGAGCGCTCCCGCGATCGTCTCCAGGAAGCGTGCGTCCGAGACGCCGATCAGCTGTCTGCGCGCTCCAGCGGGGTTGGTCAGCGGCCCGATCAGGTTGAAGATCGTGCGCACGCCGAGCTCACGCCGCACGGGCACGACGAAACGGGTCGCCTGGTGATGGGCGGGGGCGAACATGAAGCCGAAGCCGGCCTCGTCGATGCACCGCGCAACCGCCGGCGGAGCGAGGTCGATGCGCGCGCCCAGCGCCTCGAGCACGTCTGCCGATCCCGACCTGCTCGTGGCCGAGCGATTGCCGTGCTTGGCGACCGCACAGCCCGCCCCGGCGGCGATCAGAGCCGCCGTGGTCGACACGTTGAAGGTGCTCTGCCCACCGCCGGTGCCAGCCGTGTCCAGAAGATCCTTCCGTTCGGTCGGCACATGCGCGGCGAGCGCACGCATGGTGCCCGCCAGCCCGGTCAGCTCGTCCACCGTCTCGCCCTTTGTCCTCAGCGCGATCAGGAAGCCGGCGATCTGCGTCTCGGAGACCTCTCCGTGCATGATCTCCGAAAGCACCTCGGCGGCCTCCTCGGCGCTGAGGTCTCGGCGCGCGGCGAGCGAGTCGATCGCGCGAGTGACGACCTCGTTGGGCATCAGTCGGACCCCAGGAAGTTGGCGAGCAGCTTCTTGCCCTCGTGGGTGAGCACCGACTCCGGATGGAACTGCACCCCCTCGGCCGGCAGCTCGCGGTGGCGCAAGCCCATCACGACGCCGTCGCCGCGGGCAGACTCCTCGAGGCAGTCGGGCAACTCGGAATCCACCACCAGCGAGTGATAGCGCCCCACCGTCAGCGGTGACGAGAGCCCCCGGAAGATCGTGCGCCCGTCGTGCTCGATTCGGGTCGCCTTGCCGTGCACCGGCGCGTTGAGCTTCCACCGCCCCCCGAACACCTGCGCGAGTGCCTGATGGCCCAGGCACACTCCGAGCGTGGGGATGCCGGCTTCAGGCATGCGTCGGACCGTCTCCAGCGTGATCCCCGCCTGTTCGGGCGTGCATGGCCCCGGTGAGACGACGCAGCGCTCGTAGCCGCCGCCGAGCAGCTCATCCACGGTGCTGCGGTCGTTGCGAACGACATCCACCTCGGCACCCAGCTCGCCGAGGTATTGAACGAGGTTGTAGGTGAACGAGTCGTAGTTGTCGATTACGAGAACACTCATGACCAGTCGGACTGTTCGCAGGCCAGCTCGATCGCGCGCATCACGGCTTGTGCCTTCGCGACCGACTCCTCGTACTCGTATGCCGGCTTGGCGTCAGCCACCGTGCCGCCGCCGGCCTGGACGTGAGCGACGCCATCCTTGACGACGACCGTGCGGATGTGGATCGCCGTGTCGAGATCTCCCGCGTAGCTCAGATAGCCCACCGCCCCGCCATAGCCGCCGCGCTTGACCGGCTCGAGCTCGTCGATGATCTGCATCGCTCTGACCTTCGGTGCACCGGAGAGCGTCCCGGCAGGAAGCACCGAGCGCAGCGCGTCCATCGCTCCGACCTCGGCTCGGAGCGTTCCGGACACAGAGGAGACGATGTGCATGACGTGGCTGTAGGTCTCGATCTCCATCAGCTCGTCCACCGTCACGCTGCCGTACTCGCATACGCGACCCAGATCGTTGCGACCGAGGTCGACGAGCATCACGTGCTCGGCACGCTCCTTCTCGTCGTCGAGCAGCTCCCGCGCGATTCGACGATCCTCCTCAGGGGTCACACCCCGAGGGCGGGTTCCCGCGATCGGCTTCGTGCTGACGTGGCGCCCGCTGACCGTGAGCAGCGGCTCCGGGCTGGCGCCCGCGACCTGAAAATCCCCGAAGTCGAGGAAGTACATGTATGGGCTCGGGTTCACCGCCCGCAGGCCGCGGTAGATGGAGAACGCCTCAACCGGCACGCGAGCGGACCAGCGCTGGGAGGGAACGACCTGGAACGCGTCCCCGGCGTAGATGTACTCGATGATGCGCTCCACGATTCCCTCGAACTGCGAGCGCGACATGTTGGAGTCGAAATCAGGCATCTCGCGCTTTGCGGTCCCGACCGGCCCGCCGCGGGGAACCGGGCCGGCGAGCGCGCTGCGCACCTCGCCGATCGTGCGCGCGGCGGCCGCGTACGCGCGCTCGATGTCAGGCTCGGCGTTCAGATCGGCGTTGGCGAGAATCGTGACGGTGTGCTTGAGATGGTCGAACACCACGAGCGAGTCGGACAGCATCAGGGCCATGTCCGGCAGCCCGAGCGGATCGGGTCGCGGAGCTCCGAGCGGCTCCACAGTGCGTACGAGGTCGTAGCCGAAGAAGCCCACCGCTCCACCCATGAACGGAGGAGCATCGGCCATCGGCGCCTGGTTGTAGCGGGCGAGGCGCTCGGCCGCCAGCGCATAGGGATCGCCGCCGTCCGACAGCGACCAGCGAAGGACCCCGCGTGGACGAAAGCCGATGAACGACCAGCGCCCCACCCTCTGCCCCTGATCGGCCGACTCGAGCAGAAACGCCGGCTCCCCCGGCGCCAGCGCCCGCAACTTCAGGAAGGCCGACACCGGCGTCTCGCAATCCGCGACGAAGCTGTGCCTCAGCGGGATCAGGCTGTGCCTCTCTGAGAGGGCGCCCGCCGTCTCCGGGCTCGGCTCGACCGCCACGGCCACCGCCGCCGCGGCGACGTCGTCCGGCTCCTGCGAGGCGCCCGACCTCGCCCCGACGGGCGCCCCCGAGCGTGCTCCGGGGGCGTTAGGAGCGACGGCCATCGAGCACCCGCTCAACGTCTGTGAGGGAGCGCTCCCGACTGCGCAGCAGCACGAGCAGGTGGTAGATCACGTCGGCCGCCTCTTCGTCGACGCGGGCCTCGGACTCCTCGCGTGCGGCCCGCACCACCTCCTCGGCCTCCTCGATCACCTTGTCGCCGATGCGCGCAGGATCGTCCAACAGCTCGACCGTGTACGAGCCCTCGGGGCGCTCGAGCGCGCGCTCGGACAGCGTGCGCTCGAGCGTGGAGAGCGTCTCATAGGGGGCCCCGGGGCTCAGCTGGCCGCGATGAAAGCACGTCCTCTCCCCGGTGTGACACGCCGGCCCCCCCGGCTCCACCAGCGCCAGCAGCGTGTCGCCGTCGCAGTCCAATCGCAACGCACGCACCCTCTGCACGTTCCCGCTCGTTTCGCCCTTCTTCCAGGGCGCCTCCCGCGAGCGGCTCCACAGGTGAAGCTCTCCGGTCTGGCGCGTGCGCAGCAGAGCCTGCTCGTTCATGTAGGCAAGCATCAGCACCTCGCCGGTGCCCCAGTCCTGGACCACGCACGGCACGAGACCCTGCGTGTCGTATGCGACCTGCTGGTCGATCAGATCGGCGCCCGATGTGCTCATCCGCCCGATTGTAGGTCGAGCCCGTCGATCCGCGGTTTCAGCGAGACTCCCAACGACGATGAGCTCCATGCTGGAACGCAAGCTGCTCGTGGTGACCGGCAAGGGCGGAGTGGGCAAGACGACGGTCGCCGCCGCCCTGGGCCTGCTCGCGTCACAGCGTGGACTGCGCACGATCGTCGTTGAGGTCGGAGACCAGGCGCGCTTGCCCGAGCTGTTCGGCCAGCCCGTGCGCGACACCGGCAGCGAGACCAAGCTTCAGCAGGATCTGTGGAGCATCTCGATCGACCCCGACCGCGCGCTGCTCGAGTGGCTGCAGACGCTCGGCGGACGCGTGTCGGGCCGTCTGCTGGCGTCGAGCAGCACCTTTCAATACTTCGCCGCAGCAGCTCCGGGCGCGAAGGAGCTCGTGAGCATGGTCAAGATCTGGGAGCTCACGCAGGGCCAGCGCTGGCGCCGGCGCGCCGCCGGCTACGACCTCGTGGTGCTCGACGGTCCGGCGACGGGTCACGCGCTTGGACTGCTGCACTCGCCGCGAACCTTCGGCGCGATCGCGCGCGTCGGGCCGATCGCAGGGCAGGCGCAGCAGATCCGAGAGCTGCTCGAGGACCCCGACAGCTCGAGCTATCTCGCCGTAGCGCAGGGAACCGAGATGGCCGTCACCGAGACGCTCGAGCTAACCGACGGCCTGCGCCAGAACGTCGGCCGCGAGCTCGCGGCCGTGATCGTCAATGGCCTTTTGCCGCAGCGCTTCACCCGCGATGAGCTCGAGCGGATCGCACGGTTGAGCGGGCCAGAGCAGCCACCGGAAAAGGGCGGCGGCGGCGACTCGAAGAGGCGTCGTGGAGCGCGGGCGAGCGACGCCGTGGTGCACTCGGCCGCGCTGGCGGCCCGCGCGGTGCACAACCGCGCCCGCTTTCAGCACAATCAGCTCGCCCGCCTGCGCCGACGGCAGTTCGACGTTCTGGGGGTCCCCTTCCTCTTCACCGCCGAACTCGACCTGCCCGCCGTGCGGCGGATCGCCGAGCATCTCGGACGAAGGCTCTGAGGTGTCGAAGAACAGGCTCCGCAGCGATCCTAGGTTATGCCGAGGCGATCGAGCGAGCCTCCGTCAGTGCGCCAGTCGCGACGAACCCGCACGGACAGATCGAGATACACCCTGCCGCCCAGCTCGCGCTCAGACTCCCGCCGCGCGGCCGTCCCGATCGCCTTGATCATTCGGCCCTGGGCACCGACCACGATCCCCTTTTGGGACTCGCTCTCCACCCAGATCAGCGCCCTCACCCGGGTAAGGCCATCGCGGGAGCGCTCCACCTCCTCGACGGCCACCTCAACGGCATGCGGCAGCTCCTGATAGGTGCGCCGGATGACCGCCTCGCGTACAAGCTCGGCCAGGCGCAGCTCGAGCGGCTGATCGGAGATGGCGCCCTCCCCGAACATGAACGGGCCCGCCGGCATCAGTGCATGCAGGTGCTCGACCAGCGCCGGCACGCCCGCGCCGGTCCGCGCTGAGATGGGAAACACGTGCTCCCCCACCTCGAGCTCGGCCGCCTGTTCAAGCGTCGCGGCCACGCCACCGCGGGAGAGCCGGTCGACCTTGTTCACCGCCACCGTCACCGGCGTGCCCGCGCCGGCGAGCGCCCGTGCGATGAAGCGGTCGCCCGGGCCGACGCCCTGCTCGCCGTTCACCAGCAAGAGGGCCACGTCCGAGCCTTCGAGCTCGTGTTGGACGCGCCGAGCCATCCGTGCGGTGAGCTCGTCGCGGGGACGCTGGACGCCCGGGAGATCGACGAGGACCATCTGGCAGTCGCCGCTCGAGTGGATTCCGCGTATCGCCCGCCGCGTCGTCTGCGGCCGATCAGAGACGATCGCGACCTTCTCCCCGACCACGCGATTGACGAGCGTGGACTTGCCCACGTTGGGCCTGCCAGCGAGCGCCACGAAGCCGCTACGGGTCACTCGCCGTCACGGGCGATGAGCTCGCGCTGCAGCGCGAGCATCTCGCCGTCGTCGGTCTCGTGGTCCATGCCGAGCAGGTGCAGCACACCGTGGACGACGGCCTCGCGCAGCTCTACGGTGTGCTCGGGGCAGATCAGCACATCGCCGAGCTCACGATCGCCGACCGCGAGCGGCTCGGCGCCGTCGACGGGAAACGAGAGCACGTCTGTGGCGGTGGGCCTGCCCCGGTGCTCGGCGTTGAGTTCGGCGATCCGCTCGGCGGGGACGAACTCGATCGCGACGTGCCCATCGCCGATCCCGGCTGCGGCCGCGGCCGCCACGCACAGCCGCCGCACCTCGGCGGGGGATGTCCGCTCGCCGGCGAGCTCCGCGCCGAAGACCTCGACCTCGATCACGGCTGCGAGACCTCAGGGATGAGGATCGGCGGGTCGCTCCTGTGACGATCGGTCGGGAGCGTCGCGATGGTGGTGGACGTCATAGGCCTCGACGATCCTCTGCACGAGCTTATGGCGGACCACGTCCTCGGCGCCAAAGCGCACGAACTCGATCCCCTCGATCGACTCGAGCACATCCCCAACCACGATCAGCCCCGACGGCTGCTCACGGGGGAGGTCCACCTGCGTGATGTCGCCGGTCACGACCATCCTCGACCCGAAGCCCAGGCGCGTGAGGAACATCTTCATCTGCTCGGGCGTCGTGTTCTGTGCCTCGTCGAGAATCACGAACGAGTCATTCAACGTGCGCCCGCGCATGAACGCGAGCGGAGCGATCTCGATCACCCCTTGCTCGATGTGCTGGGAGACCTTCTCGGGATCGAGCATGTCGTGCAGCGCGTCAAACAGGGGGCGTAGATAGGGGTCGACCTTTGCCATCAGGTCACCCGGCAGGAACCCCAGCCGCTCGCCGGCCTCAACGGCGGGCCGCGTCAGGATGATGCGGTTGACCTCGTGCCGCGCGAGCGCCGCGGCCGCCATCGCCACCGCGAGGAACGTCTTGCCCGTGCCGGCAGGCCCCACGCCGAAGGTGATCGTGTTCGAGCGGATCGAGTCCACGTAGCTCTTCTGGTTGATCGTCTTGGGAGCCACCCGCAACCCACGGTGTCGCCAGACGACGTCCTCCAGCACCCGCGCCGGCGACTCGTGCGCGTCAAGCGCCCCGGTCACGGCGGCGATCGTCCCCGGGCCGATCTGATGGCCGCGGGAGATCAGCTCTGAAAGCTCTCGCACGACGCGCTCGCCTGCGTGCGTCTCTGACTCCTCGCCGTCGAATGTCAGCAGGTTGCCACGCAGGAACACCTTGCACTCCAGGTGCGCCTCCAAGGCCAGCAGCACGGCGTCCTGACTGCCTGCCAGCTCGACGGCGACGTCGTTGGGAAGCTCGACCTGTGTCCTCATCCGTTGAGCGACGCCCGCACGAGCCCGGACACACGGCTGCCGTCGGCGCGACCGTCGACGGCCACCATCGCCTGCTTCATTACCTTGCCCATGTCCTTCGGCGACTCCGCGCCGCTGTCGCGCACCGCCTGCTCGACGATCTCGCGCAGCTGCTGCTCTGAAAGCTCCGCCGGCAGGTAGGAGCTGATCAGCTCGCCCTCGGCCTCCTCGCCCGCGGCGAGATCCTCCCGCCCGGCATCGCGGTAGGCTCGGGCGGCCTCCAGGCGACGCTTGCGCTCGCGACGCAGGACTGAGAGCTCATCATCGGAGCCCTCCTTGGCCGCCTTCTGCAGCTCGGACAGCACCAGCCGCAGCGCGCCCACCTTCTGCTTCTCGCCGGCCCGCATCGCGGTCTTCAGGTCCGCCTGTATCTCCTCGAGCATCGCCATCCTCCGATCAGGATACGCCCCGTTCGCCGATCTCGGGATCGTCTCGCGAGGAATCCCCTACTCGGGCTCCAAGGGAGTCGGGCTGCCCAGGCGTCCGGGCGAGGAGGGATCGCGGCCGAACAGCAGCGCCACGTTCCAGTCCGCGAGCAGGCGCAGCCTCCGCCCGAAGCCGGGCATCAGCAGCAGATGGTAGGTGCGGGCGATGAACCATGCAGGGAAGCCGCGCCAGCGGATGCCGAGCGTCATCGCCACGGCCTGGTTGTGGCCGAGCTCGGCGACCATCCCCCTCATCCGATAGCGAAACGGCCGCACCCTGCCGCCGGCCAGCGTCGCGACCACGTTGCGGGCCACCGTGCGCCCCTGGCGAACGGCATGCTGCGCGGTCGGAGGGCATGGCCGTCCCTGGCGGTACACGTCGGGCACCGCGGCGCAGTCGCCGATTCCCCACACCGCGCCCACGCCCGCCGCGACCCTCGCGCGACCGGGCCCCGCTTGCTCGACGTTCACGCGCATGGTTCGGTCCACCACGAGTCGCCCGCCCCCATCAAGCGGCAGACCGAGCCTCGAGATGACCGGGCTCGGCCTCACTCCCGCCGTCCAGACGACCGTGCGGGCCGGTATCGCTTCGCCGCCCACCAGCGTGGCGTCGCGCTCAGACACCTCGCGCAGGGTCATGCCCGTATACACCTCGATACCCCGTCCTCGCAGCTCGCGTTCGGCGAACCGCGACAGGCTCTGGGGCACCTCCTGCAGGATCCTCTCCCCGGTCTCGACGAGCACCCAGCGCATTCCCTGCGAGCGGCAGCGAGGGTAGAGCTCGATCGCCTGCGTCGCGAAGTCCTGGAGCTCGGCCAGCCCCTCAACGCCCGCGTAGCCGGCGCCGACGAACACGAATCCCAGGTACTCGGCGCGAGCCGCGTGGTCCTCCAGCGACTCGGCGATGTCGAGGCAGCGGAGCACCTGGTTGCGCAGCGCCGTCGCGTCCATGAGGGACTTCAGCCCAGTCGCGTGCTCGGCAAGGCCAGGGATCGGCAACGTGCGAGACACCGACCCGAGCGCGACCACGAGCTGGTCGTAGACGAGCTCGATGGCCACGCCATCCGTGCGCGTGACGGCGAGCGTGCGCTGGACGGGGTCGGCGCCCGTGACCTCGCCGATCACCAGATCCGTTCGCCTGAGCTGCGATCGCAACGGCACGACGACGTGGCGCGGATCGAGCGTGGCCCCGGCGGCGCCCGGGAGCAGCGGCGTGTAGAGCATGAAGTTCGCCTCGTTGACGAGCGTCACCTTCGCGCTCTGCGGGGGCAGCAGGCGCTCCAGGGAACGCGCAGCATAGGAGCCACCAAAGCCGCCGCCGGCGATCACGACCTGCGAGGTCACCCGGAAAGAATAGGGTCCCCATGTGAGCTCCGACCTGCACGCCCACGCGCTCGCCCCTTTCCTGTCCGAGGCCGAGCAGCTGCGTCCGGTGGGCACTGAAGTGATCGACGCGCACACACACCTCGGGCTCGATGAGGACGGACGCTCGCTCACGCTTGAGCAGCTGCTGAAGGCGCTCGACGACGCCGGAGCGCGACGGGCATGCGTGTTTCCACTGCACGACCCCGAGCGTCACCCCGCCTACCGCGTGCCCAACGACCGCGTGCTCGCCTGGGCCGCCGAAAGCGAGGGACGGCTCGTGCCGTTCTGTCGCCTGGATCCGGCGGAGGACCCGCTGGCGGAGAGCGAACGCTGCCTGGCGGCCGGCGCGCGCGGCATCAAGCTTCACCCGAGAGCCCAGGACTTCGTGTTCGACGGTGCGGACATGGACGGGGTCTTCGCCCTCGCCGAAGCCTCGAACGTGCCCATATTGATCCACGCCGGCCGCGGCCTGCCGCCCCTGGCGGAGGGCCTGGTCGATCTCGCGCTGCGCCATCCCGGTGCGGTCTTGATCCTGGCGCACGGCGCGATCTGCGACCAGGGGATTCTCACGACACGCCTGGCCGATCACCCGGGCGTGCTGTATGACATCTCCTGCTTCTTCCCCCTCGACGTGATCGAGCTGTTCGCACGCGTGCCGGCCGAGCGGATCGTGTTCGCCTCCGATCCACCTTACGGCCAGCCCGTCACATCCCTCTACATGGCGCTGCGCGTGGCCCGGCATGCCGGTCTGGACGAGACAACCACGAGCGCCGTGCTCGGCACCACGATGGCGACCCTGCTCGACAGCGGGCGCCTGTCACCGATCACCCCTCCGCGCCGCGGACCGACGATCACGCTGTCCGGGCGGCTCGCGCGCGTGTACGGCTATGCCAGCCTGGTCGGGCCGGCGCTCTTCTCCGGTGCGGTCGATCAGGCGCAAGCAATGCTCGACATGGCGATGGCGGCCTGCCGTGACCCCGAGCCGGGTTCCGTCGGCGAGGCGCTCGAGGTGATCGGATCGGCCCTCAGCGCGGCGAACGTCCTCGTGCAAACCGAGGGCGGCACGCGCGGCGCGATCGACCTCGTGTATCGGGCGATCGTGCGAGCCGCGACCGAGCTGCCCGAGGCGACGGTGGGCTAGGAGCCGGCCGGATCCGGGGTCAGCCAGACGGCCGCCCACCCCGCGCACCGGCGCTCGTCTCGCGAGCGCAGACCGAGCCGCTCGCCGAACGCGCCCACGACCTCCTCGACCTCCTCTGCCAGCAGGCCTCCCGCCAGCAGGTGCGCTGGCGGGCTGCGCACCGTCCGGGCAAGCTCCAGCAGCAGCGGGCGAAGCAGGTTCGCAACGACGACCACACCTCTCGGCGGAGGCGCCCCTTCGCCATCCAGCCACGGCAGCGTCTGGGTGAGCAGATCGAACCGGCGCACCTCGATCTCCACGCCATTCGCGGTCGCGTTCTTCTGGGCCGCCTCGACGCTCTCGCGCTCATGGTCCAGGCCGAGCACCGGCGCAAAGCCCAATCGCGCCGCCGCTATCGCCAGCACCCCGGAGCCCGTCCCGATGTCCAGCAGCCCCCCAGCCGGGGGCTCAAGCGCGGTAAGCCCGAGCAGCAGCTCCAGGCACAGGCGGGTGCTGGCATGCCCACCGGTCCCAAAGGCCTGGCCCGGGTCGATCACGATCTCCTCCACGTCCCGCTCGCCGCGGGCGAGTGGGGCCTCCCACGGCGGGCGCACACGCAGGGCGGACACGGAGGGCTCCCCGCCGCCAACCCGAACGGGCGCCTCGACCCGTACCGGACGATGAAAGCGCCTCCAGCGCTCCTGCCAGTCGTCCGGTAGGAGGCTCGTCGAGACCTCCACCAATGAATCGCCGACGGCGGCGCTCAGGTCGGGGAGGCTGGGCAGCTCCCCGGGCGCGCCATAGGCCGCGTACTCGATCATCCCCGAGTCGAGCTGCACCTCCTCTACTCCGGCGGGCACGAGCTCCAAGAGCTCGGCCAGAACGAGCTCGGCCCGCTCACGGGGAACCCGCACCGCAAGGCGGATCACGCCGCCTGGCTGCCCAGCGCGCGGCGCAGCTTGGCGAACATCGACTCATCCGAGCCCAGATTCTCCGGGGTGAGCGTCCCGTTCAGCCGCTCGAGCAGCTCGCGCTGCTCGACGCTCAACCGGCGCGGGATCACGACGTTGATCAGCACACGCAGATCGCCGCGGCGCCCACGGCCAATCCTGGGCATGCCCTCGCCACGCACCGTGAGCGCGTCGCCCGGCTGCGTTCCGGGCGCCAGCTCGACCGACGTCGTGCCATGGAGGGTGGGAACGTCGAGCGTCGCGCCCAGCGCCGCCACCGGTGCGGGAACGTCGAGCGCGGTGATCAGATCGTCGCCTTCGCGCACAAAGCGCTCATCCTCTCTGACCCTGACGAGCACGTACAGGTCACCCGCCGAGGCGCCCAGCTCGCCGGCATGTCCGCGGCCCGCCAGGCGGATGCGCTGACCGTCGGAGATTCCGGCGGGCACCTCCACCTCGATCGCGCGCCTGCTCGCGCGCCGCCCCCGACCGCGACACTCGCGGCACGGCCGCTTCGGCACGCGACCGTCGCCGTGGCATTCATCGCAGGGCATCGTGCGCACCATCTGCCCGAACGGTGTCCGCGTCCTCGCCTGCAACCGGCCAGCGCCACCGCAGCGCTCGCAGGTCTCGATCGGCGTTCCCGGCTCAGCGCCATTGCCGTTGCAATGCTCACAGCGCTCGACCGCCTCGAAGGAGACATCCACCGTCGCGCCACTGGCAGCTTCGATCAACTCGATCTCGACCGCGACCGCGATATCGGCGCCCGGCGACGGCCCGGCGCGCCGGGCGCCGCCACCGCCGAAGAACGCGTCGAACAGGTCGCCGATCGACCCGAACCCGTCGAAGTTGGGCGCATAACCACCCGACCTCAGGCCTTCGTGCCCGTAGCGGTCATACGTCGCCCGCCGCTCGGAGTCAGACAGTATCTCGTAGGCCTCGGCCGCCTCCTTGAACTTCTCCTCGGCATCGGGGTCATGCGCATTGACGTCGGGGTGAAGCTCCCGCGCCAGCTGACGAAAGGCTTTCTTGATCTGCTCCTCAGAGGCGTCCCGCCGGACGCCCAGCACCTCATACGGGTCACGCGGCATCGACGTCCTCGTCATCGCATGCCTCGCTCGCCACGGTCGACCACCAGGAAATCCCGGTCAACCCGCGGCATAAGCGTCTTCTACGAACCGCGACAGCTCCTGTGCCGCCTCGCGCACCGTGACGATCGCGCCCGCGTAGTCCATCCGCACGGGGCCGATAACCGAAACTGCGCCCAGCCTGCGCTGCGCGAGGCCGTAGCCCGTCGCGACCAGGGCGAGCGACTGCATCGCCGGAATCTCGTTCTCCTGACCGATCCTCACGTACACGCCCGGCTCGCTGAGCGCCGCGCGCAGCATCCGCAGGAGCGCCACGCGGCGCTCGAGCAGGTTCATCAGCTGGTTGGCCCGATCCGTGTCGACGATCTCGCCGGCCGAGAGCAATCGTCCGGTGCCCTCCACATAGAGCGTGTCCTCCGTCTCCGCGGAGACGGACGCGAAGGCGGGAATCAGCTGTTCGAGGAACGCCCACTCGATCGGCGACAGGCTCGGCTCGACTAGGCGCTTGTGGAGCATCCGCGCACCCAGCCCCAGGCCCACCAGTCGCTCGTTCAGGTACTCCCCAGCCCATGCCAGCAGCCCGGGGTCGACCGCGCGATCGAACGTGGTGAGCATCTTCGAGACGCCGCCAGTCGAGGTGATGATCACCACCATCACCACCTGCGGCTGCAACGCCAGCACCTCGATGTGCCTGATCGTCGCCGTGTTCAGAGACGGCCCTGAAACGACCGCAAGCAGGTTGGTCATCTGCGACAGGGTCTCGGTCGTCGCGCGCATCGCCTCCTCGAGCTCGCGGCGGATCAGCGAAAGCTCCATATGCCGCTCGGGCTCGAGACCGTGGCCCGACGTGAGCATGCGATCGACCACGTAGCGATGACCGGCGTCGGTGGGAATCCGACCAGCCGAGACGTGGGGATGGGCGAGCAAGCCGAGCTCCTCGAGCAGCGCCAGTTCGTTTCGTACGGTCGACGGCCCGCAGTCGAGCTCCGGGTCGGCGGCGATCGCCCGGGACGCCACCGGCTGGCCGGTTCGCAGATAGTCGTCGACCACCTTGCACAGGATCTGCTCCTGGCGAGATGTGAGAGTCGGAGTCAAGACAGTCGCCCTGTCAAGCGCCGGATGATTCGACGCGGGCCTCATGCATGCATTGATTGTAGGTGGCGGGTAGGTGGTGAGCTCGAGGCCAAGCCGATCCCCGCCGCTCAGATCTCGAGCTCGGCCTCCGCGTTGCGGACGATCTGCTTGCCCGCCTGCTCGGCGACCGTGTCGACCACGGCACGCCCGCCGCCGACCTCCCTCACCGTTCCCGTCACGAGAAGCTCCTGCTCGGGCACGCCCATACCGCGGAACTGCACGGACAGCCGCTTCAGGTGCTCCGGGCCTCCGGCGGCCTCGGTCTCGGCGCGCGCCACCTGGGCCATCGTCCACAGGCCGTGCAGGATTCGCCCTGGCAGGCCCACCGCACGGGCGAACTCCTCATCGATGTGGATCGGGTTGAAATCGCCCGAGGCTCCCGCATAACGCACCGTCAGGTACTTGTCGGGGACCACCCTCAGCTCGGGGATCTGGGCTCCTTGCGCTAGATCGGCCATCGCGCTCACACTCCTCGGACTATGTTCGTCCATGTTCCGCGACACACCTGCTCGCCGCGCTGGTTGGTGGAGAGGGACTCGAATACGTAGTAGCCGAGACCCGCTCGCTCGGAGATGTCCTCGACGGTGACGAGAGTCGTGATCTCGTCGCCGGCCACGACCGGTGGACCCCACTCGAACGCCTGGCCCCCGTGGACCATCATCGCGAAGTTGATCGCGATCTCCGGGTCGAAGATCGGCGGCCCGACCGCCGGAGCGCAGTACACGACCGCGAACATCGGCGGGGCGACAACGTCTGCATAGCCGGCCGCGCGGGCGGCGTTGACATCCAGGTGCACCGGGTTCGTCTCGCCCACCGCGCGGGCGTACTCCTTGATCTTCTCCCGGCCCACCGCGTACAGCGAGGGCTCATACGTCTTGCCGACCGCATCGGTTTTGACTGGCATCTGGCAGGGCTCCTCAGTGTGGCGGTTGTCCGTGGCGGCTGTCTCGCCAGTCTACGCGGCCGCCATTCGCCGCCGCACGTCGGCTTGCCCGCGGCGCTCTGAGCCTCGCTGGCAGCGGCTCGAGGTGGATGAGCCCTTAAACGCCGAAAGGACCTCACGGCCAGCAGCGGGGACGCAGCATGGGGCGTCCCCGCTGTCACGCTCGCCGCGACGCCGTCCGACCCACGCTTCGGCTCGAACGCACATCACGCTCCTAGAACGTGAGCTCCGGCTCTGTGCCGGCGCCGACCCCGGCGAGCTCGCCGGATTCACTGCGATCGGTCCCATGGTCATCGTCATCGCCGGCGTCATCTCGCGCGCCGATCTCCGACCGGTCGCCCGGAGTGTCCAGGAACTGAATCGTGTCGCCGACCACGCTCACCGCCTGGCGCCGCTGCTGATCGGCGGTTTCCCACTCGCGCCACTCGAGGCGGCCATCGACACCGACCCGGCTGCCCTTGCGAACGAATCGACTCACGTTCTCGGCAGAAGCGCCATACACGCTTACATCGAAGAAGTTGGGCCGCTCCTGGTAGTTGCCCTCGGGGTCGCGTCGGCTCGAGTTGCAGGCGACCCGCAGGCTGCAGACGCTCGCGCCCGAGGGAAGCGCGCGCAGCTCCGGGTCCCGCGTCAGGCGTCCGACCAGAACGACCCGATTGATGCTGAAGTAAGACATGGCTGGCCTCCGTCTTGGATGTTGACCCCCCTCGACAAAGCTACGTGCCGCTTGGGACGCCTCTCTCAGCCGAGGCCTCCCGAGCCCTGCCGAGGATCGGCAGCGCGCCGAGCGGAACGACCGCTATGCGCTCGCCCGCCTGCGCGGTCTCGATCGCGCGCCAAAGTGCCCGCTCGATGCCCGGCGCGGCGAGATAGAGCACGCCGGCCACGCGACGACACCGCGCCCACGCCAGGCAGATCTCCGCGAGACGCCGTGGCGCCTTGAGTGTGAGCTCGACCTCGACCGCGACGGGCAGCTCGCGGGAGCCCTCATCCGGCCACAGAACGAGGTCGGGACGGTGCAGAAGCCCCCCGCCGGGCGAGGCGATCCTCAGAGACGCGCTCGCCAGCACGGCGCACGACTCCCTTTCATCCCGGCGCAGCTCGCGCTCGCTCACCAACCGGTGATCCGGGTAGCAGCGCTCGAGCGCGGCGGCCACCTCGGCGCACGCGATCGCGTGCAGGGCGTTCGAGGCGGTTATGCGACACGGATCGAGTCCGTGCTCACCGCAGGCGCGAAGGCCCGCTCTCGTGGCCGTGTACAGCGCCGGCGGCCCCAGAAGTGGGCGCTGGCGAACGAGCAGTCCGGCGCGCACCGCGGTGTGCAGCCGGGCGCGAGCCGACGCAACCGACAAGCCCTGGCTAGTTGCCAGGGCCTCGGCCGTGACCGCGCCCATGCGCGCCGTCCAGCGCAGGATCGCCACCCGCCCAGTGGGCGACGTTTGGCTTTCGTTGGACATTGCCATCCCTCCTTTCTCGATGTGGCCGTCGAGCGCTCCCTTCTCGACGGAGCGCGCAAGCGGCCCGACAGATGTCGATCCAGTGAGCCCCGATCAGCGATGCCGACTGGGCGAGAAGACACGCGCGAAGCGCACGCCGCCGCCGCGGGCCAGCACGATGACGGCCGCCCAGCCAACCTGAAGGCCGACTATGTCGTTCGCGTCGAGCACACACTCGCGGGCGCGAGTGCGGGTCGTCCTGCCGTCGCTGTGACGCGCCGTTCTCCAGGTTCCCTTCGTTCCCGCCAGGCCCGCGATCAAGCCTGCCGATCCGGGGACCACCTGGCGGTGGGCGATCAGCGCCGACAGATTGCCCATGACCTGCTCGAGCAGCCTCTCCCGCCCCGGGATGCGCAGATCGGACAGCTCCTGCGTGCCCAGGACCAGGCTGAAGCCCGCAGAGCGGGCGCGGGCGAACAGGCGTACGACATGCTCCGCAGCCACAGCGGTGAACTCGTCGAGGACGACGAGCGTGGGGATCGGCTGCCTCTGGAGCGCCGCCACGGTGGTCTGCAGGTCCTGCACCAGCGCTGCACCGAGCATCTCGGCGAGCAACGGCCGTCGGTCGGACTCCAGGTTGAAGTACGCGACGGCGCGAGCTCGCACGACGTCGAGTAGATCGACCCTGGACGCGCCGGGCGTCTGCGGATCGAGCCACGGCCCCACGTCTGACTCCGACAGGATCGCCAGACGATCACGAACCCCCGCCAGATCTCCCCGCTGGCGCGCCGTCAACGAATCGAGATAGGCGTGTGTCGCCGCGGCGTGAGCCTCGGGCAGGTTCCGCACGAGACACTCGAGCCGTGCCGGGTCGAGCTCCTCAGCGATGCTGCGGAGGCTCACCTCGATCCCGGACTCGCGCAGCGCGCGCACGACGTGGCCGATGTAGCGCTGGGCCTGGCGCAGGTAGTGCGGCTCGGTGAAGCGCTCGCCGGCCAGCGCCTTGTCGGCAATCTCGGTGTCGCTTCCCCGCGCGTACGGGTTGTATACGCATCGGCCACCGGGGTTCCATTCGATGAACGCGCTGCCGGCAGACTCGGCCGCACGACACAGCTCCTCGCGCATGCCGAGATCGCCCTTTGGATCGATCACGATCGCGCCCATGCCACGCTCGATCGCTCTCGCGGCGATCCAGGTCTGGGTGACGGTCTTTCCCGAGCCGGTGGCGCCCACGACGAGCGTGTGCGTTCCGCCGCCGCCGCCGCCCAATGGGATCGACACGACGCGGCTGCAGTCGTCCCGTCCGAGAATCAGCTCCTGGCCGCGAAACCAGCGGCCCCTTCCGAGGACCGCGTAGCGGCAATGGGCGGCCCTGCTGGCGCAGGAACGCAGCACGTCCACCGGCGTGCGTCGCCCGGATGCGATCTCGGCCAGGTCGCTGCCCGCCTGCGCATCTTCGCGGTGCCAGCGGCGACCCCAGGCGGCGGCGCTCACCGCGGCCAATCCCAGCGGTGAGGTCAAGCTCGCGGACCCGCGTCCCAGAAGCACGGTGATCGCGACCCCGGCCGCCGCCCAGCTCCAGTGCAGATGCCGGCTACGCAACAGGCGCGCAACGGACATGCCGATCAGCAGGCCGAGCAGAAGATGTGCCGTGGCGTGAATGAGCCAGTGGGTGAGCTGCGTGACCGGCACCGTCGAATCGCTCCACGGCACGACGGTTGGGTTGGACGAGGGCATGGCAATGCTCCTTTCCGCGGACGAGCGCCGAGTGAGACGCCGTCCGCACGAGCCGGCACAGACCGGCGTTGATGGTTGGGAGGACGCGGCAAGCCGAAGCTCGTCGACGCCCTGTCCTGCTTGGCGGGCTGAGTGAGCGCGGAGCGCGGAGATGCGCGACCCGCTCACAGGGGCGACCTGCCAAGGCCCGCCGAGTAGGAGCGAGGAGTCGACTACACGCTCACGGCCCTGCGGCCCGGCTCAGATCAGCCGGTAGCCGACACCCCAGACGTTGATCACCCACCGTTCGCCGCGATCGGAGCCGAGCTTGCGACGCAGCCGACTGGCATGGCTGTCGACGGTGCGGGTCGCCCCGCTCGAGCGGTAGCCCCACACGGCGCGCAACAGCTCCTCCCGGGTGAATACGCGGTCAGGCTCCGCCGCCAGGTGCAGCAGCAGTTGAAACTCCAGGCGGCGCAGGTCCACGGCCCGACCGTGGAGGCTTGCGATGCGGGCACCCGGGGCGATGACGAGCGGCCCCACCCGAAGCGTCCGCCGCCGCTCGGTTGTGCGCTCGGCGCGGCGCAGGAGGGCGCGTAGGCGTGCCCTCAGCTCGAGGTATCGCGCTGGACGGGCGAGGAAGTCGTCCGCGCCAGCCTCAAACGCCCGAAGCAGGTCGAGCTCCTGCGCCCACGAGCTGACCACGATGACGGGGACGTCATTCCGCCATCGGGCATCCGTGCCGTCGGATAGCCGCACCTCCGTCAAGAGCTCGAGGGTCGCGCGACGGGAGTCGAGATCTCCGATCACCACGAGTCCGGGTGCGTCCGAGCGAGCCAGGATCCGTGCATGCTGCGCCGTGCGAGCGAGCTGGGCCCGGTA
Source organism: uncultured Solirubrobacteraceae bacterium (assembly GCA_963704735.1). GTDB lineage: Bacteria > Actinomycetota > Thermoleophilia > Solirubrobacterales > Solirubrobacteraceae > Palsa-744. The sequence continues at coordinate 1,584,014 of OY969935.1, forward strand.
TCCGTCGGCGGTCAGCTGCTCGACGATCCCCCGGCCGAGACGCACGTCGGACTCAACCACGAGGATCGCGACTGACGTGGCAGGGAGGACGACCGGGAGAGCGGCTTCAGACGCGCGCAATGCTGCCGCTCGACCGCTCATTCCAGTTCGACCTCGCGCGGGCTGATGCCGAGACCATCGCGTGCGATCAGCGCAAGCACGTCGCTGTGGATCCATGGCGTGGGCGCCTGCTTGCCACCCTCGGGCAGGATCCCAAGACGTCGAGCCAGCCAGCTGGTCTCCCCACTCTTGTTGCCGGCGGAGTCGCGCTTCACGCGCCCGCAGCGGATCGCGATCTCGCTCATGCTCAGCTCCAGACGCTCGATCGTCGCGAGCGCGGTTTCGCGAAGTCCCCGGTTCAGCACGATCGGACTGTCCTGCACGCGCTCCAGCTCAGCGCGCAGCACGGTCGTCGACACCTCGGCGTCGCCGTGGTGGCGCGCAAGCGCCCTGGCGGTGGTCGTGCGCACGGGCTCGTAGCGTTCAAGGCAGGCGATCGCTTCGCGTACGCTCACCGGCCGCGGCGCGAGCCCCGAGGCAGTCGGTCGATGCGCCCGCCAGCGCAGCTCGGGGATTGACATCCCGGTCTGCAGGGGTTCGAGTCGATAGCGGCAGCCACGATCGTCGGACGGCTCTTCCTCGGCGAGGGCCGGCTGCGCACGAAGCGCTTCCTTCCAGCTGTCGGCGAAGGGAGCTGTCCTCGCATCCTCGACCGTCAACAGACGGCAGCGACAGCTACCGCCGCGGGCTTGGCGCAGATAGTGCTCGCACACGAGCGCCGCATTCTCCGCGGGCTCATCCGGCGCAAGATGGGCCACCAGCCGACGATCTCCGCCACCAACCGACTCGCGGTCAACGACCAGCACGCTCCCTGCCCACCCCTGTTGAGCCAACACCTCGCGAGCACGGCCCTGTCGATCCACGTACTGGGCGAGCACACGGCGATCGCGCGACTCACCGCTGCGGCGCCTATCGCGGGTCGAACCGGCACGCGCTCCCGCGCCGGGCTTACGGCGGGCGGATCGGCGTGCGACTGGGGATGGTGACGAGAGAGTGGGCGTCATGGCTGTCTCCTGGCCGATATCGACGGACGCGCCGTCGACGGCGTGGGTCGGGGTTGATCGGGCTGCTTGTAGGAGCAGCTCGCCCGACCGTCAAGTGGCGACGAGCGCGGCCGAAGGGCGCGAAGCTGAGCTCCGAGAACCCCTAAGGGGGTCTCGGAAAACGTCGATCTGGCTCGACCTCCAGAACAAAGTTGGCGCGAAAGCGCTCGAGACAGATCAGCCGGGGGATCGACTCACAACGGCGAAGAAGGAGCGGCTATCGCGGTCGCGACGGGGCGCTGCGAGCGCGAGGCACTCCGCGAGGCCAGGGGCTCAAGGCACGTCTGTGGTTGATGATGCGAAGCGGCGAGAGAGTCGGCGGGTGCCGTGTGGCTCAGGGAAGGGAAGGTGGGGGCGGCGACAGTAGCGATCCCCGGCGACGCGCGCCACTCCCGGCGACGGGCGGGCTGACGGCCAACGCCGTCGCCTGCTCCGCGGTCGCCACGTTTTGGCTTCGTGGTGCGCAATTGCGTGGCTGTACAGCGCAATTGCGTGGCTCGGATCGGCCAGGGTGGCTGCAACCTACTGCGCCCGCGGGAGGAGGCGACTGCATCGATCCGGGACGTGCCATCACCGCCGGCGCCGGCAAATGCACGAGCGCTCATGCGCCATCATGGCCGACTGACCGCGACCCGGCTATGCGCCCGACTTCATCTTGGCCCATTCGGCCTTGTGGGCGCGCTTGGCCGCCTGGTAGTCCGCGAGGGCCTGCGGAGAGTCCACATCCCCGAGCGTGGGATGGGGCGCTACAAGCCCCTGCGCCGCCTTCACGCCGAAGCGCTTCGCGAGCACGGAGCCGAGCGCCTTGACCTTCATCTCGCCGAAGCCAGGAAGGCCGGCGATGTTGGACCTCAGGGTCCCGGAGTCCGACGCCCCGGTCCAGACACGCGCGGCGTCGCCGCCATAGTCGTCGCGCACATGGAGTGCGAGTGCATGCACGCGTTCGGCCATTTTCGCGGGGAACCGGTGGACTGCCGGTTTCTCTCGAAACACCGACTCCAGGTCGGACGAGGCCAGCGTGGCGGCGTCGAGCGAGCCGATCCGTTCGCGCAGCCGAAGCGGCCCTGTGAAGGCCTGTTGCACCGTGATCTGCTGATCGAGGGCGAAGCCGACGAGCAACGCCATCGGGTCCGCCGCGATCAGCTCGTTGGCCTCGTCGGAGTCCGTGAAATACAGGCGATCTGGCACGCGCCGATCCACAGACGCGGTCATCTCTCGGGCACGCAAAAGCCGGGTGTCAGCCGGTGGCGGTCCATGTCCTTGTCGCCCCTCCGCCTCCGCCGTTGAAGTGCGAGGTGATCTTGCCGCTGGCCGTCCCGTGGGCATGGAATGTGCCGGTAACCGTGTCGGTCCCCTCGCTCCTGCTCGTCGAGCCGGGGGCCGGGATCGTGAGCGTCGCCTTGAAGGTCCCCCCGCGGGTGATCACCGCCGAGCCGCCACTCGGGCTCCCGACCCCACCGCAGCCGCCATTGCATTTGAACGGCGTGGTGACCGATAGGTCGACAACCTTCTTGCCGTTCGAAGAGACCTTGAAGAAGATGGTCTCCGTGCTGACGCCCGTCCAGTGGCCCGTGTAGGTGGCACCCGTCACCTGCTTCGCCGCGAACGCGAGGCTTGCGCCTGCAAGCGCCACCGTCAAGGCGAGGAAGCCACATCTGGCGACTGGCGCGGGGAACATGCTCCCGATAGACATGCAAGCACCTCCTGTTCGCTGTCAGAGCATTCGGGGTGCGAACGATACAAGTGGCGCTCGAGGCCGTGCTTTCCCGCGCAGTGATCTCGACGGACCCGACGAGGGCCCGCCCAGTCGTCCGGATCGAACCGCGGCGCCCACGGCGGTCCCGCCGAAATGCGGATGAGAGGACTCGAACCTCCACCTGGTTTCCCAGACACGGACCTGAACCGTGCGCGTCTACCAATTCCGCCACATCCGCGTGCCGACGAGCAGCGAAGATAGCGCACCGCCCGGGGCGAGCCGGACCCGATGGCGAGACGTGATCGGCCCGCGTGCAGGGCCCGGCTGCCTGGCCGTAGTCGCACTGTCCGCTTTGCTAGCCTCGACGCGAATCGGTTGCCGGCCGCTATCGTCCAGGGGACTAGGACGCCGCCCTCTCATGGCGGAAACCCGGGTTCGAATCCCGGTAGCGGTACTAGCTTGATCGCCCAGATGTCGCCCTTAGACGTGGGCTTGCGCGAGCAAGAGTTGGCTTTGATCGCGGCCCTGCCGCTTTTATTCGATCAGAGCCAGAGAGTTGCCGGGCGCGATCTGCGCGCAGTCCTGGGGCGGCGCCTGACCCGCGAACCGGGCAGCTAGCCAGGCTGTCGCCTCGGGGAGCCATGGCAGCGCGCTGGGGACGTGGCTGAGGTCTTCGTACTGGACGTACTGGACCGGAACGCCGCGGCTGCAGTACTCGCGAGCCAGGCTGCGCACGTCGCCGGCGATCATCACGCCGTCCCCTGGACCGATGCCCGGTTTGTTGCCCGGTGTCCCTTCGAGTTCGCCGCCGGCGCCCTGGCCGATGAACAGTGGAGCGCTGGGGGTACCGCGGCTGCCCATTACGAGCTGATTCGCAAGCTGTACGAACACGGGCACGCTTTCGGGCGTTGGGTATTGCGGCTTGGCAAGCTGGGCCCAGGTGAGACCCGAATAGGCACCCAGCACCTGCGTGATCGAGGCACGCTGGAGCTTGTCGTATAGCTGCAGCCCGTATTCGCTCAGATAAGGAGTGAGGTCGACGTCAAACGCCCGCGAGAGGCCGATCAGACCCATCGGGATCACGCCGGCCCAGATCGTGCTGCCTTCGACGTAGCGCATGTTGTGCGCAGGGTCGACGAGCACGCCGCCCATGGCCGCGCCGATGAGGCGCGAGCTAATGTCCGGCGCGTACGAGGGGGCCAGCTCCGCCGCCCACTCCGTGGCGATGGCGCCGCCGGAGTAGCCGATCAGCCCGACCTTGCTGGCACCTGTCAGACCGGTCGCCGGAGAGCCGAGCGCGGCACGCAGCGAGTCCAGCGTGTCGATCCCGTACTCGGGGCCGGCCGAGAAGTCCGCGTTCTCGCCCTCGGTGTCCGGGACCACGACGGTCTCCCCAGCAAGCAGCGCCGGCACGATCAGCCCCGACTCGGCGGTCGGGATGAGGCCGCCGAGCGTCAGCCCGCCGGAGATCGCGTATGACGGCTCGTCTTCGGGGTTGAGCGAGTCGTAGAAGGACTGGTAGGAGACGACGGTGGGCGGGCCCAGACGCAGGGACGGTCGCAAGACCGAGGTGACGTTGACCGTCGGCTGTCCGATCTCGCCGGTCGATCGGTAAAGGAGCTGAACGGCATTGACCGGAAGCGCGAGACCGGCGACATGGTAGGACAGCACGCGCGTCTTCAGAACCGTTCCGGGCGCGATGTTCGCGAGCGGAACGGACCCCTGATACGCGTAGAAGGGATCCTGTTCGGGCGGGACGGCGGCCCGTGCGACGGGCACCACCAAGGCCCACGCTAGGAGCAGCAGGATGGCCGACAGGCACACGCCAAAATTCCGCCGCCACCTGATCGAAGGCTGCATCGCATCCTCTATACCCGCTGGCGGCTGCAGGCAATCATTCCGCGCACATGCCGGCCGCGGCACGATCTCTGCGCTCGCGCAGCCAGCGAATCGGGGTGCTCGCGGGGAGCCGCGGTCAGACTGGCGCGGCCGACGGGTCGACCAGCCGGCCGGCGAACAGCACGGCGCCGGTGCGGCTATCGCGCAGGAAGAAGAGGAATGGCCTGTTGGCGTCGAATCGAACGGGAGGACGCCTGAACCCGGGGGCCGAGACCGCTTCGATCGTGACTATCGTCGTCGCGGCTGCCACGGTGCCCTGCTCGTCGACCCGAAAGTCGGCGGCGTGCTCGACCACGCCGACCTGCAGTGGTTCGGCCGTGGTGATGCGCGAGAAGTCCGCGGACCCACTGAAGGCATCGGTCATGCCGAGTGCCTCCAGCACGCCGTTCAGATTGGTCTGCAACGCAATGTGAAAACGCGGCAGGCCGACGGAGACAGGTGTTGGCGCGAGCCCGTGGACGATCCGAGCAAGCAAACTGGGGTCGAGCCGATGCTGCAGGGCGGCGGCGCTCTGCCCTGTGGGGAGCACGATCAGCAGCGACAGCGTCGAGGCGCGGTACGGCAACTCCACCGCGGCGTAGCCTCGGCCGTGGTCGTATGGCAGCACATCGGTCTCGTGCATGAACGGCACCGAGGTGGGCGGCCCTTGGCCGTGGAACGGCGCAGGCGCGGTGGCCGCGATGTGAAAGGGAGTCAGCCAAGCGGCCTTGAGATAGATCGCGTTGGCCAGCGCGAGCCTCGTGGTGGGTTCGAGTGAGGTGAGAATGTGCGGGATGATCCCCTGGGTATGGGCGTTTACCCAGGCGTTGATCGCCCCCACGGCGCCGGGGCTGTCGTGTTCGAAGTCGACCGTCTGCGGGGCAGCGCCGAAGCCCCCCTGCAACCCGGAGAGGAAGGAAGCCCCCAGCGGGAAGCCCTGCTGAAGGAACAGTCCATTGACGAGGTCGAGCGTCGGCGCCTCGGGATCGCCGCGGGCGGCCGCGAGCTGCTCGGCGGCGATCGTGCTCTGCAGCTGCCCGACGGCGCCGAAAGCGCCGGGCGAGGCCAGATGAAGAACTTCAGCCATCTGGCCGGCGGTGCGCCCGGCCGCTCCGGTGCCCGCCATCGCCAGCGCGGTGGCGATGCTCTCGGGTGAAAAAACGACGTTCCCGCCCCCCAGCCGACGCATGAGGTCGAGGCCGAACGAGCCGGAGGCGGGCGCCGGGGCCAAACGCTGGCGGCGGGCCGCAACGTCGCGCTCGATCGCCCCCCGTGCGGTGGGCTCGCGAGCCGCGGCGTCGGGACTGGCCATGGCGTCGCGACTGGCCGTGGACGCCGCTGACGGTGTGACGACCCCGAATCCCATCACGACAAGAATGATCAGCATGGAGCGGGCGCGGGCAGACAAACGCATCGAGGCAATCCTCTCAGCCTCGCTCGGCGGTGAAGCGCCGGCAGGCGCGGGCGCCGCGCACACTCGCACGGTGCGCGCTACTCCCACGGCGCGAGCGGGTCCGCCTCGCGCAGCTCGGCGAGATCGCCGGCGGCGAGCTGTTCGACGCGCTCCATTCGAAAGCCGGCGACCGTCAACTGCCGGGCGGAGGCAAACGCCACGCGGTGGCCGTCGAGAACGGCGTATACGGTGGGATCGCGCTCGCCCCTGACGAGCCGCACCGACTCCGGTGCGACGTTCCGGAGGCGACTTGGCATGAGCTTGAAGAACCCGATCAGGTCGCGGCCGCGGGTCACGTGCCTCAGCGCCGAGCCCTCGACGGGAAAGTCATCCAGGATCCGCTCGACGAACAGCCGGGCCCCGTCGGCGAGCGCGCGCATCTGATCGCCGCTCATGAAGTACATGAAGCCGCGACGTCGCGGATCGTAGAGATCCGACTGCCACGAGCCGAAGCGGTACTGGCTCACGAAGTGGTCCATACCACCGTCGGAGGCCAGGTTGACCTGATGGAGCATGAACATCCCGTTGTCGCGTAGCACCCGCCTGGCGTCGCACATGTAGCTGAAGACGTTCTCCGGCTGGAGGTGCAGCTGGACGTCATAGCTGAATATGAAGTCCACGGACTCGTCGGGAACGCCGTTGAAATCGACGCCGTTGAGCACCCTGTAGTCGACGTTCTCGTCGAGCCCTCGCCGTCCAAGCGTCGAACGCGTGTGCTTGATCATCTCGGCGGATATGTCGGTGCACAGCAGCGACCGGCACCGGGGCGCAAGACGCTGGCTGAACTTGCCGCCCCCGCAGCCGAGCTCGAGGACGTCCACATCAGCCCCCAGGTAGGGCTCGACGAGCTCGACGATCAGATCCGCGAACTCCGGGCCTCCCCACTCCTCTCCGAGCGTCTCGCCCCCCAGGCTCAGGGCAGCGTCGCGCTCCCATTCCCGTGGATACCGCGACCACGTCTTGCGCAACGCCCCAACCGCGCCGGCTCCACCGACGATCCGGCGACGCAGCTTCATCCGAACGCGCGAGAGAACCGGGCTCATCGCCTGCTAATGATGGCGGAGGACCCATCAGACGCCTAGCCTCACGGGTGTCGGCGCGCGATCGCGAGCGTGATCATGCTCGGCGGTCACGGCCGATCGCGGGCTTGGGGGCCCGATCGAGCCGAGTGAGAAACGGGCCTCGACTTAAGCCCCCGGACCCATAAACATCATTTTGCAAGGGACACAACAGGACCGTGTGCTTGTTGGTGGCCCGAGCTGCCGGGCGTCGCGACCCGGCGGGTTGAGCCCATGGGCAGCTGAATGACGGGACGACAGACGAGGGACGATGGCTCCGATTTACAGAACACCCACAGCGGCCCCGCGATTGCGGCCCGGGCCGAGCGGCCTGCCGCGAGTCCAGGTGACCGAGATCCAGCGTGGCCGAATGCTCGCAGCCGCGATCGAGGCCGTCGAGGACGTGGGCTACGCGCGAATGACGGTCGCGCAGGTGATCGGTCGCGCCAAAGTGTCGCGAAAGACCTTCTACGACGTGTTCGCTGATCGCGAGGACTGCTTCCTGGCGGCGTTCGACCAGGCGATCGCCCACGATGGCGCCCTTGTGAGGGAGGCCTACGGGCAGCAGAGCGGATGGCGCGAGGGCATTCGCTCCGCTCTGGCCAGGTTGCTCACGCTGCTCGACGAGGAGCCCGGCCTGGCGAGAGTCTGCATCGTCGAGGCGCTGGGCGCAGGTCCGAGGGTCCTTCGGCGGCGTGCCCAGGTGCTTGATGAACTGGCCAAGGTCATCGACCAGGGGCGTTCGCTCGCGAGCTCCAACCACCAGCCGCCGGACGTAACCGCGGAAGGCGTCGTTGGCGCCGTCTTCGCGGTCCTGCACGTACGACTGCTGGAAGGCGATGAGGCGCCACTCGCCGACTTGCTGGGACCGCTCATGAGCATGATCGTGCTGCCCTACCTTGGAGCGAGGGCGGCGAGCAGCGAGCTGACCAGGCCGGGCCCTGAGCCGCGGCGGCGGACCCGGCGGTCCGCGCCTCTGCGGCCCAGAGACCCGCTCGACGGCCTGAACATGCGCCTCACGCATCGAACAGTGCGCGTGTTGATGGTCATCGCCGAGCGTCCGGGTGCGAGCAATCGGGAGATCGCCGAACGGTCGGGGATCGTCGACCAGGGCCAGATCTCCAAGCTGCTGACCCGGTTGGCACGCCTGAAGCTCGTCGAGAACACCGGCGACGGCCAGGAGAAGGGTGCGTCGAACGCCTGGCGGCTCACGGCGCGTGGCGCGCAGGTCGTGCGGGCGACCCGCCCCCACTGATCGCCCGCGATCGCTCCACCGGCGCAAGGCCCGAGCGCAACCCGACTCCGTCGTTGCGCCATCCGGGCTGACATCGCACAGATCAGCCGACCGGGCCGTCCCGCAGGAGGCGTCCAGTCGGAGGAGGGGGCGAGGTGCTCCGCTTCCTACTGTGGCGACTGCTGGGCCTGCTCGCGCTGTTCGCCGGGTTCGCCCTGATCGCATGGTTCCTCGGCGGCGGGCCGGGCCTGGTGCTCAGGGGAGCCTCGTCGAGCAACGCGCTCTACGGCGCCCACTCCGCTCTGGCAGCCCTGCTTGGCCGTCTGGCGCGCGTGAGTTGGAGCCCGGGCGCCCTCGCCGGGCTCGCGCCCGCGAGGCTGCTTGTCCCCTTCGGCCTCGGCTTCGCGACGTTCGTGGCGCTCTCGCGTTTCCGCGCCCGCCGGAGCCGCAGCTACGTGCGCCTTCGCGTCGAGGCCTACCGCACCGACCGGTCGAGCGCCGCCGCGCTCGTGACGATGTTCGAGGTGCTGCACAAGCGCCTGCTGCATCGCTGGTGGAGGCGGTTGCTCCGTGGTCAGCCGGCCGTCGCGCTCGAGGTGCACCGCTCGGTCGCGCCTCACTCGGTCTGGCTTGCGGTCAGCTGCCCCGAGAAGCTCGAGCCGATGGTCGAGACCGCGCTTCAGAGCGCGTACCCAAACTGTCGTCTGCGCTCGACCGATCATCTCGTTGGCGCGCCCGCCGTAGTGCTACGGCTGAAGAAGCGCGCGGAGTTCATCAAGCGCGTCAAGTCGCTTGACCGCTTCGAGCATGACCGCGACCCGCGCGTCAACCGCTTGATGACGGTGCTGGGAGCGTGCGAGGAGCCTGCGTTCGTTCAGCTGGCGATGACGCCAGCGCCTGTGTTTCTCGAGCGGATCGCCAAGCATCTGTACAAGCGTCGCGAGGCTCGTCTCGCGCGCGAGCGAAGAGAGCATCTGCTGGTGCGTGATCGATCGATGGTCGAGGACGTCGAGTTGCGCGGTGGCCTTGAGCTGCAGCACCGGTCGTTGTTCTTCGTGGACCTGCGTGTGATCGCCGCAAGCCGTGTGGCGTGTGAGCGAATCGCCTCCGAGCTGCGCGCGGAGGGGGCGGAGAACAGCCTCGTCGAGCGTGCGACGACCGTGCGCCACGGCCTGCTCGGCCTCTACACCCGCCGGGTCCAGCGGGGAGAGGGGAATCCGCTGCCGTCGTTCCGCAGGGGCGTGTTCGCGCCAGGCGAGCTTGCCGCGGTTTGGCAGCTGCCGTCGAGTGACTACATGACCGTGCCGTTTGCGCGCAGTGGGCTGCCGCTCGCGCCCGCACCACCCTCGATCATGAGGCCTGAAGACGGGAGCGGCACGCTGCGCGACGCGCTCGGGGCGGTCTCGATCCACCCCGACCTGCGAAAGCAGAACACCTCGGTGCCCGGCGCCGTCGAGCAGGGTAAGTCGAGCTACCTGGTCGCGTCCGTCGCCGAGGACCTTCGCCGCGACCAGTGCGCGGTGATCGTGCTCGACCCCAAGGGCGATGCGGCGGAGGCCGCCGTGAGCGTCGTGCCGGCGGACCGGACGTGCACGCTGCTCGACTTCTCTCGCCCAACCTGCGGCTTCAACCCGCTGACGGTGGATGCTCCGGCGGACGTGATCGCCGACTACGTGGTGGCCGCGCTGAAGAACCTCTTCACCGACGCTGACATCCGAGCGTCGTCGGATCGCTATCTGCGCAATGCGATCATCGCCGTGCTGGCCTACGACAGGGAGTCCACGCTGTGGGACGCCGCGCGCCTGCTGTCAGTGGGCGAGGAGGGTTACGCGTACCGAAGCAACGTCGGCGCCCGGGTGCGGACGTTGCCGGAGTTCAAGGAGATATCGGAGTTCTTCACCGCCGAGCTGACCGCACAGCTGGCGGACGCTCGCAGCATGACGACCGCCAAGCTCGATGCGCCGGTCAACAAGCTCGCGCGGCTGCTCAACTCCCCTTCGATCAAGCGCATACTTCTGAACGACTCGCTCAGGCTCGACTTCGACCGGGTGATCGCCGGTCGAGAGGTGCTCGTCGTGAAGGGCGCACTCGGTGCGATGGGCGCGGGAAACACCTCGGTGTTGATGCAGCTGCTCGTCGGCATGTTGGACGCCGCGCTGGGCCGCCAGCAGGATCTCCTGCCCGCACGACAGCGGGTGACCGTCGCGCTGAAGGTCGATGAGGCGCCGCTGGCTCTCAACCGCGGCTTCACCGAGACGATCGCGCTGAAGCGCTCGGCGGGCCTCGAGACCGTCGCCTGCTGGCAGACCGACTCGCAATGGACCGACCGAGAGGTCCGCGAGCAGCTGGATGCCCTGTTCGCCCACCGCGTGTACTTCGCGACCGCCTCTACACGCGATGCCAGGTCTGCGGCCGCGCTCACGATGGCCGAGTTCTCAGACACCGTGCGTCCGGGCATTGGACACCTCTCGGCGCTCGGCCATCCGGATGTCCGCCTGCATCTCCCCAAGCATCACGCGATCGCGAGCTGGGTCACACCGGAGGGTCGTCAGGCTCCCTTCATCGCGCAAACGCTCCCCCTGCCGCTCGACAGGGACCGCCTCGCCGCACACGCCGAACGTCAGCGCGAGCGCGGGGGACGCCACCGCACGGACATGAGCCAACCCCACTGGGACTCGGGAAGCCGAAACGGGCACGACGCCGAGACAGGTCTGGATCTGGCGATGAGCGCCGACCCAGCGCCGGGACGACAGCTCCCCCTACCCGCGACCCCGTCGGACAGCTATCGCGAGTTGGTCGAGCTCGATGGCGCGCACAGTGTGCGCTGGGCGACGCCGGTTGCATCACCGCAGGCGCTCGAGCCCGATCCGCTGGACCTCGTGATTCTCACGCTCATCGACGCCCTCGGACACGTGCTCACCACCCAGCTGCACCGGCGGGTCAACGCCGGGCGGGCGGCCACAACGACCCAGCGCCGGCTCAAGCGCCTGTCGAACGCCGGGCTGGTGCAGCGCTTCCAGTTTCATCGCCGCGACGGGGGAGGGATACCGATGTGCTACGTCATCACCACGGCTGGCCGCCAGATGCTGGATGGCGCCGGCCGCATCGGAGTCCCGGCGGACGAGGAGCTCGAATCTTTGCGATCTTCGAGGACCGGCGCTCGCGGGCCCAACGGCGAGCGCTCGCTGCGACAGGCTCGCCACGACGTGCACGTCGCCGGCTGGGCGCTCGCGCTGGAAGGAATGACCGGCGCCGTCCGGCCACTCATACGCGGGCCTTCTGAGTCCGTGCTATCGCCGCCACTGCGTCCAACCCCCGAGCCGAGAGTGGCACTCGGACCGGCTGAGCTGCGTCTGCCGGGCGGCCGAGCGGCGCATGACTTCCTGCGCACAACCGCCGCTGGGGAGAGGGTAGAGGCGGAGCATTTTGAGACCGTGCGACCCGACGCGATCCTAGCTTTGCCCGCCGGCCCCCAAGCGCCTTCCACCGAGCCGAGCGGGCCGGGGAGCGCCACGGGTGCGATCACCGAGCCGGCGGCGGCCGGAGCAAGGCAGCCGGCGGTCGACCTCATGGTCGAGTTCGACGACCGCCTTGCGGTCGGGCGCGCGGCGGCCAAGCTCGAGCGCTACGACCATTTCCTTTCAGGGTGGTCAACGCACACGACACGGTATGGACACCGTATGCGGGCGCTGCCCGTTGTGGTGTTCGTGTGCCGCGACCGCTCGCGGGCGCGCGAGTGCGCGAGAAGGGCGGACGGGGTGCTGCGGGCGTGCCGCGCCTACGCCGGGGAGTATCCAGTCGACTGGCAGTACCCCGGGCGAAACCGTGTTCTGTTCGCCTCCGAGCGCGACCTGCACGAGGGACTGTCGCGAGCCTACGGCGTCCCCCGGCTGCCGCCCGACGTGCGCGTGGCGCTCGCCCATGGAGACCCGCGCGCCGCTGAGGCGCTCGCGCAGCCCCGCGCAATCCCCAACGCGGCTCCGCGGCGCGGCGAGTAGCTCGCGCAAGCATCGCCGACGCAGACGGTGTCGAGCCGTACGAGTCGAGCCGCGCAGAAGCGGCCGCCGCCTGATGCCGGCTGCCGCTTCGCTTGCTATCGAGACCCGGTGTGGCTCAGCGACGGCCTGTGCCGCGGCGCTGGCGGCGCTGCACCGTCACGATCGAGAGGCCGGTGCCCATCAGGACCAGACCGAACCCGACCACCCAGCGGAGGTCAAAGCCGGTGAACGGCAGAGTCTGAGCTTTCGCGCTTTCGTTGGCCGGCTCGGTGGTCGTCGCCGTGGCCGCAGCTTTGGTTGGTTTCGTTTCTTTCGAAGGCGACGTCCCGCTTTTCGGTGTCGGCGCCGTCTGCGAGTAGCCGCTTTCGCTGCTTGCCGCGAGAGCCGCCGTCGGCGCCACGAGCGCTACCGCCAGCAGCAACGCGACCGGGAGGGCCAGAAGCCGGCGCGCGCGAGGCGAAGCCCTTCTAATCGATGCTTCACGTTCCGCCTGCGGCCTGCTCGAGGCCACGACATCGGTCCGAGTCATGCCAACCTCCTGTTGATGGTGATGAACGCTCCAACCCTTCGAGAGGGTCTCTTTCGTGACTTTCCGGGCGATTCTCTTTGCCTCGGCATCGTGTTTGGTTCGCCATTTCCCCACATATGCCTGCTTCTTATTGAGAAGGTGTATCACCAATCGCGGTCGTAACGTAGCCCCGACCGCCTGGCGGCGATATCGGCGGCGCCGTCGCTCAGGCCCGCGCGCGATGCGTCGCGCACGCTCGCCGGCCGGTCTCCCCGTTGCGTGAGCGCCCCGGGAGCGCTCGCCGATCGCCCCGCTAGGACACGGACACTCGCCCCTGCAGGGTCCCCTCGGTCAACCTCGCGCGCAGAACCTTCTTGTCGAACTTGCCCACGCTCGTCTTTGGAACCTCCGACACGAAGGCGAACTCGTCGGGCAGCCACCACTTGGCCACGCGCCCCCGAAGGTGCTCGACCAGGTCCTGCGCCGTCGTGCTCGCGCCCTCGCGCAGAACGACGCAGCACAGAGGACGCTCGGCCCACCGCTCGTCTGGCTTGGCGATCACGGCCGCCTCGACCACATCGGGGTGAGCCATGACCTCGTTCTCGAGCTCCACGGAGGAGATCCACTCCCCGCCGGACTTGATCACGTCCTTGGTCCTGTCGGTGATCTGCACGGAGCCCTCGCTGTCCACCGCGGCGATGTCGCCCGTGCGCAGCCATCCGGAGTCGAATTTCTCATCGCCTGACTCGTCGCGGAAGTAGCGAGCGGCGATCCACGGCCCCCGCACCTCGATCTCACCGGTCGACTCACCGTCCCAGGGGACGTCCCTGCCGGCGTCCCCGACCAGGCGCAGCTCCACCCACGGAAGCGGCCGTCCCTGCTTGGCCCGCTCGTCCCAGTATGCGTCGTCGTGCTCGCGCTCGGGAGGCCGCGAGTACGTGGCCACGGGGCTCGTCTCGGTCATGCCCCAGGCCTGGAAGATGTGCACGTCGTGTCGCTCCTGGAAGTCCTTCATCAGCTGCCGGGGAACGGCCGAGCCCCCGCAGGCGGCGTTGTTGAGCGAGGAGAGGTCGACGTCGGGATGCTCGTCGGCATAGCGCAGCAGGTCGGCGAAGATCGTGGGCACGCAGCCCATCAGCGTGGGGCGCTCGGAAGCGATCAGGCCCGCCAGCGGCTCCGCGCCCAGAAACCGGTCCGGCAGGATCAGATCCGCGCCCGCGAGCGCCGCGCCATAGGGCAGCCCCCAGGCGTTCGCGTGGAACATCGGCACGACGGCGAGCACCCGGTCGGCGTGCGAGAGTCCGGTGCCGTCCTTCATCAGGGTGCCGGTCGAATGCAGGCTGATCGAGCGGTGCGAGTACAGGACGCCCTTGGGGTTGCCCGTGGTTCCGCTCGTGTAGCAAAGGGCGGCGGCCTGCCGCTCGTCGACCTCGGGGTAATCGAACGGGCCGGGCCCGGCCTCCTCCAGCAGCTCCTCATAGCGCAGCGCGTTCGGCAGCGATCCGGTATCCCCGTCGCCCATGACGATGTAGTGGGCGACGCCCTGAAAGCTCGGCGCGAGCTTCTCGAGCAGCCCGACCAGCGAGTCATCCACGAAGATCACCTTGTCCTCGGCGTGGTTGACGATGTAGGTGAGCTGCTCCTCGAACAGGCGGATGTTGAGCGTATGCACCACCGCGCCGACGCAGGGAACCGCGAAATACAGCTCGAGATGGCGCTGGTTGTTCCACGCGAACGTGCCCACACGGTCACCGGGCTCCACACCGAGCCGACCGAGAGCGCGAGCGAGGCGGTCGATGCGAGCCGAGATCTCCCCGTAGGAGGCTCGCTCGGTCGCATCGGCGGCGGTGAGGCTCACGACCTCCTTGTCGCGGCCGCATGAGCTCATCCTGCGACGAATGTGCTGGAGCGTGAGCGGGAAGTCATCCTGCATCAGCCCCTGCAAGGCCCCGGTCATCCCCTCGGTGCTCCTTCCTCGCGTGGCGCAAGCTTACCCAGCTCGCGATAGATCGCGCGCGTGCGCTGGGCGATGTCGTCCCAGTCGAACCGCAGGACGTGCTCGGAGGCCTCTGTCACGAGCCTGTCCCGAAGCTTCCGGTCGACGAGCAGGCGCTCGATCATCACGCCGAGGTGCTCGGCGTCCCCGCCGTTGAAGCGCAGACCGACGCGCTCGCCCCGCGGCACCACCTCGCGCAGCCCCCCCGTGTCAGCGACGATGCAGGGGCAGTCTGAGGCCATCGCCTCGAGCGCGACCAGCCCGAACGGCTCATAGATCGAGGGGACCACGCACAGATCGGCGATCCGGTAGAGGGAGTGCAGCGTGTCGTCGCCGATCCAGCCGAGGAAGCTGCCGTGGGCAAGGAGACCCAGGCGCTGCGCCTGTGCCCTCAGCTCCTGCTCATGCGTGCCGCTTCCGGCAACCACGAAGCGAACGTTCCCCACCCGGTCGATCACGTCCGGGAGCGCGTCGAGAGCCAGCTGAAAGCCCTTCTCGTATACGAGCCGCCCTACCAGCAGCACGAGCTTCTCATGGGGAGCGGCGTATGTCGTGCGCAGCGCCTGCAGATCTCCCGCGGGCCGAAGTTCGCTGGGGTCCACCCCATTCGGGATCACCGCGATCCGCCGCTCTTGGATGTCGAAGATGTCGGCCACGTGCCCGCGCATGTAGTAGGAGCACACGACCAGCGCGTCCGCGCGGCTGGCCATCCACCGCTCGATGGAGTGGATGTGCGACTGCGGAGGGTCCTGCACCCACCCCTGGTGGCGCCCGTGCTCGGTCGCATGGATCGTCGTCATGTATGGCACCCCCAGCCGGTCGGCGAGCCCGGCGCAGGCATGAGCCACCAGCCAGTCATGACCGTGGACGAGGTCGTAGGAGCGCTCGTCGGCCAGTGCCTCGCCGAATGCCAGCATGTCGTCGTTCATCTGCTCGACCCAGGCGACGAAGCGGTCAAGGTCCCGCGGCCAGCTGGGCTCCGGGACTCGATGCACCGTCACCCCGCCCAGCCCTGGCTCGCCGGAGCCGGCGGCCTCCGGGCAGCCGCCGATCCCGCGCGTGAGCACGTCCACGCGGACGCCCTGGCGAACGAGCGCCTCGGCGAGCTTGCGCACGTGGCGCGCCAGCCCGCCCTCGATCACGGGCGGGTACTCCCAGGACAGGAGCAGCACTCGATCGCTCATGCCCGGGACCCTATCTCGCCTGACCGCCGAGCCCTCGCCCGCGCGCCGAGCCCGGGAACCATCCTTTGCCGAGCGGGCGCGACAGGTCGGCCGCGCAGCGGTAGTGTGCGCCGGTGCTCTCAGGTGAACGGCGGATCGCAACCGGGGCTGCCGGTGGGCTCTGAGCTCGGAGGCGATACCCCGTCCGCGGCGGCCGCGAAGGCCGCACGGCGCCGCGCGAGCACATGGACGCTGATTGCGATATGCGGCGGCGTGTTCATGTTGTTGGTCGACGTGACGATCGTCCAGGTGGCGCTGCCGCGAATCCAGCGTGATCTGCACGGGAGCTTTACGGACCTTCAGTGGGTGATCGACGCGTACGCGCTGACGCTCTCGGCGCTGATCCTGACGAGCGGGACGGTCGCGGATCGCGTGGGGCGCAAGCGGGTCTTCGTCGGGGGTGTGGCCCTGTTCACGCTCGCTTCGCTGCTGTGCGGGCTGGCGGGCAACATGACGCTGCTTATCCTCGCCCGTGGCCTCCAGGGCTTTGGCGGCGCGGCGATGTTCGCAACTTCGCTCGCTCTGATCGCACAGGAGTTCCGCGGGCCCGAGCGAGCGGGTGCGATCGCCGCCTGGGGCGCCACGGTCGGGGGAGCCGTCGCCGTCGGACCGCTGATCGGCGGAGTGCTCACCGACGGGTTCGGCTGGCAGTGGATCTTCTTCGTGAACATCCCGGTCGGGCTGGCGACGATCACCATCGCGATGAGACGTCTGGTCAACGTCCGAGATCCTGACGCCGAGCGACTGGACTGGGCGGGACTGATCACCTTCTCAGGCGCGCTGTTCCTCCTGGTCTTCGGGCTGCTGAGAGGCACCGACGAGGGTTGGACGAGCGCGCTGATCGTGTCCGCGCTCGCCGGCGCCGCCGCCCTGTTCGCGGCGTTCCTGGCGGTGGAGCTGCATCAGCGCCGGCCGATGTTCGACCTTTCTCTGTTCAGGAACCGTGCATTCTGCGGTGTGTCGCTCGCAACGTTCGCGGTCGGCGCCGGCATGTTCGCGATGTTCCCCTACCTGACGTTCTACCTGCAGGACGCGCTCGGCTACTCGCCCCTGCAGGGCGGCCTGCGGCTGCTGCCGGCCACGGTGCTCACCTTCATCGTGCCGCTGCTCACGCGCGGCATGAGCAGCCGCCGCGCACCGGGCGCCCTGCTCGGCGCGGGTCTCGGTCTGACCGGACTCGGCCTCACCCTGATGCACGGAGTCACGCCGACGTCACGCTGGACCGAGCTGCTGCCGGGCCTCTTGCTGGTCGGGGCGGGGATCGGGCTTGCCAACCCTGCGATCGCCAACATCGCCCTGGGTGTCGTGCCGCCCGAGCGCAGCGGTATGGCCTCCGGGATCAGCAACACCTTCCGCATCGGCGGGCTGGCGGTGGGCGTGGCGGCGCTCGGCGCGGTCTTCGAGCATCGGATCGCGACGAGCCTGCAGGCGTCGCTCGGAGGCGCGCAGGGCCATCTGGCGAAAGCCGTCGCCTCCGGGGGCAGGCAGGCGGCGACGGCGTTCGCGCACGGTCGAGTCGATGTCGTTGACGCCTCCCAGCGTGCGTTCGTGAGCGGGCTGAACACGATCCTTCTGATCGGAGCAGTCCTGGTGCTGATCGGCGCTCTCGGCGCGGTCCTGCTCGTGCGCCTGCGGTACTTCTATAGACGCTCGCCCGCGGGACCGGCGGCGGTCTCCGAAGCCGAGGTCGCGCAGGTCTGAGTCACGGATGCATGACGGCAGCGCCGAATGGCGCCACCGGAGGATTTACCCCCATGGGGCATCGTCGATCGACGATTGAGACCGCCCGCAAGCCGGCTCAGCTCCCGGCGGCGTCGCGCGCCGGCGAGAGGTCCATCTCCAGCTGGCGCGGGGACGGCTTCAGGGGCTCGCTGGTCGCCCGCGGCCGTCCTCGCTTGGCCCAGTGGCCGATCACCTCGCGGCTGCGGGCGCTGTAGCGGTTGACGCCGCGGTCGAGCGGCCTCAAGGCCAGGCCGCCCGGCGCAGGCCCGGTCACGATCGCATGGAAGCGTCGCCCTTTGTGATCCACCTCGACCACGTCGCCGGTATTGATTCCCTCCATCCGCATAACCACACCAACTCCAGCACGATTCGACCGGCAACACGATTCCGCGCGAAGGCCCTTGCGCGCTCTCGCCGCCGTGGACAGTCGCGCTCGGACCGCGCGAAGACGTAGGCTTGCCAGTGGTGCGGTGGTTGATCGACGGTATGAACGTGATCGGGACACGCCCGGACGCATGGTGGAAGGACAGACACGCCGCGATGGTCCAGCTGGTGGACCGGCTCGAGCGCTGGGCCGCCGAAAACGGCGATGAGATCATCGTCGTGTTCGAGCAGCCGCCGTCCCCGCCGATCTCCTCAACGGTCGTCGAGGTCGCTCACGCCCCCCGCCCACGTCGCGACTCGGCCGACGACGAGATCGTTCGCCGGCTCGTCGCCGACCCCGAGCCGGGCACGATTCGCGTCGTCACATCTGATCACTGGCTCGCCGATCGGGTGCACGCGGCCGGGGGGAGCGTGGAGCCGGCCAACGCCTTCAGGTCGCTGCTGGAAATGTTCTGACGCAAGCCTTCCCGCTGGGGTACTGTCCATGGTGAGCTCAAGGGGAGGGTTCATTCGATGGCACCGACCACACGATATGCGCGCAGCGGCGAGGCGAGCGTCGCCTACCAGGTCGTCGGGGAGGGGGCGATCGACCTGCTGTTCATGCCGGGCTGGATCTCCCAGGTGGAGCAGCTGTGGGAGTCCCCGGCCTTGCGTCGCTTTCTGGAGCGCCTGGCGACGTTCACCCGCCTGATCCTGTTCGACCGCCGCGGGAGCGGACTGTCAGACGGCCTTCTGCAGACGCACACGCTCGAGCAGGACGTCGAGGACGCCCTCGCCGTCCTCGATGCCGCCGGCAGCGAGCGCGCGGCGCTGTTCACCTACTCCCTGGGTGGCCTCGTGGGGGCGCTGCTCGCCGCGGATCGCCCCGAGCGCATCGGCGCGCTGATCCTGTATGCGTCGGTGGCGCGTACCACGTGGGCTCCAGACTACGACTGGGCAATGACCAGGGAGGAGCGCGAGGCCCTCATCGAGGACAACGTCGCGGATTGGGGGGAGACCACCAGCTCGAGGCTGGCGCTGCTGGCGCCAAGCGTCGCCGACGATCCCGCGATGGCCGGATGGCTATCGCGCATGCAGCGCCTGGCCGCCAGTCCGGGCGAGGCGCGGACGATCTTCAACTCCGCGATCGACCTCGACGTGCGCGAGACGCTACCGCGCATTCAGGTGCCGACCCTGGTGATGCACCGGCCGCGGGAGCTCTCGTGGGACGTGCGCCACTCGCGCTATCTGGCCGAGCACATTCCAGGCGCCCGCTACGTGGAGCTCGAGGGAACCGACTCGTTTCCGTTCGTCGGCGACAGCGACGCGATCATCGAGGAGGTCGAGGAGTTCCTGACCGGTGGGCGCAGCAACGGACAGCTGGCGCGGGCGCTGCTCACCGTGATGTTCACGGACATCGTCGACGCCACGGCGCATGCCGCCGAGCTCGGCGACGGCCGCTGGCGCGATTTGCTGGCGCGCCACGACGAGGTGGTCGGAAAGGAGCTGTCGCGCTTTGGCGGTCGCGCGGTCAAGACGATCGGCGACGGCTTTCTCGCCACCTTCGACGGGCCGCCGTCGCGCGCGCTGCGCTGCGCGCTGGCGATCACCGGCTCGGCTCGCGAGCTCGGGGTCGAGGTGCGCATCGGCGTGCACACGGGCGAGTGCGAGCTGATCGGCGAGGATCTGGGCGGCATGGCGGTGCACATCGCCTCGCGTGTGACCGACCTGGCCGGCCCGGGCGAGGTGCTCGTGTCGGGCACGGTCTTCGGCACCGTCGTCGGCGGCCCGTTCACGTTCGAGGATCGGGGCTTTCACGAGCTGAAGGGCGTTCCCGGCCGCTGGCCGCTGTTCGCGCTCGGGGCCTGAGGATCGCCGGGCGCCCGGCTCCGCTGCAGAAGCGCGCGCTCGAGCCAGCCGATCGCCGCGGGGATGTGAGCCGGGTCGATGTGATGGGCGGCGTCGGACTCGTGATACTCGACGTCCAGGCCGCCCGCCCGCAACAGATCACGGGCGTGGCGGGCGAACTCGATCGCGATCACGGGGTCGCGGCGACCATGAGCGATGAACACGGCGAGCTCGTCGCGCCCCGCGAGCTCAGGGCGCCAGCCCTCGACCGAGGGCACGAACCCGGAGAAGGCGAGAATCCCCGCCGGCGTGGGCCGGTCGGGCCCCAGCCCGAGCGCGTAGCTCATGACCGCACCCATCGAGAAGCCTCCCAGCACCGTCGAGGCCGCCGTCGTGCCGGTGCGCAGCCACAGCTCGTCGTGGAAGGCTTGAAGCTCTCCGTACGCCGCGTGGAAGGTCGCGGGATCGGGGCTGCCGACACGCGGGACCGTGTACCAGTGACGTCCCGGCCAACCGGGAAGCGTGAACGGCGCCCGCGGCGTGACGACGTGCAGCCGCCGCCGAGGGTCGAGCTCGTCGCCGAGGGCGAGCAGGTCGTGCTCGTCCGCGCCACGGCCGTGATGCAGGACGAGCAGGCCTGCGGGATCTCCCGACGCGGGCCGCTCGCGAAACTCGAGCGGGCTCATCCGCACCCGCTGGGACCGCCGTCAAGGGCCGCCGGCGCGTCGACGAAGCGACGCATGGGAATAACTCGCATTCGTCCGCGAGCCTATCGACAGGATGGGCCACGCCGCCACTCTCGGGCTACGCTTCCACCGAGAGGCGAGCCGCACGAACGCCTCCTGGCAACCGGCCGCGACCATCGGAGGCAAGCGATGACGAAAGTGCTCTACACCGCCGAAGCGCATGTGACAGGCGGCCGCGCGGCCGGCCACGGCAGCACCCCGGACGGCGGGCTCGAGCTCGACCTGCGCCTGCCGGTGCAGATGGGCGGCCAGGGGGACGGCACAAACCCGGAGGAGCTCTTCGCGGTGGGATATGCCGCGTGCTTCGAGGGCGCGCTCGGGACCGTCGCCCGCCGCGCGCACGAGGAGACCGGCGAGGTCGCGATCGACTCGAAGGTGTCGCTCGTCACCACCGAGGAGCGGAGCTTCACGGTCGCCGTCGAGCTCGCTGTGAGCCTGCCCTCGATCAGCGATCCCGCCAAGGCGATCGAGCTCGTGCGAGCCGCCCACCGGGTCTGCCCCTACTCGAACGCCACCCGAGGCAACATCGACGTGACGCTCAGCGCGAACGGTCACAGCGTAGATTGATCGCCTGACGAGCACCGGACGGGCGGGTGAGACGCCGCCGTCACTCCGCGCGGGTCAGGCTCGAGCGGTCGACCTGGGCGATCTCCGTGTATCCGCTGAGCGCCAGCGTCAGGTCGAGCTCGGCCAGCAGACAACGAAGCACGTGCTCGACTCCGGTGCGGCCGTCCAGCGCCAGGCCCCAGATGTAGGGACGACCGAGACACACCGCGTCGGCCCCCAGAGCGAGCGCCTTCAGCACGTCGGCGCCGCTGCGCACACCGCTGTCGAACAGAACGGGCAGCTCGACTCCGACCGCCTCGCGGACCGCGGGAAGGGCGTCGAGAGCGCCGATCGAGCCGTCGACCTGGCGGCCACCGTGGTTGGAGACGATCAGCCCGTCGACGCCCTCCTGCACCGCGCGCCGCGCGTCCTCTGCGTGCAGGATGCCCTTCAACACGATCGGAAGGCTGGTCTGCTCGCGCAACCAGGCCAAGTCGGCCCAGGTTACGCTCGGGTTGGCAAACTGATAGGCCCACTGGCCGACGGCCGGCCCGGGGTCCTCCTCGGGGGGCCGCTCGAGAGCAGCCCGGAAGACCGGGTCGCTGAAGTAGTTGGCGACACCTTCGCCTTTCAGGAACGGCAGGTAGCCGTGCTGAAGGTCGCGCGGGCGCCAGCCGAGCAGCCAGGTGTCGAGCGTGACGACGATCGCGCGATAGCCGGCCCGGGCCGCGCGCTTGACGAAGCTCGCGGCCAGGTCGCGGTCCTTCGGCCAGTAGAGCTGATACCAGCGGCTCGCCTCGCCCATCGACTCCGCCACCTGCTCGATCGTGTGCGAGGACGCGGTGCTCAAGATGATCGGCAGTCCCTGCGAGGCCGCCGCGCCGCCCACCGCGAGCTCCGCCTGCGGATGGACGATCGACTGCACGCCCACGGGAGCGAGCAGCACCGGAGCCGACATGGCGGTGCCCAGAACCGAGGTGCTCAGATCTCGGACCGCGACATCGCGCAGCATTCTCGGCACGATCCGCCAACGCTCGAAGGCCTCTAGGTTGGCCCGCATCGTGCGCTCGGCGCCGGCGCCACCGGCCACGTAGCCGAACGCCTCGGCGCTCAGAACCTCGCGCGCGGCCTGCTCGAGCCCCTCGATCGAGATCGGCAGACGCGGCCTCTCATCGACCAGGCCGCCGCCGTAGATCTCGTCCTGGAAGCTGGCGAAACGAGACGCCTGCGGGTTCGGCGCGGTCTCGGCCATGACCAGACCCTACCGATGGCGGACGGGAGCCCGGCGGCCGTCCTTCATTCCTCGACGACGTCTGCTCTCAACGGGTGCCGTGCTTTGGGCCCTCGGCGCGCATCCGCCGCCGCTCGCCGCGCTCGATGAGCGTGGCGAGCAGAAGGCTTGCCTCGAACAGCAGATACAGCGGGACCGTCTCGAGCAGCAGCGTGATGACATCGCCGGGCAGCAAGGCCGCGACGGCGCCGCACGCGAGGATCGCGTAGCGACGGTTCCGTCGCAGTTGACCGGGCGTGACCACGCCCGAGCGCGTCGCCGCGAGAATGGCGATCGGCACCTGGAAGACCAGACCCATCGCGAGCAAGATGACGGCGGCGAAGTGGTAGTACTGGTTGGCCTGCACCAGCACGTTGAACTCACCGCTGTTGAAGTTCTGAAAGAAGCGCACGGCGGCCGGCAGGACAACGAAGTAGCCGAACGTGACCCCGGCCACGAACAGGAGGGGGATCGCGAGCACGAGCGAGTTCGCGACCCGCTGCTGCTCGGGACTGAGGGCCGGCAGCAGAAAGCCGTAGAGCTCATACAGGATGATCGGCAACGCCAGGATGAACGCGAAGATGAGGGCGACGCCGATCGTGGTGCTGAACGGCTCGCCGATCCCGAGCGTCACCGGCCTGTCGCCGGCGGGCGCCTTTGAGAGACCTGCGATCACCTTCTCGAGTTGCGGCCCTACGCCTTGTATGGACGCGCGGGTGGCCGCCGACGCGCCACTGTTGGGGCGCTCCAGCGCGCCGACGACGATCTGAAGCTGGGCTGCCACGGCGCGGGCGCTCTGCTGGACCGCGTAGGTGGCTCCCAGCGGGCCGCTGCCCGCCCTGACCTGCTTCTGGGTCTGGTGCGCGAGCGGCTTGTTGATGATGTTGAGCAGCACGTGGTTCTGCCACATGCAGAAACCGAACGCCACCACGAGCGCCACCAGCGACACGATCAGCCTGGCGCGCAGCTCCTCCAGGTGGTCGACGACGTTGAGCCGATCTTCATAGCCAATGTGCCCGGCGGCTACAGCCATGTCAGGCGCCGGCCCTCGTCCCTCGCTCGACGACCGGCAGGATCAGCAGGAACGCTATGTGGAGTGGATTGTCGAGCCCCATCGTCTAGCCTCGCTCCCGAGCTGGTGCTCCCATTCCGTCGGGGAATGGGCTGGTAGTGGGACTACGCGCGAGCGTCGCGCATGGATCACCCCGCTGATCCGGGTGTCGCGATTGTCCGCGCCGAGGCCGCCCAACTCGAACCTGCGCTGCGAATGATCCGCAGTTGACAGCTCCACGTATATGGAAATCAGCGGCACGGCCAGCAGCCGCGCCGGCGATCCCCGGCAGATGGAGGACGACCAGTGAGCACCAGGGATGTGGACTACGTGGCCGACCAGCGGCGCGGCCCGATGGCGCTTCATGCGCGGGCCGACACGAGCGCGTTGGCCGGTGGGAGTCTGAGCTCTGCGATGGCGCGGATGCGCGAGCGGGGCCTTCGTGTGTCCGCCGCGCGCCGGCTGGTGCTGGAGGCCCTGCTGGCCGCCGACGGACCGATGTCCGCCGAGCAGATCGCCGAAGGGATCGGCGGCCGCGTGCCGTCGTCGGACATCGGGTCGGTCTACCGCAACCTTCAGTCCCTCGAGGACATCGGTGTCGTTCGACACGTGCACCTCGGCCACGGACCGGGACTGCACGCCCTGTCGGTGACCGGTGAGCGAGAGTACCTCACGTGCGAGCGTTGCGCCGACTACCGAGCCGTGGCGCCCGAGGAGCTCGACGTGGTGCGCGAGCTGATACAGAGTCAGTTTGGCTACCGAGCGAGCTTCATCCACTTTCCGATCGTCGGCCTGTGCGCCGCCTGCGCCGCGGCCGTGGGCGGCCGATCCGGACCGTCGACGAGATGAGCCCGGTGACCGGTAGCTCAGGACGCGGTCTGACGAATGCCGGGGACGCCCCCCGGTTTGGAATCCTCGGGTTCCTCGCGCGCGTGGCAAGGGGCCTCACCGCCCGAGAGCGGCGTCGCACCGGCTTCATGCTCGCGAGCATCGCCCTCCTGCACATTGTCGGTTTCGGCGTGTTCATCGCGTTCGTGGTTCCCTCGCACTACAAGGGACTCGGGATCGGCGTCGCCGGACTCGCCTACTCATTGGGCCTGCGCCACGCGTTCGATGCAGATCACATCTCTGCGATCGACAACACCACGCGCAAGCTGATGAACGAAGGCAAGCGACCGCTCAGCATCGGGTATTGGTTCTCGCTTGGGCATTCGACGATCGTGATCGCGATCGGCGTCGGAGTCGTGGTGGCCGAGAAGGCCGTCTACGGCGCGGTCTCGAACCACAACTCGACCCTCGAGCGGTTCGGCTGGATCTTCGGCACGGTCGTGTCGGCGACGTTCCTGTACCTCATCGCGCTGCTCAACGTCCTCATCCTCGCCGGCATCTTTCGCGTATTCCGATCGATGCGCCGCGGCGACTACGACGAGGCCGAGCTCGAGCGCCAGCTGAACAACCGCGGCCTGATGTCTCGCTTCTTCGGCAGGTGGATGAGGACGATCGACAGGGAGTGGCAGATATACCCGGTAGGCGTTGTGTTCGGGCTGGGCTTCGACACCGCGACCGAGGTGGCGCTGCTGGCGACGACCGCGCTGCTCGCTTCTCAGCACCTTCCCTTCTACTCGATCATGTGCCTGCCGATTCTGTTCACCGCCGGCATGACGCTGATGGACACGATCGATGGCATCTTCATGAACTTCGCCTACTCGTGGGCCTTCTTCAACCCGGTTCGCAAGGTCTACTACAACCTCGCGACCACCGGACTGTCGGTCGCGATCTGCTTCTTCATCGGCACGGTCGAGGTGCTCGGCCTGCTGCCGAAGGAGCTCGGCGGGCTGCACGGCGGCTTCTGGCGATCCGTGGCCGGATTCGACATCAACAAGGCCGGTTTCGTGATCGTCGCGATGTTTTTCATCTGCTGGGCGGGCGCGCTTGCGTTCTGGAGATTTGGCCGCGTCGAGGAGAAGTGGAGCCCGCGGCTACAGGCTGAAGACGCGATCGCCGACGCCGTGGACGCGTCGGTCTAGTGACCTGAGTCAGAGATCCGCTAGTAGGCCGAGGCGATGCCGTTGACGATCTCCCCCGCGGTTCTGGGCGAGAAGTAGCGTCTGGGGCCATGCGAACTACCGACTCAGGTCACTAGGGGCCCGGCCGCTGCGGCGGCTGCGGCCGCGGCCACGCGGCGCCACAACGTGAGTCCGGCGGCAGATGCTCGGCGCCGCCGTGGCGAAGCCCAGCATCTGCGTTGACGGACGACGCCGGACGTCAGGCCGGAAGGGGCGGCGCGGCGGACCAGTCGAGCTCCGCGATCGCGCCCCCGACGACGACGACTCCACGCTCGCGCGCAAGGTCTCCGACCCACAGGGTGTAGGTGCCCTGGCGGATCCTGTCGAATACGGCCGTATAGGCAGGGCGCCCGGCGATCTCGCGCTCGAGCACGTCCCTGTGACTGCGACGATCATCCTGCCCGGTGGCGCTGATCTCCACCTCGACGCCGAGCATGCCGGCATCTGTGTGGACGATCAGCGCCCCGATGTCCTCGCCGATGTCCAGCACCACCTGCTCGGGATGACGCCGGGCGCCGTGGTTCTCCTCGCCCCCGGCATGGATGTGGTGGTCATGGCTGTGCATCTCACGGCGCTCCCTACGCCGTGCTCGAGGGGAAGTCAAAGCCGTCGTGCGGGGCAGCCACGTATGGGAACGTCGCCTGGGAGCGAAACGGCAGCGGCGTGAGGCCCTGGGTGATGGCTTCCACTGCCGCGTCGGGTTTGTAGGCTTTGTGCACGAGTGGATACGTGAGGCCGGCGACCGCGCGCAGCGAGATGTTGGTGACATCGTCGCTGATGCGCCTCCCGTTCGGATAGCCCGCCAGATCGCCGCCGAGGATTCCCAGCACGTTCGGTTCCTTCGCGGGTGGAACCGCGACGTTCAGCCGCAGCATCTCCGCGAGCACCTTGCCCGTGTTGTTCTGGAACCCTTCCACGACGCCAGCGGGCAGGCCCGTCAGGAAGATCGCCGCGAGGTCTTCGCGCGGTGCCGTGAGGCCTTCGAGGTTGGGGAACTGTTCGGGATACAGCCCCGGCAGCAGTTTGGCCAGCTCCGGATGCTGAACGTGGGAGATGAAGTCCTTGTCGTCTGCCGGGTGACGAGCGTTCCATTCGTCCTTGAGGCTCATCGGGATCAGCACCTCGTTGAACAGCGGGCTGGCAAGCCGCGAGACCTGCACCCACGGACCGGACTCCGAGTGTTCGCTGTTGGCGCCGTCTGCGATCCGCAGCTTGCGCCGGCTCGCCGAACCCCAGATGCCGAGCACGGCCTTCGAGCTCATCACGTTCGTCGGCACCGACCCGTCGACGGTCAGGCTGCTGATCGGAACCTGGATCGCGATCGAGTGCACGTTGAGCGTCTGCAGCGTGTCGACACCGGACGCCGCCGGCGTCGAGATCAGATGCAGGTTCTGGATCGGGCGCAGGTCCGCGAGATCGAAGATCGACCCGATGTCGACGAAGAACGGGTCGTTGCGCTGCCCCGCGAACACCGTCTGGCCGCCAGCCAGCGGGTGCACGGCGGCTTCCGCGAGTTCGGTGTATTTGGGTGTGGACCGCGGGCCGATGTTGCAGGGAGGGCAGGCGAGGCCTTCGCCCAGCACGTTGACGCCCCTGCGATCGTCGTCGCCGTGATCGTGGCGCCCGCGGTGGCGGTCCCCGTGATCGACCCGTGTGACGCTGTAGGACTGGCGTTTGTTCCAGTTCGAGTCACCAAGCGATCCGATCGGACCCGTGTTGTAGAGGAATGTGCTGGGGTTGGTGATTGTCGATTCGAAGCTGAACTCATAGGTGATGTCGGCATGACCGTCGCCGTCGTTGTCGATGTGGATCTTGTAGAGAACGTCGTTTCCGAACTCGAAGAAGGTCGGGCCGCCCGCAGGCACCTCGGCCGGCAGGTAGTTGGTGATGATCGTGACGGTCTGCGGGTTGTCGGGACTGACGAACGCATATGTATCCGTGTTGTCGGCGACCGGATCCTTGCTGATCTCAGGCGCCTCGCGATGCGATGACATTTCCTTGCCTCTCTTTCGTTATCGGTTGTTTGTCAGTGAGACGCGTCGAGCAGCCGCTTGACCAGCGCGGGATCCCTGTAGGTGGTCTCCCGCTTGCCGGACATCACGGTGACCTCGCCGCGGTCGGCGTTCCGCACGTACGCGGTGACCGCCTCAGGCGGTGCCGGTCCCGAGGGCTTCGTGACCACGGCCTTGGGCTCGGCGGCCGCGCCCGTGCTCGCGACGTCGAGCGCAACCGACGCGACCTTGGGGGTGGCGAGGATCACGGCAGCGCCCGCAGCGGCGCCGGCGGTACCCTGGAGAAACGCGCGTCGGCTGGTGCCCTCGTCCACCGCCGCGTCGGGCACGCCGCTCACCGCCCCGACCACGCTCGGCCCGCCAAGCCCGGCTTTCAGCAAAGATCGACGAGTTAATTTCTTCATCGTCAGGCTCCTTTCGCCTTTGACTGTGAACGCAGCAGGATTCGAGCGAATCTAGCGCCGATCCGACCTGATTTTCCGTGAGCTCCTCGCACCTGGGACGCCCATGCATGACCCAGCTATGAGTGATCCGGACGGGGCCCCTATTGCGTAGGTGTGAAGCCTGGCGACGCTAAACCGTCAGTCAGGGCGGGCGTGGAGTATGCACCCGGATCTGCGCCACCGTGACGCAGCGCGGCTATGAGGGTGGGGTCGGTTCGCGCCGGCTAGCGACGCGGCTCCTCGCCGGCGTCCGCTTTGCCGGGCGCCGGCTGCTCGGATGCGTTGGAGAGGAGCGCCGGCTGCGCGCCGGGTTGCTCTGGCGCGGGCTCACTGCTCGCTCCGTCGAGCGCCTCGCGCGTGGCCGCGAGCGCCTCATCGACGCCCGCGCGCTCGTGACCATCCGAGGCGGACGCGAGGCGCCCCTGCGCCGCGGCGATGAGCGGTTGCAGCACGTCGATCGGCAGCGGAAAGACGATCGTGGAGCTCTGGTTGTTGCTCACCTCGATCAGCGTCTGCAGATAGCGCAGCTGGATCGTCACGGGGTTGCGGCTGATCACGTCCGCGGCGTCATTGAGCCGGGCCGCGGCCTGAAACTCTCCCTCGGCGTTGATGATCTTCGCGCGGCGCTCGCGCTCGGCCTCGGCCTGGCGCGCCATGGCGTGCTGCATCCGCTCGGGGATCTCGACGTCCTTGATCTCGACGGCGGTCACCTTCACCCCCCAGGGCTCGGTCTGATCGTCGATGATGTGCTGCAGGTGCTCGTTCAGCCGCTCGCGCTCCGCCAGCAGCGCGTCGAGCTCCGCCTTGCCGAGCACCGAGCGCAGCGTGGTCTGGGCGATCTGAGAGGTGGCGGCGAGCACGTCCTCTATCTCGAGCACCGACTTCGTGGAATCGATCACCCGGTAATACGCCACCGCGGTGACGCGCGCGGGCACGTTGTCCCGCGTGATGACCTCCTGGGCGGGGATTTCGAGCGTCACCGTGCGAAGGCTGACCCGCACCATGCGATCGATCACGGGCGCCAGAAAGATCATTCCCGGGCCGCGCTGGCTCGTGACGCGGCCGAGACGGAACACGACGCCGCGCTCGTACTCGCGCAGCACGCGCACCGACGCACCCACGACCACGAGCGCCGTCACCGCTATGAACAGCAGGGCGACTGCCAGCACGGCGATCACAGGATCAACTCCCACTCCTCGGCGCGGCGCACCGACAGCGTCAGGCCGCTGACGCGCTCGACCACGACTGGATCGCCCTCGCGGAGCGCCCCGCCCTCGGTTTCGGCCCATTCGTGCCGGGCACGCCAGAGCGCCCCGTCGACGAAGACCTGGCCGGCGGAGTCGCCCCAGCGACGCACCACGCCAACCCGGCCGCACAACGACTCGGCGCCCGCCTGAATGCGCGTGCGTCGAGAGTCGGCCGCCTTGCGGGTCGCCACCAGCGCCCACCCTCCCGCCGCCGCGCCAAGTCCAACGCCGACGGGCACCGCGAGCTCGGCTCCACCGCCCAGTCCCGCGATGACGATCGTCCCACCGGCGATCAGCGCCGCTCCGGCCAGCAAGCCGAGAATCCCGCCGGGCATGTGCGCCTCGGCAACCACAAGCATGGCGCCTATGAGCAGTAGCACGAAGCCGAGCGCGGTCATATCGAGTCCTCTTCCCGATGATACGCCGCGCGGCGCGGCGCGGCGCGGTTCAGCACGGGCGTCCGGCTGGCGGCTGCCACCAGCCGCCTCGCCGGCCTCGTCGGATCGCCTGCGTGATCGGGGCGCCCGGATTCGAACCGAGGACCTCCGCGTCCCAAACGCGGCGCTCTACCAGGCTGAGCTACGCCCCGTGGCGAGTACCAGGAAGGGTAGGGATCGCGACGGCGCTCGCGCGTCGCGGCTGCACTCGCCACCGCGGTCACCGCTGCTAGGGTCAGCCACCGCCATGGCCGACGTGCAACCACTGCGTGCGCTCCACTACGACCAGTCGGTCGTCGGCGCGCTCGCGAACGTCGTCGCGCCGCCGTATGACGTCATCGACGAGCAGCAGCGCGGCGCGCTGCTCGCACGCTCGCCGTTCAACGTCGTCGCCGTCGATCTGCCGCGGGGCGAGCCGGACGCGTACTCCGCGGCGCGCGATTTGTTCGAGAGCTGGCAGCTGCAGGGAGCGCTCACGCGGGACCGCGAGCCGGCTATCTGGGCGCATACGCAGGACTACTCCGGACCGGACGGGCGTACGCTCACGCGGCGCGGCTTCTTCTGTCGCGTACGCATCGAAGGCTACGGCCCGGGTCGCGTTCGCCCGCACGAGCGCACGCATCCGGGCCCGAAGGAGGACAGGCTCCGCCTCACGCGGGCGACCCGCGCCAACATCTCACCGATCTTCTCCCTCTACTCCGACCCCGCGCACGCGGCCTGGGACGCGCTCTCGCCGGCCACCGGGCAGCAACCGTGGGGAGAGGTCACCGACTCCCACGGCACCGTTCACCGCCTGTGGCGCGTCTCCGATCCCGAGGCGATCGGGGCCGTGCAGGCCGCCACCCGCGACTCCGAGCTCTTGATCGCGGACGGGCACCACCGCTACGAGACGATGCAGGCCTACGCGCAGGAGATCGGCGGGGACGGCGAGCATCGCTACATCCTGATGTGCCTGGTCGCCCTCGAGGACCCGGGGTTGACCGTCTTTCCCACCCATCGCCTCGTGGGCGGACTGGACGACGCGCGCCGCCAGGCGCTCGCCCAGACGCTGTCGCGTGACTTCGAGACCGTCGAGGTGCCGCTCGAGCAGCTCGCCCCCGGCCCCGGCGAGGGGCCGCTGCAGTTGGGCTATGTGGACGGGCGGGATGAGCGGGTGTTTCGGCTCACGCTCAAGGATCAGGCGATCGCCGACGCGGCGCTGGCGGGCCACGGGGAGGCCTACCGGCGCCTCGACACCGGCGTGCTGGAGGCCCTGCTGCTCAAGGGGGCGCTCGGGCTCAGCGACGAGGACATCTCGCACTTCAACGGCCTGTTCTACGCGCGCGACGCCGCGGAGGCGCTGGCGATGGTCCGCTCCGGAGACTACGATGCGGCGTTCCTGATGCGCCCCACCCCCGTCGCCCAAGTCCGCGACGTGGCGGCCGCGGGCGAGAACATGCCGCCAAAGTCGACCTACTTCTTCCCCAAGCTGCTCACCGGGCTGCTGTTCAGCCCGCTCCACTAGAGCCGCCCGGGGAGTATCATGTAAATGGACGTATATGAGGGGACCCATATGACCGACTCGGGAGGGCTGACAAGGATGAGGGCCACGGCGCGACGCGACGACGGAACGTTCAGGCACACGGTGCAGGTGCGCGACCACCAGCTGACGGTCGACGAGCCGCTGCAGATCGGCGGGCACGACACCGGGCCGGATCCGCAGGAGCTGCTCGCCGTCAGCCTCGCATCCTGTACGGCGATCACGATGGAGATGTACGCCGAGCGCAAGGGCTGGGACATCGGGCACGTCGAGGTCGACGTCGAGTACACGCCCGCCGAGCGCGGCTGTCCGACCAAGTTCGAGCTGGTGATGCGACTCCCGGAGGACATACCCGAGGAGCGGCTGGAGCGCCTGCGGGTGATCGCCGCGAAGTGCCCCGTCCACCGCGTGCTCGACGGCGAGGTAATGTTTCAGGAGCGTGTCGAGCGCGTCAACATGGCCGCCTGAGCTCCCCGCTCAGGCCCTTGGCCGGATCCCGCCCGCCGAGGAGATACAGGCGGCGGTGCTCGTCCCGCTGTTCCTCGCCGGCTCCTCGCAGGAGCCGCACGTCGTCCTCACGAGGCGCCGCTCCGATCTTCGCCGCCACGCGGGGGAGATCGCCTTTCCCGGCGGCCGCCGGGATCCCGAGGACGCCGATCTGCTCACGACGGCGCTGCGCGAGGCGGAGGAGGAGATCGGACTGCCCCGGGCGGACGTGAGCCTGCTCGGGGAGCTCCCGCCCACGTCGACGTTCGCCACCAACTACATCATCCACCCGTTCGTAGGGCGGATTCCGGCCGGCGGGCGCTGGCAGGTCTCGGCGCGGGAGGTGGACGCCGTGCTCGAGCTGCCGGTGGGCGCCCTGCGCGAGAGCAGGACACGCACACGCATGGAACGCCGCGGCATCTCGTTTGAGACCGGCGCCTACATTCTCGGTGAGAATCTCATCTGGGGCGCCACGGCCCGCATCCTCGAGACGCTGCTCGAGCGGCTGGACTCGCTCATGCCCCCCTCTCGACCGGCACCCCCACCAGGCTCCCCCACTCCGTCCAGGAGCCGTCGTAGTTCTTGACGCGGTCGTGGCCGAGCAGCTCGTGCAGGACGAACCACGTGTGCGCCGAGCGCTCTCCGATGCGGCAGTAGGCGATGATGTCCTCGCCGTTCAGCACGCCCTTGCCGGTGTACAGGTCGCGCAACTCGTCAGCCGACCTGAACGTGCCGTCCTCGTGCACCGCCTGGGCCCAGGGGACCGACGCGGCGCCCGGGATGTGCCCGGCGCGCTGGGCGCCCTCCTGCTCATAGCCCGCCGGCGAGATGATCTCGCCGGCGAACTCCGCCGGCGAGCGCACGTCGACGAGCCTCGTGGAGGCGTCGACGGCGGCCAGGACCTCATCCCGGCGGGCACGGATCGCGTCGTCGCCGGCCTGAGCGGTGAAGCTGCTCGCGCCGTAGCTCGGCAGATCGGCGCTCGTGGGCCGGCCGTCGGCGATCCACTTTTCGCGGGGGCCGTTGAGAAGCAGGACCTTGTCGTGGCCGTAGTACTTCAGGTACCAGTAGGTGTAGGCGGCGAACCAGTTGTTGCGATCGCCATACAGCACGATCGTGTGCTCATTTGAGACCCCGCGACTGCCGAACAGCTCGCCGAACTCCTTTGGCCCGAGGAAATCGCGCCGGACGGGGTCCTGGAGATCCTCTCTCCAGTCGAATCCGATCGCGCCGGGAATGTGCGCCTCGGCGTACAGCGCCGGGTTCTCGTCGACCTCGACGATGCGGATCGACTCGTCGTTGAGGTGCTCCTGAAGCCACTCTGGCTCCACGAGCACGTCCTTCGCGTAAGCGGTCAAGATCAGGCCTCCAAGTCGTAATCCGGATCGGCTTTTAGGTATTAGACCCAGGATAGCGGACGTCACCCGGCGGACCGGGTGGGGCGGGATGTCTTGGCCCCACCCGGTCCGACCGCGTGGAGGAGGCAGTGATGTCGCCGCGCTCCTGCTTCGGGTGGGACCGTGACGGTTACGTCTCCACACTCGCGAGCGCGACCCCCGGCCGTCGGGCGGAGCAGAGATGATAAGGGATGCCCAGCGTTTATGGAAGGGCTCGACGCGCTCAGCCCTCGGGCGTCCAGCCGGATAACGAGGACCAGGCGCTCTCGATCTTGGCCTGCGACACGTTTGGAGCGTCGAGCGTGCGCGGCCAGAGCGCTCCCGCGACGATGGCCAGCGAGCCGAGCAGGGCAAGCCAGGCGCCCTCGCGCAGGGAGAGGGCGAGCAGGGCTCCGGCCGGCGTGGGAGGATCGACCATCCGGAAGATCACGCAGATCGCGCACACGGCCCCGATCAGCGCGAGCGGGCCACGGTGCGCTTCTGAAGGCGACTCGGGATGGACAAGTGCCAGCAGCGCGACGCCGATCGTGAGGGCCGCGCCGAGAAGCAGCACGACGTTCAGGTCGTGGAGCGTCTGATGCGCGCTGAGCGCCAGGAACTGGTGACCGGCCAGCGTGCTCAGATCGGCGTGCGCGGCGTTCACGTAGCTCTGTAGGGCGGCGTTGCCGAACTGCGAGGCCACCTGATCGCCGACCTGCTGGGCAAAGGCGATCCCCGCCGCGGTGAAGCTCACGCCGTACCACGGCAGGAACACCGACACCGCGAGGACGATCGCGCCCAGCGTGGAGACCAACAGCCCGTATCGGGAGCGCTCGCCGGCCATCGTGATCGCTTCATCGGAACAGCCGCCCGCGGACTTGACATCGGCGCGCGTTCATCGACCGGTGAGCAGCGAGTGCACCGCGGCGCGCGCCTCGGCGAGCCAGGCCCCGATGTCCTTTGGATCGGCGCCCAGCAGCGCCACCGGGATCGCATTGCGCTCCCCCATCGCCCGCACGATTCGCGCCCCCTCGGCGAGAGCATCGGGCGCGACAGTCGTCCCGGCCGCCTCGTAGATGAAGCCGCGCACGGTGGTGTCGATCGCCTCCCCGAGGAAGAACTCGAGACGTGAGCCGTGCAGGGCGCGCAGCTGCTCCGCCGGACCGGTCGCGCTGCCGAGCAGCCAGCACGCGATCGTCACGTTCTCGAGCGCTCCGCGGAGCGTCGCGAGGCGATCGGGCGTCCCGATCCAGCACTCCGCGCCAACTGCCTCGATCATCGGGCGGTGGGCGTCCGTGCGGGTCGTGGCGCGCACGGCGTGGCCCGTCCCGATCATCTCCGCCGCCAGACGCCGGCCCCGGCAGCCCCCGCCGACGATCAGCATCCGCGCCACCGCGCCAATCTTACGCGCCGGCGCGGCGGGCGTAAGTGGTGCTCGTCTGCTACTAAAGTGCGCTCAACGGCCGCGGAGCGTGGACACATAATTTGGTTTCCCCGCGCTACTGAATCGAAGCCGTGTCGCCGCTCGCCTCGAGATGTAAATGTGATCCCCGCAGATTACTCATTTGCGTGTGGTGGTTTTGTTATTCTCGGTCCGCTCCACACCCGGAATCGGGATGTGGCACCCATCCGCAAGCACACTCTTAGGAGGAGAGTCACCATTATGTTACAAAGGACTGGTCGTGTCGCGACGCTGGCCGCCACCGTGGCGGCCGCGGCAACGATGTTCATCTCGACTGCACCGGCGTCGGCCGGCGGCTTCACCATCCATGATAAATTCGTGAACTGGGTGGTGTCGGGATCGCTTACCCCGAGGAAGCTGAACCAGACCGTGACGCTGCCGGAAGGAGGGACGTTCAACGGCGAAGCGGTGCTTGAACTCCCGGCCTTCTCGGGCACCGTCACCGGCAA
This sequence comes from uncultured Solirubrobacteraceae bacterium, assembly GCA_963704735.1. Classification (GTDB taxonomy): domain Bacteria; phylum Actinomycetota; class Thermoleophilia; order Solirubrobacterales; family Solirubrobacteraceae; genus Palsa-744. Next base: position 1,619,243 of record OY969935.1, read on the forward strand.
CGTCTTCATACCTCCGTTCAACGCCACCGTGAAGCTCCTCGCGCTCCCGGTGAACATCGGGCTGACGTTCACACAGGTCGGCACGACCGCAGGCACGGTCACGCCGGTCGAAAAATCGAACTGCCCGGGAGCCGAAGCGACTCTTCCGTGTGTGGATCTGAGCGTTCCCACGAAGGCGGCTCTCGGAATCACCGAGGTGGGGCTGTTCGGCATCAACCTGCCACTAGCCTGTGAAACGACGGAACCGGTCACACTGCCGCTCAACGCCGACCTGACCATCAACGAACTGCTCAAAACCGGTGCACACTTCACCGGCAAGGCCACGATCCCGCCGATCAGGTGCAAGGGACCGCTGGGCATCCTGGTCGGTCCGGCTCTGTCCGTCCTGATGTCCGGTCCGGAAAACCCGTTTGCGATCAACCTCTCGCCGCCGCCGCCACCGCCGGCTACGTAGCGAGGTTTGCGTTCGTTTCGGTCCACTCGGCCGGAACGCGCTCACGGGCACGCGAGGAGTGGCCGCCTTCGGACGGCCACTCCTCCTGCTGTGAGCAGGATGACGGGCGAGCGGCAGTCCGCTCGAGCGCTCCTACGCGGTTGACACCTGCGGTGACGTCCGCGCACGCCCGCGTCGCCTATGATCGCGGCCGGATGCCGAGCGAGTCGACCCGCCATGGATGAGCCGACGGCCCCGCCGGCCGGGGATGTCGTGACGATGGACAAGATCGTCGCGCTGTGCAAGCGGCGCGGCTTCGTGTTCCCATCCTCTGAGATCTACGGCGGCGTGGGCTCCACCTACGACTTCGGTCACTACGGCGTGCTGCTGAAGGGGAACGTGAAGGGCGAGTGGTGGCGGGCGATGCTGTCCGATCGCGACGACATCGTGGCGATCGACTCTGCGATCCTGCAGCACCCGCGCGTGTGGGAGGCCTCGGGCCACCTCGCGGGCTTCACCGATCCGCTTGTGGACTGCCGGACGTGCAAGCAGCGTTTTCGCGCCGACCACCTCTCAGAGCTGGCCTGTGGGCGCAAACCCTCAAAGCACCCGGGCGAGAGCGAGGAGTGCTCGCTCACGGAGGCGCGGGACTTCAACCTGATGTTTGAGACGACGATCGGTCCGGTGAAGGAGTCCGGGGCGACGGCCTACCTGCGTCCCGAGACCGCGCAGGGGATCTTTATCAATTTCAAGAACGTGCTCCAGTTCTCGCGCAAGAAACCGCCGTTCGGGATCGCGCAGGTGGGGAAGTCCTTCCGCAACGAGATCACGCCGGGCAACTTCATCTTCCGCACGCGCGAGTTCGAGCAGATGGAGATGGAGTATTTCGTTCCCCCGGCCGAGGCCCAGCGATGGTTCGAGCACTGGCTCGAAGAGCGCGAGCGCTGGTATGAGGAGCTGGGCATCCGCCCCGACCACCTGCGCCTTCGCGCGCACGACGCCGAGGAGCTGTCGCACTACTCCTCGGGAACGAGCGACGTCGAGTACCTGTTCCCCATCGGCTGGTCGGAGCTCGAGGGGATCGCCAACCGGGGCGATTTCGATCTGACCCAGCACGCGGAGTTCTCCGGGGAGAAGCTCGAGTACTTCGACCAGGCCACCGGTGAGCGCTACGTGCCCCACGTGATCGAGCCCGCGGCGGGCGCCGACCGGGCAACCCTCGCGTTCCTCGTCGACTCCTACGACGAGGAAGTGGTCGAGCGGGAGGGCACGGGCGAGGGCGAGCGGCGGACCGTCCTGCGCCTTCACCCGCGCCTTGCGCCGGTGAAGGCGGCGGTGCTGCCGCTCGTGGGCAAGGATGGACAGCCGGAGCTCGCGCGCGAGGTCCACCGTGCCGTGCGCGCGCACGTGCAGGCCGAGTACGATGCCGGCGGGGCGATCGGCAGGCGCTACCGCCGCCAGGATGAGATTGGTACGCCGTTCTGTCTGACGATCGACCACCAGAGCATCGAGGACCGGACCGTGACGCTGCGCGATCGGGACTCGCTGGAGCAGGAGCGCCTGCCGATCGAGGGCATCGGCGAGGAGATCGCGAGGCGCGTGAGCGCGCCGTGGACGACACCCAAGCTAGGCTGAGAAGGAGAGACATGGACTTCGACCTGACCGACGAGCAGCGCCTGATCAAGGAGACCGCGCGCGAGTTCACCGACAAGGAGATCGTGCTGCAGTCGCGCGAAAACGCGCGCAACCACCACTTCGACCTGGACCTGGTCAAGAAGGTCGCGGACCAGGGATATCTCGGCGCGATCGTCCCTGAGCAGTACGGCGGCGCGGGCCTTGACTACTTCAGCTACGGCCTGGTGGTCGAGGAGATCGGACGCGGCGACTCGGCGATCCGAACGGTCATCTCCGTTCAGACCTCGCTCGTCTGCTCGGGCATCGTCAAGTTCGGGACCGAGGAGCAGAAGCGGAAGTACCTGCCGAAGCTCTGCTCGGGCGAGTGGCTGGGCTGCTTCGGGCTGACCGAGCCGGACACCGGCTCGGACGCCGCCAACCAGAGGACGCGCGCGGCGAAGACCGACTCCGGCTGGGTGCTGAACGGGGCGAAGATGTGGATCTCGATGGCCAACTACGCCAAGGTTGCGCTGATCTTCGCCCAGACCGACCCTGCGCTCGGACACAAGGGAATCGCGTGCTTTCTGGTGGACACCGACCAGCCCGGCTACACGGCGCAGACGATCGAGCACAAGATGGGGCTGCACGCCTCGGACACCGGGTCGATCTCGCTCGAAGACGTGGAGGTCGCCGATGAGGACATGCTCGGCGAGGTCGGCGACGGCTTCAAAATCGCGATGTCCAACCTCGACTCCGGGCGCTACTCGGTCGCGGCCGGCTGCGTGGGCATCTGCCAGGGCTGCGTGGAGGAGTCGGTCAGCTACGCCAAGGAGCGCGAGCAGTTCGGGCGGCCGATCGCGAGCTTCCAGCTCGTGCAGGCGATGATCGCCGACATGGTGCTGAAGACCGACGCCTCGCGGTTGCTCGTGTGGCGCGCGGGCTGGCTGAAGGACAGGGGCCGGCCGAACACGCTCGAGACATCGATCGCGAAGCTGCACGCGACGGAAGCGTCGCTCGAGTGCGCGAACCTCGCGATCCAGGTGCACGGGGGCGCCGGCTACGTGGACGACCATCCGGTCGAGCGCTACTTCCGCGACGCGCGCGTCACGACGCTGTATGAGGGAACCTCGCAGATCCAGAAACTGATCATCGGACGTGGGATGACCGGGATCAACGCGCTCGTGCCCGCCTGAGGGGCGGCACGAGGGCGAATCGATGTCTGAGAAACAGGGAGTCGATGGAGGATGAGAAGGCCGGCTCCGCCGGCCAGGTCCGCCACGCCGCAGGTGTAATAGGGGTGCTGGGGGCGGGAACCATGGGCGTCGGGGATCGCCCAGCTGGCCGCTCGCTCGGGGGCCCAGACGCTGCTGCACGACCCGATCCCCGAGGCCCTCGTGCGCGGGCTCGAGCGGGCCAGGGAGGGGCTGGCAAAAGAAGCAGCCCGCGGTCGCCTGTCCGAGCAGGACGCGCAGGCGTCCGCCGAGCGCCTGCAGGCCGTGGAGGACATGAGCGCGCTGGCGCCGAGCGAGCTCGTGATCGAGGCCGCGCCGGAGCGACCGGAGCTCAAGCACGATCTCTACGGGCGACTGTCGGAGATCGTGAGCGAGCAGTGCGTGCTCGCGACCAACACCTCCTCGCTGCTGGTCACCGCGATCGCCACCGCGGCCAGCAACCCGCAGCGGGTCGTCGGGATGCACTTCTTCAACCCCGCGCCGGTCATGCGCCTGCTCGAGGTCGTCGCCGGCGAGCGGTCCTCGAAGGACGCCCTCGCGCTCGCCCGGGCCACCGGCGAGGCGATGGGCAAGACGGTCATACTGCGCCAGAGACGGGCCGGGCTTCATCGTCAACCGCTGCAACCGGCCGTTCGGGCTGGAGGCGCTGCGCCTGTTGCAGGAGCGCATCGCCGACATCGAGACGATCGACCGCATCTGCCGGATGGAGGGCGGCTTTCGCATGGGCCCGTTCGAGCTGATGGACCTCGTGGGAGTGGACACGGGGTTCGAGATCTCAAAGAGCTTCTACGAGCAGAGCTTCGGTGAGCCCCGCTGGCGACCCTCGCTGATCGCGGCTCGCTACGTCGCCGCCGGCCTGCACGGGCGCAAGAGCGGGCGCGGCTACTACGACTACGGCGGCGACGGTCGGCCCCAAACACCGCCCCGAGGACCCGCCCGCGCTCGACGCAGGGGCCGCCCGGTCACGGCGAGGGCGTCGTCGTGATCGCCGGCGAGAGCGTGCTCGCGGACGAGCTGCGCGCGGCCGCGACGCAGGCCGGCTATGAGGTGCGCTCGCCGCACGCCCCCACGGGCGGCGTGCTGCCCGCGCTGGTCGATCGACTGCGACGCGACCCGCGGCCCCGGCGAAGGCGAGCATGGCGCCGCGGCGGGCCAGCCGGACCGCCGGGCGCCCCAGCCGCAGGGCGGCGCGCGCCTGTTGCTGTGCGCGAAGGGGTCGCTCGGCGCGCTGGACCCCGGCGGCAGCGCGGTCGGCTTCCACGTCCTTTCGCCGCTCGAGCGGGCCGGGCTCGTCGAGCTGACCCGCAGCGACAGCTCCTCGCCGGTGGCGGCGGCACGCGCCGAGCGCTTCTTTCACGCGCTCGGCAAGCACGTCAGCTGGGTCGGCGACGCTCCGGGGCTGGTGCTCGGCAGGATCGTCTGCCAGGTGATCAACGAGTCCGCGTTCGCGCTCGGCGAAGGCGTGGGTGAGGCCTCCGGACATCGACACCGGGATGGTGCTCGGGCTGAGCCACCCGCGCGGCCCGCTTCGCGTGGGCCGACGTGATCGGGCTGGAGCACGTGCTCACGGTGCTCGACAGCGCTGTGCGAGGAGTACCGCGAGGAGCGCTACCGGCCCGCCCCGACGCTGCGCCGGCTGGTGCAGAACGGACGGCTCGGGCGGGCCACCGGAGCCGGCTTCCTCGAGTACGGTCCGCAGGGCTGACGCGATCTCACGTTGTGCGGCTCGCGCGCGTTCAATCTCCGTGAGCGACGGGCTGCCACCATTCCAGCGCTTTCTCGACTGCCACCGCGACGACGTGTGGCGGTTCCTGGTCTCCTCGGTCGGTCCCGTCGAGGCCGAGGACTGCTTCCAGGAGACGTTCATCGCCGCCCTGCGCGCCTACCCGCGCCTGCGCGCAGACTCCAATCTGCGCGCCTGGGTGCTGACGATCGCGCACCGCAAGGCGCTCGACGCCCACCGCGGGCGCAAACGCCGCGCGGTCCCCGGTCGCCGAGCCGGCGGCGGTCGACGAACGCGCCAGCATCATCTCCGCCGGCACGCGACGAGGCGCTGTGGGAGCGCCGTCGGGGAGCTGCCCGCGCGCCAGCGCTCGGCGGTGGTGCTGCGCTACGTGGCCGACCTTCCCCATCGCGAGATCGCGACTGCGATCGGCTGCTCGGAGGAGGCCGCCCGCCGTTCGCTGCACGAGGGACTGAGCAGGCTGAGAAAGGTGGTGCCCGCATGAGCAATCGCACGCTGAACGAGCTCGAGACGATCGAGCAGGCGCTCCGTCGTGGCGCGCCGCATGACGTCGACCGGGGCGCCGCGAGGGCACGGTCGGCGGGTGCGCGGCAGGCGAGCGACGCCGCTCGGCGCCTGAGCGCGCGCGCCGCGGCGGAAGGGCTCGCCGACGTGAGCTACGCGACGGCGGATTCGCCCTTCGGCACGCTGCTGCTGGCCGCGACCAGGCGCGGGCTGGTGCGCGTCGCGTTTCCCGAGGAGGACGCCGACTCCGTGCTCGAACGCCTCGCGCGGAAGGTGTCTCCCCGGATCGTGGAGGCGTCCGAGCCGCTTGACCCGGTGCGGCGGCGAGCTCGAGGAGTACTTCGCCGGGCGCCGGCGCGAGTTCAGAGCTGCCGCTCGACTGGACGCTCGATCGGAGCGTTCGGGCGTCGAGTGCTGCAGGTGACCTCCGAGATCCCCTACGGCGGCGTGCTCAGCTACGGCGAGGTGGCGGCCGAGGCCGGCAGCCCCCGCGGCTCGCGCGCAGCTGGCAACGCGCTCGGCTCCAACCCGATCCCGATCGTCATCCCCTGCCATCGCGTGCTGCGCGCCGGCGGGGCGCTCGGCGGCTACGGCGGGGGAGTCGAGCGAAAGCGCTGGCTGCTCGAGCTCGAGGGCGCCCTTTAGGGCAATTGAGCAGCCTCGCACTCGGGCCGTCGGCTATGCAGACTCCGTGGCGCGGGCGGCGGCCGGCGGGGCCCACTGGGCCTCGGCCAGGTCACCCTCGGGCATGCTCGGCGGGCGTGGGGACCTCGGGCGTGTCGCGCAGGTACCACTCGGCGTCCAGCGCCGCCTCACACCCGGAGCCGGCGGCGGTGACCGCCTGACGGTAGGTGCGGTCGACGAGGTCGCCCGCGGCGAACACGCCGGGGAGGTTGGTGCGGGTGGACTTGCCCTCGGTCAGGACGTACCCCTCCTCGTCGATCTCGATCTGCCCTCGGACGAGCCCCGACTGCGGCTCGTGGCCGATCGCGACGAACGCTCCCGTCACGGGGATCTCGCGCTCCTCGCCGGTGTCGGTGTTCAACAGGTCCGCATGGCCCAGCGCGCCGTTCTCGCCCGCGACGAACTCCTTCACGGTGTAGGGCGTGAGCAGCTCGATGTTCTCCTGGGCGCGGGCCCGCTCGAGCATGATCTTCGACGCCCTGAAGTCAGCGCGGCGATGCACGATGGTGACCTTGCTGGCGAACTTCGACAGGAATATGGCCTCCTCCATCGCCGAGTCCCCGCCGCCGACGATGAGTGTCTCCGAGTCGCGGAAGAACGCGGCGTCGCAGGTCGCGCAGTAGCTGACCCCGCGCCCGGCGAGCTCCACCTCGCCCGGGACGAACAGCTTCTTGTGCTCGGCGCCCATCGCGAGGATCACGGTACGCGCCTTGTGCTCGGTCTCGCCGACCCACACGCTGTGCACGCCACCGGGCTCGCCCGCGAGCTCCACCCGGTCTGCCTGCTCGGTGAGCAGGCGTGCCCCGAAGCGCTCGGCCTGGTCGCGGAAGGTCTGCATCATCTCCGGGCCCATCACGCCATCCGGGAAGCCGGGGTAGTTCTCGACATCGGTCGTCTGCTGCAGCAGCCCACCCCACGCGAATCCCTCGACGACGAGCGGACGAAGGTTGGCGCGCGCGGTGTAGAGCGCCGCGGTGTATCCGGCCGGGCCGCTGCCGATCACGATCACGTTCTCGATGTTGTCCATCTCATCTCCATTTCTCGCGCCTTTCCCCGTCGCGTGCCAGCCGGGCCTGCGGCATCGCTCGCCCGGCCGTTCGGCCCACGCCGGCAAACCCTGAGCGAACGCCCGACGACTGTCTCGGAGGCCACTTCACTTTGTAAAGTATAGCGGGTTGTCCGCCGCTCTGCCCGTTTGAGGTCACGAGCCCTGCAGCGCTCCCGCGGCCTTCGCCGCTCCCGCGATCTCCACGGCTTCGCCCCCGCCGCGCGCGCCTCGGCGCGCGCTCTGCTCGTCGCGCCAGCGAGCGACGGTGCGGCGCAGCTGCAGGTAGGCCGCAGCGCCCAGGGGGGTCGGCAGCCAGAACGAGATCGCGCGGTAGGAGAGCACGGAGAGCACGGCGAGGTTGAAGTCGACGCCGAAGGCGACGAACGCGCCGATCATGCCCCCCTCGACGCCACCCAGTCCACCGGGCAGGGGCAGCAGGTTCCCGAGCATGCCCACGAAGTAGGCCATCCAGATCACCGTGAACGGCGGCGGCGTGCCGAACGCATGGAACATCGCCCACAGCACGGAGATGTCGAAGCCCCACCACGCCACGGCTCCCAGCAGACCGACATCGCGGGAGCGGATCAGCTGGATCGCTGTGCGCACCCCGCTGGCCGCCAGTGCGGGCACCGTGACGCCCACCGCGACCCAGCGGGCGAGTCGCCCCGACCCTGACGCCCATCTCCCGAGCCGGCGCTCGACGTCGCCCGGCAGCAGCGCCACCGCTCCGGCCATGGCCAGGAAGAGCGCCGCAACGATCGCCGGAACGATCGTGATCGCAAACGAGCCGCCGCCCGGGAACAGGCCCGTCCCCAACCCGATGCCGTCGATCAGCAGCGAGCCCATGTAGATCGAATACAGCAGCACGATGAAGGCGACCATCCGGCTGGCCACCACCCGCGGCTCCATTCCGGACCGTCGCAGCGCCCACGCCGTGAGCGCCACTCCGCCCGCGCCCGCCGCCGCGAACAGGCGTGTGGCCGCCAGACCGGCCATCGTGATCTGATAGCTCTCGCGCCAACCGATGGGGCTGCCCCGTTGCACGAACACGGCGCGGAACAGCACCACGTAGCCGGCGAACGAGAGCAGCTCGAGCACGACCCCAACCGCGATCCACCATTTGTCGCCGTGCTCGATGTGATGCACCGCGGTGCCCACGCCGGCGAGCTTCGGTAGCACGAAGTAGAGGAAGCCGATCCCGGCCAGAATGAACAGGGCGAAGCCGATCGCCCGCCGGCGCGTGACCGCCACACGGGGCATCTCCTCCTCGGCCACCGCCGGCTGGATCTCGGGCGGCGCGGGCTCCGCCTGGCCGTCGGTGTCCCCCTTGCCCGTCTCGTGTGGGTCTCGCGGCTTCATGGTCTCCCGCCCAGCGCCCCCTCAGGCAGCCTCGTGAGCCATCGCCTCCAATGCGGCCACGGCGCGCCCGACGCGCCTGACGAGCGGCCCGGCGCGCGGCTCCATGCGGCGAACCGCGCCCGCCAGCGCGGCCCCCGCGAGCAGATCGACCACATAGTGCTCACCCAGGTACACCAGGGCGAACCCGAGCGTCGCCGAATAGGCGAATCCGAGCGCGCCTGCGACCGCCCCCACCTCGGCAAGCAGGAGCGCGGCCATCACGGATGTGGCGAAGTGCAGCGAGGGCATGGCGGCCAGCGGATTGCCTCCGAACACACTGTAGAGCGAGCCCCAGCCGTCTCTCCAGAACAGCTCGCCGTACTCCACCATCATGCGCCGCACCGCCCGCCCCTCGCCCGCCTCGTCGGCCGCGATCGACGTCGCGTACCAGGGCGGCGCGGTCGGCGCGAGCCAGTACACGCTCGCACCGATGTCGAACACCGCGTAGGTCATCACGGCCGCGCGCGGGAAGCGCCGCGGCTGACGCGCGAGGACGTAGAGCAGCGAGCCGTGCGGGACCATGAACCACATCCAGTGGGCCCACACGAGGACGCGGTCGAGCAGATCCCATTCCGCGCCCTGCGGCCCCTCGTGGGCGAGCGCTTGCTGCAGGCGCAGTGAGGGCAGCTCCCCCAGGCCCAGCACGCGGTCTGCGACGATCGGATAGCGGATGTGCACGTGTCTGGCCTGCTCGGCGGGGTCGTCGTGCGGCGACTTGTACGCGGCCACATAGGCCCACATCTGAAGGCCGCATGCGGCCAGGTCGCGAGCGCGCGAGCGACGCACGGCGACGCACAGGCCCACCGGAGCCGCGAAGGCGACCGCCTGCACGATGACCGCCGGGGCCTTTACCCGCTTGCGCACCAGCGGCGCGGCCACGCCCGCCGCTACAACTCCCCAGGCGGCCGCCTTGAGGGCGGACCTCCTCACGCTAGAGCGCCGCACCGCACGGGAGTATAGGTTTGCGCCCGGCGAGCGCCGCGCCAGAGCTCAGAGCTCAGGACCGTGTCCCCCGTGAGCGCGCGTGCCGGCTCGCGGCCGCCACCAGGGCGTCGAGGACCGGGCTCATTGCATCGGCCTCGGGGTGCCACTGGACGCCGAGCACGAAGCTCTTGCCCGGCAGCTCGATCGCCTCCGCCAGGCCGTCGAGGACCGACGTCCCGCTGAGCTCGAGCCCATCTCCCAGGCGATCCACGCCCTGGTGATGGTGTGACTTGGTCGGATGGGGAGACTCGCCCACCACCTGCATCGCCAGCGTGCCCGGCCTCAGCTCGACCTCGTGGTCGGCGCCGTCGAAGGAGCCGACCGCGCGCCGGTGCTCGTGGTGGCCGTAGCGCTCGGGCAGATGCTGCGTCAGCGTGCCTCCGAGCGCGACGTTGATCAGCTGCATCCCACGGCAGATTCCCAGCACGGGCAGATCGCGCTCGATCGCCGCGCGCACGAGCGCGATCTCGAAGCTGTCGCGCTCGGGCACCGTGCCGGCCGTCTCGGCGTGCGCCTGCTGACCGTATGCGAGCGGATCGATGTCGGCGCCCCCCGCGAGCACGAGGCCATCGATCAGCTCGAGCGCCTCGCCGGGATCCTCGATCAGACGGGGGTCCGGGGGGAGCAGAAGCGCGAGCCCGCCGGCCCGCTGGACGGCCTCGACGTAGTTTCGCGGCAGCAGCACCGCCTGCTGGTCCCACACGCTCCAGCGCGCTCGCTCGAGAGCCGCGCACATTCCGATCACGGGTCGATCCATGCCGCACACCATAGGATCAAGCCAGCCGGCAGGCGTCCACGGCGCCGCCGAGAGACATCGAGCGCCGCGCGAGCGGGAGAGGAGACCCATGGCCCCGTCGAACACCGAACTCGAGACGGTCGAAGTGAGCCTGACCGGAGGAGCCGCCACGGTGACGCTGAATCGGCCCGAGGTGCTGAACGCATGGAACGCGCAGCTCGGGCTGGACCTGCTCGCCTCGCTGCGCTCCGTCGCGGCCGACGAGTCCGTGCGCGCCGTCGTTCTCACCGGCGCCGGGCGCGCCTTCTCCTCGGGCGCCGACCTGAAGGACATGAGCGCGGGCGGGAGCGCCTCGGGTGAGCGTCCCGACGTCTACCGGATGCTCACCGAGCGCTACCACCCGATCATGGAGGTGATCCGCGAGATGCCCAAGCCGGTTCTCGCCGCCGTGAACGGACCGGCCGTGGGGATCGGCTGCTCGCTCGCGCTCTGCTGCGATCTGATCGTGGCGGCCGAGAGCTCCTACTTCCTGCTCGCCTTCGTGAACATCGGGCTGGTCCCCGACGGGGGGTCGTCGCTGTTTGTGCCCACGCGCGTGGGCTTCAGCCGGGCGATCGAGATGGCGATGCTCGGCGAGCGCCTGCCGGCGCCGAGGGCGCTCGAGTGGGGCCTCGTCAACCGCGTCGTGCCCGATGCGGCGCTCGGCGAGGAGACGACCGCGCTGGCGGGGAAGTTGGCGGGTGGACCGACCAGCTCCTACGCCGGCACCAAGCGCCAGCTCAACAACTGGATGTACTCGCGCATGGCCGAGCAGCTCGACCTGGAGGCCCGCATCCAGCAGGAGATGTCCGGCAGCGCGGACTTCCTCGAGGGCGTGACGGCGTTCGTGCAGAAGCGCACGGCTCGCTTCTCGGGCAAGTAGGCCATCCTCGTGGCAAAAGTCATCAAGCGCCATCCGTCCGGGGCTGAATAGAATCCCGGCCGCCTTGGGCCATCTCCCCCCCTCCATGCTCGCGTTCTTCACCCCGCAGTCGGGCGGCTCGCCCAACGCGGACCAGATCGACAGCCTCTACAAGATCACGCTGTACATCGCGCTGGTGATCTTCGTCCTGGTCGAGGGCGGGCTCGCGTATGCGCTCGTCAAGTTCCGCGCCCGCAAGGGCGCCGTGGCCGCGCAGATTCGCGGCAACACCCGCCTGGAGGTCGGCTGGACCGTCGGGGCCGCCGTGATCCTGCTCGCGCTCGCGGTGGTCACGTTCGCGAAGCTCTCCTCGATCCAGAACCCGCCCAACTCGGGCCCCAGCGGGGACGCGCTGGCCGGGGAGAGCGGGCTGCTGTACGCCAGCGCCGATCGCAAGCTGCCTCCGAACGGGAAATCCCTGAACATCACGGTCATCGGGCGCCAGTACCTGTGGCAGTTCGTGTACCCGGGCGCAAACGAACCCGACGGCCTCGGCGCTCCGTACTCCTACGAGGAAATGGTCGTCCCCACCAACACGACCGTCACCCTGGACATCGTCTCCGAGGACGTCGTGCACTCCTGGTGGATCCCGGAACTGGGCGGCAAGTTCCAGGCGTTACCCGGCTACCACAACTACACCTGGCTCAAGGTCAACAAGCCCGGCGTCTACCACGGGCAGTGCGCGTTTCTGTGCGGCCGCGGCCACGCGCGCATGATCGCCACCGTGAAGGCCGTCCCCCCCGCGCAGTTCGACGCGTGGCTGGCCTACCAGAAGCAGCTGATCGCCCAGGCCAACGCCGCCGCCCAGGTCGCGCGCGCCAAGCTGGGCACCCAAACCGGCGCTGGACAAGTAGAAAACCCCTAGGACATCGAGGAGATCAGCGCACCACATGGCAACCTACGCAGCCCCGATTCCCCAGGTGAGCACGCACCGCGTCGAGCGCGAGGCGAGCGGCTGGACGAGCTGGTTCACGACCACCGATCACAAGCGGATCGGGATCATGTACATGGTCGCGACGTTCGTGTTCTTCTGCCTGGGCGGCACCGAGGCCCTGATCATGCGCGTTCAGCTCGGCGCTCCGAACAACTCGCTGGTCGCTCCGCAGGTCTACAACCAGCTGTTCACGATGCACGGGACGACGATGATCTTCCTGTTCGTCGTGCCGATGATGGCGGGCCTGGCCAACTACTTCGTCCCACTGATGATCGGCGCGCGCGATATGGCCTATCCGCGGCTGAACGCGCTCTCGTTCTGGCTGCTGCTGGCCGGCGGCATCGTCTTCTACGCCTCGATCTTCTGGAACCCGCCGGAAGCCGGCTGGACGAGCTACCCGCCGCTGTCGAGCACCGTGTACTCCCCCGCCGGCGGCCAGGACGCCTGGATCTACCTGGTGCACCTCACCGGCCTGTCCTCGATCCTGGGGGCGATCAACTTCTACGCGACGGTCGCCAACATGCGCGCCCGGGGCATGAGCTGGGGCCGGCTGCCGCTGTTCGTCTGGGCGATGCTCACCTACTCGGTTCTGATCATCTTCGCGATGCCGGTGATCGCCGCCGCCGCGACGATGCTGCTCACCGACCGCCACTTCGGCACGCACTTCTTCGACCCCGCGCAGGGGGGGTCACCGCTCTTGTGGCAGAACCTGTTCTGGTTCTTCGGGCACCCGGAGGTCTACATCATGGTGCTGCCCGGCTTCGGCCTGGTCTCGGAGATCCTGCCGGTGTTCGCGCGCAAGCCGATCTTCGGCTACAAGGCGATCGCGGCCTCGACCGTGGCGATCGCCTTCCTGGGCTTCCTGACATGGGCGCACCACATGTTCACGGCCCCAATACCAGAGGCGATCCTGGTGTTCGTGATGCTCAGCTCGTTCTTGATCGCGGTGCCCACCGGCGTGAAGATGCTCAACTGGATCGCCACCCTGTGGCGCGGCACGATCGAGTTCAAGACGCCGCTCCTGTTCTGCGCCGGCTTCATCGCGCTGTTCCTGATCGGGGGCATCTCGGGCGTGTTCCTCGCGATCTTCCCCGTCGACTGGCAGCTGAACGAAACCTACTTCGTCGTCGCCCACATCCACTTCGTGCTGATGGGAGGCGCCGTGTTCACGATCTTCGCGGCGATCTACTACTGGTTCCCGAAGATCACCGGGCGCATGCTCAGCGAGGGCATGGGCAAGCTGAGCTTCTACCTGATGTTCTTCGGCTTCCTGGCCACCTTCCTGATACAGCACGTGATGGGCCTGGATGGCATGCCGCGACGCATATACGAGTACGACAACGTGGGGCACCTCGCCCTCTACAACCTGATCTCCACGATCGGCTCGTTCATCCTGGCCGCCGGCGTGATCGTCACGATCGTCAACGTCGCGCGCAGCCTCAAGGTGGGTGTGCTCGCCGGCCCGGACCCGTGGAGGGCGAACACGCTCGAGTGGTTCACGACATCGCCCCCGCCGGCGAACAACTTCGACGTGGTCCCGCTCGTGCGCTCGGCGGAGCCGATGAAGGACATCCGCCGGGAGATCGAGCGGCGGAGCAGCGCCCGCCCCCACGGCGCGGCGGCTCACGATGGGCCCACGGTTCCCGCGGGGGCCACACAGGTGGGGATCTGATGCGGGCGGCGCGTCCCACGACCGTCGCGCCGTCGATCGATCGCGGCGGCGGGACGATCGCCGTGCCGGGGTTCGCCCCCCGCACGCGCCGGCTCGCGAGCGACTACCTCGAGCTGACCAAGCCCAAGGTCCAGTCGCTGCTGCTGTTGACGACGATCGCCACCATGTACGTGGCCGGCGACCCATCGCCGCTGCTCGTCGCGCTGACGTGCCTCGGGGGCTACCTGTCCGCGGGCGGGGCGGGCGCGATCAACCACTGGTTCGACCGGGACATCGACGCACGCATGGCGCGCACGCTCACGCGGCCGATCCCCTCCGGGCGCATCTCCCCGCGCGCGGCGCTGACATTCGGCTGCACGCTCGCCGCCCTGTCGCTGCTCGAGCTGTCGCTGACCGTCAACCCACTGGCCGCCGTGCTGTCGTTCGCGGGCTTCCTCGGCTACGTGTTCGTATACACGGTCTGGCTGAAGCGGCGCACGCCGCAGAACATCGTGATCGGGGGGGCCGCCGGCGCAGTGCCCCCGCTCGTCGGCTGGGCAGCCGTCACCGGATCGGTGAGCGGCACCGCCGTGATCCTCTTCTTCATCGTGTTCTTCTGGACGCCGCCGCACTTCTGGGCGCTGTCGCTGCTGATGAAGGACGAGTACCGCAAGGTCGGGGTGCCGATGCTCCCGGTCGTCCGCGGCGAGGCCGAGACGCGGCGGCAGATCCTGCTGTACGCGGTGCTCCTGTACGCCGTCACCCAACTGCCGTTCTGCGCGGGCGGGCTGGGGATGATCTATCTCGTCGCCTCGCTCGTGCTCGGGCTCGGCTTCATCGCGGGCGCGGCGCGCCTCTACCGGCGCGCCGACCGCCGCTCGGCGCTCCAGCTGTACCTCTTCTCACTCGCCTACCTCGCGCTGCTGTTCTGCGCAATGGTCGCCGATGTGCACCTGTAGATCCGCCCGCGAAAGGTATTCTTGCCGACCATGATGACCCGGCGTCTTGCCAGCAAGAACATCCGCACGGGGCTGATCGTGTGCGCCATCTGCATGTTCATGTTCGGGATCACGTTCGTGGTGGCCGCGGTGTACGTCTCGTGAGCCCGATCGACCCGGAGGTGCCTCCCGCGGGAGAGGAGATCCACCTTCCCGGCGCCACGATCCTGCCGGTGCTGACCGCCCTCGGGATCACGCTGACGCTCATCGGCATCACGACCTTCATCGAGTTCACGGTCGTGGGCGCGATCCTGCTGGTGGGCTGCACGATCCGCTGGATCAAAGACACCCGCCGGGACATAGACGAGCTGCCGCTCGACTGACGGCGTCGCGCACGCTGCCCCCGCCGCGCGCGCGACGTTCCGTCGCCCTCCGCTCCCTCACCCGACCGCCGCGCTCGCCGGTACCGGACAGATCGCCCCTTCCGATGTCCAGCAGCGCACGACGTCGCGAACGGACAGGATGCCCGCGGTCTCACCCTGCGCGAGCACGATCAGATGGCGAAAGCCACCGCGCACCATCGCGGCCGCGGCCTCCTCGAGCGACCAGTCGGGCGCGGCGAACACGACGTCGCGAGTCAGATGATCGGCGACAGGCTCGAGGTCTGGGTCCTGCCCGCCGCCGAGCGACAGCAGGATGTCGCGCTCGGTGATGATCCCCGGGCCATGACCCTCCGGGTCGATCACGACCGCCGCGCCCACTCCCCGCTCGGACATCAGCCGCGCGACGGCGCGCAGGGTGTGACTCGGACCGACCGTCAGGACGGTGGGAGTCATGCCTTCGTGAACCTGCATCGCCGGCTCCTTTCCCGCTTCATCCACTCGACAAACGGTCGCTCGAAGTATTTGCAACGATTGCCTCAATCTACTGCGGGGAGACCCGGTCGTCAAGGTCCCGCCCGTTCGGTCGGCGAAGGCATTAGGATCACGCCTCCCGATGGAGAGGATCGACGCACAGAACTCACCCGCGCGCGCCGGCGCCGCCGCCGCCCATGTCTAGACGGCGATCGCTGTCGCTGACGGTCATCGCGGCCATCACCGCCACCGCGATCGGGATCGCGTTGAGCTATGCGATCCACTGGTTCCCCGTGCAGGCGAGCGTGCAGGCCCGCAACTCGGACACGCTCTATCACGTCCTCGTGATAGCGACGATCCCGATCTTCGTGCTCGTCACCACGGTGATCCTCTACTGCGTCTGGCAGTTCCGCATGAAGCCCGGCGAGGAGTTCAAGGACGGGCCGCCGATACACGGCAACACGCGCCTGGAGGTCTTCTGGACCGCGATCCCAGCGATCCTGTTGATGGGCATGGTGGGCTACTCGTTCGTGGTGCTGCACGAAAACGAGAAGAAACCGGCCGGCGTGCCGGAAGTGCAGATCGGGGTCATCGGACAGCAGTTCTTCTGGTCTTATGAATACCCGTCGTCGATCACCGGTGGAGCCCCGCTGAAAAGCACGCAGCTATACGTGCCGAAGGGCGACACGGTGTACTTCAACATCCACTCCAGGGACGTCATCCACGCGTTCTGGGTGCCCGCGTTCCGGCTCCAGGAGGACGCCGTGCCCGGCATCACGACCAACTGGCGCGTGACACCCACCCGGCTCGGCAGCTACCCGGTCGTCTGCAACCTGCTCTGCGGGATCGGGCATTCGCTGATGCGCTCGGCCGTGCACGTCGTCTCGCCCGTCGCGTTCAAGGCGTGGGTCAAGGGCCAGCTGAGCGCCGCCCCCGGCGGCGGGGGCGGCCCACCCGCCGGCGCGGCCTCAGGGGGGGCTACGGGGTAATGTTCCCGAGCCAGATGACCATCGAGGCAAGACGCTGATGGCCGCAAAGCTTCGCGCTCCGGGCTTCTACCGCGCCGGCCTGTGGATGGCGTTCGGCCTCGCGTTCTCGCTGGCGCTGACCTGGGTGGTGCGCATGACCACCGGTCACAGCACCTACACGCACTACCTGAACGCGAACGCGATCCTCACGGTGGCGCTGCTCGCCGTGCCGCTCGCCTTCCTGGCCGGCATCGGCGGCATGGACTACTGGTTCTACTGGGCCACCGGAAGGCCGACGCGCCCGGAGGACCACTCCGGCCACGGGGCACACGGCTGGAGGGACTACTTCCGCATAAACACCGACCACAAGGTGATCGGCATCCAGTACACGGTCACCTCGTTCTTCTTCCTGCTCGTCGGCGGTCTGATCGGCATGCTGATGCGCGCCCAGCTGGCCCAGCCCGGATCCCAGTTCGTGGACGCCAACACCTACAACGGCCTGTTCTCCGTCCACGCCTCGCTGCTCATCTTCCTGTTCGTGATCCCCGTGTTCGCGGGCCTTGGCAACTTCGTGATCCCGCTGATGATCGGCGCGCCCGACATGGCCTTTCCGCGCCTGAACGCGCTCTCCTACTGGCTGCTGCCCGTCGCCGGGGTGATCATGCTGCTGAGCTTCCTGGCGCCCGGCGGCGCGTTCGCCGACGGTTGGACCGCCTACACGCCGCTCTCGGTGAATGCGCCGATCGGACAGACGTTCTTCTCGGTCGCGGTCCAGTTCGCGGGCGCGTCCTCGATCATGACCGCGCTCAACTTCCTCGTGACGATCATCACGATGCGCGCCCCCGGGATGAGCTTCTTCCGCCTGCCGCTGCTCGTGTGGGCGAACTTCGCGACCTCGCTGCTGGTCGTCATCGCCACCCCGTTCATCGCCGCCTCGCAGTTCTTCATCCTGCTCGACCGCGCGCTCGGCTTCAACTTCTTCAACGCCGCGAAGGGCGGGGACGTGCTGATGTACCAGCACGTCTTCTGGTTCTACTCGCACCCGGCCGTCTACATCATGATGCTGCCCGGGTTCGGGATCGTCTCGGAAATCATCGCGGTCAAGTCACGCAAGCCGATATTCGGCTATCGCATGATGGCCTTCTCGCTGCTGGCGATCGTGGGTCTCGGCTTCACCGTCTGGGCGCACCACATGTTCACGTCCGGGATGGCCGCCTGGATACGCATCCCAATGGCGATCACCACCGCGATCATCGCCGTGCCGACGGGGATCAAGATCTTCTCGTGGCTGGCGACGCTGTGGCGAGGCGTTCTGCATCTGGACACGCCGATGCTGTTCACGCTGGGCTTCCTGACGACGTTCACGCTCGGCGGAATCAGCGGCGTGATGCTCGCGATGATCCCGTTCGACATCCACGTCAGCGCCAGCTACTTCATCGTCGCCCACATCCATTACGTGCTGTTCGGCGGCTCACTGATGACGATCTTCGCCGGCGTCTACTACTGGTTCCCGAAGATGACCGGTCGAATGTACGACGAGCGGCTCGGCAAGTGGCACTTCTGGACGACGTTCGTCTTCTTCAACCTGACGTTCGGCCCGATGCACATCCTCGGCCTGCAGGGCATGCCCCGGCGCGTCGCCACCTACGCGGCCCAGTTCGCCGACATGAACCTGTTCATCTCGATCGCCAGCTTCGGCCTCGGGCTGAGCACGCTGGTGTTCCTCTACAACCTGGTCACGAGCTGGCGCGGAGGACCACGCAGCGTGGCCAACCCGTGGCGCGGGATGACGCTTGAGTGGCAGGTGTCCTCGCCCCCGCCGATCTTCAACTTCGACCGGCTCCCAACCGTCGTCGGCGGCCCCTACGAGTACGGCGTCCCCGGCGCGGTCCACGGGATCTTCGCGCCGGCCCCGGCCACGGTCGGGGCGAGCTCGAGCGTCGTGGGAGCGCCGGACTAGATGCTGGGGAGGGAGATCCGGTGAAGGAAGTCCTGGTGGTCGCAAATCGCACGCTCGGCGGGTCGAGGCTGCTCGACGCGGTGCGTCAACGCGCCGGCTCCGGCGATGTCCGCTTCCGGCTCGTCGTGCCACGGAGCAAGCCGTCGTCGGGCCTTGTGATCTATGACGAGGCGGTGCGCGAATCGGCCCAGGTGCGCGTCGACCTGGCGATCGCGGCCGTGACGGCCGAGGGCATCGACGGCTCCGGGGAAGTGGGCGATCCCGACCCATTCCTGGCCACGATGGACGCGGTCGCGCAGCAGCGACCGGACGAAATCATCGTCTCGACCTACCCCGCCATACACTCCGGCTGGCTGCGCCGCGACCTGGTCGAGCGGATCCAGAACGCGTCCGGGCTTCCCGTGGAGCACATCGTCAGCGATGTCGAGCAGGAAGGCCTCCCCTTCAAGGTGACGCTGGTCGTCGCCAGCAAGACCTCGAGCGGCGAGGAGCTGATCGAGCACCTGAGGGCGAAGGCGGCGCACGGTGGACGTCACCTGTTCATCGCGGTCGTGCCCCAGCAGGACGGCAGGGGCACGGCTCCGCGCGAGGCTCGTGGCCGGCTGGCGAGGATGCTCGATCGCCTTCAGGACGCGGGGCTGCTCGGCTCGGGCATGATCGGCGACCCCGACCCCTACACGGCGACGATGAACGCGCTGGAGCTGTTCATGGTCGACGACGTCGTCATCTCGACCCTCCCCGGAGAGCGCTCGGGCTGGCTTCGCGCGAACCTGATCGAGCGCGTGAGCAACGCGACATCCACGCCCGTCGAGCACGTCGTCGTCGACGAGCACGCCACCACGACCGCGGCGCCGGCCGCATAGCGAGCGCCACCGTGGAGGCAGCCAGCATCGCCCATGCAGACGGCCACGGCGAGCACGCCCATCCGCCGGCGGCGAATCACAGCTCGCGGGTGGAGGCCCCGCTGCTCGGGATGCTCCTTTTCATCATCTCCGAGATCATGGTCTTCGGGGCGTTCTTCACCGCCTACTTCTTCATCCGCATCGCCCAGGGACAGACGTGGCCAGCGCCGGGCACGCAGCTTCCGGAGGCGGTGGCCGGCGTCAACACGGCGATCCTCGTGTCCTCCTCCTTCACGCTGCACTGGGCGGAGGCCGCGATCAAGAAGGGGAACCGCTTCGGGCTGAAGGCCGGCATCCTTCTGACCTTCCTGCTCGGCTGCACGTTCCTCTTCATCCAGATCAACGAGTACGCGAACATCGGCTTCGCCCCCCAGGACCGCGCCCAGCAAACGATCTTCTACTCGCTCACCGGCCTGCACGGCGCCCACGTCTTCATCGGGCTGCTGCTGCTGCTGTCCGTGACGATCCGGTCCTTCCGCGGGCACTACAGCCCCGAGTCCCACCGCGGCATCGAAGTGCCGGGGATCTACTGGCACTTTGTGGACATCATGTGGCTGGTCGTCTACACGACGGTCTACGTCCTCTGAGCCCGCCGCGGCGAGCCGGTCTTCGGCCTGACCTCGCAGGAGCCACGTGGTGCTGAACCCCCTGCGCACCGAGGACGAGGCCTTCCGCTTCCTGCTCTACGCGATCGTGGTCATCGCCGCGATCACGGGCCTCGTCCTGATCCTCAGAGCCGTGCTCTGAGCGCGCGCTACTTCACCGTCAGCGTTCCGTACATGCCCGCGGCGCGGTGGCCGGGGGCCTGGCAGAAGAAGGTGTAGGTGCCCGGCTTCAGGTTGGCGGTCACGCTGACCGTGCCCTTGGTCGTGAACGGGCTCGCCCCCAGGACCGCTCCGCCCGGGGTGGCGCCTTTCGAGCCCGCTTCGAGGGCGATGTTGTGAGATACGCCCGACATGTTCTGCATTTCGATCGTGACCGGCCCGGCCGTGGCGGACGCCTTGTTGGTCGCGTATTCGAGCTGCCCGGTGGGGCTTGCGGGAATCTGCAGCTTGCCGGCCTTCTCCACCGCGGGCTTGCCCGCGCCGGGCGCCGGCACCGCGCTCGCCAGGAGCCCCGTGTCCAGCCCGGGCCGGTCGGCCGACTGGGCCACATACGCCGCGACGTCGCTGAGCGCCGCTCCGCCGAGAAGGTCTTTGGGCATCGCGCCTTCGGGGTTGGGGAAGCGAACCTGACCTTCCACCACGCCGCGGATCGTGTTTCGCTCGAGCCCTTCGGCGATGCTTGCGCGGAACGCTTCGTCGAGGTTGGGCCCGACGATGCCTTTCGTGCCCGCCCGAGCCAGCGTGTGGCAGGAGCCGCACTTGGCCACGAAGTCCTGCTTGCCCAGGATCAGGTTGGCGTTGTCCGCGCCCTTGACCGAGCATCCGGCCGTGCCGAGCGCGAGCGCCGCGAGAAGGGCGCTTGCCGGGATGCGTAGATCGAGGCCGCGCGGGCCCGGCCGGTCGGGGACGTGAGCGGTCTTGCAGGGGGGCGCAGGGCTCATGAGCGGGCGGAACACTATCCGAAGGGCCGGGTGCCCCGGCTGCTCACGCGAGCCCAGCGCCGGTCGCGTCAGGGAGCTCGCAGACCGTCCAATTCCCCGCGCGCCGCCGCGATCACGCCGCGCGCGACGCCGTCCCAGGACCAGCGCTCGCGGGCCGTCGCGACCAGACCGGCACGGGTCTGATCGCGAAGCGCCGAGTCTGCTCGGAGCCAGCCCACCACGCGCGCGGCGATGGCTCGCACGGCGTCGTCATCGACGGGAAACGACAGCCACTCGGCCGCCTGCTCGGGCACCGCGCCGGCGAGGACGTCGCTCACCTCGGCGAGCCCGGAGTGCTCCGCGCTGACCGGCATGACCCCGCATGCGGCCGCCTCCGCCGCCACCATGCCGAACGACTCCGGAAACGTGCTCGGGACGACCAGGGCCTCACACGCCGGCAACATCTCGGCCAGCTCCTCGTGGTCCAGGCGCCCGGCGAACACGACGCCATCGCCCATTCGCCGCGCGGCGACGAGGTAGCGCTCGAGCTCCTCCCCGCGCAGCCCGTCGAGGAAGGCGAGCAGATGCCGAAGCGGCCGCGGGGCAGGAGAGCCGTCCTCGAGCGCCCTGCCCGCAGCCGCGATGTCCCGCGCTGAATCGATCTCCCCGGCGCGCAGCGCCGCACAGAGCCATTCTGACCCCTCGCGATAGGCGCCGAAGCCGACCACGACGAGTCGGGCCCGCGGCAGCTGCTCGAGCACGAGCGGCCAAGCGGCGATCAGCAGGTCGATGCCCTTGCTGATGATCAGCTTGCCGACGAACGCCACCAGCCGGTCGCCGTCGGCCAGGCGTCCGAGCGCCCGCGCGGCGGCGCGCTCGTCTCGCGCGAACGCGCTGGCCGGGCTCTCGCTCGCCTCGCTCTTGCCCAGCCGTCCCACCAGGGCCTCGACCCCGGCTATCGCCGCGGCCCGGTCGCGAGGGGCGAACCGCTCGACGTCGACGCCCGGAGGGCCCAGGCGGGTGCGCTCGGCAAGCGTCTCGTCGCCGAGCGCCCGCCACAGGCTCAGAGCGGTGTGACGCGACCCGACGAGGATCGCGCGCGCGCCGGCCAACCCCTCCCCCGCCAGGCCCGCGAAGCGCTCGGGCTGAGGCTTGACCGTGTACTCCAGCGCGCTCCCGTGGATCTTCACGGCGTAAGGCGCCTCCCCGGCGAGCGCCCGCGCGAGTATGACCGGCCCCATCACCAGATGGTTGGCCAGCGCCACGTCGGGGTGGGTTCGCCCGAGGAGCTCACGCACCGCCGCCACGTTGGCGTCGATGTAACGCGCGATCTCCTCGTCGCTGCAGCCGGCGAACGTCCGCGCCCGGATCCCCTCGTAGCGATCGGCCACGTACACGGGCAGGAGGTCCCCTATGTCAGGCCTGTAGACCGTGCAGCTCCCGGACCGATCGCCGCTGGCCCGGCCCTGCGCTGTCACGCGCAGCACGCCCCGATCCCAGTCGCCGACGGCGTCCACGAACGGGTGGCGCTCGGGATGGCGGTCCTGGCTGAGCAGATGCACCTCGTGGCCAAGCCTCCGCAGCGCCTCCGCCAGGCGCGCGTTGTACACGTTCGAGCCCGTTCCGCTGAGCAGGTAGCCGTGGAAGATCAGCACGCGCATCGACGTGCAGGCTATCTGCGCCGATCCTCCGCCATGCAGAGCCGGCCCGTGCCAGCTCCCGCGATCGATCCAGGTCCTCCGCCCACCCGCTCGGGTAAGGTTCCGGGCGTGAGCACCGGCCAGCGCTACCGCCTGCGCAACCCCGCCAGCGGACGGGAGATCGTGATGGAGGCCGAGCCCGGCGAGATCTACCTGGATCGCGACACGGGCGAGCCCCTGGAAGTCGTCGGCAAGGTGCTGCCCCTCGCGCCCTCTCCGTCGCGGCTGCCGTGGGCAGTCGAGAACCTGCGCTTCTGCTCGGCGTGCGGCGAGCTCGCCCAGAAGGACCTCAACGACTGCCCCACGTGCGGCCGGCGAATGGCGCCGCTGACGCCCCCGGCGAAGGCCGTCTGAGCCTGTCGATGCGGAGGTGCTGAGCGAATGACCGGCACCCGCCGCCCGCCCGCCTCCGGCCACGGCCGCCTCTCGCACCGTCGCCACCGATCCTCCAGCTTTCGCGCGACGCTCGCCGCCGCGCTGATCCTCCTCGGCAGCGTCACGCTGCTCGCCTGCGGAGGCGGCGGAAGCGCCTCTGACGCCGTCCCCAAGAGCACGCCCGACATCATCCCGCCGACCGACACCTCGGCCGAAAAGGCCGCCGCCCAGACGACCTCGACCTCGACGACGGCCACGAAATCCACGAGCACCTCGAGCGAAGCCTCCCCCGAATCCTCGGGCGGCGAAGCGGCCAAAAGCGAAGCCGGCGGCGAAGCCTCGAGCGGCGCAGGCTCGAGCGGCGCAGCGGGCGGCACCTCCGCGGGAGAAAAAGAAAAAGCCTCCGGTGAAGGCGCAG
Source organism: uncultured Solirubrobacteraceae bacterium (assembly GCA_963704735.1). GTDB lineage: Bacteria > Actinomycetota > Thermoleophilia > Solirubrobacterales > Solirubrobacteraceae > Palsa-744. Next base: position 1,642,806 of record OY969935.1, read on the forward strand.
CCAAAGGCACGGGCGAAGCAAGCCCCACGGGGGGCGCCAACGCCCCCTCCGGGAAATAGCCGCGCCGCTTGGCGCCGCCTGGCGCCCCTTCGCGCCCTCGCGACGCCTAGGGCGTCGAGATGAGGGTCGTGCTGTAGGTCAGCCGAGCCGTCTGGTACAGGCAGAAGTACTGCACCGCTGCACCGATCTGGGTCTGAGCGGTCTGGGTGCTCGTGCTCGCGCACTGGCTCTTCTGGCGGCTGGCGCGCCAGGAGGTGTCCTTGCCGTAGCCCAGCGCGAGCACCGGGGCCCAGGAGGGCACCGTCAGCGCCACGATGTCGCCCTTCTTGACCGGGAGCGTGGTTTCCAGCGGGAACTCGGCGGTCTGGCCGAAGTAGGGCTGGAGCTTGACCGGCGGGCTCTGCGCGATGAGCTTGTAGGTGAGATTCGGTTTGGGCTGGACGCGCAGGATCGCGAGACCGGCTTCGGCGACTCCTCCCTCATTGGTGTTGAAGAACTTGATCTGCGCCGAGGTCGGCTTGCCGAGCATGACCGTCCAGGCCACGATGCTGCCGCTGCGGGGCACCATGAGCGGGTTGTGGACCGAGCCCACCTTGACCTGGAAGCCCGTCGTGCGGCTGACCGCCAGGCAGGGGCTGCCCGGACAGCTGGGGGCGGTCGCCGGGCTGGTCGTCCCGAGAACGCCCACTTCGGTGAGCGTTGCGGGAGACACCGACGGCAGCACCAGCGCGAGCAGAAGACTCGCGAGGACGATCGTGGATATGCGTCTCATGTGTGCCATTCAACACGACTTTCGGGCAAACGTAGCGGTGGGACTACTTCGCTACGTCCGCGCAAGCTCCTGCGCTGCGGCCGCGATCGCCTGCGGATCACCGGGCGCGGGCACCCATGGCAGCTGCAGCGGATCGCCCGCGTAGCGCGGAATCACGTGCACGTGGAAGTGGAAGACCGTCTGCCAGGCCATCGCTCCGCTCGAGCTGATGAGGTTCACGCCGTCGGCTCCGAGGCGCTGCTTCGCCCGAACGGCGAGCCGCTGCGAAGCCCGGGCCACGGCCTGCAGATCCTCGGGATCGACGCTCAGCAGATCGGCCGTGTGCGCCCGGGGGATCACGAGTGCGTGCCCGCGCGTGGCGGGCGAGATGTCCATGAAGGAGATCGTGCGCTCGTCCTCGCCGACGATCGTCGCCGGAAGATCGCCCGCGACGATCTTGCAGAAGATGCAGTCCGGATCGGCCATCGCAGAAGCCTAGATGGTCAGCGTTTGGACTGAGGATCCCGCCCGCCCAGATCCAGCCCGTCCAGCAGCTCGCGACCGTAGGCGAGCGCCTGCTCACGCGTCGAGAGCTCTCCCGCATACTGCGCCTCGGCGAGCTCTGCGAGGAGCTCTCCGACGCGAGGACCCAGGGGAATGCCGAGCCGGGCGGCGAGCTCGTCCCCGCGGATGAGCGGCCGTGGCGGTCCATCCGCGCGCCAGCGAAGCGCGTCCGCGAGCAGCCCGCGCGCGACGCTCATGTGAGCGTCGATCGACTCCTGCGCGCGCGCCCCGCGCGTCGCCAGGCGGTCCGCCACCGACAGCAGCGTCACATCCACCTCGACTGGCGAGCATGCATGCAGGTAGCCGAACACGGTTCGCCTGGACAGCGGCTGAGGCTCGTGGACCAGGAAGCCCAGCCGCAGGTGCTGACGCACGAGCGCCGCGACGTGCGCCCGCAGGCGCTCTGAGGCGTGCAGCCGCCCCAGCAGCGCGCGCGCCAGCTCGGCGCCGCGGATGTCGTGCCCGATGAACGTGACGCGGCCATCCTCGGGCCGAACCGCGCGGGTGAGCGGCTTGGCGGCGTCGTGCAGCAGCGCGCCCCAGCGCAGCGCGTCACCCCTTGTCAGCGTGTCCGCGAGCGGCTCGGCCAGCAGCGCGTCCACGTGCGCGGCGTGGCCGTCGAGCAGCTCGTCCAGCTCGGGCGCCCGCTCGGGTGGCGGTGTGGTGAGGGCAATCGTCCGCTCGAGCACCTCGAGCGTGTGGCCGTATACGTCGCGGTGGTGAAAGCGGCTCTGCTCGACTCCGCGCAACGCCTCGAGCTCCGGCAGCACCGCGGCCGTGGCCCCCAGCTCGCTCATCATCTGAAGGCCGCCGACGGCCCGCGGCGCCGCCAGGATCCGGCGAAGCTCCATGAAGACCCGCTCGGCCGAGACGCGCTCCAGCGCTCCGGCATGGGAGCGCGCGCCGCGCAGCGTCTCGGCCTCGGGATCGAGGTGCAGCTCGACCGCCATCCGCACCAGGCGGAGCACCCTCAGGGGATCGTCGGCGAACGCTCCCGGCCCCGCCACGCGCAGCCGGCGCGCAGCCAGGTCCTGCAACCCGCCGAGCGGATCGATCGGCGGGCCTCCCGCGACCGGCTCGGCGATCGCGTTGACGGTGAAATCCCGCAGCGCCAGGTCGGCCTCCAACGAGGCGCCGCGGACCGGCTCGACGTCGAGCTGCCAGGAGGAGTCACGCGCCACCACCCGCCACGCGCCGAACTGCTCGGACAGGGCGAAGCACGCCCCGCCCCCGGCGGCCCGCGCCACGGCGCGGGCCGCCTCGGCGGGATCGCCATCGACGACCACGTCCAGATCCTGTGTCGATCGACCGAGGACGTGGTCGCGTATGGCTCCTCCGACAAACCACGCTCGCCTGCCCGCGAGCGCCTCGCGGGCCGCCTTGCGGGCTTCGGTCATGCCGTGTTCGCGTCCATCGGACGGGCACCCATCTGCCCACCGGGGTCGATCGGAGCGCCATCGCGGTGATAGGCCCTGGGCACGCGCGGGGTGAGCGCACAGGTCACCTCGTAGTTGATCGTGTCGAGGCGGCGGGCCACTTCCTCGGCGGTGATCCGCTCGCCCCCCTGCGAGCCGATCAGGACCCCGCGCTCACCGCGCAGAAGCGCCGCGGCGGGATCCGCGCCGAGGTCCACGGTGATGTTGTCCATGCTCACGGTCCCCACGAGCGGGTGGCGGCGTCCGCCGATCAGAACCTCGGCGTCGTTCGACAGCCCGCGCCGCACGCCGTCGCCGTATCCAATCGGCAGCACTCCAAGGTAGGTGTCGCGCTCAGCCACGAAGCGGCGCCCGTAGCCGGCGCTGTCGCCGGCCCGGCACAGCTTCACCTCGGCGACGTAGGAGCTGAGCTCGAGCGCCGGCTCGAGCCTGCGCGCAGCCGGATCATCGCCGAACGGGTCCATCCCATAGACGGCGATACCGCAGCGCACCATGTCGAAATGCGCCCTCCCGTCCCGCATCAGCGCTGCGCTGTTCGCCGCGTGCAGCAGAAGCCCGGGCTGCTCCGCCTTGAGCGTTCGCGCCCAGCTCGCGAACGCGGCGAGCTGCCGTTCGAAGAACCCGCCATCGTCGAGTTCGTCGGCCGTGGCGAAGTGCGTCATGATCCCGGCCAGCTCGACGCCGGGGCTCTGGCGTGCGGCGGCGGCCACGCGCGAGGCCTCGCCGGCGTCGCGCGCCCCCAGCCGTCCCATGCCCGAGTCGAGCTTGACGTGAACCCTCCCGCCGCCGGCGCCGGCGACGGCCTCCACACAGGACTCGCGCCACACGACCACGTCCGCGTCGGCAGCGAGCGCCTCCTTCAGCTCGACCGCGGTGAGGGCTCCCATCACCAGCACGCGCACGCCCCGCATCCCCGCCAGGCGCAGCTCTGCAGCCTCCTGCGCGCTCGCCACCGCCAGCCAGCTCGCCCCGCCGGCGAGCGCCGCGCGGGCACTCTCGAATGCGCCGTGGCCGTAGCCGTCGGCCTTCACCACCGCACACAGGACCACCTCGCGGTCGAGATCCGAGCGCAGGCGCTCGCAGTTGCGTTCGATCGCCGCAACGTTCACGCTCGCCTGCGCACGTGCCACGCTCATGGCCCGGCCGCTCCCGGTGGGTCCGCGGCGCGCGACCCATGCCCCCGACCGCTCACCCGCCGCTGTGCGCGCGCAGACGGGAGCGCCGCGATCACGTCGGAGGCGATCACCCCCTCGGCGGCGCCCCGGCGAGCGGCTGCCTGCCGGCCGGCGATGACGTGCAACAGGACCCCCGCAGCGGCCGCCTCGAACGGCTCCATCCCCTGCGCGAGCAGAGCCGCGATCACGCCGGTGAGAACGTCGCCTGATCCGGCCGTCGCCAGCGCCGGGCTCGCGCCCGGGCTGATCGCGACCCATCCCTGCGGGTGGGCGACGAGCGTATCGTCGCCCTTCAGCACCACCACCGACCCGGCCTGCTCGGCCGCCGCGCGCGCATTGCGCAGGCGCTCGCGCTCGATCTCCGAGCTGTCCAGGTCGAGCAGCCGGCCAAGCTCGCCCGCATGCGGCGTCAGCACCGTGGGCGCATCCCTGACCGTCAGCTCGCCGAGGCGTCCGGCGTACGCGTTCAACCCGTCGGCGTCGAGCACCAGCGCAACCGCCGCCCGGGGAGCGAGCGCGCGCGCGAACGCCACGGCGCTGTCGCTGCGTCCAAGCCCAGGGCCCAGCGCCAGCGCCCCACCGCGCTCGCTCTCCTTCAGCACGGCCTCGACCGCGTCGACCGTCAGCGCGCCGTCCTCGTCGGCCAAGCCGCGCGTCATCAGCTCCGGAAGCCCCCCGCCCGCCAGGATCCCCTGCAGCGAGGCCGGTACGCAGGCCGTCACGTACCCCGCACCCGCGCGCATACTCGCGTGGGCGGTCATCCGCGGAGCGCCAGTCAACCCACGCGAACCGCCCGCTACCAGCACGTGCCCGCTGCTGAACTTCGTCGAGGAGGCGCCCCGGCGGGGCAGGGCATCGAGCAGCAGCGGCTCGATCAACCCGATGCGGGCCCTCTCGGGGGCGCCTCGGGGAATGCCGATGTCGATCGTCTCGACCACCCCGGCATGGGCCTTGCCGGGCCTGATCCACAACCCCGGCTTGGCGGCGTGGAACGTGACCGTCGTCGCGGCGCACACAGCCCGGCCGCGCACCACGCCGGTGGAGGCGTCCACGCCACTCGGCACGTCCACGCTGACCACCGGCGCGCCGGCGGAGTTGACGGCCCCGATCGCGTCCGCCACGACGCCGCGGGGCTCCCCCTCAAAGCCCGTGCCCAGCAGCGCGTCCACGATCACCGTCGCACCCCCGAACAGGCTCGCGCCCTGCCCGCCCGGCTCGGATCCCTCGGCGGCCCCCAGCTGGATCGGCGCGTCGCCGCCGAGCCGTTCGAGATTCGCGCGCGCATCGCCGGAGAACTCCTGCGGCGCCGCGACGCATGCCACGGTGACCTCCCGGCCCCCATCGCGCAGCAGACGCGCCACCACCAGCCCGTCGCCGCCGTTGTTGCCCTTCCCGCAAACCACCGCCACCGGGCCGCCCGGGGCGAGTTGCTCGACCGTCCGCGCGACGCCCGCGCCGGCGCGCTCCATCAAGTCGAGCGACGGCACCCCGCGCTCCTCGATCGCCCAGCGATCGACCGCGCGCATCGTCTCGGCGTCAGGCAGCGGCGTCAGCCAGTCGGGCAGCGTATCCACGAGTTGCGATGCTAGATGGTCGCTCCTCTCACGGCGCGGACCGCCTCGGCGCGAGCTCAGGCGCGGGACAGGCGCGGGGCGATTCCCATCAGCGCCGGCGCCGCGTCACTCGACCGTGACCGTCTTGGCGAGGTTGCGCGGCTGGTCGACGTTCAGCCCGCGCCGGCGCGCGATCTCATACGCGAGCAGCTGCAGCGGTATCACGGCGAGGATCGGCTGGAGCATCCAGTCCACCGCCGGCAACATGATGACGGCGTCGGCGTGCTCTGCGATCTGCGCGTTGCCCTCCGTCGCGACCGCGATCACGCGCGCCCCGCGCGCGCGCACCTCCTGCATGTTCGATACGAGCTTCTCGAGCACCGGGGAGTCGGTGGCCACGCAGACGACCGGAGTGGAGTCGTCCAGCAGCGCGATCGGACCGTGCTTCATCTCTCCCGCGGCGTACGCGTCCGTGGCGATGTAGGAGATCTCCTTGAGCTTCAACGCACCCTCGAGCGCCACCGGCAGGCCGACGTGACGGCCGATGTAGAGGAAGAACTCGTTCTCCCAGCACGTGTCGGCGATCGCGCTCACCTGCTCGCCCACCGAACCAAGGACCTCGTCGATGCAATGCGGCAGGCGCTTGACCTCGCCCACCAACTCGGCGAGCCGCGCGGGCTCCAGCGTGCCGCGCAGCTCGGCGAGACGGATTCCCAGCAGGTAGGTTGCGGCGACCTGGCAGAGGAAGGTCTTCGTCGCGGCGACCCCGATCTCGAGGCCCGCCCTGGTGAACAGAACGCCGTCCGCGTCGCGCGTGGCCTGCGAGCCCATCACGTTCGTGATCGCGAGCACCCTGGCCCCCCGCTCGCGTGCGAGGCGCATCGCCGCGAGCGTGTCCGCGGTCTCGCCGGACTGCGATATGCCGATCACCAGATCTCCGGGGCCGACGACGGGGTTGCGGTAGCGATACTCCGACGCGATGTCCATCTCGACCGGCAGCCGGGCCCACTCCTCGATCGCGTAGCGCCCGATCAGCCCCGCGTGGTAGGAGGTGCCGCACGCCACGACGACCACCCGCTTGACATCCGCCAGGATCGCCTCGTCGAGCGCCCCCTGCTCGTCCAGATCGACGCCGTCGCCCCGGGCCGTGCGGTCGGAGATCGTGTCCGCGACGGCGTCGGCCTGTTCGTGGATCTCCTTGAGCATGAAGGTCTCATACCCGCCCTTCTCGGCGGTCTCCTCGTCCCAGTCGACCGTCTGCACGGCCCGCTCGAGCACCTCGCCCGCGGCCGTCATGATCGTGACGTCCCCGGGCCTCAGAACGACGATCTCGCCGTTCTCCACGTACTGGACCCGCCTGGTCTCCGCCAGGAACGCCGGCACGGCGGATGCCACGAACTGCTCACCATCGCCGCGACCGATCACAAGCGGGCACTCCTTTCGGGCCCCGACGAGCACGTCGGGCTCGTCCGCGCTCATCGCGACGAACGCGTAATGGCCCTCCAGCTCGGTGCACGCCTCCCGCACCGCGTCGCTCAGCTCGCCCGAATAGTGGCTGGCGATCAGATGCGCGATCACCTCGGCGTCGGTCTCGGAGCTGAACGTGCTGCCCTGCGCGATCAGGCGCCCCTTCAGCGTTATGTAGTTCTCGACGATCCCGTTCACGACCACGTGCACGCGGTCGGAGCTGTCGTTGTGAGGGTGGGCGTTCTCCTCGCTCACCCGTCCGTGGGTCGCCCAGCGAGTGTGACCGATACCGGTCGTGGTCGGCGCGGCGGCCACGGCCACGACCCCGCCGTCCGCATCGACACCCTGACCGTCGAGCTTGGCGCGCAGCGCCGCCAGGTTGCCGACGGCGCGCACAGCCTCGATCTGATCACCGGCGACGACGGAGATTCCGGCCGAGTCATAGCCCCGGTACTCGAGCTTGCTCAGCCCGGCGAGCAGCAGCTCGCGGACGGGGCGCGTCCCCACGTATCCAACGATGCCGCACACCGCATCGACGATACCATCGGACCTCAGCCCAGCTCGCGCGTCACGAGCGCCACCAGCCGGGAGCACACCTCGTCGGCCTCCTCGTCGGTCGGCGCCTCGACCATCACCCTCACGAGCGGCTCCGTCCCGCTCGGGCGCACGAGCACGCGGCCGCGCCCCCGCAGCGCCTCATCCTCGGCGCTCGCGGCCCGCTGAACGTCTGGCGCTTGATCCAGCGCTCCGCGGTCGCGCACGCGTACATTCACCAGGCGCTGGGGCAGCCTCGCCATCGCATCGCGCTCGCTGAGGTCCCTTCCGGCAAGGGCCTCGAGCGTGAGCAGCGCGCCGGCGATGCCGTCGCCCGTTCGGTTGAAGCCCATGTCGATGATGTGTCCCGACTGCTCGCCGCCCAGCACCCAGCCGCGCGAGCGCAGCTCCTCGAGCACGTACCGATCGCCCACCGTCGTCGTCGCGACCGACACGCCGGCCCGCTTCATCGCCGCGTGGAAGCCGTAGTTGGTCATCACCGTCACCACCACGCCGTTGCCGGCGAGTCGCCCGGAGTCCCTCAGGTCAAGCGCCGCCAGAGCGAGCAGCTCGTCACCGTCGACGACGCTTCCCAGGCGATCCACCGCCAGCACGCGGTCGCCGTCGCCGTCGAACGCGAACCCAACCGAGTGGCCGCCCTCCAGCAGCCGCTCCGCCAGCGCCCCGACGTGCGTCGAGCCACATCCTGCGTTGATGTTGCGGCCGTCCGGCGCATCGGCCGTGACGGTCACCTTCGCCCCCAGCCGCCTGAAGATCTCCGGCGCCACGCGGTAGGTGGCCCCGTTCGCGCAGTCAAGCAGCACGTCAAGCCCGCCCAGGTCCAGCTCGGAGAACCGCGCGTGCAGCTCGCGCAGGTAATCCTCGGGTGCGCCCCTCAGCTCCCGCACCCGTCCGATCGCCGCCGGCGCGTCCTGCTGGGCCGGCGATCCTCGATCCCGTTCCAGCTCCTGCTCGATCTCGAGCTCATCCTCGTCGGAGAGCTTGTAGCCGTCGCTTGCGAAGAACTTGATCCCGTTGTCCTGATAGGGGTTGTGCGACGCCGACAGCACGGCGGCGAGGTCAAAGCCGTAGCGGCCGATCAGCAACGGAGCGGCCGGGGTGGGCAGCACGCCACCCAGCAGCGCGTCCCCACCGGCCGCGCTCACGCCGGCCGCGAGGGCCGCCTCGAGCATCTCACCCGACTCGCGCGTGTCGCGGACGATCAGCACCTGTGGGCGCTCCGCGCCGGTCCCACGCGTGGCTGCCCGCCCGAGCGCGAGCGCCAGCTCGGGGGTCAGGAACTCGCCGGCGACGCCGCGAACGCCGTCGGTCCCGAACAGCTTGCGGGTCATCGTCGCTAGCGCTTGGAGAACTGCGGACGCTTGCGCGCCTTCTTCAGGCCTGCCTTCTTGCGCTCCTTGGCGCGTGAGTCCCGGGTGAGGAAGCCCCTGCGCTTGAGCTCTCCGCGCAGGTTCGGATCGGCCTCCAGCAGCGCGCGGGAGACACCGTGGCGCAGCGCGCCGGCCTGAGCGGAGATGCCGCCGCCGTGCAGCCGCGCGACAACGTCCATCCTCTCCTCATAGCCCACCGTCTCGAGCGGCTGGCGGATGTTGCGCTGGAGCGTCGCCCGCGGGAAATGCTGCTCGAGGGAGCGCCCGTTGACGAGGTAGGCGCCGCTGCCCGGTCGCAGCGTCACGCGCGCGATCGCCGTCTTGCGCTTGCCCGTCGCCCGGTAGCGCGCGCCCGAGGCGAGATCGATCGCAGCCGTGGCGATCGGCGCGGCAAGCTCATCCTCCTCATCCTCCTCGCCCTCCTCCTCGGGTCCCGCCTCGTCACCCTCGATCGCATAGGGATCCTCGTAGGACTCGCCGGACCCCAGCGGATCAACTCCCTCGGGAACGATGTCCACTTCGAGGTGCGCCCCGGGCACCGACGGCTTCACGCGCGCGGCGGGCTCCTCCTCGGCGTCGCCCTCGGAGGCCTCGGGGGCCGCCTCCTCGGGGACCTGCTGGGCCTCAACCGGAGCGTCGGCGGCCACCGCTGCCACCTCCGCCGCCTCACGGCTCCCCACGTCGCGCTCCTGATCCTCCTGCTCCTGTGGGGTCGGCTCGGCCGGCTCCTGCGCCGTCGGCTCCTCGGCGCCCGCCAGCTCGGTGAGCTCTCCGTCGGCCTGCTGGCCAGCCTGCTGGCCGGCGTTCGACGGCTCAGTGTCCGGCGAGCCCTCCGGCGTCTCGGGCTTCTCCTCGTCGGCCATCACGCCTCTATGTCCAAAGCTCGCGGTTTCTGTGCGACGTGCGGATGCTCGGGGCCCGCGTAGATCTTGAGCTTCGTGATCTGCCTGCGCGCGAGCCGGTTGCGCGGCAGCATGCCCTTCACGGCCAGACGGATGATCTCCTCGGGCCTGCGCGCCTGCATCTCCTCGAACGTGCGCGAGCGCAGCCCCCCGGGATAGCCCGAGTGACGGTAGTAGCGCTTGTCCTTGCGCTTGTTGCCGGTCACGTGCACCTTCTCGGCGTTGACCACCACCACGAAGTCGCCAGTATCGATGTGCGGCGTGTACTCGGGCTTGCGCTTGCCGCGCAGTACATCCGCGATCTGCGTCGCGAGCCGGCCCAGCGTCTTGCCGTTCGCGTCCACGAGCAGCCAGTTGCGCTCACGGTCGGTCGGCTTCGCTACATAGGTCTTGGTAGAGGGTGCCATTACGCAAAAAAGGCCACGCGGTAGCGCGCGGCGCAGCGAACATCATAGGCGATGTCCATCCCCGTCGCGGCGACGACGGACTGTGGTGACCGGCGCCACTTCGGCTGTTCGAGGCAACGGGCGAACGTGTCTCCCGAAAAAAAGGGCGACCAACACGCCGAAGGCCGACGGATTGTCGTTCCTGGCAAGGACGCAGGGAGCGTGGCCTGCTACGCAGGCGAGCGACCGAGACGCCACCAGGGGCGTCAAGACTAGGCCTGGGTTACTCCCACTCGATCGTTCCGGGAGGCTTCGAGGTGATGTCCAGCACCACCCGATTCACCTCCCGCAGCTCGTTGATCATCCGCGAGGCGATCCGCTCGAGCAGGTCGTACGGCAGCCTCGCCCAGTCCGCCGTCATGGCGTCGTCGCTGGTCACCGCGCGCACCACGACCACGTACCCGTATGTGCGCTCGTCCCCCTGCACGCCCACCGTGCGCACGTCGGGAAGGACGCAGAACGACTGCCACAGCTCGCGGTACAGACCCGCATCGCGGATCTCCTCCTGCAGGATGTGGTCGGCCTCGCGCAGCACGTCAAGCCGCTCCTTGGTCGCCTCCCCCCCGACGATCCTGATCGCAAGCCCCGGCCCGGGGAAGGGCTGGCGCCACACCAAGCGCTCCGGCAGCCCCAGCTCAGCGCCCACGGCGCGCACCTCATCCTTGAACAGCGCCCTCAGCGGCTCCACCAGCTCGAAGCGCATGTCCTCGGGCAGACCGCCCACGTTGTGGTGGGACTTGATCGTCGCCGCGCCCGTCCCGCCGCCGGACTCGATCACGTCCGAATACAGCGTTCCCTGCACCAGGTAGCGGGCGCCGGCGGCGCCGTTCGCGTCCGCGAGCTTCGCCGCCTCCTCCTCGAACACCTTGATGAACTCCGCCCCGATCGCCTTGCGCTTGGCCTCCGGCTCGGTCACTCCCCTGAGCTTGTCGAGAAACCGGGTCTCCGCATCGACCGCGACCAGCGGCACCTTGAACGTGTCCCGAAACGCGCTCACCACCTGCTCGCCCTCGTCCTTGCGCATCAGCCCGTGGTCCACGAACACGCACGTGAGCTGCTCGCCGACCGCGCGGTGCACGAGCAGGGCCGCCACGGAGGAATCGACTCCGCCGGAGAGCCCGCAGATCACCCTGCCGTCGCCGACCTGCTCGCGAATACGGCGCACCTGGTTCTCGACGATCGAGGCCGCCGTCCATGTCCGCTCGCAGCCGCACACCTCGGTCAGGAACCTCGTCAGGATCTCCTGGCCATACGGCGTGTGCACGACCTCGGGATGAAACTGGATTCCGTAGATGCCACGCCGCACATCCTCCACGGCGGCGACCGGCGACGCGCTCGATGACGCGAGCGCCGTGAAGCCGGGCGGCGCCTCGAAGACCGCGTCCCGATGGGACATCCAGCACGTCTGCTCGCGCGGCGTCTCCTTCAGCAGCACCCCCGGATCTCGCACGTGCAGCTCCGAGCGCCCGAACTCGCCGACCTCGGCCTGCTCGACCCGGCCACCGAGCTCGTATACGAGCAGCTGCATCCCGTAGCAAATGCCCATCACCGGCACGCCCAACTCGAGCAGGCCGCGCTCGAGCCGCGGAGCGTCCTTCCCATACACCGACGACGGCCCGCCCGAGAGAATGATCCCCCGCGGCCTTCGCCGGGCGATCTCCTCCAGGGGCACGTGATGGGGCAGCATCTCCGAGAACACCCCGCAGTCGCGCACGCGCCGCGCGATCAGCTGGCTGTACTGGCCACCGTAGTCCAGCACTACGATCTCGGCAGCGTTCTCGGGCCGGCCCGACGCCACATCGCGCTCGCCCCCCAAGCGCACCCCGGGGCGGTCCCCGCCCGCCGCATGCTTGCCGTCCTCGCCCGGAACGTCGCGTACGGCCCCTGCCGAGGTGTCAGTCATTCGCGAGGGCGGCGGCCTTCCCGTTGGTGGCACCCATGCCCACGCCCTGGTCGCGCTGCAGCGCCTTGCCCTCCGTCTGCAGGGCGGGCGCGATCACGACCTCGGCGCGGTTGAACTCGGCGAGATCCTTGTGTCCGCACGTGGCCATCGACGTGCGCAGTCCGCCGAACAGGTTGAACGTGCCGTCGTTCTCGCGCGCCGGGCCCACGAGGATCTCCTCGAGCGTTCCGTTCTGCGTCGTGGCCACGCGCGCCCCGCGGGGCAGCGTCGGGTGAAAGGTCGCCATGCCCCAATGGAAGCCCCGCCCCGGCGCCTCGTACGCCCGCGCCAATGGTGAACCGATCATCACGGCGTCGGCTCCCAGGGCGATCGCCTTGGAGACGTCGCCCCCGTTGCGCATGCCACCATCGGCGATCACCTGGCAGTACTCGCCCGTCTCGAGCATGTGCGTCGAGCGGGCATGGGCGACGTCCGCGATCGCGGTCGCCTGCGGCACGCCGATGCCGAGCACGCCCCGCGTCGTGCAGGCCGCCCCGGGGCCGACGCCGACGAGCACGCCGGCGGCGCCCGTCCGCATCAGGTGAAGGCCCGTGTGGTATGAGGCGCACCCGCCCACCACCACCGGGACGTCGAGCGTCGGTATGAACTCCTTCAGGTTCAGCGGCTCCGAGACGGTCGACACGTGCTCGCCGGAGACCACCGTCCCCTGGATGACGAGCACGTCCAGGCCCGCCTCCAGCGCGATCTCGTGATAGTCGAGCACGCGCTGCGGCGTCAGCGAGGCGGCGGCGACGACCTTCTGCTCCTTGACCTCGCGGATCCGCTGCGCGATCAGCTCGGGCTTGATGGGCTCCCGGTAGATCTCCTGCATCTCGCGCGTCGCCACGTCCTTCGGCAGCGCCGCGATGCGCTCGAGCTGCTCCTCGGCGTCCTCGTAGCGGGTGAAGATCCCCTCCAGGTTGAGCACGGCAAGGCCGCCCAGATCGCCGATGATGCCCGCCGTGCGAGGCGAGCAGACCCCGTCCATCGCCGCCGCGAGCATCGGCAGCTCGAACTGATACGGCCCCAGCTTCCATGATATGTCGATGTCGTCGGGGTCGCGCGTGCGCCGCGAGGGCACGATCGCGATGTCGTCGAAGCCGTAGGCCTGTCGCGCCTTCTTCCCGCGCCCGATCTCTATCTCCATCGCTGGATCCTCGCAGTCCGGGCGGACAAGAAGACCCCGCGCTGGGCGGGGCCAAAGGAGGGTCGGCGGGGGGTCATCGGGACCATTTTGAAGACGAGAGCCAAGCGAATCTGAGCATAGCAATGGTCACATCGGATCGAATCGCTTGGCTATGCTCGGTTGGACATGAGCGACGGAGCGCACAGGAGCTATGACCCACAGGCGGTCGAGACGCGCAGGCAGTCGGCCTGGCGCGAGCGCGACGCGTTCAAGACGCCGGCGATCGTCGAGGAGCAGCCCCACCGCTACATAAAGCCCTCCGCGCCGTTCACCTCCGGGAACATCCACATCGGCCACGTTCGCAGCTACTCGATCGGCGACGCCTACGCGCGCTTCTGGCGCGCGCGCGGCGATGCGGTGCTGTTCGCCTTCGGTTTCGACGCGTTCGGCCTGCCGGCCGAGCTCGGCGCGATCGCCGGCGGCGAGTCGCCAAGCGACTGGGTCAGCCGCTGCGCCAGCCACATGACCGCACAGCTCGAGCGCCTCGGCTTCTCCTTCGACTGGCAGCGCTCGTTCCTCAGCTCCGACCCGATCATGTACCGATGGTCGCAGTGGCTCTTCCTCGTCCTGCTCGAGGCCGGACTCGTCTACCGCGGGACCGGCAACGTCGACTGGTGCGACACCTGCCAGACCACCCTCGCCACAATCCAGGTCGAGGATGGCCTCTGCTGGCGCTGCCACAACCCCGTGCGACTCGTCCAGAGACCGCAGTGGCTGCTGCGCGTGAGCGCATACGTCGAGGAGAACGACCGGCGGCTGGATGAGCTCGAGAAATGGGATGAGAACTCGCTCGCGAGCCAGCGCTTCGTGCTCGGACGGGTCGACGGCGTCGAGCTTGATCTGCCGGCCCCCGACGGCAGCGAGCTCACGGTCTTCACGCCCCACGCCGACGCCCTCGAGCTGGCGCGCTTCGTGCTCGTATCCCCCAAGCATCCGGACATCGACGTCTGGGCCGCGGATCCCGACGTCCGTGAGCGCCTCGAGGAGCTGCGCTCGGGCGGCCTGGAGCGCAGCTCGCGCGACGCGGAGGCCATTCCCCTGATCGATTCCGGCCGCTCCGTGCTCGCGCCCGCGGGCGAGGAGCTCTTGCCGGTGCTCATATCGCCCCTCGTGGACGGGCGCTACGGCGCGACGGCGGTGCTCGGGATCCCCGAGCACGACCGCACCGACAGCGTGATCGCCGAGCGACTGTCCATGGGCGCCAGCGGCGCCGCCGGGGCAGGATCGGACCGCGCCGCGGCAGGGCTGACGGCGGGCGTCTCGGCGGCGCGTGCCGCTGTGCGCTATCGCGCCGATGACTTCTCGATCTCACGCCAGCGCTCGTGGGGAACGCCGATCCCGATCGTCTACTGCGAGTCCTGCGGGACGGTGCCGCTGGCGCGCGAGCAGCTCCCGGTGCTGCTTCCGCTCGACATTACCCCCACCGGCGCCGGGAACCCGCTCGCGGAGTCGAAGGACTTCGTCGAGACCACCTGCCCCCGCTGCGGCGGTCCGGCGCGCCGCGAGACCGACACGCTCGACTGCCACTTCGACGCCCTCTGGCTGTGGGTGCCGGCCGGCGTGCCATCCGAGGCTCGCGAGGACGCGCTAGAGGACATCCTCGCCCTGCCCGACCTGCGCCACTGGCTGCCCTGCGAGCGCGTGGTCGCCGGCTCCGACAGCGGCAACTTCGTGTTCGACCAGCGCATCGTCACCAAGGCGCTACGCGACATCGGCCACCTGGCGTTCCTCGCCGACGGCGAGCCGTTCGCCGGCTGCCTGTTCCATGAGATGGTCATCTCGAATGGGCGCAAGATGAGCAAGCACCTCGGCAACGTCGTCGACCCGGACGAGCTCGTGGAGCGCTTCGGCGCCGACACCGTTCGACTGGCGGTCCTCTACGCCGCCCGCCCGCAGCGGTCGCTCAACTGGAGCGACTCGGCCGTGCTGCGCTGCCACAGGTTCCTGACGCAGGTGTGGGATTACTGCCACGCCCAGCTCGCGATCGCGGAGGAGCTCGCCGTCGAGGAGGCTGTTCCGGCGGGCGAGCGCTCGCAGGACGGGTCCGCGAGAGACACCACCGAGCACCTCAGACGTCGCCTCGAGAAATGGTGCGAGACTGGCGCGGAGAAGATCACCGAGGAGATGGAGGATCTCGAGATGCACAGCGCGGTGCGCAACGTGATGCGTCTGTTCGATCGGGTCAAGGACTTCGAGAAGCGGGTGATCGCCCGGCAGGGACGACTGAGCCGGGCCGACAGCGACGCGCTGATCCGGGCGCTCACGCTGCTCGCCCAGCTGCTCGGGCCACTCGCCCCCCACCTCGCCGAGGAGCTGTGGATCGCGCTCGGCAACGAGGAGCAGGGCGCGCAGATGCCGTGGCCGGGCGTATCGTTCCAGGTGGCCGCATGAGCACAGACGTCACACAGAGTCCCCCCCTGGGGTCAGACCAGCAGACGCGCTCGTGTGCCACGGGCCTGGTCTGCCGCCGCTGCGAGCTCAGCTTCCCGCTGGCGGGCACGGCCTTCGTGTGCCCGGACTGCGGCAAGGGCCTCGACATCTCCTATGACTACGAGCTCGCGGCCCGTCGCTTCAAGGAAGTCCCCCACGCACAGCGCCCGCTGAACATCTGGCGCTTCGAGGAGCTGCTGCCGATCGTCAAGGCCTCCGCGCAGGCTCGCGTCGGCCGCCACGCCGGATACACCCCCCTGATCCACGCCGACCGGCTCGGCGCCGAGCTCGGCATCGCCAACCTCTACCTGAAGGACGACTCCACCTCGCGCCCCAGCCTCTCCTACAAGGATCGCGTCGTCTCGATGTCCGTCGCTCGGCTGCTCGAGCTCGGCCGCGACGAGATCGGATGCGTCTCGACCGGCAACGTGGGCACCGCCGTGGCCTCGCTGGCCGCGAAGGCCGGCGTCGCCTCCTACGTCTTCTATCCGAACCGCCTCGAGGACACGAAGGCCCGCGCATGCCGCGCGCTCGGCGCGGAGGTCTGTCAGGTCGAGGGCAACTACGACGAAGTCAATCGCCGCTGTCGCGAAGTCGCCGAGACGACGGGCATGGAGTTCGCGAACATCACGTTGCGGCCGTTCTATGCGGAGGGCGCGAAGACGGCGGCGTTCGAGATCGTCGAGCAGCTCGACTGGCGGGCGCCCGACCATATCGTCACGGCGGCCGCCGGCGGCACGCTCTCCTCCCGCCTGCACAAGGGCCTGGGCGAGCTGCAGCTGCTCGGGCTCTCACAGACCGACTCCACGCGCATTCACATAGCTCAACCCTCGGGCTGCAATCCGATCGCCAACGCGATCCTCGCCGAGGAGGCCGAGATCCGGCCCGTGACGCCCGAGACCGCGGCGCACTCGCTTGCGATCGGCTCGCCCGGCGACGGCTACTTGGTGATCGACGCGGTGCGCAAACGCGGCGGCACCGGTGGGTTCGCCTCGGACCCCGAGATCTTCGCCGGCATCGACCTCCTGGCTGCGACCGAGGGTCTCTTGACCGAGCCCGCCGGCGGCACGACGGTCGCCGTGCTCGAGAAGCTGGCCGCCGAAGGGCGTTTCGCGCCCGACGAGACGGTCGTCGCGATCATCACCGGCAACGGCCTGAAGACGCTCGACGACCACCCCGAGAAGCCCTGGCCGGACAAGGTCGACTGCGAGCTGGACGCGATGCTCGCGGCGCTCGCCAAGCTCAAGCTCGGCGGGTCGCTGGTGGACAGCGCACGCGAGCAGCTGCACGTCTAGGTGTAGTTCCTTCGCCCGACGTCCTCCTCGACGCCCGAGGCCCGCCTGTACAGCGCCTTGCAGCGGGAGTCACGCCAAGGGCCTTGGAGTACAGTGAAACCATGGACGGCGCTTTTCCCTCCGATCCCATCTCCGAGCTCGATGAGCGCCGCCGTCAGGAGCGCTCGGCCGTGGATGAGGCGGGAGGGGGCGAGTCCGAGGGCTTCGAGCTCGCCGAGCAGGAGCTGATCGAGCACGCCTCCCACGGAGACGAGCACACCCCCGCGATCATCATCCGCGACGCGGGCCGTGAGGAGGAGCCGGAGTCGGCCGTGTACGGGGAGGCCGACGAGGAGCACCGGGCCGACCTGTAGCGAGCAATGCCGGAGCGGAGCCTTCTCCGGCAACGCGGTCGCGGTGGCCCCCAGCGCCCTGCGAGAGCGGGGCTTCTCGTGAGTTGAGCCTCTCGGCGGGCGCCCACACGACTGGGACAAACGTCCGGTTCGGGCCCGGTCGGTCTCACCTCGCGCGCAGCCCTGTCGACATTGCGAGAAAAGCAAGCTCTTCGCAACCAGCCAGTGGCCAGACCGCACACATATGACCGTCCGCACAGGACCATCGCCAGGCGTCTCGCGCTCAGCCTGCTGCCGGCGCTGCTGATCGCGCCCGCCTGGCTCTCGCCGGCAAGCGCGCCAGCGGAAGGCGCCGCGCGGGCTCGCGTCGCGAGTAAAGGTCACGGCAACAGCGCCGGGCGCTGCTCCAAGCACGGCAAGTCGAAGGGCAAGGGTTGCAAGCAAGCCGGGGCTCACAGCAAGCTCGTCAAGCTGAGGGACCCCGTGACCGGCTTCACGGTGCGCGCGCCGAGCGATTTCACCATCACCCGCACGCCGAAGGGCGTCGAGCACGTGTCGAGCAAGACGCGGGGCGTGTTCGTCAACTACCTGCTCGTGAACAGCGCCGGGACCCCCGCGAGCGTCGCGCAGACGCTGATCGCGCAGAGCAAGAGCACGGTCTCCTACTCCAGGCAGTCCGCGACGTCATACACCGCCGGTCTCATCCACGGCGGGCATGCGGAGACGCTCGAGGTGCGCCAGGTGACGAGCGGCCAGCTCGCCGTGATCGCATGGGGCACGGCCAAGGCGCCCAGCAAGCACGCGAACAAGCCCGCCGGCAAGCGGCGCGCCAGGAAGGCCAGCCTCGCCCGTGCCGCGGCCGCGGAACCGCTTGACGCCCTGCTCCAGCAGATCGCCAACGAAGCCCGGGGCGGCAAGGCGGTGGCGGCACCCGTCCAGAAGGCCCTGAAGCGGGTGACCCCGGTGACGCTCCAGTCCTTTACGAACACCGACCGCTCCGCGACCGCACAGGTTCCCGCCGGGTTCAACTGCGCCGGCTCCAGGGGCGTCGTCGAATGCCTCGACCCCGCCCACGGGGCGATCGAATTCGGGCTCGGCATGCCTGTCTGCGTGCCCGGATACACGAAGGCATGGACCGCGGAACACGTCGCCGGCGAGAGCGCCCTCTGTCCTGGGATCTCGGCGTTCATCGAAAGCTCCGCGACCGCAGCCACGACGCTGTGGGCACAGACGCTCGACAGGCTCATCAACGCGGGCATTGCCAACGTGACGCTCGTCAAGAGCCAATCCGTGCACTTCGAACCAGGTTGGAACGCCTCCTTCGACCTGCTGAGGTTCACTCGCAACGGCGTCCCCTGGGAAGCCGCGATGTTCGCCGCGACGACCGCCAACACGGGGAGCGCCGAAGAATGGCTCTTCTACTACTCCGACGTCTCAGCGCCCCAGAGCGGCAACTCCGCCTACGGCCAGGCGCTCGCGCAGTCGTGGGCGAGCTTCAACCCTTCGGCGGCCGAGGGGCAGCGTCTGGCCGAAGTGGAGAACGACCAGAAGGCGACGACGCAGGACATCGACGAAGCCGACGCGTTCCGCCAGGAAGTATTCGAAGAAGCGAACGAAAACTGGGACGCATACATACGCGGCAGCAACGAAGCGGCGGGCGAAAAGGCGAAAGAAGAAATAGACGAGAAGACGCTGGAAGTCGTGGGGAAAGCGCGGGAAGAAATAGAAGAGCAGCTGCCGTGACGACCAGCTGTAGGACCCGAGACGTCTTTGAGCGTTGTTCCTGACACGCTGCTCAGCCAGGCGTCGATGTGACGACCAGTCGGCGGCCCGCTTCCTGGCGAGCGGGATCGGCGGCGGAGACCGCCCCGAGTCTCGGCGCCGGGCTCACGGTCGCCGGGCGGCGAGCGCGACCGCCGCCGTCAGAGGCATGCCCATCGCGGGTGTCGGGGCTGAATGAGGATTGCTCTGCGCTCAACGACCTTGACCGAATGGATGGTTAGCCGCCGCGAGGCTGGCGCAAACCTAAAGTCGCCGCCGCCGAGTCGCTGACGCCACGCCGCCGCGTCAGCAGGAAGAGCGTGGCGAAGATCGCGACGCCGAGGATGTTCGTGAACAGCTTGTAGTCGACCTTAAGTGAGCTGAAGATGTCGGCCCGCGTCGGCCTGGCTTCGGGGATGAGCCCGGCGGCGCTGAACAGGCCGTCAACGATCAGCGCGGCGCTGACCATCGTGACGAACATGAGCGCCACGATACGGACTGTGAAAGCTCTGCCGTAGTACTTGCGGTAGATCAGGACGATCGGGATCACGATCAGGTCGGCGAAGATGAAGGCGATAACCCCCGCGAAGCTGATCCCGCCGGACCACAGCACCGCGGCGAGTGGGACGTTGCCGACGGAGCAGACGAAGCTGAGTACGGCGATGATCGGCCCGACGATCGCGTTCTCGATCAGCTTCACCCCGGCCGGGGCGCTATCGAGGAAGAGCGCGCTGAAGAAGCTGTTGGGAAGCTGGCCGATAAAGCCGGCGAGCACGAAGCCGATCGTGATCTCCTTCCAGAGCATCGACCAGTCGTTGCGGAAGTTGTGTGCGACATCCGACCACGCGCTCACGCTCGTCAGGCGCTGGCGGATCGTCATCCGCCCGCCGGCGCTGTGATGGCTGTGGCCCTCATCCGCCTTCTGAGCGTGCGCGCGCGCCTGCTCCTCCAAGCGCCGTGAGACGAACAGCCGCAGCAGCATGGTCATGATCGCGATCAGCACGAGGCCGCCGATGAACTCGGCGAGCGTGAACTGCCAGCCGATCAGGACCCACATCACGATCCCGAGCTCGACCACCAGGTTCGTGGACGCGAACTGGAAGGCGAGCGCCGAGGCCGCGCTCGCGCCCTTCTGGAAGAGGCTCTTGGCGATCGCGATCGCGGCGTAGCTGCAGGACGATGACGCCGCGCCCAGGCCGGTCGCGATCGCTACCGGCCGAAGGCCGGAGCCTCCCATCGCGTTCTGGATGCGCTCGCGCGGAACCCATGCCTGCACGATCGCCGAGATGGCGAACCCGAACACGAGAGCCCACCAGACGGTCCACGCCATCAGGAAGGCGTTCTTGAAGCCTCCGCCGATGACCGTCAGTACGTCCATGCCTCCAATATACCCTCCCGGGGTATCGGCTAGGATGTTGGGTATGAGCGACGCGAAGACGACCACACGCCCGCGCGGCTACACCGCGACGAAGGATCAACTGCAAACGCGGCTGCGCCGGATCGAGGGCCAGGTCCGGGGCGTCGAGCGCATGGTCGAGCAGGACCGCTACTGCATCGATGTGCTCACGCAGATCGCGGCGATCCAGGCCGCCCTCGACAAGGTCGCGCTCGGGCTCCTGGACGACCACGCACATGTGTGCGTGGTCGGTTCCGAGCCCGATGAGCGCGACGCGCGGACAGCGGAGATGATGGCGGCCGTCGGGCGCCTGATGCGGCGCGGCTGACGATAGACGTGAACGTCCTCGCTGGCACCGGCAGCTACGCCGGCCTTGTAGGCAACGGGGTCTGGAATCAGGATCAAACGGTTCCGGTTGGGGGCCAGGGACCCGGCGGGGCCGGTCAGCCAAAAGGGGGCGCGCAGCCCGCATCGCCTGGCGGAGGTCAACCGACGCCGCCGGCCGGCGGCGGACCCCCGACACCGCCGCCCGGGCCGCCGCCCGGCGGTGGGAACTCACTACATTTCGCTCTGGGAAGCGCCGTGGCGCAAGCGGCTGGGTCGAAGTCGTCCAAGTCGGCGACCCAGATGAGGTTGCGCCTGCATCGTGGCGCGGCGCGCGCGCAGATCGTCGCACCGGGTGCAACGCTCGCTACCGGAGCCACGGTGTCGCTGCGGGTTGCTTCGGCGTCCCACTCGCAACGCGAGGCCAGCACAAGCTCTGCAGGCCGGACAGTCGCACTCGGGACGGCCGTCGACCGTGAAGGACACGGCGGCGTCAGGTTCGCCGGATCCTTGGCCGCGAGACTTGGCCCCGGGAAATGGCGGCTCAGCGCCACCTGCTCCTACGTGCGTGCGGGCAAGCACCTGACGACCGCCCCGGCGCTCGCAACAGTGCATATCGGCTGAGGGTCGTTGCTTCGGTGCAAGACCCGCCGCTGTGCAGAGCTGCTCACCCAACTGCAGATCGCTCCCTTGACCGGGCTCGCCGCCGACACGAGCGACGCTATAGAAAGACCCCGCATTTGCGGGGCCTTTCCTTAGCAGGTCGATAAGCCGGAGAGTAGACAGGGTAGGAAGCCCCGGAGCTCGGAGGCCGCCCGAAAGGACAGCCCCGATGCTCAACGCCCTGTCTGACTTCATCATTTACTGCCGCATCGAGCGCCGTCTTGCGGAGTTGACGTGCAAGGCGTATGAGCGTGACGTGCGCGCCTGCCTTGACTTCCTGCGCGCGCAGGGGATCAGCGCGCTGGCGGAGATTCACACATCTGAGTTGCGGCGCTTCCTGGCCGAGGAGAGCACGCATCGCCCAGCGCCCTCAAGCCAGGCAAGGACGGTCGCGGCGCTGCGGTGCTTCTTTCGCTTCTGCGTCGAGAGCGACTACCTCGAGCGCGACCCTGCACATGTCCTGCGCACGCCCAAGAAGCGCGAAGCGCTACCCGACGTGCTCGACCGCTCAGAGTTGTCGCGTCTGTTGAGTGTGCCCGGCCGTGACGGCGTGTGGCAGCGTGTGCACGCCGGTAAGCCGGAGCGCGACCGCCTGCTGCTCGCCCTGTTCGCCTACGCCGGCCTGCGCCGCTCGGAGCTGCTCGGCCTCGACTGTGACGACGTCGACCTCGACCGGCGCCTGATCCGTGTGCGCAACGCCAAGGGCGGGCGCCAGCGCGTCGTGCCGATCCACCCGGGCCTCGTGCCGCTGTTCGTGGCCTACGTTGCTACGCGCGCGTCCGTGAGCGAGCCGGCCCTGTTCGTGGGCGTCCATGGCAGGCGCCTGACGCCGAGCATCATGGCCCTGACGTTTCGTCGCTACGCGACCACAGCGGGAGTGAACAAGCGCAAGCGCATCACACCCCACACGCTGCGCCACGTCTTCGCTACCGAGCTCCTGAGCGCGGGTGCCAACCTGCGTCAGATTCAGGAGCTGCTCGGGCACAAGCACCTGGACTCCACGCAGCGCTATACGCGTGTTCACGCGCACCAATTGCGAGGAGCCGTAAAGCGACTGCCTTGGGGCAGCCAAAGGCCA
The DNA here is from genome assembly GCA_963704735.1 of uncultured Solirubrobacteraceae bacterium. Classification (GTDB taxonomy): domain Bacteria; phylum Actinomycetota; class Thermoleophilia; order Solirubrobacterales; family Solirubrobacteraceae; genus Palsa-744. The sequence goes on from OY969935.1 coordinate 1,665,432, forward strand.
CCGCAGACGCCAACGGCATCACGCGCATATAACGGCGTGGAGTAAGTCAACAGCAGCGAATGCCGCAGTAAAGCCGTACGACGTCCTCCACGCTCACCACCACGTCCCAGCACAGAGCTTCTCGGCATCGGCGACTAGTGCAAACACGATCAGTGCCGCGAGGTGAGTGAGCTGCGGAGGGATGTCGCCAGTGTGCGTCGCGAGGATGTACTTGCTGTCCTCGCGGAGGCTGCGCTTGAGCCCGTGGGCCGTGTTGCGTGTCTCGCGGAGAACGCGGCCGACGTACTCGTTCATCGCGACATTGTGGAGGGTGGCGGGGTCCGTGGTCGCGATCTTGATGCCGTTGGGCGTGAGACGGCTCGGGAGCGTGGCGTGCTCGCGGATGTCGGCGTAGAGGGCGTCGAACGTGGTCTTGCTATGGAGCCGGAGCCGCCGCTCGACGCTGGCCGGAATGCTCTCTGGGAGATCCTTCCACGCCTGGCGGAGGCGGGGCAGCGTCTTGGACCGTCGAAGCAGATCCTTGAAGCCTGGTCCGCTCTCGTCGTAGTTGAGGAGGCCCTCAGTCTTATCGAGAACATCAAAGGCAAGTTGCGCACGAACGAGATCGCCAGCCGTTGGGTCGCTCGCCATGATCAGCGTGTCGACGAGGATGCGCTCAACCGTGAGGAGCCAGGCGGCTTGGGCGCTCACGTCGTGGTGGCCGAGGTTGTCCGAGAACTGCGTCGGGTCGGCCGCCTGGCTGTACAGCACGTTCAGTCGATCCACCCACCAGGGGATCAGCGGTTCCATCTCGGCCGGGGTGAGACGTTCCCAGTAGGGCGGGTCGCTCCAGCCCTCGGGGCGGATGAAGGCTGGTGGCCTCAGCGCCGAGCTCGGCGTGGCGAAGTCAGGCTGATGCAAGTCGACGGCCTGGCCGAAGACGAGCACGAGTGCGTGGGGCTCCCAGCTCAACGGGATGCCGAGCAGCCCCGGCGAGAACATCACGAGCGGCAATGCGAGCGCACTTGAGAAGTCGATGCCTCGGGTCAGGCCGTGTGCTGAGAGCAGGCCGAAGCCCGGGAACTCGCCGGCAACGAGAGGAACATCGGGCGTCAAAGTAAGCGCGAGCTGCGCACGGACGAACATCAAGCGGCGTAGCAGCAACTCGTCGACGTTGATCAGCCAGAGCGACGACCCGGGCATCCCATCAAAGATGCTTGGCATCTCTTGCGCCAGGTAGTCGGGCAGCTCGCGTCCGAGTAGGAAGGTTCGTGCGCGAAGGACTCGCATCTGTCGCCAGAGTCGGTCCTTGTCGCCCGGTCTTGTCCCGTCCAGGTACTCGTCGGCCCAGTCCCAGAGGCGCCGCCCAGCAGTCCGGTCGTGCTCGTGTGGCTGGACCGCGCGCAGCGGATCCCAAGTCGCGTCCGTCACGATGTCGCCCGAGCCGCAAAGCCGCGTCGCTGTGAGGTAGTTCCTGACCGTGCCGGATCCCTCAGGGAGGTCGACGGCAACCGAGCCGCCGTAATTCTGGACCGTGAAGCCGAAGTGCTGGGTCAGTGACGCTTGGAACGGTGCAGCGTTCTGTCCCGTCGGTAGGCGGACGATGACTGGACCGTGTTGAGGCACGCCGCGATTCTCCAGGGGCCACCGGTCGGGACTGCGGCGACGAGATCTCGGCGAGCGGGCGACCGCTTTCCCGTCGCTGACGTCGGCAACCGCACGCCGCCGTGGCGCGCATGAACTCGCCGGCCGCTCGCTCGCTGGACCAGGAGACACACGGCAATTGGCGAACAAAGGCTCACCGTGGCCGAGCGGCCCAAATACGACTTCGCTCCCGGCGAGCGGGGGGCACTAACTGAGCTTCAGGGGACACTCCCGCAGATCGCCGAGTGGCCTCCCGACAGCCCGATCAGCTTCGTCCTCATGCTCGCTCCGCGTACGCGCGGCAAGCTCGGTGAGAACCTGCTGGTTCGCTACGCGACGCAAGCGGGTCTAACTACTGCGAAGGCTGACTCGGTCGCCTATGACATTGGCGTCGGGCGGGCGCGTTGTGAGGTCAAGTTCTCGACCGAGGATCCGCCTCGCTTTCAGCAGGTGCGCGACCCACGGCTGTCGGGTGGAACACTGAAGTACGACTTTCTCGTTTGCCTCTCTGCACGACCGCACGGGCTGGTGTATTGGATGATTCCGGCTGCGGTTCTCGGTCACCTGATGGATGCCGGCCGCGTCACGATCCAGCACGCGATGAGCGATACGAAGTGGTTTCGACCGTCTCGAAACGAGAGCGACGTATTTTCGGAGTTTCGGTACGACTATGGGGGCCTGATGCGGACGCTAAGAACCCTCGCCTAACGACCACTGGTCTACCTACGGCGCAAGAACTCGACAAGGTCCGACATCTCGAGCAGACTCTCAAGGTTCATCTGATGATTCAGTATGGGCTTGTAGTTGGGTCCAGTCGGGCGCGGCTCGGTCGCTGCGACTTCGTCGGGCGTTGACCATCCGGCGAGCTCGACTCTTACCGGCTGGCGCTCATCCTCCACGATGCCCCAGACGATCGCCTGGATCTTCTTCTGCATGCTCGGCATCTGCGCAGGGACCACGCACCGACCCATGGAAGCCCAAGTGTCAGGACGCCAGCACTTGACCGCGAGGCCGCATCTCTCTACCAGCAGATCCGGCTCGCGTTCGCGTTCCGGGTCTCTGTACGCCGGGTCCGGGTCGAATCGCTCCGAGCGGAGCCACTTCTCGACGGCCGACTCGCCGAGCTTCCCCACCAGATGGCTTCTCGGCAGGTTCCGATAATGGCCGGACGCCGCACTGTAACGCTGGTGGGTGGCTTCCGCGAGCCTCGTCGCGACGCTCGATTCGTCGGGTGTCAGCTCGACAAAAGCGGACATTCGCCCTAGAACAACGAGGCCACAGCGGACTCCGGCTCCGGGCTTGCCCCGACATCCTCTGGCAATCCGAGGCGCTCAACCATGACCCGACAAGCCTCGGTGCTTGAGTCGATGAGTACGTAGCGACGCCCCATCCTCGATGCCACTGCTCCAAGCGTGCCGCTTCCCGCAAAAAAGTCGAGGCACCAGTCACCCTCACGTGTCGAGGCTTGGACCATCCGACGCAACACACCTTCTGGCTTTTGCGTCGGGTAGCCGGTCTTCTCGCGTCCGTTGGTCGGGACGATCGTGTGCCACCACACATCCGTCGGGAGCTTGCCCTTCGCTACCTTCTCAGGCGTCACCAGTCCGGGTGCCATGTACGGCTCGCGGTCCACCTCGTCCGAATTGAAGAAGTAGCCAGCGGGGTTCTTGACGTATACGAGGATCGTGTCGTGCTTCGCCGGCCAACGTCGCTTCGAGCGGGCGCCGTAGTCGTATGCCCAGATGATCTCATTGAGGAACGACTCTCGACCAAAGATCTCGTCGAGAAGCAGCTTGCAGTAGTGGGCCTCGCGATAGTCGATATGGAAGTAGAGAGTCCCACTATCAGCGAGAAGGCGCCGGGCGTGAACCAGCCGCGGTTCTAAGAAGGCGAGATAGTCCTCAAACACATCCAGATACGACGACTCACCGAGAAGCCGAGTCTTGAACCGCCGGCCCTGGAACCCAACACGATCGCCACCCTCGTCGGGCGTCGTCTCAAGCGTCTTCCGGGTCTGCTGCTTACCGGTGTTGAACGGCGGATCGATGTAGATCATCTGGAACGACCCGTCCTCAAACCGCGGCAGCAGCTCGAGGTTGTCGCCGAGCAGGATCTCGTCGGACCTCTCCATGACGCGAACTCTACGAAACCGGCCGGGCGGCAGACCAACGATGCGCCGCCTCTTTGGGCCGGTCACGCTGCCGCGGCCTCGCGGAGTGTCGGCGCCGCGTCGGGCAGGTCTTTGGACCGCGCAGCGCTAGACGCGCGTCAACTCCCGCCAGCCCTGCGGGGCAGTCAGGCGCCTTCCGTGGGCGGGGCGTCTCACCCGGCAGAGCCAGCGCACAGCCAACGAACCGGTCGGGACGAGCGGCAGGGAGGCAATCCGCTCGATCCTGAAGAGGACCGCCGGGCGTGGGAAAATTGGGCTTGATGATCGAGCGGATCGTGATCGAGGGCTACCGGCTGTTTTCCAGACTCGACCTGGCGCCGAACCCCGGGATGAACATCGTCGTTGGCGACAACGAGAGCGGCAAGTCGACGCTGCTTGAGGCGATCGCGCTCGCGCTCACCGGCAAGATCAACGGTCGCTGGGCTAACGACGAGCTCAACCCATTCTGGTTCCACCGACCAACCGTCCTGAAGTTCTTCAAGACCTACGGCACCGATGAGGCGACCGCTCCACCAAGACTGCTGATCGAGATCTACCTCTCCAACGAGGTCGACGCGCTGCAGCCCCTCCGCGGGGTGCACAACACACTGCAGACCGACTGCCCTGGGATTGCGCTCGCCGTGACACCGGCCGAGGACTACCGCGCCGAGCTGGGCGAGTACATGGACAGCGATCCGCCAACGATCCTCCCCGTCGAGTTCTACGAGGTCGACTGGCGCGACTTCGCCGACAACCGGCTCGGACGACGGCCCCGCGAGCTCGCGACCTCCTACATCGACTCGCGTACCGTTCGGTCGACATCCGGGGTGGACTACCACACCCGGGAGATGCTCAGCGAGCACCTCGACACCCGCGAGCGGGTGGAGATCTCACTCGCACACCGCCGCTCGCGCCAGCGGATCACCGACGAGACCCTCGCCGCGATCAACAAGCGGATCGAGGAGAGCAGCAAGGAGCTTCACCACAACCCGATTGGGCTGCAAATGGACCAGTCCGCCCGCACCTCCTGGGAGACCGGGATCGTTCCGCAGGTGCAGGACATCCCGTTCGCAATGTCCGGGCAGGGCCAGCAGGCTGCGATCAAGATGTCCCTGGCGATGAGCCGTACCGCCGATGTCTGCACGTTCGTGTTGATCGAGGAGCCCGAGAACCACCTCTCGTACACGAGCCTCTCGCGGCTGATCGCCCGCATCGAGGCGCTCGCGGGCGATGACCAACAGCTGTTCGTCTGCACGCACAGCTCGTTCGTGCTCAACCGCCTCGGCGTCGACCGTTTGCTGCTGCTCAACGAGGGCGTGCCAGCGAAGCTCTCAGGGCTCGAGCAGGGCACCGTGGACTACTTTCGCAAGCTTGCTGGGTACGACACGCTGCGGCTCGCGCTGGCACACAGGGCGGTGCTCGTCGAGGGACCATCGGACGCGATCATCTTTGAGCGCGGCTACCGCGACGAGACGGGCACGCCGCCGATCGAGGCCGGGATAGACGTGATCTCAATGGGCGGGCTCACGTTCAAGCGAGCCCTCGAGCTCTGCGTAGCGCTGGACCGCGGCGCGGTCGTCCTGCGGGACAACGACGGCAAGACGCCGGACGAGATCCGCGAGGGGTTGGAGGACCTACTGAAGCAAGGCAAGCGCGTGCTGTTCGTCGGCGATCCATCTGGCGGGGACACCCTCGAGCCCCAGATGGTTGGCGCCAACGACGAAGAGACGCTGCGCGAGGTCTTGAAGCTCGGCGAGAGCATCGACGTCGAAAGCTGGATGTCGAATAACAAGACCGACGCGGCGCTGCGGATCCACGACGCGGAGAAGACGATCACGATGCCTCCGTACATCATGGAGGCGATCGAGTTCCTGCGGTGAGACACGTGGCGCTCTCGGTCGCGGGCGGGCGCAAGACCCAGTCGATCGTCGAGGAGTGCGCGGCCGCGGTGCCAGAGCGGCGGGTCCTGGTGCTGACCTACACCCAGACAAACCAGGCGGCGCTGCGCACCCGGCTCGCTGACGTGGGATTGCTGAGGGCACGGGTGGAGGTGCTCGGCTGGTTCAGCTTCCTAATGGCCCACTGCGTACGCCCCTACGTGCCGCTGCACTTCTCCGGCCGCCGCCTTCGCGGCCTGAACTTCGACGGGGACCCGGGCATGTTTACAAGCGGCAGGGCACGGTTCCTGGACAGCGAGCAGCGGGCCTACCGCCTGCATCTTGCGCAGCTCGCGGTTGAGGTGAGCAAGGCCTCCGGCGGAGCGGTCATCGACCGGCTGTCGCGGATCTACGACGCGATCCACATCGACGAGATACAGGACCTGAACGGTTACGACCTGGAGGTGCTGGAGTTGCTCTTGGACGCGCCGATTGACCTCGGGCTTGTCGGGGACGTGCGCCAGGCGCTCCTGGCGACGAACCCACGCGAGCCCAAGAACAGACAGTACAAGGGCATCGAGATCATGAAATGGTTTGAGAAGCAGGCGAAGGCGGGACGCCTGATAATCACGTACCGGAGCGAGACGTGGCGGTGCAACCAGGAGATAGCGGACTTTGCGGACAGGATCTTCGACGCATCATGGGGGTTCCCCCCTACGGACTCGCACAACGCGAGGCGCACCGGGCACGACGGGGTGTTCGTGGTCGCCAGGACCGACGTCCCCGAGTATGTCGAGGCCTTCGAGCCGCTTTGCCTGCGCCACAGCGCGGGCTCAGGCCGGGGAATCGATCTGCCGTTCGTGAACATCGCCGTCGCGAAGGGTATGGACGTGGAGCGGGTGCTGATCTGGGCGACCGAGAGAATGGAAAGGTTCCTCGGCGACGGCACGATGCTGGGGGGGACGCCGTGCTGCGAGCTCTACGTTGCCGTCACGAGGGCGCGCGCGAGCGTCGCGTTCGCTGTGAAGAGGTCAGAGGACTTCTCGCTCCCTGTGTGGCGGCCGAGCTAGGGGGGCTTTGGCTAGAGCCGTAGAGTTTGCTAATGGAGTGGTGGCTAAAGCTCGTCTACTGGACCGATACCCGCGAGGACCTCGCATACTGGCGTGACATTCCGTGGATCAGCGATCCACCCGGCCGGGACTCTCGCATTTGGCAGGGACACGAGCGGCCGACTCCGGGCGAAGCCCGTCCGTTCAATGCACCGCACTACTCCGCGGGCGACCGCCTCGTTGTCTGCATCGCCAAATCACCCGGTTGCCCGGCTGAGTTTGTTCGCAAGTGCCCTGCCATCCTCGAAGTCCTGGCTGAGCCTCGCTGGGATCCTGAACTGGTTGATCGAGAGGGCTCACGCCCCAGCGAGGGCGACCGATGGGCCGCTGTCACAAACGTCGTCTGCACACATGTCGCCGAGCCACACGGCGCCCCGTATGCCGAAGACATTGGCGTGGAGCGCCGCTCCATCAATCAGCAGCCGCACATTAGCCTCGACCCAGCGCTCGGGCGACGGGCTGAAGGCCTGCTTCCCCCTCTTGATCGAAGACGCCATAGACGCCCGTCACCTCAAAGAAGGAAATCTCGCGTCAAGGTCACGCTGGTGCCAATCGAGCAGGGCGAGGTCGAAGGCTACGACGTCGCCAACACCTCTCAGACGAGACGAGCAAGGCGAAAGGAGCACCTTCTCGTCACGGACTACGCTGCATTCCTTCGTGAGTATGGAGACGTCGTGCAGCGTCACAAGATAGACGTGCCCGGCAGTTCTGCGGCGCTCTACAGCGACATCTACAACAAGACACGTGGCCACCTCGCCGAGGCTAAGGCCGGCGGATCCCGTGGCGAGATCCGAATGGCGATAGGCCAGCTCGCAGACTACGCACGGTACATCCGCCCCAAACCCGCTCAGGCCGTCCTGCTGGACGCGAGACCCAGCAAAGACCTACACGACCTGCTTCGCAGGCAGCACGTCGCCGCGATCTGGCGCGACGGCGATCGGTTCATGGACGACTCTAACGGCCAGTTCACCTAAGCCGCAGGCGGCATCTCGATCGGATAGCCCGAGACGGGATCACAGGTCGGCCCGCGCTTTTCCTCGGCTACGGGAGCGTCGCCAACCCTGAGGAGGATCCCGAACAGATTATGCCCTGCGACTCATCGGGCCATAGACGGGCCGATGCCTCCTGTGAGGTTGCTCACGTGGCGCATACAGACTGTCGCGCGGGCTCCCGGCGGACTCCAGCCCGTTCGGTCCTCAACCTGCGTCCTCCATGATTTCCTCGAAGGTCGGCAAGTCCGCACCCGCAAGTGCCCACGCGAACCAGTCGTGCTCGGCGCCGAACAGAGTCCGCCACAGCGCTGCTGCCGGTCTTGCTCCTTCCTGTAGCGGAATGACGATCACCTCGCGTGCCCGCCAAGGAAATACGGGGTACCGCAGGCCGAGGGCGCCGGCCGGAGATTCTGCCGATTCCTCATTGACGGTCCCGTTGAAGTGGGCCACGCCCGAGCAGGCGACTATTCCGCCGATCGTTTCCTTGGGCAGCCCTTCCCGGATCGCGCTCTCCAGCATCGAGACCTTGCGTGGCATGTCCAGTTGCCCCCACTCGGTGAGGCCAAATAGGCCCGTGAAGTTTTCTACGCACAGCCACTCAGCACCGGAGTTGCGCATCCGTGGCAACTTCTCGTACAGCGATCGGACGAACCGCGGGAGCAGATTCTCGCGGCCCACAGGACCGGTCAATCTGAGTCCCTGGGCCTTGTCGAGCGGGACCAACTCAAGGTTGAAACCGGGCTGCCTGTACGGCCGTACGACCCCGCCACCCAACACGAGACCGGCCGAGGCGGAAATCCAGTTGGCGAGATCGTTCAGCGCGGTGTCGGACGGCACGAGCAAGATTTCGCCATGCGCCCATACACCCCGCCTGCGCGCCGTATCCTTGACGCGGTTCATCACGCGATCTACCTCGTCGTGGTGGCCGCGTTCCATGTCGGAGGGCCCAAGCACCCTCGTCTCGACGGTGACCCGCTGCCCGTCGGCCTCGAACCAAACGTCCGCAGGCGGACGCCCAGGCTCAAGATGCACGTCCCACCCGAGTCTCTGTGCAAGCGTCCCGATCGCTGCCTGCAGCGAGAAGTGGAGTACTCGTCCCAACTCGGGGTTGCCTCGGCGTTCACGACGCGTTCGAGCGAAGCCCTTGGTCGATTCCAGTAGGCGTACGCGGAGCGCAAGCTCGACTGTCTGGACGAAGGCGAGCGTGTGCCCCCCTGCCAGCAGAAGCGGAATCGGCAGCTCTCCGAAACGTTCGACAGCATCCACAGGCCACGTCGGGCCAAGATCGTCTTCGAGAACATCGATCGTCCAGCTCGCCGCACGCCGCCATGCCGTCGAGCGGATCGACTGGTCCAGCAACTCTCGTACTAGCGCCCATGTCGGCAGCGGCACCTCAGGCGACAAGAGCAAAGCGCGTCGCGCCTGCGTGTACTTCTCGCCAGTCTCGGCCATCCGCGCACGGATCGCCTCCTTGAACTTCGCATCGTCAGTCATGTCATCTCCTTTGCGGCCGGACCCCACGCGCCGCGACCATTTATGGAGGCGACGATTCCCGAGACCTAGTCCCTTGCTCCTTCATCGCCGGCTCGCGCGTGGGGCGAGCACTGGCTTAGAGGACACGCTGGGGATACAGCGCGCCCATCAAGATAGCGCAGCCCCGGCACGTCCTTGCCGGGCTTGCGGCCGGCAACCGGCCGCAACACGACCGAGACTCCCGCTGCCCTAGCGGCCGCGGGGCCGCAAGCGTATTGCTGTCGGGCGACGGGCGAACACTGGAACGACGCCGCGACGTCCTGAAGGCGGTACGAAGATGGGCAACCGGGGGGCCCGGTCGGTGTCACCAAGGGGCGAGCCGATCCGGACGTGTGGGTCGCCTGGCCAGGTGGTGAGCATGATGTCAGTTTGAGCGAGCCGCATCCCGGTGTCGGGGAGGGTAATCGACTTGTCGAAGGCGATGAGGGCGCCGTTGGCGCCTTGCTGCCTGAACTCTCCCGGAATCATCCACGGATGGACGTTACGTCCCGCGAGCTTGTCGGTTGACAAGCCGAGAGTCTCGGCCTTGGTGGGGAAGACCTTGGCCATAGTGGTCTCGGCCCCGTAAGTGACCTCAGACATGTACTCCTTCCCAATTGTCGTGCACGTTATGGGTACGAATGTCGTTTGCTTGGGAATGAAGTCATGGATTCCTCTGTCGCCGAGGTCGATCATCGTGGCGTTGTGTGGCTCAAACGCGAGCGCGTACTTCGCCATCAGATCGACGGACAGCATGCGGGGCCTGAAGCTGGTGAAGTTAGCGGCGTACCGGCTTCCTAGGATCAGGCCGTAGTAGTGAGCGGTTAGGAGTCGCGTCATCATGTAGAACTGCTCTTCGACGTCAGAGTCTCCGGAAAAGATCTTGGTTGGCTGACCCGTCGTCACAGCGTGATGCGCAGCTAGGAATGCCAGCGCCTCGTCGGTGCCATACTGGCTTGCCGGCTTCGTGTTGAGGCGCAGAACCCGCTCGCCTGCGAAGCTCTGCAGCCTCATCTTCAAGTCGGTCAGCTCCTCACCAGTCGGCTCGCGGCGATTCTTTGCCTTGAAGTGCTCGATGGCCGACCCAAGAAAGTGCCGGCGATAGCTGAGAAGGCTCACGTAGTACCGGAACGACTTGAACCCCGCATCATCGTCCGGGTCTGCGTGCAGGACGATCGCTGGGTTCTTGTCGGCAATGGCTGTCCGTAGCGGGTGAGCGGGATTACGCTGCAGATAAGGAACGAGCTCCTTCGCGACCCGCCCCGTGAGGTGGACCCTCCCCGGCACCGACAGCAGCTCCTCCCACCACTCCTTAGCGAGCCAGGTCAGGTTTGTGTCGATGAACAGGGCATGGTCACGATGGTCCGCAAGGTACTCGGTGAGCTCGGTGACATTCGTTTGCGTCCGAGGGCTGTGCCGGAAGCTCAGTCGCGGAATGAACGTGAAATCGAAGTATTGCTCCTGGCTGAGCGGAAGCAAGACCGGATCCTGTGGATGATCCCGATCGAGGAGACGTCCAATTGCTGTCAGCTTGTATTCATTCATCGACGACCGAGTCTAGCGGCGACCTCGGGTCAATAAACGCCGTAGTCGTGTGGCGAACAGATTTTCAAGCGCGCTGAGCACGGTGACTCGCGGGATGCCACCCTCTGCCCTTCTTGCGCACCTTGCCTTCCTGCTCGAGGCCCGGCATCACGCGGTAAAGGTAGTTCTGCTTGATCCCCATCTTCTGTGCGAGCTCGGGGATCGTGATTCCAGGCTCGGTTGCTACGAGACGAAAAGCCTCGGCCGCTCGTGTGGCTTGGCCTTTCCTTCGCCCGGCTTTCCGAGCAGGCGTTTTCGTGCTCCGTGTGCGTCGATCAGACCGTGTTCGTCCACCCGTCGGCGCTGGCTCCCGGAGAGGTGCGGAACTAGCATCGCGCTCCGAGAGCCGCTCAAGGCGAGCTCCCGCCGCGACCTCAGACGAGTTCAACTTGGCTGGTCGCTGCTCCGTCCCTCCAGGCGCGGCGGCTCTCACAGGAACGCGGTCAGCAACCTCACTGGCTTTGATCTGCAGTCTGCGGAGCAGGGCGTCCACGTCCGCCTCGGTCGCAGTTCCGTCTGCCTCAATCGTGACGCTCTCCCACGGTGCTTCTCGGTAGGAGCTCAAAGCAAACCGATGATTGTCGTCCGGTAGTCGGACTACCGCGACGCGCACCGGTCCCAGTTCGCTGTCAAGCTCGCTCCACTTGAGCTGGACGCGTCTAGACAGCTCGTCCGGAGTGACGTCGACGGTCGCGACTGGAAGCCCCGTGAGAACGGTGTCGGCGGGCAGCGATTCCAGCTTCCGGACGCGTGCTGTCGGTGTCGTTGGGCTCATATGCAGTCCGTGCTCGCTCGGCGAATGACTACCTCGATCTTAGCCCAGCCGCCCTCTTCGCGAGCCTTGCCGTGCGGCGCGACCATCCACGTTACCTCTGGTCCATAGGGCCGATCTGGCTCGACCAACGAGAAGAATTCGACGCCACTCCCACCGTCCGGAAGCGGCCCGAAGAACGCAAGAGCCGCGAGGAACGGCGAGTTCGTCCTGCCCTTGCCCCAAAGCTCTCCGCTCTCAGCCATTTTCGCAAACAGGTCGCGGGAGTCCTCACCGTTCTTACTCTTGCGATGGAAAGGGCCGTATACCTCCAGCGTTCCGTACCGTCTGGGATTGGTCCTTACCGCCGGGCTCACAACCTGGATTTAATCCCAGCCGTCGGACTACCCGGCAGCCTTGCGGCCCGAAGCGACCGCTCCACCCACACAGCAAACTTTGGTCATGGACAAGGCCAACGCTGAGGAGGACGCCGAGCCTACGACGCCGTGACGGCGACTAAAGACGTCCGCGCCGCGGACCGATCATCCTTGGGGAAAGCCAGATGACCGACCGCATCCTTGACAGCCTGCACGTCAAGCCCGGGAGCCGCCTCAGAACGAGCCGGGGCATAACCGCGTCCGTGCTCACCGCCTGCGTCGTCGTCTTCGGCGCCGCCGGTAGCAAGAACGCAGGCGCGGCATTCGTCGACCTCCTCATCATCTCACCGCTTGTCTGGTGGGGGTGCTGGCTGATCCTCGGGATGCTCCGCTCCCTCGGCGACGACCTCGTGCGCGGCCGGCCGCCGCAGGCCAAGGTCGGCCGGGCCTGGCAGGGCAGCTCGTCCGTGCGGCAACAGCTCCGCCAGGACAACAATGCCGACGTCTTCACCGACCGTGGTGGCATCCTCCTCCGCCGTCGACGCTGGTTCATCGCTTCCGGGACGCCGCCGTTTGAGATCGCCGTGAGCCGCTACAACTGCATCGCTGAGGCACAGGAGCACGAACCGCAGTTCCTCGCGACGTGGCGGGAGCGGTCATATTGGTGGTACGACGACGCGTTCTACTGGACGACTGCGGGGGCATACACGAGCGACGACATCAAGGCACTCCTCTTCACCCGACAGCGCAACCGCGAACGCGAGCTGGAGCACGCCCACGCCATCCTCGCCGCGTCAACGAGCCCCGCCGCGCGGAAGCGCGAACCGATCCCACGCGACGCACGCAAGGCCGTCTGGGAGCGCGACGAGGGGAAGTGCGTGGAGTGCGGCAGCGACTTTGACATCCAGTACGACCACATCATCCCGTTCAGCATGGGCGGCGCCTCAACCGTGGAGAACCTGCAACTGCTCTGCGCTCGCTGCAACCAGGCGAAGGGCGGACGCCTCTAATCTGCGGCGCGGCGCCGATGTGTTGCCTAGCCGCCTAACGTCCTTTACAGATGGGCGGCGGGCGCGCGCTATGCGTAGCGTGGCGATCCTGCCTCGAGCGCCCAAGAGCGCAAGCTGAGTAGCGCCCAGCGCCGGCGCCGGACTACCCCGATAGGCGGCTGCCTCACAAGCCGGCCAGCGGGGCCGGGACTGAACACCGTCCCGCGCACCCCTCAGCGCCTTGCCGCCTGGAATGCTGGATCGCGGCTGCTGGCGTGATGATTCTCGGCCCGCCCGAGACAGTCGAGCAGTCGTCCCAGACGCCCTTCGTTCTCGTCTCGGGTGTCCGGTTGGCTGTCCGGATATGAACCGGACACCCATCCGGGTTGCATGGCTGCAGGGGGTCGTTAGGGGGGTCGGTACACAGCGACCCCCCTAACGCACAGGCTGCTGCCCGCTCGCTCCGGAAGTTTGGCTCTGCGGCTGGCCCCGAGGAAGGGGGTCCCCGCCTCTCCGCTTCGCTTCGACCCGGGGACCCCCTTCCTCGACCAACACATCACAGATGTCTTTGGCGAGGCCAGGTGCACAGTGGTGAGCAGGAGCGAGCGGGCAGCAGCAAGCAGAGGGACGAGAGCAGCAAGAGGTCCGCGAACCAGTGAGACGAGACGAACACGCTGGGGCGGATGGCCGCAGGAATTACGGGCGTCAGCAGGGAGCACCACAGGGGCCAAAACGTGATCGGCTGCGATCGGCGAGACCGTCAGGATCGACGCGGTGGAGGCGGGAACATTCCGAGCGCTCTCAAAGCGACAAGCCCGAGAGGTTCCCTCTGATCTCCTGAGTGTGACCTGGCTAGCCCTTGGGGTGGCCTGTGCTGTTTCGGCTCAGCGGTCGTAGGCTCGGCCCCGCGGCATGACGGCCGTCACAACGATTAGGCGGGCGTTCTGGTCGAGACGGATGAGCGCTCGCCAATCCTCGACACGCAGGCGCCACTCGTCTCGTCGACCTTTGAGGCGTCGCACGTCTCCTGCGGGCAGCCCTGTGATGGCTGCGAGGATGCGCTCCCGTTCGTTGCGAGGTAGCTTGCGCAGTGCCTTCGTCGCCGCGGGCGCGATCACGGCGTCCCACGGGGGCAGCTCAGGCGTCAGGTTCCGGCTCCGCGCGCAGCTCGCCTACCTTGATTGCCTCCCCCCGCTGGTAGGCCGCCCACCCTCCATCGGATGCCGCGCGGTCCTCCTCGGTGTAGGGCTCATCGTCAAATGGCGCTGCCTCCAGGGTCGCCACCATCGGGTCCTGGGCGCGCGTGAGCAGGATGCCGGCAGCGTCCACGCTCTCGTCGGGTAGCTCGTCTACAAGGCGGTGCAGCTCGGCTCGTGTCATTGGGCTAAACGTAGCATCGAGAAACGTCGTTCCGGCGGGTGCAGAGCCGACGCGTTGGCTGTTCGTCGGGGTGTCAGTTGACGCGCAGGGTGGTCGTTTGGGTGGTCTCCTGGGGTGGTCCTCTATAAGCGGACCACCCAGGGGACCACCCTGGCTGTCCGCTCGCTCCCGATATTTGGCTCTGCGCCTGGCTTTGAGGAAGGGGGTCCCCGCCTCTCCGCTTCGCTCCAACCCGGGGACCCCCTTCCTCGACCACCACATCACAGATGTTTTGGCCAGGTCCAGGCGCAAAGCAGGGAGCGGGAGCGAGCGGACAGCAGCACTCAGAGGGACGAACAACTACAACAGACCGGCCGGGGAGACGAAAGCGAGCAGGCCGGGGCAGAGCTGGTGGCGGCAACCGCGAGCCGGGGAGCCGGGCAATGGACGGCAGCAATGCGAACACTGTGTGTAGTGACGATGGTCGGCGACGGCGGGGGCACGCGATAGGACGGGCGCACGTGAGTGAACCGTGCCGGGTGAAGGATGGCGGGTAGCGACTCGGTCGGCGGTGGCGCGGCGAGCGCAGCGGAACAGCAGCATCGAGGGGGCGCGAGCGCCGCAAGGGCCTGAACGTGATTGGCGTGGATCGGGGCAGCCGCACGATCGACGCCGAGAACGGCGAGTTACGGGCTTAAATGGTGGTCTCGCGGCGGCTCAGCGTGTGTCGGTCGGCCGGGAGGGCAAATTTGCTCGCTCAGAGCGGACGTTGGTCGGCTCTATGAGCGAAGGCCTCATGGAACGTCTGAACGAAATGGCTCCCGCGCCGCTCAACTCGCATCAGCTAGGCGTGCAGGTCGACGCCAAGGCGCCACCCGCCAGCTCGCCGAGGGCAGGCCGGTCCTCGCGGCTCAGCCGATCCGCGGATCGAATCGCAATCGGCGCGCTGGACGCAGCGCTCGTCCTGGCCCGTGAAACCGGAGAGGACCGCCCTGCGCTTGAGGTGCTCGCGGGGTCGCTCGCCGAGATGGGGGTGCGGGCGGTCGCCACCACGCGCTCGGCGCGTCTCTTGACCCGTGACCGCGACGCGTGGCTGTTGCGGCTGCGAAGCGCAGAACGCAGCGCGAGCTCCATTAGCGCGTACCGCCACGCGATCGACGATCTTCTCTCCTGGGCGCAGCGCCGAGAGCGTCCCGCGGAGCTGTTCGAGGAGCGCACGATTGTCGACTATCTCGACGAGTACCGCCAACGCTGTGCGCCGGCGCCGGCCACCTACCATCGCCGCTTCCTGCTGTTGCGCTGCTTCATGCAGTGGGTAAGCCATCGCAACGGCTTGCCCGACCCCTTCCTCGAGCTGCAGGCCCCTCCGAAGCCCAGGCAGGAGAGCGACTGGCTCACCCGTGAGGAGTTCATCAAGCTGCTGCACGCCGCCGGACACCCCCCGCGCCGCCGTCCTGGCCTGGCCGAGCGTGACCAGCTCGTGCTGCTGACTCTGGCGATGACCGGCCTGCGCCGCTCGGAGCTGATCGCGCTGGACTGGGGCGATGTGACGCTCGACGCCCCGCGGCCGTCGCTGCTCGTGCGCTGCGGAAAGGGTGGCAAGCCGCGCCGCCAGCCGCTCCCGACGCAGCTCGTAGGAAGACTCGAACGCCTGCACGACGAGCGTCACGCATCACCTTCAGGCCCCGTCTTCTGCGGCCTGCACGGCGCTCGGCTGCAGCCGGCGATCCTCGCCGACATCATCCGCCGGGCGAGCACGCGCGCCGGGATCACAAAGCACGTGACCGCGCACACGCTGCGCCACACCGCCGCGACGTGGCTGCGCCAGGCGACCGGCGACGCCCGCCTGGTCGCCGAGTATCTCGGTCACGCAGACCTCTCGACCGTGAGCCGCTATGCCCACGTCGCAAGCGAGGAGCTACACGCCGCCACCCAGGCGCTCGCCGACGGCCCGAGCGAGGACCGATCGCCATCGTCGCCCCGGACTCCGAACGGCGCATCCGGGCGAGACCACGCGATCAACCCCGAGCAGCTCGCCGTCTGGGAATGATCCCTTGCGAGCATCCGCAGCGCCTGCTAGAAATGCTCCCGCGGCACGGATCGTCGTCGGAGACAGCTTCCGAACGCCCGCGCCGAGCGATTCCATAGAAATCGCCTCCGAGATGCCGGCAACCCTTACCCCGTCAAGAACCCAGCGACTCGACATATAGAAAAACCCCGCCGGAGCGGGGCTTTTCCTTAGCAGATCGATAAGCCGGATTCTGTCGTTGAGCAGCCATCCATCTGAGCGGCCTACCTGGACCTTGGCGGGCTACCTTCAAGCGGTCCCGTTTGGCCTTGCATCGAGTGGGGTTTGCCCAGCCGCCGCGTCGCCGCGACGCTGGTGCGCTCTTACCGCACCATTTCACCCTTGCCCGCCCGCCGTTCACGTGGGACGGCGGGCGTCGGCGGTTTGTTTCTGTGGCACTTTCCCGCGGGTTTCCCCGGGTCGATCTCTCGACCACCCTGCCCTTTGATGTCCGGACTTTCCTCGAGGCACTTTGCCTTCGCGGCTGCCTGACCTGCACGACCAACTTAGCGCGTTCAGACGCTCCTCATCAAGCCCACCACTCGCCCGAGCACCTTGACCTCCTTGCTGCGTATCGGCTCCAGCGCCTCGTTCTCCGGCTGGAGGCGGATGTGGTCGGCCTCGCGGAAGAAGCGCTTGACGGTCGCCTCCTCGCCCAGCAGCGCCACCACCACGTCGCCGTCCTGGGCGGTGTCCTGGGAACGCACGACCACGACATCACCCTCCAGGATGCCGGCGTCCTTCATCGAGTCGCCGCGAATCCGCAGCAGGTACTCGCCGTCCCCGCCACCCGCGATCGCCGGCACCGAGACGTAGTCCTCGATGTTCTCCTCCGCGAGCATCGGCTGTCCGGCGGCTACGGAGCCCACCAGCGGGAGGCCTTCGGTGCGCACGATCCCGCGCACGCTCTCCACCGCCCGGTCGAGCAACTCGATCGCGCGCGGCTTGGACGGGTCGCGCCGCAGCAGGCCAATCTTCTCGAGGTTGGCCAGATGCGCATGCACGGTCGACGAGGAAGCCAAGCCCACCGCCTTGCCGATGTCGCGCACGGTCGGGGGGTAGCCATACCTGGCGGAGTACTTGCGAATGAAGTCGAATATCTCCTGCTGGCGCTTGGTCAGATCCATGTCGCTGGACTCCTGTTCCGGTGGACGGTGGCCTGAAACGAACGTGTGTTCGTACTGTAGCGCCGCGCGACGACGGAAGCAACCCTGGGCGCTGCGGCGGGTCGATCGCCCGCGGCCCCTGTCTATACTCGCCTCCTCTGCGCTCGTGGCGGAATTGGTAGACGCGCAAGGTTGAGGGCCTTGTGGGGAGTTTTCCCCGTGGTGGTTCGAGTCCACTCGGGCGCACTGAAAAGCCCTGGTAGCGGGGGTTTTTTCGGGCGCTACTCAGCTCGATCTCTACGGCGCGGGTTAGCGAATGGACGCGCTTCCGCAGTGGCTCAGCCGATCGTCCCAGACGCCCGCTTCGGGAAACTGGGAGCGAGCCGACCGGCCGACGCGACGACTGCTTGTCGTCGTGGCTGTCGCACAAACCCCCGGCGGGCTCACTGGAGCACTTCTAAGGGTGGGGTCGAAACAGCTGAAGGTCGTCCGCTCGGTCGTGGCGCGGTCTGCCAGGGACCAGCGCTTCCAGCCGCATCGGGGCCTGGTACAGAAAGCAGCAAACGCGACCCTACCAGCGATTCGTCGGCATAATTAGTCGGGAGCCGGCTTCTGCAGGGTGCCCCACACCTCGCGGTTCTCGCGGCGCTCGACCCGCCGGCGCGCCTGCGCGTCGAGCAGGGGCTCGAGGTTTGATTCGCGCATCAGCTCACGTAGAGCCGCCTGCGCTTCCCGCTCGCACTCGGCGAATGCCGCCTGCAGTCGCTGCAACATCAACAGGCGGTATGGGATGACGCCGATGCTGACCCGCTGCCTGTGCAGCGCCACCGTGACCAAGCCGAGACGGCGCCGGTGCGGGGAGCCGCCAACGACATCGCCCTCGTTCAGCTCCTCCCCGTGCTCGCCGAGCCAGCGGTCGATGAAGGTGACTTGCGCGAGGAGCTCCGGGACGAGCTCCTCGCCGATATAGCGCAGCAGCGCGCGGAGCGTCTCGGGGATCGTGTCGTTGGCGAAGAGCGCCTCCGGATAGTCGAGGAACTCCCCGACATCCGTCACGGGCGCGTTCATCCGCTCGACCCAGCGCCACACCCTCGCGGCGCGTCGCTTCATGAGGAGCGAGGGGTACGGGTCGCGCGCGAGGTGCGCGTAGAGCGGGCGATAAAGGCGAAATCGCCGATCGTGGGCCGTCCACCGAGCAGATACGGCGCTGTGGCGAGGTGCGCGTCGAGCAGGTCTAGGAACCGCTCGTAGGAGCGCTCGATCGCCGTCGCGGTCTCATCCGTCACCCCAACCGAGCGGGTGGCGCGACGCATGCGCTCGCTCGCGGCGGCGAAGATCCGCGCACGTTCCTCCTCGGTTCCGGCCGGGGCCAGTGCAAGACCGAAGTCCCGAGAGACGAACTCGAGGTTGGTCTCGTCGAAGTCCCAGCGGTAGTGCATCGCCGGGCGCAGCAGGCCCTCGCCCCCAAATAGCTCGAGCACGTGGGCGACGCAGCGATGGAGGGGTGTCGCCGGGTAGGCCGAGCGCTCCGGCGGCACGCCTGTCTCGAAGTGGTCGATGATGTCAACCGTGTCCTGGATCAGCTCGCCCTCGGGTGTCTGGAGCACCGGGATGATCCAGCGTCCGATCCGCGGGACTACCTCGGCCGTGTAGCGCGGCTCGCCGGCCACACGCTCGATGTGCTCGATGCGCCGCTTGCGCAGGTATGAGCGGGCCTTCGCCGTGTACAGCGACGCTGGCATTCCGTAGAGGACGTAGGGCTCCATACCGTTCGCGAGCGCACGCGGACGCCGCCAGCGTACAGGCCTCGCCTGTGAGTTTCTCACGAAAGGTACAAGCGTTCCGGCCGATGACATGCCATCGGGCGCGATCGTCTACGACGCGAGCCCGCCGTAGGCCATCGAGCAACAGATCCTGGCGTCTATCGCGTGATTAGCACTCTTGCCCATCCGGCGCGTACACCCATCGAAGGACAACTCGCCGATCGACTGGTCGTGGGCCGAGTTCGGCGCGACTTCCGCCAATTCCCACCATCACAGTCGAACTTCGACCGAGACTTCCTGCGTTGCGTTACTTTTCGTCGGCGCTTTGATCGTTTCGAATGAGTTCGCCGCGTCTACGACGATCGCACCATCGTGGGTCTTCCTCACATAGTTCCTACTGTAGTAGACACGTCCCCTTCGATCGGCTACTGCCAAGCAGCTGACACGCGTTGGATCATAACGATGACACTGAGTCGTGGTAACGGGGAATTCCGATTCATCCCAGTACAGATAAACCGATACTTCGACATACAACCTGGCTTCAGCTACCCAGAGATATTTCCTCTGCGTCGATTCTGCCGGGGATGTCGGTGGTAAGTAGAACGACGATGCCGGCGAAGCTGACAGGCAGAATACGGCGAGCAGCGCGACGACGCCAGCCGCCGATTTAGTTCTGATGACGGCGCCACCCAGAACCGCTAACAACTGGGGGCGGAGAACACGCCTTTTTGCTTGACTATGCACGGCTTCTCTCGGGGCCTACGCCGCGTTGCCGATCACCAGCACCGTGACGAACTCGTTGAAGGTGAAGCGTGCTGGATGCTCTTCGGGGCGATCGCGCCCTGGATGTAGCTCGTAGCACAGGACGATCGTCGGGAGGGCCGTGATCGCGAGATACAGCGTGCGTGCGCCGGCGGTAGCGCGAGAGCTGCCGCGTGAATGGGCGTCCGGCCGGCGAGGCAGCGTTCGGGCGAGCACTCCGCTGCCCGCGCGCAGCGCTGACAGCCGACCGCCAGACGGACGGATCACATGCTCGCTCACCCTCTCCGACGCTAGCTTCACGGGCTGTCGTTCGCGAGTCCGTCTCATCTCCTTGCCTTCGATCGTGCTGCGACTCCTCGAGTGTCGTGTACCCCGCGTGCCAACAGAATCGCGCTCGTCAGTCTCCTGACGTGCGAGCGCTGAGCAGAGCCCTGCGGAGGCCACCATCGAGAGAGAAGAGTTACCCAGGAATTGACGTTCAAGGAGGTGCGAGGTGTCTCATTCCAATCAGCACTCCCCACTGCCAGACGGGGTCCGTGAGGCGGTGCCGGCGGTGCTTATGCTGTTCGCGATCGCGCTCCCCATCGGACTCATCACCCTGGCGGCGATCGGCGGGGGGCTCGCGCTTACGGCGCTGGCTTTGGCGGCGATGGTGGTGATTGTGGCCGCGGGCGGCGCCTACGTAGAGCACCTCACGGCGCCCCACCCCGACGGTGAGGACAGGCGCGAGTGAGGTCGCAGCGGCGTCGGTGGACTTGCGGTGAATCCGCTGCCTGCGGCTGGTCTTGCTAGGCCCTAACGGGTGTGTCGAGGCACGCGTGATAGGCACGCAGCAGGCGTCGGTGCGTGAGCCACCCCACGACGAGCGCGCCGTCTGCATCCAGGATGGGCAGAGCTGCCTCGTCTGTGGCGACGAACGCGCGTACGGCATCCTCGAGTGACTGATTGGCACGCAGCTCTGGCGTCGCATGCACGAGCGCGACGGCGTTGAGCTCAGCGGTGTTGGCGGCGATCGCCTGCTCGATGTCGCCGGCAGCGACGACGCCCAGGAGCGTGCCGTCGTCGTCGACCACCGGCAACGCGTCGGCGCGCTCGGCCGTCAAGCGACCGAGCAGCTCGGGCAGCGGCTGCTCCGGCGCGAGCGGCCGCGGCGGGGTGCCCATCGCGTCAGCGATCGCGATCTGCGCCATGAGCCTCTTGGGAGGGGCGTCAATGTGGATGCCACGCCGGCGCAGCTTCAGCGTGTAGATCGTGTCGTGCGTGACCGCGTTGCTGAGCGTCGTCGCGAGCACGATCGCGAGCATCAGCGGCAGGATGATGCGGTAGTCGCCGGTGAGCTCGAAGATGATGATCACGGCGGTGATGGGGGCGCGAGCGGCGGCGGCGAACACCGCTCCCATCCCGACCAGCCCGAAGGCACCGGCGGAGCTCGCCAGCTGCGGCACCAGGTCGTGGGCGACCGCGCCGTAGGCTGAGCCGAGCATCGCGCCCATGAACAGCGACGGCGCAAACACGCCTCCGGATCCGCCGATCCACATCGTCAGGCTCGTCGCGAGGATCTTCGCCGCCAGCAGTGCGAGCAGTACGAGGATTACATAGTGGCCGGAGACCGCTTTCTCGAGTACCGGGTAGCCCACGCCATACATCTGGGGCACCGCCAGCAGCATCAGTCCCAGCAGGATGCCGCCGGCGGCGGGTCGCAGCCAGTCCGGGCCTCGCCACAGGCGGTCGGCGAGATCCTCGCCTGTATAGAGCGTGCGGATGAAAGCCAAGCCGACCGCGGTCGCGAGCACCCCCAGCCCGGCGTAGAGCAGCAGCTCGAGCGGCGAGCTGAACGTGAACGACGGCAGCGACAGGAACGGGTGGCTGCCGAACGCCGCACGCCCGATCGCATCGGCGGTGATCGAGCTCAGCACCACCAGCGCGAAGGAGCGCGTCTGGAAATCGCGCAGGATCAGCTCAAGCGCGAAGAACACGCCGGCGATCGGCGCGTTGAACGTGGCCGAGATCCCACCGGCCGCGCCGCACGCCACGAGCAGGCGCAGGTGGGCCTCTGACAGATGCAGCAGCTGGCCGGTCAGCGACCCTAGCGCCGAGCCGATCTGGACGATCGGGCCCTCGCGGCCGACCGATCCGCCCGCGCCGATGCAGACGGCCGAGGCAACCGACTTCACCGCGGGCACTTGCGCTCGCATGCGACCGCCCTGTTGGTTGACCGCATACATCACCTCGGGCACACCGTGCCCGCGCGCCTCCGGCGCGAAGCGGCTGACGAGGGGCCCGTAGATCAGCCCGCCGATCACCGGCACGAACACCACGAACCAGATCCCGAGGCCCGGTGCGAGCGGATTGAGCGCGTGGCCGGCCGCGCTGTAGTCGTTGTGCCCGGTGAACAGGTAGGTGACGCCGAGGATCATGTAGCGAAACGCGACCGCGCCCAGCCCTGCGCCGACACCGACGACCAGGGACAGGACGATCAGCCCGCCCTGTCGCTCGGCGGCCGACCGCTGAAGTCGCTCGCGCCAGCGCGAGACACGCACAGCGTGCGGCGGCGTGCGTCGGGTCGTCTCGCCGCTCGGCGTGATTGGCCCTGCCGGCTGGCGAGGGAGGGACAGGACGAGGCGAGCCTCCGGGCTCTCGGTCTGTTCGCTGGGCTCGTGGAGCGCCGACTCAGGTGCATCTGCCATGTGTTGTGAGCCTAGGCGACCCCCGTTTCTGAGAGCCCCTCGCGAGCGCGGGTGGCCGATCCTTGTCAGAGTGCTGACAGGTCTGCCCGCTCCACGCTGGCCGTTCTCGCGAGCCGCTTTATCTTGATGGCCCAGAGCCTGCGCGATGGAGACGGCGACGAGCACCACTTCTGACAAACTCTCGAGTGTGAGCGTGGGCCGGCCCGCCTCGACGCGTGTATGCCACATTCTCAGTGAGGATCCTGCACTGGCCGAGGGGATCCCAGACGCTCGCCGCCAGCAGGCGATCGACGAGTGCATTGCGCAGGCTGCACGCATCGCTCCGGGACCCTGGCGCGGCGATGGAGCCTCGATCATTCGTGACGGCATCGGTCTGCTCGTCATCGACGGTCTGCTGATTCGCAGAGTTGGGGTCGACGGGCGCTTTGGCGCGGAGCTGCTCGGGGAAGGCGATTTGCTGCGGCCGTGGCAGGAGCAGGATGCCCCGCCGATGCTGCCTCTGACCACCGGCTGGCGAGTGCTCGAACCGACGCGGGTAGCGTTGCTGGATGTTCAGGCCGCACGCCGGCTCGCGCGCTATCCCGAGCTGACCGGCCGCCTCGTCGGTCGCGCGCTGGAGCGGTCCCGCAACCTCGCCGTGAACATGGCGATCGTCCACCAACCGCGAGTGGATGTCCGCTTGCAAATGCTCTTTTGGCAGCTCGCCGCCCGTTGGGGTCGCGTGCGCAGCGACGGGGTGAGCATTCCTCTGCACCTGACGCACGAGGTCCTCGCCGACCTCGTTGCCGCGCGCCGGCCGACGGTCACGAGCGCCCTATCCGAGCTGGCCGACCGAAGCCTCGTCCGCCAGCTCGATCGCTCGTGGCTCCTCACCGGCGAGCCGCCGGGGGAGTTGCTCGAGCTCCACCTCGGCGCCGTCGAATCGACCGGGCGCTCGGCGGTGCAGGACCAGGCGCGGCCGGGCGTGCCTGGCCTCCGGACCGCTGAGTGAATGGACCGGGCACAGTGCCAGCCGCCGGCGGATGAGCGTCCCGGGTCCTGAGAGGAGAAGAAGCGTGGCCCGACGCGCCACCGGTGGAACCAACTGCTGCTGTTCGCGCGAGTCGGTCCCCGCTCGCGTCGTCCTCACGCGCAACGCCGTAGAAGCAGAACGGACGTGCTTCGAGCAGACCCTTATCCACCGCGGCGCCTAGAGCGGGGTCGAGCCCGCCGTCTTGCCAGTGCTCGGCACCGGCAAGGCGCGCAAGCGCGTCCCGTTGCAGAAGACCGAACGGTCGTATCGTGCTCGCCAGGCGCCTCACCTCGGCTTGAATAACAGCCTGCTGGTGGCGCTGCAGTCGAGCGTCCCAGGCCGCGGATTTGTCCAACCGGCCGTTTTGACGGTGCGCCTTCATCCTTCGACTCCTTTCCTGCGCTTTAGACGGCTAGGGTGCACTCGCGAGTATCTGCTGCTCGGAGCACCCTGTATAGAGCGCCGGTCCGCGTACTGACGTACCCTTGCAATCACATCCGGTTGTCAAGGGTAGGGTGCGGGATTCGCCACGTGGGTCGCCTCCCTCCGGCGTGCAGTTCCGTCAAACAGCTAACCGCCAGACTCGCCTCCGTGAGTCGAAGTGGTCATATCGCTGACACTGCGGCCCGGGTGCGGCGCGCCTAACCTGCCCCGCCGGTGTTAACGGCGCGATGTCGATAATCGGATCAGCGGCGGCGCGTTGCGACACTGGGCAGCGACCCCATAACGGTGGCATTCGAGTCGCGGGGCAATAACTCTGCCCGGTCTGTCATCGAAGCCTGCGCTCCGATGACGCCCTCGGCCTCGTCGATCGTCGCGTCGCGCACGCCGAGTGCGTCTTGGTGAGATGGCTGGGATCGGGCTCGCTCGCCTCTGAACTGTGCGAGGTCGCTGCTGGCGTGAGTGGGGCTTTGGCCGGATCGGTTGACAGCTCACCGAACAGGGACGTATCCTGAGCACCGGATCAGGACAAGCGCGCCTGGTTTATGCCTGCCGCTCGGCTCGAGTCGAGCCGGCACGGGCGCGCCGTTGCACGGGCGTGCCGCTGTCGGTGTCGGAAAGCGAGGGATGGCCGGTGTCGCAGTCATGGCGTCTTGGTTATCACTGCTCCCGATGGCGAGAGCACGTACCACAAGCCGCCGTTGGCGTTCAGCGCCTGCCCGGCGGCCGTGTCGGGCGCCGTGTCGGAGATGTACGTGTAGAGAGGCCAGCCAGCGTAAGTGACGACCCGCCCGCCTTCGGGATCGGGGTCACTGCTCAGCAGAGACGGTTGAAGCTCGCCGCTCGCCACCGGTTTCTGTGAATTCGCGAGCTTCACCGGCGGCCATATCTGTGCGCAGGTCCCCTGGCAGCTCACCCTCGTGCGATTGTCCGGCAGAAAGATGTACAAAGTGTGGCCCTGTGCGTCCACCAGGACCGATCCGAGCCCTGCTAGTACCTTGGTGGAGAGCTGCGAGCCGGTAGCTGAGGGTGTGCTCGCCGCTGGGGTGACCGCGGTGGTCGCTGTCGTTGCCGCCGTGCCGGCACTCCCGCCGCCACAACCCGCTACGGCGGCAAGGACAGCCAGCACCGACACCATGCTCAATGCGTTTCGCATGAACGGCAGTTAAACGAGCCGGCAGGTGCGGACCATGCACGTGTGTCGGAACCCTGACAAGCGGCCCGCTCGGCGAGCCCTTGCTAGCGCGGCGTGAGATGCCGGTGGCGAGCTCACTCAGTCTGGTCACCGCAACCCGTCCCTTGGCTTGGTGTCTTAGTTCGCATGTCAAAGATCAGCGCTCGTCCAGCTCAAAGGCTTATAACGCTCTCGCTGCTCGCCATCGCATGGGCCGTAATCGCGTCTCTGTCTGTCCCCCCCGCGATCGCGTCGCACAGCCAGATCACCTTCTTCGAGGCCCCCCGCGACCTGCTCAACAGTGCGACACGTCACAAAGCCTTCCTGCAACTCGAGACGCTCGGCGTAAAAGATCTGCGCTTGGAGCTGCACTGGCACGACGTGGCACCGAACGCGAACAGCAAGAAGCGGCCCAAGTTCAACGCCAGGAGTCCCGCGAGCTACGACTGGGGCGCCTACGACGCGGTGATGAGCGAAGCCCGGCGCCTGGGCTGGAAGGTCCTCTTGACGGTGACCTCGCCTGTGCCCAGGTGGGCGACGGCTGCCAAGCGGGACCTGATCACCCGTCCCGAAGACAGGCAGTTCGACGAATTCATGACCGCCGTGGGGCTGCACTATGGTTCGATGGTGTCGTGGTGGGCGCTGTGGAATGAGCCCAACATCGCCGGCTGGCTGATGCCGCAGTGGAACTCGAACGGCACGCCCGCCTCGCCGCGCGTCTATCGCGGCCTGTGGCAGGCCGGCTACGCTGGGTTGAAGGCCGCCGGGCTCAAGTCACCGCGGGTGCTCTTCGGCGAAACCTCGCCGTTCGGCCAAGACCATGCCAACATCCGCACCGAAGGCGGGAAGCGCGAGGTCGCGCCGCTTGAGTTCATGCGCGAAGCGCTTTGCCTGGACAAGCACTACCGCAAAGCTTCGACGTGCGGCGAGCTGCAGGTCTCCGGCTACGCCCAGCACCCTTACACTTATCCCGCCGTGCAGGGCCCCTACTACCGGCCGCCCGAACGCGACGAGGTGACGATCGGCACGCTACCGCGACTATCGAAGGCGCTCGCGTTGGCCGGGCGCGCGCACGCGATTCCCGTCCACCAACCGATCTATCTGACCGAGTTCGGCGTCGAGAGCAAGCCCAATCCGCTCGGCGTGTCCCCGTCAGAACAAGCCGAATACGACGCGGTCTCTGAAAAGATCGCCTGGGAAGACCCGCAGGTGCTGACCTTCTCGCAGTACCTGCTGACCGACGAACCTCAGCACGGCCGCCTGCGCGGCTATCGAACGGGGCTCGAGACGGCACGCCGCGCGCGCAAGCCGCTGTACTACGCTTTCCCGGTTCCACTCGTGGTTTCCAAGCGCCGTTCGGGCTACTCGCTGTGGGGCCTCGTGCGCCCAGCCGACGGCATCACCAGGGTTCACATCTATGTCGAGCTGCGAGGCTCGCGGCACTTCCGCTCGCTGGCGATCGCGAGAACCAACTCGTTGGGCTACTGGACGCATTACTCAAGCACCCCCGGGAGCAGGTGGCGTGTGAGTTGGCGCAGCCCGAGCGGTGCCATCTACACCGGGCCGCCGATCCGGGCGAGCCGATAGCGCTGCATCGGCACGGGACGACGAGCGGGGCTGGCGATGCTTCTGGCACGCCGCTCGTGCGGTGCGCCGGCAGCTCACAAAGGTAAGCACCACCACGATGGAAGAAGTCGTCGAGGACGCGTTTCGCCGTGTTTCAAGTGCAGTTCACTGAAGCGTTCGACAAGCGCCGCGTACATGAAGCGGCCCAGTGGTGCCGCTCTGAGGAAGCAACCAAAGCGGAGAACAGATCTCGACATGTGAGGGCTGGGGGGGTCCTGAGCAGCGGTCAATGCCTTCTGGCAACGGCGGGCTTAGTGAGCGTCGGCTGGGTGCCGCTGCTGGAAGGCAGAGAGCTCGAACCGGGCACGGGGCCCTTCAACTCCGCCTCGTGCAAGAACGCGGTGAGCCCAGGTGAGGCAGCGAGCTACGCAGAAAGTCGGGGCGAGGTGGAGCCGCTCTGTCGCCCGGTCCTCCTTGCCGTGGACCACCTCCTCCCGCGGTCGACCCACCTCGCCCTGGCCAGCGTGTCCGTCGTCTCCGTTCTTGGTGGACACGAGCCTGGGGCGACGGTAGGCGTGGGCCGGGGTAGCGCGTAGCACTGCCGTCAGAAGGCTGACCGAGCCCGGCCTATTTGGCCGCTACCACGTCCCTTTGGTTCCTTTGACGTTCTCGCAGCCACCGTCCGCCGCACGCGCGCCGACGACTTTGCACGTGCGGCTGATCGTCCCGTCTGCGGCGCGGGCAAGCGTGAACTTGTTGCCCGTTGCGACCGAAGTCACGGTGAGCGTGTAGGTAGTCGCAGTGCCGCTGGCGGCGCTGAGGTAGGCGCTCCTGTCAGCAGCGGTCGTTACGATCGTCGACTCGTACGCGTGCAGGGTCGCCTTGCGGACCATCGCGTAGCTCCCGCCGTTGTCGAGTGCGATCGTCTCTGCGGCGGTTTGCGCCGACGTCGCCATTTCCTTGGCGGAGGTGTCGTTGGCTTGAGCCTGGGCACTCAATAGCGTCGGAATCGCGATCGCGGCGAGGATCCCGACGATCAGGATCGCGACGAGCAGTTCCACGAGCGTGAAGCCGTCATCGCGACGAGGGTCGCGCGGCGAATTACCCATGTGGGGCTGTCGGCCGCCGCTCCAGCATCCACGAGCTCGAATGTCAGAGCTCTGACAGCGGATCGCCTCACCGATTCGACCCCTGCGGTCGCGCAGCGGCCTCTCCTGCCACGCCGGCTCGTGCCTCGCTCGCGCGGCGCCTAGCGATCTACTCGATGCCGCGCGTCGGTCAAGCCTTGAGCAACCGGAGACACCGCGGATCCCTCTTCGCGCGGATCAATCCGCATCGAGCGCGAGGACAGGTTGGCATGGCTGACACGAAGCGGAATCCCAAGGCTGCCGGAGGACTGCGCTCGCCCCACGGCGAGCCCGTCGCTTGGGGTGCCGTGAGAACATCGTGAGAACAAACGCCGTGCCAGATGTGTCCGACGGCGACGCAAACGCGCGCAAATCGCTTGCTCTGGACGCCCGTGGACGCATCGGACGCATCTGACGAGGTTGAGGGCCTACTGGGGAGATTTCCCCGCGATGGCTCGAGTCCATTCGGGCGCGTTAAAAAAGCCCTGGTAGGGGGGCCTCTTTTCGTACCTGGGCCGATCGGCGTATCGCGGCGCCGGCGCCGGGCGCTACTGGGCTGGGGCTCTCCTGCGGCCGAGAGGCCCGCTCCGGTGGAAAGTGGGAGCGTGCGGCGGAGCGACCCGAGACTGCTAATCAACGCGAGAGCGCGGGCAACGTCCGCCTGCGGGCCCGCATCCGGGTGGAAGCAGCGGTCCAGGATGTCTCATTGCGCACCGTCGGCCTGAACGACAGTCGCTCCGCGGCTCCTAGGGGATACTGACAGGACGATGTCCGAGGAGTCCACGACCCCCGACCTAGCTGAGCGTTGGCGGCGGCTTGTTGAGGCCGTCAATCACCGTGACGCGGAACCCGTCATGGGCTCTTTGCTCCGAATACTGTGTGGGACGCGTCGCAAACGTGGATCGGCACGTTCGAGGGCGCGGCGGTGAGCACCCTCGTGTCTCAAGTGACTCGTTTGCCAGAGCCCTTGTGGCCTAAAGAGAGAAAAGGGGACGGCGAGTCCCTACGACCGATGGCCCAAGCTTCCAAAGGACGCATCCGTACCCTTGACGGATTGCGTGGGCTGGCGGCGCTGGTAGTGCTCACTCACCACTCTTTGCTAGCGTCGGCCCCTAAGCTAGCTGCCCTTTACGGCTCTCCTAGCCGGGCCGAGATCCCTCCTACGGGCTCTCTCGATTGGCTGGTCTTTTACACGCCGCTGCATATCTTCTGGGCAGGTCCTGAGTTCGTCGCCGTCTTCTTCGTGCTCAGTGGCTTCGTCCTTGCCTTGCCGGTGATAGGCAAGCGGACGTTGCACCTAGCCTCTTACTACCCTTCGCGTCTCTTGCGCTTATATTTGCCCGCGTGTGTCGCCGTGGGCCTTGCTGCCCTCATGCACGTAGCAGTCAGCCATAAAACCATCCCGGGAGCCAGTGTGTGGCTGAATCCTCATGCCACATCACTCTCATGGCAAGGATTGTTCCACAGTCTTGTTCTCGGCCCGCAAGCTGGCGATTGGGCCTTCAACACTGCGCTATGGACCATGTATTGGATAGTGCTCTTTACCCTTTTCCTGCCGATGCTTCTCATCGTTCCCTTTGCTTGGCGTATCGTGAGGGTGGGAGTGGCTCTGCTTTGCTTCTGGTTCCTTTGGCACGGCACAAGTGCGTATAGCCTGCAGATTCCCCCGTTCGTCCTCGGGGTGGTCCTGGCCTTCGAGCTGGAGGGCCTGCAACACCTCGCGGAGCGCTGGAGGAAGCGCTCCTGGCTCAGTCTGCCCCTCAAGAGTCTGCTCGCGGTCAGTTGCATCTACTTGTTGACCATAGATCGCTGGCTCGCCTACACGAGGGCCACCCTTACCTTGGTTGTCTTCGGTGCCTGCCTGGCCGTGATTGCCGCTATTGTGCTCGTCTCTTGGCGCAAGGCCTTTGAGTCAAAACCCATGCAGTGGTTGGGGAAGAGGGCGTTCAGCCTATATCTAGTACATGAGCCCTTGGTGGTTGCCCTTGCCTTTCTGGTGGGAGCCAGCTTATCTCCATGGCTCTTCATTATCGTGGCCGCCTCAGCTTCCTTGGGCGCGTGCTCAATCTTTTTCCGCTACATCGAGAGTCCCACGCACACCTTTGCCCGTGCCGCAGGCATGAGATGCACCGCCTTGTTCACTAATCCAGACGACCGCGATCTCGCCCCAGCTCAACTGACTCGCTGAAGGCGCTCTGGGGGGTCTGTGCCGCACAGCACGAGCCCCGACCCAGCGCTCTCTGTGTGTCTCTCGGTGCTAGTCACTCACGGCCCTGCAGCGCCCAATGACCGAGCGGTAACCCACGCTAGACCACTAGCGTGGCTGCTGGGCAAGCTCGCTGACACGCCCGGCGCAGTCGAGTAGGTATAAGCCGTCGCTCCCGCGCGCCCGCGCGCCGCGCCAGGCTGTGAGCGGTACCTGCGGGCAGACGCGCGCGGCGGCTTGGCTGGCGGCATTGCCGCCGAGGTACGCGTATGCGCCGCCGAGCAGCACGTAGCGCGCCTGCCTCGATTCGACGAGTCGGGCGAGGGCCGGGCCGTCGAGCACTGGGTCCACCCCCCCGTAGCCGCGAGTGCGGACGCGCGCAGCCCGAGCAGGATCGGACCGTCGGCCGTCAGAGATGCCTCGGTGAGCAGCTGGAAGCGCCCGCCAGCGCCGTGCAAGAGCACGTAGTGCATCAGCGCCTCGTCGGTGGCGAGTTGGGCGCAGCCGAGTTCAGCGCCGCCGTTGCCGCCGACGGTGTGGGGACCTGTCGCCGGGAAGGTGCCCTGCACCGGTTGGCGCCAGGTCGTCGCCGCGTATGCGGTGGGGGCAACGAGCAGGATGGCGAACGCCGGGGCAAGGCTGAGGCGCGAAAAGCGGGAAACTGTCACCGCTACGAGCGCGCACGCGGCGGCCATCGGGAGAAGTATCGCTTGCCAGATGCCGAGATAGTGAGCCCGATGCAGCAGCGCGACCTGCACCGCCGCGGTCGCGAGAACAGCGGCGAGGATCAGCAGCCGGGAATGCCGCCGCCCCACTGGCGCCATCGCGGCGAGGCCGGCACCGACCATGACCGCCGTGCCGGGTCCGAGTGCCGAGACGTAGTAAGGGTGCACGATGCCTCTTGACCCGCTAAGGAAGGCCGCCTCACATAAGAAGAAGCCGCCGAAGACGATCAGCACCGCGAGCCTTGGGTCACGGCGTCCCGGGCGCGTCAGGGCGACCGCGACCAGGCCGATGAGGGCGAACGTGAGCATCCAGGCATCCTGATCGCCGAAACCAGTCCGGAACAGGCGCAGTGGTCCAGGCGAGGTGCCGAACGCGGCCGGGCTCTCGTGGATCGTGGCCGCGACCTTCGGAGCAACATCGGGCGAGGGCCTGGGCAGGCTCACCGCCGAGGTGGTCGCCCTGCTCAAGACCGCAGTGGCGTCGACTGCGGGCAGTACTTCCCGGTTGGCGTCCGGCCCCGGACCGCCTTTCTGGCCGCCGACGCGTCCGAAGCCGTTGTAGCCGAACGCCAGGCCTAGCTCCGAGTTGTCGGTCGAGCTGCCGACGAACGGCCGCTGCGCAGCGGGGGTGGTGTCGACCGCGACCATCCAGGCGACCGAGAGCACGCCGCACACGACGCCGGCCAGCAGCAGTTGGCCCACACGGCGGAGCACCGGACCCGGCGCGCAGCAGAGGTACCCGGCGGCGATTCCGGGGACGACGAGATAGGCCCCAAGCGCCTTGGTGTTGAACGCCAGCGCGACGAGTACCGCCGAGCCGAGCAGCGTGCGCAGTCGCCCGGTCTCGATCGCGCGCAGCACCGCCCCGCAGGCGAGTGTCATCAACAGGATCAGCAACGCGTCGAGATTGTTGTCGCGCGAGACCGCAACGAAAGCCGGGAAGGCGGCGAGCGTCAGTGCGCTTGCGGTCGCGGCGAGCGCGCCGCAGCGCTTGCGCATGATCACGTACAGCGCGGCGACGGTCGCCACGCCCGCTAGCGCCTCCGGCAGGAGCAGGCTCAGAGGCACGAAGCCGAAGAGCTTCGCGCTGACCGCTTGGACCCAGACCCCCAGTGGCGGCTTGTCGATCGAGATGAGCCCTGCTGGGTCAGCCGAGACAAACAGGAAGTTGTGCCACGATCGAAGCATCGACTTCACGCCGGCCGAGTAGTAGACGTTTGCGTATCCGTTCTGGCCGAGCGCCCACGTGTCGAGCAAGACGGCGAGAACGATCGCGCCTAGCATCGGGGCGTAGTCGAGGCGCGAGCGCTTGGCCTCGGGCGCGAGCAGCGTCGTCCGATACGGACGCGTCTGGTCGAGGACGGTCTCTGGCACGCGTGACCTCTTATACGACATGCCGACCGACCGCGCAGTCGACGAACCGACGCGGTGGGCCCGCCCGAGCACATAGCCTTTCTCACCTTGGCCCTCCCACGGCAGATCAGCCCTATCGCATCCGCACTGCTGCTAGCCGGCATGCTCGGCCTCGCCGCGAGCCCCGTCGCCGTTGCGGGCTCGACGGCACCACCCTGTGCGCCGCCGAGCCTGAACGTCTCGGCGGCCCGGGCCGGCGGAGGGGTGACCGTCTCGCCCACACCGAACAGCGTGGACGCCTCGTATCGCACGCAGATCAGCTTCGTCGGTGTCCCCGCGTCGGACATCACCCAGATCTCCGTCGTAGGATCGCGCACCGGTCCACACCCAGGCACTCTCGAGGCTTACTCGCAGGGCGACGGTGGCAGCTTCGTGCCCGCCACTCCGTTCTCCCAGGGTGAGGTCGTCACGGTCCGTGCGGAGGTCCAACGGGCGAACGGCGCGCTGCAGTTCTCGTGGCACTTCACCACGGCCGAGGTTGACGTGGTGAGCCGCTCGCTCGAGACGCCACCGGCCCCGCCGCCTCCGCCCAAACCGAGCGAATTTCAGCACTTCGTCTCGCGCCCAGATCTCACGCCGCCGCTCGTGACGGTGACCACCAACACGGGGGAGCAGGCACCGGGCGACCTGCTGCTCGCACCCTACGCTGGCCCCGGACAGTACGGGCCGATGATCCTCAACAGCACTGGCGGCTTGCTGTGGTTCAAACGCCTTCCGGCGGGGGCACGCGCTGCCGACCTGCGCGCACAGGTCTACGAAGGGCGACCGGTCCTTTCCTGGTGGCAGGATCCACTGATCGCCGATGGCCACCGTGGCAGCGGCGTGGTGATCGCTGACAGCGCCTATAGGCAGATCGCAGCGGTTCGCGCGGGCAACGGCTACGAGCCGGACCTGCACGCCTTCGAAATCACGTCGCGGGGCACCGCCCTGCTCACCGTCTATGACGCGATCCGCTGTAACCTGCAGGCCTACGGGGGTCCAGCCGACGGTGCCCTAGCCGACACTCTATTCCAGGAAATCGACTTGCGGACGGGTCTCGTGCGCTTCGAGTGGCACGCCGTCGATCACGTCCCTCTTGCTGCGTCTTACGGGTCCGCGAAGACGGGCAGCCCGAGGTCCCCGTGGGACTTCTTCCATATAAACGCCGTCTCCCTGCATGGCACGACGATCCTCGTCGACTCGAGAAACACCTGGGCCGCCTACGACGTCGACGCCAGTAGCGGACAGGTCCTCTGGAGCCTCGGCGGCAAGCAGTCGAGCTTCGCGATGGGGCGAGGGGCTGCCCCGGCCTGGCAGCACGATGCGCGTGAAGGGCCAGAAGGCACGATCACGTTCTTCGACAACGGCGGTACGCCGAAGGTCCACGCCCAGTCGCGGGCGATCGTGGTGCGGCTGGACATGGCGCACAAAACGGCGACGCTGGTCTCGAGCTTCACGCATGCGAGCCCGCTGTTGGCCGCCAGCCAGGGTGACTTCCAGCCCCTTCCCGGCGGCGACTGGATAGTCGGCTGGGGCCAGGAACCGTTCCTCTCGGAGTTCAGTGCATCGGGCCAGCTGCTGTTCGACGCCCACCTGCCGGCCGCCTATCAGTCCTACACCGTTCTGAAGGCCTCCTGGTCAGGAACCCCCGCCGAACCGCCACGCGTCGCCGTGCGCGCCGGCGCCCACGGCGGGGTAGTCGCCTACGCGTCCTGGAATGGCGCCACGGGAGTCGCACAGTGGCGCCTGCTGGCCGGCGCACACTCGCAGTCGATGATCCCGGTGGCCACAGCGCCGCGCCGCGGCTTCGAGACACGGATGACGATTGCCGCCGTGCCCCACTACGCCGCTGCTCAGGCGCTCGGCGAACAGGGCCAAGTCCTCGGGACTTCTGCGATCAGCCGAGGCTGAGGGCACCACGCATGCGTTTGGTACTGGGCGTGGCGCTCTGCACCACGTTGCTCCTAGCGTTCGGTCCCAGCACGGTATTTCGAGCCGCGGAGCTCAGGCCCATCCCACTATCGGCCCGTGCCGTGCTTGGGGGCCCGGTGCACTCGCGGCCGCCCTTGCGGCGGGCTCTACGGCCCGCTGTTCAGCGTCCAAAGGAGGTTGACCCTGTAGATCTCGTCTTTCTGGAGAACGTGGAGGCTCGCGGGTGTCGCGAGCGAGAGGCTCGTGCCGCTCCAGCTGTTCGTGGTGAAGGTCCCTAGGCCGTTGCCCACCGCTGCTTCGATGACCTTCACGGGCGATCCAGAGTCCACAAAGCAGCCGCTGTTGCACCTATATGTCGGGGCCGCGGTTTCAGGGCTGAATTTCGCGCTGGTGCTGTTCAGCGTCAGGGACCTTTCGGGAAGCGCGTACCCGGGTGAAGAGATGTAGCCCGGACCGCTGTCAGTGCCGCATGTCGCCTGGCCGCAGTACTGCATGAACACCGCACTCTTGCCCGTGCCAGTGAGACCGCTGACGGTGATGTTCCAACCCGCGCCGCTGCCGGTCGTGTCGGTGACGGCGAAGTTGGTCATGACCGTGTTGGTGGTCTGGGCGAGGCCGTTGAGCGTCATGCTCATGAGGCTCGGCAGCCCGGGAGCGGTCAAGAACGACAGCGTTCCTTCGCGGAAGGAGGCAACACCGGATCTGTCGCTTGTTTCCATCGACGTGAAGGCACCGCCCCCGTAGAGCGTGCCGCCGGATATAGTGAGCGCGACGATGCTGCCGTTTGGATTGGGGTTCCACGCGGTGGCTTTGCCGGCCGCGACTATGCCTTCGCAATTGGCTGTGGCGCAGATCGCGGCGAGGTGTTCACGGGTTTCCGCGCCGATTTCCGTGAAGGCCCCACCAGCGTAGACGGTCGAGCCGGAGATCGCCAGCGCTTCGACGATGCCGTTGGCTTTGGGGTTCCACGGGGTGGCTTTGCCGGCCGCGACTATGCCTTCGCAATTGGCTGTGGCGCAGACCGCGGCGAGGTGTTCACGGGCTTCCACGCCGATTTCCGTGAAGGCCCCGCCAGCGTAGACGGTCGATCCCGAGATCGCCAGCGCTTCGACGATGCCGTTGGCTTTGGGGTTCCACGCGGTGGCTTTGCCGGCCGCGACTATGCCTTCGCATTTGGCGGTGGCGCAGATTGCGGCGAGGTGTTCACGCGGGAATCCACCAGCTTCGGTGAAGGCCCCGCCGGCGTACACGGTCGAGCCGGAGATCGCCAGCGCTTCGACTTTGCCGTTTGCTTTGGGACTCCAAGCGGTCGCTTTGCCGGCGGCGACGCCCACTTCGCATTCGGCGATCACGCAGACCGCCCCGATACGTTCGTGCGCTACCCCCCCGAGTTTCGTGAATTCCCCGCCAGCGTAGATGGTCGAGCCAGAGAGCGCCAATGTCACAACAGTGTTGTTGGCTTCGGGTTTCCAAGCGGTGGCTTTGCCGGCGGCGACTTCGCCTTCGCATTCGGCGGTGGCGCAGACCGCGGCGACGTCTTTGCGGGGTTCGCCGCCGATTTCCGTGAAGGCGCCGCCGGCGTATACGGTCGAGCCGGAGACGATGAGCGTATTGACGGGTTTGTTGGCGCCCGGTTCCCACGACGTGACTTCATTGCCTGAGTTGAGTGCCGCGAGGTTTTCGCGGGCTTGGCCGCCGATCGAGCTCAAGCTGCCGCCGAAGTACACCACAGAGGTCGTGCTGTTGACCGTGACGGCGTCGACAGCGTTGTTTGCATTGGGGTTCCAGGGTTCGGCTTTGGCGGGGGTGCTGGCGTTCAGCTCGGCGATAAAATTACGTTGAACCGCCGCGACTTCGGTAAAGGCTCCCCCGGCGTAGACATTTGCGCCGGAGACCGCAAGCGTCTGGACCTTCGCGTTAGCATTGGGTTTCCAGGCGGTCGCTTTGCCTGCGACGACTTTGCCTTCGCAATTGGCGACGGCGCAGATCGCGGCAATGTCTTTGCGGGCAGTCGTGCCGACTTTTGTGAATTCTCCGCCGGCGTAGACAGTCGAGCCGGAGACGGCCAGCGCGAAAACGCCGGCGCCGGTGAGTTCAGGGTTCCATGCCGTTGCTGTCCCGGCGGGAACTTCGCCTTCGCATTTGGCCGTGGCGCAGACGGCGGCGAGATGTTCGCGAAGCGATCCCCCGATTTCCGTAAAGATCCCGCCTGCGTACACGGTCGAGCCGGACACGACGATCGCGTTGACCGCGCCGTTGGCTTTGGGATTCCATGAAGTGGCATCGCTGGCGGCAACTTCGCCTTCGCATTTGGCGGTGGCACAGATCGCGGCGATGCGTTCACGTGTTTCCCCGCCGATGGTCGTGAATTCCCCACCAGCGAAGACGGTCGTACCAGAGACCGCCAGCGTCGCGACGCTGGCGTTGGCTTCAGGATTCCATGCGGTGGCTCGGCCCGCGGCGACTTCGCCTTCGCATTTGGCGGTCGCGCAGACCGCGGCTAGATGTTCGCGGGTTTCGGTGCCGATTTTCGTGAAGGCGCCGCCCGCGTAGACTGTCGCACCGGAGAACGCAAGGGCTTGGACGGCGCCGTTGGGAGCGGGACACCAACTCGTGTCGACCTGGCCAGTGGATTCGATGTAGGCGAGGTTGCTGCACGGCACGCCTCCCACGTGGGTGAAGTTTCCGCCGATGAAGTAGCCTCCTTTTTCATCCTGCGCCACCGTGTCGATGACGGCTGACCCTCCCCACACTCGTGGCAGGCTCAGGTCTTTGGCGGTGGACAGCGAGACACCGACCGAAGGCCCGGTCGCGGGTCCCACCTGCGAGAAGGCGCCGCCGATATAGGTCACTCCTTCGGAGTGCGCCACGGCGTTGACCGTGCCATTGGTCACGTAGCCCAGTTCGGGGTAAGGGCTGAGCGCCGAGGCCCCGGGAGCGAGGATC
Source organism: uncultured Solirubrobacteraceae bacterium (assembly GCA_963704735.1). Taxonomy (GTDB): domain Bacteria; phylum Actinomycetota; class Thermoleophilia; order Solirubrobacterales; family Solirubrobacteraceae; genus Palsa-744. The sequence continues at coordinate 1,702,661 of OY969935.1, forward strand.
AGGCACGCAAGGAGCACTGTCGCAAATAGAGCCAAGGCCAAGCGCGCCGCCTGGTCGCGGTCGGCACGCAGGGCCATGCGTTGGGGGTGCCGTGGGCGGGACGGCAACGCTCCAGCCCGGCGACTACGGCTGTGCGTGAGTGCGCGCACGAGCAACTCCGGCCACAGCCACCCCACGATCTCTGAGCCACTCGACGAGCTCGTCGATGTTTTCACGACGATCGGCGCATGCCGCCTCGGTCGAGCCGACCAGCTGAACTTCGCCGGTTCTTCTGAGAAGCCCGATGAGCTCGTCGGCCAGGCTGTCGGCGAACGCGCCACCGGTGTCGGGCAAGGCGATCAGCAGGCCGTCGCTCCCGAGGTCTCCGATCGCGTCGGTCGCCCTGAGTTGGCGCCGCAGAGTCTTGGCGAGCCTGCGCTTGGGCGCCGCAGAGGCATCCTTGACCTCGACGTGGATCACGCTCTGTGGCTGGCCTTGCTCATCGACCGCCGCGAGCATGCGCTCGAGCAGCGCCAGCGTGGCAGCGCGTGTGAGCAGAGCCCGGCGGCGGTGACGGCGCCAGCCGACGGCCAGCAGCAGCGCGAGCAGCACGAGGCCGGCTCCGAGCAGCGCCCAGGTGATCCAGGACGTGCCCTTTGGCTTCGGGGTGTATTCCTTCTGCACCAGGGCGGCGTGGTGTCCGAAGCGCACGAGCGTGTCCAGGTAGGCGACCCCGCCCTTGTAGACGAGCTTTGCCCGTACCCGGTACACCGTGCCTTCGGCCGGGTGCTCGTGCGCCGCCAGGATCGGCATCTGGATGCTTGTGTGCGAGACGAACGTCCCCGAAGCGATCGGAGCGGAGACCACTACCCGGCTGCCCTGGGTCACAAGCACGTTGCCGTAGACGTTCTGGAGGATGACGTTGCCGTCGTTGCGCGCCAGGAGCGAGAACACGACCGACGAGGGCGCGCGTTCCAGGTTCGCGCCCGTGAAGCGCAGGTGCGGGGTGCGTGGCCCCGGCAGCTTGAGCTCGACCCCGACGGCATAGCGATAGACCTCGGCGATCTGAAGGCCGTGTGAGGGATGTGTCTGGTAGGTCTGACCCACGGTTTGGACCGCGACGCCGCTGAGATAGTCCCCGGGCCTGGCCGAGCGAGGGACTTCCATAGCGACGGCGACCGTGCGACTGCTGCGTGCGGGGATCCGCAGGCGCCGGCTGCCGAGGCGAAGCCAGCGCGCGGATTCGTGGATTGCTTGTCCACTTGAGGTGTAGGCCGATCCGAGCGTGTTTGTCGTGATGCCGTCGACGGGGTCGAGCCTGACGAGGACCGCGCCGCTGGTCCGGTTCAGCAATTGGATCGACCCGGCGCTCCGGGCCGTGCCAGGCAAGGCATGCAGCTGGAAGTACGAAGACGGGACAGCCGTGGCCTGATGAACCTCGACGGTGACGGCCGGACTCATTGCAAGCGCGGGTGCGGTCGACCACATGGCAGCCAGCGAAAGGAGAGCCATGATGGCGGCTAGGCAGCCTTTGACCAAGCGTTTGCAATCCGGGAGAGGCTGAGCTGAGATCAACAGGCGGCCTTCCTGTGTCCGATGCTGCGCCAGAGCGCCTGTGGGCAAGGTTCGGCGGGCCGGCGCCGATGCCTGCATCGCCGATCACGGTCCGCTGAGCAGAGTCCAGACCAGGTTGATCCTGTAGACCTCTTTTTCCAGGAGGAGACTGAGGGTGGCGGGCGTCGCGAGCGCGAGGCTATTGGCGCCCCATGCTTCCGTGGTGAAGATCCCCATGCCATTTTTTTCAGCCGCCGAGACGATCTTTTCGGCCGACCCGTTGTCCACGAAACAGCCGCTGCCGCACGTAAACGTAGGGGCTTCGGCGGACGGGTTGAATTTGGCGCTGGTGCTGTTGAGCGTCAGCGATTTCGCGGGAAGTTCGTGGCCTGAGACGATGTAGCCCGGCCCGCTATCGGTGCTGCATTTCGCTTCGGGGCAGTACTGCTTGAAAACAGCGCTGTCGCCTGCGCCCGTCAGGCCGTTGACGGTGACCCTCCAGCCTGAGCCGCTACCGGTCGCGTCCTTGACGGCGAAGTTGGTCATTTCGGTGTGGGTCGTCTGCGCTGAGCCGTTCAGCGTGACTGCGGACAGCGGCGGCATCGCGGGAGCCGTCGAGAACGAGAGCGTTCCCGCTTTGACTTCGAAGGACGTGAAGTCTTCGGAAGTCACAGCCTCGGCGCTCGGACACAGCACGCCCAGTAGAGCAGCGCTGACGGCCAGCGACGCGGCTGCACGCAGAAGGCTCTGGACTCGCGTCATTCCCGCGGCTCCTAAATGGTTGTTCTTTGGGACCGACCGGATGTGGTCCCTGGATGCCTCTTCGACGAGACCTGAGAAAGGCTTGAGCCTTGACAGGGCCGGACCTCACGACGCTCAGACGCTGGCTGTCTACGGCGACATCCGGACGATTCAGCGGTACCGCTACCGGATTCGAACTTGCAACTCCCGAACCACAAGCCGCTCCGCACGAGGTTACCTGGCGTCGCCGTCCACGGCATCCGTGAGAACGCCGTGAGAACAAACGCCCGTCCAGATGGGGCCGCGGTGTCCGCCAACGCGCGCAGAATGCGCACTCGGGACGCCCGCGGACGCATCTGACAGCCCCTGGACGAGGTTGAGGCCTTGTGGGGAGTTTTCCCCGTGGTGGTTCGAGTCCACTCGGGCGCATTGGCCGTCTTTGCGGTCTCAACACCCGTAGCAATTCGCAACCCGCGGCCCACCAGGTCGCTATCGTGCAGCGCACGATGCGCATTATCCACCGGGAGCACGCCGGCCGGCCGATACGAGTCGCATGGACGCTCGAGGAGCTCGACGAGCCGTACGAGGTCACCACGATGACCTACGAGGAGAGCCGCAGCGATGAGCATCTCGCTCGCCACCCGCTGGGCCGTGTGCCCGTGCTCGAGCACGACGAGGGTCTGGTGTTCGAGTCTGCCGCCATCTGCCTGCACCTCGCGGACCTGCACCCCGCGGCGGGACTCGTGCCGAAGGTCGGCACTCACGACAGGGCGCTCGTCTACCAGTGGACGGTCTTCTCTCCCGCAGAGATCGAGCCGCCGCTGATCGAGGCGGCGATCTACGCGCAGCAAGACGCGGAGCGTGCGGGCCTCGCGCGCGAGCGGTTCGATGCTGCGACGCGCGCGGTCGCCAGCGCTCTCGACGGCAACGAGTTCCTGGTCGGGGGGCGCTTCAGCATCGCCGACGTGCTGATCGGATCGGTGATGTCGTGGCCGGCCCGGGCCGGGTTCCCGGACATTCTGCCGGACAGCATCAAGGAGTACGTCGAGCGCCTTTCGGAGCGGCCTGCGTATCAGCGCGCGGACGCTCGCACGTCCGCTTGAGCGGGTACGCCGGCGCCTCGCTATTCCGTCCGGGCGAGCTCAAACCACACCCGGGTTCCGCCGACCCGGTTGACCCCCCACAGGCGCGCCGATTTCTCCAACAGGTACAAGCCGTAACCACCGTGCGTCGCCTCGGGCCTGCGGGGCGCAAGTGTGAATCCGTCTCCGGAATCGGTCACCGTTATGCGGACGATGTCGTCAGTTACGCTCATCGTGAGAACGATCGGCGTATCCGCGGGTCCGCTGGAATGCAGGACGGCGTTGCTGACGAGCTCCAACACGAGCAGCACCAGGATGTGACGCGTCGAAGGGTTGACGTCGAAGTCGTCGCACCGTCCGAGAACGGCGGATCGCGCGACGCAGGGCGCACCCGGATCGCGCTCGAGCTCGACTCTGAGGTCTGTCGGCAGCGTCGCCAGGCGCTTGCTCGAGGCTTTGCGCGGGGACACCGTCACGACGAGGCCCGACCGTCGATGAAGGGAAGACCGGTCTCGAAAGCGCTGAGCGTGCGCTCGATGATCGGCTGAGCCTGCATGAGATCCATGCACGCATTATCTCGATGTGGCGGCCACCGGTGGCGCCGTCGCGACCGAGCAGGCGATGTGGAAGCTTCTGCCGGCCCGGGCGGAGAACGTCCTGCCTACGCGTGGCAGGCGTGACCGGGCTCGCGCACCGAGGACAGCGGATAGATCAAGAAGCCTCCGCTGCGCTTCGGCTCTACGTGCAGCGGTGCGAGTATGCTCGACCACGCTCCAGGCGTGCCTTCTCGAAGCAGGATCAGATCGGCGTGCGTAAGGGCGATGAATGCGCACAGGCGCCGAGGCTCTTCTCCACCCGGCGGTCGGCCGGTCAGCTCGTGGATGATGCTCAGCCCGCTGTACTGGCTGGGTACAGCCCATGAGACGTACCCACCGGCCAGCCGAAAGCGGAAGTTCGACTCCACCTGCCAATACATGGAGTTCCCGTCACTGCCGAAGGGAAGCGCGAGCACCGTTGACCCTACGGGCACGTAACGGGCAAGTGTCCCGTTGGACATGAGCGCCGGGGAGTCGATGCGCGTGCCCCAGGGAACGCCGGTCAGGTTGGGCGCGAGCGAGATCACGATAAAGCCGAACGCGATCCAGCGTGCGGCGCGGAAACGCGCCTGGTCAAGCCAGAGGGCCACGGCGATGGCTGCGGCGATCCAGACATAGACGACGAAGCGGCCCGGCAGCGCGTGGCTGACCAACGGCAATTCCCCGATGACTCCCCATGGAAGTTTGAGATGGGTGTCGTTGCCGTCGATGACGAGATGACCCCCCAGGCTGACGAGCAGGGCGACCAGCATGAACACGAACAGGCACCTGGCGAGAAGCCGGCGCCGGAGACTGAACGCGAACACGATCAGCACCGCCAGCAGCACCGGCCCCATATAGGCCAGTTGCTCGGTCAGGTTGCCCCCTAGATGTGCGGCCGCGTCTGCGAGTCGTCCGTGTCCGTGCAGCCAGGTCACACGCGTAGGGATCACGAAGTCCGCCAGGTCTATGCCCGCTCCGACGGCGGAATTGCCGGAAAGCGGATTGGGGTATGCGAAGGCGTAATAGAGATACGGCGCGCCGATGAGGGCGCCCAGCGCGAGAGCGCCGAGCGCCTCCGCCGTCAGATTGCGTGCCCGGCGCCAGTATCGCCGGCCACCCAGCACGGCGGCTATCGCAAACGCCGCCGCACCGAACAGGACCAACGAGGCGAACAGCTCGCTGGAGACCCAAAGCTGAAATCCGAGCACGACTCCCAGCTCGACGATGAATCTCCGCCGCGAGATGAGCCCCCGGTAGCGGCGCAACACGATCAGCGCGGAAAGGGGCAGCAGCGCGACCAGTGCGAGGCTCGCGTGATTCACCATCTCGGCCGTCTCATAGGTCCCGAAGCCAACCAACAGACCACCGGCCAGCGCCGAGGAGATACGCCGGGTGAGCTGCCGGCAGAGCAGATATGTCGTCCATGCAGCCGTAGCCGGCGCGGCCAGCACAAGCACGTTGAAGGCGGCCACCGCACCGAAGAGCAGCGTTATCGGAGCGAGCAGCAGTGCCGGACCCAGGATGCTTGCCGCCCACGCGAGGTTGTACCCGAATGGCGCATAGACTTCCGTCGTGAGAAACGGGTTTTGCAGGTGGGTCAGCACACGGGCACCCCACGCCAGGAACCACACATAGGCACCCTGATCGCGACCGTAGAACGAAGGTTCCTGGCCGAATCCAACGACCACATGCGACAGATCACCGATTGCCTGGCGTCCGTAGAGCAGGATCGAAAGGCATACGTAGCCGATGAGCACGAGCACGGACGTCCTGGTCTCGGTGCGCCGAGACGCAACCCGAACGAAGGCGTCGCTCGCTCGAGCTCTGAGGAGCGACTCGTCGCGCAGCGGGGCAACCAGGTTCAACCTGGCCCTCCAGTCTCATCGCCCGGGACGGCCGAGCATGCTTCCGCCGTGTCGGGCGCGATGATCACGACGACAACACCGCCAAGGCGCGCTTCACAGCCCAGTGCCACCGCCTGCAGGTAACGAGGCCGTAGTGGGCATGCGGGCGTACGCTAGCATGACGCTCGGTGGACAGGGCGCCGTCCCAGCGCGCGGTCCCGGCCCGGAGTCCAGCCTCCTCTCGCCGGTTGTGTCCGCCAGCTCGATGACCTGCAAGCTCCGTAACAAGTCGCGGCCGTACGCCCGCCTCGCGGCGGCATTGTGCGGCACGGCGATCGCGGTGTGCGGCTCGGCGACCCCGCGTTCGGACGCCACCACGCTCTCCATCCACGTGGGCACGGCTCGATCGCAGAGCCTCTCAGGACCAACCCGCTCGCTGACGCCATCGCGCGCTCGATCGGCGATCGCAGCTCGCACGAGACGCCCCAAGACGAAGCTCCCGGAAAGCACGGTGCGCGCGCAGCTCTCGTTTACAGCGATGCAAAAGTATGACTACATACTCGGATCGGGGCTGTACGGCGGAGAACCGTTCTCGAGCCTATGGGCGTTTTCGCAAGCGCTCGCGGCCACAGTCACGATGGCCAACATCCCCGGCATGCGAGCGCGATTCGCCCCGGAAATCCACTCGCGGCTGATCGGCCTGCGCTCTTACCTGGACACCACCAACTCGGGCGAACCGGAAGGGACCTACACGAGCACACTTCCCGCCTTCGACGGTGTCGTCGCGCCGCCGGCGGGGCCGGGTGGGGCAAAGTTCTATGACGACAATGCGTGGGTCGGAATCGAGCTGGCTCGGATCTACAAAATGACTCACGACGCTGAAGCGCTTGGACTCGCCGAGCAGATCATGGCGTTCGAGATGGCGGGCTGGCAGGAAAACCCACACCAGACATGTCCCGGCGGCATACCGTTCGTTAACCTGACGGAAAGCACCGGCCGCAACACGGTCGCCAACGGGCCCACGGCCGAGCTCGCCGTGCAGTTCTACCGAATTACCAAGAATCCCGAATTTCTCCATTTTGCCGCCAAAGTGTACGAATGGGTCCGCCGCTGCCTTCTCCTACCGAGCGGCCTCTATGCCGATAGCATTCATCAGCGCGGTGAAATCGATCCAACCGTGTGGAGCTACAACCAGGGAACGATGATCGGTGCGGGCACCCTGCTCTATCAATCAACAGGCAACAGCGCGTTTCTCTTTCAGGCCCGTCAGACCGCACGCGCGGCCATGACATACTTCACGCCCGCGCGTCTTCGCTCCGAGCTTCCGTTCTTCCCGTCGATCTATTTTCGCAACCTGATGTACCTGGACTCGGTGACACACGACCCACCCGGTCCTAAGCTCGGCCAGGCGTACCTCGACTACACGTGGACTCACCTGCGCCTCAGCAACGGTCTGTTCGTCTGGGGCAGCCCTCCTCTGGCGCAGTTGCTGGTGCAGGCGGCCATCACGCAGATCTACGGCCTGCTGTCCTCGCCGCCGAGCACCTACTTCTGAGACGGGCGCCACGGGAGCGCGGCTCGCGGACGCTAGGGAGCTGTCAGGGACACAGCCCTCGCGAGGCTTCTCCGAAGCAGCCGTAGCGGTTGCCGAGCACATCTTCGACTTTCGGCGGCAGATACCAGCCGCCGTGCGCGATCCTACGTCCGCCGTGAATCGGGCCCCACACCAAAAGGCACAACTGCGTGCGAGACTCCGTTGGCCCGGGGCCGGTGTTGCCGCAGACGACCTCATGCTGGCTCGTCGCTCCGAGCAGTTTCTGCGACACCGAGAGGTCGTGATAGTTGTGACCGCTGAAGGCGCGCCACGTCTGCATGTCCGCCTCGAGGCGGACATTGAGATGCGCCTGGTGCACGACGTCGTAAATGGTGGCGGACGCCAGGAGCAGTCCGAAGAGCACGAGCAGAGTCGTCTCGACGAGCCACACGCGACTGCGCCCCGGCGGCTCGACCGAGCGCGCTCTCAGCCACGAATGCCGAGCGCCGCGCACGTCGCCTGCGGCGGGGTTCGGGTGCTCGATCAACTATTCGGACGGGACTGTCGCCCGCGGTCCTTGGAGCGCATCCTCCGGCGCGGCATCACGTTGGCATAGCCTACCTCACCGATCCCCCCGCTGGACGCGATCGACCGCACGTAAGAAAACCCTGTTCGCGGTGGCCTCGGGCACTGCACGGGATGATCCCCAGAGCCAGGTGACCCACGACACGCTCCGACACGACCATTGCGAGCTTCCGCCATGCGCGTAGCGCCGCGCGGGCGGCGACCGGCGCCCGCATGGGCGAGCCTCTCGCTGCTCGTCGTTCCCGCGGTGGCCGCGCTCCTTCTCGTGTCCTTCACACGGGCCGGCGAGGCTGATGCCGCCTCGAGCCGACCGCGGTACACCGTGCTTCCTGCCGCCAATGCGGGGGGCGCGGCTGGGCAGCCCGCGCGCCCAGTGACCGTGGCGTTCGACCGGTTCGATCCGGGCCAGCCGGTGCCCAAGCGCTTCCTCGGGCTGTCCTTCGAGGCGGTGGCTCTCGGCCGCCTCGCGCGATACTCAGACCACGGCGATCTGGTGGGCCTGCTGCGTTCGCTCGGTCCCGGGATGCTGCGCTTCGGCGGTATCACGGCGGACGAGAACGTCGCCTGGACCGATGCTGCCACACCACCGCCGGCGTGGGCGTCGAGCGTGGTCGACCCCGCAGATTTGCGGGGGATCGGCGTGCTCGCCCGCCGCAGCGGGTGGCGGGTTCTGCTGACCGTCGGGTTGGCCCACTACGAACCGATGGCGGCGGCGCGTGAGGTGGCCGCCGCCCACCGCATGCTCGGCCCGTACCTCGCCGCGGTTGAGATCGGCAACGAGCCCGATGCATACGGCAACCACGGCTTCCGGCAACTGCCGTGGATCGCCCAGGGTTACGAGGAAGAGGTCAGCAGCTACCGCGAAGCGATCCGAGCCCTCACCCCGGGCATCTCCATCGCCGGTCCCGATGTGTCCGGCTCGGGCATCTTCACCGAATGGGGCGAGGAGGAGGCGCTCACGCAGATGCCCGCGCTGTTGACCGGACACCACTACCCGCTGGGATGCGCGCAGACGCCGGCCCCCTCGATCGAAGGGCTGCTCAGCTCGGCGAGCCGCGCCCGCGAGGCCCGCGCGCTGGCGACCTACCTGTCGGTGTCTCGCTCCTACCGGATCCCGCTGCGCATCGACGAGACCAACTCCGTGTCCTGCGGTGGGGTGGCGGGGATCAGCAACACGTTCGCATCGGCGTTGTGGGCGACCGGCTACATCGCACAGGCGATGGCGGCGGGCACCGCGGGCATCGACCTCGAGGGCAACCCCGTGAACTGCTCCGGCTATACGCCTGTGTGTGCGCCCGATCCGGCGGCGCTCGCGCGAGGCAGACTTCGGGCCCAACCGGAGTGGTACGCGTTGCTGCTGACGAGATCGCTTGTCGGCACCCGTCCGCTGCCCACGACGATCACCGCGGCGGGCTCCCCAGACCTTGCAGCAGCGGCGTTCTCCGCGCGTGAGGGCTCCCTGAAGATAGTGCTCGCGAACGATGAACCGCGGGGCACGACTCCGCTCGCGTTGCGCCTGGAGGTGGGCGGTGGCTTTCGTGTGGCTCATATCCTGCGTCTCACCGCGTCCTCGCAAAGCGCCACCGGCGGGGTGCTGCTCGCCGGCCGTGCGGTCGACGCCGACGGTTCCTGGAGCGCTCCCGCACGAGCGCAGAGCGCACGTACGCGCTCGGGGGCCGTGGGTCTCGAGCTCGCGCCCGGCAGCGCCGCGCTCGTCGCCGTCGGGCGCTAGACCCCAACGGCCCGGCCAGCGCCTGACCAGGGCGCCGCACAGCCCGCCGAGCGGTGCGGATCGTGGTCGAATCGCATACTGTCAACCCCTGAGTGAACGTGACGATCGCGAATCCCGAGGCCTCGACCGCAACCAAGCCTGAATTCGACGCCGAAGCCTGCGTCATCGGCGCCGGCCCGTCCGGCCTGGCCGCCGCGAAGTCGCTCGTCGATCGCGGCATCGGCTTCGACTGGTTCGAGAAGGGCTCGATGGTGGGCGGCCTGTGGCGGATCGACAACGACAACGGCGGCGCGGCGGCGTACGAGACGCTACACCTCAACAGCTCGCGCCCTCTTACGCAGTTCCCGTCCCACCCGATGCCCGAGAGCTGGCCCGACTACCCGTCCCACCGGCTCATGGCGCAGTACTTTCAGGGCTTTGCCGACCGTTTCGCCCTGACCGAGCGCATCACCTTCAATGCGCCGGTGCAGCGCGCCGAGCCGCTTCCCGGCCCCGGAAGGCCCGGCGCGAGCGGTTGGTCGGTGACGACGCCGAAGTCGACGAGGTCCTACCGCTACCTGCTGATCGCAAACGGCCATCACGGCGAACCGCACATCCCCGACTTTCCGGGGGAGTTCACCGGCACCTCCTTCCACGCGCACGAGTACCTCGAACCCGAGGTGTTCGCCGGCAAGGACGTGCTCGTGATCGGCGTGGGCAATTCGGGTATGGACATCGCGTGTGACGCGGCGAAGCTCGCCGAGCACGTGTTCCTCGCCACCCGCCACGGGGTGCACGTGCTGCCCAAGTACGCGTTCGGCCGGCCGATCGACCAGTTCGGCTCGCCGCTGAGCGCGTACGTACCGTTCCCGGTCGAACGCAGGCTGTTCGAGCTGATATTGCGCGTGAGCGCCGGTCGCGCCGAGGACCGAGGCCTGCCCAAGCCCGACCATCGGCTGCTCTCCGCTCATCCCACGGTGTCCTCGGACATGCTTGACCGCGTCGGCCACGGAGACATCGCGATGAAGCCGAACGTCGAGCGGCTCGACGGCGACACCGTGCGCTTCGTCGACGGCAGCTCCGAGCACGTCGATGTGCTCGTCTACGCGACCGGCTACAGGGTCGCGCTGCCGTTCCTGGAGAAGGAGCTCTACGACCCGGCGGGCAACGCGATGCCGTTGTATGAGCGGGTGCTCACGCCCAGGCTGCCTGGCGTCTTCTTCATCGGCTTCGTCCAGACCGTCGGCTCGAATATCCCCCTGATGGAGCTGCAGTGCGAGTGGGTCGGCGACCTCATAACCGGCGCCTCGGCGTTGCCCGACGAGGCTGAGATCGACGCCTGGATCGACGCCGACCAGGCGGCGATGGCCAGACGCTATGTCCGATCCGGACGCCACACCATGCAGGTCGACTTCTGGCGCTACACGCACGCGCTCAAGCAGTGTCGCAAGCGCACGACGCGGAAGCCCACCGGCCTCGCTGCCCACCTGCCGCGCGCCCTCGCAGAGCGGCTCACGAGAGCGAGCGCATGAGGACCGCTACTCGGCCGTCTCGGGGCCTGCCGTCTGTCTGTCGTACTCCTCAAGGCGCGGAGCCAGGTACTTAGCTGCGATCTTGCTCGCCGGAGACCACGCCGGCGTCTCGCTGATCTCCGAGCTGAAACCCTGGCCGCCGGTGATCTGCGCGGTCAGATAGAGGGGCTTCTCGCCCGTGAGCAGCATCCCGCGGATCACGGGCTGAAACTGCTCGGGTGTGACGGGCGCTCCCGCCTGCGCTGCGATCGCCTGCGCGGCCGTGTCGGCCTGCTGGGAGGCGATGCCGCCATGCTTGATGGGGAACTCGGTCGCGTCGCCGGCCGCGTAGATCGGCCCGGCATCGAGCACCTGCCCGTGGGCGTCAACCCGGATGAAGCCGTGCTCGGCGAGCGGTATGCCGCGAACCGACGGCCCGTACAGCTCAGGCAGCGCCACCACTCGGTCCACGGTCAACCGTCGGTCGCCCGGGTTGATCACGACCCGTCCCTGGGCGGGGATCTCGGCATACGCGGAGGTGACGGTCCGGATCCCCTTCTTCTCCAGGAGCTCTCCCACGGCGCTGCTGACCGCGTCCCCGAAGATCGCCAATGGCGCATCCTCAGGCGTGACGATCGTGATTGCAAGCTCGACATCCATCTCGTAGGCGCGTCCGGCTGTCATCAGCGCCAGCTCATACAGGGGCAGCGGCCAGGCCATTCTTCCGGGCGACACGAACGCGAGCGTGCGCAAGTAGCCTCCCTCGACGTCCTGGATCAGCCCGTGCATCGTCTCGTCCAGGCGGCGATCGTCGATCGTCAGCGCGTGCGCGTAGCGCGCGACCGCCCGCGCCCCGAGCGCGATCAGCAGCGCGTCGTACTCGTGCGACTCACCGCCCTTGGTGTGGACCGCCCGCTCGACCGGATCGACCCACGTCAGCTCGTCGGTCAGCAGCCGTGCGCCGGCCTCGCGGACGATTGGCGCCAACGGATAGCGACGCGCCGACCCGTAGGCGAACGGCTCGCGGACGGTCATCGGCCGGTAGACGAGCTCCTCGTTGGGCGCGAGCACGCTCACATCAACGCGATCGGACGCGAGGTCGGACAGGGCGAGGACGGCCTCGAGCGCGGCCACCCCTCCGCCGGCGATGATCACGCGTAGCGCAGCGCTCATCGATAGCCATCCCGGCCGTGTGCCTGCGTGTAGCAGGCATCGGGGCAGCGCTCGCCCACCGACAGCTCGCGCGCCCGCTCTGAGGAGCGTGAGGTGCGCCGTGCGCGCCCGTCGGCGAGCAGGACCATCCGCTCGTATGCGCCGATCACATCGCCGCACTGGATGCACCTGGGTGTCATGTCCATGCATTCTGCCGCCACGACGTGCTCCTCTGCGGGTCCCACCGCCCGCCTGTCGGTCGATCCGGTGTGCGCTCGCTCGCGCCTCATCATCATCCCAGCGTACGCTCGATGGGAGCTCGGCCCCTCGGGGCAAACCCGCAGGCCCACCGCGGCTTATCACAGGTCGGGACGTTCTGGGAGGCGATGTCGTGCCCCGTGCGGCCCGTTCGAGTAGAGATTCACCGATTTCAACCTGGCCCGCCCGGCGAGCGCTTCTCGAAGACGAACCGGTAGTGGTCGAGCAGCTCGCGTTCGAAGCACACCTTGTTGGCGCTCACGCCGGAGGTGAACGCAAGCCGGAAATCGGCGCTCGTGAGCCAGCGCGGGACGAGCTGTAGCTTCAGGAGCGTCTTTCTCAGGCTGCGCGCGCCGGTCCGCTTGCCCCACTCGGTTATGGTCTGGATGTAGTCGAGACGGCCGCTGACGCTCGACACCAGCTCGAAGCTGTCCTCTGCGCAGCGAACGACCTGCTCACGATCGAGCGGCAGCCAGGAGCCGGGGAACTGGCGCTCCATGAGGGCCAGATACCAGGCGTCGGAGTCATGTGCGGCACGGATGTCGACCTCCTCGAGCGGAATCATGTTTCGCCCGAAGACCATCGTCTGCAGGTACAGGCGTCCATGCTCGGGCAGTACGCTTGCGACGCGGGCGAAGATCTCGCCATAGATCCCCTCCTGGCGTCCGGCGCGGTGCTCCTCGATCGAGCAGAAGTGCTCGAAGGCCCCGAGGCTGGCGACAGCGTCAAACTCACCGAAGCTCCCGCGGTCCAGGCGGCGCGCGTCGAAAAGGTGGACGTCGAGCCCGTGTCGGCGACACGCGGCCTCCTGCGCCGAGGACAGAGTGACCCCCACCCCCCTCGCCCCGCGGGCTCGCACGAAGTTGAGCAGCGCTCCCCATCCGCATCCTAGATCCAGCACGCGCCGATTCGGCGCTATCCCGATCTGCTCGCCCACGTACTCGTGCTTTCGTCGCTGGGCCTCCTCCAGGCCCAGCGAGAAGTCACCGTCGTACTTGGCTCCGCTGAAGTCGGCGAGCTCCCCCATGCTGAGTCGGAAGACGCGGTCGGTCAGCGAGTAGGTGAAGTCGATGTCGTCGCGGTTGGCCAAGGGTGCCGGCGCCCGTAGGGCTGGTCGCTTGAGCTTCTCGGAAGCATGCTCGGTGACGGCGTCAGAAGATACTGTGCGCTCCCGCCGTGACCACGCCCTGGCTCAGGCTCTGAGCAGGCCGCGGCGATCACGTCAACGCCCTCCTCGCTCTCGAGCAGGAACCGCAGGCCGCGACGCATCAGGGAGTGACCCTCGGCCAGAACGACGCGAATCGGCGACCGTGCCGACCCCTCGACGGACGTCTGCCTGAGACCCGGCGCCAGGTGCTGATGGGGAGCCATAATGGTCCAAGTTAAGCTCGGCCCGAGACGAGCGCATCGGGAGATCCCCCCGGTGCGAGTGCGCTCTTTCTACGCATCGCCGTGATCCGCCCTACCCCCAAGCACCGCCACTGCCCCGGCAGCCGACCCCGCACCCACCATGGCGCCGCGGTCAACCGCGCGTGCGGCGGGGCCAACCGGTGCCTGCAGGGATTGGCGCACCTCCAGTCTGAGCGGCACGCCGTGCGAGCACGGCGTGGACCCGTCCTGTGCAGCTTGGCGGCTATCGCTTTCCTGATCGCCGGCTGTGGCCGGTCGTCGGCCCCCAGCCCCGGCGAGTCCTCGACCGGCAAGGTCCCCGCTCAGAGCGCCACCCGCGGCACCCACCCGCAGCCATCCGTGCTATCAACGTCCGGTGCTGCCGGCACGGTTACAGGCTCATCGCGGGGGGTGACGGCGACGTTGAACGCGGGCACTCATCGACCCAAGGCCGGGCGCCCATGGCCGATCCGGTTCACGGTGACCCGTGACGGCCACGCGGCCAGCGCAAGCGTGGAATATCTGTATCTGTTCGCGGGTCAGGTCGTGGCTCATCGCTCTCACTACACCTTCACGGGACATTTCTCGGACACGTTCGTGTGGCCCTCCTCCTCGATCGGCTATCCACTCACCCTGCGAGCCGCAATCGTCTCGCAAGGCGTGACGATCGACCTCGACTACCCGGTGCAGGTCACTGCATGAATCCACCGGCAGGTGCGGCGGTGATCGTCGACCGCGCCAGCAAGAGCTTCGGCCAGGTCAGCGCGTTGCGCGAGGTGTCAGTGCAGGCGCAGGCGGGCGAGGCGGTCGCGATCACCGGCCGCTCCGGATCGGGAAAGAGCACTCTTCTGAGTCTCATCGGCGGTCTCGAGCAGCCCGACCGGGGGCGGATCCTCATCGACGGGCGCGCGATCTGGAAGGATCCGAGGCCGGCCCGCGCGCGCCGGGAGATCGTCGGTTTCATCTTCCAGCGCCACCTCCTGCTCGAGACGCTCTCGGCCCGAGCGAACGTGGAGGTTCCGCTGATCGGAGCCGGTGTTCACCATGCCGAGCGCCATCGTCGCGCGCTTGCGCTTCTGGCCGACGTCGGGCTTGCAGACCGAGCCGATCACCTTCCGGCCGAGCTGTCAGGTGGAGAGCGCCAGCGCGTAGCGGTGGCCCGTGCGCTCGCGAACGAGCCGCGCCTGCTGCTGGCCGACGAGCCGACGGGAGCGCTCGACTCGAATACGTCCGAGCGGGTCCTCGATCTGCTCTTCGGCCTGCGCGACCGTCTCGGCATGACGATGCTCGTCGTCAGCTATGACCGCGCCGTCGGGGCGCGCGCCGATCGCACGGTCAACCTCGTCGACGGACAGCTTCTTGATCGTCCCGAGACGGCGCTGCGGGTGCGCTAGGCGGGGACGGACGATGCTCGCGATCGTCACGACCAACCTGCTCCGGCGCCCGGCACGCACGATCTTCACGTCCGGCGGCATCGCGGTCGGGGTTGCCACGATCGTCGCGCTGCTCTCCTTCACCCAGGGACTGAAGAACACGGCCGCCGGACTTGTACATCTCGGCGGCTCGGACCTTGGTGTCTTCCAGGCGAGCGTCTCCGATCCGACGGCCTCGATACTGCCCGCATCGACGGTGGGAGCGCTGGCCTCGCGCCCTGACGTGGCGAAGGCGACGCCGCTTCAGCTGATCGTCGAAGCGGTCGAGGCGGACCCCGCCGCGGTCGTCTTCGGCGCCGACCCCGCCGGCTTCTTCACGCGGAGCCTCGTCGTGGTCGCCGGCAGCGCGCGACCGACCGAACAGGAGATCCTCGTCGGAGATCGCCTGGCGGCCCGACTCCATGTTCACCCCGGCGGCGTCCTGGTCGTCAAGGGCCACCCTTTCAGGATCGCGGGGATCTACCACTCGGGCATCCTGTTCGAGGACTCCGGAGCGGTGATGACGATCGCTCAGGCGCAGCAGCTGACGGGTCGGGCCGGCGAGGAGACCGACGTGGTGGTGCAGCTCGCGCCGGGCTCGCGGGCGGCAGGAGCGGCTCAGGCGATCGAACGCAGCCTTCCCGGCACTCAGGTGATCACCGACCCCCAGCAGGCCCTTCGCGCCGGAGCCAACGGCACGTTGATCTCAAACGCGATCCTCGTGATCGTCGTGATGGCTTTGATCGTCGGAGCGATCAGCGTCGCGAACACGATGGCGATGTCGATCTTGGAACGCCAGGGAGAGCTCGCGCTGCTCAGCACCGTCGGCTGGTCCCCGCTGCGCGTCGCCTCGCTCATCTTCGGCGAAGGCGTCGCATTCAGCGTGCTGGGGGCCGCAGTCGGCCTGCTCGTCGGCGTCATCGGCGCCGGCCTGCTCATCGACGCCCTCGGGGTGAGCGCGTACGTGTCGCCCTCGGTGACCGCCTGGGGCCTGGGGCGCGGACTGCTGGTCGGCGTAGCGATCGGCGTCCTTGGCGGCATCTACCCCGCGTGGAGGGTCACGCACATGACGCCGCTGAAGGCCCTCTCGGGAACCTAGCCGCAGGCGATCCTGCGGCATGATCAAAAGATGCAGTTCCTCGATCGCCGGGACGCCGGTCGCCGTTTGGCGGGCGAGCTTCTGCGCTACGCCGAGGAGCGACCGGTGATCGTCGCGCTCCCACGCGGGGGCGTACCGATCGCCGTCGAGGTGGCGCACGCCCTCGGCGCGCCGCTCGACGTGCTGGCGGTGCGCAAGCTGGGAGCCCCCGGGAATCCGGAGCTTGGCGTGGGAGCGGTCACCGAGGACGGCACGGGGGTGCTCGATCAACGCTCGGCCGAGGCGCTGGGCATGACCCAGGCGATGCTCGATGCGACGCTTGCCCGCGAGTCCGGAGAGCTTCGTCGCAGGGTGGAGCGCTACCGCGACGGTCGAGCCCCGATTTCACTCTCCGGTCGAACGGTGATCGTCGTCGACGACGGGCTGGCCACGGGCTTGACCGATCTCGCGGCGGTGCGCGCGCTGCGAAAGCGCGGCGCGCGACGCATCATCGTGGCCGTGCCGGTGGGATCCAGCGAGTCGGTATCGATGCTGACCGTGGAGGCCGACGAGGTGGTATGCCTCGAGATCCCGCGGCGTCTGTATGGCGTTGGCATGTGGTACCGCGACTTCGAGGCGGTGTCCGATGAGGAGGTGCTCGCGCTGCTTGCGGACGCGAGCGGGCCCCTGAACGTGCCGTCGCAGGCGAGCGCGTCGCGGCCGCCGAGCACGGCGCCGGCTCGAGATGTCGGCGGGGACGCGAGCGCCAGAGAGCTCTCCTTCGAGCTCGGCGGCGTCCGCCTCGCCGGGGACCTGGCGACACCCGCAGCCGCGTCCGGTCTGGTCCTGTTCGCGCACGGCAGCGGAAGCAGCCGGGCGAGCCCCCGCAACCGGGCCGTCGCCGGTGCCCTCAACCGGGCGGGTCTGGCGACGCTCCTCTTCGACCTGCTCGAGGACACGGAGGCGTCGCGCCGTGAGCTCGTGTTCGATGTTCCCCTGCTCGCGGGGCGGCTCGAGGCGGTCACGCGCTGGGCGGGATCCGACCCGCGTCTGCGGCGCCTGCCGATCGGCTACTTCGGCGCCTCCACGGGGGCCGCCGCCGCCCTGAGCGCGGCCGCGGCGCTCGGCGACAGGGTCGCGGCCGTCGTGTCCCGCGGCGGCCGCCCCGACCTGGCCGGCGAGGACCTTGCGAGCGTCGTGTCCCCGACCCTTCTGATCGTCGGTGGGCGCGATCCGGAGGTGCTCGAGCTCAACCAGAAGGCGGCCGCGCGGCTTGGCTGTGCGCACGATCTCGTCGTCGTCGGCGGGGCCGGCCATCTGTTCGAGGAGCCCGGCACGCTCGAGCGGGTAGCCGAGCTCGCGACGGCGTGGTTTCGCCGCTACCTGCCCTCCGAGCGCGACACGGAGATCTGACCCCTTGCGTGGTTCTCCGCATCGCGCGCCGGGCTGGCGGCTGATGACAGGAGAGGAATACTGGTCAAATATCGCGTCATGCAGCCGGTGATCCACACCGAGGGCCTGACCAAGCGCTACGGCAGCACGCTCGCACTCGAGCGACTGGATCTGGCAGTGACGCAGGGTGAGGTCTACGGGTATCTCGGGCCGAACGGATCGGGCAAGACCACCACGATCAGGCTGCTGCTCGGCCTTCACCGGCCAACCAGCGGGCGCGCCACGCTGTTCGGCCTGGACGCGTGGCGCGAGCCGGTCAGCGCCCACCGGCGAGTCGCCTATGTGGCCGGAGAGCCGCTCCTGTGGCCGTCGCTCACGGGAGCCGAGACGTTCGAGTTCCTCGCCCGCCTGCACGGCGGCACCGACGTCGAGTATCGCGACCTGCTCGTGGAGCGCTTCAGGCTCGACACGCGCAAGAAGATCCGCGCGATGTCGAAGGGCAACCGCCAGAAGATTCAGCTGATCGCGGCGCTCGCCACGCGCGCGGAGCTGCTGTTGCTCGACGAGCCCACGAGCGGGCTCGACCCGTTGATGGAGATGGCGTTCCGGGACTGCGTCGAGGAAGCGAAGGAGCACGGGCAGACGGTGTTCCTCTCGTCGCACATTCTCAGCGAGGTCGAGGCGCTTTGCGATCGGGTGGGAATCCTGAGAGAGGGCAGGCTCGTTGACGAGGGGACGCTTCAAGAGCTGCGCCATCTGGCCGCGCAGACGGTCGAGGTCACGTTCGCCGGCCCGGCGCCGCAGCTGGGAGCGCTCACGGGTGTGAAGGTGCAGAGCGCCGGTTCGAACGCGTTGCGATTCGAGGTCTCGGGCAGCATCGGCCCGCTGATCGCCGCCCTCGCCGGTCATCCGGTCGCGACGCTGACGAGCCGCGAGCCGTCGCTCGAGGAGATCTTTCTTCATCACTACGAAGGCTCGGGCGAGCATGTCCGCGACTAGCACGACGGGGGCGGCCCCAGCCACGGCCGGATCGGACGCCGGTGCGGGCCCGGGGGTGGCGCGGGCGCTGGCGCGGCGGACGTTCCGCGATGCCCGCGTGCGCACGATCGCGTTCGGATACCTGTTCGCGGTCTATGCCTACATCCAGCCGGTCGGCTACCGCCATGCGTACCCAACGCTGTCCGGGCGGCTGGCGTTCGCTCACAGCTTCGCCGACAACGACGCGCTGCGCCTGTTCTACGGCTATCCGTACGACCTCCTCACCGTCAGCGGCTACAGCGCCTGGCGCGTCGGCGGGACGCTTGCGATCGTCGCCGCGGTCTTTGGACTGCTGGCCGCCGTGCGGACGCTGCGGGCCGAGGAGGACGCCGGCAGGATGGAGCGCGTCCTCGCCGGGGTCGTCGGGAGGCGCACGAGCTACCTCTCGGCGATGGCGGCGATCGCGGCGGGCGGCTTGATCCTATGGCTCGCGGAGTTCGCCGGCTTCCTCGCCGGAGGCCTCCCCGCCGGCGGTTCGGCCTACCTCGCGCTGGCGACGATATCCGTCGTGCCGGTGTACGTGGGGGTGGGCGCGCTGACGAGCCAGCTTGCGCCGACGCGGCGCATCGCGCTCGAGCTCGGGAGCGCGGTCGTCGGTCTGTCCCTGCTGTTGCGGGTCGTCGCCGATACCTCGACCGGCGCCGCGTGGCTGCGTTGGGCGACGCCGCTCGGCTGGGCGGAGGAGCTGCGTCCGTTCACCGGCCCCCATCCGCTGGTTCTGCTGCTCCCGCTCGCGATGAGCGTGCTGCTGATCGCCGGCGCCGCAAGGATCGCCTCCCGCCGTGACGTCGGCACCGGCCTGCTCGCCGGCAGCGACACCGCCGCACCGCGCTTGGCGCTGCTCGGCTCGCCGACCGCACAGGCGCTGCGCAGCGAGCGCGCCAGCCTGATCGTTTGGCTCGCCAGCGTGGCCGCGTTCGCGTTCATCCTCGGGATGGTCTCGACGAGCATCTCATCTGCAGGCATCTCGAGTGGCGTGCAGCGAGAGCTCGAGAAGCTCGGCTCCGGCTCGATCGTGACGCCTGCCGGGTATCTCGCCTTCGTGTTCATCTTCTTCATCCTCGCGGTGAGCCTGTTCGTGTGTGCGCAGGTGGCCGCCGCCCGCCGCGAAGAGGCCGACGAGCAGCTCGAGACGCTGTTCGCTCTCCCGGTCGGCCGTCGCGACTGGCTCGGCGGCCGGCTGCTGCTGGCGGTCTGCGGCGCTGTGACGATCTCCGTGACGGCCGGGCTGTTCACGTGGGCGGGCGCCGCCTCCCAGGGAGTCGGCATCTCGCTGCCGAAGATGCTCGAGGCCGGCGCGAACTGCCTTCCGGTCGCCCTCCTGTTCCTCGGGGTCGCGGCGCTCGCCTACGCTCTCCTGCCACGGGCGAGCGCCGGGATCGCCTACGGCCTCGTCACGGTCGCGTTCCTGTGGCAGCTGTCAGGGGCCCTGCTCGGCGCGCCGAAATGGCTCTTGGACCTGACGCCGTTTGCGCACGTCGGGCTCGTTCCGGCGCAGGGATTTCGGGCGAGCTCAGCCGCCGTGATGCTCGCCATCGCGGCCCTCGCGTCGCTCTTGGCGCTGTGGGCATTCCGCCGGCGCGACCTGGTCGGGGTGTAGCGTGGCGCGATGCTCCACAACGTCTCGGTGGGACGGTGGTCCCTGGACGCATATCAGGGCGTCGTTCCCGACCCCATCCTCGACGGGCTGCGCGAACAGGCCAAGGCGCTCCGCGGCGCTCGCATCCTGCAGGTCAACGCGACCTCCTACGGGGGCGGTGTCTCCGAGCTGTTGCGCTCCGCCGTTCCGCTGCTGCGCGACCTCGGACTCGCAGTCGACTGGAAGGTGATCGGCGGACGTCAGGACTTCTTCAACGCAACGAAGGCGCTTCACAACGCACTGCAGGGCTCGACCGAGGCGCTGAGCGCGGCCGAGCAGGAGGCCTATCTCGATTGCACGCGCGAGAACCCGTTCGACGGAGGCTATGACTTCGTCGTCATCCACGATCCCCAGCCGGCTGCGCTGCTCAGCGTGCACGGCAAGAAAGGCGCACGGTGGGTCTGGCGCTGTCACATCGACACCTCCGAGCCCAACGTCGACGCGTGGAGCTTCCTGCGGCCGTTCCTCGCGGACTTCGACGCGGCGGTGTTCACGATGCCCGAGTTCGTTCCGCCCGATCTGCCGATTGCGCGCGTGCGGGCGATCGCCCCCGCGATCGACCCCCTCAGCCCGAAGAACCTCGACTTCTCCGAACGCACGGCCAGTCAGATCCTGGACTGGATCGGGATCGACCTCCCCGGGCGCCTCGTGACACAGGTCTCGCGCTTCGATCGCTGGAAGGATCCCTTCGGCGTGATCGCCGCCTACCGGCTGGCCCGCGAGGAGCTCCCCGGGCTGCAGCTCGCGATGATCGGCTCGATGGCGCTCGACGATCCCGAGGGCTGGGAGCTCCACGGCCGGCTCTCAGAGAGCGCCGATAACGACCCGCTGATCCACATCTACACGAACCTCACGGGCGTGAGCAACGTCGAGGTCAACGCCTTTCAGCGCCTCTCAGACGTCGTGCTGCAGAAGTCCATCCGCGAGGGCTTCGGCCTGGTGGTCTCGGAGTCGTTGTGGAAGGGCACACCGGTCGTCGCCGGCCGCGCCGGGGGGATCCCCATGCAGATGCCCGAGGGCGTCGGAGGGCTGCTCGTCGACTCGGTCGAGGAGTGTGCCGCCGCGATGCTCACGCTGCTGAACGATCGCAAGCTGGCCGAGCAGCTTGGCCAGAGCGGACGCGCCCATGTGTGCGAGCACTTCCTGCTGCCACGCCTGCTGATGGAGGAGCTCGAACTTCTGGCGTCCCTAAGGTGAGCTTCGGGACCCTCGTCGTCATCGTGCTCGCCGGCCTCGGCGGCCCTCTGCTGAGCCTCACGGGACGCCGGTTCATCCCGGTCGTGATCGGCGAGATCATCGCCGGCGTGATCGTCGGGCAAACCGGATTGCAGTTGGTGGAACCGGCGAACGCGACGATCTCCGTCCTCGGCGGGGTGGGCTTCGCGATGCTGATGCTCACCGTCGGCATGCACTTGCCCCTGCGCGATCCGCGGCTGACTGCGTGGCTTCGCAGCGGGGCCGCGCTCGCCGCGATCGTCGGCGTCCTTGCGGTGCCCGCCGGCCTCGCCGCCGCCGCTGTGGCGGGCACCTCACACGCAGCCGTCTATGCCGTCGTGCTCGCATCGGGATCCGCCGCGGTGCTGCTGCCGGCGTTTGAGGAGGCCAGTAGCTCCGGGCCCGACGTGCTCGCGGTGATGGCGCAGGTCACGATCGCCGACGTGGTGACGATCCTCTCGGTGCCGATCGTGCTTCAGCCCGGACGAACCGGCCACGCGGTGCTCGGCGGTGTGCTGGTCACCATCACCGTTCTGCTGCTGCTCGGAGCCGCACGACTCCTGGCCGGACATGCCTGGGTGCACCACGTCCGGCGACTGTCAAGACAACGCCACTGGGCGCTCGATCTGCGCCTTTCGCTGCTCGTTCTGTTCCTGCTCGCCTGGATCGCCCAGCGGAGCGGCACCAACGTTCTGATTGCCGGCTTCGGCGCGGGTTTGATGGTCGCGCTGATCGGCGGGCCGAAACGACTGTCGACGCAGATGCGCGGCATAGCCGACGGGTTCTTCATCCCGCTGTACTTCGTGATCCTCGGCGCACAGCTCGATCTGCGAGGACTCGTCGACCATCCGTCGATGCTGGCGCTCACCGCGGCGCTCGTCGCGCTGAACGTCCTCATCCACCTGGCGGCCGTCGCCGTGATGCGCCGGCCGGTGGCGGCGGGGCTCGCCGCCACGGCGCAGCTGGGAGTCCCGGCCGCGGTCGCGTCGCTCGGGCTGAGCGAGGGAGTGCTCCCAACGACCGTGGCCACGGCCATCGTCGCGGCCTCTGTGGTCAGCCTCGGCGTCTGCACCATCGGCGTGGCCGCGCTGATCGGCGAGGGAGGCACCGGCAGGACCATGCCGGCGCCTGCCTAGTGACCTGAGTCATAGATCCACTGGCAGGACGAGGCGAGGTTATTGAGGATCTCGCCCGCCGTTCTATGCGAGAAGTAGCGTCTGGGGCCATGCGAACTACCGACTCAGGTCACTAGCCCCCGAGCACGGCTCTGACCTGGCGCGCGATCTCGAGATCCTCCCGCGCCGCGACGACGAGTGTCCTGGCGGGCGCGCCGGAGGCCGAGATATCGGCATCCGGAGCAGCAGCTCGGTTGCGCTCACCGTCGATCGTAACGCCCAGGAAGCCGAGTCTTCCAGCCGTCAGCCCTCGCACGGCGGAGGACCCCTCCCCCACCCCGCCGGTGAACACGAGCACGTCCAGGCCGCCAAGCGCAGCGGCCATCGCGGCGATTCCGGCGCACAGGCTGCGCACGTAGACTTCGAGCGCGAGCTGTGCCCGGCGATCCCCGATCTCGGCGCGGGAGAGGAGCTCGCGCATGTCGGCCGTGCCGCACAGGCCGAGCAGACCGGAGCTGTGCTCGAGCGCCTCGGCCAGCTCGCTCGCGGACAGGCCCTCCCGCTCCAAGAGCCACAGCAGCATTCCCGGATCGACGCTGCCCGAGCGAGTAGCCATCACGAGGCCCTCGAGCGGGGTGAACCCCATCGTGGTGTCCACTGAGCGGCCATCGCTGATCGCGCAAAGCGAGGCACCGGCGCCCAGGTGAGCGCTCACGATCCGTCGCCCCTTGCGAGATCCACCCAGGAGCTCCTCGGCTCGCCGCGCGACCCAGGCGTGCGAAAGCCCGTGGAAGCCGAAGCGGCGCAGCCCCCAGCGCTCGCGCCATTGCTCGGGCAGCGCATACGTGGCGGCCGCCGGGGGGAGCGTCGCGTGAAACGCGGTGTCGAAGCAGGCGATCGCCGGAAGCTGGGGGAGCACCGTGGTGACCGCGTCGAGGGCCGCCAGGGACTTGGGCTGGTGAAGCGGAGCCAGCTCCGCCAGCTCGCGAAGCGCCGTCTCCACGTCGGCGTCGATCTGCACGGCCGAGCGATAGCGCTCGCCGCCGTGCACGATGCGGTGACCCACCGCCTGCGCCACGTCGAGCGCCGGGGCGAGCGCGTCCCGCAGCGCTGTGCGATCGATCTCGGCTCCGGAAGCCGTGAGCTGCTGGTCGGCGAGGATCTCGTCCGTGCTGTCAAGCAGCCGCAGCTTGAGGCTGCTCGAGCCCGCATTGACAACCAGAACACGCACGCGGGGCCTATGCCCCGGCGCCGGGCCGGGCCGCCGCGGGCGGCTCATGCCGCGCGCCGGCGTCATCCGGCCAGGTCCAGTCGCGAACCTCCGGCGAGTCCTCGCCGTGCTCACGTGTGTAGGCGCGGTGGCGCAGGCGCTCGTCGGCCATGTGCTGGCGCAGGTGGGCGGCGCGCTCGCCCAGACCGGGAACGCGGTCGATCACGTCGCTCACGAGATGGAAGCGATCGAGATCGTTGAGCATGACCATGTCGAACGGCGTGGTGGTCGTGCCCTCCTCCTTGTAGCCGCGGACGTGGATGTTCGAGTGGTTGGTCCGCCTGTACGTCAGGCGATGGATCAGCCACGGATAGCCGTGATAGGCGAAGATCACCGGTTGCCCCGTCGTGAACAGCGCGTCGAACTCCGCGTTGGACAGGCCGTGCGGGTGCTCGTCGTCGGGCTCGAGGCGCATCAGATCCACCACGTTCACCACCCGTACCTTCAACGCGGGCAGCTCGCGCCTGATGATCGCCGTCGCGGCGATGGTCTCGAGCGTCGGCACGTCGCCTGCACAGGCAAGCACGACGTCGGGCTCTGAGCCTTCGTCGCTGCTCGCCCAGTCCCACACCCCGATCCCCCGGGCGCAATGCGCGATCGCCTCCTCCATACCCAGATAGTCGAGCGCCGGCTGCTTGCCTGCGACGATCACGTTCACATAGTTGCGGCTGCGAAGGCAGTGGTCGGCCACCGACAGCAGGCAGTTGGCATCCGGCGGCAGGTAGACGCGGACGATCTCGGCCTTCTTGTTGATCACGTGGTCGATGAACCCGGGGTCCTGGTGTGAGAACCCGTTGTGGTCCTGGCGCCACACGTGTGAGGAGAGCAGGTAGTTCAGCGAGGCGATCGGCCGCCGCCAGGGGATGTCGCGAGTCATCTTCAACCACTTGGCATGCTGGTTGAACATCGAGTCCACGATGTGGATGAACGCCTCGTAGCAGTTGAAGAGCCCGTGGCGGCCGGTGAGCAGATAGCCCTCGAGCCAGCCCTGGCAGAGGTGCTCTGAGAGCACCTCCATGACCCGCCCGTCGACGGCCAGGTGATCGTCGGTCGGCAGCGACTCGGCATCCCAGGCACGATCGGTGGCCTCGAACACCGCGCCCAGGCGGTTGGACGCGGTCTCGTCGGGCCCCACGATGCGAAAGCGATCCGGGTTGCCGCGAATCACGTCGCGCAGGAATCCCCCGAGCTCGTGCGTGGCCTCGCACGTGCTCGCCCCCGGGCGCGGAACCTCGACCGCATAGTCGCGAAAATCGGGGATCTCCAGCTCGCGCAACAACAGGCCACCGTTCGCGTGCGGGTTGGCTCCCATCCGGCGCTCGCCCGCTGGCGCCAGCGCGGCGAGCTCCGGGCGCAGGGTTCCCCCCTCGTCGAACAGCTCCTCGGGCCGGTAGGAGCGCAGCCAGTCCTCGAGCTGGGCCAGGTGCTCGGGCTTTGAGTCCAGGTCGGCAAGTGGGACCTGATGGGTGCGGAAGGACCCCTCGCTGGGCAGCCCGTCTACCTCCTTCGGTCCGGTCCAGCCCTTGGGTGTGCGCAGCACCACCATCGGCCAGGCCGGCCGACTCGACCGTCCCGCCGATCGCGCCGTGCGCTGGATCTCGGCGATCTCCTCGGTGGCCTCGTCAAGCGCGGCTGCCATCTCCTGGTGCATCGTCGCCGGCTCCGAGCCCTCGACGAACCGTGGCGCGTAGCCATAGCCCACGAGCAACGAGCGGAGCTCGTCCTTGGGGATCCGCGCCAACACGGTCGGGCTCGCGATCTTGTAGCCGTTCAGATGCAGCACCGGCAGGACGGCGCCGTCGCGAAGTGGATTCAGGAACTTGTTCGAGTGCCAGCTGGCCGCCAGCGGTCCGGTTTCCGCCTCGCCGTCCCCCACGACGCAGCAGACGAGGAGGTCGGGATTG
The DNA here is from genome assembly GCA_963704735.1 of uncultured Solirubrobacteraceae bacterium. Classification (GTDB taxonomy): domain Bacteria; phylum Actinomycetota; class Thermoleophilia; order Solirubrobacterales; family Solirubrobacteraceae; genus Palsa-744. The sequence goes on from OY969935.1 coordinate 1,728,642, forward strand.
TCGAGCACCGCGCCGTGGGCGTGCGCGAGCGAATAGCCCAACTCGCCGCCCTCGTGGATCGAGCCCGGGGTCTGGGGAGCGACGTGGCTGGGGACGCCGCCCGGAAAGGAGAACTGGCGGAACAGGCGCCGCAGCCCCTCCTCGTCCCGCCCGATGTGAGGATAGACCTCGCTGTAGGTGCCCTCGAGATAGGTGTTGGCCACGAGCCCGGGTCCCCCGTGCCCAGGACCCGTCACGTAGAGCACATTCAGCGAACGTGCCTTGATCACGCGATTGAAGTGCGCGTAGACGAAGTTGAGGCCCGGCGTGGTTCCCCAATGGCCCAGCAGCCTCGGCTTGACATGCTCGATCGCGAGAGGCTCGCGCAGCAGCGGATTGTCGAGCAGGTAGATCTGGCCCACGGAGAGGTAGTTGGCGGCGCGCCAGTAGGCATGCAGCCTGTGCAGCTCCTCACCTGAGAGAGGGACCGGCGGATCCGTCACGGTGACATCATCGTACGCTTGGCCCGTGCACGGAGAGGAGCAGGTCGGTCCAGAGCATGAGCTGACCTTCGACGAGGAGCTGCTGCTCTGGCTCGGCGACGAGCCCTCCGAGGTGCGCGCGGCCGATGCCGAGCGTATCCGCGACATCGCAAATGAGCTCGCTCGGGGATTCGACTGCCTCGCTCGGATCGGACCCGCCGTGACCGTGTTCGGGTCTGCGCGCACGCCGCGCGAGCACGCCCACTACGCGCTCGTGCGGGAGACGACTGCATGCCTCGGCCGGAGCGGCTACGCGATCATCACCGGCGGTGGCCCGGGCCTGATGGAGGCGGCCAACCGCGGCGCCCAGGATGTCGGCGCTCTCTCGATCGGTTGCAACATCGAGCTCCCGCGCGAGCAGGAGTCGAACCCATATCTGGACATCGGGCTTCGCTTCCGCCACTTCTTCGCACGGAAGGTGATGTTCGTGCGATACGCCAGCGCCTTCGTCATCGCGCCGGGCGGCTACGGCACGCTCGACGAGCTCTTCGAGGCTCTCACGCTGATCCAGACAGCGACCATCCGGCACTTCCCAGCGATCCTGCTCGGTGGCAGCGAGTGGGATGGCCTGCTCGAGTGGCTCAAGGTCACCGCGCTGGCGCAGGGGCGCATCGACGCACGGGATCTCGCGGCCCTGCGGGTCGTCGAACGGCCATCTGAGGCCTGCGAGATCGTCGATGCCGCCCGCGCGCGCCAGCGTGCGCACGGGCACCGGCACAAGCGGCGTACCGCGGCCGCGACCCCTCCGTCGAAGTGACTTGCGACTCGGCGCGATTAGAGTGTTGTCGATTCCTACAAGGAGAGCCGTGATGTTCAAGAACGTGCTTGTCGGAGTGGATGGCAGGCCCAACGGACGCGACGCCGTCGCGCTTGCTTCTCGCCTGAGAGAGGTCGACGGCAAGCTGACCCTCGCCCACGTGCACAGTGGCGAGCTGCGTCCGACTCGCGCCGTCACGCCGGCCCTCATCAGAGAGGAGCGACAAGCCTCGGAAAAGCTGCTCGAGGCAGAGCGCGCCGCGGCCGAGGTCGACGCCGAGCTCGTCAGCGTCGTCGAGTCGACCCCAGGGCGTGGCCTTCACCTACAGGCCGAGACGCAGGGCGCCGATCTGCTCGTGGTGGGCTCCTGCAGCCACGGAGCGATCGGCCGAGCAATGCTGGGCGACGACACCCGCGCAGCCCTCAACGGCGCGCCCTGCGCCGTCGCGATCGCCTCGGTCGGCTACGCGGAGCACCCCACCCCGATCGCCAAGGTCGGTGTCGCGTACAACGATTCGCCCGAGAGCCGGGCAGGGCTTGCGCTGGCACGGCAGTTGGCGGCGCCGACGAGAGCAAGCGTTCACGCGTTGGAAGTGCTGCCGCTGAAGACCTACGCATACACGGGACTCGTGCCGCCGGCGATCGGAGAGAGCATCGACCTCATGCTCGAGGAAGCGAACGCCCGCCTGAAGGAGCTTGCCGGGGTCGAGGCCCGCGCCGTGTGTGGCCTCACCGGCGAGGAGCTGGCCGCCTTTGGCGACGAGGTGGACATCCTGGTGGTCGGCTCGCGCGGCTACGGCCCGATGCGCCGCCTCGTCATCGGCTCCACATCCGACTACCTGGAGCGTCACGCCCGCTGCTCGCTGCTCGTTCTCCCCCGGAGCGCCGCGACCGGCGACGGCGACGGTGTCGAGACGCCCGCGGGATCGATCACCGGATGAATCGTCGCGCCGCCGTCGGAGACGATATTTTCCGCACGATGGCTGACCGCGAGGGCACTCCGCCAGACGGCGTCTCGACGGAGGACGTCTCCACGTCGCAGACGATCAGGATCGTGCTCGCCGACGATCATGCCGTGGTGCGCAGCGGCCTGAGGCTGCTGCTCGACAACGAGCCCGACTTCGAGGTGGTCGCCGAGGCGAGCGACATCGAGGGCGCCAGCCGCTACGTCCGCGGTCACCACCCTTCGGTGCTGGTGCTCGACCTGAACATGCCCGGCGGTTCGAGCCTCGAGGCGATCCCCGTGATTCGCCAGGAGTCCCCCGACACGCAGATCGTCGTGCTGACGATGCAGCAGGAGCCGGCGTTCGCACGCCAGGCCCTCGGATCCGGCGCCCTCGGCTACGTGCTCAAGGAGGCCGCCGACGATGAGCTCGTGGAGGCGGTGCGATGCGCAGCCGCGGGCCAGAGCTTTCTGAACCCGAGGCTCGGCGCGCGCCTTGCGTCCGAGCCTCCGCCCGGTCCGCCCGACGACCTCTCAGAGCGCGAGGTCGATGTGCTGAGGCTGATCGCGCTGGGCCACACCAACGCCGAGATCGCCGAGCATCTGTATCTGTCGGTGAGGACGGTCGAGTCCCACCGCTCGCATATCCAGCAGAAGCTGCGGCTGTCCACCCGCGCCGAACTCGTGGGCTACGCGCTCGAGCGCGGGCTCGTCGACACGAGCGGAGAGTACCGCGGCTGATCGGCCCCGCTCAGACGCTGTCCCGCTGTGAGCGGTAGTGCTCCCTCCAGACGAGCTTGTAGATCGGGATCCAGCGCGGGATCCGGTTGATCACCGGGATGAACGGTATGCAGATGAACGCCAGGCTCAGGATGCCCATGATCAGCAACACCTGGATGTCCGCGTTCGGCGATGTCTTCATCGGTTCGACCTGGTACCAGAGTGCATAAAGCCACAGCCACGGCTGGCCGGGATAGCTTCCCGTCTCGTTCATCAGACCCCACTGCTTGCCCAGCAGGTGCTCGGCTTCGGCGCGTTCGGCGAGCAGCCCGCCGTCGGCCATGAACAGCAGCGGCTTGGTGTAGTCGGTCTGGAAGAACTGGTTGGTGGTCAGCAGACTGCCGTCCAGGCCGCCGGTCTGGGCGAGGCTCAAGAGGCTCGTCATCATCGTCGGCACCGGGCCTGCACCGCTGGCCTGCACCGTCACGGTCCCGGTGCGTTCGTCGACCGACACCGCCTTCGGCGGCGTCTTCTTTTCTTCCACCGCTGTCGCATATTCTTCAAGCGGCTTCGCGTAGGCTTCCGACCATTCCTTTTTCTGCTTTTCGGGCGCGGCCTTGTATTCGGCGAGAGCGCTCTGCAGCGCAGGGTCGTTGGGGACCGTTTCAAGCGGTTTGACCACGTAGTCCTCAGCCGTGTTGATCGGATGGCTGACGCCTAGCCACCTCTGCGGGTGCAGGAACAGGAAGTGCTGCACGCTCCCCGAGCCGTGGTTGTAGGGAGGTCCGTAGTTGGCTACCGCGCTCGCTTCGTCGAGCTCCTTGGCCGCCGCGGTGGCGAAATCGCCGGGCAGCTGGTGAGACCACTGGGAGATCGTGCTGGGCTTCTCATCAGGCGAAGAGAAAAGGACGGTGAGCAGCACGGCCAGCAGCGTGATGACGCCGAGCGCGATGCACAGCTCCTTGATCAGGTCGTAGGGCGCGTAGCGCCCTTTCCAGGGCTGCGTGTCGTCTTTGGGGCGAAGGAAGCTCATGACCGCCCCTCCGCGGAGGCCTGCGACGCGCCTGGCGCATCGGGACTCGCTGCTCGGAGCGCCGCCACCTTCTCGTCGAGCTCGAACGGCGGCACGACGCCGTTGCGGCGCACCAGCAGCACATGCACGCTCACGAGCGCGACGACTGCCAGGGGAAGCAGCAGGACGTGGTAGCTGTACATCTGGCCGAAGTTGGTCAGGTTGAAGAAGGCGCCGACGCCGACCGAGTTCATCGCATCCTTCGCCTGCGTGGAAATCCACTGCGCATCGAAGTTCTGCTGGGAGACATAGCCGGTGAGCGCCGCGGGCACGGCGACCAGGAAGGTCACCGCTCCGGTGACCCACACACGACCGCGCCCTCCGCGCCAGGACGCCATCCAGTACTTGCCCCACAGGTGCACCACCATCACGAAGAAGAACAGCTCGACGCTCCACAGGTGGATGCTGTTGAAGAAGTGCCCGACCCCTGTGTCATGCCACCAGGCGGGCCCCTTCAAGGCGAGGATGCAGCCCGAGCCGATGATCACCATCAGCGAGGCGATGCTGGCCACGCCGAACACGTAGATCCAGGAGGCCACGTAGGTCGGCTGTCCGTCCGGCAGGAGCCTGTCGGGCGGCAGCGCCTCGACGGCTTTTTCGCGGACTTTGACGGTCCAGGACTTCGAGCGGGTCGTCGGCGCGGCGCTCATGATGCGCCTTCGCCGCGACGAGCGGCGTCACGCCGCGCGTGGCCCGGGAAGGGCAGCAGGATCGCGAGGAAGAAGACGATGAACATCAGGCCGATGACCACGACGTTCGCCACCGACAGGTGGATGAAGTTCCAGTCGACCGTATGGGCCGGGTGATTCAGGTTGAAGACCGCCCCCAGTGCTCCTACACCTATGAAGCTCAACATCTGCCCCCCGCGATCGGCTTGGACACCACTTGGCTGGGCAGTGTACGGGCGCGCCAGCAGCGCCCGCATCCGTATTTTTCGGCAATCAGACAGCAGGATGGCCGGCCGCCATCACGGCCGTGATGTGCAGGCGGAGCATCCTGCCGGCGCTCTACACTCACGCGGCGCTCACGCCGTGATCGCGCTGGACTCCCAACCGGAGCGCAGCTACGCCTCGACGACGGTCTCCCGTGCGAGGTCCTGCCGAAACCGCCCTGAAACCTGCCGCCGCCGGCCTACGACGCACGATGATCGTGCTACCGGCGCTTGGAAGCCTGCTGCTTGCAGGCGCGGTGGAAACCCCGGCGCGCTCGCGCGTGACGCGTGCGAGCGGAGCCCCTCGCGCTGCTGCCGCCGCCACCACGATGCAGGTGCGCTATCGCCCGGTCGGATGCGTCAGGAAAGGCCCGCCGCTGGCGTACAGGAGCGGTCCCAACCGCAAGGTGGTGGCGCTGACCTTCGACGACGGTCCATACCCGCTCACCCCGGAGTTCGTCCAGATGCTGAGAGCCAACCGCGCCGTGGCGACGTTCTTCATGATCGGCGAGCAGGTGACCGCCCGCTATCGCGCCACACTGGAGGCCGAGCTGCGCGCAGGCGACGCCCTCGGCGATCACACCTGGAGCCACCCGGACCTGCGCCTGAGCGGCGATGTGCGCAGCCAGCTGGCGAGCACGCTCCAGAGGATTCGAGGCCTCAGCGGCTACGCGCCGTGTGTCTTTCGCCCGCCCTACGGCGACTACGACGCGTCGGTCCTGCAGAGCGCAAGGTCGCTCGGCCTGGCGACGATTCTCTGGGATGTCGATCCGTCCGACTATGCGCTTCCCGGAACCGGTGCGATCGTGCAGCGGGTGCTCGCCCAGGTGAGACCGGGCTCGATCATCATCTCCCACGACGGCGGCGGCCCGCGAGGCGAGACGCTGGCCGCCTATCCGCTGATCATCAGGACGCTGCGGGCCCGCGGCTACGGCTTCCTCACGATCCCTGAACTGCTCGGCTTTCGTTCTGTATACAGACGTTGCGTGCACGACTGCGAAGGCGCGGCGATCACCGGACAACCACCCTCCGGATCGATCATCGAGCCCCCGCTCGCCTCGCCCCGACACGGGTCCTGACGGGCTGGCGGGAAACCGGCGCGGCGATTGCCGTCAGGGCCTGTACCGTTTGAGCGGTGTCCCCTCGCGCGCGCATTCTGGCGTTCGGGTTCGCCGCCGCCCTGGTCATCGCGGGCGCCGCGTGCGCCGCCCTGGTTGGGGGAGTGACGGGCGAAGTCCTCACGATCATGCTGATCTCTGCCGGGTTGGCCGGTGCCCTGCTGCTCATCTTCCTGGAAGTGGGACTCGGTGAAGAACGAGAGCTCGCGCGCGATCAAGAGCGACGACGCAAGCGAGGAAGACTCGCGCTCAGCGTCCGGCGGCGCTCGCCGCACCGGCGCCCGAGACGTCCGAGCTGACTCGCCGAGGGCCGCGCGCACAGCAGCCGGGATGCTGCGGCCCTGTGAACGCCCTTCCCGCGAGACTGCACGCACCCAGGTCATGGTGGATGATTCGCGACGAATGCCGCAGTCGCCCCACCGGTCTTGAACCGCCCAGACGAACCGGCGGGACGGGGCCCCGATTCGAGATCCGAGGGGGTTCTGCGGAACGCGCCGCTGCGTCGCCTGCAGGTCTCCATGGCGGCGACCTCACTTGGCAAGTGGGCATTCGCCGTCACCCTCGGCGTCTATGCCTTCCGCCAGGGCGGTACGACGGCGATCGGACTTGTCGCGCTGATTCAGGCGATCCCGGCAACCTTCGCCGCGCCGCTGCTGGGCCTCGCCGGCGACCGCTATCCGCGCCAGCGCGTGCTTCTCGTGACGAATGCCGTTCGTGCGATCCTGCTCGCGGCAGTCGCCGGCGCGGCGCTCGAGGGCCTGCCGATCGCGGTCACATTCGCGCTTGCGGCCGTGTTCAGCACGGTTTCGACGGCGAACCAGCCGGCCCGCGCCGCACTGATCCCCGTGCTCGCGCGCTCGCCCGGCGAGGTCTCCGCGGCGACTGCGGTGATGGGGTCGATCGACACCTCGAGCTTTCTCGTCGGCGCGGGCATCGGCGGAATCGTCCTCGCTTCCACGAGCGTGCCGTTCGTGTTCGCGCTGTGCAGCGTGGCGTACGCGGTCGCGGTGCTGCTGATCCTCGAGATACCCCTCGACGCCCGCCCGCCGCGCCGGCGCCATGAGCCTCCCATGCGTGCGCTCGCTGCCGGCTTCCAGACGGTGCTGCGCGACGACCATCTGCGACTGGTGGTCGGCGTCATGGCCACGCTCTCCGTGATCGACGGACTGACCAACGTGTTCGTGATCGTCACGGCGATCGATCTGCTGCACATCGGGACGGCCGGAATCGGCTATCTGAACATCTTCCGTGGTGCCGGCGGTCTGATCGGGGGAACGGCCGCGTTCGCCTTGCTCGGGCGCTCTCGCCTCGCGATCGCGTTGGCGCTCGGCAGTCTCACGTTGGGGGTGCCACTCGTGGTCCTGGGGCTGCTTCCGCACGTCGCCCTCGGACTGCTGGCGTGGGGCGCGTTCGGGTTCGGCTACGTGCTGGTGAAGGTCTCCGGCCTGACCCTTGTTCAGCGCCTCAGCGGGGACCGTGTTCTGGCGCGGGTCGTCGCCGTGCTCGAGACGACGTTCGTGGCGACGATCGGCCTCGGCGCCATCATGGCGCCCGCGCTCGTGTCGCTGCTCGGATTGACAGGTGCGCTGATCGCCACCGGCGCCACCCTGCCGGTGGTGACCGCCATCCGCTGGTCGGCGCTGCGCCGCCTGGAGATCGGGGCGCCCGTGCCGCAGCGCGAGTTCGAGCTTCTCCGCCACTGCCCGGTGTTCGCGCCGCTGCCGCTCGCCACCACCGAGGGCCTGGCGCGGCGCCTCGTGGCGCTCGAGGTGCCGGCGGGTGCAGACGTGATCACGCAGGGAGAGTTGGGGGACAGCTTCTACCTGATCGCCGACGGTGCCGTCGAGATCATCCAGGATGGGATCTTCCGCCGCCGGCAGGGACCGGGCGAGTCCTTCGGTGAGATCGCCCTGCTGCACGACGTCACGCGGACCGCAACCGTGCGCACGCTCGAGCCGACACGACTCCTCGCCCTCGATCGCGACCCCTTTCTGATCTCGGTCACGGGCCACGCCGACAGCCACGATGCCGCCGTCGAGGTCGCCGAGCTCTTTCTCGGCTCCACCGGCGAGCCGCCCTAGTCGAGACTCTGGCGTAAGGTTGTGGTCGTGAAGCGCAAGACCGCGTTTCCTCTTGGCGCGGTGTGCGGCGTCATCTTGTGCGCACCCCCCTTCGCCGCTGCCGCGATACCACCCGCCTCGCTGGTTGCACATCCGGCCGATCTGCCCGGCTTCGCCACCGACAGGAGCACGCTTCGCTCGGCGACGTCCGCCTCCCGCTACGTCAAGGTCGTGCTTGGCGAGCGGTCCAGGGAAGCGCGCTCGGAAGTCGCGCGCCTTTCGCGCTGGGGCTTCCGGGAGGGTGTGCAGGAGCTGGTGACGGGCCCCCAGGGCGAAGCCCTGTCGGCCGCGGTCGTCTTCGGCTCGGCGCGAGCTGCCGAGCGGGAACTCAAGACCAGCCTTTCTGAAAGCGTCAAGGCCCAGGGCAGGGCCATCCTCAAACGGTTCTCGGTCGCGGCGATCCCGGGGTCGGCCGCCTTCAGCGCGATCGAACACGGCACCAGCAGCCCTGCGGCCAACGTGCTGTTCTCGACGGGCCGGTGCTTCTTCATCGTCGGGAACTCGCTCAGAAACTCGACCCCCGAACAGGCCGACTCCGCGCCGATCGCCGGCGCGACGGCCCTCTATCAGCGCGTGCAGCGGCTCTGCGCGGTCCCGTGAGCGAGATGAGGCGGGCCGCGGGACTTGCCTACCGCACCGCGGGAGACTCCGCCGAGCGCGTCGTCCTGCTGGTTCACGGCTACCCGGAGTCCTCCTACATGTGGGAGAAGGTCCTGCGGGCGCTCGCAGCCGCGGGCTGGCGGGCGCTGGCCCCGGACCTGCCCGGCTACGGCGACTCCGAGCCGAACCCGCCCGGCACCTGGGAGCGGCACACCGAGGCACTCGAGCGCTTTGCGCGCGAGCTCGGCCTTCCTGCCGTCGCGCTCGTGACGCACGACTGGGGAGTGCCGATCGGTCTGCGATGGGCGTGTGACAATCCGGGCTCGGTGAGCGCCCTGGCGATCTCCGACGGCGGGTTCTTCTCCGACCGCCGCTGGCACGATCTGGCCAACGTGATGCGCACCCCCGTGGAGGGCGAGCGCCTGATGTCCTCCTACACGAGCGAGGGCTTCGCCGCTGCGATGCGCGCGGCCTCCGCCGGGATGACCGATCGGGCGATCGAGGAGTACTGGAAGGGATTCGCCGACGACACGCGCCGTCTCGGTCACCTGGAGCTGTACCGCTCGGGCGACTTCGAGAAGCTCATTCCCTACGACGGCCGTCTCGCGACCCTGGGCGTCCCGGCGCTGATCCTGTGGGGCGAGCAGGACCGCTTCGCGAGCGCCCGGATGGCGCAGCGCTTCAGCGAAGAGCTCGAGGGCTCGGAGCTCGTGACCTTCGATTGCGGGCATTTCGTCTGGGACGACGAGCCCGACCGCGCGTCTGGCGCGCTCGTCGATTTCCTCGAGCGGCGCCTCAGCCGATCCCGCTCGCCAAGCTCCGCTAGGGCCGATCTTCAGCGTCGGTGAGTGTTCGCTCTCCCGGCGGGGGCGGAGACGCCAAGGGCGATGCCCCGCGCGCGGCGCGTCGGACCGATAGCGCGAGCAGGGCGAGCACCGCGGGCGGCATCAGCCACCAGGCCGATACTCCGGCTTCGGCGAGCAGCGCCGTGCCGGCCAGGGCCACCACCAGGCCGACGGCGGTCCGCCAGTCGTCGCCGACGACGAACGCCCAAAGGCCGCGCAGAAACGCGTTCACTCGTCTCATGTGCTCACGACCGGCTCGACGTGCTCGGGCTCCGAGCTAGCAACATGCGCGCTGAGCGCGCGTCGGTGCGAGGCGCCCAGCGCGCTCGCCATCAACAGCGATGCGACGAGCACCAACGGGATGATCGCGAGCAGGGCGCCGTCGCCGGCCGGCCACTGGGCGCCCGCGCCCTCGGCACCCCAGAACATGCCGAACGAGCTCAGCATCACGCCGACCGCGAACTTCATGGCGTTCTCGGGCACCCTTGCGAGCGGGGCCCTCGCGGCGACGCCGCCCGCGACGACAACGAGCACCGCCAGTCCGGCGGCGGCGGAGGCCAACGCGACGTTGTGCTGGTTTGAGCCGAACGTGAGCACGATGAACGCGACCTCCAGACCCTCGAGCAGCACGCCTTTGAAGGAGATCGCAAACGAGTAGCCATCGAAGCCGTGGTGCGGCCTGCCCGCGGCTCGCGCCGCCTCTATCTCATCGGCGTAGGTCTGCATCTCGTCGTGCGTGGCCTTCAGGCCGGCCGAGCGGAGGATCGCCTTGCGCAGCCATTGCAGGCCGAAGATCAACAGCACGCCGCCGACGAGGATCCGCAGCACGCCGATCGGCAGCGAGGTTAGCGCGGGACCGAGCGCCAGCACGATCGCCGCGAGCGCGATCGTGGCGGCACCGACCCCGGACAGCGCGGACGGCCAGCTGCGCGTGCTGCCCACGGCGAGCACGATCGTGAGCGCCTCGACAGCCTCGACCGCGCAGGCCAGGAACACCGAGAGGGCCAGCCCCAGCTCCGCCCCGCTCATGTGCCCGATCCTCCTGACAGCGGCTCCATCGTGACCTGCCTGCTCATGTTGGGTCTAGTATGGCGAGGGCCTAATACAAAACGCCCGATCCGGATGAGGAGACCAACATGACGACGGCAACCGGCGACGCTGTCCACGTGCGGGACAAGATCTACATCGGCGGGGAGTGGGTGCAGTCGACGGGCACCGGTGCCATCGACGTCATCAACTCGACAACCGAGCAGGTGATGGGCTCGATTCCGGAGGGAACCGTCGAGGACGTCGACAAAGCGGTCGCCGCCGCCCGCTCGGCGTTCGAGAGCTGGTCGCAGACCTCCGTCGAAGAGCGCGCGGACTGGATGCAACGCATCGCCGAGGCGCTCGGCGCGCGGATGGACGAGATCGCAGAGCTGATCGCCCAGGAGGTCGGGATGCCGGTCAAGCTCGCAAACCTGATCCAGGCCGGCCTGCCGACGACCACGTTCGGCTCCATGCCCGCGCTGCTGGCCGAGCTGCCGTGGGAGGAGGAGGTCGGCAACTCGCTGATCGTCCGCGAGCCGGTGGGGGTGGTGGGCGCGATAACACCGTGGAACTACCCCCTGCACCAGATCGCCGCGAAGGTCGCACCCGCGCTCGCCGTGGGCTGCACAGTGGTACTGAAGCCTTCCCAGGTGGCACCGTTGAACGCGGCGCTGCTCGCCGACGTGCTCGACGAGGTGGGGCTGCCCGGGGGTGTCTTCAATCTCGTCACCGGCCGTGGCTCGGTCATCGGTGAGGCGCTGGCGCTTCACCCCGACGTGGACATGATCTCCTTCACGGGGTCCACGGCCGCTGGGCGCCGGGTCAGCGAGGCCGCCGCCGGAACGATCAAGCGCGTCGCGCTCGAGCTGGGCGGCAAGTCTCCGAACGTCATCCTCGAGGACGCCGATCTCGAGCCGGCGATCAAGGACGGCGTGGCCAAGTGCTTCTTGAACTCCGGTCAGACGTGCAGCGCCCTCACCAGGATGCTCGTCCCGCGCTCCCGCCTGGCCGAGGCCGAGCAGATCGCGGCCGCCGTCGCCGAGCAGTTCAAGCCGGGTGACCCGTTCGAGGCGGGCACCATGCTCGGCCCGCTGGTCTCCGACGGGCAGCGCCAGCAGGTCCGCGACTACATCGCCAAGGGAAGCGACGAGGGCGCCAAGCTCCTGACCGGGGGCGCCGAGCCGCCCGAGGGCCTCGAGCGCGGTTACTTCGTTCGCCCCACCGTCTTCTCCGAGGTCACGCCGGATATGACGATCGCCCAGGAGGAGATCTTCGGCCCGGTCCTCGTGATCATGCCCTACGAGGACGAGAACGACGCGGTGCGAATCGCCAACGACAGCGTCTACGGTCTCGCGGGAGGCGTCTGGTCGGCCGATCAGGAGCATGCCAAGCAGGTTGCGCTGCGCATACGCACCGGACAGGTCGAGCTCAACGGCGGCGCCTTCAACCCGCTCGCTCCGTTCGGCGGCTACAAGCAGTCGGGTTATGGACGCGAGCTCGGGCGTTTCGGGCTCGAGGAGTTCCTGCAGGTCAAGTCACTTCAGCTCTAGCGCCTCGGGCGCCCTGAGCTCCTCAAGCAGCCGCTCCACCAGAAGGGTGGAGCGGCTGTCGTGGAGGCCGGCTGAGCTGAGCGCTGCGCCGTGATGGCCGGGCCAGACTGCTTGGGCCCGGCAAGGTGGCCCCTAGCGCCGATACGGATCGATGTAGATGTCATCGATGGCCCAGGCTCCCCCATCGTTCGGTTCAAACACGAGCCTCACGCTGAGCGTGCTCTGATTCATCCACATCGGCAGCGCGGTTGCCAGCTTCAGCACCGGGCTGAGCGTCCAGGCGCTGCCCGGCTGAAGCTGGGCGACGCTGGTGTCGTGGCTGAATCCGTAGAGGTCCCTCCAGCGCAGGCTCACGTTCAACGATGTGAACCGCCCGTCGCCGCCGCTGACCCGGTCCTCGCCGCCGACCCGGTCGCCGTCGCTGACCTGTTCGCCGCCGCTGACCTGGCGGGCGAAGAAGCGGAACGAGGGATATTCGCTGCTCACGCAGAACGCCGGAGAGACGGCGACTCCGTCCTGCTGGATCACGAGCGAACCGGTATCCCCGTTGGCGCCGGAGCCGCCGACGACTTCAGCTTCGGTCAGCGACCAGCCCGGAGCGCCGGATTCGAACGTTCCGCCGGAGAGGAGGGTGTAGGCCGCCGTGTCGCCGAACTTGGCGAGCGCGGTGGTCGAGGGACTCGATGGACATGCCGCGCCCGCCAGGGCCGGCACTGAACCGAGCAGCAATGCACTACCGAATATGGCGGCGACGATCCTTCGTATCCGCCGAGGGTGAATTATGTACGGCATCTCAGGACCTCCAGGTCTGCCGCGGAGACCGCGGCCAGTGGCTTGGAGTCGGTAGCTGGGCGGTCTACGAGAGATCCCTGGCTTTGCGTCCCCGCCTCACGACGGGTTTGCCCTGAGCGACTTTTATTTGCGAATGACCTCGGCGGCCTGCGGGGCAGGGTTGAGCGCGTCCATCACGGAGTGGACGAAAGGCCGACATCGGCGCCGAGCTATCGCTCAGGCAGCGAAGCGCTCGGCCGCTCGGGCGCGCCGCTTGGCGGCCTCGAGCTCTCGATCCCGCGGCGGTGCGGACGTGACGAGCCCCTCGAGCAGCCGGGAAGTCGCGAGCGCGATCTCATCGACGGCACGGTCGAAGGCGTCCACGTTGGCCCGCGAGGGCTTCGTCGAGCCGCTGACCTTGCGGACGTACTGCAGCGCGGCGCCACGCATCTCGTCCGCCGTCGCCGGCGGGTCAAAGTTGTGGAGTGTTCGGATGTTGCGGCACATGCGCTCAAGCGTAGTGGCTTCGCGTCAGGAGCGGGGCTCGGCAAGCGGGGTGACGTATCGCAGGAACGGTTCGATCTCAAGGGCACGTCCGGTGGCGGCTTCGATCACCGCGATCGTGTCCAGACGCCGTCCGTGACGGTGCACCCGCTCCCCGAGCCAGCCCTGGATCGCGGACACCTCGCCGCGGCGCAGGTCCGCCTCGCGCGGCCCGATCTCGGCCTCCATCGCCTCCCACAGCTGGGCTGCGATCAGGCAGCCGAGCGCATAGCTCGGGAAATAACCGAAGCTCCCCGCGCCCCAGTGGACGTCCTGGAGAGATCCGAGCGCGTCCGAGGGGACCTCGACGCCGAGCAGGCGGCGCATCCCGTCACGCCACGCGGCGGGCAGGTCGGCAACGTCGAGCTCGCCCTCGATCAGCGCGAGCTCGAGCTCGAACCGCAGAACGATGTGCAGCGGATAGGTAAGCGGATCCGCCGAGACGCGAATGGCCGAGGGCTCGACGCCCACGAGCGTGGCGTGCAGCTCGGTGGCCGTGATCGGGAACCCGCCCGCGCCGAGCTCGGCGGCGAGCACCTCGGCAAAGCCGGGGTCGCGGGCGACATGGTTCTCCCACAGCTTGCTCTGGGACTCGTGGATCGACATCGACGTTCCGCGTCCGAGGTTGGTGCGCTGGAGCGACTCCTCGATCTGACGCTCATACAACGCGTGACCGTACTCGTGCAGCGAGCTGAGCAGCGACTCCGTCTCGCCCTCGAGGTAGCGGGTCGTCAGGCGCGTGTCTCTGCGGCCAATCCATGCCGTGAACGGATGGGCCGAGACATCGACACGCCAGCTCGCGGTATCCACTCCGAGTCGCCGCAGTGTCCTGGCCACCGCCACCTCCTGTGCATCGACGGGCACCGCGAGCGTCCGGCGCGGCGAGCGGACCTTCGCCTCGGCCACGAGCGGCTGCAGCGCGGGCGCAAGCGCCCCGAACAGCTCGCGCAGGTCCTCGGTCCGAAGGCCGAAGTCATAGTCGCTGAGAAGAGCGTCATAGGCGCTCTCGCCCCGCTCGGCCATACATTCGCCGTAGGCCCGTGCCAGCTCCACGTTTCGCTTCAGCGCGGGTTCGAACCCGGCGAAATCATCGTTCGCCCTCGCGACGCGCCAGCTCTCCTGACCATCGGCGCTGGCGCCGGCGATCTCGACAGCAAGCTCTTTCGGCACCCGCCGGGCGCGCTCCCAATCGCGCCGCCCGAGACGCACGATGTCGCGATCCAGCTCGTCAAGCGCCACCCCGTCCAGCTCGCGAAGCCACTCTCCAACGTCGTCCGCAGTCGCACGCTCATGTCTGAGACGCGCGAGCACACCCAGCTGCTGCGCTCTCCCCTCCGCCCCCGCTTGCGGCATCATCACCAGCTGATCCCATTGCAGGAGCATCTCCACCGAAGCGAGATCGACGAGCTCCGCCATTCGGACACGCAGCTTCTGGAGGGCTGACACGCCGTGGAGCGTATGACTCAAGGACATCTCGCGCACAGCTCGCTGCCCCGCATTGCCGTTCGCCGTCGCGGGCCGTCGGGGCGAGCGTGATCGCCGCCGGCGAGCTGGCCGTCCGGCCGGCCGCGAGCCACCGGGAATCTGCCGCCCCTACCCGTTGGACGGTCTGGATGGGGGTGGGCGTGATGCTGGCGCTGGCCACGGCACTGCGCCTGTGGATGATCCACGACGTGCCCGGGAACGTCTTCTACGACGCCGCCGTACGCGGGATGGGCACTTCCTGGCACGACTTCTTCTTCGGCGCGCTCGAGCCGAGCGGGGCGGTTTCGATCGACAAGCCGCCGGTCGATCTGTGGCTGCAGGTGGCCGCGACGAGCGTGCTGGGATTCAGCCCGGTCGGGCTGCATCTGCCAGAGGCGGTGGGCGGCGTAGCCGCCTGCGGATTGCTGTTCGCCACCCTGCGACGTCCGTTCGGACTCGCGCCGGCTCTGCTTGCGGCGCTCGCGCTCGCGGTCCTGCCGGTGTCGGTGCTGACCTCGCGCAGCGACACCATGGACTCGGTGCTGGCGGCGCTCGAGATCGCAGCGCTGTGGTTGGCCTGGCGGGCCCTGGAGAGCCGACGCATGCGCTGGTCGCTGCTGTCAGCCGCCCTGATGGGTGTGGCGTTCAACGTCAAGCTCGGCGAGATGCTGATCGCGCTGCCCGCCATGGCTCTGCTGTGGCTTTGGGCCGCCCCGCCGGGAAGCCGGATGCGCGCGGCGCTGGCCACCGCAGGGACGTTTCTCGCGGTCGCCCTGTTGTGGACCGGGATCGCGTCGCTTACGCCCACGGGCGGGCGGCCGTTTCCGATCGGTTCGGCCAACGGGAGCATCTGGCACGTGACGCTCGTGTACAACGGCCTGGATCGCCTCGCCGCTCGCGGCGCCACCGGGATGGCCGAAGGCGGAGCCGGCCCGTTGCGCCTGCTGAGCGCCGGCCCGATGCAGTACTGGAGCCTGATCGGCGTCGCGCTGCTCGCCTGCTCGGTGCTCGGCCTGCTGGCACTGGGTGCGCTGCTGCTCACGCAGGGCAGACAGCGGCTGCGAGCGCTCCTCGCAACCCCGCCCGGGCGGCTCGCCGTGGGGATCGTCGTGTGGTTTCTCACCGGCCTTGTCGCCTTCAGCGCCATGGAACGCCTCCAGGTGCGCTATCTGGAGGCGTTTACCCCGGCCGTCTGCGCCGTGCTCGGACTATCGCTGAGCGCGCTCTGGCGAGCGCAACCGGCCGGCGGCGACAGCTCGCGACGCCGTCAGGGGCGCGAACGCCACGCACTGCTCGGACTCCGCATCTCCGTCGCGTGCGTTGGTCTCGCGCTGCTCGCGGCATCGCTGAGCAAGGATGCGTACGTGATCGGCCGTGCCCGCACGGACTCGCTGCTGACGGATGCCAGCACACCGTCGCTCAGCCGCTATCTGCGCGCCCATCTCGAAGGAGCGCGCTACGAGGTCGCCAGCGCCAATATCAACGACGTCGTCGGACTCGTGGCGCGCGACGACCTTCCGGTCCTCGTCCTGAACAGCGTCGACGGATCGCTCACCCGCACGAGCAGCCTGAAGGCTCAGGTTGCAAGCGGCCGAGTCCGCTTCTACTTCGGCGCACCACACGCCTGCCATCGCGGGCGCCACTGTCCAGGCAATCAGATCTGGGCCTTTGCCCACAGTGTCCCCGTAGCGGGCCAGCCCGGCCTGCGGCGCTTCACGGCGCCCTGAGACCGGACGAGGCCCGCGCTAGCTTACAGCTCGAACGCGGTGCGCCCACCGCAATCGACGAACTCCTGCAGCTGGGCGCGACCATCGCCGATGACCGGGCCTCCATGGGCGAGCAGGAGGTGCTCGAACTCGAGCTCCCCGAGCAGCCGGGCGAACGCGTCGAGCAGGTGTCGCTTCGTCTCGGGCGGGTCGTCCATAAGCGTGTCGGGGACGAAGCTGAGCGGACCGGCCTGCCCCTGCGGACCTTGGCGGACGACGCCGTCCGCGAATACGACGGCGCGCCGTGCGGGCATGTACAGGGCCGTCTCGTCGGGACACAGTCCTCCAACCTCGCGCGTCTCGACGGCTCCGGGAAGCGTGTCGCCGGCGTCGAACGCGGTCACGGCCTCGCCGCGGGTGAACTCGTGCAGGCCCGCCCGGTTGCAGTAGACCGGACAGCCGAATGCCTCCCGGAAGCGTGCGCTGTCGCGGTAGTGGTGGCGGTTCGACAAGAGAATCGCAGCCGGGGGCCTCGAGCGGTCCTCAAACCACTCCAGCCCGACGTCCGCCGGGAGCAACGGGTCGATCAGGATGCCGTCGCCGTCCAGCCAGTAGGAGGACACCTCGATATGGATCCGCGGGTGTATCGCGGGCCACTGAAAGACGCCGGGAAGGACCTCGTGCACTGAGCCGAACGCTACTGCGAGCGACGCGCGCGTGCCGCCAGCGCGCCGTCGAATCCACACTGTGGCGGCTCGCGCTCGGCTGCAACCGCGGCGCTGAGGAGGCGTGTTTTTTGCTCATCAAAGCTGGGTAGCGTTGACCCGTGTCCACACGGGAGATCCCCAGTGCCCCTGTGGCCGATGGAACAACCGAGCTCGTCGACGCGATCGCGTGTCTTGACGAGCGCGCCCGCCACCGCGCCACGCCGGCCCGCCCGACCCGGCCCGGCCGCTACATCGAGGTCCAGGGACCCTCCGAGACGCTGCTGATACCGCTGGGCAGTGGCGTGACGCACGTCGGCCGCGGCCTCAACGCCGACCTGCGCCTTGACGAGGCCTCGGTCTCGCGGCGCCACGCGATCCTCGTGAATCGCCTCTTGGGCACGCAGCTGCTCGACGAACGCAGCTCCAATGGCACGTTCGTGAACGGCCGGCGCATCAGCCAGGCCGAGCTGCGAAACGGCGACGTCATCCTCCTCGGCCGGGTGCTGCTGCGCTTTCTGGACGTCTGACAGTAGAACATGTGTCCGCGTCGCATCTGTCGATCGCCGCGGCGGGTAGATCCTCCTGAGGATGTCCACTGCGTTGCAGTTGCCGGCCCGCCGCGGGGACGTCGGCTCCGGCCGGCGAAGGGGGATCGCCGCGCCGCCTGCCGGTCCCGTGCCGGCTGCCGATCGTGGTGAGACCGCAGCCGGGATCGCCCCCGTACGCATGGGCCGATACCTCCCGCTGGCGCTGCTCGTGACGGGCCTCGTGATCGCGGCACCGGCGGTGCTCGCTGCGGCGATCGTGCCACGCGGTGGTGCATTGCCGATGATCGCCTCAGCGGCCTGCGCAGCGGCACTCGCGACTGCGCTCGCGAGTGCCGGGGCGGCAATCTGGAAGCGTCAGCCGCGATCGCGCGACGTGGTGTTCGCCGACCTGCTGCTGTGGGGCTGGGTGCGCCGATGTTGGACGGAGCGACGCCTGTCCCAAGCGCGGGGGCTGTACGACTCGGCGAGGAATGCCGGTCCGATGGTGAGAATCGAGGTGCTCACGGGTCTCGGCAGGCTGCTCGAAGGGCGCGATTCATACACCCACGGGCATGGTCAGCGGGTCGCGCGCAGCTCGGCTCGTATCGCCCGCGCAATGCACCTTTCGTCGGTCGAGATCGCCAAGATCCATGTAGCGGCCGCACTCCACGATCTCGGCAAGCTCTATACCCCAAGGACGATCCTCAACAACCCACGGCGACTCACCGATGACGAATTCGCTGTGGTCAAGCGCCATCCCGTCGACGGCGCGGAGATGCTGGCGGCGGTCGGAGACCCGGAGATCGCGGCGATGGTCCGTCACCACCACGAGCGCGTGGACGGGCACGGCTATCCCGACGGGCTGACGGGCTCCGACATTCCGCTCGGCGCCCGCATCATCGCGGTCGCGGACACATTTGACTCCATCGTCTCCAGTCGCCCGTACCGCTCCGCGCGCACGCACAAGAAGGCGCTGGACGTCCTCTCCAACGAGGCCGGCTGCCAGCTTGACGAGGTCGCGGTTGGAGCGTTCCTCGGTCGCTACTCCGCGCGCCGCTCGGTCGCCTGGTACGCGTTGGCGTCCGCGGTGCCTCAGCGCATCGTCGCGGGCCTGACGGCCTCGCTGGGCATCGGCGCCAACGCAGGCGCTGCCGGCTCGATCGTGCCCGCCCTTGGCGCGGTGGGCCTGCTCGCCATGTCCCCGGGCCCGCACCAGAAGGCACTCGGCGAGCAGCACGCCCACCGGATGCCGGCGCCAGTGCGATCCCACCGCCTGCCGGCGCCGGTAGCTTCCCACCGCCTGAGCGTTGCGACGGCGGGCGCGAAGCGCGACACCCGGCAAACGGCGAGCGCTCGGCCGACTTCGCCCGCTCGTCGCAGAGGCCGCGGAGGATTGCGGACCCCCTCCGGGACACCCGGGTCAACGCGCCCGGCGGCGAGCACGCCGAATACTCCGGTCGGCGCGGGCACGACCCCGATTCCATCCACCGGGCCGCCGCCGCCACACACGACCAGCTCACCGACACCCACCCAGTCCCCCGTCGCGCCTCCCGTCGATGCGGCGCCCACGATCCCCGCACCGCCGCTCGAGCTGCCGGTGACGGTCCCCAGCGTCAGCGCCTCGGTTCCCAGCGCCACGGTATCCGTGAGCCCTCCTCCGCTTGGAGGCCCTTGAAAAGGTGCATGACCATCACACGCGTGGGATGGGGCGGCGTGCGCTTCGAGCGAAGCCACCGTAGGTCTCCCGGGCACGAACAGCGGTCAGATCCCACGCTGGGCCCGCGATCGCCAAACTACGTTTCATAGCAGCCGGGCTCGCGAGCGTCCAGGCATCGCCGCATGCGCGGGTGGCCAGCGCGGCCCGCACGCAGACGGGTCCCGACGCACCAGAGAGGAGCCGATGGATGCCCAGGCCGTATGACGTGATCGTGATCGGAGCCGGCCCGGCCGGCGAGGTCGTCCTGTCGCGGCTTCGGCCCGGTTCTCGTGCCGCGCTGATCGAGCGTGAGCTCGTGGGCGGCGAGTGCGCCTACTGGGCGTGCATTCCGAGTAAGACGCTGCTGCGCCCGACAGAGGTCCAGGCCGAGGCGCAGCGTGAGCCCGGCGTAGATCGTCCCGAGCTGCGTTGGTCAGAGCTCGCCGCCTACCGCGACTACATGATCCGCCACCTCGACGACACGAAGCAGGTGGAGCAGTATCGAGCCGACGGGATAGACGTCTACAGGGGCGAGGCGAAGATCGCCGGCCCAGGAAGGGTGAGCGTCGGTGAGACGACGCTCTCCACCGAGCGGATCATCGTCGCAACCGGAAGCCGCCAGCCCGTCCCTGAGATCGACGGACTCGCCGACGCCGGCTACTGGACCAACCGGGAGGCGACGACGCTGTCGGAGCTCCCCGACAGCGTGGTGATTCTCGGCGGCGGGCCGGTGGGCGTCGAGCTCGGTCAGTTCCTGTGCCGTTTCGGGGTGAAGGTCACGCTGGTTCACTCGCACCCGCAGCTCATATCGCGCGAGGAGCCGGCGGTCGGGGAGCTCATCGCAGAGACGCTCGGCGGCGAGGGAGTCGACCTGCGCATGGGCGCGCGCGCAGAGTCGGTCGTCCGTGAGAACGGGAAGCGCCGTGTGAGGCTCTCCACCGGCGAGGAGCTCGGCGCGAGCGAGCTGCTCATCGCGACCGGCCGCCGGCCCCGGGTCGATGGCATCGGCCTTGAGACCGTCGGGATCGCGCCGGACGAGCGCGGCGTCAGGATCGACCGGCGCTGCCGTGCGGCTGAGGGCGTGTGGGCGATCGGCGACGTGACCGGAGTGATGCCATTCACCCACGTCGGCAAGTATCAGGGACGAATCGCAGCCGATGACATCGCCGGGCGCGACGTCAGCGCGAGCTACGAGGCGATCCCCCGCGTGGTCTTCTCCGATCCGGAGATAGCGGCCGTGGGCCTGACCGCGGCGCAGGCGCGCGAGCGGGGCATCGAGGTGGCTACCTCACGAGTCCGGCTACCAGAGGAGATCTCGCGTCCGTGGACCTACGAACGGGATCCACGCGGCGATCTCGGGCTGATCGCCGATTGGCGCCGCCAGGTGCTGATCGGCGCCTGGGCCGTGGCCCCGCTCGCCGGGGAGTGGATCCACCAGGCCGCGCTCGCGATCAAGGTCGAGGCTCCCCTGGCGCTGTTGCGCGACACCGTGGCTCAGTTTCCCACGTTCAGCGAGGCCTACCTGAAGGGCGTCGAGGCGCTCGAACCGGTCGCGTAGCCCTCCCGAAATCGCCTCTCGGCGTGGCTCGGCGCCAGCGTTCAGCGCTCCTCGGCCCCGACCGGCCGCAACGCGCGCTCATCGGCCCGCGAGGTGCACCGGCAGCGTCTTGAGCTGATTTACGAACAGGGCCTGAGCGGGTTCCGGTGCGCCGTCGAGCCGCATGTCGGGGTAGCGCTTGAGCGTCTCCTCGATCAGGATGCGCAGCTCGAGGCGGGCGAGCGCTGTGCCAAGACAGAAGTGGCGTCCCCCGGCGCCGAACGCCTGGTGCTCGGGATTGCGCGTGACGTCGAACCGGTCGGGGTCCTCATACAGCGACTCGTCTCGGTTGGAGGACACGTACCACATCACCACCTTCTCGCCCGCCTTGATCTTCTGGCCGTGAAGCTCCGTGTCGCGCGTCGCGGTGCGGCGGAAGTGCGCGAATGCGGGAAACATGCGTAGCGCCTCCTCGACCGCGCCCGGGATGAGTGACGGGTCGTCGAGCAGCTTCTGCTTCTGCTCGGTGTCTTCAAGCAGCGCGCGCATACCGCTGCAAAAGGTGGCCTTCGTGCTGTCGTTGCCGGCGGCCATGAGCAGGAAGAAGCCCATCACGATGTCGATTTCCTCGAGCCTGCCGCCTTCCACCTCGGCGTGGACGAGGACGCTCGTGAGATCGTCGGTGGGGTTCTGCCGACGCTCGGCGATCAGCTTGCCGCAGCGCTCGAAGATCTCGGGGATGTCGCGCTCGAGAACCCCCTTGGCTCCGTCCGGACTGAGATCCGCGTCGTCCGGTGCCAGCGCGGAGTTCACGATGCGCGCCCAGGTCGCGTCTTCCTCCTCTGCAAGACCCATGAAGCTGCCGATCACACGCGAGACCACCGGCTGGGCGAGATCGCTGACGAGGTCGCATGTCTCACGCCCCTCTAGACGTTCCAGAACGCTTCTGACGATCTCTCTGATCGCGTCCTCGTGGTCGGCGATGCGCTTCGGGGTGAACCCACGCTGAAAGAGCGCCTTGATGCGGTCGTGCTTGGGCGGGTCCATGCCGATGAACATCCCGCGAACGAACTCGAGTGGGAATATCTCGGCGAAGACCGTGATGCCGCCGCGCTCTGAAGAGTAGGTCTGCCAGTCGCGGCTGACCTCGTGCACGTCGTCTGCGGTGGTCACCGACCAGAAGCCGGCCTCGTCGGGAAACTCCTCGATGCGCTCGGTCCAGTGCACGGGGCAGCGCGAGCGCACCTGCTTGAACACCTCGTAGGGCGGCCCGTCGCGCCAGAGCTCGGTGTCTGCGAGTTCAACGCTCTCGATATCGCGTTCGGCGGTTGCCACGGCGCCCTCCCCCATTCGTCTTTGAGCGAGCGACCGTAACGTACTTTGAGGTGTTTGTCACGTGAGCAGGGCACCGCTGGGCTCCCGACCACGGCTGCCCTACTTGACAGCTCCGCATATCAGCCGTAGCGAGGAGTCGGCGGAATCGGACGTCCGGCGTGGACGGCCGCGACGACAGCCTGGGCATCCGCGGCGTGGTACTCCTCCCCGTACACGGCGCCCTGGCGCCGCGGCATCTCCATCACCGCACAGTCGGCGGTGGTGCCGAGGTCGACCGGCCGAAGCCGGCGTCCTCGATCAGGCCCGCGACGATCCGCTTGGCCTCGGTGTCGTCGCCGCACAGCCATTGGACGACTCGATCCTCGCCCTCGCGTCCGGCCGCCTCAGCCTGAAAGGCGGACGTGAGCGTGTTGAACGACTTCGTATAACGCGCACCCGTCATCCGGGCGGCGTTCAACCGCGCGGCAGTCTCTCCCTCGGACGGGAGCGGCGGCGCTCCGAACTGGTTCGTCGTGTCGATCACGATCTTGCCGGCAAGCGAGCCCGCCTGCTCGAGCGCGTCTGGTAGCACGCTCCAGGGGACCGAGATCACGACCACCTCGCTCGACCGGACCGCCTCCGCGGGCGCGGCGACCGAGGCCGCCGGACCGATCTCGTGGGCGAGCGCCTCGAGCGTGGCGGGGTCGCGGCTGAACGACAGCGTGAGCTCATGGCCGGCGCCGGCTAGTTGCCTGGCGATACCACCGCCGATGCGCCCGGCGCCGATGATTGCGATTCTCATGTGCTGCCTCCTCTTGTTAGGGATTCAACGTGCTCTAACAACTCACGCAACTCACGCGGAAGCTCGATCGCAACGGCGCCCCTTCGCAGGAGGCGTCCCGCTACTCCGGCGTGTCGGTGTGGGGAGCTGGCGAGCGTGCTGTCATCGCAGCGTCGATCTTCGCCGACACGCTTGGCATCTCCCGCGCGATCTGACGCAGATCGCGCGCGGTCATCACGATCGCCGTCAGCTCGGTACGGGCCTCGACGGTTGCGTTGCGCCTCGCGTCGCGCAGCACGCCGATCTCGCCCGCGAAGTCGCCCGGACCGAGCTCGGCCACCAACTCGCCGTCGCGCCGAACCTCCGCGCTTCCGGCCGTGATGAGGAGAAACTCGTGCGCGAAGGCGCCCTCGTCGATCAGTCGCGTGGCGCGCGGCACCACGATCTCGTCGGTCATGCTCGACAGGCGACGAAGCTCACCGCGTGACAGATTGGAGAACAGCTCCACCAATCTGAGCTTTGACTCCTCCAATTTCCTTTCTCGCTCCCTTCTCGGCGGCGGTTGGGCCTGTGACGCGGGCGGGCCCGCCCGGCCGGCGTCCGGCCAACGGGGAACGTCATGTCGGCATTCTACGGGCGCAAGCCGTGGCCCACCAGCGCCCGATCGGGATGCCAGTGCACAGTTGTCCAGTTTGTGTTATCAACCGTTTCCCCGACCGGTAATCCGGGAAGTGCTGAGAGCAACGCCCGTTCCGTCCATGCGGAGCGAACCGACAGCAGAGAGGAACTGACGGACGATAGTCAGAGACGAGCAGTTGACCCGGAGTGACCGCAACGGTCGCGCTCCTCCAGGGGACGCGCGGAACGATCGTCTGAGGCATGGGGGAGTTCTGCTGACGGGGGCAACCGGATTCGTCGGCATGGAGCTGCTCGCTCGCTACCTGGAGCACACCGATCGACCCGTATATGCGCTCGTTCGCGCCGCCGATGATCGCGAGGCGACGAGGCGAATCGATCACACGCTGAACTCACTGTTTGGCGCCGCCCATCCGTATGGAGAGCGGGTCAGGGCGGTTCGCGGCGATATCACGCTCCCGGGACTGGGGCTTCGACGCAGGCGCGACGACCTTGCCGAGCGCATCGGCGAGATCGTGCACGGCGCCGCGTCCGTGTCCTTTGACCTCGAGCTTGAAGACCTGCGCGCGATCAACGTGGCGGGCACGCGACGAGTGCTGGAGTTCGCCGAGCGCTGCCAGGCGCTGGGCGGCCTGCGGCGATTCTCCTACATCTCAACCGCCTACGTAGCCGGCGATCACACGGGACGGTTCAACGAGGACGATCTGCATGTCGGCCAGGCCTTTCGCAACGCCTACGAGCAGTCAAAGTTCGAGGCGGAGTGCCTCGTCGCCGAGTCCGCGGCGCGGCTGCCCACCACTGTGCTGCGGCCGAGCATCATCGTGGGCGAGCGCGGCAGTGGCTGGACCGCGTCCTTCAACGTCCTCTATTGGCCGTTGCGCGCCTTCGCCCGCGGCTCCTACGTCGCGTTGCCCGCGCGCCGCGACGCGCCCGTCGACGTGGTGCCGGTCGACTACGTGACCGACGCGATCTTCGCGCTCAGCCAATCCCCGGAGGCGGAGGGCGCCACCTACCACCTGACGGCCGGAGCGTGCACGAGCACCGTGGGCGAGATCGTCGAGCTGGCAACGGCACACTTCGAGCGCTCAGCCCCCTACCTGATCGATCCGGGCGTGTACCGCCGCTTGGTTCACCCGCTGCTTGTTCGGGCCGCCCGCGATGATCGCTACCGGAGAGCGCTTCTGCGCAGCGAGGTGTTCTTTCCCTACTTCGCGACAGCTGTCACCTACGACGATCGGCGCTCGCGCGTCGCGCTGCGCGGAGCTGGGATCAAGCCCACACCGCTGCACGAGTACTTCGATCGACTGGTCGAGTTCGCGCTTGTGGCGGACTGGGGGCGACGGCCGGTACCGCGCGCGAGCGTTGCGAGTCGCTATCTGCCGCTGCTCGGCGGGACACGCAGACCGCGTCGATCGCTTCCGCACGGCAGACAGCGTCGGTCCCGGCCACCGGCTCGATCGGCGATCAGATGAGCGGCGGCGCGCGTCTGTCGGCGCTCGATGCGTCCTTCCTGGCGGTGGAGACACCCACCGCGCACATGCACGTCGGCTGGGCCGCCACCTGCTCGGCTTCTGTCCTCGACGGACGACTGCCGCGTTTCTCGGAGCTGCGCGATCACATCGGACTGCGCCTGGCACGCGCGCCGCGCTACCGCCAGAAGCTCGCAGCCGTCCCGCTCGGCCTGCACGCACCGGAGTGGATCGATGACCCGGCGTTCCGCGTCGACCGTCACGTCTACTGGGCGCCTGGCCCGCTCCGCGACCTCGTCGATGAGGTGATGTCGACGCAGTTGCGCCGTGACCGGCCGCTGTGGGAGATCTGGATCTGCCAGGACGAGGACAATGCGCAGCTCGGCCTGGTCGGCAAGGTGCATCACTGCATGGTCGACGGAATCGCCGCCGTCGAGCTCGCGTCGCTGCTGTTCGATCCGACCCCCGAGCCACCCGTCTGCGCACCGGACCACTGGCTCGCCGCGCCGCAGCCGGACGCCGTGCGACTGCTCGCACGCGGGCTGCGCGACCTCGTCGGCGAGCAGGTCGGCTTGCTGCGCGGGCCAATGCGCGCAGTGACTTCGCCCGCTTGCGCGGCGCGGCAGACGACGGCGGCGGCAGGGCATGTGACTCGGGCGATCGGCCACTCACTGCGCGCCGCTCCGGCGAGCGTGCTGAACAAACCCCTATCCCCCACGCGTCACCTGGCGTGGACCGAGCGTCCCCTCGATGACCTACGGGCGGTGAAGCACGCGTATGGCACGACGGTCAACGACGTCGTGCTCGCCGTCGTCGCCGGGGCTATGCGCAGCTACCTGATCCGCCAGGGCGAGCAGCCGATCGCCCTCAAGGCGATGGTCCCGGTGAGCGTGCGCAGCACGGGCGACATCCTCGGCAACCGCGTCTCCTTCGTGTTCGCAGACCTTCCCTGCGACGAACCTGACGCCCTCGAACGCCTCCAGCGCGTGCACGACACGATGAGTCAACGCAAGCGCGACGGCGAGCCGCAGGGAGCCGACCTGGCGTTGAAGGCGGCCGCCCACACGCCCACGGTGGTCCAACACTCTCTGTCCCGGCTCATCGCGAACCCGCGAACCTCCAACCTCGTGGTATCCAACATTCCGGGCCCCACGATGCCTCTTTACCTGGCGGGCTGTCCGCTGGAGACCAGCTATCCGGTTGTCCCGCTGTCAGATCGCCACACCGTGTCGGTCGGGATGACCACGGTGCGCGACCTGGCCTGTTTCGGCGTCTACGCCGACCGCGAGAGACTTCCGGATGTCGATGGTCTTGCGCACGACATCGACGAGGCCATACGAGAGCTGCTCGCGCGTGCTGCGAGACGCCCCCGGACGCCCTCTCCGAACGGTGCGGGTGCATCACCGCGCGCTAGATGATGGCTGGCGGTGCCGCTTTCGCGTGGACGTTCGAGATGTCGCACCCGGCGAGCGGCCTACCACGGCGTGTATTGATCGGGATCGAAGGACGACGAGAAGGAGATTGACGAATGGGCATCGTGACTGGGTCTCAAGCACATCTGCCGGCGCTCGGCGCACACCAGCGAGGGGAGATCGGAAGCGAGCTGCAAGCCACACTGGTGGAACTGGTCGATCTGTCGCTGCTTGGCAAGCAGCTCCACTGGAGCGTCGTGGGCCCGCAGTTCCGGCCGCTTCACCTTTACCTCGACGAGCTGACCGACTCATGGCGCGATCTGGCAGATGTCGTCGCCGAGCGCGCCGTAGCGATCGGCTTCTGGCCCGATGGGCAAGCTGCGGTGGTCGCGGCGAACGGCGGGGTAGCGGGCGTCGAGCAGGGACCGATCGAGGATCGGGGTGTCCTGCGCGTCCTCGTCGAGCGCGTCGCGGAGGTCAGCGAGCGCACACGGGAGCGCATGGATCGGCTCGCCCAGCTCGACCCGGCCTCCGAAGACGTCCTGGTTGGCGTCGTGCGGGCGCTCGAGGAGCAACAGTGGATGATCCGTGCACAGATGCCGCAACCCGAAGGGACCTAGATGTAAAACCACCTAGACCCCGCGCTCGTGGCGCTCAACGCCGCGCCTACGGCGTCATCACGACGCGACCGAAGGCGCTGCGGCTCTCGATGTGCGCGTGCGCGGCGGCGGCTTCGGCGAGCGGGAACGTCCGATCGATCTCGACGCGGAGCCCACCGCTCGCGACCCGCTGGAACAGATCGGCGATCATCGCGTGGACGCGGGGGTACTCGGTAAGCAGCGCACCGCCGAGAAATACGCCGCGCAGCGCGTTGTTCTGCGCCCACAGGTTCCGCGCCTCGATGCTCGAGCCGGCGCGACCCGCCACACCCACGCTGACCAGCGTTCCGCGGTAGGCGAGCGCGCCGATGCTGTCCACCAGGTTCTGGCCGCCAACCGAGTCGAGGATCACGTCAACGCCGCGCCCGTCGGTCAGCTCGCGCGATCGCTCGGCGAAGTTCTCGGTCGCGTAGTTGATGCCGTGGTCGAGACCGAAGTCCGTTAGGCGCTCGAGCTTCTGGTCGCTGGACGCGGTCGAGATCACGGTTGCACCTGCCTGCTTGGCGAGCTGGATCGCGGCCAGCCCGACGCCTCCGGCTCCCGCATGGATCAGGGCCGTTTGCCCGGCCTTGAGGTCGCCGGCGGTGAACAGGCACTCCTGGGCGGTCCCAAACGCGACCGGGATGCAGGCTGCAGGAGCAGCGGCCAACCCGTCGGGAATCCGCCAGGTTGACATGGCTGGAACGGCCCGCTTGGAGGCGTGCGAGCCGGCCGCGTTCAGAGTCACGACCCGGTCTCCCACCGCGGGATGCTCGACGCCGGCGCCGACCCCGACGACCGTGCCCGCGGCCAGGTACCCCACGATGTGCGGGACCGTGGGCGGCGGCGACCCTGCGCGGGCCAGGATGTCCCCGCCCTCGATGCTGATCGCCTCGACGTCGATCAGCACGCAGCCCTCGGGGCACTCGGGGTCGGCTACGTCCTCGTAGCGCAGGACGTCCGGGGGGCCGTTCTCGTAGATGACCGCCGCCTTCATCCCGGGCGACTCTATTCGAGACCGGTTGCTTTCGCTCAGGCGAGACGATCAGGAAGCGAGCCGCGCCGGTCACCGAGCCGCAGCTAGAGTGACCGCCCAACCGGTAGATGTGACCCACGACTTCAGGAGTGACCATGACCGGCTCTTCCACCCAGGGAATCAAGATCGTGCTGCATCCCGTGTCCGATCTGACGGCAGCCAAGGCGGTGTACGCCGCCCTGCTCGGCGTGCCGCCGCAGGCCGACTCGTCCTACTACGTCGGCTTCGAGGTCGCGGGCCAGCAGATCGGGCTGGTGCCGGGCGGTGGCCCGCAGGGCATGACCTCGCCGGTGGCCTACCTGCAGGTGCCGGACATCGAGGCGAGGCTGGCCGAGGTGACGGCTGCCGGTGCCACCGTGAAGGAGCCCGCGCACGACGTCGGTGGTGGCCGGCTGGTAGCCACGGTCACCGACCCCGATGGCAACGTGCTCGGGCTGCTTCAGGACCCGAGTTAGAAGCGCGCAGGCTGTCGGGCTGTCGCGCGCCGTGCGCTGGATGCGGGGGGCTTGGCCGCTTCGCGCGCAGCGCTGGTTCCCACGCGCTTGCGTTGCGCTTGACCCACTCGCGGCGCCTGTAGCGGCTCGGGGCCAGCTCTTGATGCTCCCGTTTGCTCACGATCGACCCTAGCCCGATCACCTGCCGCCGCCGCGCGGGATAGCGCCAGCGCGACGACCATCGCCCCTGCCCACGCGGCGACAAACCCGACGAGGGCTAGGAGTGCCAGTGCACGCCCATGCACGAGGGCCATGCCGGGGCTGCCCAGAAGAGGGATCGAGCTGCCAAGGAACACGTCACTGAGAGTTCGCACCCGCACGGCCAGCACCTCTTTCGTCGGCCTGCGGGGTTAGCTGACGGGCTAGCGCTGAAAGAGCCTGCGCTTCCCACGGCCTCACCGTGGGATTCGCCCCAATAACTCGGGTCCCCCGCTCCCTGACACCTGGTCAGAGATTCGGCGTTCTTGGGGTGCAGGCTAGCAACGGCGGGCGCCGACACGCTTGGCTTTCGCACGTTCTGTCCGCAAATACCGGGAATCTTGCGGATTGGACGACGTTCAGAGCGGCCGGATTGCCTGTGAAGCTCTCACGAGCGTGAGGCGACTCTCATCAACGATTGAGGCGCATCTTATGGATCTCATGTGTAGTCACGCACATGCTCGACCGGGTTGAAGATCCGCCTCCCGCACGCGCTGGGCATCGGCCGATGATCGTCGTGCTCGCCCGTGCGCTCGTACGTCATCTGAGAGCGTGAGCGTCGTCAGGGCACCGAACGACGTCTCGCGCCGGCAGGCCCGCCGTCGAGGAGCGCGTAGACGCCGCCATCTGGTGCGGTTGGACCTCGGCCTCGGCCTGCTGCTCGCGATCATGGCGCTTCTCCTCTCGCCTGGACTCGCCATCGTCGCCCTTGCCGCGGTCGTGATTCTGGCCATCTGCGTGACCTCGGTCGTGTTCGAGCGGCGGGCGGGCCGGCGGCGACCATGAAATTTCACTCATCTGCGGTTCATCCAACGCCGAATCGCTACGGTCGGTCCATGACGCCCCGTTCCCCCATTCGGCTCGGGCTCCTCGTCACGATGCTGGCACTGGTGCCTGCGACGGGTGCAGCCGCCGCAAGCTCGGCTGCCCGGCCGGCTACAAGGTCCGAGCGGGCGGCGATCATGGCCACCTTCACCGCCAATGACGGCAGCTTCTCCGAGGTGCACGGTGTGTACGTGTCGCGGTCAAACTCAACCCTCGCGGTGGTGTGCGTACGCACACCGGAAGCCGGCTCGCAGGGTTACGTCTTTCATCATGCGAAGGGCGCCTGGCGCTATGTCACCAGCGGGCCTGTTGGACGGGCTGGCAACTCGACCGACCGCCGGCTCGAGCAGGCCTGCGGATAAGGCCCAGGATCCGACTGCTTCCAAGCCCCCGCTCGCGTCAGTTCGCGACGAATGCCAGGAAGTCGCGAGCGTAGGGTTCGAGCAGCTTGCCGGCGATTCCGAGCTGACCGGGTACTACCGGCACGGGGGAGGGGCCACCGCGGTGATGAACGTAGAGGTAGCCCGCGACCCAGTCGGGATTGATGTCGAGCTCGATCGCCCGCACGGCACCGGCGCTGATCAGGGCTCCGGCGAGCTCCGATGGTAGGAGTTCCTCGCCGGCGGCCCACACGAGCTGCCCATTCGCGGTGACCCCGAGGGCTGAGCGCGCCACCCTTGTGCGCGAGCCGATGGTTTCGCCCCAGCACGCGATGACGCAGTCTGAGACGCTCGCCGGTGCGGAGCCTCGATCGACGAGCAGCTGCTGGTTCTGCAGCACCGAGAACACGGTCTTGCCCGAGCTTGGAACGCCCGCGCGCCAGGCGCCGATGTCGGTCCTCCCGTCGGTGTAGGTGACGATCGACGCCAGCCCGCTCTTCAGCGAAACCGCCACGTGCCCTCCGGACATGAAGCCCACGTCGTGATAGTTGAGCCTGAACCCGCCGTTGACCGCAGCGATCAGCAGATGGATCTCACGCTGGGTGATGTGGTCGCCGTAGGTCCACCCCGTCGTCCCACCGTCGCTCGAGCCAGCATGCAGCGTGAGGTGTACGAGACCTTGGTCGAAGCGCGCCAGGGTCACCCCTGAGCGCTGAGCAAGCCATGCAGCGGGCTGCCCGTGGACCCGCGCGATCAATGTCCAGCTGCCGCTCGTTCGTCCCGGCGCAGTTACGACGAGAGCCGGCACGGGGCGAGCGGGTGCCGTCAGCGAAGTCGTTCCACTCGGCGTCCCCCCGTGTATCTGCGTGGCTACGGCGCTCGACGCGCGTGTCACCCGCGTGTCAGACTGGCCAACGCCCGCGCTGTAGGCACCGACGCCGGCGAGCAATGCGACGGCCGCGAGAGCCGCCAGGAGCGAACGTTTGGAGGCGCGATGTGGCTGGCGATGGCCAGGGCCCCGGCGCTGTCGCCCGACGTCGGCGGGAGCCCGAACCTGAGCGTGCACATCCCAGTTGGGAATATCTCGCCGCGCCAAGGCATCGATGTTAACTCTGCAAGACGCCTTGGCGAGCCACTCTGAGATGAGAACGTTCTCACTCGGCGTCGATGCGAGCGAACGGTGTGAAATCACTCATGCCGTGAGACCATCGACAGGCTAAGTTCACCATATGGTCGGTCAAAGGACAGCCGCTGCAGGGCTGGCGGTCTTGCCGGTCCTGGCGCTCGCCTCCTGCAGTGCGTCCGCCAAGGACACAACGGCGACGACGCAAGCTGCCCTGACGTCGGGCGGGTGTGGGGCGGCCGGGCCGGAAGTCCTCGCCCGAACCGCGGGGACGGTTGCCGCGAGGATCTACGCTGGCGAGACCGCAAGCTCAGAGACGCATGCAGATCAGCGCGAGGTGGAAGGGTACGCTCCGCTGCTGAGCGCTGTGGCAAACGGAGAAGCGGCGGGGGTCAAGGCGGCCGTCACGAGCCTCGTGTACTCCGGCACCCACATCGTGCGCCTACGCGTGACCAAGGGAGCGAAGCTGCTCGCCGATGTCGGCGGTCCATACATTCTCGCGCCGGTCGGCGGGACCCTGCGCTTCGCCGGCCACACGATCGCTCACTACGTTCTCTCGGTCCAGGACGACCTCGGGTACGTGAAGCTCGAGACCCGCTACATCGGCGCCCCGCTGATCCTGCGCAGCGGCTCCCGTCAGATTCCCGTCGAAGGTCAGCTCACGCCGGGGCCCGCGAGCATTCCCCAGCACGGACCGGTCACCTACCGGCATGGGTCCTATCAGGCGTTCTCGTTCAACGCCAGCGCCTACCCCAGCGGCCCGCTGCGGATCTCGCTGCTCATGCCGCTTGCGGGGGCGCTGACATCGACCAGCTGCGCCGCGATCAAGAGCGCCGAGCTGGGCCTCGTGGCACAGCGAGTCTCTCACCGCTTCAAGCTCTCCCCGACGGACTTCTCCTCCTACATCGGACTCGTCCATATCCTCACTGCCGGGCTGACCTACATCCGCTTGGGCTCCCATCGGCTCGCCGGCAGCACCCGTCCTGGACCCTCGCGGCTTCCGAGCAGCGGCGCGATCAAGTACCGCGACGTCACCTACGATGTCGCGTCCTTCAACGCTCCAAGCAGCGTCGGGACCGTGACTTGCTACGAGCTAACCGCCGGTTGATCGCGGCTCTGCTCGGCGGAGGAAAGGGACGCAACCAACCCCTCCACTTCCTACTTTATAGCGCACCCGGGGCTTGATTCAAGCCCCGGGGTGTGCCGCATAATCCCCCGTCGCAGGCCAGAACCTACGGAAAAGGGGTACGCGTATGAGCGAGCATGCGGTGGTGATCGCCGGAGGCGGTCCGACGGGGATGATGCTGGCGGCTGAGTTGGCGTTGGCGAGGGTCGACGTCGCGGTCGTCGAGCGGCGTCCCGATCACGTGCTCGTCGGCTCACGGGCCGGCGGTCTTCACTCTCGCACCATCGAGGTGCTGGATCAGCGTGGGGTCGCTGATCGGTTCCTCGCGGAGGGTCAGGTGGCTCAGGTCGCGACGTTCGCCACGACCGTGTTGGACATGAGCGACTTCCCGACGCGTCATCCGTATTCGCTCGGGATCTGGCAGAACCAGATCGAGCGGATCCTGGCCGCCTGGATCGCCGAGCTGCCGGTGCGGATCTATTACGGATGTGAGGTGACGGGCTTCGCGCAGGACGAGACCGGCGTCGACGTCGAGCTTGGCGACGGCCAGTCGCTGCGGGCGCAGCGCCTCGTCGGATGCGACGGAGGGCGGAGCATCATCCGTAAAGCAGCCGGCATCGAGTTCCCGGGGTGGGATGCGACGAGGAGCAACCTGATCGCCGAGGTCGAGATGACCGAGGAGCCCGAGTTGGGCGTCCGCCGCGATGACAACGGCATCCATGGCATCGGCAGGTTGGAGTACGAGATCCGCGACGGCGAGGTCGTCTACATGGACGGGGGGCCGGTGCGGGTAATGGTGACCGAGCAGCAGCTCAGGCCCAGCAGCGAGCCGACCCTGCGCGATCTGAGCGAGGCGCTCATCACCGTGTACGGCACCGACTTCGGGATCCACAGTCCCACGTCGATCTCCCGGTTCACCGACATGACACGTCAGGCGGCGACCTACCGCGCGGGACGAGTCCTGCTCGCCGGCGACTCGGCGCACGTGCATTACCCGGCCGGCGGTCAGGGCCTCAGCCTCGGGGTGCAGGATGCGGTGAATCTGGGATGGAAGCTGGCCCAGGTGGTCAACGGGGCTTCCCCGGAGAGCCTTTTGGACACCTATCAGGACGAGCGCCACCCGGTCGCTGCCCGTGCGCTTCAGTACACGATGGTTCAGGGTGCGCTGCAGCGCCAGGACGAGCGGACCAAGGCCGTGGTCGATGTGCTGTCGGAGCTCGCGAGCATGGACGAGCCTCGCAAACGGCTCGCCGGGATCATCTCCGGGCTGGACATCCATTACGACCTCGGTGAGGGACATCCGCTGCTCGGACGCCGGATGCCCGATCTGGACGTCGTGACCGCCGACGGCCCGCGCCGAGTCTTCGAGCTCCTGCACGGCGCCAAACCGGCGCTGCTCAACCTCGGTGATCCCGGCCGCTTTGACATCACTCCATGGGCTGAGCGGGTCAAGCTGATCGATGCTGAAAATGTCGGTGAGTGGGAGCTTCCGGTACTCGGCGTGGTCACCGCTCCCACCGCCGTATTGATCCGACCCGACGGATACGTCGCCTGGGTCGGAGAGCCAGCCGATCCTGGACTCCCTGAAGCGCTGACCACCTGGTTCGGACGGCCAACTGCGACATAGCCCCTGGACCGCGAATTGGACCCGGCCGCGGTCTGGCGCCGCAGGGCTCTTGGCCTCGGCCGGCGTCAAGGTGACAAACGGCGCGGATCGCGTCGCGGCGACCCACACGGCCGCACAGTGATAGCTTCATTTGAACGGGAC
Organism: uncultured Solirubrobacteraceae bacterium; assembly: GCA_963704735.1. Taxonomy (GTDB): domain Bacteria; phylum Actinomycetota; class Thermoleophilia; order Solirubrobacterales; family Solirubrobacteraceae; genus Palsa-744. The sequence goes on from OY969935.1 coordinate 1,762,998, forward strand.
GAGGTGAGGAGGTTGGATGTCCGATAGCGGTGCACGAGTCCCCCGCGTGCTTGCAATCGACGCCGGCGGCACGATGACCGACACGTTCATCGTTGATGAGCGCGGCTCGTTTGTGGTAGGCAAGGCGCAGACCACTCCCGAGGACGAGTCGATCGGTTTCATGGCATCAGCGCGCGATGCGCTGGGTCAGTGGGACTCGACCCCCGAGGAGGGCTTCCCCCCGATCGTGTCGGGCATCTACTCCGGCACCGCGATGCTCAACCGGCTGCTCCAGCGCCAGGGGCTGAAGATCGGCTGCATCGTGAACGCCGGCCACGAGGACTACCTGCGGCTCGAGCGCGGCATCCAGACATACCTCGGCTATTCCTACTCCGATCGCCTTCACGTGGTCACCCACTTCCACAATGAGCCGCTGGTGCCGCGCGCGCGGATGAAGGGCGTTCGTGGTCGCATCGACGTGTTCGGTGACGAGGTCCTGCCGCTGCGCGAGCAGGACGCATGCGAGGCGGCGATCGAGCTGCTCGACGACGGGGTCGAGGGCATCGTCATCTCGCTTCTTTTCTCCTACCGCAACGCCGCGCACGAGATCCGTGTGGCCGAGATCGTCGAGCGCGAAAAGGCAAAGCGAGGCGTCAACGGCGCTGTCCCGGTCTTCCGCTCGTCCGAGCTATATCCGATGCGGCGGGATCTGCCGCGACTGAACTCCACCGTGATCGAGGCCTATGCCGCGGAGCCCTCGCGCACCACCCTGAAGGCGGTGCGCGCCGTTACCAAGGACCACGGCGCACCGTTTGAGCTGCGGGTGATGGCCGCACACGGCGGCACGATCTCGATTGAGGCGAAGGAGCTCGGACGAACGCTCGTCTCTGGACCCGTCGGCGGCGTGGTGGGCGGGCAGGCACTTGCCCAGCGGATGGGGTTGCGAAACCTGCTGTGCACCGACATCGGCGGTACCTCCTTCGATATCGCGCTAATCACCGACGGACGCTTTGAGATCACTCAAACGCCCGACATTGCGCGATTCCTTCTAAATATTCCGCTTGTGCGGATCGATTCGATTGGCGCCGGCACCGGCTCGTTCGTGCGCGTCAACCCGAACTCGAACCGGCCAGAGCTGGGGCCCGACTCGGCGGGGTCGCGCATCGGCGTCTGCTGGCCCGAGGGAGGCACCGACACCGTGTCGGTCACCGATCTGAACCTCGTGCTGGGCCGTCTCAATCCGGACTACTTCCTCGGCGGCGACGTGGAGCTGGACGTCGAGCTCGCGCGCGCGGCAATCGAGCGGCAGGTCGCCCGGCCCCTGGGCCTTGAGGTCGACGCGGCCGCAGCCGGCGTCATCGAGCTGTTCGAGCAGACCCTCAAGAACGAGGCTGTCGGGCGGATCCTCGGCAAGGGCTACTCCCCCGCCGACTACACGCTCCTGTGCTACGGCGGAGGCGGTCCGCTCCATGTCGCCGGGTACACCGAGGACGTCACCTACAAAGAGGTGCTCGTGCCCGCTTGGGCCGCGGGATTCTCGGCGTTCGGCTGCGCGTGCGCGGACTTCGACTACCGCTATGACCAGACGGTAGACATGCCGCTGCTACCTGTGTTCGGCCAGCCGGAGAAGGCGGGAATCGGAGGCATGATCAGCGCCGCCTGGGTCGGGCTTCAGGACCGTGTCGCCGGGGAGTTTGCGAAGTCGGGGATCGCTCGGGACAGCATCCGCTTCACGCACGCCGTGCGGATGCAGTACTACGGTCAGCTCAACGACATCGAGTTCGTCTCTCCACACGCCGCGTTGCAAGACGCCTCGCAGGTGGACGACCTGATCGCCACGTTCGAGGAGGCCTACGCGAAGATGTATGCGTCCTCGGCGCGTTCCCCGGAGTTCGGTTACCTGGTCACCCACGTGATCGTCCACGGGACGGTGGATGTGGAGAAGCCCGCGCTGCCGCAGCTACCCGAGGAGCCGGGCAAGGCGCCGCTCAAGGCGACGAGAGCAGTCCACTGGGGACATGCCAGCCGCGATCAGTTCGTCGAGACCGAGATCTTCCAGCTCGAATCGGTGAAGGCCGGCAACTCGATCGACGGCCCGGCGATCATCGAGCACTCGGCGACCACCTTCGCGATACCGCCCGGACGCCGAGCGACACTCGACGGTCACCACATATTCCACCTCACAAACAGAGAGGGGTCTACAGATGGCGATCACTGACGCCACGCGCCAGCATCAAAGCGGCGGAGCGATCGGCTGGGGCGGCCAGCGCCTAGACGAGATGCTCGCCGAGTCCGAGCGCCTATTCGCAGACACCGGCCACTACGGCGGCCTGCGCGAGCTCCAGATGATGAGCTCTGACCCGATCGGCTACGAGAAGCTCTTCTCCCGGATCCGCGGCGGACTGGTGTCCGCCCGCGAGACGGCGCTCAACATCTCGGCCTCGCCGATCGTACGTGAGCTCGGCGAGCTGTGCTTTGCCCTGTACACCCCCGAGGGGGACTCGCTCGCCCTGTCCACCGGCATCATCGTCCACGTCCACACAATGTCCGACGCGATCAAGTGGATGATCCGCAACGGCTACGAGGACAACCCCGGCATCAGGCGGGGCGACATCTTCGCCAACAACGACCCGACGATCGGCGACGTTCACAACGCCGACGTGCAGACGTTCGTGCCGATCTTCTGGGAGGGCGAGCTGGTTGCCTGGGCGGGCGGCGTCACCCACGTGCTCGACATCGGCGCGAGCACGCCCGGCGGGGTGCCGGTGGGGCCGACCATGCGCTACGAGGACGGCATCGACCTGCCGTGCATGAAGATCGGAGAGCAGGACGAGCTCGCGAGATGGCACCTCGAGCGATGCAAAAAGCGCACCCGCGCCTCCGTGTACTACCTGCTCGACGAGCGCACCCGCCTGGCCGGCTGCCACATGGTCCGCGCGGCGGTCGAGCGCATAATCCTCGAGGAGGGGGTTGACCGGCTCAAGCGTTTCAGCCGCGAGGTCATCGAGGAGGGCCGGCGCTCGTTCAAGTCACGCATCCGTGAGATGACGGTCCCCGGGCGCTACCGCTCTCCGGCGGGCTATGACGCGGAGTTCGCCGACAAGGTGCAACTCCCGGCGCGCGCGCGCCGAGACGTCATCATGCACTCCACCTTCGAGGTGAGGATCGGCGGCGACGGCACGTACGAACTCGACTACGACGGCTGCTCGGCCTGGGGCTGGCACTCGATGAATTGCACCCCGTCGGGAATGCAGGGGGCCATCTGGGTCATGTTCACCCAGACGCTGATCTGCAACGACAAGGTCAATGACGGCGCGTTCTTCGCGATCGAGACGAACTTCCCGGAGGGCACGATCTCCAATATCGGCGACGCCGAGGGCTCAACCGCGATTGCCTGGGCGTTCCTGCAGCCGTCGTTCACGGGCTTCCCGCGCACGATCTCCCGCGCGCTGCAGGCCCGCGGGTTTATCGAGGAGGTGTTGGCCGCCTACTCGGTGTCCGGCAACGTGCAGCAGGGCGGTGGCATCGATCAGTACGGCAGCTCCTCGGCGATCATGAACTTCGAGATCTCGGCGCAGGGCATGGGCGCGAAGTACGTTCTCGACGGAACCGACTACTGCGCCGCGATGTTCAACCCCGAGGGCGACATGGGAGACGTCGAGATGTGGGAGCTGATCTCTCCGTTCGTGTACCTGTCGCGGCGGATCAAGGCTTCCTCCGGCGGGCCCGGGCGCCATCGCGGCGGGTCGAGCTTCGAATCGCTGTTCATGGTCAACAAGACGCCCTTCTGGGAGCTTCAGAACATCGGGACCGGACGCGTGCTCTCCTCCTCCGGGCTGTTCGGTGGCTACCCCGGCGCCACGGCGTATATACACAATATTCACGGCGCCGACCTGATCGAGCGTGCCCGCCGCGGCGAGGCCTACCCCGTCGCCGACGGCGACTTCGAGAGCCCCGCGCTGATGGAGATCCAGGGCAGCTCCCGCGACTACAAGAACGACGGGATGACGCTGCTTGAGCCGTACTCCAACGGAGACCTGTACCTGTCCGTGATGAAAGGCGGCGCGGGGCTCGGCGACCCGCTTCTCAGGGGAGTTCAGGCGATTGAGCGAGACGTCGAGGAGGGTCATCTCCTTCCCCGCTTCGCCGAGTCGGTCTACGGCGTCTCCGACCGCGACGCGTTCCGACGGCGCCGCCTCGAACGGGCGATTCCGGTGCGCGACTGGGTGGCGATCGAGCGCAAACGGATCCTGGCCCAGGAGTTCGTCGAGCCGGTCAAGGTGATGTATGCGGAGTCGATGCGACTGTCGCCGCGTTGGGCAGCCGAGTACCGCGGGTTCTGGGATCTGCCTGAGGACTTCGAGTATGACGTCGCGACTCCAACCGTCGTGGCGGAGCGCTCGCAGCCCGGCAAGCTCGGTCCTGACGACGCCGCCGATGCCTTCCTCGCCGCATCGGATCCGCGTCCTGGCATGGACGGCGTCGTCGCCGCCGCCGGGGGCAAGCTTGACGGTCAGACGCTCACGGCCCTGCTCGAGGAGAAGCTGTCCCGGCGCGAGGTGAAGGACATCCAGTCCGGCTACAAGGATGCGGACCGGTTCGACAAGTGGCTTGCGGTGCTCCAGGAGCGCGTCCCCTACGATGACCCGATCGTGCTGCCGGCGGGCGAAGGGCTGAACATCGTCCGACGCCGACTCGATGGGCAACTCACCTACCGCTGCGACTGCGGGCACGACTTCTGTGCGCACAATCGCAATTGGAAGATGGACGCCGTGCTGTATGTGCGCGAGACCGAGGAGGCGCTGCTCGAGATCTACCCCAAGATGGCCGGGCCGGATCCAAAGCTGCAGCAGATCCGCGAGTACTACTGCCCCACTTGCGCGCGCCAGCTCGAGGTCGAGGCGCTCCAACCAGGCTATCCCGTGGTCCACGAGTTCCTTCCGGACGTTGACGGCTTCTACCGTGGCTGGCTGGGGCGGGAGCTGGCGACGTAGTTGTGGACCACGAGCAGTAACGAGGTGCGCCATCAGCCCGCGCCCCCGTCTGCAGGCGCTTCTCGAAATCGGGGAGACAGGTGGCGCTTGGCTCTGGGGAGCCAGTCCGCTGGGGGCGTGTGCGGTTTCGTGGGCGGTGGGAGACGTCGCGGGCCTCGGTCGTCGGCGGGCTGGGGGAAACGGCAGGAGCCGATCACCCAGCCGTTCGCGGCGCGGCAAGTGCCTCCGCCAGCAGGGCACCGTCGATCTCATCCCAGTCGATCGCCGGCATCAACTCCGAGACCAGATAGCCGAGGGTGACCGCAAGCAGGCGGTGGTCCTCATGCTCGTACTCGTGCGGCTCGCCGTGCGGCACCACGTGTTTCCTGTCGTCGCTAACCAGGTAATCCACGCCCGCCAGGAGAGCGCCGAAGACGATCGGGTCGTCGTCGGGGTCGGAAGTGAACGCAGGAATCTGGTCGGGCGGGACCGGCAGCGGCGCCGCAACGCAGATCGCCTCCATCTGGCGCCGGAGAAGTCGCGCATCGTTCTCGTCCAACGTCGGATCGAAGCGGTGGCCGATCTCACGAACCTTTCGCTCGTACTCGTCGAACAGGGGCCGTGATCCGGCCGCCACCCAGTCCTCGGGCGCCCCATAGGGGAGATGCTCTGAGAGCAGTGCTCGCCGCTCCTCGGCGAGCGCGATCAGGCGCTCGGCCGTCTCCATTCCGCCGAGCGCTCCCCCCGTCGCGTCGGCTTCGAGCCTGAGCGCGTCCAGGTCGAGCCGCCGGTGCTCCGCCTCGTAGACGAGGCCGCCGAACGCGAGAAGCACCCAGAACTTCCGAGGCATTCCGCCGGCTCGCAAGGTGGCCGGAAGGGCCACGCTGGTATCGACAGTGACCAGTGGCAAGGAGCCGAATCTACGGCGACCCGCGGACGCGCAGCAGGAGCTCCTACGACTCGTCCAGCGCCTCTGCTATCTCGGCATCCGAGACATGCCCGTGCTTCGCTTCGAGTTGCTGCAACTCGCCAGCGAGATCGTAGGTGCCCCGCAGCGACGCCAGCATCGCCCCCTGCGGAATCCGGTAGGAGCCACTCGGGAGCTTCAGGAAAGGGATGCGCTCAGCCTCGATCCAGCGACGGATCGTGCGGTCGCTCACCCGCAGCAGCGAAGCTGCCTGGGGAACCGTCAGCAGTATCGGTTGAGAAGCAACGGCGGGCATCAGAGCCTCCAATCGAGAGTCGTCGGATCATTATCGGCCAGCTGCAGCCAAACTTGACCTCCACGGACAGGATAGGACAAATCTGGACAGAATGCGACAGCGCGACCGGCGTGCGCAGACGCCAGCTCAGCGCTTGTGGCTCGAGGACGTACGCCACGGTCACCTCACCGGCTCGATCTCGGCGGCCTGCCACCCACGCGCGCTACGCCGCGGCGACGCTCCTCGCGACCTCGAATAGCTCCTCCGGCATGGCTCGCGGGAGGCGCCACGTGAACGAAACAGGGCGCTCTCCTCGGTGCTCGACGTAGCTGACTGGCCCGAGGAAGTAGAACGGCTGTGTGCCGAGCGCGAAACGCTTGCTCTCACGCACGAACAGGAGGACTCGGGTGCCCCCGTCTTGATGGTTGATGTAGCGCTGAACAGTTGGCTGCTCGGGCGTCTGACGTGCTTGAGACTCCCAATGGAAGAGCGTGCGGTTGATCGCATAGTCGCGATACATAGTCGATGGCGAGTAGTCGCGCTCGGCCTTGCGGAGGTCCACGAAGAGCGCGTCGGCCCTTGCGGAGGGCAGCCAGAGAATGCCCCCTTGGGTTACCTTCGGCTTCACACCCGAGGCGGCTCCGAGGGCTGCGATGACCTCGCGGCGGCTGTATCGGGCGTGGAGCGTGAGGGGTATCTCGGCAGGAAGTTCTGATGGTGCGGTCAGCGTGTGCGAGCGTTTGTCGAGCAGGTCGAGGAGCTGGAGCAGCTCCTGTCGGACGGCCTGCTCCGGCCAGAGGGCGGCCATGAATGCGTCGAGCGATTCGTGTCCTGAGGGCCCGGACTCAAGGCCCCATGCCAGCATCGTCAGTAGCCGAGTCTCGCGCTCGTCGAGATCAGCGCACCTCGGTGGCGCTGTGCCGCCTAGCATCGAGGTGTAGTTGGCGATGCGCTCCGGGTCGTCGACATGCGTGAGGCGGCCAAGTGTGCGAAGACAACGGTTCTCCAAAGCGGCATCGGATGCGCCGGGGAGCGTCCGTCCCGCGTCCCGCTGGAGCTGTGTCCAGCTGCGCTGGGAGCGGTAGACGTCAGTAGGCGTGTGACCGGTCGCCTCGAGATACTCGCCGAGCGTCGTGTCAGTCGGCTGTCCACGGAGGTCAGTGACGAGCGTCTGCCACCGGGAACGCTGTACGGCCGCGCGCAGGTTCTCGAGCACAATCTCGCGGGACTGGCGATCGAGGTCCACGGTGCAGCCCGCGGGCAGAAACGGGAAGTCGGACTCGACCTGATCACGAATCGCCCCGCGGTCGCGTCGCACGATCGCGCCCAGGCGGTCCGCGAAGCTGAACTCGCGGCGGTGCTGCCCGATCAGGTCGATGACGGTCAGATGGCTCTTGCGCTCGGCGCGCCGCAGGCCGCGCCCGAGCTGCTGAGTAAAGACAGTCGCCGAGGCGGTCGGGCGCAACAGCAGCAGGCAGTCAACGTCGGGCACGTCGACCCCCTCCCCCAGCACCTCAACTGAGAAGACGCAACGGATCCGGCCGGCCTGCAGGTCGCGTAGCGTTGTGCGTCGAGAGGCGGGAGCGTCGTCGCCGGTCAGGGCGACACTCTCCAGGCCGGCCTCGGAGAACTTGCGCGCCATAAAGTGCGCGTGCTCGCGCGAAACGCAGAAGCCGAGGGCTCGCATCGACGAGGGGTCAAGCACAATGCGCCGCACGGCTTCAAGCAGCTTGCCGACCCGGAGATCGTCGTTCGTCAGCAGATTGCTGAGCTCCTCGGTTGCATAGCCGCCGCGCCGCCAAGGCAGGTCGCGGAGATCGGTGCCGTCGGCGACCCCGAAGTACTGAAACGGGACGAGGAACCCTTGATCGATTGCCTCCCACAACCGCAGTTCGACGGCGATGCGGTGTTCGAACCACTCCGTCACGTCGCGGCCATCCATGCGCTCGGGCGTAGCGGTGAGCCCGAGGAGCTCCCGTGGCGTGAGGTGGTGCAGCAGCCGGTCATACGAGGCGGCCTTCGCATGATGGAACTCGTCCACGACAACAACGTCGAACGCCTCCGGTGCGATCCGGTCGAGCTGGCTGTGCTGCAGCGACTGGATCATCGCGAACACGTGCCGGCCCTCGGCGGCGCGCCCGCCACCGTGCTTCTCGCCGAAGGACCCGTCGTGCAGGACGGCTCGAAAGGTCGCCAGCGACTGGTCGAGGATCTCCTCCCGGTGGGCAACAAACAACAGCGAGAGATCCTCGCCCGTGCGGCTGCGCAGCTGGCGGTAGTCGAGCGCGGCGACCACGGTCTTGCCGGTCCCCGTGGCGGCCACGACGAGGTTGCGATGGCGGTCGTGTCGCTCTCGTTCAACGGTGAGGGCGTCGAGCATTCGCTGTTGGTGGGGGTAGGGACGGACGTCGAGGTTCGCGAGCGAGATCGTGGAGGCCTCGCCGAGCGAGCGTCGGTTGTGCTCCCGCAGCGCCAGTTCGAGCGTCTCCCCGTCTGTGCTGGGGTCGTAGGATTCGAAATGCTCGGAGGCCCAGTGGCTCTCAAAGGACATGCGGACCCGCTCGACGATGTGGGGGGCATCGACTTCCGAGAGCCGCACGTTCCACTCCAGGCCGTCGAACAGCGCAGTGTGGGAGAGGTTCGAGGAGCCAACGAAGGCTGTGCTCAGACCCGTGGCCCGCTCGAGTAGCCACGCCTTGGCGTGCAGCTTCGTAGTTCGCGCGTCAAACGCGACGCGGACCTCGGCACCAAGCGCGACGAGCTCGTCGACCGCCCGCTTCTCGGTCGCGCCCATGTAGGTCGTCGTGACCACTCGTATGCGTCCACCGCGACCGACGACCTCAGCCATCGCGTCGCGCAGCTGGCGAACGCCAGACCAGATAACAAAAGCACAGATCAAGTCCACAGAGTCGGCGCTGGCAAGCTCTGCCCGCAGCTCCGAGCCAATGTTCGGCTGGCCCTCAGCGTTGATGAGCAGGTCGCTTTCGCTCAGGGGCGTGGCGGGCAACGGCGGGAGCGGCAAGGGACCCCCGAGCGGCGACCGACCCTTGATCCCGGTCAGTAGCCGAGCCGGCAGCTCCAACTGCGCGTCGCGAGCTTCCTCGTCCACGAAAGTCTCGAGGATCTCGTTGATACGACCAGCTTGCTGGTCGGCAGTCTCCAGATCCTCGAGATCGCCTCGGATCTGCTCCATCGCGTGTCGCGCCAGGCGCTCCGGGCCCTCGGCAGGATCGAGAGGTTGCTCCGCTCGCAGGTCCGCCTCGAGAGTTGCGAGCCGACGCTCGAGCGCCCGCGTAATCAAATGGTCACGCGGTCCAGGGACGTTGGGGTCCATGGAGCGGCAGCCTATGGGCACGCGACCCGACTTGGATAACGGACTGATGCAGGCGTGTCTTCTTCGCGACGTTTGGTCTCGATACCGATCGGACCGAAGAGCTGATGACGCTCCATTACCAGTCCTGGCCGGTGCCGTAGCGGACTGATTGCCAGCACGTGGCGCGACAGCCGCCCGCGTGGGCGGTCTGGCCGAACGGATCAGCGAGATGCGACCAGCATCGACGCGCCGGCATATGCGTGCGCCGGCGCGTCCTTGACGGCCTTGCCGACGAGCTTGGGCTCCTGGCCCAACGGTGCGACGTCGATCGCGAACTCAAGGCCCGTTGCTGCAGAGATCTTCACGAGCGTCTCGATCTGGGGGTTCTTCTCGCCCGACTCGAGCTCCACGACGCGCGGTTGGCTAACGCCCAATCGCTCTGCCAGCGCACGCTGCGAGAGCCCGTGGTCGTGGCGATAGCCGACCAGGCGCGCGGCAACCATCCGGGCCAAGGAAAGGCGCTCCCACTCAGCGGCGAAGCCAGGGTCCGCGGCAAGCTCGGCGGACAGCAGCTCCTCATGGGTGTTCGTGCCCTTGGGCCGTCTCTTTGAGGTCGTGGCCATGCCAGATATGATAAGTCAGAGCTTATCGCGATTCAAGGGGTGGCACGGACCGCCATCACAAACTCGACCACGGCATCGGCGTCGTAGATGACCGTGTGGGGACGGGGCTTGGACGCCGCGGGCATTCCCGGCGAGCTATCCCCTACGTCGGCTCTGACTGCGTGAGGCTCGCCGTTCTCCCATAGGCGGCCGTCACGCGGTCCAGCGCACGCTCCTGGTCGCGATGCCCGTAGAGCTTGCGCACGAGCTCGCCGCCGTCGGAATGACCGAGCGCGATCGCCACATCCTCGGAGGGCAGCTCGAGCACGTTGACCATGTACCAGCCAGCAAAGTGCCGGGTGGCCAGGTAGAGGCTGCCGTGCCAGCAAGCTGCCGCGCGCACCGCCTTCCAGTGGTAGGCGCGTGAGCTGGGCGTCCAGTGCTCGCCCCGCAGTGAAACGAAGCAGAACTCGCCTTCATCCGGGAGCGAGACGATCGCGGCCCGCGCGGGTGGAGTCAGTGGAGCCTCGCGCCTCTTGCCGTTCTTGGGCAGCGTGAACGTCCGCGTCTTGGCGTCGAACTGCTCCGCGACCTCGATACGCGCGCGCGCCAGATCGACCCGGGCGCGGCGCAGAGCGTCGAGCTCGCCCGGACGCAGGCCGCTGAACGCCGCCACCTGCAGCCAGGCCGCGAACGACGGGCTGACAAGCCTGCGAGCGTGACCGATCAGCGTCCATACCTGCTCCTCGCTAGGTGGCTGCTCGTGGCGGCGGCCGGGTCCTCGTGAGATTCCCAGCCGCGCGAACGGGTTGTGCGTCAGCAGGCGCCCGGCCTTGGGCGAGGCGGCGTCGTTGAACATCGCACGTAGCGCCGGGACGGTGCCGTTGCGCTTGCCGCCGGCCAGCCACTCGGCGACGACTTGATCGCCGATCGCCGCCAGGCGCAGGTGCCCGTAGCGCTGGACGAACGCTTGAGTGCGCTCACGGTTGAGGATGTTGGTGGACTCCTTCGGGCGGGCGAACAGCGGATCGCTCGTCCAGCGCTCCCAGAACGCACGCGTCGTCACAACCTCCACACGGCCCTGCCCGAGCCGCTCGCGTGCCCTCATGCGTGCGTGCTTGGCCTCGGTCTTCGTAGCAAACGTTCCTGGCCCTCCGAGGACCTGCGAGACGCTGACGTTCCTTCCTATCGCCGGGTCATACACCTGCGCACGCCAATGGCCCGAGGGAAGCTTCATGACGCTCATGACCTCCCCCGATCCTCTGCCCAGGCGATCGCGACCGACGGCCTGAAGCGACGTGTCCGCCGGCCCCAGGTGACCGACGGCATCCCCTCGGCGACCATCCGGTCGACGGTTGCCAAGCTCACGCCCATGATCGCCGCGAGCTCGATGCGCGAGACGTAGCGCTCGGTGCCGATCTGGGCGAGCGCGCTGCGCGCCGATCTCTGGACAGCCGTGGAAGTGCTCACACCCAAAGGCCGAGCTAGGCGCTCTGCGCGCAAGCAAATTGGACGTCTGTACTGCGTGACCGCTAGACCAAAGCGCGAACTGTGACGAATCATGGTTCCTCCAATGGGTTGGCCTGCCGTGAGGCAGGTGGGCGCCTGCCCACCTGACTGCTCGCCTCAGCAGGTCGCGGAGGAGCGGTCAAGCAAATTCACAAGTGCAGGTAGTGCCCCGCCGCAGGCGGGGACTTGAAATTGCTTGACCGCGGGGGAGCGACCTGCTACCCGCGTTCCAGCGCACCACCGCCGTCTGAGTCTCATGGGCGAACATGAAGCGCAGCGGCATCAACCTCTCAAACGAAACCGTCGGTCAATTCGGTACGACCAGCGACTGGTCCCCCCGCGCCAACCGCCCCTGGCTCTGATTCCAACGCTCGCCATCGCCGTTGCGCGCTTTCCCGCTTCCATGCCGGCCACGCCACGGCCTCCACCAACACTGTCGGCACTGCCCGCTCGTATTCGTCTTGTGCCCATCGATCAAGTTCAAACTCGGCTTCTGTTGATCCTTCAACTTGCTGCTCCCCGCTCGCTCCCGCTCACCGCTCTGCATCTGGCCTCGCCATAAAGATCTGTGATGTGTTGGTCGAGGAAGGGGGTCCCCGGGTCGAAGCGAAGCGGAGAGGCGGGGACCCCCTTCCTCGATGCCAGGTGCAGAGCCAAAACTTCGGGAGCGAGCGGGCAGCCGGGTACTCGCTGGGGTGCCTCGCCGAGAGAGCGGCGGACAGCCGGGCACCCGAAAGCGGCACCTCCGGCCGACATGGGCCAACAGGTTGTCGCGCAGACGGTCAGGCGGCGAGCGCGTCGTCGGGCGGCTGCTTCGCCAGGGCGACGAGGTCGAACTCGACCTCGACTGTGAAGAAGGGCGCACGGCCATCGATCACTCTGAGTTCCCTGACTTCCAGGGGGTCAGAGGGCGCCCGCAGCATGCGGAAGTCGCCGGCGAGGATGCGCTCGCGCGTCGTGAAGAGGACGCGCTCACGCCCCACGTACGCCTGCCCCCGGCCTTCGATGTCTGGCCAGGCGCGGGCGGCATCGAGGGTCGCGTCGGCGGCCTTGACGAGCGCCAGCAGCGAGCTCTCGTGCAGTGTTACGAACACCAGGACCGGCGCGATCTGGTGAAAGGCGAAGCGACCGCGCGTCCATCCCTCGGTCAGAAACCAGTCATAGCGGCGCAGGCGCTCGAGCTGCTTGTGCGGCCGGGCGGTGCGGTCGTACTCGATCAGCACCGCCTGGTGGGGCTCCTGGCCCCCGAAGATCAGCGTCGCGTCGGGCTTGATCACGCCTTCGCGCGAGCGCCCGTGGAAGAAGCGCGGGAGCAGCCGCGCGTGCGGCTCGCCGTCTTCTGGCCTCTGGTCCTCGCGCGGGTCGATCTCCCCGCGGCGCGGTCCGTGCCAGACAAACGGCATCGCGTCGAGCAGCGGGCCCTCGCCGAGCCGCGCCCGGTGCGCGATGTCGAGCACGAGCGCGTTGACCTGCAGGTCGTGCTCGACGTAGGCGATGCTGTGGATGTCGGCCGGCTTGTACTGCTTGTCCTCCGCGTGCATCCCGTGCTCGGCGATCAGGTGCCAGCCCTCCACGGACAGGCGGTAGTTCCACTCGTAGCTGCCCGCCGGCCTCGCGGGGCGGAACTTGTCGATCAAGCCACGGTCGTGCAAGAGGCGCAGCCGCCGGCGCGCACACGTGGAGTCCCCGCCCCACCCGAGCAGCGCCAGCTGGCTCGCGGACAGGTAGTTGACGTCATGCAGCAGCGCCAGCAGGCGGCAATCGCGCTCGGTGAGGGCGAACGGCTTTGGAGCCGCTGGACGCCTGCCCCAGTGGATGCTCGCGGCGGAAAGACCGGAGCCGGCCCTCGCCGCCCGCTCAGCAGCAGAGCTCGCCACGGCTCTCCCCCACTGAAGCTTTCCGGGATGCACTCGCCACGACGCTCCTTCGGCCCGAACTGCGCGGCGCTCATCCGCCGCCCACGCGTTAAGCCGAGCTGAGTCGATCAGACGCAAGCGATTCGGCCGTCCGGCGTGAGGGCCAACTCAAAGTCGCGCCTCGATCGCGAGGGCAGCGGCTTAGCCACTGCTGCTATTCGCCGTCAGTTCAGAACCCGCCTGGCCGTCCTAGCCGATGACGCAACGTCCGCCCAACAGGAAGCTCCCACGGCGCGCCTCAGAGACGACACTGCGCTTGTTGGTGTGGAGGAAGTCGCGCAGAGCGCCGACGGGCGCGCGGACCGGGGCGCCGCGTGCGTCATAGAGCTGCTTCGCGGACATCGGCTCCGGAGTAGTAGCCAGCTCGCGTAGCACCGCGGCGGTCGGAGTGACGCACTCCGGCGGCGGCACAAGGTGCATGGCAAGCCGCTCGCGTGACTGCTGCGTGGAGCGAACTGCCCGCTGACCCTCTGCGAGCAACAGATGAGCCGCGTCGGCGGCGGCAGTTTTGATCGCCGCCTTGCTCGCCGGAGGCTGGCGCTGGTAAAGCCAGAACGCACCCGCGACCACCAGGGCGATCAGCACCCACGCTGCAGGACCCATGTGGTCAATCGCCAACCTGATTCCGGCGTGGCCCGCGACGAACGGAGCCGCTGGTACTGCGGCCACCGCCTGCAGCCGCACCTCGCCGACCTTGACGTCGAGTGCTGCGATCACGGCATCGACGCCTTGCGAGGAGCTTTCAATCCCTAGCGGACCAAAGTGCTTGCGGTCGTGGGTCAGCAGGACACACGGCGACAAGAGCGCCGCGAGCGCAGCGGCCGGATAGTCGTCGGCGTCGAGGGTGCGCACGGCGATAGCCCGAGCATCCAGTTCTCGAAGTGCTGGAGGCAAAGCCACAACGCGGATGTGCGGGAGCCACTCGTGGTCAAACAAGCTAGCCAGGTGCGAGGTCGGCACACCGAGCTGTTGGGCGAACCTGGGCAGCGTCCGGCACGTCTCATTCAGCGTGTCGCGCTCCATGAATAAACAGACCGTGCCGTCCCGTGCTGCGCCCAACGACGCGGGCGGCACACCGGTCTCAAGCTGGCGCGCGAGGCCCGTCCTGACACAGCTCGTATCGAGCACGCCGGGAATGGGCCGCCGCTGCCCGGCCGTCATGCGCTCCATCGCCTCATAGAGCGCAGGATCACTCCACCAGTCCGAAGAAACGGGTCCGCCGTGACACGACTGCAAGCGCGCGCGCTCCATCGGCCGAGTGTAGGCAACCCCGGGGTCCGCGCCCTGCTAATCGGTGCATCGCTCGGTTCCGCGTGCACCTAGTCCGTCGTTCTGTTCTTCGGACGCAATCGATCAGTCGTCGAGTCGTTGCTCTCCAAGTTGGCGTCGGGCACCGCGATCTGCGATCAGGTGCATATGCGTCGTGAAGAGCGCGCGGAGGGCCTGCAGAACAAGAACCTGAGCTTGGTCCTGCGGGTGCTCGTCCGCTTCGGGCAACTCGTCTCCATGGACGAGCCGGCTGCGGGCGCGATAGACGAGCCGTGATCTCTCGGCGATCTCGGCCTTTTCCGTCCTACTTCCGCCCAGGAGGTGCGCGAGAGCGTTGGAGATACGGACCTCCAATTTGGGTCCGGAGCGACCAAACATGTTCTCCAGCGCGATCACGTAGTCGATAAGTGCATCATCCCCTCGCCCCCTCTCGGTGACCGCCGACAGGGTGCGGCTGACCGCTACTCGGATGCTTGGGTCGTAGCTCGCGTCGAGGCGCGCTATCCACTCCTCGAGCTCTGCCAAGCGCTCGGCGCTGTACGGCGGCGTGGGTGGCCCACTCGGTGCGGATACGAACCTGCCAACGTAGGGCTGGAAAGGGTCGAATACGTGTGTCCATGCGAGCGCCGGCATGCTGAGTTCTCCCTCGGCGCTCGGCCCGGCAAGCAAAGCGGCGAGCGAAACGATCATCTCGTCTACCGCGAGGCTGTCGACACCAGCCCAGAACGGGTCACCCGCCAGGGGCGGTTTGTCTCCGACGCTCAGGCCAACGTCGCATGTCGTGTCTAGGACCATGGTGGCGCGTGCCGCCATCGGAACATGCGGATCGCTGTCGCGTGCCGACCGAAGTCGTCCTCCGCGCGGCCCGACGAGCTCGGTATCAGGAGGTATCTCCGCATTCCAGAAGCCGACGGCAACCGGAACCGAACAGCTCCCGATGGTCACAAGTTGTCGCATCCGACACAGGTTCTCAACCACCTCGGTAATGAACGTGGCAGCGCTCCGGTCGGACAACATCCGCACTCGCTGCTCCGCGGTTGCGAGGGCGCACTCAGCGATGCGATACGTGCTCGGCGGGCCGTACCCCATACCGGAGGAGGTGTAGAAGGCGGTTCCAGACGCGAGGAGCTCGTTGACGGGATCGGCCGTGAGGGCAGCTTCGAGCGCCAGCACGCGCGCACGGGAAATCAATGGTTTCGGGGGCACAAACTCCTGGCCCTCGTCCAGCCGCAACAGCGTGCTGGGGTAATGATCGATTGCTGCTTCTGCCAGCGCTTTCTCGGCCGGGTCGAGCCCAGGAGGGACCTCAGGCAACGCCCCGCCTGTGGCGATGCGGAATAGGTTGGCGTGCGTTTGGCCTCGGTCGAGTTCAGTCCATCCGAAACGCCTCATCCGAACTCGCGGCGAACCGTCGGGATAGGCGTCGGCCTCTCCGAAGGGATGGTCGCTCGCAAGCTCAGCCGCATGCGACATGACGTCGCGCAGCGCCTGCTCGCTTTCGGCATCGAGAGGGAGCGAACCTTCGAGTCGTGCGGCGATGGCCTCCTCGCTGGCGCTCAGAACATACGCCAGGAACGGGACACCGAGGAACTCAAGGGCTACCTCAGGGAGCCGCTCCAGAGCGACAAGTTGTTGATGTTGTGTCGCTAGTGCTTGCTCGGGCTCAGGCTCTGGGTCGCCAGCAAGGTACCGTCGCAGGGCGGCGCGAATCACGGCTGACGTGGTTTCGCGATCTTCCTCGGCTCGCGCGCGGAGGGCCACGCGCAACTCGGGCTCCAGGCGCACTGATTCAACGGCGGCCGGCGCAGACCCGATAGGCCGTCGTCCCCCGCGGCGACGAAGGGTCTTCTCGACGTCATATCCGGCCTCGGCCTTCTTTGCGAGCCGCTCCACTAGTGCGTCGGTTAGCGGGATGCCGCTGGCTGTCTTTCCGAGATGCTTTCGAGCCATCACGAACCTCCAGGGAGAAGCTTCCGATAATCGGCGCGCATCGTCATCGCGTGGATCACGAGCTCACTGCCGTCATCACGCAAAATCGTCGCTACCTCAAGCAGCTCGCCATTGCGAGCCGCGCCCAGGTAGAGCACCGTGTCGTCATCTTGTCTATCGACAGCCATCGCGTTGCGCGTCGCGTGGAGGATGTCGTCGTCGGCGATCTCGTGCCGTTGCGCCGACGGATAAATCTCCACCTAGCAATCGTATTACGAAACCAGGGCCTATCGGCGAGGGCGCCGCAGCCCTGCGCGACAAAGATAGGATCACGCACCGGCCGCCGGCGCGGGGTGGGACTCCCCGACCTCCGGCTCTCCCGATCCCAAGACCGAAAGCGGAGGCAAGCCAAAAGGACCTGTGAACCGGAGATCCGGGCCAGGGAGGCGCTTGGATATGGAGGCGCCGACGAGCTCCCGGAATCGTCTAAGTGGGGCTGCGCCACCGCCAAGCGGACCAAACTAGTCGGTTTGCTTCAGGCCAAGGGCTTTGCGAAGATCGCGATAAAGCTTCGCGGTAAGCACCTTGCGCGAAGGCTCGAGCAGCGTGCCGGTCTCGTCCGCAAGGCGCAGCGCTCGCTCTGCGATCCGCGTCTTGCTCAGAGGGGCGATACCGCGTGCTTCGCACCAGTGGTCCACGTAGTTCGCGCGCCCGACAGCCGAAAGCTCCTCGGCTGTGAGCTGGTCAGACGAGTTCCGAGTATCACGCAGGATCTCGTTCGCCGCCGCCGTGTATGTCTCACCGGCAAGCAGATCCTCGGTACACAGATCGGGCTCCGCGCCATCGCCGAGGACGAATACGCGTCCCTCGTTGTGAGCGCGCTGTGCGAGCTTCTCAGCATGGTCTCTACCACCCTGATCGGCATCAAAGACATATGCGACATTGCCAGCTTCACTCTCTAGGTCCGGCGCAGCGTCTGCGGCCACCTCCGCCGTTCCGGACGCGACCTGGAAGCCCAGAGCTCGATCGACTTCGTTGCCAGGCCTTGCCGCCCGAAAGAGGCTGGGCAGGAGTATGCACTCGGTCGGCCCCTCTCCGAGAACCGCGTAACGGGCAGGCGAGAACGCAATCGCTGATGCCCCCATCGCCAACATCAGCGGTGTCAACCCAACACCTCCGCTCCAGAACTCGTTGCGTATCTCACTCTCCTCATTGCCGACGGGTGCGACCACGCGGATGGATCGTCCGAGATCCTCGGGCAGGCAACCGATCGAGTGGGTTGTGTAAATAACCGCCTGGGCGACGTCTTGCTTTGCGAAGACATCCATCAGGTCCGCCTGAGCTCCGTAATGCAAATGCGTCTCGGCCTCGTCGAACAGCAAGATCGGCGGTGTGTCAGTCGCATAACGTGCGCAGAATGCAAGCAGTGCGGCGAACATCCGCATCCCCGCACTCCGCTCCTCGATCGGGACATCCCGCTGTGTGTCCTCGTCGGTGACATGCACTGCTAGCGACTCCGTGTCGGCGCGCAGGGTGATCGTGAGTTCGTGCTGACTCCAGGCTTCGAGTCGTTCCTTGAGCGTTGTGTTAAGTTTGCGCTCGAAGGTGCTGAGCTCGTCTCGACGGTCACGGTCGGTCGCAAGCGCGCGGTACATGTCGAAGTCGGCGTCAGCGAGGTACAACAGGTTCCCGAGCGCATCCGGTGCCGTGCTCATCTCGCTCCAGACATAGTCCGACAGCAACGCCCTCTGGTCGTCGTCGAACTCCAGCATTCGCGGAACTCTGGGATTGAGCGCTTCGTAGATCTGATCGCTGGGCTTCGCGACCTGTTCCTTGCTGACAACGTCAGTCAGCGTCTCTAGTAGCTCAGAGGCCTGCGCCGGCTTCGCGCACTCGCCTGCGCGCGCCTCAAGGAGCTGCTGGAACGCGGCGACTTGAGCCAACTGGTCCTCGTCAAGGTCCTCTGCGGCTTCAGAGAGCATCTCGGCGAGTCCTGCGGCCGTCGAGGAGATTGAGACATCCGGATCGGGAATATTGCCGTCCTCGTCGGCCGCGAAGATGATGTCGAGCGACTTGCTCTCGTTGGACGCCGCGATCTGCTTCGAGAGTGCCTCCCGAGCGCTGGTGTCCCGACGGATCCACGGGTCGAGAGCCCATCGGGCCACCCCGTCGCTATCCAACAAACGTTCGAATACGTACTTCTTATCGTTGTCGAGCAGATGCGCGATGTCCGCTCGATCCGCCGTCTCGACCTCGTATCGCGCCTGGATGATTCTCGTTCGGCCCGCTGGCTGGCGTCGACCGGTGAACTCGCGGCGATCGAACGCAGCGTTTGCGGGGAGATGCATGAGGCCCTTGAGGAGACTCGTCTTGCCTGCCTCGTTCGGACCGACGACTGCAATCACCCTTGGGCCGAGATAGAGCGTATGCGGCGAAGCAAATCGCTTGTAGCCGTTGATCTGGACTGACCTTAGGCGCATGTCGGCCAATCCTAACTAGCTCGAAGACTGACCCTATGTGCAGTTCCGCTATTTGGACGTTCGCCGGTTTTGGGGGTCGCGCCGCGTCGACGGCGCCCGCTCGGCCGCGATCCTTCGCGTTGACCGCCACCTGCGGTCCACTCTCGGTCCGTTTCGTATGTCGCTCCGGTTCCTCTGCGGTCCCAATCCCCTACGACCATCCCCGGACCCCCGCGAATACCGCCCCGCGACCCCAAAGTGTTTCCGCGGCATTTCGCCCGTGTTCGCGGCTGTTCGCGGTTCTTAAGGCAATCGAGGCGGCGGTATCACCACCGGGCATGTTGGATTGTCGGCCGTGGGCGGTCAGCCCCTCGTCACGTGGGCGGTTCGTGGGCGGAACGCCCAGAAACCGCGGTAAACCGCTCGCCTGTCGCTCCCGGCCACATCACTCCGCGATCCCAACCCCAGAGCCAAATGCTGCGCTCTCGGGAGGCTCCCAGCACCTCCCAGCGTCCAACGAGATTTCTATCGGGGAGACAGGATTTGAACCTGCGACCGCCCGGCCCCCAGCCGGATTTGGCGAGACCTAGCTACCCCCGACTTCCCGCTCTAGAGCGGGATTTCTGTCCGTTGGCTCCAGTAAGATTTGCTCAAAATAGAATACAAATAGAATACGGCGAAGAGCAAAGGAGAGCAGCCAGAGTGGCGCGGGCGACCAAGACACGACGCGGCTACGGGACCGGTTCGATGCGGATCATCGGCCGTTCCTGGGTCGGCTCATGGTATGCGCCGGACGGGCGGAAGCTGATGCGCAAGGTCGGCCCCGCGCGCACGCCGGGCGAGCGCGATGGCCTGACGAAGAGCCAAGCCGAGGAGCGGTTTCGCAAGATGCGGGGCGTCGAGCAGCCGCGCACACCGACGGACCGCGTGAGCATGGCCGAGGCCGGCGAAGAGCTCTCGCGACGCCTCGAGATGCGAGGGCGCAAGAAGTCCCATCGGATGACCGTCGCGTCCGATCTGCGCAACCACATCGCGCCCTTCTTTGGGGGGACCGAACTCGACAAGATCGAGCCGCGGGACATCGAGCGCTACATCGCCCTCAAGCTAAAGACCTTGGCGCCGAAGACGGTGCGCAACCACCTGAACACGATGCACTCGGTGTTCGAGCTCGGAATGCGGATGGGCTGGTGTCAGCGCAATCCCGTCAAGCTCGCCGACCGCCCCGTCATCAAGACGACCGAGACGCGGATCAAGTTCCTCGACCAGCCCGAGCTCGAGAAGCTCCTCGCCCTCCCCTATCCCGACGACGCGTTCGGCCAGATCGAGCCGACGCTCTACCTGACGGCCGCGATGACCGGGCTGCGCCAGGGCGAGCTGATCGGCCTGCGCTGGCGCGACGTCGACTTCGACGCACGGAAAGTGCGCGTCGTCTCCCCCTATGTCCGGGGCGAGTTCAACGACCAGAAGTCCGAGGACTCGGGGCGCTCGGTGCCGATGGCCAAGCGCGTCGGCGACGCGCTGGCTGACCTGCGCGGGCGATCCCTGTATCCCGCGGACAGCGACCTCGTGTTCGGACACGCCGAGACCGGGCACCCGCTCGACAGATCGAAGCTCGTACGGCGTTTCAAGCAGGCGTTGGAGCGGGCGGACGTGCGACGGATCACCTTCCATGAGCTACGGCACACGTTCGGCACCCGCATGTCCGCGAACGGCGTTCCGCTAAGGACGCTCCAGCACTGGATGGGCCATGCGGACTCCAAGACGACACAGGTCTACGCGCACTACCAGCCGTCGGAGCAGGAGGCAGACGCTGTGGATATCGCGTTTGCGCGATCAGGCACCGGCATGGCTACTCCGCCTAGCGCCAGCTCCACCACGATGTGAGCACGAGCCAAGAGATCGAGTTGACAGCCAAGCACCTGCGTTGCGCCTACCGTAGTGATCCCGACCGAGCACTTGACCGCGACGGCCACTCGGACGCGGCCCCGGCCACCGAGGTTCCAGCGGAGGGTACCTGGCACTAGACTCGTCGATCTTGGCGTCACACGGAGATGAAGAGCAGCCCCATGGGTCTGACCAGCGGGAGTCTGCTCTGCTGGCTGCCTACCAGGTGCTCTTCTCACGGTACGCGAGCACAACGGCGTTCCAATGGCAGGCACCGGCGTTCGGGCTTGCGGGTCAGTCCGCACTTCTGGTGGGCATATCAACGACGCGCTCCACTAGGGTCGCGGTGCTCCTCGGTGTGGCGAGCATCTTTATCGCCATAGTGATGACCGCGGCCACGCGCCGAGCCGAGCTTACGGCGTGGTGGGATCGAGCAATGCTTGATCGCTACGAGCGGATCTTCCTGCCGGAGGATCTCCAGCTGCATCACACGCGCAACGTCCATCAGAGACTCGAAGAACAGAACCTTGCCCTCAACAGGAGCCCAAGGGCACAAGAGATCGAGCTGGCCCTAGTACGCCTGGCTCCACCGTCCCTGCTCCTCTGCCTAACGATGATCGTGCTGGCGCTCGTCTCGCTCGCCGTAGCACTCGTCGGGCCCTGACATTCCCGTGGAACAGTCCACGAGCACGGACAGAGATCACTGGCATCCTGGCGTCGGCAGGAGAATGGACCGCGCAGGCGGTCCGGGGCCACATCAACACTCTCGACGCCGCCGACCCATTCCTCGCCCTGGTGCTTGCAGAGCCAGAGGGCGAGACAGTCGGTGGCCGCGTCGCGGAGCTCGCGGGTCGGGTAGCGGTGGACGGTGATGTCGCCTTCGACGTCGTAGGCGATCTCGAAGGCATCTTCGGTGCGGCGGTGGGAGATGACCACGAGTGGCCATGCACCGAGGTCCGAGCTGTCGCGACCCCACGACGGGACCGCGCTCCATCCGCGGTCCCGCGCTGCTTCGATGCGGTCGTATCCATCGTCGCCGCGCATTTGGCTGAGCTGCCAGAAGACTTCCGGGGCGACGCGGCATTGATCGAAGAGCGGCTAGGGCGGCAGAAGGCTCGCGCATTGTTGTGGGAGACTTCCGGGCGTGCAGGACCGCTATGCAGGTGACGTCGGCGACTTCCAGAAGCTAGGGCTCTTACGACAGCTCGGCGCCGCCGGGCTGACAATCGGGGTGAACTGGTACCGGGCGCCCGACGAGGGCCACAACGAAGACGGGAAGCACACCGAGTACCTGCACCCGACTAACCGCCAGCACAAGGCGCTCGCCGCGTGCGATCCGGACCTCATGTGCAACCTCACGGTGGTGGTTGAGACCGAGCGCAGCGTGCGGGAGCTTGAGAGGTCCGGTGCCCTACCCGACGGCCCGACGTACAGCGCGATGCTCGACACCAAGACGGACCGCGCAGCGTGGCACCGCCGGGCCTTGGATGCTCTCGGCGGCGTCGATGTGGTGTTCGCCGACCCCGACAACGGCATTTGCTTGCGAGAGAAGATGCCGAGGCTGTACAAGTACGCGCTGGTCAGGGAGCTTGCCGACTACGCCGCCCGCGCCCAGAGCCTCGTCGTGTACTACCATGCCGACCGCTCGAAGGGGACGACGGCTGAGACACAGGCTGAGCGGCGACTTGAGGAGCTGGCCGCCAGCGTCAGCCAAGAGCCCGTCGGCGCGGTCATCGCCCATCGTGGAAGTTGCCGGTACTTTCTCGTCACCGCGGCCGAACCCCACCAGGACCGGATCTCCGCAGCGGTGGATTTGTTCGCGGACACCTGGCGCAGGCACGTCGACCTGATTACCGTCTGACCACCTGGAGCCACGCTTCGCTCGATCGCCGATTGGGCTTAGGGCGAGCATGGCCGCGCTGGGCGCAGCGGACGGCTCCCAGCCGGCCTGCCTGCTCCAAAGCGGGAGCGCGGAGTGGAGGTCAAGAGGGCTCCGTCAGGGGTTGTCCCGAAGGGGCCCGGGGGGAACGCCCGACGGTCACCGCAGCGGAGCGCGAAGCTACGGGCGAGGACACGCAAACGCAACTGGAGCAACACGATATCGAGCCGACGGTTCGCAAACGGGTTGCCGCGAACGGGGTTCCGCTGCGGACGATCCTTCAAGACCACGCGGCCCATGCGCACGATCAGCCCTCGGAGGCCGGGCGAACGCCGTCGATCGGACATTCGCAACACCTTGATTACCGCTCAGCACAAGCGCGAAGAGACAGACCTCATTCCTCGACACTGGGTCCGCCGAGGGTCGAGGCATACTCAGTACGTGCTTCTGAGGGGTGTAGGTATTCCGCGCGCCGTGCAATCTACCGTCATCCTAGGGGCTGGAGCCTCACGAGGCGCATCGTTCGTGGACGCCACTCGCCAGGTCCTTCCGCCCTTGGACGCGGACTTTTTCCGCCAAGCGCAGAGACTCGACGAGGAGACTTTTCGCGGGGCAGTCCGAGGCGTCGTCGAGTTCGTACGCGACGAGTATGGCGCCACGAAACTCCCGACGCTCGAGACTGTCTTCACACAGCTCCAGGGCTTTGACCAATTTCTTCAGCAGTTCTCCGCGGGCAGCGGACCACGCAGTGCACGCTACAAGAAGCAGCTCGGTCACCTTCTGGCGCTCATCTCAGTGGTCTTTCGTGCCGCCTTCGAGGGACAACAGTGCACCTGGCACGACCGCATAGCTAATTCGTTGCGCAAGGGGGACTCGATTATCAGCTTCAACTATGACACATTGATCGATGTGTCGGTAAGTCGCTTTTGTGCCGGGATCTGGAAGGCGGACAAAGGCTACGGGTTCCGTATTCGCGACGGGATCGACGAGTGGACGGCGGCGAAACCAGGTCCGGGTCCGTTTCCCAAAAGGAACTACCTCAGGCTCCTGAAGCCCCACGGCTCACTTCACTGGCAAGACATTGATTCATCTCAGTGTCGCCTTCGACTCAGCGACTCCGCTTACTACGGTGTTCCTGCGAACGCCAACATCATTCCTCCGACGTGGGACAAGACGATCCTGGGGGTCTGGCCGTGGCGCGAGATCTGGCGCCAAGCAAGCCGGACGCTTCAACGTACCCGGTGCCTCGTCGTCATCGGGTACTCAGTTCCCCAGACAGACCTCTCGTCACAGGCGCTGATTCGCTCGTCGCTGAGCGGCGGCGATTTACGTCTACTCGTTGTCGCCAACCCAGACGGCGAGGCGAGATCTCGGGTCATTGATCTTGCAAGGGGTGCGATACGGCCTCACACGCGGATCTTCGAAGTGGGATCACTCAACGAGTTCGCGGGCCTACTCGACGAGACAACACCTGAGCGTGTCGCTCGCGAACGAACGATCCGAGAGATCGCAACACTCCGACGGCGTCTCACGAGTCGCGTAAACGAGCTGGACAGCCGACTCGACGACCTCGAGGATCGTGCTGAAGCGCTGGACTGGCACGATCTTGACGACATCGACGCACGATTGGGGAGTGTCGAGGCAGAGCTTTCGAGTCGAGACACATAGAAGCATCTGCTGTCGACCAGCTCCGAGACACCCGCGAGTCTGACGGTCATCTCGCTGGCGCTGAGGTGACGCTCTCGGTCTAGTGCCTCGTATTTATCCGCTACCTTTCCTCCAGCCACTCTTCGAGCATCGCGCGCATAAACCGGATGTGCCGCCCGACGCGTATGCATGGCAGGTTGCCGGTGCGCGCAGCGTCGTAGACCCAGCTCGTCTTCACGGCGAGAAGCTCTGCCGCCTGCTCGGGCCGCAGCAGCGGCCCGTCGAGGCGCCGTGAGGTGCCCGGGACATGCCCGGGCACCTCCTCGACCTGGGTAGCTGACCTAGTCATCGCTGGCCCGCGGTTCGTCATCGCGAGCCCTGTCCCCGCCGGCAACCTGGTTGCCGGCGGAGCCGAAGGCAACCCGGCCGATGACCTCGTGCTTGGAGCGCTTGTTGCCGTCCTTCGACTGCCACTCGCGGTAGACCAGGCGCCCGGTGACGGCGACCGCGCGACCCTTCGAGAGGTACTCGGCACACGCGTCGGCCCCCGGACCGAACGTCGCGACGTCGATGAAGAGCGGCGGCTGCTCGCGCTGGTCGTTGACCGCGAGGCGCAGGTCACAGACGCTGCGCCCGTCCGGCAGAGACCGGAGTGCCGGATCGCGGGTCAGCTGGCCGACGAGCGTGACGCTGTTGAGGTTGGGCGTAGTGCTCATGGACTCCTCCTTGTGGAGCGGGTTGTTCTGCATCTATGTCGAGCGAACCCGAGCGAAGACCCCCCTGTTTTCGCTCCGCTGCCGCTTCGCTCGCGCCGCGCAGCGAGCTGCGCGGCGGGGTGTCCGCTCACCGGCGCGAAGACCCCTCCCAGTTGACGGTCTCGACTGAAGCCTGAGCCCCCGCCGGGATCGGGATGAACGGACGTCAGCGCTAGTCGGGCGCCCTGGCAGACTTGTCGGCGTGGACCAGGATCGGCTAATCGATGGCTACTGGGAGCACTACCGACTCGCAAGCAGCGACGCACGGGCCGATCGTCTACAGGCCGATGAGTTCTTCTGGGCGTGGGAAACGGCGCAGCAGCTCATCGTCGGGCGTGACGCGGTGTCACTCGAGGACGGTGACCGACTCGCGCTCCTGACCGCGCTCGCCCATCGCGCGCCTGACGAGCAAGCGCTCGCCTATCTAGGCGCCGGGCCGATCGAGGATCTGCTCAGGCGCGATGGACCACCGATCGCCCTCATTGACGAGCATGCGCAACGGAACGAGAAGTTCCGCGTGGCGCTGCGATGCGCCTGGTTTGACGAGGACCTGCCGGCCGCCGACGCTGAGCGACTTCGAAGGTTCGGCCCACCGCTTTGAGCGGCTAGCTACCGGGCGCCCCGATGTTGCTACCGCTTTTCGTCCTTTGCGAGCGTGAGCCCGGCCCGAGCGCGGACGCTCGCACTTTCCTGAGAGCGGTAGTCGGCAGCCCCGGGGAAGGACTAAAGGCGCCGCTGAGCCGCCAATCCGCCGATCAGCTCCACCGATCACCGGACCCCGGGTCCTCCCTGGCGTCCGTATTCCCCTCTTGGGATCACGTGCTCGGGAGGCGAGTCTAGGCCGGCGCGACCCAGTAAGTCGCCTGCTTTGGAATCAGGAAGTCTGTCACCTGCTCGCAGGTCTGCAAGGAGACCGAGCTCGTAGCCGAGGCCATGAGGAACGATCCTTGGCCTCCTGCGGGGCAGCTCGGGTCATTGCTGTGCTTGACCACGAAGTGGAGGACGAAGTCGTGTGTTCTCGGGTCATACCAGCCTCTGTCCTCATTCGGAGCCCTAGAATTGCGAAGGCTGAAACTCAGCACGAACGTGACGAAGCGACCAGACAGGCGGAAGTGGAGCAGCTCGTCTGGGGCGGTGACTGACGTTATGAAGAGCGTCCCTACCGAGTCGGCCTGGGGGCTGGTGATGAAGGAGCCGTGGTCGCCAGTCGATAGCTCCGTGGCCCGCTTAGCCAAGCGGAAGCCGAAGTGGAAGCGGGGCGCGCTGCTGCCGGCATTGGCCTCGGGAGTGCGGAGGTGTCCCGCATGGATGTCCGGGGCAGCTGACGATGCGATGGCGGGCATGGCAAGCAGGATGGAGACGCCCGCGATCAGGGGGATGCTCGAGCCGCGAGACGAGGGCATGCCCTATTTATCGGTGACAACATCTGGGAACGTGAGTTTTTCGCTTCAGCGCAGGACAGGTTCGATAAGCCGGAATGGCGGCCCATAGACAGGCGGAGGTCGTCCAGAGGGGGGCGCGAGGGCGTCGGCCGCTCCGCCCGCACAAACGGTCAGTCGACGGGGCGGTCCAAGACGTTGATCTGTCGGACCACATGACCACCCTTCAACTCGGTGGTCTGCACGATCACATAGTCGAGCGCCTCGCCGGTCGCGCGCGAGCGATGACGCAGTCGTGCCTGGCGCACGATGCGACCCGGCGAGGCTTCCTTCACGGAGAGGCTCTCGATCGTGCTGTCGTCGTAGCGCGCGAGCACACCTCGCCAGAAGTCCAGCACCGCTGTACGGCCCCGGAGCAGTCCGTCCTCGTAAAGAGGTGGGGGTGGCCCGTACTCCACGTCAGATGCGAACAGTGCGAACACGACGTCGAGGTCACCACGGTTGAATGCATCGCGGGCCCGGTCGAAGGCGGACTGGAGGATGTCCCGCCGGAAGCGCCCAGGGCAATACCCGACCACCTGTGCTCCGAGCGCGGCCAAGCGCGGCACCTGTACCTCAAGGCGGTCGGCGAGCGGGCGTTGGGGATCGATCATCAGCTCGATCCTACGTGAGCGCTTTTTTCCGCTTCGGCGGCTGAGCGAGCGTTTGAGGGTCGGATGTGCCGGCGCCCGGAAAGGACGAAAAGCGACACTCCAAGGAGCCGGCTGCCCCGTGTGTCGAGCCGCTCTTGCATCAGCCCTACCTCACGATCGTGAAGCCGAGCGACTTGGGACCTGAGCGTTGCCCGCCGGCGTTCGTTGCGGTGATGATGAGCGTGTACGTGCCCGGTGAGAGTCTCTTGGAGCGCGAGATGCGTCCCTGGAAGGCGACCTTGTTGGCGCCGGCGTGGGCGCTAAACGTCATCGTGCCGCGGGTGAGGGTGCGCTTGCAGGAGTGCTTACGCCGGTTGTTCCTGGTCTGAGCGACGCATTTGCCGTTGACCGTGCGCCCGCCGACCCGCTGAGTGAACGTGAGGCTCACGCTCGCTTGCTGGTTGAGCGTGAACGAGAACCTGGTGCCGACCGGCAGCCTTACCTTGCTGATCTTTGCGAGCTTGTTGCCCTCGCGCCAGATCTTGTTCGTCTCCGTGGCTTGAGAGACGACCGGTCTGACTGGGGTATGCAAGCAGAGGCAGGAGACCTGGAGGGAGCTCACCTGCGCGCTCGTCTGAACGCTCGAGCCCGCGTGATTTGTCGCCGTCACGCGGCAGCTGTAAAGACCCGGCTGGGTCGGGGTAAACGTCTGTCCGCTCGCTCCCGGAATTTCGGTGCCGTTCAGCTGCCAGGCGTAGGAGTAGGTTTGTGGTGCCCTGAAGAAGAACTCACTCACCACGTCCGGCGCCCATGAGCCTTGGGAGCAGGTCAGCGGCATACCGATCGTCGATCCGCCGGTGATCGTGGGCGCGCCTTCGCCACTCGGCGCCTCGAGCAGTGACGGAAACGCCGGATCGTCAACCGTCGCCGTGCCGGTCGGCAGGTTGGCGCCTGCACCACTGCCGTTCAGATTGGCGTAAGAGATGCCACCACCCGGATTGGTGGAGTTGGCCCAGTAGATCCGCCCGGCCACCGGGTCGATCGCGAGGCCGGCCGGCGATTCCACGTGGGCGCCCGTGGTGTTGAGAGCGCCGCCGCCCGTTCCATTCAAGTTGGCGAAACCGATCGTGGTGCCGCCGTTGTAGTTGCCCCAGTAGATCCTTCTGGCTACGGGATCGATCGCGACGCCCTCCGGTCCAACGACCGGCGCACCTGTGGTGTTCACATTGCCTCCGCCTGTTCCGTTGAGGTTCGCGTATGAGATGCTGCCGGCGCCGGCTTTGAAGTTCGCCCAATAGATCCTGCCTTCCGCGGGGTCGATCGCCACGCCCGCCGTGCTTTCCACGGTGGCACCCGTGGTATTGAGGGTGCCGCCGCCCGAGCCGTCGAGGCTTGCGAAGGCGATCGTGTTGTTGCCGGTATTGGCCCAGTAGAGCTTGCCCGCGGCCGTATCGATGGCGAGGCCGAAGGGTTCAAATACCATCGCGCCCGTGATCGCTAGATCGGCGGCCCCAGATCCGTCGAGGTTGGCGGAGGAGATCTTCCCGCCAAAGCCGGCCCAGTAGATCTTGCCGGTCATCGGGTCGATCGCAGTCCCGAAGATCTCGTTTACGGTCGCGCCCGGCGTTGGGATGTTGCTGCCGCCCGAGCCGTCGAGGTGTGCGAAGGCAATCGTGCTTTCGCTCTCGGTGCCCCAGTAGATGGCGTTGGCGGCGAGCGCCGGCGCCGTCGCGACGAGCATTGCGACCGCGACCGCAGCCGTAGCTAGGACTACGCGCAGGTTCAGGTGCCGATGGGGCTTCATGACAGGCGGGACCTTGCTCTGAGGGCAAGCGACAGCAGTTCGGCCAATCCTAGCCGAGTCTGACGGCGTCGGGCAGCGAGCATCCGCGAATCTAGGTCGAATTGCGATGCCGTTACTCGGCCCGCCGGCTTGCCGGCTTGCACGGCGCACGGCAAGTCGGCCATCGATGCTGCACTGGGTCGCGGGTCAGCTGGCCAACAAGCGTGACGCTGTTGAGGTTGGACGTGCCGGTGCTCATGGACTCCTCCTTGTGGAGCCGGTTGTTCTGCACCTACGTCGAACGAAGCCTTGCGAAGACCCCCCTCCTGGTGGAAGGCCGCGTGGCTGCTCCTTTGTGAGACCGCAGATGCGAACCCGCGCCAGCATCTTGCTTTCGCAGTGCGTCCGGAGCTGACACCCGCCAAGGGCTGATCGAGAGGCCTGCTCTGCTTGCACGGCGCAGCAGTGCGGCCTTGTTGCGCCGGGCCGGTTCTTGGCCAAGCTAAACGGCGATCTAGCAAGCCGGGGTGGTTCACCCAGTCCGCGGCCGCCTACCCGTCCCGTTGCAGTCTGGACAGGAAGCACCTGAGTAGAGCAGCTTATTCGTGCCTCCGCACCGCCGACATGCCTCCTGATAGGAGGGAAGCTTGTCTTTCTGAAAGCCAACTCGGTGCCACCACATGTTGCCCAACGCCAACATGTCGCTCAAGTTCGGGGGGCCTGATGGTTGCTTGACAAGGCGGGAAGCTGGCTCGACGTCCCCCCACTGCCAACTCGAGATCACGCTACTCAGCCCATCGGTGGCCTCGCGCGCGCTCCCTCGCGGCGCGGTGAGGAGCATCTTTATGGCCGTGGAGGTATCGACCGACACCCACATTTCGGAGCAATGGACGTCCATGGTGGCGACTTGAGGACGGCCGAAAAGGGCGCCGGGCACGACGCCCTGAAGATGCCATAACCACCCTGCAGCTTCGTCTAGGGAGACCGGAGTCACATCGGACACTGCACGCAGACCCGTGTGCTGTTCAGCCGAGAGAACCAACTGCGAAATGTTCTCCGGCGTCAGTATCGACGCGGGCATGGCGGTGCTCATGATCGTCAGCGCGTAGATCAGATCGGGGTTGTTAAAACGATAGAGTTGGCTGTGGACCGTTCCCACGTTGCCTTCGATCGCCTGTATCGCGGATATCTCGACTCCTGTCCGCTCTGCCCATCGGTGCGGAACATCAAAGCTGGCATACCGACTACCGATCCGCACAGAGGCATGCTCAGTGGAGGGGTCATCGGGCTCGTGGGCAGCGGTGTCTATCTCCTCGCCGCCGCCAACCGAGATTGGCTGAGCCGGCGGTATCTGCGGGCCCGAACCCTCGGCCTTGGGAGGGGGCGTACGGGAGGCGAGTACAAGCTTCTCGAACTCGTCAGCGTCACCCGTACGGCAGGCAACTACTAGCTTCTCGAACTCGTCAGCGTCACCGTTGCGCCAATCGACGTATAGAAACGGCGCCAGGGTGGCCGTCAACGGAGTGTCATCGAGCCGTAGCACAATGTACCGGCGCTCCCGGTTGAGCGGATCGCGAAACTGAAACGTCTGTAGCTCGAACTTCGCCCACGCGGACCCGACGGCGTGTCCTGAGTTGCAGAACACAAGTATCCGGGAACCTTCAAGCCCAGCCTCGATCTTGCTCGGTATCGAGTCCCCGATTCTCACCTCCCACTCGTCGAACCACACCCGGAGTCCGCGATCTCGCAGGCGGATCGCTAGGCCTCGTACCACCTCCTTGTCGAGCGAGTCGTGGCTCATGAAGACGTCATGCGTGTGCGACATATCCGAATTATCCTAGTCGTCCCAGCGTCGCCACGGCGTGAACGATCTCTATGAACCCGACCGGCCTCGGCGGCGGCCGAGAAACCGGCACCTCGGCTTCCGATCGAGGCCGCCAGCTCGCCCACTCGCATCCACTATCACCGGGCGCGGCCCATAACTCCGTCGCCTCGCACCCTGCGGTTCTAAGCTCCCGCTTCGCGCGGGTGGCAGATCTGCGCAATGGCTGGCGCACCGGACCCGGGAGTAATCACGACGGCTTGCCCGGTCCAGAGCTGCTTGATGCGAGTCGGGTGGATCTCGAACTCATACCCCCGCCGGCGGGTGCCTCGCCCGCTGAGGCCGGAGCCGATCAGGCCCTGCTCGGTCTGCTGGGTGGTGATCCAGACGGCCTTCGTGCCGGCCATCTCCGCGATCAGCTCGGCGGACTCCGGCACGTTCTGGCGATGGGCGATGACCGTGGCGACGTTTCCGAGCGTCTGCTCGCGCAGGGCGCCGTCGCCGACGCTCTTCAAGTCGGCGAGCTCCTGCGTGCCGAGGATCAGGCTGATCCCAGCCGAGCGGGCCCGGCCGAACAGCCTTGCCACCTGCTCGGCCGCCACGGCCGAGAACTCGTCGATCATCACGACCGTCGGCACGGGTTTGGCCTGCAGCTGGCCGACGAGCGTGATGAGGTCGCTCACGATCGCCGCCGCCAGCATGCCGGCGAGCAGCGGCCTCCGGTCTGAGTCGAGGCGGAAGTAGACGACCTCGTGCCTGCGGACGGCCAGGAGGAGGTCGAGCGCGTTCTCGGGACCCGCCGGGTCGAGCCATTGCCGGGCGTCTGACTCCGCGAGGATCGACAGGCGGTCGCGCACGCCCGCGAGGTCTCGCCGCTGGCGGTCCGTCAGCGAGTCCAGATACGCCTGGGCCTGCGACGCCTCGTGCTGCGGGAGATCGCGGGCGCGGACCTCGAGCTCGCGCGGGTCGAGGTGGGCCATCAGCGACACCGGCGTGACCGGCACGCCGGCTGTGTGCATGACCCTGGCGGCGTACCCGAGGTAGCGCTGGGCCTGGCGTAGGTAGTGGGACTCTGTGAACTCCTCGCCCGAGAGCGCCTTGTCGACGATCTCGGTGTCGGTGCCGTGGCCATAGGGGTTGTACGCGAGCGGCCCCTCCGGCGTCCACTCAAGAAAGCGGACTCCTCGACGCTCCGCAGAGGCCCTCAGCTCCTCGCGCAGCATCGCATCGCCCTTGGGGTCGATCACGATCGCGCCGTGGACACCGTCGATCAGCCGGCACGCGATCCACGCCTCGCTGACCGTCTTGCCAGAGCCCGTCGCGCCCACGACGAGGGTGTGCGAGCCCGAGCCGTAGCCGACGGGGATCGAAACGGGCATCCCCTGCTCGTCGCGTCCGACGACGAGCTGGCCGTCGCTGATCCAGCCGTCGCGCTTGATCCTCACCTCGCTCTGGCGGCGTCGGATCATGGCGACGATGCCCAAGCGAGCGTGGGCGTGTTGCGCCCGGTCGGCTCCGTGCTCGAGGTCTTCGCGGTGCCAGCGTGCCCCCAGTGCGCACGCGTACAGCGTGGCGCCCCAGATGGGGAGCGCGATCAGTGGCCTTCCGCTCAACAGCAGGAAGCCGACGGGGAATCCGAGCGATGCCCACGTCCAGCGCAGGTGGCGCGCGCGGAGGAGGTAGGCAGCCGTGAAGCCCCCGGCGACGGTCACGCCGGCACCGATCGCGAGGTCGCGGAGCGCGTGCTCAAAGAGCACGGGCATCGCTCACCTCCCTGCGCTCTGCCGTGGCGAGCGCGTGCACATCCGAGAGTGCGAGGACCGTGATGTGATCCTGCGCGCGGACCTCCGCGATCGCGCGGGTCACGGCGCGCGCGGGAGCCGGCGACGCGAGGTAGTAGACGGCGTCGACGTGGCGCGCCCTGGCCCAGCCGCGGCAGATCGAGGCGAGGCGCCGCGGCGCCTTGACGGAGAGCTCGACCTCGATCGCGAGGACCCGTCCTCGCGCTGAGATGAGCGCGAGGTCGGGACGGTGGAGGGCAGGGCGCCCGCCGGGAAGCTCTGCGAGCTTCGCCGAGGCGAGGAGCTGACCCTCGTCGCTCTCGCGCACGCGGATCTCGCGCTCGCTCAGCATCGTCCAACCGGGGAGGGTCCGGTGGACCGCCACGGCGACGGTCGCGAGCTCCTGGGCGTGCTGAAAGCCTCCTGGGCCGACGCGGAAGACGCCGAGGCGGCCGAGGCCCCGCCAACGCAGCCCTTCGGCCGTGGCGATGTAGAGGCCTGGCTGGCGGTAGAGGAGCGTCCTCTGCTCGAGCAGGCCTCCGAGCACGAGGCTGCTCAGTCGGGCGTAAGCCCAGCTTCGCCCCATCGCGAATCGCTCCATCACGTGCTCGGCGCCGGCCGCTCCGATGCGGCCGAGCCAAGCCACGACTTCCGCGTCTCTATCTGTGTGCATGAGGCCTCCTTGCGACGATCGACGGCGACCCTTCTGAATGCATGTCGATCGGAGGCAGCTGCCGACCCCCCAAGGGTTTCGGCTGGGCGTCACGACAAGTCTCGGCTCTAGGGAGCGCGCGCAGCGCGCCAGCTCTCAGGTGGTTGTTTGCTGGGCATCGGCGGCTATGCGGGCAGCGAGTGACGCCCACGTCGGCGCGACCAGAGACGCCGCCACACCTCGGTGCTGCTGTAAACGCCCGTGCTACGAACCGGGCAAACAGATGCGCTACCCACGCATCGATTGCCGCTCCGTCGAAACCAGCGAACCCCAGCTGTCGGGTCTGGCGCCGACGATTCGCTGCGCACACCGCTGAGACCAATCTCGGTCGCGCCTCAGGACGGTCGCTTGCTAGGAGTGCCCGAGGGGCGTCAATCAACCCTCAAGCTGATAGCCGAGAGACCGGGTTGTCGCTGGTATCGGTCTGTCGCCGGTATCGGTTTGTCGCGGGTATCGAGTCCGCTACCCAGGAGGTTGGTTAGACCAACGGCTCGCAGCGCCCCTCGGTCGGTTTCACTCATCAAGAGCCCCGACGGGCAGAAGCCGCGAGGCTCCCAGCAGCTCGATGCCAATGAGCTTGTCGGCGGCGTCAAAGTCCAGAATGACTGAGCAGTCAGTCAACTCAACATCGCACACGTGTGATCTCGCGACGCCTCCTGGCGAGATGCCGAGCTGCTTGCAGATCTTGCGCGCGAGCGGCCAGGCGATCTCGCGGTAGCGCGGTAGCGCCGTGGAACGCTCGGGGTCAAAGCCCCAATAGCTGTGCCTTCCGCCCTCACGCAGCGGGCGGGCGCCGTGCTCGCGGCGCGCTGTCCGGCTCGTGGTCACGCCGACACATCATCGTCCTTCCCGCCTAGCCTCCCGCGAATCCAAGACCGCCAACCGTAGCGCGGCTCGTTCGACAATTTGAGCCGGAGCTCCAGCAACTCATGTAGCGAGGTGGCGCGATCCGCCGCGTGCACGTAGGCTGCGAACCGAGGCCGCCTGGCGCCGAGCGCCGTGAAGTAGCTCCTAAGCCTTGCCTCGAGGCGCTCGGGTTCCGGCACCGCGGCAGGGTGGGCATGCAGGTGTACGCGATGGCCATCCACCGTGGCCACCAGGGGCTGGCCATTCGCATCAAAGAACTCGAGACCCCCGTCACGCACGTCGTATGCCTCAATGTCCGATTCGACATCCTCCTGCCGATCAAAGGCGATGAGATCGCCGCCTTCGCACACGACAAACGGGGGCGATAGCTCAGACATAGATCAGAATCCCTTCTGCCACGGGCGATGCCACTTGTTCAATGATCCACCCGGGACCGGGTTGCCGAACTCATCCGTGATTCTGCGATGGTAGTGAGGCCACCTCGCCGGCCAGTTGTCGGCCTCGCTGTTTCCGAATGGCGAGATTCGTAGATCCTCGGTGATAGTAAACTCCCGGCCGGTGGTGTAACCCAAGCGCTCCGCCTCCCAGTAACCAGCGCCCGGCAGCAGCGCCAGTGTTGTCTGGCCGATGTTGTTGCGCGTGGCGAGCTCCGCGAATGGGCCGAGGATGTTCCCCAGCAGTCTTTCGCCGCCGGAACTGCACTGGCTGGTTGCGAGGCCGGCCCAGAACTGCGCGGCGCGTTCGGCTGCTTCCGGAACCCCCGTCAAGCTCGCCGCTTCACTGATCCCTTCGGCTGCAAGGTCGATGGGCGTATTAGCCACTTCTAGGGCTCCTCCACCAGCTTCTTCAAGTTCTCCCAGGAAATCGAGACCCAGCGGATCGGTGTACATCAACGGGCTATCGCCCGCGAATGCATAGGGTTCACGTGTGAGCGGCGCAATGGGATCGGCGCTGATAAACTGCCCCGTGCTGGGGTCGTAGCTCCTTGCTCGGACGTATTGCAGGCCCGTGTCCGAGTTAGTGTATTGGCCGTCGTACCCAAGTCGCGTACTCGCGGTGCCGCTGTGCCCGGTCTGGTTGCCGTAGGCGTCGAAAGTGTACGACCCTTCGACTTCGCCTTTTTCGGCGGTGATTACACGCGTGGACCCGGCTTGGTCGTGGTGAAGGTAACGCACGGTGCCAGCACTTGAGATCTGCTCGACGGGTGTGCCGCCCGGACCATAGATATAGCTGTTGGTCCCGTCGTTGACAATCATCGGGAGTTGTCGGCTGACATCCCAAGTCAGGTAGCCGGTGCTCCCCGCGATCGTCTGCGAGGAGCGCAGGCCATCGCCGTTGTATGCGTAGCTGTCGTTGATCGCCGCCGTTGCGCCTTGTTCCGGCCGCGTGACGCTTGTCAGGTTCCCCGCCTGGTCATAACCATACGTCGTCGCTGGCCCTGAGGTCGGGCTCGTCTTTGTGCGCTCCGCGAGTTCATCGTAGGTGTATTTCGCCCGCGTTCCCGCTTCGAGCTCACTCGCACTGTCGTAGGTGTTGGTCGAGCCCGAGATCTTGGTCGCGTTGTTCGCCGCATCGTATTCGTAGGCGCTTGCGCCCACTTTGGCCAGGCGGTTGTTTTGGTCGTATTCATAGGCGATCGTCGGTTCGCCGGGTAGTCCTTTGGCGCTCGCGTTCGTGATCTGCCCGTCGCCGTCACGCGTATAGGCGAGCGACGCGAGGGTTTCCGCCCCCTTCGTCATCTTGACGGCACTCATCTGGTCCACATTGTTGTAGGCGTATTCGTCGACGTTGCTTGCTTCCGACGGGAACGTCGTCGTCTTCAGGTCGGAGTCGGGGTCGTAGGAGAAGCTCGTGGTGTGACCGAGCCAGTCGGTGAGGCTCTTCAGGCGTCCGGCGTTGTCGTATTCGCGGGTCACGCTTTTTTTGTTCGGGTAGGTGATCTTCTTCTGCTGGTTGGCGAGGTCGTATTCGTAACCAACGCTTTCAGTCGGGCCGCCCGTGCGTTCGTCCGTGCTTTCTTCCAGCCGATCGAGCAGATCGTATTTGTAGGTCGTCGTGCCAGTGCCGTCAATTATCTTCTTGCGATTGCCGTCTTCGTCGTATTCGTATTTGACGGTGGGCGTTGTTTTGTCGGAGTAGCTGACTTCCTTGAGACGGTTGCCCGCGTCATAGCTGTAGGTCGTATTCCGTTTCAACGCGTCAACCACACTCGTGAGGTTCCCCGCGGGGTCGTATTCCTTCATCGTCGTGCGTTTCAGCGGATCGATGACTTCGGTCACCTCCTCGAGGACGTTACGCTTGTATTCGGTCTTGTGTTTGTTGCCATCGGTCTCGCTGATGACCTGGCCCCCGCCGTCATAGCCCGTTTCGGTGACCGTGCCATTGGACTGTGTGACTTTTTCAAGCTCGTTGTCGGCGTCGTAGGTGTAACGTGTGGTATGGCCGTTGGGATCGGTCTGCGTTTCTAGGTTGCCGTTGGCGTCATAGGTGTATTTCGTGACACGAGAGGGCGCCGCCCATTCCTCGATCCGGTTGTTGGCGGTGTCGGCGACGTAGATCTGGCCCGATGATGCGATGGCCACCCCGAGCGGGCCTGAGAGCTGCCCGTTACCCGAGCCGGCCGAACCGAAGGCGATCACGAAGGCTCCGGATTCTTTGAACTCCTGCACCCGGTTGGTCCCTACTTCTGTGACGTAGAGGTTGCCCGTGGTCGGGTCTACGGCTATCCCAGATGGCATATCGGCTTCGCCTTCGCCCGTGCCCGGTTTCTGGTCCAGTTCTACTGGTTCTTTGTGTTCTGTGGTTGAGTCCGTGTAGACCAGGACTCCGCTGGGGCCCCATCCGGGGACGTAGAGCTTGCCGTTCGAGGCCGCGAGGCCGGTTGGGCCGCCGCCCACGGCTTTTGCTTCCCCGAAGCCGCCTTCGGCGGTGTATTCCCCGTTGGTCTGCCGAGCCCACTCCTGGAGCTTCAGGCCAAGGCTGTTGCGGACCCAGATCTTGCCGGCGGAGTCGATCGCGATCCCGGTAGGCTCGACGAAATGGCCGAGGGTCGTGCCTGGGGAGCCGAAGTTCCTGACGTGCGTGAAGTGTTCTTCAGAAGTCGCCCGCCACTCCTGCACGCGATCGTTGCCGTAGTCGGTGGCGAACACGTCGCCTTCGGAGTCGACCGCGATCCCCTTGATCCCCCTGAACTGTTCTTCTCCGGTGCCTTCTGAGCCGAACTGGCCCAAGTACTTGCGTTCTTTGTTGAACTCGAGAACGCGGTCATGGCCTGAGTCGGCTACCCAGATGTTGCCTTCCGCATCGACGGCCACGGCATTTGGTTCTTTGAAGCTTCCTTCGATTTTTTCGGGGAAGATGCTCGTGGTGAAGGTCGGCGGTTCGCCCGCGCCTTTCGGCGCCGCCCATTCCTCGATCCGGTTGTTGGCGGTGTCGGCGACGTAGATCTGGCCCGATGATGCGATGGCCACCCCGAGCGGGCCTGAGAGCTGCCCGTTACCCGAGCCGGCCGAACCGAAGGCGATCACGAAGGCTCCGGATTCTTTGAACTCCTGCACCCGGTTGGTCCCTACTTCTGTGACGTAGAGGTTGCCCGTGGTCGGGTCTACGGCTATCCCAGATGGCATATCGGCTTCGCCTTCGCCCGTGCCCGGTTTCTGGTCCAGTTCTACTGGTTCTTTGTGTTCTGTGGTTGAGTCCGTGTAGACCAGGACTCCGCTGGGGCCCCATCCGGGGACGTAGAGCTTGCCGTTCGAGGCCGCGAGGCCGGTTGGGCCGCCGCCCACGGCTTTTGCTTCCCCGAAGCCGCCTTCGGCGGTGTATTCCCCGTTGGTCTGCCGAGCCCACTCCTGGAGCTTCAGGCCAAGGCTGTTGCGGACCCAGATCTTGCCGGCGGAGTCGATCGCGATCCCGGTAGGCTCGACGAAATGGCCGAGGGTCGTGCCTGGGGAGCCGAAGTTCCTGACGTGCGTGAAGTGTTCTTCAGAAGTCGCCCGCCACTCCTGCACGCGATCGTTGCCGTAGTCGGTGGCGAACACGTCGCCTTCGGAGTCGACCGCGATCCCCTTGATCCCCCTGAACTGTTCTTCTCCGGTGCCTTCTGAGCCGAACTGGCCCAAGTACTTGCGTTCTTTGTTGAACTCGAGAACGCGGTCATGGCCTGAGTCGGCTACCCAGATGTTGCCTTCCGCATCGACGGCCACGGCATTTGGTTCTTTGAAGCTTCCTTCGATTTTTTCGGGGAAGATGCTCGTCTCGTGGCTCAGTTCGCTGAGCGGTTCGATCACGCTTAGCGCTCGCCCCCGCGCATCGCGTTCTACGGTTGTCGTGTACTTGGCCAGTTCCGCCCCCGTTGCGTTGCCGCGAGGACTCGTTGCGGCGATCTCCTGCGAGTCTGGGTTGTAGCTCCAGGTGCGCTTGTCGCCTTCCGGGTCGGTTTCGCTCGTGCGGTCACCGTAGCTGTCGTATTGGTATTTCCGTGTACGTTTGAGCGGGTCTTCGACCGTCTTTACGTCGCCGTATTCGTCGTAGGTGTAATTAGTGATCTGCGTGCCACCCGGAGTCGGCCGTTCGATCGCTTCGGCATTGCCGCGACTGTCACGTTTGATCGTCGTCGTCTCGCCCTTGGGCGTTGTCGCGCTGATGACGTCGTGAGTCGAGTTGAAGGTCCATTTCGATTCGTTTTTGTTCGCGTCGCTCATGCTCGTGCGGTTGCCTTCGCCGTCGTAGCCGTATTCCGTCTTGTGTCCGTTCGCGTCGATCATGCCTAGCAGCGCGTCACCGCTATTGCGTTCGTAGCTGGTCGTCGCCGCGAGGGACGTTCCCGCCGCCCGCGTCACGCTCGTCGGTGAGCCAAATTCGTTGAATTGCTCGATTGTCGTCGAGCCGTCGGGTTCGCTTATCGTCGTTTCTTCCGGTTCGGACGTTGCGTATTTCCACGTGCGTTCGCGGGACATCGCATCCGACTGGAAAACGGCCTGATGCGACGCGTATTTCGTCGTGACCGCGTGGCCACGCCCATCTGTCTCGGAAGTGAGCTCATGTTCAGAGTCATAGCCGTACTGCCATCGGGCTTTTCCTTCCCCTGGCAGCGTCACGCTCGCAAGGTTGCCAGCGCCGTCATAGCCATACCGGGCGACGTGACCCATTGGGTCTTCCACGCTTTCCACCTGACCACTGCCGTTGTATTTGAACGTGAGTTTGCGTTTCGCCCCATCCG
The DNA here is from genome assembly GCA_963704735.1 of uncultured Solirubrobacteraceae bacterium. GTDB lineage: Bacteria > Actinomycetota > Thermoleophilia > Solirubrobacterales > Solirubrobacteraceae > Palsa-744. The sequence continues at coordinate 1,802,508 of OY969935.1, forward strand.
TCGCTGATTCCAGGCGGTTTTCCGCGTTGTACGCGAGCGTGATTACGTTCCCGTGGCGATCTTCCTCGCCCGTCAGCCTTCCGCTAGCGCTGAAGCGCATTTTGGTCTGGTCCGGAAGCGTGTATACGTAGCCGCTCCCTTCGTTGGCAAGCGTGGCTTGTACCAGACCCGAAGGGGCGCTCCAGCTTTCTTCTGAGCGGGCGAACGTGACGGTGCTCCCGTTGTCCTGATGGACGGTCGCTTCCTTGCCTTCGTTCTTGAGCTGCAAGTACGCGCTGTACGATCCCGTCCACCCGAATCCAAATTGGCCGGCCGCGGCCTGTTTCACCGCAAGGCGCGAGTTGTACGTCAGCGTGAGCTGTAGTGGCGGTCCATGGCCCCCAACCGATAGATCCGTCTGGGTGACTACCTGATTTCCAGTGGCGCAATTGACGGGACGACCAGCAAAGCAGCCTTCGAGACTCGGTATACCGGGGTTGCTGAGGCCAAGCAGTTCTCCTTCTTCCTCGCCTTCAATCGGCCGATACGCCCAACAGATTTTCTTTTCAAACTCTTCACCCCCAAAAAACGTGTTCACATCCGTGTGGCAAACAAAGGAGAAGCCTGGTACTCCAAGCGGGCCGCCTTCGCAGTTCCTTTCTCCTTTGCCGTCATCTTTTATACGACAGTGTTCGTTATCAGCTATCGGGATGTTGCCTTCAATGTAGGCGTATACATACACGCCAGCGGGAAGGACGAATTCCGGTTCCGGTTCGCCGTTGCCGTATTCGCCACTGAGGAACGGTTCGTGGTGGCGAATAAATCTAACCCCCACTTTGGCGTAATTTTCTTCTTCTGCTTTGGAGATTGGCTCTTTTGCGTATGCAAACGCGACAACGACGAACAACAATGCGGCAAGGCCGCACGCGACGGAAGCTAGGAAACAGACAAGGCGCACACGGTTTCTGTTCCGATCAATATACGCGCAGTCAGCCGGCCCAGCCATACCTAGCCCCCCGTGGATTCTTTCGGTGTGTTGCGGTAAGAAGCAGCGTAACCGCGGATATGGGCGAGTTCTATGTTTGGGAACGACGTGACTCCGCACTTTGCGCGCTTTGCTCGGCCGCGATCACCGCCGTCTTGCTGCGCACGCGCGGCGACTGCGATCGGAGGATCCCGAGCCTGCCACGCCACCCAACGCAGCTAGGGGGCCCGAGTGGGCATCGGTTCGCCGGCAGGCGCGATATCTGTCGTAACTCGCTAGAACCTCCATGTGCGCCGGCTTGGCTCGAGGTCCGCCGTCCTACCGGAGGTCAGCGGCCAGATCGTGGTCGTAGACGAATACGATGTAGGCGCCATACTGGGCGCTGCGAGCCGGCTTGCCTAGTGACGCGGGCGAGGACGTTATGGCTTCTGCGGTTACGCTCTGCCGTTGTGTGACGAGGAAGCTGTGCACGCCCGATTCGGGGCGATACCAGGCGCTGCTCCGGTTGAACGGGAACGGGCAAAGGTACGCCCCGCAGAGCTCGGCCGGGTATGCCTTCAGCGCTCCGCTCGTCTGCCATGTCATGACCGCAGCATCCCAGTATGGGGCGTAGCCGCGGGTCGCGCCGTTGGCTCTCGCGAATCGAAGCATCTGCTGCGACGTGCTCGGCGGCGGCCCAGGGCCGAAGGCTGGCGTGCCCTGGATGACGTGATTGGTGGCAATAACGATCGCAAAGGCCGCGACTGCAAGGCTCAGCAGAGCCCGCCGGCCATGGCGCGTCCCGGCCAGTGCCCCCATCAGTGCAGCTGCACCCGCAAAAACGCCGGGCAGATAGCGCGCCGTACCGGCATCCGTTGGCAAGTTCGTGAGCACATACGCCGCCAGCGAGAGGGCGACCACCAGCGTCCAGAACCGCGTGTACAGATCACGAAGCAATGTCGTGCTGCCGTCGCGACTGGCCAGAGCCCTACTGCTTGGCGGCTCGAACAGATGCTGCAGCACTGCCTTGCCGAGCCTCGCGACACAGCCGATGGCGAACAAGAGCAGGCCCACCCCGAGCAGATCAGTGCCCAAAACCGACCCTCCCGCGAGGTTCGTGAGCGCAGTCACAGCGATTGTCACGTTTGACGTGATTGCCCCGAACGAGATCGCTTCCGAGCCTAGAAACGAAATGCCGAAGGGCGAGGAAACCACGTGGTTCGTCGACATCAGCCCGTCGAGTAGCTGAGCGCCCGCTATCGAGGCGGCACATACGCCTATGCAGAAAAACGCGAGTCTGCGCTGCACCTCCCCAGGGTGAAGCCACCAGCCCATCCAGCCAGCCAAGGCAAGGCTCGGCAGCGCGACCACCTCGAACAGCTCGTCGGTCCCAGCGACCGCGCTAAGAGCTACGACCGGTAGGGCCACGCCGATCAAGAGCCGCGAGGACAGTGGTCCCCTGCACGCGCGATCTGCGACGAAAACCAGCGCCGCGGCCAACAGCGCCGTATGCGCCACGAAGTAGCCGTGCGTGTCCGGCGTGAACAGGATCTCGCGCATCTCGTTGCCCGGTGACAGCATCACGACGACCGTCAGCATCGCGGCGAACCGGCCGAACACGCGACAGGCGGCCCAGCCCATCAGCGCGATCCCGAGGAACGCGATGACGAACGGCATCGCCTCCCAGACGTGCCAATGGTCCGGTAGGGCTCGGGTGGCAGTCTCGAGCAGCCAGGCCTCGTAGTAGTGGTAGTGGCCCAGGGTGATCACCGCTCCTGGATCGTGCTTGGCCCCCAGGCCGTCGGCGAGCACGAGGCCAACAGCACTGTCCGCGTTTCGGTAGAGCGATCCAACAAGCCCAGGTAACTGCCCCGCGAGTACCGCCAGGTTCAGGCCGCCGACGCCGAGCACGAGGAGCGCAAGCCAACTCTCCGAGACGCGTACTCGCAGATGCCTGACGGGAAGTGATGTCTCCGCCGCCTGATCTACGCGATTCGCGGCTATCGCAGGCACTCGCCGCTCCGTGCCGAGAGCACCAGAGCTCTACGCCCGGCGGTAGCGCTGAACCAGGTACGCCGCGTGGCGCCCGTCGAGCCGCGCCATGACGCGGGAGAGGTGCGCTCCGAAGGGGTAGTAGCCCGAGCCGACGGCCCGCTCGACTGCCAGGCCATGGGCTTCCGCCAACCCAGCCAGCGCGCGTCCCGTGCAGATGCGCAGGTGACGGTGGATGCGTTCGCCGTAGCGAGTCTCGCTGAGAGCCAGCGGGTTGCCCACGACGCATTCGTCGCTGACGTGGCATGGCAGAGGCTGCCAGCCGAGCGCCAGTGAGAAGACGTTGTGCCAGCTGGCAAGGTTGTTCGTCGAGACGATCGCGTAGCCGTCCGGGCGCAGGACGCGTCGAATCTCGCGCATGAAATGGTCGGTCTCCGCGATGTGCTCGATCACCTGGTTGGAATGGAGCACGTCCACCGAGCCGTCATCGAGAGGCCACCGCTGTGTGATGTCGGCCTGGCGAACATCTATGCCGCGCGCGCCGGCTGCCTCGACGAAATGATCGGCGAGCTCAAGCCCGATCGCGTGGGCAGCGCCAATGTGACTGGCGAGGCCAACCGTGTCAATCCCATCGGCGCAGCCGACGTCAAGCATCACCGACCCTGGGCGTGACGGCATCAGCCGCTTGATCGTGCGTTTGTTCTCCGCGACAGCCCTGCAGTAGATCTGCCCGCTGAGCGACTTGACGCTCTGGCCCTCGTCGGCTGGGCGGACCAGTGGAGCCTCCTCGGTCGGCTTGTCGCCGCGTGTCGGCGACGCTGGCCTACCGGTCTGGGACAGCTGATCGACGACCGCTGCAAAGGCCGAATGATCGTCGGACGTCTCCTGCTTCCCTGCCCGCTCAGCGTCAATGCTCGCGTCGGCGGCCGACTTGTTCTTGTGGAGCACGGTCATTGGGAATCACCAGCAGGAGTCCGCAGGGCGTCCATGTAGTCGTTGTCGGCTCGCGCCGATCAGGACTTGAGGGGCCCGTCGGCTCGAATCGACAACGAGGCGGCCGCCTGGCGCGACGACGAGTACCTACAGCCGCAGCTCGTCCATCCGCCGCGCGGCGCGCGTGACCGTGACCAGTTCGCCCGACAGATGGACGAGGCCCGAGGCGTAGAGGCTGTCGACCGCGTCGGTGACGTCCATCGGGTTGCCGTCGACGCCCGAGACCTCGCGCTCGAGCTCGGCGCGCGACCAGGGGCCGTGCTCGCTTGCGAGCAGAAGCGTCATGACGGCGTGCTCTGTCACGGTGCCGACATCGGGGGATAGCGACTCGCTACGTTCTGCGTGCATGGGAAGGCCTGACCTTTCCGTGCCACGGCCCCGGGCAGTTCGCGCTGCGCCGGGGCCAATAGCTCTGTTGGGGGTTTGGACGATACATACAGGAGGCTGCGGCGGCAGTCAAGGGGTTCGGGGGAATCTGGCGCGAAAACGCTCGCTGCGCACGACGCCTTCTGTCTGGCAGCCAGCAGGCTGTGGTACAAAGCGCCGCCAGCCTGGAGGCTCTGCGCGATGGGAGCGTATGAGGCAGAGCGCGGCGAGCTGCTCAGGGACTTCGCGGCGAACCTGCGCGGGCTGCGAGAAGCTCGCTTTCGCTCGCAGGAAGCGCTGGCGGACGCCGCATCGCTTCACCGCACACAGGTGAGCTTTCTGGAGCGGGGCCTGCGTGAGCCCTCCCTGTCGACGCTCATGATCCTCGCCGAGACGCTCGACGTGCCGCTCGATCGTCTGGCCCAAGGTCTGCCGGTGCCCAAGGAGCGCCGTCCGGCTCGGCCGCGTCGGCGGTCTCGCCGGCGGTCGTATTAGGAGGGTTTGGCGAAACGACTAGTGAAGCCTCGCTACTTGGTCGTGCTCGGTGTTGCTCACCGGGGGCGTCGCTTGCGCTCGGGGCGCAGTATTTCGGCTTCTGCCACTCCGAGCCGGTCGCGCTTGCGGAGCACGTCACATGCGTAACCCGGCGGCGGGTGTTGACAGGCGTTCGTTGAACCTTGGGCCGTGGTGACCACCTGGGGCTCGTGGATCACATGCTTGCCCGCGGCGGAAGCTCCGCAGGCAAGCACGCTATTGCAGGCCAGCAGGAGTGTGATGCCAAGCCTCGCCTTGGCCATGCCTCCCACGATACACCGCGCCAGATCGCCGGAGACCGGCTCAGCTTGGATGGCGCGCGAGCGCTTTACGCCGCGTGCCATACCTCGAGCGGCCTAGGCTTACGCCTGTGAGAAACGACCGGCCGAGGCCCACTCCCGCGTTCATCCTCGGCGGCTTAGTCAACGTGGGCCTCGCGATTGCGACCATTGTGCTAGTCATCGGCGAAGAATCCAAGATGGCGGTTCTTACTGGCTTCCTGGCCGCTATCACCGGGTTAGCGCTTGGACGTTGGTCTACGCGCGGCGGGTTTCGCTAGTCGTCTCTAGGAAAGCGTGCCGTGACCTTGCCGGCTCGGCAAGATCAGGACGGCGACGAGAGGGACCGGCCAACCGATGAGCAGGGCGGCAACAAGGTACACCCCGAAACTACGGCCCTTGCGCTCCGCCAGCCGTGCCGTCAGCACCGCAGGAACGACCCAAAATGCGATCAGTGCGATCAGCAACACGATGTGGACCGGGTTGCTCATCCAGACATCGCTACCCGTACCGAGTTCTCGCTAAGCGTGACCGAACCTTCCTACGCCGCGAGCCGTGTCGCGCGGCGTAGTCTCTGGTGAGTGCGAGGTCCACGGGCACGTTCGACGCTTGGCGCGGCAGCGCTGCTTGCTCTGACGCTGGGATGCACCAATTGTGGCGATACGGCGTTCAGGTTCTCAACGGCGGCCCAAACGCCGCTCCGCATATCGCTGGCACGCGCTCGTTGCCCACCGGAACCGCTTCTAACCTCGGGTGACTCGCACACACTCGTGCCCGGTCACCCGACAGGGGCGCTGATCTGTCGATACTCGTCGTCGAGCCTCGGTGCTCGCGGCGAGCGGCCGCGCCTTGCGGGTGCGCTTGAGGTTGGAAAACAGGACGTGATAGATCACCTCGTCGGTGAACTCAACGCCCTCCCCCCGCGCGGGCCGATTGCCCAGAGCTGCCCCGACTACAAAGGCCCCTCCAGCCTGATCGTCTTTCGCTATCCCGACGCGAGCCAAGCAAGAGTCCTGATCGATTACAACGGGTGCGCCCATGTCAGCAACGGCCAGATCGAGCGAGCTGGAGACGGCCTGCATCGGATCTCCGAAACTCAGTGGCCCGACGAAGGTCTGCTATGAACGGATGCCTCGCGCGAGTTTCGCAAGGCGTTTCGACATGCCGACCTGATGATCCTCGCCAAGCTCTCCTGTGCGCTCGCCGGCGCGCGAGCCGTGCCGCTCGCGGCGTAAGCTGGCGCCCGTGGAGGGCGGGCCAAAGAATCATCGTCGCAACGCGTTCATCGTCGGAGGGGCGAATCTCGTCCCGTCGGTAGCCGCGCTCGTCCTCGCCGTTGCTTTGGCCAGTCGGCTGCCGCCGGGGGCGTCGGCCTCTGCGCTGCTATCGGTTGGTTGGTGCTCGCTCGCTCGGTCCGCACCGGTCGGCTCTAGCGCTGACTTTCGTTGTAGACGCCGAAGGCCTCTCCGCACATCAGACGATCGGTCCTCAGCGTCTCGCTCCGTAGCGGCGCCACCGGCGTTCGGCCCACAGTCCCGGCGCCGCCCTCCTGCTCCCCCTTCTTCGTTCGGTCTTCTCCGCTTTCTCGTCTCCGCGATCGCGCCGTCGCCCGCCCTCTTTTCTTCCCCGCCTCTGCCCCATCTCTCTCATCCTCTCCCAATCCTCCCCCTCTATCTCAATCCCTCTTACCATCCTCCTCACTTTCCCACCCACCCCATTCCTGGTTTGGTTCTGGACCTCGTGACCCTGACGTTGGGGGTGCGAGGTCGAGAACCAAACCAGGCCCCGCCGCTCGGCGGGGCGGCGGTCACCACCGGAATCCGGTTCCGCTTTGGATTCCGGCGTCGATTCCGCACTCACACGAGATGTCAGGTTAGCCTCGAATCGCTACCCGGCGCCGCCCCTGAGCTGGGGCGCGACCGATGAGCCGGCGAAGAACACGAGCCAGACCAGGAGCGCGATCACGGCGAGGTACACGCTCACCATCACGATGCGCTCCAACGCCGTGATCCCCGCTCGGCTGCTGAGGTGACCTTCCGACTCGGCGCGCATGCTGCGCAGCCATGGAACGCGCCGTTCAACCCTTGGCCTGTCGATCAGCTCGTCGTAGGTGTTGTTCAGCCAGGTGAGCGCCACGGCCATCGCTGCGACCAACACGACGAGCACGATCAATACAACGAACACGGCGGTCATGGTGAGCGTGGTCTGGTCTCCCACCTGTGAGCCCGCCCATAGGGCGAGCAACGGTGCGCCGGTCCAAATGTTGATTGAGAGGAACGCCGTGGCGCCGGCCATGGTGATCCGCTTGAGTATCTCGGCGCGCCGATCTCGTCGCTTGGCGCCACCGCGTGGCGAGGGGCTGGCCGAAGAGCCATCGCTCGGCGTCCCGGAACCGTTCACCGGGAGACTCCCGCCTCCTCGACGAACCGCGACACCTCTGCGAGCAGCTGTGATCGCATCGCCGGCCACGCCTCCTCGGCCTGGGTCTCATCGACGAACCGCAACATCGCCAGCCCGCGCATGCTCGCCTGTCCCCTGGCGATCAGCTGTGCAAAGCCGGGCCGCTCGCTGAGCTCCGGGTAAACGGCTGCCGTGGCGAGCGCGGCCAGGCGCGCCCCGTCGCCTTCCGCCTCGAGCAGCTCCGCCCGCAGCTCGGGATCTGTCCGGGCGGCGACCCAGAGCTCCACGATTGCGGCAAACCGCGGGCCCCGCAATAGCTCCCACCACCGATTGAGCTGGTACTCGGTGCGCGCCTGCAGAGAGGTGATCTCGGCGGCTCGCTCCTCGAGCATCTCAGCAGCGACCTCGCGACCGACGTGGCGTCGGACCTCGCCGAGCAGCGCAGCCCGCGTTGAGAAGTGATGCTGAAGAGCGCCGGGCGTTACATGCGCGCGTTCGGCAATTCGCCGCGTGGTCGTCTTCGCGTAGCCCTCCTCGGCCAAGCAGTCGGCCGCCGCGTCAAGCAGGCCGCCCCGTGTCGCTTCTCGACGCGCCGCCTGCGTGCGACGTGGCGGCGTCGATGCTAGTACAGGGCTTGCCATGGCCACTAACATACCATACGCATGTCATGTTTCTGTTCGGCACGTAGCCTCCGCCGACCCGCCGTCAAGGCGGGGCCTTCGGCCCGCGCTTCGCGCGCCCCTGTCGGGGCCACCTTGACCGCGACCCGCCTGCGGCTTTCTTGTCTCTCATCTCCGGCTGTCGCCGGAGGTCCCGAAAGGACTCGAGGCCTGCCTCTCCTTGAGGCGTGGTCGGCGTAGCCGACCTGACCGTTACGCGCCGGAGCCGGGCCGATCAGTCAAGCGGCGAAGCCGCGACCCCCGAAGGGGTTGACGGACCGGTCCGGCGTAGGCACGAGGCGGAGGGGCTCGCAGGCGCTGGCTATTCGTAGGGTCCCGCGAGGCGGCGAAAGCGCGTCGCTGACCGCGTCGGGGACACGAACTCATCGAGGCGGTTCACGAGCCCCGCCGCGTGCAGCCCGACCACCGCGTCGGCGGCGAGCAGCTCGTTGCCGAGCTCGCGCGCGATCTCCTGCATGGACCAGGGCCACGAATGCCCGGTCTGCAACGGCAGCAGCATCACCGCCGATTCCAGGCGGACGGGCTCGCGGTCGGCAGGCGCCTGAGTAGGCTCATCTTGCATGGGAAGGTCCTTCCTTTCCGTGCCAGGCCCCGGGCGGTTCGCGCCGCGCCGGGGCCAACTTGTGTTGACCGCGCGAGTCTAGCGGCGCGTTGAGGCGGAACGGTCGTGCCGACCACTCCCGCTGAACCTCGTGCGTCTGCCGCGCTCCAGCCGCTACGAATACCCCTCATGACCACAACCGGGGTCCAATCTTCCCCTGACCGCTACCGCTTCGGTGAGAGTGGTGCGTGCCCCGTCCCTTTGAACCATCCCGCGCAGGATCCTATTGCCGAATCGAGCGTCTAGCGATCGGCATCCCCAGGGCTCGGCTGGGCCGAGTCGTCCGGAGGCATCTTTATATTTTTGGGCCCGAAAAATACGAGATGGACCGTGGCTAAGAAGGCACCGAAGACCAAGCAGATCGAGCGCCAGGGCATCGCGCTGATCGCCAGCCGCAGCTCTGACCTCGCACATCTCTGGAACGAGACCCAGAACGATGTTGGTATCGACGGCTGGATCGAGCTGGTCGAGAAGTCCACGGATGCGGCCACCGGCAAGATCATCCTGGTACAGAGCAAGGCGACAAGCATCCCATTCGCAGCTGGCTCGCCTGTCACGTACGTTTGCAGCGAGGAGGACCTGCACTACTGGCTGAACGGCAACGCGCCGGTGATTCTCGTCCGCTCGCATCCGACCAGCGGCGACGCGTACTTCGTGTCGGTCAAGGACTACTTTCGCGAACACTCCGAGCATCGAGCGGCGCGTCGGATCGTCTTCGACCGCGAGCAAGATCGTTTCGACGGTTCCGCCGAGGAGCGCCTGTGGGACATTGCTCGTCCGCGAAGCGGCGGCCTGCACCTCGGCCCTCCGCCAGTGCGTGAGGCCTTGACGAGCAACCTGGTGCCGGTCGAGCGGACGCCCGACGTAATCTACGTCGCGCCGGCACGCGTCATTACTCCTCGTCACGCGCGCTTGGCGTTGAAAGGGCAAGGCGCAGCTCCGCCGAGGGCATGGACGATGTGGGGTGGGTCGGTTTTCTCGTTTCACGATCCTGCGACCACCCTGGTTGGGGAGATTTGCAACGGCCCGGCGGAACAGCTTGACGTCGCGGAGTGGGCGGAGAGCGAGGACCCGGACGAGCAACGGCACTTCGTCCACCTGCTGAACGGTGCGTTGGAGGAGCAGCTGCGCCCTGCGGCCCGGCCGCGGAAGAACCCGAACGTGCTGATCCTGTCCGCGCCGCGCGAACTCACCAGCGTGGAGCTTCCTGGCCTCGGCGGACAGACACGCGCGGTCGTCAAGCTCTACACGCGCGACGATGGGAAGATCAAGTACGTCCGGCATCTGGCAATGGAGCGTCGCTTCAAGCGGTACGCCGACCAGTGGTTCCTGGAGATTCTGCCCACGTACTTCTTCTCATCGGATGGCTGGTGGGAATCTCGCTTTGCCGCGGATTACCTCTCGAAGATCAAGCGGATGGAGCGCCACGCCGACATGCGTCGGCACGTGCAGACGTGGACGTGGATTCTCCACGGCGAGGTCGATCTCGGTGGGCTCGCTCCCGACCCCGAGGGCCAGCTCTTGGAGTTTGGGCTGTCAGTCGTGGTCGAGATCGACAATCACGACGATGACACCCTTCCTGTCGAGACCGAGACGGAGGACGAGCAGGTCGTCGACGAGTGGGAGGCGGCATGAGAGGTGCGCTGTTGAGCGAGCCCGAGCTGCAGTTCGGCCGAGGACGGCACGTCGACCCGCGCTTTGGCCTGCTCGAACTTGGACCCGCCGACGGCGACGCACCCGCGGCGCCCAGGACGATCAACGTCGGTGTGATCGGCACGCAGGAGAGCATCGAAGGTGTGACGGCCTGGTTGAAACGCTGTCGCAAGCCGATCGCCGCACGCGCCGAGGCCAAACAACCCAACCTCTTCCCCCCGTTCCCCGGCTTCACCGAAGATGTGGGCTTCGAGTCCGAGCTGGCGTTCGACGCCCGCAACCAGCGGACTCTCTCCTCGCGAGCGATCCGGGGCCTAGCGAAGATCACCGACCCGAATAAGCGCGTCGAGGCGGCCGCCATCATGTTCGTCGACGAGATGCGCCCGATCTGCGACCGAGCACTACCTCAGGTCGTGGTCTGCGCCCCTCCCCTAGAGGTGCTGCAGCTGTTTAATGCCCAACCCGGTGTGGACGTGGGCCCTCAGTTGCATGATGTGGTCAAGGCACGTGCGATGGCTCATCCGGTCCCAGTCCAGTACGTGCTGCCGGGCACATACGACGAGTCCAAGCTGCGCAAGCAGAACACCGTGACGGGGCGCCCGCGGCAGCAACAAGACGAGGCGACCCGCGCTTGGAACCTTCATACGGCCCTCTACTACAAGGCCGGCGGGTACCCGTGGGCGCTCGTGCGCGAGCGGAGCGACTTGCAGACCTGCTTCATCGGCATCTCCTTCTATAAGGAGAACGACGAATCACTCGCAACAAGCCTCGCCCAGGTCTTCAACGAGCGCGGCGAGGGCGTGATCGTCAGGGGCGGACCTGCGAAGATCTCGAAGACCGACCGGCAGCCTTACCTCCCGCGCGACGACGCCGAGCGTCTGCTGCGAGACGCGCTCGGCCAATACCGAAGCGAGCACCGCCACCTACCGGCCCGCGTAGTGATCCACAAGACCTCGCGGTTTACGAGCAACGAGATCGAGGGACTGGAAGCGGCCGCGGACGCCGACGGTGTCGACATGCTCGAGCTGGTCACGGTTGGACCGTCGTCATCGCGCTTTTTCACGCCGCGCCACGGACCACCCTTCCGTGGAACCCACGTCGTTCTGGACGACCGCTCGCAGTTGCTATACACCACGGGCAGCGTTCCCTTCTATGAGACCTACCCCGGTCCCTACGTGCCGGCACCGCTCGGTATCGCGTTGGACTCCGCGGAGCTGGCACCCCAGCGTCATGCGACTGAGGTGCTCGCGCTGACGAAGCTCAACTGGAACCACAGTCGACTCGACGGCCGCGAGCCGATCACGACGCTCGCGGCACGGGCGATCGGCAACATCCTGCGACACATCGCGCCCGACGCGCCGATCGGCAAGCGGTACGCGTTCTACATGTAGGTCGGCTGAGGTCCTTTGTCGATCGCGCGCAGAACGCAGGGCAGAAGGCTCGCGCGCATTGTTGTGGAAGACTGCCGCGCGTGCAAGACCGCTACGCAGGTGACGTTGGAGACTTCCAGAAGCTAGGGCTCTTGCGGCACCTTGGTCGCGCCGCTGGGCTGATAATAGGGGTGAACTGGTACCGGGCGCCCGACGAGGCCCACAACGCCGACGGCAAGCACACCAAGTACCTGCAGCCCTCCAACCGCTGGCACGCGGCCCTCGCCTCCTGCGATCCGGACCTCATGCGCGAGCTCGCGGTGGTAGTCGAGACCCAGCGCAGCGTGCAGGAACTTGAGAGGTCCGGTGCTCTACCGGATGGCCCGACGTACAGTGCGATACTCGACGCCAGAACGGACCGCGCAGCGTGGCACCGCGGGGCTGTGGTGGGGCTTGCCGACGCAGCCGCCATCTTCTGCGACCCGGACAACGGCCTGTGCTCGCGGGAGAAGATGCCGAAGCTGTATAAGTACGCGCTGGTCAGGGAGCTTGCCGACTACGCCGCCCGCGGGCAGAGCCTCGTCGCCTACCAGCACGCCGACCGCTCGAAGGGAACGAGTGCTGAGACACAGGCCAAACAGCGACTTGAGCAGCTGGCAGCCGGCGTCAGCCAAGCGCCCGTCGGCGCGGTTATCGCTCATCGCGGAAGTTGCCGGTTCTTTCTCGTCAGCGCAGCCGAGTCACACTGGGATCGGCTCTCCGGAGCGCTGGACTCGTTCGCGGCGAAGTGGTGGGAACACGTCGACCTGATACGCCCCGCCTGATCCTGTGGCAGCGAGCATGGTTTTTACGTCGTGAGGCTAGGTCTTTCTGTGGTGGTTGCGTAGGGTCCCGCGCTCCTACCGTCAGGACGGCCCGGATACGGGACGCCCCTCGCAGCGGCAGCCATCTCCGCGTCGCTCAGTCCTGATTCCTCATCTCCGTCCTGTACTGGCGGATCAGAGAATCCTCTGGCTCTTGGGCGGTCAAAAGCGTCGTGAACCACTCCGTTAGCGCGTCCAGCGCATCGTCGACGAGCTTCATGCCGCGGTGCTTCGATAGTCGGTCTTGATCGACGGATTGAATGTGGTCGAGCCGTGCGAAGCCCTCCTCGAAGCCAAGCGAACCATCGGCAGGGAGGTAGAAGACGTTCGCTAGCTCGTAGTTCCGTATCCGGCGTCGCATCGTCTCGCTGTACTGGTCAGCCTTGTAGACCGGCGCGACGAGGGCGATTGAGGCAGGCTTGGTCCTGTCCTCCCGACCGTACAGCTCGGACGCGTGCATCCCTCCAAGGACGATCACGGGCCGGTCCTTCTTCGTCTTCGCGACCACCGCGCCTTCGGTTGATTCCATGCCGAGGCTGGACACCGGCGGATGGTTGAAGATCTCGTCGGTGCGTCCGCACACCTCGAAGTCAAGCTGGCTGTCGTCCTTGGGGTCTACTCGCGTGAATTTGAGACCGTGACGAGCGGGCATATAGACAGGCTGGTCATTGAAGATGTGGCCGCGAGCAATGGCCCGCTCGCACTTCTCGTAGAACGGCTCGATGACGCCATACATCAGGTGGGCGAGCCCGCGTCGGCTTCAGCGTCTGGCGAGACCACGATGCGCCCACGTTGAGACTGGCCCAAACTGAGGCGTTCGTCGTCGGGATCGACGAGGAACGTGCGGTCGGCCCGGTCAATCGGAACGAGCCGCTCACGTTCACGATAACGCACGCGCATCGCCGCTAGGCGCTCTCTCGCCTCGTTCGAGAGGTGAGGGGGGGGCAGCGGCGGCTTGGGCCTGGGCTCTGGCTCAGACCTGGCGCGGCCAGTGTCCAGCGACTGCCCGCGCACGGCACCGCGCATCGGTGCGGTGTGGAAGTAGACGTGGTCGAGCAGCTCGTATAGATCCATGCTCGCGAAGCGCCGGATCACGTTGTCGACCTGTCGCCGCGTGCTCATCGGCCAGTCCTCCCCGTCTGGGGCTTCGGGCGCAGCGACGAAAAGTTGGGCATCCTGGTGGCCCTTGACGATCAGCTTGCCGCCTTCCAGCGGCTCGAGCGTCTCCGGGAGCTCCAACGCATAAGGACCGTAGTGGAAGAAGATCCAGTGCAGCCCGGTTAGCGAAGGCTGCGCGGCGGCGGCGCGCTCAAGGTCGATCAGATACAGCAGCTTGACCAGCTTCGTGCGATTGAGCGTCGCACCACGCTCAAGGGATCGCGCGACCACATACGACATCAGTGTGCCGAGGTCAGGCTCGCGCCTACTAAAGAGCGGCATGTCGACCTGTCGTCGCGGGGCCCATGCTCACCCATCGGCGCACGGTGAAGCGTCCCTGAGCATCATCAGGCGCCGCGCGCCGTTGCCTCCTCACACGCGAGCGAACCTCTCCCTCAGACCACATCACCCTCGCGCCACCGCCCGAAATGGTACAGCGCAGCGGATTAGAAGCTCCGTGCGGGGCTCGCAAGCACATGCCTCGCACAGGTGTCATCGGGAGAGGGCTTGCCGGACGAATAGAATACAAATAGAATACGACGCCGGACGCTTGTCCCTCGTGCTGCCTGCAAAACTGGTAAGCGTTCAGTCCCCCACCTCAGGCAAGCGATGGGACCGGATCGCCGCGCGCGTGGGCGGCGAGCAGCTCGCTCAGGTAGGCGAACAGCGAACGGCGCTGCAGGCGGCAGGTGACCGACGCCGAGAGCAGCCGCTCGATGCGTCGCTCCCCGAGCTCTGATTGGCTGCCGAGCGAGAGCTTTCGGTAGATGACCGCGCCCCTGAGCGAGCGCTCGGCGTGGTTGTTGGTCGGCTCGACCCCCGTGCGCCTGGCGAATGTCCAAAGCGCCGGCCACAGCTTCAAGAGGTTGCGTGCCATCCGGTAGCAATATTTGTGACGGGGGCTCTTCGAGGCGTAGCGGCGCATGATCGGCTTGTAGTGGCGTTGCAGGGCACGAACCGTGCGCTTCAGCTCGCGACGGTCACCGGTGTTCTGGAATACCTCCCACGCCCAGAAGACTCGCTCTGAGAGCTCAAGGCCCTGGAGCCCGAACTCCCGCTCGGCGGCGAGGCCCTCGGCGTGGGCCTTGAAGTCCCTTCTCAGATGAGACCAGCAGACCTGACGGCGTCTGAGCGGCAGGTGGGCATAGCCCCACCAGCGGTCTGAGGTCACGATCCCCTCGTGGCCATCGAGCAGCCACCTGGCATGATCCTCGTGGCGATCGGGGGCGACGTGAAAGACGGCGTGGTGCTCGGTGAACATGCCCCACAGCGCGCGCGCTCTGCCCTTCAACCTCCAGCCGGTCTCGTCCATGTTCAGGCTCTCGCCTGAGCGCACGCGCGCGAGCAGATCTTCGTAGGGATCCTCCAGAGCGTCGGCGGCGCGCGCGAGGATGGCGTCGACCGTGCCGGTGCAGATGTGCGCTCCGAAGAGCTCTTCGCAGAGCTCTGTCACGTCGCGGCGGCTCACGCGGTTGCGTACCGACAGCGCCGCGATGGCCGCTTGCAGACGCGGTCCGAAAGCGCTGTTCGAGACTTCCGCGGGAAGCATCGCCCGCGTCTGTTTGCCGCAGCCCGGACAGCGCACGCGCTGGGCGCGGTGCTCTGTCACCTGCGCCGAGAGGACCGGCAGCTCTTCGACCTGATGGCGGAAGGGCTCGCCCACGGCCAGGAGCTCTCCAGCGGCGAAGAGGTGGCCACAGCGGCAGCGTCTCGGCCAGTGCTCGACCACTTCGTCAACCGCGGAGGCTGGCAAGAGCTCGCGGCCGTGACCCTCGTGCCCTGGCTGTGCGCCCTGTGAACGTCCCGAGCGGTCCCTATCGCGCACGGGCCGGCGCTTGCTCGGCGGGTCAGAGCTCGGCGGCAGCGAGGAGTTGCGCGAGCTCTTGGTCAGCCGGCGCTCGAGCTTCTCCACGCGCGTCTCGAGCTGCTGAATGCGGCGATCCATCGCCAGCAGCACCTCGACGACGGCCTCACGCCCCGCGTCGTAGATCGCCTCCGCCTCAGCGCGCTCCACGCCACAAGATTCGACGCTGCAGAGTTATGTCCCCCAACCCACTGAACGCTTACCAAAACTAGCTGATTTGCAGGGCTTTCTTTAGTCGGGGAGACAGGATTTGAACCTGCGACCGCCCGGCCCCCAGCCGGAAGCGACGAGACGGGCTACCCCCGATTTCCCGCTCTAGAGCGGGATTTCTGTCCGTTAGCTCCGGTAGCATCTGCTCAAAATAGAATAGAAATAGAATAGACGGAGAGCTAAGGAGAGCGAGACAGAGTGGCGCAGACAACGAAGGCACGGCGAGGCTACGGGACGGGATCGCTGCGAATCATTGGCCCCTCTTGGGTCGGCTCATGGTATGGACCCGACGGGCGGAAAGTGATGCGCACGGTGGGCCGTGCACGGACGCCCGGCGAGCGTGACGGCCTGACTAAGAGGGAAGCCGAGGAGCGGTTTCGCAAGATGCGCGACGCGGAGCGTCCGCGCACGAGCACCGAGCGCGTGACGATGGTTGAGGCCGGCGAGGAGCTCTCGCGGCGCCTTGAGATGCGCGGGCGCAAGAAGTCTCATCGGATGACCGTTGCCTCGGACCTTCGGAACCACATCGCACCATTCTTCGGGGGGACCGAGCTCGACAAGATCGAGCCGCGCAGCATCGAGCGCTATATCGCGCTGAAGCTGAAGACCCTGGCGCCGAAGACGGTTCGCAACCACCTGAACACGATGCACTCCGTGTTCGAGCTGGGCCTGCGGATGGGCTGGTGCCACCGCAATCCCGTCAAGCTCGCTGACCGCCCCGTCATCAAGACAACCGAGACGCGGATCAAGTTCCTTGACCAGCCGGAGCTCGAGAAGCTGCTTGCCATCCCCTACCCCGACGATGCGTTCGGCCAGATCGAGCCGACGCTCTACCTGACGGCTGCGATGACCGGCCTGCGCCAGGGCGAGCTGATCGGGCTGCGCTGGCGCGACGTCGACTTCGAGGCACGGAAAGTGCGCGTTGTCTCCCCCTACGTCCGAGGGGAGTTCAACGATCCCAAGTCCGAGGACTCGGGACGCTCCGTGCCGATGGCCAAGCGGGTCGCCGACGCGCTCGCTGACCTGCGTGACCGATCCCTGTACAAAGCGGACAGCGACCTCGTGTTCGGACACGCCGAGACCGGCCATCCTCTGGATCGATCGAAGCTGGTCCGGCGCTTCAAGAAGGCCCTAGAGCAAGCGGACGTGAGGCAGATCACCTTCCACGAGCTCCGCCACACGTTCGGCACGCGCATGTCCGCGAACGGCGTTCCGCTACGGACCCTCCAGCACTGGATGGGCCATGCGGATTCCAAGACCACACAGGTCTACGCGCACTATCAGCCCTCCGAGCAGGAGGCTGACGCCGTCGACCGCGCGTTCGCCTAGGTATAGCCGAATCGTCAACCTCGTGTATCCGGTGTCTCCTATGGTGGCTTTGCGTCAGCGCTCCACCCCGAAAGCTCGTTGGGCCACGATTCGGCCGGCACCACTCAGGGCGTCAGTGCTCTTTGGCGCTTGGCTTGACCTCGCCGAACTCCCTGACGATCCGAGGGTTTCCGGTGTCGTGATTCACGCGGACGCGGTAGCTCCTGCGCCGGAGGTGGTGTAGCTCGGAGTAGATCGCGCTTACCAGCTTGTAATAGGGGCTTCCCTTCGACTCGACGGTATACCAGTACTTCGAGAGCTTGTGGACGTGCTGGTGTTCGCTCTTGAAGATATTGATGGTCATTAGCTGTCCTTCCATCGCGACGCTCCCGATTTCGATCGGTTGGTCGATTCGCTTGCGGCGAACCTCGGTCGGGATCAGCTGACGAGTGGATGCAGTCTTGGCGGACCGCTTAGCGAGCTTGTCGACGGCTTTGGTCCGGGGACTCTTCTTTCCCGGCACACGCACAATGCTCGCTGGCTTGCCATGCTTATACGCGAGCGCGATAAGCCGGATGAGCTCCTTCCACTGCCTGGCGTTGTCGACGGGCTTCCCCTCCGTCGTCTTCCAACCGTTCCGACGCCAGACAGTGAGAGCCGACCCAACGTTCTCGGCGATGTACGTGGCATCCGTCTTGACCACGATCTTGCGATAACTCGAGGGATCAAACGGCGGATGGCGGCCGGTCGCCATCTTTAGTCCTTGTATCACCGACTCGAGCTCCATCTGATTCTGAGTCGCGCCAGCGAAGCCAGGCAGAACCTCCTCCCGCTGCTCTTCGTTGCCTTCGCTATCGATCACAACGAAGATCAGGCCCGCACCGCCCCGGCGCGGAGATGCCAACATCGAACCATCGGTGTAGATGTTGAGCGCGTTTTCCTCGGGATACTCCACATCTCATGTTCTAGCGAGCCTTGAGCAACTGCCATCCTGAACAATGCCTTCCGAGCAGCTCTCCGTCATACGCCTCGTGCTCCTCGGTGTCGTCCCCTATCCGGATCCAATCCGACGAAGGCGGGCACGCACCGCAGCGCGCCGACTGATCACTTGCACGCCGTGGCCCGGCGACGACGCGGAGCCAGTGGATGTAGCTCAGCTCGCCTTGCTTAGATTGCTCTGGCTGCAGCGCGAGACTCATCGAGCCGCGCGCAGGAAAGAGACCGAGGCTGCCGCCCTCCTCGCTCGCGCCTGCATAGAGACATGCATTGCCGGCCTCTACTGGCTGAATGGCGAGGACCGCGTCGGCCGGATGCGCGGCGACAATGCGCGGTCATTCCAGCGCGTTGTCTCATACCTCGCGGATGGAAACTTGATCACCAGTAGCCTTGTTGATGAGATCGCAGCGTCAATCAGTCCGCCTGAACAGCTTCCGACGGTACGAGAGATGGCAAAGGTCGTCGCTGTCAAGACAGGCGAGCGATTCGCAACGGACGTCTACGACCGCCTGTACGTCCCGCTGTCCACGTTCTATCCACACCCAAGTGGCCTCGCGCTGCTGCGCCACGTCCGATCCGACAACGGATTGGCGGTTGTCCCGATGCGTGTGTGGTCCTCGCGATCTGCAGCGCACACAGCCGACGCGTGCATGGCTAGACTCGCGATCGCCGTCGCGCGGGGAACAGGAAGCCCCGCGACGCCTTTCGCAAGCTATGCGAACGCCCATATGAGCCGGTCTGTTGCGCCGGTCGCGACGATGGTCGGTCGACAGGCGTTTCGCGGCATGCGATTGTCGAAGTTGGGCAGCATGGTCCGCGCCTTGGTCTCGCTCCGGCGCTACTACGACTCGGGTGAGGCCGCCCGTGATGAGTATCCGGAGCGCAGAGCGCGAACACGGAGCGCATTCAGCGAGATGCTTGAGTTGCTCGGCAGCGATGTACCCGAGCCGCAGCGGGATCTCGTCCTCGACTACTTTGCAGATGCGCTAGCAAAGCCCGATCGTGACCAGGTACGAAGCCACGGATGAGACCGTCCGGCCTCGAGACGCAGCTGAGCGAGACTTAGCCTCTACGCGTCATTGGGTTTCGGCGTACGCGTTTGCAACGGCGTGGGGTACGAAACAGCTGCC
This sequence comes from uncultured Solirubrobacteraceae bacterium, assembly GCA_963704735.1. Taxonomy (GTDB): domain Bacteria; phylum Actinomycetota; class Thermoleophilia; order Solirubrobacterales; family Solirubrobacteraceae; genus Palsa-744. The sequence continues at coordinate 1,821,847 of OY969935.1, forward strand.
ATTGCAGAGACCGCATAGGTCGCCGATGAGGCCCGTCTGGCCTCTGCCCAGGCATCGAGGACACTCAGGTCTCAGGTCGGTCCAGTACACGCCTGGGGCGGTCACCTCGGAGGCGCTCCCAGGAGAATGGACCGCGCAGGCGGTCAGGGGCAGAGTGGATGCTCTCGATGCCATCCACCCATTCCTCCTGGTCGTGCTCCCAATGCCAGAAGGCGAGACAGTCGGTGGCGGCGTCGCGGAGCTCGCGGGTCGGGTAGCGGTAGACGGTGATGTCGCCTTCGACGTCGTAGGCGAGCTCGAAGCCGTCTGCGGTGCCGCGGTGGAAGATGACGACCAGCGGCCATCCGCCCAGGTCCCAGCCGTCGAGGCCCCACGACGGGACCGCGCTCCATCCGCGGCCCCGCGCGACCTCCATGCGGTCGTATCCGTCGTCGCCGCGCATCTGGCCGAGCTGCCAGAAGACTTCCGGGGCAACACGGTATTGCTCTGAGAGCAGCTGCTGCTCGAGGTTGATCTCGCTGCTCATGACCCCTCCTTCTCGACGGCGGTGGTCGTGTCCCGGGCGGGGAGGAACTGGACGCGGAACGCGACGATCTCCTCGACGGTCCGCTCGCTGCCGTCGCTCGCGGTATAGGTCCGCTCGTGCTCGCGTCCGGTGACCTCGATCAGCCGACCCTTCTTGAGGTACTGGCAGACGACCTCTGCGGTGCGGCCCCAGCAGACGACGTCGTGGAAACGCTGGGGATTCGTGTGCTGCTGTGCCACGCGGAGGGTGGTAACGGGCTTGCCCGTGGAAGCCGTGTGGCGCAGCTGCGGGTCGGCGGTGAGCCTCGCCACGAGAATCGTGTCGGGCTCGTACTGGGTGCCTTCCGTCGGCGGTGCGGCGGTGACGGCATCGGGGGCGGTTGCGGTGCTGGAGCTGCTCTGAGACATGGTCTGACCTCCGTTCGTGCTCCGCTTTGTCAAGTCGTCCGCGCTGGAGCTGGGGCGTGATCGACGCTGCGGTAGGAAGCGGACCGGCCGTGGGCGTCAAGGGGCGAGCCGCAGGCGAGGCGCGAACCCTCATGAGCGTGCAGCGCTCACCCTTGACGCCCGAAAGGGACGGTCTGCTGTACTGCGCAGCTAGATCGACGTCACTGCAGTCCTGTGTGGCCTTGACCGTGGGAGCGCCTACCAGCGGACGAAACCAGCCGTTGGCTCGATCAAATCTGTCTCGCTCTTCACGAATGCCGTTGAGTGCCGCGAGGTGGGGTGTCGACGACGAGAAGACGGCCCTGAGAGCGCTCGTGGAGCGGTTCCCATCGACATCCGAGAGGACGCAGCGGACGCCCGGGACTAACTGCGGTACGACTAAAACCGCGACGCCCACTGCTTCAGCCGAGCCCGGAGGCCGTCGCATTCGTGCGACGAAACTGACCTCGATCGGGCACCCGAAGCCATCGTGTCCCGTGCTAGAGTGCGGCCGCTTCAAGCAACGCGCGTTGTTCAGCCTATATGACTACTCCGCCTCCGTTCCTGTGGCACCACTTGGCACACCAAGAGTGGGCCGACGAGAAGCTCGTCTTCGTCTTCCTGGCGTTCGAGCCAACCTACAACCGCGAGGAAGCTGCTGAGCGTCTGCAGCGGTTTCTCGCCCGTAACGAGATTTATTCTTATCAGATTTATGAGGTTACGGCTCCGTATGACGTACTGGTCCGTGCTTGGATACCCGCTCGGATGCCGCTCTACAAGCTGAAGGAGGACCTTCGTAACGACCACCCAGAGCGACAAGTTGCACACGTCCTCGAGGTCGCTGAGATTGTCCACCACTGGCCGTGGGCCGGTACCAAGGAAGCGCGGATCGGCGAAATCCTGACGCCCGACGACGACACACTAGACGCTGGCTGGCCAGCACGTGAGCGTGACCGGATCAACGAGCTTCAGATGAACAACTCGAATGGCACGTTGAGCGTTGGTCTTAGGCCAGTCGTAAAGGCCTGCACGGCGAGTACGATTCTCACGAGACCTGATTACCGCTCTGGGATTCGCTTCCTCGTCCTCGTCAAGGTGCAGCAACCCAACAACTGGCCCGCGCTAAAGCGCAGACTCTGCACCCTTCTCGACGACTCTCGCGATGTGATTCGCGACCCGTCGCTCTATCGCCTCGATGACGTGTATCAGTTCCTCATCTTTGGTCAGGTGGCTCAGGGGCAGGGTAGGTTCCACGCCATCAGCAAGCGACTCGTCTCACAGATTAACGACTATGCAGCCTCGGGCGGGGCCAGAACATACAGCTCGTTCTTTCCGATCCCGGGGTTTCTTGAGTCTCGTGACGAGCTCAGGATCTCGCAGGCCCAACCAGCCCAGGACCAGACGAGTGCGCAGGAGCTCTTGGCGCAACAGGAGGGGCAGCGGCTTGAGATCAAGGGGTCCGCCTTTACTGAACTTCACAACTGGATTGTCAAGGGCGACGCTCCAGTCACATCGGCTCGCCCCACGACGGATGCGCACAATGCCGCCGTAAACGCACTCATGCGAGCGATCGCATCTCTGCTCAACAGTAACGGCGGAAGCATTGTGATCGGTGCACTTGAGCGATCGAAGTACGGACAGTGCCCACAATTTATGGCTCTGCCGGCGGCAGACGAGCAAGGAGTTCACCGATGTTGCGGGCTTGAGTGGGACTACGGGGGCGGTGATTGGGATGAGTTTGCACGCAGACTTCGAAGCGTAATCGAGAGTCGTTTTGATCCCGTCCCGTCGACGCGGTGGGTGAAAATTAGGCCGGCCAAAGTGGCCGACAAGGACTTATGTGTGATCGATATAGTGTTGCCCGACGAGTGGTTTTGGGTGCAAGTGGCGAGTAAGGGAAAACAGACAAAGGCGTCACGCGGGGGGCGAAGCTCGAAAAGCGCGAGCCTTGAGCTGCAGTTCGTTGTGCGGGTTGAAGGTAAGTCCGAAGTGCGCAGGGGTCGCGCGGTTGACGATTACCAGCGCACCACTCTGCGCGCTCCCCGCAAGGCCGGTTAGGTATCTCAAGGGCCGGCGAGCCAGGGTCACGGGCGAGACTGGAGCCGGCCCTTACACGGACCTCCATCCCAGATGATTTACCGCATACAGGTCCGTGTCGTCACCTTTCCGCCAGCTGGACCACCGTTGCGGCCGCTGCGTGCGCGAGCTTTGGCCGTCGACTCCGGTAGTCGCGCGCTGGGAGCGCGCGAGTGGCAGACAGCGGAGTCGAACCTCTCGTGCGTGCGCCGCTGCCCAGGCGGGAACGCCGCAGTCATGGGCGTCGCGCCGCGGTCGGCCCGTGAGCCGACGCACCGTCCGACCCATGCCTGTGTTAAGCTGCCGCAGGTTGCTCTCGTCTGGCTTGGACCAACGGCTGGTCTGGGCTGGGCAGGCTCTAGATCTCGGCGGTTTGCGCCGATGGGGGCTTGCAACCTTCGTGATTCGCTGGTAACTTCTGCCACAATCTACGCAAAGGATAGGACGAGCGTGTATTCGAAGACCTTGAACCTCGGCAAGACATCGGCGGGCGAGCAACGTGCAGCCGGCTCGGTCGAGCCGGGTCGCGACGTGCTGAACGCTCAGTCGCGGTTCTTTCCTGCTTGGTGGACCTATATCGGGACGCCGCGAGGATCGGAGCCTATCTACCGAGTGGTTTGCGCCAGTTCCGACGAGATCAACTTGGCGCGCGCAGTCGAGCCCGAGATAGTCAAGGCCGAATACGTGCTGGCCGAGCCAGGCCGCTAGCCACGGCTTGACGCAGCGGGGAGAAGGGTTCGCTGCGCTGGCGCACGTGGACGTGCCAGCTCTCTGCCGCAAAGGAGCGTCATCGCTCGTCGGTTATCCGACGCCGGCGGCGGCGTAGGGAAAGCCCTCAGGAGGCTCCGCGTTTGGCACAAGCCAACGGCGCATCGCTGCGTCGCACACGGCGTAACCCCAGTTGATCAGCCGCTCCTGGAGCGTGGCATCGATCGCCTTCAAGCGCGTCTTTGTTGCAGCGAGCGCCGCAGTGCGATCTGGCGGGCAAAGTAGGCTACCGGGTGGTGGCCCATAGGCCTCGATGTGGCTGCGCATACCCCAATACGTTCCGGCACGGTCGCTGCGCTCGAACGCTGCAATCGCCTGGCGCTTGCGGAGATCACGAACTTGGTTGTCGATGACCGCATTGACGCGGATCGCCTGTCGGGCCCAGTCACCGGCGACCCGCGGCTCAGCTGTCATCTGCCCACCCCCGTCGCTGATTAGGATGGTCGCGCAAGGCTTCCAGGCCGTCTCGAGGCCTAGGTTGTCATAGACGCCACCATCGCTGAGCACGATCTCAGCGTTCAATGGCTGCCGAAAGTTCGCTCCGCGGCTCTCGGGCGAGAAGGATGTCGGGTCGACTCTGAGTCGCAGAGGGGACAGGAACGGGGGAAACGCCGAGGACGCCGCCACAGCGACCGCAAGCTCCACTGCGGGGTTAGGCAGCACCCCGATGGTGTAGTCGGCCATATACGGCTTAGAGAAGCGCCAAAGCGTCCCGGTCTGCAGGTTGGTGCTGTTGATCACGAACCGTGGTTGATCGGGCAGCTGTTGCAGCGTGGCGTGGCCAAAAAGGTGCCTGCGGTACGCACTAGTCACCTTGTCGGAGATCGTCCTGCGAGGCGTCAGTATCCCGCCGAGGATCGCATCTCGGTCGATGGTGACGCCTGCCAGCGCCCGAATCGGGCGGACAAGCAGCGGCTCAAACCCCCCCGCGACGTTATCAGCGGAGAATTCGAGCGATCCCCACGATACCGCGAGCGTCGCGGCTGTAATCGATCCGCCCGAGACGCTTGAGACGCGGTCGAGCTTGGGCAGAAAGCCGAGCTCGTTGAGTCGCCAGAGCGCTCCTACATGGAAGAGCATCGCACGGTAACCCCCACCCGACAGGCAGAGCGCTATGCCTTCTTGTACATCTTCAGCGCCGCAATCGACGACCGGCGCAAGTAGGTCAATGGGATCGTCTGCTTCCATCACGTCTCCTTGGCTCAAAGTGCGTCCGCGTGGCCCGCCCAGGCGCGGAACTGCATAGTGTCGCGATTGAACTCGGCGTGCCCGGCCCGGATCTTGGCGCACGCTAGTCGCCGGCGACGTCCTCGGGCAACAGAGGCGGGGCTCGGAACCCCGTGAAGGCCTAGTAGCACGGCGCGACGAAAATGAGGCGCGAGCCGGTCAGCGCTGCCGCAAAGGCTCATGATGACGCTCATCCGAAGCCGAATCGCGCGCGCCACAGGGTGCCAGCGCGGGACCGTGGCTGTCGTGCGGGTCACCCGAGCTCCTAGGCTCTATCAGCGGCGCGACATAAAACGGGGCGGAGACGCCTAAGCGACCCGCCCCCAGCCACTAGGGCTGCATCGAGCATGATATCGCGTCTCTGTTCGGGCCCGCAGCCGCTACCGAGTGGGCACTATCGCTTCCACGACGGCGTCGTCCCACTTGGAGAAGCCATCGGGCGTTGGGCCCACGGTGTCATCGCTTCGGGCGAAGTGATCTGTAGCGTTGCCGAGTGCCTCCAGGAGCTCGACCTTAGGAATCTGCTTCCAGATCTTGATCGGTCGCGTCGAAACCATCGCCCACGCGGCTCGGTCAGTCGCCAACTCCGTCCGAGCCGCCGCAAGCGCCTTGACAAAAGCGACTGGCGTGGCATTGTGGCTGCCGTGGTGGCCGACCTTGAGGAAGGTCGTCCGCTTCAACAATTCCATGGCGGTCACATCGTCAAGAATCAGTCTCCAAGTTCCCCACTGCGCGTCGCCGGGGAATAGCAAGACCGCCTCACCGATCTCGAAGGCCAAGAATAGGCTAGTGCCATTGACCGCGGCCTCCAAACGGACCGCTATCGAGAGCGCGTCTGCCTCGCCGTGCGAGGCAATCCGCTGGCGGCCGCTTTCTCCAAGCATCTGGAGGCCGGAGTAAGCAGCGGTCGCCGCGAATTCGTCAACCGCGAGCCTGCCAGTCGGGAGCGAAGGGCGAGGCCATCTCGTAGGCGGCACTGGCTCCGGTCAGCCACACGTAGCTCTCGCCCGCGGGGGGGATCATGTCGCGGATGATGTCTCGACTACGAGCGGGTCCCAACACGTGAACCCGGACGCCCGGGAGAAGGCCGGACTCGAGCGGCTGGAGACCGTCGTCACTTGAGAGGAAACGACGCGTGGGATGCCCCGAGAACCCGCGGTGAAGCGTTCGCATCGCAGCCGCGTTGGTCAGCGCGTTCTCGGCCAGCACGAGCGCCGGATCCTCCGGGTCGACATTGAGCGCGGTTAATCCGAGCTTCAGACGACGAGCGGTGGAGCTCTGCTGATTGAGCACGTCGCGAGCCTCTGGGTCGCTCGGATTCTCTGTCCACGGCATCCATACTTCACCCACCTCAACGTCCGCCCAGGCAGCCTCAGCGAACCCCGATACGTGATCTTGGTGGCGATGTGTGGCTACCACGAGGTCAATGCGAGCGACGCCGTCAGAATCCGTAACATCGCTGATGATCTGCTGCACGATCAGCTTAATCGGCCTTGGACCAGCGCCCATGAAATGATTGCCACAGTCGATCAACACGCGACGTCGGCGCTCTTCGCCCGGGAATTGGAGAAGGAACGCGTCGCCGAATCCGACGTTGTACATCCGTATTGCGACGGCATCGTCGCTCGTCAACACACTCATGCGACTATCCCGCGATGAAGGCTACGGAAGTCACGGCGCGCGCGCGAACGCATGTAGCGTTCGCCACCCCACGGAAGCCATGGATCGTTGAGGTCTAAGCGACTGACGAAATCGACCTGGCGTTCCATGCGTTCGTCGCTCATGCGCTTCGTGATGACGAAACGCACCCTGCCATCTGCCGAGGCCACGACGGTCGCGCCACCCCGGAACGGAATACCCCCAAAGCGCTCGTCTTTGCTCGTGTCGCGCTTCTGCATAAACTGCGCAACAACCTCAACCACGAGTTGGCCGCTGGAGTTGACCCGATACGTCGCGTGAAACCCGTGAACGTGTACGCGGTCTTTGGGGTCAAGGCCAAGCTCGGGTGCGCTCTGCTTTGCCCAGCTCCTAAGTCGGCGATAGATTTCCTCATTGCCGATCGGGCCGCCCGCACGCGGCGAGTTGCCGTCGAACGCCCGCGCATCAGAGACTAGGCGCTCGGCTAACGCCTGGGCGGGGATGAATTTCGACACGGCGGCCGCCGGCCAGCGCAAGGAGCTCTCAGATAGAGAGATCACCCCCTCCGGAAAGATGCCGCGTCGTCGGAACGCCTCGATCATCGCGCGCCGTTGCTCGACGCCATCGTCGGCGACGAGATCGTAGTCCGCTGTAATAAGCGCTCGTAGGTAATCCCCGAACGTGACATCTACAGGCGGCAGGTACTCGAATGCGCGGATGCACATTGTCAGCACGTCTTGAGCAGCGCCAGCAGCCTCGCGCGCTAGCCGGTCAACTAGGTCGGGATGAAGATCTCCGATGGGTAGGATGCCGCTTCCCTCTGAGGCGATGCGAATCAGGTCACGGATGCGGTGCTGATAGTTCGCGAAGAATCCATCGAACACAGCTGCCACGAGAATCGAGCCGCGCTCGTGAGGCTCGGTCGCTCTCCCGTAAAGTAACGGGTCTGGGGCGTCGAGCGCGGTGCGGAGCGCGTCGCCTTTCCCAGTCGCGTGACCAAACTGGGCAGCGAGACTAACCAGGGTGGAGTTCGAGTGAAGCTGCCCGCGTGTCGAGGCGATGGCCTCCGAGAGGACGTCGGGGAAGGTGAAATGCTGGAAGATCGCCACGATGTCGGCGAACCCCTCGTGGAATGCGAGTACGTCCTCGTTCGACGGATCTAGGAAGTGCTTGCGTAGTCGATGGACGACGGCGTGAGTTACCTCGTGCGCGATAATGTCCTGGCTCAGGCAAGTAAACACGGTTTGGCCTGGAAGGTTCTCGCCGGGATGGTCTGGGTCGGCGGTAAAGTAGCCGAAACACACCGCGTTCAGCGTCGGGTCGAAGAATGCGTTAGCGTCCCGGAACGCGTGGGGCAGGAGCAACAATGGCTTGCCTCGGAACGTGATCCGCCTACCTAGGGCACGGTCGAAGTTCTCGAGTACCTTCAACGTCACGGCATAGACCATCTGTTGGTGAAACCGGGGATCCGCCTCGCTCGGCCTGAGGCCAGCCTGCATCAAAATCGCAGGGTCGTCGAGATTGACCGGCTCGTAGAAACAGTCACGTGTTCCGTCGTAGTCGACTACCTTCACCCGCGCGCCAGACGGACCAGGCCCGAGTGGCTCGTTGTCAACCTCGATGGTCACCTCGGTTAGCCGGCCGCGACCCGCCATAGGGTCGAACGCAAACGCTTGCAGCGGTCGCCGTTGCGGAGGATCAATCGCGTGGCTGGACACTGTGCGTAGACCCTACGTGATTGCCAGCCTACCCGAAGAGCGGCCCCGGGAAGCCGGCCAACTCGGGCGGCCGCGAGCCCGCATTCGGCGTGTACGGGTTGCGGATCGGATCCATCCTCTACCGGCCTATATGCGGATATAAGCGATTCGGTTATAACCGCCCATAGGTCGCGCCACGGCACGGCTCGACCCCCCCTGTCCTCAGGTCGGCTACCAGCCGACCTGACCGCTCCAAAGCGGAGTGCGGAGCGGAGGTCAAGAGAGCCCCGTCAGGGGTGGCCCCGCAGGGGCCAGGCTGAAGGCCCGACCTTGACCGCAGCGGAGCGCGGAGCTACACGGCCGACCGCACCGCGCGCACCGCGCTCCCCTGCCACCGGGACCGGACCCGAATCTCACGTCCGGTACCTATCCTGCAGCCAGTCTTCGAGCATCCCGCGGGTAAAGCGGATGTGGCGCCCGACGCGTATGCAGGGCAGGCTGCCCGTGCGCACGGCGTCGTAGACCCAGCTCGTCTTCACGGCGAGCAGCAGGGCCGCCTGATCGGGCCGCAGCAGCGGACCGTCGAGCGCGCGAGGCACCGAGGTCGGCGGGTCGTTCTGATTGGTCTCGGGGGTCATGACCGCGCCTCCTGCGGGTGACAGATCTGCGCGATCGTGGGCTGGCCGGACCCGGGTGTGATCACGACCGCCTTCCCGGTGGAGAGCTGCTTGAGGTGACCGGGGTGGATCTCGAACTCATAGCCCCGCCTGCGCGTGCCCCTGCCGCTCGGCCCGCCGGCGATGAGGCCCTGCTCGGTCTGCTGGGTGGTGATCCAGACGGCCTTGGTGCCGGCCATCGCCGCGATCAGCTCAGCCGACTCCGGCACGTTCTGACGGTGAGCGATGACCGTCGAGACGTTTCCGAGCGACTGGTCGCGAAGCGCTCCGTCGCCGACGCTCTTCAGGTCCGCGAGCTCCTGGGTGCCGAGGATCAGGCTGATCCCAGCCGAGCGGGCCCGGCCGAAGAGCCTTGCCACCTGCTCGGCCGCCACGGCCGAGAACTCGTCGATCATCACGACCGTTGGCACCGGTTTGGCCTGCAGCTGGGCCACGAGCGTGATCAGGTCGCTCACGATCGCCGCTCCCAGCATCCCGGCGACCAGTGGCCGGCGGTCTGAGTCGAGGCGGAAGTAGACGACCTCTCGCTTGCGTACCGCGAGCTCGAGGTTGAGCACATTCTCGGAACCGTTCGGATCGAGCCATTGCCGGACGTCCGACTCCGCGAGGATCGACAGTCGATCGCGAACGCCGGTGAGATCCCGCCGCTGGCGCTCAGTCAGAGAGTCCAGATAGGCCAAAGCCTCACCCGCCTCGTCCTCGGGGAGGCCACGAGCGCGGACCTCGAGCTCGCGCGGATCCAGATTCGCCATCAGCGATACGGGCGTCACCGGCACGTCCGCGGCGCGCATCACCCTGATCGCGTATCCGAGGTACCGCTGGGCCTGGCGGAGATAGTGGGGCTCGGTGAACTCCTCGCCCGAGAGCGCCTTGTCGGCGATCTCGGTGTCGGTACCGTGCGCGTAGGGGTTGTATGCGAGGGGACCCTCGGGCGTCCATTCACGGAACCGGACTCCTCGACGCTCCGCCGAGGCCCTCAGCTCCTCGCGGAGCATCGCATCGCCCTTGGGGTCGATCACGATCGCCCCGTGGACGCCGTCGATCAGACGGCACGCGATCCACGCCTCGCTGATCGTCTTACCCGATCCCGTCGCGCCCACGACGAGCGTGTGCGAGCCCGAGCCGTAGCCAACGGGAATCGATGCCGGCAGGCCTCGCTCGTCACGTCCAACGACGAGTTGGCCGTCGCTGATCCAGCCGTCGCGCTTGATCCTCACCTCGCTCTGGCGGCGTCGGATCATGCCGACGATTCCCAGGCGTGCGTGGGCGATCTCGGCGTGGTCGGCACCGTGCTCGAGGTCTTCGCTATGCCAGCGCAGCCCGAGCGCGCACGCGTACAGGGACGCGCCCCACAGGGGCAGCGCGATCAGCGGGTTTCCGCTCAAGAGCAGGAAACCAATAGGGACGCCGGGTAACGCCCAGGTCCAGCGAAGGTGCCGCTTTCGGAGGATGTGGGCTGTTGCCGTCCCGCACCCGACGATGAGACCAGTCACGATTGCGAGCTCCCAAAGGACGTGCTCAAAGAACACGGGCATCGCTGGCCTCCTCGCGCTCGGCTTCGATCAGTGAAGCTGCGTCCTGAAGCGGGAACACCGTGATCCGGTCCCCCGCTCGTGTCTCTGCGATCGCGCGGCTCACGGCGCGCGCCGGCGCAGCGTCCGCCAGGTAGTAGACGTGGCTCACGTGCCGGGCACGAGCCCACCCACGGCAGATGGCCGCGAGCCGGCGCGGTGCCTTGATCGACAGCTCGATCTCGACGGCGAAGGTCCTCCCCTCGGGCGAGATGAGGGCCAGGTCCGGGCGGTGTAGCGCCGGGCGTCCTCCGGGCAGCTCACCGAGTCTCGCCGATGCCACGAGCTCAGCACGGTCGCCCTCCTCCACGCGGAGCTCGCGCTCGCTGAGTAGCTCCCATCCAGGGAAGCCCGCATGCAGGACGACCGCTGCTGAGGCGACCTCTTGGGCGTGCTCGAACCCGCCGGAGCTGACCCGGTAGGTCACAAGCCGCTCGAGACCACAGCGACGCAACCCTTCCACGGTCGCGACGTAGAGCCCAGGCTTGCGGTAGAGCAGGACCTTCTGTTCCAACAGGCCATCCCAGACGAGCCGGCTCAAGTGTTCGTAGGCGCAGCTCCGGCTCATCGCGAAGCGGCCCATCACATGCTCGGCGCCGGCCGCTCCGACACGGCCGATCCAACCTACGATTTCTGCGTCCTTCTCGGTATGCATGACGCCTCCTTGCGGCGATCGACAACAAACGTTCTGAATGCATGCCGATCGAAGGCAAGCCGAGACCCCCTCCCAATTTGCGGCGGGAGCGCCTAGGCCGCGAACGACACGCATCGGCGACATCCCTAAGCCAGGCTGGCGGCCTGCGGAGCAAGGCGATTCGTGATCCCCCGATTTTTGGGCGGCAGCGTCAAGGGACCGCGACGACAGGGGCTACTGCTCCCAGTGGCGAGCAGGAGCGCGGTCAGGTTGAGTGCTCTGGAGACGACGCCCGCTCAGGACGACGGCTTGAGCCAGAACGAAGGGTCGCCTGGCTCCCGCCCCAGGTACTCGCGAAAGGTCTTGCCGAACAGCTTCGGCAGCGACTTCGCCAGATCCTCACGCTTCCGGTACTTGTAGCGTTCCTCGCGGTAACACTCGCCGCATAGGTTCGGTTGAAGCGGCAGCTTCGTGTGTTCGCGGACCTCGACCGCACACTGGTGGCAGACGCTGCACAGCGTTGCCCAGAAGAGTGGCTCGCCAGTGCTGAATGCTCAGGCCACAGCGCTGACAGTGTCAACGTCAACGCCCGTGAAGCGGCCTACCGAACCTGCGATGTAGCTGGCGCTCGGCTCGATTGAGAGCCAGCGCCGCCCGAGCTGCTCGGCCATGGCTCCGGTCGTGTTGCTCCCCGCGAACGGATCGAGCACAAGGTCGTCCTCGTCGGTGAGAAAGCGCACGAAGAACTCGGCGAGCTTCGGCGGCATGCGCGCGGGGTGGAGGCGAAAGCCACGCTCCCGGCAGTAGCTCCTGTACTCATCCGTCGACATCGTGTTGCTGATCGTCAGGACGTTCGGCGGTATCGCTCCGCCGTTGTCGGTCAGGAAGGACATCTTGCCTATGTGGTGCTCGGAGGGTCGAGGGCCTGAGTTGTAGGACTGGCGACGCAGCAGCTTTCTCATCGCCGGGCTGTACTCGCCGAGCACATTGCGATTGTCCGCCTTGGGGCGAGGGGTCCTGCTCATCCACCACACGTTCGTGTAGGCGTCCTTGACCCGGATGCGGTCCACGTTCACCCATTGTGCCGGGGAAGGCAACCGGCTGGGGTTGTGCACGACGAACTGCTGGCACAGGTAGAAGTCGCCGCTTTCGAGCAGCTTCAGCAGGGCTCTCAAGGCGAGCGTGGACATGACGGGCTCACCGGGCTCCCAGGCGTTGCCCAGCTCCACCACCAGCGAGCCGTCCTCGGCGAGCAGATCTCCCAACGGTCTGGCAAGCTCACCCAACCATTCGAGGTACTCCTCGCCAGTGCGGTTGCCGTACTTCTTCTTTCGGTTCAGCGGGAACGGCGGCGACGTAAACGCGAGCTGCACTTCATTGGCCACCGCGCCCGCGACGTCGGAAGCGAGAAAGCTCTCGACATCGCTCTGATACATGGTCCCGAGGTCCGTCGCATACGCGACGCGCAGGTCGCCCGCGCGGGCTCGTCTTTTGCGGCGGGAAGGGATAGCGCATGGTAGTTCGCGCCGCGGCGGCAGGTATCCTGCGCGCGGCGCCGAAAGAGAAGCGGCGGGGGTGGCTAAGACCCCCGCCGCGAGCCGTGATCGGTCTGGTGGGAACAGCAGGCTGTGCTGCTGGCGCACCTCGGGGATAACGGCCCCTCTGCGACCGACGACACGTTACCGTTTGGAAGGCACCTGGTTAGTGGTCCTCCCCGTCATCGGGCAGTTCGTGATTGTCGTCGGGTACGACTTCGGCGTCGATGATCCCCTCGGGTAGGGCCATCGGTTCCCGCGCCGTGCGCGCGCCGCAAAGTGGGCAGTGCTCCGGATCCTTGCCAGCCGCCGACGCTAGATCGAACCAGACCCCACCGGACACGACGAGGACCTCCCCCACGTTTTTGGCGACCTCGGGCCAACGATCCACTGGTATCCGGAGCTCCTCGTCCCGGTCTTGGCGGTCCAGCTCCTCCCGGATGAACGCGCGGATGTCCATGAGGGCGTTCACAGATTCGCGAAGGCTGTCGTGCACCTTCAGGAGGTTCAGATACGCAGATTTTTCCTCTTCGGCCTTCCGCAGCTCGCGCTTTCGCTCGCGCCGCTGTGCCTCAGACTCGGCATGCGCTTCCTGAGCCCGCGCCCGTGCACTTCGCCAGGCACGTGCACGCTCCATCTGTTCGCGCAACTCCCTGTTGACGTGCTCGTCCTCCAGGAGTTCGGCGACCGCTTGCACGCGCTCATTGACTCCCCGCCCGGCGAGCTTCTTTCCGAGGGGCTTGCGCCGCACCGTCGCCTCCTCCTTCGCTGCCGCGATGCGGTCAGGAGGCGTCCGTCTCCACACTTTGTGCCCGTCCGCGTTCTGACCGACGAGTTCGACCAGCCCCAGCTTCTCCAGCCGGACGCGGGCCGGAACGACCTGCCCCCGGTGCAGCGGCGCCATGCGGGTCACGAGCTCGGCGTCGGTCAACTCATCGTCGGGGCCCAGTGCCACGAGCACCGCGTCGGCGCGGGATGGGGTCGATGTCTTGGTGGCCATGGTTTCCCAGGCCGAGTTGGCCGGCGCCGAGCGTACAGTCGCCCGGCGTCGGCCGCCTCGTGCCGTCTACTCCTCCTCGGCCCCCTCAGGAAGCGCCTCGGGAGGGCTGGCCTGGGCGAGGTTCAGCTCCGCTTTGTTCTTGTTCTCGGCGAGCCGCACCCGGGATTTGACCTGGGCGGTGAGCTCCTCGTGACGTTTCGTCACCATCTCCAGCTGCTTCTTCAGGTTCGCAGCCTTACGCTCATACGCCTTGACCTCCTTGTCGACGAACGTCTCCAGGATCAGCTGCGGGTTGTCGGTGAGATAGACGGCGTCTGCTTTGTCGAGGTTGCGGCGGATTTTCTCCCGACACAGCAGGAACGTCAGCCCGTCTTCACCCAAGCGCTTCTGAATGGCACCTTCGCTCTTGGGCTGCGTAAGGCTCCAGACGTCGCGCTCGAGGTGTTCGGCAACGGCCATGTCGAACTCGTCGACCGGGTCCCCGGCACCGTCAGTCCCGGGCGCGCCGGGGAAGACGGCCGCGTACAGCTCGCCCCTGGTGATCGCCTTCTCGGCGACCTCCTCCTTCGAGTCGGCGACGTGCTTGACGACCTCCTCGTACGTGGCCTCCAGCATGGCCCGCGTGTCGCGCAGGCCCTCGTCGGTCATGTAACCGGCGGCGTCCCACGCCTGGTCAACGCGGGCTTCTATCTCTTTCTTGACGACGCTCGGAGGCGTCATAGGTGTGACTGATACGGACATTTCTTGATCATCTCCTTTGCTGGCGAGCGCGCACCATCACGGTGCCGCTGGAGCAGCGTGGATTTAGAGAATTCCGACTTGACGTCGGGTCCTGCGTGGCGGCTCGCGAATCGGCGGGCCGCTTGATCCTCCTTTCCTGGGACACCCCGGAGGGTGGTGCAGTCGAAAATTGGATGTGACTCTTCAACTTATAGTGGAGTCGGCCATCCCTGTCAAGCAGAATTAGGGCAATCACTCACCAGCCTACGGGGCGGTCGGCATCGACCGGGTACTGAGGGTCGTACTCGAGGCGGGGCCGAGCGAGCACCTCGCGCCAATCGTCGCGGCCCGCTTGGAAGGAGGCGAGCGCGAGCGCGAGCTCCGCGAAGACGACGTCGGTCGCCTTGAGTGTCCAGGCGGCGTGATGATCGGCGCCCACATCGTGGGCAGCTTTCCCCTCGGCCATCAGCTCGTCGGCGATCTGAAGCCGGGCCTCATAGCCAGCAGAGAAGTCGTCGCTGCCCGGCTCACCGCGAACCAGGCAGCGTCGTAGGTGCCGCTGGCCGTCATCGGCTTGGTCAACGCGGAACGTCATCGGCTGACCGGCGCGCCCACCGACCATACTGCTCAGCACCTGACCCAACTGGAAACAGTCGGCGCCCTCGGGGATGCTGGCGAGATCGTGCGCCGCACGCCATTCGACATCGTCGTCAGCACGCTGGCGCAGAGATCCGATCGCGAGATCGGCGAGTTTGCTCAACGACTTCGATCCTGGCGTGCCGGGCTCGACCGGATCGGGGACCAGAAGGACTCTCACCCGGCGGGACTCTTGCGCGGGGGGCCGTGGCTCAGGAGGGTCGAGTTGCGAACGCAACTGCTCGTTCTCCGTCCGGAGACGCGATATCTCGTGCGTCAGCGCCTCGAGGTTGCCCTGCTCATCATCCATTGCAGCTCTGCCCTAAGGATAGGCGCATCGTCTCGCACGCACTCCCCGGCTCTGCTGATTCACTCGATAGCGAGGTCCGCTCCGCTCAGCTGACGCCGCCCTGCTCTGCAGCCCGGTGACTCCGTCGCTGGGCTGCAGACTAGCGTCCTCGCCCCCCGACCGCCACGCCAACCCCCCCTTCTTCTTCCTTTCCTGCCCCCTTACTTCTGCTCTTTGATTCTTCTCAGTTCTCATCTCTTCTCTCTCTTCCATACCCCGTCCCATTCCTGGTTTGTTTCTTGACCTCACACACCCGAAGTTGGGGGCGTGAGGTCAAGGGGCAAACCAGCCCATAGGGGCAGGTGGGACGGGGTATGGCCCCGGATTCCCAATCCGGGGACGAATCCGGGGACGAATCCGGAGCATCTCTAGTGCTTGAGGCCGGCGAGGCGCGCACTCGACGGCGAACGGCCGAAGCTCACCCTCGGGGGGCCTAACATGGCGGCTCGATGGCCGGACCGGACAACCGCCTACGCCTCATCGTCGGGAACGCCCCTGGGGCGCGCTCGGGGCTCTGGCACATCTTTACGGTGGGCGACGACATCTATGTGCAGCACGCCGGGATGCGAAAGGACATGAAAACGAGCCTCCACGCGTCCGGCGCCAACCACGTCAAGTGGACGCCGAACGGCGCTAGCCGGTGGGCGCCCAACGGCGACGGCTACATGATGAAGTGGGGCGAGCCCGAGGAGTTCGCGCCCGGCGGACGCACACTGCTCGGGATCGTGGTCCCCACCGACCACCTCAGCGTGCCCTACGACGAGCCGCCGCTCTCTCAGCGGGAAAAGATCACGCTGCTGGCCCCGGCGGCGCCCGGCGAGGCGATCACGGTGTCCGTCGTGCTCACCGCGCCCGGCACCCGCCTCACGGCGCCTGAGGGTCAGGCGTCAGCGCTGCTCGCCCACTGGACCCTGCCGACGCGCTGTGACGTGTCGATCGTGGCGACCGGAGGGCCGTGGGACGGGTTCAGGGATGCCGTCGTCGCCGCGCTCCCGCAGATGCTCGAGCAGCTCGCAGCCGGGATCGGCGACACGCTCCAACCCGGCGACCGCAACGAGGGTCGCGCCGTCCTATGGACCGACCTCGACCGCGCCGGTGTCGCCCACATGATCGAAGTCGGGGTCGAATACGGCGCCCGCTGAGAGACTCGACCAGCAGCGCGCTCCCCGAGGTCACCGTCGAGCAGGCGAACGTTGGGCGGGTGGCAGAATCGGCGGTCGTGGAGCCCGAGCCGATACCGCCGTCTCTGCTCATCGCCGGATACGAGCAGGCGTGCCAGCGCTTCTATGCGGTCATGCACAGCGAGGACCGCGCGGAGACGTTCCCGCCGTTGTTCGAGGCACTGAGCTGGGCGGTGTCGATAGACGACCGCTTCCAGAGCTTGTGGGCGGCCGCGCGCACGAACCCGGCGAAGTGGTGGTCGGAGGGGTTCGCGCACGGCGACACCGTCAAGGGGGTCCGCTACGCCCGCAACCGGGTCCACCACCAGTGGGCGGACGCGCTGTGGCTCAGCCGCTCGGGGTTCTCGTTCCCCATCTCGTTCCCGCTCGCATTCATGGAGTGGCGCTGGCGGCCGGAGCTGCCGCCCGGCCGGGGGGATGAGTTCAAGGCCGAGTACGAGCAGCACGTCGCCGCCAGCCCCGCGCGGGTGACGCTCGGGGATCTGTCGGCGTGTTTCGCCGACGCGCTGCCGGTGCTCGCGCCGTAGGCCGGCAGCGACCGTGAATGGGCTCTCCGTCGGGTGCTTCATGGCCGCGCTACCGTTCCGCCGTCGTTGACGGTGCTCGCCAGCGGCGTGGGTTGTTTCCCGAATGGCCGGGTGGCCGCATCGGGGGCCGGTGCTACTCGCGCGAACACCCGTGGATCATCGTGGGCGCTCTGCTCGACGCGGCTGGGACCGTGCTCGCCGCGTGAGGTCCCTCCTCGACCTTCCAGCACGGCGCCACCGTGGGGCGCATCAATGGCCTTGAGATTCGCCACAGATAGAATAGAAATAGAATAGAAACCCAGGCGCGGCCTGTGCGCTGATTTGTCAAAAGTGCCTGTTTTCCAGGCCATTTTCTTAATCGGGGAGACAGGATTTGAACCTGCGACCGCCCGGCCCCCAGCCGGGTGCGCTACCAGACTGCGCCACTCCCCGTGGCAAACAAGCGGGCGACGGGAATCGAACCCGCCCTAGAAGCTTGGAAGGCTTCTGTGCAGCCACAACACTTCGCCCGCACACCCGAACCCATGTTACCGGCGGTCCTCTCGCGCCAGCGCCCCGCCACGCGTCTGCCCGCATTTGCGCCCACTCCGGGTCCGTCTACCGCTGCCCCTAGGGTTTGCGCGTGTCCCACAGGCCCTTGGCGCTCGTCTCCGGGCTCACGCTCGGCGACTACCTGCTGTGGAACTGGTCGCTGGAGCGCAATCACGAGGTCGTCGCGCTGGTGTCCGGGCTGACGTTGCCCCCGCTCGCCGTCGCGAGCGTGTGGCTGCTCGCGCTCAATCTGGCCCTCCTCATCGCTCGCTCGGGCCGTCGCTGGCGCATGGCGGGCCGCCGGCTAGGACGGGCCGACCGAGGAAGCCCGGCGTTCAGGGCTGACGTGCCGGTGGGCGCAGCCACCCCCACCGACCAGGAGCCCGCCTCCGCGGCCGGCGCCTCGGCTCCCTCATCCGGCAAGCTTGCCGCTTGAGCCCGGTTCTCCCGCGCGTGTGAACGGCGGCATCAAGCGCTTGCTGCCCCGCTCCAAACGAGTCCGTGTGGGCCTGCTGGTACTCGCGGTCCTGCTTGCGGCTGCGGTGATCGGCGGATACCTCTACGAGCGCCACCGCACCGGCAACATCTACCAGCCGCATGCCCGGTTCATCCCGCAGCCCACACCCACGCTGCCGGTTCGCGGGCCCGACCGCTTCGCCTGGCCGTTCTACGGATACACGGCGGACCACACGCGCTTCTTCCCCTCGCCCCCTCGCGTGCACCCGCCCTTCAGGCGGGTCTGGGTGCGAAATGATCGCACCCTGCTCGAGTTCCCGCCGGTGATGCGCGGTGACCACATCTTCCAGCTCGGCGACAACGGCACCCTGTTCGCCGTCAGCAGCCGTAACGGGCACACGATCTGGACTCGGCGCGTGGGGGTGCTCTCGGCCTCGTCTCCTGCAGTCGTCGGCAGGACCGTGTATGCCACCGTCCTTGCTCGCGGAAACGGCAGCAACTCCGGGCGGGTGCTCGCGCTCGACTACGCGAACGGCGCGGTCCGCTGGTCGCGCGATCTGCCCAGCCCGAGCGAGTCCTCGCCGCTGCTCGACCGCGGCATGCTGTTCTTCGGCTCGCAGAGCGGGATCGTCTACGCGCTCAACGCCCGCGACGGAAGCGTCGTCTGGACGTATCACGCCCCCGGGGCGGTCAAGGCCAGCCCGACGCTGTCCGGCGGGGTGCTCTACTTCGGCGACTACTCGGGACACCTTCAGGCGATCTCCGAGCAGACCGGCCGCCGGCTGTGGATCAGCGGCTCAGAAGGGGCGCTCCTGGGAAGCGGCACCTTCTACTCGACCGCCGCCGTCGTCTACGGTCGCGTCTTCCTGGGCAACACCGACGGACGCGTCTACGCCTACGACGCCTTCACGGGCAGGCTCGACTGGGCGGTTCAGACCGGCGCCTACGTCTACGCGTCGCCTGCCGTCACCAACGCTCCCGGCCTCGGCCCAACCGTCTATGTCGGCTCCTACGACGGAACGTTCTACGCGCTGAACGCCCGCTCAGGCCAGATCGACTGGAAGTACGCCGCGCATGGGCGCATCTCGGGCTCGGCGACGATCGTCGGTCGCACGGTCTACTTCGCCGACCTCGGCGACCATCGAACCTACGGCCTCGGCATCTCCACCGGTCGGGTCACGTTCGTGGCGCACACGGGCTCGTTCGACCCCGTGATCAGCGATGGGCAGGACATCTACCTGACCGGCGACACGGGCCTGTATGCGCTCGCGCCGAGCTAGGTGGCACAGGCGGCCCGAACTTGCAAGCATCGCTAGGCCGAGCCGCGAAGCGCACGCGCGAGCACGTTGCGCGTCATCGCCACCACGCGTGGGTCGGGAGCCGACGGGGCATCCGGTGAGGCCTGGGGCACCGGCTCGAGCCCGTACTCCCATCCAAGCGTGCCGGTCGCGAACACAAGCGCGCCCGAGCGCGCTTCATACAGCGTCGTCTGCGCCAGCGTGCCGCGAACCGGCGCGGGCTCGTCCTCCGGCATGCAGGGCACGCCGGCACCGGTTCCCACGATGAGCGTTCCAGGCGGCGACGCCGGCGTGCGCTGGTCGAGCTCGTAGCCGACGATCCCCGGGATGCTCGTGGAGGCGGTGACGCCGCTGCCGGTGAACAGCCACGACGGCTCGAGGCTCGGAGCCGGAATCCACGCGTAGTAGCGATACACGGGCGGCCCAGGCTGGGGAGCGCGCGGGGTTATGCATCCGTTGTAGGCGCTCCCCACGAGCGGCGCCCCGCCGCGGGGAAACAGCCCCGAGGGTTGGGCGCGATCTGGATCGGCGCTCGCGCTCTGCTTGTAGGCGACGATCACGTGGTCGGGCTCGCCCGCCTGACTCGAGGCGGCGGTCGCGCGCTCAAAGCGCACCCGCCAGGCCATCGTGTCGGAGCTCACGAAGATCTCACTCGTCCCCCGTTCGCGCGCGTTCGCGAACGCGCGCTCGTCCCGGACGGACCAGTACTCGGAGTGCCCAACGTCCATCAGCGCCCGCGCCCCCTGCACCTGGGCGGGGTCGCCGTCGATCGACTCGATCGTCGTGTAGGACGCCGGATACCCGTAACGCTCCAGGAAGCGCACCATCGCGACCTCGCGGATGAAGAACTGCCCGGCGCCCGTCTGGCTTTCGTAGGGACGGTCGTAGGAGACCTCCACTCCCTGGGTCGTGCCGGTCACGCCGACGAGCTTCTCTCCCCCGGGGTAGAGGCTGTCGCCGCCCCACGCGTTGTATGCCTCATAGGTCGCGGTCGGGATCTCGACGAGCAGCGGGCTCGGCCGCACCGAGCGCACGACGAACAGGCAGTCGCTCTGCGCCCCGTCGGAGGCGCTCAGCTTGACGATATACACGCCGCTGGGGAGCGCTTCGGGAATCGGAAAGGAGAGCGTTGGCCGCCAGTCGCACTCGGTCAGCCCGGTCGAGTAGCGGTGGGCGCATGGCGGCTGGACGATCGCCGGCAGCGACCCGCTCTGGAGGACGAGTCGTCCACCCGCGCCCCCGTACCATCCCATCCGGTACACCTGAAGCGAGACCGTGCGCGCGCGGGGCGCGTTCACGTACACGGTCTCGGTCTCCCCCGCCGCGATCGCCTGCTCGGACACGTAGCCCGCGACCGGTCCGTGGGCCGCGCCCCCGATGAGGCTCGCCGGGCCGGGCAGGCGCCAGGCGCTCGTGCCGGCCGCCTGGTTCTCGGTCGCGATCGAAGGCGGGCTCCCCGTCGTCTGCACCAGCCACCGGTACGGCACGGCGGCCTGTGCCGCCGTGCCCGACTGCGACGCTCCCGCGCCCGAGCCGCCGCTGGACGCCCGCTTGCCGCCACCCCCGCACGCCGACAGCAAGAGCACGCACACAGCCACCGCGACGGGGGCCCAGGGGTGCTCCGGAAGGCGCCTCATCGCGGCCGGCAGCCTAGCTGGCGGCGCTTCGCGCGAACGGGCGCCGGGCGCAGGGGGCGGCGAGACCGAGCGCGCGATCGAGCGAGAAGCGCGCCGCGATGAGCACCCTGCCGGGGGCGTCCACGGTCACCGACGTCCAGCCTCCGGGCGCTTCCCGCACGCAGCCCGCACCGCTGGCGAGCGTCCAGTAGCGCGTGTAGTGAACGCGCACGAGGAAGGTGCCGGGCGAGGACGCGTCCAACCCGAAGGAGTCGCTGCCCAGCGACGTCATCCGCGCGCCGCCCGAGGCGAGCGGCGTCGGCGCGTTCACGGCGTAGATCCTCCAGTGCCGGCTCGCGAACACCTCCCGCAGATAGGGCAGGCCCCTGCGGATCAGGCGCCCCTCCTGGGCGCTCGAGGGATCGAGCGGCGTATCCGGGAGTGCTACGTAGGCGACGGCCTGCTCGTGCAGCCAGCGGTCATAGCCGGCGGCGGTCAGGCCGGGGGCGAGCAGAACGCGATCAAAACGCGTATCGAGCTGCTTCTCCCAGCCGCGGGCGAGCGAGACCGTCGGCGCCAGCAGCGCGGCCTCCCAGTGCGAGCGCGTGAGCGGAACCTCGACCCGCACCGGCTGGCCGGGTGGGCCATCGACCCCGGCCAGAAAGCGCTCGACGGGGACATAGTAGGAGGCGCGCGTGGATTCGTTGCCGGAAACGGCCAGCGTTTCGCGCGCCGGCCCCCATAGCACCCACACCGCGATCGCACACAGCGCGAGCCCGATCACGGGCGTCCGCGGCCACCGACGCGCCGGCGCGCCGCCCGCCGCGATCGCGCACACGAGCAGGGGGCCCGCCAGTAGCACGCCGTAGCGCTCGATGTTGCTGCCCATCGGGGTGGGCACCAGCAGGCACAGAACGCACGCGAGCAGATAGATGAGCGCCCCGACGCGCAGCGGCCGTTCCCCGGGCGGGAGCGCGCACACGAAGGCCAGGACCACGAGCGCGGTTGCCCCGAACGACAGAGCTGGATATGGCTCGACTCCGCCCTCGGGGAACAGCAGCGCGAGCGCCAGCACGACGGCGAGCGCGGGCGCGGCGAGCGCAAGGGCCGCCCGCGACGAGCGCTGCGTGAGCGCGTGGGTGAGGCACGCCAGCGCGAGCAACAGGCCCGCGACGGGGCTGCTCGCCGCACACAGCGCCGCGAGCACACCGGCCCACAGCGGGCGGCCGCGAACCAGCGCGAACATGGCCCCGAGCGCGAACGGCACGCCCAGCGCGAACGACAGGCGTCCCATCCACACGTCGCCGACAGCCGCCACGGCGAACCACGCCGCCCCCCAGCGCGCGGACGGGCCATAGACGGTGACCGCCAGGCGCTCGAACAGCGCGACCGAGGCGAGCACGGACAGGGCTCCCACCGTCCGCACCCCGAGGAGCGAGGCCAGCGGCCCGAACAGCAGGCTGTAGCCGGGCAGGTCGTGGCCCGCGTACCAATGCTCGTCCCAGACCGCAAACCCGAGATGGCCGAACAGCCCAACCCGGTACACCTGCGCCGCGAGATCGGGCGTGCGCGGGTCGGCGATCAGCCACAGCGCGAGCAGCGCCGCGGCGATCGGCAGCCCGAGAAGCCGCAGCTGGTACGGGCGCGTGCTCGAGAGATCGATCGGCGTACGGTGCGCCAGCACGCCGACGCCGGTCCTATCCGCGCGGCGAAGGACGGATTCACTGCCGCCCGAAGCGGCGAGGGGTCTCGAGGTCGCTCTGGCTCTGATTGGCACGCAAGGATAATGACGACCATGAGGACGGCGGCGGTCACCAGCGGGCTCGGGCGAGGGGCGCGGGCGACGTTCGTGCTGGGCGCGCTCTGCGCTGTCGCGGCCGCCGGCGGCTGCTCGACGAGCCACCCGAGGCCGATCACCGCGCGGGCGCTCGCCGAAGCAGAGACATTCCCCTACTACAAGGTCTACTGGGTGGGACCGAGCTTCGACGGTCAGCCGCTCGCCGCCGCGGACGGCCAGAAGGGGTACTCCAACGCCGTCGGGGACAGCGTCTACTACGGGGACTGCGTCCACAGCAAGGGCATCTTCGGAGGAGGCAGCTGCCTGCTTCCGCTGCAGATCACCACGGTGATCTATCGCCTGCATTCGAATGCCACACTGGGTCCTCAGCGCAACATCCTCGTGCGCGGCGTGCCCGCCACGGCCTACGACGAAGGACGTTCGATCGAGGTCTACAGCGGACGGGTCGCGATCGACATCTTCTCCGACACGTTCTCCCACGCGATCAGGGCCGCGACCGAGCTGCTTCCCCTGAACGCCCCCGGGTCGGCATCGGGGAGCCTGCCTGCGCCGGTGTACTGCCCGGGCCTGTCCGGACCGATCGACCCGAAGCTGAGGCTGGTGATGGAAGGCCTGCCACGGCGCGCCTGCCAGCAGGCCGCGGCGGCCGTCGCCTTCGCCAACGGCCTCTCCTGAGCGAGCGAGAGCCGCGGCGGGCGCCGGCAACGCCTCGTGGCGTGCGCTATCCGGGAACGGCCGGCACGATCGGCTTGCCGATTTCGCTTCGCAGGCTGAGGAAGGCGACGGAGCCGATCATGGCCGGAATCCACAGGGAGATCGCCCGGTAGATGACAACCGCGGCCAGCACCGCCGACGCCGGCCGTGCCCCGAACAGCAGCAGCATGCCCACCAGCCCTCCTTCGACCGCGACGAACCCGCCCGGGATCGGAATCGAGTTGGCGAGCATTCCCACCAGGTAGGCCATCGCGACGACCCACACCGACGGCGCGTGGCCGAACGCGGCCAGGCAGGCGTACAGGACCAGGTTGTCCAGCGCCCAGTAGGCGACAGCCCCCAGCAGCCTCCAGTCGTGTTCGCGGATCAGTCGCAGCGCGTCCCCCACGCCCCCGCTGAGCGCGATCAGGGCGACCGCGACGCGACGGTCCAGGCGCCCCAGGGCAACGGTCCGTCCCGCCCAGGCTGCGAGCGCGATCGTGCCCACGATCGTCGCCAGCGCCGCGGCGGCGGGCAGGATCGTGAGCAGCGGGTTGCGAGATCCCGGCAAGAGGCCGAGCCACATGGGCACGCCGATCAGAACCACGGCCGCAAGGTTGACCGCGCTGGTGAGCACGAAGATGAGCACGGAGCGCTTCGCGATCCGCTCGGCGGATATCCCCTTGGTGCGCAGAACCCACGCCCCGAGGGCGATGCCCGCAAGACCACTCACCGACACGACCGAGTTCACCGCCAGCTCGGACAGCGAAAGGCGCGAGATCAGGCGCCGGGAGAGCATGCCGAACACGAGCCCGAACAGCACTACGTAGCCGAGGCACGAAAGCACCTCGAGGACGATCCCCAGGCCGATCCACTCGAGGCTCGCGTCGGTTATCAGCTCGCCGGCCGAGCGCAGGCCGGGGACGCCCAGCAGCAGCGCGATGACGATCGCGAAGAAGACCGCCAGACTGATCACGCTGTTGCGCAGCGTGCGCGACTGAGCCGCCAGCGCATTGGCGGTGGCGTCGGGCATCGACCCCTCTTCAGCGGTGGGCTCCTCAGATGGCACGTGTCTCTCTTCCGGTGGCGAGCGTTCGCATTGTCTCGGTTCGTCTGCTGGCGGCGTATCCGCGCTACCGTCCACGCTAGCCTCATGGCTACACCCTCCCCGCGCGCTCGCCCGCAGGCGACCGTACAGGCCCAGCCCTGGGGAGGCTCCCGACAATGGCCGAGCAAGCACGAATACTGGTCGTCGACGACGAGCCCGCCGTCCAGAACGCGCTGTTGCGCGCCCTTGCCCTCGAGCGCTACGACGTCGCCCAGGCGATGGACGGGCGCGAGGCGCTCGAGCGACTCGGCGCCGCGCCGTATGAGGCGGTGATTCTCGACATCTCCATGCCACACGTTGACGGACTGGAGGTATGCCGGCGCCTGCGTGACGGCGGCGACAGGACGCCCGTGCTGATGTTGACCGCGCGCGAAGAGGTGGACGACCGCGTCGCCGGCCTGGATGCGGGCGCGGATGACTACCTGGTGAAGCCATTCGCGCTGCGCGAGCTCCTGGCCCGGGTCCGCGCGCTGCTGCGCCGCGCGGGCGAGGAGGACGACCAGGAGAACATCCTGAGCTTCGGCGAGCTGCGCCTCGACCGCCTCGCCCACGAGGCCTGGCGCGGCGAGCGCAAGCTCCAGCTCACCCGCACCGAGTTCCTGCTGCTCGAGATGTTCCTGCGTCACCCACGACAGGTGCTCACGCGCTCGGCGATCTTCGAGCACGTGTGGGGCTACGACTTCGGCGCGACATCCAACTCGCTGGGCGTCTACATGGGCTATCTGCGCCGCAAGACCGAGGTCGCCGAGGAGCCGCGCCTGCTCCACACAGTACGCGGGGTCGGCTACGTGCTGCGCGAGCAGCGATGAGCTTCAGGCGACGCATCACGCTCGCGTCCTCGGCCGCAGTGGCGATCGCCGTCGTGCTCGCGTCGGGGCTCGTGTATGTGCTCACCTCCAACGAGCTGCACGGCCAGGTGGATACCCAGCTACGCAACCGCGTCGACAACCTGCGCCTCGTCGAGCACACTCCTGCGCGCGGCGCGCGGCCGCTGCTGGACATCCTGCAGGACCGCAGTCCCTCGGCGCGCGCCCTGCTGGAAGGAGCGTCCATCCCGCAGGGCAATGCGCTGCGCAACGTCTCGCCGCGGCCCAACCAGGTGCGTGGCTACCAGCAGCTCGTCGACTCGAGCGGCAATGTCCTGTTCAGATCCGGCGCGGCCAACGTGACGCTGCCCGTCGATCCGCGGACCCGCGCGCTGGCTGCGGGCATTGGCAAGAGCTTCTTTCGCGACGCCACGGTCAACGGCATCGAGCTGCGCATTCTCGCGGAGCACCTCGCGCGCGAACGCGCAGTGCAGTTCGCCCAGCCGCTCACCGAAGTGAACGAACTGCTCAGCCATCTGCGCCTGATCCTCGTTCTGATCGGTCTCGGTGGCATCGCGCTCGCGGCCCTGCTCGGACGGCTGGTGGCCCGCACCGCGGTGCTGCCGGTCAGGCGGCTGACCCAGGCAGCCGAGCATGTGGCCGAGACGATGGACCTATCCCAGCGCATCCGGTCCGCCGGCGAGGATGAGATCGGACGGCTCGCGGAGAGCTTCAACGCCATGCTCGATGCGCTCGAGCAATCGATGAGCGCGCTCGATGAGTCCGTGCACGCGCAGCGTCAACTTGTCGCCGACGCCTCGCACGAGCTGAGAACGCCCGTGACCAGCCTGCGGACGAACGTCGAGATCCTGCAGCGGGCGGAGAGCATGGACGGAGAGGATCGCCGGCGGCTGCTCGACGACGTGGTCGAACAGATCGAGGAGCTCACGCTGCTGATGAACGATCTGATCGATCTCGCGCGCGGTGAGGAGCCGCATGCGAACGCCGAGGACACGCGCCTTGACCAGCTGGTGGGCGAGGTTGTCGATCGCGCTCGAAAGCACGCCCCGGCCACCCCGTTGCATGCCGAGCTCGAGCCGACGATCGTCGCCGGCGTGCCCGCGAGGCTCGAGCGCGCCGTCAGCAACCTGATCGACAACGCGATCAAGTACAGCCCCCCCGGCGTGCCCGTCGAGATCCGGCTGCACGGCAAAGAGCTGACGGTGCGCGATCGCGGACCCGGGATCGCAGCCGAGGACCTTCCGCACGTGTTCGACCGCTTCTACCGCGGCGCCGAGGCGCGCGGCAGACCCGGTTCGGGACTCGGGCTTGCGATCGTGCGCCAGGTGGTCGGCCAGCACGGCGGGCGCGTCGTGGCCGAAGCCGCGCCCGGCGGAGGAACGCTGATGCGGCTGCGCATGCCGGGTGCCGAGTCGCTGCCGGAGGAGTCACCCGGCGCCCCGACGGCCGGGGAGCACTACTCACGCGTGTGAAGGGCCCGCGCCCGGAAGCGTGCCGGCGACAGTCCGTAATGGCGGCGGAACGCCTGCGCGAAGTGCGGCGCCTGCCGGTAGCCGACAAGGCGAGCCACGTCACGGACGGGGATCGCTCGCTGGGTCAGCAGAAGCTCGGCCGCCGCCGCCATCCGCCGCGCGAACAGATCCTCCTGGAAGGTGATCTCGCCGAATTGCGAGTACGCCCGTTGCAGCTGGCGGGGCGAGCTCGACAGGGCGCCCGCCACGACCGGGAGCGTCAGTCGCCGGCGGTAGTGGCGAGCGACGACCACCCGCGCCAGCAGGTACAGCCGGCGGCGAGCCGTGACGGTGTCCGGGCGCACATCCCCTGCTCCGACCCCCGCCTGGCGAGCGGGACAGGCGCCCGCCGTGGGCGCTCAGCCCGCGTAGCGCAGAGCGACGCGCTCCGCCGCAGCTCGGTAGGAGCCGCCGAACAGCAGCGCGTGCACGAGCAGCGGAAGCAGCTGGTAGAGCTCCACTCGATCCTCCCAGCCGTCGGCCAGCGGGGCGACCTCCTGATAGGCCGAGAACACCCGGTCTGACGGCGCCCCGAACAGCCTCAGCATGGCGAGGTCCACCTCGCGGTGGCCGCCATACGCCGAGGGATCGATCAGCCAAGGACGGCCGTCCCCGTCCGCCATCACGTTGCCGGCCCACAGATCGCCGTGCAGCCGCGCGGGGGGCTCGGCAGGACCGGTGAGCCCTGAGATCCGCTCGCACACCCCCTCCAGCGCGCGGATCGCGGATGGCGGCAGCGCGCCTCTGCGGCGCGCGATCTCCGCCAGTGGATGCAGGCGCCGCTCGGCGTAGAACGTGGACCAGTCGGCGGCGGTCTCGTTCGACAGCCGCAGCGATCCGAAGCCGAACGCCGAGCCCGTGCCGGGCTCACCCAGCCCACCGAACCTCGGCGCACCCGCGAGGTGGGTCGTGGCGAGGCCATGGCCTAGCGCCTCCAGGCCGCGTGCGTCCAGGCGTCCGGGCGCGATCCACTCCAGGGCGAGGTAGCGATCACCGACGTCAAGCACACGCGGCGTGCGCACGGCCCCCGGCTCGGCGAGCCAGCGAAGCCCCGCAGCCTCGGCCTCGTACTCGCCCGCGGCAGCGTCGGCGCGGGTCTTCACGAACGCCTCGCTACCGTCGACGAGCACCACGTGGAACGCATCGTTGATGTCTCCCCCGCCGACCGCCCGGACATCGCTGACGCCGGCGGGGAGGCTGATGGAGGCCGGAAGGCTCACGCGAGCTCACCGGCGCGAATGCGCGCGAGCAGCCCGGTGCAGGCCGCCTGCACGAGATCGAGCACTTCATCAAAGCCGTCCGGACCCCCGTAATAGGGATCGGGCACCTCCGGGGCCACCTCGGCGGCGCTCAGCGGGTCGAACTCGCGTAGCAGCCTCACCTTCGCCCGCTGCTCCTCGCTGCGCGCCAGTTGCCGAAGCTCGCGCTCATTCGCACGGTCCATCGCAATCACGAGATCAAAATCATCGAGATCGTCTCGCGAGAGGAGACGGGCGGAGCCATCGAGCGCGATCCCGCGGGCCCGCGCGGCGGCACGGGCCCGTGCGTCGGGCTGGCTGCCGACGTGCCAGCCCCCCGTGCCAGCGGAGTCGACCTCGATCGACTCCTCGAGGCCCGCCTCGCGCACGAGCGAGCGCATCACGCCCTCGGCGGTCGGCGATCTGCAGATGTTGCCCAGACAGACGAACAGCACGCGCATGGCACTACCCCCGCCCGCGGTGAGCGCCGGCCCGCGTCAGTGAGGGCCCCATCTACTCCTCGCCCAGCTCCAGAACGGCCAGGAACGCGTCCTGGGGGACCTCGACGCGACCAACCTGCTTCATCCGCTTCTTCCCTTCCTTCTGCCTCTCCAGCAGCTTTTTCTTGCGTGTGATGTCGCCGCCGTAGCACTTCGCGATCACGTCCTTGCGAAAGGCCTTCACGGTCTCACGGGCGATCACGTGCGAGCCGATCGCCGCCTGAATGGGAACGTCGTACTGCTGGCGCGGGATCCGCTTGCGGAGCTTCTCGGTGAGCGTGCGCCCCATCTCATAGGCCTTCTCCCGGTGCACCACCATCGACAGGGCATCGACCGGGTCGCCCGCGAGCAGCACGTCGAGCTTCACGAGGTCCGAGGGCTTCGTGCCGCTCAGCTCGTAGTCGAGCGACGCGTAGCCCCGCGTGCGCGACTTCAGCTGGTCGAAGAAGTCCAGCACTATTTCCGCCAGGGGCAGGTCGTAGGTCATCTGCACGCGCTCGGGCGACAGGTAGTGCATGCCGGCGTGCTCGCCACGCCGCTCCTGGCATAGCTCCATCACCGCGCCGACGAACTCTTTCGGAGCGATCACCGAGGCCCTGATGAAGGGCTCGCGGATCTCCGCGATCGTGCCCGGGTCGGGCATGTCCGAGGGGTTGTGCACCTCGAGCTCATCGCCGTTGGTGAGCGTCACGTCGAACTCCACCGAGGGCATCGTCGCGAGCAGCTCCAGGTCGTACTCGCGCTCGAGGCGCTCGCGCACGATGTCCATGTGCAAGAGGCCCAGGAAGCCGCAGCGAAAGCCGAACCCCAGGGCGTCGGAGGTCTCGGGCTCCCACGAGAGGGCCGCGTCGTTGAGCGTCAGCTTCTCCAGGGCGTCGCGCAGGTCGGGATAGCTGTCGGAGTCGATCGGGAACAGCCCGCAGAAGACCATCGGCTTGACCTCCCGGTAGCCCGGCAGCGCATCGCCGGCCTCGCCCGCGCCGCCAGACGGGCCGCTCGCCCTGGAGCGGGTCGTGAGCGTGTCGCCGACCCGCAGCTGCGTGACGTCCTTCAGGCCCGTGATCAGATAGCCCACCTCGCCGGCGGCCAGCTGGTCGGTGGGCATCATCTGCGGACTGAACACCCCGATGTCGTCGATGTCCGCCTCCGTGCCCGCCGCCATCGCGCGAATCGCCTCGCCCTTCCTGAACACGCCGTCCACGACCCTGATGTAGGCGATCACGCCCCGGTACTGGTCGAACTCCGAATCGAAGATCAGCGCCCGCGGTGGGCCATCGGGATCGCCGGACGGCGGTGGGACGCGGGCGATCAGCTCCTCGAGCACCTCCCCCACGCCCTCACCGGTCTTGCCGCTGATCCGAAGGATGTCCTCGCCGGGCTCGCCGATCAGCTCGCTGACTTCGCCCGCCACCCGCTCGGGCTCCGCCCCCGGCAGGTCGATCTTGTTCAGGCAGGGAATCAGCTCGAGGCCCGACTCCACCGCCAGATAGGTGTTGGCCACGGTCTGGGCCTCCACGCCCTGGGCGGCGTCCACGACGAGAAGGGCCCCCTCGCAGGCGGCGAGCGAGCGCGACACCTCGTAGGTGAAGTCGACGTGCCCGGGCGTGTCTATCAGGTGCAGCTGGTAGGTCTCCCCGTCACGGGCCCTGAAGAACACCCGCACCGCCTGCGCCTTGATCGTGATCCCGCGCTCGCGCTCCAGATCCATCGAGTCGAGCACCTGCGCGCGCATCTCCCGCGCCGAGACCGTGTGGGTGAGCTCGAGGATCCGGTCGGCCAGCGTCGACTTGCCGTGGTCGATGTGCGCGATGATCGAGAAGTTGCGGATGTGGGCCTGGTCCATGGGCTGCTACAGCGTAGAAGGCGCGCCGACCCGCTAGCCTTGATGGTCCGGCGGATCGCCAACTCGACGTGGACCCTTCGGGGCCCAGCCGCGGCAACGCGCCGGCTCACGAGCCGGCGGCCTGTCCAGGTGTCGGGAGTGTCACGCCGCCCAGGCAAAGACACAAGTCCTGGGACGTTAGTAGTAAGCGGCGATCTCTGACCGGGCGGCATCGGGCGGGCTTATGGCTCGCCCGGCCGCATGCCCGGGCCGACGGGCCACCGGCGCGAGCCCGTTGCGGTCTCACACGGGCGCGCGCGGCGGAGGCGCTCACGCCCGCCCGAGCTGCGTGCGAATCAGACGGCTCACCTGGTGGGCCTCGGGCACGCGCATCGCCAGCACGGCCCGCATGTAGACCAGCACACCCGCCAGCCCGGCCGCTCCGACGCTGACGATCTGGGCGATGAGGGAACCACCCAGCAGGGCGTCGAGACCCCGCCAGACAAGCCACGAGACGCCGGCCAAGAGCGCCGAGGCGAGCAGGATGCGCGCCGTGATCATGGTCGTCTGGGCGCCCTCGAGTCGCCCGTTGAAGCCGATCCTCAGACGATGGAACTGGAGCGCGGTCATCACCGCGTTGGCCGCGACGGTCCCGATGATCAGACCGGCGATCCCCAGCGGCTTGTACAGGCCGATCGACACGATGATGTCGACGATGATGTTCAGCGCCGCCAGCCGGGTGGGGATCCACGGGCGCTGCACCGAGAAGAACACGCGCGTGAGCAGCAGGTTCAGCCCGCCAAACGGAAGGCTGAGGGCAAACCAGAACAGCGCTTCAGAGACGAGGTCGGTTGACCGTGCGTTGAAGTTGCCGCGTTCGAATACCAGCCGCACGATCGGGGTCGTCAGCACGAGGATGAACACGGCCGACGGGATCAGCAGCAGGTTGATCTGGCGCATGCCGATCCCGATCGTGCGGCGCATGCCGCCGACCTCCCTGCGGGCGGCCATCCGGCTGAGCGTCGGAAAGAGCACGGTTGCCACGGCGACACTGAACAGGCCCTGCGGCAGCATGTAGATGCGGAAGGCATTGTCGATCGCCCGCGGCGCTTCGTCGGAGACGAGCGTGCCGAACACCGAGTTGATCAGCTGGTCCAGGTTGACGATGCCCAGGCCGATGGTCACCGGCAGCATCAGACCGAACACCTGCCGGATGCGCGGGTCGTGCCAGTCGATCGAGAACTGAAGGCGGAAGTCGATCCGCGCGAGCGCCCCGAAGACCATCAGCATCTGCACGAACGTCGCGATCAGGATCGCGATCGCGTACGCGTACAGCTGGTCGCCGTTTTCGTAGCCGCCCTGAAAGTGCGGGCGCAGCACGATGAGCAGCACGATGATCACGAGGTTCCACACGGCCGGGGAGATCGCCGGGATCGTGAAGTGTTCGTAGGACTGCAGCACCCCGACGAGCAGGCCGATCAGCCCGAGCAGCAGCACGACCGGGAACAGCACCTGCGAGAGCCCCACCGTGAGAGCGTCGAGCGGCGCATTGAAGGTCGGGCCCGTGAACAGCGGCATGATCACGCCGGCGGCGAGCACGAAGAACGCGGTCACCGCGCCGAGGGCGATCAACATGATCCAGAAGAGCGTCGACGCCAGCCGGAACGCCTCTTTGCGCTTGCCCTGCTGGAGCAGATCGGTGAACACCGGCACGAACGCCGCCGACAGTGCCGCGTTCGCGAACAGGTTGCTCACCAGGTTCGGGATCTGGAACGCGAGCGTGAACGCCGACGCCGGACCGCCCGTGCCGAAGAAGCTCGCGGCGACGATCTCGCGCACCAGCCCCAGCAGCCTGGACAGACCGGTCGCCAGGGAGAAAATCGCGGTGTTGCGCGCCACCCGCCCTCCCCCACCGGCGCCCCGGCCTTCGCCGCCGCCGTCGCCGCGAGCCGGCTGCTCCGGCCTGGCGAGAACGCCGTATTCCTCCCCGAAGCTCCCATCCGGGACCCCAATGACCTCACCGGACGGATCCAACGGCGGCCCTCCGGGCGGTTCGTCGGCTCCCGAAATCGCGGACAAGGCCGCTATAGTACGGCGCTCCAACGATGGCCAACATCCACTCACAGAAGAAGCGCATCCTGCGCTCCGAGCGCGAGCGCATCGAGAATCGCAAGTACACCTCGGCGATCAAGACCTACTTCCGCCACCTCGAAGCCGCCGTGCGCAGCGGTGACGCGCCGGCCGCCGGCGCCGAGCACGTCCGCCTGCAGCGGACGATCGACAAGGCCGTCAAGCGCGGCGCCCTGCACCGCAACACCGGCGCGCACAAGAAGTCCCGCGCCGCCCGCCTGCTCGCCGGCGTCTCCGGCTAGGAGGCGACCGTCTCGATCGCCCGCAGCGCGAGCGTGTCCTCCTGCAGCCCCGCGAGCATCGAGCGATTACAGGCGAGCACGGCCCCGCCACGCGAGTCGAGCTCGAGGTCGGCGAGCGAGCACAGCGCCCGGCGCAGCCGGTCGGGCTCGGTGCGGGCCACCTCGGCGAGGAACCGCTCCGCCGCGCGTGCGGGCATCCGCAGCCCCCGCCGGACCTCGGCGAGCGACTCGCCGGCCTGCAGGCGCAGGGCGATCGCCAGCGCCTCGCGCAGCCGCTGAGCCATCCCGTAGGTCAATCCCGACAGCCGCTCGCCCTGCTGGCGAAGGCGCAGATAGGACAGCGTCGCCTCGCCTGCGTCGCCGGCCAGGAGCGCGTCGGCCAGCGCGAAGGCGCGCCACTGCGCCGAATGGGCGAGGACGCGGTCGATCTCCTCGACGCCAACCTCCCTGAGCCCAGCACCCGAGCCCTCGGGCGCCTCGCCGTCCGGGATGGGGCCGAGGGGGTCGGTGCTCAGCGCGAGCTTCTCGAGCTCTCGCAGCAGCCGCTGCTGGCGCCCTCCGACCTGCTCCACGAGCGCCTTCGCCGCCATGCCGTCCAGCGAGATGCCCAAGCGCGCCGCCTGCTCGCGCACCCACCCGGCCAGCTCCCACGGCTTCACCGTCGCCTGGCAGACGACCTGCCCGCCGGCCCGCCTCACGGCCTCGTGCACGGCCGCCGGCGCCTTGGCGCGAGCGTCCTCCCGCGCGAACAGCGCGAGCGTCGTATCCGGCGGCATATCTCGCATCGCTCCGGCCAGATGCGTCTCCACGTCGGACTGGCGCCAGCGCTCCACGCCTTCAACGAGGATGACCCGACCCAGCCCGGCGGGCGCCCCCGCCCCCATCTCCGCGCCGCCGGTCGCCAGCGTCATCGTCGCGAGCGCCCCCGCCACCGCCCGCGGACTGCCCGCCTCTCCCTCGAGCAACTCCACGCTGCCGGCGCCGCCGCCCTGCTGCTCTGCCAGCGCGCGCAGCCCCGCCCTGCGCTCGGCGATCGCCCCGTGGTCATCGCCGTGAATCAGGTAGACGGGCTTGAGCGTGGCCATCTGAGCGAGTCTATGCGCGAGCGCCGACGCGCTAGCGCACCACGAGGTTGACGAGCTTGCCCGGCACGACGACCTCCTTGACGATCTCCCTGCCCTCCACGTGGGCCTTCACGTTGGGGGCGTCCCTGCACAGGCCCGTGAGCTCATCCGCGGTCGCATCCGCGGCCGCCTGCACCCGGTCGCGCACCTTGCCGTTCACCTGGCAGACGAGCTCATAGACGTCGCTCTCGAGCAGCGCCCGATCAGCCTGTGGCCAGGGACGCTCCCACACGCGCTCACCGGTCAGGCGCTCGTACATGTCAGAAGAGACGTGCGGCGCAAACGGAAACAGCAGCGAGGCGGCAGTGCCGAGCGCGAAGCGCAGGGTCTCGATCTCAGCCGAGTCGCGCAGCCGCGAGCAGTCGTTCAAGAGCTCCATCACGGCGGCGATCGCGGTGTTGAACGCGAACCGGCGCAGGTCGCCGCTCACCTTCTCGATCGCCCAGTGCGTCTTGCGCAGCAGCGCGAGATCGTCTCCCTGGGCGCTCGCCGGCCCCGTCAGCTCCCCGTCGGGCGCCTCGGCGCGCTCGGCGGTCTCGGCCGCCAGCCGCCACAGCCTGCCCAGGAAGCGGTGCACCCCCTCGACGCCGTCGTCGGACCAGTCGGCATCCTGGTCGGGGGGCCCGATGAACAGGATGTAACAGCGGGCCGTGTCGGCGCCGAGGCGCTCGACGATCGAGGCGGGCGACACCACATTGCCTCTCGACTTCGACATCTTGGCGCCGTCCTTGGTGACCATACCCTGGGTGAACAGCGCGCTGAAGGGCTCCTCGAAGTCGAGGTGGCCGAGGTCTGCGAGCGCCTTGGTGAAGAAGCGCGCATACATCAGGTGCAGGATCGCGTGCTCGACCCCGCCTATGTACTGATCCACCGGCATCCACTCGCGCACCGCCGCCCGATCCCATGCCGCCTCGTCGTTGGTGGCGTCGCAGTAGCGCAGGAAGTACCACGAGGAGTCAACAAACGTGTCCATCGTGTCCGTCTCCCTGCGCGCCTGCCCGGAACAGGAGGGACAGCTCGTGCGCACCCAGTCCCCGGCCGCTGCCAGAGGGGAGCGGCCCTTGGGCGTGTAGTCCTCGATGTCGGGCAGTTCCACCGGCAGCTGCTCGACCGGCACGGGCACCAACCCACAGCTCTCGCAATAGACGATCGGAATCGGAGCGCCCCAGTAGCGCTGCCTGGAGATCAGCCAGTCGCGCAGGCGGTAGTTGACCGACGCGTGGCCCTTCCCCCTTCGGTCAAGCCACGCGACGATCGCGGTGAGCGCCTCGCGGTTGCCCAGTCCGTCGAACTCGGGGTGCGAGTTCATCAGCACGCCGTCACCGGTGTGGGGCAGGCCGTCGCCGTCGCCATCATCCCCGTTCTCCGTGCCGGCCCCGATCACGCGCCGTATGGGCAGATCGAAAGCCCGGGCGAACGCGTAATCGCGCTCGTCGTGCGCGGGCACCGCCATGATCGCGCCCGTTCCGTACTCCATCAGCACGTAGTCGGCGACGTACATCGGGATCTGCTCGCCGTTCACGGGGTTCGTGACGGTTCGCCCGAGCGGCACGCCCGTCTTGGGCTTCTCGGCGTTGCCGCGCTCCTCGTTCGTCTCGGTCAAGACGTGGTTGACGTACTCGCGCACCCCCCGCTCGTGCTCCGTGCCGGCCGCCAGGCGCATCACGTCCGGATGCTCGGGGGCCATCACGAAGAACGTGGCGCCGAACAGCGTGTCGGGACGAGTCGTGAACACGGGGTAGTCGATCTCGAGCTCCTCGCAGCGGAACGTCACCTCGGCACCCTCGCTGCGCCCGATCCAGTTGCGCTGCATCGTCTTTACGTGCTCGGGCCAGTCGATGCCATCCAGATCGCCGAGCAGCCGCTCCGCGTAGTCGGTGATCCGCAGGAACCACTGCTCCAGCTGCCTGACCTCGACCAGCGTGCCGCAGCGCTCGCAGCGACCGTCGGCATCGACCTGCTCGTTGGCGAGCACCGTCTGGTCGTGGGGGCACCACTTGACAGCCGCCTCCTTGCGATAGGCCAGCCCCGCGCGGAACAGCTCGAGGAAGATCCATTGCGTCCAGCGGTAGTAGCGCGGTTCGTGCGTGGCGAGCTCGCGGGACCAGTCGATCGAGATCCCCCACGAGCGGAACTGGCGCTGAAAGGCCGCAATCGACTCGGCGGTCGACTCGCGCGGGTGCACCCCCGTCTTGATCGCGTGGTTCTCGGCGGGCAGCCCGAAGGAGTCATAGCCCATCGGATGAAGGACCCGGTGGCCGAGCCGGCGGTGGAAGTGGGCGATCGCGTCACCGACCGAGTAGACCTTCAGATGACCGATGTGCGGCTCTCCGCTCGGATAGGGGAGCATCTCAAGGACGTAGGACTTGCTCCTGTTGCCGGGCCCGCCGCTCGAGCCCGAGCGCTCCTGCGCCGGTGAGCCGGCTACCTCCTCGTTTGATACCTCCCAGGTGCGCTCCCTGGCCCATACCGACTGCCAGCGGGGCTCGATCTCATGAGGGTCATAACGATGCTCGGCCACTGGAGATCGCAGGTTAGCGGGCCGGTTCCCTCCCTCGGACGGTGGACCCGCCGCGCGAGGACCTCAGGAGAAGCGCGAGCGCGCGCGCAGCGCTTCGACGATCGCGGCCGGGGCGGTCGCCGGCGAACCGGCCTGGAACGGCGGCTGGGGGTCGTACTCGATGCCGAGCTGGATCGCCTGGGCCACGTCCTCGCCCGCCACCTTCGCGGCCAGCGCGAGTGCCATGTCGATGCCGGCCGACACCCCGGCCGCCGTCACGATCTTCCCGTCGAACACCACCCGCTCTGCGACCGGCTCGGCGCCCATCTCGCCCAGCGTCTGGAGCGCGAGCCAGTGGCTGGTCGCACGCCTGCCACCGAGCAGGCCCGCGGCGGCGAGGACGAGCGAGCCGGTGCAGACCGAGGTCGTCCAGGTGCTCGTCTGATGCACGGTGCGCAGCCACTCGAGCGCCGGTCCACCGGCGCGGGTGGCGACCTCACCCGGCCCCCCCGGGACGAGCACGATGTCGGGCCGGGCGACCTCGTCGATCGAGTGCTCCGCCACAAGCGTCAGCATTCCATTGTCGGTGCGCACCCTCCCCGGCTCGACCGCGACGAACGACAGGCTTGCGCCTGGCAGCCGACTGAGCACCTCGTAGGGACCGATCGCGTCGAGCGCGGTGAGCCGGTCGTAGAGGAGGATTGCGATGTGCATGTCAGGCGACGACTCGCAGCCGTCGCGCGTGAGGTTGAAAGCGGCGGCGATACTCGGCGGGACCGACGTCGAGCGCTCGCAGGAAGACTCGGCGCATCGTCTCGGCGGTGCCGAAGCCACAGGCTGCCGCGATCTGCGCGACCGGATCGCAGCTGTCCTCGAGGCGCCTGCGGGCAGCCTCGAGGCGCACGGACTCGACGTACCTGGCCGGAGTGACGCCGGTCTCGGCGCGAAAGGCCCGCGCGAAGTGGCGTGTGCTCATGTGAGCGCGGGCGGCCATCGCCTCCACCGAATGGTCGCCCCCGATGTCCTCCAGCACCGAGCGCTGCACCTCGCGCAGCTGCTCGCGCGCCGGTTGCTGAGCGGCGAGCGTGGCGCTGAACTGCGACTGGTTGCCGGGGCGCCGCAGAAACAGCACCAGATGCCGCGCGATCGCCAGGGCAGCGTCGCGGTCCAGGTCCTCCTCGACGAGCGCCAGCCCAAGGTCCATTCCGGCGGTCACGCCCGCCGAGGTCCAGATCCGCCCGTCCCGCACGAAAATCGGCTCGGGGTCGACGTGCACGCGGGGATGGAGCCGCGCGAGATGCTCGGCCGCCGACCAGTGGGTGGTAGCCCGGCGGCCGTCGAGCAGGCCGGCCCGGGCCAGCAGGAACGCGCCGGTGCACACGGACGCCGTGCGCCTGGCCGCTGCCGCCGCGTCGGACAGCCACTCGACGAGCACGCTGTCCTGCGAGGCGGTCATGCAGCCGTGACCGCCCGCGACGATCAGCGTGTCGATGCGATCGGTCTGCGCCGCAAGCGCGCCGTGAGGAGTCATGCTCATGCCGCTCGAGGTGCGAAGCGGCGCTCCATCACGGCTCAGGATCCGTATCTCATAACTCCGCTCACGACGACCGCTCGCCGCGATCAGCTGCCGGGCCCCCGCGAAGACCTCGAGCGGGCCGGTGACATCGAGGCTCTGCACCCCGGGATAGGCGAGGATGACGACCTGACGCGCGGCTGATGTGCGTCCCATCGCTCGATCATGACTCACCGAGCGTTTGGCCGCAAGGACAGATTTCCAACATTTTCTGCCATCCAACCGGGTCGGAACCCCCGCGCGTCGTCGGCGCGCGTCGGGGTCTACCATGACCGTCATGGAGCCTCAGCCGAGGGCGTCTGATCGTCGAGCCGACACCGGCAGCGACCGCCTCGGCGCAGCTCCGGCCCGCGTGGCCGGAATCGTCGAGGCGGCCGAACGCGCCGCAGCCGAGCTGCGCGAGCAGGCGGAGGCGCGCGCCAGAGAGCGGATCGCCGAGGCCGACCGCGCTGCCGCCAACCGCGTCCAGGCGGCCGAGCAGGAGGCTCAGGAGATCCTTCAGGCATCCCGCTCGCATGCCGAGTCGGCACGAAATGAGGCCCTGTCGGCGGTGGCGCAGATTCATGCCGAGGCAGAGCGCGTGCGCGCGGAGGCGGGGCAGAAGGCCGAGCAGACGCTGACGGCCGCAGATCGAGCGGCCGAGCAGGCGCTCTCGGAGGCTCGCGCGCAGGCGCAGGAGCTGCTGGCGGGCGCCCGCGCCGAGGCCGCCCAGGTGTCGATCGAGGCGCAGCAGCGGGCCGGCCAGCTGGTGACCGACGGGCTCGAGGAGTCCGAACGCAACCTCGCCGAGCTGGAGGGCAAGGCCGCCGAGCAGGCGCACGAGGTTCGCGCGCGGGCACGTGCCGACGCCCGTGAGATCGTCGGCGAGGCACACTCGGTGGCGCGCGAGGTTCTGCGCGACGGAACGGAGCTCTCGCGCGAGCTGCGTGAGCTGTCGGTTTCGCTGCGCAAGAACTCCGAGCGCATCCTCCGCGACGTGCGCCTGGCCCACGGAGGCATGACCGCGCGCCTGGACCAGACCGGACCAGGCACGCACGAGCGCCGCTCCGGGGAGGCCGCCGAGGATCTCGATGTCCCGGAGTTCCTGCCGCCCGATTGAGCCCCTGATCGGCCCGTCGAGCTCGGCTGGGGCTTCAGTAAACTGAGCTCCGAGCAGAACCCCGGGGCTATAGCTCAGCTGGGAGAGCGTCGCGCTGGCAGCGCGAAGGTCGTCGGTTCGAGCCCGACTAGCTCCATCGAAGCATCGCTCGGCAGCTCCGGCGCGGCGCGCCGCAGGGTGGCGCCGCTACCGTAGACCGGTGCGGGTGGCGAGTTGGAACGTGAACTCGGTCAAGCAGCGGATGCCGCGCATGCTGCCCTGGCTGGATCAGCGACGGCCGGACGTCGTCTGCCTGCAGGAGACCAAGCTCGCCGACGGACCGTTCGAAGAGCTGCTCGGCCAGGAGCTCTCAAGCCGCGGCTATGAGCTCGCCCTCCACGGCGAGGTCCAGTGGAACGGGGTGGCCATCCTCTCCCGGATGGGGCTCGAGGACGTCGTGGTCGGAGTGGCCGGCGCGCCCGGCTTCCCGCATCCGGAGGCCCGGGCCGTGTCCGCGACCTGCGGCGGAATCCGGGTGCACTCGGTGTATGTGCCGAACGGACGCGTTCCGGACTCAGAGCACTACCACTACAAGCTCGCCTGGCTGGCGGCCTTGCGAGAGATGATCGGCGCCGGTCCACCGGCGGCGATCGTGTGCGGAGACATGAACATCGCGCCAACCGACGCCGACGTGTTCGACCCGGATGCCTACGTCGGCCAGACCCACGTCACACCGCGCGAGCGGGCCGCGCTAGCCGAGCTCTCCTCGCTCGGCCTGCGCGACGTCGTGCGCGATCGCTGGCCGACCGAGCGGGTGTTCACGTACTGGGACTACCGCGCCGGAATGTTCCACAAGGACCTCGGGATGCGGATCGACCTGGTGCTGGCCAGCGCCCCCGTAGCCGACAGGGTGCGGGCGGCATGGGTGGACAGGCAGGCCCGCAAGGGCACGGGGCCAAGCGATCACGCCCCGGTGATCGTCGACCTGGACGAGGCGCCGGACGGGGATATCGGGCCGGTCGTGCCGCCGCCGTCCGCGCCGGCCACGACGCGACGCTCGGTCAAGCTTCCCCAGCAGTCGTGAGCGGGCGGCTCACAGGGGTCCCGGCAGGTGGTCGATCTCGGGCGAGCGAAGGGCGATGCCGAGACCGCGCAGCGACACCCGCCCGGACTGCGGGTAGAAGCACATGTCATTGGGCTCGCGGGTGCCGAAGGCCAGATACGTGAGGCCCTGCTCGCCGGCGCGGAGCGCGTGCGCGACGCCCGTCCCCGCCGGGCGTGAGATCACGTCGCCGCGCTTGAGCGCATGCTCCTCGGGGCTCCCCTCGCCGCGAGGCCACAGCTCGAGCACGCCGCCGCCGTCGAGCACGACGAACAGCTCCTCCTCCTGTGAATGGCAGTGGGCTGCGGCACCCTGGCCCGCCGCGGCGAGCACGACGTGGTTGAGGCCAGTGGCCGTCGCACCCGCGGCCTGGCCACCGCGGCGGGCCCGGCCATCGAAAACGGCGGGCACGTCCGCCAGCGCGACCAGGTTGGGCGGACGCTTCACCGACGGCGACGGGCACTCCGGAGCGCCAGCCGCGGCCTCGCGGGCGAAGGGCGAGTCTCCGTCCGCGAGCTCCACCCAGCGGGGAAACGACCACGCCACGCCTGCTCGCGGAAGTGCCGTGAGCGACGGGTCGAGCCGCTGGCCGAAGACCAGCACGTCCAGCCCTCGGTCTCCCGCACGCAGCGTGTGGGGGCCACGTTTGGGCCGGTGCACGATGAAGTCGCCGGCCCCGACCGCGTAGGTCTCGCCGTCCTGCCACAGCAGCCCGTCGCCGTCGAGGACGAAGAAGATCTCCTCGTCGGCGCCGTGCTCGTGCGCGGGCGTTGAAAAATGCC
This sequence comes from uncultured Solirubrobacteraceae bacterium, assembly GCA_963704735.1. Classification (GTDB taxonomy): domain Bacteria; phylum Actinomycetota; class Thermoleophilia; order Solirubrobacterales; family Solirubrobacteraceae; genus Palsa-744. The sequence goes on from OY969935.1 coordinate 1,862,963, forward strand.
CCGCCTGGATCTCGATCCGACGCAGGCCGACCGTGCGCGTCCCTGCTTCGCGTCCGAGATCGCGCCATACGCCTTTGATGTGGCCCACGGCCAGCTCTCCGGAGCGAGCCGTGTCCAGATTGGCGATCTTCACCGGCGTGACGCTATCAGCGGGGAGCTACCTCAACGCCCGCCACTTCGGCCACGGCCTCGGGCAGCGGCTCCCGCGCCAGCTGGTGGCGCACCCGATCGCGCACGTCGGCGTAGCGCAGGACCTCATACGCGATCAGGGCGCACAGCACCGCCGCGAGGACGCTCAGCGTCAGCAACGCCGGCAGCACCGCGCCCGCCGGCAGCAGCGCGAGCAGGACGATCGCGCATATCAGGCGGCGCGTGCTGAGACTGTGCATGTTGCGCAGCCGAAACGCCACGTGCGCCAGCAGGTACATCGCGCCACCGCCGAGCAGCGCCGTCGCCGGAACCAGTTTCAGCGGGTCGTCGACCGCGATCAGGGTGTGCTTGATCCCAACGGCGATCAGCGCCACCCCGGCGACCATTGGGAAATGCAGGTAGGAGTACGAATCGCGGGCGATCTCGTTGCGCTCCCGTCCCGGCGCCGCTTTCGCCAGACGCCGCGCGGCCACGATCGCCGCGACGTCGAAGTACGCCCACCACATCGCCGCGGCGACCACGACCCCGAGCACCGCTGCCGCGACGATGCCCGCGTCGAGCGTCGCCTTCGCACCCACGCCGATCGCCACGATCGACTCACCGAGGGCGATAATCACGATCGCCCCGTGTCGCTCGGCGAAGTGACCGGGCACAAGCCTCCAGCCCTCGGCTCCGAACAGGTAGGGCCCGCCCGCGTCGAGTACCAGCGCGAGCCCCCACAGCCCGAGCTGCAGGGCGCCCGACGTCAATGCCGCGACGAACAGCAGGCCGACGCCGACCGCGGTGCTGGCCGCGAGCCCGAGGACGGAGTGGCGCAGCGCCGTATCCCCGCGACTGGCGAGCATGAACAGCACGATGTGAGCCCCGCGCACGGCCGCGTAGGCGCACGCGAACAGCAGCGCCTCCGACCCGAACGCGCCCGGAACGCAGAGCGCGGCGACGAGGAAGGCCGCCATCGCGGCGAACATAGCCAGCCGCACCGCGCCCTCCTCGGGGTCCACGACGCTCGTGAGCCAGGCGTAGCCGACCCACGACCACCACAGCATGCCCAGCACCAACAGGCCCTTCAGCAGGCCTTCCCAGGTCGGCGTCCTGGCCATCAAAGTCGTGCACTGGGTCAGCGCGAGCACGAACACGAGATCGAAGAACAGCTCGAGCGGCGTCACCCGCTCGCCCTCCCGCATCACGGCGCTCACGCGCGGGGCACGACTTGAGAGGGCTGTGCTCACCTGCCCATCTTCGCACCTCGGAATTGCCCCTCGGGAGGCGAGGGGCGGCGGCCACGGCGCCTCAGGCGCCCTCTGTCGCGGCCCGGGCCGGCGCCTCTCCCCACAGCTTCTCCAGGCGATAGAACTCGCGCGTTTCGGGCGTGAAGATGTGAACGACGACGTCCAGGTAGTCCATCAGGATCCAGCCCGTTTGCCCCGACCCCTCGACGCGGCGGGGCAGCGTGTCGTGTTCGCGCTTGAGCCCCTCGAGGATCGCGTCGTGAATCGCCTTGGCCTGACGGCCGGTGTTGCCCGAGCAGATCAGGAAGAAGTCCGTGTAGCTGAGCACCCCGCGCAGGTCGAGCTCGACGACATCGCTCGCCTTCTTGTCGGCCGCATAGCGCGACACCTCCCTGAGAAGCTCCTGGGAGCGCATCAGCTCTGCGCCCGCCGGCCGTCACGGTACAGGCCGTGCTCGACGATATACCCGGCCACCGCCTGCCCCACCAGATCCTCGATCGGCTCGTCTCGTGTGACGCGCTGGCGCACCATCGACGAGGAGACCTCGATCATGGGCATATCCAGAAACGTCAGCCCAGGGCCGTGAGCGCCGGCAGCCCCCCGGGCGGCGATCAGCGGAGCGACGCTGTCAAGCACCCCCTGACGCCCTGAGCCATCGCGAGCCGCGACCGCGAGATCCGCCAGCTCCAGCAACTTCGCCGGCTCCCGCCATGCGGGGAGCGTGCACGCCGTGTCCGCGCCGGCGATGAAGGTCAGCTGGTCGGTCGGATGGCGGGCATGTATGGCGTCCAGCGTATCCACCGTGTAAGACGGGCCGGCGCGGTCGATCTCGAGCGGGCAGGCAGACAAGCCATCGACACCGTCGATCGCCAGCAGGCACATCCGCAGGCGATGCTCGGGGCCGGGATCCTCTCCGGTGGGCTTGTGCGGAGGGATCCGAGCGGGCATCAGCACCACCCGCTGGAGACGAAGAGTGTCGCGCGCATTGCACGCGACGGCGAGATGCCCGAGATGAGGGGGGTTGAATGTCCCGCCGAGGATGCCCACCGACCGTCCTTCGGCCCCTTCTGTCCGGTGAGGACCCTCGATGCGGGTGTCGGGATTGAGAGGATCCTCAACCGCGGACGTGCCCATCCCCCTCGATGAGGTACTTGAACGTGCACAGCTCCCGCAGTCCTATCGGCCCGCGCGCATGGAGCTTCTGCGTGGAGTTGCCGATCTCCGCGCCCATCCCGAACTCGCCTCCGTCGGTGAAGCGGGTGGATGCGTTCACGTACACACAGGCTGCGTCCACGCCGAGCTGGAAGGAGCGCGCCGCTCGAGTGTCGCGGGTGACGATCGCCTCGGAGTGTCCGCTGCCATAGCGGCCGATGTGCTCGACCGCCTCCCCCAGCGAATCGACGACGCGAACTGCGAGCGTGAGGTCGAGGTACTCGCTCGCCCAGTCCTCCTCCCCGGCGGCCTGCACGACCACCTCGGGCGCCGGCGCAACTCCGCTGCCGGTGAGCGCCGGCGAGTCCCCGAGGGCCGCCGCCACGCGCATCGTGCGCTCGTCCGCGCGAACCGTCACACCGGCTTTACCGAGCGCGCCCAGCACGCGCGGGATGAACTCCTCGGCGACGCCCTCGTGGATGAGCAGCGTCTCTGCCGCGTTGCACACGCCGGGCCGCTGGGTCTTGGCGTTGACCACGATCGCCTCCGCGTCGTCGAGGTCGGCGTGGGCGTCGACATACACATGACAGTTGCCCGAGGCCGCGTAGATCACCGGCACCGTCGCCACCTCGGCCAGCGCGGCCTTCAAACCATCGCCGCCGCGCGGAATGATCAGGTCCACCGTGTCCGTCTGCGTGGCGAGCTCGGACAGCTCCTCGCGCCCCCCGCCCGCCACCAGGCTCACGCAGCCGTGCGGCAGACCCGCCGCGACGACCGCCTCGGAGGCGAGCTGTGCGAGCGCGGCGTTGGAGTGCACGGCCGAGGAGGAGCCACGCAGAACGATCGCATTGCCCGACTTCAAGCACAGCGCGGCCGCGTCGATCGTCACGTTCGGCCGCGCCTCGTAGACGACCGCGATGACGCCCAGCGGCACCCGCACCTTGCGCACGTCAAGGCCGTTCGCCAGACGGTGGCCGTCGATCAGCTCGCCGACCGGATCCGTGAGCGCCGCGATCTGACGGACGGCGTGCGCGATCGCCGCGATGCGTGCCCCGTCGAGGCGCAGACGGTCGAGCAGCGCATCGCCGATCTCGGCGTCGCGACCCGCCTGCATGTCGCGCTCGTTGGCCTCGAGAACCTCCTGCGCGCGTGCCTCGAGCGCCTGGGCGATCGCCTCGAGCGTGGCGTCCTTGACCGACGTGTCGGCGAGCGCGAGCTGACGTGCCGCACGCCTGGCTGAGCGGCAGATGTCTGCGACCGGTGAGGTGACGGTGGCCATGGGCCCTAAAGGGTACGACGAACCTTCGCGCGCGCCCGCCGAGAGGACGCCCTCAGTCGACGACCAGATAGTCGCGATGCACCGCCTCCTCGGTGGCACGCGGAAGAATCTCCCGCACCGCGGCGGACTTCATTCCGAGCACCTGCCGCAGCTCAACTGCGGAGTAGTTGCAGATCCCCTTCCCCAGCGTCTGGCCCGGCTCCGGAGAGCGGCCCACCGCCTCGGCGATCTCCACGGCATCCCCCGCATCGAAGTCGCCGAGCGCCTCCACCACGCCCACCGGCAGCAGGCTGGCACTGCCCTCGCGCACCGCCCTGACCGCACCCTCATCGATCAGCAGCGTGCCCCGTGCGGGCTTGGCGTACTTGAGCCACAGCTTGAAGCTCGAATAGCGTGCCTCCCGCGCCGGAAAGCGCGTGCCCTCGCGCTCGCCGGCGAGCACCGCCGCCAGCGCGTCCGCTCGCAGCCCGTTGCATATCACCGTCGCGATTCCGGCCGCGGTGGCCATGTCGGCGGCGACCACCTTCGAGCGCATGCCGCCGGACCCCAGCGGGGAGGTGGTGTGGCCGATCTCGAGATCCCGCAGGGAGGCGAAGTCGCTGACCTCTCGCACGATCCGCGCGTCGGAGTGCAGCCGGGGGTCGGCGGTGAACAGCCCGTCGATGTCGGTCATCAGCACGAGCTCATCGGCGGCGACGAGCACGGCGACCTGGGCGGCCAGGAAGTCGTTGTCGCCGAAGGAGATCTCGTCGGTCGCGGTCGTGTCGTTCTCGTTGATCACCGGCAGCACCTGCCACTCGAGCAGCGTGGCCAGTGTCTGGCGCGCGTTCAGGTAATGGGTGCGGGCGCTCATGTCGAAGAAGGTCAACAGCACCTGCGCGCTCGTCACGTCGCGCTCGCGAAGAAGCTCGTCGTAGACCCGATACAGCTTGCCCTGACCGACGGCGCTGGCCGCCTGCAGCTCTCCGATCGTGCTCGGGCGCTGGGGCAACCCCATCACGCGCATCCCACGAGCGATCGCGCCGCTGGTGACGAGGATCACCTCACCGCCCTCCCGGTGAAAGTCGGCCAGAACGTCGCACAGGCGCGCAAGCGTCTGCATGCGCAGCTCGCCGGCGCCGTCGGCGACGACGCTCGAGCCGAGCTTGACCACGACGCGTCTCATGGGGCTGAGCTTATTTGCACGGGCCCGCTCAGCAGTGCGCGGCTACGTCGCGGCGCCTGGATCCAGCTCGAAGCTCACGCCCCCGATCTCGATCTCATCGCCGGGCTGAAACCCCTCATCCTCGAGCGCCCTCAGCACGCCGATCCTCCGCAGCCGGCCCTCGACATAGGCCATCGCATCCTGATTGTCGATGTCATACCGCGCGAGCAGCCGCTCGATGCCCTTTCCGCGCACGGCGAATGACCCGGGACCCACTCGCTCGACCTGAAAGCCCGTTCCGGCGGCCGGCCGGAACACCATGTGCTCGGCCAGCTCCTCCCCGCCGGGCTCAGCCGACGCGTGCGGCGCCGCCGGCCCCCCTCCCGCCGACCCGTCACCGCGATCGATGCGCAGGAGCAGCTCGCTGGCCAGCTCGCTGAGCCCAGCGCCGGTCGCGCTCGACGTCGCGATCACGGGCACTTCAGAGCCCAGCCTGCGCTCCCATTCGGCGACCATGAGGCGCGCGCGCTCGTCGGTCACGAGGTCGGCCTTCGTCAGAGCCAGCACCCGCGGCAGCCCGGCCAGACGCTCGTCGTGGGCAAGCAGCTCGCGCTCGATCGCCTCGTGGTTCACGGCCGAGTCTGCGCCCTCCCCGAGTGACAGCTCCGGAACCATGTCGAGCACGTGCACCAGCAGCTGCGTTCGCTCCACGTGTGCCAGGAACTCGTGCCCCAGCCCCGCGCCGCCGCTGGCACCCTCGATCAGGCCCGGGATGTCCGCCAGCACCAGCTGACGTTCCTCGCCCTCCAACACCCCCAGCACCGGCGACAGCGTCGTGAAGGGATAGGCGGCGACCTTCGGCGCGGCGCGCGTCAGCCGTGAGAGCAGCGAGGACTTACCGGCGTTTGGCATGCCCACTAGGCCGACGTCCGCCAGCAGCTTGAGCCTCAGCTCGAGCCAGCCGGCCTCACCCTCGAGGCCGCGCGCGGCGAAGCGCGGCGCCTGGCGGGTCGGCGTGGCAAAGCGCTTGTTGCCCTTGCCGCCCTGACCGCCATGGGCCAGCACCGCTCTCTGACCCGCCGCGAGCAGCTCCCAGCGCCGTCCCGCAAGGTCCCCCCCCTCGGCCTCCTGACCGCTGATCTGCGTTCCCGGCGGCACCCTGATGAGCAGGGTCTCTCCGTCGGCTCCGTGCCGAAGCGCTCCCTCACCGTGCCCACCCCGCCCCGCTCGATAGTGGCTCCTGCGCTTGAAGTGCTGCAGGTCGCGCAGCGAGTCGTCACACACCACGACCACCTCGCCCCCATGCCCGCCGTCTCCGCCGTCCGGGCCGCCGCGCGGCACGTGCGCTTCACGGCGGAAGCTCGCACAGCCATCGCCGCCTGCACCGCCCTGAACATGGACCCTCGCGCGATCGTGAAGCATGTGACCCATCGTGACAGCAGCACCCGCCGCGGGCGGGCCTCCGATCGTCGGTCCGCCGGCCATCCGTGACGCACGTCGGGTCCGGATATGGCTAGATGGCGGTGAGACATCCACGCCCAAGCAAGGAGCAGACAGCCCGATGAGCAATCAGACCGACGCACCCGCCGACCGCGTGTTCCTCATCACGGGAGCCTCCTCAGGAATCGGCGCGGCAACCGCCCGCCGGGCTCGCGCCGCCGGATGGCGGGTCGTGCTCGCCGCCCGCTCGCGCGAGCGGCTGACCGCCCTCGCCGATGAGCTGGGTGGGCCCGAGCGCGCCCTCCCGGTCGTCTGCGACGTGACCGAGTGGGAGGATCAGCAGCGCATGGTCGACGCCGCCGGGTCCGCATTCGGGAGGATCGACGTGGCGTTCGCGAACGCCGGCTTCGGCGGTCCTCGCGGCTTTTTGAACGACACCGTCGAGCATTGGCGGGAGATGGTGTTGACCAACGTCTACGGAGCGGCGCTCACGCTGCGCGCGACGATTCCCGCGCTCACCGAGTCGCGCGGGCATCTGCTGCTGACATCGAGCGTCGCCGGGCGGCGGCCGCTGCCCGGCTCGATGTACTCGTGCACCAAGCACGCGGTGACGGCGATGGGAGAGGCCGCGCGTCAGGACCTGCACGGCACCGGCGTCCGCGTGACGTTGATCGAGCCCGGAATGACTGACACGCCGTTCTTCGAGAACCGTCCCACCGACGCGCTCGAGGACAACGACATCGCTCGCGCGGTGATGTACGCGGTCTCAGAGCCTCCGCACGTGAACGTCAACGAGATGCTCGTGCGCCCAACGGCACAGCAGGGCTAGACACACGCGAGGCCGCGGGGCCTCGGCGCGCCCGTGCGCCCGGCCGCGGTGCGCCGGCGCTCAGCCCTCCTTGGAGGCGGGCAGCACGCTGACCGTGCGCCCGCTCCGGCCGGTTGTGAACCGCACCGTCCCCGCGGCCCGCGCGTAGAGCGTGTCGTCCTTGCCTATGCCCACGCCGGCGCCCGGCTTGAAGCGGGTGCCGCGCTGGCGCACGATGATCTCCCCGCCCGTCACCAGCTGCCCGGCGAACGTCTTCACGCCCAGGCGCTGGGCGTTCGAGTCCCGTCCGTTTCGGCTCGAGCCGAGTCCCTTCTTATGAGCCATCGTCGGTCTTCTCCTTCTTCTTGGCGCTCGCCGGCCTGGCCGGCCGCTTCGCCTTGGGGGCCTCGCCGGGAGTCTCCGTGCGCTCGGGGCCGTCCGCCTGAGCGGCTGTGGGCTTGGCGCGAGCGGCCGCCGGTTTGGCGCGGGCCGCAGGTTTGGCGCCGGCCGCAGGTTTGGCGCCGGCCGCCGGTTTGGCTCCGGCGGCAGGTTTGGCTCCGGCTGCCGCTTTGGCTCCGGCTGCCGCTTTGGCGCCGGCCGCCGGTTTGGCGCCGAGCGTGATCGCGGTGACCTCGATCTCGGTGAGCTCCTGACGGTGGCCGGTCCGCCGCTTGTACCCGCGCTTGGGCTTGAACTTGAACACCCGCAGCTTCTCGCCGCGCACGTGGGAGAGCACCTTCGCGGTGACCTTCACCCGCTTGAGCCCGGCCTTGTCGAACACGGCCTCCTCCGAGCGATAGAGAATCGGCTCGAGCGCGACGTCGGCGCCCTCCTGAGCGGGCAGGCGCTCGATGAGCAGCCGCTGGCCCCGCTCGACGCGGTACTGCTTGCCGCCGGTCTTCACGATCGCGTACATGTCTTCTCGGTCTCGATCTCTCAGTTTGCAAGGCGCATGACGCCCGTCCCCTTCAGACGAGGTCGGCTACTCAGTCGTCGCCTGCGCCTTGGCAGCCGAACGGCGCCGCCCGCCTCTGCGGCCACGACGCCGAGGTTTGGATTGTAGGTCATCCTCGCCACCCTCGCCCTGCTGAGGCGCCTGGGACTCGTGCGCCGTGGCGCCGTCCGACTCCGAGCCCTCGAGCTTCGGAGCGTCGAGTTTCGAGTCCGGCCTCCTTGGGGCTCTGCGGCCGCGCCGCGGAGCCGGACTGCGCGGAGCGGGGCGGACCACCTCGCCGGACTCGTCGAGCAGCTGCGCGCTCGCCGCCGTCCGTCCCACCTGGTCGATTCGCACCATTCGCTTCTCACCCACGTGCGGCGCGGCGCCGGCGATCGAGATGATGTAGCCGTCGATTTTGGCGACGGCGTCGTCCACGTCATACATGTGCGGCTCGACTATCTCCACCAGCACCTCGTCGCCCTGGCGGAATGGCAGCGCGCGCTCCTCGACCTCCTCGCGGGTTCCCATGAAGGTGATCGCGAAGTGGTCGAGCGCGAGCCCTTCGGAGCCCTCGAACAGGAACGACTTGCCAGTCTGCGCCTCGAGCGCATGCAGAACCCGCGAGCCGTGCCCCGTGAACTGGGTGCTCACGCGGGGGTTGATCTGCACGAGGAACGCGTCGGCGTCGGGATGCTCGGCGGCCTCGTCGCGAAGCCTGCGCTCGAACTCGATCGCGATCGTCTCCTCCGAGAGGATGACCCCCTCGCCCTCACAGGTCGGGCAGGGCCTCGACATGATCTCGCGGACGCCCTCGGTGACGTTCTGGCGGGTCATCTCGACCAGTCCGAGCTTCGATATCTCGGCGGTGAACGTCTTCGTGCGGTCCTCGTCCAGCGTCTTCCTGAGCGTCTTCATGACCGCGTCGCGGTTTCGCGCGCGCGCCATGTCGATGAAGTCGATCACGATGATCCCGCCGATGTCACGCAGGCGCAGCTGATTGACGACCTCCTCGGCCGCCTCGAGGTTCGTCTTGGTGATCGTGTCCTCGAGCCCGGCGCCCTTCCCGCGGCTGATGAAGCTGCCCGAGTTGACGTCGATCACCGTGAGCGCCTCGGCGTAGTCGATCATCAGATAGCCGCCGCTGGGCAGGTCCACCCGGCGCGACATCACGCCCTCGATCGCCTTGTCCACGCCGTAGGCCTCGAACAGCGGCTCCGGCTGATCCCACAGCTCGACCCGCTCGACCAGCTCCGGGGCAGTGCGCGAGAAGAACGACACCAGGCGGTGATACTGCTTCTCGTCGTCCACGATCGCCCGCTCGAAGTGCGCAGAGAAGATGTCGCGGACAACCCGCACGGACAGGTCGGCCTCCTGGAAGACGAGGTCCGGGGCGGTCGTCTCCTGCACGCGCTTGACGAGCACCTCGTGGAGCTTGTGCAGGTACTTGAGCTCACGCTCGAAATCCTCGCGCTTGGCGCCGTGGGCGGCCGTGCGCACGATGACCCCGCCTCCGTCGAGCACGAGTTTGGCCGTCTGTCGGCGCAGGCGTTCGCGCTCGCGGTCCTCCAGGCGACGGGACACGCCGACCCCCTCGCCCGTGGGCGCATACACCATGTAGCGCCCTGCGATCGTCAACTCCATCGACAGTCGCGCGCCCTTCGTCTTCAAGGGATCCTTGACCACCTGCACGACGATCTCCTGGCCCGGGGAGAGCAGGTCGGAGATCTTGCGCCCGCCACCGCTTCCCCGCCCGCGCCTTGGGCGCCTCGACCCCCGGCAGGACGATCTCATCGACGTGCAAGAAGCCGTTCTTCTCGAGGCCTATGTCGACGAAGGCGGCCTCCAGGCCGGGCAGTACGTTGTCGACCTTGCCCTTATAGATGTTGCCGACGATCGAACGGCCGCCGCGCCGCTCCAGGTAGAGCTCGGCGATGCGGTATCCGGCGTCTGGTCCCCCGCGACGCTTGCGCGGGCTGGACGATCTGCTGTCGGCCGACGAGGACCGTAGGGCGGCGGGGGCACCGCTCGCCTCCAGTAGCGCTACGCGCGTCTCCGCGCGATCGACGCTGACAAGCACTTGCTTTTTCAATTTGATCCAGTCTTTCGGTAATGGAGCGGGCCGAGCACCGCGCGTCGGGGCGGCGGATGGCTGAGGGCGAGGCCCACGGCTTCGCACGCCAACCTGTCGGCGGCGCCTGCGCGGCGCGCCGATGCTCGCCCGTGCACGCTGGAAGCGGGCCGTGCGGCGCGCTCTGCGAGAAGGGGGCGGGCTGATCTGGCGGGGGGTGCTCGGCGAACATTGGTGTCTAGTAGCGCAGTACGCGGCCCTTCAGCGCTTGAGAGGCGCGCGCCTGGACATAGATCGATTGCAACAGGCCGATCGCCAAAAGCGTGGTGATCACCGACGAGCCGCCATAGCTCATGAGCGGCAGCGTGACGCCGGTAATTGGCATGATCCCAATTGTCATCCCCACGTTGACGAAGACCTGGAACATCAGCATAGCCGCTACGCCGGCCGCGACCAGCGACCCGAACAGATCCTTCGCCATCACCAGGATCCGCAGCGTGCGCCATATCAGCAGGGCGTACAAGGACAACACCAGCGCCGCCCCGACGAAGCCATATTGCTCGCCGACGGCGGCGAAAACGAAGTCCGTGTGGTCCTCGGGCACATAGTTCAAGCGAGTCAGGGTGGCATTCGCGCCGCGGCCGGTCTTCTGACCAGAGCCGATGGCTATCTTCGACTCCTGCTGCTGATAGCCCTGCTTCTGGGTGTTGTTCGTCGGGTGAAGGAACGCAGTCAGCCGTTCGGTCTCATAGGGCTTCAGAACGTGCACCCCGACCGCCGGCGCCGCGACGAGCACGAACGTCAGCGATACGGCGACCAGTGCGAGGAGGGCGCCCAGGTGCTTGAACGGCGTGCCCGCCACGAACAGCAGCGTGAACGCGATCACCATGTAGACCATGCCCGAGCCGAGGTCCGGCTGGGCGATCACGAACATCGCCGGCACGAGCGCGGCGAGCATCACGCGAATCGTGGTATCCCGCTCGCGCAGCCGTCGCGCTCGGTCCACCACGTACGCGGACAGGGCGAGTATCAGCAGGACCTTGCCGAGCTCTGAGGCCTGGAAGGAGAAGCCGGGCAGAGCAATCGCGCGCTGGGCTCCCTGGGCGGTGTGACCCAGGCCCAGAACCGCCAGGATGCCCAGTATCAGCGCGGCGTAGATGCCGTTTTTCAGCTGCCGCGCACGTGCGTAGTCAAGGCGCGAGACGACGAGCATGAGCACCGCGCCGACGATCAGGTAGACCAGCTGACGATGCACGAAGTAGCCGGGTTGGCCGCTGACGACGTTCTGGGTGGCGGGGCCAAGCGTCACGATCGAAGCGATCGCGAGCCCGATCACGGCTAGTGTCAGCAGCGGATCCAAGGGCAGTGTGAACGCACGTGCCCTCCCCGACGCGGCCTGATCGTCGGGCGTCTGGATGGGAGAGGAACGGACGGACGATGCGCCGGCCGACGCGGGGCTCGATGACGGGCTCATGGTCTCATAGCGTCTTTGATGATCCGGCCACGAACCGCTCGGGCGCACCGAACCACTTGGAGGCGATCAGGCGTGCGACCGGCGCGGCCGTTTCAGCGCCGAAGCCACCCTGCTCGACCGTGACCGCGATCACGATCGGGCGCTGGGGGTCGCCGATGTAGCACATGTACCAGGACTGGTCTTCCTTGCCCTGATGCTGTGCGGTGCCCGTCTTTCCGTACACCGGGTGCTGCGCCTGATCCCAGCCCGTCCAAACGTCCGCCGAGGTGCCTCCCGGCTGGCTGGCGGCCTCGTGGATGCCTTCCATCACGAGGCTCAGGTCGGAGAAGTCCAGGTGCACGTGGCGCTGCGGCGGGGAGCTGAGCGCCTGCACGAGCCTTCCCTGGGAGTCGTCTATCTCCATCCCCAGGTGCGGCGTCACGACGGTCCCCTCGCCGCCGTTGGAGTAGGCGTTTGCGAGCGTCGAATAGGCAACCGCCATCTGCAGCGGGTCGGTCAGCAGATCCCCCTGGCCAACCGCCAGATCCATGTTGTCGCCGACGCTCCACGGCCTGACTTCGGCCACGTAGCCGCACGTGGATCGGTGCGTGCGGTGCTCGCATTCGATCTCCGCCCTGTTCTCGCGCGCACGCCAGGCGGGGTCGGGGACGACGCCTCCGAACTCGCTCGGCAGGTCGATCCCGGTCGCCTGGCCGATGCCGAGCTCCTTCGCCATTCGCTGAATCACGCTTCCGTGGCTGTTTGCGAGCTCGCCGACTTCGAAGAAGTAGGTGTCCGAGGAGACCTTCAGCGCTTCGACCAGCCCCACGGCGCCGTAGTCGGCCCTGCCGGCATTGCAGAACTGCTCGGTGGACACCGAGATGCACTGGCCGGCGCCGAGGCCCTCCGAGGGCGTGATGACACCTGCTTCCAGAGCGCCCATCGCGGTGATCGGCTTGAACGTCGAGCCGGTTGGATACGTGCCGTTGACCGCGCGATCGGTGAGCGGCCCGCCGGCGGTGCTCGAGCCCTCGAGCGCCGCGTATTCGGCCTTCGTCAGCGGTTTGGCGAACTTGTTCGGGTCAAAGCTCGGATAGGAGCCGATCGCGAGGATCTGCCCGTTGCGGGGATCGATCGCCGTGAACGCGCCCGCGACGGCCGGTTTGCCCCCCGCCCTCGCCCGTTCGATGCCTTCGAGCAGCCCCTTTTCCGCCTCCCGCTGCAGGCCCAGATCGAGGCTCACCTTGAGGCTGTAGCCCGCGAGCGGCTGCACGGGAGCGAGGTTGCTCGGAACCGGGTAGCCGAAGGCATTGACCTCGACGCGCTGCGTGCCCACGCGACCTCGCAGGTATCGGTCGTAGTAGTACTCGAGCCCTTCCTGGCCGACCACGGTTCCAGCCTGGACCCCGCGAAAGGGGCGCAGCTTGAGCTCTCCTTCGGAGACCTGGCCGACGTAGCCCAGCACCTGCGCGGCCATTTCGCCATACGGATAGGCGCGGATCGAAACCGGCTGCTGGACGACGCCCGGAAACTCGCTCTGGCGCTCGGCGAGAACGGTCAGCGCGCCCCGGCCGGCGTCCGTCTTGATCGTCACCGGCGCGTAGGGCACGGCGCTTCGCCCATGCACCACCAGCGCCTCTATGTGCTGCCCGCTCATCCCCAGCAACCCACCCAGCCGCCGATACAGCGCCAGCCTCGGCGCACCCGCGGGCGGTAGCGCGGAGGGAACGATCTGGACGGCGTTGGTGACCCTGCTGGTCACGATCGGCTGGCCTTCACGATCGAGGACCTGCCCGCGAGGAGCGGGAATCGGCAAGTTCCGAACCTGGTTGGCGTTCGCCTGCTGAACGTACTGTTCGCCGGTCAGCACCTGCAGGTACCACAGGCGAAAGAAGATGATCGCGAACATCGCCATCGCCACCCCCCCGAGGATCGCCACCCGCAGTGCGAGCTGCGGCGATACCGGGATCCGCGGATCGCTCGGCCGAGCGCGCTCCAGCGCGCTCATGTGCGGGAAAGCGGGCTGAGCCCGCCGGTCGTGTAGGCGCGCCGGCGACGGCGGCGGGGGTCATCGGGCAGACCGCCCTCCAGGCTGCGGCGCACGATCGCCCACATCGGCAGCGCCAAGGCCGTATCGAGCACCACGCCCAGCATGATCTGGCGCAGCAGCTCGAGGCTCACGGGGGCGTCGACCCCCAGCAGGAACTCCATCAGCGAATAGCCCACCAGCGACGCGGCCGAGCCGGCGGCGCCCACCAGCAGGGGCGTCAGCGCCGCTTGCGGATCGCGCAGCTCGCGCAGGCGCCCGGACCAGTAGCCGATCAGGGTGAAGATCAGCGAGGTCACGCCGAGCGTCTGTACCAGCATCAGGTCGACGAGCAGTCCGACCGCGAACCCGGTCACCGCGCCAAGCGTAGAGCCGCACAGCAGCCCGACGAACACCACCAGCAGCGGCGAGAGGTCGACGTTGACACCCGCCACGGGGACCTCCGAGACGACTCCGATCTGGAAGAAGACGACCACCAGCGCGAGCAGGGCGATTCGCAGCAGAAGCCCGCCCGACGGTCGTGAACCCGTCATCGGCTCACCTTTAGTGGCCGCGCCCGGGCCGCCGAGGACCCGCGAGCGCCCGTTAGGGCGGAACGCCAAGCGATCATCCGCCGGCTCCCGTGGAGGCGAGCTGTTCACTCGAGGCGCCGCCCGCGCCCGTGCCCTGGCCCACCGGCAGGCTGGCCGCGACGCGGCTGAGGTTCGCCGGCAGAGACCCCTGCGCCGCCGTCAGGACCTGAACGACGTCGAGATTGTGCAGGTTCGCCGTCGGGCGAACGTTGACCGACTTGTAGGCGCTTTCTTCGTTCACGGAGGCGACCTGGCCGATCAGTATCCCCGGCGGGTACAGCGAGTCGTCGGGGCTGGCGACGGTGCCGGAGGTTACGACGTATTCGCCCGGATTCGCCTGGGTGTTCGCCGGCAGGTACTGGAGCAGCAGATCGTTGGGATCGCCGACCTTGGGTTGGACGATTCCGGTCGCGTTGGTCGTGCCGATGCGGGCGGAGACGCCCATCGTGCTATCGGTGATCAGGCTCACCTGGGCGCCGTCGGAGGCGACCTGCGCGACCTTGCCGACGAGGCCTTCGCCGTTCACCACCGGATCGTTCACGCGCACGCCGTCCGATTCGCCTTTGTCGATCACCACCGTCGCGTACCAGATGTTCGGTGATTTGCCCACGACCGTCGCGGTCACCGGGTGGTAGTTCTTGACGCTCAGCTGGTTGTCCAGGTGGTAGATCCCCTGCAGCTCGTGGTAGGAGCGCTTTTCGGCCTGGCTCGAGATCAGTTCGCCGCGCAGTTTGTCGACCTGCTTGAGAAGTTCATCGCGCTGGCTTTTCGCGTGCACCGTGTTGTCGACCCAGCCGAACAGGTCGCGGACGGGCTTCAGCGCCTTGTTGGCGCCGTCCTGGATCGGTGAGACGACCGTCAGGAAGTCGCGCTGCACCGCATGCAGGCGACCGTTCGGGGCCTCGCCGAAGTAGGCGGTCAGGAGCAGCAGGGAGAGCACGACGAGCAGCACGAGCACTGCACGTCGACGCCGGACCGTCTTGTCGTACACGGGTAGCTACCTTCCGAAGCGTTCCACGGAAGGGTACCTGGGCGACCACACCGCAGCGGAGCCGGCAGGCCTGTCGCGATGGACCTCGATGGCGGAGGAGGTCGGCGCGCGCCTCACGAAGGGCCTCGGAGCGGCGCTCACCGTCGCCTGCGGTTGCGCGAGCTGCGGTTCGAGCGATGGATCGCCTCGAACTCCTCGAGGGAGCGTCCGGAGCCGACCGCGACGCAGGTGAGCGGCGACTCGGCCAGATGCGCCGGCATCTGGGTCTCCTCGCGCAGCCGCTCGTCCAGTCCCTGAAGCAGCGAGCCGCCGCCCGCCAGCATGATGCCGCGATCCATGATGTCCGAGGCCAGCTCCGGCGGCGTGCGGTCGAGGGTCTCCTTGACGGCATCGATTATCTGGCTCAGCGGCTCCTCGAGCGCTTGGCGGATCTCCTCGCTCGTGAGCACCACCGTCTTGGGCAGGCCGGCGACCATGTCGCGGCCGCGGATCTCCGCCTGCAGCTCCTCGGGCATGACGCACGCCGAGCCGATCTCGAGCTTGAGCTCCTCGGCCGTCTGCTGGCCGATCAGAAGCTTGTACTCCTTCTTGGCGTAGTTGATGATCGCCTCATCCATCTCGTCTCCACCGACCCGGATCGACTGGGAGACCACGATCCCGCCGAGCGAGATGACCGCCACCTCGGAGGTGCCTCCCCCGATGTCCACCACCATCGAGCCCGTCGGCTCGCCCACGGGCAGTCCCGCCCCGATCGCCGCCGCCATCGGCTCCTCGATCAGGTAGGCCGTGCGCGCGCCGGCCGACAGGCAGGCCTCCTCCACGGCGCGCTTCTCCACGCCGGTCACGCCGGAGGGCACGCACACCACGACGCGCGGATGCGCCCAGCGATTCTGGTGGACCTTCTGGATGAAGTGCCGGAGCATCTCCTCGGTCACGTCGAAGTCGGCGATCACGCCGTCCTTCAGCGGGCGGATGGCCTGGATCGTGCCCGGCGTGCGGCCGAGCATGCGCTTCGCCTCGATGCC
The DNA here is from genome assembly GCA_963704735.1 of uncultured Solirubrobacteraceae bacterium. Lineage (GTDB taxonomy): Bacteria > Actinomycetota > Thermoleophilia > Solirubrobacterales > Solirubrobacteraceae > Palsa-744. The sequence goes on from OY969935.1 coordinate 1,879,258, forward strand.
GACCGCGTGCACTTCGCCGGTGCGCGAGTCGATCGCCACCACGCTCGGCTCGGACAGCACGATCCCGCGTCCGCGCACGTACACGAGCGTGTTCGCGGTCCCCAGGTCGACCGCCATGTCGCGGCCGCCGAAGCCAGTGAGGTAGCTGAAGATGCCCATATAGTGAGAGAGGGCACGCTCGGATTCGGTTTCGCGGCGCTGCGCCGCGGCGCGCTTGGCGACCCGCACGTGTCCGGGGTGTACCCGCGCGCCAGTGTAGCGGACCCCCGCCGGGGGCCGACAAGCGCTGCCAGCGGATTTGCAGGGCAAATGCGCCGCTGACCGTGCCCGCCCAGGGGTTGGCGCGACGCGGGCACGCGGGGACGCCGAAGGCGTCCTTCATCATCGGCTCAACAGCTCTGGATAGATGTCGAGCAGCGTCGCGAGCGGCAGCCCGACGACGTTCTCATAGTCTCCCTCCACGCTCCGCACGAGCGCGGCCCCCGCACCCTGGATGGCGTACCCGCCGGCCCGCCCGCGCCACTCCTCGGTGGCGAGATACCAGTCCAGGAGACCCCCTGAGAGCGCACGGAAGGTGACCGCGGTGCGCGCCACCGCGGTGCGCGCGTCGTCTCCCACCAGCAGCGCGACGCCGCTGAGCACTTCGTGGCGAGCGCCGCTCAGGGCTCGCAGGGTCTCACGGGCCGCGCTCGCGTCGGGCGGCTTGCCGTAGATGACGCTCCCGAGCACGACCAGCGTGTCGCAGCCGAGCAGGACCTCCCGCACGCCGGGCCTTTTCACCGCGCGCGCCTTGCGCAAGGCGTTCTCCCGGGCGACAGCCTCGGGCTCGCCGCGATCGAGCTCGGCGATCTCCGCGGGCCGGACCGCGAACGGCACACCCAGGCGTTCGAGCGTCGCTCGGCGTTGCGGCGAGCCGGAGGCGAGCACCAATGGCGGATGCCCGGCCTCGGCGCGCCGGTGGCGCGCGTCCTCCCGGACCTGACCCCGAGGGCTAGAGCTCTCCGAAGAACAATGCCGACTCGCGCGCGGCGGACTCCGGCGAGTCCGAGCCGTGGACCATGTTCTGCCCCATCTCCAACGCGAAGTCGCCCCGGATCGAGCCCGTGGCGGCCTCCAGCGGGTCGGTCGCGCCGATCACCTGCCGCGCCGCCTTGACCGCGTTCGTGCCCTCCAGCACCATCGCGACGATCGGTCCGGAGGTGATGAAGTCGACCAGCTCGCCGAAGAACGGGCGCTCGGCGTGCTCGGCGTAGTGGCGTTCGGCCAGCTCGGTGCTCACCGTCATGTGGCGCAGCGCCACGATCCTCAGGCCCTTGCGCTCGAAGCGGGCGACGATCTCGCCGGTCAAGCCGCGCGCGAAGGCATCGGGCTTGACGAGGATCAGCGTGCGGTCCATGAGCGCGGCCTCAGGAGGTCGGGCGCGGTCGGCCGCCGGGACGGCCGCTGCGACCCGGCCGCGGCCCCGCGGCTGGGTCGGACGCCGCCACGGGCGCGATCCGGAAGTCATCGTCCTGCTCGTCCGCGGGCTGCCTGCCGACGTCGGCCCGGTCGGCTCCCTTGAGCGGGACGTCGGCCAGCGTTTCCCCAGCCGCGGTGGCCGCCCCGATCTCGGCCCGGTCCCCTTCAGCGACCCCGGTACGGCGACGGCGCGCCCGCCGCGCGGGAGCGGCGCCGGGGACCTCGGTCTCGCAGTAGGGGCAGATCGTCCAACTCTGATCCAGCGGGCGCGAGCAGCTCACGCAGCGCTCCTTCAGCTTGCGCAGGCAGCTGGGGCAGCGGATGAAGTCGCGCTCGATCCGATAGTCGCAGTGGGGGCACAGGCTGCTGTCGAGTTCGTGCAGACGCGCCTCCGCCGCCTGCATCTCGAGCTCGCGCTCGCGCGCGTCCTCCAGGTACTCCGGCGGGCGCAGGATCACGTAGATGATCGTGCCCACGAACGGGAACAGCGACGCCGCGGTCGCGCAGCCCACGAGCATCGGATCGAGGATCCGGCGACGAGCGTCGCAGTAGGTCCAGTAGATCAGCGAGAGGTACAGGACGACGACGAACAGGATCAGCAGGTCGATGACCAGGTTCAGGCCGCTGCTTTCGATTCCGAAATAAGCCATGGGAAGCATCGGCCGGCTGAGTTTAGAGAAACAACCGGCCGAATCCGTAACCAGCGGCAAAGAACACGAGGATCACAAGCGCCACGATCAGCGCCACGGCGCCGATCATCGTGGGCACGGATGGCCCGTCGTCGTTCATTTGCCGAGGCGCCGCGGGAGAGCCTGCGGCTCGCGCAGGCCGGGAGCGTCATCGAGCCTGCCGTCGCGGAAGGCAACGCCCTCGACGGCGTCGCCGTCGAGGGCCCCGTCGTCGTTGACTGCGCGCATCAGCTCGCCGACGAGATACACCGAGCCCGTCACGAGAACCGCGCCCCCGCGCCGGCCCGCCCACAGTCGGGCCTGCGCCAGCGCCTGCAACGGGGCCGGCTCGCAGGCGACCGCCTCGAAGCCGAGCTGACGTGCGAGCGACTGAAGGGCGGCGGGCGAGAGCGCGCGCTCGCTTGGCGGGGCCGTGAACCACGCGCGCTCGCACAGACCCAAGAGCGAGGAGAGCATGGTTGCGGCGTCCTTGTCCTCGAGCACGCCGAGCACGAGCGCCGTCGGTCGCTCGAGCAGGATCCCCGGGAGCGACTCCACCAGCGCCGCGACGGCATCGGGGTTGTGCGCGCCGTCGAACACGGTCAGCGGGTCGCGGTCGACCAGCTGCAGACGCCCCGGCACGGCGGTCGACGCCGCCGCGTCGCGCAGCGCACGCTCGTGGGCCTCGCCATGCGCCGGGACGTCTTCGATCTGCGAGCGCTCACCGTCGGCCGCGATCAGCTCCAGGTAAGCCTCCGCGGCCGCGCGCGCGAGCGCGAAGTTGCGTTGCTGAAACGTCCCCCGTGCCAGCAGCGGCGGCACCGGGGGGTCGCTCGAGACCCGCACCACACACGCGCCCTGCTCGGCCGCCACGTTCTCCGCCACGCTGAGCGCCGGCGCCGCCAGATCGGCCCCGAGCACGAGCGTCGTGCCGGGCTCGAGGACCGCGAGCTTCTCGCCCGCGATATCCGTCAAGGTCGGCCCCAGCCAGCGCGTGTGCTCGAGCCCCACGTTCGTCAGCGCGGTCAGCCGCGAGCAGACCACGTTCGTCGCGTCATAGCGGCCGCCGAGCCCGGCCTCGACGACGGCCACCTCAACTTCCTGCCGGGCCATCTCCCAGAGCGCCGCGGCCGTGAGCAGTTCGAACTGGGTCACGTGATCGTCGTCGGTGAGCGTCCGGTTGACCCGCTCGGCCGCCCAGGCCGCTCGCGAGATCGCCGCGGCAAAAGCGTCGCTGTCGAGGTCGCCCTCGCCGACCTGCACGCGCTCGGTGTAGGACTTCAGATGAGGTGAGGTGTAGGCGCCGGTGCGCAGTCCGTGGCGCTCGAGGATCGCCGCGATCATGCGCGTGGTCGAAGACTTCCCGTTGGTGCCGACGACGTGGATCGTGTCGAAGCGCTGCTGAGGAGAGCCCAGCGCGGTCATCATCCGCCGCATCCGGTCGAGACCGAACCGCATCCCGAACAGCTCGAGCGAGCGCAGCTGGCGTTCGGCCTGCGCCTCGTTCGACAGGCTGTCCGTCTTCTCGCCGGGACGGGCTGGCGCCGATCGCCTCAGGCCGACTCCTCACGCAGCGACGAGTCGTCGGCGTCTTCGGGCGCGGCTTCGGTGACGAGCGTCGGCGTGAGGCCCTTTTCGACCGTCTCCTTGGTCACCACGCACTTCTTCACGTCGCGGCGCGAGGGCAGCTCGAACTGCACCTCCAGGAGGATCTCCTCGATGATCGAGCGCAGCCCGCGCGCCCCGGTTTCCCTCGCGAGACCCTTCTCGGCGACCGCCGTGAGCGAGTCCTCGGAGAACACCAGCTCGATGCCGTCGAAGGAGAAGAAGCGCTGGAACTGCTTCACGAGCGCGTTGCGGGGCTCGACGAGGATCGAGACGAGGTCGTCGCGCGTGAGCTGGTGCACCGCGGACATCACCGGGAGACGGCCGATGAACTCGGGGATCAGGCCGTACTCGATCAGATCCTCGGGCAGGCAATGCTCGAACACCTCGCCCGTGTCGCGCTCGGCCTTGGCCTCGATCGCCGCCGCGAAGCCCACCCCCTTGTGCCCGATGCGGCGCTCGATGACCTTGTCCAGGTTGGCGAATGCGCCCCCGCAGATGAACAGGACGTTGGTGGTGTCGATCGTCAGGAACTCCTGGTGGGGGTGCTTGCGACCCCCCTGCGGCGGCACCGACGCCTGCGTGCCCTCGAGGATCTTCAGGAGCGCCTGCTGCACCCCCTCGCCGGAGACGTCGCGAGTGATCGACGGGTTGTCGGCCTTGCGCGCGATCTTGTCGACCTCGTCGATGTAGATGATTCCCGTCTCCGCCTTCTTCACGTCGTAATCGGCGGCCTGGATCAGCTTGAGCAGGATGTTCTCGACGTCCTCGCCGACGTATCCCGCCTCGGTGAGCGCGGTCGCGTCGGCGATCGCAAACGGCACGTTCAGGATCCGCGCGAGCGTCTGGGCGAGCAGCGTCTTGCCGCACCCGGTGGGTCCGAGCAGCAGGATGTTGGACTTCTGAAGCTCGATGTCCGACTCGCCGGACATCATCATCTGGACGCGCTTGTAATGGTTGTAGACGGCCACCGACAGCGTGCGCTTGGACGGGTCCTGTCCGACCACGTAGTCGTCCAGGACGTCGTAGATTTCGCGAGGCTTGGGCAGGTTCTCGAGGTCGAACGCCGGCGGCGCGGACAGCTCCTCGTCGATGATCTCGTTGCACAGGTCGATGCACTCGTCGCAGATGTACACGCCCGGACCCGCGATCAGCTTCTTGACCTGTCGCTGGGACTTGCCGCAGAAGCTGCACAGCAGCTGCTCGTTGGAATCTGTGGGTCTGGCCATTTCCTGTCTCTCGCTAGCGAGTCTCGGTCCGTTCGATCTCCACGCTAGTGCTCGGAGATCACGCGGTCGATGATTCCGTACTCCTTCGCCTCCTCGGAGCTCATGAAGTAGTCGCGATCGGTGTCTTTGCGCACGTCCTCGAGCTGCTTGTGGGTGTGCTTGGCGATGATCTCGTCGAGCCGTCGGCGCACGTCGATGATCTCTTTGGCGTGGATCTCGATGTCGGTGGCCTGCCCTTCAAAGCTCGAGGAGACCTGGTGGATCAGGATCTTGGCGTTGGGCAACGCCATCCGCTTGCCCTCCGCGCCCCCCGCCAGCAGAAGCGCGCCCATCGACATCGCGATGCCCACGCATATCGTCTGCACGTCGGGCTTGACGAACTGCATCGTGTCGTAGATCGCCAGTCCCGCGTACACCGACCCCCCCGGGGAGTTGATGTAGACGGAGATGTCCTTCTCCGGGTCCTCGGACTCCAGATGGAGCAGCTGAGCCACGATCAGGTTCGCGATCTGATCGTCGACGGGCGTGCCGAGGAAGATGATCCGCTCGTTCAGCAGGCGGCTGTAGATGTCGAATGCACGCTCGCCGCGCGAGGTCTGCTCGACGACCATTGGGACAAGTGGGCTCATAGTCCTCGCTTTGGTTTCACTTCGTCGGCCAGATTCCTCTAGGAAGGCTAGCTGGCCGGTCGCTGATCGGTCGGTGTCCACAGCCGTCCGGGCGCAGCCGAGGGATCCCGTTCGCCCTGAACCTTCTCCGGCGTCCACAGCTGCTCGCGCGCCTGCGCCTGGGCCACGCTGACGGGCGTGGCCCTGTCCCCGATCAGCTTGATCGCCTCCCGTGCGGCGAGCTCCTCGCGCACCTCCTCCAGACGCCCGCGTCCCCGCAGGTCCTCGAGCAGCTTCTCCGGCTCGACGCCCTCCCGCTCGGCGGTCGGCGCGATTGCCTCGATCAACTCCTGCTCGGATGGGCTGATGCCCTCGGCGGCAACGACCGCCGTCAGCACCGCCTCGCGGCGCAGGGCCCGCTCGGCTTCGGGCTCCATCTCGGCGAGGATCTCCTGCTGCTCGCGACCGACGATCTGCAGATAGGCCTCGCGCGAGATCCCGCGGTGGGAGAGCGAGTGGAGCATCCGCTCCCACATCTCATGCGCGCGCGCCTTGATCAGCTCGGGCGTGAGCCCCACGCGCGCTCTCGCGACGGCCGCGTCAAGCGCGGCCTCGCGAAACTCGGCCTCTACGCGTTCTTCCTCGAGCGAGACCAGGCGGCGAAGGACGTCCTCGCGCAGCTCCTGCATGCTGTCGAAGCCGGCGTCGATCGCGAAGTCGTCGTCCTCGGCGGGAAGCTCCTTCAGCTTGACCTCCTTGACCGTGACCTGGAAGGACGCTCCCCGTCCGGCGAGATCCCCATTGCCGTAGTCGGCGGGGAAGGTCACCTCCACGGCGCGCGTCTCCCCGGCCGCGGCTCCTAGCAGGCCCTCCTCGAAGCCGGGGATCAGGTTCCCGGCGCCCAGCTCGAGGAGCTGATCACGGCCCTCGCCGCCGGGCAGCGGCGCGGGCGGCCCGCCGGCGGTCGACCCCTCCGCGGCGGGTGCATCGGGCGCGGCGAGCGTGCCGACGTAGTCGACGACGACGAAGTCGCCCTCCGCCGCCGGTCGCTCGGCCGTCTGAAGGCGTGCGAGGCGCTCGCGCATCGCGTCGATCTCCTGCTGGATCTGCTGCTCCCCCACGGCGGGCTCGCGGCGCGCGACCTCAAGACCCTCGTAGGCGCCCAGCTCGGCCTTGGGAAGAACCCCGATCTCGATCGAGAACTCGAGCGCCTCGCCCTGCGGCGGCAGGTCGCCAAGGGCGACCTGCGGGTCGCCCACCGGGACGATGCCGGCGGTCTCGATCGCGTCGGAGTACCAGCTCGAGAGCGTGTCCCGCACCGCTCCCTCGAGAACGGTCTCCCGGCCGATCCGCTGAATCACCAGGGGCGCCGGCACCTTGCCGCGGCGGAAGCCGGGAAGCTTCAGCTCGCGGCCCAGCTCGTGCGCCTTGTGCTCGAGCCGGCCCTCGACCTCGCTCGAGGGCACCCGGACCTGCAAACGCACGCGCGAGTCCGGAAGCTCCGTCACGGTGGTCTTCACGGCAACCGGCATCCCCGCCACGATACCGTGCCGATCCGTGAGCCCGGAGCGACACTCCCCCACGCGCCGCAGGCGTGTGGAGACGTGGCTCTGGACGGGCCCAGCGGGCCACCTGGTGGGTGGCACACTGGACTTCGTCGCTGCTCTGGCGCGCCATCTGCTCGCGCGAGCGCGCCGGCGATCAGCTCCCTGAGAGAGCCCTCGACGGAGCGCTCAGGCGGCCGGCGGCGGCGCGTCCGACGCGGCTAAGCGATGGCCCGGGCCGTGGTCCCGCCGAACTGGAGAACCACGCCGCGAGGAACGACGAGCACCGGGCAGGTGGCGATCTCGATCAGGTGCATCGCCGAGGCGTGGAGCAGCACCCGGCCCGGGGCCGCCTCGGGGCGCGAGTCGATGACGAGCATGTCGGCCTCCTCGTTGGCGACGGGTGCGAGCGTCGCTCCGAGCGCCTGCGCGAGCGACTGGGCGGTCTCCTCGGCCCCACCGCCGCCGTCCCCGACGGCGACCACCTTCTGCAAGCGGAAGTCCCGCTCGTCGCCGAGATCGGCCGGCGCGATCGCGATCGCCTCCTGACCACCGTCGAGCAGCCGTGTGGAGGAGTTGCCGGGGCCGATGTGGCCTTTCGCGGTGTGCGAGTCCGAGCAGAACACGATCACGTCAGCGCCGATTTCCTCGGCGAGCCTGCTCAACGCCTCTGGAGTCGAGCGGCCCGTGACGACGTGTGTGCCGGCCGCAGGAATCCCGAGCAGCTCGACGCCGCGCTGGACCAGCGTCTCGGCATCCTTCCTGGCGCGTTCCTCGGCCTCGGGGTCCGGCTCCTCGGTGTGACGTACGTAGGCGAGCGACACCTCGGCGCCGGCTTGGCCGAACAGCCGCCCGAGGGCTACTGCGTCGTCCTCGTTGGCGGTCCCGTCGTAGGAAACGATGATCTTGGTGGACATGGCTCTTCTCCTATCGCGTTTCAGTGCTTTGTGGTTCCGAAGATCGGCTTGCTCATATTGCCATTTCCGCACCCATCAGTATCAATGAACTTCATGATGGTAGATATAATCTCTACTAATGGTTTGCCCAGAGGGCGACGATCCCCGATGCTGAACGTAGGCCGGCTGCGGGTCCTCAAGGAGGTGGCCTACAGGGGCTCGCTCTCCGGCGCGGCCGAGGCTCTCTCCTACAGCCAGTCGGCGATCTCCCAGCAGATCGCGGCGCTCGAGGCCGAAGCCGGGATGACGCTCCTCGAGCGCCACGCGCGGGGCGTCAGCCTGACGGCCGCGGGCCAGACCCTCGTAGGGCACGCCGAGGGGATCCTCGCGCGCCTCGAGGCGGCCGAGTCGGCGCTGTCGGCGATCTCCGGCATGCGCGGTGGCCGGCTGCGGGTCGCGTCGTTCCCAAGCGCCGGCGCCACGCTGATGCCGCTGGCGATCGCCACGTTCCGCGCCGCCTACCCGGATGTCGAGCTGACCCTCACCGAGGGCGAGCCCGAGGCGATCGTGCCGCGCCTGCGCGCGGGCGAGCTCGATCTGGCGCTCCTGTTCGAGTTCGCCGGCGAGGATGCGCTGGACGAGGGCATGACCAGGGTCGAGCTGCTCGAGGACCCGATGTACCTGGCGCTCCCCCGCGATCACGCCCTCGCTCAGAGAGAGCGCCTGCGGCTGCGCGACCTCAAGGCCGAAGCATGGGTGCAGACCTCGCTGTCGAGCCCCTGCGCGCGCCACGTCGTTCGCTGCTGCCACGAGGCCGGTTTCGAGCCCGACGTGTCGTTCGAGAGCGACGACTACCAGACGATCCAGGGCCTGGTGGCCACCGGCGTAGGGGTCGCCCTGATCCCCGAGCTCGCCCTGTCGGCGGTACGCGAGGACATCACGATCCGCACCCTCTCCCCCGCCCCCCCGGTCCGTCAGGTGATCGCCGCCGCCCCGGTCGGCGGCCGCCTCGTCCCGGCCACTCCGGCGATGCTGGGAATCCTCGAACAGGCCGCCACCGCCTATGAGGCGCTGAAAGAGTCAGCCGCGTAGGCCTCACGTCCGCGACGGATGTCACTCTGATGGATCCATGTCCGCCCTGCCATTGATCCTCGGCGTGCTCCTCGGCGGCGCCTGCGCTGTTCTGCTCGTGCGCGCCAGACCCGACCGCCAGCGGATGCACGACGAGCTGAAGGCGATCTCCGTCGATGTGCTCGCGCAGACCGGCGAGTCGCTGGCCCAGCGGCTCGCCGACCAGCGCCGCCTGGAGGAGGAGCGCGCCGCAGGCGAGATGGCCCGGCGCGCGGAGGAGATCAAGGGGCTCGTGACGCCGGTCAACGAGAAGCTCGGCAGGATGGAGAGCGAGATCGGACGCCTCGAGCGCGAGCGCAGGCAGGCGCAGGGCGAGCTCGCGCAGATGGTTCGCCAGCTCAACGACGGCGTCGGGACGCTCAGGGAGGAGACCGGGAACCTGGTCTCGGCGCTGAGGCGGCCCGCGACACGTGGCTCCTGGGGAGAGATCCAGCTGCGCAACGTGGTCGAGATGGCCGGCATGGTCTCCCACTGCGACTTCGTCGAGCAGACCACGATCCACACCGAAGACGGTCAGCTGCGACCCGACATGCTGGTGCGCCTCCCGGGCGGGAAGCTGATCGTGGTCGACTCGAAGGTCCCGCTCGACGCCTACCTGTCGGCGCTCGAGGCCTCGACCGAGGACGAGCGCGAGCTGCACGTCACGCGTCACGCGGCGCAGACCCACGAGCACATCACCCGACTGGCCTCGAAGGGCTACCAGCACCAATTCGATTCGACGCCCGAGTTCGTCGTGATGTTCGTGCCCTCGGACGGCATCTATCAGGCGGCCCTCGCCGCGGACCCGGCGCTGATCGAGTACGGGGTCCAGCAGCAGGTGCTGATGGCGACCCCCACCACACTGATCGGCCTGCTGTGGGCGGTTCACTACGGCTGGCGCCAGGAGCTGATCGCCGAGTCCGCTCGCGAGATCGCCGAGTCCGCGCGAGAGCTTCACCGCCGGCTCGGCCGCTTCGTCGAGCCGCTGGCCAAGATCGGACGGCAGCTCGACTCGGCCGTCGGCGCCTACAACGAGGCGGTCGGCTCGTTCGACCACCGCGTCGTGCCTCAGGTGCGACGCATCGAGCAGGCAGGTGCGGCCTCCGAGCGCGAGATGCTGACCCCGGCCGCGATCGAGACCGGCGCGCGCGCGGTCACCGCGCGGCTGGATGCCCAGCCCGAGAAGTCGGCACTCGATCGGCCGGCCCCGCCGGCTGAGCGGGAGCCGTGGGGCCCCATCCAGGTGGGCCGCGGTCGCTCGTCTCTGAGCGCGACGGCGCTCGACCCGGCGCGCTCAGAGACGGTCTCCAACGGCGCGAAGCCAGGAGAATCAGCAGCGTGAGGGCGACCGGCACGGTCGCCGGGAGCTCGTTCACGAAGAAGAACAGCAGATCGAACGCCAGCGCCAGCGCCGCCGTGAGGATCGCCGCACGCAGCTGGAGCGACCTTCCCGCGGTGACGGCGAGCAGGCCCCCCAGCGCTCCGGCGACGAACAGGTCGCCGAACCCCATCGTCGCGGAGCCGAGAACCGCGCTCTGCAGCCTCGGCAGGCCCGCCGCGGGGTGGGCGGCGTTCAGGGCGTTGTTGGGGCGCTGCAGGAGGTCCGACACAACGAGCGCCGCATCGGCGGCGGCCATCGCCACGATGCCCGCCGCCAGCCACCGCGGCGGCGTTACGGCCGCGAGCAGCACACCCAGCGTCACACAGCTGAGCGCGGAGAGGATGAGCGCCGCCGCATCCCCCGCGATGCCGCCGCGGTCGATCCACGCCAGCGCGAACAGGGGCAGGACGAGCAGCGCGATCGCCGGTCGCGCGCCGTGTGCGAGCCAGCCGAGGGCGATCGCCGCGAGCACCGGTACGGCGCACAGCGCGAGATACGTGAGCCCCTGGGCGCTCTGGCGTTCGGCCGCGCGGACGACGAACACGAAGACGATGACCGACGCCGGCGGTATCGCGGCCCAACGGCGGCCGGACAGTCGAGCAAGCCACCGAGCGTCAAGCGTCCCGGCAACCCCGACGAGAGCTCCCTGGGCCAGCGAGAGCAGCGCGATCGACAGCCAGAAGGGCAGCATTACCGCTCAACATAGATAGTCGCGTCCGTGTCCGAGCGGATTGCGCACTTGGAGGTTGCGATACAAGACAGCTCATGAAACGCTGGGACTGGACATGGGAGGAGCCTCGCTCCAAGGCGCTGCCCCGGCGAGAGCCGAGCCCGGACAGCGCCGCAGAGGGCTCCGGCGGCTCCTGGCCGGCCCCGGCCGGGATCGTTCACCGCCGCCGCCGCGTGGCGGCGGTCGTGGCCGTCCTCGCGATTCTCGCCGTGCTGTCGCTCGCGCTCGCCCCCCACGGCAAGGGCAGAGCCGACCGCTCGGCGACCGGCACGAGCCCCGCCGGCCGCCACCTCGCCGCTGCGCCGCTGAGCCCCGCCCAGCAAAAGGCGCGTGCCTATGCAGCCGAGGAACGAGCAGTCAACGCGGTGCTCTCCTACACGCCCGCGGTCACGGCAGGGGGATCGAGCGGACACGAGCTCGCGCTCACGTTCGACGACGGGCCCGGCCCCTACACCGCGCGCCTGGTGGACACGCTGAACGCGCTCCATGTGCAGGCGACCTTCTTTGCGATCGGAGAGGAGGAGCGATACTTCTCGCAGGGAACGCTCCTCGAGCTGCGCTCCGGCGACACCGTCGGCGACCACACCGAGACTCACCCGATGATGGCGTCGCTCTCCGCGCACAACCAGTACGAAGAGCTGTTCGAACAGATCGCTCGCATCGAACTGCTCGACGGGCCACGGCCGCGCCTGTTCCGGCCCCCGTACGGCTCATTCGACAAGACCACCTTCAAGCTGCTGCACAAGCTGCACCTGCTGATGGTCCTGTGGTCGACCGACACGAAGGACTACACGCTGCCGGGAGTCCAGGCGATCGTGCAGAGCGCGCTCGCCGGCGCCCACCCCGGAGCGATCATCCTGATGCACGACGCCGGCGGAGACCGCTCGGAGACGATCGCGGCGCTCCCGGCGATCGTCTCCGGTCTGCGCCGGCGGGGCCTTGAGCCCGTGACGGTCCCCCGCCTGCTGCTCGACGATCCGCCGCCACCCGGACAGCCGATCCCCACGAGCCTCGCCGGAGATTGAGAGACGCGCGCCGCGCGCTCACGAATCGGCCGGTCCCGCCCCGACGACGACCCGGTGTCAATGCCCGAGCTGCACCGTCTTCACGATCAGCAGCAGCACGGCCACGACCAGATAGCCCCGCAGCACGAGCATGCCGGTCTTTCGTCCGGGAGACCACACCGGTCGCTCGAGCAGGGCCAGCGGGGGCATCGTCCAAGTGCTGCGCCTCTCCTTGGGAGCCGGCTCGAGCTTGGCTGCGGCCGGGGAGCGGTTGCGAACCGCATAGATCGCCATCCCGGCGAAGCCCGCGAGCAGGGCGAGTGACAGGTAGGTGAAGAGATCGGTCACGTCGAGACGCGGGAACAGCGTGCTCGCCATGAGGATCAGCGAAAGCTCGACCAGCACCCCGATGATCACGCTCGCGACCACGTTGAGCCACCGGGGGTTCGACCACGGGCCGAGCACCTCGTGGTCGTTGCACAGCAGCAACAGGAACACGGTCGCGCTCGGCAGCAGCACGCCCGCCAACGCCTGCACCGAGGTAGTGATCAACCCGAGCGGAGCGCCCGGGATGAGTACTATCCCGGCCGCCGCCGCCACCATCAGAGCGAAGCTCCCGTAGAACAACTTGGCGTCAAGCGGCCCTCTGTTGAGCGAGTGCTTGGCGCCGAATACGTCGCCGAAAGCGTAGGAGGTGGCGAGCGTCACCGCCGCCGCGCCGATCAGCGACGCGTTGAGCAGCACGATCGCAAAGAACGTTCCGGCGCTTGACCCGAGGTAGCGGGCCAGTTCGGTGGCGACCGTGCCGGCGTCGGAGAACTGACCGAACGCGGGGGTGCCCGTGAACGCGAAGGCGGTGACGGCGATCAGCGCGCCGGCGCCGATGACGACCACGAACGCCCCGATCACGGTGTCCGCGCGCTCGTAGTTGATCCAGCGCGGGGTGATTCGCTTGTCGATGATGTTCGACTGCTGAAAGAACAGTTGCCACGGCGCGACGGTCGTCCCCACGATCGCGATGATCAGCAGCACGGCCGTGGAGTTGGCGCCGCCCAGGACGCCCGGCACGAGCGCGTGGTGCGCGATCTCACGGACGCTCGGGTGAGCCAGGATCAGCAGCGGGATCACGAGGAAGTTGGCGAGCACGAACACGTACATGAACCGCTCCCAGCTGCGGAAGCTCCCGGTGGAGGTGATCGCCACCAGAGCCACCGCCGAGATCGGCACGGCCACGTACTTGCTCACTCCGAAGTAACCGAGCGCAAGGCTGACCCCGATGAACTCCGTGACGATTGTGAGGAAGTTCAACAGGAACAAATCGCCGACCGAGAATGCGCCCCAGAACCTGCCGAACCGCTCGAAGATCAGGCGGGCATGACCCACGCCGGTCACCGCGCCCAGGCGGATGACCATCTCCTGGTTGACGATCAGCACTGGAATCAGCAGCAACAGCACCCACAGAAGGCTCGTGCCGTAGTTCTGCCCGGCCTGCGCATACGTGGACACGCCGCCCGCGTCGTTGTCGCCGACCATCACGATCAGGCCGGGGCCCATGATCGCCAGCAGGGCCATGGTCCGCGAGCGCCAGCCGTGCCGCTCGCCGGTGTCGTGCATGGCGATCGTCCCAAGCGCCCCGCGGATGTCGCCCACATGGGCCTCGTCCAGGACGGGTGGCACGCCCTCCATGCGCACGGGTGGAGCGTCCGTCGGGGGCAGCGTGGTCGGCTCGTCGGTCATCTTCGTTCACCTCCTTCGTCATCGCTCGCGGGATCGCGCGTGGTCTGATCACGTCTCGGCGCACGCCGACGCGACGGTCCCGGTGAAGATGCTCAGGCCAGGAGGGACAGATCGTCGCCCGACAGACGTGCGGCCGGCTGGGTACTTCGTGGCTCTTCGCCGTCCATGCCGGCCTCCTTTCTACGTGCCTGTTCGGGCAGATCAGTGCTCGTGCGCAGCCTAGCAACGGTCGCGGATCGGCGCTCCCGCGCGCCGGCCCACGCAACCCCGCGGGCTCTGGCCTTCCGCCGCAGATCGCCGCTCGCGCGGGGCCTGCGCCTCAGTCGCTGGCGACGCCGAAGCGCCGTCGCCAGCCGGTGGGCAACGTCAGCTCGAGCACATCGTCGACGGTCACCACGCCGATGATCCGCGCGTCCTCGTCCACGACCGCGAGCATCAGGAGGTTGTAGTCGGTCATCGTGCGCGCGACCTCGGGAAGATCGGCGTCGGCGCGGACGGACACCGGCTCGTGTTCGGCGACCTCGTGCAGACCCGCCCCGGGGTCCGCGCGCAGGAGCGTGACCACCGGCACCGAGCCCGACAGCCGGCCCTCGGCGTCGCGCAGGTAGATCGTCGTCAGCGTTCCGGGAGCCAGGTCGCTCGACCGGATCAGATCGATCGCGCCGGCCGCCGAGTCGGTCTCCCCGAGGAGGATGAAATCGGGGCTCATCAGACCGCCCGCGGTCGAGGGGTTGTAACCGAGCAGCCGTTCGATCTGGTGTCGATGGGTGGCCGGCAGCAGGGCAAGAATGCGCCCGCGGCGCTCCTGCTCGATCTCCACGATCAGGTCGGCCGCGTCGTCGGCGGCCATGCGCGAGATGACAGCCGCGACCTGCGCATCGGGGCGCTCACGAATGAACTCCAGCTGATGATGCTCGTCGAGCTCCTCGAAGACATCGGCCTCGAGCTCGCGATCCTGACCCACGGCCTCGATGATCTCCTCGCCCTCGTCGTGCGAAGCCGCCTCCACCAGGTCGGCGATCTCGGCCGGGTGCAGGTTGGCGAGCTTGCGATGGGAGAAGCGCAGCCGCGCGCTGGGCACGTGGCCGACGAAGGGCTCCATGTCGGTCCAGTCGAGGAACGGCCTGTCGCCGATCACCCGTCGCAGCCGGCGCGGAAGCAGGCGCCGCAGCTGCGCGCGCGTGCTCGCGTCGACGCCGACCACACGCCACCATCCATCGATGCACGCGAGCTCGATCTCATGAGCGGTGATCAGGCGCGGTGGGTCGGCTTCGACGTTGACGAGCTTGCGCCCGAGCACATCGCCCCCGAGCAGCACCTCGCCGACGCGCCGCTCGAAGCGTTTCAGGCTGAGCCTCTCGCCGGCCAGCCGCACGGCGCCCGGCGCCAGCTCCGCGATGCGGTCGACGGGCACGAACAGCTCTCGTCCCCCGATCCGCGCCTTCAGGCCCGTCACGGGCGGGTAGCCGCCGTCGGCGAGACGCACGATCAGATCCTCGACGCGGCCGAGCCGCTCGCCCGCTCGATCGAGCAACGGGCTGCGCAGGATCGACGAGAGGTGCACCACGGGCTGTGCCACGACAGCCCGAACGTTACGCCTTCGCGCGGACCGTCACTGCTCGGCGGTGAGGAGCAGCGCAGCGCCGATCGCGCCGCCGAGATCGCCGAGCGCCGCCACGTGGACGTGCGGAGGTCGGGAATCGACGAACACGTGCGGCAGCATCTCGTCGGCGATCCGCTTGGCGTACGGATGACCGAGCCTGACGCCAAGCCCGCCACCGATGATCACGCCCTCGACGTCGAGCAGGTTCACGGCCGAGGCGATGCCGGCCCCGAGCGCGCGGATCGCACGGTCGATCATGTGGATCGCCAGCTTGTCGCCGTTATCCAGCGCCCGCGCCCAGATCCCGCTCGTCAACCGCGTGCGATCGCGCTCGTGCATCAGCTTGAACAGATCCGTCTTGCGCCCTTTCTCGAACAGCCTCGAGACGTGATCTTCCATCGCCGCCCGGCCGGCATAGGCCTCCATGCAGCCGCGCCGTCCGCACGTGCACCGTGCCCCGTCGATCTCCACGACCATGTGTCCGACCTCGCCGGCGGCGCCTCGTCCCGTCCATGGCCTGCCGTCGAGTATCAGCCCGCCACCGACGCCCGTGCCCCAGAACACCCCGAGCAGGGAGCGGTAGAGCCGGCCGGCGCCCAGCTTGAACTCGGCGTCTGTCGCGACCTGCACGTCGTTTCCGATCCTGACCTGGCAGCCGAGTGCCCGTTCGAGCGTGTCGCGGAGCGGGAAACTGCCCTGCCAACCGGGCAGATTGCGAGCGCTCGACACGTTGCCGGCCCCGTCGACGGTGCCGGGGGACCCGACCCCGACCCCGGCCAGCGCCGCCGGCTCGACCTCGGCGGCCTTGGCCGCGTCGCCCAGCGCCGCCGCCATCGCGGCCGCGACCTCCGGCGGTCCACCGGTCGTCGGCGTGGACGCACGCGCGGACCCGAGCACGCTGTGGTCCCGATCTACGATCGCCGCCTGGATCTTGGTGCCGCCAAGGTCAATGCCGCCGTACATGGATCGCGCGGATCATCGCAGCGGTCGCGGCGGCCAATCGGCGCTCCGATAAAGAGCGCCGGGCGTGGGCTTTAGGAGAATTTATGCGCGCTTGCAGGCTTTCTTCGCAGGTTCTTACGGCATGGGCACAGTATCGATGTCAGTGAG
This sequence comes from uncultured Solirubrobacteraceae bacterium, assembly GCA_963704735.1. Taxonomy (GTDB): domain Bacteria; phylum Actinomycetota; class Thermoleophilia; order Solirubrobacterales; family Solirubrobacteraceae; genus Palsa-744. The sequence continues at coordinate 1,895,941 of OY969935.1, forward strand.
ATGACCGAACGCACCAGAGCATCCTGGCTCGTCTACGTACTGGGAGCTCTCTGCGCCGGTGCGATCGCGGCCGCCGTCCTCGTGGTTGGACCCGCCTCCGGCACCCAGGGCAGTCAGAGCCGCATCGTCACGGTCGCGAGCGGAGTCGTGCAGTCGACCGTGTCGGGCAGCGGCAACCTTGCGGCTGCCAGCCAGCTCAACCTCGGCTTCAAGACGAGCGGAACGGTCACGCACATCAACGTGACCCAGGGCGAGCAGGTCGTTCAGGGGCAGCTGCTGGCCACGCTCGACCCGCAGAGCGCCGAAGTGACCCTCGAACAGTCGAAGGCCACCCTGCAGTCCGCCGAAGCCAACCTCGCCAAGGAGGAAGAAACGAACGGCGAAACCTCCACCGGGCAGGCGTCGAGCGGCTCGACTGCGGGCGGCAGCGGCGCCGCCTCGACGGCGTCGGTGTCCAACCAGCCGGCCTCGCAGATCGCGAGCGCGGCCGCCGCGCCAGCCCGAACCGGCCCGGGCGCTCCCCCCACCACAACCACCCCGACGACCACCTCCCCGGCGACGACCTCTCCCACAGCCAGCACGCCGAGCACCACACCCGCCAAGACCCCGCCGCCACGCCGCCCGGCAAGATGAGGACGACGACGACGCCAACGACCACCACGCCGAGCAAGAGCACGAAAAGTGCGCCGGAAAGCGAAAGCAAGACAACGAGCTCCTCACCGTCGTCGAAGACCACCATCAGCACGGCCACGCGCGAAGCCAACCTCGCGTCGGCGAGAGCCGCAGTCAAGAGCGACAAGCTGACGGTGCAGAGCGATGAACAGGCGGTCGAGGACACCAAGCTCTACGCGCCCGAGGACGGCACGATCGTCTCGCTCTCCGGTCAGGTCGGGGAAACCGTGTCCGGAAGCGGAACGACCAGGGCTTCGAGCACGAGCAGCTCCTCGAGCGGATCGGGGTCGAGCGCGACCGGGGCGGGCGCCTCCTCCTCCGGGAGTGGCGGCCGCTCGGCCGCTGGCTCCTCGAGCTCCTCCGGCGCCTCATCGAGCGGCTCGGCCGGCTCCTCGAGCTCAGCGTTCGCGGTCCTGAGCGACCTCACCGCCGATGCAGCTCGTGGCGCCGCTGAGCGAGTCCGAAGTCGGCAACGTGAAGGCCGGTCAGATCGCCACGGTGACCGTCGAAGCGCTCGAAGGCCGCAAGCTCGCGGCCCACGTCAGCGAAGTCGCCATCCTCTCCACGAGCAACAGCGGCGTGGTGAGCTACGACGTCACGTTCCAGCTCGACCAGATGGAATCCGGCTTGAAACCCGGCATGAGCGCCACCGCCGAAGTCGTCGTCAAGCAGGCCGAAGGCGTCAACGTCCCGACCAGCGCGATCACGGGCGGAGCGGTGACTGTCGTGCAGAACGGCAAGCAGGTGCGCCGGCGGGTCGTCACGGGCCTGGCGGGCAACAGCTCGACGATCATCCTCAGCGGCCTGAAGGCGGGCGAAAAGGTCGCCCTGCCGGTTGCGACGAGCACCAGCAGCACGCCCTCGAGCAGCCGCACCGGCGGCAGGCCTGGGCCGCGCCGGCGGCCTGGGCGGCGCGCTGGGCGGAGCGGGAGGTCTCGGCGGCGGCGGCGCCGCCCTCTTCAGAGGCGGTGGCGGCTGATGAGGCGCCCCCTGCGCTCGCGCATCGAGTTCCGCGTGCGCGCCCCTCGTCGCCGGCCCGTGGTGGAGCGTGTGGTGAGTGGCTCGCGCGACGCCGATCGCTCGAAGCACCCCGTCATACAGGTGCACAGAGGTCACGAAGATCTTCGAGCTGGGACAGATCCGCGTGCGTGCCCTGCGCGACGTCTCGCTGCGCATCGACGCCGGTGACCTCGTGGCGATCATGGGCAGCTCGGGCAGCGGCAAGAGCACGCTGATGAACATCCTCGGCTGCCTGGACATACCCACGAGCGGGCGCTACGAGATCGACGGCGTGGACGTCAGCCAGATGGACGAGGACGACCTCGCCGACCTGCGCAACCGCAAGATCGGCTTCGTCTTTCAGAGCTTCAACCTCGTCCCGCGCACCAGCGCGCTCGTCAACGTCGAGCTGCCGCTCGCCTACGCCGGACTGAGGGGCGCCGAGCGCAGGCGGCGCGCCGAACGCGCGCTGCGCTCGGTGGGGATGGCCAACCGCATGCACCATATGCCGGCGGAGCTGTCGGGCGGCCAGCAGCAGCGGGCCGCGGTCGCGCGGGCGATCGTCACCAACCCCTCGCTGATCCTCGCCGACGAGCCGACCGGCAACCTGGACTCGCGCTCCACCGAGGACGTTCTGCGGATCTTCGCCCGCCTGAACGAAGAAGGGCGCACCGTGGTCCTGATCACCCACGAGCCCGACGTCGCCGAGCAGACCAAGCGGGTGATCCGCCTGAGCGACGGCGAGGTCGTCGAGGACCGCCGTTCGCACGGCGTCCGCGATGCGCCGCCGGTGGTCCGCCGCCAGAAGTCCTCGCACCGCCCGATCGACGCCGGCGTCGCAGAGGCGCAGCCGTGATCGGTCCCGAGACCCTGCGCATCGCATGGAGCGGGATCACCGCGAACAAGCTCCGCTCCGGACTGACGATCCTCGGCATGACGATCGGCGTCGCCTCGGTGATCGTCCTGATAGCCGTCGGCAATGGCTCCTCCAAGGCCGTCCAGTCGCGCATCCAGAGCCTCGGCACGAACGTGCTGATCGTGATGGGCGCCGGAGGCTTTCGCGGCGGCGCACGGGCGAGCACCACGGCGAGCGTCTCGCTGACCAAGCAGGACGCCGAAGCGCTCCAGGAACCGGCCAAGGCGCCGGACGTCAAGAGCGCCTCCCCCGTGGTCAACGCCAGCGGCGTGAAACTCGTCTTCGGCAGCTCGAGCTATGAACCGTCTTCGTTCGTGGGCACGACCCCCCCTACCTCACCGCCCACAGCTACAAACTCCAGGAAGGCGCCTCATTCACAGCCGCTGACGTCAGCCAGCACAAGCGCGTGGTGGTGATCGGGCAGACCGTTCTCAAGGAACTGTTCGGCGGGCAGAGCGCAGTCGGTCAGAACATGAAGGTCAACGGCAGCAACTACGAAGTGGTCGGCGTGCTGGCCTCGAAGGGGTCCAACGGCGCCACCAACGAGGACGACGTCGTGATGGCCCCGATCACGACCGTGCAGAACTCGCTCACCGGCACCGGGCCGATCGACTCGATCACCGTCGAGGCAAAGTCCGAATCGGCGCTCGACGCGGCAGAATCAGAGGTCACGCAGATCCTCGAGGAACGCCACAAAATCAAGAACACCTCCGAACCGGGCTTCAACGTTCTCAACCAGGGCTCGCTGCTTGAAACCTCGAGCTCCACGAGCAGCGTGTTCACGACGCTGCTCGGCGAGGTGGCGGCGATCTCGCTGCTGGTCGGCGGTATCGGCGTGATGAACATCATGCTCGTGAGCGTCACCGAGCGCACGCGCGAGATCGGCATCCGCAAGGCGATCGGGGCCAGGCGCAGCGACATCCTCACCCAGTTCCTGACCGAGGCCGTGCTGGTTTCCCTGTTCGGCGGCGTCACCGGGGTGCTCGTCGGCGTCGTTGGAAGCCAGTTCAAGATCGCCGGCGTGCAACCGGAAATCGCCACGTACTCGATCTTCCTCGCCTTCGGCGCCGCGCTGCTCTCGGGCCTGTTCTTCGGTACCTACCCCGCCGCCCGCGCCGCCCGTCTCCGACCGATCGAAGCGCTGCGCTTTGAGTGAGCCATCTTCCCCCCGCCAGGAGCCCATCATCATGCCCGACCAAGAGCCCGTCATGCCCGACCAAGAGCCCCCAATGTCCCCCGCGGAGCCGGCCGTCCCGCGCCCCTCCGCCGAGGACACTGCCGCTGCCCAACGACAGATAGCCGCGCATGAGACGATGGAAGAGCAGGACGAATGGCTCGAGGAGCCCGTCGATCTGCCCCCCCGGCCACGCCGGCGCCTGCTCAGCCCGGTTCCGCTCGCGCTGCTCGGCGTGCTGCTCTGTGCCGCCGGATTCATCGGCGGCGTGCTCATCGAGAAGGGACAGACCTCCTCGAGCGCCCCGGCCGGCGCGACTTCGGGCCTCGCCTCGCGCTTCGCGGCCCTGCGCGCAGGCGCATCAGGCGGCGCCTCAGGCGGCTCTGGAGCGTCGGGCGCGGGTGGGTTCGGCGGGGGCGGCGCAGGCGCGACCGCCGGCAGCGTGGCGTACATCTCCGGGAACACGCTGTACGTGACCAGCGCCGAAGGTGACACCATCAAGGTCAACACCTCGCCGGGTACGACGGTGACGAAGACGGTCAAAGGGAGCGTCACCGGCATCCACCCCGGGGAAACCGTGACCGTGACGGGTGCAAGCGGTGCGAACGGTGCGATCACCGCCGAATCGATCCGTGTGGGCGCAGGCGCAGGCGGCGGCCTCGGAGCGCTGTTCAGCGGCTCCGGCGCGGGTGCGGGCAAATCTTCCAGCAGCCGAGGCGGCGGCGAACCCGCCCTGTTCGGGGGCGGCTAGCATCGGCACGAGCGGGTGTGCGTCCGAAAAACACAATCAGCGACAAAGGAGCTTCATGCCTCACATCAACGGAAACAGACGCAACCCCACAGCTGGGGCGAAACCCGCGGCCGTGGCCGCCCTTGCCCTGCTGCTCGCCTGTCTCGGGCTGGTGGCCTGCGGCGGCTCCTCGAGCACGTCGTCCACGAGCGCAAGCGCGTCCGCCGCGAGCGCGACGACTGGGGGCGCCGCCACAGGCGCCTCGGGGCCGCGCGCCGGACGCTTCAGCGCGCTGCGCGAATGCCTGCAGAAGAACGGCATCACGCTGCCGAAACGCACCCCCGGCCAGCGTCCGCCCGGCGGCGCGGGCGGGTTTCTCGGCGGCGGCGCAAGCGGCCCGCAGCTGCCGGCGGGCGTGACGCGCGCGCAGTACGAAGCGGCCGTCAAGAAGTGCGGCGGCGCGGCCTTCGTGGGCGCCGGGGGTCGCATCAAAAGCCCCGCGTTCAAACAGGCGCTTGCCAAGTTCGCGGCGTGCATGCGTGAAAACGGCGTCAACGTGCCGGAACCCAACACGTCCGGCAACGGTCCGATCTTCAACAGCAAGGGCCTGGACACGACGAGCCCGCAGTTCAAGGCGGCCCAGGCCAAGTGCAGCGCGGATCTGCGTGGCACGTTTCGGCGTGGACCGAGCGCGGGCGCTCCGCCCGGTGCGCCCGGCGGGGAATCTCCGACCGGGTAGCCGCGCCCGTCCAGGCGCAGCGAGACGGTGGGCCCGGGTCGCCGCCAGCGGTGGCGGCCCGGCACCGAGCGGCCGGGTCGGTCTAGCGGGCTTTGGGGTCGGGAATGGCCGAGGAGCTCGGCTTCGCCGACACCTTCGGCGCCGGCAGCGCGTCGATGCGGGAGATCAGCTTGTCCCACTCGGCGGTGCTCAGTTCGCCGCTCACGGCGAGCGGCGGCGGGGCGGTCTGCCCGGCGCCGGCCGAGTGGGCGGCCTTTTCGCTCGCCGCCAAAGACTTGGCCGCGAGCACGGGCTTTGACGTCGGCGGGGAGAAGGTGAGCTCGATGTAGGTGGCGTGGTCGGGTCGGGCGAGTGTCGTCGGGGCGCCCGGGTACTGCATCAGGCTGACGATCTGACGCGGGACGAACTGTCCGCGCAGCGCAAGCAGCGTCCGGATCGTGGTGTCCGCGATCGAACCGGTGCCCTGGTGGTGAGCGATCGGAATGCCGTTGACGCCTGCGATGGCCACGCCCTCGCCCAGGTGGTGGACAGGCACGTAGCCGGAGACGGCATAGGCGCCGTCACTGCAGCGCAGCGTGCCGACCGTCGGCTTCAGACCGCTGCGCGAGAGGTACTCGAGCGCCGCCAGCACGCGCTTGTCGATCGAGCCCGCGGCAACTTCACGGGCCGAGCAGGCGGACATGACGATGCCGGGATCTGACCCGACCGCGTTCTCGAGCTGGCTCTTTGACATGAGCAGCACCTCGCCCGAGGTCGCTCCGATGAGGGGCGATTCCGCCGTTGCCCCGCGCGGGTGCAGCGCGACGTCGAGCTGCACCCAGTTCGACAGAATCGGACGAGGGTCGATCGTGGTGGCGTCTCCAGCCGGTCGGATCGCGAAGCGCATATGTCCGTCCGTTGCCCCGGGCGGCAGGGTCACGCGACCGAGCACCGTGCCCTGTGCGACGACCGATCCGCGCGTCAGGGGCAGACGGCCGCGGCCGACCGATCGACGGGTGCCCCCCTGCGTCCCTCTCGCCGCGCTCGCGACCGCGGCGCGCGCATCGGGGTTGCCCGGGTGGGCGAACAGGCGCACCTTGCCCATGCCCGCCGGCGCTGATTCGGTCGATTCCGCCCGGGCGGAGCTGTGCCCGGCGCGCGTGCCGGAGACGTGGCCGGCGCCCTGCACGACCGGCGTGTCGACCTGCAGGGTGAGCGGAGGCCGAGGCTGTTCGCCGGCGGGCTGGGAGGGCGTTGCTTCGCCGGTGCTCGCGGCGTTTGCGAGCGACGTCGTGGCGGGCGTCCGGGGGACCTTCGCCGGGCGGTAGCTGGGGGCGATGGAGCCGAGGCCGGCGTAGGTGAACACGTCACCGTAGACATCACGCAGCACCACGTACTTGCCGAGCTTGTGAGAGCTTCCAAGCCCTACGATCTGACCGTCCTGCACCGCCACGACCTCGGCGTTCGCGGCGCTCAGCAGTTCGACCAGCTGCGCGTTGTCGCCCGTGCCGGCCTTTCCCATCGCGATCGCCGCGGCGGCGGCCGGCGCTGGAGTGGCCGGCGCCGCGCGCGATCCGGGTCCGCTCGGGGCGGACGGGGCGACGGGCGCGACCGGCACGGCGTTCGCCGTGGCCGTCGAGGGCGACGGGAGGTGCGCGGCCAGTGGCGCGCCCCACGCGATCCGCTTGCCGGTCACCGGAGGGCGATCGTCGACGAGGCCCGTGAGCGTCGCGATCACGGGCTTTGGATAGGTGGAGATCAGCTTCGCCCGCAACAGCACCGAGTTGGCGTATTCTTCGGAGTGGTTGTAGGCGAGGATCGCGCCGCGCAGGTCCTTCTGGGCGCCCGCTGCGCGCAGATAGCGCGCAGCGGCGAAGACGGCGTCCACGGGGTTGTAGGGGTCCGCGTAGCCGGAGTTCAGCGCGTCTACCCCGTACTGAAGCCATGTCGCGGGCATGAACTGCATCCATCCCACCGCACCGGCGGTCGAGACCGACTGGTCACTGCCGTAGTTGGTCTCGATTTCGTTGATCCCGGCCAGAATCTGCCAGGGCACGCCGTACTGGGCGGCGGCGGCCTGGTAGATCGGAAGCAGGAACAGGGGGATGCGGTAGAAGGCGAGCGCCTGCGCGGACGCGGCCGAGGACGCGAGCGCTGCCGCAAGCGCCCCGGCCTCGCCCGCAGCCAGCTGCGGCGAGAGGGCCACGTTGTTGGGGCCGGACGCGGTGGCGCCCGGCTTGGCCGCGCCCTTTGAGCTCTGCGGGGCCTTCGGCTTCGGCGGCGTGGTCGTGAGGTTGCTCGAGGCGTTCTTGCTGGCCGTCGTTTTCTGCCGGCGCTGCAACACCACGGTGGGCACTTCGGCCACCGGACCCGAGGGAGCCCCGGCCGACGGCTGCGAGCCCACGTGCGACCCGCTCGAGGTGGATGTGCTCGAAGGCGAGGTCGTGCTCGTGCTCGACGGCGCTCCCGCGGCGGCTTCCTGAGAGCTCCCGCCCGAGTTGGGCGTGGTCACCGGGGTCGACGAGCCTTCCGGAGGGCTGGTCGCGCCGGATGGCACGACAGAACCGAGCGCCCCGCCGGTGAGCGGTCCGCCGAGGCTGGCGGCGGTCAGGCCGCCTCCGGCGAGGGCCGACAGCATTGCGCGCCACGCCCGGCGGCGGGGGCTCCTCATCGGCGGCGTACGCCAGAAGTGATCGTCGTGTGGTCGTCCCATATTCGTCGTGGTCGGCACTGCGGCGCAACAAGGCCACGCTCGCTGGTACGCCCACCAGGGTCGTTATCGGCACGGAACCAGAAAGCCGTAAAGGGTTCATAACCCCTCGGGAAGAGCCGGCACCGAGTCGCCTTTCGCCGGGCCGGCAGATCCTCCTGCCCGTGCCCCTCCCAGCAGACGCCCCCGACGCCACGACGCGATAACCTGAACGGCCGTGGAAACGATCCTGTCGGTGATTCAGGTCGCGATCTCGGTGACCGTCGTCTTCCTGGTGCTGATGCACTCGGGCAAGGACTCCGGTCTTTCGGGCGCCTTCGGCGTCGGCACGGGCACGGGCCCGCTGGGCGGCGGGTCGATGGTCGAGCGCAACCTAAACCGCTGGACGGTCTTCTTCGCGATCCTGTTCTTCATGAACGCGGGCGTGCTGCTCACGAAGCCCTGGGCCTGAGCCTCGCGCGGGCTCCTCGAGCCGGTTCAGGATCTCGACGGCCTCGGCTCGCAGCGCCCCATCCACCGCTTCGTAGTCCTCACGCGAGAGCTTTCCCGTGCGGTAGTCGAGCTCGGCGTCGCGGATCTCGCGGTACTTGGCCTCGCGCTTGACCTCGAGCTCCTCCCCCTCCGCCGACCCGGACGCCGCGGGCCGCCGCGCCGCACGCAGTGGAGCGCTGACCACGAGCACGACAACCACGAGCAGCGCGAACGCGATGATCAGCACCCCGAGCCCCATCTAGGCGCCGCGGTCAGGACAGGGCGGGCACGATCTCGCCATGATCGTGGCTCAAGCGCGCGCCAGGCCATGCGCGGCACGAGCGCGCGAGCGCATGCTGACGCGGCGGCGCACGGCGCTCGGCGCGGGCCAGATCGCGATCAGGCCGCCGCCGAGCACGATCAGGCCGCCCACCCAGATCCACATCACTAGCGGTGAGACGATGAAGTGGAACTGCGCGGGGGGCGGATTCTTGAGATAGGCGCGCGCCAGATAACCGATCGCCACGACGGCGTCTTCGGGCGGCAGCGTCCGATTGCCGACCTGAACGATCCTCCGCAGCGCGGGGGTTTCGATGTCCGGCTCGACCGCGGTCCAGACGTCGCGCGAGACGCCGGCGTCCATGCTCACATGGCTGACGGGCTGTCCCGCGATCAGGCTCCCCACCGACCCCTGGCCTGATTCCGGCGAGGCGTAGTAGCCCTCGCTGGGCTGCAGGGTGGCGACATGACGACCGTGCTTGCTCACATCGAGCAGGGCGCCCAGACTGAGGGTCGAGCCCGTATGGGCCGCGTCATACCTCGGCGTGATCGTCGCCGTCGGGCGCAGGTAGCGGATCGTGTAGGCGCCCACGTGCGTGGACTGGCCCGGCGAGAGGCCCAGCTCGGAGGCGTGCTGGAACGACGAGGAGGCGGCGACCCCGATGAACAGGACGGCCATCCCGATGTGCACTATGTAGCCGCCGTAGCGCCGGCGGTTGCGCCGCACGAGCGCCAGCAGCGCGGCGGGGGCCGGCTCGTCGGCCATCGCACGTCGGGCGCGCACGCCGCGGGCGAACTCCTGTCCCACGCAGCCGAACACGAACGCGCCGCAGCAGAACATCGCGAGCGCGAAGGGCTTCTCGGGCACGCCCGCGACCAGCAGCGCGGCGAGTGCCAGCACGGCGAGTGCCACCGGCGCCACGAGGTTTCGCCGCGCGTTGGCGAGGGTGGCGCGCCGCCACGAGATCACCGGTCCGATGCCGCTGAGCAGCACGAGGACGAGCGCCAGGGGAACCGTGTAGCGGTCGAACCACGGCGGTCCGACCGACGCTTCGCTACCCGTGAGCGCCTCGGAGATCAGCGGGAAGTAGGTGCCCCAGAAGATCACGAAGCACAGCGCCACGAGCACGATGTTGTTGGCCAGGAAGATCGACTCGCGCGACAGCAGCGAATCGATCCGGTGCTCCGAGCGGAGCATGTCGCGGCGCGACGCGACCAGGTAGATCGAGCCGGCGATCAGCACGCCGATCAGCACGACGAACGGCACGCCCAACGTGGAGCCGCCGAAGGCGTGGATCGAGTTGAGGACCCCGCTGCGCACCAGGAACGTCCCCATGATCGCGAGCGTGCCCGTGGCGAGCACGAGCGACGCGTTCCAGACCTTCAGCATCCCGCGCTTCTCCTGGATCATCAGCGAGTGCAGGAACGCGGTGCCCACGAGCCACGGCATCAGCGACGCGTTCTCGACCGCATCCCAGCCCCAGTATCCGCCCCAGCCGAGCTCGGAGTAGGACCAGCGGGCGCCCAGCAGGATGCCGATGCCCAGGAACAGCCAGGCCGCGAACGCAAAGCGGCGCGTGGCCCTGATCCACTCGGCGTCCACGCGTCGGGCGAGCAGGGCGCCCATGCCGAAGGCAAGCGGGATCGTGCAGAGCGTGTAGCCCGAGTAGAGCATCGGCGGATGGATCATCATCGTGGGAAAGCGCAGCAGTGGATCGAGTCCCACGCCTTCGGCGGGGGCCGGGCGGGTCGTGGCGAATGGCGTCGCGTAGAAGACCATCAGCGAGACGAAGAACCCTCCGAAGCCGAGCATGATGGCCGTCGCGTAGGCGGTCACCTCCCGCATGCGCCCACGGGTGAGAAACAGCGCGAGGCTGGCCCACAGCGACATGAGCCAGGCCCACAGGAGCAGCGAGCCTTCCTGCGAGGACCACACGGCCGCGGCCCGGTAGAACGCCGGCGTCGTGCGGCTGGAGGTGTCGGCGACCGTGTTGAAGGAGAAGTCGTTGCGCAGGAACGCGATCTCGAGCACGAGGAACGCAACCGTCAGGATTCCCGCAAGCGCATACACGCAGCGGCGGCCGGATTCTGAGAACTCCTCACGCCCGCTGCGCACGCCGTACACCGAGGCGGCGATGCCGTAGACGCACACCGCGAGCGCCAGCAGCAGGCAGACTCCTCCGAGGCCGGCCATCAGCGCTTACGGCGAGAGGGGGTGGTGGGGACGGCGGCGAAGGGCACTCAGTAGTTCTGCTTCTCGCTGGCCGGAGCGGTCTTGTACTTCGATGGGCACTTGGTGATCAGCGAGTCGCGTTCGCCGACGAACGCGCCGCCTCGCTTCTGGACCGTGACGATCACCTCGCGCCCTTCACGAAACGGGTCCGGCACCGTCCCCGTGTAGGCCACCGGGATGGCGGTGCCCCCGACGCGGTCCTGCACGTCGAAATTCAAAACGGCGCCTTCGCGGCGAACGGACCCGCCCACAACCGTGCCGGTCACCACGTAGCTTTGGCCGGGCTGCGCTCGGCGGAGCAGCTGGCTGGGGCTGAGAGCCGGGCTCGCGGCGCTGAAGCTCGTATAGATCAGTGCGCTCGCCAGCACCACCGCGGTGCTCAACGCCACAATCAGGCGCACCGTTCGCTTGCGCGCTGGGCTCATCGCCACCCAGTATCTCAAACCCCCGTTTTCGCCGTACCGGCCTCGCGACGGCCCCCGTCGTCGAGGTCGGGTCTAGATGTCACGAGGAAATTGGGCTTGCAGGGCGAAACATTCGTGCGTGAGAGGGGTCCTTAGGAGTGGAGCCATGAGAGCGAGCATCCCGCACCCCCTTCGCGAACTCCCGCACCCCCTTCGCGAACGGAGCCCCTCCCCCAGACGCCGCGGCAGGCGAGCGCGCCGTAAGGCCGGCACGCCCGCCGCAGGACCGTCCGACGTCGCAGTTGAACGCGCGCGCGACGCCGGCGGCCCGGTGGATCGGGCCTCATACGCCTGCGAATGCGGCTACGTGTTCCTCGCGCCGGTCTCCACGACCGTGAGGTGTCCCCATTGCGACACCGGACAGGCGTGGTAGCTAGTTGATGTGCATGCCCGAGATCGCCCGCGCGATCACGAGCTGCTGGATCTCCGCGGTGCCCTCGAAGATGTCGTAGATCTTCGCGTCGCGGTGCCAGCGCTCGACGGGAAACTCGCGCGTGTAGCCGTTGCCACCGAGGATCTGGATCGCTCGCTCGGTCACCCAGACCGACACCTCGCCCGCCTTCAGCTTGCTCATCGAGCCCTCGGCGTTCTCGAACGGCACCTGGCTGCGTCCCATCCAGGAGGCACGCCAGACGAGCAGGCGGGCCGCGTCGATCTCGGTCTTCATGCGCGCGAGCGTGAAGGCGATCGCCTGGTTCTCGACGATCTTCCGGCCGAACTGCTCTCGCTCCTTGGCGTACTGAAGCGAATACTCGTAGGCGGCACGGGCGATGCCCAGCGCCTGGGCGGCGACGGTGGGCCTGGACGCCTCGAAGGTCTGCATGGCGGCCTGGGACTTGCTCTTCTTGCCCTCTCTGGCCCTGGCCAGGCGTTCGTCGAGCCTGTCCTTGCCGCCGAGCACGTAGCCGGCGGGCACGCGACAGTCGTCCAGGAACACATCCGCCGTGTGGGAGGCGCGCAGCCCGTGCTTTGACACCTTGGAGCCCTGGGCGATCCCCTTGGCTTCGCTCATCGGCACCACGAACGCGGCGTGGCCACGCGCGCCCAGCTCGCGGTCGATGGACGCGATCACCACGTGCACGTCGGCGATGCCCCCGTTCGTGGCCCACGCCTTCTGGCCGTTGATCACCCACTCGCCGGTCGCCTCGTCGAACCTGGCGGTCGTGCGCACGCCGGAGATGTCCGAGCCCGCGTTGGGCTCGGACGCGCAGAACGCCGCGACCTTGACGTCATCCTGCGTGCCGAAGCAGCGGGGGATCCACTCGCCGACCTGCTCCCCGCTGCCCTGCCCGAAGATGGCCGCCACCGCCAGCGTCGTGCCCATGATCGACATCCCGATGCCGGCGTCGCCCCAGAACAGCTCCTCGTTGACGATCGGCAGCGTCAGGCCGGTGGGATCGGCGAAGAACTGCGCCACGCCTTCGAACCCGTACAGGCCGATCTTCGCCGCCTCCTGAATGATCGGCCAGGGCGTCTCCTCGCGCTCGTCCCACTCATGGGCGGCCGGGCGAACCACGTCGGCGGCGAAGCCGTGCACCCAGTCGCGGATGTCCTTCTGGTCCTGGCTCAGCTGGAGCGAGAATGTCACCTCCTGGCGCGCCGAGTCGGTGATCGTCTCCGCAGCAGCGTGCGCAGGCTCGGCTGCGTTGTGGCTTGCGGCGGACGTTGCTGGTGCTGTCATGGGCTGGTTTCTCCTCGGGTTGCGGGCGTCTCGTCAGTGTGGAGAAGGTTCCCCGGCAGGTGGACGGTAAACCACCTGAAGCGTAGTTCACGCGCCGCTGCGGCGCGGTTGAGGCATGAGAAAGTCGCCATTTCCTGTAATCACGATCGGATTCCTGCTAATAATTGGGCACTCTTGCCACCTTATCGATGCAGAAAGTGACTATGCGAACACCTACCCTCGCAGCCGCCACATCCATTGCCGCCGCATCCATCGCGCTCGCCGCGTGCGGCTCCTCGGGCGAAAGCAAGCAGCTGGCCCTGGTCGCCTACTCGACTCCGCAGGGGGCCTACGAAGAGCTGATTCCGGCGTTCCAGGCGACGGCGGAAGGCAAGGGTGTGAGCTTCAGCCAGTCCTATGGGCCGTCCGGCGAACAGAGCAGGGCGGTGGCCAACGGGCTGCACGCCAACGTCGTCAACTTCTCGCTCGAACCGGACGTGACGAAGCTCGTGAGCGCGGGCCTCGTGTCCTCGAGCTGGAACCAGAACGCCACCCACGGCTTCGTCACCCAGTCGGTCGCCGTGATCATCGTGCGCAAGGGCAATCCCAAGCACATCAGGGGCTGGTCGGATCTGACCAAGCCTGGCGTGCAGGTGCTGACGCCCAACCCGTTCACGTCGGGCAGCGCGCGCTGGAACGTGATGGCGGCGTATGGCGCGCAGCTGAAGGAAGGCAAGACACCGGCGCAGGCGCAGGCGTACCTGTCATCGCTGTTCCACAACGTCGTCAGCCAGGACAGCTCGGCGCGGAACGCCCTGCAGACGTTCCTCGCGGGCAGGGGCGACGCGCTGATCGACTACGAGGACGAGGCGATCGCCGATCAGAAGAAGGGTTCGCCGATCGAATACGTGATCCCGACCGCGACGATCCTGATCCAGAACCCGATCGCGGTGGTGGGCAAGGGCGCTAGCGCCGGCCAGGCGCAGAATTTCGTCAACTACCTGCTGTCGCCGGCCGGACAGAGGATCTGGGCGTCCAAGGGCTACCGGCCGGTGATAGAAGGCGTGGCCGCCCCCGGACAGTTCCCGACTCCCGCGAAGCTGTTCACGATCCAGGAGCTCGGCGGCTGGAAAGCCGTGACCAAGCAGTTCTTCGCCCCGGAAAGCGGCGTCGTGACGAAGATCGAGCAGTCGCTGGGGGTGTCCACTGCCAAGTAGCGCCCCCGCACCGGCGCCGGCGGGCGCGAGCGGAGCCGGCGGCACGGGCGTCGGCGGGCGCTTCGCGCTGCGCCTGGGGCCGGCAGGGCGCCGGCGAGCCGGCGGGCCACGTGCGGGAGGCGGCCTGCGTGGAGCGGGAGCGCTCGGCAAGGGTCTGATCGGGATCTATCTCTCGGTGCTGGTTCTGCTGCCCGTGGCGGCCCTGCTGGCGAAGTCCGGCAGCGGCGGCGTGGGCGCGTTCTGGAGCGAGGTCACCGGGCCGGAGGCGCGGGCCGCGATCAAGCTGACGCTGGCGATGTCGGCGATCGTGGTCGCGGTGAACGCGTTCTTCGGGACGCTGATCGCGTGGGTGCTCGTGCGTGACGAGTTCCCGGGCAAGCGCATCGTCAACGCGCTGATCGACCTCCCGTTCGCGCTACCCACGATCGTCGCGGGGCTCGTGCTGCTGACGCTCTACGGGAAGAACAGCCCGGTGGGCATCGACGTGGCGTTCACGCGCGCATCGATCGTGCTGGCGCTGCTGTTCGTCACGCTGCCGTTCGTCGTCAGATCGGTGCAGCCGGTGCTCATCGATCTCGACCGCTCGATGGAGGAGGCCGCCGCGTCGCTGGGCGCCGGCTCGCTGACGGTGCTGCGACGGATCGTCCTGCCAACGCTGACACCGGCGATCGTGTCGGGGGTCGCGCTCAGCTTCGCACGGGCGATCGGCGAGTACGGGTCGCTGGTCTTGATCACCGGCAACCTGCCGTTCAAGACCGAGGTCGGCTCGGTGTACGTGTTCGGGCAGATCCAGAACGAAAACCTCGCGGGAGCGGCGGCTGTGTCGGTCGTGCTCCTGCTCGCGGCGCTCGTGGTGCTCGGCGGCCTCACGGCCGTTTCGCGATGGAGGTCCAAGCATGTGCTCTAGGGCGCAGCTTCCGCAGCCGGGGTACGGGCATGCCTGAGTCGGTCGCCGTGAGCGCGCATCCTGGCGGGTATGGGCTTCCTCGCGGCGTCGGCCCCGCGGGGCATCCGGCCCCGCGCACGGGCGTGCGGAGGACCCGTGCCAAGCGCCTGGGAGTGCGGACCGTGGCGCTCGGGTATCTCGCGCTGCTGCTGATGGCGCCTGTGGCGATGATCTTCTACCGGACCTTCGAACATGGTCTCGCGCCCGTGTGGAACGCGCTCAGCGCACCGAACGCCGTGCACGCGTTCTGGCTTTCGATCGAGATCACCGCGATCGCCGTGCCGTTGAACACGGTGTTCGGGATCGGCATGGCCCTGCTGCTGGAGCGCGGCCGGTTCAGGGGCAAGGCGCTGTTGGGAATGCTGATCGACCTGCCCTTTGCGATCTCGCCGGTCGTGGTCGGACTGGCGCTGGTGCTCGTGTATGGGAAGACGGGCTGGCTGGGCGACTGGCTGACAGAACACGGCATCCAGGTGATCTTCTCGGTGCCGGGCATGGTGATCGCGACCGCGGTCGTCTCGCTGCCGTTCGTCGCGCGCGAGACGGCCCCGGTGCTGCGCGAGCTGGGGACCGACGCCGAGCAGGCCGCCGCCACGCTCGGGGCGAGCGCCTGGCAGACGTTCTGGCGCGTCACACTGCCAGCCATCAGGTGGGCTGTCGTGTACGGGGTGGTGCTCACGACGGCGCGCGCTCTCGGTGAGTTCGGTGCCGTGAGCATCGTCTCCGGCAGGGTCGAGGGACAAACGCAGACGCTGCCCCTGTATGTGCAGGACCAGTTCGAGAACTTCAACCCGACCGGCGCCTACGCCGCAGCGGTGGTGCTGGCGCTGCTGGCGCTCGGGACCATGCTCGCGATGAACCTGCTGACGCGGCGCACGCGCAGAAGGACGGCGGTGTAGGCATGGCGATCGAGGTTCGCAACGTGAGCAAGCGCTTCGACGAGTTCGTCGCCCTGGAGGATGTGTGCATCAGGGTCGACGACGGCGCGCTGACCGCGTTGCTGGGGCCGAGCGGGAGCGGAAAGTCGACGCTCCTGCGGATCATCGCGGGCCTCGAGACGCCCGACGCCGGCGATGTCGAGATCGGCGGTCTCCTCGTGACCGATGCCCCCGCACGCACGCGTGACGTCGGCTTCGTGTTTCAGCACTACGCCCCCTTCAAGCACATGACGGTGTATGAGAACGTCGCGTTCGGCCTGAAGGTTCGCAAGCGCCCGAGGACGCAGATACGGGCTCGCGTGCCGGAGCTCCTGGGGCTGGTCAGGCTCGATGGACTGGCGGATCGGTATCCATCGCAGCTCTCAGGCGGGCAGTTGCAGCGCATGGCCCTCGCCAGGGCGCTCGCGGTGCAGCCGCGGGTGCTGCTGCTCGACGAGCCCTTCGGGGCGCTCGACGCGCAGGTGCGCGGTGAGCTGAGGGAGTGGCTGCGCCGGCTGCACGACGAGATCCACGTGACGACCATCTTCGTGACGCACGACCAGGAGGAGGCGATGGACGTCGCCGAGCAGATCGTTGTGATGAACCACGGCCGGATCGAGCAGGCGGGGACGCCGCGGGAGCTGTATGAGAGCCCGCGGAACGAGTTCGTGATGTCGTTCATCGGCCCCGTCAACCGCCTGGGCAACGCGTTTCTCAGGCCGCACGACATCCAGATCCTTCCGGCGACGGACAGCGGCACGACCGAGGCGCTCGTGCGGCGCGTGGTGCATCTCGGCTTCGAGGTGCGCGTCGAGCTCGTGCTCGGCGACGGGCGCGACGTCTGGGCTCAGGTCACGCGCGAGAGCGCCGCGGAGCTGGAGCTCGAGGAGGGGCAGATCCTGTCGGTGCGCCTACCCGACCCACGCGTGTTCACGTCCTGAACAGCAGGCCTCCCCGCCGCTTCAGCGCGTCTCCCAGGCTTGCTCTTCCCGGGTCAGCGCGAGCACCTCCTTGGGCAGCTTGCCCGCGGCGACATCGGCGACCGTCACGTGCTCGAGCACCCTGCGCAGGTTGGCGCGCAGCGCTATCCACACCTGCTTCAGCGACTCGGACGAGCCGACGTACTCGATCTCCTCCGGACGCTGCCCGCGAACTCCCACCAGCGGACCCTCGACCGCCCGGATCACCTGCGCGAGGTTGAGCTGATCGGAGGGATGGGCCAGCCAGTAGCCGCCCTCCGGGCCACGCTGGCTTCGGACTATCCCGGAGGAGCGCAGCTGCGTGAGGATGTTCTCCAGAAATGACACGGGGATCTGCTGGGCCCGTGCGACTTCATCCACCTTGCGCGGTGACGTCTGGCTGCTGCCTGCCAGCTCCACCACAGCCCGAAGCGCATAGTCGGCCTTCGCCGTGACGTGCATGCGGGGATTCTCCCGGAAATCGCGGCGGATGGCGCCCGCCACCCCGATCGCGCGTGGCAACCGCTGCATCGGGCTGCCTGTGCTAGAAGTTAGGCATACCTAACCCGGGCCACCGAGCGAAGGGACGTCGATGAGTTTCGCAGAGACGGTCGCACTAGGGGCGATCGCCGGCTTCACGATCTTCCTCGGCCTGCCGCTGGGGCGGGTGAAACGCATCGACGACCGGATGCGCGTCGGTCTGGCGATGTTCTCGGTGGGGATTCTGGCGTTCATCTTCATGGACGTGACCAAGCACGCAGAGCAGATCCTCGAAACGGCGGTCGCGCACTTCAAGGCGCAGGGCACCGGCTTCGGTCACGTCCTCGGCCTGTTCGCGCTGCTCGCTGTCGGCTTCACGCTCGGGACCGCCGGCATCTCGGTTGCCGAGCGCTGGCTGCGTGCCCGTCGCGCCGCGCTCGCGCCGCTCGCCGGCGGCGAGGCCGCGACGGTTCTCGATCCCGAGGAAATCGCGCGCTCGCAGGAGGGGGCCGAGGAAGCGCGACGGCGCGCTCTGCAGACCGGGCTCGTGATCGCCGTCGCGATCGGCCTGCACAATTTCGCCGAGGGTCTTGCGATCGGCGTGTCGGCCAAGTCCGGCGCGATCGGCCTGGCGACCGTTCTGATCATCGGGTTCGGCCTGCACAACACGACCGAGGGCTTCGGCATCGTCGGCCCGCTCGGCGGCGTGCGTCCGTCGTGGCGCTGGCTGGGCGTGGCCGGACTGATCGGGGGCGGACCCACGTTCGTCGGCACGATCGTCGGCTACCAGGTCAACTCGTCGTCGCTCGAGCTGATGTTCTACTCGCTGGCCGGTGGCGCGATCCTGTACGTGATCGGAGAGATCTGGACCGGGATGAGACGCTACGGCCATCACACGTTCGGCCTGTGCCTGGCCTCGGCGGGCTTCCTGGCGGGCGTGGCCACCGATCTGATCGTCTCCTACGGCGGAGGATGAGACCGCGCCTCCGGCGGGCGCGTGACAGTGCGGCCACCTCGCCGGTGCCCGCCTGGGACCGGGAACGAGGTCAGCCGATCGCGGCTCCGCATATAATGCGGCGACGGTGAACCTCAGATCCATGCGTCGTCTGCGGTGGGTCATCGCGTTGGCTGTGCTCGCCGGCGCGACCCTGGTCGTGGCCGGAGCGTCGGCGGGCGGCGGCCTTCTGTGCCTGGCGCCCGCGCTGGCGCTGGCGGCGACGCTGTGGGCGCGACGCTATCCGGGCGAGCGGCTGCTCTTGAGCTTCGCCGCCCGCCGGCGCCGGGACCGACGCCGGCCGCTCCGAGTGCCGCCGCCCTCCCGCATGGGCGCGTTACGTGTGCCCCGCGGCGGACTGCTCATGGGCTTCGCGCTGGCCGTTCGCCCGCCTCCCCGCTGCGCCGTCGCCTAGGCCGCCGCTCCCGGTCACGCGCGGCGGCCCGTCCGTGCCCCTGTCCATGCGCAGTTCGCGAGGAGTGCCACGATGCGCCGTCATACGCCTGCCGCTGTCCCGAGCACGCCCATGCCCGCGTGCAGTCGCGGACGTCTGCTGCTCGCGGGCACGCTGGCAGCGTGTTTCCTCGCCCTGTCCTCGGCGCCCTGCGCTCTCGCCCATGCGCAGCTGATCGGGACCTCCCCCGCCGCCGGCTCGACCGTGGCAAGCCAGCCGAAGGCGGTGATCTTCAAGTACAACCAGAACGTCGGAGGCACCCTCGGGGCGGTCCGCGTGTACAACGCGAACGGCCAGGAGGTCGACGACCTCGACGTCTCCCATCCCGAAGGCCAGGAGCATTGGATGGGCGTGGGCTTGAAGCCTGGTCTCCCGGACGGCACATACACCGCGACCTACCGGGTGATCTCCGCCGACACCCACATCGTCTACGGCGGTGTCGTGTTCAACATCGGCCATGCGGGAGCCGCCCCGACGGTCACCGTCGCCGGCCTGATCAACCGCAACAAGAGCGGCAAGGTCACCGAGGTCGCCTTCGGCCTCGTGCGCGGCCTCGACTACCTCTCGATCGCGCTGTTGCTCGGCGGCCTGGCATTCCTGATCGTCGCCTGGGTGCCGGGGTTCGCCGCGGTGGCGGGTTCCGAGCGCGAATGGGTCCTGGCCGCACGCATGTTCTCAGGGCGCGTGCGATGGCTCTTCACGGTCGCGGTCGTGCTCGGCTTCTTCGTAAGCGTTCTGGGCATCATGCTCCAGGGCGCGAGCGCCGCCGGAGTGTCGCTGTGGGCCTCGCTGAAAGGCACAGTCCTAGAAAACACGCTGGAAAGCCGCTTCGGGAAGGTGTGGGGCCTGCGCGCGATCGACTGGCTTGCGCTGGCCGCCCTGCTGGCGGCCGGCATGGTGCTCGCACGCGGAGCAGAGCGGAGGTCGAGCCGGGATGACAGCTCGGCCGTCCAGACGCAGGCCACGCCGCTGCCCAAGCAGCCGCCGCACTGGCCGCTCGGTCTGATCGCGATCTGTGCGGCCTATCTGGCCGCCACACCTGCGCTCAGCGGCCACGCGAGCATCCAGAGCCCGACGGCGGTCTTCTTCCCCTCTGACGTCCTGCACGTGCTCGCCGCGAGCGTGTGGGTCGGAGGGCTCGCCTGCCTGCTGTTCGCGCTGCCCGCCGCTACCAGACAGCTACAGGCTCCCCAGCGCAGCCGCCTGCTGCTGGCGACGCTCGTGCGGTTCTCTCCCCTCGCGCTCGCCTCGGTCGTAGTGATCGCGATGACGGGCACAGTCCAGGCATACATCGACGTGCGCTCTCTGCACGCCCTCTTTCACAGCACCTACGGCGCGCTGATCATCGCCAAGATCGTCCTGCTGCTGTTGCTGATCTGCCTGGGCTGGGTGAACCGCGAACGGGTGATCCCGGCCCTCAAGCGGATCGCCGGTGCAGGTGAGGCGCCCGCGGGGAGCGGCGTTCTGGCGCGCCGCACGATGCGCGGCGAGCTCGCGCTGATGCTGTGCGTGTTCGGGGTGACGGCGGCGCTGATCAGCTATGCGCCGCCGATCGACGCCGCCTCGGGGCCGTTCTCCACGAACACCACGCTCGGGCCGGCCGAGCTCGAGATGACGGTCGAACCGGCCAGGGTCGGATTGAACACGATCCACCTCTACCTGATCGACGCCAAGACCGGGACCCAGTTCACAGCCACGAAGGAACTCGTCGCGAAGGCGCTGCTGCCCTCGAAGGGGATCGGCCCGCTGCCCCTGCAAGCGAACCTCGCGGGACCCGGCCACTACGTCCTCAGCTCCGCCGTGCTCAGCCCCGGGGGCACGTGGGAAATCCGGATCACCGACCGGGTGTCCGAATTCGAAGCGTACACCCGCACGGTGAAGGTCCCGATCGGATGAGCCATTTTGCCGCCGCCGCGAACGCTCGAGGCCCAGATCGCCCCGCGAACAAAGGGGAGGATCGGGGGCCGCCATCGTCACTCCATCAGAAAGGAACGCACAAACCATGAAAGCCAATAAGGTCGCGGGCCTGCTCGCCGCCGGAGCGCTGCTCGCGCCGGCAAGCGCGCAGGCGCACATAAGCCTTCACCCCAACACGATCCCGGCGGGGGCGTTTGCGACGCTCGACATACGGGTCCCGGGCGAGCAGGAAGGGGCGTACGTCACAAAGGTCGACGTGCAGTTCCCCCCGGGGTTCACGGGCGTGGACTACGAAAACGTTCCCGGCTGGTCAGCAAGCGTCATCGAAACGAAGCTCGCAACCCCGATCAAAGAAGGCGCGGAAACGATCAACGCCGAGGTCTCGCAGATCGTCTGGAGCTGGACCGGCCCGCTGGGCAAGGTGAACAACAACCAGTTCATCAACTTCCCACTCTCGCTGGCGATCCCGGACCACGCGGCCGGGCAGGCGCTTGAATTCAAGACCGTGCAGACCTACAGCAACGGCCAGGTCGTGCACTGGATCGAACCACCGCTGACCGCCGAACACCCCTCGCCGAGGATCAACGTCACCGCCAAGGGTGGCCTGATCGAGGAAGTCGCCGGCGACGAGGCAGGGCCGGCGGCCGGCCAGACGGGCACGGGCCAGTCGGCGGCGCCCAGCACGACCGCGGCGACGTCGAGCAGCGGGGCGAGCAAGGGCCTCGCGATCACCGCGCTCATCCTCGGCGCGCTCGGCCTGCTCGCCGGGCTTGGCGCGCTCGCGACGGCGAGCCGATCCCGCTCAGGCTGATGGAGGCGGCCGTGCGGGCCACTTGGGCCTCTATGCTCTGAGCCGTGCGCGCAGGTTGGGTGATGGCCCCCTCGGCCGCAAGCTAGATGGACATCGAGACTCGCCAGACCCGTCGCGAGGCTCGCCGGCGCACGGCTCGCCGGCGCCGCCAGGCCGTCGCCGTGCTCGTCGTGGCCGTCGCGGCTGTCGTGGCGATCGTCGTGGCGGGTCTCTCGGGCGGTAGGTCGAAACCGTCCGCCGGACAGGCGAGCGCGGCTCATCGCTCGAGCGCCACCTCGATAGCGGCGTCGGCAAGCGGGACGGGAGCCGGCGCCGGCGCCGCGGCGGGCGGGCGCCCGGGGACCTCCTCGATCCCGATCCTCATGTATCACGTGATCGCGCCGCCCCCGCCCGGGGCGCCATTCCCTGGGCTCTACGTGACGCCAAGCGAGTTCGCCGCCCAGATGGGAGCGCTGAAGAGCGCCGGCTGGCACGCGGTGACGCTCGACCAGGTCGAGGCCTACTGGCGCACGGGCGTGGCGCTCCCGCCGGGCAAGCCGATCGTGCTGAGCTTCGACAATGGCTACCAATCCCAGTACACCCAGGCGCTGCCCGTGCTTCGCCGGCTGGGGTGGGTTGGCGACGAGAACATCCAGCTCACGGGCCTTCCGCCCTCCCAGGGGGGACTCGGCCGCTCGCAGATCGAAGGCCTCGTGTCCGCCGGCTGGGAGCTCGATACCCAGGGCTTCAGCCACGCCGATCTGATCGCGCTGAGCAGCGAACAGCTGCACTACCAGGTCGCGGTCAGCCGGACGGTGCTGCAGAAGCGTTATCACGTGCCCGTCAACTGGTTCTGCTACCCGTCGGGCCATTACAACGCGACCGTCATTGCGGCGGTGAAAGCGGCCGGCTATGCGGGCTCGACCACGGTGATCCCCGGATGGGCCGGCCCGCGGGAAGATCCTTTCCGCCTGCCCCGGCTGCGGGTTCTCGGCGGCACCGAACCGGAACAGCTGCTCGCGCAGATCGGCGACATCCGCAGCGACCCACCGGCGCCGCCGTCGTTCGGCTGAGCGCCGTGCACCGACGCTCGCGCCGCCCGGCCCGCGGTCACGGCGAGCTGACGGCGCCGTTCGCAGACCAGCTGCGCAGGAGCGCCTCGGTGGCGTTCGCGTCCAGTGGACGGGCGAACAGAAAGCCCTGCCCGACCGTGCAGTCCTCGTCCTTGAGCAGGGCCAGCTCGTGCTCCTGCTCGATCCCCTCGGCGAACGTCTCGATCGAGAGCGCCTTGCCGAGCTGGACGAGCGTGCGGATGAGCGTGTCGCCCTGCCGACTGTGATTCAGCCCGGAGATGAACGACCGGTCGATCTTCAGAGCGTCGACGGGAAACCGTTGCAGGTGGGCAAGCGAGGAATACCCGGTGCCGAAGTCGTCGATCGCGATCCGCACGCCGAGACGCTTGATCGCGATGAGCCGTTGCGCGGTCTCCTCGATGTCGCGCATCAGCGTCGTCTCGGTGATCTCGATCGTGAGCGCCTCTGGATCGAATCCGCTGCGGGAAACGGCGTCTTCGATATCGGCGACGAGCTGGTCGCTGTCGAGCTGACGTCCTGACACGTTGACCGCCACGCCGATCGGATAGCCCGCCCGATGCCACGCCGCGCCCTGGGCGCATGCCTCGATCAGAACCCATCGGCCGATCTCGGTGATCAGGCCCGTTTCCTCGAGTAGCGGGATGAAGTCTTCGGGCTGCAGCACCCCCCGCGTGGGATGCTTCCAGCGAATCAGCGCCTCGACTCCGGTGGGCCTCATGTCCGTGAGGGCGAACGTCGGCTGGTAGGCGAGGAAGAACTGTCCGGCGGCGAGCGCATCGCGGAGGTCCATTTCGAGCTCCATGCGGTGCCGGATCGTGTCCTGCATGCGGGAGTCGAAGACCACGTGGCGGTTCTTTCCATCCCACTTGGCCCGATACATGGCGATGTCCGCGTCGCGCAGGAGCTCCTCGGCCGAGCGCTGCTCTCCCATCGCGATCCCGATGCTCGCGGTCACGGTCAAGCCGCTGTCGTTGCCGGCCGTGAGCTTGAACGGCTGCTTGAGCGCCTCGAGCAGGCGCGAGGCGACGAGCTCAGGACCCTCCTTGAGCGATGGTTCCTCGGAGATCACGACGAACTCATCCCCGCCGAGGCGACCCAGCGTGTCGGCGCCGCGGACGACGCCGTCGAGCCTCGCCGCGACCGCCTGGAGCAGCTCATCGCCGGCGCTGTGACCGAGCGTGTCGTTGATCGTCTTGAAGTTGTCGAGATCGATGAACAGCGCGGCGACGGGCGCCTGGCTGCGCGCCGAGCGCGCGAGCATCTGCTCGACGCGGTCAAGGATCAACGTCCGGTTGGGCAGGCCGGTGAGGGGGTCGTGTGTCGCGAGGAACGCCAGCTCCTCCTCGCGATGGGCGAGCTCTTGATCGGTTCTCTGGCGCTCGGTCTCAAAGCACTCGCACATGCGCACGAGGCTCGTCTCGAGACTGGCCTGAATCATGGTGATCGCATCCGAGCGCGCCTGCGGGGATGCGTGCAGCTGCTCGGCGACCTCGCCGAGCACCTCGGCCATCACGTCGCGCCAGCACAAACAGCGCCGCGTCACCTCGTTCAGCGACGCCGCGCGGTGGGCGGCCAGCTCACCGAAGATCCGCCAGACCTCCCGGCCGGCCTCCTGCGCGAGCTCGAGGCTCTCCCCGGCGATCCAACGGGCGACCGCGATCGTGGAGCTCGTGCAGATCCGCTCGAAACTCTCCTGGACCAGGGGATCGACGATCTCGCCCGATTCCACCGTCCGCGCGACCGTCTCGGTAAGCACGTCCTGCGCGCGCCCTTTGAGCGCCTCTCCGAGCCGCCGGAGCTCCTCCGAGGATCCTGCCGCGGGAGCCGGTGGGGCCTGCGGCGCCGGTCGTCCGTTGGCCCCCGGTGCCGACTGTCGTCGTCGAGCTGCCATTGCAGACAAATCGGCGCAATACAAGAGATGCTTGAGAGCTCGGCGCTGGGCCTAGGCGACTCTTGGCGCTCAGAGCGGCGAACGGGTCTCGAACCCGCGACCTCGAGCTTGGGAAGCTCGCGCTCTACCAACTGAGCTACCGCCGCGCTTCGGCAGATGTTACGCCGACGCCGTCTACCCTTGGTGGCCATGCTGCGCCGCGCCCTCACGGTCACCGTCTCGCTTGCCGGCGCGGCGCTGATCGGGCTGCTCGTCTACGGAGTCTCGGTGCGGGCGGCCAGCCGCACGCTCGACGAACAGCTCGCGCACGGGCGCCATCCAACGGCTCCGGACTCCACCCGTGCGCTGCCGATCCTCGGCGCCGGCGGTCGAGCGTCGCTGGCCTCGTTCGCGGGCAAGGTCGTGGTGCTGAACTTCTGGGCGTCGTGGTGCGAACCGTGCCAGGTCGAGGCTCCCCTGCTCGAGCAGGCCCAGCAGCGGCTCGAACGGCGCCGGGGAACCGTCCTGGGCGTGACCTACCTCGACGCGTCACCCGATTCGCTGGGCTTCGCCCACCGGTACCACCTCACCTACCCCAACCTGCGCGACGACAATGGCGCCTTCTCGCATGCCTACGGGACGAACCAGCTGCCCGAGAGCTTCGTCATCGACCGCCGGGGCCAGGTCGTGGCCATCTCGCGGGGGGAGATCGACGAGGCCTTCCTGAACCGCGCAATCGCGCTCGCGCAGAGCTCGTGAGGGCGATCAGCGCCGACGCGAGCGCCGACGCTCGACCACGACGGACAGCGCGCAGATGAGCAGCGCGAGCAGCGCCACGATGGCGACGATCGCGATTCCGGGAGCGATCACGAGCGCGACCACCGCCACCAGCAGCCCGAGCCCGACGTCCAGCCGGGCGATCTGGCGCCGCCGACGAGCCTGCCGCCGGCGCGCGTACAGTGCCGACATGTCCCTCGGGGGGTCCGTGGTGTTCACTGTCTCAGGCGGCGAAAGAGGGGTCGGGGCAGCATACGCACGACGACCATCAGCCAGCGTAGGATGGGCGGCGCCCACACGGTGTGCGCGCCGCGTTCCAGCCCGTCAACCGTCACCCGTGCCACATCCGGCGGCGTGGTGGACAGCGGCGCGGGCTTCATTCCCTCGGTCATCCGTGTGTGCACGAACCCGGGACGCACGACCAGGACGCGCACTCCCCGATCGTGCAGTGCGTCGCCGAGGCCCTGGGCGAGAGCGTCGAGGCCCGCCTTGGACGCGCCGTAGACGAAGTTGGCGGCGCGGGCGCGCTCGCCGGCGACCGACGAAAGCACGACGAGCGTCCCAGAGCCCTGCTCGCGCAGCTTGCGCGCGCTGTGCAGCAACAGCGACGCGACTCCCACGAGGTTGACTCGCAGGACCTCGAGCGCGCCGGAGACGTCGTCGGCGAGACCGTCCCCGTCCCCGAGGACGCCGACCGCCAGGATCACTATGTCGGCGCCTTCCAGGCGGTCGAAGGCCTCGGCGATCGCCTGCCCATGCTGCTCCACCTCCAGGGCGTCGAGCGCGAACGTCGATGCCGGGCATCCGGCCCGGGTGAGCTCCTCGGACACGCGTTCGAGCGCGAGCATGTCGCGGCCGCCAAGAACCACCTCGCGGGGGGCGCGAGCCGCGAGCTCGCGGACGATCGCCACGGCGATCTCCGAACTTCCTCCGAGCACGACGACGCGCCTGCCGGCCGCCGCGGCGTCCGCGCCCTTCAGCCTGGCGCGCCTCACAATCCGAGCCGCCGCGAGAGATCCGAGCGCAGGACCCCGTCCGGGTCGACCTCGGCGCGCTGAGCGCGGAAGCGATCGAGCCGCGGATACATCGAGGCCATGACGGCGGGCCGCATGCGGGCGTCCTTGCTCAGGTACACGCGGCCGCCGCATCCGGCCACCACGCCGTCCAGCTCATCGAGCGCCGCATTGAGCCCGTGCGCCGCCGCCGGCAGGTCGATCGCGAGCGTCCAGCCGTCCAGCGGAAACGACAACGGGCCCCCGAACTCGGCGCCCATCCGCTTGAACACCGCCAGATACACGGGGAGTCGCCGCGCGCGCAACAGCTCCACACAGCGCTCCATCGCCGCCTCCTGACCGGCGGGGACGACGAACTGGTACTGGATCAGGCCCGCCGATCCATACAGCCGGTTCCACTCCCCCAGCACGTCCAGCGGAAAGAAGTACGGAGCGAGCGCGACCGGCCGTTCGCGCTCACGGCGCGGCGCGGCGCGCCAGTACAGCGCGTTGAAGGCGCGGACCGCCGCCGGGCGCAACAGGGCGGCGGGAAAGCCGCCCGGCACGTCCACGACGGGACCTCGCGTGAGCGTCTGCGGATAGGCGCCGCGGGTCCGCACCCGTCCGCGGCCCGGCACGACGGCGCTCGCGGCCGGCCAGGGGTCTGCTCGGCTCACGACCGCGCGTCCCATCTTCCGGCCGCCGGCCAGCAGGTCAAGCCAGGCGACCGAGTAGCGGTGGCGTTCCTCGCCGGCCATCAGCGCGAGGGTCTGCTCGAAGCCGTCCGTGCGATCGACGTCCGCCAGCACCCACGGCCTCACGAGCGGCTCCGCGCGCAGGGTGGCCTGCACGATGACGCCCGTCAGGCCCATGCCGCCGAGCGTCGCGTAGAACAGCTCGGCGTGCTCCTCGGGTGAGAGATCGACGCACAGGCCCGTCGGGGTGCAGAGCGACAGCGAGGTCACATGGCGGGCGAAGCCGCCATCGCGGTGGTGGTTCTTGCCGTGGATGTCGCTCGCGACCGCGCCCGCGAGCGTCACGTGTCGGGTCCCCGGCACCACGGGCAGCGTGAGCCCGCGCGGCGCCAGGCCCGCCATCATCTGGGCGATCGTGGCGCCCCCCTGCGCGGTGATCAGTCGCCGCTCCTCGTCGATCGACAGGATCCTGTCCAGCCCGGTCATGTCGAGCACGTCTCCGCCGCCGTTCTGTGCAGCGTCGCCGTAGCTGCGGCCCGCGCCACGCGCGATCACACCGGCGCCGGCCGGACTCTGAGAAGCGAGGACCTCGACGACGTCGTCGGCGCCGCGCGCCCGTATCACGCGAGCCCAGCTCATGGATGTGCGCCCCCACCCCCACAGCGACCGCTGCCGGGCGCCCGCGGAATCCGGCCTGGCCATGGGCTCAGCGACCGACATGGACACCGCACGGGAACGGATGCGCCCAGGTGCAGCCGAGCGTGGCCAGCACCACCGCCGCCGACGGGCGGGGCTCGATGGGGACATATGCACGGAAGTGCCGCGCGCCGGGCCCGAACTGAGGCCGCCCGTCCCTGGCGCTCGCGATTGCCTTGACTGAATTGATGTTAAGTCTCCGATGATGGTCGGGGCCGCAAGGCGCAGGCGAACTGTACCGCAGCCCGACCGTGCGCCACCCACGCCTGTCGGCGCTTTCACCCTTTTTTTTGGTGTGAGTCCTCTTAGTAACACCGGGAATCTGACACTCAGCTTCACCGACTTGACATCGAGATACACATGAGCTCGACGCGCCGCCCGGATCATCGTCCCGCGCGCGACTCCCGCCGGGTACGCTGGGAGGGCCGTGAGACGCCGCACGCCGCCCGACCGCGCAACGCCCACGTGGCCCCGCCTGGCCGCACGGCTCGGCGTGCTCGTGGCCCTGAGCCCCTGCTGCGCGAGCATGATGAGCCCGGCCGCAGCATCCGCGGCCGCAACCGCCGCGGCGCCCCGGACCTCGCTGCCGGCGATCGAGCGTCAGGTGATGTGCGTCACCTGCAAGATCCCGCTGAACGTCGCCCAATCGCCGCAGGCCGACCGCGAGCGGGCATACATCCAGCAGCTGATCGACCAGGGCGAGACCGAATCGCAGATCAAGAGCGCGCTGGTCGGCCAGTACGGCCCGGCGGTGCTGGGCCTGCCCGCGGCGCACGGATTCGGGCTGGCCGCCTATCTGGTGCCACTCGGCGTCGTGATCGCGCTGCTCGCCACGCTTGGACTGCTGCTGCCGCGCTGGCGTCGCCGCGCCCGCGCCGAGGCCGCCATCGCGGCGCCCCACCCGGCGCTCGACGCCGCCGACGCCGCCCGCCTCGAGGCGGACCTCGCGCGCATGGACTGAGAAGGCGAGGCCTTTCCTATTCGCCGCCCGCAGCGCCGGGGCGCTCGGTCTACATCACCTCCGGAGCGCTCACCCCGAGCAGGTCCAGGCAGCGCGCGATCGTGCGTCCGCTCGCCACGCACAGCGCGATGCGCAGCGACTCGACCGACGCGGGCTCGGCGCCGACGACGCGGCAGTCACGGTAGAAGGCCGTGAACCCCTGGGCCAACTCGAGCGCGAATGCGGCGATCCGATGCGGCGCTCGCCGCTCGGCGGCCTCGTCGACCTCGGCCGGGAACCCGAGCAGCAGCTCGATCAGCGCCCGCTCGGCTGCGTGCAGCGGCTCGCGCCCGGCGGCTCCGACGCCGTCCAGCGCCACCCGCACGCGCTCGGGCCCGGCGTTCGCGAGGATCGAGTGTGCGCGGGCGTGGGCGTACTGCACGTAGTACACGGGGTTCTCGCTGGACTCCTCGACGGCGAGGTCCAGGTCGAGATCCACGGTCGTGTCGTGCGAGCGCGCCAGGAGATACCAGCGCATCGCGTCTCTGCCGATCTCCGCCAAGAGCTCATCCAGCGTCACGAACTCGCCGGCGCGCTTTGACATCTGCGCGCGCTCCCCTCGGCGGATCAGGTGCACGAGCTGCATGATCAAGAGCTCCAGGTGGTCGGGGGCACCGCCGAGGGCCTCGTAGGCGGCCTTCATACGGCGCACGTAGCCGTGATGATCGGCCCCCCACACGTCGAGCTGGCGATCAAAGCCGCGCTCGCGCTTGTCCTGGTGATAGGCGATGTCGGAGGCGAAGTAGGTGAATTCGCCGTTCGAGCGCACCAGCACGCGGTCCTTGTCGTCGCCGAACTCGGTCGTTCGCAGCCACAGCGCACCCTCGCTCGCGTACGTGTAGCCGTGCTCCTCGAGGATCGACAGCGCACGCGCCACCGGACTCGGATCGCCTTCCTGCAGGGCGCTCTCGTAGCTCCAGTGATCGAAGCCGCGCACCCCGAACGCCTCCAGCGACGCCTGCATCTCGCCCACCATCACGGCAACGGCGGCCCGCCCCAGCTCGGCGGGGTCGAGCGAGTCGGTTCCCACCAGGTGGACGAGCTGCTTCACGTAGGCGCCCCGATAGCCATCCTGCGGCACGGGCTCGCCGCGCGCCAGCGCCAGCACCGACTCGCCGAGCTTGGCCACCTGCGAGCCGGCGTCGTTGACGTAGAACTCTCGCTCCACGGCGTGACCGTGGAATTCGAGCGCACGAGCCAGCGCGTCGCCATAGGCGGCATTGCGAGCGTGTCCCACGTGCATCGGCCCTGTCGGGTTGGCAGACACGAACTCGATCAGAACGCGCTCAGGCGCGCCGGCGCGCCCGGCGCCGAACAGATCCCCGGCGGCTAACACGTCGGCGAGCGCTCCGAGGAGCCAGGAGTCCGCAAGGAACAGGTTGAGAAATCCGGGCCCCGCGACCTCGAATCGCTCGAGGCCCGGACCGAGCCGCGTCTGAACGGCGCCCCCAAGCCGCTCGGCCACCTCTCGCGGGGAGGAGCCCAGACGCCCCGCCAGGATCAGCGCTGCGTTCGTCGAGTAGTCCCCGAAGTCCGTTCGCGGGGGGCGCTCGAGCGTGATCGGCCCCCGCTCAGGACCTGAGATACCTCCGGCTGCGCCGGCCGGGTCCTCGGGCCCGTCGCGCGAGGGTTCACCGGCAACCTCCGCCGCGGCCGCGAGCACAGCTCCGCGCAGGCCATCCAGCGGCGTGGGGGGCCTGGTCACGGGGCGTTGAGGAGTGGCTTGGTCATCGTTAAAGCGGCTCGATCACGGGTCCGTGCGCGACGGTTGCGATACTAGCTGCGTGAACGACCAAGACTCAGGCGCCGAGCGCCACATAAACATCCACCTCTCCCCCGAGATCATGGGGGGCGTGTACGCGAACTTCGCAAACGTCAGCCACTCCGACTACGAGTTCACCGTCACCTTCGCTCGGGTCGACCACGAGGTCGAGTCCGAGGAGGTCCCGGGCGTCGTCGTCTCGCGTGTCAACCTCTCCCCGCGCTTCATGCGCGAGTTGATCGACGCGATGGAGGACAACTACTCGAAGTGGCGGACACGCGAGGGCATCAAGAACCTGCCCGAGTACGGAGGGACGGAGACCGGCTCGAAGGAGGAGTAGGGCCGCGCCGCAGCAAAACAGCGACGGTCATGAAGGTCGCGGTCATCTCCGACATCCACGCCAACCGACACGCCTTCGAGGCGACGCTCGACGCGGTCGCGGCAAGCGAGGCCGCCGAGCTCTGGTGTCTCGGCGACCTCGTCGGCTACGGAGCCGAGCCCGACGCCTGCGTGGAGCTCGCTCGCGAGCATGCCTCCGTGTGCCTGGCAGGCAATCACGACATGGCCGTCACCGGCGAGATCCCGCTGGACGAGTTCTCCCGCGGCGCGAGCCTTGCCGCGCAGTGGACCCGAGAGGTGATCGCGCCCGAGAATCTCGCCTTCCTCGCGGGCCTGCGCCCGCAGGGTCAGGAGGGCTCGGTGGGCCTCTACCACGCCAGCCCGCGCGACCCCGTCTGGGAGTACGTGCTCTCGGCGCTGCTGGCCGAGCTGTGTCTGGACGCTCAGCGCCACCGCGTCTGTCTGATCGGCCACTCACACGTCGCGCTCGCGTTCGTCCGCAGGGCCGGCGAGCTCGCCACCGGCGAGCCCCAGCGCGCCGGCGCCTCGCTCGACATCGCGACCGGCGAATGGCTGCTCAATCCGGGCAGCGTGGGTCAGCCACGCGACGGAGATCCACGCGCGGCGTGGCTGCTGCTCGACCTGGGCGGCCTGACGGTCTCCTTTCAGCGCGCCGAGTACGACGTCGCCGGCGCCGCGGGCGCCATTCGCGCCGCCCGCCTACCGGACTCGCTCGCCGAGCGCCTGGAGTACGGTCAATGACCATGTTCCACGAGCAGCGACCGGGAAGATCGCGCGATCCGCGCTCCCGCCCTGGGCAGAGCCGGACCACTCCGCCGAGGAGCGCTCAGATCGTCTCGCTCCTGCTCGCCGGCCTGCTCGGCGCGGCTGCGCCGACGCTCGCCTCCTGCGGCACCTCCGGCGCGGGGCTCATCCCGGCACAGAACGCCGGCCCGCTGCAGAGCGATTTCGACGCGGTCGCCCACGCGGCGGAAAAGGGCAACGGCAGCTGCGTCGTCACCGAAGAAGCGATTCTCAAGACGGAACAGGACTTCCAGGCGCTTCCCTCGGCCCTCGACACGGGACTGCGCAACAGGCTTCGCGAAGGCATCTCGAAGCTTCACTCGGACGCACTCGAACTCTGCCGCCAGCCCGTGGCGCAGACAACCGCGACCAGCACGCCCCCGAAGACCACCACGAGCACCACCACGAGCACCCCCACCGTCACCCAGACGACGACCACCCCCCTGACCGGGCCGACGACGACCCCAACCACGTCAGGCCCCGGCGGCGGCACCCCGGCGCCGGGGTCCCAAGGAGACGAAGCGTCACCGGGCGGGGGATCAGAACAGGGGGGCGGCGTCGGTGGTCCGGGCGCCGATGGCGGCGGAGCCGGCGGCGCGGGCGCGGGCGGCCAGGAAGGCGGCAGATGAACGCGATCGAGATAGCCGGGCGCTATCGCCTGGAGGGCCGGCTCGGCTTCGGCGGCATGTCGACCGTCCACCTCGCGCTCGACTTGCGCCTCGAGCGGCGGGTGGCCGTGAAGCTGCTCGCCGAGCACCTCGCGGAGGACCCGACGTTCGTGTCGCGCTTCCAGCGCGAGGCACAGGCGGCGGCGCGGCTGGTCCACCCCAACATCGTGCAGGTGTTCGACTCTGGCCAGGACGAGAGCACGGGCCAGTACTTCATCGTGATGGAGTACATCGAAGGATCCTCCTGCGCTGAGATCCTGCGCGACGACGGCTGGGTTGAGGTCGAGGACGCCATCTCGATAATCGAGCAGGCCTGCGAGGGGCTGCACTACGCGCACCGCCATGGCCTCATCCACCGCGACGTCAAGCCGGGCAACCTCCTGCGCGCGCGCGAAGGCGCGGTAAAGCTGGCCGACTTCGGAATCGCAAAGGCGACCGAGCAGTCGAGCATCACCCAGGTCGGCTCGGTGCTCGGCACCGCCGCCTACCTGGCGCCCGAGCAGGCGCGCGGCGAGGAGGCCGGCCCCAGCGCCGACCTGTATGCGCTGGGGGTCGTCACCTACCAGCTCATCTCGGGGCGCCTGCCCTACGAGGCGACCTCCCTGACCGAGCTGGCGCTGAAGCAGCAGCAGGAGGCGCCGCCCACGCTCGATACCCTCGTCGCAGCGGTCACCCCCGAGCTGGCGGACGCCGTCGCGATCGCGCTGGCGCTCGATCCCCGGGACCGCTACCAGACCGCCAGGGCCATGGGCCGCGCGCTGAGCGACGGCGCGAGCGGCATCGCTCCCAGCGAGCCCGACAGCGGCACCCGCAGCGCCCCCGCCACCGGGGCGACGACCGTGCTGAGCGCGAGCCGCGGGGCTCGCGGCGCGCGCGAGCCCGACGCGGCAGGTGCCGGCGCGGGCGCCGTGACTCCCCGCCGCCCTCGCCCCGGGCCGCCCAGGGATCGAGCGCCGATCGTCGCGCCGTACGATGCGCACGCTGCCGGGAGCCGGCGGCGCGAGGGCCGATCGAGGGCCTCTCGCGCGTTCCTCGGCCTGCTCGCGCTTCTCGTGCTGGCGGTGGTGGTGGTCGCGGTGGTCCTCATCACGGCGCCGGCGCAGACCAGGGTGGTGCTGCGCAACGTCGTCTACTCTGAAGTCCAGCAGGCGTCCTCGGCGCTGAAGCAGCTCGTCTCCGAAAACACGAAATAGGTCAGTCGGCGCCCGTCAGGAGGAGCGCGCCAAAATGCTCGCGTCCATCGTCGACGTCAGCCACATCGGCTACCCACTCCTGTTCCTGTTCGTGATGGCCGAGTCCTCGGGCGCTCTGGTCCCCGGGGAGACCGCACTCATCGGCGGCGCGGTCCTCGCCAGCCGGGGTCAGCTCAGCATCGAGCTGGTCATCGTGATCGCGGCGGCCGGCGCGATCGTGGGCGACAACATCGGCTATCTGATCGGTCGCAAGGGCGGGCGCTGGCTGCTCGAACGGCCCGGGCGTGTTCAACGCCAACGTCGCCAGATGCTTGAGACCGGAGAACCTTTTTTTGAACGCCACGGCCCAAAGGCCGTGTTCTTCGGACGTTTCATACTCGGACTGCGCGTATGGGCATCCTGGCTGGCCGGCGCCATGCACATGCACTGGCGCTCGTTCTTCTTCTGGAACGCATGCGGCGGCATCGTCTGGGCTACGACCATCGGCCTGATCGCCTATTTCCTCGGCCATGCCGCCTCGAACGCGGTTCAGGTGTTCGGCCTGTATGGACTGGCGGCGTTCCTGCTGGCGGTGGGCGGGGCGTTCCTCGCACACCGCCGCCACCGCCGCCACATGCGCTCCGACGGCGCGGCCACGGCGAAAGCGACGCAGCATTCCAGCGGCGATCCGCAGCCGCCCGGCCGGTAGCGGGCTGGACGCCATCGCCCCTTGGCCCGCCGCTCCAGGCGCCACCGTCCGTCGCTGCTCGCAGGCGTCGTGCGTCAGCCGCCGTTGCTGCAGGGAGCGATGCGCTCCCACATCTCGGCCAGCATGCGCAGCTCGCTGTCTGAGAAGCGTGAGAGGAAGTGCTCCTTGACGACCGCCAGGTGGGTGCCGCGCGCTTCCATCAGCCGCTCGCGGCCGACCGGCGTCAGGCAGGCGTACGAGCCGCGGGCATCGTGTTTGCAGGAGCAGCGCTCCAACAGCCCGTCACGCTCAAGGCGATCGACCAACCGCGTCAGCCCGCTGCGCGATAGGTGCGCCTGCTCGGCGAGGTCGCACATGCGCATACGCCCTCCGCTTGATCGCTCGAGGTGATTCAGCACCTCGTAGGAGGTCATCGGCAGATGATGCGCCTGCTCGAGTTGCGTGTCCAGACGCTTGGCCAGACACGCATGCGCGCGCAACAGTCCCCGCCAGGCTCGCTGGACGGTCTCCGGTGGATCCCCCTCCCAACCATTCGCCTGCTCGGCTGGCGGAATCTTGACAGCGGTCGCGGTCGACATTGCACTCAGAACCTAACGCCTTTCACAACCGAACATAGCAGCGTCGAAACACGCCCTGCGGGACGCGCGCGTCACCGCCGGGTGGCCCTCCAGGCCCACCACATCGCCAACGGCTGCAACGGCAGACGCCCATAGAGCGCCCAGCGCGGGATCCGCCGAAAGCGCTCGGGCGTGCGGGCCATGTAGAGGTTCGCGGGGAAAACAGCCGCCAGCAGAGCGATCAGGCCTACCCCGGCCGATCGGCGCGTCCGCGCGGGCAGCACGCCCGCACCCCCGAGCACCTCGGCCACGCCGCTGAGCATCACCACGCGCTCGGCGTGATCGGCGAGCCGCGGCGGAACCATCTGCACATACGCCCGGGGCATCAGGAAATGATTGATCCCGGCCCCCACGAAGAAGCCAGCGAGCAGCCGCCGCGACGCCGAGCCCCCGTCTCCGTCCTCGCCTCTCCTTGCCACCATCTCACTCCTTCAATAGCGATTGTCCCGTCATCTGCAGCGGCTGCTCGATTCCCAGCAGCTCCAGCACGGTGGGTGCTACATCGGCAAGGACGCCGCCTCGCTGGCGCAGCGACACGCCTGCGACCGTCACGATCAGCGGCACCGGGTTCAGCGAGTGCGCGGTGTTCGGACTGCCGTCCGGCTCGAGCATGTGATCGGCGTTGCCGTGGTCTGCCGTGATCACGCACGCGCCCCCGGTCTCCTCGACCGCCGCCACCACCTCGCCGAGGCACTCGTCGACGGTCTCGATCGCTTGCACCGCGGCGTCGATCACCCCGGTGTGACCGACCATGTCCGCGTTCGCGAAGTTGATGATCCCGAACCTCGGTCGATCCTCCCGCCAGGCGCCGACGAAGGCGTCGGCCGCCTCGTGGGCGCTCATCTGCGGCTTGTGGTCGTAGGTCGGGACGTCCCGCGGCGAGTCCACCAGCTCACGCCTCTCGCCCGCGAGTTGAGCCTCCTCACCGCCGTTGAAGAAGTACGTCACGTGCGGGTACTTCTCGGTCTCTGCCGCGTGGAGCTGTGAGGCGCCGGCCCGCGCGAGCACGAGCGATAGCGTCGTCTGCGGGCGCTCGGGCGGGAAGGCCACGGGGTAGGGCCAGCCCTCCTCGTACTGGGTGAACGTCGAGTAGGCGGCGATCGGCGCCGCGCCGCCCCTCCCCGTCCAGCCGGGGAGCTCTTCCTGGGCCCGGACGCCCTCGTCGGCGCCCTGACCAAAGCCCGGCTCGGCGAGCGCCCGGGTCAACTGGCGCATGCGGTCGGGCCGGAAGTTGAAGGCGACCACGCTGTCGCCGGGCCGAATCCGCGCCTCCTCGCCAACGAGCGTCGGCGCGATGAACTCGTCGGTCTCTCCCCTCTCATAGGCCTCCGATACCGCCTCCTCGCCGCTGGCGGCATGGTGCGGAGCCTGGCCGTGCACGAGCATGTCGTACGCCCGCTGAGTCCGGTCCCAGCGACGGTCGCGGTCCATCGCCCAGTAGCGCCCGACCACCGAGCCAAGGCGGACAGCCGGCGTGCGGTCGAGCTCGGCCAGGTACCCCGCGCCGGCGTGCGGCAGGGTGTCGCGCCCGTCGGTGAACGCGTGCAGCACGAGATCGTTCACCGCCAGCTCGCGCGCCATGGCGATCAGAGCACGGAGATGATCGAGCGAGGAGTGCACACCGCCGTCGGACACGAGGCCCAGCAGATGCACCCTTGCCCCGGGCCCCGACGCCGCCTCGCCCGTGAACGCCGCCCTGAGGACCTCGTTCTCGGCAAACGACCCATCGGCGATGGCGTCGTCGATGCGCACGAGGTCCTGACGGACGACGGCGCCGGCTCCGAGGTTCAGGTGGCCGACCTCCGAGTTGCCCATCTGTCCGTCGGGCAGCCCCACCGCCCGGCCGCAGGCGCTCAGAGTGGTATGCGCAAAGCCCTTCCACAGCGCGTCGAAGACGGGCGTGCGCGCAAGCGACACGGCATTGCCGGGCCCGGGCTCCGCCAGCCCCCATCCGTCGAGCACGACCAGGCAGACGCTCGGCGCCGGCAGGCCCGCGGAGCCGGGAGGATCGGTCATCCGGCGGCGACCGCCACGATCTGAGCGAACGACTCGGCCTGCAGCGACGCGCCGCCGACCAGCGCGCCGTCCACGTCCCTCAGGGCCATCAGCTCGGCGGCGTTCTCCGGCTTCACCGACCCCCCGTAGAGAATCCGCATCGCCTCCGCGGCGCGCTTGTCACGATCACCCACCAACGCGCGGATGAACGCGATCGCCTCTTGCGCCTGCTCGGGCGTCGCCACCCGCCCCGTGCCGATCGCCCAGATCGGCTCGTACGCGATCACCACCTCCCTCAGCCGCTCGTTCGAAACGCCGGCGAGGTCGTCCTTGACCTGCTGGCGAAGCTTGCGGTCGGTTTCGCCGCCATCGCGCTCGCTCTCCGTCTCGCCCACGCACAGGATCGGGCTCAAACCCGCATCCAGCGCGGCCGGCACCTTCAGCACCAGAGCCCTGTCGGTCTCGCCGAACAGCTCGCGCCGCTCGGAGTGGCCGAGCACGACGCCCTGCACGCCCAGATCGGTCAGCATCGCCGCCGACACCTCGCCGGTGAACGCGCCCTCGGGCTCGTGGTGCATGTTCTGGGCATACACCTCGACACGGGATCCCCTGGCGCTGTCCACGATTGCGTCGAGTGCGGTGAACGGCACGCAGATCGCCACGTCCACGCCCTCCGCGGTCGACACCCGCGGCAGCAGCGCCTGGATGTACTCCTCGGCCTGCGCTCTGGTCTTGTGCATCTTCCAGTTGCCCGCGATGAGCGGGGACCGGACGGTCACGACGTCACGCCCGCCCCCTCGAGCGCCTGCACGCCCGGGAGCGTCTGGCCCTCCACGAGCGCGAGCGTCGCGCCACCGCCGGTGGAGAGGTGATCGACCGTGTCCTCCAGTCCGAACCGCGCCAGCGCCGCGGCGGAGTCGCCGCCGCCGACGACCGTGAGGCCCTTCGTGTCAGCCACGGCCTGCGCCACGGTGCGCGTGCCGCCGGCGAAGGGCTCGAGCTCGAATGCCCCCATCGGACCGTTCCAGAACACGGTCCCCGCCCGCGCGATCTCGCGCGCGTAGCGCCCCGCCGTGGACGGACCGATGTCGAGGCCCATCCAGCCCCTGGGCACCTCGACGCCGTCCAGCACGCGATGCTCGGCGTCCTGCGCCAGCCGGTCTCCGATCACCAGGTCGCTGGGAGTCATCACCGAGGCCCGCCCCGGCTTGACAGCCTGCGCAAGCAGAGCGCGGGCATGCTCGGTGTCCTCGGCCTCGCACAGCGAGTCGCCGACCCTGTGACCCTGGGCGCACAGGAACGGGAAGCACATCGCCCCACCGATCATCAGCACGTCCGCAACCTCCAGGAAGCGGTCGATCAAGCCGATCTTGTCCGCCACCTTGGCTCCTCCGACTATGACCGCAAGCGGACGGCTGGGCGTCTGCATGATCTTCGTGAGCGTGAGCACCTCACTTTCGAGCAGGCGTCCCGCGGCGCTCGGCAGCAGATGCGCCACCCCCTCGGTGCTGGCGTGAGCGCGGTGGGCAACCCCGAACGCATCGTTGACGTAGGCGTCCGCCAACTGCGCCAGCGCAGCGGCGAGGTCGGGGTCGTTGAGCGTCTCGCCCGGCTCGAAGCGAACGTTCTCCAGCACCAGCACGTCCCCTTCCCGGAGCGCCTCGGTGAGCGCCCTTACCTGATCGCCGACCACGGCGGGGGCGAGCGTCACGTTCGCGTCGGTCAGCTGCCGCAGCCGCTCCACAACCGGCGCCATCGACAGCCCGTCATCGCGCCGACCTTCCGGTCGGCCGAGATGTGAGACGAGCACGAGCCTCGCGCCACGCGAACGCAGCTCCTCGACCGTCTGAAGCGCTGCCACGATCCTGGTGTCGTCGGCCACGGCGGGCTCGCCGTCGGCGCCTGTCGTCAGCGGCACGTTGAAGTCGACCCGCACGAGCACACGCTTGCCGCGCACGTCCAGCTCGTCGATGCTCCTCACCAGATCACCCGCTCTCTCCCCCAGTCACGATATCCGGCTCCACACGGCTCACACCACGAGCCGGGGTGCCGCTCGTCCGCTCACAGAACCCTCTGCACGAGATCCACCAGGCGGTTGGAGTAGCCCCACTCGTTGTCGTACCAGGCGACCACCTTCAGCATCGTGCGGTCGACGACGGCCGTGAGCTGGGAGTCGACGATCGCCGAGAAGGGAGAGGTCACGATGTCGGTGGAGACGATCGGGTCCTCGGTGTACTGCATGATCCCCTCGAGCGGCCCGCTGCTCGCGGCCTGCGCGAGCGCGGCGTTCACCTCCTCGACGCTCGTCTCGCGCTCGCACTCGACGGTCAGGTCGACGACCGACCCGGTCGGTACGGGCGCGCGTATGGCGAAGCCGTGCAGCTTGCCCTGCAGCGCCGGGATCACCAGCCCGATCGCCTTCGCCGCGCCCGTCGAAGCCGGGATCAGGTTGATCGCGGCCGCGCGCGCACGGCGCAGGTCCTTGTGCGGCAGGTCCTGCAGCCGCTGGTCGGCCGTGTATGCATGGATTGTCGTCATCAGGCCGTGCCGGATGCCGACCCGGTCGTTGACCACCTTCGCGACGGGCGCCAGGCAGTTCGTCGTACATGACGCGTTCGAGATCACCTGGTGGCGATCGCGGTCATAGACCTCGTCGAAGTTCACCCCCAGCACCACCGTCGCGTCGGGGTTCGTGGCCGGAGCCGAGATGATCACCTTCTTGGCGCCCTGCGCCAGATGCTTGGCGGCGCCGTCGCGATCGGTGAACAGGCCGGTGGACTCGATCACGACGTCCACACCCAGCTCCCCCCAGGCAAGCGCGGCCGGGTCACGCTCGGCAAGCACCTGGAGCACCTGGCCGTCGACCTCGAGCGCCCCGTCGCGAGCCTTGACGACACCCGGATACCGACCAAGGATCGAGTCATAGTGGAGCAGGTGGGCGAGCGTGGTGGAGTCGGTCAGATCGTTGACCGCAACCCACTCGATCCCAGCCTCCCCATCTCGCTCCCGGGCCTTGGCGGCGCGGAACACGTTCCGGCCGATTCGACCGAATCCGTTGATCCCCACGCGTACTGGCATTCATCGTCTCCTGAAGCGAAAATGAACGATGCCGGGTCTCGGAGCGCGGCTCCGTCGCCCGGCGAGCGGCTCGAAGGCTATCAGCGGGCCGCCTGCCGGTCGGCTTCAGGAGCTCCGCGGGGGCTTGTCGATGTCCCTGTGGGTGACCGCGACGTCGAGCTCCTCGTGGTCGCCGTAGCGCTTTGCCAGGTGCTCGGCGATCGCCACGGATCGGTGACGTCCGCCCGTGCAGCCGATCGCGATCACAAGATGCGACTTGCCCTCGGCGACATACTGAGCCAGCAGGAAGTCAAGCAGCGGGTACATCCTGACGTACAGCTCCTCGAGCCGCCCGTCGCGCGCTATGTAGTCGATCACGCGCTCGTCGTGACCCGTCAGCTCGCGCAGCTCGGGCACGTAGTGCGGGTTGGCCAGAAAGCGCACGTCAAACGCGAGGTCCTCCTCGCGTGGCGGGCCGTGCTTGAAGCCGAAGCTCATGAACGTCAGCGCCAGCCGTCCCGCGGCCCTGCCGGGCAAGAGGTCGCCGGCGATCTTCTGCCGCAGCATCGCGGCGGACATGCCGGTCGTGTCGATCACCAGGTCAGCGCGCCCGCGCAACGGCTCGAGCAGTGCCCGCTCGGAGGCCACCCCCGCGGCCACGCTGCCGTCGGGGGCGAGCGGGTGGCGGCGACGGGTCTCCTTGTAGCGGGTCACGAGCGTCTGCTCGGCCGCTTCGAGGAACAGCACGTGGTGGGTCAGTCCGAGTGCGTCCAGATCGTCCACGACCGCCTGCAGCGCCTCGAAGTACACCCCCCCGCGAACATCCGAGACGACGGCGGCACGCTCGACCTTGGAGCCCTCGTGCACGAACAGCTCGACCAGCGAGCGGATCATCTCGGGGGGCAGGTTGTCGACGCAGAAGTACCCCGCGTCCTCGAACACGTTCATCGCGGTCGACTTGCCGGCACCGGAGAAGCCGGTGATGACGACGAGATCCTGAAGCCGCGACCCCACGGCCGGCTTACCCGACTTGCTCGATTTCCGATCCGCGCCGCCACGCAGCGGACGCAGGGGCCTTATGACGGCCATTGCTCATCATTGTGCCCCGTTCGCCGGACAATCCCGGTCACTCGCGATGCGCCGGCGAGCGCGTCGCTCGGCGAGCGCGGTTGAGCCGCCGGCCGCTCCCAGAGCGCGGTGCAGAACATCGCCCTCAGCCGGCGCGGTGCAGGCGGCCGTGCACCTCGCGCGCGACCTTCGCGGGCAGGCCTGGGACCGCCTGCAGCTCCTCGCGAGAAGCCGACACGACGGCCTCGGGCGAGCCGAAGTGCGTGAGCAGCGCGCGCTTGCGCGCCGGCCCGATGCCGGGCAGCTCGTCGAGCAGCGAGCTCGTCATCGCCCGGTCGCGTTTGCCGCGGTGGTGGGTGATCGCGAAGCGGTGCGCCTCGTCGCGCACGCGTTGCAGCAGCTGCAGGGCCGGCGTGGAGTGGTCCAGCACGAGCGGTGCGCGGCGCCCGGGGAGAAACAGCTCCTCGATGCGCTTGGCCAGCGAGACGACGGCGACGCCGCGGTCGCGAAAGCCGCGCAGCGGGCCGAGGCCGGCCGCGAGCTGGCCCTTGCCGCCGTCGATCACGACCACGTTCGGGAGCGAGGCGAAGCTCGCGTCATAGCGGGGGTCATGCGGAGAGATGTCGGCCTGGCGCTCCCACTGCGCGAAGCGCCGGTCGAGAACCTCCGCCAGCGCCGCGTAGTCGTCGGGGGACCCGTCGCCCTCGCGAATCGTGAAACGGCGGTAGTCGGCCTTCTTCGGCGCTCCTCCCTCGAATACGACCATCGACGCCACCGTGTGCGTGCCTCCGAGGTTGGAGATGTCAAAGCACTCGATCCGGATCGGGAGCACATCCAGGTCGAGCGCCTCGCGCAGGCCTTCGAGCGCCTCGACGCGACCCTGTCTGCGTCGCTCCGAGCGCAGCCTCTCCTGGTCGAGCGCGAGACGAGCGTTGCGCTCGGCGAGCTCGAGGATCCGGCGCTTCTCACCGCGCTCTGCGGCGCGCAGCTCGACCGGTCCGCCGCGTCGTCTGGCGAGCGCATCCGCGAGCGCGGGGTGATCGGCAAGCTCGCGCTGGACGACGAGCAGCGCGGGGATCGACATGTGTCCGCCGTAGTACTGCAGCATGAACTCCTCCGCCACCTCGGCCAGGCCACGCTGGGTCTCGTTCGAGAGGTAGAACGACTGGCGGTCGGACAGCACCCCGTCACGCACCTGGAAGATCTGCGCGTTGGCGTCGCTGCCGTCGACCGCCACGGCGACGGCGTCGAGCGTCCCCACCGACTCGTTCGCCACGCGCCGGCGCTCCATCAGCGAGCGGACCGCCCGCAGCCGGTTGCGCTCGAGCGTCGCCTGCTCGAACTCCTCGGCCGCGGCCGCGTCGCGCATGCGCGCCTCGAGATCGCGCTCGATCGTACGAAAGCGCCCGGAGAGGAAGTCCACCACGCCGTCTATGCCCCGCCGGTAATCCTGCTCGGAAACGTACCCCACGCAGGGCGCCTCACAGCGCTTGATGTAGTAGTCCAGGCACGGGCTGCCGCTGCGCCGCCCCGGCTCGGGGCCGGTGCAGGAGCGGAACATGAACACCTTCGCCAGCACCTCGAGCGTCCCCCGTACACGCTTGGCGTTCGAGTACGGTCCGAAGTACGCCCGCCCGGGGCGGTGACGCTCGCGGGTGAAGTAGACCCGCGGAAAGGCCTCGTCGAGGGAGATCGCGATGAACGGGTAGGACTTGTCGTCGCGCAGCCGGACGTTGAAACGCGGCCGGTACTGCTTGATGAAGCTCTGCTCGGCCAGCAGCGCCTCCGCCTCACTGGCGACCACGACGCACTCGATCTGCTCCACGGCCGCCACCATCTCGGCATGACCGGGGCTGCTCGGCACCTGCGCCTTGGAGAAGTGCGACGCGACGCGCTTGCGAACCGACTTGGCCTTGCCTACGTAGAGCACACGGCCGCGGCCGTCGCGAAACAGGTACACGCCCGGCTGGTCGGGAAGCGCGCGACGCTGCGCGGCGAGATTCGCTCGCGTGTCCG
Source organism: uncultured Solirubrobacteraceae bacterium (assembly GCA_963704735.1). Taxonomy (GTDB): domain Bacteria; phylum Actinomycetota; class Thermoleophilia; order Solirubrobacterales; family Solirubrobacteraceae; genus Palsa-744. The sequence continues at coordinate 1,938,972 of OY969935.1, forward strand.
CACCGTGCGTCGGTGCCTCGGTGGCTGCCATCCACCCGAGGATACGAGGCGCCTCGAGCGGCACGCGCGGTCGGTCAGTATGCGCGCCAGTGCCGGTACACGGCGATCAGGGCGCCGACCGCCAGACCGATCAGCGCGAACCAGAGCAGCTCACCGAGCCCGCTTTCCCACATGCGCTGCCGCCCGATGAGCACGAGCGCCCCGAGGCCCACCGCCCCGTACAGCATCCCGCGGTGGCGGTCGCCCAGACCGTGGAGCGTGACTCGGTATTCCCGATACATGCGCAGCCCCAGGTAGGCGATCCCGACACCGAAGGCCACCCACAGCACGGATTCGAACGTGCTCGCCGCGCGCCCGCCTCCAGGCAGGAAGTAGACCGCGGCGGCTATCGCCACCACAATCGCCGCGTTACGTGCGGTCTTCATGCGGTCCATCGCCAGCAGTGTAGGTCAGGGGTACGTCCCGAGCTTGGACCGGGGGCGCGGAGAGCCGCGCCTACCAGGCTCAGTCGATCAGCGCCTCAAGGCGCGAGTAGGCCTCCTCGACCACCCGCCGCGCGGCCGTGTGGCGCGCCCGGGACTTGGCCGCCTCGTATTGCGTGGCCCACGCCGCCGGATCGGCCAGATCCCGCTCGAGCGCCCGCATCGCCGCTTCCGCCTCCTCGACGGCAAGCTCCGCCTTCTGCTGGTCATTGAGCCGATTCTTGGACGTACCCTTGGGCTTGGCCTTGGGCCTGCTGCGACCCTTCTGCGAGGTCCGAGCGCCGGCGGGCGCGCCCGCCGGCGCAGCCGCATCCGTGCCGGGGTCGAGCCCGTTGGCGGCGCTCGCCGCGGGCGAACCCCCTTCCTCGCCGCCACGCTCGTCGCCGGGCGTGGCGAGCGCGCGCTCTTCGCGCACCCGCGCATACTCGGGCCAGCCACCGAGGTAGCTGCGCAGCGAGCCTTCCTCGACGGCGATCGTGCGGGTGCCCACCGCGTCCAGCAGCGCGCGGTCATGGGAGACCAGAAGAATCGCTCCCTCGAAGGAGCGCAGCGCGTCCTCGAGGGCCTCGCGGCTGTCGAGGTCGAGATGGTTCGTGGGCTCGTCCAGGATCAGCACGTTGGGAGGGCTCGAGGCCCCCACGAGGATCGCCAGCGAAAGCCGCCGGCGCTCCCCGCCGGAGAGTCCTTCGAGCGGCTTCTCGGCATCCTCGCCGGAGAACAGGAACCGTCCGAGCAGCGTGCGCGCGCGCGCCGGGGTCGAGCCTGTGGCGCGCTGCGCCGCCTCCAGCACGCTCTGGCCGGGGGAGCCGCCGGCGCCGAGCTCCTCGGCGTGCTGGGACAGGTATGCGATGCGGACGTTGTGCCCGACGCTCAACCGGCCCGCCCCGAGCTCGCGGCGGCCGGCGAGCGTCTCGATCAGCGTTGTCTTGCCCGTGCCGTTTGGGCCCACGAGCGAGACGTGCTCGCCGCGCTCGAGCCACAGCTCGGCGTGCTCGAGCAGCACGAGGGGCGTGTCCGACGCCGGGTCTCCTCCCCGGCCGCTCCTTGCCGAGCCGTTGCCGTCCACGCCGCCGTCGACGCCGCCGACCTCGATGCGCCCGTCTGAGAGCTCGAAGATCACCCGTCCGGAGCGCCCCGGCGAGGAAAACCGGAACTCCAGGCCGTGACCGTCCCGGGGGTCGCGCTCGATGCGCTCGATCTTGGCGAGTTTCTTCACCCGCGACTGCGCCTGGCGCGCCTTGGTGGCCTTGTAGCGGAAGCGCTCGATGAACCGCTCCAGGCGCGCGATCTCCGCCCTCTGGGATTCGATCGCCTTGCCGAGCGCAATCTCGCGCGCAGCCTGCTCCTTGCGCCACCGGTGCCAGCTCCCGGCGAAGAAGCGCGAGCGACCGGCCTCGATCTCCAAGACAGCCGTGCCGACGGCCTCCAGGAACCAGCGGTCGTGCGCCACCAGCACGACGGCCGAGTCGAGCTCGACGAGCGTACGCTCGAGCCACTCGAGCGACTCGATGTCGAGATGGTTGGTGGGCTCGTCCAGCAGCAACACGTCCGCCTGGGTGGCGAGCGCCCTGGCCAGCGACGCGCGCGTGAGCTCCCCTCCCGAGAAGGTGGCGAGGGCCCGGTCGCCGTCGCTCTCGGAGAACCCGAGGCCGCGCGCCATGGCCGTCGCGCGATCGCGCCACAGATAGCCGCCGCGCGCCTCGAGCCGCGCCTGCCCGCGCGCGTAGCGGGCGAGCATCGACTCATCAGCCGCCCCATCCGCCATCTTCGCCTCGAGCTCTCGCAGCTCGGCCTCGATCTGAAGCTCCTCCGCGCAGCCCGAGAGCAGATACTCGGCCAACTTGACCCCCCCGCCGCCGGCCCCCTGGGCGCCACCCAGCGGTGGCCGCTGGTCGTGCAGGGCGATTCGCACGTCCTTGGCCACGCTCAGCTCGCCCTTGTCGATCGAGGTCTCCCCGGCGAGCATCCGCAGCAGCGTCGTCTTGCCCGCGCCGTTGCGTCCGGCAATCGTCATCCGTTCGCCTCGCTCGAGCTTGAACGACACCCCTCGCAGCAGCGGCCGACCGGCGATGTCCTTGTGCATGTCTGAAGCGATCAGCAGTGCCATCGGGGCTGATACTAGGGCGGGCCGCGTGCGCGACACGACCGGTTCAGATGGCGGACCGGGCGACGCGCCGCGGGGCTGACCGGCCCCGGCCTCCGGTAGGATCTCGCCGGATGCGCCGCTTGAGGATCAGAGTGCCGTTCGGGCTCCTGCTGCTTGCGCTTCTGCTGGCGCTCGTGCTCGCGCCGGCCGCCCAGGCCGAAAATGATGGCCGCGGCTATTACGGAGCGACCAACGACAAAGTGGTCACCGACGCCGGCTTCATCGTGATCGCGTTCTTCGCGGTGTTCGTGTTCGCGATGAGCATGCTTCAGCGACACCTGGACAAACGCAAGGAAGCGCGCAAGGCGGCACAGAAGGCCCTGGGCGACGTCCAGTGGCGCGGCGGCTGGTAGGCCCACCCCCTCATCCGCCCCGGGGCATTCGATGAGCGAGCCACCCTCCCACGCGAGCCCGCGATGAGCCCCGCGCCCAGCGCAGGCGGCGAGCCCGCCGCTGTCCGCTATGAGCGCAGAGGCGCCGCGGCGCTGTTGACGATCGATCGCCAGCACCGGCGCAACGCCGTGGACGGGCCCACGGCGGTGGCCCTGCACGACGCCTACACCCGCTTCGAGGCGGACGAGCAGGCACGCGTGCTGGTGCTCACCGGCGCCGGCGGGGTGTCCTTCTGCGCCGGCGCGGACCTCAAGGCGACCGACACCTTCGGCGATCGGCTGATGAGCAAGGAGGGTCCGATGGGCTTCACCCGGCTGACGCCCTCCAAGCCGACGATCGCCGCGATCTCGGGCTTCTGCCTCGCAGGCGGCCTGGAGCTGGCGCTGTGGTGCGACTTGCGGATCGCGACGGAGACCTCCACGCTCGGCTACCCCGAGCGCCGCTGGGGCGTGCCGCTGATCGATGGCGGCACCCAGCGCCTGCCGCGGATCGTGGGACTTGGACGCGCACTCGACCTGATCCTCACCGGCAGGATGATCAGCGCCGCGGAGGCCCTTTCGATGGGACTCCTGACCGAGGTTGTCCCGCCGGACGCCCACCTCGAGCGCGCGCTGGCGCTGGCCGAGGGGCTCGCGAGTTTTCCGCAGCGCACAATGCTCGCCGACCGGCGCGCGGCGATCGAGGGGCTCGGCCACCCGCTGACGCAGGGTCTCGCCCTCGAGGCCCGGGCCGGTCCGGAGGTGTTCGAGGATGGGGCGCGCGGCGCCGCGCGCTTCGCCGCCGGGGAGGGCCGCGGGGGAGCCGGAGCCGGAGCGTAGGCGGAGGCTCATCCCGATATGCTCGCCTGACCGTGGCCTACTTCGTGACAGGAGCGACCGGATTCGTCGGACGACGCTTGATCGAGCGGTTGCTGAACCAGCGCCAGGGCAAGGTGTACGTGCTCGTACGCGAGGGCTCGCGGGGCCGGCTGGAGGACCTGATCGAGCGCTGGGGCGTCGTCGCGGGAGCCTCGGCCGCGAAACGCGTCCAGCCGGTGCTCGGAGATCTGCGTAGGCCGCTCCTGGGGGTGGAGCAGGAGCAGGTTACCGAACTGCGCGGCAAGATCGACCACTTCTTCCACCTCGCCGCCGTCTACGACATGACCGCTCCTAGCGAGAGCAACACGGCGGTCAACGTCGGAGGGACAACGCACGCGGTCGAACTCGCCCGCGCGCTCGAGGCCGGGCACCTGCACCACGTCTCCTCGATCGCCGTCGCCGGCGAGTATCGCGGCGTGTTCGAGGAGGACTTCTTCGACGAGGGCCAGAAGCTGCCCTCCCCGTACCACCGGACCAAGTTCGAGGCGGAGCGGATCGTGCGGGAGCAGCCGTACGTGCCGTGGCGCGTCTACCGACCGGCGATCGTCGTGGGGGACTCCCAGACCGGCGAGATGGACAAGATCGACGGGCCCTATTACTTCTTCAAGGCGATCCAGCGAATCCGCGCGCTCGTCCCCGAGTGGGTGCCGCTGCTCGGCCTGGATCTGGGCTGCACCAACGTGGTGCCGGTGGACTGGGTGGCGGGGGCGCTCGACCACATCGCGCACGAGCCCGACCTGGACGGCTACGCCTTTCACCTGACAGATCCGCAGCCTGTGCGCGTGGACGAGCTGTTCAACGAGTTCGCCGCCGCGGCACACGCGCCGCGCTTCGCCGTGAGCGTCGATAAACGGCTGACGGACCCGCTGCCAACGTGGCCGCTGTCACTGCTGATGCGCGTGCCTCCGCTGCGCGCGGCGCGTCGACTCGGACTGCGCGAGCTGGGCATTCCCCAGGAGGTGCTCGGGCACATGGAGCTCAAGCCCAGGTTCGATACGCGCCGCGCCGAAGGGGCCCTGAAGGGCTCGGCGCTCGAACAGCCGCCCTCCCTGCACGAGTACGCGCCGCGACTGTGGGACTACTGGGAGCGGGAGATGGACGATCTCGCCAAAGGAAGCACGCTGAAGGAGAAGCTCGGCGGGAAGCACGTCCTGATCACGGGCGCCTCCTCCGGGATCGGCAGGGCGAGCGCGGTCAAAATCGCGGCCGCGGGCGGAGTGCCGCTGCTGGTGGCTCGCAACGTGGAGAAGCTCGAGGAGGTGCGCGCCGAGATCGTCGCCGGAGGCGGCATCGCCTACGTCTACGCGGCCGACCTCGCCGACATGGAGTCCGTCGACCGGTTGATCGAGCGGGTGCTGGCGGACCACCGCGGCGTCGACATGCTGGTCAACAACGCCGGCCGCTCGATCCGGCGTTCGATCGCGCTCAGCTACGACCGCTTCCACGACTTCGAACGCACGATGCAGCTCAACTACTTCGGCGCCGTGAAGCTGATCATCGGGCTGCTTCCGCACATGCGCGAGCGGGGCTCCGGGCACATCGTGAACATCTCCTCGATCGGCGTCCAGACCAACCCTCCGCGCTTCTCCGCCTACGTCGCCTCCAAGGCCGCGCTGGACGCCTTCACGCGCGTGATCGCCTCGGAGGTCATCGGCGACGGGGTGACGTTCACGACGATCCACATGCCGCTCGTGCGCACGCCGATGATCGCTCCCACCAAGATGTACGACGCATTCCCCGCGATCACGCCCGAGGAGGCCGGCGAGATGATCTGCGAGGCCCTGCGTTCTCGCCCCAAGCACATGGGGACGCCGCTGGGAACCTTCGGCGAGGTCGCCTACACGCTCGCGCCGAAGGCGGTCGATCAGCTGCTGCACCTCGCGTACCGCGTGTTCCCGGACTCCGCCGCCTCGAAGGGGCAGAAGGACGTCGAGGAGCGAGCCTCTTTCGAGCAGATCGCGATGGCCACCCTGACGAGGGGCGTGCACTGGTAGCAGGACATCGCGGTCTTGGGATGATGGGACCGTGAGCGACACGGCCCCGGCCATCGAGGTGCGCGCCCTCACCAAGCGCTACGGCGAATACGAGGCGGTGCGGGGCATCGACGTCAGCGTGCGACGCGGCGAGGTGTTCGGGCTGCTCGGCCCGAACGGCGCCGGCAAGACCACCACGGTGGAGATCCTCGAGGGCTATCGCGAGCGGAGCGGCGGGACGGTGTCCGTGCTCGGCCACGATCCGGCCAAGCGGTCGATCGAGCTGCGCCGGCGCATCGGAATCGTGCTGCAGTCGGGGGGCATCTACGGGCACGTGACCCCACGGGAGGTGCTGCGCCACTGGGCCAGCTTCTACCCGCATCCGCGCGAGGTCGAGGAGGTGCTCGCGCTGATGGGCCTGCAGGAGAAGGCGAATGCCCGCAGCCGTACGCTGTCCGGCGGACAGCTGCGGCGTCTGGACTTCGCGCTCGCGCTGGTTGGCGACCCCGAGCTGATCTTCCTCGACGAGCCCACGACCGGCTTCGACCCGGCCGCGCGTCACGCCGCCTGGGAGACGGTGCGCAGCCTGCGCGAGCTGGGCAAGACGATCCTCTTGACCACGCACTACCTGGACGAGGCGCAGGCGCTCGCGGACCGCGTGGCGATCGTCAAGGACGGACGCGTGCTCGCGATCGGACCGCCGCGTGAGCTCGGCGTCGGGGCGTCGCACTACCGCGTCGCCTACCGCGACCGCCACGGCGAGCTGATCGAGCGCCAGACCGACGACCCTACGCTGCTGCTCAACGAGCTGACCGGCGAGGCGCTCGAGCGGGGTGAACGCGTGCACGATCTGAGCGTCGGGCGCCCGACCCTCGAGGACGTCTACCTGGAGCTGACCGCCGATGCGTGACCTGGGGGCCGCGCCCGCGGATGGAGCGGGTGCGCCCGGCGCGCTCGGCCTGGCATGGAGGCAGTATCGCCTCGAGCGGCGCATGTTCTGGCGCAACCCGAGCGCCGCATTCTTCAACTTCCTGCTGCCGCTGCTGTTCCTCGCGGCCGGCGGGGCGATCCTGCACGGCAGCCAGCAGAACCTGAACAAGCTCGTGCCGGCGATCGCGGGAATGAGCGTCATGTCGACGACGTTCACGGCGCTGGCCTACAACATCGTGTTCCTGCGCGAACGGGGCGTCTTGAAGCGCATCCGCGGCACGCCGCTGCCGACGCGCTCCTACTTCGGCGGCGTCGCCGCGAATGCGGTCACCAACACCGCCCTGCAGATCGCGATCATCGTGGTGGCCGGGCGGACCGTGTTCGGGATCGGCTGGCCGGTGCACTGGGGCGAGCTGGTCGTGTTCGTCGTCGCCGGCGTCGTCTGCTTTGCCGCGCTGGGAGTTGCCTTCGCGCACGTCATCCCGAACTTCGAGTCGACGGCGGCCTACGTCAACGCGGTCTTCCTGCCCGTCGTGTTCGTGTCGTTCTACGTGTTCGACACGACGAGCGCTCCCGCATTCCTGCGCAACGTCGCGGATGCGCTGCCCCTGAAGCCGCTCATCGACGGGCTGTATGCGGCGATGGTGAGCGGACCCGGCCTGAGCGGCAACCTCGACGCGCTCGCCGTGATCGCGCTGTGGGGCGCCGGGGGGCTGTACCTGGCCGTGCGCGGCTTCTCGTGGGAGCAGTCACATACATGACCCCGACAGAAAGGGACCCAACATGAGGCAGCTGGCCGCCGATGTGCACCTGCTGAGCGGAAGACCGGCCTACGCGATCAACGTGTACCTCGTGGGAGATGTGCTGATCGACGCGGCAACCAGACAGGCGGAGAAGCGCATCATGCGCCAGATCAGCGACCGGGACGTGACCGCGCACGCCCTCACGCATGCCCACCCCGACCATCAGGGGTCCAGCCACGCGGTCTGCGAGCGGCTCGGGATACCGCTCTGGTGCGGGCAGGGCGACATACCGGCGATGGAGACGCCCGGCGGCCTCAGCAGCAGCCAGGCACCCAGATGGCTCAACGGGCTGCGGGAGCACTTCTGGACCGGACCACCCCATCCGGTCTCCCGCGCGCTGAAAGAGGGCGACGAGGTGGCCGGGTTCACCGTCCTTGACACACCCGGGCACTCGCACGGCCACATCTCCTTCTGGCGTGAATCCGACCGCGTGCTGATTGTGGGCGATGTGCTGTTCAACCTGAACGGGCTGACCGGAATGCCTGGCCTGCACGAGCCGCCGGAGCTGTTCACGCCCGATCCGGCGCGCAATCGCGAGTCGGCCCGCAGGCTCGCCGCCCTGGAGCCGGCGCTCGCGTGCTTCGGCCACGGCCGGCCGATGCGCGATCCGGACAGGCTCGCCCGGTTCGTCGCCCAGCTGCCCGATTAACGCCACCATGAGCGAGAGCATCTTCCTCTCAGACGGACAGCGGCTCACCCCGACCGAGCACGCCCGCGGACCGTGGGACCCCCAGGCGCTGCATGGCGGTGCGCCGGCGGCCCTCCTGGCGAGCGCGTTCGAGTGGGTCGAGCCCGGCTCGGAGCTGCGCGTCGCGCGGCTCGGCTTCGAGTTCCTGCGCCCGATTCCGTTCGCCCCGCTGACGCTGTCGACGCGCATCGTGCGCGCCGGGCGGCGCGTGCAGGAGCTGGCGGGCGAGCTGTCGGCGGATCGCGGCTCGTCCGGCGTCGAGCTCGTCTGCCGCGCGAGCGCGCTGCGCGTCCGAGAGGTCCCCGAGGACCTGCCCGTGCCCGCGCCGTCACCGCAGCAGGAGTCCGACTCGCCGCGATCGGCGGCGATGCCGCCGCCCGAAACCGGTGTGGTTGTGCCCTTCTCGCTGAGTGGCTCGAGCAGCGCGAGCTTCGCATCCACGGCCATGGAGATGCGCTGGCTGGGCGATCCGCGGGCGCTCGGACCGAGCCGCGTGTGGATGCGCCTGCGTCACCCGCTGGTGGCGGAGGAGGCCGTGACGCCGCTGGCGCGCCTGGCCGCAACCGCGGATTTCGGCAACGGCGTGAGCGCGGCGCTGCCGTTCGACCGCTTCCTGTTCATCAATGCGGATCTCGCGATCCACCTGCACCGCCAGCCGCTCGGCGAATGGATCGGCCTCGACGCGCGCACGCTGCTGCACGGTGGTGGAACCGGCCTCGCCGAGAGCGTGCTGCACGATGCTCACGGGCCCGTCGGGCGCGCGTTTCAGACGCTCGTCGTCCAGCCGCGCTGAAGCCGTCGTCCAGCCGGCCGCAGCTCGCCGCATGACTGCGCGCCTGAAGACCAGTTGCACGCACAAGTACTTGGTATAGTTGCGCACACAACTACTCCCCCTCGACAGACGCGCTCGCCGGCCAGCGGCGACAGGCGTGATCTGAAGGGACCAAGCGAAAGGAACCACGATGTCCACAACACAGTCCCCCGTCATAGCGCCGGCACAGACCGGCGTTCCCACCGGAACGTGGCAGGTCGATCGCGTCCATTCGAGCGTCGAGTTTCAGGTCAAGCACCTCGGCATCGCCACGGTCAAGGGCCAGTTCACGGAGTTCGAGGGGACGCTCGAGGTCGACCCGGACGGCGTCAGCGCCCACGGCACGGTCGACGTCGCCAGCGTCGATACGCGTGAGCCGCAGCGCGACGAGCACCTCCGCTCAGCGGACTTCTTCGACGCGGAGCGCTTCCCTGAGATCTCCTTTCGGTCGACCGGCATCGGCGCTGTCGATGAGGACACGTTCGAGATCCAGGGCGACCTCACGATCCACGGCGTCACCCGACCCGTGGCGCTGAAAGCCGTGCTCGAGGGCACCGAGACCGACCCCCAGGGAAACGATCGCGTCGGCCTGTCGGTGATCGGTGAGATCAACCGATCAGACCACGACATGAGGTTCAACGCGGCGCTCGGCTCGGGCAACATGCTGGTCAGCGACAGGGTCAAGATCGTGCTCGATATCTCGGCGGTCAAGGTCTCCTGAGCGCGAGGCTCGCCCGGGCGGCGTGCGAGGCTCGCCGAGACCACGGATCGCGCGCCGAGTAGTAGCCTCGGCGGCCATGGGCGGTGAGCTTGCACCGATCGATCCGGCGCTGCACATCGGCTCCGTGACGCTCGCCGTGAGCGACGTGTCGCGCAGCGCGGACTTCTACGAGCGTGTGCTCGGGCTGCCGCTGATCACCGCCGGGCAGGACGCCGCAGGGCTGGGCGCGGCCGGCGGGGAAGCGGCGCTCGAGCTCACCGCGATCGCGCAGCCGACGCTCGCGCCGCCCGGGCGCACGGGCCTGTTTCACGTCGCGTGGCTTCACCCGTCGCGCGCGGCGCTCGCGGCCACGGTGCGACGGGTCGCGCGCGCGGGCTGGTCGATCGACGGCGCGGCCGACCATGGCGTTTCCGAGGCTCTGTACCTGAGCGATCCGGACGGACTGGGCATCGAGATCTACGCCGACCGTCCGCGTGCGCAATGGGAGCGTGGCGCCGACGGGCACGGCGTGAACATGGTCACGCTTCCGCTCGACGTGGAGGATCTGCTGGCCCAATCGCCCGGGCCGCCGGCGCCGACAATGCCGCCGGAGCTCGCCATCGGCCACGTGCATCTCAAGGTCTCAGACGTTCCGCGGGCGAACGCCTTCTACCGTGACGCGCTCGGCTTCCAGGAGCAGGCGCAGCTCTCCTCTGCGGCGTTCCTGTCGGCCGGCGGCTACCACCACCACGTGGGCCTGAACTCGTGGCAGAGCCACGGCGAAGGCCCCGCTTCCGACAGCGCCCCGGGCCTGCGGCGCATCGAGTTCGAGCTAGCCGACCGGCAGGCGCTCACGGCGCTGGAGCGCAGGCTCGAGGCGAGCCACCACGGGCCGCCCGCCTCGCGCGATGAGGACGGCCTGTCCCTGCGAGACCCCGACGGTCAGCTGATCGCCTTCCGTCACCGCTGAGGACGCCGGCGCCGTCGGCCGCTGACGGCGCTACCTCCGCCGTCCCATCGCGAAGCTCTGCACCGGCGGCGCCACCGCGCGCATGCTCGACCCCACCTCGGCGTCATCCGGCTGCTGCTGTACGTCGGAGACCTCAGCGTCGGACAGGCGATGAACGCGTGCGCGCCCCGTCGAACCCCCCTCCGCCGGCACCCCGCCGGACAGGAAGCGCTCGAGCGCAGCCAGCTCTCTGACGATCACGTTGAGGACCCCTTCGGCGCGCTCGAGGCGGCCTCTGGCGAGCAGCAACGGCTCGGCCCGCGCCAGGTGGCGATGGCGCTCGTACACCGCCCTGGGCACGATCAGGTTGATCGTGCCCCACTCGTCCTCGAACAGCAGGAACATCGTCCCCTTGGCGGTGCCCGGCCGCTGGCGGGCGATGACCAGCCCCGCCACCGCCACCTCCCAGCCCCTGGGCAGGCGGTCGAGCTGGGCGCTGGTCGCGAGCACGCCCCGCCGGGTCCCGGCCGATCCGTGATCGGCGGGGACGGTCAGCCGCTCGCGCAGGACGGCCATCGCGTGGTCACCCACCGTCACTCCGCTCGTGGCGTAGTCGGCGATCAGCCGCTGCCAGCGGCCGAGCGAGCGCAGGCGCGGCGGCGCCGGCAGCTCCATCGGAAGCGCAAGCTGGGTGCCCTCGCCCACTCCCTGCCCGGCGGCGGCCATGCCCAGTGCCCACAGGGCCGCTCGCCTGTCCGCCTCGCCGAGCGGTCGGCGAGCGGCGCCGGCCCGGTCACGACCCGGTCGCGCCGGCCCGGCCATGAGACCATCGCAGGCACCCGACCAGGCAAGCTGCTCGAGCGTCCTGCGACTCGCGCCGATGCGCGCCGCGAGGTCGCCGAGACTGCGGAAGGGCCCGTTCCGCTCGCGCTCGGCCACAACCTCTGACACCTCGTCCGCCACCACGTCCTTGACATAGCCCAAGCCGAGGCGCACGCACAGCCCGGGGCTCCCCGATCCAGGGACGCCCTCCACCGTGCACTGCACATGCGAGGCGTTCACATCCAGGCCGAGCACCTCGATCCCGCGATGCTCGGCCTCGTGCACGAGGCTGTCAGGGGAATAGAAGCCCATCGGCTGCTCGTTCAGGAGCGCACACAGGAACTCGGGGCCATAGTGCACACGCAGCCACGTCGACTGGTAGGCGAGCAGCCCGAAGGCGGCGCCGTGGGCCTTGGGAAAGCCGAAGCCGGCGAAACCCTCGACCATCCCCCAGATACGCTCCGCCGTACGCTCCTCGGCGCCGACGTGGCGCATCGCGCCCGCGATGAAGTCCTCGCGGTGGCACTGGAGCATCTCGTGAGAGCGCTTGCGACTGATCGCCCGGCGCAACCCGTCCGCCTCGCCGGGACTGAAGCCGGCAAAGGCTTCGGCCACCTGCATCACCTGATCCTGGAAGATGATCGTGCCGAGCGTCTCCTTCAGGACCGGCTCGAGCGCCGGGTGATCGTAGGGAACCTCATAGTCAGGGTCTTCACGCAGGCGGCGGCGACGTTCGATGTACGGGTTGATCGCCCCTCCCTGGATCGGTCCGGGCCGCACTATCGCTACCTGGATGGTCAGATCCTCGAGGTTCCTCGGCCGCGTCCGTCGCAGCGACTGCATCTGGGCACGACTCTCGATCTGGAAGACGCCCACCGTATCGGCCGCGCGAATCGCCCTGAACGTGCGCTGATCGTCGAACGGAATTCGTGAGAGATCGACGCGCTCGCCGCGCACGCGCGCGATTTCCTCCACGCAGCGCTCCACCGCCGAGAGCATGCCCAGGCCCAGCAAGTCGATCTTCAGAAAGCCTGCATCCGCGCAGGAGTCCTTGTCCCACTGGGCTATCTGCCTGCCCTCCATCGCGGCGGGCACGACCGGACAGCAATCGATCAGCGGCCTGGTCGCGACGATCATGCCACCCGAGTGCTGGGAGCAGTGGCGAGGCAGCCCGTATGCCTGCTCGACCAGACGCCCCAGCCACTGCCAGCGCTCTGAGGCGAGGGGCGTTGCGCGCTGATGGCGGCGGGAGAGAGCGGAGACGATGTCCTGCCCACCTGGCCCATGCGGATCGGCCCCGCGAGCGATGCGCTCGATCTCGCCGGCGGGCAGTCCGAGGACCTTCCCCAGCTCACGGATTGCCCCCCGCGAGCGGAAGGTCGGAAAGGCCGCGACCAGGGCGGTGTGCTCGTGGCCGTAGCGCTCGTGGACGCGCGGGATCAGGACCTCGCGGATGTCCCGCGGAAAGTCGAGGTCGATGTCGGGCAGCCCGTGCAGATCCTCGTTCAGGAAGCGCCCGAGCGCCAGCCCGTTGGCGATCGGGTCGATATGAGAGAGCCCGACGAGATAGCACACGAGCGAGGACACGGACGATCCTCGCCCGCGCCCGGGCGCCAGCAGCGCGCGGACCGAGTCCGGGCCGCGCACCTGGAGGGCGACCTCGCGGGCGAGCTCGAGCATGTCGTGGTGCAGCAGGAAGAAGCCGGCCAGCCCAAGATCGCCGATCACGCGCAGCTCCTCCTCCAGGCGCGCCTGCGCCTGCGCGCGGGCGGCGCCCGCTCCGTAGCGATCCTGAAGGCGTGCTCCGCACAGCTCGGCCAGGCGCCGCTCGGCGCCTTCATCCTCGGCGCCGGGATAGCGGTAGCCGAGATCCTCGCTGAGATCGAACGTCAGCCGCTCGGCCAGATGCAGCGTCTCGCGCACCGCTCCAGGGTGATCGACGAAGCGGCTGGCCATCGCCTGTGGTGCGCTCATCACATGGCTGTGATTGCCTCGCCGCAACGGCTCTGAGGCGTCGAGCGTGGCGTGGTTGCGCAGCGCCACGAACGCGTCCTGCAGCTCGGCTCTGGCACGCGCGTGCGCGTGCACATCACCGGTGGCCACGCATCTCAGCCCCAGACGCTCACCGAGCGCGGCCAGCGCGTTGTTGCGAGCGCGATCATGGCGGGCGTAGGGGCGCTGCAACTCCACGTAAAGGCCCTCTGGACCGAACGCGTCGAGCAGCCGCCGAGCCGTCGACTCGCCGCCGACGTCGCCGTCGATCACGGAGCGGTCCGCACAGCCGGTCAGGCAGACGAGGCCCTCGGCGTGGTCGAGCACTGTCTGTAGCTCCACGCGCGGCTCGGCAAGCCGGCGCCGATTCTCCCCCTCGCGGGTGCGGGCGTGGGCGAGCGTGATGATCCGGCAGAGGTTGCTCCAGCCGCGTCCGTCGCGCACGAGCAGCGTGATATGGCGCGGGTCGGAGACGGCACGGGGGTCCGCAGGCCTCCGAGCTGTGTGCCCGCCGGGTGGATCGCCTGTGGTCAGGTCGATCTCGGCGCCGTGGATAGCCCTGACACCGTGCGCCCTGGCCGCCTGGGCCAGCTCCATCGAACCGGACAGGGAGTTGTGGTCGGTCAGCGCAATCGCCCCGTATCCCAGCTCACTCGCACGCCGCGCCAGCTCCTGCGGCAGCGATACGCCGTCCAGAAAGGAGTACGCCGAATGGCAGTGAAGCTCCGCGTAGGGGGCCGTGGACGGCGTCATCTCCTCACGCCTCCGTCACGAGCCCTGGAGGAACCAGCCACCTGAGCGCAGGTCGCGGAAGACGATCACGTTGCGCCCCCGCTCGCTCACGAGCTCCCAGTAGCGGCGGCGCACCGGCTCGTCCGTCCACCAGCGATCCTCCACCAGCCAGGACTCGCGCAGCAGCTCGACCGCTTCGCCGTTCACCCGCTTGGGCACTCCGTCTCCCCAGCACACGCGCGCGGGCCGCGGCAGGTTGAGGATCCGTGTCATCAGCCCGGAAACGGCGCGAGCACCACCCGCCGCTCGGGCACGCGCGAGTCGGGGTCCACGCATACGGCCCGCAACGCCGCGTCCGGCCCGGCCACGGCGCGCACCTGAGCGATGGCGTCCCGCAGCCGAGCGGCACGAGCAGCGGAATGGGCGGGGTCCTTGTCAAACAGCGCCCGCTGCTCACCCGCCGGATGACCGAAGCGCTCAACGGTCAACCGCAACGCGGCGGCCGGGGCCGGGAGCAGCTGCAGGCGCACCGCCAGCGCGAGCCCGATGCGCTTGGGGTCTGAGAGCGCCTGGCGAAAGACCACGCGCTCACGCCAGGCGCCGCCCGCGAGCAGGGGAGCGGAGAGCACGACGACCCGCAGCGTGCGCCCGCGGCGCTCAGATCGGGCCAGCAGCCGGGCCACCAGCACACCGAGCGCTCGCTCCAAGGCTTCCCCGGAACTCGCGTCGCCGAGGGGCAGCGTCTCCCCTAGACGCTCCTGAACGCGGCGTGCCCGGAGCGGTGCGTCCTCGCCACAGGCGAGCCGATGCGCGAGCGAACCCGCCACCCCGAAGCGATCGGCGAGCGCCGCTGCGCCCAACTCCGCCAGCTCGCCGAGCGTGCGCACGCCAAGGCGCAGGAGCGGCTCGACCAGCGCTTCGGTCTCCGCCCGGAAGCCCAGCAGCCCGACCGGCCGACCGGCGAGCCAGCGCCGGGCGTCCTTCCCGTCCAGCACGAGCGGCCGGCGCGAGCGCACCGCCAGGGCGGCCGCCAGCGCACAGAAGCGCGTCGGCCCGGCTCCGATGCGGGCGGGCCGGTCAAGCGCGAGCCGGGCGGCGGCGATCGTTGCCGCGTCCGAGCCATGTAGCCCGCGCAGTCCGCCGGCCTCGAAGTAGGCGAGTCCCGGGCGCTCCTCTTCGACTGCCGCGCCGATCGATTCCAGAGCACGCATCGCCGCCTCCCAGGTCTCTGCGACCCTCACGGGATCAGCGGGCACGAGGAGGAGATCGGGACAGCGGGCGAGCGCCTCTCCGAGGATCATCCCGCGGGCCACGCCCCGGGCTTCGCCGGCCCCGGAGACCTCCCCGATGCGCTGCTCAGAGCCGGTTCGCGGCGCCACCGCCAGTGCACGACCAGCAAGCGCCCCCGGTCCCCCGGCGGCGACCACGAGCTCCAAGCGAGGCAGATGAACGCACACGACCATACGAACGTATGTTCGCATATGGACGGGGGAAACTCAATTCATGGTCAGCGGTCCCTCGGCCGATCCGCTGAGGAACTGGTGCACGAACGGGTTCTCCGAGGAGAACATCTTCTCCGCGTCGCCCGCATCCACGATCCGCCCCCGCCACAGCACCGCGATGTATTCGCCGATCTGCCGCGCCGAGGCGATGTTGTGGGTGACGACGATGTAGGTGCCCCCGTGGATGGAGTGCATCTCCTGGATCAATTCGCACAACAGCGCCGTGCGCACCGGGTCCAACCCGGAGTCGGGCTCGTCGAAGATGACGATGTCCGGCGACATCACCAGCGCCCGCGCGAACCCGGCACGCTTGCGCATGCCGCCGGAGAGCTGCGAGGGCAGATCGTCCATCGCGTCGGCCAGCCCCACGTCGGCCAGGCGTTCGGTGACCAGCTTGGCGATCTGCGCCTCGGAGGAAGCCGGTGTGCTGACGCAGCGGGAAGGCGACGTTGTCGAACACCGACATCGACCCGAACAGGGCGCCGTCCTGGAAGAGCACGCCGACTTTGCGGCGCAGCGCCGAGCAGCTGGGGCATCGTCAGGGTCGGAACCGACTGCCCCTGCACGATAACGTCGCCGGAGTCCGGGAACATCAGCCCGATGATGTGCTTGATCAGCACGCTCTTGCCGGTGCCGGATGGGCCGAGCACGACGGTGATCGTCTCGTCGGGAAACGCGACGTTCAGGCCGTTCAGGACCGGCACCCCGCCGAGGCGCTTGTGCACGTCGATGCAGCGAATCGACCACTTGCCCGTGGCCGGGTCGCCGGTGAGGTCGAGCTCGCCGGAGTCCGAATGGAACTCATACTCGTTGGACAGTCCCTGCTCCTCGGTCATCATTTTCCTCCGTAGGTGACGTGCGGGAACTGGCTGGTCTGGCCGTTGAAGGTGAACGGGACCCTGCTGGTTGCAGCCGGGCGCCGCCACGGCGTTGGGGGTTTCCGGCGCGTTGGCGACTTTGAACTGGAGGATCAGTTCGATCAGGCTCTGGGAGACCGCTTCGTTGGGCGGACCGCTGACCGAGGGGGCCGAGTTCGCGCACGAGCTGTTGCTGAACACCTGCAGGCCGCCGCTGCCAAGGGCGTGGAACGCGCCGGGCTTGAAGTAGGGGTTCGAGCGGTCCGTGCCCACCCGCTGGGGGTAGATCGCAAGGCTCTGCGGGCTGAAGACGAGCATCGCGCGCAGGTAGTGCTCGCGGGGTCCTTGCGGTTTCCCGTTTTTTTCAGCGCTGCCGTTGGCGCCGGAAGCCTCGCTGGCGGCGGTGAGGTTGGCGAAGAACGCCTGCAGCTCGGGCACGTATTCGCCGAGCGACTGCAGGAACGGATCGAAGTTGTGCAGCACCGGCCTGAGGTTTTCAAGCACGGGGACGGTCAGGTTGAGGACCGTCGCCGTGTACGGCAGGCCCCTCTTGGCGGCGGTGGTCAGCGGCCCCAACGCGGTCAGGAAGCTGTTGAACTGCGGCGCAAACGGCTTGGCGGCCTGGAGCAGCTGCGTGAGCTGGCGCTCCACAGGGCGGACTTCGTCGAGGTACGGGCTGGCGACGACGGAGAAGCGGTCGAGCGTCCGCAGCGCGACGGTCGAGCTTGCCTCGAAGGGCGGCAGCGCCTGCGCAACGCTTCGGCGAACGCCTGGCTTGATTCCGAGGCCGCATGGAAGGTGCGCTCGCCGTTGACGATCAGCCCTTCGAGCTGGTGGTCGCGGCCGGCGAGCGCGTTGAAGACGACGCCGGTGTTGTGCACCAGCGCCTGCACGGCGCCTTCCTGGGAGGCGAGGATGCCCACGCAGCTGGTTGGCGTGTTCGACGAACGGTTCGAACGTCGCGAGCGAGGCGTTGATCTGTTCCCCGCGCCCGGCGATCGCCGCGGCCTGGTAGCGCATCCACGCCTGGAAGTTGCGCCGCGTGGTGCGGTCGAGCAGCGACAGGATGTCGTCGAGCGTCACGAACGGTTCGACCTGGCTGTCGGCGAGCTGGGCCCCGTCCGCCAGGTACGGACCGATCCTGGCCCTGGGGAATCAGCTGCACGTAGGTCTCGCCCAGCAGCGTCTTCTGGCGCAGGATCGCGTGCGTGTTCGCGCGGATCGGCGCATACTGCCCGGCGAGTTCGACGCGTCGCGTCGGTGCGGCCGTCGCTGCCGAGCTTCAGCGACGACGACGTGGCCGACCTCCACGCCGCTGATGCGCACGTCCGACTGTTCGGCCAGCGCGAGCGTGCGCGGGAAGGCGACCGTGAAGCGGTAGCCCTTCGGCTTCAGCGGCAGGGGACCGCCGAAGGACTCCCACAGGAACAGCAGCAGCCCGAAGCAGCTCAGCGTGAACAGGATGATCACGAGCAGGTTGCCCAGCGTGGGGGCGCGCTTCTGCATCTCAGCGCGCCTCCCCTCGAGCGCGCCGGCCACAGAGGCCTGCGCGGCGAGCGGCGTCTGGCCGAACACGCTGCGTCCCCAGGCCGGAGAACAGGCCGCCGGGCGGCGCCTTGGGGTGCACGCGCGCGCTGGCGGCCGCCGCCGTGGCGTTGAGGATGCCGGCGGCTCTGGCACGCCGCCTTCGTTGGGCGGGTTCAGCAGGCCGACCAGCAGGTTGACCGTCGGGTTGACTTCCGCCACGCCTTTGAGGATCGGCGCGACGTTGCAGTTGAGGTAGGTCAGGCTGCGCCCGAGCGCTCCGTGGGCATCGGCGGAGCTGAGCACGCTGTTGAGGTCGTGGTTGCCCCAGTCGAGGAAGAACAGGAAGCCGGCCTCGCTTGGCGCCCGGGTTGAACGCGAGCTCGTTGAAGAATTCGTTGATCACCGTGAAGCTGGTCGCGAGCTTCGGGAACGCTTCGGCCAGCTGCTGCGTGGCGGGCTTGATCTCGTTGACGACCGGCAGGATTTCGCGCGCGAACGGCCGGATCTCGGTTCTTGAAGATCGGCGTCGTCTGTTCGGCGAGGCGGCGCGAGGCTTCCTGCGCCGGGCCGAGCGCGCGCGCGAAGGGCTCGAGCTCATGCAGGGTCGGGCCGAGCACGTTCGCGGCGACGGCGAGCTTGCCGAGACCCGTCCTCGTCTTTGCAAGCGCGCCGGGCAGCAGATGCAGCAGGCTCTCCACGTTCTGTTCCTGCTTGGCGAACACGGCGAACACCGCGTTGGAGGCGTCCACGAGCTGCGACAGCTGGGTGTCCTTTTCGCCCAGCGCTTCGATCAGCAGGCGGAAGTTGTGGATCGAGCGCGCCGCGTTCGCGTGGCGGATTTCGAGCTGCTGGGCGATCTGGGCGACGTCGCGGGCGGTCGGGTAGAAGCGCTTGAGCGTCGCCGACAGCGCCTTGCCGTTGTTCCCGAAGCCCTCGCCCGCGCCCGCCAGGAGCTCCTGCAGGTAGACGCGCGTTTCGGCATCCAGCCCGGCCAGGAATTGGTCGAAGTCGATATTCGGGGCGGTCTGCGCGATCGGCACCGTGGCGCCGCTGGGCAGCTGTCCAGTCGCGGGCGTGCCGGGATCGATCTCGACCGTCATGTCCTGCAGGTTGGTCTTCGGGCGCATCAACAGCGTCGTGTCGCGGTACAGCCGCGCGTACTTCGGGGTCAGGCGCATGGTCACGGTCGCGACCCCCTCGTGCAGGTCGACGCTCGCTACTTCCCCCACCTTCGCGCCGGCGATCGTCACCGCCTGGCCCTGCCCGGGGGTCAGCGCCTGCGCCGTCTGGAAGTCGGCTTTCAGCGTGTAGTAGCTCTTCCCCAGCACCGGGAACCAGCCCGGCAGGATGATGTTCTCGTGCGCGAGGATGTAGCCGCCGACGACCGCCGCGATCACGATCATCGTGACCACGGCGATGAACGCCGAGCGGTAGCGCTCGATCTGGTCGCGGACGCTCAGCCCGCCCTCGTGGCTGTCGGAAGGGTTCATCGCTCACCCGCTCCCGTCGGCCGGGCCGTGCGCGAGCGGGCCGTTGAAGTTGGGCAGCGTCTGCGTGTAGCAGGGCACTTTCGGCTTATACGGCGGCTCTTCGGCCGGATATGCCGGGCGGGTGCCCAGCGGGGGCAGCGACGCGTGCGCGAGCAGGCGCAACCCCTGCACGTTCGGTGTTGAGGATCGACACCGGCGCCGAGCGCAGCGTCTGGCCGCTGCTCGACAGCAGGAAGTGGGCCATCGTGCCGTTGCCGTCGAAGCCCTGGCCGATCGAGTTCAGGCCCACCAGCGAGTACCAGAACTCCTTGTAGTCTTCGACGCCCGAGGTGCTCGCGCCGTCCTGGAGCTTCGTGTTGCCCGCCGGGAAGATCAGGTTCGTCTGGCATTTGTTGAACAGGTTCGGCTTCGTTGTACACGGGCATCTGTTCGCTCTGCAGGCGCGCGATCCATGGAGCCGCTTCCTCCAACCCCTTGGCCACGCCTCCGAGTTCAGCCGGCGACAGCGACGCCTGGACCTGTTCGATCCAGGGCAGCTGCGCCGCGATCGAGGCCGGCGTCGCTTTGACCCCCGGGAGGATGTCGATCGCGAACGTACGCGTCGGCGGCAGGGCCGCGCCGAGCGCGGCGAAGCCGCGATCGATGGCGCGGAGCGAGCTCGGCAGCTCGGCGACGGTCAAGCGCAGGGCGGCCGCCTGGCTGGCGAAGGAGCGGAAGAAGGCGTTGAAGTTGACGATCAGTTCGCCGAGCTGCTGCTCGTGGACGTTCAGCGCCGCGGTCACTTTGCCGATCGAGGCCACGAGTTTCGAGAGGTCGTGGGGATCGGTGCCCGTGATCGCCTGGTTGAGCACGGCGCCGCCGCGCAGCGAGGCGGGTCCGTCCTGATAGGCCTTGTTGAGCGCCTGGGCTCCGTTCAGGCCGTGCAGTTCGGGGTCCTGTTCGGCGTTTTCGGCGGCGTTGGGCTTGCGCGTGAAGCCGTCGCCGAAGCCGATCAGGAAGTTCTGCAGGTTGGCGCGCGTGTCGGTGTTCAGCGCGTCCAGCACCTGGTCGAGCTGGACCGGATCGGAGGTCTGCGTGATCGGCAGCGTGGCGCCGGAGGAGAGCGTCGTCGCCGACGGGCTGCCCGGCTGCAGTTCGACGAACCAGTTGCCTTCAAGGAACGTGCGCGGACGGATCTTCACGGTCGCGTCGGAGTGGATCGGCAGACCGGCCGGTTCGATTTCCATCGTCACGAGGCCCGCATTGCCTTCGCGCGCGACCGAGCTGACCTTGCCGACGTC
The DNA here is from genome assembly GCA_963704735.1 of uncultured Solirubrobacteraceae bacterium. Classification (GTDB taxonomy): domain Bacteria; phylum Actinomycetota; class Thermoleophilia; order Solirubrobacterales; family Solirubrobacteraceae; genus Palsa-744. Next base: position 1,959,906 of record OY969935.1, read on the forward strand.
GACGCCCGCGATGCGCACCGGCGACGTCGGGCGGATGTTGACGGCCGTCGAGAAGACCGCCTTCAGGCGGAAGCCGTGTTTGAACGGGATGTGCTTGGTGAAGCCGAAGTAGACCGCCGATCAGCGCGAGGACGATCACGACGGCCCCGATCCGCGCCGGGGTTGGTCCGACCCAGCTCGACGACGGGCGTCCGGTCGTAGCGGCGCCACCAGCGCGGAGCTTTCATCAGCTCTTCCCCTTGCTTGGCCGGCGCCAGGCCGAGATTCACGAGCGTCGAGCTCGGATACTTTTCGCCGAACAGGTTCTGTTCGCGACTCGTCAGTTCGTGCGCGGTGCCGGTGGCTCCGGGCACGTTGCTCGATCACCGCTTTGCCCGCGAGGTAGGTCTCGTTGCCCGCTTCGCAGTTGTTCGGCGGCTGTCCGGGGCCGGTGACGTTCGGATAGGGGTTCGCGTGGAGGTGGTTGTTGTCGATGATCGCCGAGCTGCTGGAAGGGGTGTTCGATCGACGGCCCGTTGGCGGGCGCCGAGGAGGGGAAGCCCTCGTTGTTGGGTCCGGTGGGGGAGAGCACGAGTCGACGCCCGCGACAGCGTGCCGAGGCCGATGTTCTCGGAGGTGAGGCTCGCCAGGTTGCGGAACGCCAGCGTGAAGTAGTTGCAGTTGGCCTGCTCGGGCGCGAGCCCGGCGAGCGACCGGGTTGCCGACAAGCAGCGTCTGCGTGAAGTCTTCCAGCGCCAGCGGCACGATCGGGTTTTCGGCGAAGGCCTGGAGCGCCTGCGTGGAGGAGGCCAGCTGCGAGTTCAGCGCGGTGGCGGCGCGCAGGTTGACCGCGCCCACCGTGACGGCGTGGGCGAGCGGCGGGGCGACGGAGATCAGCAGGCTCGCGCTGGGCCGCAGCAGCCGCATGAATTCGGTGCTGCTTTTCGGTGAACGACGCCTGGAAGGGGAGCGAGTGGATGGCCTGTTCAAGCGACGGCGGCCCGCCCACTGTCGCCTCTTCGAGCGACGGCGCCACGGCTGCCCAGGCCGTGAAGAATTTGTCGAGCTCGACGTACCATGCCGGCCTGGGTGTCGGCCACCGGAGCGCGCTCTGGGAGGCGACCCGGTCGAGCGCGTACCACAGCTCGCGCAGGTCGGTGGCCGGCGAGGCCAGGTTGCGGAACACGGGAATCGCGTTTGTGAGCAGCGGACGCAGCGTCGCGATCGAGTTGTTCAGCCCCAGGCCGCGTCCGGCGAGGCCGTCGCCGAAGTTGTTCAGCTGCACCTGGTTGGCCGTGCGGGTCCGTTCGTCGAACATGTTGAAGAGTTCTTCGATGTTCACCGGTTCGCGCACCTGGCTGACCGGGATCGTCCCGCCGGGCTTGATCGTGCGGCTAGACGTGCCCTTTTCGAGCTGCAGGTACTTCAGCCCGATCGAGGACAGCGACTGCACGCTCGCGGTGGTGTCGGCCGGCAGCGGATTCGAGGTCCTTTTCGAGCTTGAGGTGCGCGATCGCGGTGACCGGCCGGTGGCCTCGGTCCTGATGGACCGACAGCGCTTCGACGATCCCGACCCGCGAGCCGCCAACGCGCACCACGTTCGATGCCTGCAGCCCCGAGGTCTGGGGCAGTTCGACCTTGATGTTGTAGGTGGGGACGAACGGCAGGCCGTTGTTCGCGTTGTAGGAGAGGTACACGGCCACGACCACGATCAGCGTCGTGATCGCGCCGATCAGCAGGGGACTGCTCGCCAGAGAACCGCCGCGTCGCCGGTTCATCAGGGCGTCTCCGTCGGGTCGCAGCTGAGCAGTTCGCCGTCGGTGAACGGCGAGGAGCCGTCGGCCGCGGGTTGGGTGGCCGCGCCCGGGCAGCGGCGCAGCTGGCCGCTCAGCAGGCCTTCGAGCGCCTGCTGGGAGCTGGACGCCGGGGTGAGGTTGTTGTTCGCGCCGAGCGTGAAGTCCGGGAAGCGGGGATTGATGCGCGCGTAGTGGCCGTTGGCGTCGTAGTAGGAGGTGGCCTGGCCGAACGTGCGCAGCGTGCCGTTCAGGTCGGGCGTGTATGGACCGAACACGGCGGTGATCGGGACTGATTCGCGCAGCGCGGTGACCGTGCTCGGCGACGCCACGGTGAGCGCCTTCGCGAGCGCCGGCAGTACGTTGGCCCAGTCGGTCAGGTCGTTGTTGGGGCCGGGCCGGCTGATCGCCAGGCTGAAGTTCTGCACAGCCGGCGTGGCCGTGACGAGCAGCGAGCGCAGGCGGGGAAAGTAGGTTTCGAGCGGCTTGGTCGTCGGCTTGGACGCGTTCGACCAGCTGTGTGAGCGCGGCGAAGCTGGACGGGAACTGCACGAACGTGCGCGTGCCCTGTCGCAGGGCAACGGGCAGCTCGCGCAGGCCCTGCGCGAGCTCGGACTGCTGCGAGCCGATCGCCTGGAACGTCGTGTTTGCGTTTTCGATCAGGTCGGTGAGCTGTTCAGAGCGCGCGCCGATCGTGGTCACGGCCTTGGCCGTTTCGACGAGGAAGCTCGTGAACACCGGCTGGTCGCGCACGAGCTCCGAGAGGAAGTGGTCGGTCGCCGACAGCGCGGCGGGCGTGTATTCGACCGAGACCCCATACGGCGCGGCTTGCCCCGGCGTACTGTTCGGCGAACCCCTGGATCACCTGCTGCAGGCCCACTGCGCGTCTTCGGGTTCAGCGTGTTGAACAGCCGGTCGAGATCGACCACTTCGCGGGTCGCCGACGCCGGCAGCGTCGAGCCCGCCGGCAGCGCGGGGGCGTTGTTCGGGCCCGGGGTCAGCGCGATGTAGCGGTTGGCGACGGTCGCGAGCGACGGCACCCTGACCTGGGCGACCGTGCCTTCGTGCAGCGGCGTCGAGCGACGAGTTCGACGTGGATCGTGACCCTCGCCTTGAAGTCGTGGGTCAGCGACGATGTTCGTGACGCTTCCGACCGGCACGCCGCCCACCTGCACCTGGTCGCCGCGCACGAGCTGACCGGCTTCGTCGAAGATCAGCTGGTAGCTGGCGCCGCCCCCTCCCGCGAACAGGAGGTACGGCGACGATCAGCACGACAAGCGCGAGAGCGCCCACCGCGAGCACCCTTCCCGCGCGGAACGGCCGTGCGCGGCGGACGGTCGGGTGGGAGCCGGGGCTCGGCGGAGGGGTTGATGCGGGTGGGCTGGGGGGGCTAGCCGTTGCCATTGGCTTCCCTCCCGCTCCCGCCCTGAGCGCCGGGCCCGTCGGGGATAGCCGCCGGCGACGGTCCACTTGCCACCGTCGGGTCGGGAATCTCGCCCAGGCGCGCGATCAGCTTGATCCACTCGTCGGCGGTCAGCGGCGAGTCGAATGCATCCGCCGCAGCGCGAGACGCTCGAGCCGGACCGACTGAAGCTGACGTAGATCTCGCGGGCGCTCGGCTTGACGATCGCGTTCGCCGCGCCCGGATAGCTCATCGGGCTGACGATCCGTACGGGCTTTGCGACGCCCTGCAACCTCAGCAGCTTGCGGACCGTGATGTCCGTGATCGAGCCGACCCCCTCGTGGCCGGCGATCGGGACTCCGTTCACGGCGGTGATGTCCACCGCATCCTCGCCGGAGCTCGCGATACACGTTGTGCGCCGCGGCGCGGGCCGAGCTTCGGCTGCAGCGCAGCCCGGCCGCCGTCGGCTTCAGTCCCGACACCGACAGGAACTCGAGCGTCGCGAGCACGCGCTTGTCGACCGCTCCGGATCTCGATGTCCTGCCGACCGCATCGGGCGAGACGGATGCCGCGGTCATGCAGCACCTGCGGCTCCAGCTGGCGCTTTGACTCGAGCAGCACCTGCCCGACCGTCGGTGAGGTCGCGAGGAACGGATTCTCGCCCTTGGCCCTGAAGATCGACGTGTTTTCCAGCGCCACCCAGCCGTCGAGGATCGGCTTGGGATCGATCAGCGGCGCCTGCACGCCGGCGGGGCGGATCTGGAAGAGCATGTGTGACGCGGGGCTGGGCTGCCGGCCCGCCCCCTCTCCGCCGACGTGGCCGAGGACGGTTCCGGCGATCACCTGCACCCCGGCGCGCAGCGGGTGCAGGTAGACCTCGTTCGATCCTTCCCTGAAGGCGCGCACCGGCGCCGACGGCTTCCGGCGGCGCCGACGGCTGCGCCGATTGGCTCGTCGGCGAAGGGAGGCCCGGAGCCGATTCCAATGGCGCGGCAGCCCCCAGCGCGAGCCCCGACACGGTCGCCTGTTCGGACACCGGCGAGCGCGGCCTGCGCACCCGCGGTGGCCGGGCCGCTCGGAGCCGGTTCGACCGCTCCGCCGGGCTGACCGATGCGGCCGCTCACGGCCGGGTGATCGCGCGGCACGAGCACCGGGTAAAGCGCCGCGACGCTGCCGAGCTGGGCGTAGACGTAGGTGTTCCCGTAGGCGTCGCGCAGCGACACGAAGCGCCCGAGCGTGGGCGAGTCGCCGATCTGTGCGATTTCGCCGTCCTGCACGGCGATCACCGGCGCGCCCGCCTGCGAGTAGATCGTCGTGCCCGACAAGCGTCTTCGGCGCGCCCGACCCACCCGCCGGCACGGACGGGAAGCCGTCGCTGAAATGCGACGCCGCGTGCACCGGGAAGCGCGCTTCGGTGAGCCCGGTGATCGCACCGAGCAGTCCGTCGGCGTGCCGCCGAGCAGCTGGGCGCGCAGCATCACCGAATCCACGTACGCCTGCGAGTGGTTGTAGGAGTAGACGGCCGCCCTTGATGTTCGTGGAGCCGCCGGCCGCCCGCAGGTACCTCGCGGCGGCGAAGATCGCGTCGGCTGGGTTGTAGGGATCCTTGAAGCCGTCGCCGTTGGCGTCGACGCCGTACTGCGCCCACTCGGCGGGCAGGAACTGCATCCATCCCTCCGCGCCGGCGCTCGAGACGCTCAGGTCGCGGCCGTAGTCGGTCTCGACCTCGTTGATGGCCGCGAGCACCTGCCAGGGGATTCCGTAGGCGGTGCCGGCGGCCTGGTAGATCGGCAGCAGGAACGGCGGGATGCGGAAGCTTTCGATGAAGAAGCCCGGCACGCCGGAGATCGAGGATTCAAGCGCGAGCGGCAAGCGACGGCGTGAGCGTCGACGGCGAGGGCGGGCGGCGGCCGCCGGGGGCGCCGGGCGGCAGGGAGCCCCCCGTGCCGGTGGTCGTTTCCCCAGACCCGCCCGGCGAAGCGCCGGTGTTCGACCTGGCGTGCCCGTGACGACCTCGCAAGGACCCGCTGGCCGTGCTCCCCTGCGAGCGCTGGGCCTGGATCTGGGGTGTCGTCACGACGGGCGGCCCGCCGGAGCCTGTCGGCGGCGCCGGCGCCGGTTGCGGCGCCGGCGCGGGCGCGGGCGCGGGGGCGGATTCGCCAGTGGAGGCGGTCGGTGGCGTCGCCGAGCGCTTCCGGCGCGGGCGTGGGCGTGGAGGTCGTTTCGGCCGGAGCGTTTGGCGTCGTTGCGGCGCCCTGTTCGGCCGCGAGGCCGATCGCCGGCGACGGCCAGCGTGAGCAGCGGCGACCGCAGATGAGCAGAGGAGAGGAGTCGTCCGCAGGCGCATCACTCAGTTGCCGAGGAGGTAGTTGAGGAGCATCCCGCCGGCGCCGGAGCCTTCCGCCGAGGGCGTGTAGTAGGTGGTGCCGGCGCTCGCGCCGCCCACCGGGCTGGGCCGCCGGGCCCGCTCGCGCCACCGGCCGCCCGGGCCCGAGAGCGCGCCCGGCGCCGGGCGCCGAGCCGGGGTATTTGGCCAGCGCCTGCGCGGGCGTGGCGCCCTTGAGCACCGCGAGCGTCCGCGCCATCACGAGGCTGGTTGTGCTGAGCTTCCCCACGGAGGCCGCCCTGGCGACGGCGCTCGCGCTGGCGGCGCTACCCGACGTCGAGCCGGACGTCGAGGACAGTTTGGCGTTGCACGCCGGAGCGGGGGTGATCGCGTAGGTCAGGCAGATGGTCGCGACGCCCTCCGTGCGCAGGAAGTGCCCGAGCGCGTCGTAGCCGTTGGCGGCGCCGGCGCCCGAGGAACATGAAGTCGAGGATGCGCTCGAGGCCGCCGGTGTCGCGCAGGCTGGTGAGCAGCTCCGCGAAGTTGGTCGCGAACGGCTTGGCGGCTGCGCCGAGCGAGCCCAGGTGCGCCAGCAGCGGCTTCAGCGCCACGAGCGCCGGCCCCGATCGCGCCGCGGTCTTGCCGAGGCTCTGTGAAGAAGGCCGTCGGAGCTCTCCGAGAACGCCGGCAGGTGGGTGAAGGCCTGGTTGATCGCCGGCGCGGCGATGCCGAGATCCGTGAACACGGGGGTCGTCTGGTCGGCGAGGCGCGCGAGGCGTTCCATCGCCGGGCCGAGCTGGCGCAGGAACGGCGGGAAGAGGATCAGGTTGCGTTCGAGCGCACCGAGGTGCCGGGCGCTCGCCTGGGCGACCGTGTTGCTCTGCGCGAAGTAGTCGGCGAACTGCTTGCGCACCGCCGCCAGCGGCGCAAGGGCCTTGTCGGAGTCGACGGACAGTTTGGCCAGCACGCGGTTCTCGCCGGCGAGGATCGCGAGCACCTTGTCGAGTTCCTGAAGCGCCGGGTTGGCGCGGCGGATGACCACGTTCAGATCGCTTCCGCGCCCGGCCAGGCCGACGCCGAGTTCGTTGAGGATGATCGTCAGGCGCTGGCGCTCGGGCAGCCGCGTGATGTCGTTGAGCAGATCGGGGTCGACCGGGCTGTGGGTGTTCGTCACGGGCAGGAGCTTCTGGCCTGCGCCTTCCTGTCCGGCCGGAATCGTGCTCAGCGGCGGAGGCAGCGGCGTGCCTTCCACGCGCGGCTGCGTGGGCAGGCAGTCGACGAACTTCTCCCCGAGCAGCGCCTGGGGGCGGATCGTGCAGGTCGCGTCGGCGCGAAAGTCCTTGAAGCCGGGGTTTTCGATGTTCATCACGACCGCGGCCTTCTCCTGCGGCGTCGGAGTCACCGACGCCACGGTCCCGACCGTGACCCCGTCGATCTTGACGTTCTCGCCGGGGATCGCGTTGGCGGCGTCGTCGAAGATCGCGCGCACCGTGTACGCGCCGTTTTCGCCGCCCGCCGAGGTGGCGAGCAGCACGACCGCGACGAGCACGGCCACACAGGCGGCGCCGGCGGCCCCGGCTGCGCCCCTCCTCCACCCGCCCGACTTCTTCCTCAACCCGATCCTTCCCTATCCGTTCAACAACGAGGCGGGCGGCCCCATCGATGCGATGGTGCCGCCCGTCCGCCTTCGCTGCGGTTGAGTTTACGCCCCCAACAAGATGGGCACGCTGCCGTCGTTTACTTCCTCGGGCAGGGCGCGAGGTAGGTGTTCGTCACGGTCTGGGGAGACAGCCCGGCGAGACCGGCGAACAGCAGTTCGGACTTGATCGGAAAGCCGCCTTTCGGGCATTTCTTGGGCACCATGCCGTAATAGACGGTCGTTTTGCCCTTCTTGTAGGCGGCGCCGGCCTTGACGGTGATCGATTCCGTCGACGCGTCGGCGGCGCCGGGGACCGTTTCCACCAACGGCACTTCGGTGAGCACCGTGGGGCTGTTGCCGTAGTTGATGTGGCTCGAGGAGATGAATTCAAACGCCGCCGGGGAGGTTCCCTGCGTGAAGAACTCGAGGCCGTTGCCCGGCGCGAAGAACCCTTCGACGGTCACTTTCTCAGGCACCGGTTCGGACCCGAAGACGACCACGCCGTTCGCTTCGCCGAAGAACGTGAGCTTCGACTTCGAGGGACAGCCCTTGCCGCCGATGTTTTTCAGCACCGTCGGCGAGCACGTCGTGAAGCCCTGTGGATGAAGCTTCGTGCCGGCGGGCTCGGTCACGTTGACCCCGATCAGCGGAGCCGGGTGGCCTCTGTCGTATTCGGACCCTTTGATCGTCCATTCGAGCTGCGCGGCCGTGCCGGCGCCGAGGATGTTGCCAGTGTGTGGGTAGCCCGGGATCGGGATGGCCTTCTCTTTGAACGTCACCGAGGGCGCCGCCGAAGCGACGGACGACGTGCCCAGTGCGGCAAGGCCGAGCAAGGCCAGACAGGTGGATGCTCTGCGCATCAGAATTCTCTCCTCTGCTTGATGGACAGGTCCGCCTCGATGCGGGAAGCCCGGAGCCATGCCGGTCCGGCGATATCGAGATCCCCAGACGTGAACCGGGGAACAATGGCGACTTTGGGGCGCCACCTTATACCTTCGTGACGGATCATTTCAACCTGGTAACACGCGGGCGGGCGGGAAAGTTGCGTAGATGACGCCGCGGAGGGGACGCCGGCCGGCCGGCCGATGCTGGGCGCGCGGGCTCAGGCCAGCCTGTATGAGCCTAAGGTAGAGGGTTAGTATCAGCGCCCGACAGCTCGAGCTCGGCACCCTCGAAGCGAACCCCCACCGGCTCGAGAATCACCTGCCTGGGACCGTCCTCGACATGTCCCGCCAGCAGCGCGCGCAGCCCCATGCCCGCCGCTGTCCGTACGATCTCAGCGCCGGCACCGGCGGCGCAGTAGAGGGCGTAGCCCACTCCCATGTTGAAGGTGGAATAGGCGGCGTGCTGGTCAAGCCCTGCCCGACTCGTCAGGAAGCTCAGCACCTCGGGCACCTCGGGCAGCCTTTCGATGCGATACGTGAGCTGCTTGGCGGGCCGCATCAGCTTGAGCAGGCCATGGCCGGTGACGTGGCTCAGGTAGGTGACGGCAAGTCCCGCCCTCAGGACGGCCGCGACGAGCCCGACGTACATGACCGACGGCTCGAGCAGCGCCTCTCCAAGCGTCGCGCCGCTGGGCAGCGGCGTGGCGTAGCCGTCGGGCAGGCGCCCAGCGAGCAGCCGGGCCAGCGAGGCCCCGTTGGCGTGCAGCCCGCTGGAGGCCACGAGCACGATCTCATCTCCCGCGTGCAGATCCTCCCCGAGGATCGGGGAGCGGCCCTCGGGCACGACGCCGACAGCGGCGCCCGCCAGCTCGATCTCCCGCTCGTCCAGCAGCCCCGGCAACGACGGCGACTCCCCTCCCCCCCAGGCGCAGCCCGCGTCTGCGCAGCCACGGCGCCAGCCCTCCAGCAGGGCGGCGGCGCGCGCGGACTCGCGATACCACTCCGAGGAGCCGGTCGCGAAGTAGGCGTTCACCACGAGCGGAAGAGCGCCGACGCAGCACAGGTCGTTCAGGATCGCGGCGACCGTGTCGTAGGCAACGTCGGCAAAGCGGTTGAGCCCGTGGCGTTCGAGCATCTGGCGCGCGACTATCGACTTCGTGCCCAGCCCCTCCACGACGAAGGCGAATGCCCGCCCGTCGAGTTCGAACACGAACGCGGGCTCGCCGCGCGAGCGCTCGAGCGCGCGGGCGCCACCGCGTTCGAGCAACGGCGACGTCGTGAGCGCCTTGGCGATCGCCAGGCGCTTGGCCGCATCGAGCGCGTCGTAGTCCACGCCCGCCTCGCGATAGCTGGCTGCGCCGGGGCGCTCGGTCATGACGGGCAGCCTATGACCTCCGGCGCGCACATGCTACGAGCGCTCCGGCGCCCGGTGGCGGATCGGCGACGGGGCCACCACGGGCGGACGCTCGCCGCCCGGACCCGATATACACCTCAGCACCCGCCGGACAAAGGAGGACTCGATGGACTTCCAGCCAAGCCAGCGCTGCTCTGAATTCAAAGAGCGCCTGACCGCGTTCATGGACGAGCACATCTACCCCGCCGAGGCGCTCTACGAGGGCCAGCTGGCCGAGTCCGGCGACGGCCCGCACCAGCCGCCGATCATGGAGGAGCTCAAGACGCGTGCCCGCGAGGCCGGACTGTGGAACATGTTCCTCCCCGACGCCACGCTCGGGGCCGGCCTGTCGAACAGCGACTATGCGCCGCTCGCGGAGATCCTCGGGCGCTCGCACATCGCCTCGGAGGCGTGCAACTGCTCGGCGCCGGACACCGGCAACATGGAGGTGCTCTTCCACTTCGCCACGCCCGAGCAGAAGGATCGCTGGCTGACGCCGCTGCTGGACGGAGAGATCCGCTCCGCCTTCGCGATGACAGAGCCCGACGTCGCCTCCTCCGACGCGACCAACATCGCGCTTCGAATCGAGCGGGACGGCGATGATTACGTGCTAAACGGGCGCAAGTGGTGGACCTCCAACGCATACCACCCCAATTGCCGGATTCTGATCGTGATGGGCAAGACGAGCGTCGAGGGGCCGCGGCACAAACAACAGAGCCAGATCCTCGTGCCGCTCGACGCCCCGGGGGTCACGCTCGTGCGCAACCTGCCGGTGTTCGGGTACTACGATCACGAGGGCCACGCGGAAGTGCTGTTCGAGGACGTGCGCGTTCCCGCCTCGAACCTGATCGCGGGCGAGGGCGACGGATTCATGATCGCCCAGGCTCGGCTCGGGCCGGGGCGCATCCACCACTGCATGCGCTCGCTCGGCGCCGCCGAGCGCGCCCTGGAGGCAATGTGCGCCCGGGCGGTCTCCCGCGTGACGTTCGGTCAGCCGCTCGCCGCCCGCGCCAACATCCAGGACTGGATCGCCGAGTCGCGCATCGAAATCGAGATGGCGCGCCTGCTGACGCTCAAGGCGGCCTGGTTGATGGACACGGTCGGCAACCGCCATGCCCGCACCGAGATCTCCGCGATCAAGGTCGCGGCGCCGCAGGTCGCCCTGAACGTCCTCGACCGCGCGATCCAGGTGCACGGCGGAGGCGGCGTCACCGACGACTTTCCGCTCGCCGCAACCTACGCCCACCTGCGTACGCTGCGGCTGGCGGACGGTCCCGATGAGGTCCACAAGATGGCGATCGCCCGTCGCGAGCTCTCACCGCACATCCCGCGCGAGGACGGCTAGGCGCAAGATCTCGCCGACTCGTAGCGAGGGTCGGCCGCGCATCATCCGATCGCCGCTCGGGGTGCCCGCCCGGGCCGACGGCCCAGCGGTGCCCGCCCGCGAGGCCAGCGAGGGCGGACATGTGCGGAGACAGCGCGCCCGATTTTCAAGGGCGCCGACGGCGCGGCCGATTCAGCCGGACACCGACCATGTCAGCGCCGAGATCCACCACCGATCACCCCTCGAGCATGACCGGTCGCCCCGCGGCGATCCCCGGTCTGCGCCACAAGGACATGGACCTCCTGCGGCGCGTGCTCGTCGTGGGTTACCTCGTGGCCTCCGCGACCGCCCTGATCGCGGTGGCGCTCTATCAATCGGACGCCAGCAACGCCGGCTTCCTCGCCCTCGCTGGAGTCTACGCCGGCGTCTCCGTCACGCTCGCGTTGGGACGCGGGCTGCCGGAAGCGGTGATCAAGTTCTTTGCCTTCTCGGGCGCCATCCTGATGACCAGCGCCGCCGTCGTGTTCGCACATCCGCTGGGGCCCGCCCCGCTGTACTACGTGTGGCCGGCGCTCAACTGCGGCTACTTCGGCAACCGCCGTGACGCGCGCGTATCGAGCGCCGTGATGAGTGTGTCGTTCGCGATCGCGCTCGTGTTCGCAAACGGCGTGCAGGTGCCCCTGATCACATACACGTCGGTCGTCTCGTTCTTCGCGATCACGCTGCTCGTCGTCCAGTACCAGGCCCGGCGCACGGACGCGATCGTGGAAGAACTCAACGTCGCGGCAGCGACAGATGGCCTCACCGGGCTACTCGACCGCCGCGCGTTCAGCCAGGCTTTCGAGCGCGAGATCGAGCGCGCCCGCGCATCGGGTCTCGCGCTGAGCATGGTCTTCTTCGACCTCGACCACTTCAAGCAGGTCAACGACGGCTTCGGTCATGCGGCCGGCGACGAGGCCCTGTGCGCCTTCGCGCGGATCCTCGAACGCGAATGCTCCGTCACTGACCTGCTCGCCCGCATGGGCGGCGAGGAGTTCGCGGTCGTCCTGTTCGACGCCGACGCCGACGCGGCGAAGCAGTTCGCCGAGCGGATCGCGAGGGAGCTCTCGCTCTGGAGCACCGAGCACCCGCCGCTGCTCACGACCAGCGCCGGTGTCGCGATCATGGCCGAGGACACGGTCACGCCATCGAAGATGCTCACCGCGGCCGATCGTGCGCTCTATGCCGCCAAGGCCGCCGGTCGTAACCGCGTCATCGAGTCGGGTCAGACGACCGCACGCGTGCTCGTCGCCGCGTAGCGTCGCCTAACCAGCGGGCTCCGCGAACAGCCGCACGACACTGTCGGCCACGCAAACGGGCTTCTCGCCACCCTCGCTCTCCACGGTGAAGCGGGTTACCACCTGGTGCCAGCCGCCTCCGACGTCGGAGACCTCCACGACTTGCGCATAGCAGCGCACTCGTGCCCCGACCAGGACGGGGGCGGGAAACCGGACCTTGTTCCAGCCGTAGTTGATCGCCAGCGTGAAGCCGGTCCACTTGTTCAGATCCTCGCGCAGACCGTCGATCAGCGAGAGGGTCAGGTTTCCGTGGGCGATCGTCGACCCGAACGGGCTCTCGACCTTGGCGCGCTCGACGTCGACGTGAATCCACTGGTGATCGCCGCTCAGATCGGCGAACTGGTTGATCGTCTCCTGCGTGACCTGGCGCCACTGGCTCGGGCCCACCACCTGATCCTTGAGCACCTTGACACCCTCGATCCCATCGGCCACGCCGGTGGGACTGCTTGCACTGACAGCCATCTTGTCTCCTTTCGCCGGACCCGGTCATGCTAGTCGTTGGGGGCGTTCACCGGCCGGTACCGTCCGACGCCGGGGCACCCGGGCGAGGCGAGCGGGGCGCAGCGACGCCCGGCTCGCCTCCGGTGGGGCGGCCTTCGCCGGGACGCCTTCTACGCCGCCCCGGCGGCGACATCCACGTCGCGGCCCAGATCCCTGTTCTCCGGGACGAACTTGCTCGCGGTGAACGTCGCGCCCTGTGGATCAGCGATGACGCTCATTCTCACCCACGGGCCATCGAACGGCGCGACGAGCACCCGGCCGCCGAGCTCCGCCGCCCGTGCGGCGGTCGCGTCGGCATCCTCGACCCCGAACGTCACGCTCCAGTTCGCGAGGACGTCGGGCTGGTCGTCGGCGATCTGGTTGAGCGAAGCCACGACGTCCTCGAAGCCCTCCGGAGCGCCGGTCTCCGCCATCCGTTTGCGCAGCTCGGGATCGCTCCGTTCCAGGAAGTCGCCGTAGCCCGGCAGCCGCCACATCTCGGCGCCGCCTCCGGGGTTCAGCGTCTCCCATCCGAACACCGAGCCGTAGAAGGCCTTTGCGCCCTCAGGATCGCGGGTGTTGAGAGTGTTGAAGTTCAACGAGCCCGGTTCGTTGACGATCCGCGCGCCCTTGTGCTGCTTCGCCTGCCAGACGCAGAACGCGGCACCCTCGGGGTCTGTGAAGACGGCCATCCGGCCCGCTTCCATCACATCGAAGGGCTCTGTCAGGACGCGTCCGCCAGCGCTTCGTACCTTTGAGGCCGCCTCATCGGCGCTCTGGACCCACACGTATGTATTCCACACCGCCGCCGGCGGTCCGCCCTCGGGCTGCGAGCCGACCGCCGCCACGTCGCCGCCGCGCAGGCGAGCGATGAAGTACTTGCCGGGTGAGCCCGGCGGCATGACGTCCTCGAACTCCCAGCCGAACAGTCCCCGATAGAAGGCCACGGCAGCGTCGGGATCGGGCTGGCTGGTGTCGATCCAACAGGGGACGCCGGGGATGTATCCATCTCGCTCGAGCATTGCTGCTCCTTTCTGGCTTGTTGGCATCACGGGGTGTACGCTACGGGCGCTCTAGGTCAGTAACTGTCCGCAATTGGCTGGACGATGAATCGAGATGAGCCGGACCGCAAACAGACTGCTCGAGCTGCTGTCCCTGCTCCAGGGACGTCGCGACTGGCGGGGAAACGAGCTGGCCGAGCGGTTGGAAGTCTCCGGCCGGACGATCAGGCGCGACATCGATCGACTGCGCGAGCTCGGCTACCCCGTGGAGTCGCTCAGCGGCCCCACCGGCGGATACCGCTTTCGTGCCGGGAGCGCGATGCCGCCGCTGCTCCTCGACGACGAGGAGGCGATCGCGATCGCGGTCGGCCTTCGCACCGCCGCCCGCGCCTCCGTGACCGGGATCGAGGAAACGTCCGTGCGAGCACTCGTCAAGCTCGAGCAGGTTCTGCCCGCGCACCTGCGTCGCCGCGTCGCGGCGCTGGGCGCGGCGACGTTCACGCTGCCCGTCGGCGGCCCGACGGTTGACCCACAGCACCTCACGGTGATCGCCGCAACATGCCGCGACTCCGAGCGTCTCCGCTTTGGCTACCGAAGCCGCGATGGCACCGTCACCCGGCGTGAGGTCGAGCCGCACTCGCTCGTGAACCACGGCCGGCGCTGGTACCTGGTCGCCTGGGATGCTCGCCGCGAGGACTGGCGGACCTTCAGGGTCGACCGCCTCACCGGACCTGAATCCACCGGCGTGCGCTTCATCACGCGGCGGCTGCCCGCGAGAGATCCGGCCGCCTACGTCGAGCAGAGCATCAGCGGAGCGCCAAACCGGTTCGAGGCTCGAGTCACGCTGCACGCCGCCGCGGAGGAGGTCGCGACGCGGATCCCGGCCCGCTTGGGCACGATCGAGCCGATCGATGCCCACACGTGCGAGTACAGGACCGGCGATGACGACCTCAGTTGGCTGGCCGTGCGCATCGCGATGCTCGGGGTCGACTTCGCGGTGCACGCGCCGCCCGAGCTCGTCGAGCATCTGCGATTGCTCTCCTCTCGGCTCGACCGGGCGGCTCGCTGAGCCTTGGCTGTGCGCCGCTGGAGAGGTCCTCCGTTGGGCGACTTGCGCGCGAGATCGAGAACCGGCCCCGGACTGACGCTGCCCCACCGGGCTGCGACTCAGGCCGCCACCGAGACGGCGCTGGCTGCGGGCGGGGAGGCTGCTCGGGGCGAGGCGTCGTCCGCCAGGCACACCCGGTCGCGTCCGCCCCGCTTAGCCTCGTAGAGGCTCGCGTCGGCGCGCGCGAAGAGCGGCGCGTAGTCGAACGGCTCTCCGTCGGCCGTAGCCGCCACACCGAAGGACATCGTCACCGGCAGGCCCTCGATAGGCTCGCGCCCGATGGCTTCCCGCAGGCGCTCTGCGATCTCCTCCGCCTCCTGCGTGCGCAGCCCGGTGAGGAGGACTACGAACTCCTCCCCCCCGACCCGGTAGGCCGCCTCGAACGCCCGCAGGCCCTTGAGAATGCGGCGGGCGACTTCGCGCAGGACAGCGTCGCCGGTGTGATGGCCCTCACTATCGTTGATCTGCTTGAAGTGGTCGATGTCGCCGGTGACGATGGCGACCGGCTCGCCGGAGTAGGCGACTTGGTGGGCCACCGCGACGATCCGAGACTCGAGCGCCTGGCGGTTGAGCAGGCCGGTGAGCTGATCGACGACGGCTGCGCTGCGGTGGTCGGTCGCGGACCGGCCCAGAGCAGATCCGATGCAGGCGGCAGCCCCCAGGAGAGCGAGCGGCACGCCGAGCATGATCGGGTCTGAAAGCGCCGCGTCTCCGGCGATCAGCAGGCCGACGGCGACGATGAGCACGGCGTCGATCGCAGCGGCGAGAGCGACGACGCCGCGCGTCGCGAACACCGGGCTCCAGGCAAAGACCGGAACGACGAGCAGCGGGATCGCGACGAGCGGGGTGCCGTGGGAGAAAACAAAGCCGGCGGCGTTGCCGACAAGCGATAACGCGATGGCCGCGCCAATCGCGAACTCCGGTCGGCGGCGACGGTCGACTCGCTCTATGACGACCGCGAGCATGACGGCGGCCGCGGCCGGGGGCAGGATCGGCAGCCAGCCGTAGTAGGGCCCGGCAGCGACGAGCGCCAAGAGGACGACGCCGTAGGCGACTATTCGGATGCCACGGAGCCGGTGCAGTAGGTCGAGCATGTGCGCACGGGCGGCCTCGTCGGGAACGAGCCAGCTGCCGGTTGCAGCGCGGTGACGCGCGAGGTGCTCCGCCAGGCGTCCGACATCGTGTGCCTCGACGAGGACCGGTGCAACTCCAAGACGGGCGCTCGCGTTGCGACCTGCTCGCTGCTCGGAGCTCGCGCCAGCCCGAGCCGCGCCCGTCAGCGCGTACTCGGCGACCGGGCCAGTGACGGTCTCGGTCGTGCAGACGCGGTCACGTCCCTGTGTCTTCGCAGCGTAGAGGGCGGCGTCGGCCGCGCCGAAGAGCGCCTCGAAGTCGAACCGCTCCTGGGGCCCGGATGCGGAAACACCGAAGGACATGGTCATCGCCAGGCCGTCGATCGCCTCACGCCCGACGGCCTTGCGGAGCGCCTCGGCGCTCGCCGCCCCCGCCACCACGTTGGCGCCGGGGACGAGCACGACGAACTCCTCACCCCCGAAGCGGTAGACCGACTCAGCCGGTCCGAGCGCGTCGCGCAGGCGACCGGCCACCCCGGCGAGGACAGCGTCACCCCTGCTGTGTCCATAGCGGTCATTGACCTCCTTGAAGAGGTCGATGTCGCCGAGGATCACCGCCACCGGCTCGCCGGTGAGGGCCGCCTGGTGCGTAAGCTCAGCGACCCGCGGGAGGAGCGCTGCCCGGTTGAGCAGGCCGGTGAGCCGGTCAACCACCGCGGTTGCCCGCGAGGCCAGGTCGGCGCCTTGGGCCGCAGACGCGACGATCACCGTGCTGAGGAGCACGGCAAGCGGATAGATGAGCAATGGCGGGGTATGCAGGACCCCGGACCCGTCGACGAGGAAAGCGACTACGAGCATCACGAGCGCAGTGATGACGGTGGCAACGGTGAGGCCGCGCCTAGGCCATGCGGTGCCGTAGAGAAGCGTCGGAATGGCGAGGAGCACGACGAGCAGGATCCGCGGACCGCTCGAGGCAATGATCCCCGCAGCGAGCGCGCACTCAGCGATGACGGCGGCTGCTAGGGACAGATACTCCGGGCGGCGACTGCGCTCCCTGAGCGACGTCAGGACCCAGAAGTTAAGCGCGGCGACGACCGTGCAGCCGAGGAGAGCCCAACCGTAGGTCGGGATCGCAAGGGCCGCGACCGCCACCACCACACTGACAACGATTGCCTGGACGGACCGCAGCCGCCGGCTCATGTCGAGCATGCGGCCCCGCTCGTCGTCGGTTTGGCACAGCCATGACGCGGACGGATTCTTGGGCTCTCGGCGCATCATCTGGGGAATCGGCCCCCCAACAGCGCAGCAGCGGCCGGCAAAGCCGTGGTGGACGCCTGTTGGAGGCCGCGCCGCCTCGTCGCGTGAGGCTCATGTGGACGCCTGTCGGGGGTTGGGGGGTGGCGTACGCGAGGGACTTCGCCGACACTCAGGAAAGCGCGACCGCGGTGAGCAGGTCGACGAGGTCCAGGAAGCGGCGCGGATCGCGGCCCGTGAGCGTGCGGACTCGGTCCAGGCGATAGCGCACGGTGTTCGGATGGAGGTTGAGCGCCGGCGCGGTCCGGGCCGCGTTGAGATCGTTGGCCGCAAACGCTCGCAGTGTCCTTACGAGCTCCGGGTCGAGGGCGGATGCCCAGTCGGGCACGATGCGGCGCGCTGTGGCGCCGGCGTGCTCGATCAGGTAGTCGAGAAGGCGCACCTCGCTGAGCGCGACGACGGTGCCCGCGGGCGCGTGGCGCAGTGCGCGCTCCGCCTCAGTGTGGCCGTGGGCCACGTCGGCGAGAGTGGTGAGCGGAAGCGAGATGCCGCCTGCGAGCCGATCGTGGCCGGCGCGTGCCAGAGCGCTGAGCGCCCGCCCGACGCGGTTGCGAAGGTCGGCGATACCGCCGCGACCTATGGGCGCGACGGTGACCACGCGGCCGTGATGCAGGACGACAAACGCGGAGCGCGGCGCGCTACCAGCCTGGCGCTCGAACGCCTGGGCGGCGCGGCGTAGGGTCTCATGGTCGACAGCTTCCTCTGCGGGGGTACCCGCGCGACCAGGGACGGCGGCACCCGAGCGGGGGTTGCTCGTGCTGGGCGGACCGGCGACGACGACGGCGAGCGGCAGGCGAAGGTCGACGCCGAGCTCCTCGGCGCGACCGTCGACGTCACGTCCCGCCAGTAGATCCTCCAGCAGATCACGTCGTTCGCGCTCCACGTCGGCACGCCGGCGTTGCGCGGCACGTGTGTAGGCGTCGGTCACGGCGAGGCTGATCGCGTCGGTGTAGGCCATCGCAAGCGCGGTGACCTCGAGAACCGCCTGCTGCGGCGTGCCGTCCTCCGCGGCGAGCTCCACAAGCGTCCGCCAGATCTCACGCAGCCCGAGCCGATAGGCATGCAATAGAGCAGCGAGAGACATGCCTGCCCGCTCACGCTGCACTGCCCGGTCGCGCACGAACTCGAGCTCGACGTCCCGGGGCAAACGCCCGAGTCGCGCGCTCGCGACGAAGGCTCGTACGTGAGCGAGCGAGTGCTGCTGCACTTGCGCCAGCAGGCTCGGGTCTCCGCTTGCGGGGTAGTCGGGCACCTCCGCCAGCACGGCACGCCTCATCGCGGCCGCTACGGCGCTCTCATGCAGCTCGAGCGTATCGAGGATGGCGTTGTGAGATGTTGACAACGTAGCCACCGTAAATGCTGGAGAGCGGGCCATTGTGTCCTGCTGGAGTGGTGATCAACATACAACAAGCCAACCGTCCAGAAGGAGAACAACATGGCCTCACCCGTTGTGCATTTCGAGATCGCGTCATCCGATCCCGCCGGCACGAAGCGCTTCGTAACCGCGATGTTCGGCTGGAAGCTCGAGGAGATTCCCGGGCCGTTCGACTACTCGATGGTCGATACCGGCGAGGAGGGAGCGATCCGCGGCGGCGTCGGCGCGACGCCCACCGGCGAGGGCCACACGACCTTCTACGTCCAGGTGGATGAGGTCCAGGCCGCGCTTGACAAGGCCAAGGAGCTTGGCGGTCAGGCCGTGATGGGCCCGCAGGAGATCCCGGGGGGCAGCAAGATCGGGTTGATCACGACCCCAGCCGGGCAGCTACTCGGCGTCATCGGTAGCTGACGTTGGCGCAGCCGTGCCCATCGACTCCATCCTCGAGCATCAGGAGGCAAGACCATGTCGGATGTCGTAGTCAAGCGAGTCCAGGAGTTTGATTCCCCGAACGGCGGCGGCTTCTGCCGGGCTCGCGCGAGCCTGGGCGTGACGTCGTTCGGAATGCAGGTGGAGAACTTCCCGCCCCATTTCGAACACTTCCCCGAGCACGATCACGAGGCAGACGGGCAGGAGGAGGTGTACACCGCGCTCTCCGGATCGGCCACGCTGCACGCAGACGGTCAGCCCTACCGCCTCGAGCCAGGCGTCTTTGCTCGGGTCGGCCCCGGCGTCACGCGCAAGATCACCACCGGTGAGGAGCCGGTCCAACTGCTCGCCATGGGGGCAACCCCGGGCGAGCCCTACTCACCACCGCCATTTACCGAGGAGGGCGCGCCACTGCCGAGCTGACCCAAGGGAAGCGAACGAGGAGGACGTCGATCAGGTGAGCTCGGCGGCGAAACCTGTGCGCCAAGAGCGGGGTGATCGGCCCCTCCTCGCACGCTTGACGGAACACGGTGCGCTCAGGGTCCCTGAGATCACGGCCTACTTCTGGGTGATCAAGGCACTGTCCACCGCGATGGGCGAGGCGACATCCGACTACAGCGTCCATGCAATCGATCCGGTGATCGCCGTCCTCCTGGGGTTTTGCGGCTTCATCCTGGCCATTTCGCTGCAGTTCTGGGTTCGACGCTACATCGCGTGGACGTACTGGCTGGCGGTCGTCGGCGTCGGCGTGTTCGGCACGATGGCCGCCGACGTTCTCCACGTCCGCTTCGGGGTCCCCTACGCCGTCTCGACCGTGCTCTACGCCGTCGTGCTGGCGGCAGTGTTTGTCACGTGGCAGCGGACCGAGAAGACGCTCTCGTTCCACACGATCGACACGCCCCGTCGCGAGGCGTTCTACTGGGCCGCCGTCGTGGCGACGTTCGCGATGGGCACCGCGCTTGGAGATCTGAGCTCGATCACCTTTGGGCTGGGGTACCTCGCCTCGGGCTTGCTGTTCGCCGCGGTGATCGCCATCCCCGCTGTCGGCTACGCACGTCTGGGCTGGAATGCGATCTTCTCATTCTGGTTCGCGTATGTCGCGACCCGGCCGCTGGGCGCCTCTTTCGCCGACTGGATGGGCAAGCCCCAGAGCGCGGGCGGGCTTGGTTGGGGCGAGGGACGCGTCGCGCTAGCGCTCACGATCCTCATCTTCTCCCTGGTCGCCTACCTCACGATCACCCGCCGCGACGTTCAGGTCGGCAGCGCAGCGGAGGAGCGTGCTTGACATCCCCCAGTCCAACATCATCACCTCTCGCGACTCTGAGGGATCGATCGTGACTCGAGGCATCGCGGTCGAGGTGACTGCCTACCTCGCGAGCCAGCTGCTCGCGGGGCCCAGCCCTGATAATGGCCTATGCTGTGAGGCACAAGGGCGAACAACCGGGCCGCCACGAGTTGTTAGTAGCGGAAGGTCACGAGCCACGCTCTCTTGTTGGCACCTGAATCATTGGTCGTCACCTTGACCTCGATCCTGTGACCTGGGGCTACGGCAAGCGATGTGCCGTTGTTCGAGCAGTTGCTCCTGTTCGTTGAGTTGACCGTGCAGGAGAGCAGAGTCGCGCCCGTCGGGCCGTCAATGACCGCGATCAGGGCGGTAGCTGAACCACTCAGCGTCGCGTTCGTTTCCGCATACAGGTTGGTCACCGTGGCCCCGTTGGCTGGCATCGGGCCGGTAAGAAGATCGCTGAACAGGAAGCTGGTCGTGCTCGGCGGACACCAGCCATTGCCCTGACCGCCAAGATCCGTGTAGACCAGACAGTTGCCGCTCGGCACGTTCTGGAAGCTGGCGAAGGTAGCGATCGCAGCGTTGCCGGCTGGGCCTGTGACACCGATGCCGCTCGACCCAGTCGCTCCCGTTGTGCCTGTCGGGCCTTCGCTACCGGTCGGACCAGTTGGTCCGGTGAGTCCGGTCGCGCCAATGGCCCCGGTTACGCCGGTCGCACCGGTCGCTCCATTGGTTCCATTGCTGCCGTTGCTGCCTGACGCTCCGGTTGGACCGGTGGCGCCGGTTCCCGTGACGCCGGTTGCTCCGGTGGGGCCGGTGGCTCCGTCTACTCCGATCGTCCCCTGTGGCCCAGTTGCTCCGATGACGCCCTGGGCTCCCGTCACTCCGGTCACTCCCTGGAGTCCGGTTGCACCTGACGCACCGGTTTCGCCCGTGGGCCCAGTTGCTCCGGTTGCTCCGATTTCTCCTGTCGCTCCGCCTGGCCCGGTCGAAACGCCCGAGGTGATCCGACCGATCTGGTTGACGTTGGGCTGGGTGAACCAGAGGCTGCCTTCAGAGCCTGCCGTAATGTCGAAGGGACGGCTACCAGGCGTGATTCCGGTCGAAAACTGGGTAACTGTTCCAGTCGGGGTGATCTGCCCGATCTCGCCTTCCCGCTCAGTGAACCAAAGGTTGCCGTCGGCGCCCGCCGCGATCGCGTACGGTTCACTGTTCCCCGCGATCCCCGTCGAGAACTCGGTGATGGCGCCCGTCGGCGTGATCCGACCGATCTGTCCAGCTCCGGGCTGGGTGAACCAGAGGTTACCTTCGGGACCTGCAATGATCGCGTACGGATAGCTGTTCGGGGCGGTCCCGATCGAGAACTCAGTGACGGTTCCCGTGGGGGTGATCTGTCCGATCGCGTTTCCCAATACGCAAGTGAACCAGAGGTCGCCTTCGTGCCCGGTCGTGATCCCGTTCGAGCCGCAGTTTGCCGGGAGTGGGAACTCGGTAGCCCCGCCCGTCGGCGTGATACGCCCGACCGCACCGAGCTCAGGCTTCCCAAAAGCCTCGGTGAACCAGAGATTGCCTTCGGAACCTAGGGTGATCCCGTACGGATCGGTGCCCGGTGTGATCCCTGTTGAGAACCCGGTGACCACGCCGGTCGGCGTGATACGGCCGATGCGGTTACTGTTTTCGGTGCTTGTCCAGGTGAACCAGAGGTTACCTTCGGGCCCTGTCGTGATGCCGAGCGGCTCTTCGCCAACCGTTTCCCCAAGCGGGAACTCGGTGACGGTGCCGGCCGGGGTGATCCGCCCAAGGTCGTGCTTCTGGGTGAACCAGAGATCACCTTCGTGGCCGGTCGTGATCCCTCCCGGTGTGCCATCGGCGGTGATTCCAGCAGAGAACTCGGTGATCGTGCCCGCTGGGGTCGCCGATGCGTTCGCGGCGAACATCCCACTGATCGTCAGTAGGGCCACGACGGAAAGCCCAAACGTTCTGACGCGTCTCACGTGCGCCCTCCACTAGAACCAAGCGTGGCGATGCCGGATCTGTCGTACCGAGCCTTCAACACTCCCCCGGTTCGACCTCGACGAG
The DNA here is from genome assembly GCA_963704735.1 of uncultured Solirubrobacteraceae bacterium. GTDB lineage: Bacteria > Actinomycetota > Thermoleophilia > Solirubrobacterales > Solirubrobacteraceae > Palsa-744. Next base: position 1,982,127 of record OY969935.1, read on the forward strand.
CCAACCCCTTTCGCGTGAGGCGAGCCCGTCCGCGACAGCCACGCCAGATAGGCGAGATAGGGCTGAAGCGGAAGCCCGGTGCAGGCGACGGTGTGGAGTGGATACCTGTTGGCGGGCGGGCTGTTCGCCAGCGCCGCCCCCCTATACCCCTGCCGTGGCTCTAGCAGCTACCTGATGCTGCAAGAGAGCCGCGTAGAGGTCTGCTTGCCGGCTCGAACAGTAACCGCGTTCCTCTTGCACAAGCCCGAGAGCGTGCCTGCTACGAGGTAGCGGCCGGGCTTTATGCGGATGCGAAAACGTCCACTCTTTGCCGTCATCGTCCTTGCCACGACTTTGCCTGAGATGTTCGTGACCACCACGCCCGAGCCCGCCGACGGAATAGGCCCTCGATGGCCACGGCTACGCGACGGTGGGCCACCAGCCACATACAGACGCCCCACGATTACGCCTCTGGCAGCTTTCCAGGACGCAACGCTCGCGAGCGGAAGGCCGCCCTGCTGCTGTGTGATCGGCAGAGCCCTCCCGATCACACCACCGGTATGAGCATCGATGACGAGATCGAGCACTGCGCCAGTGGGGGCCGGGTAACCCGGAGGCACACGGGCATCGTTCAGCGTGAAATGACCGTGCATGACCACCAGGACGACCGGCGTTGCGAGCATCCTGCGGAACCTCGGGCTCGGGGTTTCGGGCATCGTCGTCGAGGGGTCGATAGTGCGCATCGCGTCTTCGAGCGTGCCCCTGCCCATGCGCACTTCGGCAGGACTAGGTTCCCCAGCTTCGTCCGAACGCGCCATCGCTATTGAGCCGGACCGGGTCTGACGGAGACCAGATTTGTTGGTTTCCATCTTTCATCTGATGGATGTGGTCGGCCTGTCGTTCGCAGCGTAGAGGGCTTCGAACTCAGCCGGTGGCAGGTCGCCGAGCGACTCGTGCAGACGCGCGTGGTTGAACCAGCCGACGTACTCGACGACGGCGAGCTCGAGCTGCGATCGAGTGCGCCAGACCCGGTCTGCGATCAGCTCGGTCTTGAAGCTGTCCAGGAAGCTCTCGGCCATCGCGTTGTCGTAGGCGTCGCCGACCGAGCCAACCGAGGCGAGGACGCGATTGTCGGTGAGCGTCTGGGCGTAATCGATGCTCGTGTATTGGCTGCCGCGATCTGAGTGATGGACGAGCTCGACGTCGGCGCCCGAGGAGCGCTGCCCCAGTGCCATCCTCAGCGCGTCCAAGACGAGGTCTGTGCGCATGTGAGGTGCGAACTGCCATCCCACGATCCGGCGGCTGAAGGCGTCGATGATGAACGCGAAGAACACGACGCCCTCCCAGCAGCGCAAGTAGGACAGGTCAGCCAGCCACAGCTGATCGGGGCCCTGAGCGCTGAAGTCGCGTTGCACGAGGTCCGCTCGGCGCTTGGCCTGCGAGTCGGGTCTGGTCGTGCGCCACGGCTTGCCACGGCGCTTGGCGCCTTGGATTCCGTGCTCTGTCATCAGTCGCTGCACGGTGCAGCGCGCCGCCGGCTCGTCGGCGCGCTTGAGCGCCTTCCACATGCGCCGGTACCCGTAGGCGTAGTAGTTGGCCTCGTGGATCTCCTTGATGCACTGGAGCAGCCGCTCGTCGTTGAGCGAACGTTCAGAGCGCCGCCCGGTGGCGCGCTCGTAGTAGGCGGACGCCGACACGCCCAAGACCTCACAGATCGGCTCGACCCCGAAGCGGCCACGATGCTGATCGACGTAGCGGCTCACTTCGGTCGGTCTGGGTCGAGTTCCTTGGCGAAAAAAACCGAGGCGGACTTGAGGATCTCATTCGCACGGCGCAGCTCGAAGTTCTCGCGGCGCAGCTTCTTGATCTCCTCGTGCTCCTCGCTTGTGAGACCGTCGCGTCGACCGCTGTCGATCTCGGCCTGGCGCACCCGCTTGCGCAGCGCCTCCGGGTGCATCCCCAGATCGGCGGCGACCTGGGCGATCGGACGCCCGGATTCGAACACGAGCCGAACTCCGCGGTCGATCAACTCCTGTGGGTACTTCCTTCCTCTTGGCATCGCCGGAGCGTCTCCTCTCGGCAGGACAGAATGCCCTGCATCGGAGGTCTCCGTCAAACTCGGCCTGGCTCACTATCGACTCGACCTTTTCCAGTGGGAGCTCAGGCCCACTTGGGATCACAACACTCGCAGATGGGTCGCTCGGCGTTCGACTCGTGGACGAGGCCGCGAATACCTGCGTCGCTCCGAGGAGCGCCACACCCACGAGTGCCGTCACAATCAGCCCTCCTACTTTCCTCATTATTTGCCCTCGCTTTCCCATCGAGTCCTGGCGGGCGAGTAGCGAATCGTTCCCGCCGTTTCCCGAATCCCCCATAGATACGGGCGATCTCGGGGCAGCGATGGAGACGGCGGGAATCGAACCCACGTCCGCGATCGCGTGAGAGTGGCTTCTACGAGCGTAGCCGGCGCTCTGATCTCGTCCTCCGCTCGCCTCGCCGGCGGGGTTGTGGGGGACCAGTCTCCTTAGGTTTCCCCGGCTTGGCGAAGACGGGCCGCGCCGGGTGAGCCTGCTTTCTGATCCCGGCCTTCCCCGCCGCAGGCGAGCGGGGCCCGAGACCTCACGGCTTAGCTATTGACTAAGCGGCGAGGGCGTACTCGTGAGAGTCCGCACTTATGGTTTTCCCGGGTGTTTTACGAGGCCGCCCGGGACCTCGGCTCGCCACCACCCCCACGAGCCGACCACGTCGAAGCCTGTCGTCCCCGGGGATGCTTTCCGTCTCATTGTATCCGCCGCGCACCGCCGCCCACGGTGTGCGGCGAGGGCGCGAGCCCTGCGGCTCCGGGACAAAAAACGACGCGGTCCCGGGCCGCTTGAGGAACCCATTTCGGTCGAACCCCGAAGGGCCCGTCCTGACGGGTGGCGCGGCCTCACACCTCGTTGGCCTCGCTCTTTGCGGCTCGGTTCCGCGTCTGAAATCAACCTAGCTCGGCCCCCTGGGCATTGCAACCCCGTTCTGGCCAACATCCCGCACGTTCCGAAAAAAAAAGGCTTTCGGGGGCACCGCGCCGGTGTCGTTAGGACACGCTTATCGGTGCTGCCACAATGGAAGCCATGGATAGCGGAGACTTCTCCCTGCCCGGCTCGCGGCCGGCCCTCCGAGCCGGGCCGCCGACGTCCCCGCCCGTTTCCGAGGAGCGCATAGAGCGCATGGCGGTGCCCGTCGGCGCCGGCGAGAATCCGTTCGGGACGCGCTCGTCCGACGACGGCCCGGCACGGAGCCTGCGCAAGCGCATCACGAGCGGGCTGGCGGTCATCGCCGCCGCGATCGCCAAGTTCTTCGCCGCGATCAAGAGCCTTCTCCTGTTGCTGCCGAAGCTCAAGCTGCTCACGACCTCCGGCACGGCGCTCGTCTCGGTCGCCGCCTACAGCCTGTTCTGGGGGTGGGAGTTCGCGGCCGGGTTCGTCGTGCTGCTGTTCCTGCACGAGATGGGCCACGTGATCGCGCTGCGGCGCGAGGGGATCAAGGCAAGCGCGCCGATGTTCATTCCATTCCTCGGCGCCGCGATCTTCTCGAAGTCGCTCGGCGACAACGCGCTCGCGGAGGCACGCGTCGGGCTGGCCGGCCCGATCCTCGGCACCCTCGCCGCCGCCGCGGTCGCCGTGGCGGGTGCGCTCACCGGCAGCGCGTTCCTGCTCGCCCTGGCCTACGTGGGATTCCTGATCAACCTCTTCAACCTGCTCCCCGTGGTGCCGCTCGACGGGGGACGCGCGATGGCGGCGATGGCGCCGTGGATGTGGTTCATCGGGTTGGGCGCGCTCGTCGCGCTGGTGCTGGTGTTCCCGAATCCGATCCTCCTGATCATCATCCTGTTCGGCGGCATGGAGACATGGCGGCGCTGGCAGCAGCGCAAGACGCGCTCGCTCGAGCAGGCCGCCTACTATCGCGTCGCTCCAGCTCACAGGCTGCTCGTGGGCAGCGTCTACATCCTTCTGATCGTGGCGCTCGCGTTCGGGATGTACGAGACGCACATCCTCACCAGCGCCGGCCACAGCTTCGGCTCGATCTAGCAGCTCCGCTCCGGGCGCGACACGGGTCTCGGCCTACCGCCTGGCCTCGCGCACGGCTCGTTCCATGTCGCGCTTGGTCTCGCGCTCGCGAATCGATTGGCGCTTGTCGTAGACGTCCTTGCCCCGAGCCAGCGCGATCTCGACCTTGGCGTGGGCGCCCGAGAAGTACATTCGGGTCGGAACCAGCGTGAGGCCGCGCTCCTTGGCGCGCCCGGCGATGCGGTCGAGCTCGCGGCGGTGCAGCAGCAGCTTGCGCACCCGCTCCGGATCGTGGTTTTCGCGCGCCGCGGGACCGTATGGCGGGATGTGAACGGAGTGCAGCCACAGCTCGCCGTCGCTCACCGCGGCGTAGCCGTCCTTCAGCTGCGCGCCGGACGCGCGCAGCGCCTTTACCTCGGTGCCCTCCAGCACGAGCCCGCACTCGAGCCGCTCGATGAGCTCGTAGCGATGTGAGGCGTAGCGGTTCGACGCCACGTCCCCCGCGCCGATCTTTCGCTTTCGCTTGCCCTTGGCCACGGGTCGAGCCTAGATGGTCGCGATCGCAGACGCCCGACACCGATCGATCGGCCCATCGCGGACCCGCCGCAACGCCCCACGCCGGCCGTCATCCGGCGGGCACGAGGTCCACACGACCGCGGACCGCGTCCACGCGAGCCACGCGCACGTCGATGGGATCGCCCAGGCGAAGCGTCGCGCCGCCCGGCTCGCCATACAGGATCGTGCCCGCCTCGTTGAGCTCCCACCACGCCCGCGCGGACCCTTGGTCGGTGGCCGTCTCGCGCAGGCGCCGCACCGGCAGCATCCCCTCATACGGCGCAGTTGGACTCGGAAACCCGACGAACGCTCCCGCGGAGATCAGGCCCACGACCTCTCCGGCGAACGCCCGCTCGAACCCGGCCTCATACAGCGTGCGCTCGAGCGCGAAGCAGCGCGCGATGTCATCCGCGTCGCGCTCGACCGTCATCGCCTCGCGCTCCCGTTCTGAGCTCCAGGCCCCGAGCTCCACGAGCCCGCCGGCGCGCGGCGCGCTCTCCCCGCCGCCGACGGCCGACAGCAGCGCACGATGGCAGACGATGTCCGGGTAGCGACGGATGGGTGAGGTGAAGTGGCAGTAGCTCGCCGAGCGCAGGCCGGCGTGGCCGATGTTCGAGGGCGAGTAGTAGGCCTGCTTGAGCGAGCGCAGCACGAGCGAGCCCAGCGCGGCCCGACCCCTGCCGGTACGGCGCACGTGGCGCTCCACGAGGCGTGAGATGGCTCCGAGGAGCTCGGCGGCCTGGGACGGGGACATCTGCTGGGGCAACGGCGGCGTTGGCACCTCGAGCGAGGCGAGCTGCTCGACGAGCCGTTCGACGCGCTCGGGGTCAGGACGCTCGTGCACCCGGTACAGGCAGGGCACACCGCGCTGTTCGAGCAGGCGAGCGACGGCTTCGTTGGCGGCGATCATCAGATGCTCGATCAGACGATGGGACTCGGTCTGCGCGCGCGCGCGGATCTCGCTCACGTTCCCCTGATCGTCGAACGTGAACTCGGGCTCCTCGGAGTCGAGCACCAGGGCGCCGCTCTTCTCGCGCTCATGCTCGAGCGCGGCGGCCGCCTCGCGTGCAACACCCAGCGCCTCCCGCCAGGGCTCATCGACCGACTCGTGCCCGTCGAAGATGCGGTCAACCCGCTCGTAGTCCAGACGAACGTCCGAGCGGATCAGCGAGCGGTAGAACGCCGCGCGCCCAACCTCCGCCCCGTGCAGCTCGAGCTCCACCGTGACCGCCAGGCGATCGCGCCCGGCCATCAGCGAGCATGCGTCGTTGGACAGCGCCTCGGGCAGCATCGGCTCGACCGCGCCCGGCACATACACGCTCGTGGCCCGCCGTCGCGCCTCGCGGTCCACGAGCGACCCCTCGCGGACGTGGGCGCTCACGTCGGCTATGTGCACCCACAGGCGCGCCCCGCCCCCGCCGACACGCTCGGCGGAGACCGCATCGTCGAAGTCACGCGCCGTGGCCGGGTCGATCGTGAACGTCGGTAGGCCCCGCAGGTCCTTCCTGCCGGGCTCCGCGCACATCTTTAGGCCCCGATCGCGGGCCTGACCAGCCTCGCGCCGCACCTCCGGGCCGAACCCGCGCGCGAGCCCCCGATCGAGCATCAGAGCCTCGATCACATCGCGAGCGACGTCGGGGCGCCCGATTACCCGTGCCACCCGAGCCTGCCCGCCGCGACGGCTGCCCGTCGTGCTCTGCACCAGAACGATGTCGCCATCGCGTGCCTTCGCGCCGGCGTCGCCGGCGAGCCGGGCGCCGAGCGAGATCCGTCCCGTCGCCCGCGATCGCGAGACTTCCGGCCGGACCGGGCCGGTCGCGAACAGCGGCTCGGCGCTCCAGAACCGCCCCCGGCGATGGAGCACCGCGACGGTCGTGTCCGTGCTCGGGGCGGGCGCTCGGGGCGGCCGCGCCCGCGAGCCACCGCCGCCCTTGGGCGCGCCCCGGCGCCCGAGGGGCGGCTTCGCGCTCACTTCGGCTCGGCCGCGATGGCTTTCGCGGCGAGCGTGTTCAGCGCCACCGTCAGGCCGTGCGGGGAGTCCACCCCGGACCGAACGGGCACTTCCGGGGACACGCCGGCCCCCTGCTTGACGCCACCGCCGCCCAGGTTGCGTCCGTCGGGCGTGAAGTACTCGCCCACGGTGATGTCCAGCGCGCCGCCGTTGGAGAGCGGCTCCTCCTCCTGGAAGACGCCCTTTCCGAACGTGTGCGTGCCGACGACGGTCGCCCTGTGGTGGTCCTGGAGCGCGGCGGTGACGATCTCCGACGCCGAGGCCGTGTTGGAGTCGACGAGCACCACGACCGGGATCGCCGCAGGAATCGCGTCCCCGGTGGCCGCGAGCGTGTCGGTCGGCTGAGTGCGCCCGCGCGTGGTCACGATCGTTCCGCTCGGGATGAAGATGCTCGCGATCAGCTGCGCCTCCTCCACCAGGCCGCCGCCGTTGTCACGCAGGTCGAACACGATCCCGCGCGCGCCCATGTGCAGCTCGCGTTCGACGGCTTCGCGAACTTCGGCGTGCGCACCCGGGCTGAACGTGCCGAGCGCCACCACGCCGAGCTTCACTCCTTGGACCGTGTGCGTCTCCGACGCCACAACCGGCTCTGAGATCGTCGCTCGGGTGATCTTCAGCGTGCGCGTGGCGCCGCGCCGGGCATGCGGTCGAGGCTGCCCTTCGACCGAGAGCGTCACGTCGGTCCCGGGCGGCCCCTTGACCAGCGCGATCGCCGCATCGGCGGAGAGACCTGCGAGCGTTCGACCGTTGACCGCCACGATCAGTTCCCCCGCCCGGAGCCCCGCCCGCGCCGCCGGCGAGGAGTCGAACACGCGCACGATGCGCAGACCCCGCCGTTCGGGGCCCACGGCGACGCCGATGCCGGTGAAGCTCGGCGGCGAGTTGAATTCGTGGAATTCGCTCGGGGACAGATAGTGGGAGAAGCGGTCGCCGAGGCTCGCCACGACCCCCGCGATCGAGGCGTCAGACAGCCGGCTCTTGCCGATCGGCCGGTAGTAGTCGCTCGAGATCCGGTTGATCGCTTCGTCGACGACCCGCGTCGCATGATCGGAGACGAAGGCCCCGCGGGCGAACGCGGGCAGGTCTTCCGGATGCCCGCCCAGCCAGATGCCGATCACGAGCAGGATCGGCAGCAGCACGACGAGCACGGCGAGCAGCGGCTGTCGTCGACGGGCGGGCAATATCATCCGCAGACTACGCATCGTGCTGCCGGGAGGCGCCGCAGCTCCACGGCCGGCCGGGACGGAAACCGCGGCCGCGCGGTGGCGGACGCACTGCTCTAGGCTGCGGCCCCAGTGACCGAGATCTCAACGACGACCGTCCCGTCAAACGGGCTGCCGGTCCACAGCATCGCCCTGCCGGGCACGCGCGCGCTGACGGTGCTCGTGGCCTTCGATGCCGGCGCCCGTAACGAGCGCCCGGAGGAGAACGGGATGGCGCACTTCCTCGAGCATCTCGTGTTCAAGGGCGGGCAGAAGTACCCGAGCTACAAGCACGTCAACGAGACCGCCGAGCACCTCGGGGGGGTCCTGAACGCCTACACCAGCCATGATCTCGTCGCCTTCCACATCACCGTCCGCGCCGAGGGCGCCGGGCAGGCGATCGACCTGCTCTCAGACTTCGTCGGCCGTCCGCGCCTTGACGCCGAGGAGCTCGACCGCGAGCGCGGCGTGGTCATCCAGGAGATCAACCGCGCTTACGACCAGCCCTCGACGGTCGCCGAGCACCTGATCGACAGGGCGGCGTTCGGCGAGCACCCGCTGGGACGGACGGTGCTGGGCCCGGAGGAGAACCTGAGGAGCTTCACCCGCGAGGGGATCGTCGCGTTCCGCGAGCGCCGCTGGGCGGGCGGCCGTGGAGGCGCGTTCCTGGCCGGCAACCTCGAGCACCTACCCGAGGCTGCCGAGCTCATCGAGCGCTTCGCCCGCTTCCCGGCGCTGCCCGCGCCCGAGCCCTCCCTGCCCGCCCCGGACTTCGCGCCCACCACGCTCGTGGACGAGCGCGACACGAACCAGTCGCACCTGCGCATGATCTACCGCCCGGACATCACGGTGACAGACCTGCGCGAGCGCGCCGCGCTGTCGATCTACTCGACGCTCCTCGGCGGCTCCATGGGGTCGAGGCTGTTCGAGGAGATTCGCGAGAAGCGCGGCCTGTGCTACTCGGTGTATGCCGTCAACCACGCCTACGCCGACGTCCCCATCCTGCAGCTGGGCTCGGGGTTGGAGTCGGCCAAGTGCGCGGAGGCCTACACGCGGATGCGGGGGATAGTGGATGAGCTGCGCGAGCAGGGTCCCACCGAGGAGGAGGTGCAGCGAGCTCGCGCCTATGCCGCCGGGCGGACCGTGCTGGCGTTCGAGAACACGAACGCGGTGGCCCGGAACGCGGCCAACCAGAAGATCGTGTTCGGCGAGGACATCGACCCCGACGCGGCGATAGCGGCGCTCGACAGTGTCACCTTCAAGGAGGTCCGCGAGGTGGCCGCTGGGGTGGCGGACAGGCTCGCCGTGGCAGTGGTGGGACCGCACGCCGCCGAGGAGTTCTAGGAACCGAGCTCACCCAGCTTTCGTGCCTCGGCGGAGTCGGGTCCCGCCATCTCGCCCACCCACCGAGCCGCCTCCCCAAGATCGAGAGCGCGGGCCTCGACCATCGATTCGATGTCCACCCAGTCCCGCGGTCGGTGGAACATCGCCTTGAAGACAGCCAGCGCGGTGCAGCCCAGCACGGGAATCGAACGATCCTCGAAAGGGACCTGCCGGACGTCCCTGGCAACCTGATCGTGAAAGGGAAGAACGCTGAAGAACAGATCGATCGGCGTCTGCTCCCACCACAGCCTGACCTGTCCGTCCCGTTCCGCCTGCTCGAGGCTGAGTCCACTGATCACGACGCCGTCCGGCAGCGCGGCGAACACGTCCTTTACGCGATCTGGCCCGACGAATACATTCACGTCGAGATCCCTGGTTCCCCGTGGTTCGAGCGTGCAGTAGCCAAGCGCGATGGCGCCGCCGATCGCATGTGGGATTCGCGCCCGCTCGAGCGCGTCGTGGACGGCGAGCAGACGGTCGCCGAGCTCGCTCACGCCGCGCGTCGGTTCAGCGGCGGATACGCAAGCTCCGGCCGCGGTCGGTACGGCAGATGCTCAGCCAGATCGAGTACCTGGGACAGGACCCTCCCGGCGTGCTCCGTCGCTGCACGATCGGCCCTCGGCGCCAGCTGCAGTTCGGCCCCGGCCGCCGCGGCGATCCGTGCGAGCGCGGCGACGGACGGCTGACGCCGACCGTGCTCGTAGGCGCTGAGGACCGACCCCTGCATCCCCGCGCGCCGTGCCAGCTCCGCCTGGCTCAACCCGCTCGTTCGGCGCATATCCGCGATCAGTTCGGAGGCGACACGGTCGGTGGTCGACGACATGATCGTATGACTCTAGCACATACGCTAACGAAATGGCCAGTAACTTAGCGTATTGCTATACTTTCAGCCGATCGCCACCATGCGGTCGATGGGCACCCTCGCCCGCACCGCGACCTCCTCGGGGACGCGCACCTCGTACTTCATATCCCGCAGCGAGTCGCGCAGCTTGGGAAGGGTGATCATCTTCATGTAGACGCACGAGGCGTCGGGGTTGGCGGGTATGAAGTCGACGTCCGGAGCGGCCATCTCCAGCGGGTAGAGCATCCCGATCTCCGTCGCCACCACCGCCTCGCGGCGTGCCGGCGGCTCGGCGGACGCGGGCAGCTCGCCACCGGACTCCCCTCGCTGGGCTCGGCCCACGCCGGATTCGAGCTCGGCCCGCTGCGCATAGTCGAGCATCCCGCCGGTGGAGAGCATGTGGACGCCCTCCGCGGACACGTCGCCGGCGGCGACGTACTCCATCACGCTCGTCGAGCAGCCGCACTCCGGATGGATCAGGAAGTCCGCGCCCGGGTGGGCGGCACGGGTCGCTTCGATGTCGGCCGGACGGATCCCGGCGTGGACGTGGCACTCGCCGTCCCAAACGTGCATGCGACGGCCGAGCTCCTTCTCGACGTAGGCGCCCAGCCACATGTCCGGGCCGAACAGGATCTCGGTGTCCGGTCCGTGCGTGTCGTAGATGTGACGCACGACGTCCACCGCATTCGCCGAGGTGCAGCAGTAGTCGGTGAGGACCTTCACCTCGGCGGTGGTGTTCACATACATGACCACGACGCCTTCGGGGTGCTCCGCCTTCCAACCGGTGAGCTGCTCGGCGTCGATCGACGCGGCGAGCGAGCAGCCGGCGTCGAGGTCGGGGATCAGGACGGTCTTCTCCGGGCACAGGATCGAGGCGGTCTCGGCCATGAAGTGCACCCCGCAGAAGACGATCGTCCCGCCGTCGGCCTGCGCCGCCTTCCGCGACAGCCCGAGCGAGTCGCCGACGTAGTCGGCGACCTCCTGCACCTCGGGCACCTGGTAGTTGTGCGCGAGGATCACCGCTCCGCGCTCGGCCGCCAGAGCACGCACCTCGTCCTTTAGCTCGGCGATCTCGCTGGGCAAAAGCGAGGCTCGAGGCGCCTGGGCCGGGGCCATCGGCAGGGTGAGCGTCATCGGGTGACCTCCAGGGTCAGGGACAGGTCCAGCGCGGGGGCGGAATGCGTGAGCGCCCCCATGGAGATCCATTCTACCCCGGTCTCCGCGCGGGCCCTGAGCGTCTCGAGGGTCACTCCCCCGCTGGCCTCGAGGCTTGCCCGGCCGGCGACCTGGGCGACCGCGGCACGCAACTGCAGGTCATCCATGTTGTCCAGCAACAGTCGCGGAGCGCCGGCGGCGAGCGCCTCCTCGATCTCCTCGCTGTCGCGCACCTCCACCTCGAGCGTGCCCGCCAGCTCGGGGGCGGCCTCCAGCGCGCGGGAGATCGCCTGCGTGATGCCCCCCGCGGCAGCGATGTGGTTCTCCTTGATCAGCAGCGCGTCATGCAGCCCCGCGCGGTGGTTCTCGGCACCCCCGGCGGCGACCGCGGCCTTCTCCAGCGCACGCAGGCCCGGCGTGGTCTTGCGCGTGTCGAGCACCCGCACGCCCGTCCCCTGCACCGCGCGCGCGGCCAGCGCAGCCATCGTCGCCACGCCCGAGAGGTGCGCGAGGAAGTTCAGAGCGGTGCGCTCCGCGGTGAGCAGCGCGCGCGCCTGCCCCTCCACGCTCATCACCGGACCGCCCTGCTCACGCCACTGCGCCTCCTGCGCCAGCCGCTCGAAGCCCGCATCCGAGTCAAGCGCCGCAAACGTGCTTTCGGCAACCTCAAGCCCATAGATGACACCGGGCGCCTTCTGCGTGATGAGCGCTCGAGCGCGCGCCCTCTGCGGCACGGTCGCCGCCGTGGTCACGTCGCCCGCGCCGATGTCCTCCTCGAGCGCCACGCGCACGAGCTCGGCCGACTCGGCGTCCAGGGTGGAGTCCACTGGGCTTCAGCATAGGATCAGCTCATCATGGATGCACGCTCCGCCGCCGATTCGCACGCCACGCTCGCCCACTGGATGGGACCACTGGATGCCAACGGGGCGGGCTTCGTCCACGGCGGCACCGTCATGAAGCTGTGCGACGAGGCCGCCGGGCTGGCCGCCGTCAAACACTCCCGCTGCCGGGTTGTGACCGCCAGCATGGATCGCATGACCTTCATGGTCCCGATACACGTCGCCGAGCTCGTCACCTTCCAGGCGAGCGTCAACGCCGTCTGGCACACCTCGATGGAGGTCGGCGTGCGCGTCGACACCGAGGACCCCCGCAGCGGCAAGCGCCGGCACAGCAACAGCGCCTATCTGACGATGGTGGCCGTCGACGACGGGGGCAACCCTGTCGCCGTACCGCCGCTGCTCGCCAGCTCAGAGGAGGAGCTCCGCCGCGAGTCAGAGGCCCAGCTTCGCCGCAGCAACCGGCTGGCCGAGCGCGAGCAGATCCAGGCGGGACGCTGATCCGTGGACGCCACGGCCGCGCCTTAGCGCGTCCGGGACCCCGTCAGGACCACCCGCAGGTCCTCCCTACAGAACAGCCGCGCCTCTATCCGTGCGACGCCGCGCTCGAGAGCAAATACGCACGCACGAACCCGTCCAGATCCCCGTCGAGGACGCGCTGCACGTCGCCCATCTCATAGCCCGTCCGATGATCCTTGACCATCGTGTAGGGATGCAGCACGTAGGAGCGGATCTGCGAGCCGAAGTTCACATCCTGCGCCTCCCCCTTCTCGCGCGCGATCTCCTCCTGACGCTCGCGCTCGCGCCGCTCGAGCAGCTTCGCCCGCAGCATCGCCATCGCGGTCGCGCGGTTCGAGGACTGCGAGCGCTCGTTCTGGCACTGCACGACGATCCCCGTCGGCCGGTGGGTGATGCGCACGGCCGAGTCGGTCTTGTTGACGTGCTGGCCGCCAGCGCCCGAGGCCCTGTAGGTGTCGATCTGCAGGTCGTCCTCGTTGATCTCGATCTCGCCCGTGTCCTTGACGACCGGCGCCACCTCCACGCCCGCGAAGCTCGTCTGGCGACGGTGGGCCGAGTCGAACGGAGACAGCCGAACGAGCCGGTGCACACCCCGCTCGGCGCCGAGCAGGCCGTAGGCGTTCTCGCCCGATGCGCGAAAGGTGGCCGACTTGATGCCGGCTTCCTCTCCCGCGCTCGCCTCGAGCAGCTCGACCTCAAAGCCGCGGCCCTCGGCCCAGCGCATCTCCATCCGCAGCACCATCTCCGCCCAGTCCTGCGCGTCTGTGCCCCCCGCCCCCGCGTTCACGCTCACGAGCGCGTCGCCCGCGTCGTAGCGGCCGGAGAACAGCCGCTGCTCCTCGAGCGCCGCCAGGCGGGACTCGACAGACGCGATCTGCTCGTCGAGTTCCTCCTTCAGCGACTCCTCCTCGACGGCCATCTCCGCCAGCCCGTCGAGGTCGTCCACGTCGCTCTGCAGCGCTCGGAACGTCTCAAGGCGCCTGGACGCCCGTGCGTGCTCGGAGGACACTCCCGCAGCCCTCTCGGAGTCCTCCCAGAAGCCCTCGGCCCCCATCTCGCGCTCGAGCGCCGCGACGCGCTCGCCAAGCCCGACCGGGTCAAAGATAGTCCGCGAGCAGCTTCATCTGCCCACGGATCGCAGCAAGCCGCTGCGGCGTGGCCTCGGTTGCGGCGTCGGTGGCCATATCCACCACGCTATCAGCGGCAGGGCGCGGGCCCGCGCAGAATCGCGGGTGGACGCTAGCGGGCCTCCGGGTCGAGGCCCAGGTCGGCGAGGGCGCGCTCGCGCATGGAGTAGAGGCACAGCCGCGTGACCTTGCCGTCACGGAGGTCCAGGACATTTGCGAACTCCGTCTCGACGTTCACGCCGCTCGTCTTTCCGCGCCCACTCATGCGCCCGAACACGACCACCCGCTCAGGGTCGAGTTCGCGATACTCGTCGGCCTCGGCTTTGTAGCTATCCCAGGCGATGAGCCACTGGCGCCAGCCCTCCTCCATCCCAGCTACTCCCCTCCAGCTGCCCGGGTCGGGACCGCCGACGATCACGAATTCGATCTCCGGATCGGCCCATTCGACCGAGCTGAAGTCGCCGCGGTTCCAGGTGGCATAGAGCGAGCGCACGAGGTCCAGGTTCGCCGAGGGCATCGGCTGAGCACTCGCGCTAGGCGCCGTGGCAGCGCTTGAACTTCTTACCCGACCCGCACCAGCACGGATCGTTGCGGCCGACCTGATGCTCATCGTCGACGACGCGCTGCTCTACCACCGGGATCGCCTCCTGCGGCAACTCCGGTGAGCCGGGCCCCTGCCCGCCCTCCTGACCGCCGCCCGCCGCGGCGGCGGCCGCGGCCAGCGCTCCCGCGCCCACCGCGCTGTGACCACCCGAGTAGGACACGCGGCCCCCGCTCGTCGAGCTCCCGGCGGCCGCGAATGCGGGCACCGGCGGTGAGCCGCCGTTCTCTCCCTCGACGTTCACCTGGACGTTGAAGATCAACCGCGCGTAGTCGGCCCACACGCTGTTCATGAGATCGCCGAACAGGGTGAACGCTTCGTTCTTGTACGCGACCAGCGGGTCGATCTGCGCGAAGCCCCGCAGGCTGATCCCTTCGCGCAGGTAGTCCATGTCGAACAGGTGCTCGCGCCAGCGCTCGTCGATGATCTGAAGCAAGATGAAGCGCTCGAGCGCGCCCATGAGCTCCTCGCCCAGCGCCTGCTCGCGCGCGTCGTAGCGCTCCATCGCCAGCCCGGTGATGCGCTCGGCCAGCGAGGCCCGGTCAACCGACTCGGGGTCGAGATCGTCATCGTCGAGATCCAGCGGGAAGAACTGCCCCAAGGCCATCAGCAGCCCGTCGATGTCCCAGTCCTCCATGAAGTCCCCCGGCGTGTACTGGTCGATCGTGCGCTCGATCACCTCGACGACCTGCTGGCGGGCCTCATCGCCGATGCTCTTGCCTTCGAGCACCTCGTCGCGGTAGGCGTAGATGACGCGACGCTGCTCGTTCATCACGTCGTCGTACTCGAGCACGTGTTTGCGCATCAAGAAGTTCTGTTCCTCGACCTTCTTCTGCGCTTTCTCGATCTGCTTGGACAGCATCCCGGCCTCGATCGGCTCCTCGCGACCCTCCTCGTCGACGCCTCCCAGTTTGTCGAGGATCCGGTAGATGCGGTCGCCCGCGAACAGCCGCACCAGGTCGTCTTCGGCCGACAGGAAGAAGCGACTCTCGCCCGGGTCACCCTGGCGTCCGGCGCGGCCGCGCAGCTGGTTGTCGATGCGCCGCGACTCGTGGCGCTCGGTGCCGCAGATGAACAGCCCCCCGGCCGCCATCACGCGTTCGCGATTCTCCTGCACCCCGCGCTCGACCTCCGGCAACAGCTCACCCATGCGTCGCTCGTAGGTCTCGGCGTCATCCGGGTCGACGCCATCTCTGGCGAGCCGCAGCCGGACCAGATGCTCGGGGTTGCCACCCAGCTTGATGTCCACACCGCGTCCGGCCATGTTCGTCGCGATCGTGACCGCGCCCGGCTGGCCCGCCTCGGCAACCGTCTCCGCCTCGCGCGCGGCGTGCTCGGGCCTCGCGTTCAGCACCGTGTGCGCGACGCCGCGCCTGGTCAGCTGCTCGGACAGCAACTCCGAGACCTCCACCGAGATCGTCCCCACCAGGACAGGCTGGCCGTTCTCGTGTCGTGCGGCGATCTCCTCCACGACCGCGTTCCACTTGCCCTCCTTGGTCTTGTAGATCTGGTCGTTGCGGTCCTCACGAACCATCTTCATGTTCGTCGGCACCTGCACGACCGGCAGCTCGTAGATCTTCATGAACTCCGTGGCCTCGGTGAGCGCCGTTCCGGTCATGCCGGCGAGCTTGTCGTAGAGGCGGAAGTAGTTCTGATACGTGATCGTGGCGAGCGTCTGGTTCTCCTCCTGGACAGACACGCCCTCCTTGGCCTCGATCGCCTGATGCAGCCCCTCCGACCAGCGCCTGCCCTCGAGGATGCGCCCGGTGAACTCGTCGATGATCTTCACCCCGCCGTCGATCACGGCGTAGTCGACGTCGATCTTGTACAGCGCCTCGGCGCGCAGCGACTGGATCAGGTGGTTGACCAGATGGCCGTTCTCCGCCCGATACAGGTGATCGATGCCCAGAAAGCGCTCGGCCTTGGCGACGCCCTGCTCCGTGATCGACACGGTCTTGTGCTTCTCCTCGATCTCGTAGTCGAAGTCGGCCACGAACTGCTTCTTGGACCGCGGATCCATCCCTTCCGGCGTCTTGCCCGGCTTCATCTGCGGCGCCAGTCGCGCGAACTTCACGTACAGGTCGGCAGCCTGTTCGGGCGCCCCGGAGATGATCAACGGGGTGCGCGCCTCGTCGATCAGGATGTTGTCGACCTCGTCCACGATCGCGAACGCGTGGCCGCGCTGGACCTTTTCGGACAGGTCCTTGGCCATGTTGTCGCGCAGGTAGTCGAAGCCGAACTCGGAGTTGGTCCCGTACACGACGTCGCACGCGTACGCGCGCTGCTTGTCCTCGAAGGACTGCATGTTCTGCAGCACGCCCACCGAGACGCCCAGCGCGCTGTAGATCGGGCTCATCCATTCCGCGTCCCGCCGCGCCAGGTAGTCGTTGACGGTCACCAGGTGCACGCCCTTGCGTTCGGGCGGCTCGGTCTCCGAGCCCTTCTCCCGCACGGCCAGCGAGTTGAGCGCGACCGCCAGCGTGGCGGTCAGGGTCTTGCCCTCGCCGGTCTTCATCTCGGCGATCTGGCCGTCGTGAAGCGCCATCCCGCCGATCAGCTGCACGTCGAAATGGCGCATCCCCATCGTGCGCCTGCCCGTCTCTCGCACGATCGCGAAGCACTCCGGAAGCAGCGCGTCGAGCGGCTCGTCGGCCAGCGCGCGCTCGCGCAGCACATCCATCCGCTCGCGCAGCTCGGCGTCGGTGTCGTGCTCGAGCTCCGCCTCGAACGCGCCGATCAGCGCGACGCGCTTCTGGTAGCTCTTGAACTTCTTCGCCTCGCCGACGTTCAGCGCGCGATCAAGCAGAGATGGCATCGCCCAAGGATAGCTCTCGACCGCCCGCCGCCAAGCCGTGTCGGCCGGAGCTCCGGCGTCAGCCGAAGGTCTTCGTGACCGTGCCCTGTTCGGGGCAGTCGGCGAGCGTCACTTCGATGGGGCCGTCGCTCGTCACGTTCAGCTGCGCCGCGCAGTCGACCTTCGCTCGCCTCGCGTCAACCGTGACGTGGGACAAGTTGGTGGCCGTGATGTCGAGCGCGTCGCGCACCGGCGCGGAGGGCGCGGTGCCCCAGCTCTTGCTCTGGCTGGTGTAGGGGATCGCGGGTATCACCCCGCCGGTGAGCGTCCCCGCCCCGTGCTGGGTTTCCGACGGGGGCGGATCACCCACGCCGAAGCCCTCCGAGCGCACGTCCACCTTCCCCAGCGGAGCCGTCCCGCTGGGGTCCCTGAGCCCCACGTCGTAGACCCAGTAGGCGTGCCCCGCCGTCGTCCCGTCCGCCGCGAAGTCCATCGTCGGGTTGTACACGTAGGTGACGTGTGGGGGATCCGGGTTGACCGTGTCGGTCCCCAGGAAGGCGGCCGCGGGCGCGAATTCGTCGTTCAGGGCCAGCGTCAGGTGATCGCCCGCCAGGAACTGGTCGAATTCATAGCGGTAGCCCAGTTCGTCGAACGCTTTCACCTGTTCGAGCACACCGCTGATCGGAACCAGCTCGTCGGTGGTCTCATCCCAGATCAGGAAGGGAACGTTTCGCACCGAGCCGAGCATCCTCTGGGTCAGCGACTGGTTTCCGCCCGCCTCCGGTTCGGCCGGGGGAGCCCAGATGCCGAGCCCCGGGGGACCCACGGTCGGCTGGGCCTTCGCGAACAGGTCGGGGAACTGCGTCGTGAACTTGTAGGTCCCGTATCCCCCCATCGAGTAGCCGGCGACGTCGGTGAAGGACGGGTCCAGGGTGTAGTGGGCGGCTACATCGGCCCACACCTCGAAGGTGTCCTGCCCGGCGCGGTCGTAGTACCAGCCGTCAGGCCCCCGGCCCGACGGTGTGATGACGATCGAGCCGGATCCGCGGTTCGCGAACTGCCACTGGTTCTTCGAACCCTCGAACTGGTTGTAGTTGGCCGACAGCGAGTGCAGCAGCAGCGTCAGACCCCACCCTTCCGGTGGAGGCGTGCCGCCCGGAACGAAGATCGCGTATGGCAGGAGCTGCCCGCGCATCTCCCCGATGCAGGCCGCGGAGCTTCCACAGCCGCCGGTGGCATAGTCGGCGCCCTGCCCATCGGAGAAGTGCGAGGCGAGGATGCGATCGAAGGCGCCGCTCTGTGGCACGCCGGTCGGCTGACCGGGCATGTCGTCGTTGACGCGGTCACGGAGCTTTGCGAAATCGACCACGGCGTAGAAGGGGCTGATGTCCCCGGCCGCGAGGGCCCGGGCCTGGGCCGCCTCGCGCCAGTAGGACGGATCGGTCTGGTTTCGCGTGCTCGGCGTTGCGGGGATTGGCTCCTGTGAGTTGAATCGGAACGCGACGTCGAAGAACGCCGGCGGGGTCGTGTCCGTCCCCGCGCCTCCCGGCTGAGTGGCGCTCGCAACCGCACCCGGAAGCAGGTAGCTGCGGGTGGCAGAGTTCCACAGCCCAACGCCAGCGGCCAGGCGTACGGATTCCCCGCCCGGGTTCCACTCGCTGTGCGGCACCTCGACGGTGATCTGGCGACGGTCGAGATCGACGCTGACGCTCGGCGCCGGGCCGGGCACCACAGCCCCCGTCAGCGCGTTGGTGAGGACCGCCGTTTCGCCATGAACGGTCAGGAAGTACTGGGCCGGAGCGCTCACGTTGGCGCCGAACGGGAATGGATGGGTGATGCCCGGCGTGCCGCCGATTGCGATCGCCGTGGCCACGAGGTTGGGGTTTTCGAGCACGTTCAGCGTGATGCGAAAGGCGGTGGCGTCCGTGAGCGGCTTCACCCGCAGCTCGACCAGGTTGGCCGCGTTCTCGTCATATCCCGGGCCGGTCGGGTAGGTGTAGGTGCCGTCGGGTTCGGAGAAGGTGTCTCCCCCGGCGGCGTCCCCTCCGGGGGAGATCATCGGGTTGGTTGGGTCGGTCAGCTCCTTGGCGCCATGGTCGTCGTAGATGTAGCCCTGGTAGAGGAACTCGCCGGCACGATAGGCGCTGGCTCCCGAGACGAGGATCGGAGACGCGTGCCACATGCTCGACGGCGCGTTTTCGAGCTGCGGCGCGCGGGCCAGGGGTTCGTAGAGGACTTCCGGGCCCGGGCGCGGCGCCGTGCCCTGTTTAGCCGGAAGCGACGCCGACGCGGCCCCCGCTCCGGGCGCGATCGCCAGCGCCGCGGCGAAGGCGAGCGGGCTCGCGAACATCGTCTTTCCCCTACGGCTCCCCGGCCCCACGGCCAACACCTTCCTCCCATGGATGCAGACGTGCTCGAATGTGACGACCCCGCCGCGATGTCGCATTCACGCGAACCGCCCAGGGCCTTCCCCTAAACAATGGGGCGCTGAGCTGCTACCCGCCGGTCGCGTGCGATAAACATCGCCTGGGGCCGAGGCCGGGAGGGCCCGGCCCACGCTTCGCCGAGCCCTCGGCTGCCCCCGGGCACCCCCTCATCGCGCCGACGTCCGCTCAGATGAAGGCCTGCCGCCCGCTCCTGGCGATCCCGTATGTGGCCTCGATCGCCAACATCCGTTCGATCGCGGCGGCATGATCACCTTCGTCGGCCGGGGCGCTGCTGATCTCCGACCGATCACGTCGGTGGCGCAGTTTGTCGCGGTGGCGCTTGACCTGGCGCGCGAGCTCGTCGACCATGAGGTTGAGCGAGTGCAGCAGCTCCGGTGAGGCGTCACGTGCGCGCAGGGTCACGCGCTTCAGATAGAGGGTGCCCTCCGCCACGTGGCAGTCGGCCACCCGCGGGTTTGGCTCCTTGAAGATCTCGATCTCCAGGCGGGCAAGGTCGGAAACCTGTCGCGCGACCTTGTTCAGGCGACGTTCCGCGTGCTGGCGGATCTCGTCGGTGACCGGAACGTTGCGACCCTTGATGTCAATCTGCATCACAGGCTCCCTTTGGTCGGAGATGTTTGGCCACCATGAGTCTACGCTTCTATCGGATGGGTCCCCACCTTTTTTGGACGCTTGATCCGGGAGTGCTGATCAGCGTCGTCATCGTCGGCGGCGTCTATGTGAGGCGCTGGCGACGCGTGCGCCTGGGGCCCTCCCAGCGGCGGAGGACCGAGGCGCCCGTGTGGCGGCTGTGCTGCCTGCTCGGCGCGCTGCTGGCCGCCGTCCTCGCCCTGCTCTCGCCGGTGGACTCGCTCGCCGATCAGCTGTTCTTCATGCACATGGTCCAGCACATGCTGCTGCTCGACGTCGTGCCCATCCTCGCGATCCTCGGCTTGACGAAGGTGATCCTGCGGCCGGTAACGCGCGCCGTGCGCGACCTCGAGAGCCGTGCCGGCGTGCTCGCCCATCCCGCCTTCGCCGTGCTGCTCTATGTCGGCGTGATCTGGATCTGGCACATCCCGGCCGCCTATGACCTCGCGCTGCGCGAGCCGCTCGTGCACGTGCTCGAGCACGTCAGCTTCCTCACCGCCGGGTTGCTCTACTGGTGGCACCTGCTCTCGCCGATCCGCGCCCGCATGCGGCTGAACGGCATGGGGCCCGTCGTCTACATGGCTTCAACCAAGCTGTTCGTCGGCGCGCTCGGCATGGGCCTGGCGTTCGCCCCCTCCGCGCTCTACCCCTACTACACCCATCTGCCACGCGTGTGGAGCATCTCCGCCCAGGACGACCAGTCGATGGCCGGCCTGATCATGGCGGTCGAGCAGTCGCTGGTGATGGGGATCGCCCTGGTGGTTCTGTTCTTGCGGGCATTGGCCGAGTCAGAGCGCGAGCAGCTGCGCAAGGAGCGCTATCAGCTGGACGGACAGGGCGTGGCCTAGCTTCCCAGGCCGCAGCTAGGTGTCCTGCCCACATAGGTTGTGAACGCGGCTGATTGGTGGCCGGTTGCCGATCCCGCTGTGTGGTCTGCGCTGGTTGTAGTGCTCGAGCCAGTGTGGCAGGGCTCGATCGCGATGATGGTGTGAGCGGTAGCTGAGGCCGTAGGCCCACTCACGAGCCATGGTCTGATGAAACCGCTCAACCTTCCCATTGGTCTGGGGACGGTGCGGCCTGATCGTGACGTGCCGGATGCCCTTGGCGTTGAACAACTCGCGCAGCGAGTTGTTGTGCGTGTAGCTCCATGCGTTGTCCGTCATGACGCGCTTGGCGCGGATCCCGCGGGCGGCGAGCCAGCTGAGCGCCCGTTCGGTGAACGCCGTGACTGTCGCGGCGCGCTCGTCGCTGAGCAGCTCGACATAGGCCAGGCGCGAGTGATCATCGACGATCGCGTGGGCGAACTCGTAACCCCAGAAGGCACGCTTCTCGGCGCCGGTCTTATCGCGTATCCCCGTGAGCGCGTGGCCGGGGCGCTCGAAGCGCGCGTAACGCTTGGTGTCCATATGCAGCAGGTCTCCCGGGCACGGCCACTCGTAGCGGTGCGCTGCTTCGCGTGGTTGGCGCAGGCGCCGAGAGAGACCGTGGCGATGCAGCACCTTCCAGACCGTTGAGTGTGGATGGCCGGTCGCCCCGGCGACGAGTCGCGGTCCCCAGCCGGTGTGCCGACGAGCCTCGCAGATGCGCTCTTGAACTGGTGGCGCAAGCAGCCGCGGGCTGCGATGAGGACGGCTTGAGCGATCCAAGAGCCAAGCTCCCGAAACGAGCTCCTCTGACGTTGCCTGCAGCCGGCGATGCCACCACCGGTGGGCTGTCGCCGGCGACACGTTGAAGCAGGCCGCGGCCTGCTTCAACGTCATCCCATCCATCACCGCCTGCGTCAGCGCCAGCCGACCAGCCGGTCCGAGCTTCGCTCTACCGTGGATCTGCATCCGGGTCCTCCTGTGGAAGTGAGTCGTCGCAGACCCACAGCCTGGGATGTGGCCCGGATGCCTCCTCAGCCGTTCACAACGTGTGTGGGTACGTCAGCTAGGACCTGCGGCGCAGGCTCTGAAGGATGCCGCCGTGGCCTGCGATCGCGCCGATCAGGATCGAATCGGGCGCGACGGCGGTGCCCGGAAACACGATGCTCCCGCGCAGCTGCGCGCCGTCGCCGACGGTCGCGCCGTCCCCGAGTACGAGTGGCCCCATCAGGCGAACGCCCCTGCCGATCGCGACGTCGCGCCCGATCCACGCGATCCCGTCGATCTCGGTGTCCGCTCGCAGCGGCGACTCGCCCACGACGGTCACACCGGGGCTCACTTCCTCGCCCTCCATCTCCAGGCGGAGATCGCCGCGCAGCGCGTCGAACGTGCCCTTGCGCAGCTCGGTCAGCGAGCCGACGTCGTTCCAGTACTCGCGCACCTCGTGGATGTGGAATGGCACGTCGTTCTCGAGCAGCACGGGAAAGACATCCTGCGCCCAGTCCACGAATGGGCGCGGCGGAAAGTAGTCGAAGATCTTCGGATCGAAGACGTAGATCCCGCAGTTGCCGAGATCCGAGAGCGCCTCGTCGGGGCTTGGCTTCTCCTGGAAGCCCGTGATACGTCCGTCTCGGTCGTGCAGCACGACGCCGAACTCGCGCGTGTCCGGCACCTGCTTGACCGCGAGCGTGGCGATCCCGCCGCTCTGGTGGTGCCTGGCCGCCAGCGCCCCCAGGTCGATGTCCGTGAGGGCGTCGCCCGAGATCACGAGGAACGGCTCCTCGCCGAAGAAGTCAGCGCATGCGCGCACCCCGCCGGCGGTGCCGAGCAGCTCCTGCTCGTAGCGATACTCGATCCGCTCGCCGAAGTGATCGCGGATCGTGTCGGGGAAGTAGTGAAGGTTGGCGATCACCTCCCCATATGAGTGCCGGTCGAGCAGATCCACGATGTGCTCCATCACCGGCCTGTCGAGCACCGGCACCATCGGCTTCGTGATCTCGTAGGTCAGCGGGCGCAGCCGCGTGCCGAGCCCCGCGGCGAGCACCATCGCTCTCATCTGGCTGCGACGGCGCGCCTAGTAGCGGTAGTGGTCGGGCTTGTAGGGACCATCCACCGGCACGCCGATGTACGCGGCCTGCTCCGGGGTGAGCCTCGTAAGCGTCACGCCCAGCGCGCCGAGATGCAGTCGGGCGACCTTCTCATCGAGGTGCTTGGGCAGGACGTAGACCTTCTTCTCATACTCCTCGTTCTTGCTGAACAGCTCGATCTGGGCGATCGTCTGGTTTGAGAACGAGTTGCTCATCACGAAGCTCGGGTGACCGGTCGCGTTTCCGAGGTTCAGCAGACGACCCTCCGACAGCAGGATGATCGCGTGACCGTCCGCGAACACCCACTCGTCGACCTGCGGCTTGATGTTGATCCGTTCGATCCCCGCGACGGCGGCCAGACCGGCGATGTCGATCTCGTTGTCGAAGTGTCCGATGTTGCCAACGATCGCCTGGTGCTTCATCCGCTCCATCTGCGCGGCGGTGATGATGTCCTTGTTGCCGGTCGCCGTGATGAAGATGTCGGCGGTGTCGATCACCTCGTCCAACGCCCTCACCTCG
Source organism: uncultured Solirubrobacteraceae bacterium (assembly GCA_963704735.1). Classification (GTDB taxonomy): domain Bacteria; phylum Actinomycetota; class Thermoleophilia; order Solirubrobacterales; family Solirubrobacteraceae; genus Palsa-744. Next base: position 2,005,725 of record OY969935.1, read on the forward strand.
TAGCCCTGCATCGCCGCCTGCAGCGCGCAGATTGGGTCTATCTCGCTGATCACCACGCGAGCACCCTGGCCGCGGAGTGATTCGGCGCACCCCTTGCCCACGTCGCCGAAGCCGCACACGACCGCCACCTTGCCCCCGATCATCACGTCGGTCGCCCGGTTGAGGCCGTCGATGAGCGAGTGCCGGCAGCCGTACAGGTTGTCGAACTTGGACTTGGTGACCGAGTCGTTCACGTTGATGGCCGCGAACAGCAGCTCGCCGGTCTCCATCATCTGGTAGAGCCTGTGAACGCCCGTCGTGGTCTCCTCGGTCACGCCTTTGATGCTCTCGGCGATGTGCGTCCAGCGCCGCTGGTCTTCGGCGAGCGAGCGCTTGAGCAGCTCGAGGATCACCCTGTGCTCCTCGGACTCCGCGCTCGCCGGGTCCGGAACGGCGCCGGCCCGCTCGAACTCAACGCCCTTGTGCACGAGCAGGGTGGCGTCACCGCCGTCGTCGAGGATCATGTTGGGACCGGTTGAGCCATCCTCGCCCTCGGGCCAGCGAAGCGCCTGTTCGGTGCACCACCAGTACTCCACGAGGGTCTCTCCCTTCCAGGCGAACACCGGGATCCCGGCCGGATCCTCGGGAGTGCCCTCGCGCCCCACCGCCACCGCCGCGGCCGCGTGATCCTGGGTCGAGAAGATGTTGCAGCTGCACCAGCGGACCTCCGCTCCGAGCGCGATCAGCGTCTCGATCAGCACGGCCGTCTGGATCGTCATGTGCAGCGAGCCGGTGATCCGCGCCCCCTTCAATGGCTGGGCGGCGGCATGCTCGCGGCGGATCGCCATCAGTCCGGGCATCTCGTGCTCTGCCAGCGTGATCTCCTTGCGGCCGAAGTCGGCGAGCGAGATGTCGGCGACCTTGAAGTCGCTGCCGGTCAACGTGGCGGTTGGGCTCATCATGCGGTCTCCATGGTAATGGGGTGTTGACGGTTTGTTGTCGTGAGGCGGAACATCGGGCGGTGGATCAGCGCTTCGCCAGCGCGGCCTTCAGCTCTTCAATCGCCTTCACGGGCCCGGGATCCACGCCGCGCAGCGCGGCGAGGTAGATCGACACGAGGTCGCCCAACAGCACGAGGGAGATCACGCGCTCGATCGTCGTCTCCCCGCGCGTCTGGAGGCGCAGGCTGCCCGCCGCGTTGTCGGCGATCAGGCGCTCGGTGAGATCCATCCGCTCCTTCAGGCGGGGGTGGACGTCGGAGTCGTCGAGGAACACCGCCGTGAAGCGGCCCACTTCCTGCGCCCCTTCCCATCCGGCGAGCTCGTTGTGGTCGAGCTCGGGCAGCTCATGCGCGAACGCGGGCTGCTTGGCGTTCTCGTTGATCTGCGTCTTCCAGCGATAGGCGATCGAGGTGGTCAGCCCGGCGCCGGCGATCACGGGCGTCGTGCCGTGCAGCCGGCGGGCGACGTCCTTGGCCAGCGAGTCCTCCGGCGCGTCGGGGCCCCACTCGGCGACCAGCTGCTCGGTGTGAGAGGCGGCGACGTCGATCTCAGACGTCAGTTTTGGCCCGGCGCCGCACAGCGCCGCCACCTCGAGTGCCGCGACGGTCATGTAGGCAACGGCGGCGCGAGGCTGGAATCCGGCGGGAAGCGGGATGATCGGGACGCCGTCCGCGCGGGCCATCTCGCCCAGGCGTCCCCCCGTGGTGACCACCGTTCGGCGCGCGCCGAGGGCGCCCGCCGACTCGTAGCACGCGAGCGTCTCCTCGGTGTCACCCGAGTAGCTCGCCAGCAGCACCATCGTGTCCGGCGTCGTCCACGGCGGCAGCCCGTACGCGCGGGTCACGAAGATCGGCCGCGAGGCGTGATCGCTGAGCGCCGCCCGAGCGAGCGCCCCGCCGATCGCAGAGCCCCCCATCCCCGCGACGACCAGCCCCGCGGAGGTGTCCCAGTCCTGCATGATCGCCGACTCTGCGCGCCACAGCGCGTCGCGCAGATGCTCGGGCAGCGCCAGCACGTCGCCCAGCTGGTCTGAGACGTCGACCTGCGCGATCGCCGCGCGTGAGAGCACCTCGGCGGATGTGGCGGTGACGCCGCCTTTGCTCATCTTCGGCTCGCCTCCTGTCGGACTCGGGACGCTGGGAGCGGAGAATGGGGAGATCGGTTGACCATGGGTAAAGGCTTGAACCTAGAACTTGATCGCGCCGTCGGGCAGCTCGACACCAGGGAAGATACGCGCCCCGCGCGTGACCACGTTATCTGCCCCGACGGTCACGCCCTCTCCGAGCACCGCGCCGCCGGAGATCTGCGTCCGCGCTCCGACGCGGCAGCCGGCGGCGACGATGCAGTTGCGCAGCACGCAGCCGTCGCCGATCCGCGTACCGTTGAGTATCACCGCGCGCTCGACTTCGCTGCCGGCTCCGATCGACACTCCGGCCGCCAGCACGGCGAGGCTCCCGACGTGCGCGCCCTCCGCCACGCGCACACCGCGCTCGATCACCGCGGGCGGTATCACCCGCCCATGCACCTCGGCGCCATCGTCGATCGCCAGCCAGTCTCCTCCGAGCCGCTCCTTGACCGACGTCTGGACGTTGCCCTCGATGATGTCGAACGTGCCCTTCAGATAGCGCTCGGGGGTGCCGATGTCCAGCCAGTAGCTCTCTGAGGGGAACCCGTAGAGCCCCTCTCCGATCAACAGCGGCCAGACCTCGCGCTCGATCGAGACGTTCCGTCCCGCGGGCACCAGCTCGAGGACCTCGCGCTCGAGCACGTACGCGCCGGCGCTGATCAGGTTCGTGTCGATCGTGTCCGAGCTCGGCTTCTCCACGAAGTCGTTCACCGCGCGATCCTCCCGCAGGTGCACGAGCCCGTATGCCGTCGGGTCGGGCACCGGGACGAGCGCGAGCGTCGCCCTGGCGCCGGTCGCCTCATGCTGCGCGATCTGCTCGGTCAGGTCGATGTCGGTGAGCACGTCGCCGTTCAGCATCAGGAAGCGCTCGTCGAGCAGCGACTCGGCGAACTTCAGCGCACCGGCCGTGCCACGCGGGTCGGGCTCCTCGACGAAGCGCAGCCGGATCCCCAATCCGGAGCCGTCGCCGAGCACGTTCCGCACGCTCGTGGCGAGGAACCCGCAGGACATGATCACATCGTCGATCCCATGGCCGCGCAGCCACTCGAGCATGAAGGAGATGAACGGGCGGTCGACGAGCGGAACCACCGGCTTGGGCACCGTCGAGGTCAGCGGGCGCAGACGTTTGCCCTCACCGCCGACCAGGATCACAGCCTGCATCCGTTCACCGCCTCCCTATGCCCTCATAGACCAGACCCGCGGCACGCACCGCGTGCGGGTCCAGGGCGTTGCGCCCGTCGATCACCAGATTGCCGCTCATCGCCTCGGCGACGAGCCGCCAGTCGAGCTTCGTGAACTCGGCCCACTCGGTGACCAAGACTACGGCGTCGGCACCGTTTACGACGTCAAGCGCCGATTCGGCGAAGCCGATCCCGCCGACCAGCTTGCGGGCCTGCTCCTCGGCGATCGGATCGTAGGCGGTGACCGTGGCCCCATCGGCGTTCAGACGCGCGGCCAGAACCAGCGAGGAGGCCTCCCGCATGTCGTCGGTTTCGGGCTTGAAGGCCAGGCCCAGCAGCGCTACCCGCTTGCCCGCGAGGCCGCCGAGATGCTTGTGCAGCTTGCCGATCACGCGGCGCTTCTGAAGTTCGTTGACCTCGATCACGGCGGTCAGCAGTTGGAAGTGGTAGCCCGAGTTGCCCGCGAGCTGCTTCAGCGCGTCGACGTCCTTGGGAAAGCAGCTGCCCCCGAAGCCGATACCGGCGTGCAGGAACTTCGGGCCGATGCGGCCGTCGAGACCCATCCCGCGCGCGACCTCGACGACGTCGGCGCCGGTCTCCTCGCAGACGTTGGCGATCTCGTTGATGAATGAGATCTTCGTGGCCAGGAATGCGTTCGACGCGAGCTTGACCATCTCGGCGCTCGCAATGTCCGTGCGCACGAGCGGCGCCTTCAGCGGCCCGTACAGGTCCACGACGGCGTTTCCCGCCCAGTCGCCGTCGTCGCCCACGACGACCCGATCCGGGTGCAGGAAGTCCGCCACCGCCGATCCCTCCTTCAGGAACTCGGGACACGACACGTACCCCAGCCCCTGCTTGCCCTGTTCACCGAACACGCGTTGCAGGACGGCGCCGGTCCCGCACGGCACGGTGGACTTCATCACGAGCGCGTGCCGAGCGCCTTGCGATGGCGCGGTCGCCGGGATCGCCTCCACCACGGCGTGCACCGCGGAGAGGTCCGCGTCGCCCGAGTAGGTCGGGGGGGTCCCAACCGCGACGAGCAGAAGACGCGCGTGCTCGAGCGCGGGGACGAGATCGGTCGAGAAGTGCAGCCGATCGGTGTTGCGCGTCAGCAGCTCCTGCAGCCCAGGCTCGTAGATCGGCACCTCGCCGCGCTGCAGGCGCTCGACCTTGATCTCGTCGATGTCCACGCACCACACCTCGCTGCCCAGCTCGGCGAAGCCCGCCGCGGTCACCAGTCCCACGTAGCCGGTGCCGATCACCCCGATTGGATCGCGTTGCTCGGCGCTCATGAGGCGGGGAAGGCTAGTCGGTAAGGGGGGACGACGACGCGTGTCGCCCGCGCCGGCCCGATCACGGAGCGCTGGAGCGCAGCCGGAAGACCGGATGCTTCGGGGCTGCGCCGAGAAGCTCCTCCTCCGAGGAGTCCGGGCCAACGCCGTCGAAGAACACTCCCACCTCGAACTTCCATCGCCTGAGGTATGCGCGCAGCACGGGCGGCTTTTCGGGGTCGCTGAGCTCCACCGCGCTGAAGCTCTCGCCACGCCTGCCGACGAGCAGCCGCCCCTGTCCGCTCGCCCTCAGGTTGCGCGCCCACTGCGTCTCGCCACGTGGCGCGACGAGGTAGCGATCGCCGTCGAGTGTGAGCAGGTTGACGGGCGTGCGACGCGGCTGTCCGGAGCTGCGCCCGGTGACCTCCAGCACGCGCGCGCCGAACACGCCGATGCCGGCACGCGTCAGGCCGGCGACGATGCGGTTGAAGACGTGTGCGGTGAACCAGCCGGGGCGCTTGCGCACGAAGTGAGCCGTGGCGGGACTGCCCGTGTCCACCACGCGGAGTCTAGCGACCGACCGCGAGGAAGGCCTCATAGCGGCGAACGTCGCGCAGCGCCCGTGCCCTCTCCTCGCTGTCCTGCGCCGTGCGCTCGGCGGCCGCCCGCGCTTCGGAGAGCTTCGTCTCGAACACGCCGCGGTCGAGCTCCTCTGGGGCGATCGCCTCCTCGACCAGCACGAGCGCCCGGTTCTCGGCGAACTGGAGGTACCCCTCAGCCTGGGCAAAGCGCACGATGTCGGTCTCCGAGCGATACAGACGCAGCTCGGTCGGCTCGAGCCTCGCCAGCAGCGGCTCGTGGTTGGCCAGGATGCCGATCGAGCCCACCGTCGTGACCGTGGAGAGCATTTCGATCTCCTCGGAGAAGACCTCGCCCTCGGGCGTGAGGACTTCCGCCGGAAACTTGGCGTGGCTCACGCCCTGGCCGCCTCTACGACCTCGTCGATCGTGCCCTTGAGGAAGAACGCGCTCTCGGGAACCTCGTCGTGCTTGCCGTCGATGATCTCCTCGAAGCCCCTGATCGTCTCGGCGATCGGAACGTAGGCGCCCGGGGTGCCCGTGAACTCTTCGGCCACGAAGAACGGCTGGGACAGGAAGCGCTCGATCCTGCGCGCCCGCTGCACGGTCAGCTTGTCCTCGTCCGAGAGCTCGTCTATGCCGAGGATCGCGATGATGTCCTGCAACTCCTTGTAGCGTTGCAGGATCTCCTTGACGCGGTTGGCCACGCGGAAGTGGTCGTCGCCGAGGATCTCGGCCTTGAGGATCGTCGAGGTGGAGTCCAGTGGATCGACGGCCGGGTAGATCCCTTTCTCGGAGATCGCCCTCGAGAGCGTCGTGGTGGCGTTCAGGTGGGCGAACACCGATGCCGGCGCGGGATCGGTGAGATCGTCGGCGGGGACGTAGATCGCCTGGATCGACGTCACCGAGCCATCGCGCGTCGACGTGATGCGCTCCTGCAGCTGGCCCATCTCGGTCTCGAGCGTGGGCTGGTAGCCCACCTGCGAGGGCATCCGCCCGAGCAGCGCCGAGACCTCCGAGCCGGCCTGCACGAAGCGGAAGATGTTGTCGATGAAGAGCAGCACGTCCTGGCCCTTGTCACGGAAGTATTCGGCCATCGTCAGACCCGACAGAGCCACCCTCATGCGGGCCCCGGGCGGCTCGTTCATCTGCCCGAACACGAGCATCGTCTTGTCGAGCACGCCCGACTCCTTCATCTCCAGCCACAGGTCGTTGCCCTCGCGCGAGCGCTCGCCCACGCCGCAGAACGCCGACAGCCCGCCGTGCTCCTTCGCGAGGTTGTGGATCAGCTCCTGGATGAGCACCGTCTTGCCCACGCCCGCGCCCCCGAACAGCCCAACCTTGCCGCCCTTGGCATAGGGAGCGAGCAGGTCGACGACCTTGATCCCGGTCTCGAACATTTCGGTCGTCGGCGTCAGGTCCTCGACGCGCGGGGCATCCTGGTGTATACCGCGGCGCTCGACGTCCTTCGGCAGGTCCGCGCCGAGGTCGATCGGCTCGCCCAGCAGGTTGAAGATTCGCCCGAGCGTCGCCTCCCCCACGGGGACCGTGATCGGCCCGCCGGTGTCGATCACCTCGGCGCCGCGCGCGAGACCGTCGGTCGTGTCCATCGCGACCGCCCGCACGCGGTCGTCGCCGATGTGCTGCTGCACCTCGCACACGAGCACCCCCTCGCCCGTGATCGCGCTGATCTCGGGCGCCTCCTCGCGGGCCGCGGCGGAGGGCCTTGAGATCGTGATCGCGTGGTTGATCTCGGGGAGGCGGTCGGGGAAGACGGCCTCGATCACGACGCCCTGGATCTCCTCTATTCGCCCGACGTTGCGCCCGGCCGGGGACCCGGCCGCACCGCCCGTGGCGGTGGGGGTCGGCTCGGTGGTGGTGGCGTCCATTGTGTTGATATCTCCTCTGTTATCTCTGTTGAAGTCTGATGATCGTGCGCTGTGGTGGTCGCGCGCCGCGAGAGGCCGCCTCAGCTCAGGCCCTCTGCGCCGGCTACTACCTCCATGATCTCCTGGGTGATCTCGGCCTGGCGGGCGCGGTTCATTTGCAGTGTGTAGTCGGTGATGAGTTCGCCGGCGTTCTCCGAAGCGCTTCGCATCGCGGTCATCTGAGCCCCGAAGAATCCGGCCGCGGACTCGACGAGCGCCCGGTAGATCGAGATCTCGAGGTAGTCCGGAACCAGGCGCCTCAGGATCTTCTCGGGCTCCGGCTCGTAGTCGACGGGCGCCCGCTTCTTGGCCGCCTCTTGCGAGCCGTCGTCAGAACCGGCGATCGCCTGGTGTGTGAGCGGAAGCAGGCGCTGCTGCGTGGCGTGCTGCGTGAGCGGCGAGACGTAGGAGTTGTAGAGCATCTCCACGCGATCGACCCGACCGTCGACGTAGGCCGAGATGATGTCGTCGGCGATCGCGCGGGCGTCCGTGTAGGCGGGTCGATCGGCGAATCCCGTGTAGCTTCCGCTGAGCTCATACCCGCGGAAGATCAGCGAGGAGACGCCGCGACGCCCGGTCGCGTACCAGCTGCTGCGCAGCCCCGCCTCGGTCATCTCGCCCGACAGGCGCACGCCGGCGCGAATGATCTGGGAATTGAAGCCGCCCGCAAGGCCGCGGTCGCCGGTGACGAGCAGCAGCCCCACGTCGGTCTGCGACTCGTGCTCTGAGAGCAGCGGCAGGCGCGCCGTCTCGGCGCCCGCCGCCTGCGCGGCCTGGCGGGTCATCCGGCCGATGGCATCGGCATATGGACGCAGGGCCGAGATCCGCTGCTCGGCCCGCCGCAGGCGCGCCGCAGCCACCATCTCCATCGCACGGGTGATCTTCTGGATGTTCTTCACCGAGGAGATCTTGTTCTTGACGTCGCGCTGAGAGGCCATGGCTGTGCTCCGCGGCAGCGCTAGGCCGCCTGGGGCTCCTTCTCGGGTGCGGGCTCGTCCAGCGGACGGGACTCGTGCTGCTGAATGGGCTCGTCGCCGTCGAGCGGCTGGCCCTCCTCGTCGAGGTCATAGCCGAAGTCCTCGGCGAAGGCGTCGAGCGTGTCCGCCACGGCCTTCTGGGTCTCCTCCGACCAGTCTCCACCGTTGATCTTCTCGCGCAGCTCCGGGTGCTGGGAGTGGAGACGTTCCGTGATGCCGAGCAGGAACTCCGGCACACGCTCGACGGTCAGCCGGTCCAGGTAGCCGTTGGTGGCCGCGAAGATCTGAACGGTCTGGTCCTCCACCGCCAGCGGCTCGCGCTCGTGCTGGTTGAGCGTCGCCACGAGGCGTTCACCGCGAGCGAGCGTGCGCTGTGTGTCGGCATCGAGGTCCGAGCCGAACTGTGCGAACGCCTCCAGGTCGCGGTACTGGGAGAGCTCCAGCTTGATCCTGCCGGCGACTTTCTTCATCGGGCCGATCTGTGCGTTTCCGCCCACGCGCGAGACCGAGATCCCGACGTTGATCGCGGGCCGCACGCCCGAGTTGAACAGCGCGGACTCGAGGAAGATCTGCCCGTCGGTGATCGAGATCACGTTCGTGGGGATGTAGGCCGAGACGTCGCCCGCCTGCGTCTCGATGATCGGCAGCGCGGTCAGCGAGCCGCCGCCGAGGTCGTCATTGAGCTTCACGGCGCGCTCGAGCAGGCGCGAATGCAGGTAGAAGACATCGCCGGGATAGGCCTCGCGGCCCGGCGGGCGGCGCAGCAGCAGCGACATCTGGCGGTAGGCGTATGCGTGCTTGGTCAGATCGTCGTAGACGCAGAGCGCGTGCCGGCCGCTGTAGAGGAAGTGCTCGCCCATCGCGCAGCCGGCGTATGGGGCCATGAACTTGATCGGCGCCGCCTCATCCGCGGGCGCCGCGACGATGATTGTGTTGTCCAGCGCGCCGTATTCCTCGAGCGTCTGCGCAAGCGCGACAACCGTCGACATGCGCTGGCCGATGGCCACGTACACGGACACCACGTCCGTGTCCTTGTTGTTGATGATCGTGTCGATCGCGATCGCCGTCTTTCCCGTCTGGCGATCGCCGATGATCAGCTCGCGCTGGCCGCGGCCGATCGGGATCATCGCGTCGATCGCCTTCAGGCCGGTCTGCATCGGTTCCTTGACCGGCTGGCGCTGGACGACGCCGGGCGCCTTGAACTCGGCCGGGCGGGTCTGCTCGACCGATATCGTGCCCTTGCCGTCCAGCGGACGGCCGAGCGGGTCGATGATGCGCCCGAGCATCTGCTCGCCGACCGGGATCTCGAGAAGCGCGCCGGTCCGCTTGACCGTGTCCCCCTCGGAGATCCGCTCCCAGTTGCCGAACAGCACGGCGCCCACGTTGTCTGACTCGAGGTTCAGCGCCAGGCCCGTGACGCCGTGGGGCAGCTCGAGCATCTCGAAGGACATGCAGTTCTCCAGGCCGTGAAGGCGCGCGATGCCGTCGGCGACCGACAGCACGGTGCCCACCTCGGTCAGCTCGGCCGTGCCGCTGTCGAGTCCCTCGATACGGCTCTTCAGAATGCTTGTGATCTCGTCGGGATTGATCTGCATGTTGTTTCCTAAGAGGCTCCTTGGGCAACGTGCCTGCGCAGCTGCTCCAGTCGGTTGCGAATAGAGGCATCGAGGATCGAGTTGCCGACCCTGATGATGATGCCGCCGAGAATGTCCGGGTCCACGCGCGCCGCCAGGTTCACCTTGCGTCCGGTGCGCTCGCCGATTTTCTTGCCCACGCTCTCGGTCGTCGCCTCGTCGAGCTCGATCGCGCTCGTGATCTCGACGGGCAGGGTCCGGTTCTCCTCCTCCCACAGTCGCCCGTACTCCTGACGGATGCGAAAAATGACGGGCATGCGGTGGTTTTCGATCAGCAGGTTGAGGAAGTTCAACAGGATCGGATCGGCTCCATCGAGCACACGACCGAGCGCCTGCTGCTTCTCGGCGGTCGAGAAGTAGGGCGAGAAGAAGAACACGGCGAGCTCGCGGTGCTGATCCAGCGCGTCGGCGAACTGGCTGAGCTGCTCACGCAGCTCGTCAAGCCGACCATGCTCGCGCGCGACCTGGAACAACGAGCGGGCGTAGACCCGGGCGAGCTCCTCCATCAGTTGCTCCGGGAGCCCGAGGAGAGACCGGAGAAGTCGAGTTCGCTCAGGGCCTCCTCGACGAGGCGCCGCTGGTCGGCCTCGTCGAGCGTCTTGCGGGTGACCTTCTCGGTTGCCATCACGGTGAGGTCGGCGACCTCCCGGCGGATGTCGTCGAGCGCTCGCTTGGTCGCGGCCTCGATCTCGCGTTCGGCGCGCTTGGCCGCCTCGGCGAGGATCTCCTGCCCACGGTCTCGGGCCTCGTGCTCGTGTGACTCCGCCGTCTGGCGTGCGCGCTGGACGATCTCCTCCGACTGGCCGCGCGCCTCCTTCAGCCGCTCGCGGTATTCGGCGAGGATCTTGTCCGCTTCCTCGCGAAGGCGCTCAGCGGAATCGATCGACTCGTCGATGCTGGCACGGCGTTCGTCGAGCGCGGCGATGATGCGCGGGAACACGACCTTTTTGAGTATGTAGAGCGAAATCGCGAAGACGACCAGGATCCAGACCATCAGCCCGACGTTGGGCGTGATCAGCCAGGAGGAGCTGGCGAGGATCGGGGTGCTCGAGAGGCTGGCGAGAGGTGGCATCGTGACCTACAGGAAGAAGGCGATGAATCCGCCCACCAGGCCGTAGAAGAAGGTCGCCTCGGTCAGCGCGAAGCCGAGCCACTGAATCGAGGTGATCTCGTCTTTCATCTCCGGCTGACGGGTGGTGGCCTCGATCACCTTGCCGAACAGCATGCCGATGCCGGCACCGGCGCCCGCGGCGCCGCCGCCCGCGCCCACGCCCAGGGCGATCGATTTCCCGGCGTTCTCGCCGACTTCCTTGGACGCTTCTACCGCGGCCGCCAGTATCGGTGTGCCTAGATGGGTTGACATGAACGGTAAGACGTGAGTCAGCATCGGTCTCCTTGTCAGTGCATTAGTGGCTCGCCGCGGTGGCGCCGCCGATGTAAATGGCAGTCAGAATGGCGAAGATGAAGGCCTGCAGTCCCGCGATCAGGACCGCCTCGAACAGGTAGAGGATCACGCCCAGCGGCAGGGTGAGCCAGCCGAGGAGCTGCAGTCCGAGGAGCACGGCGAGGCTCCCGGCCATGAAGTCGATCAGCAGATGCCCGGCCAGCAGGTTCGCCCAGAGCCGGATGGTGAGCGAGAGCGGTCGCAGGACGAAGTTGGACAGCATCTCCAGGGGGAAGATCAAGATCAGCATCGGCCCACCGACGCCCTTCGGGATGAGGCTCTTTATGTACCCGACAGGACCATGAGCCCGTACGCCTTCGACGTTGTAGGCGACGAACACACCCAGCGCCAGCACGAGCGGGACCGCGAGGTTCGTCACCGCGGCGTAGATCTGGAAGGACGGGATGTGCGCACCGAACAGCTTGAACGTGTTCTCGGAGTCGACCGGCAGTGGGACGTAGCCGAGCAGGTTCGAGACGAGGATGAATATGAACAGCGTGAAGATGACCGGGAACCATTTCTTGGCCCGGCCCTCGTCCATGTTGTCGCCCGTGACCTGCCTCATCAGCCCGTAGGCGGCCTCCACGGCCACCTGCAGGCGTCCGGGACGCTTCTGCATGTGCCTCGCGACGTACACCATGATCCAGATGGTGATGATCGTCGCGAGCAGCAAATAGAGAACGCCCTTGTCGAACTGCAGGGGACCGGCGATCTTGAACCAGCTTTCGAGGTGAAAGCTGTCGATCACTTTGAAGCTTTCGTTTTTGTGCCCGTGTATTCCGAAGCCGATCGCGAACGCCACGAGCCCGACGACGTACACGAGCCCGATGCCGAGCAGGAGCTTGCGCGTTTTGCTCATCCCCCCGGTGGCCTGCGTCGCGTGCTCGAACGTGCTCATCGAGCCACCTCGCGCCCCGGCGCCGATGACGGGCTCCCGGAGAGCACCCTGATCGCGAACGCGACCGAGTAGGCGAAGAAGATCACGAGCGCCGCCGTCAGCCCGTCGGCACGTCCGCCAGCCACGCCCGCGACCACGATCGCGCCCGCCAAAAGCCAGATCCGGCCAAATGCCTCGAACAGGTTGAGGCCCAGCTGCGTCCGCGGTGTGGTCGCGCTGCGGATCCAGCGCCTGTCCGCCTGGGCGAGGATGCGCTGAACGATCCACGTGCCAGCTCCGATCACGTAGCCGAGGGCGGGCGCTCCCCACGAGAGCGCCGCGGGAAGCGCGACCACGACGAGCACGACGTCGAGATACCCAAGGACGGCAGACGCATAGCGCTTGACGCTGCCGCCGGCGCCTGGCGCCGCGGCGGGGCGCACCGGTGGCTCAGAGACACTCCGATCTCCCATCTCGAAACGGCGCGCCGGCGCGGGCGGGCGCGTCTCGATTACCCCGACGACGCCTGCGGAATCGGAGCGTTCAGCAGGCCCGGCAGCGGGCAGCCGTGGTGGTTCTTCGCTTAGGCCGAAGTCTGTCATCTGTGTAGGGCCACCCTACAGACGAGAAAGTCCGCACGCTGTCTTGCGGCGGAACCGTCGAAGCAATCCCTCAACTGTCTGCGGCGGCTCGCGCAGTCTACCTGGTCTTGGACTTCGTAACAAGTTTGTGACAGTCGATACGGTATGCCGGAGCGAGGGATTTTGCGAGGAAAGGCGGGCGCCACCGGCGCCGCGCGACGCCGGCGGGCGCCGGCGACCCCCTCCAGCCGCTCGCCAGCCGCACGATCGCCGCCGCCGCGGCGATCGCCGCCAGCCCGCCCACGAGGTCGAGCATGAAGTGGTTTCCCGTCGCGAGCACCGCGAACGCCGTCACGCACGGGTACAGGACCGCCAGGCAGCGCACCCACGTGCGCCGTGAGATCTGCCACAGAGCCAGCGTGCACCACACCGCCCAGGCGATGTGCAGCGAGGGCATCGCCGCGAGCTGATTGGCCTGCGAGGCCAGCGCACCCGTGTGCCAAGAGCCGAAGGCGTGGGTCGAGGCCACGACGTCGGTGAAGCCCTTGAGCATGCGCGGCGGGGCCACCGGATAGAGCCAGAAGACGGCGAACGCGAGCACGTTGACCACCACGAGCGTGTTGCGCAGCGGGCGGTACAGATCCGCCCGCCGCCACCACAGCCAGCCGAGCAGGCCCAGCGTGACGACGAAATGGGCATTGTCGTAGTAGTCGGACAGCAGCAGGCCGAGCGTGCGATGTCCGGCCAGCCAGCGATCCAGCGCCAGCTCGGGATCGAGGTGCAACGACTGCTCCAGATGCAGCACCGCCTGGGCGTGACCGAGGGCCATCTGCAGCCGCAGCGGCGCGAGATTCGTGATCGCGTCATACACCCAGCACAGCCAGACGATCACGAGAGCCTCCGCCCACCAGCGCGTGCGGGGCTGCGACAGCGTGAAGCGCGCCGTCCGGGGACGTGCGGAAGGCGCGCTGGCGGCCGCGGAGCCGCCGATGTCTATCGTTACCGCCGCCGGCAAGACGTTGATGTTATCCGCCCGCTGAGCGGTTCCGCGGATGAGCACGCCGGTCGCGTTGACCGGCACGAGCAAGCCCTCGCCGGGCTCAGGGCTCCACGGGCTCCAGACCGAGCTCGGAAAGGGTCTCGAGTACCCACGGCAGCGCGGCGGCCGTGCGGCGCCAGGAACCGGGGGCCGAGTAGTCGTCGGCGTCGTGCAGGAGCAGCACCGAGCCCTGCTCGGCGCCCTGCGTCACACGCGCGGCGATCGACTCCGGAGTGGCCTGCGCCTGCCAGTCCTTGCCGAACTGGCTCCACAGCAGCGTTCGCCATGCGTGCGCGCGCGCGATCCTGAGCGCTGAGGCGTTCAGCACCCCGTAGGGCGGACGGTACAGGCCGATCGCGCGATCGGTCGCCTGCTCGATCGTGCCCTTGGCGCGCGCGATGTCGGCACGCACCTGCGACGGGGTCAGGCGCAGGAGATTGCGGTGGCGGTCGCAGTGGAGTCCGATCCCGTGGCCCGCCGCGACGATCTCGCTCGCGAGCGTGGGGTTGCGTCGCACCTGCTCGCCGACCAGGAAGAAGGTCGCGCTGATCCGCTCCCGCGCGAGGATCTCAAGGACCGCGGGCGTGCCCTGCGAGTGAGGCCCGTCGTCGAAGGTCAGCGCATAGCCGGAGCCGCTCGAGGTGCGGTCCTCGACGCCGAGCGGGCCGCGCAGCGCCGGCCAGACCCACGCCGCCAGCCCCGGGAGCACGTAGCTCATCATGGTCGCCGCCGCCACCGCCCGCGCGATGGGACTGCCCGGGCTGCGATGATCGGAGGTGGACATGGTCGATCTGGTGCTGGGAATCGGGGCGGCGGTGGGCGCGTCTACGCTTTACAGCCTAGGGATCGCCCTCCAGGCGATGGACGCCAAGGAGGCGCCCGACGAGGAGCACCTGCGGCTGGCGCTCGCATGGAACCTCGCCAGACGTGCACGCTGGCTCGCGGGCACGGGCCTGTCGATCCTCGGTTGGCCGCTGCAGGTGGTTGCGCTTCTGCTGGCGCCGCTGGTGGTGGTGCAGCCGGCGCTGGCGGTCGGTTTGGTCGTGTTGATGCTCTTTGCCGAGAGGATGCTCGGCGAGCACGCCGGACGTCACGAGTACTTCGCGATGACCGCGATCCTCGTCGGCGTTGTCGGCGTGGCGCTGTCGGCTCCGCCACGCAGCACGACGCATGCGTCCGAGAACCTGGCCATCACGCTCGTGCTCGTCGGGCTGGCCCTCGGGAGCCTGTTGCCCTATCTGCTCCGCGTGGTCGGCCGCTCGCCCGCCGCCGTGACGATGATCGGCGCCGGCCTTGCCTTCGCGTGGAGCGGGGTGGCGACGAAGCTCGCCTCCGACGACCTGGCTCAGGGGCAGCTGATCACGGCGGCCGCCTGGGGGCTGTCGACGGCGGCCGCCTCCGGAGTCGGCGTGCTCAGCGAGATGAGCGCGCTGCAGTCGCGCGCGGCGATCCAGGTGGCGCCGGTGGTGTTCGTGACCCAGACGATCGTGCCCGTCATCCTGGCGCTGCTTCTGCTGGGCGAGAACCTGGGCGACACCCCGCTCAACGGCATTCCCATGTGCGCGTCGCTGGCGCTGCTTGTCACCGGGGCGGCGCTGCTCGCGCGCTCGCCGCTCCTGCTGGCGCTGATGGAAGGTCAGCGAACGAGCGTGGCGAGCGGCTCGACGCCCAGTCCGCCCGATGAGCTGAGCCAGGAGGCGATCCGCTCGAGCCCCAGCACCGAGGAGGGCGATCCGTCGACGGCGACCACCACGACGTCGCCCGCGCGCGCCGGCCGCTGAGGCAGGGACCCCGTCGCGCTCAATCGCAACGCGCCGCTGACGGGAGTCGCTCCGGCGGTGCGCGCGAGCACCATCTGCCCGACCGTCATCCCACCGCGGGGCTGCAGGCAGTAGTAGCGGTGGCCCAATCCCAACGCGCGTGCCTGCGCATGCAGGGTTCCGCGCGTGCGCACCCAGCGCAGCAGCGTCCCCGACTGGGGGATCTCGGGCAGCATTTCATCGCCGAGCGAGCGCAGCTTGACGACCGTCCCCCGCGGGGGCACGCCGCCGTCGTCCGCGAACGTGACGTGTAGGCCGCGTGCGGCGAGCTCGGCTGCCAGCACGGAGATATCGCCGGCCGGCGCGCGCACGATGACGCCGACGTCGGGACGGTCCGTGTGCACGCGGACAAGCGGGTGCACCCGCAGGATCTTGGCGGCCACAGCGCTGACCTCGTCGGTTGACATCATCCACGTGCCCACCCCGAGCAGAAGCACGACCTGGGTGGCGATCGCCACGAGGCGCAAACGCCAGAGCGGGATCGGGCGCACCCGTCGCGGCGTACGCATGACCGCCTCCACCGCCGAGGGACCCTGCGTCGCCATCGTGTCGCTCACCGCCTCCGTACGCGCCTGAGACTCGGCGGCGAATGTCGCCTGCACCTGCTCGCGCAGCTCGCCGGCGTCGTTCGCGAGCCTCAGCAGGTGAAGCGCCGCCATCGCGCGCGTGTTCAGGCGCGCGTGTCCGACCGGCAGGCCGTAGGAGACGACCGGCGTGCCCGTCGCCCGGGCCTCGAGGCATGTGACGCCGCCCGTGGAGTGCACGAGCACGTCGGCGGCGGCCAGCAGCTCGGGCATCCGGTCGGTGAATCCATACACGCGCACGCGCGGCTCCTTCGCGAAGTCGGCGCGCAGCTTGCTCGCGAGCTGATCGTTGCGTCCCGCGAGACAGACGATGCTGCTGACCTCGGGCACCCGTATGAACTCGCACACCGCTCCCGCGATGTCTCCGACCCCCCAGCCTCCGCCCGATACGACGACCATGCGGCCGTCCTCGGGCAGGCCGAGCGCGCCGCGGGCGACGAGCGGGCAGCGCGGCTCGAGGAACTCGGCGGAGATGAGCGGGCGCACCAGCTGCACGCTTCCCGGGCCGGCTATGCGCTCGACCGAGGACATCGACTCGCCGTACATCACCAGATGCATGTCGATGCCCGGCTGGGCCCAGAAGAACAGCCCCGTCAGGTCGGTGATCGTGGCGACCGTGGGACAGCGCACCTCGCCCGTGCGGCGCAGGCGCGCGAGCACGACCGTGACCGCGGGGTAGGTGGAGACGATCACGTCGGGGTCGTGCTGGGCGATGTTGCGCGCCAGCGGACGCGAGCCGAACAGGCACAGCAGCCGGCGTGCGAGCACGCGGACCGGCGGTAGGTGCTTCAGCAGCCAGTAGACGAGCGTGTAGGTCCGGGGAAAGAAGCGCAGCTGGACGCGGTAGCCGTCCTCGACCACCGGGCGCAGCAGGCGGCCCATCGCCGCAAGGCCGTCGATCACGGTCACCTCGGCCTGCTCGGGCGAGTCCTCGATCTGCTGAGCCAGCGCCCGCGCGGCGGCGGCATGGCCCTCGCCCACGTCGGCGGACAGGATCAGGACGCGGCGGGTCCCGGCGGGGCGGCGCGATGTGGGTTTGCGGTTGCGACGTCGCATAAAAGCTGCTCAAGCCTCACCCGCACGGTGGGCGGCGGGCGCCCAGCGCATACGGAAGCCCCCCTACGGGCACATCGGCATGCACAAGGCTAGCGGGCCGGCCAAACGCTTGCAGGTCCCATAGACGTAACAATGGGCGCATACAGGCCGCGACCCCCACAACGCACGCCCGCACAGCTGCGACGGTGCCTGACAGCATCGCCGCGAGGAGCGGCGTTCGAGGAGGGGACGGCGTGCTGCGGGCGCTGGGCGCGCTTGGCCTGATCGGGGTCGTCGCGACCGTGTTCCTGCTCACGGCCGGCCTGGCAGCGGCGCCCTCGCAGCTGGTCCCGGCGCGCAGCGGCGGCTGGCCGAGCTGGATGGCGGGCCCTCTGGAGGGCCTCGGCGTGAGCATCTCGAGCGGCAGCTTCCAGACGCTCATGCTGATCATGTGCGCCAGCTACCTGCTCGTGCTGCTCGGCGCCCGCCAGCTGCCCGCACGCGCGCTCGCGGCTGCGCTCGTGGCGGCATACGCGATCCTGCTGCTCGGGCCGCCGCTGATCTCCCAGGACGTGTTCGGCTACCTGAGCTTCGCCCGCCTGGGAGCCCTCCACGGCCTGAATCCGTACACGCACGTGGCCGCGGAAGCGCCCACCGACCCCGTATTCGGGTTCGTCGGCTGGCCGTTCCTGCACTCGCCCTACGGCCCGCTGTTCACGCTCGCGAGCTACGCCACCGTCCCGCTCGGGCTCGCCGGCGGGCTGTGGGCCTTCAAGGCCGTGGCGGTCATGTCGAGCCTCGGCGCGGTCGCCCTGATCGCGCGGGCGGCCGGCATGTGCGGACGCTCGCGCCGCTGGGCGGCGGCGTTCGTCGGGCTGAACCCGGTGCTGCTCGAGCTCACGGTCGGCGGAGCCCACAACGACACGCTGATCCTGCTGCTGCTCGCCTTCGCGCTCGTGCTCACAGCCGGAACGAGCCCACGCTTCCGGACCGCCGCCGCCGTCGTGGTGGCGAGCGTCGCGATCAAGGTCACGGCCGGGGTGATGCTGCCCTTCCTCGTTCTCGCTCCCAGACGGGCTCGCGAGCGTCTGCAGGTGGCGAGCACCGCAGCGCTGAGCCTGCTGGCGCTCGCGCTCGTTGGCCTGATCGGCTTCGGCGCGCACGCGCTGGGCTTCCTGAGCGCGGTGGGCGAACAGCAGCAGCTGGTCGCAACCCACAGCGTGCCGGCCGAGACGGCGCGCCTGGTGGGGCTGAGCGGGACACCGTCGTGGTGGCGCCACCTGTTCGTCGCCCTGTTCGGAGTGTCGCTCATCGCCGCGCTGTGGCAGACCGCGCGCGGCACCGACTGGCGCGTCGCCGCGGGCTGGAGCACGCTCGCTCTGCTGCTGTCGACCGCGTGGCTGTTGCCGTGGTACGCGACCTGGCCGCTGCCCCTAGCCGCGGTCAGCGGCGATCGGCGCCTGCGCGTCGCCGCGCTCGTCTTCTGCGCCTATGCGGTCCTCATCCACCTGCCGCTGGCGGACCCCCTGCTCAGCCCGCAGCGCGCCCGCGGCCACCCGATCGTTCTCACCCACCGAAACGGCATCGATCTCGCCCGTTTCGAGATCCCTTACAACGCCACTCTCGATCTCCGCTGGTGAGGCCTCCGGGCGCAGCCGCCGCAGGCGCATCGCATCCAGGCGCCGGAACTTGAGGATCTCAAGGACATACACCAGGTAGACGCTGGCGGCGATCGCGAGCAGCCCGAGCGCGACCATCACGAGCGCCCAGCCCGTGTTCAGATGCCCTTTGTGGTTGCTGTAGGGGACGAACCGCAGCGCCAGCGCCACCCCCGCCAGCAGCAGCGTCCACGCATACAGATAGGCGATCGTGCGGCGACTCGAGAAGCCGATGCGGGCCATGCGATGGTGAAAGTGCTCGCTGTCGGGGCGGTAGATCGGCTGCCCGTACTTCAGCCGCTTGAGCACTACGAAGGTCGTGTCCAGAAACGGGACCGCCAGCAGGATCAACGGCAGCACGAACGAGACGACCGCCGCCGTCTTGACGGCGGCCTCCACCGTGATCACGCCCATCAGCAGCCCCAGCAGGTTCGCGCCGCAGTCGCCCATGAAACTCGATGCGGGTGGAAAGTTGTAGATCAGGAAGCCGAGCGCGGCGCCCGCCGTGATCGCCGCGAGCACTCCCGGCTGCTGGCGGTTCAGGTCGAACGCGATCACCGCCATCGCGGCGGCGATGATCGCGCACACCCCCGCCGCCAGACCGTCGACGCCGTCCGAGAAGTTGACCACGTTCATCATCGCCACGAGGCCGATGACCGTGAGCACCGGTCCGGCGTTCGTCACCCCCGCGTTGGGGAGCGCGAGCCGGCCGACGAACGGCAACGTGATCGCCTTGACCGCCACTCCGAAGTGCACGACGATCACGGCCGCCAGCACCTGCCCGGCCAGCTTGACCCACGGCGGCAGTTCGAAGCGGTCGTCGAGCGCGCCGACCGCCGTGATGACCGCCGCACCGAGGAGCACGCCATGCCAGAGCTGAGCTTCCTTGTAGTAGCCGGCGGGCAGCCAGATCAGACCGGCGACGAGCGCGCCGGCGAAGATCGCGAGCCCCCCCAGCAGCGGCGTGGGACGTTCAGAGAGACCGCGCTCGCGCGGTTGATCGATCATGCCCAGCGCCGTCGCGATCCGCATCGTGACCGGAGTCAGCAGCGCGGTCACCGCCGCTGCGGCCAGAAGGGCGTAAAGCGCGTCGAGCTCGTTCGGATGCGCCATCGACTAGCGCACAGCATCGCAGGCGCCGAGGTCGCAGGCGCTGAGCGCAGGCGCAGCGCAACTCCGAAAGCCGGATCGCAACCGGCTAAGCGCGCACCGGAGTGCCCGCGGAGAGCTCCTGATAGAGCGGATAGCGCTCGACGATCGCGGCCACCCGCTCGGCCAGCTCGCCCGCCCCGGACTCGTACTCCGGCGTCAGCGCGCTCGCGAGGATCCGCCCGACCTCGGTGAAGTCATCCCCGTGCAGGCCCCGGGTCGCCAGAGCCGGCGTGCCGATTCGCAGGCCGGAGGCCTCCATCGGGGGGCGCGGATCGAACGGCACCGCGTTGCGATTGACTGTGATGTCGATCTCGTGCAGGCGATCCTCCGCCTGCCTGCCGGTGAGCGCGGGCTCCGCGTCGCGCAGGTCGACCAGGATCAGGTGCACGTCGGTGCCCCCGGTGAGCACGTTTACGCCATGACCCGCCTTCAAGAGCTCGCGCGCCAACGACTGGGCTCCATCGACGGTGCGGCGCTGACGCTCGGCGAACAGCTCGCTGGCCGCGATCTTGAAGGCCACGGCCTTGGCGGCGATCACGTGCTGAAGCGGCCCACCCTGCTGACCGGGGAACACCGCGGAGTCGATCTTCTTCGCGTGCTGCTCCAGGCAAAGGATCACCCCGGCGCGCGGACCGCCGAGCGTCTTGTGGGTGGTCGTCGTGACCACGTCGGCCCCGAACTCGACCGGGTTGGGGTGCAGGCCGGCGGCGACGAGGCCGGCGAAGTGCGCCATGTCGACCATCAGTAGCGCCCCGACCTCGTCGGCGATCTCCCGAAAGCGCGCGAAGTCGAGCTGGCGTGGATAGGCCGACCAGCCGGCGAGCAGCAGCTTCGGTCGACGCTCGCGGGCGATGCGGGCGACCTCGTCCATATCGATCAAGCTGCTCTCGCGGTCGACCTCGTAGGGAGCGATGTCGTACAGGCGCCCGGAGACGTTGATCTTCATACCGTGCGTGAGGTGGCCGCCGTGGGCCAGCGAGAGGCCCATGATCGTGTCGCCGGGCTCGAGCAGGGCGTGATAGACGGCGGCGTTGGCCTGCGCCCCGGCGTGCGGCTGGACGTTGGCGTGCTCGGCTCCGAATAGCGCCTTGGCGCGATCGATCGCCAGCTGCTCGGAAATATCCACCCACTCACAGCCGCCGTAGTAACGACGGCCCGGATAGCCCTCGGCGTACTTGTTCGTGAGCACCGAGCCCTGGCATTCGAGCACGGCCCGCGGCACGAAGTTCTCCGACGCGATCATCTCGAGCGTGCGCTGCTCGCGCTCGAGCTCGCCGCGCAGCACGTCGGCGATCTCGGGGTCCACGTCCTGGAGCGGACGGTTGAAGTAATCGCGGCTCAGCTCGGACATGGCGCTCTCCTCGGGCGACGATGACGACGTGAATGCCCAGGCGCGCGGCGTGTTCGCTGACCGCTTCCCGATGGTCGATTCCACCTTCCCTGCGCCAGTCGCGGCAGCTGCTACGAGGCTAGCAGGAGAGGACGATCTCCGTTCGAAATATGCGCACGCCTCACCTGAGCGCGCGCTCCACGGCATCGACGGCAAGCGCCCCCTCCCGCACGACGCTCCACTCGCCGGTCCGCTCGTAGTCGTGCAGGTCAACGACGGTCGATGCCACGCCCGGCAGCTCGCCCCCGTCGAGCACCGCGTCGGCTCCGTCGCGCAGCGCGAGCGGCACATCGGCAAGCCGCCGCGGGTCCGGACCGCCCGACAGGTTGGCGCTTGACTGCATGATCGGGCCGGGCACCTTCGCGAGGGCCGCGAGCGGACCCGTCAGCCGCGGTACGCGCAGCCCGAGGGACTCCCGCCCGCCCTGCGCCGGCGGGCGCGCCAGCTCAAAACGCCGAGCGCGGTTGGGCAGCAGCAGCGTAACCGGACCGGGGAGCAGCGCTCCGACCGCGGCTCGCTCGGCGGCGCTCAGCTCGGGCAGCGCCTCGAGCGCGCGCTCCCGATCGAAGAACATCACCGCAGCGGGACGGCCGGGGGGCCGGCCCTTCAGCTCGTACAGCCGCCTCACCGCGTCGGGATCGCCGGGATCGCATCCGAGCCCGTAGACGGTGTCGGTCGGAAACACCGCCAGGCCGCCGCTCTGCAGGCAGCGCGTCAGGCGGGCGGCATCGTCGTCATCGAGCGCCATCGGCTCTCCTCACCCGCGCTCTCCCACGACCACGCGCTCGACCCCCGCGAGGTCCCGCTCAGCGCGAACCGAGCCAAAGCCCGCGCCTCGCATCAGCTCCGTGACGGTCGCCGCCTGACCGGCCCCCACCTCGAGCGCCGCAAGACGCACGCCGGGACGCTCCGGCAGGGACGCGAGCAGCGCCCGGATCGTCGCCAGACCGTCCGGCCCGCCGAACAGGGCGCCGCCGGGCTCATGGCGCAGGATCTCCGGCGCGAGCGACGCGCGCTCTGACTCGGCGATATACGGCGGATTCGAAAGCACGGCGTCGAACTCCTCCGCGATGTCCACAAGCAGGTCCGCATGCAGCCAGCGCACGTTCAGCGCGAGGCGCCGCCCGTTCTCCCCGGCCAGCGCCAATGCCTCACGGCTGAGGTCGCTTGCGCTCACGTCGAGGTCGGGGCGCTCATCCTTCAGCGCGAGCGCCACGGCGCCGCTGCCGGTGCCGACCTCGAGCACCCGAGCGCCGTCGGGCAACGTCAACCCCACCTCGACCAAGAGCTCGGTCTCGGGGCGGGGGACGAGCGCGCGGCGGTCGACGGCCAGCTCGAGCCTGCGAAACCCGCGATGCCCGACGATGTAGGCGACGGGCTCACGCAGCACCGCACGGCGGCGCACAGCGCCCTGAAACGCACGCACGGCGGACCCCTCCACCGCCAGATCGCGGTCGGTGATCAGCCGCTCGCGCCCGACGCCGAGCACGTCTGCGAGCAGAACTTCGGCGTCGAGCCGCGGAGTTTCGCAGCCGGCCGCCGCGATCGCGGTGATGGCGCCGTCGAGCGCGTCGAGCGCCGGCGTTCGCCCGTTCACGCCGCTGCCTGCGCCTGCAGGCGCCGGCGCTTCTCGTCCGCCTGCAGGGCGGCGGTGAGCTCGTCGAGCTCGCCCTGGAGAACCTGGTCGAGGTTGTGCACGGTGAGCTTGATCCGATGGTCGGTGACGCGCCGCTCCCCGTAGTTGTAGGTGCGGATCTTCTCGGCCCGGTCGCCGGTGCCGACCTGCGAGCGACGGTCGGCCGCGACTTCGGCCTGCTGCTCTGACAGCGCCTGCTCGTAGATTCGCGCTCGCAGCACGCGCAGGGCCTTCTCGCGGTTCTGCAGCTGGGACTTCTCGTCCTGCATCGAGACGACGATCCCCGACGGCCTGTGCGTGATGCGCACCGCCGAGTCGGTCGTGTTCACCGACTGCCCACCCGGACCCGACGAGCGGTACACGTCGATCTGCAGGTCGTTGGGGTCGATCTGCACATCCACGTCCTCCGCCTCCGGCAACACCGCCACGGTCGCGGTCGAGGTGTGGATCCGCCCCTGCGACTCGGTCTGGGGGACGCGCTGCACGCGGTGGGTTCCACCCTCGAACTTGAACACCGAGTAGGCGCCGTCGCCCTTCACGGCGAACGTGAACTTGCCGTCGCCGACGTCCAGCGGTTCGGCCTGCAGACCACGACGCTCCGCGTACTTGACGAGCATCCGGTAGAGGTCGCCGGCCCACAGGCCGGCCTCGTCTCCCCCCGCGCCGCCCTGTATCTCGACGATCACGCTCTTGTCGTCGTTCGGGTCGTGCTCGACCATCGCCAGGCGGATCTGCTCCTCGAGCTCCTCGATCCGCTCGTGGGCGTCGCCCAGCTCCCGGCGCAGCTCGGAATCCTCGCCCTCCTCGAGGAGCAGCTCCTCGGCGCCCGCCGCGTCGTCCCGCGCGCGCCGCCACTCGGCGGCGAGCTTGGCGGCCGGCTCGAGCTGACTGTAGGCGCGACCGACCTCCGCGTAGCGTTCCCGGTCGGAGATCACATCGGGGTCGGTGAGCTGCTCGCCGAGCTCGGCGAAGCGCGTCTCGATCTGGTTGACGAGATCCTCGATCATCGTTCCAGTCTATGGGCCCCCACGAGGGCCAATGCTCGATGGACCCAGGCGAGCGACGGCCCGTCGCTCGCGCGAGGCGACGGGAGCCTAGTGACCTGAGTCAGAGATCCGCTAGTAGGCCGAGGCGATGCCGTTGACGATCTCCCCCGCGGTTCTGGGCGAGAAGTAGCGTCTGGGGCCATGCGAACTACCGACTCAGGTCACTAGGCCACGACCTCCACGCCAAGCAGGTCCGCGGCCGACATCTCTCCGGGCGTCTCGCGCGCGAGCACCGCCTCCAGGGCGGCGATCGCCACGGCGAGCTGGTCGAGGTCGGGCTCACGCGTCGTGAGCAGCTGGAGCTTCAGTCCGGGCCACATGACCGCCTGCACCCACCGCTTACGCCGGTTGCGCCCCGCGAACTTGATCAACTCGAAGGAGATCCCAGCGATCAGCGGCACGCCGAGCACGCGGGTGAGAAGGAGCCAGTACCAGGCCGGCAGACCGATCGGCGCGAACACGAAGATGGCGACGATCATCACCACCAGCAGGAAGCTCGTCCCGCAGCGGGGGTGCAGCCGCGAGAAGCGCTTGCAGTTGGCGGGCGTCAACGGAAGGCCCGCCTCGAAGCAGGAGATCGTCTTGTGCTCGGCGCCGTGGTACTCGAACACGCGCCGCAGGTCTCGAACGCGGGACAGGAGGATGAGGTAACCGAGGAAGATCCCCGTGCGCACCAAGCCCTCCACCAGCCAGAACAGCACGGAGGAGCCCAGCTGCCCCTTGATGAGGCTCGTCAAGCCCACAGGCACCAGAAAGAACAGCACAATCGCCAGCACGATGGCGACGACCACGGTCCCGGCCCAGACGCCGCGCGGGATCTCCTGATCCTCCTCCTGGTCCTCCTGCTGCTCCGGCGCGGCAGGAAGCTGCGCGTTCGCCGAGACCTCCAGCGCGCGCATGCCGACCACGAGCGATCCTCCCAGAGCCACGACGCCTCTGATGATGGGCAGCCGCAGCACGCGGTGGCGCCCGAGCGCCGAGGCAAGCGGGAAGGTGCTCACCTCGATCTCGCCACCCTGAGCCGGCCCGGACGGATGCTCGCCGTGCTCGCCATCCTCGGCGGCCGGCTTTCGCACGGCCACGGCCCAGTTGGCGACCCCGCGCATCATCACGCCCTCGAGCACCGCCTGCCCCCCGACGGGCGCGTCGACCTGGGCGTTCAGCGCCGTGTCGCCCAGTCCGGAGGCGACGGCGCCGTCGCCGGGCGCGTCCGCGTCGACCCGAGCGGTGGTGGCGCCGGCGTCGTTCGCGCCCGCTGGTGCGCCGTTCGCCTCGGCTGGCTTCGTCGGCGCTCCGGCCAGACGGGACGACATCGAGCTACTGAGTCGACCGCGTTTGCGCCGAGTGCAGGCGACCCTTGGCGACCCTGCGCTGGAAGCGCTCCACGCGCCCGCCGGTGTCCACGAGCTTCTGCCTGCCCGTGTAGAACGGGTGGCAGTTGGAGCAGACCTCGACGTGCAGATCCTCCCGAGTCGCGCGCGTGATGAACTCGTTGCCGCAGGTGCAGCGCACATGGGCGCGCTCATAGCTCGGGTGGATCTTGGCCTTCATCGTCCGCACATTCTAGCGGTCGATGCGCCGCCGCCGATCCTGGATCCACCCGGCGGCGAGGGACCCTCGGCGAGCGCCCGAAGCGGACGCCGCACAGCTAGCCGGGGGGCGCCGAGGAACCGCCCGTGGTCGTCGAGCCGCCCGGCGGCGGCGACGCAATGACGGTCTGCTCGCATCCGGGGGTGCGCCGGTAGGCGCTCTTCAGCAGGCGCCCCTTCCCATTCAGCCATCGAAAGCGCACCACCGCGCGATATGACGCGGGCGCGAGCAGGTTCGTGACCTGCTTGAGGTAGCGGTAGCTCTTCACGCCCGGATCGGCGGTCCGCCACACGCCGAGCCCCGGCGCGCTGAGCGTGCGGTACAGAGCTTCGCCCGGCATGAGCACCTGGATATCGATCCGCATCGTCATGCGCGCGCTGTCGGAGATCGCCGTCATCTCGCCGGAGAACGTTGCCGAGCGTTCACCCTGCGCGGCCGCGCTCGCGCACTGCTCGAGCGCCACCGACGCACTCGGCGCCGGTGAGGAGGCGCCGGGCGACGGCGACGGCGAGCCCGCCGTGAAGGCGTGCACGAGGATTGCGCTCGCGCGCTCCGATTGGCCGCCGCGCGTCCCGATCGCAGCCGCGGTCCCGTCGACGCTGACGCAGAGCGGCGCGACGGCGCAGGCAGCCGCCGCCGCGAGGCGCCGAAACGCCCGAGCCTTGCTCGAAGCCGAGGAGGAACCCCCCATCATCATCATCACAAATCGCTAACACTTCGTTTGCAAGCATGTTTCGGACCGCGTCGGGCCACCGCCCTCGCGAGCCCGATGCGGTGCGCCCGGCGCGAGCGTCAGACGATCTGATAGAGCGGCCCGTCGCCGCCCTCGGGGGTCGTCAGCCGACCACCCTTCGCCGTGATCGCTCCACACTGCACGCAATTCGTGTAGTTGACGATCACGTCCACCTCGCCCTCCTCGGGTGCGTCGTCGGGAATCTCATAGACCCCCGCCGGGCACATCCAGCGCCAGGTCTCGGCGAGCTCGCGCGGCACGTGTTTCTGCACGCGGATGTGGTTCGGCGCATCGTCGCGGGTCGCGTTGCCGCTGATGAACACCGAGGAGAGCTTGTCGAAGGTGTATTTCCCGTCGGGCTTGGGATAGCTGTCCTTGGTCTTGCCGACGAAGATCGGCTGGGCGTCGTTACGGTGCAGCGACCAGCGACCACCTGGGAAGCGGCCCTTCGTGGCGATCATCAGGTTCACCAGCGGACCGCCCTTGATGAGGCCTTTCTGGAACGGCTGGCGCGTGTTGCGCTGTTCCCACATGTCCTTGCCGATGATCGAGTCCTCGACGGCCTGCTCGTAGGATTCGAAAGCTCGTCTCACCGCGTCGCAGCGCCGCGTGGATCGACTCAGCGGCGAGGGCTCCCGACTTGATCGCGTAGTGAACACCCTTCAGCGACGCGAGGTTGACCATGCCGCCGGAGTCGCCGACGAGGACCGCTCCGGGCATCGACAGCTTGGGCATCGACCAGTACCCGCCGGCGGGGAGCGCCTTGGCGCCCCACGCAACCCGTTCGCCGCCCTCGAGGATGCCCTTGAACAGCGGGTGCGTCTTGATCTGCTGGAGCAGGTCATGCGCCGAGGTCGTCGCATCGGCGTAGTCGAGGTCGACGATGAACCCGATCGAGACGAGGTCATCGCCCGTCTTCTCGTCCTTCATCGGGTAGATCCACGAGCCGCCGATCTGGTGATACTTCGCGGAAAGCTTCAGCGGCCAGCCGGCGAGCGTGTGAATCACGCGGTCAAGCGGCCTGGGGACCTTCCAGACCTCCTTGACCCCGAGCTCCCACACCTGAGGTTCACGGCCGTCGGCGAGATCGAACTCGCGGATCGCCGCGCCTGTGAGGTGACCCCAGCAGCCCTCGGCGAGGACGGTTGCCTGCGCCTTGATGTCGGTGCCTGGCTCGAAGTTGGACAGCGGCTCGCCGTCCTTGCCGCGCCCCTTGTCTCCGGAGCTGACGCCGGCAACCCGCCCATCGTCGACGATCAGCTGCGTCGCCGCGGTCTCGGTGAGCACGTAGGCGCCCGCCTCCTCGGCCTGACGCTGCTGGAAACGGGCCATGGCCGAAACCGAGACGACCTCGTTGCCGTGATTGTGCTGCGGCGGGGGCGGCGGGATGCGAAGCTTGGTCCTGGCGCCGGGTAGGACGTAGACCGCCTCCTTCTTGACTTCGCCGAACGCGAAGCCCTCCTGGCGCCACTGCTCGCGGGTCATGTCCGGAAACAGCTCCTCGAGCGGCCCTGGGCGCATCACGGCTCCCGAGAGGCAGTGCCCGCCGCACGTCTTTGCCTTCTCGATGACCGCCACCGGCACCTCGCCCAGGCGCTCCATCGTCTCGGGATCGTCGGCCAACAGCGCCAGCAGGCGGTTGGCGCACGCGAGACCCGCCGTGCCGCCGCCCACGATCGCGACGCCGACCTCGATCAGATCATCCTCGGGATCGAGCCCGCGCTTGACGAACTCCCTCGGCGGATCCACGGGAGGCGGGAACGCGCCGGGTACGACCGCCCCGTTGTGGTGAGACATCGCTCAGCTTCCCTTCTTCGCCTTCACGGCCTCCGTCAGCTTGGGGAGGATCTTGTTGAGGTCGCCGACGATGCCGAGGTCGGAGAATTCGAAGATCGGCGCGTTTGCGTCCTTGTTGATCGCGACGATGTTCTCCGAGGCCTGCATCCCCACCTTGTGCTGGATCGCGCCGGAGATGCCGGCGGCTAGGTACAGCTTCGGCGCGACCGTCTTGCCAGTCTGGCCGATCTGTGCCGCGTAGGGGTACCAGCCGGCGTCGACCACCGCCCGGGTCGCGGCGACCGCGCTGTTGCCACCGAACGCGCTGGCCAGATCCTCGGCCAGCTGGAAGCCCTCCGCCTTGCCCAGGCCTCGACCGCCGGCGATGAGGATGTCGGCGCCCTCGATGTCCACGTCGGCGCCGCGCTGTTCGCCGCGCGTGATCATCGTCGCCTGCGCGGCATGCGGGCTCAACTCGAAGCTCAGCCTCTCCACAGGGGCGTCCGCGCCGTCGGAATCCCTGATCTCGAAGGCGTTCAAGCGCCCGATGATGATGCCCACCTGTGAGCGGTATTTGATTTCGGAGATCGCAGAGTCCCCGAGGATCGGGCGCTCGGCGATCAGCTCGCCGGCCTCGGCGCGCACGGCGGTGACCTCCATCACGACCCCCGCGCCAAGTCGCGCCGCCAGACCGGCGCCGATCTCGAAGCCGAGCAGCCCGCCGCCGAACAGCGCGTAGGAGTAGTCGCCCGCGGAGATGGCGGCGGCCATCGCATCAACCAGCGGCTGAGCGAGGCCCTCCGGCCCCTCGGCCACGAGCACCTTCTTCGCGCCGTATTTGCCCAGCGACGCCGCCAGATCCTCGGGGACGCTCTCGCCGAGCAGGATCGCGTGCGCCTCGCCGCCGAGCTCGGCGGCCAGCTTCGCGCCCTCGGAGACGGCGCCCAGGGAGTTCTTGTTGATCGCGCCGTCGTAGTGCAGCGCGTAGACCAGGATGTTCGCCATTTCGATCAGTTCCTCTCTAGATGAGCTTGCGCTCGTCGAGCCAGGCGATGATCTTCTCGACCGTCTCGCCGGTGTCCTCGTCCTCGATGATCTCGCCGGCGGCCTTCGCCGGCGGCGCCTTGGCGGCGACCCACTGGGCGCCCGAGTTATCGCCGCCGACCTTCGCCGGCTCGATCTCGGCCTCGCTCGCGGTGACCGTGTCGAGCGGCTTCTTCTTGGCGCCCATGATCGCCTTCAGCGACGGGTAGCGCGGCTCGTTGATCGCATCGCCCACTGAGATCACGGCCGGCAGCTTGATCTGCACCGTGTCATAGCCGTACTCGGCCTGGCGCTCGCAGCGCAGGGCCTCGGCGTCGACGTCCATCTTGATCACCTGCGTCAGCGAGGGCATGCCGAGGTGCTCGGCCACGACGGCCCCGATCGTGTAGCACTCGCCGTCGTCGGACTGCTGGCCCAGAAGCACCAGGTCGGGGCTCTCGCGCTCGAGCGTCTTGGCCAGCGCGTAGCCGGTCGCGGCGACATCCGAGCCCGCCACGACCGGATCGCAGAGGTGAACCGAGCGGTCGGCGCCCAGCGAGACGGCCTTGTGCAGCGCGCGCACCGCGCTGTCGGGGCCCATCGTCACGGCCACGATCTCCTCGACCGGGACCGCGCCACCCTCTTTGATCTGCATCGCCGCCTCGATGGCGTGCGTGTCATACGGGTTGAGGTTCTTCTCCCCGCTGCGGTCCATGCGCCCCGTCGAGGGGTCCAGCTTCTTCTCGACGGCGGCGTCCGGGACCTCCTTCACCAGG
The DNA here is from genome assembly GCA_963704735.1 of uncultured Solirubrobacteraceae bacterium. GTDB lineage: Bacteria > Actinomycetota > Thermoleophilia > Solirubrobacterales > Solirubrobacteraceae > Palsa-744. The sequence goes on from OY969935.1 coordinate 2,035,560, forward strand.
ACGCATATCTTCATTTTCAGGCAACTCCTTGGGGTCTGTTGGGAGCGATCCTACTTGTTTGAGCGGTTGACTGACGCGTCAATCAGGGATTGAAGGCCCGCCCGCCCGCGGCTCCGCGGATGAAATCCACGATCGCCTGCGTAGGCGCGCCCGGGGTGAACACCTCGGCCACGCCGAGGTCCTTCAGCTCGGGGATGTCTTCGGCCGGGATCGTGCCGCCGACGGTGACCACCACGTCCTCGATGCCCTGCGCGCGCAGCAACTCCACCACGCGCGGAACCAGCGTCATGTGGGCGCCCGAGAGGATCGACAGGCCGACCGCGTCGGCGTCCTCCTGGATGACCGTCTCGACGATCTGCTCCGGCGTCTGGTGCAAGCCCGTGTAGATCACCTCCATTCCGGCGTCGCGCAGCGCCCGCGCGATGATCTTCGCGCCGCGGTCGTGTCCGTCGAGGCCGGGCTTGGCCACGACGACGCGGATCTTGTCGTGTGCGTGAGGGCTGGACATTCGCCTGCCAGCTTATGCCCGGGGCTCGGCTCGCGCTCCCACGCGTCCCTTCGCCATCCTGCCCAGACCTCCGACGGCCGCTGCCAGACCGACCGCGGCGAGCAACTTCAGGCGGCGCCCGAGACGGTCCAGGTGCAGCACCTCCCAACCCTCCTGCACCGCGATGCGCCTGAGGTCGGAGTCGGGGTTGACGACCACCGCATGGCGCACCGCGCGCAGCATCGGCAGGTCCGACTCGGAGTCCGAGTAGGCGTAGGAGGCGGTCAGATCGATGCCCTCGCGCTCGGCCAGCTCGCGCATCGAGAGCACCTTTCCCTCGCGGTAGTTGAAGGGGCCCGCCGGCCTGCCCGTGTAGCGGCCGTCGACGATCTCCGAGCGCGAGCCGAGGCCGCCGTCGAAGGCGAGCACACGTGCCAGAAGATCCGCCATCTCCTGGGAGGCGGCGGTCAGGATGTACACGGGCACGCCGGCGTCCTGGTGCGCGTAGGCGCGCGCGAGCATCTGCGGATACAGGCGCGGGAGCACGCCCGCGAGCACCCGCGGCGACAGGCGCTGGAGGTCGCGCACGCGTACTCCGGCGATCATCTCGCCCACCCTCCTGCGCACGTCGTCGGCGCGATCGTCGGTCGACCCACGCAGGCGGAAGCGCAGGTTCTCGTAGGCGTCGCGCACCAGGCGGCGGCGCGAGATCATCCCCGTCTCGTAGGCGGCGCGGGCGAAGAAGATGCCCGAGGAGCCAGCCATCAGCGTCTTGTCCAGGTCGAAGAACGCCGCCGCGCGTGGCGGTCCGTTCGGAGATCGACCGGCGCCGTTGCCGCCGTCTGGCACTAGACCTTGAGGATCACCGCGTCGCCCTGGCCGCCGCCGGAGCAGATCGCGGCGCAGCCGAGACCTCCGCCGCGCCGGCGAAGCTCGAGCACGAGGCTGCCGAGGATGCGCGCCCCGGAGGCGCCGATCGGGTGGCCGAGCGCGACCGCGCCGCCGTTGACGTTGACCCTGTCCTCATCGATGTTGAGCATGCGGATCGAGTTCAGCGTGACCGAGGCGAACGCCTCGTTGATCTCCCACACGTCGATGTCGCCCGGCTGCAGGCCAGCTTTCTCAAGCGCCTTCCTCGCGGCGGTCGCCGGCGTCGTGGCCAGGTAGGCGAAGTCGTTCGCGCTCTGCGCGTGAGCGACGATCTCGGCCAGCGCCTCCTTGCCGTTGGCGAGCGCCCACTCCTCGGAGGAGAGCACCAGCGCACCGGCGCCGTCGTTGACGCCCGGCGAGTTGCCCGCCGTGTGCGAGCCCTCCTTGCCGACAAGGCCCGGGAGCGAGGCGAGCTTCTCGAGCGAGGTGTCCCGCCGGGGGCCCTCGTCGACCTCGACCACGTGTCGCCCTTGCTGGGCTTCTTTCCGTTGACGCTGACCGGCACGATCTCCTCGGAGAGGCGCCCCTCGTCGATCGCCTTCAGGGCGAGCTCGTGTGAGCGCAGCGCCCAGCGGTCCATGTCGGCGCGGGTCATCTCGAGCTCGTCGCCGACAGCCGTGGCCTCGACGAACATCTGCTTGCCCGAGAACGGGTTGGTGAGACCGTCGTGGACCATCGCGTCGAGCATCTTCGCGTCGCCCATGCGGTAGCCGAAGCGGGCCTGTGGGAGCAGATAGGGCGCCTTGGACATCGACTCCATGCCCCCGCCGACGCCGACCTGCAGGTCGCCAGCGCGAATCGCCTGGTCGAGCATGACCGACGCGCGCAGCCCGGAGGCGCAGACCTTGTTGATCGTCTCGGAGGAGACCTCCTTGGGGATGTCGGCCTTGATCTGCGCCTGGCGCGAGGGGATCTGTCCCTGGCCGGCCTGCAGCACCTGCCCCATGACGACGTGCTCGACCTGCTCGGGCTCGACGGCGGCACGCTCGAGCGCGGCGCCGATCGCGACCGCGCCGAGCTCGGTCGCGTCCAATGAGGACAGGCCGCCGCCCATCTTGCCGATCGGGGTGCGCGCTGCGCCGAGGATCACGGTCTTGGGCATCGAAACGACGTTCTCCTAGGTAAGGGTGGAAAGAGGTGAGGGCAACGGCAATCCTAGCGGTCTGGATATCGTGCCCAGCGCGCGATCCGGATATCGTGCCCAGCCGATGCAGGTATCGGCGACGGCCCAGCCCGCGAACACCACGGACGCCGACACGGTCGCGCTGGGCTGCTTCGAGGGTGAGGAGCCGCCGACACAGACGCCGGCGCAGGTCGCTGAGCTGCTCGCATCGGGCGAGGCGCGACGGTCCTTCAAGGCGCTCGGCCTGGCCCATGCCGATGGCAGGCGCTGGCTCCTAGTGGGACTCGGACGGCGCGAGGACTTCACCCCGGAGCGTGCGCGGGTCGCGGCCGCGATCGTTCGCGAGCGCGCCCGGGAGCTGTCCGCCGGAGCGCTGTGCTGGGTGCCGCCGGATGACGGTCCCGAGATCGCGGCGGCGCTCGTCGAGGGGACGATCCTGGCCGACTACCGGTTCGAGCGCCACAAGTCGACCCCGGCCGCGGACGAGCAGTCGAAGCCCAAGTCGCTCGAGCGCCTGATCGTCTCCTCCGCAGCCGACCTCGAGACGACGCTCGCCGAGTCCTCGCTGGTGGCCGAAGCCGTCAACGCGGCACGCGACCTGCAGAACCGGCCCGGCAACGATCTGACGCCCACCGCGCTCGCAGATCACGCCACGGCGCTCGCGGATGAGATCGACTCCCTGTCCGTCGAGGTCGACGGGCGCGAGGGCATCGTCGGCCGCGGGATGGGCGCCTTCGCGGCCGTCGCGCAGGGCTCCGAGCAGGAGCCTGCGCTGATCACGCTCCGCTACGAGGGACCGCGGGCCGGCGGTCCGACGCTCGGCTTCGTCGGCAAGGCGGTCACCTTCGACAGCGGCGGCATCTCGCTGAAGCCCGGGGCGAAAATGGCGGAGATGAAGTTCGACATGTCCGGCGGCGCCGCCGTGGTGGAGGCCGTCGCGGCGATCGCGCGTCTGCGGCTGGGGGTGAGGCTCGTGGCGGTCGTCGGCGCCACCGAGAACCTGCCCAGCGGGCGAGCGGTCAAACCCGGCGACATCGTGGCCGCGGCAAACGGCAAGACGATCGAGGTCAACAACACAGACGCAGAGGGACGCCTCGTGCTGGCCGACTGCCTGTGCCACGCCGTCGCCCAGGGCGCCGAGCGGATCGTCGACCTGGCCACGCTCACCGGCGCGGTGATCGTCGCGCTGGGGTCGACATATGCGGGGCTGATGTCCAACGACGCAGAGCTCGCGAAGCGGATCGCCGCCGCCGGAGAGCGAACCGGCGAGATCGTCTGGCGGCTGCCGCTGCACGAGGAGTACGACGAGCTCATCAAGGGCACCTACGGCGATCTCGACAACGCTCCGGAAGCGCGCAAGGCGGGCACGATCGTCGGGGCGGCCTTCCTGTCGAACTTCGTCGGCGATGTCCCCTGGGCGCATCTCGACATAGCCGGCTCGGCGTGGGACCTCGGTCGAGGCTACGCCGAAAAGGGGGCGTCCGGGTATGGCGTGCGCCTGCTCGTGGAGCTCGCGAGGTCCTTCGCCGGCTAGCGTCCGGACCCGATGGACTTCGATCTCTCCCCAGACCACGAGCTGATCCGGCGCACGGTGCGGGAGTTCGCCGAGGGCGAGGTGGCGCCGGTCGCCGAGGAGCTCGATCGGACGAAGGCGTTTCCCTACGAGATCGTCGAGAAGCTGGGCAAGCTGAACCTGATGGGGATCCCCTTCCCCGAGGAGTACGGCGGCGGCGGCGCGGACACGCTGGCGTACGCGCTCGCCGTGGAGGAGCTGACACGGGTCGACTCATCGGTCGCGATCACGCTCTGCGCACATACCTCGCTGGGGACCCAGCCCGTCTATCTGTTCGGCAGCGAGGAGCAGAAGCGCGAGTGGCTGCCGAAGCTGTGCTCTGGAGAGCGGCTCGGAGCGTTCGGGCTCACCGAGCCCGAGGCGGGGTCGGACGCCGGCAACACGCGCACCCGTGCGCGGCTCCAAGACGGCGAATGGGTGGTGAACGGCGCCAAGCAGTTCATCACGAACGCCGGCACCGACATCTCGGGCATCGTCTGCATCACGGCCGTCACCGCCGAGGCTGCGCAGGCGGACGGACGACCGGACCGGAGCGCCGCCACGGAGATCTCCAACCTGATCGTGGCCAACGGCACACCCGGCTATGAGCCGGGCGAGCCATACAGGAAGATGGGCTGGAACGCCTCCGACACGCGCCCGCTCGCCTTCAGCGACTGCCGCGTGCCCGAGCAGAACCTGCTCGGTCCGCGCGGGGCCGGCCTCAGGCAGTTCCTGCACATCCTCGACATCGGACGCATCGGCGTGGCCGCGATGGGCGTCGGCCTGGCCCAGGGTGCGCTCGAGGAGGCGCTGCGCTACGCCAAGCAGCGAATCGCATTCGGCCGGCCGATCTCGAAGTTCCAGGCGATCCAGGGAAAGCTCGCGGACATGTCGAGCGAGATCGAGGCCGCGCGGCTGCTCGTCTACAAGGCCGCCCTGGAGAAGGACGCGAAGCGCAACTTCACGCTCACCGCCGCGCAGGCAAAGCTGAAGACCGGCCGGTTGGCCGTGCGCTGCGCCGAGGAGGCCGTCCAGATACACGGCGGCTACGGCTTCATCGAGGAGTACCCGGTCTGCAGGTTCTATCGCGACGCCAAGATCCTCACGATCGGCGAGGGCACCGACGAGATCCAGCAGATGGTGATCGCGCGCGCGCTCGGCGCCTAGCGCGACGACGCTCAGCCGCCGTCGACACGCTCCAGCAGCTGGGTCGCGGCGCTTGCGGGGTCCAGCCGCCGCTGCACGACCTCCTCGAGCAGGCGTTGAAACTCGGGGTCCTCGCGCACATCCTCCTCCAGGCGCCGGCGCATGCGGGCGGTCGCGATCGAGAGCATCTCGTTGTGCAGGTTGCGCCTGCGTCGCTCGGACAGCTCGTCCTTGGCCAGAATGTGGGCACGGTGCTCCTCGAGGCGCTCGACAAGCTCACCGACGCCCCTTCCCTCGGTGGCCTCGGTCTTGACGATCGGGACCCGCCAGCTCGCGCGGGCCTCCTCGGGAGACCGGTCGAGATTGGCCAGTGACAGGACGCCGCGAATCTCGCGGACCATCGTGTCGGTCAGCGGGTGGTCGGCCTTGTTGATCACGATCACGTCCGGGATCTCCATCACGCCCGCCTTCAGCGCCTGGATCGAGTCGCCCGAGCCCGGCATGAGCACGAGGACGATCGTGTCGGCGTGATCGATGATGTCGATCTCGGCCTGGCCGACGCCGACCGTCTCCACGAACACATCCTGGCGTCCGGCCGCGTCGAGCAGCAGCGCCGCCTGCAACGCCGCCTCCGAGAGGCCTCCGAGCGCGCCGCGATTGGCCATCGAGCGGATGAACACCCCCTCGTCGAGGAAGTGCTCTGAGAGTCTGATCCGGTCGCCGAGCAGCGCGCCGTGGGTGAACGGGGACGAGGGGTCGATCGACAGCACGCCTACCGTCCGCCCGGCCTCGCGCCGGGCCCTCGTCAGGGCGCCGATCAGCGTGGACTTGCCGGCTCCGGGCGGACCCGTGAAGCCGACCACCGCCGCGTTGCCGGTGTGCGGATAGACCTCCTTCACAAGCTCCCAACCCTCCGGACGGTCGTTCTCGACCAGAGTGATCGCGCGCGCGAGCGCGCGGCGGTCGCCTTCGAGAAGTCGCTGTGCGAGGGTCGGAGGGCTCATCGCGGGCGCAATCATCGCAGGGCGCCCGCCGGGCAATACGATTCGACAGCGATGGAGCCGCTGCTGGCCAACCCCGTCACGGCCACGCCCGCCGAGCAGCGCGCCGGCGGCGTACGCCGCCCTCCCGAGCCGCTGCAGGGCGGTCCGCTCGCGCTGGTCCGCTTCCTGCGCGCGAACCACTTTCTGAGCCCCGCCTATGCGCGCCTGCTGACGCGCTATGTGCTGCTGAAGCTGCGCTACAGAAAGCGCCTGCAGACCGAAGGCATCTGCTTCATCTGCCCGGGGGTGCAACTCGAGCTTGGTCCACACGCCAAGCTTCGTGTCGGTCGTTGGGCCTGGATCGGGCACGGCTCGAAGATCCGGGTGCACGAGGGCGAGGTCAGCATCGGCGCCAAGACGGTGATCGGCCAGGAGTGCACGATCTCGGCCTTCCAGCACGTGTCGATCGGGCGCGAGTGCATCATCGCCGACAGGGTGATGCTGATCGACTTCGACCATGGCGTCGTGGAGGTGGACCGTCCGATCAGGCAGCAGGGGATCTACAAGCGCGACGTGAACGTCGGCCACAACGTGTGGATCGGCTATGGCGCGTGCGTGCTGCGCGGCGTGTCGATCGGCGACAACGGCATCGTGGGGACGAGCGCGGTCGTGACCAGAGACACCCCGGAGAACGCCGTCGTCGCCGGCGTCCCGGCGCGCGTGATCCGAATGCGCGACGCCCCCACCTCGATGCGCTGGCAGTAGCCCGGCCGCCGCTCGTGCGGCAGTTGACGTCACGCCCGCTGCGCCAACCACCCTGTCACGGCGAACGCAGGGAGGCAGGATCGGCGTGTCGGGCGAGGTTGCGCAGCCCATGCACCTTGGCGTGCGGGCCCGCGTCGAGCGCCTGCCCCAGGGCCCTGCGGTGGCCCTCGAAGCGCTCCCAGCCGTAGGGCTCCGCCAGCCGGCGGGATACGAGGAAGGCCCAGTCGCTCGCCTGCAGCGCGAGCAGCTCGCGGATCGCGCCAGCGCCCGCCCGCGCCCCGGCGGCGATGACGTCGAGCTCGGCGGCGCGCATCGCGAACGCCATCTCCGCGACGGCCGGCCCGGACCAGGTCGACAGGTCGCCGTGCTCGCCCCAGCTGCTCGCATTCCAGTCCTCTCCCGGCCCGATCCGCGCGGACCGTTCGAGGTCCGCCAGCGGCGTCGGCTCGAGCCGTTCGAGCGCATCATCGAGGCGCACCAGCTCAAGCCCCTGGCGCGCGCACTCCCCAACGACAGCCTCGAGCCATGCGACGCCCTCATACCACCAGTGGCCGAACAGCTCGGTGTCGACCGCGAACACCGCCAGGCCACCTCCCGGGAGGCCCGCGCCGGCCTGGCGCAGGCGCGTGATCGTGCGTTCGACGAACTCGGCGGCGTGGGCTCGCGCGAGCGCGAGCGCCTCAGCGTGGTCATAGGCATCTCCCGCGTTGTTCCACGGCCTGTGGTGATGGATCGTATGGCGGTGGTGATCGCGGTAGGCGCCGCCTGCCGGGTAGCCGCCGTCGCTCCAGACCAGCGAGATCGTGCGGCGGTCGATCGGGACGAGCGTGACACCGGAGTCGGTCGCGACCGGGCGCAGGTGCTCGGTCGCGCCCAGGCCGAGCTCGCCGGTCAGCTCCACGCACACGGCGCGCACGCCGGCGTCGGCGAGCGACCGATGAAGCCAGGGCGCATGGGCACACTCGGGCAGCCAGAAGCCACCGCGCCAGCCCTCGCCGAAGCGTCGGCGATGGGCCGCGACGCCCGTCTGCACCTGCAGGCGCACGCCTGCGTCGGTTGCCACCAGCGGCAGGACGGCGTGGGTCGCCGAGGACGTCCACTGGGCGTGCGCGGCGAACGACCCCAGCAACTCGCCGCCCCGCCGGGTCAGGCTCAGGAGCGCTAGTTCGTAGTCGCCCCACGAGCGCTCGAGCTCGCGCGCCAGCGTCTCGTGTCCCCCCGCGCGCAGCCCGGTGGCGTCCCGCTCGTGGGTCTCGCGGCGAACCCCTTCGACGAATGCGCCGAACCGCTCGGACACTCCGGGAGCCTCCAGCTGATCGCACAGCACCGGGGTGAGCGACAGCGTCAGCGGCGCTTCGCCGTCAAGCAGGTCAAGCAGCGGCAGGTAGCAGCCCGCCATCGCCTCCCACAGCCACTCCTCGCCGAACGGCCACGTGCCGAAGCCCTCGACGTAGGGCATGTGGGTGTGCAGAACGATCGCCAGAGCTCCGCACCTGTCGGCCCGGCTCATCGGCGGCAGACGGCAAGGAGGTCCAGCGCCCGGTCAAGGTCGGCGGCGCCCCGGGGGCGCAGCGTGAAGTCCGAGGCGGCGATCGCCGGGGTGAACCAGCCGTAGAAGCGCTCTGTCAGGCCGAGCCGTGTGTGCGCGAAGTCCCAGCCCGCGCGCAGCGCGAGCTCGTGCACGCGCAGCTTGCGCGCGTGGAACAGGCCGAACATCTGCACGGACCCGAAGCGCGCGCGACACAGCCGCTCGAACTCCGCGGCTCGATACTCGTGAACGTGCCAGGGGTTATCCGAGCGCTGCGCGCCGCTCGGCGCCAGCGTGAGCACGTTCGGAGTCGACACGAAAACGGTTCCCCCCTCTCCGGCGAGCTGACCGAAGCGCTCGAGCGCCGCGAGAGGGTTCGACAGGTGCTCGATCGTCTGCAGGAACACGACCGCGTCGGCCTCCCCGTTGAACGTCTCGACGAGCTCGCGCGCGAAGCGCAGGTTCGAGCGGCGATAGCGCAGCCTCGCGTGCTCGTAGGCCTCCGGATTGGCATCGACGCCGACAACGCTCACGGCCGTGCGCGCGAGCACGTCCGAGCCATAGCCCTCACCGCAGGCCAGGTCCAGTACGCGCGCGCCCCGCACCCGCGCCGCGATCCATTCGTAAACAGCGAGATGGCGGCGGAACCAGTAGTTCTCCGCCGGTACATCCGGGAGCGTGCGCTCCCCCGTCAGCGCCAGTGGGGGAACGCCCTCGGGCTGATCGCGCTGAACGTGAAGTGTTTCCGTCAAGAGGAATGGCCGATCGAGATGCTCATGCCGTGAGCGCGAGGCCCTCACGGCGCGCGAGTATATGGTGCGTTCTCCGTGCCGCCCTCGCTCAGCCACGCGCAGATCCACTACGTCAACGCGCGCTACCACGACCTGGCCGCCGACCAGTACGACACCAAGTGGGGCATCGACTTCGGCGAGCTCGGACGTGAGCAGGTCCTCGCCAAGGTGCGCAGGGCGACCGGTCGCGGACCCGAGCGATTCGCGCGCTCGCTGGAGATCGGCTCCGGAACCGGCTACTTCACGCTGAACATGCTCCGCGCCGGCGTGGTCGGCGAGGCGACCTGCAGCGACATCTCGCCGGGCATGCTCGAGACCCTGAACGACAACGCGCGGCGTTTGGGCCTAGAGGTTCATACGGTGCCCGCCGACGCGGAGGGGCTTCCGTTCGGCGACGCGAGCTTCGACCTCGTGTTCGGTCACGCCGTGCTCCATCACATCCCCGACCTCCCGCGCGCGTTCGCCGAGTTCGAGCGCGTGCTCGCACCGGGCGGGACGCTGCTGTTCGCCGGAGAGCCCTCCCGCTACGGTGACCGGCTGGCGGGAGTGCCGAAGCGTCTCGCGGGCGTCCTGGCGCCCCTGTGGCGTCGTGCGATCGGCGCGCGGCCGGCTCCGACCGACGAGCACAGTGAAGCGGATGGCGCCCTGGAGAGCATGGTCGATGTCCATGCCTTCGCCCCCTCGGAGCTCGCTCAGCTCGCGCGCGACGCGCACCTCGGCGACGTGCGTGTGAACGGCGAGGAGCTGATGGCGAACTGGTTCGGCTGGGCCAACCGCACGCTCGAGGCCACCGCCGCGCCGAGCGACGTGCCCTGGATCTGGCGCCAGTACGCCCACCGCGGCTACCTGCTGCTTCAGCAGCTCGACCGCAGGCTGCTCGAGCCGCGATTTCCCGCAGCCGTCTTCTACAACCTGATGCTCAGCGCACGCAAGCGGCAGGCGGAGCAGCCGCGGGGATAGACCTCAACGCCATCCGGGCCCCCTCGGCGGAGCGGGCCACGCGGGCACTTGGCGCGGGGCGTGCCCGCGCCGACCTAGACTGGCGGTCTATGCCGGACCACCTCAGGGGCTTTCCGCTGTTCCCGCTGGGGATCGTGGCGCTGCCCAGCGAGAGCGTTCCGCTGCACATCTTCGAGGACCGATATCGAACGATGATCGAGGAGTGCATCCAAAATGAGCGGGAGTTCGGCATCGTGTGGTCCTCCGACACGGAGCTGAAGCCGATCGGCTGCGCGTGCCACGTCGAGGAGACACTGGAGCGCATGGACGACGGGCGGCTGAACATCCTCGTTCGCGGAACCCGCCCGTTCCGGCTCGTGGAACGTCAGGACGACCTGCCCTATCCGGCCGGGGTCGTTGAGTTCCTCGCCGAGCACGACGAGGAGATCGACGAGCAGGCCTCCCAGGCGGCCCACGAGCTCTACCGGGAGCTGGTCGAGCAGGCCACCGACCAGACGCTCGGCGAAAGCGAGCTCGAGGAGCTCGACGCCTACGCGATGGCGGCGACCGTCGAGTTCGGCTCTGACGCAAAGCAGGAGCTGCTCGAGCTGCGCTCGGAGAACGCGCGCCTGCGCCTGCTCGCGCTCCTGCTGGGCGCTGCCATCAAGCGCCTCGAGCTCGTCGAGCGCGCCCAGGCCCGCGCGCTCTCGAACGGAAAGGTTCGCTTCGGCTAGCGCGGCGTTGGGGGTCAGCGCCACTACATGCCCAGGTGGCACACCTGCTGCGCCGTCTGAAGGACGAACAGCGCGAGGTTGCGGAGCACCTGCGGCTGGCCCGCCGAGTTGTCCGCGAACCGCACGCTTCCGTTTTCGTCACGCAGGTAATAGCTCAACACCGACCCTGCCCGCGCCGGCAGCGATGCGTGCCTCGATGCCAGACCCTGGAGGTCTTCCTGGATCGCGCGCGCCTGGATGAGCTGCGGGTCACCCAGCTTGAGCGTCGTACCGCCGTTGCAGCGCGCGCCGCCTTCTTCGTTCACGAGCAGCGTCAGGCGGGCTCCCGGCACGTTGCCGGTGCGTTCGACGAGGAAGAGATCCGGAGCCTTGATCCCGCCGCACCCGGCGGGGAGCGCGACGGCCAGCAGGGCGCCGATCGCAGCCAGGCGCCTCGCCGGCCAGGCCGAGGTATGACGCTCCTCAGGGTCGGGGGCGCCGGCGCGCCCGGCGGCCTTCGTCATGCGCTCACGGCGACGCCGCCTCGCCGCGGGTCACCCGCGCCGGTGACTCCACCACGGCGGCGCTCTACGGCCTGAACGCCACCGAAGAACAGGTTCAGCGACCCAAACTGCACCACCTGGATCTCGCGACCGGAGAGCTCGCCCAGGTCGATGCCGGGCTCGGCATAGAGGACGCCGTTCTCGAAGTGCACGCGCGGAGCATCCACCGCCGCGCGCGCGTCCATGCCGTGGTCGACCACGCCGACGATCGTCTGCAAGAGCGCCGAACGGATGCGATTGGAGCCCGCGCTTCCCAGCACGAGCTCCACCTCCCCTCCGTGCATCACGATCGACGGGGCCACCATGCTCGGCATGCGCCGCCCCGGGGGATGGCGGTGAAACCCGAACGGGTTGAGGTCCTCCTCCCCCATCACGTTGTTGAGGTGGACTCCGGTGCCCGGCACGACGACGCCCGAGCCCTCGCCGTTGGTGCACGTGCAGCTGCATGCGCACCCCTGTGCGTCGAGCACCGAGATGTGGGTCGTAGATCCCAGGCGCGTGGCGAGGAAGCGCTCGAGAAAGCCCTCCGTGTACAGCCCCTCCATGAACTCCGGCGTGCGCTCGGACTGCGCGGCCGCCATCGCGTCCACGACCCCCGACACGGTCGGCGGGCTCGGCCCCCGGTCGAGCAGCCCCAGCGCGTACGCGAGAAGCGTGCCCCCGGCCGACGGCGGTGGGTTGGTGAGGACCTCGCGGTCGCGGTAGCCCATCTCCACGGGCCTTCGCTCGATCGCGCGATAGGCGGCGAGATCCTCCGCGCTCACCGAGCCGCCGCGCGTCCACAGCCACTCGCTCACGGCCGCCGCTATGTCTCCGCGGTAGAACGGCTCGGCGCCATCCCGGCCGAGTCGCAGCAGGGCGTCGCCCAGCTCGGGGTTGCGCAGCAGCTCTCCCTCGCGCAGTATCCGCCCCTCCGGCGCCCACAGCGCGGCGCACTCGCGCGTCGAGGTCAACAGGTCGCCGAGGATCTTCGCCACGTACGCCTGCCCCGCGTTCAGCACGACCCCCTCTCGCGCGAGCCGCGCCGCCGGGGCGGCAAGGTCCTCGAGTGGAACGGTTCCCCATCTTGCCACCGCCCCGCACACGCCGGCCGGCGTCCCATACACGCCGCACGACGCGGGGCCGATGTGGAACACCTGTGCGGCATCGCCGAACGACACGTCGATCGCCCGCAGAGGGGCCGCCGACTCGTCCCCTGCGGAGATTCGATCGGTGGGCGCCTGCACGAAGAAGTCCAGCAGCTGCGGCTCACGCCCGCCGCCCGCCACGAGCATGTATCCACCGGCTCCAAGGCCCGTCAAGAGCGGCTCGGCGACGAACGAGGTGAGCATCGCCGCCACCGCCGCATCGACCGCGCCACCCCCTTCGCGCAGCACCCTGGCGCCCGCCTGTGCCGTCAGCGGGTGCCCGGCCGCCACCACCCCTTTCTCACGTCGGCTCATGGCAGTGCGATAGCACACGCGTACCGACCGGAGATCGCCGGTACCCCCGACCGGGGGCACCGCCGCCGAAGGCGGTCCTCACACGAGCGGCCGAGGGCGCCGCATGCCGACGGCCGACGGCCTCAGAGGTTGGGGATGAACTCGGGTACGTCCAGTTCATCGACCGCGAGCCCGCCGCGCCGCGGCTCCCGACGGGGTGCGCGCGAGGCGCCGGCTCGCTGGACCCTGAACTCGCCCGCGGGCTCCTTGAGCCGAGCGGTGCTCTTGCGCTTGTCGTCCTCGCCGTAGCCCGTGGCCACGACCGTCACCCACACCTGATCGTCGAGCTTCTCGTCGACCATCGCCCCGAAGATGATGTTGGCGTCGGAGTGGGCGGCCTCGGCAACGGACTTGGCGGCCTCGTTGACCTCCCAGAGAGACAGGTTGCTGCCTCCGGTGATCGACAGCAGGATCGACCGGGCGCCGTCCATCGAGGTCTCGAGCAGCGGCGATGAGACAGCCTGCATCGCGGCCTCCGTCGCGCGGTTCTCGCCGACGCCCATGCCGATGCCGAGCAGCGCGTCTCCCGCCTCGCTCATGATCGTGCGCACGTCCGCGAAGTCGAGGTTGATCAGGCCCGGGAGGGTGACCAGGTCAGAGATCCCCTGAACTCCCTGGCGCAGCACGTCGTCAGCCACGCGGAAGGCCTCGACCATGGCGGTCTGCTTGTCGAGCACCGCCAGCAGCCGGTTGTTGGGCACCACGATCAACGTGTCGACCTCCTCGGCGAGGGCGCTCACCCCATGCTCTGCCTGCTCGGAGCGGCGCGAGCCCTCGAAGCCGAACGGCCTCGTCACGATCGCGACGGTGAGCGCTCCGACTTCCTGCGCTATGCGCGCGATCACGGGTGCGGCCCCCGTTCCGGTACCGCCGCCGGCGCCGGCCGTGATGAAGATCATGTCGGACCCCTTCAGCAGCGCCTTCACGCGGTCGTAGTCCTCCATCGCCGCCTGGCGTCCGATGTTCGCGTCAGAGCCGGAGCCCAAGCCCCTGGTCAGCTCTGCTCCTATGTGCAACGTGATGTCGGCCGTGGACTGCTGCAGCGACTGCACGTCGGTGTTCACGGCGAGGAACTCCACTCCCTCGACCTCCGCCTCCACCATGCGGTTGACCGCGTTCACGCCCGCCCCGCCAACGCCCACCACGCGAATCACGGGCCGCTCGACGGTTCCGGCGGTGTGAGGACGCTCACGGGCGTATTCGTCCATCGGACGCGTCGGCGAGCGATCCATGACGTTCTCGGGTATCTCCGACGAGAACGCGTGCCGCAGGCGCTCCCTCGGGGTCGGCACGGGCGCGGGCTCGTCGGCCTGCTCCTCGTGCGCCACCTCGGACGCGCTCAGCGCGGGGTGCGGCGCGCCGCTGTCGCGCGGATGCTCGGGAGGGTCTGACAGGGCCGACTCGAGCTCTGACGCCTCGTCGGTTTTGCGAAACAGGGCCGCGAGCGGTCCTTCGCGCATGCTCGCGCGTTTAGCGTTTGCCATTGGTCAGAACCTCCTGCGCGAGTTGCCGGTAGGACTGAGCCGCGACCCCATCGGGCTCATACTTGAGCACCGACATGCCCTTCACCGGCGCCTCGGCGAAGCGGACCGTCTTGCGGATGCGCGAGGCGAACACGCGCTCCCCGAAGTTTTCCTCGAGAATCTCGATCGCCTCCTTGGCGTGGATCGTGCGCGAATCCACCAACGTGGGGAGGATACCCTCGATGTCAACGCCGGGATTGAGGTTCTCGCGGATCATCGCGAGGGTGTTCTGCAGCTGGATGAGCCCGCGCATGGACAGATACTCGCACTGCACGGGGACGATCACCTTGTCGGCGGCGGTCAACGCGTTGATCGTGAGCAGCCCCAGGCTGGGCGGCGTGTCGATGCAGATGAAGTCGTAGTCCTCGAGAATCGGCGCGAACGCCTTCTGCAGCGAACGCTCGCGGCCGATCATCGTCGACATCGCGATCTCGGCTCCCGCCAGGTCGATCGAGGCGCATGCGATGTCGATCTCGCGCTTGCGGATCACCTCGCGAATCGAGACCTTGTGAACGAGCACGTCGTACATCGACCGCTCGAGCGTGTCCGGGTCGATCCCCTGAGACATCGTGAGGTTGCCCTGCGGGTCCATGTCGACGCACAGCACACGGTGACCCTCCTCGGCGAAGGCGGCGGCTAGGTTGAGTGTTGTCGTCGTCTTCGCCACACCACCCTTCTGGTTGGCGAACGCGATGACTCTGGCCTTTCCTTCCACTTGGACTCCGATGCTCGATTGTGGGAAAGCCGTCCGGTGGGTATTCGCATGGCGGCCGGGGATTCCTGCACGGGAACTACGATCCCGGGATGGCCGCTCCCAACAGGACGGGGCTCCACGCGCGCCTCGCCGGGATGCGTGTCTGCATCTGCCTCGGCGGAGGGGGCGTGGGCAAGACCACCACCTCGGCCGCGCTCGCGCTCGCGCTCGCCGCCCAGGGGCAGAAGGTCGCCGTGATCACGATCGATCCGGCCAGGCGCCTGGCCGCGGCGCTGGGCCTGCGCGAGTATGCGTCCGACGAGGGACAGTTCGGCGAGCATCGGATCGACCCTGCCCTGTTCGCCGAACAGGGCATCGAGATGAAGGGCGAGCTGTGGGCGATGATGCTCGACCCCAAGCGCACGCTCGATGAGATCGTCACCCGGCTGGAGCCCGAGAAGCAGGCGCGCGAGGAAATCCTCTCAAACCCCATCTACCGAGAGCTCTCGACGGCGGTGGCCGGCTCGCAGGAGCTCAGCGCGATCGCGGAGCTGTATGAGCTGCACCACGAGCGCGACTTCGACGTGATCGTGCTCGATACCCCGCCGTCGCGCAACGCGCTTGACTTCCTCGACGCGCCTACCCGGCTGCTCGGGTTCCTGGAAGGACGGGCGCTGAAGGTGTTCGTCGCTCCGGGCGGCCTCACCGCGCGCCTGTTCGGCCGCTCGACGGCCCTCGTCTTCTCGATCTTCGCGCGCGTCACCGGCGTGGACATGCTCACGGATCTATCGAAGTTCTTCCGCTCGGTTTCCGGCGTGATCGACGGCTTCAGCGACCGCACCCGCGGCGTGGCCGCTCTCCTGCGCGAGCAATCGACGACGTTTTTGATCGTCACCTCACCCGAGCCCGAGCCGGCGGAAGAGGCGGTGTTCCTGGCCGACCGGCTCGACTCCAGGGGTATGTCTCGCGGCGAGCTGATCGTCAACCGCGTCAACCGCGACGGCCTCGACGGTCATTCGACCGAGGAGGTCTCAGACCTGCTGGCGCCGGCCCTCGGGGTGCGGCTCGCGGCGCGCGTCGCGAGCAACCTGGCGGATTTCGACGTGCTCGTCCAGCGCGATCGCGAGACGATCGCCCGCCTCTCCCGAAAGCTATCCGAGCGCGACCCGATCCTCGTCCCTCACTTCGACGAGGACGTCCAGGACCTCGCCGGACTGGCTCGGGTCGCCGAGCACCTCTTCGCCTGAAGGCCGCCCGCCGCGGAAGCTCAGGCCGAAACCGGCTGGGTGATCGGCCGATGCGCCGGGGAGGAGTCGTCCCGTGTCTCCTCGGGGGCTCCGAGCAGCTCGTCGGCGAGCGCCGGCAGATCGGCCGCGAGGTGCCCGCAGATCACGTCTCGCAGCAGAGCCCGCAGGTGGTCGGCCACCTCCCTGCAGAGCGCCTGGCCGCCCGCCCGCTTCACCGGTGACCCGGCGATCAGCGCGCGCTCGAGCGCCACTGCCGCGATGATCCGCTCGGTCAGCGCGACCCGCTGCTCGGGCGTCGCGCAGAGCGCCGCGACGCGCCCGGCGAGCAACCCGCTGGATGGCCCCTCCGGCTCGAGCAGAGCGCGCAGCGCGAGCAGGTGATCGCTGAGCGCCTCGAACGAGCTGTTGCGCTCGCACCCGAGCTCGAAGCGCCGCAGCGCCCACGCCAGCTCGTTTCCGTGCGGCGCCCGACGGGAAACCAGGTTGCAGAAGGCCCGCAGCTCATCCTCCTGCTCCGCGGTCACAACCAGCATCCCGTGCGGCCTTCCGCCGCTTCCGAGCGCCACGGGGCTGAAGGCGCCGTCGCCCAGCCGCGCCCACGCGAGCGCACCGAGGGCGACGCGGCCGTCGCCGAACAGCCTCAGCGCGCGCAGCAGGTCTTTGAGCAGCCGACCCCCATGCTCGACGGCGTCCCGCGCATCGCCGTCGGCGGCCGTGGCGTCCTCGTCGGACATTGCGAGCACCACGAGCAGATGGTCCTCGTTGCTCACCGGCCGAACCCGAGCCCTCGGGCATGCCGTCCAGTGCGTCCGGGTGGGCGATCGTCAGGCCCTTCGCCAACGTGAGCTCGGCCGAGGTGATCGTCAGCCCGTGCAGCGTCGCCACGAGCGTCAAATCGCGCGCGCCCGCGCACTCGGCGTGTTCGAGTCGCGCAAGCGCCGCATGCAGGCGCTCGGGACGGATCTCGAAGTCGGTCTGCTCGTGGAACACGTCTGTGAGCAGCGCGCCGATCGCGGCGCGGCCACGCGCCTGACCCTTGGCGGGCGGGACACGCCTGGCCGCGTTCGCCAGATAGCGGTCCAGACCGTCGAAGGCCTCGAGCAGCTTGACGACCTCGGCGTGGCCCGCGAGGCGCTCCAGCTCGCCCTCCCGCTCGCCGATGAACGCTCCCGTCAGAGCGCGATAGCAGTACAGCGGCGCGGCGCCCCGCCCCCGGCCGCCGGCCCGTGATCCGACCTCGAACGGGATCTCCGCGCCCTGGGCGAGCTCCGCCTGCAGATGGCTTGCCGCCGATTCGATGAACTTCGTGAGCGCTGTCTGAAGCCGGCGCGAACGCATGCCGGCTCACTTCGCGGTCGCTCAGCGGCCTCCTGCCGGGCGCACCGCGCGTTGCAGCCACCACGTGGCGCGCGGCGAGGAGGCGCTACGCCGGCGCTAGGCGACGAGGAGGGGCTGCGACGGCATGCGCTCGGCGCACTCGGCACCGAGCCACTCTTCTCCGTAGGCGCGCATGTCGTCGATGATCGGCAGCAGCGCGAGTCCCTTCTCGGTCAGCGCATACTCGACCCGAGGCGGAACCTCGGGGAACGTGTGACGCTCGACGATGCCCTCCTCCTCGAGAGCACGCAACCGCAGCGACAGCGTGCGTGGGCTGATGCCCGCGAGCGAGCGCTCGAGCTCGCAGAAGCGCGATGTGCCCTCGGCCAGATCGCGAACGAGCAGCAGCGTCCACTTTCCGCACACGATCTCCGCTGTTCTGCATACCGGACATGTCTCATCGACGGCCATTTCAACCTTTACTTTACCAACTGAAGTGCGACACGGGCTACCCGGGCGGATCGCAGGGATCCAAGGACGGCCGCGGCGGCCGGCGCTCGGGGTGGACCCGCCGGCGAGGGCGCCGATCCGAGGGCCTGCGGCGTGAGGCTAGGCGGCGCTGAGCGACGCCGGCGAGCCCGCGTCGCGCTGGTCCTCGGCCGACGCCACGTCCTCCATCGTCGTGCCTTTGCGTCCGTCGGACTGCATCAGCAGCTTGAAGTCGTGCGGGCTCGAGGCGACGCGCATCGCATCCTCGAAGGTCACGCGCCCGGCCTTCACGTGCCCGAACAGCGCCTGGTCGAACGTCTGCATGCCGTAGTAGCCGCCCGAGGTGATGACCTCCACGAGCTTGCCCGTCTGCGAGGGATCGATGATCATGTCGCGCACGCGCCCGGTCATGCGCAGGATCTCGCAAACCGCAACGCGCCCACCATCGGCGCCCGGCACGAGGCGCTGCGAGATCACGCCCTTGACCGTGCCCGCGATCATGCTGCGCGCCTGGCCGTGCTGGTGAGGAGGAAAGAAGTCGAGCATCCGGTTGATCGACTCGGTCGCGTCGACCGTGTGGATCGTCGACAGCACGAGGTGGCCGGTCTCGGCCGCAGACAGCGCAGTCTGAACCGTCTCCTCGTCGCGCATCTCTCCGACGAGGATCACGTCCGGGTCCTGCCTCAGGACCCTTCTCAGCGCGCGCTTGAAGGACGCAGTGTCCATCCCGACTTCGCGCTGGTTGATCACCGAGCGTTTGTCCTTGTGCACGAACTCGATCGGATCCTCGATCGTGACGATGTGCTTGCTCGAGGTGTAGTTCATGTGGTCGATCATCGCCGCCAGCGTCGTCGACTTCCCGGATCCGGTGGTCCCGGTCAGCAACACGATCCCGCGCTCCTCGTCGGCCAGTTCGGAGACGACCGGGGGTAGCGAGAGCTCTTCGATCGTGCTGATCCTGTGCGGGATCGCGCGACACGCCATCGAGATCACGCCGCGCTGCTGGAAGGCGTTGATCCTGTAGCGGGCCACTTCCGGGATTTCGAAGGAGAAGTCGACCTCGTGCTCATGGGCGAACTCCTCGAGCTTGCTCTCGTCGGCCAGCAGCTCCCTCATCGCCCCCTCGGTGTCCTCGGCCGTCAGCGCCTCGGCGCTCTCGTCGACCGTCAGCTCTCCCTGCACGCGAAACAGCGGTCGCGAGTCGACCTTGATGTGCAGGTCAGAGCCCTGCTTCTCGACGAGTTCGCGCAGCGCCTGCTTGATCTCGAACATGCCCTGCTGATCGGCAGCCCCGCCTGAGGGCTTGAGCGCCGGCGAGCGCCATGGACGAACTACGCGGAGCGCCTGACCCCGCCGGGGCGGGTCAGGCGACGTCTCTGAGCTTCTGCGCCTCCGCGAGGCTCTGGAGCTTCTTCAGCGACTGGTTCTCGATCTGGCGGATTCGCTCGCGGGTCACGTTGAACGTGCGTCCCACCTCGTCCAGCGTGCGGGGGTGCTCGCCGCCGAGCCCGTAGCGCAGCTCGAGCACACGCCGTTCGCGATACGACAGGTTCTCCAGCGCCTCCCTCAGCGCCTCCTTGGTCAGGATCTCCGCGGCGCGCTCGTAAGGCGACTCGGCGCGCTCGTCGGCGATGAACTGGCCGAACTCCGACTCCTCCTCGTCGCCCACCGGCTTCTCCAGCGACACCGGCGCCTGGGCCGAGCGCTTGATCGAGTCGACCTCCTCGGGGTCGATGCCCGTCACCTCCGCGATCTCGTCGGCGGTCGGCTCGCGTCCGAGCTCGGTCACGAGCTTGCGCTCGGCGCGACCGATCTTGTTGAGCTTCTCCACCACGTGCACGGGAATGCGGATTGTCCGCGCCTTGTCCGCCAGCGCCCGCGCAATCGCCTGGCGAATCCACCAGGTCGCGTAGGTGGAGAACTTGAAGCCCTTGCGGTAGTCGAACTTCTCGGCGGCCCTCACCAGCCCGAGCGTGCCCTCCTGGATCAGGTCCAGGAATGGCAGCCCCTGGTTGCGATAGTTCTTCGCGATCGACACGACCAGCCGCAGGTTCGACTCGACCATCTTCTGCTTCGCATCGAGATCTCCGCGCTCGATCCGCTTGGCCAGGTCGACCTCCTCCTGCGCCGTCAGCAGCCGCACCTTGCCGATGTCCTTCAGGAACAGCTGCAGCGAATCGGTCGTCATGTCCGGCTTGAGGTCGAGCTGAGCTTTGGCTTTGCGCCTGCCGCGCTTGTCGGGCGCGCGCTCGACCTGAGAGGACGCGGCGGTCGCCGGATCGATGTCCTCGACAAGCTCGATCTCCGATTTCTCGAGGAAGCCGTGCAGTTCCTCGACGTCCGACTCGTCCAGGTCGAGCTCGGACATCGCCTTGGTTATCTCCGCGTAGGAGAGCACGCCGACCTGCTGTCCCTTGGCCAGCAGGCCCTTCACCTCATCCAACTCCTGAAGCTCGACTACTGACATGTGTTTCCGTTTCTTCCGTCGATCGACAACCCGGGGACGAACATCGCGGCCCTGCCGGATTCCGGCTGAGGGCAACCACTACGGCCAACATACGGCCGGAGCCAGCCCAACGTTACAACGCACACGCACTTTCCAGGCTTTCATGCTAACGCCTTGCCGACGCAGATCGAGGCTCTCGCCGATCCTCGCCCAACCGCCCCTTAAGCAATGATGTCCCTCATGAGCGACGCTACAGGCGAGCGCCGGTCGACCGCTCCGGGAGAGGACGAGGGAGTGCTGGTGAACCTGCCTCGCACCCGTCCCCAGCGCTCGAGCGCGCGTCGCCTCGCCGCGCGCGAGACAGCGCAAGCGGCGCGAGCGGCGAACGGCGCCCCTGCTCCTACCGCCGAGCGCCCGCCGCGCGTACCGGGAGCGCCGGCAACCGCCGCTCCCGCCCGAGGGCGTGCGCAGAGCTCCCCCAAGCGCGGCGCGGCCAAGCGCCCCAGGCGCGCCACCGGAACGCGCGAGGCGGTGCCGAGGCAGGGATTCGAGGCCGACGGCGAGACGATGACCGGCTCCGTCCAGCCTCCGGCCGGCGCGGAGCTCGTGGGGTCCGCCGTGGAGATCGTCGGCGAGATCGCCAAGGCCGGGCTGTCCGCCGGCGAGCGCCTCGTCAAGGACGTGTTCTCGCGCCTACCGCGCACCTGAGCCGGATTCGGCGAGCTGGGAGAGGGACGCCGCCGGCGCGAGCCCACGATGAAGGCGCGGTCGCGCGAGCTGTCTGTATATACTCGCGCTCACGCCGAGCTCCCTTTGACCCAGGTCAGGGGAGGCGGGGGACCCAATGCGGATCGAGTCGGTCGATCCGCTGGGGCGAATCGACCGTTCAGGTCGTAGCGCAGTCACTCACCGCGCGAGCCCGTCAGCTCACCCCGTAGGCGAAAGCGACGACCAAATGATGCGAACGACCTTCATACAGAGGACCGCGCTCGGCGTGCTCACCGCGCTTGCGTTCGCCGGCGTGTTCGCCTCCGACGCGCTCGCGGACACGGGCGGCGTCGCCGCCTCGAGCTCGGCGGCGGGCGGTAGCGCGTCCCCCAGCCCAGCCGCCCACGGGACGGGTATCGCCACCTGGTTCGGGCCGGGCTTCTATGGAAAGAAGACCGCCTGCGGACAGACCATGACCCCCGGCATCGTCGGGGTCGCCAACCGCACGCTGCCGTGCGGCACGCTCGTGAAGGTCAGCTATCGAGGCCACCTGCTGACCGTGCCGGTCATCGACCGCGGGCCCTACAGCCACATCGGCGCCGACTGGGATCTGACCGCGGAAGCCGCACGTGCTCTCGGGGTCGAAGAAACGGTGCGCATCGGCACGCGCATCGTCGGCAGCGCTCCCAACACCCCCAAGCTCGGACTTCCGCCCGGCGCTTCCACGAGCGTCGCCGCCGGCGCCTCGACCGGCGGCGCCAGCGCCGGTTGAGAGCCCGGGCCGAGCCCTACGGCTGCTCGTCGACGGAGGCGACCGAGCGTCCCGCCGTACGCGCCGCGTACAGCCCCATGTCCGCGCGCGCCGCGAGGGCGGCCGCGTCATGCCCGTCGCCCGGGCACACCGCCGTTCCTACCGTCACCTCCAGCGGAGGCCAGCGGCGCGCGGCCAACGGGCGGATGGCACGCACGAGCCACTCCGCCAGACGCCTGGCGGCGATCGCGTCGGTCTCCTCGACCAGCAGCCAGTATCGGCCCGGGCGCTCGCGCGTGAGCGAGCCGGTGGGCCAGCCACGACCTTCTGTCGAGGCCGCTCCATCCAGGTGAAGCTCCTGGGCGAGCACGCGCTCGACCTGGCTCGTGAGGCTCGATATGCCCCCCGGCAGCGCGGCGCGGCGCAGGCGCTCCACACCGCCCAGTTCTACCAGCAGCACGGCGAACGGCAGACGGTCATGCTCGTAGCGCTCGAGCCGGCGTCCGATCGACCGGATCCAGGCCGCCGGTCCCTCCTCGCCGCGCTCGTCCCTGATCTCAATCCGAGGTGAGTCGACCGCCGCGTCGGCCTCGTATTCGAGCTCGGTTCGATCCTCAGGCGCCACGGTGTCCTCAGAGGCGGCGCGGATGCGGACCTCCGGTGTCGGGCGCGGCTCGCCCGGCTGCGCCGACGGCGACTCCCAGGGCAGCGGAGGCTCCTCCTGTGGGCGCCGGGCGGGCGGGGGCTCGGGCGGCGGCTCGCCGATGTCGCGACCGGAGTCGAGCGCCATCTCCTCGCGTTCGTCGATCAGAACGCTCCCGGACGGACCCACCGGTGAGATGTCCGCCCCGCCCATCGCCCGGGACGAGCCGGGGGCGGCGAGATCTCCCTCCTCGACGACGATCGGGCCCTCTGCGCTCGATCCCCGGGCGAGGGCCGCCACGAGGGCGCTCGCACAGACATGCGCCAGCCGATCCGCCAGCTCGGCCACCCGGCGCGCCGGTGGATCGGACAGCTCCTGGATCAGGGCCTCCCACACGACCCCCCTCAGAGCCTCGACCGCCTCGACGGCGGACGGCGCATCAGGCGTGTCGGCCAGCAGGCCCAGCCAGCGCGGCGCGACCGAGCCCTCACGACCGCCCTCGGCGATCCGCTCGAGCCCGCCGTCTGACCCGAGCGCCTGAATCACGAGCCCGAACAGCTCCGGCGCATCCTGCGCGACGCGGTCGAGGGGAAGCTCGCCGATCCGCTTCAGCGGATGCGCGAGAATCAGCGCCACGACCCATCGCCGCGCGAGCTCGTCGACTCGCGCGAGCATGACCTCGACGGGCACCTCGGGGACGGGCCGCGCGAGCGAGCTGACGCCGATCGGGGAATTGCGGCTCACGCATGTTGAATAGCATCAACCGAGGACGCAGGCGTTCACGGTCGGCCCCCGCCACACTCAGAGCGCCGACTCGCATGCCCCGCCCAGAGCGGCCGGACCGCCCGCCCGCTGCCACGGCGGCGAGCTCGCGCGCCCCCTGGATAGCCTGAGCTGCAGTGCGAACGACGCCCGCAACCGACACGACCGGCGCCCGCGTCGCCGCCGCCGCGGCGCTCGCGTTCGCCGTGGCCCTGGCGATCCGGCTGCGCAGCCACGCCTGGCCTTCACTCAAGGATCGCTCGAGAAGGGCGCTGATAGCCAATCTCCAGGACTCGACCTCCGTCGACAGCGACACCGGCGCGGTGCGTTCGGTGCAGACCGCCGATCTGCTGCTCGACGAGGCGGCGCTCAGGGAGATCTGGTCGCCAGCCTACCTCGAGCGGCTGGCGCGCACATACTGGCGCTTTCTCACCCGGGCCACGCTCGGGCTCATCCGCGTGCGCTACACCGAGGGAGAGCGCTCGGTCGTCCTGCTCGCCAGCCCGCTGAGGCTGCTCACCTTTCGGGCCCCGGAATACGAGATGGACCCCTCGCGCGGCCTTGTGCGCTGGCGCATCGCGCGAGGCCTGCTCGTGGCACGGCGCGGACGTCACGGCGGCGGCTACCTGCAGATCGAAGTCCGCCGCCGCCCCGGCGAGGACCCGACCAAGGCCGACCTGCATGTCGAGGTCGAGGTCGCCAACTTCTATCCGTCGATCGCCTCCCGCCTCAGCCGCCGGCTCTACGACGCGACTCAATCGCGCATCCACGTGATCCTGACGCGCGGTTTCCTGCGCTCGCTCGCACGACTGGACCTCGCGGAGTCCCGGGTGGGGAGGCTTCGCGGCTAGCTCAGAACCGCTCGCCGCTGACCGCCCTGAGCTTCACACGGTCGTGGGTTGCCCTGATGCGCCTGATCGTCCCCGAACGCGAGCGCGTCACGAGCGATTCCGTCGTCGCGCCGCCCGCGCTCGGGTAGCGCACGCCCTGGAGCACGTCCCCATCGGTGATCCCGGTGGCGGAGAAGAAGACGTCCTCGCCCGCCACCAGGTCATCGCGCGTGAGCACCCGCTCCAAGTCATAGCCCGCCGCCACCGCGGCCTGGCGCTCGGCGTCGTCACGGGGCCACAGGCGCCCCAAGAGCTGGCCTCCAAGACACTTGACCGCAGCGGCAGAGATGACCCCCTCCGGCGTACCGCCGATCCCCCACAGGAGGTCCACCGGCGAGCGCTCGCTGACCGCCAGCAGCGCCGCCGAGACATCGCCGTGGGCGATCAGCTGCACGCGTGCGCCAGCGTCGCGAATCGCCGCGATTCCCTGCTCGTGGCGCGGGCGATCGAGCGTGACCACCATCACGTCGCCGACGGCGCGTCCCTTGCGCTCGGCGACGAGCCTCACCGTCTCTCCGAGCGGGCGGTCGAGATCGAGCAGGTCGGCGATCTCGGTCGCGCCGGCCATCTTCTCCATGTAGACGCACGGCCCGGGGTCGAACATCGTGCCGCGGGCCGATAGCGCGATCACCGCGAGCGCGCGCGGCATGCCGTGGGCGGCGAGCGTGGTCCCCTCGAGGGGATCAACCGCGATGTCGACCTGCGGCGGGGAGCCGTCGCCGATGCGCTCGCCGTTGTAGAGCATCGGCGCCTCGTCCTTCTCCCCCTCGCCGATCACAACCAGGCCGTCCATGCGAATCGATTGCAGCATGTAGCGCATGCCGTCGACGGCGGCCTGGTCGGCCGCCTCCTTGTCGCCCCGCCCGACCAGCGGCGCAGTGGCGAGCGCCGCCGCCTCCGTCACGCGGACGAGCTCGAGCGCAAGGTTGCGGTCGGGGAGCTGGTCGGTGCGGTCAGGTGTCATATGCGTTCAGCGCCCCATCGGATGGCGACCGCGAGTCGCGGTCGATGTTCGCCGTCGGGCCAAGCGAGTTCCGACGGCGGCGAACGGGCATCGGAAACGTACAACAGCCTCGCGGCGACTACGATCGTGCCGTGAGCGACGACCGAGCCTTCGCCGTCGAGACCGAGATAGGAGCGTCGCTGCAGCCGCCGGTCCAGGCGAAGCTCGAGCAGGCTGCGAAGGAGCGGGTTGGCGACCGCATGCGAGGTGCGCGGTCGCCGCGTGCGCAGGACTCAGGGCAGCTCCCGGACGCGACCTTGTGGGGCCCCGAGGGAACGCCTGAGATCTCCGATCGCCTGGGCTGGCTGACGATCGCCGAGCGCATGCTCGGCCAGGTCGACGATCTGGAGGCGTTCGCCGGGACCGTCCGTGAAGACGGCCTGGACGACGTGGTGCTGCTTGGCATGGGCGGCTCCTCGCTCGCCCCCGAGGTGCTCAGGCGCTGCTTCGGTCCGGTCGCGGGCGCGGCGCGCCTGCACGTGCTCGACTCGACCGACCCGGCCACGATCCTCGCCGTGCAGGGCGCCATCGAGCCCGCGAGCACCCTGTTCGTCGTCTCCTCCAAGTCGGGCGGGACGATCGAGCCGCTCTCGCTGTTCGCCCACTTCTGGTCGCTCACCGGCGACGGCGCCAACTTCGCGGCGATCACCGACCCCGGCTCCTACCTCGAGGCGCTGGCACGGGATCACGACTTCCGCATGGTCTTCCACGGCGACCCCGACATCGGTGGCCGCTACTCGGCGCTGTCGCCATTCGGCATCGTGCCGGCGGCGCTGATGGGGATCGACGTGCGGACGCTGCTCGCGGGCGCCGCCGGCGCATGGCGCACCGAGGCCAGCCCCGCGGACAACCACGACGGCAACGGCAACGGCGCCGCGGCCGCGCGCCGGCCCGACGCAGGCGAGGCATCCCCGGCATGGCTATGGCTGGGCGCGGCCCTGAGTGCGCTCGCGCAGGAGGGTCGGGACAAGCTCACCTTCCTGATCGACCGGTCGCTGCCCGGGCTGGGCCTGTGGTTGGAGCAGCTCGTGGCCGAGTCGACCGGCAAGCAGGGCACGGGCATCCTGCCCGTGGCCGAGGAGCCGCCCGGGGAGCCCGACAGCTACGGCGAGGATCGCGTGTTCGTGCATATCGCAGACGAGCGCGCCGACGTCGCCGCGACGGGCGGCGAGCTCGGCGCGCGCGCGCGCTCCTACGCGCGCCACGGGCATCCGGTGATAACCGTTCCCACCGGAGGACCATCCGATCTGGGGCGGCTGTTCATGCTCGCAGAGCTGGCCGTCGCGGTCGCCGGATGGGGCCTTCGAATCAATCCCTTCGACCAGCCGAACGTGCAGCAGGCCAAGGACGCCACCAACCGCGTGCTGGCCGGCTATGAGAAGACGCGAGAGCTGCCTGAGCTCGCCACCGCCGACGAGGCCGCCCTGAGCGAGCTGTTGCGCGATCTCGCGCCGCCGCACTACTTGGCGATCATGGGCTACCTGCAGCCCTCGGAGGACTTCGACGCGGCCGTCGCCGAGCTGCGCGAGGCCATCCGCGACTCGAGAAAGGTCACGACGACGTTCGGCTACGGCCCGCGCTTTCTGCACTCGACCGGCCAGTTCCACAAGGGAGGGCCGAGAACCGGCCGCTTTCTGCAGCTGCTGCACGACGGGCCCGACGACGTCGCGATCCCGCGCCGCAGCTATACGTTCACGACGCTGAAGAACGCGCAGGCGATCGGCGACCTGCAGACGCTCAGCGAGCTCGGGCTGCCGGCCGTGCGCGTGCGATTGGCGGGCGATCTTCCTGCGGCTGCTTTGCGCGCGTTGACCACGAGGATCAAGGAGATGCTGTGACTCGGATCGGTTTCGTCGGGCTGGGCAAGATGGGCGGCAACATGGTGCACCGCATCCGCCGCGACTCCGACCACGAGGTGGTCGCGTTCGACTTCGACAAGAAGGCGGTCAAGCGGGCCGTCAAGCACGGCGCCTCCGGCGCGGACTCGCTGAAAGCGCTCGTCAAGCAGCTGAAGGCGCCGCGGATCGTCTGGATCATGGTCCCGGCGGGAGAGCCGACGCAGCAGACGGTCGACAAGCTCGCCAAGCTGCTGGACCGCGGCGACACGATCGTCGATGGCGGCAACTCGAAGTGGACCGACGACAAGCGCAGGTCGAAGGCCCTGAAGGGAATGGGCCTCGAATATGTCGACGTCGGCGTCTCAGGTGGGGTGTGGGGGCTCGAAGTCGGCTACTGCATGATGGTCGGCGGCCCATCCAAGGCGGTCAGGCGGCTGGCCCCGATTCTCGATGTGCTCGCGCCCGAGACGAGCAGCGAGAGCCGCGCCGCGATCGGTCCGCGGGGCTGGATGCACTTCGGCCCCGCAGGCGCGGGGCACTACGTGAAGATGGTCCACAACGGCGTCGAGTATGGCCTGATGCAGGCATATGCCGAGGGCTTTGACGTGTTCGACAAGTGCGAGTACGAGCTCGACAACGCCCGTATCGCGCACCTGTGGGGCCAGGGCTCGGTGGTGCGCTCGTGGCTGTGCGAACTGGCGGCGCGGGCGTTCGAGGCAGACGGGAACGATCTGGGAGCGATCGAGGGCTACACCGAGGACTCCGGCGAGGGCCGCTGGACGATCGCCGACGCGACGGCGCACGACGTGCCCACCCCCGTGATCACCGCCTCGCTTTACGCACGACTGGGCTCGCGCGGCAACGGCGACTTCGCCGATCGGGTGCTGGCCGCGTTGCGCAACCAGTTCGGCGGCCACGCGGTCAAGAGCGCTACCGAGGCCGTCGCGCCGGGCGGCGCTCCGCCCGCGAAGAAGGCCACGTCGGCCAACGGCACGCGCAAGCTCGCCGGCGGGGCCGGCGGACGGCGTGGAGGGGGCTAGCAGTGGCGGTGCGGGCCGGTCAGCCAACCGCCCAGGCAGGGCCCGAGAACCCGCTCACGGCGGGCCTCGAGCGACTGCCGGTTTCGCCCACGACGCTCGTCATCTTCGGCGCCACCGGCGACCTGGCCAGGCGCAAACTGCTCCCGGCGCTTTACAACCTGGCCCACGATGGCGCCCTGCCCGAGCGCTTCCACCTGGTGGGCGTGTCGCGCCGCGAGCAGCCCCACGAGGACTACCGCGCGCAGTGTGAGCAGTCGATCCGCCAATTCTCCCGGCGAGCGCCCGACGAGGATGTCCTCAGCAGCCTGCTCGAGAACGTCAAGTACGTGCCGGGTGTATTCGACGACGACTCCGTCTACGTCGAGCTGGCGAAGGTCCTCGACGGCTTCGAAACAGCCGCCGGCGAACCGCTGAACCGCGCCTTCTATCTGTCCACGTCTCCGAGCTTCTTTCCCGTGATCGTGCAGGAGCTCGGTCGCTCGAACCTCGCCCAGCACGACGGCGCCGACGTGCGGGTGATCATCGAGAAGCCCTTCGGCACGACGCTCGCGGAGGCGCGCGAGCTCAACCGGAGCGTGCTCGGGATCTTCGAGGAGTCTCAGGTCTTTCGCATCGACCACTACCTCGGCAAGGAGACGGTCCAGAACATGATGGCGTTTCGGTTCGCCAACGGCATGTTCGAGCCGCTGTGGAACCGCAACTTCATCGACAACGTGCAGATCACCGCGGCGGAGGACCTCGGCATCGGCACCCGCGCCGGCTACTACGACCATGCGGGCGCGCTGCGCGACCTGATCCAAAACCACATGCTCCAGCTGCTCTGTCACGTCGCCATGGAGCCGCCCGTGAGCTTCACGGCCGAAGATGTACGCAACGAGAAGGTCAAGGTGCTCCAGGCGATCCCCCAGCCCACCCCGGCCGAGATCCCCGAGATGACCGTGCGCGCGCAGTACGCGGCCGGGCACGCCGGCGGCGAGGACGTGCCGGGCTACCTGGAAGAGGAGGGCGTGCCCGAGGACTCCGCCACCGAGACCTACGCGGCGCTTCGCCTGGAAGTCGACAACTGGCGCTGGGCGGGCGTTCCCTTCTACCTGCGCACAGGCAAGCGCCTCGCGCGCAAGATCACCGAGATCGCGGTCACGCTGAAGCCGGTCCCGCATCTGGCCTTCAGCCAGGACGGCTCGCTTGGCGTGCAGCCGAACCAGCTCGTGCTCGCGCTCCAGCCGAAGGAGGGCGTGTCGCTGCGACTCGGAGCCAAGATCCCGGGCACGCGCATGAGCATCCGCCCGGTGAACATGGAGTTCCTGTACGGCACATCCTTCCTGTCCCAGTCGCCCGAGGCCTATGAGCGCCTGATCACCGATGCGATGCGCGGCGACGCCACGCTGTTCACACGCAACGACGAGGTCGAGGCGCAGTGGCGCATCTGCGACCCGATCGTCAAATCTTGGGCGCCCACCCACTCGCAGACGCCGGGGCCGCTGCCGAAATACGAGGCGGGCTCACAGGGCCCCGAGCAGGCCGATCTGCTGCTGCGCGAAGGCCATCACTGGCGCGCGATCTGATGGACAAGAGCGACGCCGTCTGGAGCGAGGAGGGTACGACGCCGGATGCGATCGAAGCCGCGCTGCGCGAGCTGCTGATCGAGCGCCACGCCGAAAACGACAGCTTCCTGCCGGCGCGTGTCCTCAACATGATCGCGTTCGTCGACCACGAATGGAGCGGAGAGATCGCCAACCGCCTGCGCGGCGTGGGCCGCTATCACGCCTCGCGCCTGCTGGTCCTCTCCTACGAGCCCAAGCGCGAGCGGCTCGATGCACGCGTCACGATCGTCTCGGAGGGCGAGCCCCGCCCCGGCGAGCTGGCGCTGCTGCACGAGACGGTGGTCGTGGAGCTCGGCGACCGTCACCTCGACGACCTGTACACGATCGCCGACCCCCTCGTCGTCAGCGACCTGCCCACGCTGCTGTGGTCGCCACACGGCCACCACGAGATCGTCGACGAGCTGCTCGGGCTCGCCCAGGCGGTGCTGGTCGACTCGGTCGACGAGCCCGACGCGCAGGAGGGAATCGCCCGCGCCTGCGAGCTGAGCGGACGGGCCTACGTGGTCGACCTGGCCTGGCTGCGCTCGACCCCCTGGCGCGAGCGCCTCGCGGCGGCGTTCGACCCGCCCCGGCTGCGCCCTGAACTGCCGGCGATCGAGAGCGTCGCGATCCGTCACCATCCAGCCTCGACGGTCGCCGCGATGCTGTTTGTGGGCTGGCTCGCGTCGCGCCTGGACTGGGACACGAGTCCGCTCGCACCGCGGCAGGGCGCGCTCGTCGGTCGCGCACGGGTCGCTGATCAGAAGCACGTCGAGCTGCGCCTGCAGGTGGCCAGCGAGATGCAGGTGCGGGGCCTCGAGGGTCTCACGGTGCAGACGGCCGTCGGGCACCAGCTGCGGCTGGACCGCGGCCGAGGCGGCCTGCACGCCTTCGATCGCAACGCGCGCGGCGAGGAGCGCGAGTGGACGATCCCCGGGGCATCGCGCGGCGAGACGGGCATCCTCGGCGAGGGCATCCGTCAGGCGCTGCTGCGCGACCCCACCTACGTGCCGGCGCTGAGGGCCGCCCAGGGACTCCTCGCGTGGCGCGTCTGACCACCTGCGCGGACGCGGAGGCGGTCGCAAGGCGGGCCGCCGAAGACATCGCGCGCCAGCTCGAGCGAGCGCGCGCCGAGCGCGCCGAGGCTCACATCGCGCTCAGCGGAGGCACGACGCCGGGGCGCACCTACGAGCTGCTCGCCCACGAGGTCACCGACTGGGCCGGCGTGCAGGTGTGGTTCGCCGACGAGCGCTGCGTGGAGCCGGCGGATCCCGAGAGCAACTACCGCCTCGTTCGTGAGAGCCTGCTCGCCGTAGCCGACGTGCCCGCGGCCCAGGTCCACCGCATGCCGGGAGAGCTCGGCCAAGCGGAGGGAGCGCGGCGATACGCGGCGATGCTCGTAGAGCAGATCAGCGCCCGCGAGCGACACCTTCCCGTGCTCGATCTGATCGTGCTCGGCATCGGCCCGGACGGGCACGTGGCCTCGCTGTTTCCGGACGCCGGCTCGCTCGAGGCCGACGAGCACGTCTTGTGCCTCGGCGTCTCAGACTCGCCCAAGCCGCCTCCCGAGCGGATCACGCTGAGCCTTGCAATGCTGCGCGCAGCCGGGCGATGCCTGCTTCTCGCCACCGGCCCGAGCAAGGCGGACGCCGTGAATGCGATGCTCGCACAGCCGAGTCGTCACGTCCCGGCGAGCCTGCTCAGGCGTGAGCGACTGACCGTGATCGTCGACGACGCCGCCGCCGCGACGTATGCCGAGCGATGAGCCCCGCGCGCACGAGCCGGCCGAGCGCGCGCGCCGCGCCGCGGCCGATCGCTGCGGGCGCGAATCGCCGCGGCCGATCGTGGGTATGAATCGCGGGCATGAACCGCGGGAATGAGTTGGCGCCCGCCGGAGTCCATAGGGGCGTTGAACCGCAGCGCCCCGGAGCTCGTACAGTAATGAGTCAGTAAGGAGCCGCAGACGTCCCATGGCAGCAACCGCGACCACCACGCCCAGCGCCAGCCGCCCGCCCAGCGCGTCCCAGGTTCTCACGGACCTCCAGCGTGTACGCCGTGACACGCTCGCGCTGGTTGCCGGCGTTGGCGAGGAGGATCTCGAGCGCGTGCACTCGCCGATCATGAGCCCGCTCGCCTGGGACCTCGGGCATATCGCGGCCTACGAGGATCTGTGGCTGGCGCATCGCCACGCCGGCCTCGAGCTCTTGCGCCCCGATCTGGCCGACTGCTACGACGCGTTCGAGACCCCGCGAGCGATCCGCGGGCGAGATCGAGGCGCTCGGGCCGGCCGACGCGCGCGCCTACATGCAGGCCGTGCGCGACCGCACGACCGACGCGCTCACGCGGCACGGCGTCGGCGACGGGGTGGTGTGCGAGATGGTGCTGCGCCACGAGCTGCAGCACTCCGAGACGATGCGCCAGACGCTCGAGATCGCCGGCCTGCTCCCCGCCGGCGAGCCCCGGCTCGGGCCGCTTGACGCGCCCGAGGAGTGGGTGGAGATCCCGGAGGGCCCGTTCGGCATGGGCGCCGGCGCCGAGTCGTTCGCATACGACAACGAGCGACCGCGGCACACCGTCGAGACGCCTGCCTTCCGCATCGCCCGGGGCCCGGTCACGTGCGAGAGCTGGACGCGTTTCAGCGAGAGCGGCGGCTATGAGGAGCGCAGCTTCTGGTCGCCCGAGGGCTGGGCGTGGAAGCAGGAGCAGCAGATCAGCCCTCACCCGGCCCTGGCCGAAAGCCACCCGCAGGCACCCGCCTGTCACGTCAGCTGGTTCGAGGCCGACGCCTTCGCCAGAGCGCGTGGCGCGCGCCTGCCGATGCGAGGCCGAGTGGGAGAAGGCGGCGAGGTTCGACGAGCGCGACGCGTCGGCGGGCAACGGGCCGCGAGCCCTCGCCGGCGTCGGCCTGGTGTGGGAGTGGACGCAGACGCGCTTTCACGGCTACCCCGGCTTCGTCGCGTATCCCTACCGCGAGTATTCCGAGGTCTTCTTCGGGGACGACTACCGCGTGCTGCGGGGGGGCTCGTGGGCCACCAGCCGCAGAGTCGCTACGTCCACATTTCGCAACTGGGACCTGCCGGAGCGGCGGCAGATCTTCGCCGGCGTGCGACTGGTCTGCGACGTGCCATGAGCGGGGCGCGGCCGACGCCTGCCGCGGGCGGACGTCGCGCCGACGGCGCCCGACGGGCGTCGCGAGATCGCGCTAGCGTGGGGCCGACCGGGAACGCCTGATGAAGCCGCTCACGCCAGTGGAGCCCGTCATGGAGGGGGCCATCCGCATCGACTCCCACCTGGGGGGCGCCCACGAACGCTCGCTCGCCGAGGACGTGCTCGACGGGCTGACGCGCCCATTCAAGGAACTGCCGCCGAAGCACTTCTACGACGCCCGCGGGGCCGAGCTGTTCGACCGGATCTGCGAGCTGCCCGAGTACTACCCGACCCGCACCGAGCGCGGGATCCTCGAGCAGGCCTCAGGCGAAATCGCAACGCTGACCAACGCCGCCGAGCTGGTCGAGCTGGGCTCGGGCACGGCGGCCAAGACGCGCGTGCTGCTCGACGCGATGCACGCGACCGGCACGCTCGCGCGCTACATCCCGGTCGATGTCACCGAGAGCATGGTGCGCGACTGCGCCGAAGAGCTCACGAGCGAGTACCCGGGGCTGCGCGTGCACGGCGTGATCGGCGACTTCGAGCGTCATCTCGATCGTGTGCCCCCCGCCGTCGGGCCGCGTATCGTGGCGTTCCTCGGCGGCACGATCGGCAACTTCCCGCCGGGCAGCCGTCGCCGCGTGCTGCGCGAGATCGGGCGTCTGCTCGGCCCCCAGGACCACCTGCTGATGGGCACGGACCTGGTCAAGGATCCAGAGGTGCTCGAGGCGGCGTACGACGATGCGCAGGGCGTGACCGCCGACTTCAACCGCAACGTGCTCTGCGTGCTCAACCGCGAACTGGAAGCGAGCTTCGACCCCGAGGACTTCGACCACGTGGCCCTGTTCGACCGCGAGCACGAGTGGATCGAGATGCGCCTGCGCGCCCGCCGCGAGCACACCACGCTCGTGCGCGCGCTCGATCTGCCCGTGCACTTCGATGCGGGGGAGGAGATGCGCACGGAGATCAGCGCGAAGTTCACGCCGGAGCGGCTGGAAGCCGACCTGTCGGCGGCCGGGCTCGAGCTCGTCCGCTGGCTCACCGACCCGGATGAGCTGTTCGCGCTGACCCTGTCCAAGCGCACCTCGGCCTAGTCTGCGCCGATGCGGATCCACGGCTCCTCGGCAATCGTCGTCGGCGGAGCGTCAGGGCTCGGCGAGGCCAGCGCTCGTGTCCTGCACGCGCGGGGCGCCGCGGTCACGATCGCCGATGTCAACGCCGAGAAGGGGGCCGCGGTCGCGACCGAGCTCGGCGTCGGGTTCGTCCAGTGCGACGTGCGCGAGGAGGCCCAGGTGCAGGCCGCCGTGGAGAAGGCCTCCGAGGCCGACGGTGGGTTGCGCATCGCGGTCTGCTGCGCCGGGACCGGCTGGGCGCAGAAGGTCGCTGGCTCGAAGGGTCCCCACCCGCTGATGCCGTTCGAGACGATCATCTCGATCAACCTGATCGGCACGTTCAACGTGCTGCGGTTCGCCTCATTTGCGATGATCGCCAACGAGCCGCTCGAGGACGGCGAACGCGGCGTGTGCGTCAACACCGCCTCGATCGCCGCGTTCGACGGCCAGGTCGGCCAGATCGCCTACTCGGCCTCCAAGGGCGGCGTCGTGGCGATGACGCTGCCCGCCGCGCGCGACCTTGCCCAGTACGGGGTCAGGGTCAACACGATCGCACCCGGCCTGTTCGACACGCAGCTGCTCGCCGCCCTGCCCGAGGAGGCCCGCGAGAAACTCGGGGCAGGCGTCCCGTTCCCCGGGCGTCTCGGGCAGCCCGACGAGTATGCCGAGCTCGCCTGCCAGGCGATCGAGAACCGCATGCTCAACGGCGAGACGATCCGACTCGACGGGGCACTGCGCATGCCGCCACGCTAGCTGCCGGTCAGAATCGCCCGAGGCTGAAGGTCACGCGATGGCCAAAACCGGAGCCGCCCGAGAGCGGATCGGCGCGCACGAACGCCATCAGCCGAAGCCGTCGCCGGGTGAGGAGCAGCCGGCGCGATGAGCCCGCGAGGCGCACGAAGATCGTCGCCTGATGACCGGGTGTGACCGTGAAGCGAGTCGAGGAGCCGGCTGTGAGCCTGACGAGGCTACGCCGGTGCCTCGCCCTCCGCGACGAGCGGTGCACCGCCCGCGTCAGCTCCACCTCTCCCCTGCAGGGTCTGCGCAGGCCTCGCGGGCATTGCACGCGAACGCTTGCTGTCCCCGCGCGCGTGGCCGAGGTGCGAGCCGTGGTGACGGCCGCGCCAAGGCCGAAGCCCACGACCGCATTGTCTTTGCCGCTCGCCACGTATACGTCGCGACCATCGGGGCTCACGACCGCTCCTTCGACTCCGCTCAGCGACGGGTAGCTCGTGCAGCGGCCGTCGCTGCTCGCCGCACACGCAACCTCGGTCAGCTTGCCCGTTGCCTGATCGCGTGAGAACACCACCGCAGAGCTGCCGCCGATCGCATAGACCGCGGATCCGTCGCCGCTCACCGCGACGGTGTCGACAACGTCAAGGCCCGCCACACGCTCGCATACGTCCGGCGGCAGCGGTTCGGGCTTGCTTTCTTCTCCTTCTTCTTCCTTGCTGCGTTCTTCGGGTTTTTCCGCCGGCGGCAGGAAGTCGACGCAACTCGCATCGGCCAAGGCGCCGGTGGACGGGTCGCGGGAGAGGACATCGACCCGGCCGTGGCCTTCTGAGGAATCGGCCACGTACACGTTGCGCCCGTCTGGGCTGATCGCAAGCTGAGTGGGCGCCTGCAGGAGCCTGCTCGCGGTGCACAGCCCCGGTGGCGGATCGACCTTCAGGCAGCTGCTCTCGGTGAGCGCACCGGTGGCGGCGGGCGTGAACACATCGACCGCGCTGCTGCCCGGCGCCGCCCCATATAGCTGCGCGCCTTCAGGGCTCAGGGCGAGGGCATCGAGTCCCTGGGTGGCGATGCCCACCCCACAAGCCCCGTCGAAGCCGTTGACCGCGACGCACGGGTTGGCGAGGAACGGGGGCGGCGGGGAGGAGCCGAACAAGCTGGCCACGGTGGATTCCGAGCCGGTCGCGCCGGCGCCCGCACCCGGGGAGGAGCCCGCCAGGCCTGCCATCAGCGTCGAGATGGATCCCTGTGTGGGCGCGGCGATGTAGATCGCCTTGTTGTTGGCCCCGGCCACCACTGCCGCCGAGCTCGAGAACACGTTCGCGGGCGGACATCCCGCTCCCGCGGGAGGCCTGAATTGGAAGCAGCCGCGGCGGGTCAACAGGCCCGTGGCCGGGTCGCGCGCGAAGGCCACGACGGCGCCGGAGAAGCTCGACGTCACGAACACGGTCGCGCCGTCCGGGCTAACCGCGACCCCGTCGGCGCCGAGCAGCGACGGGGTGGGAGCGCAGGCGCCCGAAGCTCCATCCCGCCCATCGGTCCCGTCGGAGCTCAGGCAGCCGACCTCGCTGATCGCCCCCGTGCCCGGGTCGCGCTTGAGAACCGCCACCGAGCCGAAGCTCGATGCGTCGGTGCTGCCCGCAAACCCCGAGGCGACATACAGGTTCGCCCCGTCGGGGGAGGCAGCCACGGCGCTGGCCCCGACGAGGCCTTTGCCGACGCCGCAGCCCGACACGCCGTCGCTCGCTGAGCCCGGCGCCACCAGGCAGCCGTTCGACCCGCTCAGCAGGCCGAATCCGGCGCTGGCTCGCGCAAGCGCGGGCGCCACGGCGAGACCCAGGGCCGCCGCCACTGCGGCCGGCGTGGCGGCGCCCCTGGCGGAAAAGCCCCTCAACCTCATCGCGCGGCTTTCGGCACACCCCGATCGATCCCTCCCCGAGCTCGCCGATCAGCCGCCGCAGGCGGCTCTACTGGAACCGATCAGCCGAGTCGTTCGACGAGCATCGCCATTCCCTGACCGCCGGCGACGCACATCGACTCGATCCCGTAGGTGGCATCGAGCGTCTCCAGGTCGTTGAGCAGCGTCGTCATGATGCGGGCCCCCGTCATCCCGAACGGGTGCCCGAGCGCGATCGCCCCGCCGAACGGGTTGAGCTTGTCGTCCTCGATGCCCAGGTCTTCTTTGCAGGGGACGATCTGCGCCGCGAAGGCCTCGTTGATCTCGACCACGTCGACGTCGCTCATCGACATGCCCGTGTTCTTCAACAGTTTCTGGATCGCCGGGATCGGGCCGAGGCCCATGATCTCAGGACGGATCGCCGCCACCGTCGAGGCGATGATGCGCGCACGCGGTTTCAGACCGAGCTCTGCCGCCTTCTCGTCGCTCATCACGAGAAGTGCCGCGGCGCCGTCGTTCAGCGGACAGGAGTTCCCCGCCGTCACCGAACCGCCCTCCTTGAAGACGGGCTTGAGCTTGCTCAGCACCTCGAGCGTCGTCCCCGGCCGCGGGCCGTCGTCCTTCGTCATCACCGCCTCGGGAAGCTCTACCTCGTTGCCATCCTTGTCGGTCTCCGTGTGCGCTGGCACGGTCACCGGGACGATCTCCCTCTCGAAATGCCCGCTCTCGACGGCGGCCACGGCACGGCCCTGCGAGATGACCGCCCATTCGTCCTGGGCCTCCCGCGAGACGTTGCAGCGCTCGGTCACGTTCTCAGCGGTCAGGCCCATCGGGATGTACACGTCGTAGAGCGCTCCCTCCGAGCCATCCACCTTGTGGTTGAGCGCGGGCGGCTGGCTGCGTCCCACGCGGCTCACGGACTCGACGCCCGCGGCGACGTAGGTATCCCCCTCACCCGCCTTGATCGCGTGGAAGGCCATTCGCGTGGTCTGCAGCGACGAGGCGCAGAAGCGGTTGACGGTGCACGCCGGCACGTGATGGTCGATGCCGGCCAGCAGCGACGCGACACGGCCCACGTTGTAGCCCGACTCCCCCTGCCCATAGCCGCAGCCCATCATCACGTCGCCGACCGTCTTGAAATCGACCTGCGGGTTGCGCTCCATCAGCGCCTTCAGCGGAATCGCGGCCAGGTCGTCGGGGCGCACCGACCGCAGCGACCCCTTGACGGCCCGTCCGATTGGCGTACGTACTGCGTCGACGATCACTGCTTCTGGCATCTGGTGGTCTTCTCCTTGGTCGATTCGCGCGCGGCGCCGGAGCGCTGCGGGCTCCCCGCACGGGCGCGGAGAGAAAGTCCTATCAAGCAATCCTATCCGGACGCGGGTCGCGGACTATGTGCGAAACATCACAGATCCACGATCAGCCAAACGGTCGCAGCTCACAGATCCAGGCGGCTGACGCCCAACTCGTCGAACCCCACGTGGTGCGCGAGCTCGTGGCGCACCGTGCGCGTGACCTGATCGCGCAGCAGGTCGGGGTCGTGACCGAAGTCGCGTCGCAGCGTGTCGCGGAAGATCACGATCCGGTCGTGCACGTCATCGCGCGTGGCGCCGTCTCCCTGGTAGAGGCCATAGGCACCCCTCCGGCGCCCACCATCGGAGATCACCACGGCGACGTGCGACAGGGCGTTGCGCAGCAGGTCTGGAATATCGTCGAGCGCGTCACGCACGAGCTCCTCGAAATCACGATCATCGAGCGGATCGAGCTCCATGAACTCGTTTTCATCCGGATCCACGACGAGCCCTTCGCGCGCCAGCCGCTCTGAGTGCCGGACAATCTCTTCGAACTCCGTCTCGGACTCCGGGTCGCGCCAGTCGGCCATGCGCACGGCGATGAGCGCGGCGCCCCCCATCAACACCGCGGCGACGATCACGCCCAACGCGACGTCCTCGAGCGCGCGCACCACGCCGACCGAGCTGAAGCCCTGACCTACGACGATCACCACGAGGCCAACCGACAGGGCGATCAGCGCCGCCACGCCGACGCGTCGAAGCGAACCGCGGGCGTCTGATGGAGGCGGCGGGCGCACCTGCAGCCCTATTTGAGCGTACGGGCGATCACGAGCCGCTGGATCTCGTTCGTGCCCTCGTAGATCTGGGTGATCTTGGCATCCCTCATCATGCGCTCCACCGGATACTCCTTCACGTAACCGTAGCCGCCCAGCACCTGCACCGCCTCGACGGTGACGTCCATGGCGGTGTCAGAACAGAAGACCTTCGCCATGGAGGAATACTTCCCCAGCTGCGGATGATGCTGATCGGCCATCGCGCAGGCCTTGTAGAGCAGCTCGCGCCCGGCGGCGGTGCGGATTTCCATGTCAGCGAGCTTGAACTGAATCGCCTGGAACTCGTTGATGGCCTTGCCGAACTGCCGGCGCTCGCGGGCATATCCGACGGCGTAGTCGGTGGCCCCCTGCGCGATGCCGATCGCCTGCGCGGCGGCGCCAAGGCGGGTTCGCTCGAGCGTGCCCAGCGCGACCGACAGGCCTCGGCCGACCTCGCCGATCACGTTCTCCTCGGGCACCCGAACATCCTCGAAGATCGGCTGGCCGGTGGGCGAGCCGCGGATGCCGAGCTTGTGCTCCAGCTTGCCCACGCTGAAGCCGGGGCGGTCGGCCTCCACCACGAAGGCGGTCATGCGCCTGGTCTCCCGGTCGCTGACGGCGAAGCAGATGTAGAAGTCGGCGATGCCCAGGTTCGAGATCCAGTTCTTCGTGCCGCTGATCACCCACTCCGAGCCGTCCTTGACGGCGGTGGTCTTCATCCCCGCGGGATCCGAGCCGGCCTCGGGCTCTGAGAGGGCGAACGCGGGCGAGCACTCGCCCGTGGCGCAGCGTGGCAGAAAGCGATCCTTGAGCTCATCGCTCCCGAACAGCTGGATCGGGAGCGTGCCCAGGTCCTGCACCATCAGGATCAGCGCGCACGACGCGTCGACCTTGGCGATCTCCTCGACCGCCATGTTCAGCATCAGCGTGCCGGTCCCCGTGCCGCCGTACTCGCCGGGGAAGGGCAACCCCAGGATGTCGTGCTCTGAGAGCAGCCGCCGGACATCCCATGGGTACTCGGCCAGCTCGTCGATCTCCGATGCGCGCGGAGCGATCTTCTCCCGGGCCATCTGCGCGATCGTGGCGCACAGATCGAGGTTCTCCTGCGGGATCGTGTAGATATCGCTCACGTCGAGCATCGTCAGCTGATCCTAGTGATGAGTGGGGGCTTGCACTGCGCCCGCCCGCACGGGCCTTCTGAGTTTTCCACTCGGCCCACGCGATCCCCGGGCGCTAGGCTCGTGCACATGAGCGTCACCGAGGAGTCTTCCCAGATCGAGGTGGATCCCGCTCGGGTTGCCGAGTGGCTCGCCTCCGAGACGCCTCCGCAGGTCGTTGACGTGCGCGAGAGCTACGAGCGCGAGGCCGGGCACATCGACGGCACGCGGCACATCGAGCTCGTCGCGCTGTCCGGCGCCGCGGACACGATAGAGCGCGAGCGGCCGGTCGTGTTCTACTGCCGGGTGGGCTCCCGCTCGCAGATGGCGGCACAGGCGTTCAGGGCCTCGGGCTTCGAGGCCTACTCGATGCGCGGCGGCCTCGTGCGCTGGGCGCGGGAGGACAGGCCGCTGACACCAAAGGACGGGCACGTCGCCGATCACTGAGGTGGCGGCCCATACGACCAGCCGACAGGAGGACAAGATGGAGGCATCGACGGAGTACTCAGCGGTCAGGCGGGGCGAGGGCTATGCCGTCGGCGATCTCGACGACCTCGGCGAGGGCCCGGGCTTTCGCAAGGTCCGCAAGGGCCTCGACGTCACGGCATTCGGCGTCAACGCGATCATCATCCCGCAGGGCTACGAAACGGGCTTTCACGCCCACGAAACCCAGGAGGAGCTCTACTTCGTCCATCGCGGCACGATCGAGATGCAGTTCGGCGACGGCTCGGTGGAGCGCATGCAGGAGGGCGCCTTCGCGCGGGTGGACGCCCCGACCCTGCGCAAGGTGCGCAACGTGGGCGAGGGCGATGCCGTCTACCTGTGCGCCGGCGGCAAGGACGGCTACGTCGGTCGCGATGGCCTTGCCGCAAGCCACGAGGAGGCCGCGGGTGGCCCTCCGGGCGCCCAGGGCGCCGGGCCTGTCGGAGCGTCCTGAGCGGCTCGCCGGCGAGCCCGTTGCTCGGGATGCGCTGATGCACCGTGCCTGAGGAGCTTCGCGTGAACCGCCGGCTGGCGATCCCGCTCGCGGAGATCACGATGCGCGCGAGCCGCTCCTCCGGACCCGGCGGCCAGCACGCCAACGTGACCGCCTCGCGAGTGGAAGCGAGCTTCGACGTGCTCGGCTCGCCGTCGCTGAGCGAGACCCAGCGCCGTCGCGCGCTGGCACGCGTTGGCCCACGCGTCGCGGCCGTCGCGCAGGATGAGCGCTCCCAGGCACGCAACCGCGAGCTCGCCCTCGCGCGGCTCGGCGAGCGGCTCGCGCGGGCGCTCGAGACTCCCAAGCGCCGGCGCCCCACCCGTCCCACGGCCGCCTCGCGCGAGCGGCGGCTGCAGGCCAAGCGGCGCGACGCCGAACGCAAGCGCCAGCGCCGCCCGCCGGAGGATGGCGGCTAGTGACCTGAGTCATAGATCCACTGGCAGGACGAGGCGAGGTTATTGAGGATCTCGCCCGCCGTTCTATGCGAGAAGTAGCGTCGAGGGGTCATGCGAACTACCGACTCAGGTCACTAGTTCAAGAGCTCCTTGACGTAGCGCTGGTGAAGGCGTCCGAGCGGCGTTTTTTCAGGGTGAAAGCCGATCGCGTTCCACAGCAGGCCGGAGGCGGGCGCCCACGAGACGATCAGATACACGCCCAGCACGAGCGCCACCGTTCGCAGCCTGCGCGAGCCGGACAGCGCCGCGAGCGGCAGCACCCACAGCACATACCAGGGCAGGACCCAGCTGAGCGTAACCAGCAGAGCCACGCTCGCCCAGCCGGACGCCGTGATCGAGTCGCGCCGACGCCATGCCTGCACGCAGCAGAGCAGCACGGACGCGGCCAGCACAGCGCTGAGCAGCAGGTGCAGCGATTCGGTCTCGCCGCCCTTGCCCAGCGCCAGGCCGATCAGATTGGGAACGCTCTCGCTCGTCACGAGCCGACTCTGGGTGCTGAGGTCGGGGATGTGCAGACCGAACGCGAGCAGGCTCACGGCGGCGGCCAGCACGCATGCGCCGGCCATTCCCAGCACCACCTGGAGCAGCCTTCTCGGAGTCCTCAGCAGACCCGCGAGCACCACCGGAATGAGGATCGCGCCCGAGGCCTTGATGGCCGCCGCCGTCACGAACGCGGCCCCCGCTCCGATCTCGGCCGGCGAAAGCGGGAACAGCAATCGGCCGAGTCGTGCGGTCGAGGGTGCCGGCGCCGGCTCGCCCGTGCAGCCCCCGCCCGCGGCCCCGGCGAGCAGCAGCAGATAGAAGCCGAGCACGATCAGGAAGACCATCAGGAAGTCGTTGTGGTCGCCCCCCAGGCCCCACACCAGCACAATCGGATTGAGTCCGACGAGAACGATCGCCGCGACCGGGTCACGGCCGAGCAGCCGCGCCGACTTCCACACCAGGAAGATCGTCGCAAGGCTCGCGAGCCCCAGAATCCCCTTGAGCGCCCAGAATGAGGCGGCCACGCCGAGGGGGACCACCGCAAACGTGAGAATCGTGAACAGCGGGCCGTATGGACTCAGCAGTTGATGCCAGTTGCTGAGTACGTAACTCGGATCGTCGTGCGGCCCCGAGATCGGGATCGTCGTGTAGGGGTTGAGGTGCTGCACCACCTCCATGCGTCCGTAGTTGATGTAGTTGAACACGTCCGTGAGCGCCAGCGGGGGGGCGAGCAGGAAGATCGCGTGCACCGCCACGATGGCGCCGATCACCCAGCGCGCACGCAGCCGCGGCACGCAGGCGAGCGCCACCAGGTAGCCGGCGTACATGAGAACGATCGCACCCGTGAACAGGTACTTCAGGGTCGTGCCGCTGCGTGTCAGTCCCGGCCACACCCCGCCGAGCGGACCGGCCATCCAGTGCGGAAAGAAGCCGGCATGGGTCGTCGGCGAGAGGATGCTCGGCCGGTCGGCCGCCAGCACGACCACGATGACGCTGCAGAGGACGATCACGAGCAACGCCAGCACGCCTACCCGCACGCCGGCGCGGCTGTCGGCGAACGCGGTGATACGCCTGCGCGAAAGCCCACGTCCACCGGCGGCGCTCGGGCCGTCCACCGGTGTGTCCCGAAGGGGAAGTGTGGTCGCGTCGCTCGACATGCGTGAGGGCCCGCCGAAGCGAGCCCTCAAAGACTAAACCCGAGCTGTCGCTTCAGATCGTCTGGACGTTTACGGCCTTGGGGCCCTTGTCGCCCTGCTCGGGGTCGTAAGACACCTTCGCACCCTCCTGCAACGACCGGTAACCCTCGCCGTTGATGCCGGTGTGATGGACGAACAGGTCCTTGTCGCCGTCATCGGGGGTGATGAAACCGAACCCCTTGTCGTCGCTGAACCACTTTACTGTGCCAGTTGGCATGTGGGAACTCCTCCACGGTATGTGCGTGCTGCTACGCGGAGGATGCTGCTTAGAGCTTCGACCTGCGAGAGCTTGCACTACTTTTCGCCGGTCTATCGTGCCGGCCAGACGCAACGACCGTAGCAGGTCCCCGCCGGCGCGTGTTGTCCAGATGTTGCAGCCCACGCTCGACGATCGGCCTCGCGCGTCACCGCGCGGAGGGCTAGGGTGGATCGATGGGCGCCCACGCCGAGCCTGACCCGCGACGCGAGCAGGCCGGAGCGTGCACCTTCAGACGCCTGCTGGCACCCGGCGAGCAGGCGACCGCCGAGGAGATCGTCGAGGGCCTCGGCTTTCGCGATCGCGGCGCCGCCGGCACGCGGCGCCCGTGCTTGATGTTGAACATGGTGAGCACCGCCGACGGCCGTGCCACGATCGGCGGGCGCTCGGGGCCGCTTGGCGGGCGCGCCGACCGGGAGCTCTTCCACGCGCTGCGCGCCGGCGTGGACGCCGTGATGGCGGGCGCCGGCACCGTGCGCTCGGAGCGCTACGGCCGGATCATCCCGGACGAGGGGCGCAGACACCGTCGGCGCGAGCGCGGGCTGAGCGAGGAGCCGCTCGCCTGCATCGTGTCCGGACGCCTCTCGCTGCCGCCCGAGCTCCCGCTCCTCGCGAGT
The DNA here is from genome assembly GCA_963704735.1 of uncultured Solirubrobacteraceae bacterium. GTDB lineage: Bacteria > Actinomycetota > Thermoleophilia > Solirubrobacterales > Solirubrobacteraceae > Palsa-744. The sequence goes on from OY969935.1 coordinate 2,079,630, forward strand.
CCGGCCGCCCGCGTCGTGATCCTCACAGCCGCGGAGGGGAGCCTCCCGCGGAGCGCCGCCCAGGTCGAGTACGTGCGCGCCCGGCGCGATGGGACGCTGGACCTGCCGGCGGCGCTCGCCGAGCTGCGCGAGCGGTTCGCCGTGCACACGCTTCTGTGCGAGGGCGGACCCCACCTGAACTCACAGCTGCTGGCCGCCGGATTGGTGGACGAGCTGTTCCTCTCGCTCTCGCCCAAGCTGGCCGGCGGCGACGCGACGGCCGGGCGGCGGTCGCTGCGGATCCTCGCCGGCGCGGAGTTCGACCCGCCGATCGAGCTGGAGCTGCGGGACGCGCTGGAGAGCGACTCCCACCTGTTCCTGCACTACGGCGTGCGCGACTCCGCCGCCGAGCTCGTCTCGCGCGAGACGATGCTCAAGAGCTCGCTGGCCAGCTGACGCCCTTCCGCCGCCAGCCGAGGCCTGGCGGAGATGCGCACCACGACCTCCTCCCCGTCGAGCTCCTCGAGGGTGATGCGTGGAGGGTCGCGCAGAGGCGTCTGGAGCGTGCTCTCGAGCAGCGCCTGCAGGTCGCTCGGCGTCATCCCGGGCCGCAGCCGCGCGCGCAGGTTCACCGCCTCGGGCTCGCGCACGGGCAGCACGGCCACGTTCAGCACCACGCTGTTGGGGACCATGATCGAGTCGTCGCCCCTCGCGAACGTCGTATACAGAAGCCCCAGCGAGGCGACGGTTCCCTCGAGCTGGCCCGCGAGCGGGCCACCCTGCAGGCGAACACGATCGCCGACGCGGAACGGGCGGGCGCTCAGCAGGACGGTGCCCGCGATCAGGTTGCCGAGCGTCTGCTGCGCCGCCAGGCCGAGGATCACCGCCGTGAACGCCCCCCCGACGGCCAGCGTGCGCGCTTCGACGCCGGCCACGCGCAGCGCGACGAGCAACGCCAGCGCAACCGTGGCCAAGCGGATCAGGAAACCGACCGTCCCTGCGGTCCCGGGGTCCAGGCGCCTGAACAGCGCCGGTCCGAAGCTGCGTCCCACGTCGCGCGCGATCGCCCAGCCGAGGATCACCAGGGCGATGACGGTGATCGCGCGCACCGGCGTTTCGAGCGCAGGTTCCAGCGATCTCGCCTGTGCGCCGTGCGGCCCGGACGTGCCGAGCAGGCTCACGCGATTGTCGTACAGGGCCACCACGGCAACGAACAGCGGCACGAGCAGAAGCGCCTCCAGGCGGGCGCGCTTGACCACGCGGGGGCTGACCTGGCCCAGCAGACCGACCTCCTGCCAGGCGTGGCTGCGCGTCTCGAACATTTTGGGCGGCGTTCTCGGCACGGGCATGGGTGTCTGGCGGATGGTCGCAGGTCGCCCGGTTCGGAATGCACGCACCGTCGGGCACCGGAGCGCCCGGACTCGGGCGCGAGCCTCCTAGCTCTGCGTGTAGATGAGCATCGCGAGGCCGAACGCGAGGCAATAGACGGCGAAGGGGGTCAGCGTGCGGGTTTTGAACCAGCGCACCAGGAAGCTGACGGTGAAGACCGCGGTCACCGCGGCGGAGGCACACGCGACCAGCGCCTGCCCCCGAATGCCGTTGCCGAGATGGCCGAGAAGGTCGGGGAGCTTGAACAGCCCCGCGGCGAGGATGATCGGCGTGGCGAGCAGGAATGCGAAGCGTGCTGAGTCGCTGTGATCAAGGCCGCGCGCCAGACCGGCGCCCATCGTCACGCCCTCACGACTGATGCCGGCGAGGAGGGCAGTCGACTGCGCCGCACCGATCACGAGGGCCTCGCGGTACTCCAGCGTGTCGAGCTTGCGCCCTCCGTCGGCCTTGGCGCCCTCGCGGACCGCCAGTTCGCGCACCTCGGCGCGGCGGCGGTAACGCTCGGCCGCGAGCAGCAGGAGGCCGTTGACCATCAGCAAGATCGCGGCCGCCTCTGGCTTGGCGGTCAGCGTGCGCAGCTGGTGCTCGAAGGCCAGGCCGAGAATGCCGGCGGGGATGCTGGCGGCGATGATCAGCCAGGCGAGGCGCTCAGTGCTCGTCTGCACCCGGCGCGTGGCGAGCGTGCGAAAGAAGGCACTCACGATCTGCACCCATTCGCGCCGGTAGTAGAACAGCAGGCCGAGCGCACTGCCGACGTGCAGAGCGACGATGAAGGCCAGCCAGAAGGACTCCGATTCCGATTGGGCCTTGACGAGTTCGTTCCACCCGAACAGCGTCGGGAAGAGCACCGTATGCCCGAGGCTCGAGATCGGAAACAGCTCGCTGATCCCCTGCAGCACCCCGAGCACGACCGCCTGGAAGTAGGTGAGGGCCGAGGCCAGGGGGATCGCCATCGCGCCCATCATCGCCGCGAGAGCTTATTGCGTGCGCTGTGGCGACGACGCATACCCGCATGCAGCGCGGCTCACGCGTTCAGGCGCCCCGCCAGCGCGTACCCTCCCCGGCGATGCCAGCCGATGACCCTCAGCCGGCGCCGTCGTTGGCGGTGATCGTGCGCGAGTGGGGCCGCATCGGCTGCATCGGGTTCGGCGGCCCGCCCGCGCATATCGCGCTGTTTCGCGCACTCTGCGTCGAGCGCCGGAAATGGCTGAGCGATGCGCAGTTCGAGCGGGCCGTGGCGGCCACCAACCTGCTCCCGGGACCGGCCTCCACGCAGCTTGCGATCTACTCGGCCTGGCGGCTGCGCGGGCGGCTGGGGGCGCTTGTCGGCGGGCTCTGCTTCATCGTGCCCGGTCTCGTCGTGATGCTCGCGCTCTCGGCCCTGTTCCTGTCGGGATCGCCGCCCTCGTGGCTGCGGGGCGCGGGCATGGGAGCGGGGGCGGCGATCGCCGCGGTCGCCGTCCGCGCGGGGCTCGGCGTGGCCGCTCCCATGTGGGAGCGCGCGGCGGGCGGCGGGCGGCGGCGGTTGTTCGGCTATGGCCTCGCCGGCGTGCTCGCGGCGGGCCTCGTGGGATCGTGGCTCGTGCTCGTGCTGCTCGCGTGCGGAACGCTTGAGCTCCTCAGACGCGGGCTGGCGCGCGGCGTCGGCGCCGTCCATGCCTGGCCGCTGGCCGCTGTGTGGAGCTCTGCTCGCAGCGGGAGCACCATGCTCGCCCATGCGCCCGCGTCCTGGACCCTGCTCGCCGCAGGCGCCGATCCCGGGGGCACGGGGGCGCTCGTGTGGACGGCGCTGAAGGTCGGGGCGCTCGCCTTCGGCGGCGGATTCGTGATCGTGCCGCTGATGGAAGCCGATGCGGTGAGCAACTACCACTGGATGACCCACGGTCAGTTCCTGAACGCCGTCGCCCTCGGACAGGTCACCCCTGGGCCGATCACCCAGACCGTGGCGGCGGTCGGCTACTCGGCCGACGGGCTCCCCGGCGGGCTGCTCGCCGCGCTCGTGGCGTTCGCGCCGTCCTTCTGCTTCATCCTCTTCGGCGCGGCCGGCTTCGAGCGCCTGCTCGTGAACGAGCGCGTGCTCGCGTTCCTCGCCGGTGCCGCCCCGGCCGCAGCCGGGGCGATCATCGGGGCGGCCGTCCCGCTCACGGCGGCGCTTGGCGCGAACTGGCAGTACGCGGTCCTCGCGGCCGCGGCGGTCGCCCTGCTGATCCTGCGTCGCGCGGTCGTGCCAACGCTGCTGCTGGCCGGTGGCGCGGGCGTCGCCGCCGCGCTGGCCGGCGCGCCGATCCCTCACTGAGCGCCTTCTTCACGAGCCTTTCACACGTTCGTTTCCGTCTGGTCACAAAAATCGGCGCTTTGCAGGGGAATCTCTCTGGTATGGATGGAGAGAAAACGGCATCACGGATGATGGCGGCGACCGCGCCGCGCGGTAGGCCGACGCGAGTGGACATGCACTGTCACTCCTCGGCGTCACAGCTGTCAAGGCTTGGGGTGCAGCGCGCCCTCGGGCTCCCCGAGTGCGCGACCCCGCCGCAGGAGGTGTATGCGCTCGCCAAGCGGCGCGGCATGGACTTCGTGACGATCACCGATCACGACACGATCGCCGGCGTCGTTCAAATCGCCGAGCGCCCCGACGTGTTCATCTCGGAGGAGCTCACCGCGCATTTCCGCGGCGAGCCCCAGGCCGTGCACGTGCTCTGCTACGGAATCTCCCCCGAGGACCACGAATGGCTGCAGGCTCACCGCGGCGATGTGGAGATCTGCGCGGCCTACATGTACGAGCGGGAGATCCTGTGTGCGCTCGCACACCCCTACTACACGGTCGCGGCGCCGTTGACGGCACGCCACCACAGGCGCCTGGCATACCTGTTCGACATCTGGGAGACGCGCAACGGCGCTCGCGCGCGCGAGCTGAACCTGCCCGCGGCCACGTACGTCGCGACGCTCGACCGCGCCGGGATCGGCGGCTCGGACGATCACGCCGGCGTGGACATCGGACGCACCTATTCCGAGACGCCCCCGGCGCGCACGCCCACGGAATTCCTCGCCCGGGTGCGCGCGGGCGAAGTCGCCGTGGGGGGCGCCCAGGGCAGCGCCGCCAAGTGGACGCACGCCGCGATCGCCCTGGCCGCCCGGGCGTTGGGCCGCGGCGAGCCCGGAGCAGAGGACGGCGTGCCCGACCCCCGCACGGTGATGACGATGATCCGGCGCCTGCTGAGCGAGGCGGACGCCCGCCAGGGCGCCGTCGGCGGCGACCTGCGGCCCGAGGACGCCCGCTGCCTGTTGCGCGCGTGGCTGAGCGCGGTCGAGCTCGACCACCTCGACGAGGAGGGCCTGATCGCCCACATGCAGCAGGATGGCTTCAGCCACTCCGACCTGTACCGGCGCGCCTGCCGCCTGCACGAGCGCAAGCTGAGGGCGGCGGTCGAACAGGCGCTGCGCGCGGCGCGGGGCGAGGCGGGCGTGACGTCGGCGGCGGCAGGACTGTTCGAGAGCTGTATCGCCGCGATCCCCTACGCCCCCGCGACCGCGTTCCTCGCCAACGAGAAGGCCAAGCTCGACCCCCGCCGTGCCGATGGCGAGACGCCGCGGGTGGCGATCCTTGCCGACGGGATCGGGAGCACCCATGGCGTCACCCGCGTGATCGAGGAGATCCGCCAGCGCGGCGTGCCGGGCTTCGAGATCGAGGTGCTCGGCACCGACCCCAACGTCGACCGGCGCCTGTCGGCCGTCTCCGAGTTCGACGTCCCCCACTATCCAGGCCTGCGCATCGGCGTCCCGAGCCTGTCGGCCGCGGCGCAGACGCTCGCCGAGGGGTGCTTCGACGTGATGCACGCGTGCTCCCCCGGCCCGGTGGGCGTCGCGGGCGCGCTCGTCGGCCGCGGGCTCGGGCTGCCGCTCATAGGCAGCTACCACACCGAGCTGACCGCCTATGCGGGGCTGCGCACAGGCGTGGAGGGCGTTGCTGGCGCGATGGCGCTCGGCGTGAGCGCCTTCTACGGGGCCTGCGATCTCGTGCTCTCGCCGAGTCCCGCCTCGGACGCGGCGCTCGCCGCGATCGGCGTGGCGCGCGAGAAGACGGCACGCTGGGACCGAGGCGTGGACGGCGCCCGCTTCGATCCCGCGCTGCGAGGGTCCTTGCCGCTGCCCGACGCCGTCAACGTGCTCTACTCCGGACGCATCACGCGCGAGAAGGGGGCCGACCTGCTGGCCGACGCATTCCTGCAGGCGCGCGAGCGCAACCCCCGGCTGCGGCTCGTGCTCGCCGGCGGCGGGCCCGAGCAGGAGCGCCTGCGCGAGCGAGTCGGCGACGCCGCCACGTTCCTCGGCTGGCTGGAGGGCGATGAGCTGGCGCGTGCCTATGCGAGCGCCGACGTGTTTCTGTTCGCCAGCCGCACGGACACGTTCGGTCAGGTGATCCTCGAGGCGCAGGCGAGCGGCCTGCCCGTCGTGGCCGTCGCCGCCGGCGGCCCGCTGTCGCTGATCGAGGACCGCGTCAGCGGGCTGCTGTGCCCACCCGAGGCCGGCGCGCTGGCCGATGCCGTGGTCGAGCTCGCCGACTCGCCGCTGCTGCGAGAGCGCCTGGCGCGAGCAGGCCTTGCCGCGGCGGCCGAGCGCACGTGGGAGCGGGCGCTCGAGCGCCTCGCCGAGGGCTACCGGCGGGTGCTTCCGGCCGCCGGGTCGACGGATGTGGCAAATGCTGCATGACGCGTTCGACATGGCGAGCGACGGGCGCGGGCTCGCGCCGCCGTGGCCCGATCCACCGTCCGCTCACTCCCGGCGGCATCCCCAGGTGCGCGAGGGAGCCACGCGGAAGATCGCGGTCGCCCTGCACGACATAGAGCCCGCGACGTTCGAGCGCTGCGCGCTGATCCGCGACTGGCTCGACGATCACGGTGTGGGCAGGGTCACGCTTCTGGTGATCCCGGCTCGTGACCTGCATCCGCTCGGCGAGCGCTCTCCCGAGATGGCCGACTGGCTTGCCGAACGGCGCCAGACCGGCGATTCGATCGCCCAGCACGGCTTCCAGCACGAGCAGCTTCAGCGAAGCTCCTTCTCGCGCCGGACGCTCCTGCCGGCGCCGAGCTCACGCGCCGCGGAGTTCCTCGGGCTCGACGAGGACGAGACCCGGAGGGCGGTCGACGCCGGCTGGCGCGTGCTCAAGCTCGCCGGAATCGAGCCCGACGGCTTCGTCGCGCCGGCGTACGCCTACACGCCGGCCCTGCGCCGGGTGCTCCCGCGGAGATTCCGCTGGTGGGCAAGCCTCTTGCGACTGCACCGCACTACCGGCTCCCCGGACGGCGGCTACGCGGAGAGGCTCGCACCCGCCTGGGGCATGGGAACGGCGAGCCCGCTGCGGCGCGCCATCTCTCCCGCGCTGATCCGCGCCGGCGCGATGCTCAGCGGCGAAACGCTGCGCCTGGACCTGCACCCCTCCGACCTCGAGCACACCCGGCATATGCTGGCGCTCGAGTGGGTGCTCCAGCGCACGGGACGCAGCCGTGAAGCGATCACCTATGACGAGCTCATCGCCGCGGGCGGACGCCCGTGAGCCCTCGCACTCCGAGCAGCTCGAGCACACGCTCGGCCTCCTGCTCAACGGCTTCCTCGCGCGCACCGAGCACCAGGTCGGGCTCGGTGGGCGCCTCATACGGCGCATCCACCCCCGTGAGGCCTCCGAGCTCGCCGGCTCGCGCTCGCCCGTACAGGCCCTTGGGGTCGCGCCGCTCGCAGAGCTCGAGAGGTGTGTTCACGAAGACCTCGATGAACTCGAGGCCCTCGGCGGCGTGCAGGGCGGCCGCCGCCCGCCGATCGGCGGCATAGGGGCTTACGAGGCCGACGAGCGCGATCGTCCCGGACTCGGCGAACAGCCTCGCCACGTGCGCCGCGCGCCTCACGTTCTCGCCGCGCGCGCGCTCGTCGAATCCGAGATCGCCGCTGAGCCCGTGACGCAGGTTGTCGCCGTCGAGCAGGAAGGCCGATCGCCCGGCGGCGATCAGGCGCTCCTCGACCGCGCCGGCGATCGTCGACTTGCCGGCGCCGGGCAACCCCGTGAACCACACGGTCGCGCCGATCCCACCGAGCGACTCCCATCGCCGCTCGCGGGTCATTGCCGATCTCTGCCGGCTCACGTTCGGGCTGCACGGGAGCTCGGCAGGCCGATCGGCCAGCCGTCGAAACCCCTCCTGCGCGCTCTCACCGACCGACGCGGAGGTCGGCTTGCCATCGCGCGCCGGGACGCTTGCATCGGGGCTGGCCACCATGTCCGGTGGTGAGTTGGGGAGCTTCACGTGGAGCGGGTTTTGGCCAGTGTAACCGCCGAGACGAGCGAGCGCGCCACGTCCGGCCGAGGGGCGATGCGTCAGTCCTGGCTCAGCTGCTCGACGGGCGTCGGCTCGAGGACGATCGGCGCCTCGGGGTCGACCGGCACCGGCGGGGGCGCTGCGAGCGAGCGCGCAGCCTGCCGGGGGCGTATGTACGCGAGCCAGACCGCCGCCGCGACCAGCAGCACGGCGCAGAGGATCCAGCCGAGCGCCGTTGTACCGACCCCGACGTACTTCAGGCCGGACGCCGCCACCACGAACGTGATCACCGGCCTGATGTAGCGATCGGGTGCGCTCGAGGAGACGAGCGACCCGACGAGCACGGCCGGCACACTGCCGATTATGAGCGACAGCGTGACGCCGAACTCGACGTGGCCGAACGTGAGGGCCCCGAGGGCCGCGGCGAGCGTCAGCGGCACGGCCTGGGTCAGGTCGGTGCCGACCAGCTGGTTGGCGCCCAGCAGGGGATAGAGAAAGAGCAGCATGACGATCATCAGCGAGCCCGAGCCGACCGAGGTCATCCCGACGACGATTCCGCCGATCACGCCGATCAGAACCGTGGGCACGGGGCGCGGCACGACCTCGTGCACCAACCCCGTGCGCGCCTGTCCGCTGTGGCGATCGAGGATGTAGCGCAGCACCATCGCGGCCGCCCCCACCAGCAGGGCGATGCCGAGCGCCAGTTCGATTTTCTGCTGGGCCGCCTTCGCGTGGCCGAGCACGTGCAGCAAATACGCGCCGAAGAACGCCATCGGGACCGAGCCCAGCACCATCCAGCCGACGAGGCGAAGGTTGACCGTCCTCCGTTGCAGGTGCACGGCGGCGCCGATCGGACGCATCACGACTGCTGCGACGAGATCGCTCGAAATCGCCGCCGCCGGCTGCACCCCGAAAAGCAGGATTAGCATCGGCGTCATCAGCGCCCCCCCACCGGCACCGGTCATCCCGACCAGGAACCCGATGATGGCGCTCCCGAGAACGATGTAGGGATCGACGTGCATAGTCCTCCCACCCACGGCGGGCGGGGCCATCATCTCAGATTTCTCAGGCGCCCTGGCGCGGCAGATGCTAGGCGGCGTAGCTGGAGTCGCGGGATCTCGCGGAGATCCGCTCCTCGAAGACGAAGCCCGCTTCGAGGGCGCGGCGCACCGGACAGGTCTCTGCAACGCGCTCCAGGCGCCGGCGCTGCTCGGGTGTGAGATCGTCGGGCAGCTGGACGTCGACGGTGAACCTGCGCGGCACGCAGTCGGCGTCGTAGTCGACCTCGACGGCGGTGTCACCGATGTCCCAGTCGCGGTTCTTCGCGTACATCGCGATCATCGTCGCGACGCACGACGCGAGCGTCGCGGCAAGCAGCTCGTGTGGCGCCGGACCAAGGTCTGAGCCGCCGAGGCGGACGGGCTCGTCGGTGACGATCACGTGGCGGCGGTTGACCTCGACCTCATGCTCGAGGCCCGTACCCACGCGCCGGGCTGTCGCGGTCATGCTCATTTGACTCCATCCTCGCCGTCGCCGCCCGGGAGCCCATCCGGCGCAACTACGCGACCCGTTCCGTATTCCCTAGTCATACAATCACAGTAGCATACAACTATGTAGTTGTGATACTGTGGTCCGCATGAGCACCGTTAGGAGCATCCCGCACCCGCTGCCGGCCCCCCTCGTCGAGTTGATCGCGGAGCGCTTTCGCGTCCTCGGCGAGCCGATGCGCATACGTCTTCTCGACGCCCTGCGCGACGCTCCGGCGACGGTCCAGGAGCTCCAGCAGGCGACTGATGCCTCGCAGCAGAATGTCTCCAAGCACCTCAGCCTCCTGCTGCGCAGCGGATTGGTGAGCCGGAGCAAGGAGGGCAGCTTCTCGCTCTACGCGATTGCCGACGAGGGTGTGTTCGAGTTGTGCGAGCAGGTCTGTGGCGGTCTGCGCCGCCAGCTCGAGGAACTCGACGCGCTGCTTCCTGGAGGCGGCGAGGAATGAGCGCCTGCCCCGCCTCGCTGATCCTGGGGCGCGCGTTCACCCTGCGCTCCGTGCTCCACCCCTGTGAAGAGATCGGTTCGTGAGCGCCGCGACGACACTGCCCGCCGCCGAGATCGCCGGGCCGAGGATCGGGCTCGGCACGAACGTCGGACCGATCGGTCGCCTGGGGCGCTACACGGCGACCCATTTTCGGATCGTCCTGAGCGGCTGGCTGGTGGTCGCGGTCGCGCTCGGGCTCTTCGCGCCCCGCGTGGAGACGGCGCTATCGGGCGCCGGCTGGGAAGCCAGCGGCTCGCAGTCGGTCCAGGCGCGCAAGCTCGTCGAACGCGACTTTGGCGGCCTCGGCAGCTATGGACTGATGACCGTCATCTACTCGCCGACCGAGACAGTCGGCGATCCGTCCTTTCGTTCGACGATCGCGCGCGTAGAACGGACACTGCACGCGAACGCCGCCGTGCGCACGGTGGTGGCCCCGGCGACGGGCCTGTCGATATCCCGAGACGGCCACACCGCGATCGTGCAGGCCGGCGCGGCGCACGACCCCAACCGGATGGTCGCCGCCGCCGACAGCCTCAAGGGCGCGCTGCGCAGGCTGTCGGCTCCCGCCGTGCAGGTCAACCTCACCGGGGCGGCGGGCATGTGGTCTGACTTCAACGCCGCCAACCGCTCGGCGATGCTGAAATCGGAGGTGATCTCCTGGCCGGTGACACTCGCCATCATGCTGCTCGCCTTCGGCTCGCTCGTCGCCGCGGGCCTTCCGCTCATGCTCACGATGCTCGGCCTGCTCGCGGCCGCCGGCTCGCTGTACCTCGGCACTCTGATCCTGCCGATCTCGATCTGGGCGATGAACTTCGCCCTGATGTTCGCGCTCGCGCTGGGCATCGACTATGCGCTGTTCATCGTGATGCGTTTTCGTGGCGCCTTCTTCGGCTCGAAGCTCGATGCACGGGAGGCGACGGCGATCACGATGGACACCGCCGGAAAGGCGGTCCTGTTCAGCGGCGTGACGGTGCTGATCTCCCTCACGGCCGTGATGCTCGTGCCCAGCCCCGCGTTTCGCAGCATGAGCCTCGGAATCATGCTTGCCGTCATCTTTGTGCTTGCCGCCACGCTCACGCTGCTCCCGGCTGTGCTCGCGAAGCTCGGCCCCAAGGTCGACAACCTCTCGCTGCCGTGGGCGCACTCCGGCGAGCACCGCTCCGCGCTCTTCGCTGCGTGGGGCGAGCGGCTGTGGCGCCACCCGCTGCGCTACGGCGTCCCCGCGCTCCTCGTGTTGCTCGCGCTCGTCTATCCGGTGACCCAGCTGAAGACCTCGATGCCCTCGATCAAGGTCGTGCCCGCCACGGACTCCTCACGCATCGGCTACGGGCAGGCGCAGGCGGCCCTCGGACCGGGTGCCACCGGCCCGTTGCAGCTCGTCACCCCGACCAACCGGGCCGGCACGGTCGCGCGTGCGGCCGCAAGCGACCCCGGCATCGCCCAGGTGATGCCCACCCAGCGAGGCGAAAACGGGCTCTCGCTCATCACGGCGATCCCCCGCCAGGATCCCTCCAACCCTGCAGTCGGCGCCACAATCGAGCGTCTCCGAACCCACGTGCCAGCAGGCACCCTCCTGGGTGGGGCGGTGGCCGAAAACCACGACCTCCAGAGCCTGCTCGCTGCCAAGACCGCGCTGGTGATCGGCGTGGTCATGGGCCTCGGCTTCCTGCTGCTGCTGTTCGCCCTGCAGGCGCCGCTGCTCGCCGCGGCCGGCGTCCTCACGAACCTGCTGGCCACGGGCGCGGCGTTCGGCGTCGCAAAGTGGATCTTCCAGGACGGCGCGCTTCACTCGCTGCTGGGCTTCCAGCCCCAGGGCTTCCTCGATGCCTGGGGACCGGTGTTCTTCTTCGCGATGATCTTCGCGATCTCGATGGACTACACGATGTTCCTGCTCTCCTCGGCCAAGGAGCACTGGGACCATACGCACAGCGCCAGGGACGCGATGGTCGGCGCGGTCGCACACTCGGGACGCGTGATCTTCGCCGCGGCCGCCGTGATGGTCGCCGTGTTCTTCACCTTCGCGCTCTCGGGACCGTTGCCGCCGAAGGAGATGGGGATCATCCTCGGCGTAGCCGTCCTGCTGGACGCGGCGCTCGTGCGCCTGCTGCTGCTCCCGGTCCTGCTGCGCCTGATGGGGCGCCGGGCGTGGTGGTTGCCCCGATGGGCGCGGCGCGTCCTGCCCGACGTGCGGTTCGGACACTCCTGAGGCCGTGCGCAAGGCGGGGGCGGTCGGGGTGGCGTTCCAGGGGAAGTGGTACGCGCGGTAGGACTGTCCTTGGGTGGTAAGCGTCCGTCGAAGAGGACCTGCCCGGGCGCCGGACGAAGGGGCGGCGGCGGGCTTGCCGACGTGGTCTTACCGACTTCTTACAGGGCTCGTGCAACTTCCCACGAGCACCGGTGTCGTGCAGGCTGGGAGGTGAGGAGATCCTGTGGGGGCCGAGCCGCTCGCTGGCCAATTGAGACCGTATCTGGAGGCCTGATGAACAATTGCAAGCGCCGTCCCGCCCTCTCGCCGCTGCTCGCCCTCTCACTCGCAGCGGCCCTCTGCCTCGCCGCGTCGGCGTCAGCGTCGGCGGTGACGATCTCCCCGCTGCCGGGGACCCCTACCGCGATGCCCCAGACCCAGATCAGCTTCCTCGGCGCCTCGGCCGGCGCGCTCAGCTCGATCTCCGTCGTCGGCTCGGCGAGCGGCCGCCACAGCGGGCGGCTGCGCGCCTACTCCTCGGCGACGGGCGCGAGCTTCTTGCCGAGCAGGCCATTCACTCCGGGCGAGCGGGTGACGGTGCACGCCAGATGGAGCGTCGGCAAACAGACGCGCCCGCTGTCCACGTTCTTCACCGTCGCACACCCGGTGGCGCCGCCCACGGGTGGGTTCCCGACAGTCCCGGGCACGGAGGCCGATGTCCAGCGCTTCCTGTCTAAGCCGAACCTCGACCCCCCGACCGTCACGATCCACCAGGCGAGCGCGGGCCTCGCCCCGGGATACGTGTTCGCGGCCCCGTTTCAGGGTCCCGGGCAGTACGGCCCGATGATCCTCGACAACGCTGGACGGTTGGTGTGGTTTCACCCGGTCCCGCAGGGCGACGATGCGACCGACTTCAAGCTGCAGCGCTTCCACGGCCGCGAAGACCTGACGTGGTGGCAGGGCAAGACCATCAACCTCGGCTACGGCCTCGGCGAGGGCGTGATCGTCAACAGCGCCTACCAGACGGTGGCGATCGTGAAGGCCGGCAACGGCCTGCCGGCCGACGAGCACGAGTTCACGGTGCTGGAAAACGGGGCTGCGCTGATAACCGCCTACAGCCCGGTACGGGCCGATCTGTCCGCCGCCGGAGGACCGTCAAGCGGCATCGCAGTCGACTGCGCGGTGCAGGAGATCGACATCCACACCGGCCTTGTCATGTGGGAATGGCACAGCCTCGGCCACGTGGGGGTGGACGAGTCCTATTCGAAACCGCCCGCCACGCCGGACGGATACTACGACTACTTTCACCTCAACTCGATCGAACTGCTGAAAGACGGCAACTTCCTGATCTCCGCCCGCAACACCTGGGGGTTGTACGAAGTGAGCGCGCACACGGGCGCGGTGATCTGGAGGCTGGGCGGCAAGAAGAGCTCGTTCGTCGTCGGCGCAGGCGTGCAGTTCGCCTGGCAGCACGACGCGCGAATGCTGCCCGACGGCGAGATCAGCCTGTTCGACGACGAGGGCGCCCCCCCGATTCATCCGCCGACGCGCGGGGAGTTCGTCAAGCTCGACACAAAGGCCAGGACGGCCACGCTGGCGGGCCAGCTCGTGCGCACGTCGGGCCCGCTCATCACGGGCAGCCAGGGTGACGTGCAAGCGCTGCCGGACGGCAATTGGATGCTCGGCTGGGGAGGGCTGCCGAACTTCACCGAATTCAACGGTCGTGGTCAGATCGTCTTCGACGGCCAGTTCCCCAGTGGCGAGGACAGCTACCGCGTCTACCGCGAGCCGTGGAGCGGGCAGCCTGGCGAACTCCCGGCGATCGTGGCCAGGACGACGGGGTCCTCGACGGCCGTCTACGCGAGCTGGAACGGCGCGACCGAGGTCGCCTCATGGCAACTTTTGACAGGGTCTAGCGCCAGCCACCTGACGGCCGTCTCGACCACCCCGAAGAGAGGCTTTGAGACGATGATCCCGGCCCCCGCGTCAGCCCTCGTACAGGTGCGTGCACTGAGCGCGTCGGGGCGGGCGCTGCGCGCCTCGAAGGTCGTGCGGCCGACGGGCGGATGAATCAGTGGTAGGCGTTGTAGACGCTCGTGTCGAACACGAGCAGCCCCTGACTGCTCGCGTAACCGAGGTGGCTCAGGCCGAACAGGTCCTCGAGGCTCGCCAGCAGCGAGAAGTGGTTGTATTCGCCGGTCACGTTGACGCTGGCGGGCTTGACGTACTTCGAGATCAGCAGCAACCCAACCCGGCCGCCTCCGGTCGGAGCCGAGCCCGTCGCGCCAGTCGCTCCTGACGCCCCGGTCGTCCCCGTTGCGCCGGTCGCGCCGGTCGCTCCTGTCGCCCCGGTTGCACCCGTCGCTCCCGTCGCCCCGGTTTTGCCGGTGGCGCCAGCTGCGCCCGTCGCGCCGGCCGGCAGGTTCGGATAGGTGGACGTGACGCAGCAGCCACTCGAGTCGGCGCTCGGTCCGCTTTGCTGCGCCTGGTCGAACGTGATCGCGATCAGCCCTCCGCTCTTGTAAGCGGTCGAGTTCTCGATTTCCGGGACGACCTTGCCGAGGAACGTGTCGGCCGCCGCGAGACCCGATGGCTGTCCGGGCGCACAGGGTTCTTCCGAGCCGTCGTGGCAGCGGTCGGGCACGATGTAGGCGAGCGACGGTGTCTTGATCGGGGTCGCCAGGTCCAGGGAAAGCTGGTTGAGCCCGACGACACTGCCCGCACAGCTCGTGTTGTCGATCACGCTGTGGAAGTACACGAACGGGTCGCGCCAGGTCACATACGGATCCTCGGGGCTCGGGGCCTGATTGGCGTCGACGCTTCCGAGCGCCGGGTGAGCGCAGGCCGGCGGCTGGCCCGCGCTCCCGATGCCCTCGACGTAGGCCTTCCACACCCTGCCGTCGTTCGTCAGCTGATCGGCGAGCGTGAGAGCCTTGTTCGGGTACACGCAGCCGCTGCCCAGAGCCTGCCCCTGGGCGCCGAGGGTGCCCGGCGCGATGTCCGTGTACAGCGGACAGTTGCTCGCTGTCTGCGGCGTCGGTCCCTGTCCGCTGATCAGCCCGATCTCGTTCGCGAGCTCTCCGCCCGTCACCGCGTAGTAGTTGTCCAGCAGCTCGCCCTGGCCCGCGAGCGTCTTGGACAGGTAGGTCGCCTGTGAGCTCGGACCGAACGCCGCGTTGAAGCCCTGACCGGAGAGCACGATCAAGAAGACGTGCGTAATCGGCGGCAGCGCGGGCGCGGTCGGTTCGCCGCTCGGGGGTGAGCTTTTCGGCGTGCTGCTCGCCGGCGGGGTGGTGGACGTGCTTTCCGGAGTCGCCACGGCGGGGGAGCTCGGTGCGGGCGTGGCTTCTGGGGCCGCCGGCGGGGGCGCCGTGGAGGTCGAGGCGCCGAGCGCCGGTGCGGGAGCCGCCGTCGAAGGCGAGACCGCTACCACGAGCGGCCCGGTCGCAGCACTCTCCTGGACCGGGCTGGCGGCCGAGCCGAGGAGCACGCCGAACGCGAGCAGCACCATGACCGCGACACCGGTGACCGGCAGTGTCGGCATCGAGCGGTCCTCAGGCTCATCGCGCTCGTCCTGGCCAACGAGGCCCTGGCCTTGCCCGTTACGCGGAGCGAGGCCGATCAGCTCGGCGATCCCCCGCGGCAGCGGCCCTCGCCGCGCGCCGCAGTCCACGCAATAGCGTTGATCGTGTGCGAGCGGCGCGGCGCACTCTTCGCAGCGAAAAAGGCGAGACGCGTCGGGGCACTCGCCGGAGAGCGTGGAGGTCGCCATTGTGGTGAGTATCGCGCCTCCCCCGATCAGACCGCGGCGCAGGTAACGGGCTGTTCACAACTTGTTGACGCGGCGTACCGATACTGGCGTGGGAGTGTCCCCTTGCAGGCCGTCTTGAAAATTGGCCCCTGGGCCGCTGCCCCGGTACGATCAAGCCATGGATTCGAGCACTCGCACCGAACAACCTGAGGCCGCGATCGATGAGCACACGGTCATCACGCCCGCGGCCGTCGCGCCCGCGGTCGATGCGTCGGTCAGCGAGCCGACACGAGCCGACGTGGTGACCCCGGCGATCCCCTCGATGGTCAGCTCGATCCGCGAGCAGTGCTCGGCGTGCGGGGCCGCCATGGCGTCCGACCAGCGCTACTGCCTGGAGTGCGGGGAGCGCCGGGGCCCAGCGCGCGTGCCGACACTGGACGGGCTTGGCCAGCGCGCCACTCCGGCGCCCACCGCGGCCCGCCCCGCGCGCGCGCGAATGTCGATCAACAGCACGATGATCGCCGGCATCGGCACGTTGCTGCTCGCGATGGGCGTCGGCGTGCTGATCGGGCGGTCGGGCAACAGCACAAGCGGCAAGGCCGCTCCCGCCCAGGTCGTGACCGTCGCGGGCGGCGCCGGGAGCGCGGCGACGAGCACGCCCCAGACACCGTCGTCAGCCGCCGCAGCCCCGAGCACGAAATCCAGCGGCTCCTCCGCGGCCGCGAGCGCAAAAGCCGCCACAAAAGCGGCCGCGGCTCCTCCGAAAACCGTCAAAGTCGGTAGCGCGGGTACAGGCCCCGGATACCAAAAGGGTCATTTCACCGGCAATTTCTTCGGACCGGAAGCAGAAAAATGAGCGATGGCTTCATGAACATCGCCCGCGACGATCATGCGGCGAGCCCCCCTGTCCCGGCTGAGCCGGTCGGCTCCGGCGGGGCGGAGGCCGCAGCGGCCGCGGGCGACTCGACGGCTGCGACGAGCGAGCCCGTCGGTGTGCAGGCGCCAGACGCACCGGACGTCGATCTGGAGCGACGGCGGGAGGAATTGACGGCACGCTTCGCCGAACTGCAGTGTGACCTCGGCGGACTCGTCTACGAGATGGCGATCCGCGATCACATCCGAGTCGACGTGCTGGTGCGACGCGCGGCCACCCTGCAGGACGTGGACGCCGAGCTGGGCGAGGTCGAGCGCATCCTGCGGATGGAGGAGACGGGAACCGCGGGCTCGTGCACGTCCTGCGGAGCGCCGCACAGCAGCGGCGCCGTCTACTGCTGGCAGTGCGGTCAGCCGTTGCTCGAGCACGTGCCGAGCCACGCGATCGGCGCGTAAGCGAACAGCTTGCATACGCCGGTCCCGCCTGCTCCCGCGCCTGCACGGGCAGCGCTCAACCGAAGCGTCCGGTCACGTAATCGCTGGTGCGGGGATCGACCGGGCGGGTGAACATCGCCTCCGTGTCGCCGTACTCGACCAGCACTCCCGCGCCACTGCCCTGGCTCGTGTCGAGGCTGAAGAACGCCGTGCGGTCGGCGACTCGCGCCGCCTGTTGCATGTTGTGCGTGACGATGACGATCGTGTAGCGATTCTTGAGCGTCTCCATCAGTTCCTCGATCGACGCGGTTGCCACGGGATCGAGCGCCGACGCCGGCTCATCGAGCAGCAGCACGTCTGGCTCGATCGCGATCGCCCGCGCGATGCACAAGCGCTGCTGCTGCCCGCCCGACAGGCCGAGCGCGCTCGCCTTCAGCCGGTCCTTGACCTCGTCCCACAGGGCCGCGCTGTGCAGTGCGCGCTCCACTCGCTCATCGAGACCCGCCTTCATGCCAAGGTTGCGCGGAGCCCAGGCGACATTGTCGAAAATCGACTTCGGAAACGGGTTCGGCCGCTGAAAGACCATGCCGATGCGGCGTCTGACCTCGACCCGATCGACCCCGCTGGCATAGACGTCGTGACCGTGGTAGCGGATCTTCCCCTCGATCCTGAATCCGGGCACGGTGTCGTTCATACGGTTCAGGCTGCGCAGGAAGGTCGTCTTGCCGCAGCCGGAAGGACCGATGATCGCCGTGATCAGGTTGCGATGGATCTGGAGCGTCACGCCGGCGATGGCCGGCGAGCTGCCGTAGTAGACGGACAGGTCCTGCACGTCGAAGATGGCTTCCCGCCCGAACGTGCTCGCGCTGCGCTCCGCGCCGGCGACGGCCGCCGCCGAACCGCCGTTGTCGGCGAGCCGCGCCGTCTGCGCCGGCAGCGGAGCGGTGTGGATCCGAACGCGCCGCCGAACGCCTGAGGGCTCGGGATCGGCCCCGTCTCTTGAGCCGGGCCTGCTCATCGGGATAACGAGCGCCCGGCGGCTCCCCGGGCGACGAGCGCCCGGCCGCCAAGGCTCGCCAGGAGGATGAACATCAGAAGGACGAACGCCGCTCCCCAGGCGCGCGCGAAGCCGTACGGGTCCGCGGCCTCGGACGCCTGGAAGATGTACACGGGGATGTTTGGCAACCCTTCGTGGGCGAACGGGTTCAGGAGCACCCGGTTCGGGAACAGCGAGCACACGAAGATCAGCGGCGCGGTCTCCCCCGCGGCGCGCGCCACGGCCAGGATCGTCGCGGTCAGGATGCCGCCGCGCGCGGCCGGCAGCACGACCCCCACGACCGAGCGCCAGTGACTGACGCCCAGCGCGTCCGCCGCTTCGCGCAGGCTGGGCGGGACGAGCAGCAGCACCTCCTGGGTCGCCCGCGCGATCAGCGGCAGCATGATGATCGAGAGCGCGAAGGCGCCGGCGAACCCGCTCTGATGGCCATTGACCACCAGCAACCCGAACACGAACAGGCCGATGACGATCGACGGGAGGCCGTTGAGCAGATCGAGGGCCAATCTGATCGCGGGCTTGGACCTCGGCCCCGCGAACTCGGTCATGTAGAGCGCGACCAGGATTCCGATCGGCGTTGCGATCACGGTCGCCATGGCCATGAGCACGGCGGTCCCCACGATCGCGGGGGCGATTCCCCCTCCGGGGCCGTAGAACAGGGGCGGGTCCTTCGTCAGGAAGTGCAGGCTGAGGACGCTCGCTGCACGGGAGGCAACAGAGAAGACGACAGTCGCCAGCACGGCCACGGCGAACAGCGCCGCGGCGGTCTGGCTGCTCTCGGCGGCGCGGCTGATGAGCTGTCGCCGGCGCAGATGGCCAGATGGGGCGAGCGGGTCGGAGAGGTCGATCTCCTCCCCCGCGGGCAACTCCGGGGCGCCGTGCGGCTGCGCCGCGGTGAGATCGTCATGGCGGGCTCCTTCGGCGGTCTGGGCAGGCGGATCCGTGAGCTCGCTCATTTCGGCTGCAAGGTCGGTCATCTTCGGTGGATGACCCGGCAGATCGCTCATCGGGGGACAACCCTGCGGACGTCGAAGCGGCGGGCGATCAGCTGCGCGGCGATGTTCGCGAGCAGCCCGATCACGAGCAGAATGAAGCCCAGATAGAACAGCGAGGAGATCTGCAGCGTCGTCGTGGCGCCCTGATACTGGTCGGCGATGCGGCTCGCGAGCGTGTCGCCCGTCTGAAACAGCGAGCCGTGGATGAAGTTTCCGGCGCCGATGACCTGCGTGACCGCGATCGCCTCACCCAGCGCCCGTCCCAGCCCGAGGAAGGCCGCGGCGGCGACCCCCGACGCCGCCGACGGGATGACGACGCCGCGGACCACCTCCCAGCGTGTCGCCCCGAGCGCGGTCGCGCCGTCCTTGAGCTCTCCGGGAACGGTGAGGAACAGGTCGCGGCTGATCGACGCGATGATCGGCACGACCATGATCGTCAGGATGAGGCTCGCGTTGAGCAACCCCGCGCCGGTCGTGGAGGGGGCTCCGAAGATCGGCAGGAAGCCGAGCACGCTGTGCAGGAACGGCTCGAGATGCGCCTGCAGGAAAGGGCCGAACACGAGGATGCCCCAGAATCCGAGGATCACGCTCGGGATCGCGGCGAGCATCTCGACAAGTGGTCCGATCACGCTGCGAAGCCTGCGCGGCGCGACCATGCTGAGGTACAGAGCGATCGAGACCCCGATCGGAACCGCGAGCAGCAGGGTGAAGAATGACGTGACGGCGGTGCCGTACAGGAACGCACCGGCGCCGAACACCCCGAAGTTCGGCTTCCACGTCGTGTGAAACAGAAAGCCGACGCCGAACCGCGAGATGGAGGCGCTCGCGCCGTGGATCACCTGATAGGCGATCGCGCCGATCGCGACCACTGCGAGCAGCGACGCCAGCGTGCACAGGCCATACAGCACGCCGTCCCCGACGCGATCGGCCGATCGACCCCGGGATGGCTTGCCGCCCGGCAGCGTACCGGCGAATCTCATCGCACCGCTCATCGCCGAGAGCCTAACGAGGCGGTTCTCGAGTCTCGCCGCCTTTCACGAGATCTTCACATCCAGGGGCCCGCCGCACCTTTCGCCCCCCTCATATGTTTCACACCCGGCATCGACGAAGCTTCACATCTTCGACATCGGTGTTCACAACATTTACACAGTTAGACGCGAAACGGGCGTGATGCTGCGGTTCGCCGAAAACCCGACTTCCACTTAGGAGGATCCTTGAGCCCCAAAAGATTGTCAACCGTCGCCATCGCGCTGACATGCCTGACGGTAGGACTTGCCAGCCCGGCCGGAGCGAGCGCATACTCGCTCACGGGCGCGGGTTCGACGCTGGTCGCGCCGCTGGTGTCCTACTGGACACAGGACTTCCAGCACCGCTACGGCGACTCGGTTACCTACGCCTCAGTCGGGTCAGGCGCCGGGATCGCACAGATCTCGGCACGGGCGGTCGACTTCGGAGCCTCCGATGCTCCGCTCACGTCTGCCCAGGCCGCCAAATGCAACGAATGCGTCCAGATCCCCTGGGCGCTGACGGGTGTTGGGATCGCCTTCCACCTCGAAGGCGTTCGTCGTCTCTCCCTCTCGGGGCCTGTGATCGCGTCGATCTACCTCGGCAAGATAACCAACTGGGACAATCCTGCGATCGCGAAGCTCAACAAGGGCGTAAAACTGCCCAACCTCAAGATCACGGTCGTCTTCCGCAGCGACGGGTCCGGCGACACGTATGCGTTCACCGACTACCTTTCGCGCATCAGCTCGGCCTGGAAGAGCCAGGTCGGCAATGCCACCTCGGTCAGCTTCCCCACGGGAGTGGGCGGCAAGGGCAACGACGGTGAGACCGCGATCGTGTCGACGACCAACGGCGCGATCAGTTACATCTCAGCGTCGTACATCGTCGCACACCATCTCGGGGCCGCTGCGGTGCAGAATACGGCGGGGAAGTTCGTGTACCCCAACCTGAGCAACATCGAGGCCGCGGCGAAGGCCATCAAGAGCGTTCCGGCGAACAACGAAATGCACATCGTCAATCCGTCGAAGAGCTACACGACGGCGTATCCGATTTCCACGTTCACGTACTGCATCGTGCCGCGGTCGGCGTCGCAGAAGGGGGCAATCGCCAGCTGGGTCTACTACGCGATGACGCTCGGCCAGAGCTTCGGGGCGCAGCTCGACTTCGCTCCGATCCCGAAGGTCGTTCTCAACGCCGGCATCAAGACGGTGAGGGAACTCCAGAAATAACGAGAAGCGGCAGGCCAGGCGCTTTCGGGCCGGCGCAGCGTGACCACGCTGCGCCGGCCCGTCTCGTTCAGCGCCGACGCCGCCCGCGGCGCTTGAGCGTGATCCCCTCGAGCACGTGGGCAACCGTCTCGCAGGCATCGACGGCGGCCTCGAGCGACTCGAAGATGTCCTTCCAGCGGATCACCACCATCGGATCGATGCCCCCGGCGAACAGCGAGGCGACGCCGTCACGCTGCAGGCGATCGCCCTCGTTCTCCAGACGATGGATCTCCACCAGATGCGGTGCCAGCTCGGTGCCGGTGCGCAGGGCGCGCAGCGCCTGCGCGATCTGCTCGCCCGCGCCAACGAGCACCTCGGTGAACTCGACGGCCTGCTCCATCGGCGCTTCCACGCCGTACAGGCCAAGCTGGGCGGCGGCCTGCTCGGAGTGGTCGACGATGTCGTCGAGCGCCGTCGCCAGGGCGTAGCCGTCGCCGGCGTCGAACGGCGCCCTCGCCCTCCTCGGCGCGGCCAGCCGGTGGATGATGTCGTGGGTGATGCGGTCGCCTTCCTGCTCACACACCTTCAGATCCTGCGCCAAGGTTGCGTGCTCGGGGTAGTCGACGAGCAGATCGCGCAGCATGAGCCCGCAGCGCTGAACGTTGCGCCCGGCCTCCTCGACGAGGGCCATCAGCGGACCATCGATGTCGCGGCGCAGAAAACTCATCGCGGGAGGGTAATGGCGGAGCCCGGGCCATGACGGGCTCTTCACGATTTTTTCACGAGTCGATTACGAGTTTGCAACTCCCCGGCCCCGGCCACCGCCGATGCTAGGTGCCGTGGCAAGCCTCAGGGACAGCGCCGGCACCCTGTATGCCGATGAGCTCGAGATCAGGCTTGGCGAGGGGCTGGTGCTCGCCACCGGACGCGCTCTCACGCTGTCCGTGCGCGAGTTCGAGCTGCTCGTGGCGATGGCCAGGCGGATCGGCGCGGTGATCACGCGTGAGGAGCTCTACGACAACGTGTGGGGGGGCAGCCTGCGGGCTGGCGACCGCTCGGTCGACGTATACGTGAGCAAACTGCGCGGCAAGCTCGAAGCGGCGATGCCCGATCGCAGCTTCATCCATACCCACCCGGGCTTCGGCTACCGCTTCCAGCCCGAGCCGGCGCACCACACCGGCCGGCGTCAGGCGCCGGCCGCGAATGCGAACGCGAACGCTTCTCGGCTCACCGGTAACGGTGATAGGCGGCGAGTTTCACAAGATGTTCACATCGTGACGCCCGGCGCTTAGCAGGCTCTTCCTCGGCGCCCCCGAGCTGGGATGCAGGCGGGTTCCGGTCAGTCGTCAACAAGCGATCCAGAGGAGACCAGTGGTCACTAACAAGATCGGGGCGCTCGCGGGCGCCGGCCTGCTCGCGCTCGGCCTGGCGGCGTGCGGCTCGAGCTCGAAATCCTCCAGCTCCTCGACCGCCTCCTCGAGCGGCGCTTCCGGCACGATCTCGGGAGCCGGTTCGACGTTCGCGGCTCCCGTGTATCAGCAGTGGGCGTCCTCACTGTCTCCCCTGACCGTCAACTATCAGGCCGTCGGCTCTGGCGCGGGCATCACGTCGCTCGAGAGCAGGACCGTCGACTTCGGCGCCAGCGACCCGCCGCTGAAGCCGGCCGACTTCACGGCGCTCGAAAAGGTCGGCCAGGCGGTTCAGGTGCCGATGTTCCTGGGAGCGATCACCGTCTCCTACAACCTCCCGGGCGTGAAGAGCGGGCTCAAGCTCGAAGGCAAGACGATCGCCAACATCTACCTCGGCAAGATCACCACCTGGAACGACGCGGAAATCCGCGCATTGAACCCGGGCGTGACGCTGCCCGGCACTCCGATAACGGTCATCCACCGCTCGGATTCCTCGGGCACCACCGCCGGCTTCACCGGATATCTGGTGGCGGTCGATCCCGAATTCAAGAGCAAGGTGGGCGAAGGCAAGGACGTGCAGTGGCCGACCGGCACGGGCGCGAAGGGCAACGCCGGCGTCGCGGGCGCGGTGCAGCAGACGGTCGGCGCCGTCGGGTATGTCGAGCAGGCTTACGCGCTGCAGCACAACTTCACCTACGCCTCGGTCAAGAACAAGGCCGGCAACTTCGTCGCACCGAGCCTGGAATCGGCCACCGCGGCCGGGGCGGCCGTCGTCGTTCCGGCGAACCTGGGGATCAAGATCAGCAATCCCAGCGGCGCCGGCGCCTACCCGCTCACCTCGCAGACGTTCATCGTGGTCTACAAGGACATGTGCAAGGCACAGATCCCCGGCGGCGAATCGGCCGCCAAGGGCGTCGTGAAGTTCCTCGACTACGGGCTCGGCGAGGGGCAGTCCGTCCTCTCTCAGGCCGACTATGCGGCGCTGCCTGCGCCGGTCCTAGCCAAGTCCAAGGAAGCGGTCGCGGGCCTTCAGTGCAACGGCGCCTCGCTCGGCGGATGACCCCGACCGAGCGACCGAAAGTCCGATAGAGAAGGGCCGGTGGAGGCGACATCCATCCCCAGCGGCGGGCGCTCGGCCCTCGGGCGCCCGCCGTTGGCACGGCTGCCCGACCGCGTCCTGAGGTACGGCCTGACCGCCCTGGCGGCGCTCATCCTGGCGCTGATCGTCTACTTCTTCTTCCGCCTCGTCGGCGAAGCGCGTCCGGCGTTTGAAAAGGAAGGAGTGCTCGGCTTCGTCTTCGGCAACGACTGGAACGTGAGCGCCGAACACTTCGGCGCGCTGCCGCTCCTCGTGGGGACGCTCATCACCTCCGCGCTTGCGCTGCTGATCGGGGTCCCGATCGCGGTGGCCACCGCGATCTACGCCACCGAGCTGTGCCCGCTGCGCGCACGCGCCGCCCTCACGCTGCTCGTCGAGCTGCTGGCGGCTGTGCCCTCGGTCGTGTACGGCCTGTGGGGCATCTTCTTCCTCGCCCCCCACCTTCAGCCGGCCGAGCAGTGGGTGGCCCAGCGGCTGTCGTTCATCCCCTTCATCGGCGGCGGCACGGTCACGATCCCCAACTACTTCGTCACGGGACTCGTGCTCGCGATCATGATCCTGCCGATCGTCAGCGCGATCAGCAGGGAGGTCATGACGACCGTGCCCTCCGATCAGAAGGAGGCGGCGCTGGGGCTCGGAGCGACTCGCTGGGAGATGATCCGTACGGCCGTGCTGCCGTATTGCCGCTCAGGCATCGTCGGCGGCGCGATGCTCGGCCTGGGCCGGGCGATCGGTGAGACGATCGCCGTGACGATCCTGATCGGCGACGCGCCGGCGCTCGGTCATCATCTGTTCGGACAGGGCTACAGCCTCGCGGCGGTCATCGCCAACGAGTTCGGCGAGGCCCAGGGGCTGCACCGCTCGGCCCTGTTCGCCGCCGGGCTGGTCCTGTTCGTGCTCACGCTGCTGGTAAACGGCGTTGCACGAGGGCTCGTGCTGAGATCGACCCGTCCGGGGCGACCGCGCGCCGGCCAGCCCGCCGACGGCGGGCACCTGATCGCCGAGACGGTGGCGGGAGCGTGAGCGGAGCGGATCGATCGGCGCGGCTGGCGCGCTTCGCGGTCAGCCCGGCGCGCAGGCGCAAGGACACGTTCGCGCGCGGGGCGATTCTCACGGCCACCGTGATCGCCCTGGTCCCGCTCGTGCTGATCGTCTACTACCTGCTGAGCAAGGGCCTCGGCTCCTGGAGCCCCAGCTTCTTCACGAGCGATCCCACCGGCAACACCTTCTTCAAGAGCTCGAGCATCGGCGGAATCAAGAGCGCGATCATCGGCACGATCGAGATCGTCGCGCTGGCCTCGGTGATCGCGATCCCGATCGGGATCGCGATCGCGGTCTGGCTGGTCGAGTACGGCAAGGCCGGCTGGTTCGCGACGGGAGTGCGGTTCTTCGTCGACGTGCTCACGGGCGTCCCGTCGATCCTGTTCGGACTGTTCATCTTCATCGTCCTGATCGTCGGCACCGGCAGCTCCTATGCCGGCTACAAGGGCTCACTGGCGCTGGCGCTGCTGATGCTCCCGATCGTGATCCGCTCGGCCGAGGTGATCCTGCTGCTCGTGCCGAGCGCACTGCGCGAGTCGGCGCTCGCGCTGGGGGCGCCACGCTGGCGCGTCATCTTCAACGTCGTGCTGCCCACGGCCCTCCCGGGAATGGTCACCGGCGTGCTGCTGGCGATCGCCCGAGCGGCCGGAGAGACGGCACCGCTGCTGTTCACCGCGGGGGCGACGCTGAAGGCCAGCACCAATCTCGGCCAGTTCATGAACTCACTGCCTGTGCAAATCTACAGTGACATCACCTCTCCGACCACCGCCGTCGTCAACCGCGCTTGGGGTGCCGCGCTGACCCTCGTCGTCATGATCCTGTTGCTCAACCTCATCGCTCGCCTGATCTCGCGGAGGAGTCGCCTTGCATGACGTCCGACCGACCATCTCAAGAGATCGCTGAAATGGAGCCGGACGAGGTCCTCCGGCCAAAGCCCCGCCGCCCAGGGCCGGCTCCGGACGCCGACTCGCAGGGCGCGCCCGGCGACGTCGCCGGCCCCGCCCTCAACGCCAAGCCCGGGCTGAGCGTCCAGCTCGAGAAGCTGCGCGCCTTCTACGGGGACGCCGAACAGGTCAAGGGCGTCGACCTCGAATTCGCCGCCAACGAGGTCACGGCGATCATCGGCCCGTCCGGCTGCGGGAAGTCGACGATGGTTCGCTGCATAAACCGCATGCACGAGGAGATCCCCGGCGCGCGCGCCGAGGGGAGGGTGCTGCTCGACGGCCTCGACATCTACGACCCCACGGTTGACGTGGTGGCGGTGCGTCGCGCGATCGGCATGGTGTTCCAGAAGCCCAACCCGTTCCCGACGATGTCCGTCTTCGACAACGTGGCCTCCGGCCTGCGGCTGAGCTCGCGCGGGCGCGGCGACCTCCGTTCGGAGGTCGAGACGGCGCTGCGCAGCGCCGGCCTTTGGGATGAGGTCTCAGACCGCCTCTCAGAGCCCGGGGCAGGGCTGTCGGGAGGCCAGCAGCAGCGGCTGTGCATCGCGCGCTCGCTGGCCGTCGACCCCGAGGTGATCCTGATGGACGAGCCCTGCTCGGCGCTTGACCCGATCGCGACGCTGAAGATAGAGGAGCTGATCGATCGGCTGAAGAGCAGGGTGACGATCGTGATCGTCACCCACAACATGCAGCAGGCCGCGCGCGTGGCCGATCGCACGGCTTTCATGCTCGGCGGCGAGCTCGTCGAGGTCGGCCCGACGCAGGAGATCTTCACGAACCCGGGCGACGCACGAACCGAGGAATATGTCACCGGAAAGTTCGGCTAGCGTCGACGGCCAGCAGCCAACCCCCGGCGCGGGACCGACCGCCGCCAGGGGCAGCCATGGGCGTGCGCACTTTCAAGAGCAGCTGCACCAGCTCGAAAGCCACGCGCTCGGCGGCCTGGACCTGATCATCGAGCAGCTCGACCGCGTGCTCGAGGCCCTGCGGCACCAGGACGTGGAGCTCGCGCAGATGGTGATCGCCGACGACGACCGGGTCGACGGGCGCTACCTGGAGGTCCATCAGGGCATCCTCTCGCTGCTCGCGCTGCAGGCCCCGGTGGCGGGCGACCTGCGACTCGTCGCGGCGTTGCTGCACATGATCAAGCACATCGAGCGAATGGGTGACCAGTGCGTCAACATCGCCAAGCTGATCCCCCTGTCCGGGCACGAGCCGCCGGTGCGCCAGGAGGTGCTCGAGGCGCTGGCGAAGATGGGGGCTCACGCACGCTCGGAGGTCGTACAGAGCAAGGTCGCGTTCGGCGGACGCGACATCGGCCTGGCCGAGGACCTGGTCCGCCAGGACCGCGAGATCAATCGCCTCAACCGCGAGATCTTCCGCATGGCGATCGAGATCGGCGACGACCCGGATACGCGCGAGTGGGCGATGCACATGATCCTCGTCGCCCGCGCGCTGGAGCGGATCGGCGACAACGCCGTCGATATCGGCGAGCAGGTGGCTTTCGTCGTGACCGGCCTGTTCCGTGAGTTCTCGGCCTCCTCGCATCCCTTGGGCACGCGCCCGGACGCCGCTCCGCAGTCGAGCTCGGAAGCCACCTGAGCGCTCCCTCCGCCCGGGCAGGCTCGTCCGCACGAAGCCCCGCCGCTGTAAACATCCTGTGACCATTCGCGAGGGCTCACACATGGCGGCTCCGCGTCCCCTAGACTGTTCATCGATGACGGAAAGCATCCGCGGCAGGGATGAGGCGGCACCGTCGAGCCCGGGGGGCGCATCGTCCGCCCTGCGCATCGCGGTGCTGGACCGCGACAGTGGGTTCATCCAGGTGCTCAGCAAGCGCTTGGACAGGCTCGGCTGGGAGCATCGGGTGCTCGAGGGCCCCGTGCCGGCCGAGGCGGTCGCTGCGATGCGACTGAGCGCGCTTGTCATCGACCTTGCAGTGCTGGGCCCACAGGCGTGGGAGTGGCTCGAGCGGCTCTGCGGGACGCTTCCCGAGCTGGGAATCGTCGTCTGCACCGGCCCCTCCACGGTGGCCCAGAGGGTGCGGGGGCTGCGACTCGGAGCTGATGACTGGGTGACCAAGCCATGTCACCCGGAGGAGGTCATCGCGCGCGTGCAGGGTGTCGTGCGCCGCCGCCGCCGCACAGCCAGCAGGGGCGAAGCCAAGCCGATCGTGGCCGGCGAGGTCGAGATCCGCTCCGACCGCTTCCAGGCGTTCGTGGCGGGCGCGAGCCTCGACCTCACGCGCCGCGAGTTCGAGCTGATCGAGCTGCTCGCCGCCGCCGAGGGACGCGTGCTCGAGCGCGAGGAGATCTACTCGCGCCTGTGGGGCTACGCGATGGTGCGCGGCGACCGCTCGGTCGACGTGTTCGTGCGAAAGCTACGCCAGAAGCTCGAGAAGGCATCGCCGAGCTGGCGCTACATCCACACGCATTTCGGCATCGGATACCGCTTCGCCGCCGAATCGCTCGAGGTCGGCGAGATCGACGTGCCCTCGTCAATCCCCGTCGGCTGGGGTGCTCACGAGCCGGTCGGACCTGGCTCTTCGCGGCGTGTGCCCGTCGGCGATCAGGGCAAGCTCGCGGGGTCGCATGAGGACCGTCAGTTCGCCGCCGACACCCTCTAGCTTCACGACCGCCAGGCCACCCTTCTTCAGATCCACGAGTCCGCCGGTCATCTCGCCCACCAGGCGCGAGAAGTCCGGCTCGTGGCCGACGAGCAGCAGTCGTCCGTTGTCTGCGACGGCGCTCAGCACATCGAGCGCCTGCCGCACATCGAAGCCGCCGGCGAGCGGGGGATGAGCCGCCAGCAGTTCGCGTTGCTGCTCGCTCCAGCGCTCGGCGGCGAGCTCCGCGGTCCGATGCGCGCGCACCTTTGGGCTGTACAGGACGGCGTCGAAGTCCACCTCGAGGCGTGCCAGGGCGACGCCGGCCGCACGCGCCTGGGCTTCGCCACGCGCGGTCAGCACGCGCTCGGCGTCCGAGCGCGAGCCATGAGGCTCCGCCTCGGCGTGACGTAGTAGCCAGAGCTGACGAGCCATTTCCTCTGATCAGAGCCTACCGGCTGAGATGCACGTGTGGGCGGATCGGGCGCGGCGAGCCTCAGGTGTTAGCTTGAAGCGACATGAGCAACGATCCGCTCCACCAGGACGGCGCCCTGTCGCGGGCGCCGGGTCAGGACGGCCGCGTGGGAATCACCGCGGCCGAAGGGGGCGGTCTTGACACATCGCTCTACCTCAACCGCGAGCTCTCCTGGCTCGACTTCAACGAGCGCGTGCTGCAGCTGGCCGAGGACGAGCGGGTGCCGCTGCTCGAGCGGGTGAAGTTCTGCGCCATATACACCACGAACCTCGACGAGTTCTACATGGTGCGGGTGGCCGGCCTACGCGACCAGATCGACGCGGGCGTGGAGAAGCCGAGCCAGGATGGACGCCTGCCGGCAGAGACCATCGCGCTGATCCGCGAGCGTGTGCTGGGACTGGGACGGCGGCTGACCGGCTGCTTCGAAGGCCGGCTGCGGCCGGCCCTCGCCGACCACGACATCCACGTGGTCGGCGTACGCGAGCTCGACGAGAATCGCCGCTCGGAGCTTGCCAAGCACTTCCAGAAGACGATCTTCCCCGCGCTCACACCCCTGGCCGTGGCGCCGGGACGGCCGTTCCCATACATCTCCAACCTGTCGCTCAGCCTGGCCGTGCTCGTGCGCGACCCGGTCACCGATCAGACGGTGTTCGCCCGGGTGAAGGTCCCGACCGAGATCCTGCCCCGCTTCGTGACCCTCAGGGGGCCGGCGCCGGCGCCGGCCCTGCTGGTGCCGCTCGAGGACGTGATCGCCCACCACCTGGACGCGCTGTTCCCGGGGATGGAGATCGCCGACTATGACGTCTTCCGGGTCACGCGCGACGCGGACCTGGAGGTGTCCGACGACGCCGCCGACCTGCTGCAGGCCGTCGAGGATGAGCTGCGTCGCAGGCGCTTCGGCGAGGTGGTCCGCGTCGAGGTCGGCGCCCATTGCTCTGAGCGCCTTCGAGAGGACCTGGCCGGGCTGCTGGGCGTTCAGGAAGAGGAGGTCTACCCGGTCGACGGCCTGCTCGACATGGGGGCTCTGTGGCAGATCGTCAAGCTTCCGGGTCACGCCAACCTGCGCGAAGAGCCGCTCGCCGGGATAACGCACCCGCGCCTGCTGCGTCACGAGGGCCAGCGCCCGGACGTCCTCGGGGCGATGCGCGAAGGCGATCTGCTCGTGCACCACCCCTATGTCTCGTTCGCCACGTCGGTCGAGCGCTTCGTCGAGCAGGCGGTGGCGGACCCGAACGTGCTGGCGATCAAGCAGACCGTGTACCGCACGAGCGACGACTCGCCGCTCGTGCCCGCGCTGATCGACGCCACCGAGCGGGGCAAGCAGGCGGTGGCCCTGGTTGAGCTGAAGGCCCGCTTCGACGAGCGCATGAACATCCACTGGGCCAAGGCGATGGAGGAGGCCGGCGTGCACGTCGTCTATGGCCAGCCGGCGTTGAAGACGCACGCCAAGTGCGTGCTGGTCGTGCGCCGCGAGGGCGATGGGGTACGCAACTACGTGCACATCGGGACGGGCAACTACCACTCGGCCACCGCCCGCCTGTATACCGACTTCGGGCTGTTCACGACCGACGAGCAGATCGGGGCGGACGTCGCCGACATGTTCAACTACCTCACCGGCTACGGCCGTCCGCTGCACTATCGCAAGGTGCTGATGGCGCCCAACGACCTGCGCGACGGCATCATCGCCCAGATCGAGCAGACGATCGCCGCCCACGAACAGGGTGCGCCGGCGGCGATCGCCATGAAGATGAACTCGCTCGTCGACGGTCGTTGCATCCGCGCGCTGTATGAGGCCTCGCAGGCCGGCGTGCGCGTGGATCTGAACGTCCGCGGCATCTGCTGTTTGCGACCGGGCGTCGAGGGGGTTTCCGAGAACATCCGCGTGGTGTCGATCGTCGGACGGCTGCTCGAGCACTCGCGCGTGTACGCGTTCGAACGCGCCGGCGAGCACACGATCTTCATCGCCTCGGCGGATCTGATGCCACGCAACCTCGATCACCGCGTCGAGCTGGCCGTCCCGATCGAGGCGCCGGAGCTGCGCGCCGAGCTGCTCGACACGCTGGAGCGTGCCTTCGCCGACAACCAGAGCTCGTGGGAACTGGACGGCGAGGGCATCTGGCACCGGCGCTCACCGAAGCAGGGCGAAGCGCCACGCAGCCTCCAGCTCGAGCTGGCCGAGCTGTACGCCAGGCGGGCCGGTGAGGAGCGCCCGGCTGGCGAGCGCGAGACCACCCCCGCGCTGGGTAACTGAAGAGCCGCGCCGCGGGGCGGCTACGGGGGCGTGCCCTCGGAAACGGCGCCGGCCGGGATCGCGTCGAGAGCCGACTTCAGCTCGTCGACCGACTGGTAGTCGAGCCCGAGGAGATGGTCGTGTCGGTGACGGACGATCCCCTGCTCGTCTATCACGATCACGGCGCGCTTGGCGCCCATGCGCCCGTGGGCGCTGTAGGAGCGGGCCACCTTGCCGCCCACGTCGGCCAGCAGCGGGACGCTCAGGCGGTTCTTGGCCGCGAATCGCTCGTGCGAGGCGAGATCCTGCGAGGAGATTCCGAGCACCGTCGCATCCAGCGCCGCGAAGTCGTCGGCGCGGTCGCGGTAGGAGCAGAACTGCCTAGTGCACACCGGCGTGTTGTCGCCTGGGTAGAACAGCAGCACGATGCGCTCGCCGCGATGGTCTGAGAGCCGAAACGGACCGCCCGTCCCGGGCAACTCGAAGTCCGGCGCGGGCTCGCCCACCTGGGGTGTCCTGGCCATGCTCGCATCCTCCCGTTGAAGTGAGCCCGCGGGCCCTGGGGCAAGCATAACGAGCGCCCCTGCGACGCGCATACGCTAGAACTTTGGCGGATGCGCGCTCGCAACCTCACACGCCTTTTCGCGGCCTCGGCCGCCTGCGCGCTTCTGACCGCATGCGGCAGCGCGCCGGCACAGAGCCCCACTCCGAAGACCTCCGCCGCCGCGATCCCCTCTCCCGTGCCCGCCTCCGCCGACCCGCGGCTGCTCGAATGGCCCGAGTTCGGGCTTGACCCGCAGCGCAGCGATGTGAGCGAAGCCTCGACCGGAATCACGAGCGGGAACGTCTCGCGGCTGCGACGCGCGAGCGTAGCGCTTGCAGGAACGGTCGACTCCTCGCCGATATACCTGCACGGCGCGCTCGTCCACGGCGCCGCCCACAACGTCGTCGTCGCCACGACCACCTATGGCAAGACCGTGGCGATCGACGCCGACAGCGCCCAGATCCTGTGGACGTTCACGCCGCCCGGCTACCGCGAATGGGCGGGCAGCGCGCGGATCACGACCGCAAGCCCGGCGCTCGACCCCGGTCGGCAGTTCGTGTACGCCGCATCTCCAAACGGCCTGATCCACAAGCTGGCGCTCGCGGACGGCAGGGAGGACTCCACCGGCAGCTGGCCGGTCAGCATCACCCGGGATGCCACCCATGAGAAGCTGACGGCTGCGCTGAACATCGACGGAGCAGATGTCATCGCGTCGACCGGCGGCTACTTCGGCGACGCACCGCCCTACCAGGGGCACGTGGTCCTGATCGACCGCGCGAGCGGACGTCTGCAGAAGGTCTTCAACACGCTCTGCTCATATCGCCGCGGACTGCTCGTGCCGAGCAGCTGTCGCGCGAGCGACTCGGCGATCCTGTCGCGAAGCGGGCCGGTGGTAGAGCCGGGCGGAAACCGCATCCTGATCGACACCGGCAACGGCCCGTGGAACGGGCGCACCAACTTCGGCGACAGCGTGGTCGAGCTCACGTTCCCCGGTCTGAGCTTTCGCCAGTCGTTCACGCCGATCGATCAGGAACACCTCAACACGACCGACACCGACCTCGGCTCGAGCGCGCCGGCGCTGCTTGGCGACGACCGCATTGCGCTGGCGGGGAAGGACGGGATCCTGCGAGTGCTCGCGCTGTCGCGGCTGAGCGGGCATCCGCCCTCCTCGCCCCGAACGCTCGGCGGTGAAGTCCAGCAGCTGTCGATACCTGGCGGCGGTGAGCTGTTCTCCACGCCCGCGGTATGGCACAGGCAGGGGCACACGACCATGTTCGTCGCCGACGAAAACGGGACCGCGGCATATGTGCTCCGTGGCGGCAGGCTGTATGAGGCGTGGGCCAACGGCATCCCGGGAACCAGCCCAGTGATGGCCGCAGGCCTGCTCTACGTCTATGACCTGTCCTCCGGCGGGATCGAGGTCTACCGCCCCGGCTCGGGGCAGCCGATCGCGAAGCTCCCGGGCGCGCCCGGGCACTGGAACAGCCCGATCGTCGCCGACGGCCACGTCGTCGAGCCCGAGGGCAACGGCAACGACCACCGGCTCAGCGGCACGCTCGAGCTGTTCTCAGTCGGTTAGCGAGGCGCATGCGCACACGTGAGCGGGCGCGAGCGCTAGCCTCAGATCATGGAGGAATCGCTAACCGGTCAGCTCCTGCTGGCCTCCCCTGCGCTGCGCGACCCGAACTTCAGGCGCACGGTGGTGCTCGTCAGCGTGCACAGCGAGCAGGGCGCGATGGGCATCGTGCTGAACCGCCCCTCGGCGGTGACCGTCGGGGAGGCGATACCGCAGCTCGAGCAGGCGGTCGCCGAGGAGGAGCCCGTGTACGTGGGCGGACCCGTGCAGCCGAGCTCGATCGTGTTCCTGGCCGAGTTCCTGGACCCCTCGCCGGCGGGACTGCTGGTGTTCGGCCGCGTCGGCTTTCCGGCACCCGACGCCGGCATCGAGGAGCTCAGCGAAGCCACGGCCCGGACGCGCGTGTTCGCGGGCTATGCGGGCTGGGGCGAGGGGCAGCTCGACGCCGAGGTCGACCAGGGGGACTGGATCGCGCAGGCCGCCCTGCCCGAGGACGTGTTCACCGAGATCCCGGCGCAGCTGTGGAGCTCCGTGCTCACGCGCAAGGGAGGCGGCTACGCGCTGATCGCGCGCATGCCGGCTGACCCGAGCGTCAACTGAGCGCGTTACCCTTGGTGCAGGCGGCTCCCCCCCGTCCACTCATCCTGGCCCCAACAGGGTCCCGTCATGCTCAAGCTCGCCCACTGGACGACCACCCACCGCAAGTATGTCCTGCTCGGCTGGATCGTGCTGCTGCTCGCCGTCTCCGCGTTGGCGCGGTCGGCCGGCACCGAATACTCCAACAACTTCACGCTCCCCAACTCCGGCGCCCAGCGCGCCGCGAACCTGCTCCAGAGCAGCTTTCCTGCGCAGGCGGGCGACCGCGACACGATCGTCTATCAGGTCAGCTCGGGCAGCGTCCTTGACCCGGCGGTGCGCACGCGAATGGAAGCCACATTCGCCGAAGTCAAGAAACTCCCCCACGTCACGACCGTTGTCAGCCCCTACGCCCCCTCCTCGGCCGGGAAGGCGATATCGGCCGACGGCAGGATCGCGTTCGCGACGGTCGTGTTCAACGAAAAAGCCAACCTCCTGCCCAAGAGCGCCCCCGAACGGGTCGTTCGCGTCGCGCGCGCGGCAGATCGTCCCGGTCTTCAGGTGGAGCTGGGCGGCCAGGCGATCGAGGCCACCGAGCAGGCCGGCTTCGGGCTGTCGACCGCGGTGGGGCTGCTGGCGGCGATCGTGGTGCTGCTGTTGACCTTCGGCTCGCTGGTGGCGATGGGCCTGCCGATCATCACCGCGCTGTTCGGCCTCGGCACGGGCCTCGGGGTGATCGCGCTGTTCACCCATGTGGTCGATACGCCCAACTTCTCCTCCGAGCTCGCGGCGATGATCGGGCTGGGCGTCGGCATCGACTACGCGCTGTTCATCCTCACTCGCTTCCGCGAGGCATATGCCACTCCCGGACCGACCTTCCATGACACGCGCAGGTCGGTCGTGCAGGCGATGGACACCGCCGGACGGGCGATCCTGTTCGCGGGCTGCACGGTCGTCATCGCGTTGCTCGGGATGATGCTGCTGGGCGTCGAGTTCCTCTACGGCGTGGCCATCTCGGCGTCGATCGGGGTGCTGCTGGTGATGCTCGCGTCGCTGACGCTGTTGCCCGCGCTGCTGACGATGGCCGGCGCGCGGGTCGCGGCGGGCGGGCGGCGGGCCCGCAGACGCGCCCGCGCCGCGGGGTCCAAGGACGAGGTCACCGTCACGGCGGCGCCGGTCGGATCCGGTCCGCCGAGCGCGAGCCGCACATGGCTTCGCTGGAGCGCCTTCGTGCAGCGACGGCCCAGAACGATCGCGGTCGTCGCGACGCTGACGATGCTTCTGATCGCCGCGCCGGCGATGGCGTTGCGTCTTGGCTCGAGCGACGCGTCCAACGACCCCGCGAGCCAGACCACCCACCGCGCTTACGAGCTGTTGGCGAAGGGCTTCGGCGAAGGCTTCAACGGGCCTCTGCTGATCGTGGCGAAGGTCCCGAACCCTGGTCGGGAAGCCGCCGAACACGGGGTCTTCGCGGCGACGCCCCCGGGCGGCCCCACGGCCACCGCTGAAAAGCTTCGCGCCGCCGTCGCCGCGGCGCCCGATGTGGCGGCGGCCGCACCGGCCAAGCTCAACCCGGCTGAAAACGTCGCCACGATCAGCGTCTACCCGCGCTCTTCGCCCCAGGCGTATGCCACCAGCCAGCTCGTCTCGGAACTGCGCCAACACGTCGTCCCTGCGGTCGCGGCGCGCACGGGGATGACGATCTACGTCGGCGGCGTGACGGCCGGGGCGGTCGACTTCGCGGCGACGCTCGCGCACAAGCTGCCGCTGTTCATCGGCGTGGTCGTACTGCTGTCGGCTCTGCTGCTGATGGTCGTCTTCCGCTCGCTCGTGATCCCGCTTCAGGCCGCCGTGATGAACCTGCTCAGCATCGGAGCGGCGCTCGGAGTGATCGTGGTGATCTTCCAGTGGGGCTGGTTCGGCGGCGTCATGGGAGTCCAGCCGGGCCCGATCGAGTCGTTCATCCCGGTGATGCTGTTCGCGATCGTGTTCGGCCTGTCGATGGACTACGAGGTCTTTCTGGTCTCGCGTATCCATGAGCGCTGGACCCATACGCGCGAGAGCTCGCGCGCGGTCGCCGAAGGCCTCGCGCTCACCGGGCGCGTGGTGACGGCGGCGGCGGCGATCATGGTGTGCGTGTTCCTGTCGTTCATGCTCGGTGAAGAGCGCGTGATCAAGGAGTTCGGCCTGAGCCTCGCAAGCGCCGTGTTCCTCGACGCGCTCGTGATCCGCTGCCTGTTGCTGCCCGCGGTCCTGTTCATCATCGGGCGCAGGACCTGGCGGATTCCGGGATGGCTCGACCGTGTGCTGCCGCGCCTGAACATCGAGGGCACGATCCAGCGGGAGGACGACGGCGCGCAGGACGGACACAGAGGTCTCACCGCAGGCGGCGCGACCCCCCGCGCGCGCCCGGATGCGGCGACCGAGGGAGTGGAGGTCTGAGCCCAATCCGGCGGGGGGCGGCGCTGGCCCTCCTCTGCACATTGGCGCTCGGCGCCTGGCCGCCGGGCGGGGCGGCGGCGGACGTCGCCGGGCGGCGCTCGGTGCTGGTCGTGTTCCTGCCGGCCGGCGAGTCCGAGCTCGCGCAGATCGGCGGGCTCTCAATCGGGATCATGTCGGCCACGCAGGGTCAGTACTCGACCGCTCAGCTGCTGCTCGATATCACGCAGGGCGCGCGGGTGGCCGCCTCGTCCTACCCTCGGCCGCGTCCACCCGATCTCTCGCTCAAGAGCACCGGCGCAGGGGCCGTCGTGGAGGGCTGGCGGGCCGCGAGCGCGCGCGCGCAAGCGGCTCCCCAGCTGCTGCGCCCGGGACTGCTGGCCAGCCGGATCCCGGGCGGGGCAGGCTACGCCGGGCTCGCGGGAACCGGCACCGTGGACGGAGTGCTCACCGCCGACGAAAGCGGGCGCATCGCCGCCGTATCGCTTGGCCCGCCATCCACGCTGCTGAGGCGCCTGTCCGCGCTTCGCGCCGGCAGGCGCCTCGTCGTCGCCGACCTTCCCGCGGGGGCCGAAGGTCGCTCAGACCTGCTCGCCCTGAGCGCGGGGCGGGCGGCGGGAGAGCTCTTGATCGTCGTGCAGCGCGTCGCGGACCGGCCCGGCGGCGAGCTGCTCTGGACGGCCGCCGGCGGACTGGCCGGCGGCGGCGGCATGGAGCTCAGCTCACAGAGCACGAACGAGCGGGGGCTGATCGCCGCGATTGACCTGGAGCCCACGATCCTCGAGCATCTCGGCCTGAACGCGATTCCGGCCGACGTGCGCGGCAAGCCGGTCCGGACCGACGGCTCGCTCGACTCGGCGAGCCTCCGCGCCCTGATGGCGCGCCTGCACGTCATCGGCCCTCGCAGGCTGAGGGCGCTCGGCTGCCTGCTCACCGCCTGGGCGATACTGCTGCTCGCGACCGCTCGCTGGCCTCGCGCCCGCGCCCGAGCGATGCGCGCCGGAGCGATCGGCGTGCTCTACTCGCCGATCGTGGTGCTGATCACAGCCGCGCTCGAGCCGAGCGCGGCGGTCGAGTACGCGACGATCACGCTCGCCTGCCTCTGTCTCGGCGCGCTCACCGACGCGCTGGCGCCATGGCCGCGCGCCCCCCTGTTCGCGGCCATCGCGGCGATCGTCGCGCTGACGGTCGACGCGCTCGCGGGAACGCAGCTGCTGATGCGCTCCCTGCTCGGCCCGAACCCGATTCTCGGCGCACGCTTCTACGGGATCGGCAACGAGCTCAAGTCAGGGCTCGCCGTGCTCGTGCTCGCCGGCGTCGCCGCCGCCCTGTATCCGGCGGTACGCGGGCGTCGCGGAGCCCTCGCGATGGTCGCCGCCGGTGCCCTGCTCGCGGTGGTGGAGGGCTCGGCGCGGATCGGCGCGGGCGTCGGCGGCGTGATTCTCGTGAGCGCCGGCTTCGCTGTCGCAACGGTGCTGATGCTCCCGGGCACGGTGAACAGGAGACGCGCGCTGATCGTGCTGATGACGCCCATCGCCGCGCTCATCGCGCTCGCCCTGCTCGACCTGGCGACGGCGCGCGGCGGGGGCCACTTCACGGGCAGCATCCTGCACGCTCGCTCGGTGGGCGACGTGCGCGACGTGATCGTCCGCCGCTACACCGCCGCCTGGCAGGAGCTGCACAACCACGCCATGCCCTTGGCGAGCGCGGCGGCGGTCTTCTACGCGGCGATCGGGCTGCGCCGCCGCGAGCGCCTGCTCTCTCCAGTCACTCAGGATCCCGGCTGGCTGGCCGCCTTCGCCGGTGGCCTAACGGCCGGCGCGCTCGGAGCGCTGGTCGAGGACTCCGGCCCGGTCCTGCTCGTCGTCGCCGTCTTCGCCCTCGGCTGCGTCGCCACATATCTGTGGGGCAAGCCGCCCGAGCTGATCGACTGAGCGCCGTCGTCGATGCGCGGCGCGGAGCTCCGCGTTGCGGTCCGTCGCCTAGGCGGCGCAATCGCGGCAGGCGCCGTGCAGCACGATCTCGTGCTCTGACACCGCCATCGGGACCGTCCTGCTCAGCCTGTCAATCGCCCGCTCGAGTCCCTCGTCAGAGAACGGCATCACCAGCCCGCAGCGATCACACACGAGGTGGTGGTGGTGCTCCTCGCGCTTGCACACGCGCTCGTAGCGAACCATCGACTGGCCGGTCTCCACGCGCTGGACCATCCGCAGGCGCTCGAGCTCGTCAAGGATCCGGTAAATGCTCGCCCTGCTGACGCGTCGAGCGGCCGCGCGGGCACGCAGAGCGTCCTCGATCTCGAGCGCGGTCAGCGCGCAGTCCTGCCGGTCGAGCAGCTCGAGCACGGCGCGCCGCGCGCCGCCGCGCCTGTGCCCGGCCGCGGCCAGCGCCGCCTCCGCCTCCTGGACCCAGCCGGCTGTCTTCGCCTCGGCGGTCATCTAGCGATGGTAGTCGCACTCGGGCCGGCCGTCATGAGCGCGGCCGCACCCGGCGTACCGGGAGTCCGCGACCGCCGGCGCCCCAACGCGCCGGCGGTCGCCGCGGCGGCGTAGCAGCCGACGGCCAGCGTCACGATCGCGGTGCTGGGCGGCAGCGACGGCACGGCGTAGCCAAGCGCCAGGCCACCCCACATCGAGCCGACCCCCAGCAGGCCAGCGAGCGCGATGCCGGCGAACGGACTGCCCGTCAGCCGATGCGCCGCCGCCGCCGGCCCGGTCAGCAGGCCGAGCAAGAGGAGCGCGCCAACCGCCTGGGTCGCCTCGGCCGCGACGACGCCCAGCAGAACCACGAAGCCCACGCTCAAGAGCCGTGCCGGCACGCCTTTCGCGGCGGCCACGTCGGGGGCCAGCGAGATGAACAGGAGCGGCCTACAGACCGCCAGAGTGCACGCCGTGGCACCCAGGGCGACGACCGCCGCCACACGCGCTTCGGCCCCGCCGATCCCGAACAGCGAGCCGAACAGCGTTCGCGCCACCTGGATGCCCGCGCCGCCGCCCGCGCCCATGCTGAACAGCGTCACGAAGAACACCCCCAGGCCGAGCACGAACGTGAACACTGTGCCGATCGCCGTATCCTCCGCGGGAGAGCTTCCCGCCCGCGCCGCTCCCCCGCCGGCGCCCGCGCGCAGGCCGAGAGCGCCGATCCCGGCACCGACCAGCAGCGTGGCGGCGAACAGACCAACGCGCTCGTCGACGCCGGCAGCGGCAGCCGCCAGCGCGCCCGGAAACGCGACGTGACTGAGCGCATCGCCGGCGAACACCTGTCCTCGCAGCACGACGAACCAGCCGCTCACGCCGCACGCCAGCGCGATGAACGTGCCCGCGAGGAACGCGTTGCGCATGAATTCCTGGCTGAACATCAGGCGATCACGCCCCCGACTCCTCGCTGGTCGAGCTCAGATCCCGCCGGCGCGAGCGCCGCGCGTCGCCGGGAGGCGTCCCGCGCCCAGACGGCTGCGCGCGCGAGCACGTAGAACGCGAATGAGATCATCGTGATGAAGAAGCCCGCCGGATACACCGAGAAGTAGGAGATCCCCAGACCGACCCACACGGTCACGAGGCCGATCGCCACCGTCAGCGCGAGGCTCGGCCCCGGTCGCACCACGAGCGCCTGCGCGGTTGCCGGTGGCGCGACGAGCAGCGCGAACACGAGCAGCACGCCCGTGATCTGGCTCGTCGCCGCGACGGCGAGCCCCAGGAGCACGAGGAACGCCACCGACAGCGCCCGCGCGGGAACGCCCCGCGCGTACGCCAGGTCCGGGTCGACGCTCACGAGCACCAACCGCCGGCCCAGCGTGAGCAGCGCGAGCAGCGAGCCCGCCGCGACCGCCGCAAGCGTCAGCACCTGGCCGTCGGAGATCCCCAGGAACGTGCCGAACAGGAGGTTCTCGAGGTCTCCCAGCACGCCGTTGTAGAGGCTCACGAACAGGAAGCCGAGCGCCAGCGCGAACGCCTGCACGGCGCCGATGCTGGCCGACTGCTCACTGAAGGAGCGCCGTCCCCCACCGGCTGAGCGACCGATCACGAGCGCCGCGGTGCCGCAGAACGCGAAGTACCCCCACGTCGCCGGAATCGCGATCAGCGCCGCCGCGGTCGCGCCGGGCAAGGCCATCATCGCAAGCGTGTGCCCTGCGAAGGTCTCCCTTCTGAGCACCATGAACCACCCCATCAGCCCGGCCATCACCGCCACCACCGAGCCCGCGACGAGCGCATTCACCATGAAGTGGTATTCGAGCACCTCGCCGACGTCGCGCACGAGGTTGAGGCTCAGGGTCGGATCAGCCCGCATCGGCGCCACCGTGAGCGTGCTCATGACGGTCGTGGTGGTGCGCCGGCGGCTCGGGCTGACCGACGACCACCAGCCGCCCGTCCTGCGCCTGGAGGACCTCCACCGGCACCCCGTACAGCCGCGTCAAGGTCTCGGTGTTGACGACCTCCTTCACGGGTCCCGAGATCGCCTTGCCGCCCGCGAGATAGACGACCCTGTCCAGGTAGGGCAGAAGCGGGTTGACGTCGTGCGCGACCAGCAGCACAGCGACGCCCTGGCCGCGACAGATGTCCGCGACGAGCGCGGCCACGGTGGCCTGGTTGGGCAGGTCCAGGCTGTCCAACGGCTCGTCCAGAAGCAACAGCCGCGGTCGCTGCACGAGCGTCTGGGCGATCAGCAGCCGCTGCTGCTCGCCGCCGGAGAGCTCCCCGATTGCTCGCTTGGCGTATGCGCTCGCCCCCACCAGCTCGATCGCCTGCTCGACCCGTGCCGCCTCCGCGCGCCGGCGTTCTCCCGCCGCGCTCCAGCGGGGAGCCGGCAGCGGCACGCCCCAGCGCGCGCCATCCAGCCCGAGCCGCACGATGTCGAGGCCTCGCAGCCTCGTGCCCGCATCAAACGCCCTGCGCTGCGGCAGATAGCCGATCTGGGCGTTCGCCGTCCCTGCTGGACGGCCCAGCACGGAGATGCTGCCGGCCGACAGCCTCAGCATCCCCAGCGCCGCCTTCAGCAGCGTCGACTTGCCCGACCCGTTCGCCCCCAGCAGAGCGACGAATTCTCCCGGGGCCATGCTCATGCTCACGTCGCTCCAGATCGTGCGTCCGCCGACGCGCACGCCCGCGCCACGCAGCTCGAGCGCCATGGCTGCGCCGGGTTGGGCGGACGGCAGCGGAACCGCGACCCGCGTGGAGAGCTGCTCGGTGGCGCTCGCAGTGGGGAGATCCGCGCTCGTCGCCGCGCTCACCTCCCGGTCGCCGCATGCAGCGCCTTCATCAACCCTTCGAGCTCCGCCACCTGCCACTGCTGGAAGCTATCGCTCGCGGGCGAGAGCGTCTCCGTGACGGTGGCGATCGGGATGCCCTTGGCTGTTGCGATTTCATTCACCCGCTGAACGTCCGGCGTCACGTTCTGGCTGTTGAACACCCACACCTTTATCTCGCGGTCTTCGGCCTGCCGGTCGACGGTCCGCTTGTCTTCGGCGGTCACTTCGGTGCCCTCGGCGATCGCCTTTACGAAGCTGTAGGGGGTGAGCAGCCTGAGGCCGAGGTCTTCGCCAAGGCCCTGGAAGATGCTCTCGCTGTAGCCGACCGGCACGCCGGCGTAGGTTGCCTTGATCCGCGCGCGCAGTTCGTCATAGCGCGCGAGCCCGCTCGTTTCGAATTCCCGCCTGCGCGCGGCGAAGTAGCCGGCGCCCGCCGGGTCGAGCTTCTCATAGGCGGTCGTGATCCTCGCGATGACCGCGCGCACGTCCGCCGGGTAGTACCACCGGTGCGGGTTTTCGCCCTCCCTCAGGCCCAGCAGATCGCCGACGTTCAGCACGATCCGCCCGCTCAGCGGACTGGCTTCAAGCAGCTTGGGCGCCCAGTTGTCGTAGCCGACCCCGTTCACGATCGCCAGCTGCGCGCCCGCCATCGTGCGCGCGTCCTGCGCGCTCGGCTCATAGCTGTGCGGGTCGGTATTCGGATTGACGATGATGCTCTGCACCTTCACCCTGCTCCCGCCGAGCTGACCGGCGATGCTGCCCCAGAAGTTCTCGGCCGCCACCACTTTCAGCGGACCGCCCCCGTTGCCGCTGGTGGCGCTCTGCGCGCCGCTGTTGCATCCAGCCGCGAACGCGGCCAGCGACAGCAGAATCGCGGCGACTGCGGTACGTGGCCGCGTGGCATGGCGAAAACGTCTCATCGAGCGGGAGCTCCTCTCCTGGCGGGGTCGTCTGATCGACTGCAGGCGGAAAAGCTATCATAAGACTGAGTCTTGTTCCTAGTCGCAGCCTAGGATGAGAGAAGCGCCGCGCGCAAGCTGTCCAGGTCGATCCCCTCGACGCGCACGACCTTCTCGCGCGCGCCCGCTCCGCGCACGATCGACACGCGCCGCACGCCCACCCGCGCCCGCTTGGCGATCAGGCGGCAGAGCGCCTCGTTCGCGCGGCCTTCCACGGGCGGGGCGGTTACGCGCACGACGAACAAGCCGTCACGCTCGCCCACGATCTCGTTCGCCCGCGCACGGGGCTGCAGGCGCACGGCGATCTCACAATCCGTCACGCTCGAGGATCCACGTCGCGGACGGTCCCGCCCACCGAGGACAACCGCTTGCGCTCGTGAGCGCGAGCCGCTACGTCGGATCGCTCGGGGATGGCGCGGCCGGAGCGCTGTCCGCGCCCGGTGCGGCTTGATCTCCTCCGGCTCCGCCGCCCATCTTTCGGCGACGGTCGATGAGCAGCACGGCGGCGACCACGACTATCACGACCACGAGGATCCCGCCCGCGATGTAGCGCAGTTTGTGGTGGACCGCCGGTTTGGCCGGTTTCGGTTTTGCCGTGGCGATCGCCACCCGACTGCCGTCGGACCGCGCCAGCGCGATCAGCTGCGCCTGTTCAGAGGTCGGGTATAGGACCGTCATGTGCCGGCCGTCGTTCAGCGACACGTGTATGTGTCCATTGCCGGTGCCC
The DNA here is from genome assembly GCA_963704735.1 of uncultured Solirubrobacteraceae bacterium. Lineage (GTDB taxonomy): Bacteria > Actinomycetota > Thermoleophilia > Solirubrobacterales > Solirubrobacteraceae > Palsa-744. Next base: position 2,122,707 of record OY969935.1, read on the forward strand.
GCATTGCCGGTGCCCGGGTGGAAGGCCACGGCATGCACTTCGTGATGACCGAGCTGGCCCTCGAGCACCGTCAGGCTCTCCGGCTGGAAGTGGATCGCGGTCGCGGCGAGCGCCGCGCCGCTCGCGCCCAGGCAGGCGCAGATGAGGCAGACGAGCAAAAGGGCGGTCCTGCTGATGAGGGGTGCTCTCGTGGGGAGGATCATCCGCGGCAGCTTACAGTCGCCGACAGCGGCTCGTGCAATCAACGGGTCACAGAAGCGGCGCTCGGGGTCCGGGTGGAGCGGTCCTGCCGCGCGCGCCTACCTGCGCGCCGTCCGGATCGCCTTCAAGCGATCCACCTTCCCGAGCTCCAGCTTGCGCAAACGCACGGCCATCGGCGTGACCTCGAGCTGCTCGTCCTCGCGCACGAACTCAAGCGCCTCGTCCAGCGACAAGCTGCGGTGGGCGTCCAAGCGGACCAGCACATCCGAGGTTGAGGAGCGCATGTTGGTCAGGTGCTTCTCCTTGCACGGGTTCACGTCGAGGTCCTCCGAGCGGGAGTTCTCGCCGACGATCATCCCCTCATAGACCTCCTCGCCCGGACCGACGAACAGCGTCCCCCGCTCTTGGAGGGTCATCAGCGAGTAGCTCACCGTCGTACCCCGCCGGTCGGCCACCAACGCTCCCGATGTGCGTGTGAGCAGCTCGCCTGCCCACGGCTCCCAGCGGTCGAACACGTGGTGCATGAGCCCCGTGCCGCGCGTCTCGGTGAGGAACTCCGTGCGAAATCCGATCAGGCCGCGCGCGGGCACCAGGTAGTCCATCCGCACCCAGCCCGTGCCGTGGTTGGTCATGTGCTCCATGCGCCCCTTGCGGGCGGCCAGTAGCTGGGTGACGGTCCCGACGTGCTCCTCGGGCACGTCGATCGACAGGCGCTCGACGGGCTCACAGCGCTCGCCGTCGATCTCGCGTTCGAGCACCCGCGGCTGCCCGACCGTCAGCTCGTAGCCCTCCCGACGCATCATCTCCACGAGCACTGCGAGCTGCAGCTCGCCGCGGCCCTGCACTTCGTATGTGTCGGGCCGCTCGGTCTCGCGCACGCGCAGGGACACGTTGCCCACGAGCTCCTGCTTCAGGCGCGCCTCGATCTGCCTGGCGGTGAGCTTGTCGCCGTCTTTGCCGGCCAGCGGCGAGGTGTTTGCGCCGATCGTGATCGACATCGCGGGCTCGTCCACCGTGATCACCGGCAGCGGCCGCGGATCGTCGGGGTCGGCAAGCGTCTCGCCGATCGTCACCTCCGCGATCCCGGCCACCGCGATGATCTCCCCAGGACCGGCCTGCGGCGCATCGACGCGATCCAGTGCGTCGGTGACGTAGAGCTCAGCGACCTGCGCGCGCTCGATCGAGCCGTCGGCGCGACACCAGGCGATCTGCTGGCCCTTGCGGATTTCCCCGTTGCGCACCCGGCAGATCGCCAGGCGGCCGACGTAGGGGGATGCGTCGAGGTTCGTCACGAGCGCCTGCAGTGGGTGATCGGGGTCGTATTGCGGCGCCGGGATCCGCTCGAGCAGAAGATCCAGCAGCGGCGCCAGGTCGCGCTCCTCGATCGGGTGGTCCGGGGCATAGTGAAGCGACGCCCGCCCGGCCTTGGCGTTGCAGTAGACGATCGGAAAGTCGATCTGGGCCTCGTCGGCATCGAGGTCGAGGAACAGCTCGTACACCTCGTCGACGACTTCCGCCACGCGGGCGTCCGGCCTGTCCACCTTGTTGACCACCAGGATCACCGGCAGATGGGACTCCAGCGCCTTGCGCAGCACGAACCGCGTCTGCGGCAGGGGACCCTCGGAGGCGTCGACGAGCAGGAGCACCCCGTCGACCATCGTCAAGCCGCGCTCCACCTCGCCCCCGAAATCGGCGTGCCCGGGTGTGTCGACGATGTTCAGCTTGACGTCGCGGTAACGCAGCGAGGTGTTCTTGGCGAGAATCGTTATCCCCTTCTCGCGCTCGAGGTCCATCGAGTCGAGCACGCGCGTGGCGACATCCTGCCCGGCGCGAAACGCGCCCGACTGCCACAGCATCGCGTCGACGAGCGTCGTCTTGCCGTGGTCGACGTGCGCGACGATCGCGACGTTGCGTATGTCGTCTCTCAGGACCAGCACAGCCCGACTAGGCTAGCGGCGTGCCCTGGCAATCCGGGGGAGCGTCCGCAGGCCGAAGCGGGCCAATGTCGACGGGTAGTGCTCGGCCTTGGCGATCGTCTGCTCGAGCGCCGCCGCAAAACGCCTGATCTCCTCCTCCTCGATCGTGAGCGCCGGCAGCGCCTTGATCGTGTTCATGCGGTGGCCCGCCACCTGGCAGAGGATCTGATGCTCGTGGAACAGCGGCACCGTGATGAGCTGTGAGAACAGCCCGGCCTGGCGACGCTCCACCGCGTTCCACAGCGACCGCCCGACGCGACCGTTCGGGGCTCCGAACTCGATCGCCCACATCAGCCCCAGGCCACGCACCTCGCGCACCACCTCGTAGCGGTCGGCCAGCGGCGCGGTCAGCTCGAACAGCAACGCGCCCATCCGATCCGCACGGGCGACGAGGCCCTCTCGGTCGAGCACGCGGAGGGTCGCCAGCGCCGCGGCTGCTGCGAGGTCGTTGCCGCCAAACGTCGACCCGTGGCGAACGGCACGCTCCATCCCGTCGAACACCCGCTCGAAAGCGGCGCGCGAGACGAGCACGGCGCCGATCGGCACGAGGCCACCGGAGAGGGCCTTGGCAAGGCAAATGATGTCGGGTTCCAGATCCCAGTGCTCGAGTGCGAGGAAGCGCCCCGTACGACCCACCCCGGTCTGGACCTCGTCGCACACGAACAGCGTGCCCGCAGCGCGGCACAGCCGCTGCGCATCGCTCAGGTAGCCGTCCGCCGGCAGGTTGACGCCCTTGCCCTGCACCGGCTCGACGACGAACGCGGCGACGTCCGCGCGCGCGAGCTCGTGCTCCAACTGCTCCAGGTCGCCGACCCGGACGGGATCGCAGCCGGGCAGCAGGGGGCCGAAGCCATCGCGAAACTCGGTGTTCCCGTTGAGGGACAGCGACCCGAGCGTCAGCCCGTGAAAGGCGTGCTCTGCATACAGCACGCGCGGTCGTCCGGTCGCGGCACGCGCCACCTTGATCGCCGCCTCGACCGCCTCGGTGCCGCTGCTGGCGGGGATCATCGCCGCGACGCTGCCCGGCGCCCGCGAAAGCAGCTGCTCAGCGAGCACCCCGCTCAGCAGTGTCACCCCAAGCTGCGGAAGATTGGCAGTGCGGGCGGCCATCACCTCCTCGATCGCGGCGATCGCCTCGGGGTGGTTGCGCCCGATAGCGAACACGCCATACCCACCGAAGAGGTCCAGGTAGCGCTCGCCATGGGAGTCGATCAGGTGCGCCCCCTCTCCACCCGTCCACACCTTGTCGAAGCCGAGCGTCCGCAGGATCCTGCCCATCTGCGGATTCAGGAAGCGGTCGTTCAGCGCCATCTCCTCGCCGCTGCGGCTGTCGATGATCTCCTTCACGGAAGGTGGGGTCGAGCTGGGCATCGGCTAAGCGTACGCGGCGCCGCGCAACGACTTCGCGCCGCGCGGCCCGGCCCCGCGACGCCGGGCCATTTCCTTGCGGAACGCATCACCAGACGGCGGCGAGCCGATTCTTGCGCTGAGTGAGTACAATGGCCCTAGGCCAAGTCGAGCGCCTACGGAGGAGCTAGACATGACTTCAGCAACCCACCCCGCGGCGGCACTACGCCGCACCGCGTGGGGGACAGAGGATCCGCGCACGCTCTTCCTGCGCTGGCAGGAAGACGGCGACGAGGAAGCGCGCGAGGCGCTGGTGGAGCGGTTCATGCCGCTCGCACGCAGTCTCGCGCGGCGCTACGGACGCTCCTCGGAGCCCTTCGAGGATCTGCTGCAGGTCGCATCCCTGGGGCTGTTGAAGGCGATCGACCGCTTCGACCCCGACCGCGGCCACCCCTTCCCCTCGTTTGCGGTGCCCACGATCCTCGGCGAGATGCGTCGATACTTCCGCGACTCCGGCTGGGCGGTGCACCTGCCTCGACGGACACAGGAGCAGGCGCTCAAGGTGCGCGACGCGGAGGACCGTCTCGCGAGCGAGCGCGGTCGCGCCCCGACCGTGGGACAGCTCGCCGAGTACCTCGAGTTCGACACCGAGGACGTCATCGAGGCGCTGCAGGCCATCCAGGCCTACGAGACCCTGTCGCTTGACGCCCCGCCCCCGGGCGGCGAAGACGAGGTCAGCACCTACGGCGATGCGTTGGGGCATGAGGATGAGCGCTACGAGCTGGTCGAGCTCGATGTCACCGTCGGAGCAGCTCTGGAGCGCCTCCCGGCGCGTGAGCGCAACGTCCTTCGCATGCGCTTCGTCGAGGATCTCACACAGACCGAGATCGCGGCCCGGGTCGGCGTCTCCCAGATGCAGGTCTCGCGCCTGCTGCGCCGCTCGCTCGATCAGCTGCGCGAGCTCGCCGACGTGCCGGCCGGGACGCTCTAGAGATATTGCTCAGCCGATGTCCCGCTGAGGCAGACAGTCGAGCGCACGATGGTGATGGCCGTGTCGGGTCCCGTTGACGGAACCGGGACTCCCAACGTCCGTCTGGATCTCCCCAACAGGCCAGAGAACGTCGTGCTTGTGCGCCAGGTGCTCGCCGGACTGGCGGAAGCCGTCGGTGTCCAGGCCAGCGAGCTCAACGACATCAGCACAGCGGTCACCGAGGCGTGCAACAACGTCGTGCTCCACGCCTACGGGGGCGCAGAGGGACCGCTGGAGATCGAGGTCTATGCCGGTCCGACCGCGGTCGAAGTGATGGTGCGCGATCGCGGCACGGGGATCAAGCCGCGGGTCCCGCACACGGAGGAAACCGCCGGGATCGGGCTGGCCGTGATGCAGGCACTCTGTGAGCGCGTCGATTTCAGGGGGTCCGAGGAGACCGGAACCGAGGTCTGGATGGCGTTCTCCACTCCGAACGCGCGGGTGCTCGACCCGGTCGCCCAGGCGGTCGGTGAGCTGCCCGTGCCGGCAGACTCCCAGCAAGCGACGGCGGTGGAGATCACGATCGCGCCAGCCGCCCTGGCGCAGACGATCCTTCCCCGCCTGCTCGGCGTGCTTGCGGCCCGAGCTCACTTCACGACCGACCGTCTCGCCGACGCCCATCTCGTCGCCGACGCGCTCGCGGCACGCGCTCCGCGATCGATCAGGGGCGGCCGGCTGAGCATCGCAATCAGCGTCAAGCCGCGCGAGCTGGAGCTGTGCATCGCGCCGCTGCGCGCGGGCCAGGCCGACCAGCTGATCCTCGATTCCGCCGTGGACGGCCTGGGTGAGGTGATCGTCAAGCTGACGACCGACCGCCGTGTCGCGACCGTGGGGTCTTCAGACGATGAGATGCTCGCGCTGAGCCTGGTCGATCGACGCTAACGCCGCGAGCGGAAGCTGAGCATCGTGAAGGCGCTCGACGGGCTCTGCCCGGCGCCTGCCTGCCCGGCGCTCGGAACGAAGGCGACCCGCAGCCGGAGCCTCAGCCGATGCGAGAAGTGCATCGCCGCGATCCCAGCCGGCGTAAGCGGCACCCTGACGGTGACCGTGCGCGCGTCGCGCAGATTGCGCCGCAGCGAACGCAGGCGCGGGCCTGCGACTTCGATGCGCCCGGCGGCCGGGACCAGCAGTGTCACGATCGCGGCGGTGGGAGTGACCCGATGCGCGAGGATGGTCACCGGACAGCCGGTGACCGCGACCTTGCTCTTGCGCGTGATCGTAGCGCCGTTCTGAGCGAGGATCGTCGTGGGCGCCGTTAGCGTCGTCGCACACAACGTGCCGTTGGCGGTGAGCACGGATCGCGGGCCGCTCGGCAGATCCACGGTGACGCTCGAGATCGGCACATCAGGTAGTGCTTCGAACGTGGAGGTCGTGACGCCGGAGGAGATGCGGGTGTGCCCAACCAGCACGACCTCCACGCCGTCGCCTCTGAGCACCAGGTCGAGATCCGGGAACGCACCCCCGCCGTGCGAGACGAGATACGCGGGCCCCGTGAGCTTGCCCGGCAGCACCGGCGTGGTCACCGTGACGCCCCCCACCAGCGAGGTGCTTGGACACGCCCCGGGCGGTGTCCCGGCTTCGAACATCGCAGCGGGGCAGGCCTTCTGAAGGGTTGTGAGCCGCGACGGCAGCCGCTTGGGCAGCGACAGCGTCACCTGGCGGATGTTCGCCTGATGGGGGCCCTGGGTGACCCTCACCTCGAGGCTCGCCCCATTCGCTTTCGAGGTCTTGGCGCCCGTCGATACGCTGAGCCCCGGCGTGAACCCAAGCGAGCCGCAGCCGTTCGCCTGGAAGGGACTCGCGAGGTTCTGGATCGCGCCCAGGGTCGAGGTCAGAGTCGATTCGGTCGCCAGCGCCGCGCAGCTGGTTGGATTGAACAGGAAGCCTGGTCGGTTGACCGTGACGCTGACGCCCTTCAGGCGCACCGGAATGCCCCCCACGATCGTCGGGAGCGTGCTCGTGGCCGTCACCCGCCCGCTGTACAGGCCAACGCTGATCGCGGCACGCGTGACGACGGTCCCGAGGTCGAACGGCCCGGCGACCGCGCGAACGGGGATCGACAGCCCGTAGGGCGCACCGGCGTACGGGCCGGTGAGATAGACCGGACCGGAGAACGAATACGGCATCGAGCCGGCTCCGGCGGATATGGCGGCGGTGCCGATCTGGCTCGCCGCCGGGCACGTGCCCTCCCCGGCCTGCGGTTCTCCGCACAGCGCCACCGACGGGACGAGCCCGAGCAGTCCGGGCGGCAGCGTTACCGCGACCTGCTGCAGGTACTGCTGGCCGTCGCCTCGCGCGAGGTTGAACGCGTATGAGGTGTGTGCGCCGGCGCTGGCCGGCTGGCTGGAGGCGCTCTGCGCGAGCGCGAACGGGGGCGGAGAGCTTGGGCAGAGGGCTGTGACGAACGGGCTCGAGCTGATCGCCGCGGACAGTCCGGTGTACGGCGTGAAGACGGCTTGCAGCTGCCCGATCCCGCATGACAGGGGGTTCGCCAGCGGCGCCAGAGGGCCACCTTCGAACTTGACGATCAGATCGCTGAACGGCAGCTGGGGCGCTTCCGGGAAGGTCGTCACGAGCCTTCCTGTGACGGGGTCCGGGCTTACGATCCCCTTCAGCCTCACCGACACGCCGAGACGGCTCTCCGCGTCCACGTAGACCGTGTACGGAGGCCCGCTGATCGGGCCGCCGGCGGGGTCGCCCAGGTAGACGTTGCCGGCGAGCGAGCCCGGTGGCAGATCGGTTTCGATGGCCACGGAGCCCAACCTCGCGCTCGATGGGCATCTCCCGATTTCGAATTCGGCGGCCATGCAGGCAGAGAGCCCGTGCGCCGCCGACGGATCGATCGTCATGCCATCCGGCAGCGTCACCTGTGCGTCACTGATGTCAGCCGTGTTGATTTCGCCGGGGTGGACGTTCTGCGGAACCCTGACTTCGACGGTGGGCCCGTCGGGTTGGTCTGACTGGGCGGTTTCAGGGCGGATTTCAGCCGTCGGATTGAAGGGGACGTGTTCGCATCCGCCAACGCCGACCGGCGTGTGCGTCTGCGTTCTCGAGAGCTGCCCTTCCCACGATTCCACTTCAAGGAACGACGTCGTGCTGCTGGAGCACGCGCTGGGCAGCGTGAGGAAATCGCCCTCGCCCGCGTTGCCGTCGAAGATAAGCTTTGACTTCAACACGGCAAGTGGGACCTTCACCCCGAGAAGTTCGCCTTCCTTTGGCACTCCCATGATTTCGAAGTACTCGTGATAGTCGCTTGATGAGCTGACGTGGCCCTCGAGATAGATATGCACGTTCACGAGAGGTTCGATGGAGACGTCGATTCCGAAGTCCAGCGGAAGTCCTTCGGGCTGTTCGAGGTTGTATACGGTGCCCGAGATCGTCAGGTCGTTGATGCCGTCGTAGACCGTCAGTTCGTTCGTCCCAACTTTCGTGTCGGGTTCGCATGCGTTTTTTTCAAACGCCGCGATGGGGCACTTGGGCAACGCCTCCGGGTTGGCCGCAAGACCCGGCGGAAGGTCCACCCGGATCCTCTTCACGTTCCCTTCCGGTTCTTCGCCCGCGAGCCCTTTCCTGTGGTTGAATTCGAACGTGGTGATCCCCACCGGCGGGTGTCCGGCGGCCTGGGTGAAGAACACCGAAGAGGGGCTCGCATAGGTGCACCCCGCGTTGAGGCAGGTACCGGCTTCGAAGTTCCTCTCTTCGACGCCGAACGCGCCCCGCGCGGCGGACGCCGTGAAGTTGAGCGCGGCGCAGGCCAGAAGCGCGGCAAGCCACGTCGGCGCGAAACGAAGCGCCATGTAAGCCGGAAACCTCACTTGACCTACCTCTCCTAAGGACCGGAGCCATCCTGGCCCGGCCGCGCGTTACCTCCCGAATACAGCTACCCGGTTGTTGACCGGTCTAAGCGCGGCGACGGCGCCCGACACTGTCGAGCGTGTCGAGCGCGAGCTGCCTGCTGCGATCAGGGCCGCGTGGGCGCGACGCCTAGATGATCCCGGGAGCGGGTCTGCCGTGGATCGTGCCCCTGCTCCGCGAGGGCGCGCTCAGCGCGCCCCCTCCGGGCGCCACCACCAACGGGCGGTGGCCACCGGGGGGTGCGGCCACCGCCCGGGAGGAGAAACGTGTGCACGCCGTATCTGCCCCGTTATCGAGAATCTAAACATCCCTATGCAAACGGCGATGCAGGCGATCGCGTTCGCCGCGCTCGCCGACGAGCCCGAACACCGACGAGACGAGCGCGACCGCCGACAGGTAAACGAGGACGATGCTGCCCACGATCGCGATGACCGCGTCGACCGTGGCGAGCAGCAGAACTCCCACAACCAGGGCCAGGAGAGCCATCTGGGCGAGAGCCGAGGGGCATAGACGCTCGTACGTCGCCCTCGCTCGCGGATTGAGAGAGCCGGGCACGGCCCGCGACGCAGACCGGCCGCGAGATGCAGCCCCCCTGGACTCGCCCGCCGGTCCAAGCAACCCCCTGACACCCTGGCCGGCACGTGGTTGTGAGCGGCGCAGCTCGCGCGCGACCCTTCCAGGGGCATCTTGCGCGTCACTTCGGCCGGTGATCCGATCGGCGAGGCCGGCGCTCCTGCGGGCAGCCATGCTCATACCGCGGCCCTACCCGCTTACTCGGACTTGAAACAGGCGGCGCTTCAATATCGGCGGCCCGCAAGCGGCCGGGCCCGTATCGAACCGCTTCCTCGCCGGCCAGGTTGAGATGACAGCGGAGCGGGTACTGACTGCGCGAATCGATGCACGGTGCCACGCTACACCTCCAAGTGACGATGCCGATACAGGCGGTGGATGGGCTTGCACCGAGCGGGCCCCGGATAGTCAAGAGCATGCTCAGCAGAAGCGATCCGCGCGACAGCAGCGAGGCGGCCGACTCGGGCCAGGCCTCGTGGTGCCCGCGCCACGAGGCGCTCCTCTACTCCGGCGATGGGGGGTTCCTCGACGGGACGCTGCCCTTCATCAAGGACGCCCTCGCAGAGCAGGAACCCATACTCGTGGCTGTCGGCGCCCAGCGGGTCGCGCTGTTGAGGCAGGCGCTCGGAGCGGACGCCCGGCGGGTGCGCTTCATGGACATGGCGCGGCTCGGCCGAAACCCTGCCCGAATCATTCCGGCCTGGCATCGGTTCCGCGAACACGCCGCGTCCGCCGAGCGGGGGGTGCGTAGCATCGGCGAACCGATCTGGCCCGGGCGCGGGCCGGCCGAGCTGGCCGAGTGCGAGCGTCACGAGGCGCTCCTGAACGTGGCCTTGGCGCACGATCCGCGATGGCGCCTCTTGTGCCCCTACGACCTCGACGGCTTGGACGAGCACGTGATTGAAGGCGCCCTGCGCAGCCACCCCTTCATCGCGGGTGACGGCGCCAGCCGCCCGAGCGACTCCTACGTGGGCGTGCCGGCGATGGGACCGTTCGACGGCATGTTGGAGCCGCCCCCCGGTCGCGCGAGCGAGCTGTCGTTCACCGGCGAGGACCTGAGGACCCTGCGCCGGCACGTGGCCGACTGGGCAGAGGGATCGCGCCTCGACGCCGAGCGGGCCGAGCACCTGGTGCTGGCCGTGAACGAGCTCGCGACCAACAGCGTGCGCTACGGCGGCGGACGCGGCCGGGTGCGGATGTGGCGCGACAAGGACGCGCTGCTCGTGGAGGTTGACGACCGCGGTCGCTTCAGCGAACCCCTCGTGGGGCGAATCCCGCCGGCGCCCGACCAGCATGCCGGCCGTGGCCTGTGGCTGGTCAATCAGCTGTGCGACCTCGTGCAGATCCGCTCGACAGCGGACGGAAGCGTGGTGCGTCTGCACATGCGGATGTAGCTTGCGATTACCGCATTCGTGAAACAGGCCGGCCCGCCGAGCGGCAAAATCGTGCGGTAGCATCGGGTATGTGACCGTTCAGGATCAGCTGCGGGTTGACGTCAGACATGAGAAGGACAGGGTCGTGTTGAGCCTCCGCGGCGAACTCGACCTGGCCAGCGCCCCGCTCCTGCACAGCGAGCTCGATAGCTCCGAGATCGCGGCCGCCGCGGTGGTCGTGCTGGACCTGCAGGAGCTCGAGTTCATCGATTCGACGGGACTGCGGGTGCTTCTGACGGCGTATGAGCGCTCGCGTGAGCGCGGCCAGAGCTTCGCGGTGACCCCCGGCTCGCAGCAGGTTCAGCGCCTGCTGAGCATCACCGGCGTGGGCGAGCATCTGCAGATCATCGCCTCGTCCGGCGACATGCTCGTCTGATCTTCTGATCGTCTCAAACGTCCGAGAATGCAGCAGCGATCCTTACCTGCGCCGCGAGCACGGCGACGTCGTCGCGTACGTCTGCCTCGAGGTCGACGAGCGCCAGCAGGGCATCGACCGTGTCCTGCGCGCGCACGTGCGATTCCCGCTGGAGCTGCTTGATCATCTCCTCCACCGTCAACGTGCTGGTGGGAGCGTGCGCCTCGAGCAGCCCGTCGGTGTACAGGGCCAGGGTGTCTCCCGGCCTCAGGACGGTCGTCGCCTCGCGGATCGCCACGTCGGGGAAGATGCCCAGCAGCGTGCCGCTGCCGCCACACTCCTCGACCTCCCCGCCGGCTCGCGTGACCAGCGCCGCCGGGTGACCGGCGGCGGCGACCGTCAACTCCACGTCCGGCTCCAGAAACCGGAGTCGAGCGAGGATCGTCGTCGCGAACCGACCACCGAAGTCCTGGTCGAGCATCGCTCGATTCACCTGCGAGAGGACTCCGCCGGGACTCATGCCCTCTCGCGCGTGAGCAACGGTGGTGTAGCGCAGGAAGCCCGTCAGGGCGGCTGCCTCGGCGCCCTTGCCGCACACGTCCCCTACCACGAGCCAGCAACTCTCCCGTTCACCGAACACGTCGTAGAAGTCACCGCCCACCTCGTTGCCGGCGCCCATTGGTCGAAAGCAGCTCGCAAGGTCAAGCCACGGTATCGTCGGCAGCGTGGCGGGCATGAGACTGCGCTGAAGCGTGCGCGCGACATGGGCCCGTTCCGCATACAGGAGAGCGTTGTCGAGCGCCATCGCCGCGCGGCCGGTCAGATCCTCGAGAACCGCCAGCTGTTCTGGCTCATAGCGAGCATCGCTTCGCAGGTGAAGGAAGGAGATGACCCCGTGCGTGCGCCCGCGCGCGACAATCGGGAACACCGCCGCGGAGCGGTATCCGGCATCTTGCATGAAGCGCTCGTGCTCGTCGCTCTGGGCGACCTGCCGCACGGTCGCGCCGTCGGTCAGGTCGTGCACCACGAGCGGCGCCCCGCTGCGGAGCACCTGAGCCACCGGATGATTGCCGTCTGCCTGCACTGGACGGACCCTGCGCAACCGCTCGACACCCGCTGCCACGGAAGGATCGACTGCGGCGGCGACCGTGCCCCCGATCGTCCCGCGTCGATCGAGCAGATCGATGACGCACAGCTCGGCCAGCTCCGGCACCGCCGTGCCGGCGATTTTTCGAATTGTTTCCGCCGGATCGAGTGAGCTGTCGAGCTTGGCGGTCGCGCCGATCAGGAACTCCAGGCGGCGGCGCTGCTCGCGCATCCGGTCGAGCGCGAGATGGATCACGCCGGCGGTGAGCAACGCCAGCACGATCCCGACACAGGCCACCGCACCAAACGTCGTCGAGACCTCTTCGTAGGCCAGCGGCGCGAGAAACGCCAGCAGCGCGGCGACAGAGACGAGCAACAGCCTGCCGCGCGGCTGAAAGGCGGCGGCGTGGCCGAGCGCAAAGAAGTAGATCAGCCCAAACGGGCTGCTCGCGCCGCCGCCGGCGGCGCACAGGCCGGCAATCAGAACGATGCCCCAGAGGTCGGCGACACACGCCAGGCCAAGACCGCCGCGGCGCCGGACGAATGCGATCAGAAGGCCCGCCGCGGTCAGCAGCGCGAGCACCGCGACGGTGACGATGACGGCCGGCGAGCTCACGTCAGGCAGCAGCGCCGCAGTCGCGGTGAGCGCGGCGCCCACGATGTACAGCGCGGCGGCGATGCCGATCGCCGCCCGGGCTTCGCGGGCGCTCATCTCATCGTCTTCGTGTCCCATCACCGGCTCACTGATGACAGGCATGTCCCGACCGTCCTCCCGTTCGAACTTCGCAACGCCAAGCCGACTCTAGGCCTTTGTTCGTTTTGTCTCATGGTAAGCGCCGCGAGGCCCGCGGGCGTCGGGCACGACGGCGTCGGCGACGGTCCTGCGTCCTTCAGGCTGCGATCGCGTCCCTGTATGTCGACGTCACGCGGGCGGCCGATCCTCAGCGTGCAGACGGGCGCTCAGGCACTCTTCACGGCCACGGGCGAGAGGTGCTCGTGGACGAAGCGCACGACCGCGGCCCCCTCGCCGACCGCAATGGCGCAGCGCTTGGTCGACCCGGCCCGCACGTCGCCAGCGGCGTAGACGCCGGGCACGCTGGTTTCGAGCAGGCCATCTGCGCCGGCGTCGGCGCCGGTGAGGATGAACCCGTCGGCGTCTCGTCCGACGACGTCGCCGAGCCAGTCTGTGCAGGGGCTTGCGCCGAGGAACAGGAACAGGAAGGAGAGCGACAGCGTCGTCCCGTCGGTCAGTGTGACTGCCTCGAGCTGCCCTCCCTCGCCGTGGAGGCGAGCGACTTCGCTGCGGTCGCGGACCGCAACTCCGTATTGATCGAGCTCGTCGATCAGGTAGTGCGACATCGTTTCGCGCAGGTCTCCGCGACGGTGCATCAGGGTGACCAGTGCGCCGCCACGAGCCAGCCACACCGCGGCCTGGGCGGCCGAGTTGCCACCCCCGATGACGCCGACGCGCTTGGCGCCGCAGGCCTGCCCCTCGGTGGGCCCGGCCGCGTAGAAGACGCTGAGCCCCTCGTAGCGGTCGAGGTCCGCGACCGGTAGGCGCCTGTATTCGGCGCCGGTTGCGAGCAGCACCGCTCGCGCGGCGATGAGATTGCCGTCCTCGAGCTTGACGACGTGCCGCTCGCCGCCGGGCTCGAGCGTCCGCGCGCGGTAGGGCGTAGCCGTCCGTGCTCCGAACTTGCGCGCCTGCGTGACCGCGCGGCTGGTCAGTTCGGTGCCGCTGATACCGGCCGGGAAGCCGAGGTAGTTCTCGATCCTGCGCGAGGCGCCCGCCTGGCCGCCGACGACGGTGCTCTCTATGACCAGCGTGTCGAGGCCCTCGGAGGCGCCGTAGACCGCCGCGCCCAGGCCGGCCGGCCCGCCGCCGATGACCAACAGGTCGACCTCCTCGCGCTGCTCCAGCTCGAGACCGATCCCGAGCGCGCGGGAGAGATCTCCGTTGGTGGGCGCCCGCAGCTCTCTGCCGCCAGGAAGGCGCACGAGCGGAATGTCGGCGTTGTCGAGTTGCTCGACCAGGGCCGCCGCATGCTCGCTCTCCTCTGGGGTGAGGAGGGAGTAGGGAAGCCGCAAGCGCCTGGCGAAGTCCAGCAGCCGGCGCGTCTCACCCGACTCGAGTGGACCGATTATCTCGATCCCGATCCCCTCGCGCTGCTGGAGCAGCTCGCGCCGCTCGACGAACGCGGTCAGGAGCAGATCCGAAAGCGAGCCGTCCTCGAACAGCAACCCTTTGAGGACTTCGCGGTCAACTGCTATGTAGCGCAACGGCTTGGTCACGACCGCGGTGAGAAAGACGGTCTGCCCGGTGAGAAGATTCATCTCGCCGAGGAAGCCCGATGCCGAGTGCCGGACGATCTCGCCGCCGGCGCCGTCGAGCACCGCGACCTCGCCCTCGATGATCGCGATGAACGGGTAGCTCTCGTCGCCGACCTGGAAAAGCGTCTCGCCGACCTCGGCGGTCCGTTCCTCACCGCGCTCCGCGAGCGTGGCGAGCTGCGAGCTCGACAGGACTCGACTTACGGGCTCGGCCACTCGATCAGCTCCAACCGTGAGGGCGGATACGCGTACAGGCCGGCCGGCGCTTCGAGTATGAGCGATGAGGTGAGAGTTGGGGAGTCAGCACAGCATCCGACCTTGGCGCATTCTAGGCGGATGTGCCCGGGCCTGTCCGTGCGCCGAGGATCTCGTCATGCCGCCTCGGAGCGGGCATACTCGCCGCCGCTCAGCTCATCGGCTGACTCGAGCTCCTTCGCCGCCCTCACCCTGGCGTCGGGCTCTATCACGCTGGCGGCGACTGCGGCGGCGGCCAACACAAGCGCGGCGGCGATCCAGAACGCCAGGTGATAGCCGGCCACCAGCGCCGCCGCGGCGGACTTTCCGTCTTTGACCAGGTGCCCGTCCCGCGACGTCGACAGGGTCGCGAGCATGGCCAGGCCGAGCGCGCCGCCAACCTGCGCGGTGGTGTTGACCAGGCCGGAGGCCAGCCCTGCGTCGCTGGGCGTGGCACCGGACATCGCGATCGTCATCAGCGCCGGGAAGCAGGCTCCGACGCCGGTGCCGAGCAGGATCATCGTCGGCAGCACGTCGGTGACGTAGCTGCCGTTCACGGGCACCTGCGCGAACAGGATCAGTCCCGCGGCGACGAGCGCGAGGCCGGGCAGGAGCGTTGTCCTGGCTCCGAAGCGCATGATCAGTCGTTCGGAGAAGCGAATCGAGAGCGTCCCCATCGTGATCGTGACGGGGAGGAACGCGAGTCCGATCTCCAGGGCGTCGTAGTGGAGGACTCGGCGCAGGTACAGCGAGCCGAGGAAGAACATCCCGAACATCCCCGCCACGGTCAGCACCTGGATCAGGTTCGCGCCGGTGACGTTGCGCGAGCGGAAGATGCGCAGCGGCATCAGCGGCTTGCGCGCGGTTGCCTCGCGGGCGACGAACGCCGCGAGCAGCCCGAGCGAGAGGGCGCCGAGGCCCACCGTGCGCCCCGCGCCCCAACCGTAGTCAGCGGCAGGCTTGACGATCGTGTAGACGCCCAGCATCAGCGCGGCCGTGATCAGTCCAGCGCCCGGGATGTCGGCCCCTTCGCTGAAGCCGATGCCCTTGTCCTTCTCGAGCAGGCGGATGACGAGCGCCGCCGTCAGGATCCCGATCGGGACGTTGACGAAGAAGATCCAGTGCCAGTTGATCGACTGCGTCAACACTCCCCCGGCCAGCAAGCCCACCGAACCGCCGGCCGAGGCGACGAAGGCGTACACGCCGATCGCCTTCGCCTGCTCGGCGGGCTCCGGGAACATCGTGACGATCATTCCGAGGATCACCGCGGCGGTCATCGCTCCCCCGACGCCCTGAAGGAACCGAGCCCCCACGAGGACCTCTTGACTCTGGGCGATCCCGCACAGCAACGAGGCGGCCGTGAAGACACCGAGGCCGATCAGAAGGATGGACCTGCGTCCGAGCAGGTCGCCAAGCCGTCCGGCGAGCAGCAGCAGGCCGCCGAACGCGATCAGGTAGGCGTTGACCACCCACGCGAGACTCGACGTCGAGAAGCGGAGGTCGTTCTGGATCGAAGGCAACGCCACGTTCACGACCGTGACGTCGAGAACGATCATCAAGGCCCCTGTGCAGAGGACGTACAGCGCGATCCAGCGCGAGCGGTCGCTCGACAGCCGCCCCTCGTCAGCCGTTCCCGCCATTTTCGCGTTGTGCTCGATCATCGTCGATGCCTCGTTTCGGTGCTGTTTCTACTACAGACTGCCCGAGCACCCCGAAACTAATCGGTGCGGCCAGGGGAGGTTTCGCGCCCGACCCGCAGCCGCGGGATCTCGCGGCTTTCGGACATCTTCACCGCCGAACTCATCGAGGTCCGATTTCCGCTAGACGCCGGTGGGCGCGTGTGTCACGTTGTTTCAGTGCACTTCGACTCGGACCGTGCCTGGCAGGCCGTCGAGGCCTGCGATCCGCGTTTCGACGGATGGGTCTTCTGCGGCGTGAAGACGACGGGTATCTACTGCCGGCCGAGCTGTCCCGCGCGCACCCCCAAACGCGAGAACGTTCGCTTCTTCGCGTCCGCCGCAGCGGCGCAGTCCGCAGGCTTTCGCGCCTGCAAGCGCTGCCGCCCAGACGCCACTCCCGGCTCCCCGGAGTGGGATCTTCGCGCGGACCTGGTCGGGCGCGCGATGCGGCTGATCGCCGACGGGGTGGTCGACCGCGCGGGGGTCGGCGGCCTGGCTCGCCGTCTCGGCTACACCGAGCGCCATGTGCATCGCCAGCTCGTTGCCGTCGCGGGCGCGGGACCCCTTGCTCTCGCCCGTGCCCAGCGCGCACAGACTGCTCGCATCCTGCTCGAGACGACCGCATTGTCGATCGCCGACGTGACGTTCACTGCGGGCTTTCAGAGCGTGCGGCAGTTCAACGCCACGATCCAGGAGGTCTTTGCGATGACGCCGAGCGCCCTGCGCGCGCGGACGCACAGGTGCGGGCGCCCCGAGGACAGTGGGGCCCTGTCGCTGCGCTTGCCCCACCGCGCGCCGCTGGATGGCGAGGGCCTGGTCACATTCTTGGGGCTCCGGGCCGTCGACGGAGCCGAGGAGGTGGTCGATGGCGCCTACCGTCGAAGCCTGCGCTTGCCTCACGCCACGGGCGTCGTCGAGCTCCGCCCAGCCGACGGGCATGTGCTTGCTCGCTTCTGGCTTTCCGATCTACGCGACCTCGGTGCCGCCATGCAGCGCTCGCGAGGGCTGCTGGACCTCGATTCCGATCCCGACAGCGTCGCTGACGCTCTCGGCAGCGACCGGCTGCTCGGCCAATTGGTTCGCAAGGCGCCTGGCCGGCGAGTGCCCGGCGCCGTCGATGGCCATGAGCTTGCCGTCCGCGCGGTGTTGGGCCAGCAGGTGTCCCTGCGCGGCGCCTCAACGCTCGCCGGCAGACTGGTCGCGCGCTATGGGGAACAGCTCGAGCGCCCGCTCGGGTCGGTGACACACGTATTCCCATCGGCCGAGGCGTTGGCCGGGGCGGATCCCGCGAAGCTGGCGATGCCGCCCACGCGGCGGAGCGGGCTGCTCGCACTGGTGACGGCGCTCACGCGCGGCGAGCTCGTGATCGACGCCGGTGCAGATCGCGCGGAGGCGCGGCGTCGACTGCTGGCGCTGCCGGGCATCGGGCCGTGGACGGCTGAGTACATAGCCATGCGCGCGCTGCGCGACCCGGATGCGTTCCTGCCGAGCGACCTCGGCATCCGTCATGCGCTCGAGCAGCTCGGCCGTGACGGCCGGCCCGCTGGCGCCGTGGCGCTCGCCGAGCGTTGGCGACCTTATCGTGCCTACGCGGTGCAGCATCTGTGGGCCTCGCTGGACCCGTCCATGCGCGCGAGGCGCACCATCCGCGCCACCCCGAGCGGCCGTCGCAGGCTGGCCGCATGAAGGGCGCCGAATCGGGGGCGCTGCGCGAGCGCTGCGCCGAGTGGCTCCCCGACGTCGACGTGGCCTGATGCGCGGACTGGCGCTCGTCGACGTCTTCACCACCGTGCCCTACCACGGCAATCCGGTGGCCGTGATCCTCGACGGCGAGGGCCTGGACGGCGAGCAGATGCAGCGCCTGGCTCACTGGATGAACCTGTCGGAGACCACGTTCGTGCTGCCCCCGAGCAGCCCCGAGGCGGACTACCGCCTACGCATCTTCACCCCGGTGGCCGAGCTGCCGTTCGCCGGGCACCCGACGCTCGGGAGCTGCCATGCCTGGCTCGCCGGCGGCGGTCGGTCCAAGCGCGAGGAGGAGATCATCCAGGAGTGCGGCGCAGGGCTGATCGCCGTGCGCCGCACGCCGGAGGGTCTGGCGTTCGGAGCACCCCCGCTCGTCCGCGGCGGGACGGTCGAGGAGCAGCTCATCGGGCGCGTCGCGTCCCTGCTGGGCATCTCGCGCGAGGAGGTCGTGGACGCCCAGTGGGTGGACAACGGTCCGGGCTGGGTGGCGGTGATGCTGGCGAGCGCCGAGCGCGTGCGTGCGCTCGAGCCGGGGCTGATCGACCTTGACCTCGGGGTCGTGGGCGCGTATCCGCCCGGAGCGCCTGAGGCGTTCGAGGTGCGAGCGTTTTTCCCCAAGGACGGCTCCTACGTCGAGGACCCGGTGACGGGCAGCCTCAACGCCTCGCTCGCCCAATGGCTGATCGCGAGCGGTCGGGCGAGCGCCCCCTACGTCGTCAGCCAGGGCACCGCGCTCGGGCGAGCCGGACGAGTCCACATCTCCCAGGATGCGGACGGGGGAATCTGGGTCGGCGGCGGGACGGTCACCTGCGTGAGCGGCGAGGTGGAGGTGTAGTTGAGGCCGACAACTGTAGATATCGGGGCGCCCGGATTCGAACCGGGGACCTCACCGACCCGAACGGTGCGCGCTACCAGGCTGCGCCACGCCCCGACGCGCTCGCCAGTATTCCACACCGCCGGACCGATATCGTCGCCTGGTGGCCACCGACGTCTCGGAGATCCTCGAAGAGATCGACCGTCTGCTCGAGCCGGAGCGCTTTCAGGACTATGGCCCGAACGGCCTCCAGGTTCCAGGAGCGGTCAGCGTCGGGACGATCGCGACCGGCGTATCCGCGCACGCCGAGCTGTTCGAACTGGCCGTCGCGCAGCGCGCCGAGCTGCTGATCGTGCATCACGGCCTGTTCTGGGGTTCGGGCTTTGGGTCGATCGACGCCACGCTCAAGCGACGCCTTCAGATCCTGTTCGACGGCGACGTCGGCCTCGCCGCCTATCACCTGCCGCTCGATGCCCACCCCGAGATCGGCAACAACGCGCTGCTCGCGCGCGCCCTCGGCGCGGAGGGGCTCGACCCGTTCGCGCTGATCCACGGTGAGCCGATGGGCATCCTTGCGAGCCTTCCCGGAGAGGGGCTTGCCTGTGCGGAGCTGTCCGAGCTCGTCGCCAGGACCACCTCCCGGAAGCCGCTCGTTTTCGACGCGGGACCCGCTCGCGTGCGTCGCCTGGCGATCGTCTCGGGCGCCGGCGCCGACTTCCTCCCCGACGCGGCCGCGGCCGGCGCGGACGCGCTGCTCACCGGCGAACCCGTCGAGCGCACGATGGCGCAGGCGCGCGAGTCCGGCCTACATCTGATCGCCGCCGGCCACTATGCGACCGAGACGTTCGGGGTCAGGCGTCTCGGCGAGCTTCTCGCCGAGCGCTTCGGCCTGCGCCACGTGTTCCTGGACGTTCCAAACCCGGTATGAGGGGAGACCCAACCGGCCTGCTCGACCGGCCTGCCCGGAAGCGGACAGTTGGCACAAAGAAAACAGCAGCCTGCGTGTAAAAACATCTGGCAACCTCTAAGATCACACTTATCCGCTAGCCGATCAGCAAGGAGGAGAGTCCGAATGGAGGTCACCACCGCGGCGACGACCACGGGGTCGCAGAGCATCGCTGACCTGATCCCGCACACGGCCGCCGAGCACGCCGGGCAGATCGCCGTGCGCTACAAGCGCGACGGCGCCTGGCATGACGTGACCTACGCCCAGCTAGCGGGGGAAGTGGAGAAGATCGGCCTTGGGTTGATCGACCTCGGCGTGAAGCCCGGCGAGCGTCTCTGCATCCTCGCCAACACCCGGCCCGATTGGTCCTACGTGGACATGGCCGCGACCTCCGTGGGCGCCGTGGTCGTGCCGATCTACCCGACCAACTCCCCCGAGGAGTGCCTGTGGGTGATGTCGGACTCCGAGGCCAGCACGATCATCTGCGAGAACGACGAGCAGCTCGCGAAGATCGCCGCGATTCGCGAGCAGCTCCCGCACCTTCGCACGATCATCGTGATGGAGCCCGCGGCGGACGGCCCACCGACGAACGGCTCCTCGCGTCACCGTGCCTCGCTTGAGACGATCACGCTCGAGGAGGTGCGCAGTCGCGCCGACAACCATTCGGTGGACGAGCTCGAAGCCCGTCGCGCGGCCGTCAGGCCCGAGGATCCGTTCACGTTCATCTACACCTCCGGCACCACCGGGCCGCCGAAGGGATGCGTGCTGAGCCACGGCAACTACCGGGCGATCATCGACATGATCTGCGAGGCGGGTGAGATCACCAAAGACGAGGTCACCTACCTCTACCTGCCGCTCGCCCATTCGTTCGCTCTGCTCATCCAGCTCGCCGCATTCGACCTGGGCAGCACATTGGCGTACTTCGGCGGGGACACCAAGCAGATAGTCCCCGAGCTGCTCGAGGTGAAACCGACCTATCTCCCCTCGGTGCCGCGCATATTCGAAAAGGCCTACACGCTCGCCCACGGAGTGATCGAAGCACAGCCGCCGGAGCAGCAGAAGCGCACTCACGAGCTGCTCGAGGTGGGCATGAAGGTTCGCGACCTGATGAGTCGCGGCGAGCCCGTACCGGCGGAGCTCGAGGAGCCGTTTCAGGAGGCCGAGGAGACGTTGTTCAAGAACGTGCGCGCGATCTTCGGCGGTCGCGTTCGTCACGCCACGAGCGGCGCGGCGCCGATCGCGCGCGAGATCCTGGAGTTCTTCTGGGCCTGTGGCGTGCCGGTACTCGAGGGCTACGGCATGACCGAGACCGCCACCGCGGCGACGATCTCCACGGTCGACAACCACCGCTTCGGCACCGTCGGGCGCGCGCTTCCGGGAGAGTTGCTGAAGATCGCAGATGACGGCGAGATCCTGATCAAGGGCCCGAACATCTTCCAGGGCTATCACAACCAGGCCTCAACCAGCTTCGGAGCCGTGCAGGACGGCTGGCTGCACACCGGCGACCTCGGGTCGATCGACGACGACGGCTACCTGTCGATCACCGGACGCAAGAAGGACATCATCATCACCGCCGGCGGAAAGAACCTCACGCCGGCCAACCTCGAGAACGACCTCAAACAGTCGCGCTGGATCTCCCAGGCGGTGATGCACGGCGACCAGCGCCCCTACCCGGTCGTGCTGATCACCCTCGACGAGGAAGAGATCCCGGCATTCGCGCGTGAACACGACCTGCCGCAGGACATTCCGTCGCTCGCGCGCGAGCCCGCCGTGAACACGCTCATCCAGCACGAGATCGACCGCGTCAACGCCAAATACGCGCAGGTCGAGCAGGTCAAGAAGTTCGCGATCCTCGACCACGACCTCTCCCAGGAGACCGGCGAGCTCACGCCGACGATGAAGGTCAAGCGCAACGTCGTCAACGAGAGATACGCAGAGCTGCTCGACTCGCTGTATGCGAGCTAGCGTGCGACGGCCCGCACAGCTGCGAACATAGGAAGCGATGCGCAGCGACCCAACCGATAACGGCGGGCTGTTCGTCGGGCGCCGGCCCGGCACGGCCCCGGTCCGCTTTCGCAGGCTGCCGGAGCGTGGCAGCGAGCTGCGTCAGCGCATCGATGGCTCTCTCGCGGGGAGCCTGCTCGCGGGGATGGTCATCGTCAGCCTGCTCTGCTGGGGGCCGATTCCGCTCGCGTGCCTGTGGATCGGCTCGCAGGCCGACTACCTCTCCGGCAGCGTCAGCCTGGGCATCCTCGTCTCCTTCATCGGATTGTTCACGCTGCTGTTCGGCGCGCTTTCGATCCTGCGCCGCATGGACCAGGCATGGATCCTCGTACGCCGCGCCGCCGGGCACGACCAGCGCACGGGTTCGCTGGGGCGAATCTTCGCCGCCACGGCCGCGATCTGCGCGCTCATGTTCCTGCTCTGGTTCCTGGTCATCCACGGGCCGGGCGCCGGCCTGGCCGGCCCGGGCCAACGGCAGGTGTGAGCGCCCGCCGGGCGGGCGAGCGTCCCGCTGCTCGCGCGGCGCTCGGGGATCGCTGCTAGAACAGGCCGTACCGTGGGCCTCCTCGACTACTACCGTCAGTTCGAAGGCATGACCGAGGAGGAGGTCAACGAGGGCCTGCGCGAGCAGGCCGCCGAGCGCAGGCGCAAGGCGCTCACCCGGGTGGAGACGCTCGATCTGTCGCAGACCACCTGGCCGGAGCTCCCCCACTCACGCATCGTCAGCGCGATCACGTTCGTCGCACGCAGCGGATTGCATAGCTACCCAAGGCAGCATGGCTCAGACCTCCGTAATGAGCTCGCTCATCGCCACGGCGTCGACCCCGCCCGACTGATCCTCGGCAACGGGGCCGCCGAACTACTCAACTCCGCCACGCGAGCGCTCATGGCGCCCGGCCAGCAACTGCTCACCTCGTGGCCCTCCTATCCCCTCTATCCGATCATGGCGCGTCGTGCCCACGGCCGAGCCGTGCCGATCGCCGGCGGCGTGGATGCGCTGCTCGCCGCCTCGCAGGAGCCCGAGACCCGCGTGGTGGCGCTGGCGAGCCCGAACGACCCCACCGGCGAGCTGCTGCCCACCGCGGATCTCGAGCGGCTGCTCGATGGACTCCCCGACGGCGTCGGCGTCCTGCTCGACGAGTCGCTCGTGGAGTTCGCCGACGCCCAGCCCACCGATTCCTCGATCGGCCTGCTCGATAGCCATCCACGACTGCTCGTATTCCGCAGCTTCTCCAAGGCGTGGGGACTGGCCGGCCTGCGCGTCGGCTATGCGCTGGGCGGCCCCGGCTCGGAGGATCTCCTCGCCGAGCTCGAGCCCGACCTCGGCGTCTCTGAGGTTTCGCAGGCGGGCGCCCTCGAGGCCCTGCACAGCTGCTCGACGCTGCTCGCTCGCCACGTGCGCGAAATCTGCGACGAGCGCCTACGCCTGACCGCCGCGCTGCGCGAGCGCGAATTTGAGGTCGCCGACAGCCAGGCCAACTTCCTGTGGGCAGCCCACGCTCTTCTCGAGGGCGGACGAGCTGGCAGCGCGCCTGGCCCGCGCGGGCGTGCTCGTGGCCGGCGGGGCGGCCCTGGGCGAGCCCCGCCACGTGCGCATCGGCCTGCGCAACGCCGCCGCGACAGATCGCCTGCTCGGGGCGATCGACACGGCGCTCGCGTAGGGCAGCCGCACGTCCGGCCCGATCGGGGCGCCAGCCGAAGCGCGGCGCCGAGCGATTCAGCCGGCTGACCCCGCCTGGCGCAGCAGCGCGCCCGTCGTGCCCTCGAGGATCTTGCGCCAGGCGCTCACCTCGTGTCGGCCGCCAATCTGTCGGCGTCGAAGTGCTCGACCACTTTGCGCACCCGCTTGCCCGAGATCTCGAGCCCATGCCGCTCGGCGATCTCCTCGTAGCGGTCGTATTCGCCCGCCAGATGCTTGGTCACGGACTCGAACCCGTGACGCGCGATCTCGACGCGCGAGGCGAAGTTCATCATCGAGGTCTGGAACATCAGCTCGTCAGTCGGCTCGGGCTCGATCAGCACGATGTCGACGCCCGGATAGCGCTCCTCCCAATGCTTGGCCAGCTCGTGCAGCCGCTGGTGCGCGACCAGCTTGAAGGCCTGGTAGCCGATCTGCGGGAAGCCCATGTCCGAGACTCGCCGCACGCGCTCTGCCGCGCAGGGTCCGCACGGTCCCGGCGAAGTCGTTGATGAACGGCACGATCGGGTTGATCACGACCACGAGGTGGGCCCCGGCCTCCACGGCGATGTCGAGGTTCGTCGTCGAGACGATCCCGCCGTCGATCAGCTCGCGGCCGCTCACCTCGCACGGGCGCGTAGACCATCGGCAGCGCTCCCGATGCGCGGACCGCCGTCGAGATCGGCACGTCGTCTGATGCCGTCGACCCCGAACACGACCCGCTCGCAGGTGTCGAGGTCCGTGGCGGTCAAATAGAGCTCGCATGCCAGGTCCCTGAAATCATCCGTGCGGCCGGGCTCTGCAGAGCACCTTATGCAGGTAGTCTTCGATCCCGGCGCCCGTGTAGAGGCCGGAGGGCAGCCCATCCGCGAGTCCCAGCACGACGTCCATCATCGATACGCCGCCCCGCTGAGAGACGGCCTGGCCCACGAGCGAGAGCATCCGCAGCCGGCACCAGCGCGCTCTTGCGCGCGAACTCCAGCATGTTGAAGTTCAGCAGGTCGCCGATGTCGATGTCTTTGAAGGGCGGCTTGCCCTGGCGGGTGACGACTCTCATCATCTCCTCGGGGGTCACGCCGTTGGCGCACAGCGCGGAGATGAACGACCCCGCGGAGGTTCCCAGGTAGACGTCGAACTGATTGACCGTGCTGTTGACCGCCAGCAAATCGAGCGCCCGCAGGGCCCCGATCTCATACACGCCTCCGGTGAACCCGCCGCCGCCGAGCACGAGGGCGGTCTTGCTGCGCCGGGGTCGCCGCCGGCGATCCACAGATCCCGGGCGCCCTACGCCACGAGCGGCCAGGCGGCGCGCCCGCTTCTTGGCCGCAGCCTCGGCCTTCAAGGTGGGTTCCAACTTGACAACCTTGCCCATGCTCGAAACATTCTAGGGCCAGTGCCCGACCTTCCCCCGCCAGCGCCCGCATCGGCGCTTCCCAGCAGGCCGCAAGGGCGGGGTCGCCGCACCCGGCGTCGGGCGCTCGATGCCGTCGTGGCCACGCTCTGCGCGGCGTGCGCCTACGCGGGCGCGGTCCCCTCCGTGGCGAATGCCACGGGCGGCCTGGCGGGGCTTCAGGGCGATCTGGGACACGAGCTCGCGCTGGCCGGATCGCTCTCGGGCGCCTACGTGTACGACATCACCGCCAAACAGGCGCTCTTCTCCGAGCGCGCCACGACGCTCCGCCCGCCGGCCTCGGTCGAGAAGCTCTACACGGCCGTGACGGCCCTCGAGCAGATCGGCGCCACGAGCCGCCTCGCCACGAGCGTGCTTGGGGCGGGCCACCTTGCGCCGGGTGGCGTGTGGGAAGGCAGCCTGTACCTGCAGGGGGGCGGAGACCCGACGTTCGGCAGCACGTCGTTCATCCGCAGCCACTATGGCGGCATCGGCGCGAGCGTCTCCTCGCTTGCCGCGCAGCTGGTCCGAGTCGTCGGCGTCCACCGAGTGACAGGCTCGATCGAGGGAGACGAGTCCTACTTCGACTCGCGTCGCGGCGAGCCCTCCAGCGACTATCTGCCCGACCCCTTCCTCGAAGGGACGCTCAGCGGTCTCGCGTTCAACCGCGGGGAAACGCGCGCAGGAGAGGGGGCTCACGCCCCCGCCGCATACGCCGCCCATCAGCTGTGGGCAACCTTGAAGGGGTACGGCGTGGCGATCCAGGGCGCGAGCGGCGCCGCTCGCGCTCCCGCCGCAGCGACTGTCCTCGCCCAGGTGCAGTCCCCCACGATCGCCCAGCTGCTCGGCCTGATGCTGCCGCCGTCTGACAACTTCTTCGCCGAGACGCTCGTAAAGGATCTCGGCGCCCGCTACGCCGGCGCGGGGACGACCGCCGCGGGAGCGTCTGTCGTCGCCAGGACGATCCTCGCGCTGCTCGGCATCCACCCCCACGTGGTCGATGGCTCCGGCCTCTCGCCGGCCGACCGGACATCCCCCTACGAGGTCGCCGACCTGCTCGTCGGTCTCGCCGCCACCCCGATCGGCGCGGTCCTGCGCGAGCACATGGCGATCGCCGGACGGACGGGCACGCTTTCGTTTCGCATGCGTGGCAGCGCAGCCGCGGGGCGCTGTCAGGGAAAGACGGGCACGCTCACCGGCGTCTCGAACCTCGTCGGCTACTGCCAGTCCTCGGCCGGGCACCTGCTCGCCTTCGCCATCTTCAACGACGGCATCGCCACCGAAGCCGCCCACATCTTCCAGGACCACATGGCGATCTCGCTCGCCTCTTCGACGGTCACGAGCGCCGAAGAGCAGGCGGCAGCTGCCGCTACAGCGGGGTTCCCGCGGCCGCACCCACCGTCTGGCGATCCTGCGCGCTGATCGCCGAAAAGCCGGCTACCGACCGAGCGCCTTGCGCAGGCCGGCCTCGTCGAGCACCGTCACTCCCAGCCGCTCGGCCTTTTGCAGCTTCGATCCCGGGCTCTCGCCCGCGACCAGGAAGTCGGTGTTCTTGGACACCGAGCTCGTCACACGCCCGCCCGCGGTCATGATCCGCTCGGTGGCCTCCTCGCGCGACCAATCCGGCAGGGTGCCGGTGAGCACGAGCGTCTTGCCGGCGAGCGGCCCCTCGGAAGGTGCCGGACCCTCCTCTTCGAAGCGCAACCCGAGTTCGCGCAGATCGTCGATCAGCGCGCGCATGCGCCCGTCCTCGAGCTGCTCGCCGATCGAGGCGGCCATCTTCTCGCCGATCCCCGGAGTCTCGGCGATCTCCGCCTCGGAGGCCGCGAGCAGCGAGTCGATCTGGCGGAAGCGCTGGGCCAGGTTCCGGGCGGTGACCTCGCCGACCTCCTCGATCCCGAGGGCGAACAGCACGCGCGCGAACGGGCGCTCCTTGGACTGCTCGATCGCCGCCAGCAGGTTCTCGGCGGACAGCTCGCCGAAGCCCTCGAGCTCGGTCAGCTGCTCCGCCGTCAGGCGGTAGAAGTCTCCCGCCGTCCTCAACAGGCCATGCTGCTGCAGCATCGCCACCTGCTTCTCGCCGAGCCCCTCGATGTCCATCGCGCCGCGCGAGACGAAGTGCTTGAGCAGCTGCCACGCGCGCGCCGGACATTCGCGGTTGGGGCACATCGTGAACACCCCATCCGGCGGCTTGACGGTCGGGGTGTCGCAGAACGGGCAGCGTGCCGGCGGGCGCGGGCGGCGCGGGCGGCGCGGGCGCTCGACCACGTGCGGAGCGGGCGAGAGCACCTGCGGGATCACATCGCCGGCGCGCAGGACGATCACCTCCTCTCCCGCCCTGATGTCCTTGCGGGCGAGGTCCTCCTCGTTGTGCAGCGTGGCGAGCTTGATCGTCACGCCGCCGACGGCGACGGGCTCGAGCACGGCATACGGACGCAGGTCTCCGAACTTGCCGACGTTCCACATCACCTTCTCGAGACGCGTGACCGCGGTGGTGGGCGGAAACTTCCACGCGACCGCCCAGCGGGGGTCGCGCCCCACCGAGCCCAAGCGCCGCTGCAGCCCGAGATCTGAGACCTTCACAACCACCCCGTCGATCTCGAAGTCGAGCTCCCCGCGCCGGCGCTGCCACCCAAGGCACTGCTCGATCACCTCGTCCTCGCTGGCGAGCAGCTTCACGTCGCGGTTGACGCGAAAGCCATGATCGCGAAGCCAGCTCAGCGCCTCCCAATGGGTCTTGAAGGAGAGGCCATCGGTGACGCCGACCTGGTAGCACCAGATCGACAGCGGTCGCTGCGCGGCCAGCGCGGGGTCGAGCTGGCGCACGGTGCCGGCGGCCGAGTTGCGCGGGTTCATGAAGGTCGACAGGCCTTCCTGCGCGCGCCGCTCGTTGAGCGCGGCGAAATCCTTCAGCGACATGTAGAGCTCGCCGCGAACCTCGAGCAGCGACGGCACGTCCTGGACGCGCAGCGGGATCGCGCCGATCGTGCGCAGGTTGTGGGTGATGTCCTCCCCGATTTCGCCGTTGCCCCGGGTCGCGCCCCGCTCGAGGACCCCGTCGCGATAGACGAGGCTGATCGCCAGCCCGTCGATCTTCGGCTCGACGACGAACTGGAAGCTCGGGTCCTCGATCCCCTCGCGCGCGAGGTGGTTTCGCATCCGCGCGACCCACGCCCGCAGCTCCTCGGCGCCGCGGACGTTGCCCAACGACAGCATCGGCTCCAGGTGCTTGACCTTCTCGAGCCGGCCGACCGGCTCGCCGCCCACCCGCTGCGTCGGGGAGTCCGGCGTCGCGAGCGCGGGATGGCGCTCCTCGATGCCCCGCAGCTCCTCGAGCAGCCTGTCGTACTCGTCGTCGCCGATCTCGGGATCGTCGAGCACGTAGTAGCGGTGGGCGTGGTGCTCGAGCTGCTCGCGCAGCTCGCTCGCCCGCGCCCCGACGTCCCGCGGCGTGTCGCTGCTGCCATTGACGTCTCGCGCCGAGCGCACGGCCTGCGAGACGGGCTCCGGCCCCCCCTCGGCGCCGGTCACGGCGCCGCGTCGTGCGCGGCCGGCGCCAGCAGCTCCTCCAGATCGAAGCGCCTGAGCGCCTCCAGGCTGGGTCGGTCGGTCAAATCGAAGTGAATCGGCGTCACCGCGATGCGTCCCGCAGCCACGGCCGCGAGATCGGTCCCGGGCTCGTCGTGGAACCCGGGGTCGGCGCCGTAGATCCAGAAGCGCCGCCGCTTCTCCTCCTCGCGCTCCAGCTTCAGCTCGTCTCTGTAGATGCGCTTGCCGAGGCTCGTCACCTCGACCCCGTTCGGATCGCCCGCCGGCACGTTGACGTTGAGCAGCGTCCTCGCCGGCAGCGGCACATCCTCGATGCGCTCGACCAGGCGCGCGACGAACGCCGCGGCGGTCTCGAACGCAAAGCCGCCGTCAAATCGGAAGTCCAGCGCACGCGCGCCCGACTGCTGGGACACGGCGATCGCCGGCAGCCCGAGCACGACGCCCTCGAGCGCCGCCGCAACCGTCCCCGAGTAGGTGATGTCGTCTCCCAGGTTGGCCCCGTGGTTGATGCCCGACACCACCAGGTCGGCGGCGAAGCCCTCGATCAGCCCCAGGCTTGCCAGGCGCACGCAATCAACCGGCGTGCCGTCGGTCGCGTAGCCGACAGCGCCGTCGGAGAACGGCACCTCGGCCACCCACAGCGGCCGGCGCGTGGTGATCGAACGGGCCATCGCCGAGCGGTTGCCGTCGGGCGCGATCACCGCAAGGCGCACGTCCTCGAGCCCGTTCAGCACGCGCCGCAGAGCCTGCAGCCCGTCGGCCTCGATTCCGTCGTCATTGGTCAAAAGGACGTTCAGCATGTTCCTGCATCCAGCATAGGGGCCGCCGCGGTCCCCAGGTGACGCGCCGGTTACCCGCACCGGCGAGTCCGCCCGCCGCGCCGACCGTGTCGAGGATCGGAAGGGACGCGATCACGGCCGCTCGTAGGAGACGTGCGCCAGCGCCAACCCGTGTGCCGGCGCGGTCCTCCCGGCCTGGGTGCGCGGTCGGCCCTCGAGCAGGTCGGTGAATTCGTCGAGCGTCCGCCATCCGCCGGCGACGTCGAGCATCGTGCCCACGAGCACCCGATTCATGTGTCGCAGGAACGTGTCCGCCTCGATCCAGAACTCCAACAGCTCGCCCTCGCCGCGCCATTCGGCCCGCAGCACGTCGCGCTGGAAGCGCGAGTGTTCGGTTTCGCTCGGCGTGAACGCCGTGAAGTCGTGCCTTCCCACCAGAGCGCTCGCGCACTCGGCAAGGGCACGCGTGTCGATCCTCCCGGTCCACCAGAAGGCGCGGCGGCGCTCGAACACGCTGCGGGCGCGCCGCGCGAGCACGCGGTAGCAGTAGGTCCTGCTCGTCGCGTCGCGGCGCGCGTCGAACGACGCTGCAGCGGGCTCGGAGGCGAGCACCGCGAGGTCGTCGGGGAGCAGCCCGTTCAGCCGCAGCGGGTCGACGGCCTCGTGCGCGTAGCTTGCAACCTGCCCCCAGGCGTGCACCCCGCTGTCCGTGCGCCCCGCGACCGTGAGCTGCAACGGTCCCCCGTCCAGCGCGATCTCACCGAGGACCGTGCGCAGGGCTCGCTCGAGCTCCGCCTCCACGGTCCGCTTTCCCGGCTGGCGCGCCCAGCCCGCGAAACCCGTGCCCTCGTACTCGATCGTGAGCTTGGTGACCATCCCCCGCAGCGCCGCCGCGAGCGCGACTTCAGACGAGCTCTATGAAGACCATCTCGGTCGCGTCGCTGCGGCGCGGCCCGAGCTTCAATATGCGGGTGTAGCCCCCCTTGCGGTCGGCGTAGCGGGGTGCGACCTCCTCGAACAGCTTGTACACCGTGAACTTGTCCTGCGCGAGCGTCGACAGAGCCTGACGGCGCGCGTGCAGATCGCCTCGCTTGCCCAGCGTGATCAGCTTCTCGATCTCGGGCTTGACCGCCTTGGCCTTCGCCGAGGTCGTCTTGATCCGCTCGTGCTCGATGATCTCCTTGCTCAGATTCATCAGCAGCGCCCTGCGGTGGGCGGAGTCCCGGCTCAGCTTGTTTTTGGTCTTCTGGTGGCGCATCGTCGATGAAGTCTAGTCCTGGCGGAGGTTCAGTCCTCGTGCGTGCAGCGTTTCGATGACCTCGTCGATCGACTTCTTGCCGAAGTTCGGGATCGCGTTCAGCTCGGCCTCCGACTTCGAGATCAGATCGCCGACGGTCTGAATGCCGGCGCGCTTCAGGCAGTTGTACGAGCGCACCCCGAGCTCCAGCTCCTCGATCAGGATGCCCCACTCCTCTCCCTGCAGCGCCGCCGGGGCGCCGCCACCGACCGCCAGTCCGTGGCCGTCGAGCTGGCCTCCCGGCGCAGCCCTCAGCTCCTGGATGCGATCCGCGTCGGTGAAGATCGCCAGTTGGGAGATCAACAGCTCGGCCGCCTCGCGCAGCGCGGCCTGCGGGTCGATCGAGCCGTCTGTCTCGATGTCGAGCGTGAGCTTGTCGAAGTCCGTCTTCTGCCCCACGCGCGCCTGCTCGACCGCGTAGGCCACCCGTCGCACGGGCGAGAAGATGGAGTCGATCGGGATCACCCCGATCGGCTGGTCGGGAGACTTGTTCTCCTCCGCCGGGCGATATCCGCGACCGCGGCCGATGGTCATGTACAGCTCGAGCTTGGTTTTCTTCTCGAGCGTCGCGATGTGCACGTCGGGATTGAGGATCTCGACGCCCGCGGGCAGGTCGATGTCCTTGGCCGTGATCTCGCCAGGCCCGCTCACCACGAGCGGAGCCTCGACCTCCGTGGCGTCGGAGTGCATCCGGCAGACGACGCCCTTCAGGTTCAGCACGATGTCCGTGACATCCTCCTTGACCCCGTTGATCGTCGAGAACTCGTGCGCCACGCTCTCGATACGCACGCTCGTGACGGCCGCCCCCGCCAGGGAGGACAGCAGCACCCGTCGCAGCGAGTTGCCGAACGTGTAGCCGAATCCGCGATCCAGCGGCTCGATGGTGAAGGTGCCACGGTTCTGCTCCGCGGACTCGCTTGTGATCCGGGGGATTTGGAAATCGAGCATGATGAGTCCTAACGTCGTTTTGGTGTCTCACCGGCATCGCGCTGACGCCGGCTCAAAGCCACGGCCCGAGTAGGTCGTGGCGCGGAAAAAGCTCCCGCTACTTCGAGTACAGCTCGACGATGAGCTGCTCCTGCACCGGCGCGGCGACCTCGCGTCGCTCCGGCTTGCGCAACACCTTGGCGGTGAGCGACTCGTGATCGGCCTGCAGCCACGCGGGGATCTGCCCGGTTAGCTCGGTGGCGTCTCTGACCACCTGGGTGGCCGGGGTGTCCGTCTTGATGGCGATCACCTCACCCGGCCGCACCTGGTAGGACGGAATGTTCACGCGCCGGCCGTTCACGGTCCAATGGCCATGACGGATCAGCTGGCGTGCCTGGCGCCGCGAGGCCGCGAAGCCGAGACGCACGAGCACGTTGTCAAGCCGGCACTCGAGCAGGGCGAGCAGGTTCTCGCCGGTGATCCCCGGCTGCCGCGACGCCTTTTCGTAGTAGCCGTGGAACTGGCGCTCCAGCACTCCGTAGTAACGGCGCGCCTTCTGCTTCTCGCGCAGCTGCACCCGGTACTCGCTCTGTTTCATCCGTCCGCGTCCATGCTCACCGGGTGGATATGAGCGGCGCTCCACGCCGCACTTGTCCGTCAGGCAGCGCTCGCCCTTGAGGAACAGCTTCTGTCCCTCGCGGCGGCACTGCTTGCACTGTGGGCCTGTGTCTCGTGCCATTCGTCGTGCTCTTCTTCCGCTCGTCGCTCGCCTTGGAACGCTAGACGCGGCGCCGCTTGCGCGGCCGGCAGCCATTGTGGGCTTGTGGGGTCACGTCCTTGACGCCCGAGACCTCGAGGCCCGCGGCCTGGAGCGAGCGGATCGCGGTCTCCCGGCCGGAGCCGGGGCCCTTGACGTAGACCTCCACCTTCTGCAGGCCCTGCTCGAGCCCCTTGCGCGCAGCGGCGTCAGCCGTCACCTGGGCGGCGAACGGCGTCGACTTGCGCGACCCCTTGAAGCCCGCGCCCCCAGCCGACTCCCAGGCGATCACGTTGCCTTTGGGGTCGGTCAGGGAAACGATCGTGTTGTTGAACGAGGTCTTGATGTGCGCCTGTCCGACGGGGATGTTCTTTTTGGGCTTGCGCCGGCCGCGGGCGCGTTTGGGGGCGGTGGGCACTACTTCTTACCCGCCCTCTTTTTGCCCGCCACCTGCATCCGCTTGGGTCCCTTGCGCGTGCGCGCATTGGTCTTCGTCTTCTGCCCGCGCACCGGCAGGCCGCGACGGTGCCGCAGGCCGCGGTAGCACGCGATCTCCTGAAGCCGTTTGATGTCCTGGGAGCGCTCGCGGCGAAGGTCTCCCTCGACCGTCAGGTGCTCGTCGATCGTGTCGCGCAGCTTCGCGACCTCGTCCTCGGTCAGGTCGCGCACGTAGGTGTCGGGGCTGACCCCGACTTCCGTGAGGATCCTGTTCGAAGTCGAGCGGCCGATGCCATAGATATAGGTCAGGCCTATCTCCGAGCGCTTATTCAGCGGCAGGTTGATGCCGGCGATGCGGGCCACCTAGCCGATCACCCCTGTCGCTGCTTGTGGCGCTTGTTCTGGCAGATCACCAGCACCACTCCATGGCGGCGGATGATCTTGCACTTCTCGCACATCGGCTTGACCGACGGTCTTACCTTCATGATCCCTTTCGGCGGCTGGGTTCCGGCGACTCGGCTCTGGCTGCCGTTGCGGCCGCCGCTACCGGGTCGTGGAGATGCTCTCGTGCGCCCACGGCAGCGCTCCTTCGAGCAGGACTCCGAATGGTAGCAACTCCGCTCCCACCGCGGCTTGCCGCGCGGCCCTGGCCCGCGATCGAGCGCGGCGAACGCCCGCGGCTCGACATGCCCGCCCGCGCCGAGCCCTCAGCCGCCGCTCGCCACTCCCTGCGCGACCGACCCGACCGCAGCCGGGTCCGCGCCCACATGCCACGGCGTCAGCACCCGCGGACCCTCGCTCCCGACGGCGACCGTGAACTCGAAATGCGCGGCCAAAGATGAGTCGCGGGCGTAGATCGCCCAGCCGTCCCCCCCACCCGCACCGCGGGATCACCCGCCGTGGTCATCGGCTCGACGGCGATCACCATGCCCTGCTCGAGCAGCGGACCCTTGCCCGGCTTGCCGTAGTTGGGCACCTGCGGATCCTCGTGCATGCTCTGTCCGACCCCGTGTCCCACCAGCGAGCGAACGACCGACAGCCCGGCGCCCTCCACGACCCGCTGGATCGCGCTCGAAACGTCGCCCATGCGATTGCCCGCCCGGCACTCCGCGACGCCCGCGTGCAACGACTCCTCGGTGGCACGCAACAGCGTCTGGGCCTCGGCGTCTATCTCCCCGACCGGGAAGGTCCGCGCGGCATCGGCGACCCAGCCGTCGAGCGTCACGCCGACGTCGATCGACACTATGTCGCCGCTCTTCAGGCGGTAGGGACCGGGGATCCCGTGCACGATCATCGCGTTCGGCGAGGCGCAGATCGAGCCGGGAAAGCCGCGATAGCCCTTGAAGGTCGGCACTCCGCCGCGCGAACGGATGAAGCGCTCGGCGACCTCGTCGAGCTCGGCCGTGCTCACGCCGGGGCCGATCTTGCCTGCAAGCAGCTCGAGCGCAGCGACCAGAACCGCGCCCGCCCGCGCCATCTTGTCGATCTCCTCGGGGGACTTCTTGATGATCACCAGGGGAGCTTAGCTTGACGAGCGCAATCCCAATCCGGCGGGCTGGACGACCGGGCGGTAAAGGCTCGCCGGCTCCGCGGCGCTACAGCTTCTCCTCCAGTCGCAGCGTTGCGACCGTGGCCCTGATGTGGGCATGAACCTCGTCGGGGTCGCGCCGCCCGTCGAACCTGCGCAGCAGACCGGCGCGATCGTAGTAGCCGATCAGCGGCTCGGTCCGTGAGTGGTAAACCTCGAGGCGACGACGAATCGTCTCCTCGTGATCGTCCTCTCGCTGGATCAGGCGCGAGCCGTCCTGGTCGCACACGTCCTCGTGCTTGGGCGGGTCGAACTCCACGTGATAGATGTGGCTCGGGTTCTTCACGCACACCCGGCGTCCGGCCAGGCGCCGCACCAGATCGTCGTCTGGCACCTCGATCAGCAACGTGGACGTCAGCCGCCGATCGAGCTCTCCAAGCGCCTCGTCGAGGGCGTCGGCCTGCTGCTCGTTGCGGGGAAAGCCATCGAGCAGGAATCCGTCGCGCGCGTCCCCTTCGCTGATGCGATCGGTGATCATCCCGATGATGACCCCGTCGGGCACGAGCTCGCCCGCGTCCATGAATCGCTTGGCCTCTCTCCCCAGCTCCGTGCCCTCGGCCACCTGCGAACGGAGCATGTCGCCGGTTGAGATATGCGGCAGCCCGAAATCCTCGCGCAGGCGATCGGCCTGCGTTCCCTTTCCCGCGCCCGGCGGACCGAGCAGGATCAGGTTCAGCTCCGACACGACCGCAGCAGCCTACATCCTGTGGGTGTAATCGCACCCCGCGAAACCCGCGTTGCAAGCGCGCCCGCGCGAGCGGCCCCGCACGGAGCGGGCTACTTCAGGAAGCCCTCGTAACTTCGCATCATCAGCTGTGCCTCGAGCTGCTTCATCGTTTCGAGGGCCACGCCGATCACGATCAGAAGCGAGGTTCCCCCAAGGGGGATGTTCTGGTGCGTGCGCGCGATCAGGATCGTCGGCAGCGCAGCCACCGCAGCGAGGAACAGCGCCCCGGGGAAGGTCAGGCGCGCGAGGATCCTGTCCAGGAATTCGGCCGTCGGGCGCCCGGGTCTGACGCCGGGGATGAATCCCCCGTACTTCTTCAGGTTGTCCGCCTGGTCGACCGGGTTGAACGTGACAGCCGTGTAGAAGTAGGTGAAGATGATGATGAAGATCGACTCGCCCACGACGTAGTGCCAGCTGTTGGGCGAGAAGAAGTCTGAGATCGACTGACCCCAATGGGTTTTCACGAGCTGCCCGACCGTTGGCGGAAACGCCATGATGCTCGCCGCGAAGATCACGGGGATCACGCCCGCCATGTTCACGCGCAGCGGAAGGTAGGTCTGGCCGCCCTCGCTCATGCGCCGGCCGATAACGCGCTTGGCGTACTGCACCGGGATACGACGCTGGCCTTCCTGCACGAACACGATCCCGGCCACGACGGCGAGCACCAGGAACGGCATCATCACCTTGAACACCTGGTCCTGTGTGGTCCACCAGGCCTGTATGCCGGCGGGCAGGCGCGAGACGATCGAGGCGAAGATCAACAGCGAAATGCCGTTGCCGATGCCGCGCTGGGTGATCAGCTCGCCGATCCACATGAGCAGCACGCACCCCGTCGTCAGACAGACCACGATCAGGAAGATGTGGGGCGCGTCGAAGTGCGAGACGATCGATTCGCCGGCTTTGGCCTGCAGGCTGTGGAACAGGAACACGTAGCCGACCGACTGCGCGAACGCGAGCCCCACCGTCAGGTAGCGGGTGTACTGGGTGATGCGCGCCTGGCCGACCTCACCTTCCTTGGAGAGCTTCTCGAGCGACGGCACCGCCACCTGCAGCAGCTGCAGGATGATCGATGAGGTGATGTAGGGCATGATGCCCAGCGCAAAGATCGCGATCCGCGACAGCCCGCCGCCGGAGAAGAGGTTGAGCAGGCCGAGGATGTTCGAGCCGCCGAACTGCTTCTGGATGTTGTTGACCGCAGAGAGGTTCACTCCCGGCACCGGGACGTGCGAGCCGAGGCGATAGATCAGCAGCATGCCCGCCGTGAAGGCGATCTTCTTGCGGATGTCCGCTACCTGGAAGGCGTTGAGGATGGTCGAGAGCATGGGCTTCAGGATCCGCGGCGTCGCTCGGCGAGATGCCCGCATGGCGGCGGAACGGCCGATTCTAGTGGATGCGTCCGTGCACGCGGCCCGGTTGGCGGCCTACGCGACCCGGTTGGCGGCCTCGGAGCGCGGCTCAGCCGTCTACGAGCTTGCAGCTGCCGCCCGCGGCCTCGATGCGCTCGCGCGCTGCGGCGCTGAACGCGTGCGCGTGCACGGTCAACGCCTTGCTCAGCTCGCCCTTGGCCAGAACCTTGACGGGCACGTCCTTGCGAGTGCCCAGGCCATTGGCGCGCATCAGCTCGATCGTGACCTCGGTGCCGGCGTCGAAGCGGCTCTCGAGCGCGGCGATGTTCACCGGTTGGGTGTGCGTGCGGAAGGGCTCGAACGGCATCGACTTCTTCATATGCGGGCCGCGAAGCTTTCGCATGCGCATGTGAATCGGCATCTGCCCTCCCTCGAAGCGGGCTCTCCGCTTCGAGCCCGAACGAGCGCCGGCGCCCTTTTCGCCGCGGCCCGAGGTCTTGCCGGTGCCGGAGCCTTCTCCGCGA
Organism: uncultured Solirubrobacteraceae bacterium; assembly: GCA_963704735.1. GTDB lineage: Bacteria > Actinomycetota > Thermoleophilia > Solirubrobacterales > Solirubrobacteraceae > Palsa-744. The sequence continues at coordinate 2,159,314 of OY969935.1, forward strand.
CCGATCCGCTTGCGCGGGTCGCCTGCTCCCGGGAGCGGGCGCCAGGTTGTGCAAGCCGATGCGCTCCTTGGCTGAGGTCTCGCGGGCGCTCACTTGCCCTCCTGCACCTCGACGAGGTGACGCACCGCATGCAGCATGCCCCGCGCCTGCTCTGTGTCCTTGACCTCAACGGTTTGCCCGATCCGGCGTAGACCGAGCGAGCGCAGGGTGTCCCGCTGTTTCCCGTTTGCGCCGTTCCTCGATCGGCGCTGGGTCACGCTCAGCACGCTCATCACGCGGATACCTCCGGAGCGGCGGCCTGCGGCTCCGGCTCGTCCGCCGCGCCCTCGGCCCGCGCCGGCGCCGGTTGCATCGCCGCCCGCCGCACCACCGCCGGCGCCTGGCGTGCCGAGACCGAGGACCTGAGCGATCGTCAGCCCGCGCAGCTCCGCGACCTCCTCGGGGGTGCGCAGGCCGCGCAGGCCGGCCACGGTGGCCTTGACGAGGTTGATCGGGTTCTGCGTCCCGAGGCTCTTCGAGAGGATGTCGTGGATTCCGGCCAGCTCGAGCACAGCGCGCACGCCGCCCCCGGCGATCACGCCGGTACCGGGAGAAGCCGGCTTGAGCAGCACGCGCCCGGCTCCGAAGATGCCGGTGGTCTGGTGGGTGATAGTGCTGCCGTGCTTGGGCACGCGGAAAAGGTCCTTCTTGGCCCGCTCGACGCCCTTCTGGATCGCCAGCGGAACCTCGTTGGCCTTGCCGTAGCCGACGCCCACGACTTCGCGTTCGTCGCCGACCACGACCAGGGCGGTGAACGAGAAGCGCCTGCCGCCCTTGACCACCTTGGCGACGCGGTTGATCTCGACGACGCGCTCCTGGAGGTCCAGGCCGGATTGGCTGACTGAGCGATCGGCGGTTATGGTCATTGGGAGGAAGAGGGTAGCGTCAGCGCGGCTCGCGACGCGCTAGACGGTGATGCCCGTCTCGCGAATCGCCTCGGCAAAGGCGCGCACGTGGCCGTGGAAACGGTATCCGCCGCGATCGAACACGGCCTCGGAGATGCCGGCCGCCTTGGCGCGCTCGCCGAGCGCTTCGCCGGCTCGCTTGGTGCGCTCGGGCTTGGCCAGCGAGCGTAGCTCGGGCTCGAACCAGTTGACAGCGGCGAGCGTGCGCCCGACTGGAGTCGTCGATCAGCTGGGCAGACAGGCCCTGGTTTGAGCGAAACACCGAGATCCGCGGGCGGGTCGCGCTGCCGGCGATCTTCGCTCGCACCCGGCGGCGACGTTTGAGTCGGCGCTTCTCCTTCGTGATGACGCTCATGCGCGCTTGCCCACCTTGCGCTGGACGTACTCGCCCTCGTAGCGGATGCCCTTGCCCTTGTAGGGCTCCGGGCGGGCGCTGCTTGCGGATGATCGCGGCGGTCTCTCCGACGAGCTGCTTGGAGATCCCCTTCACCACGATGCGGGTCGGCTGGGGCACTTCGAACTCGATTCCCGCCGGCGCCGGTATCGGGACCGGGTGGGAGTAGCCCACCGCGAGCTCGAGGTTCTTGCCCTTCAGCTGCGCGCGGTACCCGACGCCCTGGATCTCGAGGCGCTTCTCGTAGCCGGCGGTGACGCCCTGGACCATGTTCGCGACCAGCGAGCGCGTCAGCCCGTGCAGGGCACGGTGTTCACCGCGGTCGGTCGGTCGGCTGACCAGGAGCTGCTCGCCGTCCTGGACGACCGCGATGTCCCTGTGGATGCGCTCGGCCAGCTCTCCCTTCGGTCCGTTCACGCGCACGGAGCCCGGCTCGATCGCGACCGTCACGCCCGCCGGCACCGGTATCGGCTGTCTACCTATTCGCGACATCGCCCGATCCGCTCCTCACCACACCTGAGCGAGAACCTCGCCGCCGATGCCCGCGGCGCGGGCGTCGTGGCCGGTCATCACTCCGTGCGAGGTGGAGACGATCGACGTGCCCATGCCGCCGAGCACCTTCGGGATGTGCTTGGCGTCGACGTAGGTGCGCCGGCCCGGACGCGAGACGCGCCGCAGGCCCGAGATCGCCGAGCGCCGGTCCTCGGTGTACTTCAGGCGGATCTGGATCAGCTGCCCGGCGCCGTCGCCCGGCGCGGGCATCACCGACCACGACTCGATGTATCCCTGCTCGGTGAGTATCCGGGCCAGCTCGCTCTTCACTTTGGACGCGGGGATCTCGACCGTCTCGTGCGCGGCGCGAATCGCGTTGCGCACACGCGTGAGGAAATCGGCGATCGGATCGGTCATCGACATGGTCTAGTTGCTCACTCTGAGTTCGTGTTTGCCCGGGCGCTACCAGGAAGACTTGGTCATGCCGGGGATCTGGCCATTGTGGGCGAGGTCGCGCAGGCAGATGCGGCACACCCCGAACTTGCGATACACCGCGCGCGGACGCCCGCAACGGCTGCAGCGAGTATAGGCGCGCGTTTTGTATTTCGGCGTTAGCGTCTGCTTGAAGCGAAGCGATGTCTTGGCCATCAGTCGGTGCTCTCCTTCTCGGCGGTTTCTGCGTCCTTGTCATCGGGCGCCTCGGCGGAGGGCTCGGGGGTCTCGGCGGAGAGCTCACGTGCCTCCTGCGCGGTCGCGTCGCTCTGCTCGCCCGACGCGGCTGCCTCGGGCTGCTCGGAATCCTGCGACTCGGCCGGCGCCGGCGATTGGGGCTGCTCAGCTGAATCGGCTGGCTCGGCGGAATCGGCGGAATCGGCCGACCCAGTCGACGTAGCCGCGTCGGAGCGCTCGGCGGAGTCCTTCGGCTCGGCCGGCGGGCTCGCATCGGACTGCTCGGCGGAGTCCTCAACCTGCTCCTCAGCCGCACCGTCGAAGCCGGCCGGCCGGCCCTGGGCGGCGAAGGGCATGCCCAGCGCGGACAGGAGCGCATACGCCTCGACATCGGTCGCGGCGCTCGTGCTGATCGTGATGTCCAGGCCGCGCACCTCGTCGATCGCGTCGTAGTCGATCTCCGGGAAGATGATCTGCTCGCGCACCCCGAGCGAGTAGTTTCCGCGACCGTCGAACGAGCGGGGGTTGAGGCCGCGGAAGTCGCGGATCCGCGGAATCGCGATCGACACGAGGCGGTCGAGAAACTCATAGCCACGTTCTGCGCGCAGCGTGACCGCCACCCCGACCGGCATCCCCTCGCGCAGTTTGAAGGCCGCGATCGACTTGCGCGCGCGTCGCACGCTCGGCTGCTGGCCGGCGATGGTCGCCAGCTGCTCGCGCGCCGCTTTGAGGACTTTGGAGTCCTGCTTGGCAAGGCCCACCCCCATGTTCAAGGTGATCTTCTCGAGCCTCGGCGCCTGCATGATCGACGAGTAGCCGAAGCGCCCGACGAGCGCCGGACGGATCTCCTCGAGGTAACGGGTCTTCAGGCGGGCTGTGGGGGCGGTTGCGTTCACGTTATGGCGGGTCAGTCGATCTTCACGCCGGAGCTCTTGGCGATTCGCACGCGGGCGCCGCTGTCACGCTCTATCCCCACACGGGTGGGGCGCCCTTTTAGATCCAGGAGCATCACGTTTGAGATGTGAATCGGACCCTCGACCTCGATCACGCCGGCGAGCTGGCTCTCGGGTCCACGGTAGGTCGTGCCGGTGGGGGTCGCCTTCGGGCGCACATGGCGCTTGACCATGTTCATGCCCTCGACATACAGGCGCTCCTTGGCCGGCTCGACGCGCAATACGCGGCCGCTCTTGCCGCGATCCTTGCCGGCTGTCACCTTGACCTGGTCGCCGGAGCGGATCTTCAGCTTGGGCCGTCTGTTTGTGCTCGCACGAGCTCGCCGCGACATGTCTACAGGACCTCGGGGGCGAGGGAGACGATCTTCATGAAGTTGCGCTCGCGGAGTTCGCGCGCCACCGGCCCGAACACGCGCGTCCCGCGCGGGTTGTTCTGGTCATCGATGATCACCGCGGCGTTCTCGTCGAACGCGATGTAGGTGCCGTCGTCGCGACCGATCGGCTTGCGAGTTCGAACCACCACGGCCGTGACCACGTCGCCCTTCTTGACAGCACCCTGCGGGTTGGCCTGCTTGACGGTCGCCGTGATGACGTCCCCCACGAAGGCGTAGCGGCGCCGGGAGCCACCCTTGACGCGGATGCAAAGGATCTCGCGCGCGCCCGTGTTGTCGGCCACGCGCAGCCTCGTCTCGTTCTGGATCATCGCGCCCGCTCCACCACGTCGACGAGCTTCCAGCGCTTGCTCCGCGAGAGCGGACGGCTCTCGATCACCCGCACCACGTCGCCCTCGTGGGCGTCGTTGTTCTCGTCATGCGCGTGCAGCGTGTTCGAGCTGCGCACGATCTTCTCGTAGCGCCGATGACGGCGCGCGACGTCGATGCGGACCGTGATCGTCTTCTCTGCCTTGTCCGAGACCACGATCCCCTGGCGCACCCTGCGCGTCCCTTCGACCGGGGCGTGCACGGGCGCAAGCGGCTCCGGCGCCGGAGCCTTCGCGCGACGCTCTGCGGCCTTGGCCCGTTCCTTCAGCCGTCGTGCCCGACGGCGCACCGCCTTCTCACGGCGCTCGAGGAGCCGGTCGGCATGACGCTCCTCGGGGTTTCGCGCCGGGGCGGGCGCGCCCTTGTGGCGAGAGCGGGTCCTGCGGCGTCGCTCCTTGGGAGAAAGCTGATCGCCCCTCGCCCCCGCGACGCTCGCCGGGGCCTCGCCGCCCTCCGCCCCCGCGGCGGGCGCGGCCTCGGCGCCGTCTGGGTCGGTCTCCGCGGCGGGCTCGGCCTCGGCGGCGTCCGCCTGCGGAGCCTCCGCCTCGGCCTCCGGGGCCACAGGCGCCTGCTCGGCCCCGGTGGTCTCGGCGGCGGCGTCCTCGCTCGCCTCTGACTGGGTCGTCTCAGGCGCCTCCTGCTGCTGCGCGGCGGCCTCAGAGGCCTGCGCCGGCTGCTCGGCCGCGGCGTCGAGCTCGGCCGGCTGTGCGTCCTCGTCCTCGGGTGCCTTGCTGTCTGGTTCGTCGGCCATGCTCATTCGCTCGCTTGAAGTCTCGGGCTCAGTTGCCCGGCTTGTCTCCCACGGCGAGCATCCGTTCACGCGCGACGGTCAGCGCGCGGGCGAGGTCTCGCTTCGCGCGGGCGAGTCCGGCGGTGTCCTCCAGTTCGCCGGTCGCGTTGGCAAAGCGCAGGCCGAACACGTCTTTGCGCAGCGTCGCCACCTGCTGGCGCAGTTCTGTGTCCTCCAGATCCCGGATTTCCCTTGCCTTCATCGCGGCGCCCCTAATCCTCGCGCAGCACGAACTTGGATTTCACGGGCAGCTTGTGCGCCGCCAGGCGGATCGCGTCGCGCGCGAGCGGCTCGGAGACGCCGGCGAGCTCGAACATCACCCGTCCGGGCTTCACCACGGCGACCCAGCCTTCGGGCGAGCCCTTGCCGGAGCCCATGCGGGTCTCGGCCGGCTTCTTCGTGATGGGCTTGTCTGGGAACACGTTGATCCACACCTTGCCGCCACGCTTGATCTTGCGGGTCATCGCGACTCGCGCGGCCTCGATCTGGCGGTTTGTCAGCCAGCCGCCCTCGAGCGCCTTGAGCCCGTACTCCCCGAACTGGACCTTCACCTGTCCGCGCGACGTGCCGCGGCGTCGCCCGCGATGCTGCTTGCGGTGTTTCACGCGCTTGGGGGACAGCATCAGCGCCCTCCTGCGTTTCCGCCCGAGGGTCCGCCGCCCCGGGAACCTCGTTCGCCGCCCTGGCCACCGCCACCGAATCCACCCGAGCCGCGCCCGGAGCCTCCCGGCCCCCCGGGCCCGCGACCGCGTCCGCCGCCGCCTGAGGACCCGCGTCCGCGTCCGCGACCGCGACCGTCGCGACCGTCGCGACCGTCGCGCTCCGTGCTGGGCGCGGCGGGCGCCGTCATGTCGGTGAGGTCCGCGCCGGTGTAGCCCTCGGGCATGATTTCGCCCTTGTTCACCCAGCACTTCACGCCGATCCGCCCGAACGTCGTGCGCGCCTCATAGAAGCCGTAATCGATGTCCGCCCGCATCGTGTGCAGCGGCACGCGACCGTCGGAGTAGCTTTCGGTGCGGGCCATCTCGGCGCCGCCGAGGCGTCCCGCGACCTGCACCTTGACTCCCTTGGCCCCAGAGCGCATCGCGCTGGTCAGCGCGCGCTTCATCGCGCGGCGAAAGGCCACGCGGTTCTGAAGCTGCTCGGCGATCGACTGCGCCACCAGCCTCGCGTCGAGCTCGGGGCGCTTGATCTCGAGGATGTTCACCTTGATCTGCTTCTTGGTCATCTGGTGAAGGTCGCGGCGCAGCGCGTCCACTTCGGTGCCGGACTTGCCGATCACGATGCCCGGCCGGGCGGTGTGGATGTTGACCTCGAGTTCGTTTGCGTCCTTGCGGATCGTGATGTCGGAGAGGCCGGCGTGCGCGAGCTTGAGGACGATGTGCTCGCGGATGCGGACATCCTCGGCCAGATATTCCGCGAAGTTCTTCTCGTTGAACCAGTTCGACTTCCAGTCGTGGATGTAGCCCACGCGCATGGCCTCTGGATGAACCTTCTGTCCCATTTCTCAGCTCAGCTCTGTCTTTTGTTTGTGCCGGGCTCCGGGCCCGGCGTCAGCGTGATCGTCAGGTGACTGGTGCGCTTGCGAATCGGCGTCGCGCGTCCCATCGCGCGCGGGCGGAACCGCTTGATCGTCGGCCCCTCGTCGGCGTATGCCTCCCGGACGATCAGATCGTCCTCGAGCAGCTCGTGGTTGCTCTCGGCGTTCGCCACAGCCGACTCGAGCAGCTTGCTCCAGTCGCGCGCCACCTCACGAGGGGTGAATGCGAGGATAGCGCGTGCCTCCTGCACGGACTTGCCGCGCAGATGCCCGCACACCATGCGCGCCTTGCGAGCCGAGGTGCGCACGTAGCGGGCGTGGGCCCGAACGACTCTCCGGCGCGGAGCCTGTTTGCCGCTCCCCCCAGCGCGACGCGCGGGTTTCCTCGCCGGTTTCGCGGGCTCCTTGGCGGCGACGGGCGCCTTGGCGGCCTCCTCGGCGCCTGAGGACTCCTCGCCGTCAGCCGCCGGCTCCGCCTTTGCGGCGGGTCTTTTCACCCGCGGGGGTTTCTTCGCGGCGGGCTTCTTCTCATCGCCGGGAGCTGCTGCGTCGGCTTTCGCTTTCCGTTTGAGGGCGCGTTTCCTGATCGCCGGCGCTTTCGCGGCGGGCTCCTTGGCCGGCGTCTCGCCCGGGACGTCCTGCGGCGCGGCCGGGCCGTCGCCGGCGGACCCGGTCTCCTCCTCAGCGCTCATCGGACCCTCCCCGATCCCGCGTGCCCGCGAAAGACCCTCGTGGGCGCGAACTCGCCGAGCTTGTGACCGACCATCGCCTCGCTTATGAACACCGGCACGTGTTTGCGACCGTCGTGCACGGCGATCGTGTGGCCCACCATCTCCGGAAAGATCGTCGACGCGCGCGACCACGTTCTGAGCATTTTCTTGTTGTTCTGGGCGTTGAGCGCCTCGATGCGGGTCATCAGGCGCTCTTCAACCCACGGCCCCTTCTTGCTCGAGCGGCTCATCTTTGCTTGCCCTTCCCCCGCCTGCGCCCGCGCAGGATGTATGCGTCGGAGCCCTTGTTCTGCTTGCGCGTGCGATAGCCCAGCGTCGGCACGCCCCACGGGGTGACCGGGTGGCGACCCGCCGTGGTCGAACCCTCGCCGCCTCCGTGTGGATGGTCGACCGGGTTCATGGCGACGCCTCGCGTCTGCGGGCGCACGCCCATGTGGCGCTTGCGCCCCGCCTTGCCGACCTTCACGTTCTGGTGCTCGGCGTTGCCGATCGTGCCCACGGTGGCTCGGCATTCGGCGCGCACCACACGCATCTCGCCGGAGGGCAGCCGCAGGGTCGCCATGTCCCCATCCTTGGCCATCAGCTGGACCGCGGCGCCGGCGGAGCGCGCCATCTGCCCGCCTCGCCCGGGCTGCAGCTCGACGTTGTGCACGACGGTGCCCACCGGCATGCGAGCCAGCTCCAGGCAGTTGCCCACGGCGATATCGGCGCCCGCCCCGGAGGCGACGGTCATGCCGACCGTGAGCCGCTGCGGCGCCAGGATGTAGCGCTTCTCCCCGTCGCGATAGTGCAGCAGGGCGATGTAGGAGGAGCGATTGGGGTCGTACTCGATCGCAGCCACCTTCGCGTCCACGCCGTCCTTGCGGCGCTTGAAGTCGATCCGCCGGTATGCGCGCTTGGCGCCGCCGCCGCGATGGCGGGAGGTCTTGCGCCCGTGCACGTTGCGCCCGCCGGTCTTGCTCAACCCCTCGATCAGCGTCTTCTCCGGCTCGGACTTCGTGATCTCGGCGAAGTCCGGGTAGGAGACGAAGCGCATTCCGGGACTCGTTGGCTTGGGCTTGCGGATGGCCATCGCTCTGACTCCTAGGCGTCCGCGGCCTGCAGGCCGTGGAAGATCGGGATGCTCTCGCCCTCGCCCACCTGCACGATCGCCTTCTTCCACGCTCGCGTGCGCCCGCTCGTGTTGCCGCGGCGCTTTGGCTTGGACTTGACGCTCAACGTGCGCACCTCGACCACGTGAACGCCGAACAGCTCCTCCACCGCCTGGCGGATGTGGGTCTTGTGTGCGTTTGCGTGGACGCGGAACGTGTAGCGGTTGGCGCCCGAGAGCACATAGCTCTTCTCGGAGACGACGGGACGGATGATCACCTGGGAGTGCTCCATCAGCTCTTCGCCTCTGAAGCCTTGGGCTGGGCCGAGCGCTCAGCGGCCTTCGATCGGTCGCCGGCGCGCGCGGTGAGCTCCTGCAGGGCGCGCTCGGACACGACGAGCGAGGCTGCCCCGAGCAGATCGGTGACGGCGACGTTCTCGGCGCTGAGCACGGCCACGCGGGCGAGGTTGCGAAACGACAGCGCGGCCGACGACTCCTCGGCGAGGAGCGCCACGAGCGTCGGACGCGTGGCGTCCCAGCCCTCGAGCAGATCGAGCGCCCGTCGGGTGCTCGGCTCCTCGAAGGCGCCGCCGTCCAGGATGGCGATCGTTCCGCGCTCGGCGTGCAGCGACAGGGCGCTGCGCAGCGCGGCGCGCTGCTCCTTGCGATTGACCTTGAAGGTGTATGAGCGCGGTTTGGGCCCGAACACGACGCCGCCGCCCGTCCAGATGGGAGAGCGGTTTGAGCCGGCGCGCGCCCGACCTGTTCCCTTCTGGCGCCAGGGCTTGGCGCCGCCGCCCGAGACCATTCCGCGCGTCTTGGTGGCCGCGGTCCCACGACGGCGGGCGGCCTGCTCGGCGCGGACGCTCTGGTGGACCAGCGGGCCCGCGAAGCGAGCGCCGAAGGCCGTGTCGTCCAGCTTGACCTTCTTGGCGGTCGACGGCCCGGTCGCGCCGAGCAATGGAGCGTTACGCATCGGTCCGCACCTCCACGACACCGCCCGTGGGCCCGGGGACCGAGCCACGCACCAGCAGCAGGTTCTCCTTCTGATCCACGCCGACGATCTCGAGGCCCTTCTGCGTCACGCGCCTGTTGCCCATCTGCCCGGGTCCGCGGATGCCCTTGAACACCCGCGAAGGCGTGGCCGACGCTCCGATCGAGCCCGGCGCGCGCACGTTGTGCGAGCCGTGGGACTTCGGGCCGCTGACGAAGTTGTGACGCTTGATCGTTCCCTGAAAGCCCTTGCCCTTGGAGGTGCCCGAGACCTTCACGCGAGCGCCGACCTCGAAGGATTCGACCGTCACCGTTCCGCCGAGCTCATGATCTGAGAGCTCGCCGCGAAACTCGGCCAGATGACGCATCGGGGGCGCGTCGGCCTTCTTCAGGTGGCCCAGCTCCGGCTTTGACAGGTGCTTCTCCTTGGCCTGGCCGAACGCCAGCTGAACGGCGTTATAGCCGTCGCGCTCGGGTGTGCGGATCGCCGTCACCGGACACGGTCCCGCCTGCAGCACGGTGACGCGCGCGACGCTGCCGTCCTCCTGGAAGACCTGGGTCATGCCGAGCTTCGTGGCGAGGATCGCGGACATATGAGAGCGGGGATCTGGTTTCTCGTGGGCGGTTTCGCAGGATGTCTCAGAGCGTGATCGACGTTCAGGTGGCCAGACGGATCTCGATGTCAACACCCGCGGGGAGATGATCGAGGCGCTGCAGAGAGTCGACCGTCTTGGGGGTCGGCTGGTGGATGTCGATCAGGCGCTTGTGCGTGCGGATCTCGAAGTGCTCGCGCGAGTCCTTGTCCTTGAACGGCGAGCGGATCACGCAGTAGACGTTCTTCTCGGTCGGCAGGGGCACCGGCCCGGAAACGCTCGCACCCGTGCGCGTGGCCGTCTCCACGATCTCCTTCGCCGCCGACTCGATGGCCGAGGTGTCGTACGCCTTCAGGCGTATGCGGATCTTGTTTTGGGTGGCTGATGCCATGGCTGTGTTGGGTGTGAGTCGTCTCTCTGATCTTGTCTTGGTCTGCTGTGAGTCTGGTCTTCGCTGTCGCCTGCGCTCGCTCGCTTAGCTCGGCGGTGGAGCGGATCCCGCCGGCCCCCCCGAGGCGGCGAGAGAAAGGGCGAGTCCCTCGTCGGGTGCTCTGCCCCTGTCGCCGCCACCACGCCTCTCCGGTGGAGCTGTGCTAGTCGTATCGGACTGCCAATTGTGCGCCGTCCCGAGGGATCGGGAGAGCGCGTGTGCTACTCGATGATCTCTGTCACCACTCCCGAGCCGACCGTGCGACCGCCCTCCCTGATGGCGAAGCGCAGGCCCTGGTCCATCGCGATCGGCTGGATCAGTTCGATCTCCATCTGCACGTTGTCTCCGGGCATCACCATCTCGACGCCGTCGGGCAGCTTGGCCACGCCGGTGACGTCGGTGGTGCGGAAGTAGAACTGAGGCCGGTAGCCCGTGAAGAACGGCGTGTGGCGGCCACCCTCCTCCTTCTTGAGCACGTACACCTCTGCCTTGTACTTGGTGTGCGGGGTGATGGAGCCGGGCTTGCACAGCACCTGGCCGCGCTCGATGTCCTCGCGCTTGGTGCCGCGCAGCAGACAGCCGACGTTGTCACCCGCCTGACCCTGGTCGAGGATCTTGCGGAACATCTCGACGCCCGTGACCACGGTGGAGGTGGTGTCGTGCACGCCCACGATCTCGACGGTGTCGCCGGTGTTGACGATGCCCTGCTCCACGCGCCCGGTGGCCACCGTGCCGCGGCCGGTGATCGAGAACACATCCTCGACGGGCATCAGGAACGGCTTGTCGAGCTCGCGCACGGGCTCGGGGATGTAGGTGTCAAGCGCGGCGGCCAGCTCGACGATCTTCTCCTTGTACTTCTCGTCGCCCTCGAGCGCCTTCAGCGCCGAGCCGGTGATGAACGGGATGTCATCGCCGGGGAAGTCGTATTCGCTGAGCAGCTCGCGGACCTCGACCTCGACCAGCTCGAGCAGCTCCTCGTCGTCGACCATGTCGGCCTTGTTGAGGAACACGACGATGTAGGGCACGCCCACCTGGCGGGCCAGCAGGATGTGCTCGCGCGTCTGGGGCATCGGGCCGTCGGCGGCGGAGACGACGAGGATCGCCCCGTCCATCTGCGCGGCCCCGGTGATCATGTTCTTGACGTAATCCGCGTGACCGGGACAGTCCACGTGCGCGTAGTGACGGTTCTCGGTCTGATACTCGACGTGCGAGGTGGCGATCGTGATCCCGCGTTCCTTCTCCTCGGGAGCGTTGTCGATCTCCTCGAAGCTGCGCGCTTCCGCGCCCCCCTTCTCCGCCAGCACCGTCGTGATGGCAGCGGTCAGCGTCGTCTTGCCATGATCGATGTGACCGATGGTCCCGACGTTGACGTGCGGCTTGTCGCGCTCGAACTTCTCCTTCGCCACTTTTCGTTCGCTCCTGTATCGGCTTGTATGCCCGCCTCTGTGACGGCGAACCTGGGAAATCTATCTGAATGTTCTCGTCCGTGACTGCTGCCTGCCGCCGTCACCGTGGCGTCAGGGCCGCTCCGAGCCGCCTAGGCCGGGACGGGCTCCCCCATCCGCTGCTCGACGATCTTCTCGGCGATGTTCGGCGGAACCTCCTCGTAGGCCTCGAACTGCATCGTGTAGGTGGCTCGTCCCTGGGTGTTCGAGCGCAGGTCGGTCGCGTAACCGAACATCTCGCTCAACGGGACCCGCGCCGTCACCACAAGCGCGTTGCCGCGGCGCTCCTGGCCCTCGACACGGCCGCGCCGGCGGGACAGGTCGCCGATCACATCGCCGAGGAAGTCCTCGGGGCACACGACCTCGACCGCGAAGATCGGCTCGAGCAGCACGGGTTTGGCGCGTTTGGCCGCCTCTTTGATGGCGTAGGACCCAGCGACTTTGAAGGCGATCTCCGATGAGTCCACGTCGTGGTACTTGCCGTCGACGAGCGTCACGCGCACGTCGACCATCGGGTAGCCGGCCTTGACGCCGTTCTCGAGCGCCTCCTCGATGCCCTTCTTGACGGCCGGGATGTATTCGGAGGGAACGTTGCCGCCCTTGATCTTGTTGACGAACTCGAAGCCCTCGCCGGGCGCGGGCTCGACGTTGATGTACACCACCCCGAACTGGCCCGAGCCGCCGGTCTGGCGCACGAACTTGCCCTCCACCTTCTCGACCGTCCCCCGCACCGTCTCGCGGTAGGAGACCTGCGGGCGCCCCACGTTCGCCTCGACGCCGAACTCCCTCTTCATGCGGTCGACGAGCACCTCGAGGTGCAGCTCGCCCATGCCGGAGATCTCGGTCTGGCCGGTCTCTTCATTGGTGCGCACCTGGAAGGTCGGATCCTCCTCGGCGAGCCGCCCGAGCGCGATCGACATCTTCTCCTGGTCGATCTTCGTCTTGGGCTCGACGGCAACCTTGATGACCGGCTCGGGGAAGACGATGTTCTCGAGGTGGATCGGCGCGTCGGGCGCGGCGAGCGTGTCCCCGGTGATCACCTGCTTGATGCCGACCGCGGCGGCGATGTCTCCGGCGTAGACCTCCGAGACCTCCTCGCGGTCGTTCGCGTGCATCATCAGGATGCGCCCGATCCGCTCGGTGCGCCCCGTGCCCACGTTCAGCACCCGCGCCCCCGACTCCAGGCGGCCGGAGTAGACGCGGAAGTAGGTCAGCTTGCCGACATAGGGGTCGGCCGCGATCTTGAAGGCGAGCGCGGCGAACGGCTCCGAGTCATCCGCCTTGCGCACCACCTCGCGCTGCTGCTCCTCGCCCTTGATCAGTTCGGTGCCTACGACGGGCGGGACATCCAGCGGCGAGGGGAGATAGTCGATGACAGCGTCGAGCAGCGGCTGCACGCCCTTGTTCTTGAACGAGGACCCGCACAGCACCGGCGTCAGTTTGTTCGACAGGGTCGCCTTTCGGATCGCCTGCTTGAGCGCCTGCTCGGGGACCTCAGCCTCCTCGAGGATCAGTTCGAGCAGGTTGTCGTCGTAGTGGGAGACCTCCTCGAGCAGGTGCTCGCGCGCGGCCGCGGCCGCTTCGAGGAGGCGCTCGGGGATGTCGATGACGTCCTGTTCCTTGCCGAGCTCGTCTTTGTACACGACCGCTTTCATCGCCACGAGATCGACGACGCCCTCGAAGTCGCCCTCGGCTCCGATCGGCAGCTGGATCGGCACCGGGTGGGCGCCGAGGCGATCGATCATCGTCTGAACGCCTTTGTCGAAGTCGGCCCCGACACGGTCCATCTTGTTGATGTAGGCGATACGCGGCACGTGGTACTTGTCGGCCTGGCGCCACACGGTCTCTGACTGCGGCTCGACGCCGGCGACCGAGTCGAACAGGGCGATAGCGCCGTCGAGCACCCGCAGCGAGCGCTCGACCTCGACGGTGAAGTCGACGTGCCCGGGCGTGTCGATGATGTTGATGCGATGGTCGTTCCACTGCGCGGTGGTCGCGGCCGAGGTGATCGTGATCCCGCGCTCCTGCTCCTGCTCCATCCAGTCCATGACCGCCGCGCCCTCGTGGACCTCGCCGATCTTGTAGGTGCGCCCGGTGTAGTAGAGGATGCGCTCGGTCGTCGTCGTCTTACCGGCGTCGATGTGCGCCATGATCCCGATGTTTCGGGTGTTCTTGAGGCTGAACTTGCGTGGCATTGGTGTGGTGGTGTCGGAGCGGCTGTGGACGAGCAGGTTTGGGTCAGAAACGACGCTTGAGGAAGAACGCTTGAGTTGTGCAGGCGTCTTGTGGCAAAAAAAATGGCCCCCCGGGCCAACGCACGCTGCTGGTCTTGTCCGGACCGGTCCGCGTCGTTATCTGCTCGAGGTCTCCATCTTGATATCCGGCTGCGCGGGTGGACGTGCTGGCACATCTGCGCCCGCGTAGAAGGCGAGGCCGACTATAGCAGAGGAAAATCTGCAGATCGACCGGTCTACACAGGGGTTTCACGCCCCGCTCCGAGCCCGCGCGGCGCGCCTTTCAGGCGCCGTCTGAAGGGCTGTCCTCGAACGCCCCGCCGAGCAGCTCGAGCACGCGGGTGGCCGCGCGCAGGTCATCTGCGGGCACGCCGTCGAGGGCCAGTTCCCAGCGATGTCGCCAGGCCTCTCGCTTGGCCTCGATCTTGCGCCTGCCCTGGGGGGTGAGCCGCGAGACCACCACGCGACGGTCGGTCTGCGAGCGAACCCGCTCGACGTGCCCGCAGCCCGCGAGGTGATCGAGCATCGGGGTGACTGTCGCGGGAGTGAGGCGGGCCGCGGCAGCCAGCTCTCGCACGGACAGCTCGCCATGCTCGTCGAGCTCGATCAGAAGCTCGAATTGCGCGTGGCTGAGCTCTGAGCCCCCCAGATGCGTATCGCGTCCGCGCAGGCGGTTGAGGCTGCGGAACAACCGCCGGAACGCCGCGCCCAGCTGTGTGAGCTCCGGGCTCATCTCCGAGGAGGGGTGGTGGCCGACGATCGTCTCGGTCGTGCGCTTCGCCGTCAGGGGCGGGGTCATCTCGAACCGTCCTAGACGCCGAGCGGCTCGACGGTGGACTCGGCGTTGGCCGCGGCGCGGCTGAGGGGAGAGCGGGGCCTCTCCGCGCGCAGCAGCACCACACATGGGATCAGCGCCCACAGCGCGATTCCCAGCGACCACCAGTAGGCGGTGTCGAACGCCCCGGCGAGCTTGGCGGGCGAGGGCGCGACTCCGCTCGCGCGCTGGAGCACCACGGCGAGCACCGCCGTCCCGATCGCCCCGCCGACGCGCTGCAGGACGTTCATCTGAGGCGTTGCGTCCGAGAGCTGATCGGGCCGAAGCGAGGCGAACGCGGCGGTCATCGCCGGCATGAACGAGAAGCCGATGCCCACGCCCCGAAAGAGCAGGATCGCCGAGATGTCGAGGATTGAGGTGCTCGCGCCGACGAACGCGAGCGGGATCGTGCTGATGCACAGCAGCGAGACCCCGCACAGGGCGACGCGACCGCCGCCGAAGCGGTCCGTCAGGCGGCCGGCGACCGGCATCGCGAACAGCATTCCCACGCCCTGCGGCCCGACGAGCAGCCCGGTCGCGATGAGGCTCTCGTGGCGGAGCTCCTGATAGTAGAGCGGCACGAGGATCATCGCCCCGAACAGGGCCGCGCCGAGACCGAAGGTCGTGAACGAGGCGGCCGCGAACACCCGGTTCGCATACAGCCGCACATCGAGCAGCGGGCGCTCCACGCGCAGCGCGTGCCAGCAGAAGACCCCCACGAGCAGGAGGCCCGCGACGAGCGGCACGACGACGGCCGGGGCCGTGAGGCTGCCGTTGGAGCCAAGCTGGCTGAGGCCATACACGACCGCCGTCGACGCCGTGGACAGCAGGGCCAGGCCGACCACGTCCAGGCGCCCGGCCTGACCGGATTCGGTGTGCGGGATCATGCGCCAGCCGGCTATGAAGGCGACCACGCCGATCGGCACGTTCACGAGGAAGATCCACGACCAGTGCAGGCTCTGGAGGATCGTTCCACCGAGCACCGGTCCGAGAATCGGACCGAGCATCGCGGGCATCGCCACGATGCCCATCACCCGACCCATCCGCTTGGGACCCGCGATCTGAGCCATGATCAGCTGCGCGACCGGCATGATCAGGCCACCGCCGGCTCCCTGCAGGACCCGGAACAGCACGAGCTCGGTGGTCGAGGTGGCGACCGCGCACAGCGCCGACCCGGCGGTGAACAGGACCAGCGAGGTCATGTACACGCGCTTGGCGCCATACCGACGCGCGGCCCAGCCGGTGATCGGGATGACCGCCGCCAGCGCCAGCAGGTAGCCCGTCACGACCCACTGGATCTGTGAGATCGAGCTGTGCAATTCGTGCCCGAGCGTGCGCAGCGCGACGTTCACGATCGTCGTGTCGAGGATCGACATGATCATCCCGAGGATCACGACCCCCGCGACCTTCCACACGTACGGCTCGATGCGATCGGAGGCCTCCGGGTGAAAGCCGGGGTCGGATGTGCTCGCCGCGGGAGGCATTCGCTAGCGAAAGCTTAGGTACCAAAGCTTTCCCCTTCAAGGGCTCTGTGCCCAAGATCACACAAACGTCCAGAGCACCCCCAACCCGCCCTCCAGGTTCACGGCGCCGGCACGCCGGAGCCCCGGAGGGGCTCTCCTCAAAAGCGATCGGACGTCGTGGAGCGAGCTACCAGCGGTAGTGCGCGAAGGCCTTGTTGGCCTGCGCCATGCGGTAGATGTCGTCCTTGCGCTTGTAGGCGCCGCCCTGCTGGGACTGCGCGTCGGTCAGCTCGTTGGCCAGCCGCTGGGCCATCGTCTTCTCGCGCCGCGAGCGCGCGAACTCGACGAGCCAGCGCACCGCGAGCGTCCGCGCGCGCCTGGCCGGCACCTCGACCGGAACCTGGTAGGTGGCCCCGCCGACGCGACGCGAACGGACCTCGAGCGTCGGCGTCAGCGTCCTGATCGACGCCTCGAGCTGCTCCACCGGGTCCTGGTCGGAGCGCTCGGCCAGGAGCGCCAGCGCGTCGTAGACGATCTGCTCGGCCGTCGACTTCTTGCCGTCGAGCATCACCTTGTTGATCACCTGCTGGACGAGCTTCGAGCGATATATCGGATCCGCCTCGACTGGACGAATCTGGGCGGCTGCGCGTCTGGGCATGGCTCGCTATTTCTTCTTCACGCCGTACTGCGACCGCGCCTTCTTGCGATCGCTAACCCCGGCGGCGTCAAGCGTGCCGCGCACGACCTTGTAGCGAACCCCCGGCAGATCCTTCACACGACCGCCCCGCACGAGCACCACCGAGTGCTCCTGCAGGTTGTGGCCCTCGCCGGGAATGTAGGCGGTCACCTCGATCGAGCCCGAGATCCGCACGCGGGCGACCTTCCGCAGCGCGGAGTTAGGCTTCTTCGGGGTCGTCGTGTACACGCGCGTGCACACGCCCCGCCGTTGCGGCGCGGCGACCTTCTTCTTGCGTCCGGTGCCGGACTTCAGGCCCGGGGTGGCCAGCTTCTTCTTGGGCGATACGCGGCCCTTGCGCACGAGCTGAGAGGTTGTCGGCATCGGGCGGTGATGCTAGCAGCGCTAGGCGCCCGCCGGGACGCCGGCGGCGCGGATCGGCGCCGGCATCATCGCCGAGGCCACCACCACGAGCACGAACGCGAGCGACTGGAGCACCACTCCAACCGGACCCGCGGCCATCGGATCGCCGAACACGAGGATCCCGCCGGCGATGCCCGAGATGTTCGCCGCGGTCCCCGTCACCGCGATCACCGGGACCGCGTCGCCGTCCTGCAGCCCGCGCGCCGATGCGTAGAAGGCCACGATCGACGCGAGCACCGCGACCGCCAGCCAGGGGCTCAGAACGAGCCCCAGCATGCCGTGCGCGCCGGTGATTCCGGTGAGCGCCTTGATCGCGGTGTCAGAGACGCCGAACAGAATGCCCGCCGCGGCACCCAGCATCACGCCGTGGTGCTCGACTCGGCCGCCCATCCGCGGTCCCATCAGCAGCAGGCCCCCGAGCCCGAACAGGCCGGCCTCGAACGAGATCATCGCGACCTGGGAGAACTGCGAATGCGCGCCGTGCATCGCCGGCAGCGTGACGCCCAGCGTCACGAGCCCGGCGGCCGTCAGCGTCAGGCCGATCCATTGACGGCGCCCGACCTCGAAGCCGAACAGCCGGTCGGCCATCACGGCGATGAACACCACGCCGGCGGCGAGCGCGACCTGGATCACCGACATCGGCGCGAGCGCGAGCGCCGCGACGTGCAGGCCCCAGCTCGCCGTCGCGATCACCATGCCCAGCGCGAACCACTTCGATGAGTACAGCGCCCGCGCCGAGCGGAAGGGGTGGCGCATCCGCACCTGCCCCACGGCGTTGGCGCCCTTGTACTTGTAGAAGAAGCCAAGGTTCGCGACGAACGCGCAGGCGAGTGCGGCGAGTATGCCTAGGTCAATGGTCATCGTGTCGAGTCTGGGACGGACGCATCCATCGGGTGGCAACCGCCGGCTGCTTTACTGCGCGGACGCGATCTCGGCGGATAGGCCGTCCCGGCGCACAATATCCGCCGCAACCTGTGTGCGAGCTAAAGACCACCCATATCGATCGGAGATCGGCCGGCCCAAGCCGCTGTTGATGGTCGACATCGACGGCGTCGTGTCGCTGTTCGGGGTACCCCCCGGCGCCGGCGTGGGCCTGGCGGGGCCCCCCCTCGAGCCGCCGGCACAGCCGAGCGCCCCCCGGCCGGTCGAAGGATCGCTGCACTCGATCGAGGGCATACACCACTTTCTTTCGTCCACCGCCGCCGCTCACCTGCTCGCGCTGTCGAGCTTCTTCGAGCTCGTCTGGGCGAGCGGCTGGGAAGAGAGGGCAGACGAACATCTGCCGCACCTGCTGGGGCTGCCGGCGCAGCTTCCCTTCCTTCGCTTCTCCCGTGCCGTGGGCGGGCGGGGACCGACGCACGCCCACTGGAAGCTCGAGGCGATCGAAGCGTTTGCCGCGAGCCGGCCGCTGGCCTGGATCGACGACGCTCTGAACGGCGCCTGCCACGAGTGGGCGAACGAGCGTCAGGCGCCGACGCTCCTCGTTCAGACCGACCCCGCGCAGGGGCTCACCGCGCGGGAGGCGGGGCTGCTCAAGAGCTGGGCGCAGGAGCTTGAGGGGGGCCCGGCGCAGGAGCCGCCGGCGGGCCGGGCGCAGGAGCTGCGGGCGGGCTGAGCGGAGCGGGCAGAGCTATGCGCAGGGGGTCAGAGACCACCGCGCCGACGCCGTTTGAGCCCGGGCACAGCGCCCGCAGCCAGATCGCGCCGCTTCGCCCGCTCGCCAGGGCGGCGGAAAGCGACCAGTGCCCCTGCGGATCGGTCGTTCCTTCGGCGATCGTGCGCTCGGTCACGGCTTCCCCGCGCCTGCTCACGGTGCGGGCCTGAACCAGGATCGGCGCTCCCGCGATCGGGGTGCCGTCGAGCAGCGCGAGGGCACCGGCGAGCGTCCGCATCGCGCCGCTCGCGCCCGGCGGCGACTGGCTGGGCGCCGTA
Source organism: uncultured Solirubrobacteraceae bacterium (assembly GCA_963704735.1). Classification (GTDB taxonomy): domain Bacteria; phylum Actinomycetota; class Thermoleophilia; order Solirubrobacterales; family Solirubrobacteraceae; genus Palsa-744. The sequence continues at coordinate 2,178,681 of OY969935.1, forward strand.
CCCGGCGAGGCCGAGGGCACGAGCGCGAGCGTCACCCTCGCCGGCCGCGGCGCGAGCCGCCGCACCGCTGTGCGGATGCCCGGCAGCTCGCCATACAGCACGTCCCCCGGGCAATCGGTCGAGTCGCCGTCGCGGTGGCCCGCGATCCGCGGCAGCGCAACCCGGGCGTTCGCCGGGAAGCGGCTGTAGGAGGCGCCCGCCGGGTTGACCCTCACGGTCACGCTGCCCTCGGCCGGCACGCCGTGCAGCGACAGCTTCCACGCGAGCAGCCGTTCCAGGGCGCTTCGCGCGGCGGCCGAGACGGGGGTGCTCATGAACGAGCCGAGCACGGCCACGCCGCTTGAATAGAGGTTGTAGCCGCCCGCGTGCGCGCCCACGACCGGCTCCCCGATGCCGCCTGCGCGCGCCTCGAAGATGCGCCCATAGGAGTCGATCACGAAGTTGTAGCCGATGTCGTTCCAGCCGTTCACGTAGCGGTGAAAGGCGTATATCGCGAGCAGCATCGCCGGCACCTCGGCCGGCGAGTAGCCGTTGGGGTTCTCGGTGTGGTGCACGAACGCCATCTGCACGGCTCCGTATTCCGGCGTGACCCTCGGTGGGGCCATCCCCCTGGCCCACGCGCGGCGGGCGATGATCGGCGGCTGTCCGGGCCCTGCCGCCAGCACCGGCGTCGCGGCCGGCAGCGCCGCGGCCGCGGCGAACGGACGCGTCGCCTGCCTGCGCGCGCCGACGCCGCCGCTCACGTCCACCAGGTGAAGGCGCACCCCGCTGAGGGCCCGGCTCGAGCGCAGCTCCACGGCGGTCGCTCCTCCGGTCCACACCGGCTCGCCCACCAGCCTGCCCGCCGCGGGGGCGGGACCGTCCGGGCCGTGTCCGCGCCCGCCCGCCGAAACCCATCTGCTCCACTTCCCGGCGGCATCTCTGAAGCGCAGCTCGATCCGCGCATCGCTGGGCGCCTGCCACTCAACCCCGACCAGATCGGCGACGCGCGTCAGCGCGATCGTCGTGCCGGCGGGCCCGAGCACTCCCAGCCACCGCCCTTCGAGCACCGGCCGCGGGGAAGCGCCCAGCGCGGCGAAAACGCCCGCCGGACGCAGCAGGCCGCCGGCCGCCGCGCCTGCCGCTGCGGCAAGCAGGGACCTGCGCGTGAGCCGGCCCGCGCTCATCACCACCCACTACACAGCAACGCACGCCAAGGTCGCGCCCGGTTCGATGAGAATTCCCTCACCGACCCGGGCGCGCCCGCCCTACTCCCCGCTCGGGTCCTCCGGGACCTCGAGGTCGGCCAGCTCCTCGACGAACCCCGGGTCGGTCCCGCCGGCGCCGATCTTCTCGAGCGAGGCCAGATCGGCATCGAACTCCTGCCCGTAGCCGCCGTTGAAGCCCTCGCCGCCCGACAGGCCGAGCTCGGCTGCGATCTCGTCCTGGTCGAGCAGCCCGACATCGTCGATCGCCCGCGGAAGCGGCTCGGACGGTTCGATCTCGATCCGCCGGTAGCGCTTCAGCCCGGTCGCCGCCGGGATCAGCTTGCCGATGATCACGTTCTCCTTCAGCCCGCTCAGGCGGTCCGTCTTGCCCTCCAGGGCGGCGTCGGTGAGCACCTTGGTCGTCTCCTGGAACGACGCGGCGGAGAGGAAGGAGTCGGTGTTCAGCGACGCCTTGGTGATGCCGAGGATGATGTCCTCGAACTGCGCCGCCTCTTCGCCCTTCTCGATCACGGCGTCGTTTGTCTTCGCGAATTCGAACCGATCCACGAACTGGCCCGGCAGGTAGTCGGTGTCGCCCTTCTGGTCGACCCGCACCTTCTTGAGCATCTGGCGCACGATCAGCTCGATGTGCTTGTCGTTGATGTCGACGCCCTGGGACTTGTAGACCTCCTGGACCTCCTTCACCAGGTACTGCTCGGTCTCGGTCCGCCCGCGGATCGCCAGCAGCTCGTGCGGGTACACCGACCCCTCGTTGAGCTGGCGGCCCGCCGTGATCTTCTCGCCGGCGCTCACGAACAGGCGCGTGCGCCGCGGGAAGGAGTTGCGATGCTCCTCGCCCGCCTTGTCGGTGATGACCACCGTGAGGGCCTTGTCCGTCTCCTCGATCGACACCACGCCGTCCTGCTCGGCGATCTTCGCGAGGCCCTTCGGCTTGCGCGCCTCGAACAGCTCCACGACGCGCGGCAGACCATGCGTGATGTCCGCCCCGGCTACTCCGCCGGTGTGGAAGGTGCGCATCGTCAGCTGCGTGCCCGGCTCGCCGATCGACTGGGCCGCGACGATGCCCACCGCGTCGCCGATCTGGGCGAGTGAGCCCGTCGCCATCGCCCGCCCGTAGCAGGCCTGGCAGACGCCGCTGACCGCCTCGCACTTGAGCACCGAGCGCACGGGCACGGTGACCTCGACGCCCTTCTCCTGACCGTCGCCGAACGCGCCGACCATGTCGGCCAGCTCGGTGCGGCCGATCTCGGCGCCCTGCTCGGCGAGCATCCGCCCGCGCTTGGTCGTGATCGGCTGGGCGGCGATCCGCCCCAGAAGCCCGTCGTTGGGCTCGCCGGACTTGAACACCGGCATCTCGATGTGCTCCTCGGTGCCGCAGTCGTCCTCGCGGACGATCACGTCCTGGGCCACGTCCACCAGGCGGCGCGTCAGATAACCGGAGTCGGCGGTGCGCAGGGCGGTGTCGGCCAGCCCCTTTCGCGCGCCGTGGGTCGAGATGAAGTACTCGAGCACCGACAGGCCCTCCATGAAGTTGGCCTTGATCGGGCGCTCGATGATTTCACCCTTCGGGTTGGCCATCAGGCCGCGCATGCCCGCCAGCTGGCGGATCTGCTTGAACGAGCCACGAGCCCCGGAGTTGGCCATCATGAAGATCGGGTTCAGCGTGGCGAGGTTCCCGACCATCGCCTCGGCCACCTCGTCGGTGGCCGCGTTCCACTTCTCGACGACGGCCTCGTGGCGCTCCTCCTGGGTGATCAGGCCCATGTCGTACTGGTCTGAGATCTCGGCGACCAGCTTCTCGTACTTCTCGATGATCGCCTGCTTCTCCGGCGGGATCACAACGTCGTTCTTCGAGATCGTGATGCCGGCCTGGGTCGCGTACTTGAAGCCCAGGTCCTTGAACGCGTCGAGCACCAGCGAGATCGTCGTCGCGCCGTAGGTCTGCACGAGCATCTCGATCAGCCGCGTCGTGTCGCGCTTCTTCATCGACTGGTTCACGAAGCTGTACTTCGTGGCGTCGAAGTCGTCACCGAGCGCCTCGGCCAGCGCCCGCTCGATGCGGTCGTTGTAGATGATGCGCCCGATCGTCGTCAGGACGTGCCCGCCCTCGCGCCCGAACGGACGGAACTCGGCGAGGTCGTGCAGCTTGACGACGCCGCCCTCGTAGGAGAGCTCCGCCTCCTGCGCGGTCCGGAACACGTGCGGCCGCGGCTCGTGCGTGGCGCGGTCGATCTTGGCCAGCTCGTCGGCCTCCGGCCCATAGGTCAGGTAGTAGGCGCCCAGGATCATGTCCTGGGTCGGGGTCGCCAGCGGCGCACCGTGCGCCGGCGAGAGGATGTTGTTGGAGGAGAGCATCAGGATGCGCGCCTCCGCCTGCGCCTCCGCGGAGAGGGGGAGGTGCACCGCCATCTGATCGCCGTCGAAGTCGGCGTTGAATGCGTGGCACACCAGCGGATGCACCTGGATCGCCTTGCCCTCGACGAGCAGCGGCTCGAACGCCTGGATGCCCAGGCGGTGAAGGGTCGGCGCGCGGTTCAGCAACACGGGGTGCTCGTGGATGACCTCCTCGAGCACGTCCCACACCTCGCCGATCATCGAGTCGACCATCTTCTTGGCCGCCTTGATGTTCTGCGCGGACTTGCGCTCGACCAGGCGGGCCATGATGAACGGCTTGAACAGCTCGAGCGCCATGATCTTGGGCAGGCCGCACTGGTGCAGCTTCAGGTAGGGGCCGGCCACGATCACCGAGCGCCCCGAGTAGTCGACCCGCTTGCCCAGCAGGTTCTGGCGGAAGCGGCCCTGCTTGCCCTTGAGCATGTCTGAGAGCGACTTCAGCGGCCGGTTGCCCGGGCCCGTCACCGGACGCCCGCGGCGGCCGTTGTCGAACAGCGCGTCGACGGCCTCCTGCAGCATGCGCTTCTCGTTGTTCACGATGATCTCGGGCGCGCCCAGGTCGAGTAGCCGCTTCAGGCGGTTGTTGCGGTTGATGACCCGCCGGTAGAGGTCGTTCAGATCGGACGTGGCGAACCGCCCGCCGTCGAGCTGAACCATCGGACGCAGCTCGGGCGGAATCACGGGAACCGCGTCGATCACCATCATCTCGGGCTTGTTGCCGGACTGGATGAACGCGGAGACCACCTTCAGGCGCTTGACCGCGCGGGTCTGCTTCTGGCCTTTCCCGGTCTTCACCTGGTCCTCGAGCTCGATCCGTTCGGCCTCCAGGTCGACCTGCTGGAGCAGGTCGCGCACGGCCTCGGCGCCCATCCCGCCGCGGAAGTACTCGCCGAACCCGTAGGAGGATCCGAAACGCTCCTTCAGCTCGCGAAACGTCGTCTCGTCGTGCTCGATCTGCTTGGGCTCCATCGTCTTGAACAGCTCCCACACGTTGCGCATCCGCTCGGCCGCGTCTTCGATGTAGGCCTCGGTGTCGGCGATGTCGGCGTCGAACGCCTTGCGCAGCTCCTTGACGAGCTTCTCGCGCTCCTCGTCAGAGATCTTCTGCAGGTTGATGTCGAGCGAGTCGGCCCACATGTGGTCCTCGTCGTTGAAGTGCGTCTGTTTGCCGTTCTGCAGGTACTTCTCCCGACGCTTGAGCGACTCGCGCAGCTCGAGCACGCGCTCCTCACGCTCGGCCGCGTAGGAGTCGAGCACCTTGTTGACCTCCTTCTCGAGCGAGTCGAGGTCCTTGGTGCGCGCCTCCTCGTCCACCCAGGTGATGATCGACGCCGCGAAGTAGAGGACCTTCTCGAGTTCCTTCGGCGCCATGTCGAGCAGGTAGCCGATGCGGCTGGGAACGCCCTTGAAGAACCAGATGTGGCTCACCGGAGCGGCCAGGTCCACGTGACCCATCCGTTCGCGGCGGACCTTCGAGCGCGTGACCTCCACGCCGCAGCGCTCGCACACGATGCCCTTGTAGCGCACGCGCTTGTACTTGCCGCAGTAGCACTCCCAGTCCTTGGTCGGTCCGAAGATGCGCTCGCAGAAGAGACCGTCCTTCTCGGGCTTCAACGTGCGGTAGTTGATGGTCTCCGGCTTGATGACCTCGCCCGAGCTCCAGCTGCGGATCTGCTTTGAAGAGGCAAGACTGATCTCGATCGCGTCGAAGTTGTTTATATCGATCATCTGGTTCTAGCTTTCGCTCGCGGGTGAAACGGGATTGACGACTGGCGGGTCTGGCTGCGGCTGGCCCCGATCCTCAACCACGCCTTCGGCGGCTGTGCCGCCGATCCTCCGGACCGGTCCCCGCCGCGACATGCCGCGAGGGCCGGTGTCCTGGCCTACGTCTCGGCCACCTTCTCCTCGGACTGAGCGTCGGCATCCGACCCTCCCAGTCCCTCGATCTCGTCGATGTCGAGGTCCTCGGCGAGCGCGTCCTCGCCCGCCTCCCCCTTCACGAGCCCGTCCCCGTCGGGCTCAGAGCCATTCTCGAGCGCCTCGCCCGCATCGGCTGCGTCCTGACCCTCCAACGTCTCATCGGCCGCGTCGCCGGCGAGAGCGCGCACGCCCGACAGGTCGATGCCGAGCTCCTCGGCCGCGCGCAGCAGGTCGTCGTCTTCGTCGCGCATCTCGGCGCGCTGACCTTCCTCGGAGACGACGTTCACGTCGAGCGCCAGCGACTGCATCTCCTTCAGGAGCACTTTGAAGGACTCCGGGACCGACGGCTCGGCGATGTTCTCGCCCTTGACGATCGCCTCGTAGGCCTTCACGCGGCCGATCGTGTCGTCGGACTTGATCGTCAGCATCTCCTGCAGCGTGTATGCGGCGCCGAACGCCTCGAGCGCCCACACCTCCATCTCGCCGAACCGCTGGCCGCCGAACTGAGCCTTGCCGCCCAGCGGCTGCTGGGTCACAAGCGAGTAGGGACCGGTCGAGCGGGCGTGGATCTTGTCGTCGACGAGGTGAAGGAGCTTCAGGATGTACATGTACCCGACGGTCACCTGTTCCTCGAACGGCTCGCCGGTGCGGCCGTTGAACAGGGTCATCTTGCCCGAGGCCTGCTCGCCGTCACGGCGTGACTTGTCGATGTCCATGCGGATGCGACCCGTGTGGGCGTCCTGCCACTTGACCAGGGCGTGGTCGACATCGGCGACCGTGGCCCCGTCGAACACCGGTGTGGCCACGTAGACGCGGCCGCTGCCGCCGTCGGCGTGGGCTTCCTTGTAGGCGTCGGTTGAGTCGTCATACCAACCCTGAGCCGCCGCCCACCCCAGGTGGGTCTCGAGGATCTGCCCGACGTTCATGCGCGAGGGCACTCCGAGCGGGTTGAGGATCACGTCCACGGGCGTGCCGTCCTCGAGGAAGGGCATGTCCTGCTGGTCGACGATCTTCGAGATCACTCCCTTGTTTCCGTGGCGCCCCGCGAGCTTGTCGCCCTCGGAGATCTTGCGCTTCTTGGCCACGAACACGCGCACCAGGTCGTTCACGCCCGGCGGCAGATCGTCGCCGGCGTCGCGGCTGAACGTCTTGACGTCGATCACCACGCCGCCCTCGCCGTGGGGCACCTTCAGCGAGGTGTCGCGCACCTCGCGCGCCTTCTCCTTGAAGATCGCCCGGATCAGCTTCTCCTCGGCGGTCAGCTCGGTCTCGCCCTTTGGCGTGACCTTGCCGACGAGCAGGTCGCCCGAGATCACCTCGGCGCCCACGCGCACGATCCCGCGATCGTCGAGGTTGCGCAGCGACTCCTCCGAGCGGTTCGGGATGTCGCGCGTGATCTCCTCCTCGCCGAGCTTCGTCGTGCGGGCGTCGATCTCGTACTCCTCGATGTGGATCGAGGTGAGCTCGTCATCCTGCACCAGGCGCTTGGACAGGATGATCGCGTCCTCGAAGTTGTAGCCCTCCCAGGACATGAACGCGACCATCAGGTTCTTGCCCAGAGCCATCTCGCCCCGGTCCGTCGAGGAGCCGTCGGCGAGCACGTCGCCGGCCCTGACCTTCTGGCCGGTCCGCACGCGCGGCTTGTGGTGGATCAGGGTGCCCTGGTTGGAGCGCATGAACTTCTGCAACTCGTACTCCTGCTTGCCGCCCGAGCCCTGCACCACGATCTGGTCGGCGTCGACGTAGTCGACCGTCCCGCCGTCTGAAGCCAGCAGCACGTCGCCGGTGTCGAGCGCCGCGCGCCGCTCCATGCCCGTGCCGACGAGCGGCGCATCCGCCTTCAGCAGCGGAACCGCCTGGCGCTGCATGTTCGAGCCCATCAGCGCCCGGTTGGCGTCGTCGTGCTCGAGGAAGGGGATCATCGCGGTGGCCACCGACCAGATCTGCTCCGGCGAGACGTCCACCAGATCGACGTCCTTCGGCCCGACCGTCACGTACTGGCCGGCCTGCGTGCGGCACAGGATCTCCGTGCCCTTCAGGCGACCGGTCTTGGGGTCCACCGGCGTGTTCGCCTGGGCGATCAAGAGCTCCTCTTCCTGGGTGGCGTCGAGCCGCTCGATCTTGTCGGTGACGACACCGTCCTTGACCACCCGGTAGGGGGTGGTGACGAACCCGTACTCGGAGACCTCCGCGAAGGACGACAGCGAGCCGATCAGGCCGATGTTCGGTCCCTCGGGCGTCTCGATCGGGCACATGCGCCCGTAGTGGGTCGGGTGCACGTCGCGCACCTCGATCGGCGCGCGCTCGCGCGTGAGCCCGCCGGCCCCCAGCGCCGAGAGGCGCCGGCGGTGGGTGAGTCCGGCCAGCGAGTTCGTCTGGTCCATGAACTGGCTCAGCTGCGAGGAGCCGAAGAACTCCTTCAGCGCCGCCACGACGGGGCGGATGTTGATGATCGTCTGCGGCGTGATCGTGTCGGCGTCCTCGGTCGTGAGCCGCTCGCGCACGACCCGCTCCATGCGGTAGAGACCGATCCGGAACGCCTCCTGGATCAGCTCTCCGACGGTGCGCAGGCGGCGATTGCCGAAGTGCTCGTACTCGTCCAGATGCTCGGCCACGGGCTCGCGCGGCATGCTCGTCGCCTCCGCCGCGTAGTCCTTGATTTCGTTCTCGGGATCCTCGGGAATGCCGAGGATCTTCGGCAGTTCCACGAGCTCCTTGACCAGGGCGATGATGTCGTCCTTCGTCAGCGTGCGAACGTCGAGGTCGGTCGCCTGCTTCAGGCGCGAGTTGAGCTTGTAGCGGCCCACGCGCGTGAGGTCGTAGCGCTTGGGGTCGAAGAACAGCTGGTTGAGCAGCGCCTTGGCGTTGTCCACGCTCGGCGGCTCCCCGGGACGCTGCTTCTTGAACAGCTCGATCAGCGCGCCCTCTTCGGTGCGCGTCACCTCGGTGTCGGCCTCGATCGTGTTGCGGATGTACAGCGAGTTGTCGAACAGCCGCAGGATCTCGTCATCGGCCGAGTAGCCCATCGCGCGCAGCAGCACGGTCACCGGCAGCTTGCGCTTGCGGTCGATCCGGACGAAGACCTTGCCTTTCTTGTCGATCTCGAGCTCGAGCCAGGAGCCGCGTGCGGGCATCAGATTGGCGATGAAGACCTGCTTCTCGCGGTCCTTGGGCTCCATCAGATATGCCCCGGGCGAGCGCACGAGCTGGGTCACCACCACCCGCTCGGTGCCGTTGATGACGAACGTCCCGCGCTCGGTCATCCAGGGGAAGTCGCCCATGAACACCGACTGCTCGCGGATCTCTCCCGTCTCGCGGTTGATGAACGCGACGGTGACGGTGAGCGGGCGCGCGTAGGTCAGATCCTTCTCGCGGCACTGGTCAAGCGACGCGACCGGCTCGTCGAACGTGAACTCGCCGAACTGCACGGCCAGGTTGCCGGTGTAATCCTCGATCGGCGAGATGTCGTCGATCGTCTCGCGCAGGCCACCCTTGGCCGGGTCGGTCAGCCACGTGAACGAGCGGCGCTGGATGTCAATCAGGTTGGGGACGTCAACGGTCTTCTTGAGGCGCGCAAAGCTTCGGCGCGTCCGGAGAGCATCTGCAGCAGCCAAGAAACGACTCCTTCGGAGGGCGTGAGACGGGCAGAGGAGGGCGCCGAAGCGCGACTCGTAAAGATAGCACAGGCCATCGACGCCCTCAAGGGCTGCCAGCGCTCACGGACCCCGCCTCGACGACCACGTATGTGGCGTGACGTCACAACTCAGCGGCTGCGGCTATCGGCCGGCGCGCACACTTTACCGGAAAATCCGCCTAATTGTTAGCGGTGCATAAAGAAGAGGGGCCCGCGCTCGCGGGCCCCTCTCGGACTCGGCGAGCGCCGAGGAGCGGCCTACTTGACCTCGACCGTGCCGCCCGCCTCCTCGAGTTCCTGCTTGAGCTTGTCCGCCTCCTCGCGTTCGATGCCCTCCTTGACCGGCTTGGGGGCCTCATCGACGAGCGCCTTGGCCTCTTTCAGGCCGAGGCCGGTGGCGGCGCGAACGACCTTGATCACCTGGATCTTCTTGTCGCCCGCCGCGGCGAGGATCACGTCGACCGTGCCCTGTTCCTCCTCCTCGGCGCCGCCTCCATCGCCTCCGCCGCCCGCGGCGGCCGCAGCGGCCGGGGCTGCCACGGCTGCCGCCGAGACGCCGAACTCCTCCTCGAGCGCCTTGATCCGCTCGGCGAGCTCGAGCACCGAAATGCCCTTGAGCTCCTCGATCCAATCCTGTGTGCTGGTTGCCATCTTTCGTCAGTCCTCCTTGGTGGGATTCGCATCGGCGGCGTCGGACTGCTCCTGCGCCGAAGCGCCCGCCTGGTTGTCGTCTTCGTGCGCCGGCTCCTGAGCCGGCTCAGCTTGGTTCTCCGCGGCCACGTCGGCGGCCGCCTCGGCCGAGGGCTGCTCAGGCGACGGCTCCTCAGAGGCGGCCTCAGGGTCCTCGGCGGCCGGCTCGGCGGGGGCCTCCTGCTCCGCGGCGGCCGGCTCCGCGGCGGCCTCCGGCTCCTCGGCCCCCGGCTGCTCGGCGTCGGGCTCCTGCGGCGGGGCCTCCTCGGCGGCGGGCGGCTCGGCGGCGGGCGGCTCGCCTGCGGGAAGCTCGCCGGACTCCTTCTTTTCGCGCACCTGGCCGAGCGCGGAGGCGAGGCCGCCGAGAAGAGCGGCCAGCGTGCGGACGAGGCCGCTGACGGGAGAGGCGACGACGCCGACGAGCTGACCGTAGAGCACGTCGCGCGAGGGCAGGCGGGAGATGGAGCGGATCTGATCGACGTCGACCGTCGCGCCGTCCATCAGCCCGCCCTTGAACGGCAGGAGCTGGGTGGCCCGGGCGTAGTCGGCGATCGCCTTCGCCGCCGTCGCGGCGTCGCCGCGCACGAACGTCAGCGCGGTGGGCCCGTCCAGGAACGCCTTGAGCGTCTCCGCCCCGACCTCATCGGCAGCGCGTTCGGTGAGCGAGTTCTTGACCACCTTGAACGTGGCATCCGCCTCGCGCAGCTTGGTGCGCAGCTCGGCCACCTGGGGTACGGAGATGCCACGGTAGTCCACGGCGAAGATCGCCTGCGACTCGTCTATCTGGGCGGCGATCTCGGCGATCGCCACGGCCTTCTGGTCTCGGTTCATGTGGTCTCCTGTCCAGGGCTTACGAGCGCGCCGATCAAGATCGGCCGGCGCCCCGCCGGGGGTCTCTGGTGGCCTATGGGCGCTCGCTACGCGGCGATTGTCGCTGCGGGCGCCTCCTCGATGATGTCACGTGTGCGGCTCGTGTCGACCTTCACGCCCGGGCCCATCGTCGAGGCCAGCGTGATCGTGCGCAGGTAGCGACCCTTCGCGACAGACGGCTTGGCGCGGATCAGCTCTTCGATCACGGCCGCGTAGTTCTCGAGCAGCTGCCGGTCGGGGAAGCTCGCCTTGCCGATCACCATATGCACGATCGCCGTGCGGTCGGTGCGGTACTCCACCTTTCCGGACTTCGACTCCTCGACCGCCTTGGCGACGTCCATCGTCACCGTGCCCACCTTCGGGTTGGGCATCTTGCCGGAAGGCCCGAGCACGCGTCCGAGGCGTCCCACGACCGACATCATGTCGGGCGTGGCGATCACGACATCGAAGTCGTCGAAGCCCTCCTCGATCCGTTTCGCGAGGTCCTCGCCGCCGACGACGTCGGCGCCGGCCTGCTCGGCTTCGCGAACCTTCTCGCCCTGGGCGAACACGGCGATCTTCACGTCCTTGCCGAGGCCGTTCGGCAGCCCGATCGTCCCGCGGAGCTGCTCGTCGGCGTGGCGCACGTTGAGTCCGGTGCGAACATGCAGCTCGATCGACTCGTCGAACTTCGTGCTCGAGAGGCTGCGCACGAGCGCGACCGCCTCGGCGGGCTGATATTCACGCTCGCGGTCCACCTTCGCCAACCCCTCGGAGTAGCGGCGTCCGTGACGGCTCATGACGCCACCTCCACGCCCATCGAGCGGGCCGTGCCGGCGATGATCTTGGCCGCCTGCTCGACGTCGTGCGCGTTCAGGTCCGCCAGCTTGCGCTCGGCGATCTCGCGCAGCTGCTCCTGCGTGATCGTGCCCACCTTCACGCGGTTGGGCTCGCCCGAGCCCTTCGGGATGCGAAGCGCCTGGCGGATCAGCACGGCGGCGGGCGGGGTCTTCGTGATGAACGTGAACGAGCGGTCCTCATAGACCGTGATCACGACCGGGATCACCGTGCCCGTCTCGCTCTGCGTCTGGGCGTTGAACGCCTTGCAGAACTCCATGATGTTGATGCCGTGCTGGCCCAGCGCAGGACCAACCGGGGGGGCGGGGCTCGCCTGCCCGGCATTCGCCTGCAGCTTGATTGTCGTCAGAACCTTCTTGGCCATCGCTAAGTCAGCTTATCTGGGGTTGTCGTGTTGGGTGACCACGGTGCTAGTTGGTGAAGTCGCCGCCTGAGCGGGTCGAGGGTCAAGCGGACCAAGGACGCAGGGAGCGTGGCGTGCTCCGCACGCGTGCTGGCCGATCTCTGATCGGTGAGGACGAAGGTCCGCGCAGGCCATCAGCCCGCTCAGAGCTTCTTGACCTGGTCGAAGCCCACTTCCACGGGGGTCTCTCGACCGAAGATTGACACAAGCACCTTGAGCCGGGCGGCGTCCTCGTTGATCTCGGAGATCTCGCCGGAGAAGTCTGACAGCGGACCCGAGACCACCTTGACGGACTCGCCGATGCTGAACTGGGCTCGCGTGCGGGTCGCCGTGGCGACCTCCTTGTGCAGCAGCCGATCGACCTCACCCTGGGTGAGCGCCACCGGCTCCTGAGAGGCCCCGACGAAGCCGGTCACGCCGGGGGTGCCCTTGACGACCCCCCAGGAGTCCTCGTTGAGCTCCATGTTGACGAGCACGTAGCCCGGCATCGTGCGCTTCTCGACGGTGATCTTCTGGTTGTCCTTCATCTCCGAGACGGCTTCGGTCGGCACGACCACGCTGCGCACTGCACGCTGCTGGCCGAGCGACACGACCCGGTGCTCGAGGTTGTCCTTGACCTTGTTCTCATGGCCGGAGTAGGTGTTGACGACGTACCAGCGAAACATTCAGCTATCCGAGGATGAATTCGACGATTTCCTTCGCCACGTAGTCGGCCAGGCCGAGGTAGGCGCCGGCGATTGCGACGAAGCCCAGAACGACGGCCGTCGCCTGTGTGACCTGGCGGCGGTCGGGCCATTGCACACGCTGGAGCTCCGCCCAGCTGGCGCGGAGAAACCCGATCGCACGACTTCCCCCCCGCAGGGGAGCGCCGGACGCCTGCTCGGGGGTGACGCCACCGTCGCCGCCGCCACGACCGCCTCCACCGCCGCGGCCCGTCGTGCCGCCGGGTCCGGACGGCCCGCCCGGGCCGCCGGCCTCCTGGAGTTCGTCCGGGCTGAGGTCGCCCTCGAGCTCGGCCTCGGTCTCGATTTCACTCTCCGAGAGCGTGTTGGGTTCGTCCGAGAGAGTGTCGGACTCGGCGGGAACCCCGCCGGCGCCTGCGACGAGCGCAGCATCGAACTCGTCGACGTCGCCGGAGGCGTGGTCGAGCGCGCCCGGGACGTCCGCGCGGACGGGCTGGGCCGGCATGATCCCGGGCGCTGCGCTCGTCTCGTCGAAGGCCGGCGGCGCCCCGGAGGCACCGCTTCGGCCGCCGGCCGCGGCTCGGCGTTCGCGGCGCTGCTTTGCGCGTTTTCGGTCACGGGCCACAGCAGCGCTCCCGCGCTAGCGCGTCTCCCGGTGGCTGGTGTGCTTGCGACACCAGCGACAGTACTTCCGCATGCTGATTCGGTCGGGATTGTTGCGCTTGCTCTTGTTGGTCTGGTAATTGCGATGCTTGCACTCCTCGCACGCGAGGGTGATAGCGATTCGAACATCTCCGCGGGCCATTTGAGAAATCCCTGCGTAGTAGTGGACAGCGGCCCAGGGCGAAGAAAAACCCCGCCCAGGCGCGAGGTGCAAGCAGTCTAGCGCGCTCGCGCCGCCGGAGCGCTCGCGCGGTGAATCGCCGATCGCCCCGGTGCCGTCCGCGCCGGCGGCGAAGCTCGTGGCTCGCAGCCGATCTCCACGGCGGTCCATCTCGAACAAGGAGCCACGCACGCCATGCACCTGCCCGAGCCGATCCCCGCAAGCGTCCACGACGAGACCTTCGCCGGAGTGACCTACCACATCCGCGGCGAACTGGTACCCGAGCTGCAGATCGAGATCGCGGGGCGCGCGGTGATGTTCGAGCACCACGTGCTGCTGTGGAAGGAGACCCAGCTCGAGATCGAGCTGAAGAAGCTGCCCGGGGCGGTCAAACGCAAGATCGCGGGTCTCGAGTTCTTCGTCACGCGCACCTCCGGCTCGGGCCGGATCGCGTTCTCACGGGACTCGCCCGGCCAGTGCGTGCCGATGCACCTGCGACAGGGCGAAGGCCTGGACGTGCGCGAGCATCAGTTCGTCGCCGCGACCGACAACCTCGACTACAGCTTCGAACGGATCAAGGGCGTGCAGAACATGGTGCTGGGCGGCTCGGGCTTCTTCATGGACAAGTTTCGCGCCAGCGACGGAGACGCGCTCGTGTGGCTTCACGGCCACGGCAACGTGTTCCTCGTCGACCTCGACGACGGTGAGCAGCTCGACGTGGAGGCCGGAGCGTGGCTGTACAAGGACCCGTCGGTCAAGCTCGAGGCCATCACCATGGGCCTGAAGACCGGGATCATGGGCGGCGGGGGCAAGCTCACCTGGAACCGCTTCACGGGTCCCGGGCGCCTGGCGATCCAGACGATGTTCATCGCGCCGCTGGAGGGCGGCGACATGAGCAACGCCCAGGCCGCCACCGCCGGGGGCCTCGCGGGAGCGCTGATCGGAGGGTTGACGCGCGGCTGACGCGCACGAAGATTTTTAGAGGGCCCGCCTTGGAGGGCGGGCCGAGGGGTTACTCATACAGCGTGAACGCGGCCAGGACCACGTACAGCGCGACCAGAGCCCATCCCTCGAATTCGGCGGCCTCGCCGTCGCCGGTGACCTGCCAGACAGCGAGCGCCGTCAGCGCCAGCGCCCCGATGTAGACGGGGGCCATCGCGAACGTGAGCGTGGTGGAGAGCGCCAGGGAGACGAGCACGAGCAGCGGGAACAGGAAGGCGGCGATCTGGGCCACCGAGTTCTTCACGACCGAGATCGCGAGATCGGAGCGGCCCTTCCAGGCGAGCACCAGCCCGGCGGTGTTCTCCACGGCGTTGCCCGCGATCGCGACGATCACCAGACCGGCGAAGGCCTGGGAGAGGTTGAGCTCCGTGATCGCCGGCTCGAGGCCGTTGATGAACCAGTCCGATACGAACGCCGATCCGCCTCCGGCCACGAACAGCAGCGTGAGCGTGAAGGCGAGGCTCAGGCGCGGTCCCGCGCGGCGAACGTCCGGGTCACCCCGCACTCCGGCGGCGGCGTCCGAGCGCAGGTAGGGCACCACCCACGTCATGTAGACGACGAGCAGGCAGATCGCGCCGACGATCGAGATCGACTTGATGTGGTGGCTCGCCGGATCGTGCGAGCTGAGCGACAGGCCGAGGAGCACGATGATGAACACCGTGACCTGGAGCAGCGTCGCGGTATCGCGCGGCAGCCGATGGGAGAAGCGCATCATGCCGTCGGGCGCGCGGCGGGCGCCCACGACGATCACGAGGCCGAGCACGAGCAGGGCGTTGGCGAGAATCGAGCCGACGATCGCGGTCTGCGCCACCACGAGCTCGCCCTTCTGCAGGGCGAAGATCACCACGAACAGCTCCGGCAGGTTGCCGAGCGTCGACTGCAGCATCCCCGTGACCCCCGGACCGAAGCGCTCGCCGAGCTGCTCGGTGGCGAACGACACGACCCACGCGAGGCCCGCCAGCGCGAGGGTGGCGAGCGCGAAGCGGGGCACCGCGGCCCAGGTGCCGTAGTTCGCCACGCCGGCGAGCGCCGTGAGAAGCGCGATCACGAGCAGCGCGGAGCGCTCGAGGCGGGTCAACGCGGCCATCGCGGCGAGCATAGTCGCCGGTCAGGACCCCGGTTAAAGACCACGGCCGGCGTGCTAACGACGCACGCCGCATACGCGGCCGTGCTCAGTGACTCTCGAGCACGCGGTCGATCAGACCGTACTCCTGTGCCTGCTCGGCCGAGAAGAAGCGGTCGCGCTCCATGTCCGCCCGCACCTCCTCGGTCGGCCTGCCCGTGTGCTCGGCGTAGACCTCGTCGATCCGCGCGCGCACCTTGAGGATCTCGCGCGCGTGTATCTCTATGTCGGTCGACTGCCCTTCAAAGCCCGCCGACGGCTGGTGGATCAGGATCCTCGAGTTGGGCAGCGCGGCGCGCTTGCCCTTGGCGCCGGCGGCGAGCAGCAGCGAGCCCATCGACATCGCCACTCCCACGCACATCGTGCTGATGTCGGGCTTGACGAACTTCATCGTGTCGTAGATCGCCAATCCGGAGTAGATGCTGCCGCCGGGCGAGTTGATGTACAGCGAGATGTCCTTCTCCGGGTCCTCGCTCTCCAGGTGCAACAGCTGCGCGACCACCAGGTTCGCGACCTGATCGTCGATCGGCGTCCCCAGGAAGACGATGCGCTCGTTGAGCAGCCTCGAATAAATGTCGAACTCGCGCTCGCCCCGCGCGGTTCGCTCTATCACCATGGGTATCAGCGGCATCGCTCCCCACCCTAGCGTCCGGCGCTCGGTGGCCGTGGCCCTGCTCGGACTCCTCGTTGCAGCGACACCCGTAACGGCGATGACGAGCCACGCGGGCTGGCCGCCGGATCAGCACCTGGTCATGGACAGGGGTCCGGCCGGACGCGCGAACGTGCTCAAGGGCGAGGCCCGCAGGCACAACTACCTGCTCGGCGGCTACGGCAACGACACGATCTACGGCGGCAGCGCCGGCGACGTCATCTGGGGCGACTACCACCCGTCGGGCTGGCCGTCGTTCCAGACCGCCGTCATCCACGCCGGCAGCGGCAGGAACGTGATCTACGCAAACGACACCCAGAACTACGTGTGGACGGGCTCAAACCCCGCCACGGTCGTGCACGCCCACGAGAACGCCGGGATCATCCACTGCGAAAATCCGAACATCGTCGTCTTCACCAGCCGTCGCGCGCTGCCCCGCTACAAGCTCGAGGGCTGCCGGCGGATCAGCTTCTACTCCGTCGGCTACTGATTGACCGTGCGCATGCCGGCCTCGTCGTAGCGCTCTCCCGCAGCCGCCGGGACCGCCTCGGCGATCCGCTCGACCTCCTCGCGGCTCAGCTCCACCTCGGCGGCGGCGAGGTTCTCCTCGAGGTAGGAGACCCGCTTGGTGCCGGGGATCGGGACGATGTGCTCGCCGCGATGGAGCACCCAGGCGAGCGCCAGCTGTCCCGCGGTTATCCCCTTCTCGTCCGCCAGCTCCCTGACACGCTCGGCGAGCCTCAGGTTCTGCGCCAGGTTCTCGCCCACGAAGCGCGGCCCGTAGCGGCGGAAGTCGCCCTCGTCGAGCTCATCGGGCGAACTGAAGCGCCCGGAGAGGAACCCCCGGCCGAGCGGCGAGTAGGCGACGAGCGCGATCCCCAGCTCGTCCAGGGTGGGCAGGATCTGCGACTCGACATCACGTGTCCACAGCGAGTACTCGCTCTGAACCGCGGTGATCGGATGCACCGCATGGGCCCTGCGGATCGTCTGCGCGCTCGCCTCGGAGAGCCCGATGTGGGCGACCTTGCCCTCGGCGACGAGCTCCGCCATCGCGCCGACCGTCTCCTCGATCGGCGTCCCGGGATCGACGCGGTGCTGGTAGTAGAAATCGATGCGCTCGACGCCAAGCCGGGCGAGCGAGGCCTCGCAGGCGGCGCGAACGTACGCCGGGCTGCCGTCGATCGAGCGCCGCGGAGGATCGCCCGGCTCCAGCCTGATCCCGAACTTGGTGGCGAGGAACACCTCGTCGCGGCGACCCTCGATCGCGCGCCCGACGAGTTCCTCGTTGGTGTGCGGCCCATACATGTCCGAGGTGTCAAGGAAGTTGCAGCCCAGGTCGAGCGCGCGCCCGATGGTGCGCAGCGCCTCGCCTTCGTCGGTGTCCCCGTAGAACGCCGACATGCCCATGCAGCCGAGGCCGATCGCCGAGACCTCGGGGCCGTGCGGCCCAAGGGTGCGTGTGCGCATCGCCCTGCTCCTTTCCGCTTCACGTCGCTTGGAAGTCGATGGCGGCGCGAGCGCGCGCCGACCGGCTCGGGTATACCAGCCTTCTCCGGCGCCGGCGATAATGTCGATGGCGATGTTCCCGCTGAACCTGCCCAACGTGCTGACGGTGCTCCGGATCATGCTCGTGCCGGTGCTGGTCGTCGCGCTGCTCGGCAACACGCCGGCGGGCGACGTGCTCGCGGCGGTCGTGTTCGCGCTGGCCTCGCTGACCGACTTCGTCGACGGCTACCTGGCGCGGGCGCGCGACTCGATCACGACCTTCGGCAAGCTGATGGACCCGCTCGCCGACAAGCTGCTGATCATCGCCGCGCTGATCTCGCTCGTCTCACTCCACCGGCTCGCCGCGTGGGTGGCGATGGTGATCATCACGCGCGAGCTCGCCGTCACCGTGCTGCGCCTCGGCGCCAGCCAGGCGGGCGTCGTGATGGCCGCGAGCATGTTCGGCAAGGTCAAGACCTGCCTGCAGATCGCGCTGGTCCTCACGATCATCGCGGTGCACGGACAGCCGCCCTGGGTCTCGGCGCTCCTCTATCTGACGGTGCTCGTGACCGTGCTCTCGGGCCTTGACTACTTCTTCGGCGTACGCCGGCGCATACAGCAGGCGCAGCCCGATTCACAGGGCTGAAGGCCCTCTCAGCCGCCGGCGCCGAGCCACTGCTCGAGGCTCGTCTGGGGCGTCGCCGAGCCGCCCGAGGCGATCTCGGCCCGCAACTCGCCGAGCAGCCCGTGGCGCTCTGCGACGACATTGTGCTGGTGGATCGTCTCGAGGTTCTCCTGGCGGGCGGAGATGAAGCTCGCGTCGTCGAGCTCGGGCAGGCCGCGGACCACGCCGGCGATCATCTCGCGCACGCAGTCCTCGACGAAGCGCGGGCGCCGGTGGGCCTTCTCGACGACCTCGACCTCGTCCGTGCGCTTCATCAGCTCGTAGATCTCCGAGGACATGCTCGACTCGGCGATCGCGAGCAGCGCCGCGGCGTCGATCTCGGCGGCGCAGTCCTCGATGCAGCCGACATGCAGCGTGGCGAGCCCGCGCTGGTTGTGGGTGGCGACCGGGACGCGCGCGAGGATCCGCTCGATCTGCTCGCCGCTGAAGCCATCCGCCGCCAGCCGCTCGCCGGCGCGCGCGGCCACGAGCTCCTGCGCGCACGGGCAGGCGGTCATGCCGGTGGCCGACACGCCCACGATGCGTCGCGTGCCGTGCTCGAAGGCGACGGCCCGCCCGTAGAGGGTGTAGATCTCCTGCGTGCGCACCCCCGAGACCGGCGCCGGCTTGTGCTCTGGGTAGCGCGCGGTGATCGTCACCTCGGCGCGCCCGGCCCCCTGGCGAGAGCGAACGAGCTCGGCGATGTGCTGGGCGAGCGTCTCGGCGCGAAACGGCGACTCGCTGAGGACGACCTCGCCGATCGCCTCGTTGACGACCTCGTCGAAGCGCGACATGTGCGCGCCCTTCTGGTCGCGGCTGAGATCGATGAAGCAGTCGAGCCGCGCGAAGAACAGCTCGTCCCGGATGCGCACGACCTTCTCGACGCCCGTCACACCCACGCGCGAGAGCCCGATCGGGACCCCCGGCAGGCGCGCCTGGACGTCGTCATCCGCCCCCCGCGCGGGGATGGCCTGGGGGGTCGACCGTGCCGCCTGCACCGCGGCCCAGCGTAGCGCGCCGGCACGGTGCGCCCGAGGCGCATCGGTCGCGTGTCGAAGGTGCACATCTTCGACCGCCGATTCTGGTATCACTTCGCACTCAGCTCGTCGGGTCAGGCCTGCCAACGGCCACGAGACTCGGAAAGCCGGGCAAGACGCAACGGAACTGCCAAATGCCGCTATCGCAACGCACAGGAGGCCAAGCGTAGGTCGGAGGGTCGCGGACCGTCGCTCCGATTGGGTGGAATCGAGCCTGGGGGGTCGCAGTTGAGCGGGAAGCAGGAGGGTCTGTCGGTGGTCATGGACACAATCGTGATCGAGATGGAGGAGCTGAAGGGCATGATCGCCGGAGGGCAGGAGCGTGGATTCCTGACCACCGAGGCGATCGCGGCCGCGCTCGAGGACGCCGAGCTGAGCGGCGATCAGACCCGCGACCTCTACATCCAGCTCGAGGAGCACGGGATCGAGATCATCGACGCCGTCGACCCCGCCGACCCCGCCACCGAGCCGCGCTCGGCCCCCGCCGATCGCGACGAGCCCGTCGACGTCGAGGTGGATGAGGAGACCGAGGCGGTCGAGCGCCACGAGGATCCGCTGCTCGTGACCGCCGACGAGGGTGAGGACGAGGAGCCTGCCGACCGGGCCGAGGGGCTCCAGTCGCGCCTCGAGGAGCTAAAGCGGGTCGAGGTGGACCTGACGGTCGAGCCGAGCCTCGACTCGCTTCGGCTCTACCTGCGCTCGATCGGACGCGTTCCCCTGCTGAGCCCGGAGGAGGAGGTGGCGCTCGCCAAGCGCATCGAGCGCGGCGACATCGCGGCGAAGGAGCACATGGTCGAGGCCAACCTGCGCCTGGTGGTGTCGATCGCCAAGGGCTACGTCGGGCGGGGGCTCACGTTCCTCGACCTGATCCAGGAGGGATCGCTGGGGCTGATCAGGGCGGTGGAGAAGTTCGACCACCGCCGCGGCTACAAGTTCTCGACCTACGCCACCTGGTGGATACGCCAGGCCGTCACGCGCGCGATCGCCGACAAGGGGCGCACGATCCGCATTCCCGTGCATATGGTCGAGCGGCTGAACAAGCTGATCTACGCCGAGCGCCAGCTGATCCAGCGACTCGGCCGCGAACCGAGCCCCGCCGAGATCGCCGCGGAGCTCGAGTGCGAGGTGCGCGAGGTGCGCGACGTCATGCGCCTGGCCCAGCAGCCGGTGTCGCTCGAGAAGCCCGTCGGCGAGGAGGAGGATTCGGCGCTCGCGGACTTCGTCGAGGACGTATCCGCAGAATCGCCGTTCGAGATCGCCGCCGAGGCGCTTCGCCGGGAGACGATCACGTGCGTGCTGGCGTCGCTGCCGCCCCGCGAGCGTGAGGTGATCGAGCTCCGCTACGGGATCGTGGGCGGTCGGGCGCGCACGCTCGAGGAGGTCGGCCGCGCATTCAACATCACGCGCGAGCGCGTACGCCAGATCGAGAGCCGAACGCTCAAGAAGCTGCAGTCGCTCCCGGATGCCCAGCAGCTGCGCGAGGCCTCCTGACCACCACCGCCGGCGCCGCGGCCGGGACGCGCGTGCGCCGTGGACAGGCCCTAGACTGACGGTCGCCCCGGCGGGGTTCCCGAGCGGTCAAAGGGGACGCGCTGTAAACGCGTTGGCTCTGCCTTCGCAGGTTCGAATCCTGCCCCCGCCACTTGAAGCCATACTGGGCGGGCGATGTCAGCGCGGAGATTTCTGGGGATCGGCGTCGCGGCAGGGGCTGTGGTCCTGCTCTGTGCCTGCGGCAGCTCCGGGACGGCAGCCCCGAGGCCGCAGGGCAGCCAGGCGAACGGGACGGCCGCCGAAGTCACCTCGCTGCTGGAAGGCATCCCGCAGCATGGAGACACCTTGGGCGACCCGAAAGCCCCGGTGACGATCGAGTACTTCGGCGACCTGCAGTGTCCATATTGCAGGCAGTTCACGCTGGGCGCGCTTCGCTCGCTGATCCAGAGCTACGTGCGGGGCGGGAAGCTGAAGATCGAGTACCGCTCGCTTCAGACAGCCACCCACGACACGGAAACGTTCGAGATCCAGCAGGCTGCGGCGCTCGCAGCGGGCGAGCAGGACAAGATGTGGAACTTCATCGAGCTCTTCTACCACGACCAGCAGGAGGAGGACAGCGGCTACGTCACCGAAGGCTACCTTCAGGGACTGGCACAGCAAATCCCCGGGATGGACCTGGCCGCCTGGACGGTCGCGCGCGGCGATTCGGCACTTGCCAAGAGGCTCACCGCCGACGCCCACGCCGCCGAGCAGGCGGGTCTCAGGAAAACCCCGTCCTTCCTGATCGGCGAGTCGAGGCGCACGGCCTACGGCTCGGCGATCGAGAAGCTGCTGAGCGGCTAGCCGATTCGGGAGAAGGCAGACGAGGATCCCGCGCGCCAGCGGGGGGCGTCACGCCACCCGGGCGGGTGAGAACTACTCGTCTGCGAGCGCCGAGTGGGCGTGTCCGGCGTGCACGCCGGGGGGCAGTCCGAGCTGGGCGCCCACCCGCCACAGGAGCTCGAGCAGCTGCCCGCGCTCGACTTCGCTCAGCCCTGCGCACAGCTCGAGCTCGAGCCCGGTGGCGAGCGTCAGCGCCCGCTCGAGCAGCTCGCGACCGTCCCGAGTCAGATACAGCTCGCGGGTGCGCCGGTCGAGCGGATTGTGCCGGCGTTCGAGCAGCGATCGCTGTTCGAGCGCGTCCACGAACGCGACCATCCGGCTGGCCGGGATCTGCAGCCGCTCGCCGATCGCCTGCTGGGACTGGCCCTCAGCCGCGCCGACAGCCCGCAGCAGGGCGAACTCCCGCGGCTCGAGCTCGAGCGGCGCGAGCGTCGCGCGGAACCGCATCGCGACCGCATGCCCGATCGAGGAGACCGTGAATCCGACCGCGCGAAACGGGGTAGCTGATACGGTCGCCGCCGAGAGGCTCTCGTCGTCCTCACAGCCGGCCTCGTCACGCTCGATCTGCTTCTCGATTTTCACACGAAGATCATAGCTTGCCGGAAAGAGTTATGCTATAGATTGTTCTGGTCGGAACTATTGTCTGCTAGAACCAGTTGGCCGCACCGATTAGTTCTCGGGTGGGGCGACGGTCTTAGGCGTAGTTCTTGTTCATCAGGCGCCGGCGCGACGGCGCGGAAAGGAAAGAGAGAATGGCATCGCTCACCCGCTGGGTTCTCGCTCACAAGCGCATCGTCGTGGCCTTCTGGGTGCTGTTGACCCTCGTGGGCATGGCCTCGGCCGGCCCGGCGACGAAAGCGCTCAAACAGAAATTCTCCGTCCCCGGCAAGGAAGGCTGGACCACCAACCAGCAGATCGCGCGTGACTTTCACGGCACCGGCGGCAACAGCGCCCCACTGTTGGCCGTCGTGACGCTGCCGGCCGGGCAGTCCCTGAGCTCTCCCACCGCGCAGAGCGGTCTGCGTGCGGTCGAATTGCGCCTGGCGGGCACGCTGCCCGGCACCCGCCTGGCGGGCTTCGCGAGCACCGCCAGCCGCTCCTTCGTGTCCCCGGATGGCCACACCACCTTCATCGTCGCCTATCCCCCGCCGGATCCCAACCAGCCGTTCGGCGACAATCCGAACGCCGCCAAAAAGGCGAGCGCTGCACTGGCGGGCGCGACCGTCGCCGGAGCGCCGGTCCATCTAACGGGCTATGACGCGCTGGCGAACCAGAGCGGCGGCGGGAACGGTCCCGGCGTGTTCCTGGAGGCGATGCTGGGCGGCCTCGGAGCGCTACTCGTGCTGGCGTTCGTGTTCGGCTCGTTCCTCGCGCTCGTGCCGATCCTGATGGCGATCGTCTCGATCCTCACCACCTTCCTCGTCGTCTGGGGCCTCACGACGGTCACCGAAGTCTCTCCGATCGTTCAGTTCCTGGTAGCCCTGATCGGCCTCGGCGTGTCGATCGACTACGCGCTGATCATCGTGGTCCGCTGGCGCGAGGAGCGCGCCCACGGGATGAGCGGCGACGCGGCGATCGAACGCGCCATGCAGACGGCGGGCCGGGCGGTCGTGTTCAGCGGCACCACCGTGGCGATCGGCCTGCTCGCCCTCGTGGCCCTGCCGCTGCCGTTCCTGCGCTCGGTGGGGTATGGCGGCATGCTGATCCCGCTGATCAGCGTGATCGTCGCGCTGACGCTGCTACCGGTCGTGCTCAGCAAGCTCGGTCCGCGCTTGGACTGGCCGCACGTGCGCAACGACGACAAGGCCAGCCGCTCGTGGACCGGCTGGGCGAACCTGGTCGTGCGCGGGCGCTGGGCGGCGGCGCTCGGCGCCTCGCTCGTGCTCGCCGCGCTCGTGCTGGCGGCCACGAACCTGCAGCTGGGAACGTCGAATGTGAACACGATCGCCAAACAGGGCGACGCCAAGCAGGGCCTCATCGCGCTCGAGCACTCGGGTCTCGGCTCGGGAGTGATCGTTCCCAACGAGGTGCTGGTAGGGGGATCGGCGTCGCCCGCCCGCGTGGCGCAGGAACTTTCGAGCGTCCAGGGCATCCATGGGGCGGTTGCGCCCGCCCTGCCGCAGTGGCGGAGTCCCGGCGCGGCGGTGGTGGAGGCGTTTGGCACGCCGGACGCCTCCACGGCGGAAGGCCGGGCGACCGTCGACAGGTTGCGGGTCGCCGTGCGGACGAGCGGCGAGGAAGTCCACGTCGGTGGGCTGGCGGCCCAGAACAAAGACTTCATCGAAGCGGTCTACGGCAACTTCCCGCTGATGATCGCGCTGATCGCGCTGATCACGTTCGTGCTGCTCGCCCGCGCATTCCGCTCGCTGCTGCTGCCGCTGAAGGCGGTGATCCTGAACGTGATCAGCGTGGCGGCGGCCTGGGGGGTGCTCGAGATCGTGTGGCAGAGCGGCCACGGCTCGAATCTGATCTGGGGCATCCCGGCGACCGGCTCGATCACCTCGTGGATTCCGCTGATGGTGTTCGCGTTCCTGTTCGGCCTGTCGATGGACTACGAGGTGTTCATCCTGTCCCGGATGCGCGAAGAGTACGACGCGACCGGCTCGACCGACACCGCCGTCGTGCGCGGCATCGGGCGCACCGGGCGGCTGGTCACGAGCGCGGCGCTGATCCTGTTCCTCGCGTTCCTCTCGCTGGCCTCGGGACCGGGGACCGAAATCAAAGTGCTCGCAACGGGCCTCGCGGCGGGGATCCTGCTCGATGCCACGCTGATCCGCGCGCTGCTCGTCCCCGCGGTCATCTCGCTGTTCGGTCGCTGGAACTGGTGGCTGCCGCCGACGCCGGCACGGCTCCTGCGGGTCAAGCCCTCGATCCCGCCGGGCCTGTCGCCCGAGCCCGAGGCGTCGCGATGACGGGCCCGGGCGAAAACAGCGGGGCCGGCGCGGGCGCGAGCAGCGGGGCCGGCGAGAACGGCATCGAAGTCGAAGGCCTCGTGCGCGACTTCAAGGGCGGTGTGCGGGCGGTCGACGGGATCGACCTGCGCGTCGCGCCCGGGGAGATCTACGGCTTCCTCGGGCCGAACGGCGCGGGCAAGTCGACGACCGTGCTCGTGCTCACGACGCTGCTTCCGCCGACCGCCGGCACGGCCCGCGTGGCGGGTCTCGACGTGGTGCAGCGCGGCGCCGAGGTGCGCCGCGCGATCGGCGCCTCGCTGCAGGAGTCGGCGCTCGACCCCTACCTGACAGGGCGCGAGCACATGCGCCTGCAGAGCGCCCTGCACGGCGTGGGCAAGGCCGAGAGCGCGAAGCGGGGAAGCGAACTGCTCGAGCGGGTCGGGCTCACCGACGCCGCCGATCGCAAGGTCGGCGGATACTCGGGCGGGATGAAGCGCAGGCTCGACCTCGGTCTCGCGCTGGTCCACCGCCCGCGCCTTCTGTTCCTCGATGAGCCCACGACCGGCCTCGATCCGCAGAGCCGCGCGGCGCTGTGGGACGAGGTCAGGCGGCTCGCGGACGACGGCGTGACGGTGTTCCTGACCACGCAGTACCTCGAGGAGGCCGACGTGCTGGCCCACCGCGTGGGGATCATCGACCGCGGAAAGATCGTCGCCGAGGGGACGCCGGCGCAGCTGAAGGCGGCGATCGGGCGCCCGAGCGTCGAGGCGATCCCCGCCGACCCGGGCCAGCGCGATCGCCTCGCCGCGGTGCTCGCGCGCTTCGGCGAGGAGGCCGCCGCCTCGACGGCCGGCGCCGCCGTGCAGCTGCCCGAGGGGGTCAGCGACCTCGCGGAGATCGTGCGCACGCTCGACGCCGAGGGCATCGCGATCGCCGATCTGAGGCTCCACGCCCCCACGCTCGACGACGTCTTCCTCGCGAAGACCGGGCGCTCGCTCGAGGGCGCGGGCGACGGAGAGGACGGCAGCGGCAGCTCAGACGCGCAGGACGCGGGCGAGCAGCAGGCGAGCATGCCGGCCGTGGGATGAGCGGGGAACTGTCAACCCAGGTCGGCACGCTCGCCCGGCGGGCGATGCGAAAGACGCTGCGCCAGCCCTTCCAGCTGTTCCCGATCATCTTCTTTCCGGTGATTCTGCTCGCGGTGAACGCGAGCGGGCTGCGCGCGGCGACGCTCCTGGCCGGCTTCCCCACGCACTCCTACGTCTCGTTCGCGATCGCCGTGGCGTTCATCCAGGGGGCGATGTTCGCGCTCATCAACACCGGCACGAACCTCGCCGAGGACATCGAGACGGGCTTCTTCAACCGCCTCGCGCTCACCCCCCTTCGGCGCGTGTCGCTGATCGCGGGCCTGCTCGTTGGCATCGCGGCGATCGGCGCGCTGCAGTCGGCCGTCTACATCCTCATCGGCCTGATCGCCGGCGCCCACCTCGACGCGGGCTTCGCGGGCGCGCTCGTGATCCTCGTGCTCGGCGCGCTGACCACGGTGGCGTTCGGCGCGCTCGGCTGCGCGGCGGCGCTTCGCACGGGCTCAGGAGAAGCCGTGCAGGGCCTGTTCCCGCTGTTCTTCGTGTTCATCTTCCTCTCCTCGAGCAACCTGCCGCGCAACCTGCTCCACACGGGCTGGTTTCACACGGTCGCGAACTGGAACCCGATCTCCTACCTGATCGAGGCCTTCCGCAGCCTGTTCATCTTCGGCTGGGACGGCGCGGCGCTGTGGCGCGGCTTCGCGGTCGCGATCGGGCTGACGATCATCGCCCTGCTGGCGGTCGCGGTGACGATGCGGGGAAGGCTCCAGCGCACATGAGCCGGGCGCCTGCAAGCGGCGGCTCGATCTGGCGCGTGGCGGGCGCGATCGCCTGGCGCGGCCTTCACACCTACGTGCGGAGGCCCGACCTGTTCGTCCCCTCGCTGATCTTCCCGCTCGTCTTCCTCGCGAGCTTCGCGGGCGGCCTGAGCGCGCTCGGCTCGGTGCCGGGCTTTCGCTTCCCCGCCGGCTACACGGCCTTCCAGTTCGTGTTCGTGCTGAGCCAGTCCGCGATGTTCGCGGGCCTGTTCACCGGCTTCACGGTCGCGTTCGACTACGAGAGCGGCTTCGCGCGCCGGCTGATGCTCGCTGCCGAGGACCGCCGCGGGATCGCCCTCGGCTACGCCGCGGTGGCGCTCTGCCGCGCCGCGATCACGCTCGCGGTCGTCACCGGCGTCGCGCTGATCGGCGGCATGCGGATCACGGGCGGCGGCGTCGACGTGTTCGGCCTCTACGGCCTCGCGGCGCTGCTCGTCCTGATCGGCTACGGCTGGGCGGCCGGCGTGGCCTTCCGCTTCCGCTCGATCCAGGCCCGGCCCGCTGATGCAGACGCCGGTCTTCCTGATCCTGTTCCTCGCGCCCGTGTATGTGCCGCTCACGCTGCTCACGGGCTGGATCCACGCGGTCGCGAGCATCAACCCGGCGACCAGCTTCCTCGAGGCCGGCCGGGGGCTCATCTCGGGCGTGCACGACCACACCGCGCTCGCCTTCGCATGCGCGCTGGGGCTCCTTCTGCTGTTCGCGATCTGGATGCTCAGCGGCCTGCGGAACGCCGAAACCTCGCCTTAGGGGACCGCCAGCCGTCGCGGCCCGGGGCGCCGTCTCGGCGCCCTCATCAATCTCTCAGCTCGCGCGCGAGCTCCTCGGCCTGCGGCGTCGACACGAGCACCCTCTGAAGCGAGCCCTGGTTGCGCACCGCGAACGACAGCGCCGGCCTGCCGCGGCGCACGAGGAACGCCTGATCGAGGCGGATCGTGCGGGCGACGTAGTAGAGCCACGGCAGGCGCAGGCCGACTTTCAGGCCCGTCCCCATCACCAGGCGCAGCGGATCCTCGACGACCTCCACATCGCTCACGTCGGCGCGGGCGACCCTGATGTCGCCGAGCAGGCCGAGCACCTTCTCCCATCTGGAGAGCAGCACATCGACGGAGTCCTCGCTCAGCTGCACGCGCACGCCCGCCAGCTTATGCATCGCGCCCTCAGGTGCGATCATCTGAGCATCCACCATTCAGAAGGGAGTGCGACCATGGAGTCCGCCGAGACCCCCGTCCGAGTGCTCGTGGTGGCCCACAAGACCGCCGCCACGCAACCCCTGCTGGACGCCGTGAGGGAGCGCGCCCAGCGTGGGCCGAGCACCTTCACGCTACTAGTGCCAAATGCAACCCACGGCCTGCACAAGGTCGTCGACCCCGAGGACCAGGGCGCGGGCGAGGCGCAGGCGGTGATCGACCACGCCCTGCCCCTGCTGAGCGAGGCCGCCGGCAGCCACGTCGAGGCGATCGTCGGCGACCCCGATCCCGGCGCGGCGGTGCAGGACGCGATCAACCTGCACGGCTTCGACGAGGTCATCATCTCGACGCTGCCCACCCGGCTCTCGCGCTGGTTGAAACTCGACCTGCCGCGCAAGGTCTCGGGCACGGGCCTGCCCGTGACCACGGTCACGCCCTCGGAGGCGCTCATCACATAGACATTTAGTTGTCGCTAGAATAGAGCGCTGTTTCTATCTCGGGGAGCGCTCGCGCCAAGGAGGCCGCGGGTGGCTGGGGCGACAGTCGTCTGTGGAACTTTCGTCTGCGTGCCGCGAGAGTTTGGAGTCGTGGATCCAGTGCGCAAGCAATTCGCCACCAACCTCCGCCAGCACCGCAACCGCGCGGGCCTCTCCCAGGAGGCCCTGGCCGACATCTGCGACCTGCACCGCACCGAGATCAGCCTGCTCGAGCGCTGCAAGCGCTCGCCCCGCCTCGAGACGATCGTGATCCTGGCGCGTGGGCTTGGGCTCTCCTCGCCCGGGGAGCTGCTTAAGGGGATTAGCTGAGGGCTGAGCCGAGGGGGGCGGTTGGGCTCGCGGGCAAGCGCGTAGACGATCGTTGATCCGAGCCGCCGCCGCTGTCGCGACCCCAGCCAGCGCGCTACAGTCCAGCCTCGCGCCCAGCTAGCTCAGTTGGTAGAGCACTTCCATGGTAAGGAAGGGGTCGCCGGTTCGAGTCCGGCGCTGGGCTCTCGAAAACTAGCTTTCCGAGCGAGGGCGCGCCGCTCCGCCTAGGAGGTAAGCGCTTGGATCGGTTGAGCGGGTGGCTCGGCTCCTGAGGGCCAGTGTTGAGGGGCGGTGCTAACGGGCGACGCTAAGGCCGCAGTCGAACCGGGAGCGTCTTGAGCTGGTTGGCGAAACCCGACTCGACGTACTTCGGCGTGTCCGCTATCTCCATGTCGGGGAACCGCGCGAGCGTCTCCTCGATGAGGATCCGCAGCTCGAGGCGTGCGAGCGCGGTGCCCAGGCAGAAGTGCCGACCACCCGCGCCGAACGCCTGGTGCTCCGGATTGCGCGTGACGTCGAAGTCATCGGCATCCTCATATCGCGTCTCGTCACGATTGGACGACGGGTACCACATCACCACCTTCTCGCCCTTGCGGATCGTCTGCCCGTGCAGCTCCGTGTCGCGGGTCGCCGTGCGGGCGAAGTGGGCGAAGGCGGGGAACATGCGCAGGGCCTCCTCGACGACGGCCGGCACCAGCGACGGGTCCTCCAGAACCTTGCGTCGCTCGTCGGGGTTCTCCATGAGCGCCCGCATCCCGCTGCAGTACGTCGCCTTGGTGCTGTCGTTGCCAGCCGCCATGAGCAGGAAGAAGCCCATCACGATCTCGTGGTCCTCGAGCCGCTCGCCCTCGATCTCGGCGTGCACGAGCACGCTCGTCAGATCATCGGTCGGCGTCTCACGGCGCTCGGCGATGAGGCCGCCACAGCGCTCGAAGACCTGTGGCACGAGGCGCTCCATCACCATCTGAGTGCCCTCGGGCGTCGCGTCGGGGTCGCCCGCCGTGACGATCGCGTTCATCAGGTCCGCCCACGTCTCATCGTCCTCGGGCGGCAGGCCCATGAAGCTCCCGATCACACGCGCCACCACCGGCTGCGCGACGTCGGTGACCAGATCGCAGGACTCGCGGCCCTCGAGCCGGTCGAGCACGTCGATCGTGATCGCGCGGATCGCGTCCTCGTGCTCGGCGATCCGCATCGGCGTGAAGCCCCGCTGGAAGAGCGCCTTGATGCGATCGTGCTTGGGCGGATCCATTCCGATGAACATCGCCTGCTGCAGCTCGAGCGACAGGCCCGCGTTCTTCGTGGCCGTGAAGCCACCGGCTTCGGAGGAGAACGTCTGCCAGTCGCGGCTGACCTCGAACACGTCGTCGGCCGTCGTCACCGACCAGAAGCCATCCTCGTCGGGAAACTCCAAGAACCGCTCGGTCCAGTGGACCGGGCACTCGGCGCGCAGCTGCCGGAACACCTCGAGCGGCGGCCCGTCCTGGAAGCTCGCAGGGTCTCCCAGATCCACCTCGTCAAGCGGCGTCTGATCCCGGCTCGTGGTGCTCACGGCGTCCCCTCCTCCGTTTTGGCTTTGCCCCGTCCCCCAGTGAAGCCTACTCCACCAGCGCGTCCTCGCGGATCAGGTCCGCCGCCCGCTCGGCGATCATGATCGCCGGTGCGTTGGTGTTGCCGCGCACGATCGTTGGCATGACGGACGCGTCCACCACCCGCAGGCCACCGACACCATGAACGCGCAGGCGGGGATCGACGACCGGGCCGATCGCGCAACTCGACGTCGGGTGGTAGATCGTCATCGACTGATCCTCGATGTACTGCCACAGCTCCTCGTCGCTGGCATCGGGCTTCGGTGCGACGAACTCGCCGGTGATGACGGGCTCGAGGGCCGGCTGCTGGGAGATCTCAAGCGCGATCCGCACGCCCGCCAAGATCGTCTGGCGATCCTCGTCGGTCGTGAGGTAGTTGTGGAGGATGCGCGGCTTCGAGTATGGGCTCGCCGTGCGAAGCGTGACCGCGCCGCGGCTCGTGGGCTTCACGACGCCCGGGCCGAACCCGAAGCCGTGCTCGGCGGCCGGGCCCAGGCCTTCCTCGTAGAACAGCACCGGCGCGCAGTGGAATTGGCAGTCCGGCGCATCGAGGCCAGCACGCGTGCGCACGAAGCCGCCGGCCTCAGCGATGTTCGAGGACAGCGGACCGCGTCCCTCGGTCTGCAGCAGCTTGAGGTTCTCGGGCGTGAGCGCACCCATCAGCGACTCGACGTCGGTCGTCCAGTTCATCAGCGTCATGCAGTGGTCCTGCAGGCCCTGGCCGACCGGCAGATCCTCGCGAACCTTGATCTCGAACAGCGGCAGCTGATCCGCCGGCCCGATGCCGGAGAGCATCAAGAGCTGCGGGGACTGATAGGTGCCGGCCGAGACGATGACCTCGCGGGAGGCCTCCACCGCCTCGACCGTTCCCGCGTGATCGACCTCCACCCCTGATGCGCGGTCGCCGTCGAACAGGATCCGCAGCGCGTGTGCGTCGGTGATCACCGTCAGGTTCTCGCGCTCCATCGCTGGATGCAGATAGCGGACCGAGGTGCTGGCGCGCATGCCGTTCTCCTGGGTCATCTGGTAGCGACCGAAGCCCTCCTGCCGGGCGCCGTTGAAGTCGGCGTTCTCCTCGTGGCCGGCCTGCGTGGCGGCCTCGAGAAACGCGGTCGCCAGCGGGTTCATCGAACGGCCGTCGCGGACCGGGAGCGGTCCGCCGCTCCCGTGGTAGAGGTCCTCGCCGCGCTCGTTGTCCTCGGAGCGTCTGAAATACGGCAGCACGTCGTCATAGCCCCAGCCCTCGGCGCCCATCGCCGCCCATTCGTCGTAGTCGGCGCGGTTGCCGCGGATGTAGACCATCGCGTTCATCGAGCTGCAGCCGCCGAGCACCTTGCCCCGCGGCAGATAGGCCCGGCGGCGGCCGAGACCCGGCTCGGGCTCGGTTGCCATGTCCCAGTCGCGCCTCCCCTTGAACAGCGCGCCGAACGCGGCCGGGATGTGGATCTCATCATCGCTGTCTGCGCCGCCCGCCTCGAGCAGCGCGACCTTCACATTCGGATCTTCGCTCAGCCGCGCCGCCAGCACGCAGCCCGCCGACCCTGCACCGACGATCACGTAGTCATACATCCTGCACCTCCCTCAGGCCGGGCCGGCGAACGCCGCGTCGACCACCGCCTGTGCCGTCGGCCCGTACGGGGGCGCGAAGGCTTCGATCAGGTCGCCGTCGCCGCGGACGAACACCCCGCGCAGGTTCGAGAACTCGCGGAAGCCCTCGATGCCGTGGTGGCGGCCCGAGCCGCTCTGGCCAATGCCGCCGAAGGGCAGCGAGGGCAACGCGCCGTGGACGGCGGCGGAGTTCACGCACGCGCCGCCCGACGTCGTGCGGCGCAGCACGTCATCGGCGACGGCCTCGTCCTTTGCGAACACGTACAGGGCCAGCGGCCGCTCGCCCGCGTTCACGTGGTCGATCGCCTCATCGAGCGAGTCGTAGGCCTTGATCGGCAGGATCGGCCCGAAGATCTCCTCCTGCATCAGGGCGAGATCCTCAGGAGGGTCGATGACGAGCGAGATCGGCAGCTGACGGGCGGCCGGATCGAGGTCTCCCGCCTCCTCCAGTGCCCGCACGTCGCAGCCGCGTGCCCGCGCGTCCTCGAGCAGCCCCTGGATTCGCGCCAGGTGGCGGCTCGAGATCATCCCGGTGCAGCTGTCCGACTCGCAGTAGCCGGGCATCGACTCGCGTACATACTCGGCGAGCAGCCCCGCGAACTCCTCCACTCGCCCGCGCGGCACGAGGCAGTAGTCGACCGAGATGCACATCTGCCCGTTCTTGATTGCCTTGGTCGCGAGGACCTGCTTGACCGACTCGGCGTCGACGCTGTCCTCGGTGAAGATCGCCGGGCACTTGCCGCCCAGCTCGAGCGTCACCGGCACGAGCTGCTCGGCGGCGGCCATCGCGATCTCGCGCCCGATCGCCGGGCTTCCCGTGTAGAGCAGGTGATCCCAGCGAACGCGCGTGAAGGCACGCGCAAGCTCAAGACCCCCGACGACCACATCGACCCGGTCGCGGTCGAACGTTGCGTGGACCATCTCGCGCAGGAGCTCTCCGCAGGCGGGCGTGTACTCCGAGGGCTTGATCACGACACGATTCCCGGCCGCGAGCATCTCGATCAGCGGACCGACCGAGAGGTCGAACGGGAAGTTCCAGGGAACGATGTTGCCGATGACGCCCTTGGGCTGCGGCTGAACGAACGCGCGCCCGGACCCGTACAACGCCGGATCGGTCGGTCGGGGCTCGCTCGCCATCCAGCCGCCGAGCTGCTCGGCCGCATACACGGCGCGTCCCGCCGGCCCCAGCACTTCGATCAGATCGGTGGCGATCGGCGGGTGGACGCCGAAGTCGCTGCTCAGCGCCTCCTGCATCTGCGTGCGGTGGCTCATCAGCATCCCCGCGAGAGCGCCGAGCAGTTCCTGGCGCTCCTCGAGCGACGGGAATGGGTCGGCCAGGAAGGCGGCGCGCTGGCGCTCGACCATCTCCTCGAGCTCGGCGATCGCAGCACCGTCGCCGGTGGTCGGAGCGTGGGTCTCAATGGTCGCCATCCTCTTCTCCTCTGCCTCGTTGGGCTCCAACACTACGCCCGTTGCCGCTCCCGCGCCAGGCGCTGGTGTGAGCTTTGAGCAACGCGGCCGAGCATTCGAACACGAGCTGTCGAGATGTGTAAGGCTCGCGGGGCCCGAGCGACGGCTGCCCTGCGCTGTCGGATCCACCCGCCGCGAGGAGGAGTCCCCGAGTGCCCCCCAAGATTCCGCTCCCCAAGGACGACGAACTCGGCCCCGAGCAGCGGGAGCTACTCGGCAACCTCCCGCCCCTGAACGTCTTTCGCATGGTTGCCGGTGCACCCCGCGCGGTTCGGCCGTTCATGGCGCTCGGACGAGCGGTGCTGTCAACGCCGCTCGACGCGCGCCGGCGGGAGATCGCGGTGCTGAGGGTCGCGCACGCCACGGGCGCCCGATACGAGTGGGCCCAGCACGAGCAGCTCGCGAGGAACGTCGGCGTGACCGAGGAGGAGATCGCGGCGATCGGCGGACAGGACACGGTCACGAGCTCCGATGAGGAGCTGAACCTGATCTGCCGCGTGGCCGACGAGGTCAGTCGCGACGTGCGGCTCTCCGACGAGGCGCTCGAGCAGGTCATCGACCGCTACGGGCACCGCCCGGCGACCGAGCTGATCCTGCTGGTGAGCTACTACAACATGGTCAGTCGATTTCTCGAGTCGACAAGGGTTGAGGTCGAGGACGAGCCCCTGCTCGGGGGACAGACGCCGGGCTCGATCGCTCGGCGGCCGGGCGAGCGTTGAGGAGCTCGATGAGACTCGAGGGAAAGGTCGGCATCGTCGTTGGCGCGGGACAGTCGCCAGGCGAGACGGTCGGGACCGGCCGGGCGGCGGCAATCGTCTTCGCGCGCGAGGGAGCCAAGGTGCTGCTCGCCGATCGCAAGATCGACTCGGCGCGCGAGACGGCCAAGATGATCGCGGACGAGGGCGGCGTCGCCGAATGCGTGGCCGCCGACTGGACCAGGGCGGCCGACTGTGAGGCGATGGCCGGGGCCTGCCTCGAGGCCTGGGGCCGGATCGACTTCCTGCAGAACAACGTCGGCATCGGCGCCCGCGACGCCGATCCGCTCACACTGACCGAGGAGGCCTTCGACCAGATCATCGCAGTCAACCTCAAGGGCTGCCTGCTGTCCTGCCAGGCGATCGTGCCGGTGATGCGAGAGCAGGGTTCGGGGTCGATCGTGAGCATCTCCTCGATCGCCGCGCTCGCCGCTTCCGTTCCGCTGACCGCCTACCGGATCTCGAAGATGGGCGTCAACGTGCTCAGCCACTCGTTGGCGGTCGAGAATGCCGCCCACGGCGTCCGTGTGAACACGATCATGCCCGGGCTGCTCGACACGCCGATGGTCGATCGACGCCTGGGCCGCCAAACTCAACGTCCCACGCGAGCAGGTCCGCGCTCAGCGCGACGCCATCGTTCCGCTTCGCGCCAAGATGGGCAGCGGCTGGGATGTCGCCTACGCGAGCCTCTTCCTGCATTCCGAGGAGGCGGGATTCATCACCGGCGCCGTGCTGCCTGTCGACGGAGGTCAGCTGACGCGCATCGGCGGCTGAACTTGCGCGGGCTGTCCTGACCCGCCGCTCGCCAGGGCCTATCCCAGAGCCCCGGTTATCTCGGCGATCGCCGCCTTCTCGATGTCACTGACGGGGTCGTCGCCGCGCCCGTGCTCGCGGTGCGCGCTCGCGACCCTGTTCGCGAGGTTGACGACGAAGCCCTTGTACTCGTCGAGCTCCTGCGGCGTCGCCTTGGCTCGGAGCAGCGCGACGGCGTCGCGCAGGTGCTTGAGCGAGATCTGCTTGAGCTCCTCGGGCGAGTGAGCATGCTTGTGATCGATCTCGGGCTTCGCCGCGACGATCGCATCCAGCAACTCGCTCTGGCCATGCTGCTGGCGCGCCTCCGCGTATGCCTTCGCCATCGAGATCGTCTCGCGCAGCGTCCCGCCCCGCTGCGCCGTGATCACGATCATCCCGGCGCTCGTCGGTCCCTCGAGGACCACATCCCACTCCTCGTCTGTGAAGTCGCTCTTCGCAGTCATCGTTCAACGCTCCCTCTCTCGGTGTCTGGGCTCCAGCTTGAGGGACCGCGACCTCCCTCGGGTGCCGTCCGCGGACGATACCCATGCGGCTGTAGGATGCGCCTGTATCCGTGACGCGACGAGTAGACGGAGGGACGGACCAATGTTCTCCTGGCTCGCGAAGGCGATGCTCAACCGCAACATGGCTCGGCTGCGCGAGGGCGACTACCGGTCGGTCGTGAAGATGGACGCCAAGGACATCCGGTTCCGCTTCCCCGGCGACAGCTCGTGGGCGACGGAGATCCACAACCGCGACGACCACGAGCGCTGGCTGAAGCGCTTCGTGGATACGGGCCTCAAGCTCGACGCCGACGAGGTCATCGCTCAGGGGCCGCCCTGGAACGTGACGCTCTGTGTGCGAGGCATCAGCTACCTCGACACGGAGGACGGCCGGGTCTATGAAAACCGCTACGTCATGTGGGGCCGCGTGGCCTGGGGCCTGCTCCGCGATTACGAGGTCTATGAGGACACGCAGGCCACCGAGGCGCTCGACGAGTACCTATCGCAACCCGAGACCACTTCGGCGTGAACATGACTCACGACAAGGTGGAGCTCGCCAGGCGGGCCACCACGCCGTCGTGGCCGGAGGCTCATCGAGCCTCCGGCCACGCAAAGAG
Organism: uncultured Solirubrobacteraceae bacterium; assembly: GCA_963704735.1. GTDB lineage: Bacteria > Actinomycetota > Thermoleophilia > Solirubrobacterales > Solirubrobacteraceae > Palsa-744. The sequence goes on from OY969935.1 coordinate 2,214,603, forward strand.
GAGCAACGCGGCCCTCTTGATGCACAAGCCCTGCATGCACCGGCAAACGGCCTTCAGGCCTGGACGGTCCAGTCGAATTCGGTGTAGTGGACGGGATAAGGCCACGTAACCGCAATTCTCCAGTTGGTGACCTTGATGCCTCCCGTGACGCCGACCGACCTTCCACCGGAAATGGCTCCGTTCTCGTCATAGATGGTGATCGTTCCGTTTCCGGCCGCATTCACGTGGACGGTCGCCACAACGCCTGTGTGACCGACCGCCTCCTGGCCCGGCCCCCACATGCTGATCACGTCTCCGGCGCGGGGAAGACGGCCGATCCCCGGAGAGGAGACCGGAACGCCATAGCGAGCCTGCAGGTTACGTACGAGTTGCCGCCCGGAACCGCCAACCGGCGCTAGTCCATGGACAGCGTACTCAAACCGAGAGCTGAACTCGACACACTGGTAGCCGAAGCTGTCAGAAATGTTCGGATTGGCGCACGGGTAGACATTGTCGATGTTGACGTGGGATGTCGACAGTCCCCCGAAGGGAGCACAGAACCCGCTCCCTGACCCTCCCCGTGCCGGGCCCGGTCCGGGCTGCGTTGGCGGGGGCTGTGTCGGCGGGGGCTGCGTCGGAGGGGGCTGCGAGGTTTCGCATCCGGGCAGTCCTGGGCTCGGATTGTTGACGGCGGGCGTCGTCGTGTACCAATCCGCCACGTATCCAACGACCGGTGAGTCGATTTTGTCCCACATCGTCGATCCCACGACCTGGTCGCCCCGCGTTTGGCAGACGATGTCGATCGCGGTGCCATCGGTCAGGTTCGCCACGATCGGGGCTGACAGAGATGCTGCGGTGCGCACGTGAAGCGTGCCACCGGTCCCGACGACGCTGTAGACCGTCGCCTGGGCACTCGCCGCGAATACCCCGGCTGAGACAGCGAGCGTGGTCGAGGCGGCCACGGCCAGTCTCTTGAGGTACCTGGTGGTGTGGTCTATTCTGCTTAGCATGACGTTTCTCCTGTTCGGTGCACCTGGGTGCGGTTTGTTGTAACTCCCAGATTCGCTTCAACAGGAGGAAGCCGCTAGTGACCCTTGGGCTACTAATCCGTTACCCAAGCGCAGTTGCCACGCGCTGCTCAATCAACGACCAGAGCGTCCGACAAGCCGCTCGGCGACCCGGGAACGGACTGCGGCCCCTTGGACCGTTCTTGAGGGCAGGGGCGTGGGGTCAGTTCGCGACAGGGTGCCGTTTAGGCCCGAAGGGCCTCCCAACCGAGGCCCCGACCTCCGCCGATTCGACCGGACGAATGGCGACGGTCGGGGTTGGCAGCATCGCGATCCTCACCCGCGTCGGGAGGGACTACGCCCGGGACAGCGCAACGCGATTCGGCGAGCTCCCCGCATATGGCGACGGAGCTGTACCCGCGAGCACAGCGCGCGTGGGCGAGCCTGACAGCGGCGGCCGCGCGCTGCTTTGTGGGGCTTATGCCCGGCGGCTGCGGATTTCCCCGGAGCGCCCTTCGCTGAGACGACATCACCGCCGGGGCATGCCTGCTTGCTTGAGGTCGTCGGCGGCCACGGTGTCCCCGTTTCCCCCATCCCGCTCGTCGGGGGCGGATCTTCAATCGGCGGCACGTTCGGACCGTCACCCGGCGGCACGTTCGGGCCTCCAGCTGACGACAGGTTGCATGACAGAGGCGTACCGCTGTAGTCAACGAGGCCACTGCAGCCCAAGCCCGCGATATGCACCGTTACGTTGTCTCCCTGCTGAAGGCGGAAGGTGTTCGAGGGGTAGTAGGAGCTCGAGTACGTGGACCCGAGCGCATATGCGATTTCCGTACCGAAGTAGGTGTTGATCACCAGTCCGATCGTGTCACCGCCACCGCCGTTGTTCTCTCCGGCACAGAACGCCCCGGGATCGTTCGAGGTATCGCACAGGTATAGCGCCTCTCCGTAGTCGTAGCCGGTGTACCCCTGGTACGCCAGATTGCTCGCGACGGGGAGCGTTCCGAATCCTTCGCCCGTAATGTGGATTTCGGGGCTGGAGGGCAGACCGCTGAAGCTCACGGTCGCCACCCCCGGGCTTGCGCTTGCCACGCGCGGACTGAGCAGGGCGCCGAGCAGGCATAGGACCATCACGATCCAGGGCCTGATCCGGCCGTGTTCAGGCTGACGCTCGTAGTCACCCACTTCCGACGCGGCTTCGGCGCGGCTTGGATGCGGGCCCAACGAGTTGCGCGGACCCAGCTCGGTGACGTGCGGTGTCAACATGATTGCCTCCAGATCGGTCTTGCGATTGATGGTCAATCGTCGACTCGATCCTGGTCGAGCGCTGCGCATGCGCCAACCCACCCAAGGTGTAGGGATGGGACACCACGCGGAAACACCCACGTCGTCTCACTACAAGGTAAGCCGACGCGACACCTTGGGTCGGTTTGCACGGCTGGCCGTCACCGGAAGGATGGGCGCAAGAGCACCTGCGCAAAGGATCAGCGATGACTGGCAATCAAGACAGCAAACGATTCATACATCTGGTACAGTCGCGCCGCCTAGGCGGCTTCTATCTCAATCGGGGGGATGGCTTGCTGGTGAGAGGTGCACGCGGGACCGCGATCCTGGCCCCACAGCCGGGAAGAAGGTCGAAACGCGCCAGGGCAATCCGTCTGTTCCGCATCGTTCTGCTTCTCGCGATCGGTTCGGCAGTCGTGTTGCCTGCGTTCGCGCAGGCAGCGGCCCCCTCCGCGGTGACGATCGAAGTATTCGCGACCGGCGCCACCACTGCGACCGTCGAAGGACAGGTCGATCCCGATGGCGAAGGCACGACCTTCCAGGCCGCCTACGACCTTGCCGGTTCTGAATGGTGCACGAGCTCCGGCTCCAAAGGCTCGCCGGCGCATACGCCTCCGATTAAACTGACTTTCACGGACTTCACCCAGCATGGGGTCTCGGTTGACCTGAGCGGCCTTACGGGAGGAGACGAGTATTGCGCTGAGCTCGTCGCCATCAACAACTCCGGCACGGCACGCGGCGGGCAGGTTTTCTTCACCGCCGGCGCTCCGTCCGTTCGCCCCTTCGGGGTGCGCTCAACTGGCGCCACGACGACGACCGTGGAAGGCGAAGTCAACCCGGCAGGCCAGAGCACGACCTATCACGTTTCCTACGACCTGGCGAGTTCGCAATGGTGCGCTAGCTTGGGCTCGAAAGGCTCGGCCACTCACTCGACTTCGCCGGTGAGCTTGGGCTTCACGGACACCCGCGGCCATTCTGTGAATGTCGGCCTGGAAAGCCTGAGCGCCGGCTCTAAGTACTGTGCCGAGCTGATCGCCGCGAACGGCTCCGCCACCGGGCACGGCTCCATTGTGTCGTTCACCGCCGGCGCTCCCTCGGTGGAAGCATTCGGTGAACCGCGCTCGACCGACGCCACGACCGTGACCTTAGAAGGCGCGGTGAACCCAGCGGGCCAGAGCACGACCTACTACGTTTCCTATGACCTGTCGAGCTCGGAATGGTGCACGAGCTTCGGCTCCAAAGGCTCGCCCACGCACTCGACCACGCCGCTGACCCTGGGCTTCGCGGACACTGCCCGCCACTTTGTCAGGGTAACGGTGAGCGGCCTCAGCGCCGGTAGCAAATACTGCGCCGAGCTCAGCGCTGCTGCCGGCTCCGTCACCTCGCAGGGCTTCACGGTCTCCTTCACCGCCGGCACTCCCTCGGCCATAAGCTTGCAGGCATTCGCAACCAGCGCCACGACCGCGAACGTCGCAGGACAAGTCGACCCTGCCGGTCAGAGCACGGCCTACCACGTTTCCTACGATCTGGCGAGCTCGGAATGGTGCACGAGCTTCGGCTTCAAAGGCTCGCCTATTCACTCGACCGCGCCAGTGACCCTGGGGTTCACCGACGCCTCCTTCCACACGGTCTCGATCGATCTGGGCGGCCTGACGGCGGGGGCCGAATACTGCTTCGCGCTTGTCGCCGCCAACAACTCTGGCACTGGCGAGCTAAATCAGACCACCTTTACCGCGGGCGCGCCGCTCGCCTTCATCACGTTGCACGGAGGGGGAGAGGGCGCCAACAGCGTCTTCGCCACTTCTCCTACAACGGCGACCGTGGAAGGCGAAGTCAACCCCGCGGGTCAGACCACGACCTATCACGTTGCCTACGATCTGGCGAGCTCGGAATGGTGCACGAGCGGCGGCTCGATCGGATCACCGGAACACTCCACCTCGCCCGTGACGCTGGGCTTCACGGGCGCCAGCCCCCACCCGGTCTCCGTCAAACTGACCGGACTGACCGCTGGAAGCGAATACTGCGCCGAACTCGTCGCCGTCAATGAATTCGCCAGCTCGCACGGCTTCGCGGTCTTGTTCACTGCCGGCTTGCCCTATCCATTTGTCCTCAATGCTTTCGCGACGACCACCAGGACCGCAACCGTCGAAGCGGAACTCAACCCCGCGGGCCAAACGACCCAATACCACCTCGCCTACGACGTGGCAAACTCGGAATGGTGCAAGAGCGGCGGCTTTCAAGGCACGCCGGCGCAATCCACCGAGCCGGAAACCCTGGAATTCACGGACAGCATCTTTCACCAAGTTCAGGTCGGCCTGGGCGGCTTGACGGTGGGAACCGAATACTGCGCCGCGGTCATCGCCACCAACGGCTCTGGCACCGCGAAAAGCGGGACGGTCTTCTTCACCGCCGGCTTTCCCACGGCGATCACGTCCCAGGCACTCGCGACGGGGGCCACTACCGCAACGGTCGAAGGCGAAGTCAACCCCGCTGGCCAACCGACCAAATACGACGTTGCCTACGACCTTGCCGGCTCGGAATGGTGCACGAACGGCGGCGGCCCGCCCGCGCACTCGACCACATCGGTGGCGCTGGACCCCGACGGGGCGTTCCACCCGGTCTCGGTCGGCCTGAGCGGTTTGAGCGCCGGCACCGAATACTGCGCCGAACTCGTCGCTGTCAACGGCTCGGGCACAACTCACGGCTTCCCGGTCTTTTTCACTACCGGCCCGGGGACCCCCGCCGGCTCATCAGGTGGAGGCGGGAGCTCCAGCGGCAGCACCAACGGACCCGGTGGAGGTGGAGTGCTGGGCTCGACCAGTTCGGCACTGCCGGCGCCGGTCTTCGGGCACACCGCCAACGTGCAGCCCATCTCGGGCAGTGTGCTGATCGAGCTGCCGGGGACGACCACCTTCATCCCCCTGAGCGCAGCGAAGACTGTGCCCCTCGGCACGATCATCGACGCCACCAACGGCACGGTCCAGCTCACATCCGCCGCGGACGCTCACGGCCACACCGAGACCGGCCTCTTCTATGGAGGCGTCTTCCGTGTCACCCAGATCACCGCCCGCTCGAACCTGCATGGCGGCCAGAGCGTCGTCCTCACCGTCCTTACCCTTGTCGGACCGCTCCCCACAGGCTGCAAGGCCAAACGCGCCAGCCATTCAGCCGCCTCCGGCCACGCCCACGCGGCGGCCCGCAGGCTCTGGGGGGATGCGAAGGGCAACTTCCGCACCGTCGGGCACTATGCCTCGGCGACCGTGCGTGGCACGAAGTGGCTGACCGAAGATACCTGCGCCGGCACGCTGATTCGCGTCGCCCGTGGGGTCGTGAGCGTGGAAGATTTCCCCCACCATCGCACCCTCCTGCTGAGGGCGCCCCACAGCTTCCTCTCCCACCCCGGCCGGGGCGGATAACGAGCGGGGGGGCTGTGAGCGGGCGACTGGGCGCAGAAACGGTCGCCTGAGATGGGCGGGGCAACTTCGCAGAGACCGAAGGCCATGCTACTGCTCGGCGTCGCGCTCATCGCGAGCGGACTCGGGGCACTGGCCTTCACCCAGCACCTCCTGCGCCGTCCCGAGCTCCAGACGATCGATGCCCGCTTTCAGATCCGGGGCGCCGATCGCAAGCGGATCGGAAGCCTCGTGCTGGTCAACGTCGACTCCACGACGTTCAGCGACTTCCGTAACCAGAACCTGCACGCGCAGTGGCCCTTCCCGCGTCGCTACCACGCCCGGATAATCGATGAGCTCCACCGGGCCGGGGCCAGGGTGATCGCCTTCGACGTTCAGTTCACCGAGCAGACCGATCCCGCCGACGACAACGCTCTGATAGAAGCCGTTGGCCACGCGGGCCACATGGTGCTGAGCACGACCGAAGTCGGACCGCACGGCACGACGGACGTGCTGGGCGGCGAAGAAGTGCTGCGCCAGCTGGGCGCCCGCGCCGGCAACACGAACGTGATCCCGGACAGCGACGGGGTCATCCGCAACACCCAGTATTCGATCGACGGCCTGAGGACGTTCGGGGTGGCCATCGCCGAAGCGGACACCGGTCGGCCGGTGCCCCCCTCCGGCTTCGGTGGCATACGCCACCCTGTGCCGATCGACTACGCCGGGCCGGCAGGGACGGTGCCCGCCATCTCATACTCGAGCTTGTACAACGGCCGGTTCCCACCCGGCATGTTCGCCGGCAAGATCGTGATCGTCGGGGCCTCGGCCCCGTCACTTCAGGACATCCATCAGACGCCCACCGGCGGCGCGCCGATGGCCGGCTCGGAGATCCTCGCGAACGCCGCCGCCACAGTGCTCGCCGGAGTCCCGCTGCGCGAGCCATCCGGTTGGGTGACGCTGCTTTTGATCGTGCTGCTGGCCCTGCTCGTCTCGCTCGCCGGCATGCGACTCGGAACCCTAGGGGTGGCCCTGCTCGGCGCGGGCGCGCTCGTGCTCTGGGCGGTCGCGACCCAGCTCGCGTTCGACTCGGGCGCGCTACTCGACTTCAGCGACCCCGCGGCCTCGCTGATGCTCGCCACGGGCGGAACCGTGCTCGTCGGGCTGTGGGCCGACCGCCGCGAGCGCACACGACTGCGGAATCTGTTCGCGGCCGACTCCGCAGCGGTCGTCGAGGAGGTGCTTCACCCCACCGGACCACGCTCGCTCGAGCCCACCGCGATCATCGCGGGCTACAGGATCGAGGAGGCGATCGCGCGCGGCGGCATGGGAGTCGTCTACCGCGCCACCCAGCTTGACCTCGAGCGGACGGTTGCGCTCAAGCTGATCGCGACCGAGCGCGCGCAGGATCCGATCTTTCGCGCGCGCTTCAAGCTCGAGTCGCGGCTGGCCGCGTCGATCGAGCACGTCAACGTCATCCCGGTATATGAGGCCGGCGAGGACGACGGCCTCCTGTTCATCGCCATGCGCATGGTCGAAGGGACGGACCTCGCGCAGCTGCTGGAGCGGGTCGGAGGGCTTGAGCCGGCGAGGGCCGCGCGGCTCATCGGGCAGCTCGCCGGAGCCCTGGACGCCGCCCACGCCCATGGACTCGTGCACAGGGACGTCAAGCCCGCCAACGCGCTGCTCACGCCCGATCAGCCGGAGCACCTCTATCTCACCGACTTCGGCGTCGCCAAGCACATCGGTGGCGGCGCAGGCGTGACCGAGGCCGGCCAGTGGGTCGGCACCCTCGATTACCTCGCCCCCGAGCAGATCCGCGGAGAGGCGGTCGGGCCCGGCGCCGACGTCTACGCGCTCGCGGGCGTCATCTACCACTGCCTCACCGGCGAGATTCCGTTTCCACGGGACAACGACGCGGCCAAGCTCTGGGCGCACATCAACGCCCCGCCCCCCGCCCCCAGCCGGCTCGTGCGAAGCCTCCCACCGACCCTGGACGGGGTGATCGCATGCGGCATGGCCAAGGATCCCGACGCGCGCTACACGAGCGCCGGCGAGCTCGCCCGCGCGTGCGCCTCGGCCCTCGGGATCCCCGTCTCGGCCGCCCCCGCCGGCACGCCACAGCAAGCCGCAACTGACACCGGTGGCGCACCCGAGCAGACCGCCCCCACCGTCATCTCTGAGTAGCGGCCCGCCTCAAGCAAGATCGCGCTGCGAGATGACCCCGTACTGCAGCACGCACTCCGCCAGCCTCGCGCGCTTCTGATTCTGGGGAAGCTCGCCCAGCTCGAACTTGCCGAACAGCGTGCGTAGGTGCATCTTCACCGCATCAACGCTGAGGAACACTTCCGCGGCGATCTGCTGGTTGCTCGCCGGCGTCGCGAAGCTCGTGCCGTCGCGATAGGGACGGCAGAGCGCGATGAGAACCCGGCGCTGGGTGTCGGTCAGCTTCTGAAGCGCGGGCTCGTTACCGGCGGTCACCGTCGACTCGGTAGGGGTCGCGCTCGCGCCGTAGTAGGCAAGCACCGTCCGGCCCACGCGAATACGGTCTCCGTCGCGCAGGCGCTGGCGGCCGCTGACGCGCTTTCCGTTGACAAAGGTGCCGTTTGTCGAGAGCCCGTCGTCCACGATCGTCCATTCCCCACCGAGACCCTGGAGCTCCGCATGAAGGCCCGACACCTCGACGTCCCAGGGAATCGACACGTCCATCCTGGCGCCGCGACCTACGGTCCGCGTCTGGCCGCCACGGCCGGGCACGAAGAGACTGAGAAGCCCCTGCGCGTCCCTGAACGCCAAGAAGGCCCTTCCCGCCCGTTCGGCCGTAAGCAACTCCTTCAGCTCGCTCGGCGAGAGCGAGTGTGGGGCGATCGGATCGCCAGCCTTGTCAAGCTGAATTGCCATCACACGTAGAGGTGGAGCCGCCCACCAGCCAGCCCCCCATGACGAGCTAGGCAAAAAAGGATTGCACGATCGCTGTTGCCGCGCCAGCACGGCGGGCAGGACCGACCGAGGCGCGCGCGGGTGAGCGTGGGCGGCGGCATCCGGAGGTGTCCAAAACCTAGCCCTTGGGTGGCTGGCGAAGCATCCGCGGTGCGACCAGGATGGCACTGCAGAAAGCAAGCACGCAACCACCGCACGGGAGACAAACCATCCCCACCACGGCAGAGGTGGCAAGTACCGGCTTTGACGGACATCTCGGGTACGGACGCCCGGGATGTCCGTGAACGCCGGCCCTCGCAACGCGCGGCGGCTCGGTTGGCTAGCGTCTGAGCGTGTCGAAAGCGCCCGAGAACGACTCGAAGCTCGCGCGACCGTCGTGGCTCGCACAGGAGCTGAGCACGGTTGTCGGAGCGCTCGCCGCCTTCGAGCGCCCATCCGCCTCGGCGGGCGAGCGCCGGGCCGCCGAGTGGATCGCCGGCCACATGCGCCGGCTTGGGCATCCGGCCACGGTCGAGGTCGAGCGGGCCCACGGCGGCTACTGGTGGCCGCTCGGCCTGCTCAACGGCGGCGTGGCGTTGGCGGGGCTCTGGGCGCTGCGCTCGCGCTCGCGCCTATCGCGCGGGATCGCCGGCGTCCTCGGCGCGGGCGCCGCGGCGGCGATCTGGGACGAAGTCGGCGGCGGGCGACTGTGGTTCCGGCGCGGGCTGATGCCGCACCGGGACACCTACAACACCGTGGTCGAGACGGGCGATCGGAATGCGGCCGAGACCGTGATCGTGGTGGCCCACCACGACGCCGCCCACAGCGGGCTGGTCTTCCACCCCGCCCTGCCGCGGCTGTTCGCCGAGCGCCTACCCGGGCTGCACGAGCGCGCGAAGCAGTCATTTCCGATCATGTACGCCACGTGGCTGGGCCCGGTGATGGTTGCGGCGGGCTCCATCCTGGGCCGGGCCGGCCTGCTGCGCGCGGGGTCGCTGCTGGCCGCCGGCAGCGCCGGCGTCATGCTCGACATCGGATCCAGCGACGTGGTGCCCGGCGCCAACGACAACCTCAGTGCCGTCGCCGTGCTCGTCGCGCTCGCCCGGTCGCTGGCGGAGCGACCGCTCGACGGCGTGCGGGTGCTGCTCGTCTCGACCGGCTCTGAGGAGTCGTTCATGGAGGGCATGCAGGGCTTCATGCGTCGCCATCGCGCAAAGCTCGATCCGGCGCACACGACCGTCCTGTGCCTCGAGTGCGTGGGCAGCCCCGCGCTGACGCTGGTCGAGGCCGAGGGCATGCTGCGGATGCGCCCCTACAGCGAGGCCGCGCGCCGGCGCCTGGCCGAGGCCGCCGACGCCGCCGGCGTCGAGCTCGTGCGGGGGCTGCGCACCGTCGCCGCCACCGACGCGCTCGTCGCTCTGCGCCGCGGCTACGCCACCGCCACGCTGGCCTCGGTCGACCACACCAAGTTCCCGGCCAACTACCACTGGCCGAGCGACACGCCCGAGAACCTCGACTGGGACACGATGGAGCGCGCGTTCGCCGTCGCCGATCGATTCGTGCGCCACTAGAATGGGGCCATGACGGCGCCCGCGCTGTGGCTGCTCCGCTACTTGACCGGCTATCGGCCGTATCACGTCATCGCCTTCGTCCTCGCCCTGACCGTCTCGCTCGGCGCCCTGGCGATCCCCTTCTGGTGGCTTGCCGAGCAGGCCCACGGCGTCGCGGGCCCCCTTGCCTTCGTGCTGCTCGCCGTGGCCTACCTGTACGCGGCGATGCTCCTGCTCGGAGTGGCTGCGGCCGTCGCCGTTCGCCTGGTCCTCGCTCGCCTGCGCCGCTCGATCGGCCCGAGCAGGCCGTCCTGGCGTTGATCAGATCCAGCCCAGGATGGCGCCGAACACCACGCCCGCCGTCAGGACGATCGCCGCGAGCGAGCCGACGACCTGCAGCTGTCGCGTGCGGCTCGGCATGTCGTAGACCCAGAACGCCATGACGTAAAAGGTGAGGTAGCCGAACACCACTATCACGGGGAAGCTGGCGACGTTCCACCACCAGTAATACCAGTGGAACACACCGTCGGCATGTAACAGCAGCTCTACGCAAACCGACACAATCGACAGTCCGATCGCCAGCGCCCAACGGTTCGGCAGGCCGAGGATTCGAGCGCTGCGGTCCGCCGGCAGGAGCTTGGCGAAGATGACCCCGTTGATCGCAAAGAAGAGCGAGATCTCGATGTTCAGTCCGATCAGGATCACGAAGCTGCTGCCGCCGGTCACCGTCCAGAGGGCTGCGTGGCCGTCGAAGTGCAGGACCAGCGCGTTGATGATCTCGTTCACCCAGTCCATCAGCCAGAAGGCGAGCCCGGCGAGCACGGCGCTCCAGTTGGCCCGCTCGATCTCGACTGCGTACACGTAGACGGCGAGCGCGAGCAGCGTGATCGTCGACCAGTCGAACAGGCCGGGGGCGCGCAGCACGTGCTCTGCTTCGCGCGTGAACGACGGGACGGCCGCCAACACGCCGCATAGTATGACGAAGCCCCCCTGAGACGAGCCCCGGCCCGGCCGATTCACCCGATACACACCCAAACGTGCACACACATCACCATCGTCTTTTCGTCCACCTGAACCGATATTTTCGCGCATTTGCGCTTCACCATCTTTCCTGTATAGTCGCGCGACCATGCATCGTCGGACACGGACGTCCGGCTGGTTGGCGGCCCGCGAGCGTTGCTCGCACGCCCGCGGTTTGCGGGCGTTGGTCACCATCCTGCTGGCAGACCCGCAGGCATCGCTCACCGCCGCCGGAGGAGTGCGCGCGGGCGCCCGACTCGCCGTCGATCGCCCGCTGGCGAGGGCGGGCTCGAGGTCGGCGACGCTGGCTGTCGCCGTGCTCGCGTCGATCCTGCTGTGCCTGATTGGCGCGTCGCTCGCACGCGCGTCCTCGCCCGGCGGGCTCACTTCTCTGACGCCCGCCTTCGTGGAAGCCGGCCTGGGCGCGACCCGGGTCGCCGTGAGCCCCGACGGCAAGAACGCCTACGCGACCAACCGGGGGACCACCACGCTGTCGCAGTATTCACGCAGCGCCACAACCGGAGTCCTCGCTCCCCTCAGCCCGGCGACGGTCGGCACCGGGGGAACGCCCGAGGGGGTTGTCGTGAGCCCGGACGGCACGAGCGCATACGTCGCAAATCGCTCGTCTGGCACCGTGTCCCAGTACTCGCGCGAAGTCGCGACGGGGAAGCTCACGCCGCTCACGCCGGCCACGGTCACGGCGGAAGAAGGCCCGACCGGGGTCGCGATAAGCCCGGATGGCAAGAGCGTGTATACGACCAACGCGACTTCGGCGACCGTATCTGAGTACTCGCGCAACACCGCAACCGGCAGGCTCACCGCGCTCACCCCGGCCACGATCGCGGCGGGTGCCAATGCACATGGGATTGTCGTAAGCCCGGACGGCAGGAGCGTGTACGCCACGAACTACGAAGCCGCCACGGTCTCGCAGTATTCACGCAACACCGAAACGGGAGCTCTCGCCGCGCTCAGCCCCGCGACCGTGGCGGCGGGAGTCAATCCTCACGATCTCGCGATCAGCCCGGACGGCAAGAGCGTGTACGTGGCGGACAGCTCCTCTCCGGGGAAGGTGGCGCAGTTCACCCGCAACGCGGTCTCGGGGACGCTCGCACCGATGGCCACGGCGATGGTTGCCGCGGGTGAATTCACTGAAGGCGTCGTGGTGAGTCCGGATGGCAACGACGTCTACGCGACCAACGAACTCAGCAGCACCATCACGCAGTACTTCCGCAACGCCGAAACGGGAGCGCTCATCAAGCAGACGCCGGCGTCGATCGCGACCGAAGCCAATCCGGAAGGCATCGCGGTGAGTCCCGACGGGAAGAGCATCTACGCCGCGAACCACGGCGCCGGAAATGTTTCACAGTACGCGCGCAACACAGAAGTGCCGCCACCGCCGACCGTCCTCACGGGCGCGGCCAGCGGAGTGGGTCCGAGCTCGGTGACGGTCTCGGGCACCGTGAATCCCAACGGACAGGAAGTCACCGAATGTCGTTTTGAATATGGCGCCACTACCTCCTACGGTGCGAGCTCCCCGTGCACGGCGGCGCCCGGATCGGGGAGCAGCGCGGTGGCGGTCTCGGCGTCGGTCGGCGGTTTGAGCCCGAACACCACCTACCACTTTCGGCTGGTTGCGACGAACGCGGGCGGGACGAGCAAGGGCTCGGACGAATCGGTGAAGACGCTCCCGAACGCGCCGACGGTGGAAACGACTGCGGCGACCGCGCTCACGCAGACCTCGGCCACATTGAACGCCACGGTGAATCCGAACGGCGCGTCGGTCAGCGACTGCCACTTCGAATACGGCACAACCGAAGGCTACGGGTCGAGCGTTCCCTGCTCCTCGCCCCCGGGGTCCGGCACGATCCCGGTCGCGGTCTCCGCGTCGTTGGGACTCCTCAGTCTCGCCGAAGACACCACCTACCACTTCCGTATCGTCGCGACGAACGCCGGCGGGACGGGCAAAGGCCCAGACGGGTCGTTCAAGACGCTTCCAAACGCACCGGCCGTGCTGACGGGCGCGGCGTCGGCCGTCACGTCCGCAACGGCTTCCCTGAACGGCACTGTCAACCCCAACGGCGGCGAAGTCGGTGAATGCGAGCTCGAATACGGAACGACGACCGCCTACGGATCGAGCGCCTCCTGCACCCCTTCCCCAGGCTCCGCCGGCAGCCCGGTGGCCGTCTCCGCTGCCGTCACCGGCCTCGCGGCCAACGCCACCTACCACTTCCGGATCGTGGCGATGAACGCGGGCGGGACGAGCAGGGGCGCGGATGAAACGCTCACAACGCTCCCCAACGCCCCAGCCGTCGTGACGACATCAGCGTCGGCGATCACCCAAACCTCGGCCACGCTGAGCGCGAGCGTGAACCCCAACGGCGGGACCGTCGGCGAATGCCGTTTCGAATACGGCACGACGGAACTGTACGGGTCGAGCGTTCCCTGCTCCGCGCTTCCGGGATCCGGGACGAGCCCAGTCGCGGTCTCGGCGACACTGGGACCTCTGAGTCTCGCCGAAAACACCACCTACCACTTCCGGATCGTGGCGACGAACGCGGGTGGCACGAGCAAAGGCGCAGACGAAACGCTCAAAACGCTCCCCAATGCCCCGAAGGTCACGACGAAGGCGGCGTCGGCGATCACGCGGACCGCCGCAACCCTGAACGCAAGCGTCAATCCAAACGGCGGAGAGGTCGGCGAATGCAGGCTCGAATACGGCACGACGAGTGCGTACGGATCGAGCGCCTCGTGCGGCCCACCGCCGGGTTCGGGCACGAGCACGGTCTCGGTCTCCGCGGCCCTGAGCGGCCTCACGGCGAACACCGCATACCACTTCCGCGTCTCGGCCGCCAACGCGGGCGGGACGAGCAGAGGCGCAGACGAAACGCTCAAGACGCTGCCCAATCCACCGGCGGTGACGACGAAAGCGGCGTCGGCGATCACTCAGACATCGGCCACCCTGACCGCGAGCGTGAACCCCAACGGCGGTGAAGTGAGCGAATGCAAGCTCGAATACGGCACGACGAGCGCGTACGGCTCGAGCGCCTCCTGCAGCCCCCCGCCGGGCTCGGGCACGAGCGCCGAAGCCGTGTCCGCGTCGGTGGGTGCGCTCAGCCCGAACAGCACCTACCACTTCCGGATCGTCGCGATGAACGCCGGCGGGACGAGCAGAGGTGCAGACGAAACGCTCAACACGCTGCCCAACGCACCGACGGTCACGACGAAGGCGGCGTCGGCGATCACCCAGACCGCCGCCACGCTGAACGCGAGCGTCAACCCCAACGGCGGCGAAGTCGGCGAATGCAAGCTCGAATACGGCACGACGAGCGCCTATGGCTCGAGCGCCTCATGCGCGGCCTCGCCGGGCTCCGGCACGAGCCCGGTGGCGGTCTCGGCCGCCATCGGCGGCCTGGCCGCCAACACCACCTACCACTTCCGCGTCGTGGCGAGCAACCCCGGCGGGATCAGCAACGGCGCAGACGAAACGCTGAGGACGCTGCCCAACGCCCCGGCGCTCGCAACGGGCGCGGCGTCCGCCATCACGCAGAGCGCCGCCACGCTCAACGCCACGGTCAACCCCGACGGCGGCGAAGTGAGCGACTGCCATTTCGAATATGGAACCACCGAAGGCTACGGGTCGAGCGCTCCGTGCTCCTCGCTGCCGGGGTCGGGCAGCAGCCCGGTAGGCGTGTCGGCGCCTGTCACGGGCCTCGTCGCGAACACCACCTACCACTTCAGGATCTCGGCGACGAATCCGGGGGCAGCCGGCGAGGGCTCGGACGGAACGTTCACGACGCTTCCCAACCCCCCGACGGCCGAAGCGAAGACGGCGTCGGCGATCACCCAGACGACGGCCACCCTGAACGCGACCGTCAATCCCAACGGCGGAGAAGTGAACGAATGCAAGCTCGAATACGGCACCACCGAAGGCTACGGGTCGAGCGCTCCATGCTCGGCGCTACCGGGATCGGGCGCTGGCCCTGTCGCAGTGTCTGCCTCGGTGAGTGGCCTCAGCCCGAACACCGGCTACCACTTCCGGCTCGCGGCCAGCAACCCCGGCGGCAAGAGCAGCGGCCCGGACGAGACGCTTCAGACGCTGCCCAACCCCCCGACGGTCGAAGCGAAGACGGCCTCCGCGATCACCCGGACGACGGCCACCCTGAACGCGACCATCAACCCCAACGGCGGCGCGGTAGGCGAATGCCGCTTCGAATACGGCACCACCGAAGGCTACGGGTCGAGCGTTCCATGCTCGGCGCTGCCCGGATCGGGCGCTAGCCCTGTCGCCACTTCGGCCTCGGTGGCTGGCCTCGCGGCGAATACCACCTACCACTTCCGCGTCGTTGCGGGGAACGCGGGCGGGACGAGCCGCGGCGCAGACGAAACCCTCAGGACGCCACCGAGCCCACCGACGGTCGTGAGCGAAGCCGCGTCGGCGATAACCCAGACCACCGCGGTCCTGAACGCCAGCGTCAATCCCAACGGCGGAGAAGTGAACGAATGCAAGCTCGAATACGGCACCACGGCCGCCTACGGCTCGAGCGCCTCCTGCACGCCCTCGCCGGGCTCCGGCGCCGGCTCGGTGGCGGTCTCCGCGTCCGTCGGGAAACTGAGTCCCAACACCACCTACCACTTCCGGATCGTGGCGACGAACCCGGGCGGCTCGAACAAAGCCGCCGACGAAACGCTCAAGACCCTGCCGAACCCCCCGGCGGTGGTGACGAGCACCGCCTCCGCGATCGCCCAGACCGCCGCAACGCTGAACGCCACCGTCAACCCCGACGGCGGAGAAGTCGGCGAATGCAAGCTCGAATACGGCACGACGAGCGCCTATGGCTCGAGCTCCTCATGCGCGGCGCCCCCGGGCTCCGGCACGAGCCCGGTGGCGGTCTCGGCAGCCGCCGGCGGCCTGGCCGCCAACACCACCTACCACTTCCGCATCGTGGCGAGCAACCCCGGCGGAACCAGCAACGGCGCAGACGAAACGCTGAGGACGCTGCCCATCGCCCCGGCCGTCGTGACGAAAGCTGCGTCGGCGATCACGCAGACCGCCGCCACCTTCAGCGCCGCGGTCAACCCGAACGGCGGCGAAGTCGGCGAATGCCAGTTTGAATACGGCACGACCGAAGGCTACGGGTCGAGCGCACCATGCTCCGCGCTGCCCGGGTCCGGCGCGAGCCCGGTCGCGGTGTCCGCCTCGCTTGCGCTCCTGAGCCTCGCCGAAAACACCACCTACCACTTCCGGATCGTCGCAGCGAACGCGGGCGGCACGAGCAGAGGCTCAGACCAGACGCTCAAGACGCTGCCGAACCCCCCGGCCGTCGTGACGAGCGGCGCCTCCTCGATCACGCAGATCATCGCCACGCTGAACGCGAGCGTCAACCCCAACGGCGGGGAAGTCGGCGAATGCAAGCTCGAATACGGCACGACGAGCGCCTACGGGTCTAGCGCTCCCTGCACGCCCGCGCCCGGCTCGGGCACCGCTGCGGCGGCTGTCTCAGCCGCCCTCACCGGCCTGACGGCGAACAGCACCTACCACTTCCGGATCATGGCCGCCAACCAGGGCGGGGCAAGCCAGGGAAGCGACGAAACGTTCAAGACGCTGCCCGACCCCCCGAGCGTTACCACCGAAAAAGCGTCTGCGATCACGCAGACCGCGGCGACCCTGAACGCGACGGTCAACCCGAACGCCGGCGCGGTCGGCGAATGCCGTTTCGAATACGGCACCACCGAAGGCTACGGGTCGAGTGTTCCATGCTCCACGTTGCCGGGCTCCGGGACCAGCCAGGTGGCGGTGTCCGCCTCGCTTGCGCTCCTCAGCCTGAGCGAAAACACCACCTACCACTTCCGGGTCCTCGCAGCGAACGCCGGCGGGACCGCCAGCGGCGCCGATCAGACATTCAGGACCCTGCCCAACGCGCCAACGCTCGTGACGAAGGCGACGTCCGCGGTCACGCAGATCTCGGCAAGCCTGAACGCGACGGTGAACCCCAACGCCGGTGCAGTCAGCGAATGCCAGTTCGAATATGGCACGAGCCCCGCATATGGATCGACTGCCGCGTGCACGCCCCCGCCCGGGTCCGGGAGCGGCCCGGTCGCCGTCTCGGCGTCGGTGAGCGGACTGAATGCGAACACCAGCTACCACTTCCGGATCGTGGCGAGGAACCCCGGCGGAACGAGCAGCGGCCCCGACGAAACGCTCAGGACCCTGCCCAACGCACCCACCGTCGAAACGGGGGGCCCGTCCGCCCTCGCGCAGACCAGCGCCACGCTCAACGCGAGCGTCAACCCCAACGGCGGGGAAGTCAGCGAATGCAAGCTCGAATATGGCACCAGCGGCGCGTACGGTCTGAGCGCCCCGTGCACGCCTGCTCCGGGCGCGGGCGGCGGTCCGGTGGCGGTCTCCGCAACGGTCACGGGCCTCACGGCGGACACCACCTACCACTTCCGCGTCTCCGCGACCAACGCCGGCGGCACCAGCAGGGCCTCGGACGAAACGCTGAAGACCCTTCCCAACCCACCGACGGTCCTCACGAAGGCTGCCTCGACGGTCACGCAGAGCACGGCCAGCCTGAGCGCGACGGTGAACCCCAACGGCGGCGAAGTCGGGCAATGCAAGCTCGAATACGGCACGACGAGCGCCTACGGGTCGAACGCTCCCTGCTCCTCGCTGCCGGGTTCGGGCTTCGGCCCCGTTGCCGTGTCGGCGCCGATCGGCGGCCTGAGCGCAAACACGACCTACCACTTCAGGATCGTGGCCGCGAACGCGGGCGGCACGGGCACCGGGAGCGACGAAACACTCGAGACGCTGCCGAACCCCCCGACGGTCGTGACGAACGCCGCCTCCTCGATCGCGCAGACCACCGCCACGCTCGGCGCGACGGTCAACCCCAACGGCGGGGAAGTCGGCGAATGCAAGCTCGAATACGGACCCACCCCCGGCTACGGCGCGAGCGTCCCGTGCGCGCCCTCCCCCGGCTCCGGCACCGGCCCCGTCGCCGTCTCCGCGCCCCTGAGCAGCCTGACCGCCAACACGACCTACCACTTCCGGATCGTGGCCGCGAACGCGGGCGGCACGGGCGAGGGCTCTGACCAAACGCTCAGGACGCTGCCGAACCCCCCGACGGTCGTGACGAACGCCGCCTCCTCGATCACGCAGACCGCCGCCACGCTGAACGCGAGCGTCAACCCCAATGGCGGCGAAGTGGGCGAATGCAAGCTCGAATACGGCGCGACGAGCGCCTACGGGTCGAGCGCTCCCTGCACGGCTGCGCCGGGCGCCGGCACCGCCCCCGTCGCCGTCTCCGCGCCCCTCAGCGGCCTGACCGGCGACACGACCTACCACTTCCGGATCGTGGCCGCGAACGCGGGCGGCACGGGCGAGGGCTCAGACCAAACGCTCAAGACGCTGCCCGGCCCTACGGTGGTGACGGAAAAGGCCTCGGCGATAACGCAGACCGGGGCGACGCTGAGCGCGACGGTGAACCCGAACGGCGGAGAAGTGAGCGAATGCGAGCTCGAATACGGGACCACGACGTCCTATGAATCGAGCGCCCCGTGCACGACCTCGCCCGGGTCGGGCACGAGCCCGGTCGCGGTGTCCGCGCAGGTGTCGGGCCTGACCGCCAACACGGCCTATCACGTCAGGATCTCGGCGACCAACCCGGGCGGCACGAGCAGGGGCTCAGACCAGACGTTCAGGACGCTGCCCAATGCCCCGGCGGTCGTGACCGAAGCGGCGTCGTCCGTAACGCAGTCGTCTGTGACGCTCAACGCAACCGTCAACCCCAACGGCGAGGAAGTGGGCGAATGTCGATTTGAATACGGCACGAGCGAAGGCTATGGCTCGAGCGCCCCCTGCTCCACGCCACCCGGGTCCGGCACGAGCCCGGTTGCGGTATCCGCGTCGATATCGGGCATCGCCGCCAACACCACCTTCCACGCGCGGATCGTCTCGAGCAACGCGGGCGGCACGAGCCGAGGCAACGATCAGCTGCTCACGACGCTCGCGGTCCCCACGCCGCCGCAGCAGGGATCCGGCAATCAGGGAGTGCTGCCCGCTCGGGAAGCGAAGACGCCGCCCACCCCGGACGCGGCGCTGGCGAGCTCTTCCTTCACGATCAGCTCGGCGGGGGTGCTGAGCCTCAAGGTGACCTGCCCGGCGAGCGAGAGCAGCTGCATCGGGACGGTCACGCTGCAGACGCTCACCGCGCTCAGCGCCGGTGCGACCGGGCAACAGCTCAAGCCGGGCAAGGCTTCCGTCGTGACGCTCGCCCGCGGCTCGTTCACGGTCGCCGGCGGGCAGGCGAAGGCCGTGACGCTGCATCTGTCCGCGACGGCCCGTGCGCTGCTCGCCCGCATGCGCGTGCTGCGCGTGAGAGCGACGATCGCCGCTCACGATGCGGCCGGCGCCGCGCACACGGCCCAGACGACCGTCACGCTGCGCGCGCCCAAAGCCACGGCTCACCACTGAGCGCGCTCGATCCCGCCACGTACGAGCCGTCGCTTCCGCCACGCCTCATACGCTCGTCTAAAGAACTTCGCTGCGCGGGTCGCTGCCGCCACACTTGCCGATACGAGTAGGGGAAAATCCGATGCAGCGAGCACAATTACTCAGACAGCTGGTGCTCGACGCGCAGTACGTCGTTGACGAGGAGCTTGTCGCGGCCGCGGTCATCGCGCGAGTGGCGACACGGGGCTCGGTCCCGGAGGTGGCGTTCCGAAACGACGATCGCGCCGAGCAGGAACCTGTGCGCTCGTTCCGCCCCAGCAAGCGGGCGCGGTCGTTCCGCCCGTGCAACCTCCAGCCCTCGCGCAGCGATCGGCCTGCGACCGGCGCCCGGCCCTGGAGCTGAGGCGCCCGGGGATGCTCCGTGTCTCTCGCCCGATCGCCGAGGAGCTGCTGACGAAGGACATCGAGCAGGGCCGGGCGCTCGTGGAGCAGGCCCACCTGATCGGCGACTTGAGCGAGTACGAGACCTGGAAGCCGGCCCGGCACCAGTGGATCGAGCTGACCGTGCGGACGCTCGGTCACATCTACGACGGACCCGGGCAGGCGGATGACTTCAGGAGCGCCGCGTCCGTGCTCGCCGGCGACGAACAGTGGCAGGTGGAATGCAAGCGCGAATCCTCGTCTCTGCAGGCCGCGGTCGAGCTGTTGATCTCGCTGCAAGAACAACTCGAGCTCGCCGAGCACGGCGACGGCGCGGCGCCCCCGTCGCAGCCCGGCGCCGGCGCCGGGCCCGCACTGGCGCCCGCCGAGGACGACGAGCGCGCGCCGGCGCCCGCGGTCGGCTCGGAGCTCGAGCCCGCGCCGCCGGTCGGCTCGGCGCTGGCGCCGGCGATGACCGCGGGCTCGGAGGCCGTGCCGCAGAAGGCCAACGGTTCGGCTTCATCGCTGCCCGCACCGACCTCGACGGGCGTTGCGCCCGATCGGACGAGACAGGTCCTGCTCGTTCACGGTCGCAACGAGAAGTGGAAGCAGGCCGTCGCCGGACTGCTCGAAAGCACAGGCCCGCATCCCGTCACGATCCTGAACGAGCGACCGAACGACGGCAGCGCGCTGGCGGCGCAGTTCGACGAATACCCGGCGGGCTCGCGCTACGCCGTCATCCTGCTCACGGCGGACGATGTCGGGGCGCCGCGACTCGAGTCCGATCGGGAGCCGTACTTCTCGCCTCGCGCGCGCCAGGGTGTCGTGTTCGAGATGGGCATCCTCGTCGCCGCGCTGACCCCGCGCTGCGTGTGCGTGCTCTACGAAGACGGCGTCGAACTGCCGTGCGACCTGGACGGGGTCGCCTACGTCCGCCTCGATCTGGCCGGCACCTGGCAGCCAAAGCTCCTGCTCCAGTTGCGCCGGGCCGGATTCGACTATGACCTGAACCGGCTGGCGGCCGTCTGAGGGGATCGACGCCCGGTCCTGGACGGCGGGCGCTGGGTGGCGCCCAGTGGCAGGACTCGGCCACTCGCCATAGAATCGAGAGACGGCGCCAAACGGCGTCCGTTACGCAAGGGAGATCAAATGAGAGGTGTGGGTAGCGCCCTGTTCGTGGGCATCCTTTTGATGATCGCGGGCATCCTCAACATCATCTACGGCATCGCTGCCGTGGGCAATGCGAATTTCTTCGTCAACGACACGCAATACGTCTTCTCGAGCCTCCACACGTGGGGGTGGATCACGATCATCCTGGGGGCGATCGAGTTGACGGCCGCGTTCTCGCTGTTCGCGGGCGGCGCCTACGGGCGCTTTATCGGGATCCTGGCGGCCTCGCTGGGCGCGATCGGCGCGCTGCTGGACGTCGGGGGAGCACACCCGTGGTGGTCGCTCGGCATATTCGCGATCTGCCTGGTGTGCATCCACGGGCTCATCGTGCTCGGCGAGCCTGAGGGGGTCTGAGCCACCGAGGCGGACGCACGCGGGGGGTTTGCCGTCTGTGAGACCCCCCGCGGCATGGCTCGCCGAGAGCCGCCCGCCCCTGCGCCCGGCGCCTCTGGTCGCCGTCAGTCCGCGGCCGCCAGCGCATCCGGTCGCACAGCTGCGCTGCCGTCACGGATCAGATCCGCGACGCGCTCGGCGACCGCGATGGTCGGAGCATTGGTGTTTCCGCGCGGAACAACCGGCATCACGGACGCATCGACCACGCGCAGGCCCTCCACGCCGTTCACGCGCAGCTGGGCGTCGACCACCGCGTCTGCGTCCTCGCCCATCCGGCACGTGCCCACCGGGTGGTAGATCGAGAAGGTCGTGCGCGCGATGTGCGCGCGCAGCGCCTCGTCCGTGTCGCCGCCGGGAGTCGTGAAGGGCTCGGCGCAGTAGGGCTTCATCGCCGGCTGAGAGCAGATCTCATGCGCGAGGCGAAGGCCCGCGATCATGCGTCGCAGATCGTCGCCGGCCGAGTAGAACTCGTTGCGAATGATCGGCTTGGCGGTGGGGTCGCTCGAGGCGAGCCGCACCGAGCCTCTGCTGTGGGGCGTCAACAGGCACGGCGACACCCAGACGCCGTGAGCTTCCGGATCGGTCATGCCCTCATCGACGATGTGTATCGGCGAGACGTGGAACTGGACGTCGGGAGCCGGAGCGTCCGCTGCGACGCGCGCGAAGCCGCCGGACTCGGCGAAGTTGGACGCGAACGGGCCGGTCCCCGTCGCTTCGTACTCCGCCAGGGCCGCGGGCTCGAGCGCGAGCAGCAGGCTCTGCGGTTCCGGCGTCGTCCACACCGAGTATGTGGCGGCGTGGTCTGACAGGTTCTCGCCGACCGCCGGGCGGTCCAGCAGCACCTCCACTTCGCGCAGCGCGAGGTGCTCGGCCGGCCCCACCCCCGAGAGCATCAGCAGCTGGGGCGAGTTGTAGGCGCCGGCGCACAGCACGACCTCCCGCTCGGCCCTGAGCTCCTGGGTCTGGCCGAGCTGGCTCGCCTGTACGCCGACGGCGCGCGTGCCCTCGAACAGCACCCGCTCCACCTGCATGTAGGGCATCACCGTGAGGTTGTCGCGCTCCATCGCCGGATGCAGGTAGGCGACCGCCGCGCTCGCGCGCGCGCCGCCGCGCTGGGTCAGCTGGTACATGCCGACGCCGTCCTGCGCGGGACCGTTGAAGTCCTCGTTGCGCTGAAGGCCGGCCTGCTCCCCGGCGTCGACGAACGCCCGCGTGATCAGGTTGCCCGAGCGCTGCTCGCTGACGGGCAGCGGGCCGCCGGCGCCGTGCCACGGCGACGCCCCGCGCTCGTTGTCCTCGGCCTTCAGGAAGTACGGCAGCATGTCCGCCCACGACCAGCCGGCGACACCCCAGTCGTCGTAGTCGAGCGGATTGCCGCGGATGTAGACCATCGCGTTGACCGACGAGGACCCGCCCAGGACCTTGCCGCGCGGCAGCGGAATCCGCCGGCCGCCGCACTGCACTTCGGCCACCGAATCGTAGTCCCAGTCGACGTCCGTCCGTGCGAGCTGAAGGTAACCGAGCGGGACGTGAATGTTCTGTTTGGTGTCCGGCGGTCCCGCCTCGAGCACGAGCACCTGCACGTCGGCGTCCTCGCTCAGGCGATTCGCGAGCACGCAGCCGGCCGATCCCGCCCCCACGATCACGTAGTCGTAGGTTCGGTCGGGCATCAGCCTGCAAGCCAGATCGCGCCGTCGCGCAGCTCGACCGGGAAGCGCCGCAGGGGCCGCGCGCCGGCGGTCGCCTTGACCGCCCCCGCGATCGGCCTGAACGCGCCCTGGGGGCCGCGCAGCATCTTGCCCGTCTTTACGTCGTAGAGCGCCGCATGCCACGGGCACTCGAGGCATCCATCGTTCGTCACGTGTCCCTTGCCGAGCGAGGCGAACAGATGGCGGCAGCGGTTGGACACCGCGAACGGCTTGCCCTGACTCATTCCCACCGCGAGGGCGCCGTGGGGCGTCTCCTCAACGACGGTCACCTGCCGGTCACCGAGGTCGTCCACCGCGACGAGGCGCACGGCCTGTTGCTGGGAGCTGCTCACCCGATGATCGTGTCACACCGGCGGGGCGTGCGCCGCGCCGTGCCGGCACGCTCCTCGCCGGCCGCTGCTGCCGCGATATTGTCGCCGAGCGCCATGTCTGAGCCGGACGACCCAGAGGCCCCGCTCCGTGACGACCTCAGGGAGGTCATCGAGCGCCGCGCGCTGACATGCGACGAGGCCCGTCCAGACGCCGTTGGACGTCGTCACGACGCCGGCGCGCGGACGGCGCGCGAGAACATCGCCGATCTCATCGATCCGGGGAGCTTCGTGGAGTACGGACGCTTTGCGATCGCCGCCCAGCGAGCGCGGCGGGATGTGCGCGAGCTGATCGAGCGCACGCCGGCCGACGGCCTGATCGGCGGGACGGCCCGGATCAACGGCGAGCTGTTCGGCGAGCGCAGCGCGTGCGCCGTGCTCTCCTACGACTACACGGTGCTCGCCGGGACCCAGGGCGCCATCGGCCACCGCAAGAAGGACCGGCTGTTCGAGCTGATCGAGCGCATGCGCCTGCCGACCGTGTTCTTCGCCGAGGGCGGCGGCGGGCGCCCCGGGGACAGCGACTATCCGGTCGTATCGGCGCTCGACACCCGCGCCTTCGCCCTGTGGGCCCGGCTGTCGGGGATGGTGCCCCGCATCGCGGTCGTGGCAGGGCGATGCTTCGCGGGCAACGCCGTCATCGCCGGCTGCTCTGACCTGATCGTGGCGACCGAGAACGTCTCGCTGGGGATGGGCGGGCCGGCGATGATCGAGGGAGGGGGCCTTGGCAAGGTCGAGCCCGATGACGTCGGTCCGCTTGCGATGCAGGCGCGCAACGGGGTGGTCGACGTCGCCGTCGCCGACGAGGCGCAGGCCACCGCGGCCGCCAGGCGTCTGATCGCCTACTTCCAGGGCGAGACGCCGCCCGGCGTCGCGCCCGATCAGCGGCGCCTGCGCGATTGCGTTCCCGAGCGTGAGCGCCGAGCCTACGCTGTCGAGCCGATCATCGAGACGCTCTGCGACGAGCGGTCGGTCAGCATCCTGCGGGAGCGCTTCGCGCCCGAGATGATGACCGCGCTCGGGCGCATCGACGGCCGGCCGTTGGGCGTGATCGCGAACAGCACGATGCACATGGCCGGGGCGATCACGAGCGACGCGGCCGACAAGGCTTCCCGGTTCATGCAGCTGTGCGACGCCTTCGGGCTGCCGCTCCTCTCGCTGATCGACACGCCGGGCATGATGGTGGGCGCCGAGGCCGAGGCGACGGGGCTCGTGCGGCACTGCTCGCGCATGCTCGTCACCGGGGCCGCCCTGCGCGTCCCGCTCATCGCCGTGATCCTGCGCCGCGGCTACGGCCTCGGCGCCCAGGCGATGATGGCCGGAAGCCTGCACGAGCCGCTCCTGACCGTCGCCTGGCCAACGGCGCATCTGGGACCGATGGGCCTGGAAGGGGCGGTCAAGCTCGGCCTGCGCAAGGAGCTCGAGGCGATCGCCTCCGAGCGCGAGCGCGAGCAGCGCATCCGCGAGCTGACGGGCGCCGCCGAGCTGAATGCCAGGGCGCTCAACGCCGCGACGCTGTTCGAGCTCGACGACGTCATCGACCCGGCCGACACCCGCGCGCTGATCAGCTTGACGCTCGGGGCCGCCGCCGCGACCCCGTCTGAGCCGGCGCGCGGTCGGGGTTTCGTTGACACCTGGTAGCGCTTCACTCACACCGGATTCACCGCTCGACCGTACGTCGCAGCGTGGTGGCGGCCATCGGGACGTCGTCGAGCCGGCGGGCCTGGCAGGTGTAATCCACCACGAGCGCTTCAAGCGCCGAATAACCGTCGCGCTCCAGACCGCACTCGACCAGATAGCAGCGGTCCGGTCCGCTGGCGGGGCGGTCGGTCACACGCACCACGCCGTTCACCGTCTGGCCGTAGAGGACGCGCTCGCCGCAGCTGAGCCTGTAGCGTGTGAGCACGACCTGGTCGATGCGTTCGCGGACGCCAGCCAGCATCGGAATCTCTCCGAGGCACCTGGCCTGATGTAGGTAATCGGCGACCAGCGCCTCGATCGCCTCATACCCGTCGCGCTCTCGGCAGCACTCGACCAGGTAGCAGCGACCCCGTCCGGCGGCCGGTCGGTCGACTATGCGCACGACGCCATCCAGCCGGCTGGCGTAGAGCATGCGCTCGCAGCCGTGGACGCTGTAGCGTGCGAGCTCTGCCTGCCGGACCACTGCGGGGGTCGCGCTCGTCGCACCCTGACTCATCGCGACCCCCTCCCCCCGCAGCGGCCGGCCGTGTGGTAGGCCTCGTGCGCGATCAGTCGCCTTCCCCCCCTCACGATCGCGGTCGGCTTCCTGTGCGAATAGGTGAACCCCCTATTCACCTCACAAGCGCAGCCAATCCCGGCGCGCCTCTCTCTTCTCTTAAATAGAAGGCTTTCCCCGCGTGCCGGCGTCGGAAGGACCTCTAATTCGGTAACACAGCACGCAAGACAAACGGTCATGAACCGCACACGAGTCCCCATGGCAAGCCCCCAATCCCCGTGTACGAGGGATCTCCGATTTAGTTAACGTAGAGGTATCAGCTCTCGGAGAGCAGGTGGTGCGCCAATGTGGCACGGCGCGTTATCCAATATGCGCCACTTTGGCCCAGCGGGCCCGTGAGCCCTGAATGGCCCGTGAGTGAAGGGTCAGCTCAGGATGTGAGCGGCTGATCGTCGCTGTCGCCCACGCCGCCGAGCTCCTCGAGGCGCAGCGCGACTTCCAGCTCCGCATGGCAGGTGTGCAGCAGACGGCCGAGCCGCGTCTCGATCGATTGCAGCCGGCGCTGGACCGTGTGGCGGTCCACGCCGAGGGCGGCCGCCGCCGTGGCCGCGTTGCAGCCCGCGGCGAAGTAGGCGCGCAGGGTCTCACGCGAGACCGCCCCGTTCTTCCCGCTCTCGAGCGGCGAGAGCTGGATCTCGACCAGCGACCGTGCGAGCGTGCGATCCTTCAGAACGGCCGCGAGCAGCGCCACGTCCGCGTAGCGCGTGAGCTTCTGGGGCCTGCGCAGGACGACCAGCATCGCCGCCTGGGCCTGGCGGTGGGTCAGCCGCCATCCGTCGATCCCCCGCGCCGGCTCGCCGATCGCGAACGACACGCCCGCCGCCTGCTTTCCGGAGGAGAGCCGCTCGATCTGCGCGATCGCGGGCGTCCGCAGACCGCCGAACCACGCCCAGACCGTCTCCTCGCTGCGCGCGACGCTCAACAGGTCGCGGTCAAGGCCCGCCGCCATCGCCCGCACGGCCTCACCGGCCCTTGGGCCCATCGCGATCACGCCGATATGCTCGGCGTCGAAGTCATAGTCGAACTCCGATGTGTCGGCCGGGGCGCCGGCGAGCAACCGCTGCACGTGCTCGGCGCGGCGCAGCTCCGGCGAGCGCGCCGCGCGCTCGATCTCGCGCTGGTACTCGTGGGCTATCGACGAGGTGAAGTGATCGAGCAGGGCCCCCTGCGTGCGCAGCACGTGGCGCAGGGCGATCGTCTGGCTCGCGAACTCGCTGTTCTCGGCCGCCTGCATGACGAAGTCCTCGAGCAGCGTGTGACCGGCGTTGTAGCGGAGCAGGACCCGCTCGAGGCTCACGCTGTTGCGCGCCGCGCGACGTGCCTGGGCCACCGCGGCCGGCGGGATCGAGTCGAACCATTCCTCCCCCCGCTCGATCGCGTGCAGGCCGTAGTCCACGGCCTCGGCGACGGCCGCGCGCGCGCCCGCGACGTACTCGGCGTCCTCGCCCGCCGCGGGATCGAAGCCGACGTCGCGGAAACGGGCGACGATCGCCTCCTCGATCTCAGCGCGTCGCGCGCGCAGCAGCTCGGCGAGGCCCGCCCGAACGCTCTCGACAGATGTCGCGCCATCCTTCTCCCCCACGGCCTGAGCACGCATGTGCTCAGAGGTTACCGGGCCCGCCCCGGTAAGGCGTGCGGCTCACTCCTCGCGGCCGGGATGGGCCGTGCCCTGGGCGTCTGCGTGCGCCGCCGCGGCCGCGAGGTAGAGGACGGCCTGGACGCGCGCGACGGCCCCCACCGCGCTGTCGGGCGGAAACAGTTCCGGGTGGTGCAGCGGGCGCTCCTTGAAGCCCTCGGCGCCGGCGATTCCCACGAACCCCATCGCGAGCGGCGCCAGGGCGCCGAAGAAGGCGAAGTCGTCAGAACCGCTCGAGCGCCACTCGGCGGAGGGCGCGAGGCCCGCTCCGTGCAGCAGTTCGCGCGCAAGCGCGACGATGGCAGGGTCGTTCTCGAGCGCCGGCTCGCCGGGCACGAGCGTCACGCTCCCGCGGCAGCCGTGCGCGGCCGCGACCCCCGCCACCACCTCCTAGACCATCTGACGGAGCGCCAGCCGATCGTCGGGCCGCTGCGCGCGCAGGGAGGCTCCGCGCGCGTGCGCGCGCGGGAATCACGTTCTCGGTGCTCCCGGCCTCGAGCACGCCGACCGTGAGCACGGCCGGGCCCTGCGGATCGATGCGCCGGCCCACCTGCGCGTGGAGCGCGACCACGATTTGCGCGATCGCGAGGATCGGGTCGCGTCCCCTGTGGGGATAGGCGCCGTGCGACGGCTCGCCCTCGACCGTGATCTCGACGGAGTCGCTCGACGCGTTGACGGGCCCGGGGTCGAGCGCGACCGCGCCCCAGGGCAGTTCGGGATGCAGGTGCGCCGCGACGACCGCCGCGGGCGGAGCGCTCGCGAGCTCCTCCCGGGCGAGCTCCTCGGCGCCCGAGGGATAGGCCTCCTCACTGGGTTGGAAGACCGCCAGCAGACGGGCGGGCAGGGCGTCGCCGAGCGCGTGCGCAGCGCGGGCCAGCGCGACGAGCGCCGCCATGTGGACGTCGTGGCCGCAGGCGTGCATGAGACCGTTCCGGGCACGGAACGGGGCGTCGGTGCGCTCCTCGATCGGCAGCCCGTCGAGCTCCGCGCGCACGGCGACGAGACCGGGGGCGGCGGCGGGCCCCACGACGGCGAGCCGCCCGGTGCCGGCCACGACCCGAGACTCCACCGGCAGCTCGCCCGCGACGGCCGCGGCGGTCCGCCGCTCGGCGTGGGCGAGCTCGGGCTCTGCGTGAAGCCGATGGCGCAACGCGACGGCGCGCGGCAGCTCGCGCTCGACGCCGGCGAGCAGCTGCGCGAGCAGCGCGTCAGTAGATCTCGGCATAGCGTCCGCACTGCTCGCCGAGGTCCAATTGCGCCACCGCCTCGAGCTCGGCGCGCTTGACGCCGACGTAGGCGTCGTACAGCAGCGGCGTCATCCAGCCGCTGACGGTTCCGTCCTGCGCGAGCGCCCGCAGGGAGTCCGCCAGCGACGAAGGCAGCGCGCCGACGCCGTAGCGCTCCGCGTCGGCCCCGTCGAGGCGCGCGGGATCCCGGTCGAGGATCGGCGGGGCGGGCAGGCCCGAACGCACGCCGTCGAGCCCCGCCCGCACGATCGCGCCGAGCGCCAGATAGGGGTTCGCGGCCGCGTCCGCCCCGCGATACTCGAGGCGAAGCTGCGCCGCCGGGTCGGCGCCGGCGATCGTGACGAGCGGTGGGATGCGCAGCAGGGCTTCGCGGTTGCGCTCGGCCAGGCAGACCGCGCCGGCGCTCCAGTGGTGGGGCGCAAGGCGCGCGGCCGAGATCGGGCTGGGAGCGCTGAGCGCGCTCAGCGCCGCCGCGTGCAGCAGGATCCCGGCGGCGAAGCTCCCGCCGAGCTCGCTCAGGCACGCCGGGCGTGCCGCGTCGTAGAGCAAAGGGCGCCCGGCCGCGTCGAGCAGGCTGAGGTGGATGTGCACGCCGTTGCCCGCGCCGGCGGGGTCGAGCAGCGGCGCGAAGCTCACGCGCAGCTCGTGCTGGCGGGCAAGCTCGCGCACGACCTCCTTGAACACGACGGCGCGGTCGGCGGCCGCGAGTCCCTCGGCGGGCTCGACCGGGATCTCGAACTGGTGGGCCGCGAACTCGGGCGTAACCAGTTCGGGCTTGACCTCGGCTTCGATCAGCGCTCCCATGAGGTGGGCGGCGAACGGCTCGGCGCGGCGCTGCGCGTCCAGCGAGAACGGCAGCGCCGGGGCGGCGCCGCCGAGAAGCTGGAACTCGTGCTCGAAGCTCGCCCGCACGCGGACGCCGAGCTCGTCTGCCAGCTCGCGCAGGGAGTCGCGCAGGAACCGCCGAGGACAGCACTCCCAGGGCTGCCCGTCTGTCTCGACGATGTCGCACAGCGCCAGCTGAAGCGGGCTCTCCCCGCAGCAGGACTCGACCCGGATCAGCGTGTCCGGGTCCGGCAGCAGGCGCAGGTCGCCCGTGGAGCCGAACGGGTTGGGCTCGGCGAGCGGCCCGAGCGGCGTGAGCGAATGGTTGGCCGGCACCCAGCCGACGCCGGCCTCGAGCCGCCCGCCGAGCTCGGATGCCGCCAATGAGCGCCCGCGCACGATCGCACCGAGGTCGCAGCAGACGAGCGCGACCAGCTCGGGGGCGCTCGCGTCGCTCACGTAAGCGTCTCCGCCGTCGCGCTGCCGTTGTCCCACAGGCCCTCGACGAGGCCGACTGCCGCGGCGGCCTCGCGCACCGCGGGCGCGTACGCGGCGAACGCGATCACGATCATGCCGCCGGCGGGCATGTCCCGCCGCTCGAGCGCGGCGGCGAGGCGCTCCTGCGGCTGCAGGTGTATGCCTCGGCGTCCGAGCGAGGGGTAGGTGTCGGCGACGCCGTAGAGGCTCCCGCCCGGGCCGCGCACGCGGCCGATCAGGCACGCGAAATGGCCCACGTCCCAGTCGGGCGGCGGGCCGTCCTGGCGGCCGTCGAGCAGGTAGCCGATCAGCTGCTCGGCGCCGGCGCGCGATCCCCACAGATGGCGGCTCGCGAAGTTGGCCACGAGCGTGGCCGGACGCTCGAGCTGCGAGACGGCCTCGAACAGCCCGCCGAGCGTGGCGGCGGTCCACGGTCCGGTGTGGGGGATCGCCGCGAGCCGCCCGGCCGAGAGCTCCTCGACGGCACGCACGAGCCCGCCCGCCGTGGTCCCGGACAGCGAGGCGTCCTCGACGAGCGGTAGCGACAGGCGATAGTCGCGGCGGCCCTGCTCGCCGTCGGGAAGCACGCCGGGATCCCGAAACGCAGACACGATGCTTCCGGCGGCGAGCGCCACCGCGTCCTGGTCGACGGGGTCCCCGTCGTGGACCTCGATGCCCGCGGCGCGCAGCGCGAGCGCGCCGCAGAACGCCCCACACAGGTCGTCACGCTGCGGAAGCTCGCGGGCGTGGATCGTCAGGAGCTCCCGAGCCCCGGGCAGCAGAGTCAGATCCAGGCGAGTTGCGTCGGGCGCCACCGCGAGCATCCTAAGGCTCCGTCAGATCGCCCGAGATAATGACCGCATCGAGCAACCCCCTCCCCCCGACGCCGCCCCGCCGTCTCACCTAGCCAGGCGGCGTGGATCGATCGACCGGGCGGCCGACCGGATCGTGCCGGCAGGGAACCCCGCCCGGGTGGTGTACGGGGTGGTCGCGATCGGAGCGCTGCTGGCCGCCGAGAGCGGGAGTCACGAGTCCTTCGCCGACACGGTCGAGTCGGCGCTGATCGCGATCGGTGTCTACTGGCTCGCGCACGCCTACGCGAGCGCCCTGGGGCGCCGTCTGAGGACACCCGGCCGCCTCACCGTTAGGACGCTGTGGCGGGCGCTGATCGAGGAGTCGGCGATCCTCAGGGGCGCCTCGATCCCGCTGCTCGCGCTGCTCCTCGCCTGGGCCGCGGGCGCAACGCAGGAGACGGCCGTGACCGTCGCTCTGTGGACCTCGGTCGCGAGCCTCGTGGCGTTCGAGCTCGCGGCCGGCGTCCGCTCGCGCGCGACGCCGGGCGAGCTGGCGCTCGAGATGGGCGTGGGGATGACGATGGGACTGGCGATTCTGGCCCTGAAGGTCGTGCTCCACCACTGACGGGGTACAGCGGGCGAAATAGCGATAGGCGGACTCGTCCCGATAGGCGAAACGTCGCGCACAGCGGGTAGAGTTGCGATCATTGGGCCGGCCGCGCGGACCGCTCGGGTCGGCGCGGCTCGGGCTGTGTAGACAAAACGTCGCCGGCATGGGATCATCCTGTCCACTAGATCCCACGGCAGCGTCTGGCCTGGAGATCGATCGGGGGAGTGGGATGGCATCGTCAGAGCACGCGGAAGGGGGTTCGGGCACGGGATCGATCGCCCCTCTGTATGAACGCCTGCCGCGCGGGCCGCATCGCCTCAATCACAGGCAGGTGATCCGCAATCAGCGTGCCCGTCTGCACGGGGCGATGGTCGAGGCGGTCGCGGCCGGAGGCTACGAGGGGGCGAGCATCAGGGAGGTGGTCGCCCTCGCCGGCGTCTCGCGTCGATCGTTCTATGAGCTGTACGCGAACAAGCAGGAGTGCTTTCTTGCGACCTTCGACCGGATCGCAGCGCGTGGCGTCAAGCGAATCCGTCGCGCGTACAGCGCGAGCGACGGTGACCTGGAGGACCGCCTGAGGGCGGCGTTCGGCGTGTTCGCCGAGGGGGTGCGTGGGGGCTGGAAGGACGCCCGGCTCGTGATCGTCGAGGCGCAGACGACCGGTCCCGCGGGGCTCGAGCGCCTACGCCGAACGACCGCGACCTGCGAGCGGATGCTCTTCTCGAGCTTCGCGCTGTCACCGGACGCCGGACCGCTGCCGATGCCGGTGATCCGGGGGATGGTGGGCGGCCTGCACGCGACGATGTCGATGTGTCTGCGCGAGGGCCGGCCCGAGCAGCTGCCCGCCGTCGCCGAGGAGATGCTTAGATGGACGCTGCTGTTCCGGACCCCCGCCGCGGGGGGAATCGTCTCACGCGCGGGCGGACACGCGCCGAACGGCTCGACCAACGGGCATCAACCCGCCTGCGCAGGCTCCTTCCAGGGGGACGATCGCGAGCGGCTCCTGCGACACGCCCTGCGGCTGGCGCTGATCGACGACTACAAGGAGCTGACCGCGCCGCAGATCGCGGAGGAGGCGGGCGTGCCGATGGACATCTTCTTCGAGTGGTTCGCCGGCAAGGACGAGTGCTTCCTGGCGGCGCTCGACACGTTGGGCGATGAGCTCCTGCGCCGCGCCGGGGCTCCCGACCTTCTCGGCGACGACTGGCCGCGGGCCGTGCGCCGTGTGATCGCCGAGCTGATGCGCTATCTGGCCGAACGCCCGCTGTATGCGCAGACGATCGCCGCGGGGGCGTTCGCCGCCGGGGTGCAGGCGGCCGAACGCAACCGCCAGATCGGCTACGACCTCGCCAGGCTGCTGATCGGGGGGGCGCCCGAGCGGACGCGCAGCCGGCTGGCGGCCGAGGGCGTGATGGGCGCGATCGGCCACACGATCCGCTGTCAGGCGGCGAGCGGGCAGATCAAGCAGCTTCCCGCCATCTCAGACCATCTTGCGTTCGTCGTGCTGGCGCCGTTCATCGGCGCCGGCGAGGCCGCCGCGATCGTGACAGAGGATTAGCTCAGCGGGGCTCGCTGGCGCTGTGGGCCAACTCCGCGTTGACCCAGGCGCAGCCGACCGACAGATCCTCGACGCCCAGGGCGGCCGCGACGTTGAGGGCCATTCCGTGACGGAAGAAGTCGTCGAGTCGCTCGGGCTCTGAGCCGGACAGCTCGCGCGCGAGCTCGACCAGCTCGGCGTAGCCGTGTCGCACGCGCGCGCGCACGACCTCGTCGTCGCAGGCGGCATAGGACTGATGCTGGAGCATCAGATCGTCGCGATCTCGCAACAGCAGCTCCTTGTAGGCGCGCCCCATCGCCTCGAGCGCATCGTCGCAGTCCGCGGGCGCGCGCCCCTCGCGAAACTCTGCGGCGGCGCGCCGGAAGGTGTCGGCGACGTGCTCGAAGCTCCGTTCGACCGCCGCGAGGAACAGCTCGCGCTTGTTCGGAAACAGGCTGAACACGTACGGCTGGGCGACGCCGACCCGTCGCGCGATGCTCTCGACGGTCGTGCCGTGCAGGCCGCCCTGCGCGAACTCGTGCACGGCGGCCGCGATCAGCTCCTCGCGCCGCTCGGCGGCGGGGACGCGGCGGCGAGCGACCGGAGATCGGCCGGCGGGTGCGGGTGTGGCGCTCACGCGGCCTCCACACTAGCGGCGAGCGCGCCGGCGGGGCGGGCCGGCTCCTCGGCGAGTGGGGCGCCCGCGTGAGCCGCCGCAGACCCGGTCCGGAATGGAAGCGCAAGGACGATGAGGGCGCCCGCGGCCAGCACCGCGACGCCGACCCAGATGGCGGGAAGCAGGCCGTCGACGAACGCCTGCGGGGAGGCGTAGCTGCCGGCGCTCGTGAACACCGAGGCCAGCACCGCCACGCCGAGCACGCCGCCCACCTCGCGGATCGCGTTGTTGGCGCCCGAGGCCTGACCCGCCTGCTCGGTGCGCACCGAGGAGAGCACGGCGTTGGCCGATGGGGCGAACACGAGCGCCATTCCGGCGCCGGCCATGATGAAGGGGCCGATCATTTCCGAGTAGTGCTGGTGCGTGGAGATCGTGAGGGCCATCCACCCGAGCGCGGCGGCCTGGAGCGTGAGGCCGGCGGCCATGAACGGGCGGCTGCCGAGGCGCTCGGAGAAGACGCCGGCGAGCGGTGCGACGACCATCGTTGCGCCCGTCCACACGAGCAGCTTCAGCCCGGCCTCAAGCGGCGTGTTGTGGAGGACGTTCTGCAGGTACTGGGAGAGGAAGAAGATCGAGCCGAACATGCCGAAGTACATGCTCAGCGACGCGACGTTGGTGACCGCGAACGAGCGCTTCGCGAAGAACGACATCGGAAGCATCGGCTCTGCAGCGCGGATCTCCCACGCGACGAAGCCGGCGATGAGGACGACGCCGCCGATGATGGACCCGAGGATCGTCGTGCTCGTCCAGCCGAGCGACTGGGCGCGCACGAGGCCGAACACGATCCCGAACGCGCCCGCGGAGGCGAGCAAGAGGCCACGAAGATCGAGCGTCCCGTAGGGGCCGCGGCTCTCGGACAGCCAGCGCAGCGCGAGCGGAGCGAGCACGATCCCGATCGGGACGTTGATCCAGAAGATCCAGTGCCAGGAGATCGCCTGCACGACGCCGCCGCCGACGAGCGGGCCGAGCGCGACGGCGATGCCGGAGACACCCGACCACACGCCGATCGCCATCCCGCGTTTCTCCTGCGGGAACGCCTCGGCCAGCAGGGTGAGCGTGAGCGGCGTCACCATCGCGGCTCCGGCGCCCTGGACGGCGCGCGCGGCGATCAGCAGGTTCGTGGTCGGGGCGAGCGCGGCGGCGGCGGAGGCCGCCGTGAACACGCCCAGACCCGTCAGGAACATGCGCTTGCGTCCGAAGCGATCGCCGAGCGCGGCTCCGGTGAGCAACAGGACCGCGTAGGCGAGCACGTACGCGTTCACGGTCCACTCGAGCGATTGGATCGACGCGCCGAGATCGCGGTGGATCGTGGGCAGCGCCACGCTCACCACGAGGTTGTCGAGCACGACCATGAACAGGGCCACCGAGACGATCCCGAGGGTCCAGCTGTTTCTGCGCCCCATGCCACTCATAGCTCTGCTCCTCGCGTAGCTTTCACTGACTGACGTGTAGATTAGCAGTCGCTAATAAGTTTATCAAGGGGCGGCTCACGCCGCCTGCTCGCCGAGCCAGCCTCGACATGACGCCCGGTCAGGCAGACCCGAACGCTCGGCCTGCCACGCGAGGAGCGCCCGGGCGTGCGGCGAATAGGATGGACGCGATGAGATTCCCTCGCTCCCCCCTCCCCGCGGCGGCGCTGTGCATGGCCGTCGCAGCGCTGCTCGGCGCATGCGGATCCGCCACCAAGACGGTGTCGGTGTCCGGCGCCCCGCCGGCCTCGCAGGCCACGGGGGCGACCGCGCACGCCACCACGCCGAGCTCCGGCGCGACCGCGCCGTCTCACTCGACGTCCGCGCAGACGACGATTGGCGGCGCACAGGCGCCGACGAACACCCGCACGGCGCCCGAGCCGGCGTTCACCCAGCAGGAAGCGTCGGCGGAAGGCCCGAGCGGCGCCGCGGCCGTGGTGCGGGCCAGGGGCTTCACGCCCAACAACACGGCCGAATATCACTCGAACCAGGCCCTGCGGGTGCTGATCGGCACCCGCACCGGCTCGAGCGACGGCTACGGCCAGCAGGCGTTCTTCTTCGTGAACGGGAAGTACATCGGTACCGACGCGAAGCAGCCCAGCGCGACCCTGCGTGTGGTGGCGCAGGGGGACACCGAAGTGACGCTCGCCTACCCCGTGTATCGCAACGGCGACCCCCTGGGCGCCCCGAGCGGTGGCGAGACGCAGGTGCGCTTCCAGCTCAACAACGGGAAGCTCGTGCCGCTGACGGCGATCCCCTCGATAAGCGCCCGCCAGTAGGGGCCTGGGGCCTTCGCGGGCCTGCCTTCCTATCGTGAAGTGGCCGGGGCCACTTCTCACGAGAAAGGTTAAAGCCATGAGCACGAAGATCGAGGGACGCGGCGAGGAGCTGTTGAAGGGCAAGAACTTCTGTTCCGTTGCCACCCTGCGGTCCGATGGCACGGTCCACGAGGTGCCGGTGTGGGTGGACATCGAAGACGGTCTGCCCGTGCTCAACACGGCCGAGGGGCGGGCCTGGCCGAGGAACCTGGAACGCGATCCACGTCTGACGCTCTCGGTGCCGAACTGGGAGAACCCCTACGAATACATCGAGATCCGCGGGCGGGTGGCCGAGCGAACGCACGAGGGCGCCGACGAGCACATCGACATGCTGGCCAAGAAGTACCTCGGCGAGGACTCCTATCCGTTCCGCCAGCCCGGGGAACAGCGGGTCATCATCCGCGTGGCGCCCGAGCACGTGCATCTGAAAGCGGCCTAGCGCCGCAGCAGGCGCCTCCACCATCGTGTGGGGCGCGGCTGGGTTCTGAGCCACTCATCGCGCAGCGGCAGCTGCCCGCGAGAACGCGCCGCGAGCACGCAGTCGGTGTGCGCGTGACGGCGCCGGCGAGTGTCGCCTTCGGGGGCGATCAGCATATGCTCGGTGAGGGCTCCGAGATGATGACCACAGAATGGACAGCGATACGTCGTCGGCTTGCGGTTCGCGGCGCGGCGAACCGTCCACCATGGGGCCGGCGGAAGGTGGGACATGGGTCCATTGTCGCGCCGCTCGCGGGGGCCGTCGCGGCGACCGTCGCGGTGGGCGTGGGGGTGGCGCTGGCGAGAGCCGAGCGCAACCGCCGCTCGGCGAGGGCGAGGGGGGGTCGCGATCGCCAGTTCGCGCTCTGGCCGGGCGAGCGGCTGGCCGACGGGTTGCGGCGGATGGCCCTCGAGCAGCTCGACCTCGCGATCGAGCTGCTCGAGGGCTCCGGCGGGAGGCTTCCCTACGCAACCGCGGTGCACGAGACGCGCAAGTCGCTGAAGCGCCTGCGCACGTTGATGCGGCTGCTGGAGGAGGAGCTCGGCGAGACGGCGTTCGCGCGCGAGGACGCCGTTCTGCGCGAGGCCGGGCTTCGCCTCGCCGGGGCGCGCGACGCGGAGGTCATGGTGAGCACGCTCGACGGGCTGCTGGAGCACGAGCCCGGGAAGCTCGCCGGCCGCCGTGGCGTCGTGAAGCTGCGCCTGCGCCTCGCCGCCGAGCGCGACTGGGCGGCCAGACGGGCGCTCGGCGACGCCGCCGCTCGGGTGCAGGTGCTCGGAGATCTGCGCGCCGTGCGCGGCAGGGTTGCGGAATGGCGGCTGCCCGATTGCGACGGGATCGGGACGATCGCACCGGGCCTCAGGCGCCTGTACCGGCAGGGCCGCCGTCGCTATCGCCTCGCCGCCCGGCGGCGCGGCGATCAGGCGCGCGCGATGCACGATTGGCGCAAACGGGCAAAAGACCTGCGCTACGCGTTGGAGATGCTCGACCGCAGAGACGGGACCGACCGGAACGCCCGCGGGAAGCGGGCCAAGCGCCGCCGCAAGCGCGCCGATCGCTGGGGCCGCCCGCGCGCGCGTGGGGGCAAGCAGCGGGCCGGCCGGCGGGACGTGGGCCGCATCCGCCAGCTGGCGCGCGAAGCCGATGAGCTCGCCGAAATACTCGGACAGGAGCACGACCTGACGTTGCTCGCCGCGCGGATTCGCGCGGGCGGGCGCCCGGTCGCCGGCGAGCAGCCGCCAGCGACCGGCCCGCACGGCCGGCAGCCGGCGGCCGGCGGCGGGGGCGGTCGGACCAGGGAGAAGCTTCTGCGGCTGATCGAGCGGCGCCGCAGGAGCCTTCGCAGGCAGGCGCTGCGCAAGGGAAAGCGCCTCTATCGGCGCCGGCCGCGGAAGTTCGTGCGTCGCGTGGGCGTTGCATACGCGCGCAGATCCGCTACCTAGAAGCGGCGAGCAGAAGCGGCGAAGACCGGCTCAGCCGACGGTCAGAACCGTGAGCACGCGTTCGCCCTTGGGAAGCGCGACCGAGACTCGCTCGCCCGTGCCGCGGCCGAGCAGGGCGAGCGCGACGGGAGATTCAACCGACAGGCGGCCCTCTCCGGGAGACGCATCGTGCGAGCTCACGATCCGCCAGGAGTGCTCGACACCGTCCTGGTCGTGCACGACCACGGTCGAGCCCAGGCCGACCACGCCGCCGGCGACGGCGGGGGCCTCCTGGACGATCACGGCCGCGGCGATCTTCTCGCGCAGCCGTGCGATCTTCGTCTCCAGGTGGGCCTGCTCGTTCTTGGCGTCGTGATACTCGCTGTTCTCCTTCAGATCCCCCCATTCGCGCGCCGTCTTGATTCGCTCGGCGATCTCCTTGCGCCCTTCGCCCTCGAGCGCAGCCAGCTCGGCCTCCAGCGTCGCCAATCCCTCGGCTGTTGTCAGGTTCGTCGCTTGAGGCACCGGAACAGAGCCTACTACCAGCCGCGTGCGCTCGGCTCGGGTCGAGCACGACGAACGGTCTCTGAGACGATTGGCCGCTTGCGCTTCGACTACACGACCATCGGGCACGTGACGATCGACGTGATGGCCGACGGATCCCGGCGTCCGGGAGGCAGCGCCTTCTACAGCGCGCTCCAGGCGAGCCGTCTCGGCCTGCGGACGCAGATCCTGACGCGGGGGGCGCCGCGTGAGATCGAAGAGCTTCTGGAGCCCTATCGCCCGGAGCTCGAGCTCGAGATCCTGCCGGCCCGCCGGACGACGATGCTCGAGACCGCCGGCTCGGGCTCCACGCGCACGCAGCGGGTGCAGGCGTGGGCCGGCGAGATCGGCCGGGACGTGCTCGTCGACACGGCGATCCTTCATCTGGCGCCGGTCGCCCGCGAGACGCCGGGCCGCTGGCGGGGACCGGCGAGCTTCGTCGGACTGACCCCACAGGGACTCCTACGCGGGTGGGACGGCGAGGGCGGTGCGATGTTCCCCATCTCGCCCGAGCGGCGGGGGATCCCGAAGCGCTGTCAGGCGGTGGTGCTGAGCGAGCACGAGCGCGCCGGCTGCGGCGGACTCATCTCCGAGGCGGCGGCGGCCGGCGCGATCGTGGCGGTCACGGCCGGGGCCTCGCCGGCGGCGATCCTGCTCCCGGACGACGGAGCGCTCGCGGTGAAGGTGCCGCCGGTGGCCCACACGAGCGACGACGTCGGCGCTGGGGACGTGTTTGCGGCTGCGTTCTTCATCGCGCTGCACGAGGGGCGGCCTCCGCGCCGCGCCGCGGACTTCGCGAACGCGGCGGCGGCGGTGCGGATCGAAGGCGCCGGCGCGCGGGCGATCGGCGACCGGGTCACGATCGAGGCCCGCCTGCGCGCCGTGAGCGGGGAGGAGCCGCGATCGACGTCGCGCGCGAGGCCGAAACGCGGCGGCTGAGGGGGCGAGGCGTCACTTCATCTCGCCGAGCGCCGAGTCGATCAGCCGCGATAGCTCAGGGGAGTCAAGCGCGTCGCCACGGCCGCACGCGCGCATCGCAAGGAGCAGGCTGCCCCCGACGGGCTCCATCTCGACGACCGAGACGCGCGCCTGCGGCGCGAACTCGCGGACCGCCGCGACGATGGGATCGACGAACACCGCTCCCGCCTTGAAGCCGCTGCCGATCAGGCCCACGGGGAACGAGGCCGCGACGAGCGACTCCTCCCCGCCGTCCCCGCGCCCGCGGCCGCCTGCCCGGGGCGCCTCGTCCGCCAGGCCGGTCTGGCGGACGACCGCGGCGATCTGCTCGGCGAGGTCCCCGGCGCCGCGTCGGTACAGGGCGCGCGCGACCGCGTCGCCCTGCTCGGCGAGCTTGGCCGTCTCGATCGCGAACGCGGCTATCTCGCTCTTGGTGAGCGGCTTGGCGTAGACGTGCACCGCGAGAGCCTCGACGCTCGGCACCCCGAAGAATGCGGGCGCGGCGTCGGTGAGCGCGGTCTCGGGACCGGACGCGTCGCGGTCGCGCAGGGCCGCGCTGATCGAGTGCAGACCGAGCCAGTAGCCGCTCCCCTCGTCCCCGACCAGATGGCCCCAGCCACCTGCCCGCCATGGGCGTCCGTCCGGGCCCATGCCGAACACGTTCGACCCGGTGCCGGAGATCGCCGCGACGCCGGGCCCGGCGCCCGTGGCCGTGGCCCACGCGGCGACCACGTCGTTGACCACGATCCAATCGTCGGTGCGCGCGGAGCCCACCTGGCGGGCGACCGCCTCGGTGTCCGTGCCGGCGATGGCGAGCACGGCGGCGCCGAGCCGATCCTGTGCGATGCCGGCCCGCGCGATCGCGTCGTCCGCCGCGCCCAGCACCGCCTGCACGGCGGCACGGGTGCCGACCGCGTCCTCGTTGCTCGGTCCTCCGTGCGCCAGATGGAGCGCGCGGCTCTCCAAATCGAGGATCGCGGCGAGCGTCTTGGTCGCGCCGCCGTCCACGCCGAGCACGAAGCGCCCATCGGTCGGCGCGCGCGGTTGCGCCAGGGCGGCCGGAAGCTGCACGAGCGACTCTCGCTTCATCTGCTCATCCTCCCAGGATTCGCCGGAGGGGTAGCATCGTCGCGGTGCCGACGAGCGCTGTCTTCCCGAGGGCGCCGATGAGAGCCGGGATGTACGAGTCCTTCTACCTGCGCGCGGTCTCGCCCGATGAGCCGGCCGGGGTGTGGAT
Source organism: uncultured Solirubrobacteraceae bacterium (assembly GCA_963704735.1). Classification (GTDB taxonomy): domain Bacteria; phylum Actinomycetota; class Thermoleophilia; order Solirubrobacterales; family Solirubrobacteraceae; genus Palsa-744. The sequence continues at coordinate 2,255,245 of OY969935.1, forward strand.
CCGCTACACCGTTCACAAGCGCCGCGGACAGCGTCCGAAGGGGTCCGTGTGGTGCACGGTCTTCGACGCCCGGCGCGGATCCCCGTTCATGCACAAGGTGACGAGCGAGGCACTCAGCGTGCCGGCCGGGGGATGGATCGAGGTGGATGGCGCGCGGATGACGCCCGCGCGGGCCGAGGGCACGTGCGGGCCGGCGCGCTGGTCGCTTCAGTACGCCTCTGACGAGCCCGAGCTGCGCCACCTGCCGTGGGGGTGGCTCTACCGCACGCCGCTGCCGCGCACGAAGCTCACGAGCCCGGCGCCCGCGGCGAGCTTCGACGGCGTGCTCGAGCTGTCCGGGCGTGGCGCGATCGAGCTGCGCGGCTGGCGGGGCGTGGTCGGTCACAACTGGGGTTCCGAGCACGCCGAGCGTTGGATCTGGCTGCACGGCATCGGCTTCCGGGAGCAGCCTCGGGCCTGGCTTGACATTGCGCTCGGCCGCCTGCGGGTCGCGGGGCGGATGACGCCCTGGGCCGCCAACGGGGTGCTGTCGCTCGACGGGCGCCGCTACCGCGTCGGGGGGTTCCTCGCGCGTGGGCTGGCGGTCGCCGAGACGCCCGACGGGTGCGTCGTATCGCTCCCCGGCGAGCGCGGGCTGGCGCTCACGGCCGCCGCCGCGGTCCCGCACGGCTCGGCCGCCGGATGGCGTTACGCCGATCCGGACGACGAGAGTGCTGATCTCAACGGCACGGCCGGGGCGAGCAGCGAGCACGACGTGATCAACTGCTCGGTGGCAGCGCTCGATCTGACCGTGCGCCTGCCCGGGGAGGGCGGACCGCGAACGCTGCACTCTTCGCACGGCGGCGCATATGAGCTGGGACTGCGCGAGCGCGACCACGGCGTTCCGCTGGCGCCGTTTGCGGATGGCTGAGCGGCGGGAATGGGGGTATCGGCGGCTCGTTCACGCCGGGAGACCGGCGCCCGGAGGGATGTGAGGCTTTTCTTATGTTGATCGCCTTCAATGCGTCTGACATCAAACGGCAAGAGAGGGGCTTCAATGAAGGTGATAGGCGCGGGCTTCGGTCGTACGGGGACAATGACGCTCAAGGCCGCTCTGGAGGAGCTTGGCGCGGGTCCCTGCTACCACATGATCGAGGTCCTGTGGGGCGATACGAGTCGCCTGCCCCTCTGGCAGGCGGCGGCGAGCGGCGAGGACGTCGACTGGCGGGCGGTGTTCGCGGGCTTCGAGTCGACCGTGGACTGGCCCGGATGCACCTTCTATGAGCCGCTGATGGAGGTGTTCCCCGAGGCGAAGGTGCTGCTCACGGTGAGGGACCCCGACGCGTGGTATGAAAGCGCGAAGCATTCGATCTACGCCTCGCTGATCGCGGGGCGCAAAGGCGAACTCGCGGGCGGAACCAACACCCCGCCCTCGCCCGAGGCGTTCGCGATGATCTCCAAGCTGATCTGGGAGGGCACGTTCCACGGCAGGTTCGAGGATCGCGCCTACGCGATCGAGATGTTCAACCGCCACAACGAGGAGGTCGTGCGCAAGGTGCCGGCCGAGCGCCTGGTCGTGCACGAAGCCAAGGACGGCTGGGGGCCGCTCGTGAAGATGCTCGGCGCGCAGGAGCCCTCGGCGCCCTTCCCGCATCTGAACGACCAGGCCTCCTTCCGCGAGATGGTGGGGCTGCCGGCGGTCGTCGAGCGCGAGGGCGAGATGGTCTAGCGGCGAGCGCCGGAGTGCCGCTGGATCTCGCGGCGCAGGATGGGCGACTGGACCGACGAGGGGGAGTCGGTCCAGTCGCCGCGTGCGGGCCCCCTCGCGCGCCCGCACGCGCGGCCAACGCCGGAGTCGGTCGGCTCCGCCCCTCGGCAACGTCGCGCGCCCGGACGCGCGCCAACGCCGGGGCCCGTCGGCTCGGTCCCTCGGCCACCTGTCCAGACCTTCGGCCCTGGCTCAGGGGTGTCCGCGTCCAGGTCGATTGCTGCGGCGAGGACCTTCTGGCCATGGCACATTCAAGCAGGACTTCCGCACCCGCCACGCCTTCGGCGAACAGCCGTTCCGAGCGCGAGCATGGCGACGAGCAGGTGGTCGAGAGCAACGGAAACGGCGCTCGGGCGCCAGAGCCAGACCCGGGCGATAGGCTGGCGACGGAGACCCAGGAGAACGTCGAGCTTGCGGCGGAGGCGCTGCTGCGCGAGCACTCCGACGCCCTCGTTTGCGGTCTTTCGAGCAACGGCCTGATCGTCCCGATTCCCGGCCAGGTGGCACTGTGGGGCCAGGCCGCGATCGAGGGTCGGGCCGTGATCGACAACGTCGTGGCGGCCGACCGCGGGACCGTGGTCGACCTGTGGTGGCGCGCCAAGCACGAGGGCGGCGCGGCGACCGGCAAGGTGCGTCTGCTGAACAAGCCGTCGCGCTGGGTGACGCTCCACTTCCTTGACCTGCGCCACATCCACGGCGTCCTTCTGTGCATCCTGCTCCCCAGCGACGAGGCGGCGGCAGAGGAAGACGACGCACCCGATGAGCCGCCCGCCGCGCCGCGATTCTCGAGCCTCAAGGAGGACGAGGGCGGAATCGTGCTCGAGTGCGACGACGCCTTCACGCAGATGTTCGGGTTCACCGACGAGGAGCTGATCGGCAACTCGGTGCTCGATCAGATCCACCCCGAGGACCAGGCACGCGCGGTCGAGGGTTGGCTCGCGATGCTCTCCACGCGACGTGACCAGCAGACGCGTCTGCGCCGCAAGCGCAAGGACGGGAGCTGGATGTGGATCGACACGACGCTGCACAACTATCTGAACCTGCCCGACTGCAACCACGTGCTGGTCGAGATCATCGACATCTCGGCGGAGATGGCGGCCCAGGAAGCGCTGCAGGAGCGAGAGGAGCTCTTGCGCCGATTGACCGACGCGATGCCTGTCGGGCTGCTGCAACTCGACACCGAGCGGAACGTGGTCTACAACAACACGCACCTGCTCGAGATCCTGCACGGCTCCGCCGAGGGCGCGCCCGCCGAGCTCCGGCCCGGCGACGGCGAGGACGCCGAGCGGGCGCAAGCTCCGCGGCCGACCGCCACGACGCTCCTGTCGACCCTCACCGATGACGGGCGCATGACATTCGAGACGTCGTTGGAGAGGGTGCTCGGCGAGGGCCTCGATCAGGACATCGAGGTGGATATGGTGCTCGAGTCGGGAGTCTGGCGACGCGCGCTCATGAACATCCGCGCCCTGATGCGCCAGGACGGCGACGTGGGCGGGGCGATCACCTGCGTCCTCGACATCACCGACAGCGCGCGAGCGCGGCTCGAGCTCGAGAAACGTGCCACCTTCGACGCCCTGACAGGGTGCCACAACCGCTCGTCGATCCTGAGCTCCCTGCAGCGGGAGCTCGAGCAGGACGACTCTTCGATGACGGGCGTCGTGTACGTGGACCTCGACAAATTCAAGCCGGTCAACGACACGCTGGGCCACGCCGCCGGTGACGAGCTGCTGACGCTGGTCGGCGAGCGCCTGAAGATCGCCAGCCGCAACGACGATGTCGTGGGGCGCCTCGGCGGAGACGAGTTCCTCGTGCTCCTGCGCACCATCCCCGAGCCCGACGTGGCCGTGCGGGTGGCCGATCGGATCTGCGCGTCGCTGAACAGCAAGTTCGATCTGTCCGCTGGAACGGTCGAGCTTCGGGCGAGCGTGGGTGTCGCGTGGAGGGCCTCCGAGCGGATCACGGCCGAGGAACTCGTGCGGCGCGCCGACGGCGCGATGTACCGCTCGAAGAATCAGGCCCTGGGTCTGCCCGCGATCGCGGACGGAGCGCCAGGAGTCGCCGCCGCTTCGCGCTGAGGGCCGGCTGCGCGACGGTACAGCGGGTGTGAGGGCGCGGCGCCCGGGCCGGGAACCGCGAGCACGTCGCGAACGGACAGGCGCGCGCCACACGCCGCGCAGACGCGATGCGCGTCGACGGCGCCGCCGCATCCGCGATGGCTGAGCAGCACCGGGGGGCCGGCGGGCGGCGCAGCGTACACGTCGCCCCAATACATCAACGCGACGAGCGTGGGCCACAGGTCAAGGCCCTTGTCGGTCAGCCGGTACTCGTGGCGCGGTGGATGATCGCTGTACAGGCGCTTCTCGAGCACCCCCTCCTCCACGAGTCGCCCCAGCCGCGTCTGCAGCACGTTGCGGGCGATACCGAGGCTGGCCTGCAGCTCGTCGAAGCGTCGCAGGCCGAGCAGCACGTCGCGCACGATCAGAAGCGACCAGCGCTCACCCACGACCTCGAGGGCGCCGGCGATGCTGCAGGTCTGGCTGTCGTAGCGGTTGTGGAGCATGGCCCACTCCCAGCATACCGCCTATGGGTTGCATGAAGCAACTGCTGTGCTAGAGTGCGTTTCGTCATGCAACGCAAGTGGCGGATAACGCTGATCGTGTGTGTCGGGGTCTTCATGGCGAGCCTCGATCTGTTCATCGTCAACATCGCGTTCCCCTACATCGCCAAGGACTACCACGCCGCCTCGCTTGCGTCGCTGTCGTGGATTCTCAGCGGCTACGCGATCGTCTTCGCAGCGCTGCTCGTGCCGGCGGGACGGTGGGCCGATGCATTCGGGCGCAAGCGAGCGTTCCTGCTCGGCCTCGGCGTCTTCGTGCTGTCGAGCATCGGGTGCGCGCTGGCGCCTTCGGTTGGGGTGCTCGTGGCCGCGCGTCTCGTGCAGGCCGCGGGCGGCGCGCTGATGCTGCCGACTTCGCTGGGACTGATGCTGCCCGAGTTCGCGCCCGGCGAGCGCCACGCCGCGATCGGCGTGTGGGCGGCGACAGGCGGCGTCGCAGCCGCCGCCGGACCGCCGCTCGGCGGCCTGCTCGTCCAGGCCGACTGGCGGCTGGTGTTCCTCGTCAACGTTCCGGTTGGACTCCTGGGCCTGCTGCTCGGAGCGCGAACGCTCGTCGAGCGCCGGGAGGCCGACCCCGGACGTCCGGACGTGCTCGGCGCGGCCGCGTTCATCGTCGCGATCGGAGCGCTCGTGGTGGCGATCGTCAAGGGTCAGGACTGGGGCTGGACCTCTCCTGCGATCCTCGCGCTGCTTGCCACGACGGCGACGATCCTGCCCGCGATCTGGTGGCGCTCGGGCCATCACCCCGCCCCGATAATCGAACCGGCGATGCTGCGCGTGCGCAGCTTCAGCCTCGCCGCCGGCGCATCGCTGTTGTTCTTCGGCGCGTTCGGCGCGATGCTGCTGGCGGGCGTTCTCTTCCTGACGTCGGTCTGGCACGAGCCGGTCCTGACGGCGGGCCTGATGCTCTCCGCCGGTCCGGTGATGGCGGCGATCTTCAGCGTTCCCTCTGCGCGCCTGGGAGCCCGCGTCGGCTTCCGCATCCCCGGGGTCGTCGGGGCCCTGATGTTCTCGGCGGGATCGGTGTGGTGGATCACACAGACCGGCGACACCCCCGCCTATGCGTCGGAGTACCTGCCGGGAATGGTCGTCGGCGGGGCGGGCGTCGGCCTCGTCATCCCGACGCTGACGGGCGCCGGCGCATCGTCACTGCCGCCCGAGCGCTTTGCCACCGGCGCCGCCGTGCTCACGATGGGTCGCCAGATCGGAGCAGCACTTGGAGTGTCGGTGCTGGTCGCGGTGCTCGGCACGACGGCGACGACGGCGACCGACTTCCATGCCGCGTGGCACATCACCCTCGCCGGAGGACTGGCCACCGCGCTGGCGCTGGCCGCGCTCGGACCGCCCGTGCGCGGGGTCGCACCCGCGCCGGCGCTCGCCGACGGCGCGACCTGAGCGTCGCTCCTAGCCCGGGTTCGCCGCGGCGATAGAGTCCCATCTCGTCATCGGCTCTGCTCGCCATCGCCCCCGCGGGTGGCTGCGCCACTACGCGGGCTTCATCGCCCCGAGCGCGGCGACGGGGCTGGGCGTGGCGCTCGAACGCCAGAGCGAGCAGCGCGGCCGGCGGCTGGCGGCCGCCGTCGGGGATCGAGTCGGCCGGCGGCGCGGAACAGGCGGGCCGAGGATGCGCGCCCTGCAGGCGCTGCCGGGTGGGCGCCTGCGCTGGCGCGACGTCCCCGCCCCCCGTTCGCCAGGGCCCGGCGGGGCGATCGTGCACCCGATCGCCTCGGCCACGTGTGACCTGGACTGCCCCATCGCGCTCGGCGCGACGCAGTTCGCGCTGCCGCTGCACCTCGGCCACGAATGCGTCGCAGAGGTGCTCAGCGTGGGAGAGCGGGTGCAGAGCTTCGGGCCCGGCGATCGCGTGATCGTCCCGTTTCAGATCAGCTGCGGCAGCTGCGCGGCCTGCCTGGCCGGCCGGACGGGCAACTGCGAGAACGTCCCTCCGGTGTCGATGTACGGCATGGGGCTCCTGGCCGGGCATTGGGGCGGCGCGTTCTCCGACGAGCTCGCGGTGCCGTACGCCGACGCGATGCTCGTGCGGTTGCCGGAGGGGATCGACCCGCTGGCAGCGGCCGCTGTGGCCGACAACGTGTGCGACGCCTACCGTCACATCGCACCCCACCTGCCGGCGTTGCTCGATTCCGATCCCGGCGCGGAGGTGCTGATCCTCGCAGCGATGAGCCCGCGCTCGCTGTTCACCGCGAGCGTGCCGCTCTACGCCGGCCTGATCGCGCGGGCATACGGCGCCCGCAACGTCCAGCTCGCGGATGCCAGGCCGGGCGTGCGCGCACACGCAGAGAGCCTGGGGCTGCACGCCCTGCGCCCGAGCGAGCTGCGCCGACGGCCCCCTGCGCCGCTCGTCGTCGACGTGACGGCGACCCATCTGCACGTCGCCCTGTCGAGCACCGCACCGGACGGCGTCTGCACGAGCTCGGGGGGACTGCACCGCGGCGCCCGCATCCCCTTCCTGAAGATGTACGCGCGCAACATGACCGTGCACGTAGGGCGCACCCACGTGCGGTCGCTGATCCCGGAGGTTCTCGAGATGATGGCCGGCGGTCGCCTGCACCCTGAGACGCTCCCGGTGAGCGTCGCGCCTCTCGATGACGCCCCGAACGCCCTGCGCGAGCACTTCCTCGGCGGCGGCGTCAAGGCCATCCTGACCGCGTAGTCACGGTGTGCGCGGTCGCTTCCAACGAGCGACGGAGCCAAGAACCGGCGCTTGGCAGGGCCTTCCGTGACGCGCCCGGAGAGATTCGAACTCCCGACCTTCGGTTCCGTAGACCGACGCTCTATCCAGCTGAGCTACGGGCGCACAGGGGCGGAGTTTATCGGTGACCTGTTGTGCCCCACCGCACTGTATGCCGACTGGTGGCAGTTAGCGACGGGATCCCGTCAACTGCGGCCGATGCTTCGACGCTTCGCCGCGTATCAGGACCTCCAGGGCGCATTTGGCGGCCGCGGCGGCCGGCGTGCGCGATTATCCGTCCACAGGGGTCAAGACGTCGAAAGAAGCCCGCCCGCGAGCCCGATCCTCTGAGTGCATGCGTGCCTGCACCCAAACAGGCGAAAGGCGTTGGCGTCGTTGAAGGCGAAACCAAATATCCCAGCTCCAGGCCCTCCTCCATCCGCACCCATAGTGCCCTCGAGCCCCCGGGGCGGCGGGCTCTGGCGCCTGAAATCGTGGGCGCAGAGTCGCAAGAGCTTCTGGGCCGCAGCCATGGCGCTGCTGGTGCTGGCGGGCGTGCTCGGGTCCGTGCTCGGCGCACGCGCGGTGGCCCGCTCGAACGTCGACCGCGCGCGGCTCGCATTCCACCTGTCCTCAGCCGAGATCGCTTCGACCCTCAGGCTCGCGCTCCAGCACGAGGAAGACCTCGTAGTCAGCGCAAGTGGCTTCGTCACGGGTAACCCGAATGCATCGGCTGGCGACTTCGACAGGTGGGCGGAATCGGTCCACGCGATGCAGCGTTACCCCGAGCTCCAGGATTTCGGTTTCGTGACACTGGTGCCGGCGTCGCAGATGGCGGCGTTCAAAGCACGTGTTGCCGCCAACCCGATACGACCGCTGGGACCGAATTCGGTGGGACCGCGGGAAAGCTTCCAGATCCTGCCCACGGGTAAACGGCCCTACTACTGCTTGGCCGTGGCCGGCCTGGCGAGGAATGCCGCGAGCTACGTACCCGAGGGCTTGGACTACTGCGCGCTCGCACCCGCGCTCATCACGACTCGCGACTCGGCGCAGACCGGCTATGCGCCGGTCCTGGCCGGGGACACCACGACGCTGGGAGTCGAGACCCCGGTGTATCGCGGGGGCGTGGTGCCGGCGACGGCGAGCGCACGTCAGCGGACGTTCATGGGGTGGATTGGCGAGACGCTCACGCCCACTGTGGTGTTGGAGCAGGCGCTTGAGGGTCACCCGAACGTCGCTGTGATCTTCCGCTACAACTCGCGCGGCTCGCACGTGGCGTTCGCCTACGGGAGCGCCCCGGCCGGCACACAGAGCACCACGATCGACCTCAAGGTCGGACGGGAAGCCGGCTTGCCTGGTTCGCACGAAGGCTGGACCGTGCAGAGCTTCGGAGCCGTGGTCGCAGGTGGGGTGCTCGCCAACCTGAACTCGCTAATGCTGCTGATCGCCGGAACCCTTCTGAGCGTGGTGCTCGGGCTCTTGGTGTTGGTCCTCGGAACCGGACGCATGCGCGCACTGTCGCTCGTGCGCGAGAAGACCGGCGAACTCTCCCAGAAGAACCTTGAACTCTCCCAAAGGAACCGTGAAGTCTCCCACCAGGCTTCCCACGACGCGCTGACCGGGCTACCGAACCGCGCTTTGGTGCTCGACCGCGCCAAACAGATGCTCGCGCGGGTGGCCCGCCAGCCAGGAATGGTGGTGGGCGCGCTGTATGTCGACATCGACTGCTTCAAGCACGTCAACGACAATTTTGGTCACGCGGCCGGAGACCAGCTCCTGAGGGTCGTCGGGGAACGACTGAAGAGCGTGGCGCGGGGGCAGGACACCGTCGGTCGTCTCAGTGGAGACGAGTTCGTCGTGCTGGTCGAGTCGACAACAGACGAGGCGACGCTCGATCTCCTCGCCGACCGCCTGACCGCGATCCTGCGCGAGCCGGTCGAGCTCGACGATGGTCGCGAGATCTTCTCGATGACAGCCAGCATCGGGGTCGCGGCCCGACAAGGCGGGACGCCGGATGCCCTGCTGCGTGACGCAGACCTGGCCCTGTACGCCGCCAAGGCTGCCGGAAAGAATCGCTATGCGCTGTTCGAGGCGGACATGTCCGCTGGTGTGGAAGATCGCCTGGAGCTCGAGGCAGATCTGAGCGCCGCGCTGCAGCACGAACAGTTCTTTCTGCTCTACCAACCGATCGTTGATCTGCCGAGCCGAAAGATAGTCGGCGTGGAGGCGCTCATCCGCTGGCAGCATCCGGCGCGGGGCGTCCTGCTCCCAGACAGCTTCATCCCCTTGGCGGAGGAGAGCGGGATGATCCTGCCGATTGGCCGCTGGGTCCTCGATGAGGTCTGCCGCCAGGCGGGGGTGTGGGCCGCCGAAGGTCTCGGGATTGGCGTCTCGGTGAACGCATCGGCCTATCAGCTTGGTCAAGACGGATTCACCGAGGATGTCGGCCGCGTGCTAGGAGAGTTCGAGGTAGAGCCCTCATCGCTGACCCTCGAGATCACCGAGACCGCCCTCATGCGCAACGTGCCCGAAGCCTGCGAGCGCCTGAAGGAGATCAGGGCCCTCGGCGTGCGCGTCGCGATCGACGATTTCGGCACTGGATACGCCTCGCTGTCGAGTCTGCAGCGCATGCCGGTTGACATCCTCAAGATCGACATGAGCTTCGTGGCGGCACTGAGCAAAGGGGGTGAGGGCCGCGCGTTGCTCGGGGCCGTCCTCGGCATCGGCCAGGCGCTCTCGCTCGCAGTGGTCGCCGAGGGCGTCGAGACGCAGAGCCAGCTGAGCACACTCGAAGAAATGGGCTGCAACATGGCCCAGGGTTTCCTCACGGGGAGGCCCAGCCCGGCGGCGGTCATCGAGGGCCTGCTGGATCGCTCCGAGCCTCCTCGCGCGATCGGTTCGCCGCTCGTGTGAGACGTGCTTCGCCGTATGAAGCCACATCGGGCTGGGCGCCGTACTTCGCCACGCCCGCCGGGAGGGTCTTGGGGGAGCCATTAAGTCCAGCGCGTGTTGTGCCCGACCGGGCGACCTGCGATGCTGAGAGAGATCAGCGACGGTACCGCGACCCTCGTCAGGACGGACGCGACCGGAAAGAGAGAACCTTGCGGGGCGCCCCTCAGCCGCACCCCGACGACAGCCAAGGAGCTGCTCGCGGGCACCACGATGACATGCCGGCCGCCGGCCGAGCCGCGAAGCCGGCGCCAGAGCGTCCTTTTTGGCGCGACGTGCTCGCGCCGTACGCGCAGCCGCGCCTGGGGCGCAGTCTGGTGGACATCGCGACCTCGGTCGTTCCCTATCTCGCGCTCTCGGTGGCGATGTACCTGGCTCTGCGGATCTCATACGTGCTCGTGCTGGCCATCGCGATCCTCGCCGCCGGGTTCCTCGTGCGAACGTTCATCCTCTTTCACGACTGCTCGCACGGCTCGTTTTTGCCTTCCAAGCGGGCCAACGCGTGGCTGGGCGTCGTGCTGGGGCTGTTCGTCTACTCGCCGTTCCTGCGTTGGCGCCACGACCACGCGATCCACCACGCGACCTCCGGCGACCTCGACCGGCGTGGAGGGGGCGACGTGCGAACGCTGACCGTCGCCGAGTACCACGCGCTGGGAACGCGAGCGCGCATCGGTTACCGCATGTTTCGAAACCCGCTCGTCATGTTCGGACTCGGGCCGGTGTTCGCGCTCCTGTTGGGCCCGCGCCTCGTGGCCCGCGATGCCCGCCCGCGCATGCGCCGCAGCGTGATCGGCACGAACATCGCGCTTGCGATCTGCGTGGGCACGCTCTGCTGGCTTCTGGGCTGGCGCGAGTTCCTGCTCGTGCAGGCGCCGACGGTGATGCTCGCGGGCTCGGCCGGAATCTGGCTGTTCTACGTTCAGCATCAGTTCGAGGACGCCTACTGGCAGGACACCGGCGGTTGGAGCTACGCCGACGCGGCGCTGCGCGGCAGCTCCTACCTGAGGCTGCCGAAGGTGCTCCAGTTCTTCTCGGGCAATATCGGCCTGCACCACGTGCACCACCTGAACGCGCGCATCCCCAACTACAACCTTCAGCGCGCACACGACGAGAACGAGATCTTCCACAACGTGCCGACGCTGTCGCTCGCCGACGGCCTGCGGGCCGTCCGGCTGAAGCTGTGGGACGAGGATCGCGGGCGCCTGGTCACGTTCGCGCAGGCGCGACCGCCTGGCGCAGGCGCGCAGCTGCCGAGCGCGACGGGCAGCCGCTGACGCAGCGTCGCCGCGAGCGCGTCAGTCCTCGGGCGGATTGCTTGACGCTCGCAGGCTCCAGTCGTGCTCGACCTGTCTCAGCAGAGCCGGGTAGACGACCTTGCGCCGGAACGGCGCGATCAGGGCCATGTACCCCGCCCCGAGCCTGCCCCGCGGCTTGACGTACACCGCCAGCCGTCCCTGGAAGCGACCTTCACCCCGGTCGACCCAAGCGAGCTGCATCACGGCGTGGACCGTCCGGTTGGAGAGCTCGGCGGCCCACTCGACATCGGTGCGGTAGAGCGGGATGAAGCCCGATGAGCTCAGACGACCCAGATCGGTCGCGCTGCCGCGCAGATCCTTGGGCAGCCTCGCAGCAAGCGTCGTCGCGTCGTCCTGCGGAATCGGGAGCTGACCGCCTACGCGATCCCAGCCCAGCCAGCCACCGAGGTGGCGGCGAAAGCTGAAGAGCGCACGAGTGGCGCGGGATTTCCCGTGGGCCATATCGAGCGACCCCACGACCTCGAGCAGCGTTGCGAAGTCCTCCGCACCGCCCTCCGCCGGGAGCGCCCAGACATCTTCCAACCTGAAGTCGGGCGCGATTTCGTCGATTCGCCAGGAGCGCGACTCGTGGTCGCTGTTCGGCACTCTCACCTGGGTCTCGATCGAGACATTCCGGGTCAGCTGTCGGGTTGCCGGCCCGCTGCGCTCCCAGCGACGATCCAGGTAGATGCGGGCGCCAGCAGCCCGCCCTCCACGGCGAACTCGGCGAGCCCCTCGCGCAGCGCGACCTCCACGTCCCCGTGCAGATGGTCGGCGCGATCCCCGGCCAGGCGCAGGATCTCGCCGGCGGGGCCCAGAGCCATCACGAAGTCGATCGCTTCGTCGAGATCGCGGCCGATCAGAATCGGAATGTCGCAGTGAGACAGCGTGACCTCGGTGAAGCCCGCGTGGAGGAGAATCTCGCTCGTCGTGTCGGCGTCGGCCATCGAAAAGGGCCCAGGGCCGCAGGTGGGCTCGTCGTACTCCTCGGGCCGGGAGACAATCTGTTCGACTATCTGCTGGGCGCGGTAGAGCCAGTCGTTGTCGATCCGTCGCCGCCAGACGACCATGAGCAGTCTTCCGCCGGGTACAAGCGCACGGTGGACATTCCTCATGGCCGCGACCGGGTTGGCGAAGAACATCGTCCCGAAGCGCGAGAACGCGACGTCGAAGCGCCCCTCTCCCGCAAGCGTCGCCTGGACGTCGGCGACGAGAAAGCGCGCGTTTAGCACGCCGGCCTCGTCCGCCTCGCGGATGGCGTCCTCGATGAACCGCGGTGCTGCATCGACGCCCACAGCCTCGCCGTCCGGCCCGACGAGGTCCGCGATCCGCTGCGTGGTGTCGCCAAAACCACAGCCTATGTCCAGAACTCGCTGCCCGGGCATGAGCGGGTGCAGGCGCAGCGCCTGCTCGCCATGGGCTCCGAGCCCCGCGGTGACGATCTCGCGGAATCGGACGAAGCGGTCGTAGAGCGGCCCATCCCAGGCGCGGATCGCCTCGTCGTTGGCGGCTGTCACGGGGTCGGACTCAGTTGTGCTCACACCGTTCCTCCGCGCGCTTTGAAGGCGACGCGACTGAGGCCGAAAATGATAGGGCCTCCTGATAGGGCGCAGGTCCGCCCTACACACGCACCGCATACAGGCGCAGGCGACGGCTCGCCCCGGTGAAGCGGAGCAGGCCGTAGTCGGGCGCCCTGATCAGCGAAGGACGCCGTAGCGGATGTGGGTGGCTTCGGGCGTGTCGATCACTCGAACGATCTTCAGCTCGATACGCGACGGCAGCACGTCGAACAGTCGACGGCCGCCGCCGAACAGCACCGGAATCTGGTGTATCTGCAGCTCGTCCAGCACCCCGGCCTCGAGCGCCGATTGGGCCGTATAGGCGCCGTGCACCAACACGTTTTGCTCGCCTGCGGCGGCCTTCGCCTGCGCCATCGCGCTGACGATCCCGTCGGCCACATACGTGACCAGCGGATAGTTCGCGGCGGACGGGCCGGGCGGACGGTGACTGGGTACGAAGATCGGGACGCCGTGATGGTCGCCCTTCCAGTGGTCGACCTGCTCCACGGTGCGGCGCCCGGCGAGGACCGCTCCCGTCGCGTTGATCTCATCAAGAAAGTGCTGGCCCAGGCCAGACTTCTGGGCGGACTGGAGCCCCGACGCGTCCGCTCCGTCAGGGCCGAACCCGTACCAATCGTGCAGCCGCATGAACTCGTCGCCTCCGGGATTCTCGGGCTCGTCGTTCGGACCCGCGATGTACCCGTCGAGGGACATCGACATGTAGAGCACCGATTCAGACATCCTCACCTCCGTGTCGCGTGGTCCAATCCGGCCGGCGTCGGCGACCATCCAATCGATCCTCGCGTCGGTGGTCGCCGGCAGCGAAAACGGAGAGGGAGGGATTCGAACCCTCGAACGAGGTTTCCCCCGTTACGCGATTTCCAGTCGCGCCCGTTCAACCGCTCCGGCACCTCTCCCGATGCTGCCGCCGTCTTCGGCGGTGATGCCCGATCCATGATCGGGGCGGCCGTCGCGTGAAGGCTACGACACCGGCGCGTCGTGCGTTGGTAGGCTCTCGCGATGGTGCTCGCAGCCAGCGCAGCCGTCAGCAAGGACATCGGCCTGCTCGCCACGTTCGTTGGGATCGGCCTGATCGTCAACGTGATCATCATCTTCATCGCGATCCAGGTCCGCGGCGAGCACCAGCAGAACAGGGAACATCGCGAGCACCTGCTCGACCGCTGAGCGCTCGGCGCCGGTTGGCGCGAGCGCTAGATGATGTACACCGGCGTGCCCACCGGCGAGCGGCTGTAGAGCGCGATCACGTCCGGGATGCGCATCCGCACACAGCCGTGCGAGGCGTCGTGGCCGATCGAGGAGTACTCGCTCGGATCGATCCCGTGGATGCCGGCGCCGCCGTCGAACGCCATGAAGCGCGCCTTCAACGGATCCGCCGGTCCCGGGGGAACCACGGTCCCGGCGAGGGCACCGGCCCACGCTTTTTTGGGGACATACCACGGCGGTTCCGTCTGCTCCCATTCGATCTTGTGCAGGCCGGCGGGCGTTTCCAGCCCTTCCATCCCCACCGCGATTTCGTAGGTTTTCGCGAGTTTCAGGTGTTCATAGAAGCTCAACTTGAAGGCCCCGCGGTCGACCACGATGTACGCCGGGTACCTCGCGGCCAGCTGGTTTGTGGTCACGGCCGGATGCACCACATGCGCCGGGACCCCCACCGTGCGGCTCGCCCTCGCGCCGGTCAGCGCCTGCGCGATCAGGGCGCCCAGTCGCCGGCGGTCGACCGTCAGGCCCACCTGGGATGGAACCGTCGAGAGCCCGCTCGCGGTCGGCTGCACGGTAGCGTCGCGCGGCGGGCGGTCAACCGCGCCGCGCACCTTTGCGGCCAGCGCGCGCACGGCCTGATGCGAGTAGCTGACGATCAATGGGATGTCGCGGTTTACGCTCCCCCCGAACAGCCCGCGCGCCGTTCGGCTCACGATCGAACCTTCCCGGCTGACGCTCACGGCCTGGGCGACCATGTCCGCCGAGTTGACCCTCACGTCGGCTTCGTGCGCGTCCAGCCTCCACGTCCGCGAGCCCGAGCGCAGGGTGACGGGGCGGTCGAGCCGCGTGAGCAGGTCGTGTTCCACCTTCGTACGCGCCGCCGCCTCCTGCATGCCACCGACGCTCACGCCGTCGACCCTCACACCATTCGCGATCACGTCGCGCCGCGCGTGGTCGTAGACGAACATGGCCGCCGCCAGGACCACGACCAGGGCGCCGGCGCAGACGAGAATCGCCACCGGGCGTCGACGAGGAGCCTTCAATGCGCTCATCACATGCTCATCGTGGGGTCTATCCAAGGGAATCCGCCCATCCGAGTGTAGCTTCGGCGCGGACTCCCGACCACCTTGCAGCTCACCCGATCAGGAGACGGCGCTCGGCTCCTGCGAGCTGACCGGCACGCCAGCCGCCGCGTAGGCATCGAGCGCATCGAGCGTCTCGGCGTCCAGGAGCGCGTGCGCGAGGCTCTCGAGCTGCCCGCGATGTTCGACCAGCAGCCGCGTCACCTCCTCGTGGGCGCTCTCGACGAGCCGGCGCACCTCTTCGTCGAGGAGGCGCTGGGTCGCGTCGGAGACGGCACCCGCGCCCGGCAGATAGGGTCCTTCGCCCTCGCTGGGGAGCACCGCGACAGGACCTACCGCGTCGCTCATCCCCCAGCGTCCGACCATCTGGCGCGCGATCAGCGTGAGCTGTTGGATATCGGACTCGGCGCCCGACGTGATCGTGCCGTAGACGACCTCCTCGGCCGCGCGGCCACCGAGCGCCACGCGGATCTTCGCCTCCAGATCCTCGCGCGAGTAGGAGACACGGTCGGCATCGGGCGTCGCGAGGGTCACGCCCAGCGCCATGCCGCGGGGGATGATCGACACCTTGCGCACCGGATCCGCGCGCGGTGTGAGCATGCCCACGAGCGCGTGGCCGGACTCGTGGTAGGCGGTGCGCTCGCGGTCGGCCGGGGACAGCAGGATGCCGCGCGGGGAGCCGAGCATGATCTTCTCGAGCGAATCCGTGAGATCTGACATCCGCACCTTCTCGTGGCCTCGACGGGCCGCTAGCAGCGCTGCCTCGTTGGCCAGGTTCGCCAGGTCGGCGCCGACCATTCCCGGCGTCGAGGCGGCGAGCGCGTCCAGATCGACGTCCTCCGCGAGCGGGATCGAGCGCGTGTGCACTTCGAGGATCTGCTTGCGCCCCGTCCGATCGGGTGCCTGAACGATCACCCGCCGGTCGAACCGGCCAGGTCTCAGCAGCGCCGGGTCGAGGACGTCGGGGCGATTGGTCGCGGCGAGCACGACCACCGCCTCGGTCGGCTCGAAGCCGTCCAGCTCGGTGAGGATCTGGTCGAGCGTCTGCTCGCGCTCGTCGTTCGCGCCCGTCACCGCGACCGACCCCTGCCGCGAGCGCCCGATCGCGTCGAGCTCGTCTATGAAGACGATCGCCGGCGCAGCCTCCTTGGCCTTGGCGAACAGATCGCGAACACGCGAAGCACCCACGCCCACGATCGCCTCGATGAACTCGGACGCCGAGATCGAGAAGAAGGCGGCATGCGCCTCGCCGGCCACCGCCCGCGCGAGCAGCGTCTTGCCCGTGCCCGGCGCCCCCGAGAGCAGGACCCCGTGGGGCATGCGCCCGCCCAGGCGTCCATAGCGCTCCGGGGTTCGCAGGAAGTCGACGATCTCCGACAGCTCGGCCTTCGCCTCGTCGATCCCCGCGACGTCGTCGAACGTCACCCGGATCTTCTCCGGATCGACCCGCCGCGCCTGGGAGCGCCCGAAGTTGCCCAGCGCGCCCATTCCTCCGCCCGCCCTCGCGGCCCGCCGCGCGATCAGCACGAACAGGCCGACGATCAGCAGCGTCGGGCCGAACCCCAGCAGAAGCTCGGCCAGCAGAGACTGACCCGTGGTCGTCGGTTTCGCGTTGATCTCGACGCCCTTTTCCTTGAGCAGCGCCGACAGCTGGGCGCCGTTCCAGAACGTCGGGATCTCGGTCGCGAACAGCGTCGTGGGCGTCGCCTTCTTGTCGTTGGACGGGTAGCGCAGCTTGGCCGTGAAGGTGCCCTGGACCGTGTCTCCCTTCGTCGAGATCGACTTGACCTGACCGGTCTGCACCTCCTGCAGGAAGAACGGGTTGAACGGCACCGTCACGCGTGGCTGGCCGGAGGACGGCTGGAACACCAGCACCGAGATCCAGTTGAGGGCGATCACGAGCAGGACGAACCACAGGAAGCCCGGCCGGCGGTGCGCGGGAGGTCCGCTCGGATCCTGCTCGGGCATCCCCCTTCCGTCGGGCGCCGGCGCCACGTGCCAGCCGCGCTTGTCGCGCGGCATCGGCTTGTGCACGCCGCGCGGCGCGCTCGGGCGACCGGCGCCCGTGGCGTCGGAGCTCGTGCCGTCGGAGCTCGATGGCGTGGGCTGTGCTGATGGTTCGTCGGGCACCCGCTTATCCTACGGGCAGGCAGCGGGCGCGCCGGCGAGAGGCCCCTACAAACGCGAGGCGACGAACGCGCAGGCGGTCACCACGACACCCAGCGACAGCGCTGCGAGCGCCGCGTCCAGAGGAGCCAGCAGGCCGGCGAGCGAGAGCTCCTCGGATCGGCCGTCGGAGCGCACGCGCACGCCACTTACCTTCCGCGTGCGGCGACGGAGCTCGCGGGCCGGCGAGCTCAGGCGCCGCTGCGCCACGCTGATCGCCAGACATCCGAGCGCGATCAGCAGCCCGGGGGGCGCGACCTTCTCGGCGTTCGCCAGATAGCCGGTGAAGGCGGGAAACCCACCCCAACCGATCGCGAACCACAGATCGCTGTGAAAGCGCCCCCCGGCCAGCTCGAGGTTGTAGGCCGGCAGGAAGAGCCCGCCCGCGATGACCAGCGGGGCCAGCACGACCGACACGGTCAGCACGCCGTACACGCCGATCGCGAGCGCTCCGAGCATGCCCACGGCGGCCAGCGCGATGAGCGCCCGGTCAGACAGGCCGGTGCCGAGGGGTCTGTCGTGCAGCTCATCGAGGGCATGCGCCGCCACCCCCACCGCCAGCCCGAAAGCGGCCAGGCCCCACAGCAGGCGATCGACGTGCAACGTGGGGGCGGCCGCGGCGCCCAGCGCGAAGTAGCTCAGGTGCCATGCCGTGTAGGGCGGGTGCAGCAGCGTCACCACCTCGCCCAGGCGGCCGCGGCCGACCGCATAGAACGCCGGCCGCTCAGGCGTGGCTGGCATCGCGGGCCTCTCCCGTTCCGGGAGCCACCGCCGGAGCTTGCGCGCCAGCCTCGCCGTCGGCCCCGCTCGCGGCCTTGACCGCCCGCGCGGCCTTCGTGGCCGACATGACGATGCCCCCGCCGAGGCTCATCCGGCGCACGACGACGTTCTCGAGTCCCGCCTCCTGCCAGTAGTCGACGATCCGTGCCACGGGGTGGCGCTCGTAGAAGCCCCTGATGCTGGGCCCGAGGAAGCGCCCCACCTCGCCCCACTCACGCGACGCCAGCCGTCCGAGGGTCGGCAGGCCCACCGCCGTGTAGAGCCTCCACGCCGCCCGCGCACTCGCCCGCGGCGGCACGCCGAACTCGAGCGAGGCGACCCGCCCGCCGCCGTGCACGACGCGGGCGAGCTCGCGCATCGTCGCCTGCGGATCCTCGACGTAGCGGAGCAGGTAGGTGAACGTGAGCGCGTCGAAGCTTTCATCGGCAAACGGAAGCTCCTCAGCCTGTCCCTCGATCAACTCGACGCGGGCGGCGCGCTCCTCGCCGGTGGCGCCATCCGATCCCTCGTTCGCGGGCGATCGCCGAAACCGGCTCCGCGCCGCCTCGAGCATCTCGGCGCTCTGGTCGATACCGACGACCGAGCAGTCGCAGCGTGAGAGCAGCTCGGCGGCGACCATCCCGGTGCCGGTGGCGACATCCAGGATCCGCTCGCCCGGCACCGGAGCCACCGCGCTCACGAGCGCCCGGCGCCAGCGGGGATCCTGGCCGAAGCTGAGCGCGGCCGATAGCCGGTCATAGCGCCGCGGCAGCCCGCGGAACAGCTCGAGCGCCTCGCGCTTGACCGCGGCCTTAGACGGCGCCGCCCCCGATCCGCGACCGGTCGACGCGACGCTCTCCGGGTCGCTGGATCTGCTCGCACTCATGGTCTCGCGATCTGAAAGGCTAACCGTCGAACGCTTCACACCGCACCGACTCGAACCTTCCAGACCAAGGACCTCATCATCAATCAAACACCCACCCCACATAGACCGCTCGTCGCGGTCATCACCGGCGCATCGAGCGGGATCGGAGAGGCGACGGCGCACCGTCTGGCCCGCGAGCCCGGAGCCTCGCTCGTGCTGGTCGCCCGCCGCGAGGAGCGGCTGAGGGCTCTCGCCGCCTCGCTTGGCGAGGCGTCCGTGAGCTGGGTCGCCGCCGACCTCGTCGACGACGAGGCGCCCGCGCGTGTTCGCGAGCACGTGCTCGAACGCCACGGCCGGCTCGATCTGCTCGTCAACAACGCAGGCGCGAGCTGGCGGGC
Organism: uncultured Solirubrobacteraceae bacterium; assembly: GCA_963704735.1. Lineage (GTDB taxonomy): Bacteria > Actinomycetota > Thermoleophilia > Solirubrobacterales > Solirubrobacteraceae > Palsa-744. Next base: position 2,274,595 of record OY969935.1, read on the forward strand.
TCGGTTCGCCGATGGCGGGTTTGAGAACGTGAGGCGCACGATGGCGATCAACTTCGACGCCCAGGTCCGGCTCACCGAGGCGCTTCTCGAGCTGCTGCGAACTTCGGCGCCCAGCGCGATCGTGAACGTGGCATCCACGGCCAGCAGGCTGGCGCGGGCGGGAACGGGCGCATACAGCGCGTCGAAGGCCGCCCTCGCCGGCTGGTCTGACTCACTGTGGGCCGAGGAGCGCCCGCACGGCGTGCACGTGGGGCTGGTGCTGCCGGGATTCATCTCGACCGAGGGCTTTCCCCAGAAGGAGCTCACCGACAGGCCGTCGACGAGCTGGATCGTCTCCACGCCCGAGAAGGCCGCCGAGGCGATCTACGAGGCCGGCGTCGGCCGGCGTCCGGAACGCTATGTGCCGCGGCCCTACGGGCTCGCGGCGGCGCTTCGGTTCGTGACTCCCCCACTTGCCCGTCGCGTGCTCGGCGGCAGTGCCGCGGCGGTCATGACAACCACCACCGGCGCCGATCTGGCCGAGCATCGCGACAACTCCTCGCCGCCTGACAGGAGTCAGGCTGACATGCAGGAGGAGGAGACGGACGCCTGAGGCCTGAGGCGACGCTCTGACACAATCACGTCGGCCATGCGCCGGCTGTCGATCCCGTTCCTGCTCGCCGCCGGCGGGCTGCTTGCGGCCTGCGGCGGCGCTTCGCACTCGGCGCGAAGCGCCAACTCGACGGCAGCCGCATCGCCGGGCGCGGCGACGACCAGAACGCTCTCAAAGACACAGGCGCTCGCGCTCGCTCGAGCGGTCAATCTCACGGCCGCCGACGTCCCCGGCTTCGCGGTCTCCTCAGCGCAGCAGGGCGGAACGGCACGGGAAAGGCGCCTCGAAGGCGAGATGCTGCGCTGCGTGGGAGCCGGCGGACCCGGCGGGAGCCTTGCGAGTGCCAGCTCCAAGAACTTCGAGCTCAAACGCGGCGTCGTGGATCTCGGCCTCAGCTCAGAAGTGGCGGTCGCGCAAACCCCGGCCGTGGCCTCGAGCGAACTCGCGGCGATCCGCAGCTCCCACGTCCGCGAATGCTTCTCGCGCTATCTGAGCCTGCTGTTCAAGAGCCAGCGGTACGGGAGGGCGACCGCGGGACCGGTGTCGATCGTGTCTGGAACGCCACCCGCACCGGGCACGACCGGGGGCTTCGGCTGGCGCGTCACGGCAACGCTCACCGACCAGACTGTAAGACTCCCGTTCTACATGGACATCCTCGGCTTCGTCTACGGCCCCACCCGCGTCACGCTGTTCAGCTCGGGCGCACTGCAACCGTTTCCGGCCGAAGCACAGCAGCGGCTCTTCTCCCTGCTCCTCGGCCGAGCCAAGGCGCACGCCTCATGACGAGGGAGCAGTGGACGGCGGTCGACCGCTACATCTCAGAGACGCTCGTGCCGCCGGACGCCGCCCTCGACGCGGCGCTGAGGGCCAGCGCCGAGGCGGGCCTGCCGGCGATCGCGGTCACCCCGAGCCAGGGAAAGCTGCTGCATCTGCTTGCCCGAGCCCTGAACGCGCGGGCGATCCTCGAGCTTGGCGCGCTGGGCGGCTACAGCACGATCTGGCTCGCGCGCGCGCTCCCCTCAGGCGGGCGCCTTGTCACGCTCGAGGTTAATCCGCAATACGCGGCCGTCGCGCGCGCGAACGTCGAGCACGCCGGCCTCTCGGACATCGTCGAGCTGCGCCTCGGACGCGCGCAGGACACGCTCCCGGAGCTCATCGCCGAGGCGCCCGAGCCGTTCGACCTGATCTTCATCGACGCCGACAAGCAGAGCAGCCCGGAATACTTCACCTGGGCGCTCGAGCTGTCCCGCCCCGGCAGCGTGATCATCACCGACAACGTCATCCGCGACGGCGCGCTGATCGACCCGGCCACCGACGATCCAAGCGCCCTCGGGGCACGCCGCCTGCACGAGCTGCTCGCCGCCGAGCAGCGTGTGAGCGCGACGACGATCCAGACCGTGGGCGACAAGGGCTACGACGGCTTCACGCTCGCGCTCGTGACGCGGCCCTGACGCAACCACGCCCACGGCGTCTCGGCCGTTCGGCGCTCATGTTCAGGCGGCGAACGGCGTCCTCGGCTCATCGCCGGACGCCGCGACGGGCGGCTGATCCGGAGCGGCGGCTCGAGTCGTGGTCGGCTCGCTGTGCGCGATCAGCGACGGCCGCGCGGTCTCGCCGCTCAGCGACTCCTTGAAGCCGCGCATCCCCGAGCCGAGCGATCGACCCATCTCGGGCAGTCGCTTGGCTCCGAACACGAGCAGCAGCAGGATCAGCAGAAAGATGATGTGGATTGGATTATCAAGACCCATTTTTGTTGTTCAGCTCCCGAATATTGCCGGTCCCATGCCTTCGCGGAATGGGCTGATGGTGGGACTTACGCCCGCCGGTGGCGCTTGGATCACCGGCGCGGTGATCGCGGCCCTCTCTACGCCTTGATGAGGGGGCCTGCCTTGGCCAGGACTTCGGCCTTCGTCAGCGGCCTGTCAAAGCCGTGATCGGGGGTCGGACTCCTGCCGATCAGCAGATCGATCGCCGCGGCGTGGCGACCCTCGATCTGGACGATGCTCCCGGCCGAGGCGAGCACCTGCTTGTTCGAGATCGCCGGCCCCGCACCGTTGTAGGCGCCGACGCCGGTGTTCTCGAGTTCCGAGGCCAGGGTCAGGAAGGAGCTTTCGCTCGTCACCGGAAACACGAACCGGGGTTTCTTCACGGGAGTGCCTCCCAGCTGCTTGATCGCCGCGGCGAGTGCAGCCACGTGCTCAGCCTCCTGTTCGCCGAACTGCTTGGCGTAGGCCTTGGCCTGTCCGCCGAGAGGCACTTCCCCTCCCTTGACGTTGTAGAAGTCCGCCTCCAGATACTCGAGCGTGAGGGCGAAGTTCAGGATTTCCACGTCCCCGCCACCCGTCTGTGCAAGGGCGCGTGAGACGAATGGGGCCACCGAGGCCGTCCCGTAGAGGGCGCCCGTCGCAAGCGCGCCCCGCAGGATGAAGCTTGCGCGCGTCACACCCTGGACCTCGCAAACCGCCAGCTCTCCGTCTGCATTCTCGTGATCGGTCATCGTGTTCCTCTCGTGCCGCTGGTTGACGTTTCAGCCCAGGAACGGCTTGACAGCCGCCAGGACCGTGGACATTTCAGCTGGCACCGCGAACGCGCCATCCGGTGTGATGGACTTCTTCACCAGCGTGCCGATCGTCGCGGCGTGCCGCGCCTCGACCGTGTGGATCGCGAGCGCGGTGGCCAGAACTTCGGGGCTCTGAATGTGGGGCGCCTGGCCGAGATACGCCGCCGCGCCGAGGTTCTCGACCTTGTAGGCGAGCTCGGCGACCTGGGTCGCACTCGTGATCGGAAACCTGCCGTTCGGGTTGGCCGCCGGGGTTCCGCCCAGCTTCTCCACAGCGCCTTTGAGCGCTTCCACGTGTGTCGCCTCTTGGCGGCCGAAGTCCTTGATCAGCGTCCCTACCGCCCCGCTGAACAGGCCGGCCGAGACGACCCTGCCATAGAACTGCGTCTCCAGATACTCCAACGTCAGCGCGTAGTTGAGTATCGCGACGTCATTCGAGGTGCCAGACGACGCGGTGGAGGCGCCCGCCGGCGCGGCGGCCGTCGTCGCGGTCTTGTTGGTGCTGCCGCAGGCTGCGAGCGCAAAGACGCCGAAGCTCGCGGCACCGGCGCTGCCGGCCATCTTCAGGAATCGCTTGCGGTCGACGTCGTCGCGCACGAGTCGCTCGACGAGTCCGACCGACTGCTGCGCGCCTTGGTCATTCGCTTCACTGGGCATCTTGGAAGACCTCCGATTGATGGCTGTTGTTCCCCTATACGCTGGAGCGCCCCTCTCAGATCAAGCGGGGATCGGGTGATCCGGGGAGCCCGCTCGCGCGTAAAGTGAGTCGATGTCCCGTTTGCGGCGCCCGCACGCACATTCGAAGGACGGGCTGCGAAAGCTCGCCGACGAGGAGCTCATGCAACTCGTGGCCGCCAGCGACGCCGATGCGTTCGAGATCGTCTTCGAGCGGCATGTGGACGCGGCCTTCTCGCTCGCCTACCGCATCTGCGGCAGGCGCTCGGTCGCCGAGGATGTGGCGCAGGAGGCGTTCCTGGCGCTGTGGCGAAGCGGCGGCCGCTATGACCGCACGCGCGGGAGCGTGCGCACGTGGGCGCTCGGGATCGTGCACAACCGCGCCGTCGACGCGCTGCGCCGCAGCGGCGTGCACGAGCGCCGGCGGGTCAGCGACGAGGGCGTCGAGGAAACCGTCGAGGCCCCCGAGCGGACGGACGTGCAGGCGATCGACAACGCCACGTCCGATCAGATACGCGGGGCGCTCTGCGAGCTGCCCTCAGAGCAGCGGCGCGTCATCGAGATGGCGTATTTCGGCGGCTTCACGCACGTCGAGATCGCCTCGATGCTCGACACGCCGGTCGGAACGGTGAAGGGTCGCATGCGCCTCGGGCTCGAGAAGCTGCGCGACCATCTCCGCGAGTGGGAGCCCGTCGGCGCATGAGCTCCTCCGAACAGCACTTCGACTGCGTCGAGCGCGCGGACGCGGCCCCCTACGTGCTCGGCGCGCTCCCGGACGCAGAGCGCTACCGCGAGCATCTCGCGACGTGCGCCGCGTGCCGTGCCGAGGTCGCCGAGCTGCAGCACGCGGTCAACATGCTGCCCGCGACCGTGCCGGCGGCCACCGCTCCCGAGGGCCTGCGCCAGCGAGTGCTGAGGACGGTCCACTCGGAGGCGGAGCTGCTCCGCGCCGCAACCGACACCGCCCGCGAGCCTTCGCCGAGAGCAAGCCGCTCGAGGCCGCGCCGATTCTCGCTGTGGAGCGTCGGCATCGCGGTCGCCGCCGTCGCCGCGCTGGGCGTCGTCGTAGCGATCAGCGTCGGGCCATCCACGCGCGAACGGGTTACGGCCGCACAGATCGCCCCGGCCGCCCGAGGCGCCAGCGCGTCGCTGCGCGAGGTCGGCGGCCGCGGCGAGCTCGTGCTCGGCGGGATGCCCCAGCCGCCGTCGGGCAAGATCTACGAGGTGTGGTTGAGCCGCGGCGCGGGCACGCCGCAGCCCACGGACGCGCTCTTCGGCGTGACGAGCCGAGGGAGCGGCTCGGTCGACATTCCCAGCCTGCGCGGGGTGAAGGAAGTGGTGGTCACCAGCGAGCCGTTCGGGGGAAGCTCACACCCGACAAGCCCGCCCGTCCTGCGCATCGTGCTGCCGGCATAGCCGCGGTGCGCGCTCGCCGCCGCGGGCACAGCCCCGCCCGTGAGGCTCAGCGCCGGCGCACGCGCGTCAGCGCAACGGTGTGCTCGGTCCCGGAGTGCAGCGAGCGCACCCGCAGCTTGAAGCCGCTCAGGCCGAGCACCCTGCCGGTGCCCGAGCCGCGGCCGACCCGGAACTCGACCTGGCGTCCACGCGGGTAGAAGTACGAGAGCATCGCGTACACGCTGACCATCACGATCATCAGCGCGACGAACAGGTAGAGAAGGTCAGACCAGGCCATCGCGTCCTATTCGGCGATCGACGCGCCCAGGTTTAGCCATCGAGCGCCAGCCCGACGAGATGTCACTCGCGCCCGATGATCAGCTTCGTCCAGTCACGCTCGATGAGCGCCTCCGCGGCCTCGGACCAGTCGACCACGCGGGTGGTGATCAGCTCGGGATGAAGCACGCCCCGCTCGGCGAGTCGGAGGACCTCGGACATCGCCGGGCGCGCATGCACCCGGCCGGTCTTGAAGGTGACGATCTTCGTGTACATCTCAAGCAGCGGAAGCCGCGGCTGCTCTCCGAAGTAGACCGCCGTGCTCGTGCAGAGTCCGTCCCGAGCGGTCGAGCCGAGCGCGAGTCCGATGCCCTCCTGGGTACCGTTCGCGTCCATGGTGATCGGGAATGGGCCCGCCCGCCTTGGCCAGGGCGGCTCGAGGGTCTGCGCCCCGAGCGACGCGGCGAGATCCAGGCGGCTTCGCTCATCGTCTGCATATGTGACCGCCTCCGAGCCCAACGCCAGCGCGATCGCGACCGCGTACAGCCCGATCGACCCGGCGCCCGCTCCCCCGACGACAAGCACCGGTGCGCGTGGCTCACGCTCGAGCGCGGGCCCGACCGCTCGCCAGGCGTCTGAGATGTTGTCGGAGGCGCTCGCCACCGCCGTCGGCGCGAGCACGTCGGGCACACCGAGGAGCATGTGATCCGCGAACGGCACCAGCACGGAATCGGAGAGGAAGCCTCCCCACCTGTCCGCGGCCGGCCCGAATCCGTACGTGGACATTGGCCCCTCGGTCTGGCAGTTGCCGGTCCGCCCGCGGCGGCACGCCGCACAATCGCCGCAGGAGATCTGAAAGGGAACGCTGACGCGCTGGCCGGCGTGGACGGCCCGCACCTCCTCGCCGATCTCGATGACTTCCGCGACGCACTCGTGCCCGAGGGCAAATGGCGCCGGAAACGGCGACTCGCCGGCGACGATCACGGCGTCCAGGTCGCACGTGGCGACGGCGAGCGGGCGGACGATTGCGGCCCGGTCTGAGTCGAGCTTCGGAGCGGAGACGTCCTGCCAGGCGAGCTCTCCGGGACCGATGTAGGTCAGTTGCTGCAAGGACAGCTCCCCTTCGCTAGGTCTGAGCGGCTGTCTTGAAGTGTCGCGGATTTGCGAGCACGCTGCCGTGGTGGGCGGACCGCCGAGGGGCGTCAGGACGGTCTCTAGCGCCCCAGCGTGCGCAGGAGGCCGCGAACCCGTCCGGGAAGCTCGCCGAGCAGGCGTCGCACCTGTTCGAGCCCCGCCCGCAGATCGGCGTCGCCGACCTCCACCGGGAGCATCGAATCCTGGAGCTCGGCGAGCAGGCGGTCGGCTCTGCCTACGGCGTCGACCATCGCCTCGAGCAAGCCCCTCACACCCTGCGAGGGAGCACCGGCCGATGCCGACTCGAACACGCCGCGCGGTAGCCCGTGGCGGTCGGCGAACTCCCCGTGGGCGCGCTTGGCGCGGCCGTACGCCGCCTGAAGCGGCAGGAACAGCTCCTGCTCGAGCCTGTCGGCCGTGCTCTCGTCGAGGCGCTCGTAGGCGTCGCCCAGACAGGCGAGCGCCAGCCCGAGCTCGTCGATGGCGTCCGCCATCGTGTCGAGCAGCTGCCGTCTGGCCTCCGTCTGGGTGTAGGTCATGCACCGCAGGTTATTCAGAAGCCGGGCTGGCGCCAGACGCGCTCGCGCAGGTACTGCTTCACCCGCGCCACGTAGCGTTCGGCGCCGGCGTCGTGCCAGCGACCGGAGAACCAGGCGCCTACGCTGCCCCACAGATCGCCCGCGCGGTAGGGCGCGCCGTTGCCCGAAACCGTGTTCAGCCAGCCCTCGCGGCCGTCGTAGTAGGAGCGGATGATGGCGCCGTAGTAGTCGGCGTTGAAGGCGGTGTCGTTCGCCGCGAGAAAGTCACAGCAGTGGTACGGCCGGCGAATCTGAAACAGGCCGAACGAATCGCCGCTGTCCCCGATCGTCGACATGTGCCACCACGACTCGATGGCCGCGACGGCCCGCAGCAGATTCGGGTCCAACCGGTGCTTGTAGGCCGCCCACTGGATGATTTCGTCGGTGGTGCCGCTGAACGCGCCCGTGACCTCTCCCTTGTACGGCATCTCGCTGTGGGCGCGGAAGTAGTCGAGGTCTGCGGCGCTCGGCATGTGGCGGTTGGCGGCTGCGTTGTCCGGTCGCGGCTCCCAGCGCGAGCGGCGCACGAGCCGCGCCGCGGCGGCGTCAGAAAGCGCGGGCGCCCCGACACGGGGCAGCGCCACGCTGCATGGGCTGACCGGTGCCGAACAGCTCGCGCGGGGTTGGCGAGGCCGCGCCAGCGCCGTCGCGCTGCACGCGAGCGCGGCAAGGACAACCGCCAACGCCCCGGCAAGCCTGTCAAGCCGTCCCCACATCCGTGCGGTGTTATCGGCGGCACCCGGGGCGCCCACCAGGGCGGTCCGCCTACACTCCTATGTTCGGCCAGATGCAGCCCCGCCCGCGTGGCGCAACGCGGCGACCGACGGCGGCGCCCGACCTGCGGGCCGGCGCCGGCGCCTTCACCGCGTTCACTGAACGGGGCCTGCGGAGGTCGCGTCGGCGGTTGGGAAGCCGGCGTCGAGAAGGCTCTCAACCCCGTCAGCCGGGACGGGCTTGCCCAGCAAGACCCCTTGGGCCAGCGTGCAGCCCATCGCCTGGAGCGTGGTGATCTGCTCGTAGGTCTCGACCCCCTTGGCGATCACCGTCAGCGAGAGGTCCCGCCCGACGACCAAGATGGTCTCGAGCAGCCAGCTGCGATAGTCGTCGGGGTCCGACGGCGCGAGGGAGCTTCGGTCCACCTTCAGCGCGTCGAGCGGCAGCCGCTGCAGGTCGGCGTGCGACGCGTAGCCGCTGCCGAAGTCGTCGAGTGCGATGCGCACGCCCAGCTGCTTTATCTCGGCCAGGCGTTCGCCTGCCGCTGTCACGTCGCGCATGACCGCCCCCTCGGCGATCTCCAGCGTCAGCAGCGAAGGCTCGACGCCGGACTGCTGCAGCGCTCGCCGAACGTCGGTGACAAATCCCTCCCTGCTCAGCTGCGTGGCGGACACGGTGACCGAGACGCCCAGCTGATGGCCCGCCACGTTCCAGGCCGCGGCTCGGTTGCAGGCCTCCTCGAGGGCCCACCGACCGAGCGGAACGATGAGCCCGGTTTCCTCGGCCAGCGGGATGAAGTCGGCGGGTGACAGCACGCCGTGCGTGGGGTGCCGCCAGCGCATGAACGCCTCGAGGCCCTCCATCTTGTGGCTCGTAAGATCGTAGATCGGCTGGTAGAGCAGGAAGAGCTGCTTCTCCTGCAGAGCGGCGTTCAGCTCGACCTCGAGCACCCCGCGGCCCTCGATGACCGAGCGCATGTTCGCGTTGAAGACCGTGTAGCGGTCCTTGCCGGCGGCCTTCGCCGCCAGCTGCGCGTCGCGGAAGAGGTCCTCCGCGGTCGCGTATCTACCGAAGGCGACGCCGATGCTCGCCGTCAAGCAGAAGCTCGGCCCGAAATCCTTGAGCTCCACCGGCTGGTGCAGGGACTCGATCACGCGCTGCGCCAGCGAGTCGAGCCGCACTCCGCGGGCGGCCGCTTCGACCAGCACCACGAACTCGTCTCCTCCGAGACGACCGACCGTGTCCTCGGCTCGCACAACGCCCTCGAGCCTCTCCGCGACGATCTTCACGAGCTGATCGCCGGCGCCCTGGCCGAGCTTGTCGTTGACATCCTTGACCCAGTCGATGTCGATGAACAGTGCACCCGCCACGATCCCCGGCTGACGTCCGGCTCGCGCGACCAGGCGCCCGGCGCGGTCGAGCATCAGCACGCTGTTGGGAAGTCCGGTCAGAGCGTCGTAGAGCTCGACGTTTGAGGACCCGCGCGGCTGGCGCACCCGCGCCGGCGAGCGTGGGCGCAAACCGCCGATGACGAGGATCAGCAGGCCGAGCAGCACGCTCAGCAGGATCCCTCCGATCAACACCACCAGCGCATCCCCGTTGGCGAGCGTGCCGGCGTCGGCCGCAGGCCCGAAGGTCCTGACCGTCCACCCGTTGTGAAGGTCGAAGGCGCCGCTCTGCGCACCCGGCTGCGGGGTGCCGCTCGTGAACACGACGTTCGAGGAGCCGTCGCGGTAGCGCAGGCGAACAGCACTGCCCGGGTGCCCCTGCAAGGCCTGCTGGAAGGCGACGCCGGGAACCAGCACCTCACGAACCCACCCGACGAACGCCGAGACGCGGCCCGTGGCGCTGGCCGGCGTGAGGTTGCCGCGATACACCGGAGCGACGACCACCAGCCCTTCGGTCTGCCCAGCCGACACGTGCTCGTAGCTGCTCAGGCCGGTGTCTTTGCCGAGCAGGGGTCCCGAGGTCAGCGCGCAGTAGTCGGCGCCCGCGGGAGCGGCGTCGGCGGAGCTCCTCACGAGCTGGGCGACGGCCAGACAGTAGTAGTGGTGGTTGCTTGCCGGAACGACCGCGAATCCGCCAGTCGGCCGCGCCGATCCGGTCGCTGCAGGCTTCACCGCATGGCCGGTGATTCGCGTCTCGAATGCGGCGAGTTCGGATGACCGAACCAACGTCACGAGTCCGAGATCATCGAGTTCGGGAAAACGACGCTCAAGGCCCGACCATCTCGCCCACGCGTGGAATTCCGCGGGCGATGCCTTCGGATCGCCGGCGAGGAACGTGCTCGTGCTGACAACGAGGTCTTCCTGGTGCTGGACGGCGAGCTTCAGGGTCGCGGCGATCGCCGCTGAGCTCTGGCTGAATGCGAGCCGCGCCTTGGTTGCGTCGTTGCGCGCCACCGCCTGGGCTCCGAGGACCGAACCGACCGTGCCCGCCAGGACGCATACCGCGGCCACGGCGACCCACACGCTTCTACGCCCGCCAGGGAGGCTCTTCACGCGTGCGACCAAGTCCTTCAGCGAGCCAACCGGCGTGCTCGGTTGGGTGTCGCCGTCGACGCTCTGGACCGCCGACGCGGACGGGGCCGAGCCCTGACCGTCCTTTACCGGCGCGCCCTTTACCGGCGCGCCGCTCGCGGGCCCCGCTGCCGAGGCGGCGGGAGCCTGGTCGGGCTCCGGGTTCTCTTGGGGGGATTTGCTATCTGACATGAACCGAGGCTCCGCCGCCGCCACCCGACATCGCGCCTGTTGGTAGAGCGATCACGAGCATGCAGCGTCTCACCCCGCCCATATCGGCTCCTGCGGGGCACACCTTGACCTCGCCCGGGGTTTCCGCAAACGCGCTTGCGGATCATCCGCGCCCGCTTGATCGATCGGCCGGCCGAGGAACCGTCACGCGGCGACCGCGAGGTCGCTCGCACGCGGCTCTGCCGCGCGGCGCCGGAGCAGCCGCGCGGCCGAGCTTCACTACCTACCCGATGCCTTCCAGGAACGGCACCATCTTGTTGAAGAATTCGTTGTCCGGGAAGGCTCCGGCAGGATCATTGTGGGCATACGTTGCTTCCTCGGGGATCAGCGTCAGGTTTGCGGCCGGGATCCCGGACTGTGCGGCTAGGAGTTCGGCCGCTTCCAGCGTGTTGCCGGCCAGGAGTTTGTCCAGTTCTGAGTCGACCGCGAGGATCTTCAGCGACTTGGGCAATTCGTGACCGTGTATGGCGTGCTCGCCCAGGACTTCCTGCGCCGGGTTTGCGTTGCCCTGGGCGATCGCGCCGGTGTCGATCGTGAGCCGTTCCGGGAAGTACCACTCGGTGCCGTCGGCGCCCAGCACTCCGGTCCCAGACAGCATTTCCGCGTAGCGCCTGACCGGCGTCAGCGCTCCTTCGCCGTTCCAGCCGTGCAGGCCGTCTGGTTCGGTCGCTTCTTCCACGCCCTTGCCGCCGTGTATCTGGCCCGCGATGAGCGCGGGCGGCGAGGTGCCGACGTTGACGGAGTAGCCGAATCCGGCTTCGTTCGTCACCGGCCGGATTTTCGATCTGATGTCAGGGGGCAGGAAGAGGAACTTTTCCAGTTGCGCTTCCCCTTTCGGAGCGATCACAGTCAGCGTCGAGCCGAGTGCCGAGAAGACCCCGAGGAAGGGCGCTCCGATCCCCCCGAACGCCAGCCAGGGGGTCTTTTTGGAGAGCGTGGTGAGCTCTTCTTCAGCCTTTCCCTTGCTGATCGGGAACGGACTGCTCCCGCCGTCGTCGTAGACCAGGCCGGACAGACCCTCGGCCCCCGGCTTACCGCCAAAGTCCCAAGTGGCGTAGGCGGTCACGACCGAGCCGCCGAGCGAGTGGCCGCCCAGCACGACCTTTCCTCCGAGCGCTTTCGCCGATTCGATCACGCGATGCAGATCTTCCACCGCGACGTTCATGCCCCATTGACGCGCGAACGGGACGGTCGATTCCGGAACGGGCTGGAAGTGGTTCGTGATGCTCGGGTTGGTGAGAAAGCCCAGGTAGTAGTCGTAGAGTTCTTCCGGCGTCCTGCGGCCCAGCTTGGCCTGGGTGAGCTCCGACTGGTCCTCGAGCAGGTTCTCGCGACGTTCGACCGACCACACCTGCCAGCCTCTCGTGTGCTCGACAAGCCACTTCGCAAACGGCACGAAGTACCCGGCGCCGGCCGAGGTCCCGGGCTCCAGCACGAGCACGTTCCTGGCCCATGGCTCGCCTACCCTGAGGACGCCAACCTGATTCAGGTTCGAGGGCGTTTCCGGGGCGGCGAAACTCGGGTGGTAGATCGGAAACGGAATTACGAAGGGGAAACCGGCGCTCGCCGATGACACCATCGCGAGTGACGCCAGCGCAGCCGCGATTGCCGCCAGGGCGAGCCCTATCAGTCTGCTGCTCCTCGCACGCATCCCATCCTCCTTTGCGTGATCCTCGATTGGCCGGGTCGCGGCGAGCATCCGTCTGCCCGGGCCGCTGACCCTGGCACGGTACCCCATGTGTTCGCGCGCAAACCCGTCGGCGATGTCCGTCAGGCGAGGAAGTCGACGATGGACCGCCTGAAGCGAGGATCTGCGACAGCTCCGACGTGGTCTCCGGAGACGATTTCAAGCCTCGCGTCGGGAAGGGCGGCGGCGAGCACCTCGGGGCGCTCGGCAAGCCGATCCTCATCGCCGGCCAGGATGAGCGTCGCAGCGGAGACGCGCTCGAGCTTGACCCCACCTTGGTATACGGAATGAGCCTGGGCCACGAGCGCCTCGCGGTCGGCGCCCAATGCGTCTGCCAGCGCACGAAAGGCTCGAGCCCCCGGCTCCTCGAGCGTCGACGGATCGTCGACGCTGAGCGCCCGGATTATCGACTCGTTGGAGACCGCCCGCCTGTCGACGCCGCCGCACTCGATCACTCCCGAACCGACTCCTCCAACGATCAGCCTCCGCACCCGCCGGTCTTTGCTCGACAGGATCAGTGCGACGATCGCGCCCATCGAGTACCCGACGAGATCGACCCGCTCGGCGCCGATCCTGTCGAGCAGAACCGCGAGGTCGCGCGCCATGAGCTGCTCGCCGTAGCGTGCCGGGTCGTGCGGCTTCGCCGAGGAGCCGTGGCCTCTGGCGTCCGGCGCTATGACCTTGCGTCCCGCCGCGGTGAGGGCGTCGACGACGCCCGTCTGAAGCCAGTTCGACTGCGCGTCGGCGACGAAGCCGTGGTGCAGGACGACGGGCGGCAGAGTCGTGGTCTCGCCCCATTCCCGGTAGGCGATCTCGAGATCGTCCCACGTCCTGAAGCGCTTCACCGACGGCGACTTCAAGGCGCCGCCGGTACGACCGGCTGGCCGTACCGCTCAACTTCCATGCCGTCTCACTCTCTCCCCCAAAGGAAGGTACATGCTATTGGAGCTGAGCCTGCTGCTGGCGGCGATCGGCGAGCGCCGCGCGGCCCGGCGCGCGGGAAGGACGGCTCCCGACAGTCGCCCAAACGACGTGAACGCGGCTACCGAGGAGCCTTGACCACCCCAATCGACACGGCTAGCCTGGTGGCTTGGAGGCGGACGTACACGGGACCGACGTGGCCGGCGGCGTAGGCAGCTCGGCGCGTCCCGGCGACGTTCCGGATCTTTGGCCGGGTCGCGGGCCGGCACCCAGGCCTCGCCGCGCAGGCACCGGCAAAGCGCGGGCCCTCCGAGTCAGCGACACTGGGATGGCATCGACCTTCCCCTGCGCGCCCATGCAGGCGGGCCTGCTGTACGAGACTCTCAGCGGACGCAGCGGCAGCTACGTGCAGCAGGTCACGATCTGCAGCCGCGAGTCACTGGATGAGGACTCGCTGGGTCGTGCGTGGCTTGCGCTCGTGCGCAGGCATCGCGCACTGCGCACGAGTTTCGTGATCGGCGAGTCGGCGATGCCGCGCATGCGCATACACGAGGAGGTGGAACTCGGCATCGCGCTCGCGGACTGGCGAAGCCTGGATGACGCGCAGCGCGAGCACCGCTGGCGGGAGCTGCTGCTCACCGAACGGCAGGCCGGCTTCGAGCTCGCTCACCCGCCGTTGATGCGCGTCGCGATCTGCCAGCTCGGAGACTCAGAGACCCGAGTGCTGTGGACATACCACCACGCGATCCTCGACGGACGCTCGCGCGTCGCGCTGCTGCGCGAGCTGTTTGAGCTCTACCAGCAGAAGCCATCCGATCAGACCGTCGACCAACCCGCCCCGCCGCCGTATGAGCTGTTCGCGGAATGGGCGGCGCTGCGGGGCGGCGCTCCGGGCACGGAGGCGTTCTGGCGCAATGCGCTGGCAGGAATCGATGGGCCCACACCCGCGCCCGGCGACGCGCACACCGACGGGGCATGGGACGCGAGAGACAGCCGCCCCAACACGGTCTCGCGCAGGCTCGACGCGCAGCTCTCAACCGCGCTCCGGGACATGGCCTCGGCGCATGGGCTGACGCCGGCCACGATTCTCCAAGGTTGCTATGCCGCGCTTCTCTCTCAGGAGGCCGACAGCGACGACCTCCTGTTCGCCGCCACGCGCGCCGGGCGGCGCTCAGCGCCGTTCGACGCCCGGGACATGATCGGCCTGCTGATGGTGACCTCGCTGGTGCGCTTGCGCCTGCAGCCGCAGGAGACGGTGAGCCAGTGGTTGACGAGCGTCCGCGAGTTCAACCTTTCGGTGCACGATTTCGAGCATGCGCCGCTGTCGGAGCTGCGACGCTGGAGCGAGATACCGCGCCCGGCGCCGCTCGCCGAGACGTTGTTCTCGTTTGAGAGGGCGTCGACGAACAGCCTTCTGCGCGCCGCCGACCCGGCATGGGAGCGCCGTGACGTCGAGCTGATCGAGCAGCTCGACTTCCCGCTCACCATCAAGGCCTCCGGGGATGAGCAGATCCTCTTGGAGGTCCTCCACGACGAGGCGCGCGTTCCGACACGCGAGGTCGCCCGCATCATCGGCCGCTACGAGGAGCTCGTGCGGGCGTGCGTGGAGAACCCAGGCACGTCGGTGGCTTCGGTCTGCGAGCTCGCCCCCGAGCGCCGGCGCAGGCTGTCGGGGGAGATGCACGAGCCGCCGGCCGCCGCGGAGCTCGTGCCCGCGCGCATCCGCGAGCAGATTCTCAGCCATCCCGACCGTGTCGCCGTGGAGCACGGCGGGCAGCGACTGAGCTACGGCGAGATCGGCGCGCGCACCGAGCGGCTTGCGACGCGTCTTGCGGAGCTCGGCGCCCGTTCCGGCACGCGTGTCGGCGTCGCGATGGAGCGCACGCCCGAGCTCATCTGTGCCGTGCTGGCCGTGCAGCGCACCGGCGCGGCGTACGTGCCGCTGGATCCGCGCTATCCGGCCGAGCGACTGGCGTCGATGCTCGACGACAGCGGCGTGCAGGTCGTGGTGACCGACTCCCGCTCGCAGGCCGCGCTGGGAACCCCTGAACGCTGCGCAGTTCTCGTCGCCGATGGGCCGCAGACGTCGCATCCCGCTCCTGCGCCGGCGAGTTCGGTGGCGGCGGACGATCTCTCGCACCTCATCTATACATCGGGCTCGACCGGAAAGCCGAAGGCCGTGATGGTCGAGCATCGCGCGGTGGCCCAGCTCACCGCGTGGGCGGAGGCGACGTTCAGCGACGAGGAGCGGGACGGGATGCTCGCCTCCACCTCCCTCAGCTTCGATCTGTCCGTGTTCGAGATCCTCGTGACGCTGGCCCTCGGCGGCCGCGTCGTGCTCGTCGAGGACATCCTTGCGCTCAGCGAGCCCAACTTCGGCAATCAGGTCGCATTCGTCAACAGCGTCCCCTCCGCTCTCAGCGAGCTGCTCCGGGCTCGCGAGCTGCCGAGGTCGGTGCGCACCGTCGGCCTGGCCGGCGAAGCCCTGCCGTCCGCTCTCGTAGATCGGCTTTATGCCCAGCCCTCCGTCCAGGCCGTGTGGAACCTGTATGGGCCGAGCGAGGACACGACCTACTCGACCGCGCATCGCTGTGCTCCGGGTGAGCGGCCGCTGATCGGACGGCCACTGCCCGGGACACAGACCTACATCGTCGACCGTCACCTGCGACCCGTCCCGGAGGGCGTCGCGGGCGAGCTGCTGCTCGGCGGCGTGGGCCTCGCCCGCGGCTACCTCAACCGACCGGAGCTCACGGCGGATCGCTTTCGCGACCTGACCTTCTCCGGTGCAGGGCCCACTCGCGCGTATCGCACCGGCGACCGCGCCAGGTGGCTCGAGGGCGGCTCGCTCGACTATCTCGGAAGACTGGACAATCAGGTGAAGATCCGCGGCGTTCGCGTCGAGCCGGGCGAACTCGCGCACGCGCTGCGTGAGCAGGACGCGATCGACGACGCGGCCGCGATCGTGCGCGGCGAGGGCGCGGAACGCAAGCTCATGGCATACGTGGTCGGTGCGGACGGGACGCCGCCGGACATAGCGGCTGTGCACAGCGCGCTCGCGGCACGCCTGCCTGCGGCCCTGCTGCCAAGCGCGATCCTCGCGCTGGACGCGCTCCCGCTGACGCCGAACGGAAAGCTCGATCGCAAGGCTCTGCCTGAGCCGGTGGCGCCCACACCGGCAGCGGCCGCCGCTGGCGAGACCGATCTCACGCGGCGCGCTCTTTCAGAGATCTGGACCAACGTGCTCGACGTCTCGGGTCCGATCGGCGGCGGCGATGATTTCTTCCTGCTCGGCGGAGACTCACTGCGCGCGTTGCACCTGCTCGCCGAGGTCGAGGAACGCTTCGCCCGGCGGCTGCCGGTCCAAGCATTCTTCACGGCTACCACGCTGGCCGAGCAGGCCGCCATGATCGATTCATCGCGCGCCGAGCCGGCATCCAGCACGCTGATTCCGGTCCGACCCACCGGCACCCGGCCCCCGTGGATCTGCGTGTTGACCGACCATCGCGGTGTGATCGGCCTGCGCAACCTGCTCCCCGCGATGCTCAGCGATCAGCCTGTGTATGCCATGCAGGCAATCGACCCAGCCCTTCCGTCGTGGCGCAGCTCGAGCATCGAGCAGATCGCGGCGACATGCCTGCGCGCGCTGCGCTCGCGCTGTCCACGGGGCCCCTATCGCCTGGGTGGCCACTCGCTCGGTGGACTGGTGGCCTTTGAGATGGCATGCAGCCTGATGCGGGCCGGCGAGCGCGTCGAGCTGCTCATACTCCTCGACACGCTGGCCCCACAGGCGTTCCGCTGGCGGGGGCGCATCGCCGCGCGCGACCGAATGCTGAGCGGCGAGTCGCTGCTCAGACGCGTCCGAGGACAGGCGCATCTCGCGCGCGGGGCGATCATGGAAGCAGCTGCGCTGGCCCGCGGTGAGCGTCTGCAGCGCAGCTGGCCGCGCGGTTTCGATGACCCGTGGGACCAGGCCGGCGCGAGCCGGATCATGCGTCGCTACCACCCTGGCAAGCTCAGCGCGCCCGTGACCATCCTGCACACCGCGACCAGTACTCTGATGTGCGGGCCCGAACTGGGGTGGCGTGGGCACGTCTCCGATCCGGTCGTCATCCGATCCATCCCCGGCAAACACCAGTCGATCTTCACCGAGCCCGACGTCCACACGCTCGCCGCCATGCTCGCTGACGAGTTGGAGAGGCTGGGCGAGGGTTCGCAGTTGCCCTGATTCCTCCCGCGCGGACTGGGCCGGACGGTCGCAATGAACAGCTTGACGTGGAACCTCATCGTTTATGGCTGGGCCGCGTGGGCGGCCTACTGGCTGATCATGGCCTTCGCGGTCAAGAGGACAGTCGAGCGGCGCGGGGCTGTCCGCGATCGAATGGTCGTGGCTGGCGTTGTTCTGGCGTGGCTGGTCATCAAGCCCTTCGCAAGCACGCATGTTCACCTCTGGAACACGCACGTCGCGCTTGGTGTGCTGACCGATTGCCTCTTCCTCGCGGGCTCGGCTTTCACCGTGTGGGCCAGGATCACGCTCGGGCGCAACTGGAGTCCGGAAGTGGCGTTCAAGCAGGATCAGGAACTCATCCAGACCGGGCCTCACGCGATCGTGCGTCACCCGATCTACACGGGCCTGCTCATAATGGCGCTGGCCACTGCGATCAACTATGGACGTGCCTCGGGCTTCGCGGTGTTCGCTCTGTTGTGTGTGGGTGCTTGGCTGAAATCCCGCCAGGAGGAGAGACTGATGGCCGATCACTTTCCCGATGCCTACCCGCTGTACAAGCACCGCGTGCCCGCGCTCATACCGTTCGTACTCTAGCCCGCGGTCACGGCCTTCAGCTCGAGGAGCGACTCGCGGACGAGTTGGCGGAAGTTCCGCCGGTTGTCTTTGTCGACCCAACGCTCGAAGGTGATCTTGAAGACGGCGATCCCTGCCTCGGCGGTCAGATCCGCGGCCGGATCGCCGACGCCGCGGCGGCGCAACGCCTCGGCGATCGCCGCGGCGAGCGATGCGAGCTTGATCAGCTCGCGCTCTTGGAGCTCTGCGTTGGCGGCGATGATGCGCTGGCGCTGTCGGGCGAGCTCGCGGCGCTCCTCGAACAGAGGACCGGCCGTCTGGAGGGCCGCGGCGACGGCGTCGATCGGCGCCAGGGCGCCAGGCGCGTCGGCGACCGCGTCCACGAGCAGCTGCTGCAGTGCGCCGGCGCCGCCGAACAGGACCTCCCGCTTGTCGGCGAAGTACCGGAAGTACGTTCGCTCGGTGAGTCCCGCTCGCGCGGCGATGTCCGCGACGGTGGTCTGCTCGAACCCGCGCTCGCTGTAGAGCTCCATCGCCGCCCGTTCGAGCCGGCCGCGCGCGTCTGGCTCCCATCGGGTCATGCCCCTGATCATAGTGATGGCAGCGGCTGTCATCGCCTGCTATCCTGATGACAGTTACTGACATTGGTCCTCCCACAAGCCTGTGGCGAGGACCATCGATCCCTTGGAGGTTCCTCTCATGCGTGTTTTCGTCACCGGCGCGTCGGGCTGGATCGGTTCCGCTGTCGTCCCCGAGCTCATCGGCGCGGGCCATCAGGTTGCCGGACTCGCCCGCTCGGATGCGTCGGCCGCCGCCCTCAGCGCGGCCGGGGCAGCGGCGCATCGCGGCACTCTCGATGATCTCGAAAGCCTGCGCGCCGCTGCTGCCGCGTCGGATGGCGTGATCCACCTCGCGTTCAAGCACGAACTGGCGTTTTCGGGGGACTCCCAGGGCGCCGCCAATGCGGATCGGCTCGCAATCGAGTCGCTCGGCGAGGCGCTTGCGGGCTCTGATCGACCGTTCGTGATCGCCTCCGGGATGCTCGGGCTCGCACCGGGGCGGGTGGCGACCGAGCAGGACGGCCACGGCTCCGACTCGGCTGCGCAACTCGGCGCTGGCGCGGGTCGGCTGGCCAATGCAGAGCTGACGCTCTCGTTCGCCTCCAGCGGCGTCCGCTCCTCCGTCCTGCGACTGCCCCCCACCGTTCACGGCGACGGGGACAACGGCTTCATGGCGTTCCTCGTCGGCATCGCCCGCGAGAAGGGCCTCTCCGGCTACATCGGCGATGGGGCCAACCGCTGGCCGGCCGTGCACCGGTTCGATGCCGCGCCCCTCTTCCGCCTGGCGCTCGAACGCGCCCCGGCGGGATCGACGCTGCACGCGGTCGGCGAGGAGGGCGTGCCAATCCGTGACATCGCCGAGGTGATCGAGCGCCATCTCGGCGTTCCGTCGGCCGCCGTCTCTGCCGAGGACGCAGGGGAGCATTTCGGATTCCTCGCGGGCTTCCTCGGCCTCGACAGCCCCGCCTCGAGCGCAGCGACCCGCGACCTGCTGGAATGGCAGCCGACGCACCCCGGGCTGATCGACGATCTCGACCAGGGCCACTACTTCGACAACTGACCGTGCGCGAGGAGCGTGACGTGGCTGGAGAAATCGAAACCAACGTCGCCGAGCGCCGGCGCTGGAACGACGAGTACTGGACTTCGGTGTGGCCCAAGCGCGAGCAGCTGACCAGCGCGGTCACCGACATCCTGCTCGGCCACCTCGGGCTCATCGAGAGCGAGCGGGTGCTCGATATCGGGAGCGGTGGCGGCGCGACCACGATCGCCGCCGGCCGCCGCGTAGGTGACGCCGGCTCGGTGGTCGGGGCGGATATCTCCGCCCCACTCGTGGACCTCGCCCGACGGCGCGCTGTGGATGAACGGGCGGCAAACGTCTCGTTCTGCCTGGTAGACGCGCAGCAGGACACCGTTCCCGGGGAGCCATTCGACGCCGGAGTGAGCCAGTTCGGCGTGATGTTCTTCGACGAGCCGGCCAAGGCTTTCGCCAACATCCGTCGCCAGCTCCTCCCCGGTGGCCGTGTCGCGTTTGCCTGCTGGCAGTCGGTCGAGAAGAACCCGTGGTTCGTCGGGCCGGCCCTCACCGCCTACGTTCCGCCGCCTCCCCCTCCTGGCCCTGGCAAGAGCCCCACGGGCCCCTTCAGCCTCAGCGACCCGGGCCATGTGGCGGAGATCCTCGCCGCGGCCGGCTGGAAGACGGTCGAGCGCACCCCGTATGACCTGGTCGTCAGCGTGGAGCGAGAGGCCATCTTCGACGATGGGCAGCTGGCGTTCCTGGGGGTGCCCGAGGAGTCGCTCGAGCAGGCCCGGCAAGACGTCGAGGAGCACCTCGAACGCCTTGGCGGTAGCGACGGGCGTATCGAAGCCCGGCTCGCGTTTCAGATCTTTACCGCCACCGCTTGAGCGCCAGGGCACGCGCTGATCAGACCCGATTCGGGCCTGATCACGGCCGTCGCCCCCCGCACCCGCCGCGGACCCTACGGGGCGAGGCGGAAGGGCGGGTAGCGATCGGTGACCAGCACGTGGGCGTAGGCGATCACCCGGTTGGTCCAGCGGCCGACGCCGACGAGGAACTCGAACATCCCGCGCGGGAAGCGACCGGTGAGCAGGATCGCGAACCAGGCCGCGATCACGACGAACAGCGCGGCGATGTAGAGGAAGAACAGCACCACGTAGTGCGGGATCGCCAACAGCCACTTGACCAGCGGCAGCCAGCGGTTGAGGTCGTTGCGCGCATCCGGATAGGGAAACTCGAGGTGCACCGCCTGATGGTCGTCTGTTGAGGGATAGCGGTCCTCCATCAGCGCCAGGTAGACGCCGACCCGGGCGGAGAATCGCATCAGCTCGATGTTCCAGTCAAACCACCAGCGCGGGTACTTCTGGCGGAACAGGATCAACAGCAGCGTGGGCAGCACGACCAGGCCGGCTGCGCCGACAGCCCCGGCGGCCCTCCCACCGCCGTAGGCGTAGCCGCCGCCCTCGATGAGGGCGAGCACGATCGCGATCGGGATGACCATGAACAGGCGCAAGAAGGTGCTCAGGCGGTTGAGCGGCCGGTCCGGGTAGTCGACCGAGTACTGGACGGGATACGGCGCGTCGGGGTTCATGAGATGCCTTTCTGTGAGGTGTACGGCGTACACTGGTCGATGGGACTATAGGTGTACGGTGTACACTTGTCAAGGCCAATGACAAAACAGAAGATCGCTACCCGGAAACCGCTGAGCGCCACTCGGGTGCTGCAGGCCGCCGTCGCCCTCGCCGACGAGGACGGGCTTGAAGCGTTCAGCATGCGCAGGCTCGCACAGGAGCTCGGCGTCGTGCCGATGGCGCTCTACAAGCACGTCGCGAACAAGGAGGAGCTCCTCGATGGCATGGTCGACGTCGTCTTCGGCGAGATCGAGCTCCCTTCCGGGGACCTCGACTGGAGGTCCGCCATGCGGCGCCGGGCGATCTCCACGCGCGAGGCGCTGAAGCGCCACAGCTGGGCGATAGGGATGATGGAGTCGCGAAATCCGGGGCCCGCGAACCTGCGAAACCACAACGCGGTGATGGGCTGCCTGCGGGAGGCTGGCTTCCCGTTCGAGATGGCGATCCACGCCTATTCGGTCCAGGACGCCTACGTCTACGGCTTCGCCCTGCAGGAAAAGGATCTGGCGTTCGAGACCCCCGACAGCGCCGGAGAAGCCGTGCAAAGGAGGGCGGAGACGATCGGCGCGCCTGAGAACTACCCGTTTCTCGTCGAGGTCGCTACGAAGCTCCCAGGGTCCGGGTACGACAGCGCCGTCGAGTTCGCATGGGGGCTAGATCTGATCCTCGACGGCCTCAAGCAGCTCCGCCGCACCGGAGCCGCGCCGGCATGAGCGGCCGCTGCTCCGGCGGAGCGCGGCTCGTTCCGACCGTTGAGCGGAGAAGGCTACGGCGTCGACTTCAATGGCCACACCTCGACGACACCGTACGCGACCGCACAAGGCGACTTCGACGCAAGGCTGATCGCATCGTCGAGAGAGGGGGCCTCGATGACCGCGAACCCGGCGATCGGAAGGTCGGAGTGCAGGAAAGGTCCCTCGCTGGTATCCAGCCCCGCCCCGTCGTGATTGCGCACTTGCACGGGCTGGCCGGCGATACCCATCAACGTCCCTCCCGAGCGTAGGCGCTCGTCGTGTTGATGGGCCGCATGGCGGATTGCGGGGTCAGTCCGGTCGTACCCTGCGCGATCTCCATATCCGATGGTCACGAATTGCGGCATGAGCTTCTACCTCCTTCGACGGTAATCTTGCGAAGCAACGTTAAGACCTGCCAGGGTGCGAAAACCAATCGGTGAGGGTCAAACCCGCGCTGGCGATTCAGGTCGCGTTACGGCTCATTTACGATCAGTGGGCTGGCATGTGACCGGCTGGCGAAGCACCCATCGCCTGCATCGCCGTCCCGCTGTGCGGAATCGTGAGCATCGGCACTCGGGCGGGCGCTGCGGCCACGCCGATCGCGACCACGGCGAGTAGCGACGCCACGCCGGTGGTGGCCAGGGCGCGCCATGGCGGCAGCCGCTCGGCCGCGATCA
This sequence comes from uncultured Solirubrobacteraceae bacterium, assembly GCA_963704735.1. Lineage (GTDB taxonomy): Bacteria > Actinomycetota > Thermoleophilia > Solirubrobacterales > Solirubrobacteraceae > Palsa-744. The sequence goes on from OY969935.1 coordinate 2,297,292, forward strand.
GTACGGAGATCAGCGCCATCCACCCGACGCTCATGGCTCCCAGCGCGAACAGCGCGGCCATCAACGCCCAGCAGCAGCCCAGGCACCAGGCGCCGTGCTCCATCCCGATGCGCAGCGCCCCCTCGCGACCGTCGCGCCAGCCGTCCAGCAGGAACGCGCGCCGGCTTCGGCATCTGCTCAGGCATGCGTTCTTGGACGGGGTGAGCTGATATAGCGCGGCTGCGACGAGCACGGCTGCTGCGGTGAGGCGTCCGGCTCGATCCCACGCGAAGAGCCCACCATCGAGGAAGCGAACCACCTCGAGCAGCGCATAGCCGAGCAGTCCTGCGGCGGCCCAGACGACGAGGTAGCCAGCGAGCAGGAGCGCTGTGTCGCCGGGGTTCGCGCCTGCACCGTGATGACGTCGTTCATGCTGCACGGTGCGATACGCCAGGACCATCGGCGTGACGGCTGGGAGCATCATCGCGGCCATCATCACGACCCAGGTGCTGAGGAAGAAGCCGAGGGCACCCGGATTCGTTCCAGGTCCGGCGTCCATGCCGGCCATCCTCAGGGCGGTTGCAACCCACGCTGCGGCGGCGAGTGCGAGCAACGCTCCGGCGAGCGCCATCTGCCTGCCGAGGCGCCCGACTGCCATCGCCGGGTGCGCGGCCAGAACTTGACGCTGCATGCCCTCAGCCATACCGCAGCCGGGGAAAGGCCGCCTCGGTTCCGCGCCCTTGCGGGGTCATGTCGAGCACGCTCCAGACCGGCCAGATGGAGTCGACGTGCCGAGCGTCCTCGCCTTCGTCGCGCGGTGCGAACATGAGCTCGGTTGCCCATGCGTGGCGAAGCTCCTGGCCGTCCCGTACGAACACGTTCAGAATGGGGGTCTGCTCGCCCTCCGTATTTTCGGCTTGGTAGTCGCGGTTGTAGGCGTTGTTCCGCGAGGAAAGCAGGCGCAGGTTTCGCCACCCGCGCTCGCCTGCGAAGGTGCGGATTCGTGCGGGATCTGACTTCGCGATCACGACAAGGTTGAGCCGTTGGTGGAGGTGGGCAGCGGCGCCGTCGAGCGAGTCGAGAATCGACGTGCAGGACGCACACGGGGTCTCCGCGAGCGGCAGCTTGCCCGTCTCGCCGGCCGGCGCCGGCCGGGTGTCGGCCGACCAGCGCGGGAACATGAAGCTGTAAACGGCGAGCGTGTCCTTGCCCGCCTCGAAGAGCTCGGAGAACCTCACCTCGCCACCGCTGTCGGCGACCTCCTCGAAACAGTAGTCCTCGGGCACGGCCCCGCCCAGGGGTAGGGTGCGCCGCTTGGCTGCCACCGCCTCGGTGCGCCGGCGCAGGTCGATCTCGGCCTCGAGCAGCTCGTCGCGCGCCCGCCGGTATGCGTCGTTCTCGCCCGGAAACCGGACGGTGTGTAGCGGCTCAGTCATTCAAGTTACCTCCTCTGTGGTGAGCAGCTCGGCGAGTGCTCCGAGCTTGTCCGTCCATCCGGCAGTGGTACCCCTGACGGTGCGCTCATCGGACTCACCGGTGTGCCGCAGCGTCAAGCGAGTTCCCCCCTCGTCGGCTTCGAGATCGATGACCAGGCGCGTCGTCGTGGGATCCTCGGCGCCGCGCCAGGACCAGACCATGCGATTGGGCGGCACGAGCTCGAGCACCTCGCACTCGACCTGGCCACGGCAATCCGCACGCGGGGTCTCGCGAAGGGTGAAACGCGCCCCGACCTTCGCCTCATAGCCATCCGGCGTCATCAGCCAGCGCTCGATCATGCCCGGATCGGTCAGGGCGTGCCAGACACGATCGATCGGTACCGGGAAGCGCTCCTGCATTGAGATATCCAGCCTCATGGCTGCTCGCCGAGAAGATCGCCCAGCGCGTCGAGCCGGCCGCGCCAGAAGTCGCGGTATCGACCCGACCAGTCGTGGACCTCTCGTAGTCCCGCCGGGCGAATCCGATAGATGCGACGCCGTCCGGAGGCCTCGCTGCTCACAAGCCCGGCTCGCCGCAGGATCGCCAGATGCTGAGAGGTCGCCGAGTAGGACATCCCTGACGCGAGTACGAGCTCACCCACGGCGCGGGGCCCCGGCTCCATCAAGTCGATCAGCGCGCGGCGATGGCCGTCGGCGATCGCGTGAAAGACGTCTTGACTGGCTTGTCCCCGAGGCACACGCATCATTTTAGCAAAACCTAACATGTCGCTGCGTGGGCCGGCCCGACGAACAGGCACTTCCACCGTCCCACGAGCACCTCGACACTTCCACTTGTGGCGCGATCCGTTTGCGACGCCGCCGGCGTCGACCGGCGCGAGCGCCTCGACGTTGTCGCCGAGGCGCTCGCCCTAGCTATGGCCGCGCCTCGAGGACCAGATTGAACGGCGTTTCGGTCGCGCGGCGAACGCGCGTGAATCCTCCCTGTTCCAGGACCTCGGTCAGCCGCGCCTCGCCCGCCTGCGCTCCCAGCGCGAGCCCGACCTCCTGGGACAGCGACGCCGGCGTGCAGATCACAGTCGAGGCGCCGTAGAAGACGCGTCCCACCGGGTTGAGGTTCTCCTCGACGCGGTCGTTCGCGAACGGCTCGACGATCATCCAGGTGCCATCCGCGTCGAGCGTCTCCAGGACGTGCTGGGACGCGCCGACGGGATCGCCCATGTCGTGCAGACAGTCAAATACGCACACCAGGTCGTAGCCGTGGCCGGGATATTCCTTTGCCGAGTCCGTCGCGAAGGTGATCCGATCATCGACACCCGCTTCCTTGGCCGCCTCGTGCGCGCGTTCGATCGACGGTGTGTGGTAGTCGAAGCCGAAGAATTCGGAGTTGGGGAACGCCTCCGCCATGATGATCGTCGACGCTCCGTGGCCGCAGCCGACATCGGCGACCTTCCCACCGCGTTCGAGCTTCTCCTGCACTCCATCCAGAGCCGGAATCCACTCGCCGACCAGGTGGGCGCGGTAACCGGGCCTGAAGAACCGCTCGGTCCCGCGGAACAGCCGGTGGTCGTGCTCGTGCCAGCCCATCCCCTCCCCGCTGCGGAAGGCCTCGAGAATCTGATCCTCGTCGGCGTACAACGACGCTACCGAGTCGTACACCCCCAGGATGTAGAACGGGCTCTCTTCGTCGGCGAGTGCGAGTGCGTGCTCGTCGGGCAGCGTGTAGCGGTCGCTCTCGGGGTCGTAGGTGACGTAGCCGCCAGCCGCCTGGTTTCCAAGCCACTCGCGAACGTAGCGCTCAGCGGCACCGGAGCGCTCGGCCACCTCCTGCGAGGTCAGTGGCCCGGCGTGAGCCATGGCTTTGTACAGGCCGAGCTTCTCGCCGATCAACATGAGCGGCGCGCTGATGATCGCACCCATGTCGGTTACCGCCTGCCCCATAAAGGCTTCGAGCTTGGCCTCGTCAATCTCTATCGCGCTCATTAGCGCCTCCCGTTTAGGCCTTGAGACGACCGCCGGAAATGGGCCGTCCATGAGGTATTCGAGCGGAGCGTACATCTGGGGCCACGGATAGGTGTGACATCCGCCACAAAGACCGGGAGTGTCTAAGCGCCAACCAGGCCCTCCCCGAGCTCGAGGCTGCCGCCAGCGCCGTGCCCATCCGCGCTCTCGCCGTCCACGAGCCCCCCTACACCGACGGCCCTACCTCTGAATTCGCCGATCGCTTGGAGAAGCTCGTCGCAGAGGGACGCTCGTCAGATGCGGCTGAAGCGTTTCTCGAGCTCTTTACGCCGCCAACCGTTATCGCGGAGATGAAGGCCGGAGCACAGTGGTCGTATATGGAGACGTTCGCGCCGACGCTTTCCCATGAGGTCCGCTTGTGCAACAACGGCGTGCTGCCCACCGACCGGCTGGGAAACCTGTCGCCCCCCACGCTTGCCCTCGCTGGGGAGACGAGCCCCTCGTGGGCTCAAGAAGGAGCGCGAGCGATCGCGGCCGCGGTGCCAAGCGGCCAGGCCCGGGTGCTCGCGGGACAAGGTCACCGAGTCGCGGACGACGTGCTCATCTCGGTGCTGAAGGAGTACTTTGCCTAGCGTTCGCTGGGTACAGTCGGCAGTCGGGTTCGTGCTGGGATCGGGGTGTCAGACGCTCCGCAAGGCAGCCGCGGGAGCGAGCCTGGCGGCGCGGACGGCGGGGTACAGCCCGGCGAGCGCGCCGAGTGCGAGGGCGAGGACGACGCCGCCGCCGACGGACAGCAGGGGCACGACGACGATCCACCCCTGGCTGTAGGCATAGCCGGCGGTGGCTGCGGCGCCGAGGCCGATGCCGACCGCCCCGCCGAGGGCGGACAGCAGCACGGACTCGCCGAGGAACTGCGTGCCGATGTGCACGGCGCGGGCGCCGAGGGCTCGGCGCAGCCCGATCTCGGGGCGGCGCTCGAGCACCGAGATCACCATCACGTTCGCGATCCCCACGCCACCCACCAGGAGCGCCACCGCGCCGAGCCCGAGGAACACCGCGGTGAGCGTGCTCTCGGCCTCGGCGCGCGCCTGCAGCGCGGCGGAGGGGCGGCTGACCGTGGTGTTTTCGGGGTTCTGCGGGTCGGCGGTCGCGCCCAGCAGCGAGTCCGCTTCCGAGACACGTTCCGGGTCGGCGCGCACGTACAGCATCGTCGCGTGGCGGGTCGTGCCGAACAGGCTGTGCGCGATTGGATAGCCGATCAGTGCCGCGTGTTCCATTTCGGGAGCGAGCGGCTGCGGGCCGATCACGCCGGCGACGGTGAACCACGAGTCCCCGAGATAGACCTCCACCGGCCGCCCGTGCACGGTCAGTGAACTGACACCGAGCCGCTGGGCGGCGACCGAGCCGAGCACGACCAGCGGGTAGCGCTCGTTGGCCGGATTCAGGAAGCGGCCCTCGAGCACCCGCCCGCCGAGCGTCGCCAGCAGCTCCGGGTCGGCTGCGTAGACGCTGATGCCGCCGGTTTCGGCCGCTTCGATGAAGCGGTTGCGGCGAACGCTCGCTGCCGTGATCGCGGTGACCGCGGCTGCCGAGCGCACGCTTGAGAGGTTTCGCACGGCGCGGTCGGCCGCTTCGGGCAGCTGTGCCGACTTGCCGAGGAATGTCTGCCCGGGCGCAACCGTCAGGAGATTGGTTCCGAGTTCGTTGAGCTGGGCCACGAGGCCCGCTTTGCTCGATTCGGAGATCCCCAGCACGGCGACCATCGCGGCGATCCCGATCGCGACACCCAGCGCGGACAGGGCGGCGCGCACCCGGCGCGTGCGCAGTCCCACGGTTGCCACGCGCAGGACATCCGCCGGGAGCAGGCGGCTGCGGGGGATCATCGCCTCAGCGCCCGCCGATCGCGGGGTGCGCCGGCGCCGCGGACGGCGCCCGTGCAGCGGCCCGGCGGTCGTCGTCATGCTGGCGCGCTCACGAGCTCGTCGTGGATCAGGCGTCCGTCGCGCAGCTCCACCCGGCGGGGCAGCGTCGCGGCGATCTCGCGGTCGTGGGTGATCACGACGACCGTTGTCCCCTGTGCGTTGAGCGCGTGCAGCAGCCGCAGGATGCCGGCCCCGCTCGCCGTGTCCAGATTGCCGGTCGGCTCGTCCGCGAGCACGATCGCCGGCGAGCTCACGAGCGCGCGGGCGATCGCGACGCGCTGGCGCTCCCCGCCTGAGAGCAGCGCCGAGGTGTGCTCCGCGCGATTGCTCAGCCCGACCCGATCGAGCGCCGCGAGCGCGGCCCGGCGGCGCTCGCGCGCGGGCGTGCCGGTGTAGAGCAGGCCGTTCGCGACGTTCTCGAGCGCACTGTGCGCCTCCAGCAGATGAAACTGCTGGAAGACGAACCCGATCCGCCACGCGCGCAGCGCGGCGAGTCCGCCATCCGATGCCTCGGCGACATCGCTGCCGGCGATCCGAACGACCCCGCTGGTCGGTCGTTCGAGCGTGCCCATGATGTGCAGCAGGGTCGACTTGCCCGACCCAGAAGGGCCGACGATCGCGCACAGCTCGCCCTCGCAGACCGTGAGGTTCACCCCCCGCAGCGCCTGCACGCCACCGGGGTAGTCCTTGACCACGTCGATCAGCTCGAGGACTGCCGGCGGGTTCATTCGGACTCGATCACCGTCAGGCCTTCGCGCAGGCCCGGGCCTTCGATCTGCACATACCCGTTGGCGAACATGCCCGGAGTCACGGACAGTGCGACGCGGTGGTCCTCCTGCAGCGTCTCGATCGCATAACCACCGCCCGCGGTCGCCGTCAACGCGGTCGCCGCGACGGCGAGCACGTCGCGGCGGATGCTCTTGACCAGCTCGACGCTGACCGGCGCCTCGTCGAGATGGGCGACCGGATGCTCGAGCGCGAGCGTCACGGGGATCGTGGCCGATTCCCCTTCCCCGCCTTTTTCGCCTCCGCCACCGCCTCCTCCTTTTTCTTTTTCGCCTTCACCGGCTGCGCTGCTCGCCACCGAGCCCACTTCGATGATCCGCCCCCGAACGACGTCACCACCCGGAAGCGTCACAGGCGCCGACTGGCCGACGCCGGCGAGCGTCTGCTGTTCGGCTTTCACCTTGAGCTGCACGAGCTGCTGGGTGGAGGTCGTGCTGAGCACAACCGTGCCCGCGCCGGCGCCCGTTTCGCTGGCACCCGGTTCTTTCGAGGACGGGTCTTTCGAGGACGGTTCTTCTTTCGCAGCGGGTTTTTTGGAGGCAGGTTCTTTTTTCGAGCCAGGTTCTTCTTTCTTGGAGGCGGGTTCTTTGGGGCTTGGTTTCTTGGAGGCGGGCTCTTTCGAAGACGGGTTTTCAGACGACGGCTCTTTCGAGCCCTGGCCTTCGCCAGCCGGTTCTTTGGCGCCCGCGCTGCCCGGCGGGTCCTGGCCCAGCGCGACCTTGACGGCGGTGACGCGCCGCGCCCCGGGGGCGAACACGATCCGGCCCAGTTCGACCACTCCCGTTTCGGGCAGTCCCTCGGCGTGTTGCCAGCGTCGCACGGCTGCGGCGGTCGCTTCGTCGAAGTCTTCCTCGTCGGCGATCGCGCCGTAGGGGTCGTAGCCGAGATCGATCAGGTTCTCGTTGAGCTCTGTCACGTCGGGGCCGTCGCTGACGCCCTCCTTGAGCGTGCGGTACGCCGGCACCGATCCGTACATCAGCGCCACGGGCTCGTTGTTCACCCGCCACAGCGTTCCGCCCCGGTCGATCGCGGCGCCGACCGCGGGCAACCACGTGAACGTCCCCGACAGCCGGTCGTACAGTTCCAGCGTGCTGCCGTAGCCCAGCGTGCCGTCGACGGTCGAGCTTTCGGTGAGCGTGCGTCGCGCGACCGTGGTCGTCGTCTCGCCGGGCGGCACGCCGTTGCCCGAGCCGTGCTTGCCGGAGGATCCGGACTCGGCGGTCAGGACGGCCGCGACGGCCGCCGCGGCGAGCAGCACCGCCCCGCCGGCGGCCAGCCTGCGCCGCCGGCGGGCGTTGGAGGCGGCGCTCGGCGAGTCGGTGTCGGAGGAGGCGGCGCCGTCGGGCACCCAGGTCTCGGTCGCCGCCTCGTGCGGCTCCTCGACGCGCGGAGGTTCCATAACTCAGCCACCGGCGCTGAGGGCGAGGCCGCCGGCTTGCCCGCTATCGCTGCCTGACTTGTTCGTGCTCGGCGGACCGCCCGGGCGCGGGCCGCCGCCCTTGAACGGCAGGAGCTTTTGGCAGGCTTGCTGGGCGGACTGGAACGCGGGGCTTTCGGGGTTCGGCCCGCCTTCCGCGCCGGGATGCGCATGTATCCGGACCTCGACCCCCCCGCCGGCTGTCGAGGCTTCGACCTTGATCCCGTGTTCGCGCATGCACTTGGCGAACTTCTGCACCGCTTCTTCGTGTTCGACCTTTTCCTGCGGCGAGAGGTTCACCTGGCGCGGCTTGGGCTGATAGCGCTGGCAGGCCTTTTGCGCCGCTTCCATCGCCTGCGGACCGCCGCCCGCCTGACCGGGGCTGACCTTGAGGCCGTGACCGCCGCCGGGGTGCGAGATGGCTTCGGCGTTGACGCCGTGTTCGCGCAGGCACTTGGCGAAGTCGGCGAACTTCGTTTCTTCCTTGGACTGTTCGCTGTCGGCGGCGCTCGATGTCGGCGAGGACCCCCCGCAGGCGGCCAGGATCAGGCTCACGGCGATCGCGCCGAGCACTGCGAGCACGGGTAGCGGCGACCGCCCGCCTGGTGCATCGGGGGAGTGTGCGGGACGGTGGGTCATGGGGCTCCTTTGTGGGTCGGCGCTGCTCGATGGTCCCGCCGCGCGATCTCCGATCGCTCGCGACGGCCACGCACATCGAACCGGCCCAAGCTGAGAATCGCCTTAGAGGAGCCGAGGAACTTCCTGAACGGCCCCGGAGGTTGGGGGACCATCGCCCTTGGCGGCGCGAAGCTCGACGTCGCTCATCTCGAGCGGCGGAAGCTCGAGTGTCAGCCGCGCGCCGCCGTCGGGGTCGTTGGCGGCGTGCACCGAGCCGCCATGAGCCTCGGCCATCTGCCTGACGATCGCCAGTCCGAGACCAGAGCCGGGACGCCCACGCGCCTCGGGGGAGCGGTAGAAGCGGTCGAACACGCGGGGCAGGTCCTCGGCGGCGATCCCGGGACCGTGGTCGCGCACCTCGAGCGCGCCGTTTCGCACGCGCACCTCGACGGGACCGGCCGGTGGGGGCGGGTTCCATTTGCACGCGTTGTCGAGCAGATTGGCGATCGCCCGATCCAGGCGAGCGGGCGCGGCGCGCACCAGGCACGGCTCGGCGTCGAGGGAGAACGGACACGCGGGGGCGTGCAGTCTTGCGCGCTCGAGTGCACCGGCGACGGCCAGGTCCAGGCGAACGTCCTCGACCTCGACCTCCTCGACCTCGGTCTTGGACAGGTCGACCAGATCCCCGACGAGCACGGTCAGCTCCTGTAGCTGCGCCTGCGCGGCGGCGATGACGCGTGCGCGCTCGGGCACCGGCAGCCGCTCGCCCAGCGCCAGCGCGTCGAGGTTCGCCTGCGCACTGGTCAGCGGCGTACGCAGCTCGTGCGAAGCGTCGGACATCAGTTGTCGCTGAGCCGTGCGCGAGCGCTCCAGCGCGGCGAGCATCGTGTTGAAGCTCGCGGCCAAACGTCCGAGCTCGTCCTCCTCACCGGCCTCGATGCGGTGGCCGAGGTCCTGTGTCCGCGCGACGCGTTCTGTGGCTCCCATCAGACGGCGCACGGGCACGAGCGCTGCGCGTGAGACGAGCAGCCCGAGCGCAGCCGCGAGCAACACGCCGCCGAGGCTGACCGCGCCCAGCACGAGCAGCAGCCGTCTGAGCGTGCTGTTCACGTCTGTCAGCGGCAGCGCGACCTGCCACACACCGTCGCCCGGCGCGCGCTCGGTGAATACGCGCTCCTGCGTGCCGGCCACGGTCACATCGCTGAAGAACGCCGGACGCCTGCCTGCCGCGACGGCGCGAGTGGCGGCCGTGATCGGCAGCGCCCGGGGCCCGCCGCTGTCAAGCACGTGACCGCCCGGCAACGTGAGCTGCGCGTAACCGATCACGCCACCGAATCCCTGGGGCGGCAATACGACGCTGACCGCGGTCGCGGCGGCGCTGGGGCCGCGCGCGACGTTCCCAAGTAGCGCCACTCCGGGGGTGATCGCCGCGGAGCTACGCTGGAGTGCCCTCAGGTTGGGGAGCGGCCCCGGCGAGGAGCCCGAGATCTGCCCCCCCTGCTTGTGGACGGAGATCGCGGGGCCGTGTTCTGAGGCTTCTTCGGTGGAGACCGTGCCCCCAAGCGCGATGTTCGGCATGGCGCCAGCGTTGACTGTCTTTGACGTGCGGGTGAGCACCCCGGCCGCCTTTTCGAGCTTTGCCCGTTCGCTCGGGTTCAGCTTCGTCGTCTTGATCTGCACCGCCTGCGGTAACCCGGGGGTGAGCTTCTCGCGCAGGCTCGAGTCGATCCTCCCGCGCAGCTCATCGCCGGTCACGACATACACGACGACCGACGCGATCACGATCGCGGCGGCGACCGCCCCGGCCGCCAGCAGCACCATGCGCCGGCGAAAGCTCACCGCTGCACCGAGCGAAGCACGTAGCCGACTCCCCGCACCGTGTGCACCAGGCGCGGCTCGCCGGCGGCCTCGGTCTTACGACGCAGGTAGCCGATATAGACCTCGAGCGAGTTCGAGGAAGGGCCGAAGTCATACCCCCACACGCGGTCGAAGATCGTCGCGCGCGTGAGCACCTGGCGAGGATGGCGCATCAGCAGCTCGAGCAACAGGAACTCGGTGCGCGTGAGCTCAAGCGGGCGGCTGCCACGGCCCGCCTCGTGTGCGAGCGGATCAAGCTCCAGATCCTCGAAGCGCAGAACCTGCTCGTCGCCCTCCCAGCCCGTGCGGCGCAAGAGAGCATGCAGGCGCGCGATCAGCTCCTCGCGCGCGAACGGCTTGGCCAGGTAGTCATCAGCGCCGGCCTCCAGCCCCGCCACCCGCTCTGACACCTCGGTGCGGGCGGTCAGCATCAGCACCGGTGTGCGATCGCCCACGGCGCGCATCCGCCGGCACACCTCCAGCCCGTCGAGGCCGGGCATCAGCACGTCGAGGATCACCGCGTCGGGCGAGCCGGTCGCGAGCACGCGGATCGCCTCGCGTCCGTCGGCCGCCGTGGCCACCTCGAACCCACTCAGGTCGAGCACGAGCGCAAGCGCTTCGCGCACGGACGCCTCATCATCAACGACGAGCAGCCGCATGGCCCAATGCTGACGGGTCAATGTGAAAGAAAGCTGAACGGCAGCAAGCGCCGCGACCGAGAGGGCGGTTGCCCCGCGGGCACGGGGCCTTCTGCAAGAATCGCGCGATGGACCTCGGCAGGGCGAGCACGACGGCGATGGGGACGGCGCTGATGCGGGCGGCTCACACGCGCTTGGACCGTCCCGTGCTGATCGACGACGCCTGGGGCGAACGGCTGGTCCTCGCAGAGGAGCGCGAGGCGATGCTCACACGTGCCGGTGGTGGGGACGCGGACACCTTGCTGCGGGCCCATCCCTCCTACGGGACGGTGATTCTGCGTGCTCGCTACGCCGAGGATGTGCTCGCAGAGGCCGTCCGGCGCGGGGTCCGCCAGTACGTGATCATCGGCGCCGGGATGGACAGTTTCGCGCTGCGCCGCCCGCCGTTTGCGCGCGAGCTGGAGATCTTCGAGCTGGACCATCCGAGCACGCAGGAGCTCAAGACGCTCCGGCTTTCGCTCTGCGGTATCCCGCAGCCTCCGGGCTTGCACCTCGTGGCCGTGGACCTGAGCGAGACGGCGCTCGATGAGGCGCTTGCGAGCTCGCCGTTCCGCCGCGATCGCCCGGCCTTCTTCTCGTGGCTTGGAGTGACGACCTACCTCACCCGTGAGGCAAACCTCGCCACGCTCACTGCGATCGCGTCATGTGCACTCGCCGGCAGCGAGCTCGTCTTCAGCTACCTCGATCAAAGCCTGCTCGACTCCGACAGCGAGCAGGAGCCCATGCAGCGGGCGCGCGCGCAGGTCGCGTCACTCGGCGAGCCCTGGGTTTCGGGATTTCACCCCGACCAGCTCCATTCCGACCTGCGCGGCGCGGGACTGGAGATCGTCGAGAACCTCGGACCCGACCAGCTCGGAGCGCGCTACTGCGCCGGTCGCACCGACGGGCTGACGCCCAGCCCCGGCTCCCATCTTGCCCACGCACAGGTCGTTGCCTGAGCGCACGGCGACAACCCCGCCGGCGTTTGGCGCCGTGCCCCTCAGCGACCGGTGAACCGCGGCGCTCGGCGTTCGGCGGTCGCACGGACGCCCTCCTGGAAATCCTCGCTCGCGAACAGCGGCGTCTGCTGGGCGAGCTCGCGCTCGGTCGCAGCCCGCACGCGATCAGGGAGGTCGCCGCGCATTGTTTGGCGGATCGACCGCACGGCGAGCGGTGCGCTGACCGCGATCTCGGACGCGAGCGCGTGCGCCTCGCTGCGCAGCTCGTCGTCTGTGGCCAGGCGATCGCAGAGGCCGAGCGCGAATGCCTCCTCGCCCTTGACGCGCCGGCCGGTGTAGAGCAGCTCGAGCGCCGCCTGCATGCCGACGGCCGCCGGAAGCGTGACGGTCAACCCGAAGCCGTGGTGGATGCCCAAGCGCGCGAAGTTCGCGGCGAAACGGGATGAGGCACTCGCCACGCGGAAGTCGGCTGACAGCGCGAGCCCGAGGCCTCCGCCGATCGCAGCGCCCTGGACGGCCGCGACGACCGGGGTCGCGGCGGCGAACATGCGCTCCGCCTGCGCGTAGAGCGCCTGCGCGCCCGCGTCGCCTGTGCCGGTGAAGTTGGCGCCGGCACAGAAGTGCCGGCCAGTCGAGCACAGCACGATCGCGCGGCACGAGGGGTCCTCGTCGAGCGCCGCGTACGCGTCTGCGAGCGCCGTTATCAGCTCGACGTCGAAATGATTGTTCGGCGGACGGTCGAACTCGACCGTCGCGACGTGGTCCTCGCCCACGTCCACCGTCAGCTCCTCTGTCACAGGTCCTCCAGGAATTCGCCCACGGAGCGATTGAACTGCGCGGGCTGGTCCATGTTTGCCGCATGGCCGGCGTTCTCGATGATCACCTTGCGCGCGCCGGGAATGCGGCGAGACATGGCGTCCGCCGCCGTCAGGAAGGGAGCGTCGTTCGCCCCGACCACGATGAGCGTCGGTGCGGTGGTCGTGCTCAGCGACTCGAGCACCTCCCCATCGCGCTGGATCAGGATGCCACGCGCGGCCGCAGCCAGGCCCGCGGCGCCGGTGGCATGCTCCGCGGCCTTGGTCTCCGGGCTCGATCGCTGCGCCGCGAGGCCACGGGCGTCGAGGTCGTCCGCCAGTCCGTCCACCCGCGCATTCCATGAATCGCGCGCCGCGTCGTCGCGGAAGCCCGGGCCGGCGTCAACGATCACCAGGGCGGCCACCCGCTCGGGATGGCGCGCACAGAAGAGCAGGGAGAGGAAGCCGCCCAGCGACATCCCGCCGATCACAGCGCGTGGCGCGCCGAGCACGTCGATGAGCTCGAGCATGTCCGCGATGCAGCGCTCGTGCGAGAGCTCACCGGACCCCACATTCGCGCCGTGGCCGGGCAGGTCCCAGGTGAGCACCTGACGGTCTGCACCGAGATCGTCGGCGTTGGGCGCCCACATCGCCTGGCTCGCGCCGAAGCCGTGGGTGAGCAGCATGGGCGTTCGCCCGGTCGAGCGTCCGTGGATCGTGTGGGGGATGTCGGGCATCAGACGCTCACAACCTCAGAGCCGCCTGTGATCGCGGGGTAGAGGCGGTCGCCGCCGGCGCGGGCAAGGCCGGCGCCGAGCCGCGTGCTCCAATGGTGCTCGTCACCGTACTCCGAGCGCCAGGCCCAGAGCCGGCGCGTCAGCTGACCGAGCGGGTGCTCGCGCGTGGTGCCGAGCGCGCCGAGCACCTGATGGGCCGCTCGCCCCGCGCTCAGCGCGGCGCGGTTGGCAAGCAGCTTGCCCGCGGCGATCTCGAACCCGCCGGGCCGGCGCGCGGTCGCGTCGGCGGCCACCCCGGCCAGCGCGACCTGCTGGGCGATCACGACCAGGTGCTGCTGCACCGCCTGGAAGGAGCCGATCGGCCGTCCGAACTGACGGCGCTCGCCCGCATGACGAACCGCGATCTCGTACAGGCGATCGAGCGCCCCGGCCATGAGGGCGATGCGCGTCAACGCGCCGCGCTTGAAGAGCGCGTCGGCGTCCACGCTTCCGCCGCAGAGCGCGAGGGCGCCGCCGAACACCACCGTGTCACGCCCGTCACCGGCGAGATTCACGTGCGGCTCGATCGTGGCGTCGGCGCGCTCGACCACCACGGCGCGGCCGTCGAGCAGGACGCCGATCCGCTCCGCATCGCGCGCCCACGGTACGCGATGCGCCCTCCCGCTCAGCCTGCCATCCCTCAGGACGATACTGTCGCGGGCGCTGCCAGGCGCGACGGTCATGTCTAGTCCCTCCCCGCTCAGTCCGGCCTCGGCGAGCAACCAGTCGCCGAGCAGCACCATCTCCGCGGCTCGGTCGGGTCCGCGCTCGCGCAGCACCGCCAGGGCTTGCGCAACCGTCATTCGCGCAGCGCCCTCGCCGCGACCGAACGCAGGATCTCGTTGGTCCCGCCGCGGATCGTGAACGACGGGGCGCCCAGGATCGCGGCCGCCAGCAGCCGCTCGAACAACGACTCCGCGGCTGGATCGGGATCGTCGGGCACCAGCCGCCATATCGTGTCGAGCACCTCCTGCTCAAAACGCGTTCCCAACTCCTTGACGAGCGCAGCCTCCGCTGCTGGCGCTTGGCCGGCGTCGAGCAGGCGCGCGACCGACAGCGATAGCGTGCGAATTCCCCACCAGCCGGCAACCGCCTCGCCCAGCGCCGCCTTCGCGCGCTCGTCGGTGGCACCGTGCTCACGTATGTATTGCTCGACCACCAGATAGGTCGACAACCAGCGCTCGGGCCCGGCGCGCTCGTAGGCGAGCTCCGACGTATTCTGCGCCCAGCCCGCTCCAACCTCACCAAGCACGAGGTCGTCCGCAACGAGTACGTCGTCGAGCACGACTTCGTTGAAGAACTCGCTCCCGTCCAGGTATGCGATCGGTCGCACGGTGATCCCGGGTGCGCGCAGATCAACGAGCAGCTGCGTCAACCCTCGATGACGATCGTCCTCGTCGCTTGTACGGCACAGCACCACGCACCAGTCGTTCTCGCGTGCGCCGCCGGTCCAGAGCTTCGTCCCAGTCACGCACCATCCGCCTTCGGTTCGCCTCGCGCGCGTCTGGACTGCGGCCAGGTCGCTGCCCGCCTCGGACTCGCTCATGCCGATCGAGAAGGACACCTCGCCGCGGCAGATCCCCGGCAGGAACCGCTCGCATTGGGCGACCGTGCCGTAGCGCAGGATCAGTGGTCCGGTCTGGCGATCGGCGACCCAGTGGTGGCGGATCGGTGCCCCCCAGCGAAGCAGCTCCTCTACGACTATGAAACGGTCCACCACGCCGCGCTCCGCGCCCCCGTAGCGGCGCGGCAGTGACATGCCGAGCCAACCGCGCTGCGCGAGCGCTCGGGAGAAGTGCTTGTCGCGACCTGCCGCCATCCCCAGTCCGGGAGCGAAGCTTCCGCGCGGCAGCTCGGCGTCGAGGAACTCTCGCACCTCCGCCTGTAGCGCTAGCTCGGCGTCGGTGAGTTCGCTCGGCGCAAAGCGCAGCATGGCGTCAGACGATACGTATGAGCAGGCGCAGGCGGATTGCCGTTGCTCGCATGAACGCATCCCGCGATCTCGAGAGCATGCCGCTCGAGCGCTTGATGGGCCGTTCGACATGCCCAGTCGTGCGCTGGCCCGTGCTTCATTGACTAACGCACCGTCGAGACCCGGCCGATGAGTGGACAGAGCAGCGCTCACCTCCGTCGCAGATGTCCGGATCCCAGACAAAACCCCTGTCACGCCCGCCGGCAGCGCGCATGGCGACACCGATCGAGCCGGCGCCGAGAGGACGCAATCCGTACGACACGACCGGCGTCCAGAGAGCCCCCGACGGGCGCCCCTTCTACGTCGACCGGCCCGCGTCGCTGGTACACATGCTCGCCACGAGTGTCGAGCGCGACCCAGATGCTGTCGCGCTCGTCGAGATCGGCGGCCCCTCGCTCACCTACCGGCAGCTCTGGGACCGCAGCGCAAGGGTCGCAGGCGGCCTTCGCGCCGCGGGGGTCCGACGCGGCGATCGGGCTGCCATCCGGATGCCCAACGGCATCGACTGGGTGCTCGCCTTCTTCGGCTCACACCTGAGTGGCGCGGTCGTCGTACCCGTCAACACACGCCTCACCGACGAGGAAGTGAGCTACGTCATCGAGGACTCCGGCAGCGCATTCACCTTCGAGGGCGGGGCTTCGCTACCCGACGATAAGCCGCTCGCGGTCGACGACGCTGGGCCTGAGGATCTCGCGGCGATCTTCTACACGAGCGGCACCACAGGCCTCCCGAAGGGGTCTGCCCTTACGCACGCCAACTTCCTGGCGAATAGCGAAAACGGCATACGCTGCCATCACATCGACCGGTCCGAAGGGCCGGGCATGTCGACATTGATCGGCGTGCCGCTTTTTCACGTCACCGGCTGCAACACGCAGCTGGTTCCCCTCCTGGACGTCGGCGGACGGGTGGAGATCCTCAGCAGCCCATTCGACTTTGCCGGGCTGTTCGAGGCCGTGGGCGAGCACGGCGTGGGCGGGATCGTCGCGGTCCCGGCGATCTATTACGCGCTGCTCAGCTCGCCCCACTTCGCGGAGCTCGACGTCAGTCGCGTGCAGCGCGTCTCCTACGGAGGCGCGCCGATCACCGAAGGTCTCGTCCGAAAGATCCAGGCTGCGTTTCCAGATTCGCGGGTGGGAAATGGCTTTGGCCTCACCGAGTGCTCGGGGCTCGCCAGTTATCTGCCACACGAGGAGGCGGTCGATCATGCGGATTCGGTGGGCTTCGCGGCGCCAGCCGTCGATCTCGCGATCGCCGACGCAGATCCCGAGACTGGCGTCGGTGAGCTGTTGGTCCGGGGTCCCAACGTCGTCAACGGTTACTGGAACAGCGCTGAAGCGACCGCGGAGATCTTCGCCCGAGGCTGGCTGCACACGGGTGACCTCGGACGGGTGGACTCGGACGGTCTGCTCTACGTCGTCGACCGCAGGAAGGACATGATCAACCGTGGCGGCGAGAACGTCTACTCGCTGGAGGTCGAGAACGTGCTCGCGGGCGCGCCCGGTGTCGCCGAGGTCGCGGTCTTGCCGGTGCCCGACGACATGATGGGCGAGAAGGTCGGAGCGGTGGTCGTGCCCGTTCCCGGCGGACAGCTCGACGTCGGCTCGGTGTTGACTCACTGCAAGCGGCATCTAGCGGACTTCAAGGTTCCGCAATACGTCGTTGTTCGCGATCAACCACTTCCGCGCAGCTCACTCGGCAAGGTGCTGAAGGGTGCGTTGCGGGTCGAGACCCCGTGGTCCGCACCATTGCGCTAGTCGGAGCACTGGAACGATTGACGGCCGCGCGCTGGCTCGTCACGGTCCTCATTACGGGCGCCCTCGCGTCCACTCTGCTCATCGCAGCCGAGGATGCGAGCGCTGATCCGTTTCTTCCCGCTGGTGGCGGCGTGTTCACCGGGCTGACCGGGGGCTCATACCCGGCCTTCCAGGCGGAGGTGGACAAGCACCCAGCGGTCAACGGGGTGTTCGTGACATGGGGGCGGAACTTCGAATCAGCGTTCGGCGAGGCGGACTTCAACCGTGCGCGGCTGATGCTGCACATCTCAACAGCGCAAGGCTATGGCGCACCAGAGCAGATCACCCCCAGGGGCATCGCCCAGGGAGGCGGCGACGGTTACCTGCTGAGCGTCGGCGAGGCCATCGAGCGCGGTGGGCGCCCCGTCTACATCCGTCTACTCCCCGAGATGGATCAGGCCAACAACGCCTACTGCGCCTTCAACCAGGACGGCTCCTCACGCGGAGCGTCCCATTCGACGGAGAGCTTCCGCAACGCCTGGCGACGCACAGTGCTGATCCTTCGCGGAGGGGCGGTCGCAGGGATCGACGCGCGTCTGAGTGCGCTCGGGCTGCCCCCGGTGCGCGGAGCCGCGCGCTCTGCGACGCTTCCGAAACCTCCCGTGGCGTTCCTGTGGGTGCCTCAGAGCGAAGGCGCTCCGAACATATCTGCCAACAGCCCGGCCGCCTACTACCCGGG
Organism: uncultured Solirubrobacteraceae bacterium; assembly: GCA_963704735.1. GTDB lineage: Bacteria > Actinomycetota > Thermoleophilia > Solirubrobacterales > Solirubrobacteraceae > Palsa-744. Next base: position 2,314,916 of record OY969935.1, read on the forward strand.
CGACGCATATGTCGACTGGGTCGGCACCGACTTCTACAGCCTGTACCCGAACTTCCGAGGGCTTGAAAACCTCTACAACTCCTACCCACGCAAGCCGTTCGCCTTTGGCGAGTGGGCGCTCTGGAACGGCGATGACCCCGGCTGGGTCGATCGGCTCTTCTCCTTCATCGCCACCCACCGCAGGGTGCGTATGGCCCTCTACAACCAGGGCGAACGCTCCGGTGGCCCGTTTAGGCTTTCACGCTACCCCAACGCCCGGCGTGAGATCCAGCGGAAGCTCTCTCCGTCGCGCTTCCTCGCCTACGCGCCGGAGTGGAAGCGCTAGGAGATAACCCGCTCGGCAGACTGATCGATCGCCGAGAGAGCTAGGCCCGCGATTACGCTGGCCGTCATGACTGTGCTGCTCGCCCTCCTCGGGGCGCTATTCATCGGCATCTCGGACTTCCTGGGGGGAGCGGCGAGCCGAAAGGCGAGCCCGCTGACGGTGAGCGCGGTGCTTCAGCTCACGGCGCTGCTCACGCTCGCGCCGATCGCTGCCGTCCTCGGCGCCTCGGCTCTGACCGCTGGGGACCTCGGTCTCGGTGCGGTGAGCGGGCTGGTGACGAGTGTCGCGTTCCTCGGCTTCTTCACGGCGATCGCCTACGGGCGCATCGGGGTCGTGCTTCCGGTCTCCGCAGCCGTCGCGGCATTCTTGCCGGCGGTGGCGGGTGTCGTGGGCGGAAACCAGCTTTCGGCGCTCGCGCTCGGCGGGGTCGTGTGCGCGCTCGTCGCGATCCCTCTCGTTGCGTATGAGCCGGACGAGGATGCCGGGGAGCCGCAGGAGGACGGTCCGGCGCGCTGGTCCGCGGCGAGACAGGTGTCCGTCTCGACGCTCTGCGGCGCGGGCTTCGGGATCTACTTCATCTGCATCGGGCACACGAGCACCGATTCGGGGTTGTGGCCGACAGTGGCCAATCTGGTGGTCGCGGTCGCCGTGACGATTCCGGTGGCGGCGCGTGCCGGACTGATGCCCGGCCCGGCGTCGGCTCCGCGCCTCGCGCTATTCGGGGGTCTTGCGCTGGGCGTAGCCGACGCGACTCTCACGACGGCGCTTCAGCGCGGGCCGCTGACGGTTGCTTCCGTGCTCGGGAACCTGTATCCGCTCGTTACGATCGTGCTGGGGGTGGTGCTTCTGAGGGAACGCGTTCATCGCTGGCACGCGGTGGGCGTCGCGCTCGCGCTCGCGGGCGTGACGATGATCGCCGCGGGATAGCTGGGTACGCGAGCCGCTGGGCGGCAGCCGGCTGGCGAGACGCTCGCTGCCAACCCAGCGAACTCGCCTTGGCGAACTCGGAAACGCCCTACCCGTCCGCGGGTCTGATGTTCTCGAAGATGGCGGTCATGCCCTGACCTCCGCCGATGCACATCGTCTCGAGTCCGTAACGCACTCCGCGGCGGCGCAACTCGCGCAGCAAGGTGGCCAGGATCCTCGCGCCCGTCGCTCCGACAGGGTGACCGAGTGAGATGCCCGACCCGTTTACGTTGACGCGCTCGAGGCCGTCGGGCAGAGCCCACTCGTGCAGGACCGCGAGCGCCTGCGCCGCGAACGCCTCGTTGAGCTCGATCAGGTCCATGTCATCCATCCTCAGCCCCACTCGCTCAAGCGCCCGCCGGGTCGACGGGACGGGGCCGATGCCCATCGTCGCCGGTGCCACACCCGCGACCGCCCAGGACACCAGACGCGCGAACGGCCGCAAGCCGAGCTCTGCCGCCTTCTCGGAGTGTGTGACGATGCACACCGCCGCCGCGTCGTTCTGACCGCTGGCATTCCCGGCGGTCACGGTCGCCTCCGGATCGGTGCGCGCCATCAGCGGCCGCAGGGTGCCGAGCCGCTCGAGCGTTGTATCCGAACGCGGGTGCTCGTCGTGCTCGATCAGTTGCTCTTCCCCACGGCCCTTGACGGCCACGGCGACGATCTCCTCTGCGAACATGCCGCTCTGCTGGGCGGCGAGCGCGCGGTGGTGCGAGCGCAGCGCGAATTCGTCCTGCTCTGCGCGCGAGATCGCATACTGCCGGCGCAGGTTCTCCGCGGTCTCGATCATGCCCCCGGGCACCGGATGGTGAATGCCGCCGGCCGTCACGCGCGGCCGCGCCAAACGATCCTCGAGCGCTATGCCGCCACCCTTGACCCCCCAGCGCAGACGCATCGCATAGAACTCCGCCTGGCTCATGCTCTCGGCGCCGCCCGCGAGAACGAGATCCGCGACACCGGTCTGGACCTCCATGCAGCCGAGCATGACCGCCTGCAGGCCAGAGCCGCAGCGTCGGTCGAGCTGAAGCCCCGGCACCTCGATCGGCAGGCCCGCGTCGAGCGCGGCCACCCGGCCGATCGCCGGCGCCTCGCCGTTCGGATAGCACTGACCGAGGATCACGTCGTCGATCTCCGAGGGCGGCAGTGAAGTCCGCCGCAGCAGCTCCCGGATCACCGTGGCGGCCAGCTCTGTAGGGGGCAGGTCGCGGAAGACACCACCAAAACCGCCCACGGCGGTTCGGAGCGGCTCGCAGATCACGGCTTCGCGCACGGCCGGAGAGCCTGCCACAGATCGAATGTTGTCGCGCCTCGCTTCCGGGCGAGAGCGCTCCCCCGGTCGGGGCGGCCACGCCGAGCGACCTGCCGTCCGCACGCGTGAGCGTGCGCCGTGTGGGTTACTGCGGTCAGGTGGCTGGTGCTGCCATCTTGACCGGGTGCGCTCGCGCGAAGTCGAGAATGATCCCAGCGATCAGGTCGGGATCGTCGTACATCGGCATGTGGCCGAGGCCAGCCGGCTCGAGCAGCTTCGCTTGGGGCAGCGCGGAGAGCAAGCTCGGGGCGAATTGCGCCTTCGGCAGCACCCGATCGCCGGTCGGCCAGACCAACAGCACCGGGCAGCGGATCTCGTCGAGGTGTTCGGCCGATCCGCCGGCCAACGATGCGAGCAGTGCATGCAGAATGCTGCAGCCCGCGATCGCTCGCAGCCGGTATGCGGCCTCCTCGGGCGGAATCCGCTCTGGATGGGCGGCTAGCTGGGAGAAGAGCGCGCGCCGGGCGATCGGTGGACGGGTCAGCGGGCCTGCCACGTGGGAGAGCAATCGCGCGAACCGATAGCCCACTTCGATCTTCCGCGCGACTCGGCGAGCTTGTGCGGGGCCGGTTCGCGGCCCTCCGCCAGCGGGGGAAAGTGCGACGAGCGACGACGCGCGCCCTCGCTTGGCTAGCTCGAGGGCAACCCATCCCCCCAACGAGTTGCCGACCAGGTGGGCGGCATCGAAGCCCGATTCGTCGAGCGCGTGCTCGACAGCGTCCGTGAGCGCCAAGATCGACGGCGGTGTTCCTGCGGGAAGAGGAGCCGCTCCGTAGTGCCCGGCAAGCGTGAGCGCCAGCACGTCGTGCTCACGCTCCAATGCCGGCAGCACGGGAAGCCACGTTCGCCAGGTGTTGGTTATCCCGTGGAGCAGCACCATGGGCTCGCCCGACCCTGCACGATGCCACGCGGTGGGTGATCGCGATCGCGCCACTGAGGCGAGTCTAAATGCCGCGAGGCAGCCGGCGACTCTCCAGACGCCGATCTCAGGGCGTAGGAGCGGCGGTATGCCGCAGCTCCAGACGCCGGGTCCCGCGGCGTGCGCCGCGGACGGTCGCCGTCAGCCGCCGCCGATCGTCCTATCCAGCAGCGCGAACAGCTCGGTGAAGTGGCGCTCGGCCGCCGCCTCATCGTAGGCGGCCGTGTCGCTCATGGTGTAGCCATGGGCGGCCCCCTCGTAGAGCTCTGAGCGGTATCGCACCCGGGCCTCGTCGAGGGCTTGCTCGAGCGCCGCTACGTGCTCCGGGGTCATGCTCTGGTCGTTGTCGGCGTGGCCGAGATAGAGCTCGGCGGAGATCGCACCGGCGCTCAGGTGCGGACTGTCTTCGTCGTCGCTCACGAGGCCGCCGGCGTGGAAGGCGGCGAGCGCCGCGACGCGCTCCGGGTAGGCGGCGGCGATCCGCCAGCCGACGCGCCCACCCATGCAATAGCCGGTGACGGCGAACGGCGGGCTCGCGACCTCGCCGAGGTAGTCGAGGTAGGCCGCCCCGTCGCTGACGATCCGCTCGGGCGTCAGCTCCGCCATCGCCGGTCTCAGCCGCGCGAAGAACGGATCCCGCTGTGCCGGGTCCTGCAGATCGGGCATCTGCATGATCGACGCTCGGCAGGCGCGATAGAGGACGTTCGGGGCGAGTACGACGAAACCCCGCGCCGCGATGCGATCGACCATCTGCTCGATCGGGGGGCGCAAGCCGAAGGCGTCCATGATGAACAGCACACCCGGGTGGTTCCCATCCTGCCCGGGGGGCTGCGAGAGGTAGGCGTCCGCCACGCCGTCATGAGTGCTGATGTCGACCGTCTCGCCTTTCATCGCTGCCCGCTTCCATGATCGCCGGTCGGAAGGGTGCAGCTTAGCCACCTAACAAGCATCCAAGTGGCACGCTCTCGGCCGAGCAGCGCCGGGATCATCCATTCGGGCCGAGGTGTACGCGAGTTATGCCCTGGCGAGCGGCTGAACGGCAGGCTCGAGCGTGGACTGTCCCCCATCTGCCTGAGCTGGGCTGCTCGCCGTCGCGTCCGGCGGGTCGCCGGGTCGGTCTGGATGATGTGCCGGCGCGTGCTTCCGCGCGTCCTTCTTGGCCTGCTTGTCCAGCCGACGCTCGCGGAGCTTACTTTCACGGGTGAGCTTCGCCATCGTGGTCTTCCTCTTGCCGCTTGAGGCCATGTGTGCCCGCCCTTGTTGGGGAGTGTTCCGAGCGCTTCCTCGTCCGACTATTTGGTGCGACGAAGCCCAAGGTCCTTATCGTTTTGAACGTCTACACGGTCATGCTGCCTGCAAACTGGGCCCAAGGGCCAGTCCGAAAGCACGCTACGCCAGCTTGACGTTTCCGGCCTTGGGCCCCTTGTCGCCAGCCTCGGCGTCGTAGGAGACCTTTGCGCCCTCTGCGAGCGAGTGATAGCCGTCCCCCACGATCGCGCTGTGATGTACGAACAGATCCTTCGACTGGTCGTCGGGCGTGATGAACCCGAAGCCCTTGTCGTCGCTGAACCACTTAACTGTTCCGGTAGCCATTGTGTTCCCTCCGGCGTTGATAGTGCTGCGAACGCGGAGATTGCTGAGCAAAGGCTACGAGCGCTGGCACTGCGGTGTTGGGCCGAGGCCCAACCTTATGTGTCAACGGTAGCACCAACCACGATCGGCACTCCCTCATGCGTCCCGGCACCGGGGTTCGCGTCCGTCGCCCCGCCTCGGGGCGTGCTCCTCAGGCCAGCGCGCCGGCTGGCAGCACGAAGCGCCGAGGGGTCGGCGGCTCGGTCGCGCCTGAGAGGCCGAGGCGCTGGCCGTGCAGGCCCTTTCGTGGCGCTTCGGACGCCGTTGCCTCGGGTACCCCGGCGTGGTCGGTGATCCATACCAGCACGGCTGCGAAGTCGCTGCCTGACGCGAGTAGCGCTGCGCGCTCGACGACATCCCCGCCGGAGGAGTGAGGGCGCGCGAGCCGCTTGACGAGGGCGTGGATCTCGGCGTCCCCAGTCGTGTCCTGCGCGCTCACGAGAACTCCGTCACCGAGTACACGGGATGGCTGACACGCGCTGGCGAGCTCTCCTCGCCATGTGCGGTATGCACGCAGAAGGCCTCGAAGCGACCATGGTCGAGAATCGCGACCACGACGTCGCCTCCCTTGGAAAGAGGCCTACCGACCTCGATCTCCCGGTCCTGTCCATCGAAGCGACAGCTCAGCTTGAAGATCCGCCGCGACCGCGCCGGACAACCGGCGGCGAGCGTCGAACGCTCGCGCAGCTCGCTGTAGGCCTCCTCGGTGCGCGCTCCCGCCGATTCGATGCCCGCGACGAAGAAGCTGGTCACCTGCGCCTCGCCTTGGCCGGTACGGCGGGATAGCGCCGCCGCTCCTCGGGCGACATCTTGCGGATCTTCAGCGAGCCGTCCTTGACCTGGCGCTGGATCTCCTCCAGCTTCACGCGTCGGCGCTCGGCCGCGCGATCTGCCTGAGTGATCATTCCTCCACCCTAGCGCGACCGCTAGCCGTTGCACGGTGGATCACGCCGCCGCACTCGTCGCGAGCGACGGCCTGTCAGCCTCCGCGATGTCGCCATCTGGGGAGGAGGGGTCGTCAAGATGGTGCCAGCGCAGCAGTACCTCGACCCCCACGACCCGCTCCTGTTCCGCCCGGCAAGGACGGCCTTTAGTGACGGTGAACCGTTTCGCCGTTCCGAATCTCGGCTGGGCCATATTGCAATGTAACTGCCCGACACTCCGGAACCGAGTTGAAGTTGGGGCTCGTCCCATTGAGGAAGGGATAGGTAATCGACGATTGATCCGTCTGCCCGCCGTCAAGGTGCCCAAATAGGTGTCCTACCTCATGTGTCATGGAGTCGCAAAACCACTGGAAGGATTCATCGTCTTCATGCCAGCTTCCCCATTGGGAGGCGTTTATCGTGATTGTGCACCTCTGCACTTCGGTCCACATCTCGACAACCGAATTCGCCGGTTCGGGCCCCGTCGTGCTTTCGTACGCAGAGTTGGGAAGCTGACCAGGACTCATCAGAATTGCGGGTGTACCGCACGCCGGCGCACCACGCCAATACCGCTCAGCCAGCTTCAACGCAAGCGTGACGGGATTTGTGGTTGGAGGCATGCGAGCTCTAGCCGCTCCGACCGACGTCTGCAGGCCCGTCGTGCGTGAGGCATGAGGACGGTGAGGTCGGCGGACGTGAGCGTCGGCCGATGCGGGAACGAGCAGCGCAGCTGCGAGGACGACGATGACTGTAAGACGAGCCATGCCCTACATGCTGAGGCGGGCCGCCGCTTGGCTCATCCCCCGGTTGGGGTGATTCTTGGGGGGACCGAGGGGGGAGCACGGGTGAGGACACGCTCACCCTTCCGATGCGATATGCCGATGGTCAACTATGCGGCCAGGCCGCGCGTCGAACGTCCATGCCACCAAAGACCCCCATCACCATTGTCCTTGCCCACTTCGACGATCTCACGGCTAGAGGGCTGCGTGACCTGATCGGGAGTGATCCGAGCATTGCTATCGTCGCCGCCGACGTCGAGCAGAGACGAATCCCGGTCGTCCTGCGCGCCCACCACCCAGATGTAGCCCTTCTCGACGCCGGCGCGCTGGCCAAGTTGGCCGATGTTCGAGTGCTGAGCAGCCGGCATCCGGCTACTTCGCTCGTGCTGCTCTCAAACGAGCCGTCGATGGAGGAGTGCGCCCAGCTGCTCGCATTCGGAGCCAGCGCCTGCCTCGGCAGAGACACGCAGTCGCGCGATGTGCTCAACGCGATCCACCTCGCCTCGCGTGGGCTTCAGGTGATTCCGCGTAGAGCTAGAGATCGGGCCGGCAGATCGGCCACCGGAGGAGACCTGTTGACCCAGCGCGAGGCCGAACTGCTTCCCCTGCTCCAGCAGGGTCGCTCGAATGCTCAGATAGCGATCGCGCTGCAGGTGGGCGTCGAGACGGTTCGCACCCACGCGCGCAACATCTACCGCAAGCTCGGCGTCTCCAGCCGCCGCGAGCTCGCCGCGCCGCCTACACCTGATCCCGGGCGCACCTCCGATTCGGCTGCGCACTCGCCACACCGCCGGACCGCCAATCGGCCGACGCGGCGACGGCGTGGACCGGGGTTGCGACACGGTTGATGGGCGATCCCACGTCCGGCGGCCGCCCGGTCAGTCGAGTTGGACAACCGAGGACCATCCATGGCAGCGGGTCATGCAATGGTGGCTGTTGCGCTCTGACTAGACATTTGTTGAGCTGCTCATCCTTGACTAAAGCTACGACGCCAGACCGTCGGTTTAGATAGCGGGTCGAAGAGACCTGGGGAGCCATCCCCTTCTATCGCGGTAGTTTTAGCCGCAGCAAGGAGACGCCAATGAACAACGGCGTCGCGCAGGCACACGAGTCGCCTCTCGGCGACTCCCTCGCAGTAAGCCGGCGTTCCTACCCTCGGGCAGGGCGCAGAACGTTTCGTGTAGGACTCATCTTGCTGGGGTCGCTCTCCTGCCTCCTCTTTGCGGGCAACGCCCTCGGCGCGACCGCGACCGTGGGCTTGGGATCGGCCGCCAGCTTCTCCGTGCTGGGCGGCTCGACAGTCACAAACACCGGTTCCACGACGATGTTCGGCGACCTGGGCCTGAGCCCCGGTTCGTCGGTGACCGGCGCCCCGCATTCGCTCGGTGCGACCCATGTCGACGACGCGGTCGCTGTCGGGGCCAAGAACGACCTCACCACCGCATACAACAATGCCGCCTCCCGCCCAAGCAATGGCTCGGCCGGGACCGACCTCGCAGGCCAGATCTTCCTGCCGGGTGTTCGTAGCGCGAGCAGTTCGCTGCTGCTGTCCTCGGGAAGCGTGACGCTCGACGCCCAGGGTGACCCCAACGCGGTCTTTATCTTCCAGATCGGCTCCACGCTTATCACGAGCTCGAGCACCAGCGTCCTGCTCGTCAACGGCGCGCAGGCATGCAACGTCTTCTGGCAGGTCGGCTCCTCAGCGACCCTCGGGACCGGCACGCGTTTCGTCGGCACGATCATGGCCCTGGCGACCATCACGGCGAATACGGCCGCCACGATCCATGGGAGGCTGCTGGCGCAAACCGGTGCGGTCAACCTGGACACCAACACCATCACCACGTCCAATTGCGCGTCCAGCGCCACGGGCAGCGGTGGTGGCACGGAAGCGACAACGCCCGCGGAAACGACAGCGCTCGCAGAAGGGACCAAGCTCGCTGAACTGATCACGGGCCACCCGGCCGTCACGACGAGCCCGCTGGCACCGATCGGATCGAGGACGACCAGGAAACCCGCGCCTCGCCATCGCTCACGGCGCACAACCAGTCGACACTCCTCGGCGCGGCGGGCGCTCCCGCACAAGCGGGGATCGTTCACCGGCTGAGTGAGGCTCGACACTGCTAGGCGCGCAGAGATCGCCCAGCCGCCTGACGCTATGAACATGACTATCACCACCACCCCACCGCCTCGCCCCCAGGTTCGCTCGCCGGGTGGCGCTCCGCGCTCCCATCGGCGCGGACGCTGCCTGGTCATAGGGCTCGCGGCGGCGTGCCTGGCCGGTACCGGCGCCGGCCCGGCAACCGCCGGCACCCCAACTCGGGTACAGGCGACTCAGGAACTGGCCGTCCTTCTCACCGCACATGGTGCGCACCGGGCACCCGAAGCCGGATCCCAACAGGTTGCGCTCGTGGCTGCCCGTCGGCCGATCACCGGCGAGCAGACCACACTGCCCGTGATCGCACGCTCAATCGGCCCCGGCGGGGAAGTATGGCTGGACGTGATGCTTCCCGGACGCCCCGACGGATCGACGGGCTGGATCGCCCAACAGAGCACCACCCCACTCGTGACGGCCTGGCGTATCACGGTTGAGCTCTCCGCCCGCCGAGTGAGGGTCTACAACAACGGCCGCATGGTGAGAACATTTCAAGCAGTCGTGGGCAAGCCATCCACGCCGACGCCTACTGGCACGTTCTTCGTCGAGGAGGCGCTGCAGATGGAACCCGGCCAAGCTGGAGGCCCGTTTGCGCTCGCCCTCAGTGCACGCTCGAACGTGTTGCAGGAATTCGAAGGCGGCCCGGGCCAGATCGGGATACATGGACTGGACAACCTCGGAGGAACGTTGGGCCACGCCGAATCACATGGCTGCATCCGCCTGGCCACTGCGAACATCGACTGGCTGGCCGCACGCATCGGTCCAGGGACGCCTGTGACAATCTACGGGAGCTAATCCCAGAGCGAACGCGTAAGAGGTACGGCAAGCTCCCGCTCAGCACTTGGCGCTACGGTTGGAGGCGGAAGATCACTGTCCGTTCTGCACGAGGAGACCGTATGTCCCGCTTCACCGTCGTGAACCTGTTGGAGCTCGAAAACTCGGTCGGCGATCGGGCTCCCGGGATTGAGGGCCGGTTCGGTCGCAAGCACCTGGACTCGCGTGACCTGGGGATCAGCCATTTTCGCTACGCGGCGAACGTGCGCAGTCCGGCGGCGCACAGTCACCGCGAGCAGGAGGAGGCCTACATCGTCGCCGCCGGGTCCGGACGGGTCCTTCTCGATGACGAGGTCACGATCTCCAGCAGTGGGACGTGGTGCGCGTGGCGCCTGAGGTCGTACGCGCTTTCGAGGCAGGCCCTCGCGGACTAGACATCATCGCCGTGGGCGGTCCCAGGCCCGAGGATGGCGACGGCGTGATGGCCAACGTCGCTTGGCCTGACGCTGAGTAGCCCCCTCCGACACCAGTCGCGGCAGTCCCGCTCTGGCGCTCTGGAAAAGAGGTCGCCGGACGTTTGAGCGCGAGCGGCGCCCGCGGCTTTGCTTCGCAATCGCCCAGCCCGTCACGGCACCGCGGGTGCAGCATCGGTGCTATAGGGTTCCTGCCAACTGGGAGCTACTGAGGTGAGCGGGGAATCGTCCTGAGCCTGTTCGTCAAGAAGCTGTTGGGGGTCGGCACCGCCGTGGCGGTGTTGGGAGTACTGATCGGTCTCTACGTCGCCAGCTGGGCCACGAGCTTCCCGAAGCAAGTGGCGGCGGTGAGCGGACCCACGTCTAGCGGCGGCAGCCAGCTCACGCTCGAGACAGTCGGGACGATCGGACCGAAATACAGCCCGGAGCACCCCGATTGGGTCTCCTACCTGATCCAGAGCCATGGTCAGTGGGTGCACAGCACCGACTACGTTGTCCCGGCCAACTCGATCGTGCACGTCACGCTCTATCAGTTCGACTCCCCCACGGGCCTGCGCAACCCGTTCCTCTCCCAGGTGCAGGGGACGATCGGGGGCACGATGACCCTCGACGGCAAGACCGTCAACACAATCCCCCCGGAAGAAGCGTCGCACACCTTCGCGGTGCCCGAACTCGGCGTGTTCGTGCCGCTCCCCGGCGTTTCTGAAGAAGCCAAGAACCCGTGCGCAGAAGCGCCGTGCGAACCGTCCAAGAGCGACCATCGCACGATCACCTTCAGCTTCCGCGTCGGCAAGAAGGGGCGCTACCACTGGCAGTGCTTCGTGCCGTGCGGTGCGGGGTTCATCGCAGGAAACGGAGGGCCGATGCAGACGCTGGGCTACATGGACGGGTTCATCGATGTGGTCTAGCCGTCGATGAGCGAGACCAATCACGCCCGCCGCTTCGGGGTCATCTGGCTCCTCTCCACGCTCGTCGCCACGCCGCTTGTGATCGTGCTGCTCGGCCCGATCCTGCCGCCGGGCAACGGCAGTGAACAGGCCTCCGGGCAGGTGACCGACAACACGGTGCTGCTTGCGATGGCCACGCCCGTGCTGCTGTTGGTCGTGATCTACCTCATCTACGCGATGATCTACTTCCGCCAGGCTAAGGGGGGAGTCCTCGAAGGGTCGGCCGTACGGGGGGATGCGCGGCTACAGACGAGCTGGATCGTAGTGACCTCCGTGCTCGTGCTCTCGCTCGCCGTCTACGGCACGGTGCGCCTTGAGGCAGGCTACGGCTCGGGCTCCGGCAGCGGCCCGAATCCACTGACCGCGCCGAGCGGCCCGAAGCTGCCGGTGCAGGTGATCGCGCAGCAGTGGAAGTTCACATACCGCTACCCCACCTACGGCGGTGTCGAGACCCCGCACCTCGTGCTGCCCGTCAACCAGATGATCGAACTGCACGTCACCTCGCTGGACGTTATCCACTCCTTCTGGGCCTATCAGCTGGGGGTCAAGGCGGACGCCAACCCCGACGTGGACAACGTCGCCTTCGTCAAGCCCAGCCACGTCGAGACCTTTGAAGTGCGCTGCTCAGAGCTCTGCGGCATCTGGCACGGCGCGATGTTCGATTACGGCAAAGTCGTGACGGCACAGGCGTTTCAGGCCTGGATCCACCAGCAGCAGGTGACCTTCGGGCCGGCAACGAAGGTCCTGCCCCCCTACAGCACGACCTACCTTCCCGAACCGACGAGGCGAGGCGGATGACCACTACGACCGACGCTGCTTCCACCCCCGCGCCAGCGACGCGGCCGCTGTGGAGGCGGCTGGTCGGCTTCAACCTGCTCACCGCGGTGCTGCTCGGCGTGGGCGGCTACTACCTCGGCTGGTTCATCGGCCGCCAGATCGGCTACGAAGGCAGCTTTCACTACCAGACGAAAAGCAACGAAAACGACGTCTCGCTGCTGCTCGGCTACTTCTTCGGCGTGATCGGCTTTTTGATCGGGTTGGGCTTCGCCAACTACCCGCTCTCGCGCCTGCTCGGCCGGCCGGCGTCGCTGCGCGAGAAGGAGGGCGAGGGGATCGGGCGCTACTTCGGCCTCTGCACCGACCACAAGGTCGTCGGAATCCAGTACCTGGTGGGAATCGGGGTCTTCTTCTTCGTCGGTGGGCTCAACGCGATGTTGATCCGCACCGAGCTGCTGCATGACACGCCGATCGTGGTGGGCCCCAGCGCGTACCTGTCGCTTGTGGGCATGCACGGAACGATGATGATGGGGATGATGACCTCGGGCGTCCTCGGCCCGTTCGCCAACTACTTCGTGCCGATCATGATCGGCTCCCGGCGAATGGCCTTCCCCCGCATCGAGGCACTGACCTTCTGGCTGCTGATGGCGGCCGGGTTCATCCTCGTCTCGACCATCTTCTTCGGTGGCTTCCCGACCGGCTGGACCGGTTATGAGCCCCTCAACGACCAGGCCGTGATGGGCATGGACGCCTACATCTGCTTCTTCGCGCTCGTCGGCGTCTCGATGGCGCTGCTCGGGCTGAACATGATCGCCACGATCATCACGCTACGAGCCCCCGGGCTGACCTGGTGGCGCCTTCCGATCTTCGTCTGGTCGGTCTTTGCCACAGCGATCCTGATGGTCCTGGCAGCGCCGATGCTGATCGCCACGCTCTTGATGGCGGCGCTCGACCGGACGATCGACACCTCGTTCTTCGTGGCGGGCGGCGGCGGCAGCTCATACCTGTTCGAGAACCTGTTCTGGTTCTTCGGGCATCCCGAGGTCTACATCCTCGCGCTGCCCGGGTTCGGCATCGTTCTGGAGCTCTTGCCGGTGTTCACGCGAAAGCCGCTTTGGGGATACCGGCTGGCCGTCTCCGGCATGCTCGGCGTCGCGCTCTTGAGCTTCTTCGTCTGGCAGCACCACCTGTTCGTCAGCGGCATCAACGCCGATCTGCGGCCGTTCTACATGCTCTCCACGGAGATCATCTCGATTCCCACCGGGTTCATCTTCCTGTGCGTGATGGGCACGCTGTGGAAGGCACGAATCTCCTTCACCGTGCCGATGCTGTTCTGCCTGGCCTGGACCTTCAACTTCCTGATCGGCGGCCTCTCGGGTGTGTTCCTCTCGGACACACCAAGCGACACCACCACCCATGGGAGCTTCTTCGTGATGGCCCACTTCCACTACACGATCATGGGCGGGCTGATCTTCGCCTTCTTCGCCGCGATCTACTACTGGGTGCCGAAGATGACCGGTCTGCGCTTCAACGAGCGCCTGGCCAAGGCCCACTTCTGGTTGATGTTCGTGGCGTTCAACTCGACCTTCCTGCCGCTGTTCGCGTTGGGCATGAAGGGGATGCCCCGCCGTGTGAGCAGCTACGCGCCCAACCTCGTGGGGCTCAACACGTGGGTGTCGATCTCGGCCTTCGTGCTCGGCTTCTCGATGCTGATCTTCCTGGTCAACACGGTCTACTCGCTGATCTTCGTCCGCCAACGCGCCGAGGCCAATCCATGGCGCTCGAAGTCGATCGAGTGGCAACTGCCGACGCCGGTGCCAGTCAACAACTTCGACCAGATCCCGGTCTTCGACTCCGACCCCTACGAGTACGGCACGCCGTTGCCGATCGGTGGCGCGCGCGCGGCGCCGACGGGAGCATGACGATGGCTTCAGAAAGCGAACGGCTGCCGTTCAGACCCGCTGTTCCGCCGGTGCCGCTCGGAGTGGACATCCCGCCCGAGCCGCCCGAGGTGGGCGCGCGCACGCTGTCGGTGGCCACGCGGCTGCTGGCGGGCGCCTCGACCTTCTTCTTCCTGGCGTTCGCGTTCGCCTACTTCTACCTGCGCTCGATCAACCAGGACGACTGGTGGAAGCCGACGGCAACGCTGCTGAAGGAACAGAAGGAGGTCCATGTGAGCCTCGCTCCGAACGCGGGCCTCGGCGTCGCGTTCATCGTCTGCGTGCTGCTCAGCGTGGCCCTGACGATCGTCGCGGGGCGGCAGATGAAGCAACGTTCGCACGCCTGGCTCACGCCCGCGATCGGCGGGCTCCTCGTGGGGCTCGCCGCGATCGTCCTGCAGTGCATCGAGTACACGGTGCAGCATTTCGGACCGACCGACGGAGCCTACGCGAGCGTGTTCTGCGCGTGGACGGGCTTCTACCTGATCGCCCTGCTCGGGACGATGTACTGGCTCGAGACCCAGGTGGCCACCGAGCTGCGTGCGCGGCGCTCACCGGCGAGCCACGGCGACATCCAGGACCCCGACGAGCTAATCGCGCCGGGCCTTGACGCCGCCGTCTTCTACTGGGCGTTCCTGGGCGCGATCGGGGTCGTGACCTACGTGACGCTGTACCTGCTCTAGTGCCCGCCACGCTGGCGGCGACCCCCGGATTCTGGGACTGGTCGTTCGACCCGCCGCTGGTCCTCGTGATCGACCTGGCGATCCTCTACTGGATCGGCGATCGGCGCACCCTCACACCGCGGCGCAAGCGGGTGGCACAGCGCTGGCGCAGCGCCAGCTTCTACGCCGCGCTGGCGGTACTCGCCATCGCGCTCGCCTCGCCGATCGAGCTGCTGAGCGCTCAACTCTTCTGGGTGCACATGATCCAGCACGTCTTGCTGCTCGTCGTCGCGGCGCCGCTGTTCGTCCTCGCGCGCCCCTGGATACGCCTGTGGCGCTGCCTGCCGCTGGACGCGCGCAGGCGGCTCGCCCGCAGCCTCAGCCAGGGACGGCGCATGGCCCCGCTGCGCGCGCTGAGCCGGGGGCTCGGCCGGCCCGTGCCGAGCTTCCTGGCATTCTCGGTCGTGCTGCTGGCCTGGCACGTGCCAGCCCTGTTCGACGCGACGCTTCGCTCGGGCACCCTGCATGCACTCGAGCACACCCTGTTCTTCGCCACCGCGATCATGTTCTGGAAGCAGGTGATCCCCTCGCCGCCGCTGCACGCGCGACTCCTCGCCGGAGCGCGCGTCGCGTATTCCATCGCCGGCATGACCGTCAGCTGGGTCCTCGCCGTGGTGCTCGCACTCTCCACGCATCCGCTCTACGGCTTCTACGCGCACCAAACGAGCCGTCCGGGCGCCATCTCGGCGATGGCGGATCAACAGCTCGCCGCGGGCATAATGTGGGTGCCCGGCTCGGTCACGTTTCTCATCGTCGTCTTCGTCTATCTGCACCGCTGGCTGACGGCGCCGGAGCCCGGGGGCGTCAAGGCTCCCCGGCTTGCGAGCGAGCACTAGGAGGGTTCATGCCAAAGATCACCGTTCCTATCGCCACTCACTTTCTCACCGGATCGATCCTCACGCTCGTGGTGCCCCTCGGAGTGCTGATCGCGGTGGCAGTGTGGTACGTCGTGCTGTGGCGCCGCGACACGGGCGAACGTTGAAAGACCCGCTCCCCCGGCGCCCGCCGGCCGATCGCTACTGGGCCGCCAGCTTCGGCACATCGTGGACGATCTGGCTCGGTTCGAACGTCGCCGGGTACACCGTCGTCAACCTGCCGCTCGCGCTGACCCCGTAGACGAGCGCCGAGTGCGCCACGAGGTTCGGCTGGCCGGCCTCTCGCGTCGAGCCGACGCTCCACGTCGCCCATGTACGGGACAGCCGAGCCGCAGAGCCGATCAGGTACTGCATCCTTCCCACCATCTGGTGGACCCGCAGGAAGTCTGCTACGGCCGCGGACGTGTCCCCACGAGGATCGACCGAGACGGCGATGATCTGCACCTTCTTTGCGTCGGCGCCCAGCAGGTTGAGGGCAACCCTGAGGTTGGCGGTAATGAGCGGGCATATGTCTGGGCAGTTGGTATAGAGGAAAGTGACCAGAACGGCCTTGCCGCGATACTCGGCCAGGGTGACCGGCTGGCCCAGGTAGTTGCGCAGATCGATCGGCGGCGCCGGCTTGGCCGGAAGTGCGAGCGTCCCGAAAAACCCCTGACGCGCAGTGGACTGCTGGGCGCCTGTGGGCAGTGTTGGTTTGCCCGGGCCCTTCACGAGCACGAAGCTCAGGCCTGCAATGATCGCCAGGAGCAGCGCCAACGGCAACACTAGCCTCGGCCACAGGGTCTGCTGTGGCCGCGCGCCGTCCCCCGGCGCGTGCGCGGCGGAATCCGGCTCCACCTCAGATGCCATACGGCAAACATAGTTGCTTCAGCGCTAGTGGAGTAGTGGCCGAGGGGTGAGGCGGGGGAATCGATGCAGTGCCGATCGCGGGTTTGACACTGTGCGCTTCGACGTCAGACTCACGGCTGCGTGGCGAGGCGTTCGTGGACTGATCGCACTGCGCTGGATCCCTCGCCGACCGCAGCGGCGACGCGCTTCATCGAGTCGTGGCGAACGTCGCCGGCGGCAAACACGCCCGGCACAGATGTCTCGAACGGCAGGGGATCAGGCGTGCCCGGCGCAGGGTCCGGCAGCTGGCGATCGGTGAACACGAAGCCATGTGCGTCACGCAGCACCTCGTCTCCCAACCAGGACGTCGCCGGCAGCGCCCCGATGAAGCTGAACAGGGCGGCGCAGCTGATCGTCCGCTTCTCGCCGGTGGCGATGTCGCGGAGCGTCACCTGCTCCAGATGATCCCGGCCGGCGAGCGCTTGCACTTCGACGCCGGTCAGGAGCTCGACCTTCGGATCGGCCTCGATCCGCTCAATGAGGTATTGCGACATGCTCTGGGTGAGGTCGCCGCGGCGGATCGCGAGCGTGACCTTGCAGTGGTGCTGGGCGAGGTACGTCGCAGCCTGCCCGGCGGAGTTGCCCCCTCCCACCACCAGCACCGACAGTCCGTCACATACCCTTGCCTCCAGATCGGTCGCCGCGTAGTAGACGCCGGCGCCCTCGAAGCGCTCGAGGTTCTCGACGGCCAACCGCCGATAGCGGGCGCCGGAGGCCACGATGACCGCGCGTGTCGGGATCTCGCTGCCGTCGCCGAGCACAAGCGCGTGGAATCCGGCCTCGGCTCGCAGGCCCACGACCTCGCAGGGGGCGTTCAGCCGCGCGCCGAGTCGCATCGCCTGGACGGCGGCCCTCGCGGTCAGGTCCTCGCCGGCGATGCCGTTTGGGAAGCCCGCGTAGTTCTCGATTCGCGAGCTCGCCCCCGCCTGGCCGCCGATTGCCACCGCATCAACCGACACGGTGCGCAGACCCTCTGAGGCGCCGTAGACGGCCGCCGCCAGACCGGCCGGGCCACTGCCAACCACGACGAGGTCGAAGATGTAGCCAGGGGTCGGGCGGAATGTCAGCCCGAGATGTTCTGCGAACGTCGCCGTCGAGGGATGACGCAGAATCTCGGTGGGCGTGATCACGACGGGGGTGTCTTGCGGACTCAGGGCCATCGTCTCGAGCAGCACATCCACGTCCTCGGCATCCTCGACGTCGATCCAGGTGTGAGGCACTCGCGAGTGCTCGGCAAAGCCGCGCAAGCTCATTGCCTCGGCCGAGTACCTCGACCCTATGATCCGGATCGCTTGGGCCCCCGCTCCGGATCGCAAGATCTCCCGCCGCGCGACGAGCGCGGTGAAGATTGTTTCCGCGAGCGCTGGCCGAAGGCTCATGAGTCGACGGAACTCGGGTTGCTCAATCACCAGCACTCGGCCCGGCCGGGTGACGCGGCCGGTTAGAAAGCGACGCTGACCGGTCAACAGGGTCAGCTCGCCGACGAAGCCACCCGGTCCATACGCGGCGACGATATCGTCGTGCTCGTCATTGGATTGCACGACCTCGACCTCGCCGTCGAGGACGACGAACAGATCGAAGGACGCATCTCCAGCCTCGAAAAGTAAGTCTCCCGCAGCGACTGGCTTCTCGCTGCCAAACGAAGCCATTTCCGCAAGCTGGGAGGGACTCAATACGGGGAAGGCGGGGTCCTCAGCGGTCGCGCTCACCGGCCCCCGTCTCCCGTTGCAGGGCGCTCAATGCCATCGCCGGGCAGGAGGCGGGCATCCGCCCTGCGTGGCGTCTGTGAGCGCAATCCGCGTTCGCCGTGTGACGTTCGTGCCGCGCATCGCATACTGGCCGCGCACAACCAGATACGCTCACCTTGCCGGCACCTTTCACCAACCCGACGCCGTACCGGCCAAGACGACTACACGGCGAGGCTCGCCTCATCCCAAGAGGCCGGGATCTGGTGGATTGGGGTCGCGTACGTGGACGGTGCCGTTGACGTGGTAGACCACGACGTCGCTCGGACGCGCCAGCAGCGGTCCGACCTGCTCGCGATAATGACGGTAGTGGGGGCTGTCGTAGTGCTCGCGCATAGCCTCCTCAGTGCTCCAGGAAGCAATGAGTACAAACTCACCTGGCTCCTCGGCGACGAACAAACGAAAGCCGGCGCATTGTGGCTCGGCGTGACTTGCATCTGCCAATTCACGCATAAGCTCCCGCAGTTGCGACGCGAGCGCGGTCCGTCCGTGCACCTCGCCCACGAGCAGTACTCCGGGGTCGCTCATCGACAGAACCGTTGCCGACGACTCGAGACCAGGTTGCGAAGACTTACATCGGCGAGCGCTGTCATTTCAAGTGACCCACGACCGCGCTGGTCACGAACCGGTGCATCGTCCGGATCTTCGCAAACCTCGCCGTCGAGGGAGATCCCGGCAGCGGCCCGACATAAGATGGATCGCGCCGCCCGCCGCACGTCCCGGCCTTGAGCCCGGCGGTCGGCGCCAGCTGCCCTGGCATCTCGCGGCTTGCACGCGGTCGTGCTCACGACGCGCGCTCGCGGACTACCTCGTCCGGGCCCTTGTCGTCGCGCAGGCCGAGGAAGCGCGCCTGGCGCAGGCGACCGTCGGTGGTCCACTCCGCGAAGCCAATCTGGCCGACGAGCTCCGGGTGGGTCCAGTGTGTGCCGCGCGGGATCGGTCGCGCGTCGAGAAACGGTGACTCAGGCGTCTCGAGCGCGCGCAGCCTGGCGCCGAGGTCGTGAAGCGTCGCCGCGCTATAGCCGGTGCCAACCTTCCCGGCATAGCGCAGCTGGCCGTCCTCGTGGTAACCGACGAGCAGAGCACCGAAGTCAGTGCGGCTGCCGGCGGGGTCGGTGAAGCCTCCGATCACGAACTCCTGCTCCCATGCGCACTTCAGCTTCAGCCAATCCTTCGAGCGACCCCTGGTGTACGGGGCATCCGCACGCTTGGCGATGAGCCCCTCCCAGCCGGACCTGCAGGCCTCGGCAAACCGTCGCTCAGAGTCGCCCCGCGACGCGTCGATGAGCTGCAACGCGTCGCTGGGGCGAATCGCTTGCGTCAGCCGCGCGCGGCGCTGCAGCAGAGAGTAGGCCGTGACATCCTCGCCGTCGAGCTCGAGGAGGTCGAACACGCAGTAGACGACGGGGTATGAGCCCACCAGCTGTGGGGACGGCCGGGCGACTCCGAGCCGCTGCTGGAGGCGGCCGAACGAAGTTTGCTCGCCGTCGTAGGCGACCACCTCGCCGTCGAGCAGCATCCGCCGCCCGGACTGCGCTGCGACGGCGGTCCGCACCTCGGGGTAGGTGCCCGTGAGGTCTTTCCCGGTGCGCGACTCGAGCCGCACATCGGCGTCGTCCTTGCGCGCGACGCAGCGCTCGCCGTCGAGCTTTCGCTCCAGCAGCCAGTCCTCGCCGAAGTCGCGGCGGTCGGTCAGGGTTGCCAGCATCAGCGGGATGGACATGGTAGTCAGGCGGGACTCTGTTCCGTGATCGCATCAACACGCTCGGGATAGAACGCGACGTGCCCCTCGATCTCCGCGACAGCCGCGAAGGGAGCCGCATAGGTCCAGACGGCGTTCACGGACTTCATGCCGCCGATCGGGACGCTGTAGTAGCTGGCGTCCCCCTTGTATGGGCAGTACGTGGCGTTGTCGGTCGGTTCCAGCAGCGAGCCGTCGACATCGCTGAACGGTATGTACTGGACGGGCGGGTAGCCATGCTCGCGGAGCGTCAACGCGTGCGTGGTGTCGGCGACGACTCGCCCCGCGACCGAAACCACGACCCGCGCGGGATTCAGCTCGATCGTGATCGGATGATCGGGTCCGGGATGCTTTACATGCCTGTCTGCCATCGCCGCCTGCTCCCTGCCGTGGTCCTCTGAAACTGAAGCTCGGATCGGGGGAGCCCCCAAAGCTAGACGGTCCCGGCGCACCGGTCGAGGTGCTCATGGTCGTCACGATCCCCGCTGGGCGTCGGCGAGGACAGCCGTGAGGGTCCGCCCAGCCAGGCTGTTTCCGAACGTAATGACACTGGAGGTTCGCCACCGCGTATTGTCGGGGCGATGGAAGCCGCGGAGCAGATGGCCGGGCGGGTGGTGGTGCTCACCGGTGCGAGTTCGGGGATCGGCGCGGCTGCCGCGATCAAGCTAGGACGCCTTGGTGCAACCGTCGTGTCGATCGGGCGCAACGCGCGACGGCTCGCCGCCGTGGCCGAGGAACTCGAGGCGGCCGGAGGGACGGCCGCCGACCCCGAGGTCGCCGACCTGTCCTCGCTCGAGGAGGTCCGCGCGCTGGCACAGCGGCTGCTTTCCCGGCACGCACGGATCGATGTGCTGGTCAACAACGCCGGCACGGTCGCGCCAAGGCGACCGCTCACGCCGGAGCGCCACGGCAAGACGTTCGCGGTCAACCACCTCGCGCCGTTCCTGCTGACCAACCTGCTGCTCGATCGCCTGCGGGCCTCAGCGCCCGCGCGGATCGTGACCACCTCCTCGGTCGAGCATCGCAAGGGCTCCATCGACCCTGAGACGCTGGCGCAGGATGAACGCTCATGGTCGCCACGAGCCGCATACCGCAACTCCAAGCTCGCCAACGTCCTCTTCACGCGCGAGCTGGCCCGGCGGCTCGAGGGATCTGGAGTGGTCGCCAACTGCCTGCACCCTGGCGGCGTGCGCACGGAACTTGGACGCGAACTGCCGCTGATGCTGAAGCTCGGCTGGAAGCTGATCTCGCGCTCGTTCGCCACGCCGCAGGAGGGCGCGCGCACGCTCGTTTACCTCGCCTCGGCTGTAGAGGCCGGTGAGGTCTCTGGCGAGTACTTCGCCAACTGCCGTCCGGCGCGCGTGTCCCCGCAGGCGAGCGACCAGGCACTGGCAGGCGCGCTGTGGGACGAGAGCGAACGGCTCGTCGGGCTCGCCCCGCAAGCTGAGTAGCTGGGCCGCGCGACACGAAAAAAGGCCCCGATTACCGCCCGAGCTCAGACTGCTGTCGCCGGAGCTAGGCGAGCGTCTCGCGCCTCGGAGCACGGACGAGTGGTCGTCGTCCAATTCGAGCGTCGGCCGCGGCACCGGTCGCGTCCCAGGAGTGCTGTAAATAGCTGAGGCCGTCAAGGCAACGGCGTAGGTTCCCGCAAGTCCTGACGAGACGAGAAGGGAGACCTACGCCGTGAGACGCACCGTACCGCCATCGGCGGAGATACAGCAGAAGATTGATGGGTTGTTGGCCTCGATGACGGTCAGCGAGGCCCCCGCGCAAACGTTGTCCGAGCTCGCGAGGTTGGGCGCGAGGTTGATCATCCAGCGGGCTGTCGAGGATGAGTTCGACGCGTGGCTGGGACGTTCGCGTTATGAGCGCCGGCCGGAGTACCAGCGGGGCTTGCGCAACTACGAGTCGGGGTTGCGCAATGGTTTTCGCCCGCGGCGGGTGCAGACCGCTGAGGGCGAGCTGCGGGTGCAGATCCCGCAGGTCCGTGAGGCGGCGGAGCCGTTCGTCTCGAGGTTGTTCCCGCGCGGCTACACCAGGCGGTTGTTGCGCACCGAGCCGTTGAAGGCGATGGTCGTCGGCGCGTTCGTGCGGGGACTCTCGATGCGCGACGTCGAGTCGCTGTGCGATGAGGCGGGCCTTGGGAAGCTGTCTAAGTCGAGCGCTGCGCGGATCTGCGCCGAGCTGCGCGAACGCTTCGTCGCCTTCCAGCGTCGCGACCTCTACGGGATCTCACTGGCGACGTTGTTCCTGGACGCGATCTACCTGCCGGCGCGCCCGGAGGGTCCGAAGGAGGGCGTGCTGGTCGCCTGGGGGTTCACCGAAACGGGCGAGCGCGCGCTTCTCGGCGTGTGTCTGGGGATGCGCGAGTCCAAAGAGGATTGGCTTGGGCTAGGGCGCGATCTGACCCGGCGCGGACTCCGAGCGCCGCTGCTGATCGTCGCCGACGGCGCGCCCGGACTGATCGGCGCGATCGAGGAGCTATGGCCGCGCGCCGATCGCCAGCACTGCACCGTTCACCGCTTGCGCAACCTGCTGGCAAAGCTCCCCAAGAAAGAGCGCGATCGCGTCCGGAAGGCCTACTGGCACGCCCTGGATGAAGCGACCAGCCCGCCTGATGGCACACGCCGCCTGCAAGTACTGATCGATGACCTGCGCAAAGCGGGCTATGAGGCCGCGGCCGCCTGCCTCACCGACGACCTCGGAGCACTCGTGGTGCATCTGCGCTACCCGCTGCGCCATCGTCGGCGCTGGCGAAGCACCAACCTCCTCGAGCGGTCGCTCGGCGAGGTCCGTCGACGCACCAAGGTGATCGGCCGCTTCCCCGGCGAGACCAGCTGCCTATCGCTCGTCTGGGCCGTCCTTGACCTGATCATCACTCACGCCACCAATGGCGCGACCTTCACCGACCTGGACCGCCAACACCTCTACCAACTCAAATGCCAGCCGGCTGAGCCCTCAAGCCTCCAGGAGGTCACAGCCGCCTAAACTCACCACCAAAGGGAACTTACGCCCGGCGAATTTACAGCAGCAAAGGGACGCGACCCGCGGCACCTGCGCGGCGCTCGCTCGTAGCCCAAAGCGGAAGTCTGCTCTGGCGCCTCCTGAGTATCAGCGGACAGCCCGGATGTCCTTCGACGCCCGGATGCTGGCGGTCAGCGCGGGCTCAGCCGTCAGGTCGCCGGTCGCGCCCTGAGCTCGCTGTCAACTTCGCGCCCGAGTCCGCGCAGCTCCCATCCGGCCACGATCCAGAGGATGCCGCGGAAGATCAGCACGATGCCGATTATCACCGCGAGCGTGGCCAGACTCGGACCGGGCCAGGAGAGGATGACGATGCCGGCGATGAAGTCGAGGATCGCGATGGCGATGTTTCCGCCCCGCCCTTCGGGCTCGCCGAAGGCGGCGACGAAGCGCACCACTCCAGCCACGACGAACCACACGCCGAAGATGAGGATGAAGACAACGAGCGTGCCGAACGGTTTCTTGATGAGCACCAGACCGGCGATCGCGCTGAGCACGCCGATCATTGCGAGCAGGCCGCGGCCTTCACCCCGGCCAAAGATGGACGCGACGACCGCCAGCACGCCGTCGACGAGCAGAAAGATCCCGGCGATCACGGTGAACGTGCTGAGGGTTTCGTGCGGCGAGGCCACGAAGAAGACACCGAGGACACCCACTGCCACGCCGAACACGACGACCAACCACCACAGGCTCGCGAACCGGTTCAGTTCTTCATCAGCGGACGTTGACATCGATGCCCCCTCACTAGGAATTTACGCTGGTCGTGTTGCACACCCACGGCCTTATCTCGGAAAACTATGCGGCTTGCGTGGCTTGCGCGTATCCGGGACTACTACGGACAGTGGTCGGTGTTCCGTGCGGGCTGTAGCCTGCGCCGCAGTGTGACAGCGGCCGGGCTGTGCACCGTACGCGAATGGCGGTAGCATCGGCACGTGGCGCTCTGAAGCCCGATGGCGCGCGGCGGGGGTTGGGGGGACGCCGAGGGGGCAACCGTGATCGCAGATCTGCACTGTCACTATCCGATGCATCTTCTTGCTGACGATCCGGCGGCAGTGGGACCGGATCGGAGCTGGACCGAACAGATCCTCGCCGCGGTCAAGGCTCACACCATTGGCGTGCTCAGCAATATCGGGAACGCTCAATACTGGGATTCCGGATGGCGCGTCAACCTCGACGGCCTCCAAGCAGGCGAAGCACGGATCGTCTGCTCGGTCCTCTACAGGCCCGAGGGGGAGTTAGACCTCACCCGCGCCGGGAAGCCTCCGCTGGCCGCGTACTTCCAAGACCTTCAGCACCAGATCGATCAGGTCGAGGCGGACCTGCGGCGGCTGGATCCCTCATTGGGCTGATCATGGCCCAACGACAGCTCGGGCAGACTGCGGATACCAACGCGTCGCGCGCCTTACTCAACAAGCATCTTGCCGCGATCAAGCAGGCCTGTGGGGACCACAACGCGAGCGCGTTCGGGACCGACCTCGACGGTTTCATCAAGCCCACGATCGAAGGCGTTCAGCAGGCCTCTGACCTGCGCGTGCTCGCGGACTGGATCGTCAAAGACGAACCGGACCACGCCCAGGCGATCCTGTACGGCAACGCGCAGCGCGTGCTCAAGCGGGCGTTCGACTTGCGGGGCGCGCCCAGCGGCCGGCGCCTCCCTGCGCCGTCACCAAGTGGCCTCTGCTCCCACCCGATATTGGGTCGCCATCCACCCGAGGGTTGACGGCGAGATCAACCCGGGGTTCAACCCGTGCTCCGACGACAGCACGTCTCGATCAGGCGACTATGGCGCCATGACTACTACCGATTACCTCATCAACGCAGTCTTCGTCCTCGTTGTCCTCCGCCAGGCGCGTGAGCGCAAGGTGGATGCCCGTTCCTTCCTGGCGCCGATGGCCGTCGTGCTCTATGTCGGCCACATATACGTGCACTCGGTCCCGACCGCCGGCAACGACCTCGTGCTGGTCGGGCTGCTGGCCTCCGTCGGTCTGGCGTTGGGCGTGCTCGGCGGGTTCGCGACCCACATCCGGATCGGCGCCGACGGCGGCGCGCTCGCCCGTGTCGGCTGGATCGCCGGCGCGCTGCTGATCGCCGGCATCACGTCTCGGCTGGTGTTCGTCTACGCCGTGCACCATGGTGCCTACCACGCGGTCAGCACCTTCAGCATCGCTAATCACATCGGTGCGGCGGCGTGGCCGGCTGCGCTGGTCTCGATGGCGCTGATCGAGGTCGGCGCCCGGCTGGTGACGGTTCAGCTGCGCGCTCGCCAGCTGACTGTCTCGCAGGCACTCGGCACGATCGCGATCGCCGCTTCGGCGTGATCACCCCGAAACGATTCCTCCGCTCGTCCGGCCCGCTCCACGCGGGCCGGACGGCGCTCTATCGTCTGCAGCAGGTGACCGTGACTGAAGAGCCCGCGAGCGTCGTGGGGACGCCGGTAGCCGCCGGCAGCGAGAGCGCACGCGTCGCGGGGGCGCAAACTCGCGCTGCGCTGCGACTGCGGGGTCAGCGGGACACGCTGCGGCCGCTCGGCCTAGCGGTGATCGCGGTCGTCGTCCTCGGGACGTTCAACGGGGACCCTCAGCCCGCGTTGCAGGGCAGCGGGCTCGGGGTCGCGGTGGCACTCGTCGTCTTCGCCGCCTCGCTGGCGGCGGCCATCTCGAGTTGGTTCATCGAGCGAGGCATCGGGTTGCAAGCGGCGGTGATCTCGGCTATGGGCGCCGCCGGAGTCGCGCTTGCGGCGCTGCAGCCGGATGGCGCTGCCGGCCTGGCTGTCGGTGCGACGGTGTGGATAGCGGTCGCCCGCCTTCCGCTAGTGCTCGCGATCACGCTCGGTGCCGCCATGACCGTCGCGCTCGATGTGGCGTCCGGACTCGCGGGCAGCTCCTCTTCGGCGGTCCTTGCCTCCACGCTGCTGTGCGCCCTGATCGGCCTGATCGCGTATTTCCTCAAACAAGCTCGCGAGGGCCAGGACCGGACCGAGGTGCTGCTCGCGCAGCTCGAGGACGCACGCGAGGAGCAGACGCGAGCGGCGGCGATCGCCGAGCGCGGCCGGATCGCAAGCGAACTGCACGACGTTCTCGCGCATTCGCTCTCCGGAGCAGCAATCCAGCTTCAAGGCGCACGGCTGCTCGCGGAACGCGAGCAGGCAACCACGAAGATGCGCGAGGCGATCGACCGCGCCGGCGAGCTCGTCAAGGACGGGCTCGCCGACGCCAGGCAGGCGGTCGGCGCGCTGCGCGGCGAGCGGCTCCCCGGCGTCAACGAGCTCGCGGCGCTGATCGACGGCTTCAACACCGACATGGCCCTAGAGGTGACACTGCGCGTCGAGGGCAGCGCACGCACGCTGCCCGCCGACGCGGGCCTCGCCCTCTACCGCGGTGCACAGGAGGCGCTGACCAATGTCGCTCGCTACGCGCCCGGCGCCAGCACCATCGTCGTTCTCAGCTACGAGCCCGGTCGCACCACGCTAAGCGTCGAGGACGGCGTTGCAGCCACGGCCTCGCCGCCCGGAGCCGGACTGGCGGACGTGGGGGGCGGACGGGGACTCGAGGGCATGCGCGATCGCCTGGAACGCGCCGGCGGCAGCATGCAAGCAGGCCCGACCGACGCGGGCTGGCGCGTCGAGCTGCAGGTGCCCGCGTGAGCGGAGCCCTGATCCGGGTGCTAGTGGCTGACGATCAGCGCACCGTGCGCGACGGGCTGACGATGCTGGTGGGCCTGATCGACGGAGTCGAGGTCGTTGGGGCTGCGTGCGATGGCGTCGAGGCCGTAGAGCTCGCACAGACCGAGCGCCCGGACGTCGTGCTGATGGATCTACGCATGCCGCGGATGGAGGGCGCCGAGGCCACGCGCCGTATCCGTGCCGGACTCCCGGCCACACAGGTGCTGGTGCTCACGACTTACGCCGACGACGAATCGCTGTTCCCCGCGCTAGAGGCCGGCGCACGCGGCTATCTGACCAAGGACGCGAGCGCCGAGGAGATCGAGCAGGCGATCAGGGCTCTTGTCGCCGGCGAGACCCACCTCGACCCGACCGTTCAGCAGCGCCTCGTGGCCGCCGTCCTCGACACCAAACCGATCCCCGACGCGCAAGCGCAGTCGCTTCCCGACGAGCTAACGCCTCGTGAGGCAGAGGTGCTCAAGCTGATCGCAGCCGGGCTGTCGAACGCCGAAATCGCCGAGGCCCTCGTCGTCAGCCAAGCGACGGTGAAGACCCACGTCAACCGCGTCTTTTACAAGACCGGTTCGCGCGACCGTGCTCAGGCCGTTCGCTACGCATATCGGCGCGGAATAGCCTGATCTCGCCCTGTGCGCCGGTCAGACGTATCCTCGACACGCCCGCTCCCGTATGAGGCTGTTGCACAAACAGTGAAGATTCCACGTGACGGTCGGCCTGTGTGGGCGGCGGCGCACTCGGCTCGACCCCCCGGCGCTCGCAGCGCACGGGCTCACAGCAAACGCCGTTCAGGTTCTCGTCGGCGGCTTTGTGTAACGAGCTTGTCCATTGCGAGCGTCGGAGCTTCCGGTGTGAGGGCGAGGTCGGAGAACGCGCGCGGTCCCAGTAGCTCGTATCGAAGCCGCCGATCGCGTCAAGCAGGGAGCGGCATATCCACCACACGGCGCGGCGGCGACGCGTGCGATCGGGACGCGGTAGGGCGAGCACGAGACGTGTCGATTCCGGAGTCGTGAAGGAAGTCGATCGAGTCTGGGTCTCCGCCGTGCTCGCCGCGGACCCCGAGTTTCAGCTCAGGCCGCGTCCTGCGCCCCAGCCACGCACCCCTGCGAACCACCTGCCCAGCCGGCGGCGAAATCGACCACCCAGCTCCGCGCCGAGCTGTACCAGTGGGAGCTCATCGCATGCGCACTCGGTCGCGCTGGCGCCGCTGTCACTTCCGCTGCTGCTCAGCTGCGGAGTCGGTCGGCTCGGGCAGCGGTCGGCGCGCGACCTCGGCGGCCTCGCGCCTGTCGAGGCCGAAGCTGCGTAGCACACCCTCGGCGTGCAGCACGTCGGCCTGCTCGCTGCGTTTTCCCACGAGCTGGGCATGGATCACCGCGAAGAGCGCGCCGCCGCTCGCGTCCAGAGCCAGAGTGGGGTCGGCGACGTGGAAGCGGCCGGCCTCGATCGCGGACCGAAGATCGCTGCGAGCCGATTGTCCGAGCGCCGACCACGCGGCGCGGAAGGGAATCTCGAGGCGGACGAGCAGCCAAGCCCAGTCCGAGTCGCTCTGGGCAACGCGCACGAGGTGGCGGTGGGCGATGCTGATCTTCTCAGCCGGGTCCTCCACGTGGGCTTGGCGTAGCTCCAGGAGCGCGCGCTGCTTCGACAGCTCGTCTTCGAGCAGCGCGTCGAGCAGCTCGTCCTTGGTTCGGAAGTAGTTGTAGAACGAGCCGATCGCGATGTCCGCGTGCTCGGCGATCTGGGCGATCGTCGTGTGCTCCAGCCCGCGGGCGGCGAAGAGCTGCCGCGCCGCCGCGAGCAAGCCAGCCCGCGTGCGCGCCTTGCGGCGCTCCACTCGAGTCCCTGCGCGGGGTGCCTCGGGGCGGGGACTCACGGGCATCCGCCCATTCTCCAGCACAGGCATCATCTGAATATAACATCAATCTTGAATCTATATTCAATCTTTGCTACGGTCGCGCTCTGAATGTCTGAGGGAGTCGGGAGGAGATGAGATGACCGAGGAGGTGCCGGTGCTGGTCGTGGGCGGCGGCGGCGCGGGGCTCACCGCCTCGATGCTCCTTGCCCGGACGGGCGTCGAGCACCTGCTGATCAACGCCCGCGCGCAGACTTCGGATCTGCCGAAGGCCCACGTCCTGAACCAGCGAGCGATGGAGATTCTCGAGGACGTAGGGGCGGCCGAGGACATCGCTCGCTGTAGTACGCCGGCGCAGAACATGGCGGCGACAGCCTTCTACGCGGGCTTCGCGGGGCCGGGCGATGAGTACGGGCGCCGCCTCGCGCGGCTGGAGTGCTGGGGTGCAGGCGGGGAAGATGAGAACTGGCGTTCCGCGAGCCCTTGGATCCAGCAGAACCTCCCGCAGATCCGACTCGAGCCGATCTTGCGCAGGCGCGCGGAGGAGCTCTCGCCCGGGCATATCCGCTTCCACCACGAGCTCGTGGGACTCGAGCAGGACGAGAACGGCGTCACGGCGCATGTTCGCGACCACGACGCAGGACGCGAGTACACGATCCACTCCCAGTATCTGATCGGCGCCGACGGCGGACGCCGCGTAGCCGCAGAAGTAGCCGTGGAGTACCAGGGCCTCGGGATCGTGGCGCAGACTGCGACCCTGCACGTCAGCGCCGACTTCTCCTCGTGGGCACCGGACCCCGACGTGCTGATCCGCTGGATCTTCTCGCCGCAGAGCGGTGTCGTCGTCGTGATGGTCCCGATGGGGCCGAAGCGCTGGGGACCCGATTCGGAGGAGTGGGTGATCCACCTCAACTATCCCGTCGATGACCCCCGCGCCCGATCGGACGAGAAGGTCGAGGCCGACGCCCGCTGCGCGCTGGGCATCGGGGACCACCCGATGCAGATCCACAAGATCACGCGCTGGTCGGTCGACGCGGTCATGGCGTCCTCGTTCAGCGTCGGACGCGTGCACCTCGTCGGCGACGCGGCGCACCGGCATCCCCCGACCGGCGGCCTCGGCCTGACGAGCGCGATCCATGACGTCAACAACCTGTGCTGGAAGCTGACGGCCGTCCTTCGGGGACACGCCGCGCCCGAGCTGCTTGACACCTACGAGCCCGAGCGCCGCTGCGCAGACGAGCAGAACGCCGAGCGCTCGCTCGAGAACGCCGTCAATCACTTCGCGACCGCTGCAGCGATCGGGGTCTCGCATGAGAACGGCAAGGAGCAGAACCTCGCCAACCTCCGCCGCCTCTGGAGCGGTCGACCACAGGACGCAGAGCACCGCTCCGCGGTCCTGCGCGCCATGCGCGCGCAGTCGATGGAGTTCAGCGAGCTGAACGTCGAGCTGGGGTACCGCTACGAGTCCGCGGCGATCGTCGACGACGGCAGCCCGTTGCCTGATCCAGTCGATCCGGTGCGCGTCTACGAGCCGTCCACACGACCCGGCGCACCCCTCCCCCACGCCTGGATCGACGACGAGAACGGCCGGCGCCGGCCGATCAAGGACCTGGTCGCGCCGGGACGCTTCCTGCTGATCGCAGGCGAGGAGGGCGAGAGCTGGTGCGACGCCGCCCGCTCGATCGCCGAGGCCGAGCGCCTACCGCTCGACGCCCTGCGGATCGGCCACCTCGACGGCGATCTCTACGACCCCCGCTGCGCCTGGCTGCGCTACCGCGAGATCGGCCCCGAGGGAGCGGTCCTGGTGCGCCCCGACCGCTTCGTCGCGTGGCGCAGCCTTGCGGCCTCCGACAGCCCCGCCGAGGTACTGGCGCAGGCGCTCGGGAAGATCCTCGCCACGCCAATCGCCGCAGTCGCTCATGCCTGACACGGGTATGCGCCCCGCCCCCCGCGGCATCGAGGTCGATGTCGCGATCGTCGGGTTCGGCCCGGTTGGGCAGGCCCTCGCGGTGCTGCTCGGCCGTGCCGGACACTCCGTGCTCGCGGTCGAGCGGTTCGCCGAGATCTACCGGATGCCGCGCGCGGTGCACCTCGACCACGAGATCATGCGGCTGCTCCAGGGCCTCGCGGTCGCCGACGACCTGGCCGGCGAGCTGCTGCCCGTCCGCGACTACCACTGGTACGGCGCCGACGGGGAGCCGCTCATGACGATCGAACCGCCCGTGCCCGCGGCCTCCGGCTGGGAGCCCGACTACCTGTTCTTCCAGCCCGCGCTCGAGCAGGCGCTCGAGCGCCGCGCCGGCGAGCAGCCCTCCGTCACAATCGAGCGCGGGTGGGTCGCCGAGGCGCTGACCGTCGAGCCGGACCACGCGCTACTGCGTGTGCGCCGTGTGAGCGGGGAGCGGCCCGAGGAGACCGCGGTCGAGGATGCCCGGTCGATCCGCGCCCGCTGGGTCGTCGGCGCGGACGGCGCGAACTCCTTCGTCCGCGAGGCGCGCGCCATCACCCGGCGAGACCTCGGCTTTCAGGAGCGCTGGCTCGTGGTCGACCTCGAGCCGCACGACATGGACGCGCTCGACCTGCCCCCAGCCTGCCAGTGGTGCGACCCGGCGCGCCCCACCACCCACGTTCGCAGCGGCACCCGCCATCGGCGCTTCGAGTTCATGCTGCTCCCCGGCGAGGATACCGCCGACTTCGAGGATCCAGTCCGGGCCTGGGAGCTCTTGGCACCGTGGTTCAGACGCGCCGACGGAACGTTGACGCGCCACGCTGTCTACGAGTTCCGCTCGATGCTCACCGAGCGGATGCGTGACGGTCGCGCGCTGCTGGTGGGCGACGCCGCGCACCTCACGCCGCCGTTCCTTGGCCAGGGCCTGTGCTCGGGGCTGCGGGACGCGGCCAACGTCGCATGGAAGCTCGACCTCGTGCTGAGAGGCATAGCCGAGGAGGCGCTTCTCGACACCGTCGAGGAGGAGCGCCAGCCGCAGAACGAGTGGGTCATCACCGTCGCCGTCGAGCTTGGGCGCGTGCTATGCCAGCTCGACGCCGACGTCGCCGCCGAGCGCGACGCCGCGCTGCGGGCCGCGGGAGCTCCGCCCGCACTCGAGCTCGCGCCGCTCACCGGAGGGCTGCTGCGCCACGGCGCCGATGGCGCGCCCGCCCCGCTGGCGGGCCACCTGTCGGTGCAGGGCCTCATCGCGACGCCGTCGGGTAACGTGCTGCTCGACGATATGACCGGCGGCGGGTTCACCCTGATCGCCGCCGCCGGCGACCCGCTGGAGGAGTTCGACGGGCGCGACCGCGCGCTGCTGGACGCACTCGGAGCCCACGTTGTCTCGCTCGACCCGAGCGCCGAGTGCGGCCGCCGTGATGCGGACGGGCGCCTCACCAGCTGGCTGCGCGAGCATGGAGCGCACGCGGTGCTCGTGCGCCCCGACTTCTACGTGTTCGGCAGCGCCGCGTCCGCCACCGATCTGCCCGCGCTGATCGACGACCTGCGCGACCAACTGCCCCTCCCGACCCCTGCCTGACCACAAGGAGCCACCGATGTCCGATACCACCGCGGTCCACCCAAAGTTCCACCACTTCAACCTCAAGACCACACGCCTACAAGACATGATCGACTGGTACGGCGCCGTGGTCGGCACCGAGGTCGTCTTCCAGGACGCGACAGGAGCCTGGTTGAGCAACGACGGCGCCAACCACCGAGTGGCGCTGCTCGCCTTTCCCGGCTTCGCGGACGACCCGGACAAGGACACCCGGACCGGCATGCATCACAGCGCCTTCGAGTTCGAGAACTTCGACGAGCTCAACTCGAACTACCTGCGGCTACGCGAGGTGGGCATCACGCCGGCCATCTGCATCGACCACGGGATGACGTTCTCCTACTACTACACGGACCCCGACGGCAACCACGTCGAGCTACAGTGCGACAACTTCGGCGACTGGCCGGCCTCAAAGAGATGGATGCAGACCAGCGAGGAGTTCCATGCCAACCCGATCGGGCACTTCGTCGACGCCGAGAAGGTGGCCGCCGCGGCGGCCACCGGGGAGCCGTTCGCTGAGATCCACCGCCGCGCGATGGCCGATGAGCTCGCACCTGAGCAGGCGCCAGTCGAGATCCCCACCGAGGGCTGAGGCGATGCGCCTCCTCACCTACGACAACGGCGCCGGCCCCGAGGCCGGCGTGCTCCTCGACCAGCAGGTCGTCCCGGTGTCCGCGCTGGATGCGCCCGCGCGATCGGTGCGCGGCCTGCTCGAGCTGCTCGACGCCACCGGACTCGTCGCGCTGGGTGAGCGCGCTGCCACCAGCGACCAACAACTCGCGCTGGCAAGCGTGCGCCTGCGGGCGCCGGTTCCGGACCCCGAGAAGATCATCTGCCTCGGCCTGAACTACCACGACCACGCAGCCGAGACCGGCCAGGAGCCACCGGCAGCGCCGCTCTGGTTCGCCAAGTTCGCGAACTCCCTTATCGGCAGCAGCGAGGAGATCGTGCTACCCGCGGCCCATCCCGAGTACGTCGACTACGAGGCCGAGCTCGCCGTGGTAATCGGGCGTCCCACGCACCGCGTCGAGGCCGATCAGGCGCTCTCACACCTCGCCGGAGCGATGCCGTTCAACGACGTCAGCGCCCGGGACCTGCAGCTACAGAACCCACTGTGGACGAGCGGCAAGGCGATCGACACGTTCGCCCCCTGCGGCCCCGCGCTCGTAACACTCGATGAGGCCGGCGACCTCGGCGCTCTCGGCCTGCGCACGCGGATCAACGGCAAGCAGGTACAGGAGGGCAACACGTCTGACCTCATCTTCTCGGTCGCCGCCGCTGTCGCCTGGCTTTCCAGAACGATGACACTCCTCCCAGGCGACATCATCGCCACCGGCACGCCCGCCGGTGTGGGAGGCCTTCAAGGCATATTCCTACGCGCAGGCGACACAGTCGAAGTCGAGGTCGACGGCCTGGGCACACTCACCAACCCCGTACGCGCGGAATGAGCGCGGTTCAAGGAGCTGCCGAGAAATGAACACGCTCATCTGGGTTGCGCAGGGCATCCTGGCAGCCGTGTTCCTCGCCGCCGGCCTGCTGAAGCTCACCAACACCCGCGAGGCGCTAAAAGACAAAACACCCTACGTGGAGGACTTCACGGACAGTCAGGTTAAGGCCATCGGAACCCTGGAGGTGCTCGGCGCCGTCGGAGTCGTGCTGCCGGCGGCCCTGAAGGTTCTGCCGGTGCTCACGCCGATCGCCGCGTGCGGCCAAGCGCTCACGATGGTCGCTGCCGCGGCAACGCTGATACGCCGCGGCGAATACTCACACGTCCCCCTGAACATCTTCATCTTCGCCCTCGCCATATTTGTCGCCGTCGAGCGATTCGGCGCGTACGCGCTCTAGCGCCGCCGCATTGCGGGCGTGAATCCGCGAGTCGACGTCGTATAACACCAGCCCGGGCCGCCAGCGGCGAAGCGGCCTGACTGCGGCGACAGCTTGGGTCGCGAGGATCTGCGCGCGGTCACCTCGATCATCGCCACACCCAGGCGAACCACCGACACGCCTACTCACAGAGCGATGCGCGCGTCTCACCATGTCTGCACGTGGCTTGCGCTCTGGATGACGAGCAGTCGTCCGAGCGTCAGCTCGACAGACGCTCGCTTAGCCTGCGAATCCGGTCGCGACCCGGCCACCAGAGCCGTCGCGCGACCTTCGCGTTCGACCACGAAGGTCGGAGCACAGCCACCTCTGATTGCGTGCGGTTCGGCCAGAAAGGTCCGTATTCAGGTGTTAGGGCCAGGCGCGACAGCCGTCAGCGCTCAGATTGCAACAACAATTGGAACAGCGGTGCAATGAGCAGCGATGGCCCGAGACGTAAGAAAGCCCCGCCTGAGCAGGGCTTTCTGGCATAGCGGGGGCGGGGTCTGTACGCATATCCCCGACGCTCCCAACCACGTCCCTGGCCGCGTCTACCAGATCACGGAAGTGCGCAAGCTGCCGTGAACACGGCGATTTCCAGCCTATTTGTGCTGCAAAGGCGCACGTCGGCCGCGGGCAGCGGCGCGCCGCCTGGTCAGTTGTTTCACGCTCAGTCCCGCGGCCTCTAAAGATCTCCTAAAGGGACGACGTCGCGATGCCACCGCGAACAAGGGGAAAGCGAGCTCGCCACCCGACGCGTTGCCGAGTTGCGCAAAGGACAACCTGCGAGCGCGTCGGTTGAGAGTCGGTTCACGCCTGCTTTCACGACGCAATGCGGCAGTGTCGGCGTTGATGTGCGTCCGGTGCTGGTCCTCGTCCAGAGCGACAGCACTGAGCCAGGCGCGGTCGCGTCCCAGGAGTGCTGTAAATAGCTGCGAGAGCCGTCAAGGTGACGGCGTAGGTTCCCTCTAGTCCTGCAAGACGAAGAAGGAGGCCTACGCCGTGAGACGTACCGTACCGCCGTCGGCGGAGATTGAAGACCAGATCGACCAGCTGCTCGCCGTCGGAGTCGGCGAGAACCCACGCGAGGCGCTGTCAGAGCTCGCCAAGCTCGGCGCCAGGCTGATCATTCAGCGGGCTGTGGAGGATGAGTTCGAGGCATGGCTGGGTCGTGCTCGCTATGAGCGCCGGCCTGAGTATCAGCGCGGGCTTCGCAACTACGAGTCGGGCCTGCGGAACGGCTATCGCCCTCGGCGGGTGCAGACCGCAGAAGGTGAGCTCTCGGTTGAGATCCCGCAGGTCCGCGAGGCTGCCGAGCCGTTCGTCTCTGCGCTGTTCCCGCACTCGACGAAGCTGCTGCGCACGCGGCCGCTCGAGGCGATGGTCGTCGGTGCGTTCGTGCGCGGCCTCTCGATGCGAGACGTCGAATCGCTGTGCGAGGAGGCGGGGCTGGGAAAGCTCTCGAAGTCGACCGCGTCAAGGATCTGTGAGGAGCTCAGAGAGCGGTTTGAGGCGTTCAAGCGCCGCGACCTCTACGGGGTCAGGATGGTGGCGCTATTCCTCGACGCGATCTTCCTGAACGTCAGAGCGAAAGGCCCGAAGGAGGGCGTCCTTTGCGCCTGGGGCTTCACCGAGCAGGGCGAACGGGTCCTCGTCGGCGTCTGCCTCGGGATGCGCGAGTCCCACGAGGACTGGCTCGCTCTGACCAGGGACCTGATCGCCCGCGGGCTCGGGGCGCCGATGCTCATCGTCGCCGACGGCGCCCCCGGACTGATCAAGGCGGTCGAGCAGTGCTGGCCTTCCTCTGACCGCCAGCATTGCTCGGTTCACCGGGCGCGCAACCTGATCGCGAAGCTACCCGAGGCAGAGCGCGAGCGGGTGCGCCGGGCCTACTGGAAGGCCCTGGATGAGGCCACCGACGAGCACGACGGAACCCAGCGGCTCGAGGCCCTCGTCGCCGAACTCGAACGGGCCGGCTACGCGTCAGCTGCGAGATGCCTCGCCGACGACCTCGATGCTCTGGTCGCTCATCTGCGCTACCCGCTGCGCCACCGCAAGCGCTGGCGCTCGACCAACCTGCTCGAGCGGACCCTCGGGGAGGTGAAGCGACGCACGAAGGTGATCGGCAGGTTCCCAGGGGAGGAGAGCTGCCTCTCCCTCGTCTGGGCCGTACTCGACCTCCAGATCAACAACACCTGCAACGGCCTCAGGCTCTCCGAGATCGACCGCCAAAAGCTCTACCGGCTCCACCATCAGCCAACCGAACCAGAACCCGAAGCAAAGGAGGTGATCGCCGCCTAAACTACCCGCCACCGGGAACCCGAGCCGCAGTGAATTTACAGCAGCTCAGGGACGCGACCCCAGGCGCCTCGCGCGCTCGCTTAGCTGCCGAAAGCAGCGCTCGGGGAAAATGCAGGATGCCCGATGAGTCCACGACCTCCGACCTGGTGGAGAGGACGCGCGTCGCGCGAGGCCGCTACCAGCTGCCGCCGCTGAGTCGGGCGACCAGGTCGATCATGGCGTCTAGCGCGGCCTCCAACGGCTTGGTGTCGCGTTTGACCTGAGTGAGGAGCAGGCCGCCCTGCAGGGCGGCTAGCAGCGCGAGGGCGAGGGTGTCCGGGTCGGTGTCGGGCGCGAGCTCGCCTCGTGCTTGCATCTCTCGTAGACCGCTCTGGATCTCGGCTTCCCAACGTTTGAAGCCCTCGGCGACGTGGGCTCTTGCGTCGGGATCGGTCTCGGCTAGCTGGCCTCCGAGAGAGCCGATTGGGCAGCCGCCGATGCAGTCGTGCTCGCGCTGGGACGCGACCAGGAAGTCGCGCCAGGCTCGCAGGCCCTCGAGGGTGCTGAAATCGAACGTCTCCTGCCCGCCGACCATTGTGTCGGCCTGGTGGTCAACGACTGCCCGGACCAGGGCCGGCTTGTCGTCGAAGTAGTGGTAGAGCTGCGAGCTTGAGACGTCCGCTGCCGCGCGTACGTCCTCGATCGTCGTGTGGGCGACGCCCTGCCGGAAGATCAAGTCGGCCGCCGCGTCGACGATGCGCTGACGGGTCTCCTGGCCCTTGCGCGTCAACGGGCGAGGGGAGGGGCTAGTCGTGTTCATAGCGCAGATTCTACCAACAGAATGGATCGCACCATCCATTCTGTGTTAGAGTGGAATGCACGATCCATTTCGAGGGTCGACAACCACTCAAAGGGAGGACGCGATACATGTCACTTCAGGGCAAGACCGCCCTTATCACCGGCGGCACATCCGGGATGGGTTCCGCCACCGCACTGGCGATGGCCGAGAAGGGCGCGTCGGTGATCATCACCGGCCGCGATGAGATCCGCGGCGCGAGCACCGTGGAGAAGATCCGGGCGGGTGGGCACGATGCGCAGTTCATCGCCGCTGATTTCTCGGAGATGTCCGGGGTGGGGCGCGTCGCCGACGCAGCAGGCGAGATCGATGTTCTGGTCAACTGTGCCGGCTTTGCCGCCCTCGCACCGACGGCTGACACCGACGAGGCGGCGTTCGACGGGCTGTTCCAGATCAACGTCAAGGCGCCGTTCTTCCTCGTCGCCGCGCTCGCCCCAAAGATCGCGGCCCGCGGCGGCGGATCGATCATAAACGTCTCAACGATGGTCGCGAGCTACGGCCAGCCAGGCTTGGCTGCCTACGGCGCCTCGCGCGCCGCGATCGAGCTGCTCACCAAGGCGTGGGCCGCCGAATACGGGCCACAGAACGTCCGGGTCAACGCGGTCGCCCCCGGTCCGACGTTGACCCCGGCGGTGGAGCCGAGGTTGGAGATGGCCACTGAGTTTGCCAAGACGATTCCGCTCCGCCGCGTCGCTGAAGTGCACGAGCTATCCGACGTCATCACATTCCTCGCGACCCCCGCGGCCGGCTACATCAACGGCGCAATCGTCCACGTCGACGGCGGCCGCACCGCGATCTGAGAGGGGAGGAGATGATCCTGGTCACCACTCTCGGCAACGCTCGGGCACGAAACGAGAGAACCGTGGCCGGCCGCGCGCCCCCGGCGGCTGGCCACGGACCGCTGAGGGTCCGCCAAACACCCACTGCGCGACCTCGACGAGACGCAAAAAGTCCGAACAGCCGTACCCCGGATCACCAATGACCATGTCCTCACCCAAGGAGCCAAGTACCCAAATGCAAACCACAGCAGGGAAGACAATCCTCATCACGGGCGCCAATACCGGCCTCGGTAAGGAGACGGCGAGGCAGCTGGCGCTGCGCGATGATTTCGAGCGGATCTACCTCGGCTGCCGCAATCCGGAGAAGGCGGAGCGCGCAAAAGACGACCTGGAGAAGGTCAGCGGGCGCAAGATCTTCGAGGTAGTGATCATCGACCTGG
Source organism: uncultured Solirubrobacteraceae bacterium (assembly GCA_963704735.1). Taxonomy (GTDB): domain Bacteria; phylum Actinomycetota; class Thermoleophilia; order Solirubrobacterales; family Solirubrobacteraceae; genus Palsa-744. The sequence goes on from OY969935.1 coordinate 2,353,115, forward strand.
AAGACCTTGCGTCGGTACGTGCTGCGGTGGCCGCGATCGCCGCTCCGTTGAACGCGCTCGTAATGAACGCCGGCGGCATCGGCGGCCCCACGCCCGCATCATTGACGGAAGACAGGGTGACTGAGCTATTCGCCCAGAACCTGCTCGGTCACGTGGTTCTACTCGAGAATCTGCTGGCAGCCGGGCTGCTCACGGACGTCGCGGTCCTCGCAGGCAGCGAGGGGGCGCGCGGAATCCCGAAGCTGCGGATCGCCCGACCAACGTTCACCGATCACAGCTCACAGGAGTTCGCGTCGGTGATCGACGGCTCGTTCTTCCAAGGCGGCAAGTTCGACGTGATGCTCGCCTACGGCCAGATCAAGTACCTCGGCGCGCTGTGGATGGGCGCGATGGCCCGCATGCACCCCGAGCTCAGGTTCATCACGATGTCGCCGGGAAACACCGCGGGAACCGACGTGCTGCGCGACCAGCCCGCGCCCGTGCGGATCATTGCCAGCCGGATCCTGCTCCCGTACCTCGCGCCTGCCCTTCGCATCGGGCACAAGCTGGACGTTGGGGCCAAGCGATTCGTCAAAGCCGTCACGGACGCGTCACTGCAGAGCGGCGTCTTCTACGCAAGCGCCGCCAAGACGATCACCGGACCGGTCATCGACCAGGCCGAGATCGTTCCCGACTTCCGCGACCCTGAGATCCAGGACCACGCATACGAGGCGATTCAGCGGTTCGTACCGAGGGTCGCCGCGACTTGACCGCTCTGCGCACGGGTGCCCGTAAATTCGTGTAGTTACCCGCGGCTTAAGGACGTGGCGGGACCGCCAGGTCCTTTTCGCTTGCTGCGTGCGAGCGCTGCTTGGGGCAGCAAAGCGAGCGCGACCCCAGCTCGGGGTCGGGCTGCTCCTCATCGTCCCAAGCGGTAGTGAGCTGGACGCCTCAGAGACGCTCGCATCCCGCGCAAAGCGCAAGCCGTCGACTGTGTCGAGATAGAGAACACTCGCCCAGGCCTGGCCTAACAGAGACTCATGGTCCCGCGCCTGCGACTCGGGATCGCATGCTCGTCTACGTGATTGCGCCCGCGGTGTCGGGCGCCGCGCTCTCACGCATTAGCAAGATGACGCTGCTCACCAGAACAAAGACCAGGAGGAGCAAGAACCCGATGAGGTCGAGCACTAGCCCGAACGAGGCGATGACGCCGCCGAGGCCGAAGCCCTGAAGGAAGAGCATGCTCCCGGCGAGGATCGACACCCAGCCGAGCCAGCGCGGCAAGACCCCGCTCCTCAGCACAAGCGCGCCTGTTGCGAAAGCAAACAGGCTGCCGAAGACATCCCCGACGCTCTCCAGCGCGAACGTCGTCAGGTACAGCGTGTAGGACATGCCCGGGTCGTGTTGGGCACCGTATGAGGCGAGCTTTGCTGCGACCAATCCGGTGATGCCGATGTCGCTGACGGCATGGAGGGTGACGAAGAGCACTCCTCCAACCAGCACCAACGAAGCAAGGACACGCGTGCGATCGGTGTGCCCGCGCAGCAGGTTGTGCAGCGCGCTCAGGTAGATCACGAACGTGACTGCATAGACGACGGACAGGCATGCGATCACGATCAGCCGCGTTTCGTGGGCGTGAAGACCGTTCGCGATCTTCGCCGCCGAGTCGTTCTGGGTCAGTTCGACCCCAACGGCGACGACGATCTCGGCCACCAGCGCAACTACGAACAGGATCCCCGCGACCCAGGCGTACCGCTCCCATGCCGTCCTCCCACCCGCGCCATCTCCCACGCTTGGTAAGGCTACAGGCGAAATCCCCGTCACGTCATACTGTCCGAACCACTAGCGGTGGGATCCTCTTCGCCTCGGTGGCGTCGATTTCCCTAGCCTGCGTCGAGGCGGAACACGAGCACCAGCACGCGCAGTGCGAGCACACCGGCGAATACCAGCATGCAGTAGCCGAAGAACGCGTACCGAGGGATACGCTACCGGCGACGCTCGGGCCTCCGTGGAGACCGAGCATGAGTACGGCCATCAGGCCAAACGTGGCTGCCAGGAACGCGGCGCTACCGCCGAGTCGATTTCACGGGTCGTCAGTCCTGCTCGCTCGACCGACAGGAGGAGTCGGCGGCGGACGATGTGGCGGTCAGCGCCGCGCAGGCGACACAGGAGCGTCATCACGCCCTCAGCCTCGCGCAGACCACCGAGCGCGCACGTAAGTCAGCAGAGCATGTGGCGGCAACCAACACACCGCCACATGCTCTGCGCGAACGGACTCCGGGGGTCAGTGTTCGACCGCTGGAATGGCGATGGGCGCTGGCTCGGCCTGCGGCGTCGGCTCGCTGTCGACACCGGTGGCGATGGGCGGAACGGTCTCCGGCCGCTCGCCGATTCGTGCGACGTCGAGGGCGATCAGGCCGAGGTTCGCACCGCAAGCTGCTCCGACGATCGTGGTGATGACCGCCATGAGCCCGGCTGTTGCGTTGAACCCCAGCAGCGCGCCGACGAGGGCGCCCGTCAGCGCGACCCCGAACCCGATCCTCGTGGCCCTGGCCGGCCGGTCGCGGTTGACCCAGGCCCAGTAGGTGCCGAGGCCGATCGGCGTGCCGATGCAGAGAACAGCCATGAGCTCGCTGTCGAGGGGCACTGTCGGCAAAGCCACCAGCACGATGATCAGGCCGATGAACCATCCGCCGAGGCCGAGCACCACCAGGTAGACGGAGCGCAGGATCGCGCTCGCCTTGCGCCCGAAGCCGCCGCGCTTGTGCGCCCGGCGCCACATCAGTAGCAGTGACAGGATCATGAGGAGTCCGAAGCCGATCATCGCGCCGGCGATGGCCCTGGCGGGTCCGGTCTGTGTTGAGTCGGGCGTGAGTTTAACCGCTTGAGGTTTGTACAGCGAGTCGTCGACCTTGCCTGTGTCGAAGTAGGTGTTAATCAGGTGCGTGCTCGCCTCGGTCTGTTCGCTCCAGAAGGAGGTTGTGTGGCCGAAGTTGGCGAGGATGACCTGGTGGCCGTTGGGCAGGTAGGGGAGGAGCTCCTTGGTCGCGTTCTGGGGCGGGGTGGGGAAGTCGAGATTGCCGCCGATCAGGAGCGTCTGCACGTTCGATGTCTGGACGTGGGTGTATTCGTTGTCGGCCGGGGTGGCCGGCCATGCGTGCAGCAGGCCTCCGCCGCCGAAGAGGAAGTCCGTTCCGGGGTTGCCGATAATTGAGGGGCCGTCGTGTTCGCTTGACGAGTAGTAACGCTCGGCAGCTTGGTTGTCGGCCATTCCGACAGCTGCGACGTCGCCCCAGACAAACGCTTCAGGGAAAGCGATCTGGGCGAGGAGCGACTCGAACCAGAGCCCGCTCGATTCACCGTGGGCGGCCGAGAGCCAGGCGTCCAGGGTCATCGGTGCGGAGAGCGGCGAGGCATTTTCCGTCGTCTCCATGAGTCCGAAGAAGCTGGCGATCCGTGCGTTGCCCTTCCTGATCGGAAAGAACAACCAGTGGTTCGGCATGTGCGCGACGGTCCGTTCCAGCGTCGCGGCGAGATCGCTGGTGCGCTTGTGGCACGTCGCGTCTTGCGCACAGAGGCTGGCGTAGCGGGCGATCTGTTCGTCCGTCGTCTTCGGGTACCAGATGAAGTTGCCGGGTGGGTTGACGCCGATCATTACCGAACGGTGGATGGCGGTCGGGTATCGCCAGGAGTAGATCATCGCGGTGCGGGTGCCCGCGCTTTCGCTCAACAGGTCGATCTGCTGGTAGCCGAGGGCTTTCCGTGCCGCCTCGAGGTCCTCGACCCGTTCGGGGAGTGTGTAGCCGGCGAGATCGACGCCGTTTGCCTCGAGCCGCTTCGCGCACGAGCGCAACGCGTTCGAGTAGGCATCGAGGGACTTCTGGCCGAGGAAGTCGGCGGAGTGCTCGAGGGCCGATTCGACCTCCGGGCAGTCGAGCCGGACGGAGCCGTCGACGCCGCGGTAGCCGACGAGCACGACTTCGTGGTTGGCGGTGAACCGACTGGCGTCTGCGAACTTCATGTTCGTGACGCCGGGGCCGCCTTCCAGGCGGAAGATCGGGGGGCCCGGGTGTGTCGAATGCGCGCGGATCCGGGTGACTGGCAGCGCGATCAGCCGCGAGTGCGGGTCGGCGCGGTTCTCGGGCACCACGAGCGTTCCGCAGTCAGCAGCGTAGGCGCCCTTCTCGGTGTTGTACGTACAGCTTTTGAGCGTCAGCTGGCCTGCATGCGCGCCGGCAGGCACGGAGACGGCCGCAGAGCCGCTGGCGAAGGCTAGGTAGCCGAGCCCGAGCGTGAGGACGGCGATCAGGGTCAGGCCGGTGATCCGGCCGCGACTGAAGCGTCTGGTCGAGGGATGCATGGTTCGCTCTTTCCTGTTGGTCGTGCTCGTGGTGCTGCTCGCGGTGCTACCGGTCGTGGCGGTCATGCTGCATCCCCCTTCGGGCTGGACTTCGGACATGACGACAAGCTCTCCGTTCAGCGAGGAAGAAACCAGGGTGCTGGCAGGCGTCTGTGACGTCGGGTGGCGCCCCGGGGATACGTCGGTTTGCCGCCAGCTCGGGGCGGCCAGCCGTATGGAACCAATCGCGGCCCTGCGCGACAATCAGCCCTCATGAGAGAGACTGTCCTGATCGTGGATGATCACCCCAGCTTCCGCGCCAGCGCGAGGCGCATGCTCGAAGCCAACGGCTACGACGTCGTTGGGGAGCTCGACAACGGTGACGGCGTGGTGGCTGCCGTGGCGAAGCTGAACCCAGAGGTTGTGTTACTCGACGTGCACCTACCCGACATCGACGGCTTCGAGGTTACGCGGCGACTACTCGATGGGAACGGCGCTAGCCCGCAGATAGTGCTTATCTCGAGCCATGACGTAACCGACCTTGACGAGGCGGTAGGCGCCTGCGGCGCGCGCGGGTTCGTCGCCAAGAGCGAGCTGAGCGCGGAGGCGATCTCTTTACTCATCCGCTGACCGCACCGCGACGCACCCTGATCGGTCTCGCCGGCTTGGCGTTCCTGATGGGCATCGCCACTTTCGTGGCCATGATCACCGGGGAGCACCGCATTCACCGGGGCGCGTTTGCCGGCTTGTTCCTGGCCACCGGCTGGGGGTTCGTGGGAGTCGGGCTATGGGTTTGGAAGCAGCGGTCGGCCGGCAACATCGGTCCGCTCATGGTCGCGGTCGGCCTCAGCGCCTTGCTGAAGGGGTTGGCCTTTTCCAACGACAGCGTCGTGTTCGCGATCGCCTCGGTCGGGGAGGTGCTGATCTACGCGTTCCTCATCCACCTGCTGCTGTCGTTTCCCTCGGGGAGGCTCGAAACCCGGCTGGATCGTCTTCTGGTCACCATCGCCTACGTCAATACGACGGTGGTGCAGCTTGGAGTGTTCCTGTTCACCGACTCAAGGGCGGGCTGCACCCGCTGTCCCAGTAACCCGCTGCTGATCGGACACTCCGAGGCTGCCAAGGTACTCGAAGCGGCGCAACTAGACATCTCGATCGCGTTGCTGGGTGCCGTGGTCGCGGTCCTCTATCGACGCTGGCGAAGCGGCACCCCAGGGCGAGCGAGGGTGTTCGCCCCGATCGTCGCCGTCGGCGGGCTCACGTTTCTGCTGCTGATGGCCGCCCTCATCGTCGAACAGGCCGGCCTGTCGAGCGACATTTCTGACGCGCAGACGTTGGCTTTGTTCGCGTCCATCGCCTGCCTACCGTTTGCCTTCTTGGTGGGCCTCCTGCGATCCCGGTTCAGCGAAGCCGACGCGATCAGCGAGCTATTGGCCCAGCTCGGTGAGGGTGGTGGCCGCGGAGCGTTGCGCAACGCGCTCGCGGACGCGCTCGGAGACCCGACGTTGGAGCTCGCCTATTGGGTACCGGACCAGGACGCCTACGTGGACGCCGCCGGTCAGCCGGTTCGGGTCGATCCCGCGCCGGCGGGCAAGGTCTCCACCATCATCGAGCACGAGGGCGAACGAATCGCTGCGATCGTGCACAGCCCGGGCCTCGCGGAGGAACGCGAACTGGTGCAGACAGCGGGCGCCGCCGCCGGGCTGACGCTCAGAAACGAACGATTGGACGCCGAACTACGGGCGAAGGTTGCCGAGCTTCAGGCCTCACGCTCACGCATCGTGGAGGCCGGCTATGAGCAAAGGCGCCGACTCGAGCGGGACCTCCACGACGGCGCCCAGCAGCGACTCATGGCCCTCGGCATCGACCTACGAATGGTAAGAGAACGCATCGAGCACGACCCACAAGGAGCGGCGGAGCTCCTCGACGAATCACTCCACGAGTTGAACGAGGCGACCGCCGAGCTGCGCGAGCTCGCACGAGGGATCCACCCGGCCGTGCTCACAAATCGCGGCCTGCACGCAGCACTCAAAGGCCTCGCCAGCCGCTCCCCGGTTCCTGTGGAACTGCTCCAGACGCCGGCCGACAGGCTCCCGCCGTCGGTCGAGTCGGCGGTCTACTTCGTCGTCGCCGAGGCCCTTACGAACGCGGCCCGCTACTCGCGCGCGCAAACGGTAACGGTGGGGGTCGTCCGCGACAACGGCCACGTCGACGTCGAGGTGAGGGACGACGGCGTCGGGGGCGCCGACGCCGATCAGGGCTCGGGGCTGCGAGGGCTTCAAGATCGGGTCGCGGCGCTCGACGGCCGCCTCGAGCTGACGAGTCCGCAGGGGTTGGGCACCATCCTCAGGGCGACGATCCCGTGCGCGTGATCGTCGCAGAGGATTCCTTGCTGCTGCGGGAAGGCATGGTGCGGCTGCTCGAGGAGGCCAAGTTCGAGGTAGTCGGTCAGGCCGGGGATGCCGAGGAGCTGCTGCGAAAGGCCAGGGCGCACAAGCCCGACATCGCAATCATCGACATCCGCATGCCGCCCACCCACACAGACGAGGGGCTGCGTGCGGCGCGCGTGATCCGGGAAGAGATGCCGGACACTGGTGTGCTGGTGCTCTCGCAGTACGTCGAGGAGGACTACGCGCTGGAGCTACTGGGAGACGACGCCGCCGGCGTCGGCTACTTGCTCAAGGACCGCGTCTCGGACCTAGAGCGCTTCGCCGATGCGATCAGAAGAGTCGCCGAGGGAGGCTCCGCGCTCGATCCCGAGGTCGTCTCAGAGATGCTGGGTCGCAAACGCACAGACGATCCACTGAACGTGCTGACCGCGCGGGAGCGCGAGGTGCTTGGCCTGATGGCAGAGGGTCGCAGCAATAAGGCAATCGCCGAGATACTCGTGGTCACTGAGCGCGCCGTCGAGAGGCACGTCACGAGTATCTTCGCGAAGCTCAACCTTGCCCCGGCGGCCGAGGACCATCGCCGCGTACGGGCCGTCCTCGTGTTCCTCGGTACGTAACCCAGTTGGGGCGCGGCAATTCGTGACGCGTCGTGTGACTGGCGTACTACACGCCCTTAGTGGTCACCGCTTCACCGCTCCAACGTCCAAAACCCCTGGAGTCTTTGCTCGAGCCTGCACGCGCGGACGACAGCTCATGAGTTCTCGGGCGGGCCGGAGGCACACAGGGAGATTCGAGCATGTCAGGCGACGCCGCCGTCGCTGCTGCTTTGGGAGACATCCAAGCGTCTCCGCTGCGACCAGCTCACGCTCGCTTGGGAATGTGATGAAGGAGGCCCCCTTCGGTGGCACGCTCTGGCTGTCACCGAAGACCGGCCAAGAAGGAGGCCTCATACATCATGTTGCACGTTGGGTTAGATCTCAGTCGTAAGCGCGTCGATGTTTGCCTGATCTCTGATCAGGGCGAGCTCGTCGACGAGCTGGCCGCACCGTTTGATGAGGACGGCTTGTGCCGCTTGACCAAGCGTGTCGCCGCGAAGCAAGCGGGTCAGGTGCGAGCAGTCGTTGAGTCGATGAACGGCGCTCGCTTCGTGCATGACGCGCTCGAGGCGCGAGGGTGGGACGTGCTCGTCGCTGACGCTCAGCGCGTCAAGGGGCTCGCGCCGCTGGCGTGCAAGACCGACAAGATAGACGCGCGCGTATTGGCAGAGCTGTCGTTTCGTGATCTGGTGCCGGCGATTTGGCTGCCCGACCCGCAGGTGCGGCGCGAGCGCGAGCTCGCGCGCTTTCGCCTGCACCTGGTGCGTCACCGCTCGAGCCTGAAGAACCGGATCCACTCGACGCTGATCACGTTCGGCAAGCCGTGCCCGGTATCGGACCTGTTCGGTGTCGCCGGGCGCAAGCTGCTCGAGCGTCTCCAGGTCCCTGAGCCGTGGCGGGATAACGTCGAGGCCAGCCTCGTGCTGATCGATCAGCTCGATCGCCAGATCGACGCAATCGCCAGCGAGCTGAAACACGTCGGCGCCGATCACCCCTACGTGCCGCTGCTGATGAGCGCGCCGGGCGTGGGCTGGCTCGTCGGGTTCTCGATCGCGTGCGAGATCGGCGACATCAGCCGCTTCTCCTCGCCTACAAAGCTGTGCGGCTACACCGGCCTGTGCCCGAGGGTGATCCAGTCCGGGGAAACGGACCGTCGTGGGCCGATCTCAAAGCACGGCCCCAAATATCTGCGCTGGGCGCTGTTTGAGGCCGCGCTGAACGCGTGCGATCACCCCGTATACAAGGAGCGCTACGAGCGCACCAAGAAGCGCCTCGGTCGCCAGCGCGGCCCGAAGGTCGCGCAGATCGAACTCTCCAGAAAGCTCACCGAGGCGATCTGGCACATGTTGACCCGCAACCAACCCTTTGCTCCGGCAGGCGCCCCTTTTCGTCTAGCCGCTTGACGGTTCTCTTAGGAAATGCGCCACCGGAGCGAGCCTCCCATGACACCTGATCCTCACACCCCGATGAGGCGATAGAGAGATGAGCGTTGCTCGACACCTTCAACCCGCCCGCGCACCCTGACCCACCCCGACACCCAGCCTGCGTCAAGCGCCGCCACCGCCAGCGCACACGAGCCCCTGCCCGCAGAGGGGCATAACACGCCCGACAACACGGAATTCATGCCCCAAACCCCGTTGACAAACCTGTCTCCTTCATAGAGACGAGGACCGAGCGCGCCACGGTCCGCCTGCGACGCTTTCGCATCGAGATGAACGCGACAGCCACCGCTACCCCGTGGTGGCCCCCGTGCTACCTCCAGCCTCAGGAACGATCCGCTCTCGCTGGCGTAGCACCGATACTGAGACGCTGGTCACCTGGCGAGCAGTCTCGGACAACTGTCATAGCGGGGGCGGGATTCGAACCCGCGACCTTCGGGTTATGAGCCCGATTTCTGCTCCCCGAGGCGCTGAAACAGGCCCGAGGCGCTCACCCTTGCTACCGCTCCAGCGCTAGCGATTCGGCTAGTTTGCTACCCGAGCCGCTACCCCGCATCGACCTGCTACCCATCTGCTACCCAAAGGAGTAGGATTCCGCAACCCACAAAGAAGCCCTCGCACGATTGGAGTCGCCGAGGGCACGGACACACCGGAGGTGACCGGCATGTCAGCACCAAATCCTACCGCCACAGTCTTTGTCCGAGAGCAGCGCGGCCAGGCTTTCTATGAAGCCTTCTGGCGCTACCGGGGCAAGCAGCTAAAACGTCGCCTTGGCCCGGCATGGCTCGATCAGGACCCCACGGGCGAGTGGACCCGTCGCAAGGGCCGCATAGCCGAGGGCTACCTCGACGAGCGCCGGGCACACGTCGCCGCCGCGGAGCTCGTCGCCGCCTACGTTGAGCAGGCCGACAACGTGGAGCGCGCCGAGCGCGAGCTCCGCGCCAAGGGCATCACCTTCCGCGAGCTCGCTGGCGCGTACATGGACTGGATGGAGAACGTCAAGGCAGCGAAGCCCTCAACGCTACGGGATTACCGTTCGGTGCTCGCTGAGCCCGATCAGGCGTACAGGCGCGGCAAGGGCTCGACGCTCGGGCGCACCATGAAGGCCCTCGGCGACAGGGCCGCCCGCGCGATCACGACGCGGGACGTGGAGGTGCTCCTGGCATCGGTCGCCGCAGACGGCGTATCACCGCGCACCGTGAACAAGGTCCGCGAAGTCATCAGGGCTATCTACAGCTTTGGCATGAGGAAGGCCACGTTCGACCTCTCGGAGAACCCCGCCGCCGAAGCCGACAAGCGCGAGGCTCCGAAGCCCGGCCCGCTCGCGTACTACAGCGCCCAGGAGGTCGAGGCGCTCGCGCGGGCGATGGAAGCCGGCAGCGAGGGCCCGCAGGACGGCGAGGCCGTCCGGGTATCCGCATACGCAGGTCTTCGCCTCGGCGAGCTCCTGGCGCTCCGCTGGCGCGACGTGGACTTCCCCGGCAGCCGCGTCACCGTAGGCCGCGCCCTCAGCGCCGGCGTAGAAACCTCCACGAAGTCCCGTCGCGTCCGCCAGGTACCGATGCCCGACCAAGCCGCCGCCGCGCTCGACCGGCTGAGCCGCCGCGAGAACTTCACCGGCGCCGGCGAGCTCGTCTTCTGCGGCCCGCTCGGGCGCACTCTTGACTCGTCGGCGCTCCGCCGGCGCTACCGGAAGGCTCAGGCGACCGCGAGGCTCGCGCCGCTCCGCTGGCACGACCTACGCCACACCTACGGCTCGCTGCTCGCCGCCGCCGGCGTGGACCTTGTGAAGATCAAGAGCGCGATGGGGCACAGCAACATCGCAACGACGGAGCGCTATCTGCACGCTCGCCCCGCATCCGAGCAGGCCGCAGAGTTCACCGCCGCCTTCGCCGCGGGCGAGGTCACGGAGGACTCGACGGCCACCACAATGGCCCGCCTGGCCGCGGCGCGTGTAGAGTGACCGCATGCGCGGGGGCAGCCAACCTGTCCGCCAGTAGGTACGGCTATGGCGCGGGAGGCGAAGTTCAAGTTCGTCAACTACGACGGCGGTTTGCCCGTCCGTCCGGCCCCCGAGCGCAAGGGGTCGCTCGTTCTTGACCCAACCGGGAAGTGGGAACTCCACTTCCCCGGTGGATTCGGCAAAAAGGACCCTGTGGTCAAGGGCGGTGTCCGCCGAAACCCGCTGACAGTGACGGAGACGTCGCCCAACTCCTGTCGGGTCACGATCCACGACGGTCAAGATCCGACAGTCAGTGGCAGCTTCGACCTGCCCAACACACCGGCGTCAGCCGTGCTAGAGGCAATCGATGCCCAGAAGCATTCGGTGGCGACCATCGAGCAGCGCCACCAGCAGATTTCGTCCGGCTCATGGTGGCTCGCGCCTGACGTCTTCCGTGCGTTTGGGCTCTCCGCCCGCTTCGACGCGGGCTACTCGCGCTACCTTGGTGGCTGGTCCGGTTACACGAAAACTCACACGTCCAACCGGAACAAGTATCTCGTCATCAACAAGAACGGCATCTCGCTCAGCGTTGTCAAAACGCTGTTCACGATCCCTTGGGACCAGGTGCTCGACATAGAAGTCGAAGGACCCGAGAGCGCTTCCAAGCGGGTCACGGCGGGTCGAGCCCTGGCGTTCGGCGTCTTCGCATTGGCTGCAAAGAAGAACGAGAAGTTGGCCGTACTCATCGTTCAACTGCGTTCAGGTGAGGAGGCGATCTTCGACACGCGGCAGTTCACTGCTGGGGAACTGCGCGCCAAGCTGGTGCCGGTTACCAGCCAGCTTCGCCGGGCGAGAGGCGCCGCTCCTCCCCCCGTGGGCGCACCCCAGGGACAGGCCCCTGCGCCCTCTTCGGAGTCTCCGCCCGCCGCCGCGCTCTCGGTGGCGGACGAGCTCAAGAAGCTCGCCGAGCTCAAGGATGCGGGCGTCCTGACAGACGACGAGTTCGCGCAGCAGAAGACGAAGCTGCTCGGCGCATGAGCTCGCAGCGGACGAATTGAGCGCGTCTACGGATACCGGCCCCGCGCGCGTCGGGCCAGGTGGACGAGCCGGCCTGCGGCGCGCCCTCGAGCCGGTGTCACCGGAGCTCGTCTCCGCCTAGCAGCACCGCTTCGATCTGCTGGCGGATGTAGAGCCGACGCCGCCCGATCTTCCGCGACGGCAGCACACCGCGGCGTGCCCAATCGTGGACGGTGCTGACCGGCACATGGAGCAGCTCGGCGACCTCGCCCGCGCACAGAACGTCGGCGGCTGTGAGTGGCGCGAGCGCAGCAGTGGTCGTCTGCACGCTCGTACTTCCCGAACGTCGCATGCGCTCATCAAGGGCGGCTGTCCCAGTGGCCATCACCTATAAAGCCGAGCAACATGCTCGCTGCACAAGCCGATCCCATCTGCGCGTCCCCCTCTGGGCGCATGCGATCGTGCTAGACCGCGCCTGACGGGAGCGATGCCCCCCTCCACGGAGTGGATTGCGTGAGCGAGCGACCCCGCAGCCATGAAGGAAACGCCAGCGGCCTCACCCCTCGATGCGGCTGTAGACGCTTCGTCTGACGTCCCGGTCCACGGACGCCTCCATGCCGAACCCTGCTCGCCCGATCAGGCAAGCCGTTATCCCGACGACCTCCCGTCGGCTCGCTCCGCCGTCCTCACCACCTCGACAGTCCTCCGCCTGGCATCCCACCGTGTAGCTCTACGTCCCGATCAGCTCCCCTGTAGTTGCTGTTCTCGACTCTCAACCTGCTGCTGCCCGCTCGCTCCCGCCAACCGCTCTGCATCTGGCCTCGCCATAAAGATCTGTGATGTGTTGGTCGAGGAAGGGGGTCCCCGGGTCGAAGCGAAGCGGAGAGGCGGGGACCCCCTTCCTCGATGCCAGGTGCAGAGCCAAAACTTCGGGAGCGAGCGGGCAGCCGGGTACTCGCTGGGGTGCCTCGCCGAGAGAGCGGCGGACAGCCGGGCACCCGAAAGCGGCACCTCCGGCCGACATGGGCCAACAGGTTGTCGCGCAGACGGTCAGGCGGCGAGCGCGTCGTCGGGCGGCTGCTTCGCCAGGGCGACGAGGTCGAACTCGACCTCGACTGTGAAGAAGGGCGCACGGCCATCGATCACTCTGAGTTCCCTGACTTCCAGGGGGTCAGAGGGCGCCCGCAGCATGCGGAAGTCGCCGGCGAGGATGCGCTCGCGCGTCGTGAAGAGGACGCGCTCACGCCCCACGTACGCCTGCCCCCGGCCTTCGATGTCTGGCCAGGCGCGGGCGGCATCGAGGGTCGCGTCGGCGGCCTTGACGAGCGCCAGCAGCGAGCTCTCGTGCAGTGTTACGAACACCAGGACCGGCGCGATCTGGTGAAAGGCGAAGCGACCGCGCGTCCATCCCTCGGTCAGAAACCAGTCATAGCGGCGCAGGCGCTCGAGCTGCTTGTGCGGCCGGGCGGTGCGGTCGTACTCGATCAGCACCGCCTGGTGGGGCTCCTGGCCCCCGAAGATCAGCGTCGCGTCGGGCTTGATCACGCCTTCGCGCGAGCGCCCGTGGAAGAAGCGCGGGAGCAGCTGCGCACGCGGCTCGCCGTCCTCTGGCCTCTGGTCCTCGCGCGGATCGATCTCCCCGCGGCGCGGTCCGTGCCAGACAAACGGCATCGCGTCGAGCAGCGGGCCCTCGCCGAGTCGCGCCCTGTGCGCGATCTCGAGCACGAGCGCGTTGACCTGCAGGTCGTGCTCGACGTAGGCGATGCTATGGATGTCGGCCGGCTTGTACCGCTTGTCCTCCGCGTGCATGCCGTGCTCGGCGATCAGGTGCCAGCCCTCCGCGGTCAGGCGGTAGTTCCACTCATAGCTGCCCGCTGCGCGTGCCGGGCGGAACTTGTCGATCAGCCCACGGTCGTGCAGAAGGCGCAACCGCCGCTGCGAGCAGGAGGAATCCCCACCCCACCCGAGCAGCGCCATCTGGCTCGAGGACAGGTAGTTGACGTCATGCAAAAGCTCAAGCAGGCGGCAGTCGCGCTCGGTGACCGCGAGCGGCTTTGGAGCCGCTGCACGCTTGCCCCAGTGGATGCTCGCCGCGGAAAGACCCCAGCCGGCCCTCGCCGCCCGCTCAGCGGCAGTGCTCGCCACTCCCTCCCCCACTGAAGCTTTCCGGCACGCACTCGCCACGACGCTCCTTCGGCTCGATCTCCGCGGCGCTCATGCGCCGCGTCTTGAGTTAAGCCGAGCAGAGCCGGTCAGACGCAAGGCCATGCGGCCTTGCCTGAGCAGAGGCACTGAGGGGTGCGCGGGACGGTGCTCAGCCCCGGCCCCACTGGCCGGCTTGTGAGGCAATCGCCTATCGGCGTAGTCCGGCGCCGGCGCTGGCGCTGGTCGCATACGGAGGACCGGCGCACGGCACTCGTGCACCTGTGTGCTGCGATGGGGGAGCGCAGCGACGCTGAGCGGCAGGGAAGCCTTCGAGGACAGCCAGGGACGGACAGCTAGCCGGGAGCAGTAGTGCTGGAGCTGAAGGCGCGTCATAGCGTTTCGAGCGCCATAGATCGCTCAGAAGATCGCAAGGCCGCAGAGATCGGCTGTCGCGGGCGTAGAGTAACGGGATGAGCCAGGGACGGTCAGCATTTCTAGTGGCACTCGCCGCACTCGCCGCCTCGCTGACGGTGCCCATGGCAACGCAAGCGAAGCTAGCCGAGCCGGTCAAGCAATACCGCCTCAAGCACCCGAGGCACGAACACTGCAAAGCCCACTACACCGGCATCGTCGAGAAGGTCAGCGTGCGCGAGCACGGCCGGACGGTCAAGGTCCGAGAGACATTCTGCGTGTACGTCGCGCCGAAGAAAGCGGCGGCCAAGGCACCGGCCACCACGCCGCCCGCTACGACGACGACGGCCACTCCGACGACACCCACGCCGAGCACTCCGGCCCCGGTTTCCCTCGTGACACTCCACGCCGATCTTGACCCGAGCTTCACGCAGGACTCATCGAACCCGCTGGCAGTCACGTACAGCTACAGCGCAAGCGCGACAGAAACGGTCAACGGCGTGACGAAGCCTACTGCGAGCCTGCCGCCCGGCGTTCTCAACCTCTACAGCGAAGGATTGCTCAAGTGCTCGATAAACGTAGGCGGCTCGATCACTGGGGGCAAATGCTTCGTGACCTATTCCGAGTATGGCGCGCACACTGTCGTCGTTGAGTACCTCTCGGGAACGACCAACGCCACCACCGGCAACGAAACCGAGACGATCGAGCCACCCGCTATCACGGTGCGGAACGCGTGGGGGACTACGGCCCCAACGAACGGACCAGCTTCCACCATCAAGATCACGCGCGGCTCCAGCGCTGCGGTCACACTGACCGACGCAAACTTTGAGGGAGCTATCTCGGTCGGCCTTACGGACAATCTGGGCGATACCTGCACCGCTCCCGTGACGGGCGCCGAAGCCTCCTGCTCGATGGCCGTCACCGGCGCTCCATCGACGCTCACGGTCAATTATCCCGGCGGGACTACCACTGAGTACTCGCAATCAGTGGAACCCAACGGCACCCGACAGGTCACCGAGGAATGGCCTGGGGAGAGCGTGCAGGTCACCCCGACCGTCACGGTCTACCACGCCACCGTCGAATGGTCAGGGACCGCACCGCCGAACCCCGTGCACCTGACCACGAGCGAACGGCTGGTGCTCAACATCCGCACGACCGGCAACTACCCTGGCCACGAAGCCCCCTTCGGCAACATCGCCTTCACCGTCGAAGGCCCGGGCTCCTACACGACCACGAACACACTCTACGGGCTCAATCCCGAAGACCCCGGCAGCAAGGACTGCTCGGAAGTCCACAACTACTCAGATCAAGCCGAGGCCCAATGCGAACTGAACTTCCATGAATCCGGCACCTATACGGTCAAGACCGCCTACCACTCAAGTGACCCGGACTATGCGGACCGGGAAGGGCCCGGCGTGACCGTTGTCGTCGAATAGCCTCTTGGCGGGGACCGGCTCCAACCCAATGCGGGCCGGGGAGATAAATCGTTGGTGACGCCGCGCGTCACCCCGCATGAGTCGGGCCACGGCCGGCCCCCCGGGTCATCGAGGTTGTGGCGGGGCGGGGTTTGGCTCCTGCCGTGACGACGCGACCGCCGGGGTCGCGCATTCTTCTCCCCGCGAAAATGGGGCCGCATTCCCCAGAGCCGAGCGGACCAAACTGGGCGCTCCGAAAGGCATGCGGAGGGCTAACGCCGAGCCCGAGGAGTCGGCAAGGCCAGCTTGCCCGTGAGCTCGGCTGAGAAGACATACTCGTAACGTTCTGCCTCGCGGATCAGTCGGCGCATCTTGCGTAGCGCGGCTTCGACGGCCGGCTCACCCTGCCGATACGCCGCCGCGACCTCGATGGCGAGCTCGACGGCGGTCGGCTCGCGATGCAGCCTGTCGTGCAAGATCGACCGGGAGTTGCTGCGCACACGGGTGAGTTGAGCCTGGTCGTAGTCGATCGGCGGGATCGGGGGCTTGAGCGGGGTGGCCTCGAACCACGCGCGGATGAACTCTGCGACCGCGCTCAGAGTCATGCGCTGCTGGGCGTAGTAGCAGGAGCGAACCAGCATCAGGACGCGTTGCATCTGCTCCACGTCTGCGGCGGTTTCCCGCCGGCGCGGGCGTCCGGCCGGATATTTGTCCGCATTTGTGCGTGCTTCACCGTTCACGATGGACCCATGCAAGTACAACAAGCAGTCCTACAAACAGCCTCACCGGCGATCGCGCTCCACATCCTCACGCTTCGGGATCGTTATTTCGATGTCCTTCCGGGTCTGCTGCGTAGGCTTCGGCTCATGCCCGTCAGCCATCGCCTGCGACGGTAGCGCGGTGGGCCTCGTGACCCCGCACGAATTCCCGCTCCTCGAACGGCTCGACTGGGCGCAGCGCCGACTCGAACGACTGAAGGCGGCCGCCCAGGAATTCCTTGAGGAAAAGACTGTGACCGTCCAGTCGGAGTCGAACGCGGAAGCCACGGAGTACGTTGTATATATCGAGCAGGGCATCGACACGGTCCCTTTCGAGATCGGTCTGCGAATTGGCGAAGTCGCGCACCATGCCCGAAGCGTCCTGGACTGGCTCGCTTGCAGCATCGTCAAGAAGCCGTGCGACAGCACGACGTTCCCACTCTGGACGGAAGCGCGCTCCAACGGCCACGGGAAGCCGATCAAGCCCGAACTCTCGGGCGGTCAGAGCATCGCGGCCGCGGAATTCATCGAGCAAGTCCAGCCGTACATACGATGGAGCAGCGACCCAACCGCCTCCCCGCTCCATTGGATCGACGAGCTGGACAAGATCGACAAGCACCAGCAGCTCGTTCCGGCAGCGTGCTCGGACAGTGGTCACTTCCGCGCGGTCACGGCCCCCCTCCACGGCGTGGCGGAGCAGGAATACTTCCGGAGCGAACTGAAGCCGTGCAGCAAACTTGCACGTATCGCCTTTAGCGAGCCGAACCCCGGTCTGCAGTTCGACTACCAGCCGTACCCGTACGTAAGCGTCAACCGGATTGCGCCGAGCCTCGATGAACTCAATATCGCGGGCGAGCTGGGCACCGGGATCAAGGTCGTCCGGCGCATCGTGATCATTGCCGCGGAGGCGGGCTTGCTCCTGCGCTGAGAGGACGCGCATGCGCCGTCCGCGCCTGCCCGCATCCCCACGTCGCCCGACCGAGAGGCGAAGCTTGAGCCGAGAGCGTTCGGACAAAAAGAAAACCCGGCCCACGAGGGGCCGGGTGGTATGCGCAAGAGTATATCGGCCGCTGAACGGAAACCTCAAGCCCTTAGGCAGCTACCAGCCCGCGGGCTTGGTATAGGGACCTACAGGGTCCGGAAGTTGATGCCCCCGGTAGTCTGCCGCGCGCAGCTGTCGCCACCAGTGCCGCCCGACGCCTTCGGTGGGCGAGCCCCTTAGATCGCCAGCCAAGTAGTTGCTCGACGGATTGACGGTCCCGACCGGGACCCGCTGGCGCGCCTCCAGGACGGGCAGTCTCAGGTCGCTGTCGTTCGAGATTACGATTGCGGCATCTACGTTGCTTTGGAGGACATCCAAGAGTAGGTGTGCCGCCACGTTGACATCCGACCCCTTCTCCTCGCGTCTCGCATGGGAGACCATGAAGATGGCGTCGGGGACATCCTGACCGTTGCGATCCCGAACTAGAACGGGCGTCTTTGACCTCGTAAGCACCGGACGACCCTTATCGTCGGCCGTCGCCAGGGGCGCACGCTTGACACGCGACACATAGGTCCCGTACTCAATGTGATCTACCGCGCTTGCTGCCCCGAGGGCCTTTAGGTAGACATCTTGATCTTCCGCGCCAGACGGGTTGTCGGCCCCGCTGATGCGCGCGGTGCAGTAGACGATCCGCTCGACGCTCGATCCGTTCCATCCGGCCAGTGTCTCGGAGAGCCCGCGGAGATTGATCCATCGCCAGCCCGCCGTTCCTTGCCCGCAGAGTCCGCGTGCGCCGTAATAGAGGTTGAACCCGTCGATATAGACGCCGACCCTCACTCGATGGAAGTCTATTCGCCGCTCACACGAGCCACCGAACTGGTCTAAGTGCTACCCAAACCTGCTACCCAAACGGCCAAGCACGAGCGCTCGCCACTACAGTAAACAGCGAAAAGGCCCGGACTTCCGGGCCTTTTCTGTAGTAGCGGGGGCGGGATTCGAACCCGCGACCTTCGGGTTATGAGCCCGACGAGCTACCAGACTGCTCCACCCCGCGTCGCTTCCTATGTTCTAGCAAAAAACACCCGCCCAGCCCGCGCCGCCGGGCTCAGAAAGCCACCGGAACACCATCGCGGAAGAACCCACCCGTCGGACCGTCGTCCGGAAGTGTCGCCAGCCACACGATCCCCTTGGCGCCGTCCTGCACCGACTTCCTCGCACCCATCGGACCGCCCATGTCCGTGTTCACGAAGCCGGGGCAGGCCGAGTTGACGAGGATGCCCTCGTCCTTCAGCTCGGTCGACAGGATGCGTGTGCTCGCGTTCATCGCGGCCTTCGACACGCGGTAGCCGGGCGACCAGCCGCCCATCTCGGCCACCCCTCCCATGCCGCTCGACACGTTGACGATCCGCGGGTGCTCGCTCTGGCGCAGAAGCCCCAGCAGCGCGATCGTGAGGCGGTAGGCGCCGAAGAAGTTCGTGTCGAGCGCTCGCTGCACGGCGTCGAAGTCCGGTTCGGTGCCCGAGACGCCGAAGTCGGTTCCGACGCCCGCGTTGTTGACGAGCACATCCAACCGCCCCTCCTCGCCGGCCACCCGCTTCGCGGCCGCCTCGATGCTCGCCGTGTCGGCCACGTCGAGCGTCAGCGGGTGCACCGCCCCGCCCGAACTCTCTTTGAGCTCCTCGGCCGCGGCGATCGCCTTCGCGCCGTCTCGCCCGCCCAACAGAACCTCGTAGCCGAGCTCGGCCAGCTGGCGGGCGACCTCCTTGCCGATCCCCCTGTTTGCTCCGCTCACCAGCGCGACGCCTGTGCTCTTCTCGCTCATCTGACTCCCTTTCGCTTTTTCGCTGCACTCGCCGCGCACGCGATGTGACCGGCGACCCAACGGTAGTACGGGCACGCGTCTGCTGGCTCCCGCAGAGCAGATCCGGCTCCCAAGGCACCGTTTTGCCATTAGCATCTACGATCCGCGCCCACCGTGCGCGTCGCCGTCCTCGACATCGGAACCAACTCCACCCGACTGCTCATCGCCGACGTCGATCCTGCCAGCGGCGAGATCGAGGAACTCCTCCGGCGCTCGCGCGTCACCCGCCTTGGCGACGGGGTCGATTCGGGAGGTTCGCTGTCCGAGCAGGCCATCGGCCGCGTGCTCGAGACGCTCGCCGACTATCGCGCCGAGATGGATCACCACGGCTGCGAGGCGAACCTCGCGGTGCTCACCTCGGCCGTGCGCGACGCCACCAACGGCGCCTCCTTCGCCTCGCGCGTGCGCGCGGGGTACGGACTCGACGCCCGCGTGCTGAGCGGCTCCGAAGAGGCGCAGCTCACGTTCCTCGGTGCGATGTCGGATCGTGCCGCCACCGTCCGAGCCCACCGTCGTCATCGACATCGGCGGCGGCTCCACCGAGTTCGTCGTCGGCATCGAGCGCGCGGCCGGCTTTCACATCTCGCTGCCCGTCGGCGTCGTGCGCATGAGCGAGCGCCATATCCACTCCGACCCGCCCGCACCCGAGGAGCTACAGCGCCTCGCGCTCGACGCGCGCACGACGATCCTCGAAGGCCTTCCGCCCGATGAGCGCGCCGCGGTGACGCGTGGCATCGCCGTCGCCGGCACGGCCACCTCCGCGGCCGCGATCGACCAGGAGCTCGAGCCCTACGATCCCTCGCGCGTCCACGGCTACGCGCTGCAGCTGGCCACGGTCGAACTGCTGCTCGCGCGCCTTGCCGACATGACCGAAGCGCGCCGGCGCGCCGTCGTCGGCCTGAACCCCGACCGCGCCCCCACGATCGTCGCCGGCATGATCATTCTGCAGGAGGCCCTGCACGCCTTCGAGCTCGACCAGGTGGAGGTCTCCGAGCACGACATCCTCTACGGTGGCGCGCTGCGCTTGGCGGGCCTCGGCTGACCGTGGCGGGTCCGGCTGACGGCCGTCCTCGGGGCGGGCGAGCACGCCGCAGGCCCATGGCCGGCTTCGCCTCAGGCCAGGTTCGATTTACGCGGATACACGACCGTCGGGTCGGTGAGCACGTTCACAAGCGCCGGCTTCCCGGACGCGAACGCCCGCTCCAGGGCGGGCCGCATGTCCTTCGGGCGCTCGACGAGCTCGCCGTGTCCCGCCAGCGCTTCGACCAGCTGGTCATAGCGGGTCCCCGGCCGCAAGTCAGCGGCCACCGAGTAGCCGTAGAGAAACTCCATCGGGTGCTTCTCGAGCGCCCAGATCCCGTTGTTCCCCATCACCGCCACGACGTTGACCCCGTGGCGCGACAACGTGTCGAACTCCATCCCCGAGAACCCGAACGCCCCGTCGCCCACGCAGCAGCACCACCTGGCGCTCGGGCCGTGCAAGCTTCGCCGCCAGCGCATACCCCGGTCCGGCCCCCAGGCAGCCGAAGGGACCCGGGTCAAGCCAGCAGCCCGGCTCATAGCTGTCGATCACACGACCCGCATAGGACACGTAGTCCCCGCCGTCGCCGATCACGATCGCGTCGCGCTCGAGCACCCCTGAAAGCTCGGAGTACAGCCGCATCGGATGCAGCGGCTCCCGGTCGTCCTCGGACTCCACCCGCTCGCCCTCGCGCCGCTCGATCTCCGCTGCGCGCAGCTCGGCGATCCACGGCTCGCTCGCCAGCGCCTTCGCGCCACAGACGTCCCGCAGGTCCTCGAACGTGGCCGTCAGCGCGCCGTAGCACTCCACCGCGGGCGCTCCGCGGATGCTGGCGCTCGGGCTCGGCAACGTCGATCACGACGATCTCCGTGTCCTCGCCGAAAGCTCCGCCGAAGGCCAGCCGGAAGTCCATCGGCACACCCACCACGAGCGCCACATCAGCACCCTTCAGCGCCTGCGAGCGCGTGCGTGAAAAGAACAGCTCGTGATCGGCGGCCACGCACCCCCGCGCCAGTCCGTTCAGGAACACCGGGATCCGCAGCGTCTCGGCCAGCTGTTGAAGCGCCTGCTCCCCGTGCCCCCAGTACAGGTCCGTCCCCGCCATGATCACCGGGCGCTCGGCGTCAGCCAACAGCTCGGCGGCCCGCTCGATCGCCGCGCCGGGCGCCCCCCTTTGGACTCCGTCGCGCGGGTCGGCGCCCTCCCCCGCCGCCGGCTCCGCACCCGGCCCGGGCGTGGAGGCATCGGGTGCCTCCATGAACACGTAGTCCATCGGGAAGTCCAGGAACGTCGGTCCGCCATGGGGCGAAAGCGCCACTTGGAACGCCTCGTCGACGAGGCCGGGGATCTCTTCGGTGCTCTGCGCGGTCGCCGCGAGCTTGGTCAGCGGCCGCACGAAGGGCACGTGGTCGATCTCCTGCAGCGACCCCTGGCCCCATCGCATCGCCGGCGCACGGCCACCGAGCACGACCATCGGCGAGTGGTTCGCCTGCGCGGAGGCCATCGCGCTCATTCCGTTCGTCACCCCCGGCCCAGCCGTCAGCGCGCACACGCCCGGCTCGCGCGTCACCTTCGCCCAACCCTCCGCAGCGAACGCCGCCGTTGACTCGTGCCGCACGTCCACGATCTCGATCCCCTCCTCGCGACAGCCGTCGTAGATCGAGAACAGATGCCCGCCCGACAGCGTGAACAGCCTGCTCACCCCCTGCGCCTTCAGGCGCCGCGCGATCAGGTCGCCCGCCGTGAAACGTCTTGACCTCCTGCGCGCTTTCCGCGGACATGCGACGCGACTCTATCCGCTCCCCGCTCGTGCCGCTCGCGTCCCGACGCTCACCCCGTAAATCGAGGCCCATGTGGATGCCCGGGGTGGGATTCGAACCCACATGCCCTCTTCGGGCCATCGATTTTAAGTCGATTGCGTATGCCCATTCCGCCACCCGGGCCAGCGTGCCCAGTCTATGGGAGCGACCCACTTCCAGCGGACCAGCAAGTACGCCTGCAACCGCAACTTTGGCGCTTTTACGGGGTATTTATCACTGCGAGCGACAATTGGAGACCGGTGGAGGCATCAGCGCTAACACGCACGAGCATGCCGGGCCTGCGCGGTCCGTCGGCTCTGCTGCGCCTGCAATCCGACGAGCGGCTGATCGCGCTCACCCGCCGCGGACAGCCGGCGGCGTTCGAGACCCTCTGCGGACGCTACCAGTCGCGCCTGCTCGCCTTCTGCCGGCACATGCTCGGCTCCCGCGAGGACGCCGAGGATGTTCTGCAAGAGGTCTTCGCGGCCGCGTTCCACGCGGTGCTCGCGGATGAGCGCGAGATCAACGTCCGCCCGTGGCTGTACCGGATAGCGCGCAATCGCTCGCTCAACCACCTGCGCCGCGCCTCCGCGATCGGCGTGGACTCGATGGACGTGCACTTCTCAGACCACGGCCTTTCGACCGGCGACCGCGTGATACGCCGCGAGAGCTTCCGCGAGCTCCTCGCCGATGTCGAGCAGCTGCCCGAGACGCAGCGCACGGCCCTTCTCCTGCGCGAGATCGATGCCCTCTCCTACGAGCAGATCGCCCAAGCGATGGAGACCACGGTCCCATCGGTGAAGTCGCTGCTCGTGCGCGCCCGCATCTCGCTGGCCGAGGCCGCCGAGGCGCGCAAGCTCAGCTGCGCCGAGGTCCGGCTCGAGCTCGGTGAAGTCGCCGAGGGCCTGACCAAGCTTGGCGCGCCCGCACGGCGCCACGTGCGCGACTGCGAACGATGCAGCTCCTTCAAGAAGCACCTCAAGCACAACAACCGCGCGCTCGCCGCCGTGCTCCCCGTCGGTCCCCTGCTGTTCGCAAAGAAGCTCCTGCTCACCAAGCTCGGCTCGACGGCCTCCGGAGGCGCCCACGTCGCCGGCGGCGCCGGAGCCACGATGGGCGCCGGGGCCGCCGCCGGGGCCGGTGCCACCGGTGGAGCGGGCGTCGCCGGCGGCATCCTCACCGCCGGAGCCGGAGCGCTCGCCACCAAGGCGGTCGCCGGACTCGCAGCTGCTGCGATCGTCACCGCCGGCGCCGTCGCCGTCGACCACACTGCCCGCCATCAGGGGGTTGCGCCGGCGACCTCCTCCTACGCGCACCTCACCCGCGCTACCGATGAACCGGTCATCTCCGAGGAGCGCGCCCAGCCTGTGAGCTCGGGAGCTCGCACGCTGGCAGCCGACCATCCCTCCCGCCGCCAGCTCCGCGAGCCCCGCCAAGGTCGCCCCCCACTCCACCACGGCCGCCCTGCCCACTGCGGACGTCGCCAAACCGGAGAAGGCCGCCGGATCCAAGCCCACCGGCACCCAGGCGATGCAGGTGACGACCGAAAATACCCAGCTTCCGTCGACGGGCGGCCAGCCCGCGCCGACCGCGTCCGCCAGCACGGCTTCGCCGCCGGACGCCCACGCCGGCGGCGAACCGACGACTCCGGCGCCCTCATCCGGCACGCCCCCGCCCTCTGGGGAATCCTCGGCCCCCGCGCCGCCAGCCCCGAGTCCGGCCTCCCCGACAACCCCCGCCGGCGCCCCCGAACCGGCGACCTCGACCGGCGGCACGTCGCCTGCGGGCGGCGAATCGACCACCCCCTCGGCGCCCGCGCCGCAGGAACCAGGCACTACCGGTCAGGATCCGCCAGGCGGCGAAGCGTCCGGCCCAGGCGGCGGAGCGTCCGAGCCGCCCTCTAGCGGCGGCTGAGCAAGCGGGCCGCCGTCAGGGCGCGGCGCTAGCCGAAGCTGAACGTTTTCAGCGGCATGGCCAGGACGCCCTTGGCCGCTAATTCCGACGGCGACGTGATCCGCGGAGTCGCGCTCGCCGCGCCGAGCATCACGATGGCCGCCCCCTCGCGCGCTCCCCCGGCCGGTGGCAGCACCAGCACAGCGCGCCCGTACATCGGCTGCCCCTCGAGCACCGTGGTGTAGAGGATGTTGTAGGCGGGCAGCGAGTTGACCGTCGTCTTCCCCTCTCCGCGCAGCACGAACTGCGGGTAGCGCCGGCTCAGCACGCTCGCGTAGCCCGCCGCGTACAGCGGCAGCTCGCCCGACAGGCTGCCCGAGTAGCGCGCCTAGCAGCAGCGGTTCGACCGCGAAGGAGTCCTCCAGGCGGCCGTCTGTGCCGAGGCGCTGCACCTTGGCGTAGCCGCCCGGGTTTGGCGCCGTGCGGAACAGGCCCCTGTAGCTGAAGCTGAACGGCACCCGGCCGCCATGCGAGAACGTGGAGCTCTCGAGCGTCAGCGCTGCGGCGACGATGAGCGCCAGCAGACCGACTGCCGAGGCGATCACCACCCGCCGCGCGAGCGGCGATGCCGCATGCCAGCGCGGTGAGAGCAGCCGGCCGAGCGTCGGCCCGTACTGCGGCTTCATCGGCACCGCGGCCATCACGTCAGATGATCATTCACCGATCGAGAACAGCGCTTCGAGATCGTGGCGCGAGTAGGCCGCGAACGCGACCATCGTCTGAGTGCGCGTCACCCCCGAAAGCCCCCCGATCTGACCGGTGACCACGTCGGCGAGCTGCTCGTGGTCGGGCACTCGCACGATCGCGACGAAGTCCCACTCCCCTGTAACCGAGTAGGCCTCGGCCACGCCCTCGATGTCGGCGAGCGCCCCGCCGAGGGAGGAGAGCGCGTCCCGCTCAGCCTCGATCAGCACGATTGCGTTGGTCATGGTCATCAGCGTCAATCATAAGAGCGCCGCAGCGCCTCTAGGGCTCAAGCCGCTGCCCGCGGCTCAGACTGAGCCCGAACACCAAGCCGAACGCCCCGCCCGTCACCACCGCCAGCCAGCTCGTTTCCGGCCGCGCGAACGGCATCGCCAGCAGCACGGCGGCGATCACAGCCGTGCCCAGCAGATCGCCGTCGTAGTCCCGGTCGGCGCGCGCAGCCTGAAGGTCGGGGATCGCCCACGCCGCCAACAGACCGAGAGCGGCCGCGTTGGCAGCCGCTGAGGAAAGCGTAGGAGTAGACGGCGCTCGCAACCAGCGCCCCGGTCACTCCAGCGCCGAGAAACAGCGCCAGCGCCACGGCCGGTCCGTGGCGACGCTCAAGCAGCCAGCCGAAGATCGCGATCGCCACGAGCGTGACGAACTCATAGAAGCCGTTCACATAGGTGAACTGGCTCGTGAACAGCTTCCACCAGTCGCCGTTCAGGGGCCCGAAGATGACAAGTTTTTCCAGCCCGACGAAGCCCCCGCGCCACGCCACCCACACGGCACAGCTCGCCGCCACGAGGGCGATCGTCGCGTAGGGTCGCGAGTCGGCCCAACGACCCCCGCCGTAGGCGCGAGCGCGGGGCTCGTCCGCGGGCCGCGCACGGCCACGCCCCACGATCCGCCAGTCTCGTGCACGGCGCCGGCCGCGCGAGGAACGACCCGGTCCTTCCGGGCGCGGAAGCTTGGGCGCGCGTCTGCGCAGCCGGTGCCCGCAGTAGGGGCACTCGGTGATGTAGGGGCTGACCTCCGATCCGCACTGCTTGCACACCACGAACAGATCAGCGCCCGATGACATCGTCGACCCATTCTAAGGACCTGACACCGAAGGGCCGCCGGCGCGCCGCCGGAAACGGTCCGTGGCCCCCTGCACCACCGCGGCTGCTCTGAAATACTCACGGCCATGACACTCGGCTATGACCACAAGCTCTACATCCTCGCGTTCGATCACCGCGGCTCGTTTCAGAAGAAGTTCTTCGGGATAGAGGGCGAGCCCGACCCCGAGCAGACAGCGATCATCGCCGATGCGAAGCACCTCATCTTCGAGGGCCTGCTGCTGGCCGTCGGCGCGGGGGCCGACCCGTCGGTGACCGGCGTGCTCGTGGACGAGCAGTTCGGCTCCACGGTGCCGGCCGAGGCGCGCGAGAAGGGCCTGAAGCTCGCGATGCCCGCCGAGCGCTCTGGTCAGCCTCTGTTCGACTTCCAGTACGGCGATGACTTCGGTGCGCACATCGAGCGTTTCGACCCCGACTTCACGAAGGTGCTCGTCCGCTACAACCCCGACGGCGACGCCGGCGAGAACGCGGAGCAGCTCGGCCGACTCAAGCGGCTGAGCGACTGGCTGAAGGACCGCGATCGCAAGTTCCTGTTCGAGCTGCTCGTCCCGGCCGAGGACTACCAGCTCGAGGCGGTGGGCGGCGACTCGGACCGCTATGACTCAGAGCTCCGTCCCGAGCTGATGCGCCGCACGATCGCCGAGATCCAGAACGCGGGCATCGACGTGGACATCTGGAAGATCGAGGGCGTCGATCAGCGCTCAGACTGCGAGATGCTCGTCGCCCAGGCGCGCTCCGGCGGCCGCGAGGGGGTCGTCTGCGTGGTCCTCGGCCGCGGCGCCGACGACGCCAAGGTCGATCACTGGCTGGCGCAGGCGGCTCCCGTCGACGGCTTCATAGGGTTCGCGATCGGCCGCTCGATCTGGTGGGATCCGCTGAAGGCATACGTCGACGGCAAGATCGAGCGCGCGGCCGGAGCGCAGAGGATCGCCGAGAACTACCTGCGCTTCGTCAAGGTCTACGAGCGCTCCGAGGGCAAGACCCCCGTCGCTTCCTAGGCCGGGCCGTGGCGCTGAAGATGCGACAGAGCCTCGCCGAGTGGGAGCGGGCGTTCGTCAAGGAGATCTCGCTCGATCGCCACAGGCGTGCCTCGCTGCGGCGCACGGCCGAGCAGCGCACCCGGAAACGTCAGGTCGACCGGCGCCACAAGCGCGGGTCGCTGCGCTTCGCGCTGCTGGTGCTCACGCTCGTCATGACCGCGGTGATCGTCACCGTCGTGATGTTCCGCACGCTCTACCTGCTGTTGGGCTAGCGGTAGCCAGCGAACGGCCGGGCGATTTCGCTCGGCCGCCAGCTAGCTGTCGCCCAACTTGCGCAGCGCGTCGTTAACCTCGGCGCGCGTGTTCTGCGGCGCCTGTGTCGCGCCCTCGACGTCATCGCGATGGATCTCCAAATAAATCTCCTTGCGGAACACAGGGACCTCCTGGGGAGCCTGAATCCCTATCCGCACCTTCTCGCCGATGACTGAAAGCACCGAGATCTCGATGTCGTCCCCGATCATGATGCTCTGGTTGGACTTTCTCGTCAAGACCAGCAATTTGGTGCACCCTTCCTATTTTGCCGACAGGGCGACCGGTGCGAGCCCCTGGCACCGGTGGGGCAAGCATAGTCTCAGGACCGGGGGAACGCGAATCCGACGCTTTTCTGCCCACCTTTCGCCATCTCGACTCAAGCGCCGCCGGTGCCCGCGCGGCGCCCTATCCCCCGCGCGCCCGCGGCGTGCCGCAGCCCGTATGCGCTAGTCTCCCGGACCGTCCATGCCTCGTCGATCTCTGCGTCCGCACCTGAACCAAATTCGCACCTGGGTGCGCCAGGGCCGTACCGACGCTTGGATCGCGCATCAGCTCGAGGTGAGCGTCCGCGACATCGATCAGTTCAAGCGTCAGAACGAGCTCGTGAGCGACGAGGACTCCACCGACGGCGCGCTCGGGACAGGCTATCCCGAGGAGATCGACCTTCGCGCCGAGGACGACGCGCTGATCGCGGCCGAGCTCGAAGCCGCGGAAGTCGAGAGCGAACGCGCGAGCGCCGAGACGGACGAGGAGGGCGAGGAGGGCGAGGAGGGCGAGGAGGGCGAGGAGGGCGAGGGGTCCGACCGGGAGGAGGGACGCACCACCCGCCGCCGCACGCGCCGCGGTGGCCGTGGACGTCGATCGAGCGCGGAACGCGGCCGCGCGCGGGCGCCAGGGTCGGCCCGCAACGCCGATGCCCTCGAGGGCACATTCGATCACGGCGAGGAGGGCTACGGACTGTGGCTCGACCCCGCGATCCAGGAGAACCCGGTGTACGCCGAGCACTGGGCCGGGCACCGCCCCGTCGAGGTCACGGTCGAGGAGGACCGCATCGTGATCTGCCGCATCAACGAAGACGACTAGCTGATCGCGATCCCAGACTCCGTCAGCGCGCGCCTTCCCCCGGCGTAGTCGGCGGCCTCCCTCAAATACGTGCCGAACGCCGCGTCCACCACCGTGCCCGCCTCCCACGCCCACGGGTCCTCCGGCGCGACCGCCATCGCCACCTGAAGGCACCATGCCGTGCCCGCCCGATAGTGCTCAACGAGCTCCTCTGTCGAGAACCGACCGCCGAGGCGCCTGCGCAGCTCTGCCACCAGCGCATCCGCGACGCGCTCCAATCGCGGCCGCCGCTCGGCCGGCGCGGCCTGCATCCGTCGTTCGCCCTGCTGCCACTGGTAGATCGCGTTCTCGAACGACACTGAGCCGAGGCTAGCAGCGGGGGCGACGCGAGAGCCGTGCCGCCATCGGCTTTGCGCCAGCTTGCGAGAAGGCGCGCGGCAGGTCCTACTCGCGGCCCTCAGTTGTTGGGCAGCCCGCTGACGATGTAGGACTGCTCACCGCTCTTCATCATCCCCAGCCGGCGGGCCTCCTGTTCAAGCGTTCCCCGCCGACCCAGGGCTTCGTGCTGGCGCGCAAGCCGCCCGTGTTCGTGCTCCATCGCCGTGAGCACGGCGCTGTCATGGCGCGCCTGACGCCACGTGGAGAACATGCGGATGCCGGCGCTCAGATACAGGTACATCAGCGCCACCCCCACGAACAGGAGCGCCAGCGCTCCCAGCCGATCCCAGCGCACGCGCGCTCCCGTGGCCGGGGTCCCGCTCCCGCCCGCGCGATCGCGTCGTGTCCTGGGACGGCTCCCGGCGGCACGGCTTGAGCGTCCCTGATAGGCCGAGGCGGCGGACATCCTCCCGTCGCATTCGCGCCCGGCGGCCAACCTCCTGCCGGACGTCCGTGCAAATGCTGCTTGACGTCAACGGCCGCCGAACGGAGCCCAGCCGGGGAACTCCGCGTCGGCGCCGAGCTGCTCCTCGATGCGCAAGAGCTGGTTGTACTTCGCCACCCTGTCGGACCTGGACGGCGCCCCGGCCTTGATCTGTCCGCAGCCGGTGGCAACCGCCAGATCGGCGATCGTCACGTCCTCGGTCTCGCCCGAGCGATGGCTCATCACCGCCGTATAGCCCGCGTCGCGCGCCATCGCGATCGCCTCGAACGTCTCTGTCAGCGTCCCGATCTGGTTGACCTTGATGAGGATCGAGTTCGCAACGCCCTCGCGTATGCCCCTGGCGAGCCGCTCGGTGTTCGTCACGAACACGTCGTCGCCGACGAGCTGCACCCGCTCGCCAAGGCGCTCCGTGAGCTTGCGCCATCCGTCCCAATCCTCCTCGTCCATGCCGTCCTCGATCGACACGATCGGATATCGAGTGAGCAGCTCGGCCCAATAGTCGGTCAGCTCCGGCGCTCGGAGCGTGCGGCCCTCGTGCTCGAGCACGTAGCCGCCATCCCGGTACAGCTCGCTCGCGGCCGGGTCGAGCGCGATCGCGACATCCTCCCCCGGCTCATACCCCGCGGCCCTGATGCCGTCGAGCAGCACTCGCAGGGCCTCCTCGTTGGAGCTCAGGTCGGGCGCGAACCCGCCCTCGTCTCCAACCGCCGTGCTCAACCCGCGCTCATGCAGCGTGCGCTTGAGCGCGTGGAACACCTCGACCCCCATGCGCAGGCACTCAGAGAACGTCGGCGCGCCGCAGGGGACCACCATGAACTCCTGGAAGTCCACCTTGTTGTCGGCGTGCGCACCGCCGTTCAGGACGTTCATCATCGGCACCGGCAGCAGCCGGGCCGCGTCGCCGCCGAGGTACCGCCACAGCGCGACTCCCTCCTCGGCCGCCTGGGCGTGCGCCGCGGCGAGCGAGACGCCCAGGATCGCGTTGGCCCCCAGCCGCGACTTGTTGGCCGTTCCATCGAGCGCTATCAGCGCCCGGTCAAGGCCGGCCTGGTCAGACGCATCCATGCCTGTGACGTTCTGCGCGATCTCGCCGACGACGTTCCCCACCGCGCGCGTCACGCCCTTGCCCTGCCAGCGCCCGTCTCCGTCGCGCAACTCGGTGGCCTCGAACTCGCCGGTCGAGGCCCCGGAGGGGACCGCCGCGCGGCCACGAGCACCGGAGCGCAGCCGCACGTCCACCTCAACCGTCGGATTTCCTCGGCTGTCGAGGATCTGTCGGGCGCCGACGCGCTCGATCTCACTCACGAGGCGGGCCTGTCAGTCAACGGCATCACGATCATCCGGCCGATCCAACCAGGTGGCAGAGGCCCGTCGTGGCCCGCGACGCCCGCCTACGGGGTGACTGGCGTCGTCGAGCCCGTCTTGGGCGCTTTGAACGCGCTGCAGTCCATCACCACGTAGCCCGAGCGACATTCCGTTTTGCTGGTCCACCGCGATTTGAATTCTTTGACGAACTTGGTCAGCGCTTCCTGCTGCTGAGTCGCGGTTAGCTGCTGCTTGATCGACGTCTGAGCCTGCGCCAGCGTCTGCTGATTACCGGTCGTGACGCTCTTGACCTCATAGATGTAGTAGCCGAACGGGGTCTTTACCGGGCCGCTCAGCACATTCGGCTGGGCGGAGAAGATCGCTGAATCGAGCGCCTTCTCCTCCTGTCCTTTGACAACCCCCACGAGCAGCCCGCCGTTGGCCTTGGTCGTCGGGTCGATCGAGGCGCTCTTGGCCACGCTCGCAAAGCTCTTACCGGATTCGATTTCGTGCTTTGCCTTGTTGGCTTCGGCTTCGGTCTTGGTCAGGATGATCGCGACTGTCCGCTTTTCAGGCGTGCCGAACCGCTGCTTGTTTTCGTTGTAGTACTTTTCGATCTGCGCCTGGCTCGGGGTGGCCTTCGTTTTTGCGATCTTCTGCTGGATTTTCGCCGACAGGAGGTTCAGCTTCACCCGCAGCAGCAGGTCCGAGACGGTCTCGCCCGAGGTGGCGAGGAATTTTTGGAA
The DNA here is from genome assembly GCA_963704735.1 of uncultured Solirubrobacteraceae bacterium. Taxonomy (GTDB): domain Bacteria; phylum Actinomycetota; class Thermoleophilia; order Solirubrobacterales; family Solirubrobacteraceae; genus Palsa-744. The sequence continues at coordinate 2,384,255 of OY969935.1, forward strand.
TTCCGCGGCCTTCGGGAACTGCTGGTTCTTGATCTGTTCGAACTGTTTCTTGACTTCCGAGTCGCTCACCTTCAGGCCCAGGTTGCCCGCTTCGCCGATCACCCAGTTGGCCGAGATGAGAAAACCGAGGACCTCCGTCTGCAGGGCTTTGTACTGCTGTTCGCACTCGCTCTTCAGCTGCGCCGTCGTGGGCGCGGCCTGACCTTTCGGCGGCTTGGGAGTGGTCGCCTGCAGATGCGCTACGCAGTTCGTGTAATTCGGTGGGTCGGGGATCACCGGCTTGGCCCCAGTGCCAGTGGCACTCGAGGCGGCGGCCACGTCCATCCAGTGTTCGAACGCCGACTTGGTGATCGAATTGCTCCCGACCTGCACGACCGCGTTGCCGGGAATGCCCCCGCATGCGGACAGGCTCACGACAGCAAAGAAAACGGCGCCTAGCGCCGAGATGCAGCGGGTTCGCTTGGACACGACGCGGGCACTCTAGCGGAAACGTCTAAGCCCGTGCTTAACGAGTTCGCTAGGCCGCCTCGCGCATCACGGCCAACAGAACATCGGCCGCCTTCACCACGGCCGGAAAGCGCCCTTTCCCATCCTTCGGAACTCGCATCGACACCTGCGAGCGCCCCGACTCATACAGGGCTCCCGGCAGCTCCCCGCGCAAGCGCTTCGCCCGCCTCGAGTCCAGCTCGATGGGCACGACGGCGAGACGATCCCCCCTGAAGCTCACCGTGCGCGCACCCGCCTGGCCGAACTTGATGCGCGCCCGCTGGAGCGCCAGCAGGTTCTCAAGCGGCTCGGGCACGGGGCCAAAGCGATCCTCGAGCTCCTCGCGCAGCCGCTCCACGTCGGCGACCTCGAGCGCCCCGGCGACGCGGCGGTGCAGCTCGATCTTCGCCTGCTCGTAGGGGACGTAGTCCGCCGGGACGTACGCATCGACGCTCACGTCCAGGCGCACCGGCTCTGGGAGCTCCTGCCCCTCCTCGTGCGGCCCGGCCGCCCGTACCGCCTCATCGAGCATCTGCATGTAGAGCTCGAACCCGAGTGCGGCAACGTGCCCGGACTGCTCGTCGCCGAGCAGGTTCCCGGCGCCGCGGATCTCCAGATCGCGCATCGCGATCTTAAAGCCCGCGCCCAGCTCTGTGTAGTCAGACAGCGCCGACAGCCGCTGCGCCGCCTCCGGCGTGAGCGCCGCCGCCGAGTCGTACAGCAGGTAGGCGTATGCGCGCTCGCGGCTGCGTCCCACGCGCCCGCGGATCTGGTAGAGCTGGGACAGCCCAAACGTGGCCGCTTGCTCGACGATCAGCGTGTTGGCCTGCGGGATGTCGATGCCCGACTCGATGATCGAGGTGCACACGAGGACCTCGGCCCCGCCGCGCAGATAGTCCATCATCACGGCCTCGAGCTCCCCCTCGCCCATCTGGCCGTGCGCGACCGCGAAGCGAACGCCCGGGCACAGCGCCCGCAGCCGCTCCGCGGTCTGGTCGATCGACTCGATGCGGTTGTGCAGGAAGAACGCCTGACCGCCGCGCTCGTGCTCGCGCAGAATCGCCCGCTTGATCAGCTCCTCCTCGTACTCGCCGACGTAGGTCCTCACAGGCCTTCGGCCCTCCGGGGGCGTCTCGATGACCGAGATGTCGCGCAGTCCCGCCAGCGACATCTGCAGCGTGCGCGGGATCGGCGTGGCCGACATCGAGATCACGTCCACCTTCAGCTTCAGCTGGCGCAGGAGCTCCTTCTGCTTGACCCCGAACCGCTGCTCCTCGTCGATTATCAACAGGCCCAGGTCCTTCGCGCGCACGTCCCGGGAGAGCACCCGATGGGTACCGATCAGGATGTCCACGCGACCCTCCGCGAAGCCCTTCACCGCGGCTTTCTGCTCGGCCGGCGAGCGAAACCGCGATACGTGCTCGAGCGTGAACGGATAGTCGGCGAGCCGCTCCGCGAACGTGCCGTAGTGCTGCTGGGCGAGGATCGTCGTCGGCACCAGCATCAGCACCTGCTTGCCCTCGTTGGCCGCCTTGAACGCCGCCCGCAATGCCACCTCGGTCTTGCCGTAGCCGACATCGCCGCAGATGAGTCGGTCCATTGGACGGGGCGCCTCCATGTCCGCCTTGACCAGCTCGATCGCGTCGCGCTGGTCCGGGGTCTCGGTGAACGGGAATCGCTCCTCGAAGTCACGCTGCCAGTCGGAGTCCGCCTCGAACGCGTGTCCCGGGCGCCGGCTTCGCTCGGCGTACAGGCTCAGAAGCTCGCCCGCCAGCTCCTGCGCCGCCCGGCGCGCGCGGGCCTTCATCGTCTCCCAGCGGGTGCCGCCCAGCTTGCTCAGCGGCGGGTGAGCACCGTCTCCTGCGGCGGCGCTCGCGCCGACATAGCGCGAGATCTTCGCGAGCTGATCCGTTGGCACGAACACTCGGTCATCGCCCTGGTATTCCAGGTAGAGGTAGTCACGCGTGACGTTCGCCACCGTGCGCGTCTCAAACCCGGCGAAGCGGGCGACGCCGTGGTCCTCGTGAACCACGATGTCCCCCGTGCGCAGCTCGCTGAACGAACGCAGCGCTCCCCGGCGAGCCACGCCCGGGCCGCCGACTCCCGCGCCTCCCGGGCCGGTCGGCCGCGCGGCGCGGCGCCGGCGCAACAGGCGGTGCTCGGGGAACACCGCGAGCTTCAGCCCGGGCGCTACGAAGCCCTCCCGCAGGGACGCAGTCGCGAACCGCAGCGACGGCTCGAGCACCCGGCGAGCGACATCCACCTCCTCGTCCAGCCACGTGGCTTTCAACCGCCCGAGGTTGTAGGCCGCCCGCTCGCCCTCGCCCCGACGCGGGAATGCGACCACCGTCCTGTAGCCCGAGCGGACGAGCTTCTCAAGCTCGGGCTCCGCCTCGGCCAGCGAACGCGCCGCCGTATCGGCCGATTGGGCCCGCAGCTCGATCGCCTGGCCGCTCGCGATCGCCGACAGCCAGATCCGCGCGCGCTCGGCGAGGGCGTCCTGGATGCTCCGCGGGCTCACGTACAGGTGATGGGCATCCTCGTCGCCAAACGCGGCACACACGTCGGCCCAGTGCTCGCTCAACACGGGCGCAAGCTCCTCCTCGGCGGCGACGAGCAGCGCGGTCTCCGGCCCGACCAGATCGAGCAGCGCGCCGAACCGCTCGACCGGCAGGAGCTCGGCTATGTCCGGCCGGCCCGCCGGCTCGTCGCGGGCGCCGAGACCGCCGGCGGCGGCGATCTCAGCGAGCTCTCGGTGCTCGGCCGCCAGCTCGGCCGCCGGCGCGATCTCGACCTCCTGCACGTCGCCGAGCGAGCGCTGGGTGAAGGTCGAGAACAAGCGCAGCGATTCGATCTCGACATCGAACATGTCCACGCGCACGGCGCGCTCCTCGGTCGCGGGGAACACGTCAAGCAGTCCCCCACGCAGCGCGAACTGCCCTCGATCCTCGACCTGGTCGACCCGCTCATAGCCCGCGGCCACGAGCTCTGAGGCGCACTCCTCGAGGTCCAGCAGCTCGCCGACGCGCAGCGTGAACGAGCGCGGACGCAGCTCCGGGTCGGGGACCTTCTCCGACAGCGCGACCGCGCTTACGACCACCACCGGTTGACCGTCCGGCGGGACGGGCGCAGCCGATCCCCTCCGCGGCAGGCGATCCCCTCCGCCCGCCGTGCCGTTCCCGGCTGCAAGCAGAGCATCCAGCGCCGCCACGCGCAGCCCGACGAGATGCGGCGGTGGTGTGAGATGGGACTCGTATGCGACTCCCCGCGATGGGTAGTAGCGGACCGGCCGCGGCGCAAGCCAGGCGCGCAGGTCGGCCGCCAGATCGCGGGCGGCGCGATCATCGCCGACCACGACCAGCGTCGGGCGCGTTCGGGCAGGCTCCTCGAGGTCGGTGAGCGCGGCGATCAGGTACGGCCGAAGCGCCGCCGAGACGAACGCGTGGCCGCCCCCGGCCACGAGGCTCCTAGCCGACTCGTCCTCCTGGATGAGTCCCAGCAGCGAGCGCAGCGATTGCGCTCCGAGCGCCATCTACTCCGAGGCCCTTCCAGGCGACCCCTCGCCGCCAGGCGTCCCATCGCCTCCCAGCACGACCGCCTCGACCTGCTCGCACGCTCGCTCGATGAGAGCCTTCACCTGGGCCTCGTCCTCGCGGAAGCGCCCGAGCACATAGGCCGAGACGATCTCGGGGTCGCTCGAATCGGGGCGTCCCACGCCAACCCGGACACGCATGAAGTCCACCCCGCCGAGCGCGCCCCTGATCGACTTCAGGCCGTTGTGGCCGGCCAGCCCGCCCCCCCTTTGCGTCCGCACCTCGCCGAACGGGAGATCAATCTCATCGTGCACGACCAGCACCCGCTCGAGCTCCAGCTTGTAGGCGCCACGCGCCGGGCCAACCGCCCGGCCGGCGTCGTTCATGTAGGTCTGGGGACACAGCAGCGCCACTCGCGGGCGCCTCGGCGCGGCAAGCCCGCTGACCGCGGAGCCCCCGAGGCGGCCCTCCGCGATCCGACCGGCGAAGCGGTCCTTCGCCCGGCCGAGCTCCCAGCGCGCGGACAGCGCCTCGGCGACCATGAAGCCCACATTGTGCCGCGTGCCCGCGTGCTCCCGGCCGGGGTTCCCCAGTCCGACGATCAACCAGTCGACGGCCCCACCACCGCCACCGCCAAAGGGGCGTCGCAGGAGCCGCTACTCCTCGCCGGAGGCGTCCTCGCCGCCAGCGTCCTCCGCGGCCTCGGCCGGCTCCTCACCCTCGCCGACGAGCTCGGTCTCGGCCTCGATTTCTTCCTCCACCTCGGCCTGCAGTTTCGGCGGCGACAGGGTCGCGACGACCGTCTCCTCTGTGTCGTCCAGCAGCGTCACGCCCTCCGGCATCGCGACCGCGGCGAGCCCGATCGTCTCGCCGATCTGCATCTCGCCGACGGCGTGCACGATCGCCTCCGGTATCGCGGTCGGCAGCGCCTCCACGTTCAGCTCGCGCGTGATCTGCTCGAGCACGCCTCCTTCCTTGACGCCCGGGGCCTCATCAACGCCGGTCAGCTCCAGCGGCACGACCGCGTGGATCGCCTCGTCCAGCCTCACCCTCAGAAGATCCACGTGCACGGTGTGGCCGCGCACCGGATCGCGTTGCGCCTCCTTCAGAACCACCGGCGTCGCCTTCTTGCCGTCGACGCTCAGGTCAAGCACGGCGCCGGAGGACGCGAGCGCCAGGCGCAGCTCGCGGGCGTCCGCGTCGATTCCGACCGACTCTCCGCCGCCGCCGTAGAGAACCCCGGGCACTCGCCCGGAGCGGCGCAGTCGTCGGGCCGCGCGCGAGCCCTCCGCGCTGCGGCTGTTCACATCGAGCTTGGTCGTCGTCTCGGCCATCGGGCTTCGAGACTCTAGCAATCCGCTTCGTTCGGGATCGGGGCGCTCAACGAGATCAGAGTCACCGTGATGCCCTCGAGGAAGTTCCCGCTGCGATGCACCTTCAGGCACTGAACCACCGGCAGCCTCCCGATCACCGTCCAGGCCAGCCGCGTCGTTCCCGTCGAGCTGCCAAGCGAATGGGAGTTCGTCGATTTCAGCGACAGGATCTTCACCGCGCCAGCCCTTCGCAGGCGGTTTGCGTTGGCCTGCGCCTGCGCCACACACGCGGGGCTCGCGCGGCAACCGGTGATCTTTTCGACCATCCCGTTCACATCACCCCTCGTCTGCGCCTCGATCAGCGCCCGCTCGTCGTCGCGTTCGACGTTTTCGACCGAGAAGAACCTCGCCAGCACGCCACTGATCACGAGGAACAGCAGCACGCCGAGCACAATAAGCGCGACGCGTTTCACGAATGCGGTCCATCCTATTACGGGCAACTCGCCGCGAACCGGCGCGCGGACGACACCCGCCCCTCAAGAACGTCGCTGTAGAGCCAAATAGCGACCTATTGAAGACAGTTGTGATCTGTACCACCCAACCGTCGCGGCTCGATTACCATTTCGGGGTGCAGATCAAGCCGTACCCGTAACTCAGTCACTCAGCAAGCATGGTGAAAGGTCATGCCGCGCGCGTCGAAGATCTTACGTCCGTCAGTCAAGCCGGTTGATCGCGTGTACGTCGCCTTGGCCGCGCTGCTCGGCGCCGGCCTTTTGCTGCGTGTCTGGTTCATGCTCGCCTGGAGCCCGGCGCTCACGGGATACGGAGACACCGGGGTCTATTTCCAGGGCGCCGTCCAGTCGCTGTGGACCGATCCGGTCAGGACGGTCGGCTATTCGATGTTCCTGCGCGTGCTGCACGGCATCGCCCCCCATCTCATCCTCGTCGTCATCGTTCAGCACGCGCTCGGGCTCGTGGCGGCGCTGCTGCTCTTCCTCACGGTCCGCCGCTGCGGGGGGCCGCGCTGGCTCGGCCTCATCCCCGCCGCGATCGTCGCCCTCGGCGGGGATGAGCTGTTCATCGAGCACGCGGCGCTCAGCGATTCCCTGTTCGTATTTCTGCTGAGCACGACGCTGTACTGCGCGGTGCGAGCCTCCCAGGGGAGTGCCTGGTGGGCCGCTCTCGCCGGGCTGTGCGCGGGCCTCGGCGTGTGGGATCGCGCGGCCGGGATCGCGATGGTCGTCGTGATCGCGGTGTGGCTCCTATTCAGCGCCGGACGCCCCCGGCGCCGGACGATCGCCGCCGGTCTCATCTCTCTCATCGTCTCCGTCGCGAGCCTCGGCGTCTATATCGAGTGGCGCCAGTCAGCCTCCGGCCTGAGCGGCCTCACCACCAACAACGCCTGGAACCTGTATGGGCGGGTGGCCCCGTGGGCGAACTGCGCGAAGTTCACGCCGCCCCCGGGCACGAGGCCGCTGTGCGAACGGCCGGGCTGGCCGCTCAAAGACCAGATAGCCGTGTCCTACATCTTCGGCTTGGGCTCGCCGGCCCGGTACCTGTTCGGTCCGCCCTATTTCGTCTCGAGCTACCCGCACGCCATGTCGCTCCTCGAGCAGTGGTCGCAGGACGCGATCATCGCCCAGCCGCTCGACTACCTGCATGCGGTCTGGCTGGACACGATCCGCCTCGTCGATCCCAATCACCAGTCCTACGGGGGGCTGTCGGCCGATCAGCTGATCACGTCCCTGCTCAGCCGCGAAAACACCTATGCCCAAGAAATGCAGCGCCGGCTCTATCCGGGCGATGCCGTGACTCCCACTGGCCAGCTCGGAACGCTCGAGGGATGGGAGAGCATCACGCGCGTCGATGGGGTCTGGATGCTCATCCTGCTCACGCTCTGCCTGCTCGGACCGTGGCTCCTGCGCGGCGCCGCCCGTAGCGGAATGACGCTGTTCGCCGCCACCGCCGCGACCCTGCTGTTCTTCCCGATCCTCGTCAGCTCCTACGACTACCGCTACGTGATCCCCGCGTTCGGACCGCTGCTGGCGGCGGGCGCTTTGGCGGGGTGGGGCCTCGTTGTCAGGCTCAGACCGGTCGCGGTCAGGGTCAGGCCCGCGGTCAGAATCGGGCCGAAAACGGGCGCCACGTCCGGCTGACGGGCGACTCCCGGAGCTCGAGAAGCCAGGCGTTCGCCGGGCGATCGGCCAGGTCAGCTCGCCACGTACACTCCGCAGACGAACAGCGCCAGCCAGCCAGCGCTCATGCAGAGCAGAAAGCCGTCGCCCAGCACGAGCTTCTCGGGCGTGTGGCCCTCGCCCTGATCGAGCAGGAGCGCGTAGCGCAGCAACCACAGCACGAACGGGACGATCGTCAGCTCAAACCACGAGATCCCGTCGTGGTGGGGGCGCTGAAAAGCCCACAGGCAGTATGCGCTGATGGTGATCGCGGCGGCCAGGCCGATCACGAAGCGCAGGTACTCGGCGGAGTAGGCGCGCAGCGACGCCCGCTGGGCGGTCTCGGGGTCACGCAGCTCCGCGTAGCGCTTCCCCGCGACCAGGAACAGGGCACCGAAAGAGGTCACGAGCATGAACCAACGGGAGACCGGTACCGAAGTCGCGACGCCTCCGGCCAGCGCACGCAGCACGAAGCCGCCCGCCACCGCTGCGATGTCCGCGACCGCCACGCCACGCAACCAGAACGTGTAGCAGCCGGTGAGGGCAAGGTAACCCGCTCCGACCCCGGCCAGCGCAGGGCGCACGAAGGCGGCGAGCCCCAGGCCCCCGAGCGCGAGAGCCGTCGCCGCCGCCAGGGCGACTCCGACCGAGAGCTCACCGGACGCGACCGGCCTGCCGCGCCGGCTCGGGTGGCGACGGTCCTCGTGGCGGTCATGCACGTCGTTGATCAGGTAGGTGGCGCTCGAGAGCATGCAGAACGACACGAACGTCAGGGCGATCTTGCCCGCGACGTCGGCGTGCCCGAGCACTCCGGCGGCGCCCGGGGCGGCCAGCACGAGCACGTTCTTGACCCACTGACGAGGCCGGCACGCCCGCACGAGCGCCCCGAGCGCAAACCCGTGAGCACGAGCACCGACCCCGTCCACGCCGGGGGACTCCAGGCCTGCCGGCCCGGGTACTTGCGGTGTGGCCTCTCGGTCAGCCGTCGCTGTCATCGGCCCCGACTTTACGTCCATCCCGACCAGGATGCCGAATCCCGGACTCGATTCGCTTCTTCCTGCTCAGACCTGCCCGTGGACGGCTTCACCGGACTTGGTGTTGAAGATGCTGAGGTAGTAGGTCTGGGGATGCGCCTCGAGCGCTTTGAGGAAGACCACGGGCTTGTGGGCGCAGCCAGAGGGCGTGTAGGCCGGGCCTTTTGGACCCCTGGGGCTACCGAGCGGAACTCCGGGGATACGCGGGGTACCGGCGGAGGTGGGCTGGATGGTGGCAAATGTCGGTGGCCCCGTGCCGCTTGAGACCGTGAAGCCCTTGACTGGGGAGATGCTCCAGCAGAGTTCATCGCCGGGCGACTTGATGGTGAGGACCGCGACGCCGGCAGCATCTGACGCCCCGCTGGCGCCGGCGATGTGGGTGAGCTTGACGTTGTAGGTCGCCGCTTTCACCGGCGATGACGCTCCGTTTGCCGTCGTGCTCGCCGTCGTGGTCGCTGCGTTGTTCGTGCTGCCACATCCCGCCAGCGCGAAGAAGACCGACATGCCCACGGCGGCGGATGCCACGACTCCGAAGCCCGGCCGGACCTTGACCACTCTCATTCGACGACCTCCACCTCTTCGAACGCGAGCGGACGCAAAGCGCCGCCCCTAGAACAACTGGTTCTCGCCCCCGAACACTTCGCTGACCGAGTCGTCTACGAAGATCCGGCGGATCGAGTCCGTCAGCAGGTCCGCGCAGGGAAGCACGCGTATGTTGTCGGGGCGCTCGGAGCTCACGGGGATCGTGTCCGTCACGACGATCTCCTCGATGCCCGACGTTCTCAGGTTCTCGAACGCGTCACCTGAGAACACGGCGTGCGTGGCCGCCGCATACACCCTCGCGGCGCCCTCTTCGCTCACCGTCTTGGCTGCCGCCTTCAGCGTTCCGGCGGTGTCGATCATGTCATCGACGATGACCGCCGTCTTGCCCTTGACGTCGCCGATCACGTAGCCGATCTCAGCCACCTGCTGAGCCGGGCGCTCCTTGTCGAGGATCGCCAGCTCGGCACCGATCTTCGACGCGAACTTCTTGTTCAGCTTCACCCTTCCCGCGTCCGGCGCCACGACCACGAGGTCGGACAGCCCGAGGTCCGCGAAGTACTGCGTCAGCATGAACAGCGCCGTCATGTGATCCACCGGCTTCTGGAAGAACCCCTGGATCTGACCGGCGTGGAGGTCCATCGTCAGCACCCTGTCGGCGCCCGCCGCCTCGAGCATACGCGCGACAAGCCGCGCCGAGATCGGCTCCCGCGGCGCGGACTTCTTGTCCTGGCGCGAGTAGCCGAACCACGGCGTCACCGCGATCACCCTGTGCGCCGAGGCGCCCACGGCAGCATCGATCATGAACAGCAGCTCCATCAACGAATCGTTCGCGGTCACGCCCGCCTGGGCGTTCCCGCAGGTGGACTGCACGATGAAGACGTCCGCACCGCGAATCGACTCCTCGTAGCGGCAGTAGACCTCGCCGTTGGAGAACGTTCTCAGCGTGACAGGCCCCAGATCGACGCCGAGCTTGTCGGCGATGTCAACCGCCAGCTGCGGGTTCGCGCGCCCGCTGAACAGCATCAGCCGCTTGTTGTAGTCGATCGGCAGGCTCGCCCGCGAGGATTGCGTGCGCGTATCGATCACGCTGCTCATCTCTCCTCGGAGTGTAAACGGGCCTCCTGCTCGCCGATCTTTGATCGGTCGACCTCCGATCGCCCGGCAAACCCCTCGATGTTCTCCTGCCTGGACCTCGCGACCGCCAGGGCGCCGGCGGGCACGTCCTTGGTGACCACCGACCCGGCCGCCGTGTACGCGTCGTCGCCCACGGTCACCGGAGCCACGAACGCCGTGTCCACACCGCCGCGCACGCGGCTGCCGATCTTCGTGCGGTGCTTCTCGCGGCCGTCGTAGTTGGCCGTGATCGTCCCCGCCCCGAGGTTCGTCCGCTCGCCGACGTCGGCGTCCCCGATGTAGGACAGATGCGGGATCTTCGTGCCGGGGCCGATATCCGAGTTCTTGACCTCCACGAACGTTCCGGCCTTGGCCCCCCTGCGCAGGACGGTCCCGGGGCGCAGGTACGCGAACGGGCCGACGCTCGCGCCATGCTCGAGCACGCAGTCAACGAGATAGGAGTGCCGGACAATGCAGCCTTCGCCGATCTTCGTGGCGCCCTTGATCGAGCTGAACGGCTCGACGATCGTGTCGGCTCCGATCTCCACGTCCACGTCGATGACCGTCGCTCGCGGATCGACGATGCTCACCCCCGCGCGCATGTGACGCTCATGGATCGCTTCCTGTGCGAGCCGCGATACGCGCGCGAGCGCCACCCGATCGTTGACTCCCAGCACGAGCCGCGGATCCTCGACCACGTGGGCGGCGATCGCCAGCCCTTCGTCCCTCAGCACGTCGAGCACCTGCGGCAGGTAGAGCTCGCCCTGGGCGTTGTCGGCGCTGAGCCTGGGCAGGGCGTGCGAGAGCCGGCCGGCGTCGAAGACATAGATGCCGGTGTTCACCTCGCGGATCTCCCGCTCCTGCGGCGTTGAATCCCCGGGCTCCTTCGTCTCGACCACCCGCTCCAGCGCCCCGGTCGCGTCGCGCACCACGCGCCCGTAGCCGTCGGGGTCCTCGAGGATCGTCGTCACCATCGTCGCGGCCGCGCCGCCGCGCCCGTGGGCCTCGATCAACGCCTCGATCGCCTCCGCGCCGAGCATCGGCACGTCCCCGCTCAGGACGACGACCGGCGCATCGGCGTCGAGGCCGCCGCCAGACCCGGAGTCGACCGCGGCCGTCACGGATTCGAGATGGGACATGGCTGCGACGACCGCGCCACCGGTCCCGTTCGCGCGCTCCTGCACCGCCAGCTCCACCCCGTCCGGCAGCACCGGCTCAAGCGCCCTGCTCGGCGAGTCGACGACCACCACCCTGAGCGCCCCGGCCTCGAGCGCCGCGCGCACAGGCCACAGCACCATCGGCCTGCCGCAGAGCTCGTGCAGGACCTTCGGCAGCTTCGAGCGCATGCGCGTGCCCTGGCCCGCAGCGAGGACTACGACGATTGGGGCGGTCACCCGACAGATGCTATTCGCTCCCACGCGCACGCCCCGCTCCCCTGCGGCCATCCTGCGAAGCCGACGCATGTTGCGTCGCCGCATGGGCGCTCGCACCGCGCGCCGAGCTGGGGGGCAGGGATTCGAACCCCGATTCTCAGGACCAAAACCTGATGTCCTGCCATTGGACGACCCCCCAGGGGGTCCGCAGAAGGATAGATCGTGGATCTGGCGGCGGGTTCTCACGACGCGAAGCGGCCCTCTCCCGGCCGTTAACGGCCGGGAGACCAGTAAACATCGAGATGACGCGCCCATCTCCTGCTTCTGCAACCATGCCTGCACTCTGACGGAGGGAGTTCGAAGAAGACTGCGCAAGAACGTCGGCGCGACGCTCGTGGCCGTGCTGAGCGCATGCTCGGTCGGCGCCAGCGCGGCCGGCGCGAACGCGCCCGCGCGCCCCTGCCGCGGGGCCGACCTGACACCCAGCGCCGGCGATGCGACGAGCGTCGAGGCCGCCACGCTTTGCCTCGTCAACCAGGTGCGAGCCGCCTACCAGCTGCGTCCGCTTCAGTTCAACGGCGCACTTTGGACGCTCGCGACCAGCCAGGTGGACGACATGGTGAGCTGGAACTACTTCGCCGACAACCGCCCTCCCGGGCTGACGCCGCTGTCGCTGATCGCCTCCACGCGCTACCCCGCTCACGCCAAGAGCGTCTCCGTCGGACAGAACATCGGCTGGGGCACGGGCGGCTACGCCACGGCGGCCGCGATGGTCGCGGCCTGGATGGCCTCGCCCGAACACCGCGAAATCATCCTGACCCGCGGCTATCGCGACGCCGGCGTGGGCGTCACGCCGGCCGTTCCGCCGCTGTTCGGTCAGCAGGACGGCGCGACCTACGCGATCGAGCTCGGCGCCCGCAGGTTCTAGCTGACGTACCCACACACGTTGTGAACGGCTGAGGAGGCATCCGGGCCACATCCCAGGCTGTGGGTCTGCGACGACTCACTTCCACAGGAGGACCCGGATGCAGATCCACGGTAGAGCGAAGCTCGGACCGGCTGGTCGGCTGGCGCTGACGCAGGCGGTGATGGATGGGATGACGTTGAAGCAGGCCGCGGCCTGCTTCAACGTGTCGCCGGCGACAGCCCACCGGTGGTGGCATCGCCGGCTGCAGGCAACGTCAGAGGAGCTCGTTTCGGGAGCTTGGCTCTTGGATCGCTCAAGCCGTCCTCATCGCAGCCCGCGGCTGCTTGCGCCACCAGTTCAAGAGCGCATCTGCGAGGCTCGTCGGCACACCGGCTGGGGACCGCGACTCGTCGCCGGGGCGACCGGCCATCCACACTCAACGGTCTGGAAGGTGCTGCATCGCCACGGTCTCTCTCGGCGCCTGCGCCAACCACGCGAAGCAGCGCACCGCTACGAGTGGCCGTGCCCGGGAGACCTGCTGCATATGGACACCAAGCGTTACGCGCGCTTCGAGCGCCCCGGCCACGCGCTCACGGGGATACGCGATAAGACCGGCGCCGAGAAGCGTGCCTTCTGGGGTTACGAGTTCGCCCACGCGATCGTCGATGATCACTCGCGCCTGGCCTATGTCGAGCTGCTCAGCGACGAGCGCGCCGCGACAGTCACGGCGTTCACCGAACGGGCGCTCAGCTGGCTCGCCGCCCGCGGGATCCGCGCCAAGCGCGTCATGACGGACAACGCATGGAGCTACACGCACAACAACTCGCTGCGCGAGTTGTTCAACGCCAAGGGCATCCGGCACGTCACGATCAGGCCGCACCGTCCCCAGACCAATGGGAAGGTTGAGCGGTTTCATCAGACCATGGCTCGTGAGTGGGCCTACGGCCTCAGCTACCGCTCACACCATCATCGCGATCGAGCCCTGCCACACTGGCTCGAGCACTACAACCAGCGCAGACCACACAGCGGGATCGGCAACCGGCCACCAATCAGCCGCGTTCACAACCTATGTGGGCAGGACATCTAGCTGCGCCGCGAGCCAGAGCGCCGCGGCACGCGCCCGCCTTCAGCACCGGCCTCGGAGGCCGGCCCGACGGCCGAGGAGATCCCGAGCACCCGCATCGCCTTCAGCCCCAGGCTGAGCTTCTCCCGCCCGTCGCTCGAGCTGACGTCCAACCCTGAGAGCTCGCGCACGCGCTCCAGGCGGTAGTAGATCGTATGCCGATGGGTGAACAGCCGCTGAGCCGTGCCAGCCACGTTGCCGTCCGCCTCCAGAAAGGCCTCGAGGGTCCGCACGAGGTCGGTCTCGTATTGCTCGTCGTAGGCCACCAGCGGCTCGACGGTCTCGGCATAGAATCGCTGAAGCTCCGAGGGGTTCTCGCTCATCGCGGACAGCAGCAGCCTGTAGGCGCCCGTCTGCTCGAAGGCGAGCGACACGCCATCGGCGGCGCCCTGAGCGACGTTTGCGGCCAGCAGCGCCTCGCTCGCCGCACGCGGCAGGTCGATCGAATCCTCAGCGATCCGGCTGCGTCCGATCGCAAACGTGTACCCCGTCAGCCCGGCCTCCATCTCGCGCAAGACCCCTTCGGCGGCGCGCGCCGCTGTCGACTCCTCGCCGCCGGGAACCAGCAGCAGGATCTCGGCGCCGAGAACCCCCTCACGCGCGGAGAGCGCGGCGATCGAGCGGCTGACCACCGCACGCGCGCCCCGCTCGGCGACGGCGCGCACGCGTCCGCGCCAGCCCTCGTCGGTGGGAGCCTGCGGCAGCGCGCGCGCGACGATCATGCTCGCCCCGTCCTCGAGGTCCAGCGAGAGCTCGCCCGCACGCGCCACGAGCTCGTCGCGCGCGGTGAGCTCGCGGCGGAGCACCGCACGCAGGAAATCCGCGGCGGCCGTTTCAGAGACCCTCTCGGGAGCCCTCACGCGCTCGACCTCGGAGGCGATCATCGTCACGAGCAGCCGCCGCATCGACGCGCTCGGCTCGCTCTTGGCGCGCATGTGCAGCGTTCCCACGACGGCGTCCGCCACTCGCAGGGAGGTGCTCGTCACGCCCTTTCCCTGAGAGAGAAGCGAGCGCTCCTCAGCCGGAGAGCGCGCCGCCACCGCGAGGGTCCCCCCCCACGCATCGGTCACCGCCAGGCTCGCTTCCAGCGCCCTCGCCGCGGCGCGAACCACCTCGGGAAGGCCCGCACCCGACTCGACCGCCTCGGTGATCGCGTCGAGCGCCGCGAAGTCGGACACCGCGGCTAGCCCCAGAAGTAGACGGCGGCGAGCGCACCGGCCACTCCGACGCCCACCAGCACGGCGAGCACGTAGAGGGACAGCACGGTCGCGGCAAGCCTCTCCCACAGGCGCGTGTAGGACGTCCAGGTCGGTATCAGGATCAGGCCGGCATAGAGCGCCAGGCCGAAGGTTCCGGCACAGACGGCGACGAGGTCGTTGATGGCTGTCCTGCTCATTCGCGGCTCTTGACGTGATTGTGACGCACGGCGATGTCGCTAGTCCTGATCATCCACTGCCCGCCGATGACCGACGCCCGCCCCCCTCGCCGGCGAGCCGCCGGCGAGGGCGCTAGGCCGCGCTGGCCGCACTCGCGAACGCGGCGTCCACCGGCGTCGCCCAGATCGCCGCCGGCTCACGCGCATCAAGGCTCCTCGCGGCCCGTTCGGCCCGTTCGAGACCATCGCCTCCGCAGAACAGCCCGACGACGGTCGGTCCCGAGCCGCTCACCAGCGCCCGCTGCGCTCCCGCCTCGCGCGCCTGCGCAATCGCGTCGGAGATCTCCGGGCACAGGGAGATCGCGGCCCGCTCGAGGTCGTTGTGCAGCAGCCCGCTCATGTCAGCGCCCGCGGCACCGTGATCGAGCGCCGCGCCGAGGGCCCGCCGACGGTTCTCGAGCACGTGCCGATCACGCGCGAGACCGAGACGGTCGGCCTCGGCGTACACCTCGGCGCTCGACAGATGGACCGGCAGCGCCAGCAGCAGCAGGCCGAGCGACGGCTGCGGGTCGAGGCCATCGAGCTCGTGCAGGCGCTCCCCGGCGCCCGTGGCCAGCCAGCGCCCGGGCGATACCTGCGCCGGCACGTCCGCGCCCAACTCGGCCCCCAGCTCGAGCAGCAGCCGCTCGTCGCCCAGCCCGGATGCGTGCCTGGCCAGCCGCAGCGCGGCAGCCGCGTCCGCGGAGCCTCCCCCCAGCCCGGCGGCGACCGGGATCCGCTTGAGGATGCTCAGGCGGAGCGGCGGACCGTCCCAGCCGGTGCTCGTGCGAAAGGCGCGCAGCGCCGCCGCGGCCAGGTTCTCCTGCGGCGGGCCCGGCACCCCCGGGCAGATGAGCTCGTCTGCGAGGACCCCTGCCGGCGCGAGCTCGAGCGTGAGCTCATCGGCGAGCGAGATCGACTGCATCACCGTCACGAGCTCGTGCCTGCCGTCCCGGGCTCGCGTCGGCCCGAGGAACAGGCCCAGGTTCACCTTCGCCGGTGCGAGCGCGCGGCAGGACTTCATAGCTCCAGCAGGCACGCGAGGCCCCGGAAGTCCTCTGGCGACAGGCGCTCGGCGCGGACGTCGGCCGGGTGGCCGAGCTGTTCGAGCGCCTCGCGGACCTGCTGGCGGGAACGACCGCCGGCGCGCCCGGACAGCGCGAGCGAGCCGGCGAGCGTCTTCCGACGATGCGCAAAAGCCCCGCCGACGAGCGCCCGCAGGGCACGCGACGGCGCCGGCGCGCGACGCGAGGTCGGCCCCGATCCTCGCCGGCGCAGGCGCACGAGCACCGAGTCGACGTTGGGTGCCGGGTGAAACACCGTGCGGGGGATCGCCCGGACCACCTCGACCTCGCACTCCAGCTGCGCTATCACCGAGGGCGCGCCGTAGGCTCCGCTGCCGGGGGCCGCGGCGAGGCGCTCGCCGACCTCGCGCTGGACCATCCCCACCCAGCTGCTGACGCTCGGGAGCTCTTCGATCGTGCGCAGCACCGCACCTGCGGCGATCCCATAGGGCAGGTTGGCCACCACCTTCGTGGGCTGCGGGCGCAACCCGCACAGGTCGATCCTCATCGCGTCCCCCCAATGCACCGCGACGTTGGCGTGTCCGTCCGTGGCGTCGCACAGCGCCTCACGCAGACGCTCGTCGATCTCGACCACGTGCACATGCCGAACGTGCTCGGCGAGATACTCAGAGAGCACGCCGAGGCCCCCACCGATCTCCAGCACCACATCTCGGTGACCCAGCTCGGCAACGCGGTCGATCACGCCGAGAATGTTCGAGTCGATCAGGAAGTTCTGGCCCAGCTCGCGGTCGGGGCGCACTGCGAACTGCCGTATCCGTCGCAGGCTCGGCTGGACCGGGACGTCGGCCACGGCGCTCATCCCCAGCCGAACACGCGCGCCGCGTTGCGCTCGACGGTCGCGCTCAGCGCTTGCGCGGATACCCCGCGCAGCTCGGCCAGGAAGGCCAGGGTGTGCGCGACGAACGCGGGCTGGTTTCGCTGGTTGCGCACCGGCTGCGGAGAGAGGTAGGGCGCATCCGTCTCCACGAGAACGAGGTCTTCCGGGGCTCGCTTCGCCGCGCCCGCCAGGTCTGCGGCGCTCCGGTAGGTGACGTTGCCCGCGAAGGAGATCGCATAGCCGCGCTCGACGCACTCGTCCATTCGGTCTGGCATCGAGAAGCAGTGCATCACCACGCTCACGCCGTCGGCTTCGGTGGCTAGCTGCGAGAGCGTCTGATCCTCGGCGGCCCTCGAGTGGATGACCAGAGGCTTGCCCGTCTCCCGCGCCAGCCCGATCTGTGCCGCGAACGCCCGCTCCTGGTCTGAGCGAGGAGCGCCATCGCGGTAGAAGTCAAGGCCCGTCTCGCCGATCGCCATGCAGCGATCGTGGGCCGCCAGCGCGCGCAGCTCGGCAAGATCGGCGTCGTCGAAGCCCTTCGCGGCGTTCGGATGGCGGCCGACGGCAGCGTAGACCTGGGGAAACGCGACCGCCGCCGCCAGCGCCGCGCGGCACGAGGCGCCGTCGATGCCGACGGTCAGCATGCGCCTCACGCCGGCCCTCTCGGCGGCCGCGACCAACTCCGCCTCCGGCGGCTCGCACAGGTCCAGATGGGTATGGGAGTCGATCACTGGGAGTCGATCACTGCTGTAGGTCCTGCGGCCCCGTGGCCTTCGGGAACAGCGACTCGATCGCGCTGGCACGCTCGATCCTCCCTGCCCCGAGCTCGGCGCCGGCAATGGAGAGGTCGGGGGCGCCAAGCGCCCCCAGCAGCCGCTCGGCGCTCGCGGGAAGGTAGGGCCACAAGAGCACGGTCACGACGCGCAGGCCCTCGATCAGGGTGCGCAGCACGCGGTCGAGGTCCTCGCCGCCGTCCCCCTCCTTCGCCAGCTGCCACGGCGCCCGCTCCTCGACGTAGCGGTTGAGTCGTCGTACGCGCTGCCAGATCTCGTCGAGCGCGGCGGTGAGCTCGGCCCGGTCCAGATGCGCTGAGACTAGCTCGGCGAGGCCCGTGAAATCGCCGGCCAGCAGCGGGTCGAGCTCGCCCGCCGGCAATCCGGCCCCGCGGTAGCGCCCAAGCATCGCGATCGTACGGCTGGCGAGATTGCCGAGCTCATTGGCCAGCTCGCTTTCGTAGCGCTGCTCGAACGAGGCGCTTGACACCGAGCCGTCCTGACCGAATGGAACCTCGCGCAGCAGGTAGAAGCGCAGCGCGTCGGCGCCGAAGCGCTCGATGACCGCAAACGGATCGAGCACGTTGCCCAGCGACTTGCTCATCTTCTCCCCCTCCATGAGCAGATAGCCGTGCACGAAGACGTGCTCGGGCAGCTCGATCTCGGCTGCCAGCAGCAGCGCGGGCCAGTAGATGGCGTGGAAGCGCAGGATGTCCTTCGCGATGACGTGGTAGCTCGGCGGCCAGAACCTGCCGATGAGATCCTCATCGACATTCGCGCCGTTCGCGCGCCCCAGACCCGCGATGGCCTCACTCGACGGGGGCGGGGAATAGGACAGCGCCGTGTAGTAGTTGAGCAGAGCGTCGAACCAGACGTAGAAGACGTGCTCTGGGTCCCACGGCACCGGCACGCCCCAGCGCAGCGCGTGCCGCGTCAGAGGTATGTCGCGCAGCCCGGAGCGGATGAACGACAGTGCCTCGTTGTAGCGGGTGCTGGGCAGGACGAAGTCCTCGCGCTCGGAATACAGCCGCTCGAGGGGCTCCTGGAATGACGAGAGCCTGAAGAAGTAGTTCTCCTCCTGCTCGCGCGTCAGCTCGATGTGATGGATCGGGCAGCGGTTGCCCTCGTCGATCTCGTTCTCCGCCTTGAAGTCCGCGCACCTCGGGCAGTACCAGCCCTCGTAGGTGCCGTCATATACGAAGCCGTTCTCCCGCACCCTCACCAGCACCTCCTGCACCATGGCCATGTGCTGCGGATCGGTGGTGCGAATGAAGAAGTCGTTCGTCGCCTCGATCAGCGGTGTGAGCGCCTTGAAGCGCTCGGCGTTCCTGTCGGCGAGCTCCTGCGGCTCGATTCCCAGCGCGTGCGCGGCGTCGGCCACCGGCTCGCCGTGCTCGTCGGTTCCGGTGAGGAAGAACACGTCCTCTCCCCGCTGGCGGTGATGGCGGGCCATCACGTCGGCGGCGATGGTCGTGTACGCGTGCCCCAGGTGTGGAGCGGCATTGACGTAGTAGATGGGAGTTGTCACGTAGAACGACATGCTGGATGCCCGCCCAGGCTACTGTCCGTCGCCCGTCAGCCCCCGATAGAGCTCGTTCGCCCGAACTCCGGTCAGCTTCGCGACGACCGCCGCCGCGGGGCGTGCCCGCGCGCCAGCGACTGTCAGCTCGCGCAGCGCCTCGAGCGCCTGCTCGCGGCGCGGCTCACCTGCCGACGGGGCGCTGAAGACGAGCACGACCTCGCCCTTGACGGGGCTCGCGCCGTAGCGGTCGGCGAGCTCGATCGCGCTTCCGCGAGCGACTTCCTCGTGGAGCTTGGTCAGCTCCCTGCAGACCGCCACCGAACGCTCGGGCTCGCGCGCGGCGATCAGGCGCAGCGTCGAGGCCAGCCGCCGCGGGGACTCGAATGCGACCAGCGTCTCGGTCCCCTGGGCCAGCAGGGCCTCGAGCTCGGCACGCCGCCGCGGCAGAAAGCCGACGAAGCGCCAGCGCTCGGCCGGCAGGCCGGAGGCCACGAGCGCGGTCGTGACCGCGCTCGCTCCCGGCAGCACCTCGACGGGGAGCTCGGCCGCCAGGCAGGCGCGCACGAGCGCGAAGCCGGGGTCGGAGATGACCGGCGTGCCCGCGTCGGAGACCAGCACGACCACGGCGCCCTGCCGGATCCGCCCGACCAGCTCGCGAGCTCGCGATCGTTCGTTGTGCTCGTGGAGGCTGATCAGCGGCGCCGTGAGCCGATGGAAGTCAAGCAGCACCCGGGTATGACGCGTGTCCTCGCATGCAACCATGTCAGCCTCTCCCAGCACGTCGAGCACGCGCAGCGTCACGTCCCGCAGGTTGCCGATCGGCGTCGGACACACGACCAGCCGCCCGCCCAGCTCCTGCGCGCGAGTCATCCGCCAAATATAGGGTCCTCTTCGTGTCCTCCAACCGCGAGCCGCCGCCGCCATACACCCGCTATCGAGCCCGCCGGCGCCTGTGGCCGGGCCGGGACGACGATCGGGACGGGCTCACGCCCCGGGCGTCTGGCACTTTCGGCACTTCCGCCTGGCGCCGCCATTTCACGCCCAAGCGCGTCGCGCTCGGCCTGCTTGCATTGCTCGCCGGCTGGCTGGCGCTGTCGCTCGCGCTGTTTCTGATCAGCTCCCACTTCGAGCGCATCTCGCCGCCGTCGGACGTATCCAGCGTGCTCGACCCGGCCGGCTATCCGCTCACATCGGCCAACAACATTCTCGTGCTCGGCTCCGACCGCCGGCAGAAGAACAGCAAGGAACCCGGAGCCGAAACCACCGGCCCCGGCCGTTCCGACACGATCATGCTGATCCGAACCGGTGGCGGGCACGCGGCGCGTCTCTCGATTCCGCGCGACACGGTCGTTGAAATTCCCGGACACGGCCTGCAGAAGATCAACGCCGCTCATGCCTTTGGCGGACCAGCGATGTCGATCTCGGTGATCAAGAACTGGCTCGGCATCCCGATCAACCATCTCGTGGAAGTGAACTTCGAAAACTTCCCCCAGCTGATCGACTCGATGGGCGGCGTCGACTACAGCGGGGGCTGCGTCGTCTCGCTCCTGGACGGCGGCTTCAGCCGGGGCGGCTACACCCTGCGACTGAGCGCGGGCACCCACCACCTCAACGGCAAGCAGGCGCTGGCGCTCGCGCGCACCCGCGAGAACCTGTGCGCTCCAAACCAGACCGACCTGCAACGCGAGGAACACCAGCAGGCGCTGTTCACGAGCATGAAGAACCGCCTGCTGTCACCGTCGAGCCTGTTCAGGCTGCCGTGGATCGCCTGGAACGCCCCCCCGGCGATCATCTCCGACATGAGCGGACCGACGCTGATCGGGCTGTTCGGCGCGCTTGCGATCTCGGGCACGCCGCCCACCCGGGTGCTCAAGCCGTCAGGGACCGTGACGCTGCCGGACGGAGAAGAGGGCCTGACCGTCTCAGAAGCTGAGCGTCGCGCCGCGGTCGCCCGCTTCATGAGCGGCTGAGCGGTCGCTCGCCAGCTCGTCCACCGATCGCCTCAGCCCTTCTTGGCGAGCGGCTTTGAGCCCGTGGACCTGCCCGAGCCCTTCTCTGCGCCGGACTTGCCCTGTGCGGGAGAGCCCGAACCCTCGCCGCCGGATCCGCTCCCCGAAGGGGAGTCCTTCGACGGGGAGTCCTTGGAGGAGGTGTCCTTCGAGGAGGAGTCCTTTGAGGAGGAGTCACCCGCCGGCGAGGCGCCCTCCGCGGCGGCGGCCGTCTCGCGCTGGCGGTTGCGCGTGCCGTAGTCGGTGTTGTAGAAGCCTTTCCCCTTGAAGTGGACCGCGGGGGCGTGCAGCACGCGCTCGACGGGCACCCCCGTGTCGGGGTCGTTCGTCAGCGCGTCGTCGCTGAACGACTGCTGGAGCTCGAACGTGGTGCCGTCGGGGCGTCTGTACTCGTAGATCGGCATCGGACGACGATTATAAGAACGCCTCCAGAACCCCCGCGACCGCAGTGTCAGTCGCTGAGGAGAGCGCGCGCAAGCGCGACGCCCGCGCCCACCGTGGCCTGGAAGTCCCGATCGGGCTCGGCGAGCATCCGCAGCGCCAGCCCGTCGCCGAGCGAGAAGAGGATCTCGGCGACGGCTTCGGGCTCTGCGTGAAGGTGCAGGACTCCCTGCCGTTGGGCCAGGGTCAGCATCGCCGCAACCTGTTCACGGGTATGGCTCATCAGCCCGGCGTACTCGACCGCGATGTCGGCCTGTCGACGTGAGAGCGTGAACAGCTCGAACACGAGCGTCACGAAGTCGGGATCCTCCCGGACGGTCCGCTTGAGGTGCTGCGCCATCAGATCGATGAAGTCCTCGGCAGTCGTCGCGCCCGCCAGCTGGCGTTCGAGGATCTCCATCCGCAGCTCGCAGTCGCGCCGCACCGCCTCGACGAGCAGCTGCTCCTTGGTGCCGAAGTAGTAGTGCAGCAATCCCCTTGACACACCGGCCTCGCGCGCGACATGGTCGAACGTCGAGGCGGCCGTGCCGCGCTGCGCGACGCTGCGCCGCATCGCCTCGACGATCCGCTGGGCCTTCTCGCCCGAGAGCGAGCGTGCGCCCTCGGGCGCAGCCGTCGAAGATCGCCGAGGGACCTCTACTGCGGTGCTCTCCCCGGCTGCCGTCATCTTGGGAGCGGTTTAGGGGAGATCAGCTCGCCGACGTGGCCGCGGCGGGCTCCTCCTGCGCGAACTCCTCCTGGGCGGGCGCCGCGGGGGTCGAGCTGTAGTCGAACTCCTCCTCGGACCCGAATAGCAGGTCGAGCACCTTCGAGCGCAGCTCCTGGTTCAGGACCATCGCGAGCATGCCGGCCACGACGAGCAGCAACAGCGCTCGTCCCAACCGGCCGCGACGGCGGCGGCGCTGGCGCTTGGGCGGCTCGCGCAGCGCACTCGACGCGTCGCGCAACGCGCTCGCGGCCTCCTTCAGCTCCCGCTGGAGCTTGCGATCCTCAAACAGGGCCTGCGTCGCCGGCTTGCCGTTGCTCATCCGTCCATACGCGCTTCGCGCCGCGCCATACGCCGTGATCAGGCTGCCGCGCAGCTCCTCATCCTCGATCAGACGCCGCATGTACCGGTTGCGCTGCGCTGCTCGCGCCGCGTCTGAAGCCTTTCCGATTTTGTCCTTTGCTGCCATCTTCGCCACCGCCTCT
The DNA here is from genome assembly GCA_963704735.1 of uncultured Solirubrobacteraceae bacterium. Lineage (GTDB taxonomy): Bacteria > Actinomycetota > Thermoleophilia > Solirubrobacterales > Solirubrobacteraceae > Palsa-744. The sequence continues at coordinate 2,407,106 of OY969935.1, forward strand.
GCCGTGAGCTTGCTGGTCCGCCATTCAATATACCCCGACCGAGACGTCGGGATCGGCTAGGCGTGCAGAGCGGCCTGCTCCTGTGCGGAGGGGAATGCCCACGCGGCGCGCGAGCGACGCTCCTGGCGAAACACGAGGCGCAGCTGCTGCGGCGGCTTCAATTGCGCCTTGTTTGGACGGAATGTCGCGCAGGGCTCGTCGAGGTCCAGCGCACACAACAGATTGCACCGGAAGTAGCATTCGTCGCAGCTCACCTTGCTGGAGGCTCGTTTGGTCTGCTTGCCCTGCATATTGCTGCCCCCCGACGGTGCATGAGGTTTGAACGGAACGCACCGATCAAAGCACTTTCGCGGGGCGCCTGGAAGCAGCGACGGCACACCATCTCGCAAATCGGGGACAAAATCCGTCTTCTACCCCAAATAGGCGAGAACGAGTCACTTTCCTGTGACAATGGACGCGACGAGTTGGCTATTTGCGGACGTCCATGTTGCAAACGGTGCAACAACGTCATCATCTCGGCGATGCGCATCCTGGTCACCGGCGCAAGCGGTTTCGTCGGCTCGCTGCTCGTTCCTCGGCTGATCGCCGACGGGCACGTGGTCCGCGCGCTCGGACGCGACCCGGCGCGTATGAAAGCCGCGCTGGCCGAGCGTGAGGCGGCGGCTCGGCGCGGCACGCCGGCTTCCGGCGCCGGAGCCGAGCTCTTCAGAGGCGATGTTCTCACCGGCGAGGGACTCTCGAGGGCCCTCGAGGGCGTCGAGGTCGCCTATTACCTGATCCATTCCATGGAGCGTCCACGCGTGCCCCCTCGCGCCGGAGGCGACTCGCGGAGGACCGGCGCGGCCGATCCCGTCACGATCGGTCCGTTTGATGAGCGCGAGCGAATCGCGGCCGACACCTTCGCCGCCGCGGCGGCGCGGGCCGGCGTCCGGCGAATCGTCTACCTGGGGGGACTGCTCGGGCGGGGCGAGAGCGCCACCTCGCGACACCTGGCCAGTCGCCTGGAGGTCGAGCGCAGCCTGCTCGCCGCGGTTCCCGACTCTGTGGCCTTGCGCGCATCGATCGTGATCGGCGCGCGCTCGCGCTCGTTCCGCTTCCTCGTCCATCTCGTGGAGCGCATGCCGGTGCTCACGCTGCCCGCCTGGCGTCATTTCCGAACCCAGCCGATCGACGGGCGCGACGTCACCGAGATGCTCGCCGCATCCAGCGCGGCGCCCGTGTCGGGGATGTCCCTGGACGTGGGCGGACCGGACGTGCTCACCTACGGCGAGATGGTGGCCCGCATCGCCGAGCTGATGCTCCTGTACAGACCCACGGTGGGGCTCGGCCTGAGCGTCACCGGGCTGACTGCCCGTGTCGCAGCGGCCATCGCCGGAGAGGATCCTGATCTCGTGCTTCCGCTGATGGAGGGCCTGCAAGGAGATCTGCTGGCCACCGAGGACCACGCCGCCGAGCTGCTTGGGGTTGAGCTGCACTCCTTCGACTCGGCCGTCGAACACGCGCTCGGCGAATGGGAGGAATTCGAGCAGCTGGCCGCCCGCTGACTGTGTCCGTTCCCCGACTCGCACCCAGCCGATACCGTTCTTCCACCGTCCGCCGTTCCTCACACGAACTCCATGAGCCTCGTCACAGCCTCGACCTGGATCGCGGTCGCACCCGCCGAGGTGTGGGAGACCGTCATGGACCCGACTCGCCTGGGTGATTGGGTCACGATCCATCGCAGGCTCCGTCGTGCCGACGAGGGGCCTCCGCGCGTGGGATATGAGATGGATCAGCAAGTCCATTTGCGAGGGGTGAGCGTTGAGGTTCACTGGACGCTCGTCGAGTGTCGCGCGGGCGAGCTGGCCGTCTGGGAGGGCCGCGGTCCCGCACGGTCGCGCGCCCGCACGGAATACGTGCTGCGCCCCGAGGGTGACGGAACGCGCTTTGACTACCGCAACGAATTCCACCCGCCGCTCGGACCGGTGGGCGCGATCATCAGTCGTGCGCTCGTCGGCGGGATGCCGGAGCGCGAGGCGAAGCGCACCCTCAAGCTTCTGCGTGCTTACCTGGAGAGCAGTCTCTCAGCACCGGACTCCAGAGAGAACTAGTGTAGGGTAATGGTCAACACGATGTGGCCGAGATCACATTTACACTAGTGAAGAGGATTTAATCGTGACCGACTTCCTTGACGACAAGCGCAGTGAGATCACCGACCGCCTGAAGGAGCTGAAGCCCATGGTGGACGAGTACGCCCGCCTGGAGGCCGCTGCCTCGGCCCTGGCCGGTGTGGGCGGATCGGCACCCGCCTCGGGCCGGACAGCCGCTCCTCGCCGCCGAGGACCAGGACGCCCGCGCGGGTCGGTCAACCGCGCGAGCAAAGCCGCCGTCGCGGCAAAACCAAAACGTAAACCCGGTCGCCCTGCGGGACGTCGCCGCGCCGGACGGCGCAAAGGCAGCGGCACACGCGCAGCAGAGGCGCTCGCGTTCGTGAAGGGACAGCCGGGCATCACTATCCCCGAGCTGGCGGCAAAGATGGGGATTAAGCAGAACTACCTCTACCGCGTGCTCCCCGGCTTGCAGCAGGAAGGCAAGGTCACCAAGCAGGGACGCGGCTGGCATCCCAAATCCAGGTAGTCGCGGCTCTGCCGGTGCTGAGCGCCGGCTGCACCAGCGACGCCTCCGTCGGTCATCGCTCAAGCGAGGACCGACGTTTGGAGTTACAAAAAGCGCGGCCCCGGGGCCGCGCTTTTTGTCTGCCAGATCAGCCCTGTCTGGCCAGATCGGCCGCGCAGGACCTAGATGAGGCCCTGGCCCGCGACCGTGTCGCGCTCGTCGGTGAGCTCAGCCACCGAGGCGTCGATCCTGGCGCGCGAGAACTCGTCTATATCCAGGCCTTCGACGATCGAGTACTCGCCGCCGGCGCAGATGCAGGGGAACCCGCAGATCAGCCCCTCGGGCACGTCGTAGGAGCCGTCGGACGGGACCCCCATCGAGACCCAGCCCCCGTCTGTGCCGGAAACCCAGTCGCGCATGTGGTCGATTGCGGCATTGGCGGCCGACGCGGCGCTCGAGGCGCCTCGCGCCTCGATGATGGCGGCACCTCGCTTGCCGACGTTCGGGAGAAACTCCTGTTCGATCCAGGCCTGGTCGTCGAGCGCCCTGGCAGCCTGCTCGCCGCGCACCTGCGCATGAAACAGGTCGGGATACATCGTCGGCGAGTGGTTGCCCCAGACTCCCATGTGCGAGATGTCGGTCACCGGCGCGGCGAGCTTCGCCGCGAGCTGCGCAACCGCCCTGTTGTGATCCAGGCGCATCATCGAGGTGAACCGCGTGCGAGGTATGTCAGGCGCGTTGTTCATCGCGATCAGGCAATTCGTGTTGGCCGGATTGCCGACGACAAGCACTCTCACGTCATCGGCGGCGTGGTCGCTGAGGGCCTTTCCCTGCCCGGTGAAGATCTTTCCATTCTCCCCGAGCAGCTCGGCGCGCTCCATGCCCTTGCTGCGGGGCCGGGAGCCCACCAGCAGGGCCACGTTCACACCGTCGAAGGCCTCGTTCGGATCATCGTGTAGGCCCAGGCCCGAGAGCAGGGGGAACGCGCAGTCGATCAGCTCCATCGCCACACCCTCGAGCGCCCCCATTGCCTGGGGAATCTCCAGCAGACGCAGCTCGACGGGCTGCTCCGGCCCGAGCAGCTGGCCGGAGGCGATGCGGAAGACGATGCTGTAACCGATCTGCCCGGCGGCGCCGGTGACCGTGACTCGTACGGGATTGCTCAAAGGTTCATCTCCTGGGTTTTCATGAGGGTGTAAGTGTCGCGGATCGGCTTCGGCGCCCAGATCTCTTGATCGAGCGCGTCACGCCATCGCCTGCTGCAGGTTCTCGTCGATCGAGGCGAGGAACTCCTGCGTCGTCTGCCACGGCTGCTCGGGGCCGACGAGGATCGCAAGATCCTTGGTCATCTTCCCGCTTTCGACTGTCTGTACGCACACGCGCTCGAGGCTCTCGGCGAAGTTGCAGACCTCGGGGGTGCCGTCCATCCGGCCACGGGCGGACAGGCCGCGTGTCCATGCGAAAATCGAGGCTATCGGGTTGGTCGACGTCGGCTTGCCCTGCTGATGAAGGCGATAGTGCCGGGTGACGGTGCCGTGCGCGGCCTCGGCCTCGACGGTATTGCCGTCGGCCGTCATCAGCACGCTCGTCATCAGACCGAGCGAGCCATAGCCCTGGGCGACGGTGTCGGATTGGACGTCGCCGTCATAGTTCTTGCACGCCCACACATACCCGCCTTCCCACTTCAGCGAGGCGGCCACCATGTCGTCGATGAGGCGATGTTCATACGTCAGTCCGGCAGCCTCGAACGCGGCCCTGAATTCCGCGTCGTAGGTTTCTTCGAAGATGTCCTTGAAGCGTCCGTCGTAGCGCTTGAGGATCGTGTTCTTCGTCGACAGATAGACCGGCAGGCCGTGTTCCAGTCCGTACCGCAGCGAGGCCTGTGCGAATTCGCGGATCGATGAGTCGAGGTTGTACATCGCCAGCGCGACTCCCCCGCCCGGAAAGTCGTACACATCCAGCTCTACCGGCGTGCCGCCGTCGGCGGGAGCGTATGTGAGGGTCAGCTTGCCCTCGCCGGGGACGACCATGTCGCTCGCGCGGTACTGGTCGCCGAAGGCGTGACGGCCGATCACGATCGGCTTCTTCCATCCGGGCACGAGGCGGGGAATGTTCGACACGACGATCGGCTCGCGGAAGATCACGCCGCCGAGAATGTTGCGGATCGTTCCGTTGGGAGAGCGATACATCTCCTTCAGGCCGAACTCCCGCACGCGAGCCTCGTCGGGCGTGATCGTCGCACACTTGACGCCCACTCCGCTGCGCTTGATCTCGTTGGCCGCTTCGACCGTGACCCGGTCGTCGGTCGCGTCGCGGTTCTCGATGCCGAGGTCGAAGTATCGAAGCTCAACATCGAGGTAGGGCAGGATCAGCTGCTCCTTGATGAAGGACCAGATGATCCGCGTCATCTCATCGCCGTCCAGCTCGACGATTGGATTCTGCACCTCGATCTTGGCCATGGGTCGATCCTCGGGTCTTGGTTCTTGGCAGCCGAGGCCAACCGCCGCGGTGGCTCGGCCCTCGATGCACGAGGCGGCGATGCTATCGCTCGGGCGACTTCTGCTTCACTGTCCCCATGGCCGTCAGCTTCCCCGCCGGGATTGACGACACGGACTCGCCCTTGCGGACCCACTCGGTGTTCAACCAGACGCCGCCGCTCGAGGGGGTGGACGTGTTCTCCAGCAACCTGCCCCTGATGGAGGCCGTCGAGCGGGAGGGCGCCGGATGGGTCAGAGAGCGCGGCGCCGCGCTCGGCCGGCTCGTCGGCGGTGAGCCGCAGCAGCTGTGGGGCCGGCTGGCCAACGAGAACGAGCCCGTGCTCCGCACGCACGACCGCTTCGGCAACCGCATCGACGAGGTCGACTTCCACCCGGCCTGGCACGAGCTGATGAAGATGGGGGTGGAGCACGAACTGCACTCGCTGCCCTGGCGCAGCGAGCAGCCCTTCGCGCACGCGGCGCGGGCGGCGCTCTACCTCACCGCGATTCAGGCCGAGGCCGGGTTCGCGTGTCCGATCACGATGACCTTCGCGGTCGTGCCCGCGCTACGTGCCCAACCCGAGCTGGCGGCCGAATGGGAGCCGCTCGTCACGGCGAGCACGTATGACCCGCGGCTGATCGCCGCGAGTGAGAAGGGCTCGGCGATCGCCGGCATGGCGATGACCGAGAAGCAGGGCGGATCGGACGTGCGCGCCAACACGACCGTCGCGCGGGCGCTGTCCGGAGGCGGGGCGGGAGCGGAGTACGAGCTGACCGGCCACAAGTGGTTCTGCTCGGCGCCGATGTCAGACGTGTTCCTCATGCTCGCCCAGACGGACACCGAGCCGCCTGCGCTGTCGTGCTTCTTGTTGCCGCGCATCCTGCCCGATGGCGCTCGCAACGCCTTTCACATCCAACGACTGAAGGACAAGCTCGGCAACCGCTCGAACGCGTCCAGCGAGATTGAGCTGCATGGCGCTTGGGCGCGAATGGTGGGCGAGCCCGGTCGGGGCGTCCAGACGATCATCGAGATGGTGGGCCATACCCGCCTTGACTGCGTGATCGGCGCCGCGGCCGGCATGCGCGCGGGCGTCGTGAGCGCCACGCACCACGCCGCGCACCGCCGGGCCTTCGGCAAGGAGCTGATCGACCAGCCGTTGATGCGCAACGTGCTGGCTGATCTGTGTGTGGAGTCAGAGGCCGCCACCGCCCTCGCGATGCGACTGGCCAGGGCCTACGACGAGGCGCACGCCGACGCCGACGCCGGCGAGGACTCGAGCGACGCTCAGCTGTTCAAGCGCCTGGCGACGGCGGTCGGAAAGTACTGGGTTTGCAAGCGCGCCCCCAACCACGCGTTCGAGTCGCTCGAGTGCCTCGGCGGCAACGGCTACGTCGAGGAGTCGGGGATGCCGCGCCTGTATCGCGAGGCGCCGCTAGCCTCGATCTGGGAGGGCTCGGGAAACGTCATGGGCCTGGATGTCCTGCGTGCCCTCACGCACGAGCCGCGAGCGCTTGAGGTCTTCCTGGACGAGGTCGAGCAGGCCGGCGGCGCCGACCGGCGCCTGGACGCTCGGGTGAAGGAGCTCAAGGACCAGTTCGCCGACGCGCCCACGCTTCAGACCCGTGCCCGGCGGGTCGTCGAAGACATGGCCCTCTGCCTGCAGGGCTCGCTGCTGATACGCCATGCCCCGTCGGCTGTGGCCGATGCGTTCTGCGCGTCGCGCCTTGGCCGCGACGGAGGCCTCGAGTACGGCACGCTGCCGGCCGGCAGCGACTTTCAGAGCATCATCGCGCGGGGTAGCCCGAGCGCCGCCTGAGAGCGGGGCGCGCGCGAGCGTGGACGCGAGTGGGCTCTCGTGTCCGCTCATGAGCCCGACGCCAGCAGGAACAGGTCGAGCAGGGACAGGATCGTGCAGGCGAGCGTCAACACGATCACGATCGAGGCCTTGAACCGTTCGGCGCCCTCGGGGGTGCTTGGCGAGATCGCGCTCAGCGGCGACGTCGCCGGATGCGCCAGCGGCAATGCGTGCGCCGGGACGGTGGGGGCGAGGAGCTTGAAGTCGTTGAGCTCCTCGACGGACTGAAAGCCCGCATCACCGGAGGAAGGGACGTGTGAGCTAGAGGCGCTCATGGCTGGGTGCGTGGTGGAACGGCGCGAACCTCTCATCGGCGGCCGCGCCGCCGAGAGCCGTGTGCTTCAGGCGCGTCCCGAGACCGGCCCCGGTCTCGGGGCCGGGCCCGAGCAGTTCCATCAGGAGCAGTCCCTGGCGGGCCAGCACGAGCCCGACCAGCCCGCACGCCATGAGCCAGGACGCTCTGTCGAGATGATGGCCGAGCTCGATCTCGACGGCGGCCACGCCCAGCGCGAGCAGAACCGGCATAAGGGGCGACAGCAGCGACCCGAGCCGCGGCCTTTCGAGCTCACCAGGCCGCGACGCGGCCGGCGCCTGCGATGTGTGCGTCTGAGAGCTGAACGCGGCCAGCGCGATCCCGAGATACGCCGCGATCCAGCCGGCGTCGATCAGGTTTCCGCTCGCGCTGTTGTAGTTGGCTACCTCGGTCATGTAGGTGTAGCTGCTGTCGGAGAGCGCCATCACCAGCAGACCGGCGAGCAGGCACCACAGCGAGAGGCGGGCGGCGCCGGTCATCCCGCGAATCGCCAGCACGATGAAGAACACGATCACGACGTCGCCGAACGGATAGGCCAGCGAGACCACGCCGGACCAGGTGCTCAGATCGGTGCTCCGCCACAACGGACCGAGGACGAGCGTCCAGCTGAGAAACAAGAGCGCCGTCGCGATCACCAACCCATCGAAGACGGACCGGGCCTTGCGGGTTCGGCTCCCCCTCGTCGCCGGGTGCACGATCAGCGCGGCCACGGCGAGCGGGATCGCTGACAGATAGCCCACATCGGCCCAGGAGGGGACGGGCACTTCTTTGCGCAGCAACAGCGCGTAGATCCCCCAGATGACCTCTGCGAGCGTCCAGCATGCCGTCGCGCATCCGAGCAACGACCAGAACGCCCGCAGCCGCCCGCTCTGCCGGGCGGCTGCCCGGAAGCAGAGCACGCAGGCGATCAGCGCCGCCAGCGGGGTGGCGAGATCGTCGGCCCACAGCGCCGTCCTTGCCCCACCGATGTCCAAACCGATCCAAACGGTGATCAAAGCCGTCGCAAGCACAGCTCCGCCCGCCGCCAGCAGCATGCGCCGGTTCTCGCCGGAGAGCGCCATCGCCTGATAGTCGGCACTCCCGGCGCCGCGCTTTACCGGCGGTCGACATCATGGACGAGTTGCCGCCGAACCCGTCAAGGCGCGACCGCGACCGCCACGGCGGCGTCGCCGCCGCCTTTCACGAACCGCGCTCGCCCCCGCCTGCGCCTACCATTGAGGCATGGCCCCGCGGACGAACTTCCAGCTTGCCCGTATCTTCGGGATCCGAATCGGCGTCGGGTTCAGCTGCTTCGTCGTCCTGTTCATCCTGATCTTCGTCTTCACGCCGTATTTCCACGAAGTGCTGGGGGGCTCGCGCACGACCGCCTATCTCGTCGCGGTCGCCTCGGTGCTGTCGCTGTTCGCGTCGCTGATCCTGCACGAGCTCGGACACGCGCTGGTCGCCCGCCGCAACGGACTGACCGTGGCCGGGATCGACCTGTGGGCCTTCGGTGGCATTACGCGCACGGGCGAATCGCAAAGCCCCGGCATGGAGTTCCGCGTGGCGGCCGCCGGTCCGTTCGTGACGCTCCTGGTGGTCGTCGTGTGCGTGGTGGCGGGCCGGCTCTTGGCCGACAGCGGCCACTTCTTCGACGTCGCGGTGGCCTCGGGCGGCGTCCGCGCGACACCTGCGCTCGTGTGGTTGAGCTGGGTGGCGACGATCAACGCTCTCGTGCTCGTGTTCAACCTGATCCCCGCCTTTCCCCTCGACGGCGGCAGGATCGCCCACGCCGTGATCTGGTGGCGGACCGGCGACCGCAACCGTGCCACGCACGCCACCGGCCGCGCGGGACAGGCCTTCGCCCTGCTGCTCGGCCTTTTCGGATTGTGGGCTCTCGCGACCGGCGGTTCGCTCGGACTGTTCACGATGCTGATCGCCTTCTTCCTCTACCAGGCGGCCGGCGCGGCCGTCGCGCAGGGATCCCTGGGCCGGCGCATCCAGAACATCACGGTGGCCGACATCATGGACCGCGAGCCTGTCACGATCCCGGCAGGACTGAACCTGCTCGACGCTCAGGAGGAGTTCTTCCTGCGCTATCGCTGGCCATGGTTCGCGGTGGTCGATCCCGCGCGCCACTTCCTCGGCGTCGTACGCGGACAGCGCGTCGACGAGGAGATCTCCGCCGGGCGCCCCGCGCTGCCGGTCGCCGACGTGCTGGAGCCTGACCTGCCGGTCCGGATCGGCGAACAGGCGCCGCTCGAGTCATTGCTGGGAGCCGAGGGGCTCAGCCGGCTGGGCGCGATGGTCGCGGTCGATGAGGATGGGGTCCTGCAGGGCGTGGTCACGCTCGAGCAAGTGCGCCGGGCCTTGCGACCGGCCGCGATATAGAGTCCCGGCGCAGGCGTTCCGGCCCAGGCGTTCCGGGGCAGGCCATCGCAAGCCATCGTTTCCGCAAACCGATCCGATAAATCCATGCCAGCACACGACGTCCTGATAATCGGCGCAGGCCTCGCGGGCCAGCGCGCGGCGCTTGCCGCCGCTCGCGAGGGAGCGAGCGTCGCGATCATGAGCAAGGTGCACCCGGTGCGCTCGCACTCGGTGGCTGCCGCCGGTGGGATAAACGCGGCGATCAGCGTCGACGACGACTGGCACTCGCATGCCTATGACACGGTCAAGGGCTCGGACTTCCTCGGCGACCAGGACGCGATCGAGATCATGTGCTCGGAGGCGCCCGCGGAGGTCATGCACCTGGAGCACATCGGCGTCACCTTCCACCGCAACGAGCAGGGAGAAATGGACCTGCGGGCATTCGGCGGAGCCTCGATGAAGCGCACCGCCTACGTTGCCGACATCACCGGGCAGGCGCTCCTGCACGTTCTGTATGAGCAGCTGATGAAGCACCACGAGACGGTGGAGCGCTACGAGGAGTGGTTCACCACCAGTCTCCTGCAGGACGACGCCGGAGGCTGTTGCGGGGTCGTTGCGCGTGACGTGCGCAGCGGCCGGATGGAGGCGTTCACGGCCAAGAACGTGATCCTCGCCTGCGGTGGGGCCGGACAGGCCTACAAGCCGACCACGAATGGCCTGATCGTCACGGGCGACGGGATCGCCATGGCCTACCGGGCCGGAGCGCCGCTGATGGACATGGAGATGGTCCAGTATCACCCGACCTGCCTCGTCGAGACCGGCATCCTGATAACCGAGGGAGCACGCGGCGAGGGCGCCCACCTGCTCAACTCCGAGGGCGAGCGCTTCATGGAGAAGTCGGCGCCGAACAAGATGGAGCTGGCGTCGCGCGACGTGGTCAGCCGCGCCGAGCAGATCGAGATCAACGAGGGGCGGGGGGTCGGCCCGGGCGGCACCGGGATCTACCTGGACGTCACCGTCGTGCCGCGCAGGCGCACGCTCGAGGCGCTACGCGAGATCGTCAACCTCGGCAAGGACTTCGCCGGCGTGGACATTACGCGCGAACCGATAACGATTCGTCCCGGCCAGCACTACATCATGGGCGGCGTGAAGACCGACGTCGATGGACGCACGTCTATCGAGGGGCTGTATGCCGCGGGCGAGGTGGCATGCGTGTCGGTGCACGGCGGCAACCGACTCGGGGCCAACTCGCTGCTCGACACGCTCATCTTCGGCAGGCGGGCCGGCGAACACGCCGCGGCTCGGGCGGCGGGGATGGCGATGCCCGGGGTCGACACGAACATCCAGCTTCGCACCGACGCAGCGGCGATCGACTCGATCATCGGCCGGCCGCGCGACGGCCGCCGGGTATCCGAGATCAAGGCCGAGCTGGGCGAGCTGATGAATCGTCACGCGGCGGTGTTCCGCGACGAGGCTGGACTCCAGACGGCGCTCGAGACGATCGGGCGCCTGAAGGAGGAGTCCGAGCACGCCTGGATCGACGACCACGGCACGGTCTTCAATCAGGACGTTCTCGGCGCGATCGAGCTCGGCTACATGATGGACTGTTCCGAGGCGATCGTCGTTGCGGCGCTCGAGCGCAAGGAGTCCCGCGGCGCACAGTTCCGAACCGACTTCCCCGAGCGCAATGACGAGCAGTGGCTGAAGCACATCGACATCTCGCTGAACGGAGACGGCCCGCGCGTGAGCCACTCGCCGGTCACGATCACCCAATGGCAGCCCGAGGAGAGGAAGTATTGATGGCGCTTCTCCGGGCAGCGCGCCCAACCCCGAGTGAGGAGCTCATCGATGGCTGACGCGCACTCGCCGGTGCAGCGGTTCAGCTTCCGCGTGCGCCGCTACGACCCCGAGTCCGGCGAGGCGCCCTACTGGGACGAGCACACCGTCGAGCTCGAGCCCCACCGTTCGGTGCTCGAGGCGATCCTTCAGGCACGCGACCGCTTCGATGGGTCGATCGGAATCCGCTGCTCATGCCGCCAGGCGATCTGCGGCTCCTGTGGCGTGCGGGTCAACGGCGAGCCCGCCCTGGCGTGCCACACGCACCTCGACGCGGCGCTGAAGGGAGCGCGGGACGGGGTCATCGAGGTCGAGCCGATGGGGAACATGCCGGTGATCAAGGACCTGATCGTCGACATGGACGCGGTCCACTGGAAGAAGGTGCAGCGGGTCACCCCGTGGCTCATCAACAAGCAGCCCGTGCCCGAGCGCGAGTATCTGGTCTCGCACGAGAGCATGGTCGACATAACCCAGACGGCGGCCTGCATCCAATGCGGGGCGTGCGTGTCGGACTGCCTGGCGATGGAGGTGGACCCCGGCTTCATCGGCCCGGCTGCGCTCGCGAAGGCATACAGATTCGTGGGAGACCCGCGCGACGATCAGCAGTTCGAGCGCCTCAACGACCTCGCCCAGGATCCGCAGGGGATCTTCGACTGCACCCACTGCTTCAAGTGCGTGGACGCCTGCCCCAAGGACGTCAACCCGATGGGCCAGATCATGCGCCTGCGGCGGATCGCGATCGACGACCAGCACATCGTCGATCACAACAACGGCGAGCGCCACGAGGCGGCCTTCACCACGCTCATCAAGGACAACGGCCTGCTGTGGGAGGCCGAGCTGTTGCCGCGCTCCTACGGGGGCAACTCCTTCTTCGGCAAATTCCACCCGGCCGCGGCCAAAGAGCTCCTCAGCTCGCTGCCCGCGATCGTCAGGGCGCTGATGCGCGGCAAGGTCACTCCGATGGGCGCGCTGAAGCCACACAAGATCCCGGGCAGCGACCTGAAGAGCGTGCAGTCGATCTACAAGAAGGTCGAGGGCCGCGAGCAGCGCTATGAGCTGAACCTGTACATCACCGGCACCGACGAGCAGGAGCCGCCCGCAGCCGTGACCGCGCAGGCCGCCGGCGAGGTCCATGGCGAAGCCGCTCCTGCGGCCCCGACGAGCCCCGAAGGGAGCACGAACCCATGAAGGTCGCCTACTGGCCGGGCTGCGTCAGCCGCGGCTTCACACCCGAGCTGCACGGCTCGATGGCGAAGGTGGCGCCGCTGCTGGACATCGAGCTCGTCGAGCTCGACCGTGGCTGCTGCACCGGGGCGGGCGTGATCGCCGAGCACAACCAGGAGCTCGCAGACACGTTGAACGCGCGTACGTTCGCCCTCGCCCAGCAGGTGCAGGACGCGGAGATGATGATGAACATCTGCTCCACCTGCCAGGGCGCCCAGAGCGAGTGCCAGGAGCGCCTGGACGCGAACGCCGACTACCGCGCCCACGTGAACGCCACCCTCGCCGGCGAGGGCCTGACATACGAGAAGGGGCTGACGAACAAGAACTTCCTGTGGCTGCTGGTCGAGGAGATCGGACTCGATCGGCTGCGCTCGCTCGTGCGGCGCCCGCTCACCAACCTCAAGGTCGGACCCTTCTACGGCTGCTACATCGTCCGCCCCCGCTCGCGCCTCGGCATCGACGACGAGCATCCGCGCGACAGCTATCTGCACAGCGTCATCGACGCGCTCGGCGGCACGGTGATCGAGTACGCCGGAATGCGCAAGTGCTGCGGGTTTCCGATCATCACCATGAACAAGCAGGCCTCGCTGAAGCAGGCGGGTCGCCATCTCGGCGACGCCGTCGACGCGGAGGCCGACTGCCTGGTCACGCCGTGCCCACTCTGCCACCTGAACCTCGACCTGCAGCAGCCGCTGGCCGAACGGGTGGTCGGCCGGGATCTCGAGATGCCCGTTCTGCACCTTCCCCAGCTCGTCGGACTAGCCCTGGGCCTCGAGCCGAAGGAGCTCGGCATGAACCGCCACGTGGTACGCCCGACGTCGGTGATCGACTGGTCGACCTCCGTGGTGGGCGCCGCCGCGTAGCTGCGCTCACCGTGAGGATCCTCACCGTCGTCGGCAACAGACCGCAGTTCATCAAGGCCGCGGCCGTATCGGGGCCGCTGCGGAAGATCCACGAGGAGATCCTCGTGCACACCGGCCAGCACTACGAGGACTCGCTCTCCCGAGTGTTCTTCACAGAGCTCGGCCTAGCCCGCCCCGACGCCGAACTTGGGATCGGCGGAGGCACGAACAGCTCGCAGACCGCGCGCATGCTGACCGCGCTCGTGCCGCTGCTCACAGACAGGCGACCGGACGCCGTGCTCGTCTACGGCGACACCAACTCGACGCTCGCCGGCGCTCTCGCCGCGGCGCAGGCGCGCATCCCCGTGGTGCACGTCGAGGCGGGCATGCGCTCGTTCGACCGGACCATGCCGGAGGAGCTCAACCGCGTGCTGGTCGACCACCTCGCCGATCTGCTGCTGTGCCCATCGGACACGGCAGCCGCCAACCTCGAGGCCGAGGCGGTCGCAGGGAAGATCGAGGTCGTCGGCGACGTGATGGTCGATGTCGCGCTGCGCCGAGCGCCCTCGGCGCGGGCGGACACCGGCACGCCGCGCGCGTATGGCCTTCACAGCGGCGCCTATCTGCTGCTCACGGCCCATCGGGCCGGCAACGTCGACGACCCCGCCCGCCTGCGCGCGCTCGTCGAGCTGGTGAAGGCTCTGCCGATGCCGGTCCTCTTCCCCGTTCACCCGCGCACCCGCGCCCGTCTGACGCACGCCGGACTTCTCGCAGAGCTCGAGGGCGTGGACGGCCTGACGCTTACAGGGCCGCTCGGGTACGTCGAGTTCAGCGCCCTGACCTGCCATGCGCGCGCCGTCGTCACCGATTCCGGAGGCGTCCAGAAGGAGGCGTACCTTGCCGGGGTGCCCTGCGTGACGCTGCGAGCGAACACCGAGTGGGTCGAGACGGTGAACGCCGGGTGGAACACGCTCGTCGACCTCGACGCCGCCGCCGCCCTGGCCGCGCTGGCGCGCCGGGCGCCGGCAGAGCGGCCGGTGTTGTATGGCGATGGCCACGCCGCCGAGCGGTGCGTGCAGGCGATCGGAGCGCTGTGAGCACGTCTGAGCACGGGCCGGTGCGGGTCGGTGTGGTGGGGCTCGGCTACTGGGGGCCCAACCTCGCGCGCAACCTCGCCGCGATCTCCGGGTGCGAGCTCGCGTGGCTGTGCGACTCCTCAGAGCAGGCGCTCGACGGACTGGCGCGAGCCTTCCCGGGCACGCGCGCCACCGCAGAGCTTCAGGAGCTGCTCGAGGACCCCGCGCTCGACGCGGTCGTGCTGGCGACGCCGGTGCCCACGCACGCCGAGCTGGCGGTCCGTGTGGCCCAGGCGGGCAAGCACTGCTTCGTGGAGAAGCCGCTCGCCACAAACGTCGCCGACGCCGAGCAGGCCGTGGACGCGGCGCGCAGCGCCGACAGGATCCTGATGGTGGGGCACCTGCTCGAGTACCACCCGGCGGTCGACCGGCTGCGCGAGCTGATCGACGAGGACGAGCTCGGGAAGCTGTACTACCTCTACGGCAACCGCCTGAACCTGGGCGTGCTGAGAACCGACGAGAACGCGCTGTGGAGCCTCGGCGCGCACGACGTCTCGGTCGTGCTGAGTCTGATCGGCGAAGAGCCCGAGGAGTGCACGGCGCAGGGTGCCTGCTATGTGCGCGACGGCGTGCAGGACGTCGTCTTCTGCTTCCTGCGCTTCCCGTCGGGGATCGTCGCGCACCTGCACCTCTCCTGGCTTGACCCGCACAAGGAGCGCCGACTCACCGTCGTGGGCGCCCGGCGGATGGCGACGTTCGACGACATGCTGATCGAGGGCAAGCTCGCGATATACGACAAGGGCTTCGACGAGGACTCCCGTTCCTGGGGGGAGTACATCGCCCGCTCCGGCGACGTCTTCTCTCCGCGTATCTCCAACTCCGAGCCCCTGCGGATCGAGTGCGAGCACTTCGTCGAGTGCATACGCTCCGGGACCACGCCGCGCTCGGACGGCGACAGCGGGCTGCGCGTCGTGCGGGTGCTCGAGCAGCTGCAACGCTCGCTCGACCGGGCTGCCTGAGCGGGATGGCCCAGTCGCCGGTCGGTGTAACCGGCCGGGCCGGCGGCGTCGCCCTCAGCGGCCGCGGTCCGCTCGGCGGCGCGCGTCTTGACTGTCCTATTCCCAGGTAGTGGTAACAGCCGCTCATCGCGCGGCTCCCATCTTGCGAGCACCGTAGACGATCTCGCCCGGGACTCTCCCGCGGGTCAGACGCCCGGTGTGAGCCCTATCGAAGTTGTAGAAGGCGAGGTACTCGTCAAGGTCCCTGCGCAGCGCAGTGATCTTGGGAACCAGCGAGCGCGCAAAGCTCGGCCGCCAGCACTCCTCGAGGATCGTCAGCTGGACGCGCTCGACACAGCCATTGCTTGTCGGCCTGCCTGCCTTGATGCGCCGCTGGCGCGCACCGTGGGACTCCACAGCGGCACGGAACTCGCCCGAGACGAACTCAGAGCCGTTATCGGTGGATACGGCCTTGAGCTTCCAGCCGGCCAGGGCGAGCTCTTTGGCGAGGCGATGAATGAGCGCCTGGCAGTGGCGTGAGCGCGGGTTGCGCTCAGAGGCGTGCAGCTCAGCCCAGGTGTAGCCCGAGGCGACGTCGATCGCCGTGTACTGCCAGACAGAGCCCTTGGAGCCTGAGAGCCGGCCGATGAAGAAGCAGTCGGTCTGGATGAGCTCGCCAGGCTCAGAGGCCTCGATATGGCGCTCAGGCGGCGGCGGTGAGGGAGCGCGCTCATACGGGTCGCGGTGGCGGGCGATCAGCGCCAGGCGCTTGCCCCTGGTGTTCAGCCCGACGCGGCAGAGCACGCGCCAGATGCCGTGCTCTGAGATCCGGATCCCGCCCCACTTCTCCCGCGCCAGCTCGGCTGAGATGCGCCTGGGACCGAAGCCTGGGTGGGCGAGGCTGAAGGCCACGATCCGCTGCTCCAAGTGCGGGCCGATCTCATTCGGCTGGCGAGGGCGCCGGCGCTCACGCACCCTGAGCGCCTCAAGGCCCCAGCGATCGACCTGGCGCTTGAGCCGATAGAAGGTCTGGCGGCTGACGCCCATCCGCCGGCAGGCCTCCGAGACATTGCCCAGCTCCTCCGCCAGCGTGAACAGGCGCAGGCGGTATCTGAACAGCACGTCATCATGCGACATGCAGCTGCTCCTTCCCTTCGTCTTGCAGGACATCGGGAAGCCTGAGCAAGAGCGCGGACGACCTCGGCCAGCTGGCCGAGGTCGTCTCGCAACAAAGCTCTCGCTGATCTACCGAGCTGTCACTACAACCCGGGGTTCGTCCAGTCCTAGAACGGCTCCTCCTCGGAGATCGTGCCCGGACCCGCGAGCTCGAAGGCCGCATGCAGCACCTGCACGGCCCGCTCGACGAAGTCGCGGGCGATCACGCAGGAGATCTTGATCGGCGAGGTCGAGATCATCTCGATGTTCACGCCCTCCTGCGCGAGCACGCCGAAGACCTTCGCCGCGACGCCCGGGTGCGAGCGCATGCCAGCGCCGACGATCGAGACCTTGCCCATGTCCTCGTCGGCGATGAGGTCGGTATAGCTCGACCCCGCCAGGCGCTCAACCGCGGCGCGCGCGGTGCGCAGATCCTCGCGCGGCACGGTGAAGGAGATCTCCGCCCGCCCGCCCGCCGAGGCGGGCTCGTTCTGAACGATCATGTCGACGTTCACGTTGGCCTCGGCCAGCGCCTCGAAGATGCGCGCGGCGGCGCCCGGCTCGTCGGGCACCCCGACAAGCGTCATTTTCGCCTCGAAGGTCGAGTGGGTGACGGCTGTGATCAGGGGTTGCTCCATGTGGCTGTCTCCTTCCGCGATCACAACCGTACCGGGCCCGTCCTCGAACGAGGAGCGGCAGTGGATGCTCACGCCGTGGTTGCGCGCGTACTCGACCGAGCGAAGCTGCAGGACGCCGGCCCCCGAGGCGGCCATCTCGAGCATCTCCTCGAAGGACACCGTGTCGAGCTTGCGCGCGTCGGGCACGATCCGCGGGTCGGCCGAGTAGACACCCGAGACGTCGGTATAGATTTCGCACACCTCGGCTCCCACCGCCGCCGCGAGCGCGACCGCGGTCGTATCCGAGCCTCCGCGCCCCAGCGTGGTGACGTCGCTTGAGGTCGTGGCCATGCCCTGAAAGCCCGCCACGAGCACGATCCGGTCCTCGCCGAGAGCCTCGAGGATGCGATCGGCGCGCACGTCGATGATGCGCGCCCTGGTATGCGACGCATCGGTGACGATCCCCGCCTGAGACCCGGTCAGCGAGATCGCCCGATGGCCGAGGTCGTTGATCGCCATCGCGCATAGCGCGCAGGAGATCCGCTCACCAGTCGACAGCAGCATGTCCATCTCGCGGGGATCGGGCTCCTCGGAGACCTCCTCGGCCATCGCGATCAGCTCGTCTGTCGTCTTGCCCCTGGCCGACAGCACCGAAACGACGCGATAGCCCTGTTCGCGCTTGTCCACGATGCGCCGCGCGGCGCGCTTGATGCGCTCGGCATCGGCCACCGACGTGCCGCCGAACTTCATGACCACCAAGTCTGGCATGCGCGAGAGGATATTGGCGGGCGATCGCCTCTACACGGCTCGGCGCCCGGCGAAGGCCTTGCCGAGGGTCACCTCGTCGGCGTACTCCAGATCCGAGCCCACCGGCAGCCCACTGGCCAGGCGGGTCACCGTCAGCCCCGGGGAACGCGCACGCAGTTCCTCGGCGATGTACAGCGCCGTGGCCTCTCCGGTGGTCGTCGGATTTGTCGCCAGCACCACTTCGCCGACGGCGCCGTTGCCCTCCGGCGAGGCGACGCGGGCGATGAGCTCTGAGATCTTCAGATCCTCCGGGTCGATGCCGTCGATCGGCGACAGCGCCCCGCCGAGCACGTGGTAGACGCCGTGATACTCGTGGGTGCGCTCCATCGGGATCACGTCGCTGGGCTCCTCGACGACGCAGATCAGCCCTTGGTCGCGCCGCGGGTCCTGGCAGATGCGACAGCGGGCCTCGTCGGTGAGGTTGAAGCACACCTCACACAGCCCGATCTTCTCCTTCACGTCGCGAATCGCCTCCGCCAGCGCCGCGGCATCCTCGGCGGAGGCCCGCAGGATGTGAAACGCAAGCCGCTGCGCGGTGCGATTGCCGACCCCGGGCAGCCTTGACAGCTCGGTCACGAGCGTCTGGACGGGCGGGGAGTAGGAGGTGCTCACAGGCCCGGCAGGCCCAGCCCGCCGAGGTTGCCCAGGTCCATGCCACCGGTTGCTCCGCCGAGCTTGCGCGCCACCAGCTCCTGGGCCATGCGCAGCCCCTCGTTGACCGCCGCCAGCACCATGTCGGCGAGGATCTCCAGGTCCTCGGGGTCCACGGCGGCCGGGTCGATCTTCACCGACTTGACCTCGAGGTCGCCGCCCACCTGCACGGTAACCATGCCACCGCCGGCGGAAGCTTCGACGATCTCGCTCTTCAGCTGCTCCTGGGCCGCCTCAACGTCCTGCTGCATCCGCTGAACCTGCTGGAGCATCTGCTGCATGTTCGGTACCCGCGGCTGCTTGGGCATCGTCGTTCACTCGCCTTTCTGCGCGCTCTCGGCAGGCACCGACTCGGGCTCGAGCTGGATCTCCTCGGCGTCGAGCTCGGCCTTCAAGCGCGCCACCCATTCCTCCTCGGTGTAGGTGTCGGGCGCAGAGCCCGACACCCCCGCGCCGTCGAGCTCCTCGCGCAGCTCATAGGCCAGGCGCCAGCGCGTACCCGTGAGCCGGCGCAGGGCGTCGGTCACGATCGCCCTGTTGGCCGGGTCCTGGGCCTGCCTCTTCAGGAACGCGGCCGTCGTTGGAAAGCCAACCACCAGATCCTCCCCCGAAACCGACACGGGCCTTGCGTCGGTGATCACCGCGCCGCAGAGCGCGTGCTCGGCCCCGACGAGCTCGACCACCGCAGGCCACAGACCGATCATGGACTCGACATCGGCGACCCCGACCGCGACCGGCTCGGGGTCCGGCGCCGCCACCTTCAGCGACACCTCGAGCGCAGGCGTCGAGTCCGCCGGGGCTTCACCCGGCACCTGCGCGATCGGCGCCGCGTCAGCCCCGGTCTCGCCCCCGTCCGTTGGGGGCGACTCGGGCCGGCTCGCCGCCATCGCGCCAGCGCTCGGACCCGAGGGTGAGCCTTCAGGCGCCGGCCCTGAAACTCGCCCTCGCGCCGGGGGCGTGCCGGGCGAAGGCGCCTCACCGACGGGTCCCGGCGGCTCGGCCGGCGGATACACGCTGTCGGTGGCCACCGCCGAGACCACGCCGCGATCACGCTCCAGCCGCTCGATACGCGCGAGCAGCGCCCGCGTCGATCCGTCCACCTCGGGCTTTGAAGCCTTCACGAGCGCCAGCTCCAGGCGGGTGCGCGAGTCCGCGCCAGCACGCATACCCTCCGCCGCCTCCCCGAGCAGCTCGAGCAGGCGGACGACGGCGACGTGGTCAATGCGCTCGGCCTGAGCCCGCAGCGCGGCGTCCGCCTCGGGGGTGAGAGACAGCTCCTGCGGCACGGCATGGAGGTTCTGCACCACGAGCAGCTCACGCACACGTACCTCCAGGTCGGAGGCGAATGCGCCCGCGTCGCGTCCCTGCTCCGCGTAGGAGGCGACCGCCCTGAGCGCCCGCCCGGCGTCACCCGCCGCGACGGCGTCGACGGTCTCTTCCAGGAGACCAGCGTCGGCCACGCCGAGCACCGCGAGCACATCATCGAGCGCTATCTCCGAGCCGGAGTAGGTGGCGAGCTGCTCGAGCGTCCCGAGGGCGTCGCGAAAGCTGCCCGTCGCCGAGCGGGCCAGCGCGGCAACCGCCGCCGGCGGGATCTCGATCGACTCGGCCTGCGCGGTGCGGCGCACGACGCTCGCGATCTGCTCGACGGTCGGACGGTGGAAGTCGAAGCGATGGCAGCGATCCACGACCGTCGCCGGGACCTTCTGCGCCTCGGTTGTGGCGAGCACGAAGACCGTGTTCGGCGGCGGCTCCTCGAGCGTCTTCAGAAACGCGTTCCACGCAGCCGTCGAGAGCATGTGGGCCTCATCGAGGATGTACACCTTGCGCCGACCTGACACGGGCGCGTAGGCGACGCTCTCGCGCAGCTCGCGGATGTCCTCGACCGAGTTGTTCGACGCCGCGTCCATCTCGATCACGTCCAGCGAGTTCGCGCGCGCGATCGACACGCACGACTCGCACTGCCCGCATGGCTCGCTCGTCGGCCCGCGCTCGCAGTTCAGGCACGCCGCGAGGATCTTCGCCATCGAGGTCTTCCCGGTGCCACGCGAGCCCACGAACAGGTAGGCGTGGTGGACCTTCCCGCGCTCGACGGCGTTGCGCAGGGTGCGCACCACCGCCTCCTGCCCGACCACCTCGGCGAACGTACGCGGACGGTGCCTGCGATAGAGCGAGCGCTGCTGTTGCTGTCTGGGCTCCGGTTCGGACACCGTCGGCTGAGTCTACCCACGGTCGCCACGCCGTCCACATCAGGCTTTGAGCGGATACCGTGCCCGCTCGTGACCGCCTCGATCAAGCGCCCCGGGGAGCGGCTGGGCGCACCACTCGCGATCATCGCCGGAGCCGTCCTGCTGCGCTTGCTGAGCGGCGTTGGGTTCGCCAACTACGACACCCTCTACGCGCTCGCGTGGGGGGGCCAGATCTCGCGCGGCGCTGCGCCTGCCTACGAAGTGCCGATCGCCCCCACGCCCCACCCGCTGGTCGAGCTGCTCGGCGTCGTCCTCTCGCCGCTAGGGCCGCACGCCGTCGAACAGGTGACGGTCGCGCTCGGCTTCATCGCGCTGTCGGCGTGTGGGTGGGTCGTGTACCGGCTCGGCGCGGACTGGTTCGGCCGCGCCGCCGGAGCGCTCGCCGCGCTGATCCTCCTCACGCGCGTGCCCGTCCTCTCCTACGGCGTGCGCGCCTACGTCGACATTCCCTACCTGCTGCTCGTGCTCGGGGCGCTGCTCATCGAGTCCCGCCGGCCGCGCGCCGGCGCGCCGGTGCTCGGGCTGCTAGCGCTGGCCGGGCTGCTGCGTCCGGAGGCATGGGCGTTCTCGGCGCTCTACTGGCTGTACATGATGGACTGGATCCCGCACGCCCTGCGCCCACGCGCGATCGGGAGAGCGGGAGAGTCAGGATCCGAGGGGACCGCGGGGCGGCCCTCCCGCTCGGGCGCCGCCGTGGGGTGGTCCCGGCGCAGCCGCCGGGAGCTCGTGGGCCTCACGCTGCTCGCTTTCGCGGCGCCGCTGCTGTGGGTGCTCAGCGATCTGGCGGTCACCGGCGATCCTCTGTGGTCGCTGACGAACACCCGCCACACCGCCCGGACGCTCGATCGCGTAACCGGAATCGTCAACGTCCCGGAGTACATACCGCGGCGCATCGGCGAGATCCTGGGCCCTGCCGTGCTCGCCGGCGCCGCTCTGGGTGGGGTGCTGTCGCTGCTGTGGCTGCGCCGCCGGGCTCTTCTGGGAGCGAGCGCGGGCGTGCTCGCGGTGGTGGTGTTTGCGGCATTCGCCGCCGTCGGGCTGCCGATCGTCACCCGCTACGCCTTCCTTGCGGCGGCGATCCTCTGCATTTTCTGCGGTGCGGGGGTATTCGGCTGGACGCGCCTTGACAGGGACGACCCCCGCCGGCACTGGTGGATGGCGGGCGGGGCATTGATTCTGGTGGCGCTGCTTGCATTCGCCCCTTCGCAATATCGCTCGGCGCACCGCGAACTGAGCACGCTGGCCCGCCAGCATGGCCTCGAAGGCGACCTGGTCGGGCTCGTCGAAGACGGAGCGCTCACGTTGCGCTGCGGTCCGGTGGGCGTCCCCAACCACGCCCCGATCCCTCTGCTCGCGCTATATCTGAAGACGAGCCCCCAAAACATCGTCAGCGCCCAGGTCAGGCCTATCTCCTCGGGGGAGTACGTCGACCCGGCGAGCAGGGAAGTCGAAGAAGGCTACGTCCTCGATCCTCACGACCCTCATCTGCCGGTCAACGTGCCGCCGGGTTTCGCCGAGGTGCGGGCGAATCGTTCGTGGCTGATCTTCAGGCGGTGTGCCCCATAGGCGCAGGTGACGGACCGTGCACCCCTCGTCGAGGCTCCGCTGACGGGCGCCCGCCGCCGCTGCTCACTCCGGTCCGGGAGCTCCCACTGCGCCTGCCGGGGATCGCTAAGGCTGCTTCCTTCCGGACCTGACCTGGTTCGCAAGCCGACACCGCGCGGGACCCGAACCATCGACGCTCCCAGCGGCGGAGCGACCGGAGCGGAAAGCCCCTCGAAGGGGAGTTCAGCCCCGCTAGAGCGGATTGCGGATACAGGGCACCGCTACCTCCCCGCCTAGCACGGTCCGCGTCCGATCCTAACCGACTTCCGCTAGGCTGCCCGCTCGTGATCTCCTTGAACGCGTTCCGCGCGGTTCGCTCGCGCCCCGGCTTCGGTCTTGCGGCGCTCGCCGCGGCGGCCCTGATCGCGGGTTGCGGCTCCAGCAGCTCGAGCAGCACGATCGGCGTCGGCCAGGAGAACAAGGCCGACGAAACGCTCGCCAAAGCAGGCTCGACCTCCTCGACGACGGCAACCACGCCAACCAGCGGTCCGCTCTCGAAAGAACCGACAGTCACGCCGCCGTCGGGCGCGCCGCCAACTAAACTCGTGATCAAGGAAATCGTCAAAGGGACCGGAGCCGAAGCGAAAACCGGCCAGTCGGTGACCGTCAACTACGTCGGCGTCCTGTTCCAAGGGGGCAAGGAGTTCGACGCGTCGTGGAAACGGAAAGAACCGTTCACCTTCGTGCTCGGCCAGGGACAGGTCATCCCAGGGTGGGACCAGGGCGTGGCGGGCATGAAGGTGGGCGGACGGCGCGCGCTGATCATCCCCGCGGCGCTCGCCTACGGCCCCCAGGGCCGGCCACCCACGATCCCGCCGAACGCGGCGCTGGTGTTCGTAGTCGACCTCCTGGGAACGTAGCGTTCGCGCGGGTCGCCTCCGGCCAGCCCCGCCGACCCCCGGCAAGGCCGTGCGCGTCACGGTGACGCTCCTCCTGATGGGCAGCGTCCCGATCGCGACCATGGGTTGCAGCGGGGCGAGCAGGACCTCTACTGCGGCGGAACTCCGACTGCAGCGTGAAGACCTCGTCGCGGTGAGCCGTGACCTGGAGACCCTCGAGCGTCCGGTGGCCGACGCGGTGAGCGCGGGCCACGTCGCCTGGCCCCTCGTCGCCAACGGCCTGCCCGCGCACACGCCCTCGGCCGCGGCTCCATCGATCGCCGCCGCGAGCGCGGCCGCCACGAAGATCAAAGAGCCCGAACTGCTGGAAGAATCGGCAGCGGCCTCGCTCACCGGTCCGGCGGCGCAGCTTGCCGGCCTGTTCCGGACCTTCGACGGGCTCGCTACGCACGGATGGAGCCAGATCGGCGCGGCGATCGAGGAGATCGAACACGGATCCCCCGCCGGCGCACGCTTCGCGCGCGACAATGTCGCGCTCTACATCGACAGCGTCTACGACGGCCAGTTCACCTTGGCCCAGATCGGCAAGGAAGCGCTGGCGGGCTATCGCAAGCTCGGCGGTCCCGCCGCGTTCGGGAGCACGCTCTCTGAAGCGGAAGTGGATTCACTAGCGCACACCTACTCCGAGCCGGCCGACCGGCTGGACCCTCATCCGGGAGTTCGGCTGGGGTCCTGAGGCCCTGACCACGAGACCTGGCACCGGGTGGTGGTCCGCTGTGAGAAACGGACCACCACCACGGCACCTTTCACTCGGCTACCCCTCTCGACCTGGCCTCAAGGTCCGGTCGGGCCGGTTTCGCCTTTTTCACCCTGTGGTCCGCTAGCTCCGGTCACGCCCTGCGCTCCGGTTGCTCCGGTCGGGCCGGTTTCGCCTTTTTCACCCTGCGGTCCGGTCGCTCCGGTCACGCCCTGCGCTCCGGTCGCTCCCGTGTCGCCTTTTTCACCGGTCGGTCCGGTGGGACCCCTTTCCGGTGGCGGCGGTGGTGGCGGCGGCGGTCTTTCAGCTGGCGTCGGTCCCGTTGGACCTCGTTCGCCGGTTGGGCCTCGTTCGCCCTGCGGTCCGGTCGGTCCGGCCGCTCCGGTCACGCCGTTCGCTCCTCGTTCGCCCTGCGGTCCGGTCGCTCCGGTCACGCCCTGTGGTCCGGTCGCTCCGTTCTGGCCTTTTTCACCCTGCGCCCCTGTCGCCCCGGTGGGTCCGGTGGGACCCCTTTCCGGTTGTGGCAGTTTTTCCGGCGTCGGTCCGGATGGGCCGGTCGGGCCTCGTTCGCCGGTCGGGCCTCGTTCGCCCTGCGGTCCGGTTGGCCCCGTCGGTCCGGATCCGCCTGTCACACCGGTGGCACCCGTCGGTCCCTGTTTGCCTTCTTTGCCCGCGGGTCCTTCCTTGCCCAGTTCGGTCAACGTGTACCCCCTCGGGCAAGCACCTCTGATTGGGGTTATGAAGGCAAAGCCTTCCGCTGACGGCACGCAGGCCTTGACCCCGGACGCCATCGCCCCGCTCGCCGTCGCGAGCAGCATGAACCCCATCGCGGCGAACACTCCTACACACAACCCCAGGCCCCGTGGGGCCTTTGACGGTCTCATCCCACAACACCTCCATGTCCTCTCGGTAGGCGGACCCAGCGCCGCCCACATGAGAGATTGAAGCACCAATCGCCCCCTCACGCGTTGCGATTTCGCGCCCAATCGGACTACCGCAGAATGTTCGCCCCAGGGGAGTTCAAGCCGGCTGGTGTCTCTCGCGAGCTCGCCGCATCGTTCGCGCGATCGTCATCGGGACCGCGGCGGATGTGGTGAGGGAGCTTGATCGCTGTTGGAGCAGCCCGGCGAGCACCTCAGGCGCCATTGGCGGCCCGAAGTAGTCGCCTTGGGCGATGTCGCAGTCGAGTTCCCGGAGTCGAGTGACCTGCTCGTCCGTTTCGACTCCCTCTGCGACCACCTGTAGCTCGAGCGCGTGACCCATATGGATGATGGCGGCAGCGAGAGCGGCGCACCGCGGCACCCTGACGATATCCCTGATCAGCGATTGATCGATCTTCACGCTGTCAAAGGGTAGGTTGGCCAGGTAACTCAGCGAGCTATAGCCAGTGCCGAAGTCGTCGAGCGAGAGACGTACGCCGAGGCTCGTGAGCGCGTTGAGAGCACTCCGGGTCATGTCAAGGTGCTCGATCAGCACACTCTCTGTGATCTCGAGCGTGAGGAAGCCGGGTGTGACGGCCTCCGCCGCGGCCACGTCGCGTACGAGCTCCAGCACCTCATCAGTCACGACGAGTTGCCGTGTTGAGACGTTCACCGCGATCCCGGCGAAGTCCGGATGGCCTTGCCAGGCAGCGCAGTCATGCGCAGCTATGCGCATGATCTGCGCCCCCAGCTCGTGAATCAGGCCGCTGTCCTCGGCGACCGGTATGAACTCGATAGGCGATACCGGCCCCCAATCGGCGTGTCGCCAGCGGGCCAGAGCCTCGGCGCCAACAATCCGACCGCTGCGCAAGGACAGCAGTGGTTGATAGTGCACGTAGATGTCCCCGTCGGCTAACGCGACACGCAGGGCCGCCTCGGTGCGAACCCGACCGAGGACGCGGGCGCGCATCTCTCCATCGAACAGCTCGGCGCGACCGCGGCCCGCCGCCTTGGCCTGGTACATCGCAGCGTCCGCGTCGCGGAGGAGGTCGGCGGGGGTGGTCTTGCCCGTGCTTACGGCGATGCCGATGCTCGCGCTCACCGTATGGTCATCGCCGCAGAGCACAACTGGGTCCTCGAGTGCGGCCAGAAGCTGGTTGGCGGCCAGTGTGGCCGCCAGCTCGGAGGGAAGTCGCTCGCAGAGCACCGCGAACTCGTCTCCGCCGAGGCGCGCGAGGGTGTCTCCCTGCCGGATCGCACCAGCAAGCCGCGGGGCTACGAGGCGCAACAGCTCATCCCCTGCCTCGTGGCCAAGGCTGTCGTTGACCAGCTTGAATTGATCGAGATCGATGAAGAACACGGCTATTGCTTGACGATCCCGATCGTTGCGCTCGAGCGCGTGGGCGACGCGGTCAAGGAACAGGGCGCGGTTGGGTAGTCCCGTCAGACCATCGTGGAGCGCCTGGTGGCGGATCATCTCGTGGGTGCGTCTGTTCTCGCTTGCGGCCGCCCGCTTCGCAGTGGTGTCGGTGACCATCGCAAGGGCGCCCGTGTACTCGCCGTCCCTGTCAAAGAACGAGCTTGTGGCCAGCAACGTCCAGACCTCGTGACCGTCCTTAGCCCGAAACAGGCGCTCAAACCGCTCGGCAACGCCCTCCTTCCGGAGACCGAGGCTGCGCTTTGCCTCGTCGATGACCGCCGCGTCCAAGAACTCGAGTACCGACTTACCAAGCATCTCGTGGCGCTCGTAGCCAAGCATCTGGCACAGAGCCGGGTTCACGAAGGTCGTGACGTTGTCCGCGTCGATCGTCCAGATCCCATCGGTGCAGGTCTCGACGATTACTCGGTAGCGCTCATTGCCGTCTACCCCTACCCCTCCCGCCGGGTCGCCGTCGGCCGTGATGACGCCACGGGCGTCAGCGTCAGGCGGCTTAGCTTGGTCAGGCGACATTGTCCTCGGGAGTGATCGACAAGAACCCCCCATCGATAGTTGTCGGCAGTGTGGTGCATAGGCATGAGCAGGCACGGACGCCGGCTCGATCGACCAGTCACGCGGTCGTCCACCCGACGACAGCCGCCGGCCAATAGAATCAGGCCCCTAGGGCGCGTAGCTCAGTGGGAGAGCGCTCGCTTCACACGCGAGAGGTCGCAGGTTCGAAACCCGCCGCGCCCATCGACACGTTTCCCCTGCAAATCAGCCTGTTTTGGGTAAGCGTTCAGTGGGTTGGGGGACATAACTCTGCAGCGTCGAATCTTGTGGCGTGGAGCGCGCTGAGGCGGAGGCGATCTACGACGCGGGGCGTGAGGCCGTCGTCGAGGTGCTGCTGGCGATGGATCGCCGCATTCAGCAGCTCGAGACGCGCGTGGAGAAGCTCGAGCGCCGGCTGACCAAGAGCTCGCGCAACTCCTCGCTGCCGCCGAGCTCTGACCCGCCGAGCAAGCGCCGGCCCGTGCGCGATAGGGACCGCTCGGGACGTTCACAGGGCGCACAGCCAGGGCACGAGGGTCACGGCCGCGAGCTCTTGCCAGCCTCCGCGGTTGACGAAGTGGTCGAGCACTGGCCGAGACGCTGCCGCTGTGGCCACCTCTTCGCCGCTGGAGAGCTCCTGGCCGTGGGCGAGCCCTTCCGCCATCAGGTCGAAGAGCTGCCGGTCCTCTCGGCGCAGGTGACAGAGCACCGCGCCCAGCGCGTGCGCTGTCCGGGCTGCGGCAAACAGACGCGGGCGATGCTTCCCGCGGAAGTCTCGAACAGCGCTTTCGGACCGCGTCTGCAAGCGGCCATCGCGGCGCTGTCGGTACGCAACCGCGTGAGCCGCCGCGACGTGACAGAGCTCTGCGAAGAGCTCTTCGGAGCGCACATCTGCACCGGCACGGTCGACGCCATCCTCGCGCGCGCCGCCGACGCTCTGGAGGATCCCTACGAAGATCTGCTCGCGCGCGTGCGCTCAGGCGAGAGCCTGAACATGGACGAGACCGGCTGGAGGTTGAAGGGCAGAGCGCGCGCGCTGTGGGGCATGTTCACCGAGCACCACGCCGTCTTTCACGTCGCCCCCGATCGCCACGAGGATCATGCCAGGTGGCTGCTCGATGGCCACGAGGGGATCGTGACCTCAGACCGCTGGTGGGGCTATGCCCACCTGCCGCTCAGACGCCGTCAGGTCTGCTGGTCTCATCTGAGAAGGGACTTCAAGGCCCACGCCGAGGGCCTCGCCGCCGAGCGGGAGTTCGGGCTCCAGGGCCTTGAGCTCTCAGAGCGAGTCTTCTGGGCGTGGGAGGTATTCCAGAACACCGGTGACCGTCGCGAGCTGAAGCGCACGGTTCGTGCCCTGCAACGCCACTACAAGCCGATCATGCGCCGCTACGCCTCGAAGAGCCCCCGTCACAAATATTGCTACCGGATGGCACGCAACCTCTTGAAGCTGTGGCCGGCGCTTTGGACATTCGCCAGGCGCACGGGGGTCGAGCCGACCAACAACCACGCCGAGCGCTCGCTCAGGGGCGCGGTCATCTACCGAAAGCTCTCGCTCGGCAGCCAATCAGAGCTCGGGGAGCGACGCATCGAGCGGCTGCTCTCGGCGTCGGTCACCTGCCGCCTGCAGCGCCGTTCGCTGTTCGCCTACCTGAGCGAGCTGCTCGCCGCCCACGCGCGCGGCGATCCGGTCCCATCGCTTGCCTGAGGTGGGGGACTGAACGCTTACCTGTTTTGCTCCCACATCAGATCGGGAAGATTGCCTTAGATCCTTCGTGCGGTGGGCCAAATTGTGGGCTAAATGCCCTGAAATGAGGCCGGCGACGCCGTCTTTTCGGCGGATTCTGCGCGGGTCAAGTTAGCCGGACCTAGAGATCGGCGGCCGAGCTCAGAGCCGTCCAAGGCGCTGAATTTGGCTTCAGCATTGGGATCTCCGGCTCTCCTTCGTAATGCTCCGAGCCAACTCGCGTTTAGCTTCGAGTGAGCGAGTCGTAGTCACGGCAACGGGAGGTCGCTGAGTCGACGTCTTAAGCGCTTTGTTGCCTACACGCGTCTCCTTCGCGTGTAGAAACTTGCGCGGCCGCCGTCAGGGCGACAACGCGCCTACCCGGCGGCGCCGAGCGTGCATTCTCGGACCTCGCGACAGCAGGCTCACGCTGAGCGTAGGCTCCATCGTGTGCGCGAAAAGGTCCCTTTCACGGCCGAGGAAGCACGTGCGGCCGGCGAGCAGATCGGCATCGACTGGGTGACCTCGCCGTTCGACGTCGAGCAGTTTCGGAAGGGGATGGACGTCGAGCTCGAGCACGGCACGCAGGATCTCGAAACCAATGTGACCGATGACGACACGACTGTGACCGCGAAGATTGCGCGAGCGCACCTCAACGAGTTTCCGGACTACTACTCTCGCCTGGCCGTAATGGAGGCGGAGGCGGAGGCCTTCTGGAGCTCGCAGGGCGAGTAGTGCTCACGCGCGCCCCAAGGCGAGGCGAACCCCGCCGTGATATTGGGTGAGCGAGAGCACGCTTAGCTCACGGCCATTCAGCGAGCATCACCACCTCTCCGAGCCGGCCGCTGTCATGCGCCTCGACTGCGAGTCGTCTTCGACCCTCTGGGAGACTGAAGCCATGACGGCTCGGCAGTTGCCTTTGCCTTTGCTGCCACGGCCTTAGGTGCGCTCTACCGGGCGGTGCTGCGTGACCGGATTCTCACTTGGGGCGCCACCGAGGCAGAGGCCAAGTCGCATCTCCCGGGCGACGAGTTGCTTGAAAATGCCGACGGCGTCTCAACCCGCGCGATCGAAGTCGCGGCGCCGGCCGCAGCGGTCTGGCCGTGGCTAGCGCAGATGGGGCCATCCCCACGCGGCGGCGCCTATACCTACGACTGGATCGAGAACCTGTTGGGCCTCAAGATGCACAGCGTCGACCGCATCATCCCGGAGCTCCAACATCCCGAGATCGGCGACATGATCGGTCTCGGCTCAAACCGGATGCGACTTGAGCGGTTTGAGCCAGAGAATGTCCTCGCCTGGCGCTCGCAGGACGGCAACTGGGTTTGGGCATTTGTGCTCGAGGACAAAGACGGCGGGACGCGTCTGATCAGCCGCAACCGTTTTCGGCTGCCGACACTCGCCGCTCGGATCGGCATGTTGCCGATGGAGCCCGGCTCGCTCGTGATGGAGAGGAAGATGCTCCGCGGGATCAAGCAGCGTGAGGAGCGACTCGCGTCCTCCCCATCAGGACACCCCCGCGGCTAGATCGACACCGCTCGAGAGTTGGTGATCATCCGAACCAAGAGCGGTACATCGTCACCTCGGCGCGGGAGCAGCGGGCGACACGTCCGCTGTCTGCCGGCGCGCAACTACGATCCCGGCCTGCCATCCCGGCGCTCGTCCGTCCGCCGGAGGGTCGATCGACTCGGTGTCTATGCCACTGCGCGCGATCAACCAGGCGATCACCGAGTTGGAGTTCCACATGTCACCAGTCTTGAGCTCGTCCCGGCCCCACACCGGCGTCGGCACGTGCGGAACCAGGTCGAGCACACGTAGCGCTAGAGCTCGTTCGTCGGTAAGTCGTCGCGGGCTCTCCACGGCCTCGCCGACGTCCGGAATGCGTCCGTCCCGCCAGCGGCGGATCTCGTAGCGAAACATGCGAAACCGGCTCGCCCAGCGGGCTCCAACAGGACCTTCCGCGACAACGCCGCGCTGCCCGCCTTGGGCGTCTGGCACCGGCGTCATCTCGATCACGAACCGTGCCGCCGTGATCTGGACTTCGAGTGCCGAGTGGTACAGCTCGCACGCCGGTCGCCGCTCAAAGCGCGCCGCCGCCGCCTCGAACACACGACCATTGAATCGAACAAAATGGCCACCGGCACCGAGGGGCAGCCAGTACAGGTCGACCCCGGCCTTCTCAGGATGTACTGCGCTAGAGGGTGGGCCGAAGCCAGATGTCGCCATGCGACAATGATCCCTCGCCCGAGCGAACGGCACACCTCAACGAGATCGCGAGACTGCTTGAACAGCTGTCAATCTAGGCCCTTAACGACGTCCGATCATCCGTTGCTCTCACGGAGCCTCCCTCTTGCCGTTCGTGCTCAAACCCGCAGTAGGTGCAGGGCAGCTAGCATCGTCCCGACTCCGACGGCGGTTCCGACCGCCCAGGCGATGGCGGCGTCGCCGGTGGGGGTTGAGAGCTCATAGAAGTCGCGCAAGAAGGGGACGATGAGCGCGAGCGCGAAGAGCAGGGCCATCACGGCGCACAGCCCTGCCACCGCGAGCCGTCGGCGCCCGGACTCTCCCTCGAGTCGCATCACGACCGCGAGCCCGCAGACGACGACGATCCCAGTCGCAACTGTGCGCGAGCGTTTCAGGCCAAGGTCGAATCCGTAGCGTGCGAGCAGGTAACCGGCGATGATGCCGACCCCGATACCGACTCCGGCCGGGATCGCGAAGCTGAGGACAGACTCTATGAAGCGCTCCGGTCGCCACGGCCCGGAACTCGGCGCGAGCGCGAGCACGAAGGCGGGAATGCCGATGGTGACCGTGGCGGCGATCGTGAACTGACGCGGCAGGAGCGGGAAGGTCGCCGTCGGGATCGCCACAGCCAGGCCCACCACCGCCGTGAACACGGTCTTGGTTATGAACAGCCGCGCCACCCGCTGGATGTTGCGCAGGATCTGCCGCCCCTCGGCGACCATCCCGGGCACCAGGCCGAAGTCATCGCGTACGAGCACGAGGTCTGCGACCGAGCGCGACATCTGCACCCCTGAGCCCTGGGCGATGGCCAGGCGCGCCTGCTTCAACGCGGGAACGTCGTTGACACCGTCACCGACCATCGCGACATAGCGTCCCGCGCCGGTGAGCGCAGCCACGATCGCCCGCTTGCCCTCGGGCGAGATCCGCCCCACGGCCGGCGCCGAGGAGACGGCGTCGCGCAAGGCGCCTGACTCGGTCGGCAGCGCCTCGCCGTCGAGTGCCGCTGCCGAGCCCGGCACGCCGGCGTCGTGGGCAATCGCGCCCACCGTGGCGGGTGCATCACCGGAGAGCACCTTCAGCTCAACGCCCTCGGCGATGAAGAAGGCAACGGTTTCGGCCGCGTTGGGGCGCAGGCGCTCGGCGAGCACCAGGAGGCCGAGTGCGTGTACGTCGTCGGGAAAAGGCGGCTCGGCGCCGGCAACAGGCAGAGGCAACCGGCTGCGACCGAGCGCCAGCACACGCCGCCCGGCGCTCGCCTCCTCGCGTGCGCGCGTGAGAAGGGCCGGGTCCGCATCGACGAACCGCTCCGGCGCCCCCAGCACGAGCCGCTCGTCGCCCAGGTCGAGCGCGCTCCAGCGACGCCGCGAGGAGAACGGCACTTGAGCGATGACCCGCCGCTGCTGCACATCCGCCAGCTGGGCGTCGGCGATCGCCTCGAGCGTCGAGTTGCGAGATGGGGCGCTGACGGCGTAGACCGTCAGCTCACGGGCAAGGGACGTCTCGTCCTCACCTCGGGCAGGCACAACCCCGACGACGCGCAGAGTCGGCTCGGTCAGCGTGCCCGTCTTGTCGGTACAGACGATGTCAACCGACGCGAGCGACTCGATCGCGTTGAGCTGCTGGGCGAGCACGCCGCGCTGAGCCATCCTGAACGCCGACACCGCCGCGGTGACGCTGATCAGCAGGATCAGTCCCTCGGGGACGAGGTTGACGATCCCGGCGGTGACGGTCTGGACGCGGGCGTTGGCGGACTCGTTGGCGGCGAAGACCGAGACCGTCAGCCCGATCGCCAGGGGGGCCGCAAGAACGATCAGCCACAGGAGCAACCGATCGGTGGCTCGCTCAAGCGGCGAGCGCGGGTGACGAAAAGCGCGCGCGGTCGCGGTCAGCCGCTCCGCACGACTGTCCGGGCCCACCGCCGTGGCCTCGAACAGCGCGGTGCCCTCGACCGCGAACGAGCCGGACCACACCGGCTCTCCAGGACCGCGCACGGCGGACTCGGACTCGCCGGTCAGATTGGCCTCATCCAGCGCGAGCCCGTCCGCCGAGGTGACGGTCCCGTCGGCGACCACCTGGTCGCCGGGCGCCAGGCGGACGAGGTCCCCCACCACCACTTGGTCGACCGGCACCCGGCGTTCGGCCCCGTCTCGCACGACAACCGCCTCCGGCGCGACCAGCGCGGCGAGCCGGTCCAGAGCCCTCTTGGAGCGGATCTCCTGGAAGGACCCGATCGCAATGTTCGAGACGAGGATGCCGAGGAACAGTGCGTCCCGCCACGACCCGAGGGTGATCGTGAGCACGCCAAAGAACAGCAGGATTCCGTTGGGAATCGTGACCGTGTTGGCACGAACGATGCTCGCGTAGGAGCGGCTCGAGCGCCGCGGTGCGAATCTCCCGCGATCGTCGAGTCGCCGTGCGGCCTCGATCTCGGTCAAACCGGTAGGTGGGACGTCTGCCCCCGAGGCGATCGACGGATCGCTCGCGTCGTGTGACTTCTCCGTGCTCGTGAGACCCTCTCAGCGGCTATGCGTCGGGATGACGAGCACCGGGCGGCGCGCATGCACGACAACTGCAGAAGACACGCCTCCGAGGAGCGCCGACTGAACGCGCGAGAGGCCGCGGGCGCCCATCACGATCGGCTCGGCATCCAGCTCCTCGGCCACGTCGCAGATCGTGCGCCAGCTCTTGCCCTCACCGACGCGGCCCTGCACCTCAAATCCGGCCTCGCGCGCCAGCGCCGCTCCGCGGTCCATCTTCTCGCGTGCCAGCTCGTTCGCGATCTCATCGAGGCCGAGCTCCGCCGAGAACAGCTTCGAAGCGGGGGCGGTGAGGATCGTGGCTGGGTCATACGGCTCCCACACCGCCACCGGCTCCCACACGGTGAGCACCACCGCTCGGCGTGGACCAAGGAGCTCACCCGCCTTGGCGATCGCAGCAGCAGCGTCATCCGACCCGTCGAAGCACAGGAGCGCCGGCCGTGCGTCTCTTGCCCGGGGTGTGTCCTCGCTCATCGCCTCATCATCGCGACTTCGCACGCTTCATGGGCGAGGGCAGCCTATGTCGAGCGAGCCAAACTCTTTAGGGATACACCTGCATGCCGGTCTCGGAGTCCACCACCGTGATCGCTTCCACAGGGCAGTTCTTCGCCGCCGCGAGAATCAGGTCGTCGGGCCCCGTGCCTACGACTGTGGCGAAGTCCTCGACTTGGAACACGTCGGGCACGAGCTCGACGCAATCAGCCTCGGCGATGCAGCTTGCCTGGTCAATGCTCGGAACGTAGGTCATTGTGTCTCCTTTGCAGGTTCAGTTCGCTTGAGATGTGACGGGCTCCATGTGGCTGCGGGAGGGTTCAAGCGAGCGGCCGCTCACATGCCTGTCAGCCCCACGCGAGCCTGCGAAAGCAACCGGGGGCACCCTCGCTTGGACGGCACCACTCACGGCTGGTCGCGCGTCAGCGCGTTCTGGCGGCCTCGAGGCAGCGCGTCCGCGCGAGCGCAACAGGCGCAGGGCAAACAGGAACAGCACGGGCAGTGTGCTCGCCAGCATCGCGTCACGCACGAGCGGTATCGACGCGTCCGTTCCTGATCCCAGCGCGTGGGCCAGCGAGAGCGCGTAGACCACGACGGTGAAGCGGTGCATCCGCCGCCACAGGCGCACGCCGATCCGCTTGCGCACATAGAAGCTCAGGGCGAGAATCGCCGCCAGGTATGCACTCACGATCCCCAGACCGGTCCATAGCGGGCGGTAGCCGATCGCGAAAGGCACGACGATGCCCTTCGCGCCCGCCTTCAGCCATGGGTCGGCGGCCAAGAACAGACCGTGGGCGACGATCGCACCGAGCGCGATCAGGGCTAGGTGCTGGTGCAGGCGCACCGCATCTCGCCGCCGCTTGGTCGGGATCACGCGCGCGGCCATCGCCAAGCCGAGGATCACCGAGAATGTGATCAGCGCCATTGCCACGAACCCGGCTGAGCGACCGGCGAGCCACCAGACGTAGTTTGCGGGCGCGGCCTGGGTCATGCCGCGCTCCGAAGCGGATACGCCGCGACATTCCCGCGGAGGTCCAAGGGTCCGATCAGCTCCACCTCGCCGTCGTCGTGGACCACCAAGCCGCCGTGCTCGGCGAGCGCCCAGCGTGCGCCCTCGGGCCCGGTGAGAAGCGCGAGTTTGGACAGCGTCTCGGCTTCGAGGGCACTGGGCGCAAGCGCTGTGGCCCCGATCAGCCCGCTCCAAACCGGCTCGCCGCTTGAAGGGTCGAGCAGATGATGGACGAAGGAGCCGTCGGGGCGCCTCCACACTCGAACGTTCAGGCCGGATGTCGCGACTCCGCCCTGGGTCAGTCTCAGCGTGTGGACGCACTCGCCGGTGAGCGGGTGCTCAACCTCGACGGCGATTGGGTTGAGCTGACAGCCCACGCCGCCCACGGCGATGTCGCCGCCGCAATCGACCACGAAGCGGGTGTAGTGGCGCAGACGATGAGCGACAGCGTCGGCCGCGAGGCCCTTGCCGGTCCCCCCGGTGTCGATGCGCAGGCCCGGCGGCCGTCGCACGGTACCGCGCCGATCATCGACCTCGATCTGGCGCCAGGGCGACGTGGCGCGAGGTCGGGCGGGTCGCCGAGCTGGGGCGGCGGCGAGGGCTAGGGGCAGGGGCACCGGGGTCTCGCCGTCCTTTGAGGCCACATAACCGATCGACTCGATCTCGCCAACCAGCGTGGGGTCGATGAGGCCACCGCTGCGCTCGGCCGCCCACAGTCCCGCCGCCACGGCCGCTCGCAGAAGGATCGACGCCGGCACCTCGCAGGAGCGGTCGGCGTTGAGCGCGCACAGCTCACTGTCGGAGCGAAAGCGCGACAGGCGCCGCGCAAAGTCCTGGATATAGCGACGCTCACTCTCGGTCGCCTCCACGGGCGTCGGCAGCCCTCTGAGTAGCGGAGACTCGACGATCAGGCGCACGTCGCTGCCCATTGATCGGAAGATGATGTCGTGCGCAGGGCTCATGAGGTGCGGGTGACGGGAAGAGACGCCGCGCTCACGCCTGCCGAGCTGACCTGCTCGGAGGCCTTGCTCGGCTGAGCCGGCGCAGTGGGAGGCAGGTGGACGATCACCCTGCGTTCGTAGATACGGCGGACCAATACACGGCGCCGAGGCAGCGGCGCGGCGGCCGCCCGGGCGCGCAGCGCTGGATCCTGCCCTGTGGCCACGCGCAGCGCCAGCAGCGCGAGCACGGCGAGGAAGACGGCAGCTGCAGCCCACAGCAGGCCGAGCGCGCCGCGGCTACGCGGCGCCGGGGCAGGCGTGCGAGCGCCAGAGTCGTCACTCATCGCCGGCTTCCGTCGTCCCGGGCGAACCGCTCGTGCGGGTGATTACCGATGGGCTCGCCGTCGATTCTTCTGACCCCGCGGCCGGTGCGAGTGTGGCAGCGGATTCGCCTCCACCGCTCGTGCGCGTGGCTACCGCGCGCGCGCCAGAGCTCGCGGCCGCAACTGGAGTCGTCGTGCTCGCGCGGAGGGCCGGGTCGGCGCCGGCTTTGAGTCGCGCCATCATGAGCGCGAAGAGCACCAGGAAAGTCGTGAGTGTCATGACCGTCAGCGGGAACGGGCTCAGCAGTGGGTGGGCGTTGCGCGCCCGTGACGATGCCCGCGCGCTTCCTGGCGGCTCGTCGATTTTGGGGCCCGTCTGAACGGGACGATCGGGCGGCCGCGGGGTGGTCTGCGGGAGGTCAGTCATCGTGTCCACCGCCGTGGCCATCGCCGCCACCGCTCGAGCGGGTGTTCACCGGATGCGAGGAGCCCGAGCCTCCACCCGAGGAACTCGCCCCGCTGGTGCGCGTTTTCACGGGAGTGGAGCCCGAGTTGCCGACCGGGGATGAGCCGGAGGTCCCTTTCGAGCCGCTTGAGCGGGTGGTTACGACGGGCCTCGTGGACGCCGCCGGCGCGACAGCGCCGGCCCCACTCGTACGTGTCCGTGTTGGAACGGACGCCACGGCACTCGCTCCCGGCGCGGATGCACCCGAAGAACTGCCACCCGCCGGCCCGGCGCCGGCGGCGTGGTGGGGGTGTTCACGCCGGTAGACGTTGACCGTCCTGCGGATGATCTCGGTGCGCACCTCGACGGGCTGCGCGCGCGGAACGGTGAGCTTCGGTCCACCATGGCCCGAGCCGATCGCGAGGCCCACGAGCGCGCCGAGGCCCGCGAGGGTCACTCCTCCGGCCGTCATCATCTCCACACGTCGCATGGGCACTCCTGTGTCGGGTGCCTTCACTGTGGCTTGTCGGCGGCTAGCGGCGCCCCAGGCTGAAGTTAGCGATTGGCAAAGATTGACAGCGCTCGCTCGGCGGACGTGTCCGTTATCGAGGTGGCTGTAGCTCTTGACCCATCAGTCGTCGCGGTGGGCGCTCGAGTCCCCGCCCTCCGAACCAGAGCCGCGTACGACCGGTCGAGATTCCACGGGCGCTTCGGTTGGCGTCGTCGACGGTGGAGTGGTGCTCGGAGTGCTCGGCGCGGTCAAGGGCGGGGACGGTGCGGCCGGAGTTGGCCGTGGCGCCGATTGCGTTTGGGTCGTCGGCTTGCCCGTCGCGTGTGCAGGCCGCACCGAAGAGGGCGCAACGTGAGCCGGCGAGCTCGCAACAGGCGGCAACAGCCGTCGCCCCGCGGTGAGCGGTTCGGAGGCCAGGCCGATACGCTGGCGCACGAGCTGGCTCGTCCCCCACGTGATCGCGGCTGCGACCGCGATCCCGAGGACCGCCAGGACGATGACCAACACGGTCCGGCGAGGAGCGCTCATGGGCCGGCCGCCGGAAACTCGAGCACCGCGATTGCACCGCCGCCCGGCCGATTCCCCAGCTTGGCGTCGCCGTGCCAGGCCCGCGCCAACGTCCTGGCGATCGCCAACCCCAGGCCGCTCCCCGAAGGACCCTGCTGGCCTGCGCGACCGCGGTGGAAGCGCTCGAACACGAGCTCATCCTCCCCTGGCGCGAGGCCGGGACCGCGGTCGCGGACCTCGATGCGACCGTTCTCACCGGCGACTGTCACCTCGCTGGCGGCGGGCGAGTAGTGCAGCGCGTTCTCGATCAGCACGTCCAGAGCTCGGTCGAGGTCGGCCCTCGCGCACCATGCGGTGCCCGCGCGATCGCCGGCCGGCTCGAGCGCGATCTGGCGTGCCTCGGCAGTCGCACGCCAGCGCTCGACGGCGCGTTCCACCGCATCGTGCACATCGATCTGCTCGCCCTGGAGCTCCCGGTCCTCGGCACGGCTCAGAATGAGCAGCTCATCGACCATCGCGGCGAGACGGTCGACCTCCGCGGTCCCGGCGTCGAGCA
Organism: uncultured Solirubrobacteraceae bacterium; assembly: GCA_963704735.1. Lineage (GTDB taxonomy): Bacteria > Actinomycetota > Thermoleophilia > Solirubrobacterales > Solirubrobacteraceae > Palsa-744. Next base: position 2,445,532 of record OY969935.1, read on the forward strand.
CTGCGGCGACACTCGCGTCCACCCCGGCGGCGCGCGCCTCCTCCAGGCGGAGTCGAAGTCCGGTCAGTGGGGTGCGCAGCTGGTGGGAGGCGTCGGCGACGAACTCGCGCTGGGCGCCGATCAGCCGCTCGACGCGGTCAGCCATCTCGTTGAAGGAGGCGCTGAGAGAGCGTTGCTCGGAGCTTCCTTCGACCACGGCGCGAGCCGACAGGTCGCCGCCGGCGAGTCGCCTGGCGGCACCCTCCAGGCGTCTGAGCGGGAGCGCGACTTGTCGCGCGATAACCCCGCCTGCGAGCAGGCCCAGGAGCAGCACCGTGCCGGCGACGAGTGCGAGCTTGGCTACCGTGCTGCGCACGGCGTTCTGCACGGCGGCGACGCTCTGGGTGATGCGCACCGCGCCGACGGTGCTTCCACGGTTCAGTACCGGCACAGCGGTCGCGAGAATGTTCTCGCCGAGGCTGTGACTTGCGCGCTGGGTCTGCACAGCCCGTCCGCCCAGGGCGGTAGCGATCTCCGGGCGACTCGAGTAGCTGCTCCCAAGCGTCGAGGCTCCCGCGCTGTCTGCGACGACCAGCCCGCGCGTGTTCACGATGAGCACGCGTCCGCGCACCGAGGCGGCGCTCGAGCGCACGAGCGCTCCAAGCTCGGCGGCGCTTGGCGGGTTGAGCAGATCGGCGGACGTGGCAGCGACAACGTCGGCCTGGCTGAGAGCCTGGGAGTGGACCTCGGCGTTGACGCGATCGCGCAGGCTGAGCGCGAGCGGCACCCCGAGCGAGACGACGGCCAGCACGAGCACGTAAGCGAGCGACAGCAACAGGCGGGTGCGCAGGCTTACGGCTCACGCCTCCTGCACGGGCACGAAGCGAAAGCCGACTCCCCGCACGGTGTGGATGTGCCGCGGCGCGGCGGGGTCCTCCCCGAGCTTTCGCCGAAGCGCGGTCATATGGACGTCGAGGGTCTTTGTCGAGCCGAACCAGTTCTCATCCCACACGTCGCTCATCAGGTCCTCGCGGGTGACGACGTGTCCGGCGCTGCGCGCGAGGCGGGCGAGCAGGTCGAACTCCCTTCGCGTCAGCGACAGCTCCTCCCCGTCGAGCCACGCCTGGCGAGCCGCGACGTCGACCGTCACGTCGCCCGCGCTGACCCGATCGGCGGGTTCCCGCTGACGGGTGCGGCGCAGCACCGAGCGTATCCTGGCGATCACCTCGGCGGCGGCGAATGGCTTGACGACGTAATCGTCGGCGCCCAGCTCGAGACCCACCACCCGGTCGATCTCGCTGCCGCGGGCCGTGAGCATGATGATCGGCACCTGCGATTCGGAGCGAAGCTCTCGGGCCAGGTCGCGGCCGTCGCCGTCGGGAAGCATCAGGTCGAGCAGCACGATGTCGGGATCGCGCTCCTTCAGCCTGATGCGGGCCTCCGCGATCGTCGAGGCGACGACGGGCGCAAATCCCTCGCGGGCGAGCGCGTGAGAGAAGGGCTCTGAGATCGATGCCTCGTCCTCGACCAGCAGAACGCAGTCGCCGCCGCTCCTTGGTGGGGAACCAGCGATGCCGACCATCACGATGAATGTACTGCGCCTCGAGCCTCCGACAGCGGTTGGGAGATGGCCACGGGGACTCGCCAGCACAGCCACGCCGTGTGGTCTGCGACCGTCTGAAGCGGGATCGCGCGCCACGGTCCCGAGCGCAGACCCGGCCAGCAGATCGGTGAGTCAAGGCGGCTGGGGTCGTATAGGAGCGCATCGCCGAGGGCCTTCGACAGCGCCTCCTTGCTGCACCACAGCGACGTCAGGTTCGTGTCGGGCTCGATCGAGACGTGGGGGTCGGTGCGCTCCCGGGGGGTGCAGATCAGGTCCGCGAACGACGCGTCGCACGGCTCGATGCGCTCGATATCGACCCCGATCGGCTCGGTGTGCCAGGCCACAAGGGCGTAGGGATGACGGTAGGAGCGCGCGACGTGGGTGTGGCCGCACGCAGCGGTCTGTGCTCGCGCCCAGACACGCAGGCCCGCTTCGTCGAGCCCGGCGGCCCGAGCGTCGAGCAGTCGGACCGCGGGCGCCCCCTCGGCTGGATCGGTGGGGATGATCCGCAGGCCTCTCAAACGCTTACCACCGGCGCGCCGTGCCAGCGTGTCCGCGCCGGCAGCTTCTCACCACGCATCACGAATGAGCGCGCTCCGACGCTGCAGTGCTCACCGAGCGTCGTGTCGGGGAGCATTGCGCTACCGGGACCAAGCGTCGATCCCAGCCCAAGGGTGGCGGGTCCGGTGCGCATGAGGCGATCCTGAAAGAGGTGGGTCTCGACGCATGCGCCGCGATTCACCGCGCATCCGTCACCGAGCCTGACGAGGTCGAACTCCGTCACGTTGAGCGTCTCAAACCAGACGTCTCTTCCGACCTTGGCGCCCATCGCGCGCAGGTAGATTCCCATCAGCGGCGTGCCGAGCGCGAGGTTGAGCAGCCATGCGCCTGCGAGCTGTTCCTGGCTCGTGTTGATCAGCTCATCGCGCCATATGAACGGCGACCACAGGGGATGCTCGCCGATGCGGTAGCACCCCATTATGAGCCACTTCAAGGCAATGGTCGCGAGCACGGCGCCGACGCTTGCCGCCAACAGAACCACCGGCGCCGCGGCCGCCGTCACCCACACGCTCCCGGAGGATTGCGCGATCGCGTCGAGAGTGAGAATGACGAGCAGGCCCAGCATCACCGATAGGGTGCTCGGCAGCAGGATGCGCACCAGGTCGATCGCGCCGCGAGCCAGCACGAGACGCCGGGGCGGGGTCGTCGTGCGCGCAGGATCGGGGCAGTCGGGCACCCGTGGCAGCTCGAGCGCCGGCAGTCCCAGCCAGGAGGTTCCGTTGGCGCTGCGAGCCGGCGGAGAGGAGAGGAGACCGACCAAGCTGTCGTCGCCGACCTTGGTGTCGCTTTGCAGGATCGCGCTGTTGCCGATGAACGTGCGGCTCCCGACCTCGATCGGCGCGAGCGCCACCCAGCCGCCGCGCGCGCGTCCGATCGAGAACACGACGTCGTCGGTGAGGAAGCTGGTGTCAGCGAGCGTGGCGAGCCGGTTGAGTCCGACTGCGGTCGACACCTCCGTGCGCTTGCCGACGCGCACGCCAAGCAGACGTAGCCACGGGCGCGTGTATAGGCTCGAATAGAGGGGGAAGAGGACGCCCCGCGTTCCGGCCATGAGTGACTCGGTGAACCACAACGCCCACGCGGCCCCACCGTCATCGCTATGCCAACCGGGCTGCAGCAGGCGGGCGACGCTGCGCACGAGCACGGCAACGAGCAGGGCGTAGGTTACGAGGAAGCTCGCGGCGATCAGCGGGGCGCCGGTCAGGATCGATCCGAGCGGGAACCGCAGGGTGCCAAGACCTGATCCGAGCGCGGTCAACAGCAAGATGCCGGGAACGGCGGCGAGCAGCGGGAGCAGGCTGATCACGGCCAGCCCGACGCCGTACATCGCTTTCCACAGGTGCCGGCGCTTGGATGGCCGTGGCGTGTGCGATGGCCATGCCAACCCGGCCGGGCCCTCGTACCGCACCGGCGACCCGGCCCAGCGCTCGCCCGCCGGGAGATGCCCACTCACGACACTGCCCGGCTCCACCTCGGCTTGCGCTCCGATGTCAGCGCCTGGCATCAGCACCGCTCGCGCCCCGACGCGTGCGCCGGGTCCGATTCGGAGCCTTCCGAGCACCAGCTCGTCGCCGTCGATCCACCAGCCGCGCACGTCGACCTCGCCCTCGATCGTCGCGCCGGCGCCGACGCTCAGGAGCCCTGTCACCGCCGGAAGCGTTCCGAGGCGCGCGCCATCGCCCACCTCGGCGCCGCAGATCCGCGCGTAACGCACCGCCCACGGCGTTCCGGCGAGCCGGTCCAGGTGACAGACCTCGGCGAGGCGCTCGACGAACCACAGACGACACGCCAGCCAGCTGTGTCGCGGATGGCGCCCGGGCGCCAGACGACCGAGCAGCACCTTGCGGGCGATCAGCACGATCGTCGCCCGGCCGGGGGCACTGGCGAGCGCCAGCCAGGCGACGATCAGCCACGCCCAGCCGACCTGCGGCCCCACGCCTGAGCCCTGCCAGCGGTTGTAGGCGAGGATGCCAACCAGCCACTGCATCGCCCCGAGCGCCAGCAACGCCAGCACGCCGGCGAGCTGGAGGATTCCCCAACGCGACCGCGTCGGCGCGGACGCCGTCGAGGTGACGGGCTCGGCCTGGCCGATCTGATCAAGGCGCGCGGCGAGATCGCCAAGGCGGCGATGGTTGTAGACGTCGGCGACGGCCATCGCCGGGAAGCGGCCCCGGATGGCCGACGCGAGCTTGGCCGCGGCCAGTGAGGTCCCGCCGAGCTTGAAGAAGTCGCTGTCGGGCGTCCTCGGCTCCACGCCGAGCTGATCCGCCCAACGGTCGGCGAGCCATGCGGCCGTTCCCGTGAGCGCGCTCGCGCCCGCGGATTCCTGGCTGCTCGCGCTCTCGGCGGAGGTGACGGGCGGCGGCCACGGCAATGCGTTGCGCGACAGCTTCCCCGAGCTGGCAAGTGGAAACGAGTCCAGCGGCACGATCAGCGGCACGATCCCGGCCGGAAGGCGCTCGGCCAGCTGGGAGCGAACGCGCGCTGGATCCACCTCGCCGGTCACGTAGCCGACAAGCACGGGATTGCCGCGTGCGCTCTTGCGAACCGCCGCGGCTGCAGCGGTGACACCTGGAACAGACCGCAACTGGGCCTCTATCTCGCCGAGCTCGAGACGTCGCCCGGCCAGCTTGACCTGCCCGTCTCGGCGACCGACGAACTCCAAGCCGTCGATCAGCTCACACACGATGTCACCGGTGCGGTATGCCCGCCTCCAGCCCAGTGACTCCAGCGGCGCGAAGCGTTCGGCGTCAAGGTCGGGGTCGAGATAGCGACCCAGCCCGACGCCGCCGATCACGAGCTCGCCGGGGTCACCGAGGGGTACAGGCGCCCCGCGCTCGTCCACGACGGCGACCTGCCAGCCATCGAGGGGCAGGCCGATCGTGATCGGCTCGCCGGGACGGATGCGCGCAGCCGTGCTCACCACCGTCGCCTCGGTCGGACCGTAGGTGTTCCACACCTCTCGATGAGCGGCGAGCCTCCAGCCGAGCTCCGCCGGACAGGCCTCCCCGCCGAGGATCAGCAGCCGAACGTCGGCCATCACGGCGTCGTCCCACATCTCCGCCAGCGTTGGAACGGTGGACATTACGGTTATGCCGTGCTCCGCCAGCCATGGACCGATATCGGCGCCGCTGCGCACAATGTTGCGTGGCGCGGGCACAAGCGCGGCACCATTGCGCCAGGCAAGCCATATCTCCTCGCAGCTCGCGTCGAAGCCGACAGAGAGCCCCGCGAGCACACGGTCATGCTCGGTGACGGTCCATAGGCGCGTCTCGGCGTCGACGAACGCGGCGGCGGATCTATGGCTCACGGCGACACCCTTGGGTGCTCCGCTCGAGCCCGATGTGAAGATCACCCACGCGTCGTCTTCGCAGGAGAGCAGCCGGTCGGCGCCATGAGGCTGTGCGAGCTTCCTAATCACCAAACCGTCTTCGATCACGGCGCAGGCGCCCGCCGCCTTCCAGGTCGCCTCAGCACGGGTCGGCGGGTCCTCTGCATCTACAGGGATGTACGCGGCCCCCGAGGTCAGGACTCCGAGGATACCCAGGTAGAGCTCCGCGGTGCCGCTGGGAATCCGGATGCCCACGCGATCTCCCGGCCCGATTCCCAGTGAGCTCAGCCGAGCGGCGAGCTGCTCGACCTCGTCCGAGAGCTCTTCATAGGTCAAGGTCGCGTCGCTCGCGTCCAAAGCCGTGCTGGTGGGAAAGCTCGCGACTGTTTCGGTGAACACCTCGGTCAGCGTTCGCTCCGAGCCTGCAACGGGGGGCTCCTCCCAAGTACTACCGACGGCCCCCCGCGAGGCGGCCGGAAGATCGGTGCAAAGGCCGTCGGCTGCACACGCTGAGGCTGATCTCGTTCGGAGCTGCAACGGCGTGATGGCAAGCGCTCTGGCACCGCGAACAAGGGATGGGGTCGACATGCTGGCTCTCCTGACTGGTCGCCCGGCGATCGTCGGGCAAGCGCCCGGTCGCCTTATCTGAACCCGAACCACCGTAAGAGGACGATGGTTAGGTGCTGCCCAAATCGCTGTTAGGAGCCGGTCAAATCGTTGGTTAGAGATGTCTCAGGCAAGCGACGGGTCGATCGACCGGCGACCGGCCATCTCCTGTAGGGAGCAGTCCGGCTCAACGGTCGACCCAGCGCTGCAACCAGGCAAAGTTGGAGTGGACCCGCTTTCGCGAACAGTCCGTCAAACGGGGCCCACTCCGAGCCCCCACGCTCGGACATCTGCTCACGCCGTGTGCCCGCGAGCGGCAATAACAACTCAGGGCCTGTCGAAGGACTATGACTCTGGGCACGGCCTATTCTCGCTCGATCTGGAGATCGAGCGAGGGGAAGTCTTCGGCTTGCTGGGCCCCAATGAGCGACTACAGGTACGTGAACTGGTCGGCTTCGCCTGTCGCGCTCGTGCCGCCGGCGGCCGAGACCGTCACGTCGACGGTTCCGGCGGTGCCGGCCGGCGTCACCGCGGTGATCGACCCGTCGCTGTTGACCGTGAACGACGTTGTGGCCACGCCCCCGAAGTACACACCGGTTGCGGTCGTGAATCCGGTGCCGCTGATCGTCACGGTGTCTCCCCCGGCGGCCGTCCCCGTGTTAGGCGAGACGCCGGTCACGGTGGGCGGCAGGTCGGCGTACGTGAACTGGTCGGCCGTGCCGGTCGCGCTCGCGCCGCCGAAGCTCGTGACGGTCACGTCGACGGTGCCGTCAGCGCTCGCGGCGGGGACGGTCGCAGTGATCGAGCCGTCGCTGTTGGTCGTGAACGACGCGCTCACGCCGCCAAACGAAACTTCGTAGGCGCTCGTGAAGCCGGTGCCGCTGATCGTCACCGTTTCTCCGCCGGCGGCCGAGCCGGAGCTAGGCGAGACGCCGGTCACGTTGGGCGCCGCGTCGGCGTAAGTGAACTGGTCCGCGGCGCTGGTCGCGCTCCAGCCGGACGAGCTCTCCACGGTGACGTCGACCGTTTCGTCGTAGTAGGTCGCCGGCGTCACCGCGGTGATCGACGTGTCGCTGTTGACGGTAAAGCTCTGCGCGACGTACCCGCCGAAGGACACGTAGGTGGCGCTCGTGAAGCCGGTGCCCGTGATCGTCACCGTGTCGCCGCCGAGCGCCGTCCCGCTATTCGGCGAGACGCCGGTCACGGTGGGCGGCGGGGGCGGGGGCAGATAGGTGTACCGATCGGCGCTCGTGCGCGCGCTCGTCCCGCCGATCGAGGTGACCCTGGTGTCGACCGTCTCCGGGGACTCGCCGGCGGGGATGTAGACGCTGAGCGATGTGTCGCTTTCCACGTTGAAGCCGGTCCGGGTGCCCCCGATCGACACGCTGGTCGCTGCGGCGAGGTGCGTACCGGTGACCGTCACCCAGTTGCCGCCCGCGAGCGGGCCACTGTTCGGGCTCACGCCGGTGACGCTCGGCGCGGCGACGAACGTGAACGGGTCGGCGGTGCTCGTCGCGCTCGTTCCGCCGGCGTTAGTCACGGTCACGTCGACGGTGCCGCCCGGCTCCGCGGGCGAAACGGCCGTGATCGCGGTGCTGCTCGCGATCTTGAAGCTCGTTGCCGCAGCGGTGCCGAAGCGCACGGATGTCGCCCCGGTAAACCCCGTCCCGGTGATCGTTACCGAGGTGCCGCCCGACGCTGGTCCGGTGCTCGTCGAGACCCCAGTCACGCGCGGCACAGGCACGAAGCCCGAGGCGAGCACGAGATAGGCCTGGCTGAACATCTGGCTTCCGCCGGCGACTCCCGCTACGGCCTGGTTGTAGAGCTCGTTGCCGTGCGCGTCGTAGACCACGAGCGTCGGGTTGACAGTGGGCGTCGTCGAGGCCCGTGCGTAGGAGACGACCGCGCTCGTGAAGTCCCACGTGGCTGTGGCCCAGGCCGAGTAGAGGGTCGAGCCGCCGCCGCCGCCGCGCCCGCTGCCGCCGCAGCGCGTCGAGAGGTAGACGGCGCCGGTCGGGTAGCCGGTTTCGGCTTCGAAGCCCGTCGCGTAGGCCTTCTCCTGGATGCCGCCGCACGAGTGCCCGAGGACCGCAAACGCGTTCCCCTGCGGGAGCGCCAGCGACTGGCCGGCCGCGAACGACTGCGATGGCGCGACCAGCGCGACGAGCAGGGCGATCGTGAACGTAAGGACCAGCGTCGAACGGAAGCGCGTGAGCGCCATGGTGGCTCCCTTCCCGGTACACACGTGGACGAGACGGCGGCATGTTAGCTGCGTGATGTTCTCAGCGGTATGACAATGTGAAGACCCTCATCAGATGTTTGAGAGCTCTTGGGCTCGCGCGAACACGCATCGAGGATCCCTTGGTCAGACGCCCCGTGAACGTGTTCTGACGCGGTAGCCGCCGAGGAGCATCGTGGCGCCGACCGACGCCGGGGCCGAAGCTTCGGCGAGGCCGCGGCGCCTGCAACGTCCGCATCGCCGCCGTCCCACGTTGAGGAGGAGCTGCACGCTCGGTTGATCCGCGTCGGACTTCTGCTATTCAGGGAAGCAGGAGCCTGGGCCGGCGACACCAGGCCGCTGGACGGATGAACAGCGAAAGTCCGAGCCAGCCGCGGGTCAGCGCTTGCTTTCCAAGCCAAGCAACAGGCTGCTCAGAAATGGGCTAGAACCTCTCGAACGGCTCCACATAGCCGACCTCGACTTTTGCCCACCAGGGGCGTTTGGTGGGCCAAATCCGCTACAAACCCCGCATACTCCGCGACCATCTCGTTGACGCGAGCATCAGCGCGGTTGGCTTTCTAGAGCCGTTTCTTGCGCTTTCTTCGACCTTTCGCGCTCGCTTCACACGCGAGAGGTCGCAGGTTCGAAACCCGCCGCGCCCATCGACAGTTTCCCTGCAAATCAGCCTTTAGGTCGCTGTCACGAGTCATCTGCTTTGCTTGGTGAGCACCAGCGAAACGTCGATGCGGGGACGGGTGAGGTATGCCGTAGGACGGCTTCCTCGCCCGACGCTGTCGGCTGTGGCCGATCCTTGGCCACAGCCGAGCGGCCAGCTACTACGCCGTGGCGTAGTCCTTCTCAGCCTTGTCGAGTTCGCGCTTGAACTCCTTGCTGTCGACGTCGATTTCCTTCTCGATCGTCTTTTCAGCGCGCGTGAGCACCTTGTCGAGCTGCTCTTCAAGGCGCGACTCGCCGATCACGAGCAGCGTCGCCTCGCCCGCCTCGATCAGGTCGCCCAGTTCCTTGGCGTCGCCGCTTGAGATGCCCTTTTTGAAGTGCCCGCCGAAGCCGCCGATGACGCCGCCAACCAGCGCCGCCGGAATGACCGCTGGCGCGGCTACGACTCCGACCGCCGCTCCGACTGCGATCCCTCCCCAGGCGCCATGCTGCGTGGGCTTCTCGTGCTTCTCAACGTGGACCTTGCCGTCAGCGTCCTTGGTGACCAAGGCGACGTCGTAGGTGCCGACGAGCTTGGCCGCATGCAGTTCGAGAAGCGTGTCGTAGTCCGCCTCCGCGCCGGCGGGGTCGGCGTAGGTCGCGGCGTATATGAAAACGGGTCTATCGCTCATGTCGATCTCCAGTTCAGTTCTTGGGATGAGTGTTCTGACGATCCGCCGCTGAGCGCGCGCATGCGCGGGGCCGCCGCACACGGACAACCATTCCCTACGAACGCCCCCCCGGCATCCGCCGAAGCCCGCACCCTCGATGAGGGACTTTCCTTATGAGGGTTCCTCAATCTGAGGAACGACAAGCCGAACATCTCTTCGATTGGCGGACCTGGAAAGATTGCCCCATGGCCTCCGGCGGGGACGTGCGGCGCGCGCGCCGATCGCTCAGCACCTCGCGCATGGAAGCATTCAGCGACGGCGTGTTCTCGATCGCCGCGACGCTGCTGGTGCTGGACCTCGCGATTCATCCGCCGGGCACACCACTCGAACAGGTGCTTCACGCATGGCCCGGCTACGTCGCGTACGTGATCAGCTTTCTGACGATCGGCGCCGGGTGGCTCGCCCACACCGCGCTGACCGACCGGCTCGCGCGGGCAGATCGGGGTTTGCTGCGGCTCAACTTGCTCCTCTTGCTCGTGGTCGCGTTCCTGCCGTTCCCGACCCGGCTCGTCGCCGACGCCCTTCACCACGAAGACAGCGAGCGTGTGTTTGTCACGATGTATGGGCTGGTGCTCCTGGCAATCCGCATCCTCGGCCTCGCGCTGGACGCCTATGCCCGTCACGAGCACCTCTATTCACCCGCCGAAGCGGGCGAAGAGTTGCAGGACGAGCCACGAGAACTCCTGCCTGCCCTCGGCGGCTATGTGATTGCGATCCTGATCGGACTCGCCGTGCCGACGGTGGCCGTAGTGGGCTACTTCGCGGTCGCGCTCTACATGGTCCTGTTCCGGGGGATTCCACGGCACCGGGTCCGTGCTAATCGGGCCCGCCGGTGAACGGCCGACTACCGGTCTGATCTGCTCAGGTCGCAACTGCGCTCAGGCCCGCACGGCGGGTTGGCTGCCCTGAAGTGCGCCGGGTCCCCGGGCCCGATGCTCGTGCGCCGGCTCGCTCTCCATCCCGGGAGGGTGCACGCCCGCGGCGGCGCGATACCAGGCGGCGTAGCGGCTCACGAGCGGCGACGCCGAGAGGCCGTGGACGAGGACCGACAGGCCCACGGTCAAGTAGCAGGCCGTGAGGATCGTCGCGCCGTGAGCCTGATGCGTGTCCTCGACGATAACCGCGAATACGATCGACGCGAGCCCGCGTGGACCGAACCAGCCGATGAATGCCACGGTCGGGGCCAGCGCCTTTGTGCCCAGCAGGCACAGGGCCACGGGCAGCATGCGAACGATCGTCAGGCTGAGCACGGCATAGAGCGCGATCTGCCAGCTCACGTGCTCGAGCGCCGGGCCGAGCAGAACGGCACCGAAGACGAGGAACGTGACGGCGTCGAGTAGCGCCCCCGTCTCCTCAGTGAAGCGCATCGTCCCGGCCGAGTTCTCGTGGGAGATCAGGCCGAACAATGCGCCCGCCGTGAAGGCAGCGATGAAGCCCGACCCGCCAAGAGCCTCCGCGATCCCGTACGCGAGCACCGCCGCGGCCACGGGGATGATCTGCCGCCACTCGTCAGCGATCAGGCGTCTGGCGCCAGCGGTGTTCACGATTGCGGCGGCGATCGCTCCCGCAAGCATGCCACCGGCGAGCCCGTAGCCGATCTCTTCGCCGATCACCTGCGCAGGATGGACCGCGCCACCGGCTTCGGAGGAGGTCGCCAGAACGATCAACAGGATCGGGACGCAGATCCCGTCGTTCAGGCCGCTCTCGACGTTGAGCGACTGGCGCACACGTTGCGGAAGGCTCGTGTCGGTTACGACCGCGCTGCCGAGCCCCGCGTCCGTCGGTGCGAGGATCACGCCGAGGATCAATGCCTCGCTCAGCGAGAACGATCCGAACAGAGCCAGCGCGCCCAGCGCGCCCAGCGCGATCGTCAGCGGCAGACCGATGCCGAGCAGGCGCACCGGCAGGGAGGCTTCCCGCCGCAGGGCCCTGATATCGATGCGGGAGGAATCTGAGAACAGACCACCGCGAGCGTGGCTTCGGCCAGCTTCCGCACCGTCGAACTTGTCGGCCCCACAGTCAGGCCGTCGAACGCCAGCGGGCCGGCGAGAACACCGATGGCGACCACTACCATCGCCGGCGTGATCGGCGTGTTGGAGAGGCGCCGTGACATCGCCGCGACGAGCAGCAGCGCAAGTCCGACAATGGCAAGCCCCCAACTCACGGCGTCAAGATACCTCCACCGTTCAGCTCGACGAGGCCCTTGGTGGCCAGAAAGGCCCGGCCACGGCAGGGATTGGCGCCGCTTACGCGGCCGGCCGCGTGCGAGCGTGCCGGCCCTCAGCGGAGGTGAGCATCGTTGCGAGCGCACGGCGCTGTCGGTCGGTCAGCGACCCGACGGTCTTGGTCTCTGACATTGGGAGCCGTGTGAGGAGCTTGCGACTGCGAGTCTTGCCCCAGCGACGCTGACTTGCCAGCAGGTCGGCCACGGCCATGCCCTGCACCTCCCACGGACAGTAGAGAATCACCGCGGTGATGTCGGTCTCACCGAACGCCACGCTGCGCTTGAGCTCGGCGCGGGCTAGGCGGACATCATTGGCGCGTTCCAGCGCGCGCATGTGTTGAGGTTGGCGGGCAGGATTGACCATCGCTGTCGCGTTCATGTCGAGCTCTCCCATCAGTGTCGGCGCCTGCGCGGCACGCAACACTTTTCGCTTGGTGATGACTGGATGCGATCACCATGACTGTTGAGATCAACCCTGCGCAGCAGTCGCGGCTGGCCCGGTACGTCACCCACCCAACGGTGTCTTTGGGGCGAGCCCCGAACGGTCATGAAGAACGCCACGCTGAAAGCTAGCGCAGACGGATTCTCCGTCAACCGCGGGGCTAGCGGTTCGTGCGGTAGGAGCGACCTTTTCCGGAGCGGAGAGCTTGTGACGGCGGCGAGGAAAGGCACGGGCGATTCATCAACAAATCGAGGCTCCCACGATCTGCCGACGGCCACCGCCGCGCAACGGGCCGGCGCATGAGTCGCGGGCACTCCTCCCCGCACACTGAATCAATGTCTGTGACAGCTAGTCGGACGGCTCGGTTATCTCCACCGCGCCGAAGCCTTCGAGTGGTCCGTCTACGAAGAAGATCTCCATCGTGATGTCAGGCTGGACGTGTGCCTGGCTGAGGAACGCGAGGACGCTGCGGCCGGTGAGATCCTCAATCGTCTGCTTGTACCGTTGCGCCATGACGCGCTGGAAGTCCTCCCGCATCGCGATAACGCGATCGGGCTCCCCGCTGTCCATGATCGTCTGCTCGAGCGCTGTGAAGCCGCTACCACGCATCACCACAACGATGATGTCGTCGAGCGCGTATGTCTTGGCCTTCATCGGGCCGCGTCCGTAGTGCTCGCGCAGAATGCCGACGATGCTGGTGGAGATCGCGGCCAACAGATGCCCTCCGGCGAGCGGAGTCTCGCTAGCTATGGGTTTCGCGTCCACTTCGGCTGCCCCTGGTCGGTCGGAAACGCGATGTCCGTCCGTCCGGTCGTCGTTCTTTCTTAGTCTAGGCTCCTGGTTTGCGCCCCGCAGGGCCTCTCCCGCTCGACATTACCTACCCTCGGTGCGGAATTCAAACCCTTGAGATAGACCAACAAACACAAGATCCCGCAATTAGCGGCGGCAGCCGGGGGGAGGGCTTTACAAGTCGTTCGCACCGATTATAGTGGGCCCTACAGCGACCGTTATGCGGGTCATCGACACGCGTAGGGTTGCGCCCCAAGAGCGGAGCGAGTTAGCGGTCAGATACTGGCCGCCAGGGTTTGATCCGTGTAGCCACTCGTAGGAAGGAATGCGAGATGCTAGCCACGATCGGGCCTGACTCGGGCGGTCGGCCAGAGCGCAAAGGCCGCGCTCCGGCTCGGGGTGGGTACGCCGCCGTTGAGCCCGCGGCGGCGAGATGCCAACTCGACCTGCTGATGGGCGCATTCGGTCAGCTGGGTCGCCAAATGTCTGTCCCAAACCCACCCAGCATGCGGGGCGGGCCGTACTCGTCGTGCGTAGCCAGGGTCATCAACATCCAGCGAGAGGCAGGACGTTGAGGAAGCTTGGGCGATTGCCCGCGTTTTTGCCGGTCATCGTCCAGCAACGCGCGGAGGTTCATCCCCTTCCTCCAGCGCGCTGTGGCGGGCGCGGGGACATCACCCTCCTCCGGGTGTCCTCGCGCCGCCACCTAGTCTGGGCAGCGCGTCGTCCGTGTTGTGCGAGCGATTGCGGTGGCCCTACCAGGGAGAGCGCCTAGGTCGAATCTCGCCCTCTCCCACGGCGCGCTCAGCGTAAGCTCCGGGTCATGACCGAAAAGGCCCACTTCACGGCCAAGGAAGCACGTGCGGCGGGCGAGCAGATCGGCATCGACTGGGTGACCTCGCCATTCGACGTCGAGCAGTTCCGGATGGGGATGGACGTCGAGCTCGAGCACGGCAGGCAGGATCTCGAAACCAATGTGACCGATGACGACGTGACCGTGACCGCGAAGATCGCGCGAGCGCACCTCAACGAGTTTCCGGACTACTACTCCCGCCTGGCCGCAATGGAGGCCGAGGCGGAGGCCTTCTGGGACTCGCAGCGCGAGTAGCACCAACGCGCCACGCGACAGTGATCCCTGGCGGGAGCGAACGGCATATCCGCGACGAAGATCGGACGGGGTTGCGCTTCGCCGCCCAAGGAGACCGCGTCTCGCGTGGCATCGATGGTGGTTTTCTACCCGGCGAGATGCGGCTTGCCCCGGATGACCTCGCGTCGGGCCGAATCTAACTTGAGGACATGTCCTCCGGAGGTTCCAGTACGCAAGCGGTGCCAGCGGCCCTCAACCCGCAGCCTTGGCGCTGGAGCCACCCGCGGGTGCTCGTCGAGCACCCGGACGAGGCGGCCGGCTTGGCGATCGCCGCTGGCTTGCGCTTCGCGGGCTATGCGGTCGCCGTCTGTCCCGGCCCACGTGGACATGGGAGATGTCCGCTGACCGGACCCGCGGGATGCGCGCCCGCTCACGACGCCGACCTCGTCGTTTGCTCTCTGGGCTACGAGAACGAGGCGGCACGGGACGTCCTGCGCGAATTGCGGATGCGTTATCCCGGAACGCCTCTACTGGTCGAGGTTCCATCGGAGGTGGACGCGGACCTGCGAGAGCTCTCCGACGGCTGCCACCGCCTTCCGGCACCGGCGACCCCCGAGCAGATCGTGGCCGCCGTGCGGGGCCTGTCCGGACATGCAGGCGAAGAGGAACCCTCCGGTGCGTAGCCCGTTTCACAGCGAGCCCGAGGCCTTTCGCTTTCTCGTGCTGTTCGTACTTGCCCTGATCCCGGTCGCGCTCGCCGCGGCGCTCGGTCCGACGTGGCTCGTTCTCGTTGTGCTTGCCGTCGTGCTCGGCGCTCTCGCGCTGCGCGCGGCGCAGCTGCGCATGCGCAAGCTGCGCGCGCCCGAGCTGCCGGTGAAGATGGCCCCTCCGCACGTGGGCTCGGCGGCGGAGCGCCGTATTCTCGTCGTCGCCAACGACACACTCGCCGAGGATGCGCTCCTCGGCGAGGTCGAGAGGCTGGCCTCCGCTCCCCATACCCACGTGCTCCTGCTCGTGCCCGCGCTGATCTCCCGTGCAGCCCGCTTGACCGGCGCGGTCGACAGTGTCCTGGATCAGGCGCGTGTCCGCCTGCGGGCGGCCCTCGACCGCGTTGGGCAGGATGGCATCGTGGCGGGCGAGGTCTCAGGTGCAGACCCGCTTGAGTCGATCGAGGATACGTTCGCCACTTTTGCGCCGGATGAAGTCATCGTGTCCACCCGCTGGGAGCCGAGTGCGGGCGGGCTGGAGCCGCGGCTCGCAGGTCTCGTGCGTGAGCGGTTCGCCGTGCCCGTTCGTCATCTCGTCTTCGAGCCGGGCTCCGCCCCGCGGGAGCCGGACAGGGACACCGAGGCCAGATATCGCCACGAGTTCGGGCAAGCGGCCGCAAGGAAGTTCGGCCTGAAGGCGCTCGCGGGCGCGGGGATTGCGGCCGCGGTGCTGATGTCCATGGTCGCAATGGTGCAGAGCAGCGAAAGGAACGAGGCACGCGCGGCTTCTCAGGCCGCCGAGCAGGCCGTCGCGCTGCCGCACGTGGCAGTGGCAAAGGTGGTCAGTCTCTCGGTCATAGCGGCATATAAGCCCGGTCCGGAAGGGGAAAAGCACGACGCCTTCACCACCACTGAATTCACGGTCCATGCGGATCAGCCCCAGGAACTCAGGATCGACAACACCGATTCTGTGCCTCACAGCATCACGGCGCCAACAGCTGGCGTCAACATCGTCGTGATGCCCGGCACTCACACTTACAAATTGCTCGTAAAGAAGACCGGCACGTTCCTCTGGTTTTGTACTTTTGTTTGCGACGAATGGGCGATGCAGCACCCGGGTTACATGAGCGGTTACATCAGCGCCGTCTAGGGCGCAGTGCTGTCAGCAGTCCGATCGGGCATTCCGGCCACGTGGAGTGCAGGGGTGCCGACCTGGCGCACGTGCTCGCCGCGATGCGAGAAGCTTCGGCTATCGCCTCGGGCCGAAGGCCTCAGCCATCCGGGCGTCCAGCAGCTTCTTCACGAGTCTCCTCGGCAGCGGCCTGTCTACCGGGAAGTGAAGTGAACCCTTGGTCTTCGTGTATCCCTCGGTCTCCTCGGCGAGTTTCGAGATAACAGAGCCGCTGTGCGGCAGGTAGCTCAGATGGCTCTTGAAAGCCGCAAAACCAGCAATGGTCTTGCCCCGGAGCTTGAACGCCGGCATGCCGTAGGAGATGCACTGCTCTGCATCAGGGACGATCGAAACGATCGTGTCGCGCAGCCGGGCAAGCGCTGCCCTCTTGGGGTCATCAAGAACGTCGAGGTACTGGTCGATATCTTGCTTGGACACAGGGGCATTCTCAAGGTCGGCGCCCAGGACGTCAAGGTAGTCCAAGCCTGACCTTGCGCGAAAGCAGGAGTCGTGCGCGATCGCAGGTGTCTCAGTCGCCGCTCGCGCGCGCCAAGACAGATATCGTCCAACCTCGGCGAGCGCTGAATCCGAGCTCTTCGTACAGTCGAATCGCGGTGGTGTTGGCGGTCAGGACATGAAGAAAAACGCGTTCGGAACGAAGTTGGATATCAGCGACGAGTGTGGACACGAGCCTCGACGCCAGTCCGTGACCGCGATACGCCGGTAGGGTGCACACGGCGCTGATCTCTGTCCAGCCCTCGAAGTGCAGACGCTCGCCGGCCATCGCAACCAGCGCAGCGTCACGTCGAATACCCACGTACCTGCCAAGCTCGATCGTTCTCTTGAGGAACGGTCCAGGATCGGTCAGCCGAACGAGCTCCAGCATCTCTGGCACATCAGCCGGACCGAGCGTGACCGCTTCTGGATCGTGTGCCCCGCTCGCGCGCTCTCCGATCATCTGCACGAGCTCGAAGGTTCGGGTCACTTTCAGTGACTCGGTTAGCGGGGACTCGCCGTTGATGGTTGCGGCCACAGTTCCGGGTGGCACCAACTCGATCGCGTCCCGCCAGTCAGTCCTCGTTGCGCCGGTCGGCAGCGCGAGGAAGGGCGCGATATCGGCGGCATATCGAAGCGCGCGACCCTTGTGCTGCGCAAATCGTGAGTGCGCCCCCGACAGAGCCGCATACGCAGGATTGTCCAGACGGGCGTCGTCTTGCGAGAAGGTGGATCTGGGCACGGTGAAATGGGAGCGACCTGGCGTGCGCGTAGACGTCGACGGTACATCACCGGGCCGGCCGCCCAACGACGCCGATCGCACCGGAAGGCACTACTCCATTGACCGGTCCCTTGGATGCGACGACAGAAGTGCCCAGGCGTACTCGGTCACCTCCTCGAGCGTGCGCTCGGGTGCACCGCGCTGGCGTCGGTACCTGTTCTGCGCGGCGAGCATCTGAGCGACGTCGCTGATCTGCAGTTCGGCTTCCCTCTCCGGAGAGCGGGTGGGCGTCCAGTCGAGTATGTCCGCGTATCCATCGCCATGGAAGTGGGCGGCAAGGACCGCGATGACAAGGAGGCCCAGCGGAACCCCGACAGCCATGACAAGAAAGTAGATCTGAACCATTGGACTCAGGCACCCGCCGAGGCGGGGCGAGGCCTTGGTCGTGCTCGAGCGCTGCGGCTGCTCCTAGGAGCGACCCGCGGCTGCTCTGCGCCGACGATCTTCTCCGCACCCGGCTGACCGAGCTGATCGATCGCGGCTTGGACGATCGCGAGGCGGCGCACGAGCATCGTTTGCACCTGCTCGAGCTCCTCGATGTCGAGCAGCGTCGGACCGACCACATCACGAGTCTCCGTCGGCGCGGGCGCGACACCCGGGTGCTTGGCTTCCATCTCCACGAGCGTCCGCTCGAGGATGGCGATCTGCTGGCGCAGCGCCCGCCGTCTTTCAATTGCGTCGCCGCCCGGCCGGGCGCGAGGAGCGGGAGAAACGTAGAGCGCCGCGGCCACCTCGCGCGGCTCGACCCCGGTCTCGTGTGCCGCACGCGCTGCATCGGCGGCGATCGTGGCTACCGCGGATGCTCGGCTGGGTGCGGAAGCGACGAACGTGCCGCTGCCCTGTTGGCTGTCGATCAGACCCTCGCGCTCCAGCTGCTGATAGACGACGCGAACGGTATTGATGTTGACGCCGACGGCCTCCGCCACTTCGCGCAGGCCCGGGAGGCGTTGGCCGGGCTCCAGGCCGTCCCCGCCGATGCGGCTGCGCAGAGCCCAGGCAAGCTGTATGCCGATCGGCACCTCTGCCTGGCGATCGATTGCGAGGTGGTCGAGGTCCAATCCGACAGCATTGAGCTCCTCGCTCATGCGTCTACCGTAGCGAGCGAAACGGGAGATCTCCAGTTTGCTGGTGAACTAGTAGACTATGGGATCCGATGAACGACTGGCTTACGGTACCCCGTGAACTGCTCGAGTCAACCGGCGAGATCGGCCGCTTCACGGGCAAAGTCGTGCGCGACGTGTGGAGCCTGCGCGTGTTTCGCTTCTTCGGCGAGGCGCTGCGCCAGTCGGGCATCCTGATCATCTACTCGACGCTCTTCATCTGGGGCTTCGCGTTCCTGATCGGGCTGGGCGCGTGCGGGATCGAGGCCGCCTACTTCAACCAGTCGATCAACGCGCCGACCTACGCCGGGGTGTACGCCGCGTGGTGCAACCTGCGCGAGGCGGTCCCCTACGTGTTCGGCTACATGATGGCCGCCAAGGTGGGCACGGGGATCGTGGCCGAGCTCGGCGCGATGCGGATCTCCGAGGAGATCGACGCCCTGGAGGTGATGGGCGTCGACTCGATGCTGTTCCTCTGCGCGACCCGCCTTCTGGCAGCGTGGATCGTCTTGCCCTTCATGTACATAGGCGCGATCGGCGTGGCCTACCTGGCCTCATACATCGCGATCGTCGATCAGCTCGGCTACGTCTCCTCGGGCGGCTTCTTATTGGTCTTCTGGCAGTTCCAGAACCCGGCGGACTTCTTATACAGCGTCATCAAGGGCATGACGATGGCGACGGCGATCGTGCTCGTGGCCTGCTACTACGGCTACAACGCCAGCGGCGGACCCGTGGGCGTGGGCAAGGCGACAGCGAAGTCGATGGTGCTCAACCTGATCCTGATCCACCTGATCGGCATGTTCGGCACGCAGGTCTTCTGGGGCGGCAACGCCCGTGCTCCGGTGGGAGGGTAGGTCGAAGGATCCCGGGAGCCGCCCCCCGGCTATTCGGGAGTCGGCGAGACCTTGCCGACCTTGCCGGGCTTGTCGCTTGTGAACCACAGATCGCCGTCGGGGCCTGCGGTGATCCCCGCCGGGCTGCCGCCTCTGGGTAGGGAGTATTCGGTGATCGCACCCGATGGCGCGATCTGCCCGACCCTGCTGGCTTGGTTGTCGGTGAACCAGAGGTTGCCGTTCGGAAACGCCGTGATCCCTTCCGGATGACTGCCCGTGGGCAGAGCGTATTCGGTGATCGCTCCCGACGTTGTGATCTTCCCGATCCCGTCGGTCACAGCGTCCGTGAACCACAGGTTGCCGTCCGGACCTGCGGTGATCTCCTTCGGGTAGCCGTGCGCGGGTAGGGGGTATCGGGTGATCGCGCCCGACGGGGTGATCCGGCCGATCTCGCTGGACTGCAGGTCGGTGAACCAGAGATCGCCGTCGGGACCCGCGGTGATCGCGTATGGTCCGTTGTTGCCTGGGATCGAGTATTCGGTGATCGCGCCCGACGGGGTGATCTTCCCGATCGCTTCGGTTCCGTAGTCGACAAACCACAGGTTGCCTTCGGGACCCGCGGCGATTCCGGTCGGCCAACTGCCCAACGGCAGGGAGTATTCGGTGATCGCGCCCGTCGGGGTGATCTTGCCGACCTTGGAGGTTCCGGCGTCCGTGAACCACAGGTTGCCGTCGGACCCCGCGGCGAGCCCGATCGGGTAGCTGCCTATGGGCAGCGCGTATTCCGTGATCGTGCCGGATGGGGTGGTCTTCCCGATCTTGGCGGTCTCCTGGTCGGTGAACCACAGGTTCCCGTCGGGACCCTGCACGATGCTCGCCGGGCCACTTCCTTCGGGCAGCGCGTATTCGGTCGTGGTAGCCGTTGTCGCGCCACCGGCCTTGAAGGCGGCCAACGCAGCGTAGGACAACTTGCGGCTGCCGTCTTCGCGCTCGATCCCATACCAGCTGTTGATGCCGTAGTCGCGGTACGCGAAGATCACGACCATCGCCGTGTAGCCCGTCGATTTCGCCCAGGTGATGAAGTTGGTGATGTTTTCCGCCTGCTGAGATTCGGTCCACTGCAGGGAGTCGCCGGTCGGTTCGCCGCCGACATCCGTCGGCCAGCCGATCTCGGTGACGTAGACCGGCAGGCCGGATTCGGCGTGCGCCTGTTCGACGTCACCGCGGTCGCCGAGTGCGGACTCGGCTCGTTCGCCCGTGCCGCCGTACGGATGCACGGTCACGCCGTCGACGTAGGCGAGACCGCCGAGGTTCTTCCAGCCGTCGCCCCATGTGCGGCCGGCTCCGCCTCCGTCCCAGCTCGCCAGGATCTTCGGACGACTCGCCGCAGGCAGCGCCGCGAACGCTTCGTGGGTGGCCTTCAGCAGCGCGACGTAGGCCGAGAAGTTGTTGGGGTCAGACCAGAACCAGCTCCCGCCGGGCTCGTTCAGAACCTCGAAGGCCACCGGCGAGGTCTGCTTGACGGCCGCCAGCGCTTCGGCTGCGTAGGCCTGCGGGTTGATGGCGCCGATGCTGCCGCCTTCACCCTGTAGGAGCGTGCCGAACCGGACACCTGCCGCGTGCGCCGCGCTCGCGCGATTCACGGCCTCCTGCGTACTGCTGCGGACGTATTCGACCGCGCCCGCCATGTCGGCGTAGTCGCTGCTCCCGCTCGTGGCCAGCGCGAGGACCATGCCCGTCGAGCCAGCCGAAGTCGCCGTGCCCATCGGCACCGCCGCACTCGCCGATCCCGTGAACACTCCCGCGCCGAGGGTGTCGATGTGGCCTTGGACCGGCGCCCCCTTGCCATCGGACGACGGTGCCCCGTGGCCCGTACTGCTTGCCATCGCGGCGAGCGCCGCCAAAGCCAGCGCGCCGACGCACGCCGCCGCCGCCCCCGCGAGGAGCACCCGAGCCCTCGTCCGAGACCTCCGCTCCTGGCCACCGCTGGCCAATCCCTATTGCCCCCTTGCTCGGTAAAGCTACGCAAACCTAACAAACCGGGAGCCGCGGGGTCGCCACCGCTCGGGGAGAGGAGAGCAGCAGCGAGCAACACGGTGCGCGCCACGGCTGCGCGCCGCAGCTAGCCGTCGGCGGTTACGCGCTCGACCAGCTCAGCCAGCACGCGCTCGGCGTCGGCGTTGGCGACCTGACAGGTCCCGGCCGCCTGGTGCCCGCCGCCGTCGTAGGAGAGCATCAGCGTGCCTACATCGGTCTTGCTCGAACGGTTCACGATCGACTTGCCCATCGCAAAGACGGTGTTCTGCTGTTTCAGACCCCACAGCACGTGTACCGAGATGTTGCACTCGGGATGCAGCGCGTAGATCATGAAGCGGTTGGTCGGGTGGATGACCTCATCCTCGCGCAGGTCGAGCGTGACGAGGTTGCCGTGGACCGTGGAGCGCGCGAGCAGCTGGGCCTCCGCCGCGGTCGCGTGCTCGCGGTAGAGCGTCACGCGCTCAACGACATCGGGCATCTCGAGCACCTCGTCGACGCTGAGTGTCAGGCAGGCGTCGATCAGCTCCATCATGAGCTGATAGTTGGAGATGCGAAAGTCGCGGAAGCGGCCGAGGCCGGTGCGCGGGTCCATCAGGAAGCTGAGCAGGATCCAGCCGCTCGGCGCCTTGATCTCATCGAGCGAGAACAGCGCGCTGTCCGCCTTGTCCACGGCGTCCATGAGCGGCTCGGCGACCAGCTCGAAACGCTCGGCGCCGCCGAAGTAGTCGTACACGACGCGAGCGGCCGACAGCGCGCCGGGGACGATCACGTGGTTCTCGGCGGCCTCCCCGAGACGCAGGGTCTCGCTCTCGTGGTGGTCGAACGCCAGGCGTACGCCAGGTACGTATGGAAGGTTGGTGGTGATGTCGCGATCGGTGATCTCCACGAGCCCGTCCTGCATGTCCTTTGGGTGGACGAACTTGATCTCGTCGAGAATCCCGAGCTCTTTCAGCAGGGCAGCGCACACCAGCCCGTCGAAGTCGCTGCGGGTGACAAGGCGACACTTCTCGGTCATCTGGGTTGCCATCTGCGCTGGGCTCCTCTCGCGTGCCTTCAGAGGACACGTCGGCAGTTCGGCGCCAATCCTGAACTACCGATCGCCCGGCAGGCCACGTTGCAGGCACCGATGAGCGGGACGGGGAAACCGGCAGCGCTTGCCGGCGCGTAGGATCCGCCCGTGGGCACGGACCGCGAACTCGACGTCATCCTCTTCGGCGCCACCAGCTTTGTCGGTCGCCTGTGCGCCGAGTATCTCTCTCATGCGGCGCCCTCGGAGGCGAGAATCGGGCTCGCGGGCCGCTCGCGCGAGCGCCTGCTCGGCTTGCGCGCGTCGCTCGGTGGGCGGGCCGCGGAGTGGCCGCTGCTCGTCGCCGACACGACCGACCGGGACTCGGTGAGCGAGCTCGCTGGAGCGACGCGCGTCCTGACCACCACCGTCGGCCCGTACCGGCGTCACGGGCTGCCGGTCCTCGAGGCGTGTGCGGCAGCGGGCACGCATTACGCCGATCTGACCGGCGAGGTGCTGTTCATGCGCGAGGCGATCGACCGCTTCGACGCCGTCGCGGCAGAGAGCGGCGCACGTGTCGTGCACGGCTGCGGCTTCGACTCGATCCCGTCCGACCTCGGCGTGCTGCTGCTGCACGAGGCGGCTGAGGCGGACGGCGCCGGCGAGCTCGAGCAGGCGACGCTCGTCGTCCGCGCGATGAAGGGCGGGGCGAGCGGCGGGACGGTCGCGTCTTTAAAGGGGACGATCGACGACGCCCGAGCGAACCGGGAGCTGGCGCGACTGCTCGCGGACCCCTACGCCCTGAGCCCGGACCGCGACGCCGAGCCTCAACTGGGCCCGGAGCGCGACCTGCGAGGCGTGGAACACGACAGCGAGCTCGGAGGATGGATCGGCCCTTTCATCATGGGCTCGATCAACACGCGCGTGGTGCGGCGCAGCAACGCGCTACAGGGATGGGCCTACGGATCCCGGTTTCGCTACCGGGAGGTCATGGGCTTCGGGTCGAGTCCCGTCGGCGCGCTGCAGGCCGGAGCGATCGCGGGCGGCGTGGGCGCGCTGGCCGTCGGGCTGTCGATTCCGCCCGCGCGCGCCGTGCTCGACCGGGTGCTGCCATCCCCGGGCGAGGGCCCGAGCGAGAGTCTGCGCGAGCGCGGCTTCTTCCGCATCGAGATCCACGCGCGGACATCATCCGGCGCGCGGTACCTATGCCGCGTCGCCGCCCAGGGGGACCCGGGGTACAGGGCGACCTCGGTGATGCTCGGCGAGAGCAGCCTGTGTCTCGCGTTCGACGCGGACCGGCTGGCGCCGCGCGCCGGGGTGCTCACGCCGGCGACGGCGATGGGTGACGTGCTCGTCGCACGGCTGCGGTCCGCCGGCCAGACATTTGAGGTCGAGCGCACGAACTAGCGATCGGCGTCAGACGAGCCGCTCGAGGGCGCGCTCGAGCTCGTGCAGACGTCGCAGGCGTGGGGACTTCAGCGTGCGGCCCGTGAGCAGCGTCGCCGCCGCGCAGGCGAGGAAGCACGCCGCTCCAATCGAGGTGTTCCAGTTGGCGGCGGCCAGGTCGATCATCGAGCCGCTCGAGGGAACGACGTAGCCGGCGACGGCCGAGATGCCAAAGAAGACGCAGCCGAGCAGGTTGACGGACGGCTCCCACCACCCCGGACCCCCACGCTCGGGCAGCCAGCCCCGTCGCGCCGAGGCACGGTAGGCGATCGCGCCGGAGATCAGAAAGCAGATCGAGCCCAGCGCGTCGGGCCGCCACACGAGCTTGTTGTACTCCGAGCTCGAGAGTGCCGTGTGCATCGCGCGATAGGTCGTCGCGTTGAAGAACAGGGTGCCCGCGGACTGAATGGCCGCCGCGCGCCATGCCGCCCGTCCCGCGCCGCGCTCGCGACACTCGGGAAACGCCATCGATGCCTGCAGCGCCCCGCCGGCGGTGAACAGGATCGAGCCGACAAAGAACGTCACGGAGTCGGCGGCGTCGCCCACGAGACCGGCGAAGCCCGGAAACGGACCGATCAAGAAACACGCCGACCCGGCGGCGAAGAAGAGCGCCATCCAGCGCTCGCGACTCATGGCCTGTGCGAACTGCAAGCCAGACGTGGCATCGGCGTCTACCTCCTCGGCCGAAGATTCGGCCAGTCCCGGCCGCGGGGCGCAACTTTTGCGACGGCGTCGTCGTTAAGGGCCCTGTCGCTCACCCCAGCGCCGGTTGTCGCCCCGTGGGCGCTTGGTCTTGAGTGCTTCAAACCGACAAGGAGGTTCGCATGCTTTCATCGCGTCGAGTCCTGACTCTGCTTGGAACCTGTTGCGCAGCCGCTGCCGTGGCACTGCCGGTTGTGGCGCTCGCGCACGGCCGCGGAGACGGTGGACGTAGGGACGAACCCTCACTCCGCGGCCTCGCGCGTGTCTGCCGCGAGGTTGGCGTGTCCCTGAACGGACACCCCATCGCCGGCCCGCACAACAATGGCTCGGGCGGCCTGACCGAAACCCAGGTCAACGAACTCAAGGCCGCCTGCGACAAGCTGGCCCCGGCATACACGACCGAGCGCAACGAAGACAGCGCCGCGTCGATGACCAGGCAGGAGGCGATCGCAGCCGCGCTGGCCGCGTTGGACAAGGTCTGCCCGCCAGGGCACCACCACCACCGTGGCGACTGGACCGGACCGACGGGTCCCACGGGCCCCACCGGCTCGACCGGCTCGACCGGCTCCACCGGCTCCACGGGGGCCACCGGTGGCACGGGCCCGACGGGTCCAAGCCAGGCCTGCAAGGAAGCGCGGAAGTCCTTCGAGGCCGCGGTGCGCGAAGCGGACGACGCCTACCGAGCGGCGATCAGCGCGGCCGCGGGCAAGTTCGACCCGGCGCTGACGGAATTCGAAACGGCGGCGCAGGCCATTCTGGGCGGGACCGTGACCCGTCATCACCGTCGTCATCACCGCCATCACCAACAGCAGGACGGGTCGACAGGCCCCACGGGTCCGACCGGCTCCACCGGCTCCACGGGCTCCACCGGGTCAACCGGCGAGACCGGGTCAACCGGCGCCAGCGGGGAAACGGGGGCAACGGGTGCGGGCGAGTGGCATCACCACGACGGCTCGGGAGGTTCGCCCGACGGTCGGCAGGGCGGCTGAGGCACCGAAGGCATAAAGGTGGCCGCGGCCGAGACGACGCGTCTCTGCCGGGTGAACGCCGCCGACCGAATGATCCAGCCCGGGGCACGCGAGGCGTGCCCCGGGCGGCCGCTCGCGAAGCGATTGGGGCGCCGAAGACGGTGGGTCCAACCTCGCGCGGAGCCCCCGCCTACCGGGCGCCACTGATGTGAAAACGTGGGAGAATCGGGACGTGCGGCGCACGCTTCACACGGGAGGCGATGATCGCGAGGCACCCGGCCTCGGTCGAGCGATCAGCCTGCGCTGCGCGATGGCGCTCGCGCTGATCGTGGCCACGCTCGCGGCCTGCGGATCCGCCCAGGGCAAGGGCGGCCGCAGCACAGGGACGGCGACGTCCGCGCCGGCGCCCACCGTCCATACCCCGAGCGCGGTTGCCACCCCGTGTGGGAAGGCGGGAGCCGAAAACCTCGCCAGAACGGAGGGGCTCGTGGCCACGCGCATCTACGCGAACGAGCTGTCGAGCTCGGAGGTGGCCGCGGACAGGAGCCAGGTGGAGCACTTTCAGCCCCTGCTGAGCGCGCTGGCCGCCGGCGACCGGGCGGCCGTAGGCGCGGCCGTCTCGAGCCTGGTGTTCTCGCACACGCACATCGTTCGCCTGCGCGTGAGCGTGGGCGGCGTCGTCCTCGCCGACATCGGCGGGCCCTACATCATCGCGCCGGTCAGCGGCACGCTGCGCCTGGGCGGCCGGGTGCTGGGTCATTACATCCTCTCCGTTCAGGACGATCTCGGCTACGTCAAGCTCGTCAGCCGCTTCATCGGCGCTCCGATCGTGCTGCGCGAGGGATCGCGCTCGATACCGGTCGAAGGGACCCTCGCGCCGGGACCCGCCACGATCCCCGACCATGGGCCCGTCAGCTATCGCGGTGTCTCCTATCAGGCGTTCTCGCTTGCAGCGATGTCATTCCCGATGACATCGCTGCGGATCTCGCTGCTCGTGCCCACCGCGCCCTCGCTGGCGCGGAGCAGCTGCGCGGAGATCAGGGTTGCCGAGCTCGGCGATGTCGCCCGGCGGATATCCCGCCGCTTTACGCTCTCGCCGGTGAACTTCTCCTCCTACATCAGAGCGACGCAGCCGCTCACCGGCGGGCTGATCTACATACGCTCGGGCTCGCGCCAGCTCGCTGGGAGCTCCCAGCCCGGGCCGGCAACGCTGCCGGACAGCGGCACGGTCGACTACCGCGGTCGAAGCTACGGGGTGTCCTCGTTCACCACCGCCAGCCAGGTCGGCACGGTGCGGATCTATCAGCTCGTGCGGCTCTGACGGGCGATCCCGGCCGCGCATTGCGCGCGGTCTGTGAGCCGCAGAGCGCGCCGCGCGCCGATATCGACCAGGTAGGAGCTCCCATAGGCGCCGCTCACACCGCCGGCGACGGGTCCGCGGGCCTCACACGCGACGCTCGCCGCTGCGGCGACCGGAATTCCTGAGAGGCTCGGGCTCGAGTAGTAGATTCGCACCGCGCTGGTCAGATCGAGCCTGGTGTTGAGAACGGGGATGCCCGGCCCGACGCTCAGCGGTGCGTCGAACGCGTACACCGTCGCCGCCTGCGGCGGGCGCGGCAGCGCCGCATACAGGTCAGCCAACACCCGGCGCTGGTCGCCGGCCGCCGCATCCCATGCGCGTCCGTCAGCAGCCGTCTGGTGAATGTAGGCGCTCCCGAGCGCCACCGCAGCCACGGTCGCGCCCAGTGCGGCGCTCGCCCGGGGCAGCCGCAGGAGCTTGACGATCATGCTGGCGAGCAGCACCAGGCACGCGTAGACGAGCAGCGCTATCCCGATCGCCGCGCCGGCGTTCATGCGATTGACGGTGCCGGCCGCGGTGGGCGAGTAGTGCTCAGACGCCGGCAGGTACACCGCCCAGGCGGTGACGGCGACGAGCGCGCCGGCGCCGGCGATCGCAAGCCAGCGCCCGAGCTCGACACGGGCGAGGTCGGCTCTCGGCAGACGCCCGCGCAGCCCCGCGGCAGCCGCCGGCACAGCCAGCAGTAGACAGGCGCCCACCGACGGGCCGATGCCACCGACCGGCAACACCGAGGCACCCGCCAGCCGCGCCCCCGCTCGCGCGATCAGGCTGGCGTGGTCAATCATCCCGGCGAGCGACTGCGTGTGCGAGGGCGTCGCCACGTCGACTGGCAGCAGCACGCGCGCGAATGCAAGCGTGGCGCCGATCGTGAGCACATCGATCGCCCAGCGGGCGCGTGCGCGGCGAAACCCGACGGCGCGCACGTAGAGCAGGCCTGCGAAACAGCCGGCGACGGCGAACACCTCATAGCTGAGGATGCTCGCGGCGAACAGCGACAGCGAAGCGGCGTGGAGCACGAGCGCACGGCGGCCCGAGCTCTCGAGCGCGCGCAGCGCGAGCGTGACGCCGAGCAGCGCGGCGGCGACCGCGAGGGTCGTCAGCGACAGGATGCCCCACAGCCAGACGCTGTCGCTGTATGGGAAGACGAGCGCCAAAGCGGCGACCGCGATCGCGTGACGGGCGGCGATTCCCAGCTGCCGCAGCAGCGCATACAGGCAGGTCGCCTCGAACAGCACCATCACGGCTGCGAGCGCCAGCCTGGGCGCCGCGCGCAAGCCGAACAGCTCGTCGAGGACGGCGTAGTAGACGACCTGGCCCGGCCGCTGCCCGTAGTCGAGCCAGAGGCCGTGCAGGAGGCCGCCGGGCGGCGGAAAGCGGCCAAGCGCCAGCACCCCCCAGTCGTCGTAGTAGAAGCCGCCGCTCCTGATGTGCGTGGCGCACATCAGGAGGGTGAGAAGGCCGAGTCCCAGACCGCAGGCGACGATCTCCCGTCCCACGCGTGCCCGCGCAGCGGCGTTCGGGCGCGGGTCCGCGGGCACCCGCGCCCAGCCGGGCTGGGCGCTAGCGTGAATAGACCGCGAAGAAGTCGCGATCATCCGGAGTGAGGTATCTCGTGGAGGAGCGTTCCATGCCGGGCAGCAGGTTCACCGGTGAGAGCGCCCCGGGAGCACCGTAGGTGATGAAGCTCACCCAGTAGGAGTT
Source organism: uncultured Solirubrobacteraceae bacterium (assembly GCA_963704735.1). Taxonomy (GTDB): domain Bacteria; phylum Actinomycetota; class Thermoleophilia; order Solirubrobacterales; family Solirubrobacteraceae; genus Palsa-744. The sequence continues at coordinate 2,474,070 of OY969935.1, forward strand.
GATGTCCAGCTCCATCGCGCGCACCGCGCCCGCATGAGCCAGGGTGTGGGCGAGGCTCATGACGCTCTGATCTTCCCCGGCGGCGTAGATCAGGTTGCCGTGGCGGTCCACGCCGATGCCGGAGCGCCAAACGAGGATCGCGTTCCCGACCGTCGCGCCCCATTCGGCGCCGTTGCTGAGGTTGGGCGTGGGCCGTCCTTCATCGACGATCAGCGGCAGGTTCTGGCGCGCGAACAGCACCGAGCTCGGCGCGCGCGGGCCATACCGCCAGTCGAGGACGTCGACGCGACCGTCGCGATAGCCCACGATCGTGGCCAGGCCTTCGCTCATCGTCGAGTAGGTGAGGCCGTTGAGGACGAACCCGCCGCGCGAGTCACTCAGCTTGAAGCCGCTGTTGAAGCTCGCCAAGAGCCGCCCGCGGCTGGCCAGGGGCACGTCCATTGAGCCCCGCGGGATCGAGACGGAGGGCTCCTGACGGCCCGGGCTCAGCGCGATCCTCGTGCGCTTGGTGTTGATCCACGCAAGCCCCGCCACGACACGCGGATATTCCGGCTGGTTTCGAATCGTGCTGATCAGGAGCGGAGCGCCCACGCCCTCTTCCGGACGGGTGGCTCGCCAGATCCCCTCGCCGGGCAGGGCCGGGTGCATCAGCGGCGCGACGCGGTGGGGGCGTTCGAGCGCGGCGGCCAGCCGCTGCGCTTCGAGCTGTTTGGTCTGGGCGTCTCCGTAGCCGACCTGGGGCAGCGACCTGAGCGTCGGGCCCCCCTTGCTGGGGGCGGTCAACGAGTAGTAGATCGACTCGATTTCGGCCACGAGGCCCGCGGCGCCGTGATCGCGGAGCCACTCGACCGAGCGGATGCCGAGGCTCGAGTTCGACGGTTCCGCGATCGTGTGCAGGTAGGAGAACACGGCCGGGATGAGCGCGACCAGGGCGGCAACGAGCGCGACTCGTCGCAAGCGGTGCAGGCTTTCGCGCGCCGGAGGGCCGGGCGGACGTCTGCTCGCGGTGGGCGGGCTGGGTGTCGCGATGCCGAGCTCCATGGGCAGACTGTAAGCGCCAGGGAATCCAACCACCGGCTGGCCGACCGCCAAATTAAAGCACTCTCACTAAGAAAGGTCTCACCTTCCAGCGGCGCCTTCGGGCCGGAAATGCAGTACTGATGTTGAAAGCAGCAGGGCATCAGGACCAGGCCTCCGCCGAACAGCTCCCCGCGGCACAAGCGTCCCCGCTCGGTGGGAGATTCTCGATTAATACATTCCAAGCTATAACGGGCGTCGAGGAGCGTCACGCGGAGCTCCGCAGCGGCGAGCCGCCGGCACGCGTGCGCGTCGCCGCCAAGCCCCGCCCCTCGGCGGCGGTGCTGCTCCGTGCCGCTCGCCCGCGACAGTGGAGCAAGAACGTGCTCGTGCTGGCGGCGCCATGCGCCGCCGGGGTGATCGCCTCGCCTGCGGTGGCCGTCGAGGTCCTGGCGGCGTTCGTGGCTTTCTGCCTGCTCTCGAGCGCCACCTATCTCATCAACGACGTGCGCGATCGCGAGGAGGATCGCGCCCACCCGCGCAAGCGCATGCGCCCGGTCGCCGCGGGCGAGCTCTCGCCCCGCGCCGCGGTGTCGGCCGCCGCGGTGATGGCGCTCGCGGGCCTTTCGATCGCGATCGCGGTTCGCCCGGCCCTTGCGGCGCTCGGCTTGGGCTATCTGGCGATGACGGCGGGCTACTCGCTGTGGCTGCGCCGCGTGGTCGTGGCCGACATCGTCGTGATCGCCGCCGGGTTCGTGCTGCGCGCGGTGGCGGGAGGCGTCGCCACCGATGTCGTTCTGTCGCGCTGGTTTCTGCTGGTCACATCGTGGTGCGCGGTGTTCCTCGTGGCCGGCAAGCGCTATGCGGAGCTGCGCGACGGCCCCCGCGGCTCGCGCGCGCGCGACACGCTCAAGCGCTATTCGCGCGGCTCGCTGCGGGCCCTGCTCCTGGTCTCCGCGGCGCTTGCATGCGTGGCGTACGCCGGCTGGGCGTTCACGCGACCGGAGCACGGAGCGTGGTATGAGCTCTCGATGGTGTGCTTCGTGGCCTGGCTTGCCCGCTACGGCGCGCTGCTCGGCCAGGGTGCAGGCCAGGCGCCCGAGGCGCTGATCCTCACGGACAGGGTGCTGCTCGCGCTCGGCGCCTCGTGGGCGCTTCTGTTCGTGTGCGGGGTCTATGTCGGTCGCTGAGCGCAGGTGAGAGTCCGCTCATCGTCGCCTCGTGATCGGACGCCGCTCGGAGGGCCGCGCCGGTCGAGGCCGAATACAGCTCGGGTATTGGCACCGGCGTCGCTATCCAGATCCGTTCGAGTCCTTCGATCGACGTTGCAGTCGAGATGACGGCACCGGCCTGGGACTTCAGCCGGGAAGACGGCGGCGGGCCGCGGGCTCGACGACGCCCACGTCGCGTGCCCGAGACAGCCCGAGGCCCGGCCCGAGCCAGACCGGCCGATCGCGTGAGCGTCGCCCGCTATCGGCCCCGGATCGCGTCATACGAGGCTCCCCGCGGAGTGTCCGCCTCGGCTGCGCCCACGCGCGCGGTCAGATCGCGACGCCGCCCCCGTCCCGCGCGCCGGCGCGCACGGCCGGGCGGGCGGAGGTTCGCCGTCCGCAGAGCCGTCGCACTCGCCGTCGTCGCCGTCCTTTGCATCGTGCTGATCTCCTACACGCGAGCGATGGTCGCACCGTCGAACGTGGGCTTTGGAGTCCGTTCGATCGAGTGGATCAGAGACCACGGGGGCGCCTGGCTCGTGTCCGATATCGAGCGCATCTACTACTCCGTCAACGCGCCCGCGAAGGGAGGGCCCGCGCTGAAGTCGCTGCCAGGCGTCGGCCTGGGCGGCGGAGCGCCGGAATCCCCGTACGCGCCGCCGCCCATCGCGCCCGTCATCAGCCCGCCGCTGCCCGGCGAGGGTCAGTGGCGTCGCACCGGGGCGCTCGTCAACGGAGCGCCGCCGGTGCTCGTCACGACGTTCCGCCCGGACCCCGCCTATCCGCGGATGATCGCCGGCGTCGCCTGGCTGGATCGCTCGCGCACGTCGCTAGAGCTCTACCCCGGTCGCTACGAGCCCCCGGCCGGCTCGTTTCGAGGACCGATGGAGGTCCCTGCGCAGTCCCGCGGGCAGCTGCTTGCGACATTCAACAGCGGCTTCAAGCTCGAGGACTCGGGCGGCGGGTTCGCGGCGCTCGGCCAGGTGTACGCGCCGCTGCGCGACGGGCTGGCGACCCTCGTGGGCTTCCGCGATGGCAGCGTCGACGTGCGCGCGTGGACGGGCGGCGCGCAGCCCGAACCATCGGTGCTGTTCGCGCGCCAGAACCTGCCCTTGATCCTGGAAAACGCTCAGCTCAACCCAAATCTGAGTAACGGCTCGCTGTGGGGCGCCACGCTCGGAAACGCGATTCGCGTCTGGCGCTCGGGAGTCGGCGTGGATCCGCGCGGCGATCTGATCTACGCGGCCGCCGACAACCAGACGGCGGAAAGCCTCGCCCTGATGCTGAAGCGCGCAGGGGCCGTGCGTGCGATGGAGCTCGACATCAACTCCGAGTGGGTGACCTTCAACTTCTACGGCGCTCCCGAGGCCGGCAACCCTTCGAAGCTGCTGCCCGACATGAATCGCGAAGCGACCCGCTACCTGGAACCCGACGACCGCGACTTCTTCGCCGTCTTCAGCCGCAGCGGCGGCTGACGACGCGGATTGCCAGACGAGAGCGTCCGGTCACCGTCGAACACGTGCTCGGCTACAGTCCCAGAGCTGTCATGACCGCCAGCGATGACCGTGTCGGGCCCGTCGCGGACCCACATCCCGACCACCGCCGGCAACGGCGCGATCGAGCGCGCAGCCAGGCGGTTCGGCGACGGCGTCGCGTCGCGGGTCTCACGCTCTTTGCCACAGGCGCCGCGGCGGCGGTGTTGATCGGCGCCGCCAGTCGCGGATCCCAGTCCGCTCGGCCGGGCGCCTCGACGAATGCGCTCACGTCGGTGCAGACGCGCCAGACGAGCGTCGCGCCGGCGGTACGCGCTCGTGCCGCCGGACCGTCTCCGGGGTCGCTTCCGCAAACGCGCGCCTACCCGTCGGGCAGCAGCGCTCAGTTCAGATCGCTGATGGATTCGGTGTGGACAGGCATCGTGCGCGACTCGCCCGCCCCGGCCGTCACGGCCTTCTTTCCCAGAGACGCCTACGTGCGGCTGAAGGCAATCGCCTCGGCGAGCGCTGACTGGAGCGACCGCCTGCTGCATGATTACGCGCTTGACATCGCGGCCGCCCACGGGCTGCTCGGCCGCGACGCCGCACAGGCTCGCTTGATCGCCGTGCACGTCCCCTCGAGCTACGGGCACTGGGTTCAGCCGGGCGCCTGTTACAACGCGATCGGCTACTACGAGCTGCCCAATGCACGCATCGTATACCGCGAGGATGGCCAGATCCGCTCGCTGGGGATCGCCTCGATGATCTCCTGGAGGGGCGTCTGGTACGTCGTCCACCTCGGCGCGATCCTGCGATCCACCGATTCGGGCATCGTCGATGAACCCGGATCCGGACCGGGCACCCCGGTCTATTCCGGGACCTGCTAGGGCTCGTGCCGCCGACACCGCGACAGCCGCGCGAGCGAGCACGACATGAGATCAGCACCCGCGGAGCTCGTGAGCGTGAACGGGACCGGCGCAGAGGAGCGATCCGCCGCCAGCGTGTGCTGGCTGTTTCGCTGCTCACACTCGCGGTCGCAGCCGTGGCTCTGAGCGTTGCGCTGGCGACCGGCGATCGCGCCCCCGGACGCGGCGGGCCGGACACAATTGCCACGCCCGGACGGCGGGCCGATCAGAGCACGGGTGCGACGAGGAGCTCGACCGTCAGGGCGGCTCCGTCGTCGTTCGCGGTCGGGCTGCGCGTGCTGCGACTCGTCGATGCCAGTCGCACGATCCAGCTGCCGAATGGCACCTCGCAGCCGCGCACGCTCGAGACGTACGTCCGCTACCCCGTGCTTGGAGCGCCCAGCGGAGCCGACATACCCAACGCGCCGGCGGCGCGCGCCGGCGGCCCGTTCCCACTGGTCGTGTTCGGACATGGCTTCGACGTCACCCCGGCCCTCTACGCGAGCCTGTTGCGGAGTTGGGCCAGGGCCGGGTACGTCGTCGCTGCGCCCGCGTTCCCACGAGAGAACGCCGACGCCGCCGGGGGGCCCGATGAGTCCGACCTGACCAACCAGCCGGCCGACATGCGCTTCGTTATCTCCAGCCTGCTCACGGACGCCGGCGCGAGCTCGGGCCCGCTCACCGGGCTGATCGACCCCGGGCGGATCGCGGTCGCGGGACACTCGGACGGCGGCGACACGGCCCTCGCGGTGGCCTACGACAGCGCCTTTCGCGATCCTCGGATCAGGGCCGCGGTGATCCTGTCAGGCGCCGAGATACCGGGGGCCGAAGGGTTCACGTTCCTTCCCGGGGGACCACCGCTTCTGGCGACGCAGGGAACCGCCGACACGATCAACCCACCGACCTCGACAGAAGCGTTCTTCGCCGCCGCGCGGCGACCGAAGTACCTGCTTCGTCTGTTCGGAGCCGAACATCTGCCGCCGTATACCGAACAGCAGCCTCAGCTCGCGATCGTCGAGCGCGTGACGATCGCCTTCCTCGACAGCTACCTCAAGCAGAGGCCCGATGCGCTTCGGCGGCTCGCCTCCGTCGGCAGCATCCCCGGGACGGCGTCACTCCTGGCCGAGCCCTAGTGACCTGAGTCGGTAGTTCGCATGGCCCCAGACGCTACTTCTCGCCCAGAACCGCGGGGGAGATCGTCAACGGCATCGCCTCGGCCTACTAGCGGATCTCTGACTCAGGTCACTAGCGGAGCGTCGCTAAATGGATTCTCACCAGGTCTTTCAAGGGTCGTTAGGCCGGAACGCCAATCTGCTTAGCGCCGTGGCGCGCTTGTCACACACCTCGTGGGCGCCGTTTGGCCGAAAGGCTCGGGCCGGGGAAAGTCGCACCGGGCCACCCGCGGGATGGCTTGCGGTCAGCCTCCTCGCAGCCGCGATCGGGGTGCCGGGGTGGATCTTGCTCTCCTCGACTCCGGCGCCTCGGCGCGTGGTCGCCGCCGCCGCAAGCGGCTGCCCGACCCCGGCGGCCGCGTCTCGCGTGAACACGGCGCTCATCGCGGCGGAGCGGCGTTACCGGACGGAGTCGCGCGGCAAGGTGATACACGCCGATCTGCGCCAGATAGCCGGCGATCCGAGGCTGCTGACAGCCTTGAGCGCCGGCGCGCTCAGCTCGGCGCTCGCTGAGGCGAACCGCCAGCTGGTGCGACACGTCGTGCAGATCGTTGTGTCGAGGGGCTCGCGGACGCTCATAGACGCAAACCCGACCTCGTTCGACGTTGCAGGATCTGGCGTGGAACTTCGCACCCGGAGCGGCAGAGCGCTCGGTCAGCTCCGTATCACCGTGCAGGACGTGATCGGCTTCATAAAGCTCATACACAAACTCGACGCCGCCGATGTGGTGGTGCGCAGCGCCGGCGGGCAGATGCGAACTTCGCTTCCAGCCGCCGCGGCGATCGCGCTGCCGCGATCCGGATGCACGCGGGTTGCGGGGCGCACGTACGTCGTTCGCTCCTTCGAAGAGACCGGCTTCTCGGGCGAGGCACTCACCATAAGGGTGCTCACCGCAGCGTGACGATCAGCGACGGGTGGACACCGTTGTGCGGTCGAGGCCCACAGGCGGGCACGGTCACCATGGGCGCCTGAGCGATCGCGATGCCGCCCTCATGGGCGAGCGTCTCGATCCTCACCCGATCGAAGCCCGCCTGCGTCAGCGCCTGTTGCCAGAAGGCCGCGCTCACCGGGTGCTCCCAGCGTCCGGCTGCCAGCCGGGCGGCGTTCTTCAGCAATCGCCACATGCCGGGCAGCCCCTTACCCGCCAGCCGGCGCAGGCTGGCGGCTAAGACGCCCCGGTCGCGAGACTCGAGCGGGTTGAACGAGAACATCATGTCGCCGATCACCAGCCGCCCGCCCGGCTTGAGCACGCGTAACGCCTCCGCGAGCGCGCGATGCTTATCGGCGCTGCGCAGCTCGTGCATGCAGTAGTTGGAAACCACCAGATCGGCGCACCCGTCGATGAGCGGGAGGCTGACCGCCGAGGCAGGCACGGTGGTCACGTTGTCAAGGCCCGCACTGGCTGCCTTGACATCCAGATACTCGTTCATCGCCGCCGAGCTGTCGACGGCCCACACGCGCGCGGCGCGCGCGGCGAAGGCCAGCGACAGGAGGCCTGTTCCCGAGCCGACATCCACAACTATGTCACTCGCCTGTGGCGCGGCCAGCTCGACGATCCGCTCTCGCAGGGCGTGAAAGCCCGCGGTGCGTGCGATCAGCTCGGCATCGGCGACATGCGCGTCCCAGTTCTTCGAGGTGGTGAAGATCGTCCGATTCTTTTGGGCCCCGATAAGTTCACGTTATGTATTCGGATAGAGGTTTCTCATCATCAGCCCGGATTTCTCACACCCGTCCGCCAGCCATGGCACGCCGAGCCGGGGCGTCCGAGGTCATGCCTCGAGCAGCAGCGTGACGGGCCCGTCGTTCACGAGCTCGACCGTCATGTGGGCGCCGAACACCCCGCGGCGCGCCTGAGCTCGAGCGCAGAAACGCTCGTACAGCGGCTCGGCGTGCTCCGGCGGGGCCGCCGCGACGAAGCTCGGGCGATTGCCCCGGCTGGTGTCGCCGTACAGCGTGAACTGGCTCACGCACAGGATCTCGCGCTCGCCGAGCGGCTCGTTGATGCGTCCGTGAGCGTCTCCGAAGACCCGCAGCGCGCGCACCTTCTCCGCGAGCCGATCCGCCGCGGTCGCATCGTCCTCGCAGGCGACGCCGAGCAGGACGAGGAGCCCCGGTCCGATCGCCGCGACCACGCGGCCGTCGACGCTCACCGCGGCGCGGGTCACCCTCTGAACGAGCGCGCGCATTCAAGTATCCTCGCACCGCCGGCGAGCCTCGCCGGGGCGCCCATCGACAGCCCAAGGAGCCAACATGCCCGATATCGAGTTCCCGACAGGGTCCGGCACCGCGCCCGGCTACCTGGCCGTGCCCGCCGGCGAGCGGGGCCCGGCGACGATCGTGTTGCAGGAGTGGTGGGGGCTCGACTCGCACATCCGATCCGTGTGCGACCGCCTGGCGGACGAGGGCTTCTTCGCGCTCGCTCCGGACCTGTTCCGTGGCGAGCCCACCACCCAGCCGAGCGAGGCCGAACAGAAAGCGATGGCGCTCTCGATGGACCAGGCCGAGCAGGACATGTGCGGAGCGGCCGGCTTCCTCGCCTCGCGGGCCGGCGTCGAGGGGTCGGGCGTCGGCGCTCTCGGCTTCTGCCTGGGCGGCGGACTGGCGCTGTGGGCGGCGGCTGCATGTCCCCAGATCACCGCGGCGGTCACCTACTACTACGTGATGCCCCACGGCCGGCCCGACTTCAGCAAGATCGAGGGACCGGTGCTGGGCCACTTCGGAACCGACGACGCGTTCATCGCGCTGGAGGAAGCGAAGGCGCTCGAGTCCGAGCTCGAAGCGGCCGGCGTGGACGTCACGTTCCACTACTACGAGGGCCAGGGGCACGCGTTCTTCGCCGACCACAACCGGCTTGGCACCTACGACGCGGACGCAGCCCAGCAATCGTGGGAGCGTACGGTTGCCTTTCTGCGCGCGGCCCTCACGCCATCCGGCTCCTGAGCGAAGGGCGGCGTCGCTGCCCTGCGCCGGTGCGGCGCGATCGCGGGGACAGCCGGCGCGGCGGTCGAGCGCGCGATCTGTATGGCCTTTGGCCGTGAGCGGGCCGGTGCGAGGGGGAGCGCACAGCGCGGAGCAGGGGCTTTAGGAAAAGATGGGGGCTGATGGACCGGGACTACGAGCTGCAGACCCACCGCGCCGAGGATCGCCACTGGTGGTATCGAGGACGGCGCACCGTGCTGGAGCGGGTGATCGCGGATCTCGAGCTGCCTTCGCCGGCGCGCATCCTCGACGCGGGTTCGGGCAGCGGGCGCAACATGCTCGAGCTCGCACGCCGCGGCGTCGTGACCGGCGTGGAGCTGTCTCCGACGAGCGTATGCCTCGCGCGAGGACGCGACGTCGGCGAGGTGATCGAAGGATCGGTGCTCGAGATGCCGTTCGAAGACGACAGCTTCGACTTCGCCGTGAGTCTGGACGTGATCGAGCATCTGAGCGACGATCTCGGCGCCCTGTGCGAGCTGCGCCGCGTGACCGCGCCGGGCGGCTCGCTGCTCGTCACGGTCCCCGCCTACGGATGGCTGTGGAGCGGCCACGACGAGATCAACCATCACCATCGCCGCTACACGCGCCGCTCGCTGCAACGGGTGGCCGAGCAGGCCGGCTGGACGCAGGCGCGCACGACCTACTTCAACTCGCTCCTGCTCCCGGTCGCGATCCTGCTGCGCGCGCTCGAGCGGCTGAGCACGAAGACGACGGAGTCGAGCCTCGACCTTTGGGTGCCTCCCGAACCGCTGAACTGGCTGCTGGAGCGCCCGCTCGCGCTGGAGGCCGCGCTGATCGGGCGCGGCGGACGCATCCCCGCGGGGCTATCGCTGCTCGCCGTGTTCCGCTGAGCGGACCTTTTGAGAACCCCTTCGGGGAGGGTGCGGCGCGCTCGGCGGCCATCCGGGCGCGGTGCTCAAACGTCACCGTTCCCAACCGCCACGGTCGGGCGCGTGCGGAAGGTCCAGGCGCGGTTGGCGAGGAACGTGAGCACCGTGACAACCGCGATCGAGCAGGCCTGCGCGAGCAGCTTGTCCAGGCCGGCTCCGTGCACGAGCAGGTACAGCAGGCCCTCGTTGAGGGCTAGCCCGCAACCCTGCACGATGCCCCATCGCACCGGGGTGAAGGCGTCGCCCACGTGCTCGCGGAACGTCCAGCGGCGGTTCCACAGGAAGCCGTTGACGGCGCCGACGACGAAGCCGATCGCCGACGCCGCCAGGTACCACACGCCGAAGCCCTTGAGCAGCAGCGTGTAAACGGCGAACGTGAGCAGGGTGTTCGAGACGCCGACGATCCCGAACTTGATGAACTGCACGAGCATGGGCGCGTTTAGGCGATCCACGTGTCGCGGTAGGCTGGTGAGCTGTCGGTGCGGTGCGGTTCGGCGAGAAGTCATGGGTTAGACAGAATGAACGATAGATTCAGCGGCGGCTTAGGACGCTCACCGAAGATGGCTGTGAAGCACGTTCGCTGCCAGCGCCCGTGGAAGGGTTGACCATGTCCGAGATACGACTCCGCACCCCCAACCTGCTGAGCGTGGTGGCCCCTGTGTACAACGAGGAGGAGCTCGTCGAGGAGTTCGTGCGGCGCACCTGCGCGGCTGTCGCCGACTACACCTTCGAGCTGGTGCTCGTGAACGACGGGAGCTCGGACGCGACGCCCGAGCTGCTCGACCGGATGGCCGCGGCCGACCCGCGCGTGCGGGTCATTCACCTGTCGCGCAACTTCGGACACCAGGCCGCCTTGACGGCCGGCCTCGAGCACGCCAACGGCGACGCGGTCGCGATGATCGACGCCGACCTGCAGGACCCTCCGGAGCTGATCGGGGAGATGGTCGCCCAGTGGAGTCAGGGCTCGGACGTCGTGTACGCGGTGCGCAAGCAGCGCGAGGGTGAGACGGTCTTCAAGCTCGCGACCGCCTCGTGGTTCTACAAGCTGTTCGACAAGCTCGCACAGGTGGACCTCGAGCCCAACTCCGGCGACTTCCGCCTGCTCGACCGCCGCGCCCTGAACGCGCTGCTCGCGATGACCGAGCGCTCGCGCTTCCTGCGCGGCATGACGGTGTGGGTGGGCTTCACCCAGACGGCCGTCCCCTACCAGCGCGAGGCGCGGCATGCAGGCGAGACGAAGTACACGCTGCGCAAGATGCTGCGCTTCTCACTTGACGCGATCGCCTCCTTCTCCCACGTGCCCCTGCAGCTGGCCACCTACGCCGGTCTGCTCTCGGCGGGGGTGGCATTCGTGGCGATCCCGGTTGTGATCGGGTTGCGCATCTTCGACTCCTACCTGCCGGGCTTCAGCTCGATCACGATCGCGATTCTCTTGCTCGGCGGCATTCAGCTGATAGCGCTCGGCGTGATCGGGGAGTACGTGGGGCGCATCTACGACGAGGTCAAGCATCGGCCGCTGTACATAGTCCGCGAGGAGCGCAACCGACCCGCGACGCCGGGCGGGCCCGTGGCCGCGCCGATCACGCGCACCGGCCTGCCGGCGCGCGCGCCGGAGCGGGTCGTCTAGAACCCGTTACTTTCCGGAAAACACCGCGCCAGAACGCGGGAAGGCGTGTTTTGATGGACCGATGAGACTCGCCGGTCACCGCCCTCGTGCCAACGTGCTGCTCGGGTCGATGGTGCTCGCGCTGGCCTTCGCATCAGGCACAGGCGCCGCCGCGCTCGCCGATGGGTGCCCCGGCTCGGGCGCCGCATCGTGCCCTTACGCCGTCGCGCAGATCATCGGTCAGCGCGCCGAGGGAGTCCTGCGGTTTCCCGAGGCGGTCGCCGTGGACACGCTCGGCGATGTGTACGTCGCCGACCAGCTGGGATACGTCGTGCAGAAGTTCACGGCCGATGGCACGTTCGTGACCGAGTGGGGCTCCTACGGCGGAGGGGTTGGACAGTTCGGCCCGATCGGCGGCCTGGCGACGGACGGCGGCGGGAACGTGTACGTGGTCGACTCGAACCACAACCGCGTCGAGAAGTTCGACTCGAACGGGAACTTCATCATGGCATGGGGCCACGGCGGCTCCGCGCTCGGCCAGTTCCGTTTCTTCTCCTCGCGCAATCCGAGCCAGCCGCCGGGCGGAGGCATCGCGGTCGCGGGCGGCTACGTGTACGTCGTCGACAGCGGCAACAACCGAGTCGAGCGCTTCGACCTCGAAGGCGGCGAAGCGATGCAGTGGGGCTCCTATGGCAGCGGTCCCGCGCAGTTCTCCTACCCCCGGGGCGTCGCGGCCAACGCCTCAGAGGTGATCGTCACCGACGACAACAACCACCGGATCGAGAAATTCGACCCGAACGGCGCCTTCGAGAGCTCCGCCGGATCGAGCGGCAGCGGACCGGGGCAGTTCGCCTATCCCTACGGCGTGGCGCTCGACGCCGCTGGAAACGTGTATGTCGCCGACGACAGCAACGACCGCATCGTCAAGCTCAACGCGGAACTCGGATTCTCCGCGTCATGGGGCGCGTTCGGGTCCAAGCCCGGTCAGCTCGCGTTCCCGCGCGCCCTCGCGAGCGATCCGGCGGGCGACACCTACGTGGCGGACACCGCAAACGACCGTGTCGAGGTATTTGACGCGAACGGAGGCTACCTGCGTACACTGGGCGCCTCGGCGCACGATCTCAGCGTGCTGACGGCGCCGCGTGGCCTCGCGACCGACCCGACCGGCAGGCTGCTCGTGTCCGACACGGTCAGCAACCGCATCGAGCTGTACTCGCCCGAAACCGACGCTTTTTCGTCCGCATGGTCAACCGCGGTGGGGCGCAATGCCGCCTTCAACGGGACCACCGGCATCGCGGTGGACCCGCGCGGCTCGGTGTACGTGGCGGACCCCGCCGACGCGCGGATCGTGCGCCTGTGGGGCGACGGCACGTTCCTGTCCGAACTGGGCGGCCCCGGCGACCTGGGCGGAGCGCAGCTGAGCGGCGCCGGGTCGATCGCCGTGGGGCCCTCCGGGATCGCCTACGTGGCCGATGCGAACCACAACCGCGTGCTCGTCTACGGCCCGGGCGGGTCGCTGATCGCGAAGTGGGGCGCTGGCGGCGGAGACGGAGCGTCGGGCGGCGGAGAAGGCGAATTCAGCCATCCGGCCGCCGTCGCGCTCGACGGCGCGGGCGACGTGTGGGTCGCCGACGCGAACAACGACCGCATCGTCAAGCTGGCCGCCGACGGCAGCGTGATCGGCGAATGGGGCTCGCGCGGCGCCGGCGACGCGCGCTTTCACGATCCGACAGGCATCGCCGTCGACGCGGCCGGGCGGGTGTATGTCCTGGACAGCGAAAACGATCGCGTGCAGGTGTTCGGGGCGAACGGCCGCTTCCTCGAGAAGTGGGGCGTGCGCGGGAGCGCGATCGGAGAGTTCTCCCAGCCGAGCGCGATCGCCGTGGACTGCAACGGCGACGTGTACGTCGCCGATACGAACAACAACCGAGTCGAGCGCTTCGACCCGCTCGAACCTTCCGGCAGCGGCTGCGAGCCGGCCGGCGCCTGGCCGCCGCCGCTGGATGTGGCGCCGGTGCTGCGGGTCGGGCTTGCGCGGCACGCGGGGGTGCTCGCGCGCAGCGCGCTGGCCCTGTCGGTGAGCTGTAAACGGGGCTGCAAGATACTCGTCACCGCCACGCTCTCTCCCGTTGGCCAGCGCGCCGCCGCCCGGCTCTCGGCGGTCGCGCGCCGGCTGCCGCCCGCCTTGGCCGCGCAGGTGCGCCTGCGCGTGGGTGCCACGACGCTTCGACGGCTGCGCAAGGAGCTCGGCAGGCGCAGGACGATGACGGCGCGCGTGAGAGTCCTCGCCGTGGGACCGACGGGGCGGCGGACCGCCGTCACCCGCTCCTACACGGTGTTCCGCTGAATGTCTCCGACCGCGCCCAGGCCCGATAATGAGGGCATGAACGAGAATCCCCCCCACGACGAGCAGCCCGAAATGGACCACCGCCGGGAGCGGATCAGGATCGAGACCGAGCGCCACCGGATCGAGGGGGTGCTGACGCTGGCCCGCGACGGGTATCGGAGCCGCGTGTCAGACGTGCTGAACGCCTCCGAGCGCGAGTTCCTCACCCTCACCGAGGTGACCGTCGCCCCGCTGGATGGAGGGCCCGTGGAGCTGCACCCCTATCTGACGCTCGCACGCCGGCACATCGTGTTCGCCGTCGCGGCCTCGGAGGCGCCGTAGACGCGCTCGGCGTTCACCTGGACGCTTTGCCGGGGTCGATCAGGAGTACGGAACCGGAATCAGCACGGTGATCCGGAGCGCTCCGGAGGGGAAAGCGGTGGCGTCCAGCGTGAACACGCGGTATGCGTGCCTGCGGAAGTGGAAGGGCCCCTGCGGGGGCACGTGTGGAGGCGCCGCGCCGAGACTGCTCATCACGAGCTTGCCGCCCATGTGCATGATGACCCTGAGCCCAGCCAGGCGCTGCGCGAGCAGCAGGTAGCCGAGGTCGTCCTGGATCGACAGGACGAAGCTTCCGATCGTGCGCCCGCCGAGCTCCAGCGTGGCGTCCCGCGGGGCGAGCACGTCCGGACCGCCGACGTCGGCCAGCAGACGCCCGCCGGCGCTGACACGGAGCCGTACCACGTGCTGATTGAGCAGCCCATCGATCGCCCGTCGCGTGGCGGCCGGGTCGCGTCGCGCGACCGCCGCCAGCAAGGGCCCGTTCCCCTGGACGCGGCGGACCTGCAGCGTGGCGCTCGGACCGGTCTCGGCGGCGTAGATGAGGGCAGCGACGCGGCTGACGGTGTTGACGACCGTGTCCTGGGCTGTCGGTCCGCAGAAGCGCGATGTCGAGGCGACCGGCATCAGCAGGTAGATCCGCAGCGCGCCCGAGGGAAAGACCTGTGCGGGAAAGGAGGTGTACCGGTAGTCGACGCCGTTCTCGGTCAGCGCGCCGGCCGGCGGCAGCTCCCCAGGCGCAAGCGCGAACGAACCGGCGATGCTCTGCCCGCTGGCGCGCAGCGCGACAGCGCCTTCGGTGATGACATCGGCCTGCGCCACGTAGCCGTAGTCCGACCAGACGCTCGTCAGGAAGCTGCCGATCGGGGTGTGCCGGGCACCCAGCAGCGTGCCGCGCACGGGGGCGAGCGCGTCCGGAGCGCCCACGTCGGCCAGCACCTGGCCGCCGCGGCTCACGAGAAGGTTCGTCAGATGCCCGGTGGCGAGCACCGCTTCGGCCGCCCTCCTGGTCGCGGCCGCGTCGTCGTGTTCCACCGCCACGCGAAGCGCCGCCGAGCTCACGATGAAGTGTTCGGCGGTCGCCGTCCTCTCGCTTGCGACTCCCTCGTGGTAGACGTGCATGGCGACATCGCCGAGGGCTCTGAGCACCGTCGCAGAACAGGCGCTGGATGTGCCTTCGGCGCTCGGGCGGGTCACCGCGCTCGTGCGCTCGGTCGACTCGCTCGGCGTGCCCGCCTGCCAGAACCCGACGGCCACGACGACCGCGAGCACGGTTGTCGAGCGGACGATGATGGTGCCTCTGCCCCAGCGTGAAACCACGACCCACATGCCCTTTCCTGCGCCGGCCGGCGGCGAACGAGTTCGGTTCGACCGAGATCGGCGTGCCCGGTCGGTCGGGCACTCTATCTTGGCTTCGCAGAGCCGTTACGGGACGGGCACGTCAGGCGCGCCGGGACGCTCGATGTGCGCCCGTTGACTCGGGCGCGGAAACGGAGAGGGCGGGATTCGAACCCGCGATGGAGTTTGATCCCCATACTCGCTTAGCAGGCGAGTGCCTTCAGCCGCTCGGCCACCTCTCCCGGGGAGTCGGGATGCCAGTGTAGAGCTTGCCGGACGATGATCCGCGTACCATCTGCTGGTCCCGCGGAAGGGTCCATCGGGTCACCGTTCGAGACGTATGCGCGGCGCATGCCCACCCACGAGAAGCACGACCGACACGGCTGCAGTCGCCGGGCTACGGTCGCCAGGTCGTAATCGCGACCTTGCCCGTTACCCCGTTCGTCCACGCGAGCGCTGCGCCGCGGCCGACGGCAGGCTCGGCTATGAGGGATGAGGACAGGGACAAAGCCAGTGGCGTGCCCGCAATGGGCGCCAGCGGCGAGGGTTCGAGCGCCCGGCCCGCGACGGGCTGTACCGCGACAGGGCTCCCGAGTAAAGCGCCGCCCGGAGTAATCCCTTGAGTGATCTCCAGCTCCAGCAGGAGATCCTGCACCACCAAGTCGCCGGTGGCATCCCGGCCGACGGGCACGAGGCCGTCAGCAGGCGTGCTGGGCGTGGAGACATTTCCTTCCACCCCTGCTGTCGCCATCATCAGGCTCGGAAGCGCCCCGGGCAGGAACGGCTCACCCACCCAGGCGATGCTGCCGCCGCCTGCGTTGGCTGCGACAGGCGTCACGTAGTAGGCCGAGGTGCGGGGGTCGAGTGCGACAGGCGCGGCGAAGGAGCCACGCAGCATGACCCGGGCGTAAGGGGAGCCGGGCCCCGTTTCGGTCGTGGAGCACTGTGCGTGCTGCCAGGCAGCGAGCGCCCGTCCCGGAGCGCTGAACGAGATGACCAGGTTCTCCGCCGGCGCCGGTGCGACCACCACGGGCTCGAGGAAGTGGCGGCTGTGAGCCGGCGTGCTGAGCATCACACCGCGGCTCTTCGGCCCGTCGCAGGCGACGGTGCCGTACATGTGCGCGGCGCCGCCGGGATCGAAGACGGGCGTCGGGTCGAGTATCGCGGCGGCTTTCGAGCTGTCCACCACCGACGCCACACCGAAGTCGTGGCCAGGGGAGCGCCATGCCGCCTTGACGCCGACAGCGGAGCCAGCATTCCAGGTGAGCAGCATCTCGCTATCGGGAGCGACGGCCAACTCAGGCTTTGCGTAGAAGAACGCCGTGCCGCCGCGCCCGACTGCCTGAGCGGCAGACCAGTGGCCCGCCGGTGAGCGACGCAGGGCGCGCACCGTGATCGGTCCGCCTGAGGATGAGGGCTGTTCAATCCAGGCTACCGTCAGTTCACCACGAGCATCAAACGCGTCCGTCACGCTAGCGATCAGCGAATGCTTGCGACCCCAGACGGTGTGCGTGACAATCCGACCTGTCGGCGCGGCGAACGCCACGTGCACGAACGAGTCATACCACCGGTTCGGTGGCCGCCCAGCTTTGGGGGTTTCTTGCCACGCGAGCGCCGCGTCGCCGCGGGCATCGGTAGTCAAGGCCACCGGCCCGGTGCCCCCTGGATGGGCTGGAGCCGAGCCGCTGAGCAGACGGGGGGTCGTCCAACTTGCCAGCGCTGAGGTGGCCAGCAGCAGCGATACGGCAACCCCCAACAAGCTTGGGCCGGTGACTGCAAGCAACCTCTTACTCAAGCGGTGCACAAAGCCAAACTACGGCTCGAGCTGTTGAGCCGAATCCCGCGCACGTACTATCTTCCCAGCGGTTAACTACGATCATTTACCCGCTTCGCCGGGATCGGTGGCACGCTGCCCAACGCTTCAGGTGCGGATTTCTACGGAGAATCGCTGTGGGAGCAACCGATGAAAGATACGCGCCTGCCTCTTAGGGTAGCCTTGATCGCCAGCGTCGCAATCGCTTCTGGCGCGGGGGATTTCCGCCTGAGGGAGTTCTTCCCCGGAATGTGAGCGTGAAGGTTTGCACCCATGCTCGTTTAGGTGTGCAGCCCCGGCAGACCGATAGCCTTTGTCGTAGACGTGGAAGGGTGGCAGAGCGGTTGAATGCACCGGTCTTGAAAACCGGCAGGCGGGTAACCCCCGTCTCGGGAGTTCGAATCTCCCCCCTTCCGTCTAGGGCCTGACGCCTACCCGGTGGTGGCGGTCCTTACCGTATTCGCGGTGCCGATGACGGCGCCGGAAGCGTCGAGCGCCTGCACGGTCGCATACGGCGAGACGGCGCCGGCGGGCAGCGCTATCGCGGTCTCGAAGCCATTTCGCGCGGCCTGCGCGATCGGCTCGAGCTGCGTGGGACTGGGGCCCGACAGCACCCTCCAGCCGGCCACGAGCGTGGCGCCGTTCCAGCTGGCGTAGGCGGTTCCAGCGCGGCCGGCGGCGGGCCGAAGGACGAATGCCGGGGGATGCACGGGCACGCCGGTCCAGCCGAAGCGAAAATCCCTGTAGGACTGCGTTCCACGGGGGAAGTGCGCATCGAACAGGAGCTGGTCGGCGGCGTTGAACTCCGAGAAGTCCGGGACCTGGCCCCAGCCGACGAACCAGTCGCCGTTTTCGAGCGCCTGCACGTTGCCCTGGCTATCGGCCAGCAGCGGTGGGGTGTGGACGATCTGTGAGACGAGCGTGGCGGTCTTGAGCTGCGGATCGAGGCTCAGGACGACGCCGCGCGACTGGCCGTGAATCGCCGGGGACGCGCCGTTGTCGAAGATGCTGATCGAGCCGTCGGCAAGCTCGCGCGCGTCGTGCTGCCAGGCGGTGCGCGTGCCGGGCGCCATCGTGAAGCTGCTCCGCCTGCCCCCCAGCCGCCAGACGATCTGGCCGCTGCGGGGGTCGACGTCGTACACGGTCCAGGTGTTGCGGGCCGAGATCAGAAGGCTGCCGTCCTGCTCGAGGCCGATCGAGTTGACGTGAAAGAAGTCGAACGGCGTGCTCGTGGTCGAGATGCGCGCGGCTTCGTAGGACTCGTTCAGGGATACGTGGTCGAGGCTTGACCATTGCGACATGACCAGCCCGGTCTTCACGTCGATCTCCTGGACCAAGCCGTCCGTCACGGCGCCGTCGGCCGGGCCGCCGACCGCCGACAGGTTGCAGAGAATCGGGTCGTAGGCCGTGATCAGCGCCGTTCCCCGGGGGGTCAGCTCGAAGTCGTGAAGGTCCGCCTTCAGGCCATTGCCGGCCTTGACCCGCGCGACCACCGTGTAGCTCCGGTTGGCGATCAGATCCTCCCCCAGCCCGAAGCCGTGCACCGATATCTCGCCCTGCCACCAGGTGAGCACGGGGTTGCCCTCGTATTCCTGGACCCGGAAGCCGGTCGCCGAGGTGCCGGTGGGAAGCGGGTGAAACCACACCAGCGCGCCGCTCTGATCGAGGATCATCGGCCCGGCCTCGCCCGGTCCCGTGTAGGGGGCGACGAACTCATACCCCGGTGCGAGCGCACTCGATCGCAGCGTGACCCTGACCATCGGCGGGCGCAGGTCCGTGCGTGAGTGGAAGTACTGCACGTCGCTCGGAGGGCCGGGGTGGATCGGCTCCGGGGTGGAGCTGATCGAGTCCTGATGGGCGATCACGAACTGGTCGAGAAGTGGACGCTGGGCGCCTTCGCCGCGCACGTCCGCGCGAACCGAGACCCGCTCGCCTTCGGCGAAGGGACGCGAGGGCAGAAAGCTCGCGCCGTTGCCGAGCGAGTACGGGGCGAGACGCCCTGCGTGCGCACCGGTTCGCGAGCCGACGACGCTCACGTGGCTAAGATCTCCAGCCGGAGTGCCGAGGAAGCTTATCTGCGTGCCGGGCGAGGCGTCGCGGCTGCCCGACAGCGGAGACACCGTCACGGACCCGGCCGTCACCGCGGAGGTGTTCAATTTCCTTGGCGTGCAGGTCGGGGCGACCGCGGCGCCAGCAACGGCTGCGCCAGCGGTCCCAAGCCCGAGCATCACCGCAAGCCCCACGATGAGAGTGCGGATGGAGCGCATGGATCGAGAGCAGGATAGGAGAGTTGACAGGCGAACGTTCCTGAAGGACGGCCTGATCGCGGGCGGCATGCTGGTGGGTGCGGGCCTCGCGATCGCCGACCTGGCCGAGGACGCCGGTGGATCCGGGTCGCAGGCGAGCTCCCCGCCGAGGAGACCCGCCGCGCGGGCGAGGCCGAGCCGGCATGACCAGCGTCCCAACATCCTCGTGATCCTCGTCGACCAGATGCGTTTCCCGCAGTGGTTCTCAGCCGGGCCGGCTGGCCTTGACCTGCCGCCCAACCTGCGGCGCCTGAGTGCCGGGGCGGTCTCGTTCGCCCGGCACTACGCGGCCTCGAACGACTGCAGCCCGGCGCGCTCGGCGCTCGTGACGGGCCTCTACACCCACCAGACCGGCTGCATGATCACGGGCGGGAGCACACTGGACCCCGGATTCCCGACATGGGGGACGATGTTGCGCGAGCACGGCTACCACACCCGCTGGTACGGCAAGTGGCACCTCACCCACCACGACAACAACTGGGCAACCAGGGCGGGGGAACGGGCGCTCGACGAGTACGGGTTCGCCGGAGGCACCTACCCCTCCCCCGACGGAGCCCCGGGCCAGGGCTGGCACGTCGACCCGCGCATCACCTCCCAGTTCGAGGACTGGCTCGCCCACGAGGGAGCCTCGGAGCCCTGGTGCGCGACGGTGTCGTTCGTCAATCCTCATGACATCGCCTGGTGGTACAGGTGGAGCGACCGGATCCCGGCGGAGGCGACGGCGGCGAACGTCCTGCAGCGCCTGCCACCGAACTTCGAGACGCCGCAGATGTTGATCGAACGCCGTAAGCCGCTGTTGCAACGCTCGCTGCAGGACACTGCCGCGGCCTCGTTCGGGTCGGTCCCGTTCACCGGCCCCGGCGCAGCCGCCCGATGGATGGGATTCCTGAACCTCTATGCGAAGCTCCAGCGCGAGGTCGACGGGCACATCGGCCGCGTGCTCGCCGCGCTCCAGAGCCGCCCGGCGCTCGCCGCCAACACCGTGATCGTGTTCACCTCCGACCACGGCGAGTACGGCGCCTCGCACGGCCTTCGGGGCAAGGGCGCCGGCGTCTATGAAGAGGGCATCCGCGTGCCGCTGATCGTCAAGGACCCTCGTGGCGTGCTCACGCGGGAGCCGCAGCGGGTGCGCGACCAGCTCTGCTCGAGCGTCGATATCGCGCCCCTGCTGCTCACGATCGCCACCGGCTCTGGGGACTGGAGGCGCGAGGGGCACTATGCCCACCTCGCCGACCGGCTTGACCTCGCCGCGATACTCACCGACCCGCGCGCGCCCGGACGCCCATATGTCCTGCACGCCACCGACGAGACCGTCACCGAGTACGCGATCGAGCCGTACGCGGCCGACGCGCCCCTCCACGTGGTCGCGCTGCGCACGCCGGCGGCCAAGTACGCGACCTACTCGAACTGGCCGGGCGAAGGCATCGATCCGCTGTCGCGCGGACAGGAAAGCGAGCTGTATGACTACCGCACGCACGGCGGGCGCCTGGAGGTCGACAACAGCGCCGGTCACAGCCCGCTCGAGGAGTCGTTGCGTGCGCGCCTCCAAACCGCCTTTCAGGACGAGCTGCGCCGTCCGCTGCCCGCTCGCCTGCAGGCGGCGCACGGGCGCGGCTTCGCCGACTACTTCTCCACCGCGACGCGCGCAGCCGCCGGTGCGGCGGCCGCGCGCAAGCGCCGCTCTCCTCGTGCCTACGGACCGAAGGATGCCCGCGACGGCGCGAGTGGGCCGAGCCTCATCAGAGGTGCTTCGCCGCCGAGACGCCGATGACGCTCCCGGAGGCGTCGAGCGCCTGCACGGTGACGTAGGGACCGGCGGTGTCGGCCGCGATCGTGGTCTGAAAGCCCGTCTTCGCGGCGGTGCTCACCGGGCTCAGGGAGCTGGCAGAGGGTCCTGCGAGCACGCGCCAGGAGGCGACGTCGGTGGCGCCGTTCCAGCTCACCGACACCGCGGTCGTCCCCGCGCCGCTCGGCCGCGCCGCGAGCGACGGGGGGGCCGTCGGTCGGCCACTCCACTGTGAGAGGAAGGTGTCGAAATTCTGCACGTTCCTGCCGAGCGTCCCGTCCAACAGGACGTGGCCGGAGGCATCGAACTCCGTGAAGTTCGGCAGTCGGCCGTAGCCCAGCAGCCAGTCCCCGCCGGGAAGGGCGAGCATGTTGCCCTGGCTTTCGGCGAGCAGCGTCTTGGCGGGATTGACGAACTGCGCCACGCGATTCACCGTGTGGTCGGCGGTGTCCGGCGCCAGCAGTAGTCCTCGCGACTGCTTCTCCTTCGGGGGATCTGAGCCGTTGTCGAACATCGAGATCAGCCCACCGGGCTGGAACTCGGCGTCGTGCTGCCAGTAGAAGCGCGCGCCGGGCCCGAGCCTGAAGCTGCTGTGAGCGCCGCCCAGCCTCCACGCGAAGCCGCCGCTGTGGATGTTGACGTCATACAGGGTCCAGCTGTTGCGCGCCGAGATCAGGACGTCGCCCGCCGGGCCGGGGTCGGCCGAGTTGATGTGGATGTAGTCCCACGGGTAGCCCCCGGCGGTGACCGGGTTGTTGGATTCGCGCAGTGGAATGTGCCCGAGCGCGTGCCACTCCCACATGACCATGCCCGTCTTGACGTCGATCTCCTGCACAACGGAGTCGCTGAGGATGCCGGCGGCGGACCCATGCATGCCCGACAGGTTCATGTGGATCGGATCAAATGCGTCGATCCAGGCCGTGCCTTCAGGAGTGAGGCGGATCACGTGAAGGTCCGCGCTGTAGCCGTTGCCCGCTCTGACCGTCGCCACGCGCCGGTAGGAGCTGTCATAGAGGACGTCTTCCCCCTCCCCGAACCCGACCTGGATGATGCGGCCCTGCCACCAGGTGAGCACGGGCTGGCCTCCGTAGCGCTGGACGCTGAAGTTGGTCGCCGCCTCACCCGGCGCGAGCGGGTGAAACCACACGAGGTCGCCGTTCTGTCCGACGATCATCGGGCCCGCAGAGCCGGTCCCCTGGTACGGGGCCAGGAACAGGTCGCCGGGCGCCGCGCCGGGCGCCGCCGGCGTGGTGATGCTCACGGTAGAGGGCGTCAGCGCGGGCGCCGAGCTGTAGTGCTGGACCGCGCGCGCGTCACCAGGGCTGATCGGGAACTCCGTCTGGCTCACGGCGGCCTCGTGGGCGATCGTGAACGTCGTGCTCGCCGGCCGCGCGGCGTTTGCGGTGACGACGCTGGCGCGGACGCTGACGCGCTCGCCCGGGAGGAAGGGGTGCTCCGGCAAGAAGCTCGCCCCCGTGCCGGTCGAGTAGGCGCGCACGACGCCGCGGTGAACGCCGCTGCGGGTCCCGACGACGCGTATGCTCCTGAGCGTCGTCCCGGGACCGCCAAGGAAGCTGATCTGCGTGGCGGGAGAGGCGTCGGGCGTGCCGGGCAGCGGCGACACCGCGACGGGGTTGGCTGCGGCGGCGCTCACCGCGGATTGCGGGTCCACGACCGCGGAGGTGGCCGACGAGGCCCCCCCGCATGCGCACGCGGCGGCGACGGTAGCGACCAGCACGGACATGGCGGCTGAGACGCGCAGCGCTCTCACACCGCTAGCCTGCGCGCTCCGGGCGCCCGGCGTTCGACACTCGGATGGTCATCGTGCCCGCCGCGACGGGCCAGCTCTCGCCGCCGGTCAGCGAGAACACGACCGAGCTGACGCGCGGCGGCGCCGACGGCGTTTGGGGAGCCGGGTGCTGAAGGCCCTGCGCCGCGCGTGGCGCGGGTCCCCGGGCCGGAGCGCTGCGCGGGGGCGCGCTCGCAGCGGCGGCGAGGGCGACGGCGACGGGCCGAGCGGGGAGGGGGTCAGGGGCCGCGGCCGAGCCGGCGCCCGCCGCGGCGGCCGGCCTTGGCATCTTGGGGATATACCGGAGCGTGACGAGGGCGGCGAGGCCGGCGAACACGGCGCCGAGCAGGTAGGCCAGACGGAAGCCGTTCGTGAGCGCGAGCAGCGGCGCCTGATAGTCGGCGTTGAGGAGATGGCTCGTGTACTGGGCGCCGACGGTCGCGAGGATCGCCAATCCGAGCGCGCCGCCCATCTGGCGAGACGTGTTGACCAGGCCGGAGGACAGGCCGGCTTCGCTCGGTCCGGCCGCGGCCGTCGCGGCGATGGTTGACGGTACGACCGCGAAGCCGATGCCGGTCGAGACGAGCAGCCCCGGCAGCAGCACGTCGGCGCCGTAGCTGCCGTTGACCTGTATGAGCGCGGCGAACAGCGCCATGCCGGCGGCCATCAGCGTCAGCCCCGCGCCGAGCAGCGAGCGCACGCCGACGCGCGCGACGAGCGATCCGGCCAGGGTGGCGCAGGCCATGATCGTCAGCGCCATCGGCAGGAACGCCAGACCGGCGCCCAGCGGGGGCATGTGCAGCACCTCCTGCAGATACAGCGTCGTGAGGTACCACATCGGAAAGAGCGCGCCGCTGAGCAGCAGCACGACGCCGTTGGCGGTTCGCATCTGGGAGGCTTTGAACACCCGCAGAGGTACGAGCGGCGTCGGCGCCAGACGACCCTCGATCGCAACGAAGGCACCGAGCATGATGCCGCCCAGCGCGATCGGCCCGAGCGCCGCGAGCGAGCCCCAGCCGTCGCTTCCGGCGGCCACGATGCCGTAGACCAGCGCGAGCATGCCCGCGGTGATCGCGAGCGCGCCGCCGACATCGAAGCTGCTCCAGTCGATCTTGGCCCTGCGCTCGGCCACGATCAGCCGCGCGGCCACCGCTGCGGCGATCCCGATCGGCAGGTTGATGAGCAGGATCCAGCGCCAGCCGAACTCTTCGGTGATGATCCCCCCGAGCAGCGCGCCCGCCGCCCCGCCGGCCCCCGCCATCGCGCCCCACAGGCCGATCGCGCGGTGGCGTTCGGGCCCCGTCACGAATGACGATGTGATGATCGCCAGGGAAGACGCGGCCATGATCGCTCCACCGAGGCCCTGCAGGGCGCGCGCGCCGACCAGCATCCCCTGGCTGCCGGCGGTGCCGCCCGCGAGCGAGGCCAGCGCGAACACCAGCAGCCCTATGACGAACGTCCTGCGCTGCCCGAACAGGTCGGCGGCGCGTCCGCCGAGCATGAGAAAGCCCGCGAACGTGATCGTGTAGGCGTTGACGATCCACTGCAGGTGCGTGGCCGAGAAGCCGAGGCTTGCACGAATCGAGGGCAGGGCGACGTTGACGATCGCGACGTCGAGGATGACCATGAACTGGGCGAGGCAGCAGAGGGTCAGCAGCAGCGCGTGGCGCCGCGGCTCGGCTCCTCCCTCGGCGGCGTCCGCGCCAGGCGAGGGGCGCGGAGATATGGCTGTGACCGAGGCGCTCATGGGCTGGCCACCTTCACGGTCGCCGAAGTTCCCAGCAGCTGGCCCCCCGCGCCGAGCGCCTGTGCAGCCACATATTCGATCTTGTGTTCCTGGTAGGCGTTCGGGTACGTGATCGAGCTCTCAAAGCCGCTGTCGGGCATCGCCGCCTGCGCGGTCAGCGAGTTGGGGTTCGGCCCGGCGAGCACACGCCAGGAGGACACGTCCGTGGCTCCGTTCCAGCTGGCCAGGACGGCCGTGGAGTCCCCCGTGGCGAGCACCCTGGCGCTCACCGCGGGCGGCCACAGCGGATGGCCCGACCACGGGAAGCGGAAGGCACGGTAGGACGAGGAGCCGGGCGGCAGGTGCGCATCGAACAGGATGCCGCCGTTCTTCGCGAGCTCGGTGACGCTCGGCACCGCTCCCCAGCCGATCAGGAGGTTTTTGTCGGGAAGCGTCTGCGCGTTGCCCTGGCTGTCGGCGAGCAGTGGGCCACCGGGGTGCCCGTACGCGGCCGTGAGGCGCGCGGAGCGGCGCACCGGATCGATCGCCACGCGCACGCCGCGCGACTGGTAGTGGACGCGCGGAGCGGCGCCGTCGTCGAACAGCGTGACCGTTCCATCCGGCTGCATGCGGGCGTCGTGCTGCCAGGCCGTTTCGGCTCCGGGCCCCATCGCGAAGCTCGAGTGCATGCCGCCGAGTCGCCACAGGATATTTCCCGATCCGCGTTCCAGCTGGTAGGCCGCCCATGTGCTGCGCGCCGAGATCAACAGGTTCCCGCTCGGCTCCGGATCGATCGAGTTGAGGTGAAACGCGTCCCAGGGCATCGCCGTGCTCGGCACCGGGGCGTGCGAGTCGCTCACGCCCACGTGGTCGAGGCTGTGCCATTCCCAGCGGACCAGTCCGGTCTTCACGTCGATCTCCTGCACCGCCGTGTCGATGACCGCGCCGTTGCGCTTGCCGCCGACCGGAGAGAGGTCGCAACGCATCGGGTTATAGACCGTCATGAATGCGACGTCGTGCCCGGCCAGCTGGAAGTCGTGCAGATCGGCTTCGAAGCCGTTGCCGGCCCTGACCGTGGCGACGGTCTGGTAGTTGGCGTCCATGATGATGTCCTGGCCCTGGCCGAAGCCGAGCGCGAACACTCGACCCTGCCACCAGGTCAGGTCGTCCTGGCCTTCATAGCTCTGAACGCTCAGGTTCTCGGCGTCCTGTCCCTGGGGAAGGTCCTCAAACCACACCAGCCGCCCCGCCGGCGCGTAGATCAGCGGACCGTACTGTCCCGGGCCGGGACCGACGGTCATCATCACGTCGCCGGCGGCGGGGTCCCGGTCGGGCATCGTGACGTCGAGCGTGGGCGGATGCAGGTCGGGCGCCGAGGCGAAGCTCTGATAGGCGGCCGGCGACGCCGGCGGGTTTGGGAAACCGGGCACGCCGGCCGTGGGATACGGGGTGGCGACGTGGAAGCTGAACGACGCCCTGCGTTCGCCGCCGCTCGGCCCAACCAGCGCCCGCACGGCGACCCGCTCGCCGGAGTCGAACGGCTTGTCGGGGACGAAGCTTCCGCCGTCGCCCTGGAAGTAACCGTAGAGGTGTCCGTAGTGGTAGCCCGTGCGCGAGCCTTCGACCGAGATGTCCTGGATGTCGGTCACCGGCGTGCCGAGGAAGCTGATCTGCGTGGCGGGGTTGGCCGTGCCGGTTTCCGGCGCAGGCGAGACGTCGACGGCCGTGCCGCTCAGCGCGGCGCTGTGGTTGAGCGTCTCGGGCAGGCACGTGGGCGAAGGCCCGCTCGGCAGCACCACGGAGTGGGCCCCCGACAGGCTGCCGGTGCCGAGCACGATCGCGACCACGACCCATGCGACGGCCGCGAGGAGCAAAACGAACAGGCCATTCCTTTTCATGATCGCGGCCGGACGCCAACCACGATTCCTCCCGGCGTCACCATTCCAGGAGCATCAGGCCGACCGTGATCCCGGGTCCGATCGTCACGGCGAGCCCGCGATCGCCGCTCTGGGGAACTGGGAGAACGATGCCGCGCCGTTGGCGACCGCGAGCGCCGCGATCCGCGCGCCCGCGCGACGTGGGCCTCGCGCCCTCGTTCCGCGGATCTCGCGCGGAGATACCGCGGCTGTACGCGGCACACGCAGCGTCGGGACGCGAGGCGATGAAACCTGCGGCGTGCCGCCGAGCGTCACGCTTGAACCTCCCGGCTTCGGGTCAGAGGAAATCCGTGAGCTTCGTAGACAGAATGTCGAGCGAGTCCGCAACTCAAGGTCGGTGCGACGATACCGGGGTAACCCGCGCGCGCTCGGCACAGGTGCGCTGCCTGCAAGCAATCCTTACCAACTTCTTCGGTGCCGCTTCGGCGGTCCGGCGGGGCTAGGCTGTTCTCATGACCAGGCTGCCTCTCGCGCTGCTCGCGGCAGCGCTGATCGCCATCGCCGTGCCGGCCTCCGCGCTGGCGGGCTCTGGGGACGTCGCGAGCACGCAGCGATACATCCAGGCCAACTACACGCTCGTTCAAGCGGCGAGCTCGAAGATCAGGACCGCGGAAGCGGCCCTCCAGGGGAACCTCGACCAAGTCAGGCGCGAATGCCCCGGGGCAGCCGCGGATTCCCCCCAGAATCCAGACTCGACCCAGCTCAGCAACGAGGTCATCGGGGCGATGGTGCTCGCCGCCTACCACACCGACGTTCCGGCAGGCACCAACTTCATTCGCGCCGTGAAGGGCCTTCGGTGGAGCAACCGCGCGCTCACGAACGCGGTCCAGTCCTACGCCGGCAAGCTCAAGGTGCTGACCACGCTGGCGGCGCCCAACGTATGCGCCGACGTGAGGGCGTGGGTGGGCAGCGGCTATCGCACGCTGCCGGCGACGACGGTCGGATTCGACCAGCAGTTCATGCCCAACTGGGTTGCGATCGGCGAACTGCCACATCTGCTCACCCCCTATGAGCGTCCCGG
Organism: uncultured Solirubrobacteraceae bacterium; assembly: GCA_963704735.1. GTDB lineage: Bacteria > Actinomycetota > Thermoleophilia > Solirubrobacterales > Solirubrobacteraceae > Palsa-744. Next base: position 2,501,703 of record OY969935.1, read on the forward strand.
CCAGGCGGCCATCCTCCGCCGCACCAACAAGTTCGAAGAACAGCTGACCGAAACCGAAGCCAATGCCGGGGTCGAAACGTGGGGTCAGATCATGAACACGCTCGTGCTCGCGCCATAGCCTGACCCGCTCAACCGAGAGCGGGCGGCTGCGAGGAGGTGTACCGCGCCGGCGGCCGTGGCTGGCGTTCACTCACGCGACCGCGCGCAGGTGCCGGTAGGGCGTGCCGCGAAGCTCGCGCACGAGGGCGTCGACGACGCCCTCCTCGTCCCGTTCGCGGCCGTCGGTGACAGCGCCGATCACGGCGCGCTTGCGCTCGAGCAGCGTTGAGATCGTCTCGTCGATCGTGTGAGCCGCGAGCAGGTAGGAGGCGCTGACCGCGTCCCGCTGCCCGATGCGGTGGCAGCGGTCCTCGGCCTGGTCGTGCTTGGCCGGCGTCCAGTCGAGCTCGAGGAAGGCGACGTTCGAGGACCGCGTGAGCGTGATCCCCTGACCGGCGACCTCGATCGAGCAGACGATCAGCTGGTTGTTCGCGTGGTCCGGCGCCTGGAATGCGCGCAACGCCTCATCCCTGCCAGCGGGGCTGTCACCGCCGAGGATGTGAAGCGCCTTGGGGAAATGGTCGATCACGGCATGCTGGATCTCACGATGATGGGCGAACACGACCAGCCGCTCGCCCGAGGAGCAGAAGTCGTGGATCCACCTCAGCGCGGCGTGAAGCTTGCCGCGCGCGGCCAGCAACTTGAGGGCGTTCAGTCGCACGAGTCGCTCCGCGCGCAGTGCCGCGGCGACCTTCGCGTCGAGCTCGCGCAGGTCGAGCGGCTGGCTCTGGAGCCAGGCGACCACGTCGCGCTCGGCGAGCCGATACTCGGCCTCGTTGCGCAGCTCGACGGGCACGATCGCGCGCGTCTTGGCGGGCAGCTGCGGCAGCACATCGGCCTTCAGCCGACGCGCGAAGCAGCGCGCACGCAGATGCCAATGAAGGCGCAGGTGAGCGTCCGGACCGCGAAAGCTTGCGCCGAACTGCGTGCCAGATCCGAAGTCCCGAAGCCGTCCGAGGATGCGCAGCTGAGCTATCAGCTCGGCGGGACGGTTCATCACGGGAGTGCCCGTCAGCGCGAGGATGAGCCCGTCGTGCGGGAGCGCGGCGGACAGCCGTTGAACGGCCTGGGTTCGCTTTGCCGACGCGTTCTTGCAGTAGTGGGACTCGTCGAGCACGAGCGCGCGCGGGCCGTGCGCGCGCAGTGCATCCAGGCGCGCCGCGACGATCTCGTAGTTGACGATCGTGATGTCGACGGCGGCGAGCGGGCCACCCGCTCCGGTGCCGGAGAGCACGCGCGTGCTTCGACCCGGGAGCCAGCGCTCGAGCTCGCGCAGCCAGTTGAGCTTGAGGCTCGCGGGACAGACGACCACGGCCGGATACGCGCCGTCGGCCTCGAGTGTCGCGAGCGCCTCGATCGTCTTTCCGAGTCCCTGCTCGTCGGCGAGAAACGCGCGCCGCTGCGCGAGCAGGTACCTCACGCCCGCACGTTGGAAGGGCTTGAGCTCGCCGGCGAGCCCGGGAACGTCAAGCGCCGCGTCGGTTGCCCCCGACAGCTCCACCAGGCCGGCGGCCTGGGCGTGCTGCTCGCGGATCTCCCGCAGCAGCGCGAGCGCCTCCGGTGCCACCCAGATGTCGCGAGACGCGAGGAAGCGGTCGAGCTCGGGCACGCAAAACGGGTCTGCGCGGATCGCCGGCAGCTGAGCGTGCTCGTGCCTGGCGGGCAGTCGAGGCCTGAGCGGCAGAGCCCCGGCCAGCGTGGCGAACTCGCCGGGCAGCGTGGCGTCGTGCCCGGGCGTGAGCACGAACGTGTCCTCATCGTGCGCTCCCGAGCGCTCGAGTACCGCCGGCGGAGCGGGGCGCCCCTCCTTGAGCGCGCTCACGCAGCGCCTCGCGGCCCCGCTGATCCAGCCGCCGAGCCGCCCCTCGATCAGAGCCCAGGACTCGAGCGTGAGCGGAACCGTCGCACCGCCGGGCGCGCTCGCGGCCTGTTCGCGCAGCGCCTGCGGCAGACGCGCGATATCGCCGAGCAGCAGGAAGACCGGTTCGGCGCCCGGACCGGCCGCGTCGATGTTTCCGTGCCAGGCCCTCGCGCGCCCGCCGCGGCCGGCGGCCGGCGGGCCATGCCGGTCCCCGGCGCGCTCGGGCAGGGCCACGAGCGCGCGACGAGCAGCGTCGCTGAGTCGCGTGCCGGCCGATCCCTCCGTCAACTCATCGATCAGCCGGAGCGCCTCCTCGTCGAGCGGGATCAGCGCCCGGCCGATCGCCGGAAGGGTGCATGCGTGCGGGTGTGCGAGCAACGCCGCGACGCATCCGGCGTCGGCGTCGGTGGCGAACCCCAGCCACCAGTGCTCGTCGGGCCGGACGAGATCCAGCAGGCACTCCTCGTCTCGACGTCTGCGCCGGTGGCGCTCGATCGCCCTCGCGAGTGCCTCGCTGACCTGCGGCTCGCCCGGCAGGCTGGAGAACAGCCGTACGAGCGCCTCGGCGCGGTCGGGATCAAGGGGTATGCACCAGGCTCGCTCGAGGGGATCCCACCGGCGCCCGGGGATCGCGCGCAGCAGTTTGCGCAGGCGCTCGTCATACGGGAAGCGCAGAACGGCCTCGTCGCGAGCCAAGGCAGCGGAGAAGGGGGCGCCGGACACGAGCAGCCCACGATAGGGCGAGCTGTGGATGCACGTCTCGAGCGGGTTTGGGGATCTGCGCTCGCGGCGCTTCACGCCACTGCTCGCGCGAGGCGGGTAGGCTCCCTTCGACTTCGAGGCAGGCGGTAGAGGGAGCTTTTTGTGGTGCAGCCTGCGCCGCGCGGGCGCAACCCATTCGATGAGACCGGCGTCGAGCGAGGCGCGGATGGTGTCGCGCGCTATGTCGCGGGTCCAGAGTCCCTGGTGCACCTGCTGCGCGCGAGCGTCGACCGGGACGCGAGCGCCACGGCGCTCGTCGTCGTCGGTGGCCCGTCGATCACCTACGGCGAGCTGTGGGAGCGCGCCACGCGCGTGGCCGGCGGGCTGCGTCGCATGGGCATCGACAGCGGCGACCGTGTCGCGATCAGACTGCCGAACGGGATCGACTGGGTGCTCGCGTTCTTCGGAATCCAGCTGATCGGAGCGGTCGCCGTCCCCGTGAACACCCGCTTCACCGAGGACGAGGTCGCCTACGTGGTGACGGACTCCGGAGCCGCTTTCACGTTCGCCGACGGCGCGGCGATGCCCGACGGAGAGCCGGCGCTCGTCGAGGACCTCGGCAGAGGCGATCTCTCGGCGATCTTCTACACGAGCGGCACCACCGGCTTTCCCAAGGGGGCGATGACCTCGCACGGCAACTTCCTCGCCAACAGCGAGAACTGCTTCCGCGCGATGCTGGTCGATCGCGCGGAAGGGCCAGAACTGTCAACGCTGGTGTCCGTTCCGCTGTTTCACGTGACCGGATGCAACAGCCAGCTGATCCCCGTGCTTGAACGCGGCGGCCGCGTGGAGATTCTCTCCGGCCCGCTGGATCTGGACGGCTTCTTCCGATCGGTGGGCGAGCACGGCGTCAGCCAGCTCGCGTCCGTGCCGGCCATCTACCACGCCCTCATCCGCCACCCGAGCTTCGCCGAGCTCGATGTCAGCAGCGTGCGCTGGGTCTCATACGGTGGCGCTCCGATCGCCGAGAGCCTCGTGTATCGCATCCAGGAAGCATTTCCGAACGCACGCGTGGGCAACGGATTCGGACTGACCGAGACCTCCTCGCTGACCTCCTTTCTGCCGCACGAGGACGCGATCGACCACGCCGACTCGGTCGGATTCGCGATGCCTGTGGTGGACATCGCGGTTGACGAGCCCGACCCGGACACGATGGTGGGCGAGCTGCTCGTCCGCGGTCCGAACGTCGTTGCGGGCTACTGGAACAAGCCGCAGGCCACGGCCGAGACGTTCGTGGATGGATGGCTGCGCACGGGTGATTTGGCGCGGATCGACGATCAGGGCCTGCTCTACATCGTCGACCGCAAGAAGGACATGATCAACCGCGGCGGAGAGAACGTCTACTCGATCGAGGTCGAGAACGCGCTCGCGGCGGCGCCCGGGGTGGGCGAGGCCGCCGCGGTGGCGGTGCCCGATGAGATGATGGGCGAGAAGGTGGGCGCGGTGATCGTCCCCGCGCCCGGGGCCGAGCTCGACGTCGACGCGCTGCTGGATCACGTTCGCAAGCGGCTTGCGGACTTCAAGGTTCCGCAGTACGTCGCGCTGCGCGACGAGCCGCTGCCGCGCAATCCGAGCGGCAAGGTGCTCAAGACGCAGCTCCGCGAGGAGACCGAGTGGGGCAAGCCGCTTCGCTGAGCGCCGGGCGCCTTCCGAAGCGCAGGCGTGGTCGATCCCATAAGCTGACCCGCTCGAGCGCCGGGCCCGTCCTCTGAGGTCGCCGACCGAGGACGGCGGGCCGTGGCGTAAGGGATTCAGCTGGAGGGATCGCGTTGGCAGAGGTGCAGACCGTGCAGGGACCCGTCGATGCCGAGGAGCTCGGCGTCATCCTCGTACACGAGCACGTCCGCTTTCGCGACGAGGCGGCCGCCGCGGAGTGGCCCGACCGCTACGACGAGCAGGGCGAACTGGACGCGGCGCTGGCGGATGTCGGCTCCGCGAAGGAGCGGGGGGTGCAGACGATCGTCGATCCGACCGCGATGTTCGGTGGTCGCGACGTGGGGTTCATGAAGCGCGTGGCCGAGCAGACGGGCGTGCAGATCGTGCCCTGCACCGGGATCTACAGCTATGACTTCCTGCCCCAATACTTCGTCAACCGCGACGTCGACGTGATGGCCGGGCACTTCGTCTCGGACCTTCAGAGCGGAGTCCAGGGGACCGAGATCCGGGCCGCCTTCCTGAAGTGCGCCGCCGATGCGCCGGGGGTGACCGAGAACGTCGAGAAGATCCATCGCGCCGTCGCCCGTGCGAGCGTCCAGACGGGCGCCCCGATCATGGCCCATTCGATGCCGGCGATCGCCACCGGCCCCCGACAGATCGAGATCTTCGAGCAGGAGGGCGTCGACCTCGGCCGCGTGTATATCGCCCATTGCGGCGACACCGACGATGTCGACTACATCGAGCGGCTCATCGACAAGGGCGTATACGTGGGCCTGGACCGCTACGGCCTCGAGATGTTCCTGCCGATCGGCAAGCGAAACGCAACGGTCGCCGAGCTCTTGCGTCGCGGGCACGCCGAGCGACTGATGATCTCCCAGGACTACTGCGCCACGATCGACTGGTTCCCACCGGAGGCGGCCGAGGCGTTCGAGAGCAGCGGGGCGATCCGCAACTGGTCGATGACGCTCGTCTTCGACGAGGTCGTCCCGGCGCTGCGCGAGCTGGGGGTGCTGGACGACGAGATCTTCCACACGATCTTCGTGGATAACCCGAGGCGCTGGCTCACGGCCTGAGCTCGAGCATGCGCCAGCGGGTCACCGTGATCACCCTTGGCGTGCGCGACCTGGCCCGAGCGCGCCGCTTCTATGAGGCGCTCGGGTGGGAGACGGCTGCCGCGCCCGAGGACGATGTGGTGTTCTTCCAGGCCGCCGACATGGTGCTTTCGCTGTGGGATCGCTCGAGGCTTGCCGAGGACAGCTGTGTCGAGGACTCCGATGGATGGGGCGGTGTGACGCTCGCGCTCAATCTCGGCTCCCCCGAGGAGGTGGACGCCGTGATCGAGCAGGCCCGTGCGGCCGGCGCAACGATCGGGCGCGAGCCGGGCGAGACGTTCTGGGGCGGCTACGCCTCGGTGTTCCTCGACCCGGAGGGCCACCCCTGGGAGATCGCCCACAACCCCCATTGGACGCTGACGCCCGACGGGGGCGTCCGGCTTCAGTGAGCGGGCTCGCCCGACAGCGCGGCTGACCGCGTTGTGATCGCCTATCGCGGTGCGCTGGTCAGGACCGCCACCAGCGCATCGACGACCTGCGGATCGAACTGCGCGTCGGAGTTGTCGATCAACTCTGTCAGCGCCGCCGAGACGGGCATCGCCCTGCGATAGGAACGCGTCGTGGTCATGGCGTCGAAGGCGTCGCAGCAGGACACGATGCGAGCTTCGAGGGGGATCTCCTCGCCGCGCAGCCCGTCGGGATAGCCGCCGCCGTCCCAGCGCTCGTGCGAAGCGCGGACGATCTCGCCGACCTCGCTCATGAAGCCACCGACGCGCTCGAGCATCCGCTGACCCTCGAGCGTGTGCGTCTTGATGATCGCCCACTCACGCTCGTCGAGCTTGCCCGGCTTGTTGACGATCTCCTTCGGCACGGCGATCTTGCCGACATCGTGCAGCAGGGCCGCGAACTCGACGTTGAGCCGCTGGCCGGCGCCGAGCCCGAGCTCCCGCGCGACGTCGAGCGCCAGCGTCACGACCCCCCTGCAGTGCTCGCCGGTGTAGCTGTCGTCCGCCTCGACGACATCCCCCAGGACCAGCGCGGTGCCGCGGTAGGCGTCGTTGAGCTCTGCCAGCTGCTCGAGCCGCGCATGGCGCTCCTGGGAGAACCACCAGAGCATCCCGAACAGCGGCGCGATCAGGAGCACGGCCCAGGGCTGGCTTATGACGGCGAAGGCGACGACGAGGCCGAGCGGCGTGAGCGCCAGATCGATCAGGTAGACCTGACGCATCTCCTGGGCGAGCTCCCGCAGCGAGACGCCGTGGCGCAGGCGCTCGCGTGCCGCGTTGGCGGCGAGATCGCAGGCGAACTGAGCGACGAGGGCACACGCCAGGATGCCCCAGCGTCCCTCCGGGCTGTGGTCGTTGGCGAGCACGAGCACGAACGCCGGCCCCCACGCGAACCAGCTGTTGCCGGGGATCGGAAGTATGCGGCTGGCCGGCGTCTTCCCGCTCACGATGCCCGGCGCCATCCCGAGCGCGAACGCAAACACCACGAGCAGTGGCACGACGGCGGCGGGCAGCGCGAACAGCATCGGCACGAACACGGCCTGCGTGGGGACGGTGAAACCCTCGCCGACATCGAAGTGCACGTGGTCGACGATCGCCAGTGTCACCACGTACAGCGCCGCGAGCGGCAGCGACACGCCCGTGCTCGGGCCACCGAGCAGCGCGAGCGCGACGGCGGCTGCGATGAAGCTGCTTCCGACGATCAGCTCGCCTCTGCGCTCGATGGAGTGCATCCGCTGTCCCCGGGAGGCGAGGGACGCCCGTACGCGCTCGGATTCGATCAGTGCGTGAGCCGACATGGACCTGCGGATCTATCGTCAGGAGCGGCCCGGAACGAAAGACGAACACGCCGGTCTCCCCCGCCTGCGCGCCGAGATCGCGTCCATCCGGGCGGGCGACGGTGAAAGTCGATCACCACTCGCCACTACAACATCTGTCCGCAGCCCTTCGCTTGAGCTGATCTGTCGCCGATGCTTTCGCGCATTGACCGATAACCAAAACTGAAAAAGGCAAACTCGCCGCGAGGCGGGGGCGCAAAACCAGAGGTCTCGAACACGAGATGGCTCAGTCGCCAGCAAACGCACGGAGGCTCTTGTGTTCACCTGTTCGTCTCACCCAACAGCTGCCCGGATCACCCGCCGGATCTCCCTGTCACTCGCGAGCGCGCTCGCCGCTTTCACGCCGACCGTCCTGGCGGGCGGACCGTTACTCGCCTCGGCACAGGCGACCACTAGCTCGAGCTGTCCGAGCGCCACGCTGTCACAGCCCTTCATGAGGTGGGGCGACGCCAACTCCTACGCGCTCGTTCCGGGCGGAGACTTCGAGGGCTCGCTGTCCGGATGGACCCTCTCTGGGGGTGCGCAGCGCGTCGCCGGCAGCGAGTCGTACGCCGTCACCGGCGCTCTCGGCGCATCCTCGCTCGCGCTCCCAGTCGGCGCCACGGCGCAGTCGCCATTCATGTGCGTGGGCTCGAACGAACGAACCTTCAGGCTGTTCGCGCGCGCACAAACAGCCACTGCGACCGTCCGCGCCTCTGTGGTCTATGAAACGCCGCTCGGCAACATAGCCGTCCCGGTCGGCAACATCGTCGCCAACGGCAGCTGGGCACCCAGCCCGATCCTCCATACGGGCGCCGTGCTGGCAACCGCCATCGCCAACGGCAACGTCCACCTCGCGCTGCGCTTCTCCACCGTCAGCGGGAGCGCCCGGATCGACGATGTCTTTCTCGATCCGCGCCATCGCTAGTCGCTGAATGACGGGATTTCGCCGCCGGTCTCTCCGTGGGCCGGCGGCGGGGTCCCTGATCTGCGCACGCGGCGCCCAACCCGCGTCGGCTACTGCGGCTGCGGCACGATCCGGATGTATGGGCGGGGCTCCTTCCAGCCATCCGGATATCTCTCTTTGGCCTCCTCGTCGGAGACCGAGCCCGCGATGATCACGTCGTCGCCCGCGCGCCAGTTCACGGGCGTGGCGACCTTGTGGTTGGCGGTCAGCTGTAGCGAGTCGATCACCCGCAGCACCTCGTCGAAGTTGCGCCCGGCCGTCATGGGATAGATGAGGATCAGCTTGATCTTCTTGTCCGGGCCGATCACGAACACGTTGCGCACCGTCTGGTTGTCGGCGGGCGTCCGATCGCGCGGATCCCCCGAGATGCTCGCCGGCAGCATCCCGTAGAGCTTCGACACATTGAAGTCGGCGTCGCCGATGATGGGGTAGTTGGGCGCCTCACCCTGGGTCTCCTCGATGTCACGCGCCCAGCGCTCATGGTCGCCCGTGGCGTCGACCGAGAGTCCGATGATCTTCACGCCCCTGCGGTCGAACTCGGGCTTGGCTCTCGCCATGTAGCCGAGCTCCGTCGTGCAGACGGGGGTGAAGTCCTTCGGGTGCGAGAACAGAACGGCCCACGAATCGCCGATCCAATCGTGGAAGCGGATGGGTCCCTCTGTCGTCTCGGCCTCGAAATCCGGTGCCGTGTCGCCGAGCTGCAGCGCCATGTCGCTTGCTCCTTTCTGAGCAGCCGCCCGTTCAGAATGTCGATGGCCCTATCGGGCGCCCTCCATCCTATGCGCCCGGCGGCGAAAAGCCGGCGATGTTGACGACGCGGACTTCAGTTGCAGACGCGGCAGCGTCCGGTCGGGCAGGAGCATACGGGCGCGATCGCCCCGACACGCCGCGGGCCCCAGCGGCGCACCCAATCGAGCGCTCCCGGTTCGCTGCGATCGCCCGAGTCCCCCGGCCAGCACTGGCGCAGCATCGCCGCAACGAGCCGCTCGGTATCCGAGTCGGCTCGGGTCGCGATCGATTCGATGTGCGCGGCCATCTGCGGATCGCAGGGACGGTCTGCCACAGACCACACAGATACACCCCGCCGCGGCGGATACGGTGACCGCCGGGCTCCGCCCTTCGGCCATTCCCCTGGCGAGCCTCATGCAGCGGGCTCGTCGTGAACATTTATCTGCGCTGCGACCGACCCTTAGACGGCGTTCATCGCGACGGCGATACTCATGTGTGCGACGTGAAAGTCGCGACGCACAACCTCCTCCTGTGCAGCTGTCCCTGTCCGGTCCGCTCCCCGCGGGCCGGACCTGTTTAACGGCGATGGTCCTCCTGCCGACGCCGGCGAGCGCTTCGAGTCCGGCGGACCTCAGCCCCTGCCGTGGCTACGCGGGGCGCTTGGCGCGCGAAGCGTCACCGTCGAGAGGGTCGTTTGCGGGACGCCCGCGGGTCCGCGGGTGACGATCGTTGCTCGCACGCGAAGGACGTGAGCGTGTGCGAGCAGCGTGCGCGCCTCGGCCGACAGGCGTAGCGCGACCGCCCTCACCTGCCCGCCGGCGACCGTGAATGATCCGACGGCGAGCATCAGGACGACGGCCTTGCCCTGCTTGGACTGATGACCGCTCGCGCCGATGCTGACCGCGCTGAGCGTGTGAAGCATGACCTTGCCCGTGCAGCTGCTCTGCCCGGTCGGGCAGGCCAACTTGACGCTGACAAGACCCGATGAGCTCACCGACAGCGACGTGCTCAGCAGTTTGGGGTCGGACGCCTGCGAGGCTTCGCGTTTCTGCGGGACCCCCGCCTGGAGCACGGGCGGGCCCTGACCGCTCGGGGGTTGCTGGGCGGGGGCTGTTTCGGGCGGGGTGGTGGTCGGCAGCGTCGTAAACGTCCGGTCCCCGCCGTAGCTCGTCCCACCGGCATTGGTCGCGACGATCCGATAGTGGTAGGTCGTGTTCGTGGAGAGGCCGGTCAGGTTGGCCGACACCGGCTGGGCGCTCCCGCCGGATCCAGCGCTTGGATCAGGCTGGGCCGGTGCCTGGGCGCCATAGGTGGTGCCCGGGCCGTAGTCGAAGTGGTATGTCGTCCGCTGGCCGTTGGGATCAACCGACCCCGAGACCGTGGCCGAGCTCAAACCGACCCCGCCGGCCGAGCTCGTGACGACGGTGGGCTGGGAGGTGCGCGCGTACTGTGACACGCTTGCCGACCCGTGGTTCGCGGCATAGATGTTCTCACCGTCGGCGCTCACGGCGATGCCTTCCGGACCGGCTTCCGTCGCTATGGTTGGGAGCGACTGCACGCTGAGCGCGCCCGTTTCGCTGTTACGGGAATACTCGGAGACGTCGTCGCTGACTTCGTTGGTTGCGTAGACGTTCGTGCCGTCCGGGCTCACGATGACGCATTCTGTGTATTCACCCGCCTTGACGGTCGCCGTGCTCATCGCGGTCAGCGACCCCGTGACGGTATTGCGAGTGAACTGCGCGACGGTTCCAGGAGAGGTGCTATCCGCCACGTATACGTCTTCACCGCCGGGGCTGATGGCCAGGTCGTGGGGGTTGACGCCCGCTGGCACCGTGGCAGGGCTCAGCGGGACGAGCCTGCCCGTTTCGGCGTCGCGCGAGTACTCAGAGACGGTGCCTGCGCCGTAGTTCGTCGCGTACACGTTCTTGCCGTCGGGGCTGACGAGGATGCCGTGGGCGTTGCTCCCGGCCTCCACGGTCGCGGGGATCAGGGGGGTCAGCCTGCCCGTTTCGGCGTTGCGCGAATACTCAGAGACCGTGCCCGAGACCGAGTTCGCCGCGTACACGTCCCTGCCATCGGGGCTCATGGTCAGCCCGATCGGGCCTCTTCCTGCCTCGACCGTCGCCGGGCTCATCGCGGTGAGCGTGCTCGTGGCGGGGTTGCGAACGAACTGCGAGAGCGTCCCTGACGAGGTGTTGTCGGCCACGTAGACGTTCTTGCCGTCCGGGCTCACGACGACGCCCTCGGGCGAGGTTCCGACGGCCACGGTCGCCGGCGACAGCGGGGTGAGCCTGCCGGTTTCGGCGTCGCGCGAATATTGCGAAACCGTGGTCGTGGCCCGGTTCGTGGCGTAGACGCTCGTGCCGTCGGGGCTCACGACGACGCGCGCGGTGCCTTCGCCCGCCACCGCAGCCGCCGGCGAGAGCGCCGCGAGCGTCCCGGCTTCGCTCGGGCTCGTGGTGAGCGGCCGGACTGGACCTGGTCGGTCTAGGGATGAGGCGGCGACCGCAGCCGTGGGAAGGGCGAATGTGGCGATGCACGCCCACAGGGCCCCCACGACCAGCGGGAGGGTCCGCCACTTTCGAAGATCGAAGCTCTCGCCGGCGGCCGGCGCCACGCCCTTTCATCGATCGACCGCGCGAGCGCCTTGAGCGGAGCGGGCCGAATCTGGACGCATGGCTTTGCAGCGCAGGACGCACTGGCGAGGCGGCGGGAGCGCCTCCCCGGTGCTCGCCTCGGGCCTACCTCACGATCGTGAAGCCGAGCCTCACGGGGCTCGAACGCCGCCCGGCGGCGTTCGCCGCGGTGATCGCGACCACGTAGCCCCCTGGGCCGAGCTTCCTGGACTTGGAGATGCGCCCCTGGAAGGACACCCTGTTCGTGCCGGCATGGGCGGCGAACACGAGCGTGCCCTGGGTGACGGTGCGCCGGCAGGCGCGCCGTCCGCGGTTGCGCTTGCTCGGTGCGACGCACCTGCCCTTCAGCTGGCGCCCCCCAAGCTGTTGAGTGAACGCAAAGCCCACGCTCGCCGCGACATTGAGCGTGAACGAGAAGGTCGTGCCGACCGCAGGGAGGCTGCGCCTGCGCGCGAGGCGGGCGAGCGCCGGCCCCTCGCGCCACACCCGGTTTGACTGGGCAGCGTTTGCGAGAGTCGGCGTCTGGGTCGTGGCCGTTGGAGCGGTGCCCGCCGAGCCGGTGCTGCTCGCGCGGGCGAGCGGCAGCGGCGTGGCGCGGGCGGCGTTGCCCAACCGCGGCAGTCCATACAGGTCCTCTATGGCGGCCAGGGTGCCATAGTGGTTGCCCTTCGTGGTGAACGGCGTGCGGCTGCCTTCTCCGGATATGAGCACGGTGGGAATCACGTTGGGTTCAGCGGCGCTCTCATCCCAGGTGATGATGATCGTCGCGCCCGCCTTGTACCAGGCGGACCCGAGCACCGGCGCAACGATGCCTTCGAGCGAGTGGTCCACATCCGCATTCGAGCCGTCGTGTCCATCGTTGATCAGGTTGGGCGTGTACCAGACGAACGACGGCAGCTTGCCTTCGGCGAGGTCAGCCGCAAACTGTGACGCCGGCACGACGTTCGGCCCGTTGGTCCCGGGAAAGTACGCGAACGGATTGTGCTTCTTCGCGTACTCGCCGGATGTCGCCAGCTCGGACGCGACTTCGGGCATGCCTTCGAGGTATGCCTTCCACGGTATGCCGGCTTCGGAGAGCTGCGATCCGAGAGTGGGAATGCCCGGGAAGGAGATGCTGGTCAAGTCTTCGGTGACGCCCTGGGTCGATCCGGAGATCAGTGCGAGGTAGTTCGGCAGCGAGGGATGTCCGACCCCTTCCCATGAGGTGGTATCCGTGTACCTGTTCGCCAGCGAGTTGAGGTAGGGCATGTCGCCGGCTCCGATCACTTCGCCGCGATTGCGATTCTCCTCGACGATGACCATGACGTGCTGGGCCGACGCTTCGTTGCCGGCCGCCCTGGCCACTCCAGGCGCCGGGAGCAACCCCAGCGCCAGCACGAGGCCAGCGGGAAGGTTGATGAGCCGCCGAGGCATGCGAGCAGAGACTATACGGAGGCGATCGCCCCGCAAGGGACATATACGGAGGAGATCGCCCCGCAGGGGACCCATCGCTACCGCGTGCCCAGTCCGTCGATGAGGTTCGCGATGGCCCGGCCGGTGCGCTCGCGCTCTGCCGGGGGGTGGGCGGCGCTCTGGATGATCCCGGCCGCCTCGTGCAGGGCGGCGAGGATGAGGTGGGCGAGCACCGTCGGGTCGGCCGGCACGATCTCGCCCGCCTCCATCGCGCCCGCCAGCGCCTCGGCGAGCATCGTAAGGCCGTACGGGCCGACCGTTTCGCGCCAGGCCTCCCAGCCGAGAGCCTTGCGACCCTCGAGCACGCCGACGCGCTGAAGCTCCTTCGAGCGCATGCACTCGTCCAGGTACCACTGAGCGCCGACGCGCAGCGCGGAAAACGGGTCTGGCTGCTCGGCGACGGCCGCGGCGAGCCGAACGATGACGTCGCGCTCGACCGCCTCGAGGACCGCCGCCATGAGCTGATCCTTGCCGTCGAAGTGGTGGTACAGGCCTCCCCGGCTGACGCCGGCGCGATCGAGCACCTCCGCGGTGCTGACGCCGGCGTAGCCGCGCTCGACAACGAGCTCGCGGGCGGCCTGGACGATCCGCTCGCGGGTCGCCTCGCCCCGATCTTGGGTTCGTGCCGTGTCGCCTTGAACGCTCATGGCCGTGTCTGCTAGTCTACCCGACCGACAGTCGGTCGGTATGAATCGGCCTAAGCGAACAGCGAAGGAGTGGTCATGAACACCTACGTAATCTTGCGGCGCGACGCCTGGGGTTCAGCTGAGGAGCTCGGCGAAGCGGCGGAGCGCTCGCGAGCGGTCGGCGATCAGCAGATGCCCGACGACATCCGCTGGATCCGAAGCTACGTGCTCGACGAGGGTGGGGCCCGCCTGGGCACGGTCTGCATCTATGAGGCGAGCAGCCCGCAGGCGATCCGCGACCATGCCTCGCGCGCCGGGCTGCCGGCCGACGAGATCATCCCGGTCGCCGACACGGTAATCGTCCGGCCCGATCCCCAAGCGGCCACGGCATAGTCCCGCCCTCTCCGGCAGGCACGAGCTCCGCTCGCCGACCCGAGACGCCCGCTCGGCGCAGAGTGAGCGTCCCGGGTTGGACCCGGCTGGGTTTTCGCGCCAGTGCTCCGCGTGAACGGAGCCCGCCGGTTTGACTCGATCGGTGCGGGCGTTGCTATTTTGCTCGCATGCCGCCGCCACGGATCCCCCGTCCGGTCAGGGCAGCGCGCAACGCGGCGTACCGCATCGCAGCCACGCTGACGGGAGTCGAGGCGCTCACGGCTGAGCTGCAGGAGGTATCGGCCCAGGTCAGCGATCTCGGGGCGTCGATGGCAGACGTGCGCGGGCGCATCGAGCGTCTCGGGCACGACGCGAGGGCGGGAGCGGAGGATGATCGCCAGCGACTGCTCGACACGATCGAGCACAACCGCCGCGAGTCGATCGAGATCTTGCAGCTACTGCGAGACGACGAGCCCGAGACTCGTCGGCGCTTGTGGGCGGTGCGTGAGACGCCGGCCTATCTGGATGCTTACGAGGAGGCCGAGCCCCTCGTCACCGTGACCATCCCGACCTACGACAACACCGAGCAGTTGATCGAGCGATCGCTTCCATCGGTTCTGGCACAGACGTATGAGAGGTTGGAGGTGCTCGTCGTCGGCGACGGCGCGGCGCCGGACGTGGAGCGCGCCGTCAGGCGGGTCGGCGACTCGCGGATCCGCTACGTCAACCTTACGCATCGGGGACCCTACCCCGACGACCCGGCCCTCCGCTGGATGGTGGCCGGGGGTCCGGCTGCGAACGAGGCGATGCGGCTGGCTGCGGGGCACTGGATCGCACAGATGGACGACGACGACGCATGCCCTCCCAACCGCATCGAGCTGCTGCTGAACGCGGCTCGGGAGCAGCGCTTGGAGCTCTGCTACGGGCGAATCCGCGCGCACCTCCCCGACGGCTCGATCGAGCTGCTGTGCCAGTTCCCGCCCCGCCTTGGGGCTGTCTCCCTGACTTGCTCGATCGTGCACGCCAGGATGTCGTTCATCGCCAGTGAGCTCGGCGACTCCCTGTTCGGGCTGGTCGGCGACTGGGCGCGGGTGCGCCGGATGATGCGCGTTGGCGTGCGGATCGGGATGATCGAGGATTTCGTCTTGGACTACTACCCAGTCAAACGCTGGGCCGACCAGGAGCTGTGACCGCTAAACGCGAGATTGGAGGAGTTGACGCAACTCGTCTGCATGGGCGACCACCAGGCGGATGATCGCGCAGATCGTCGCGATGTCGTCCTCGGTGATCGAGGTGCCCGTCGGCAGCACAAGCACGCGGGCCGCCAACGCCTCTGTAGCCGGCAGTCGCACCGCGTCGCGCACGTACGGCTCCGCGAGGTGACAGCCCGGCCAGAAGTACCGACGGGCGAGCACATTCTCCGCGTGCAGGACGGTCACCAGATCCTCGCGCAGCGCCGGCTCCTCCACCTCGACCACCACGTAGTGATAGTTATGGCGCTCGTGCGGCGGATGCTCCACGAGCGTGAGGCCGGGAACCTCTCGCAGCTCCTGCGCGTAGCGAATGTGGTTGCGATGGTTGACGGCCACGAACTGATCGAGCGCGTCGAGCGAGGTCAACCCCAAGGCCGCCGAGAGCTCGTTCATCTTGGCGTTCGTCCCCAGCCCGGTTACCCGGTCATAACCCGCGAACCCGAAGTTGCGCATCAAGCGGACGCGGCGCGCGAGCTCCGCATCGTTGGTCGTCACGGCCCCGCCCTCTCCCGCGCTGGCGACCTTGGTCGCGTGAAAGCTGAAGACCTCCGCACGGCCCGAGCCGCCGATCGGATTGCCCTGATAGGTGCAGCCAAGGCCGTGCGCGGCGTCGAACACCAGGGCCAGGTTGTGGCGGGTGGCGATCCCCTCGAGCGCGTCCACATCGCAGGCGCGCCCCCAAAGGTGCACGCCGACGATGGCGCTCGTCCGTGGGCTCAGCATCCGCTCGATGGTGGCGGGATCGATGTTGTGCGTACGCCTGTCGATGTCGACGAACAGCGGCGCAATGCCCAGCCAGCCCAGCGCGTGCGCCGTCCCGACAAACGTGAACGAGGGCATCACGACCTCGCCTGACAGGCCGAGGGCGCGCGCGACGAGCTGCAGACCGGCGGTCGCGCTCGCGGTGGCGACGCAATGCTCAACGTCCATCAGCTCGGCGACACGGCGCTCGAACTCGGCCACGAGGGGGCCGTCGTTGGCGAGCCAGTGCCGGTCGAGTGCGCCGTCGATGAGCTCGTGGAGCCGTGCGCGGTCACCGATGTTCGGGCGACCCACGTGCCGCGACTCGGCGAAGGCCATCGGCCCGCCAAGGACGGCGAGCTCATCGAGCGCGCGCGGTGCCCGACCGCCGGCCCGGCCGGTCGGTGACGCGGTGGCTGAATCCGAGCTAGCGGAACCCATAGCGGCACGACAGCCAGTCCGTCGACGGCTCATTCATCTTGGAAATGAGGTCTCACACTCCCAATTGTCGGCGGCGCTTTGCGTAATATGCCTCGACTGACGTCGGCACTCCAAGCTCGTAGCCAAGCAATCGGCGCAGCGCCGGATCGGAGGTGTAGTCATCTCCAAGAACAGCGGGCAGGTCGATCTGCGGGCGGATGATCGGCACCGAGTACAGGTGGTTCACCGCTCGCCGTCCCTGCTCGGTTCGGTTCACGGCGCCGCTGTGATAGGTGAGGCCGTCGAGCAGGATGTACGATCCCGCGGGCGCGGACAGCTGAACCTGAGTCGCAAGGACGACTGAATCGGACGGGAAGGCCTCCTGCCTGTGGCTTCCGGGCAGGACATACGTCCCACCGTTGGACGAAGTGAACTCGTCGAGGCAAAAAAGGGCATTGATCGCGAGTGGGCGGGTTGAGACAAAATGCTGAAACGGTAAGTCCCGATGGAACGCACCCTGGTTGTAACGTTTTCCCAAGGGTGGGTTGATAATCCCGTTTTGTTGATTCAGGACTATGTACTCGCCGATCAGCTGACGGCAGATGGCCAACACCGCCTCATTGGAGGCGAGCTTGAGGAATAGGGGATCGAGCGCCATCGGAGCGCGGATCGTGTCTTGCTCGTCGATCTCTTCGAGCTCTTTTAGTCCGCCACTGCGTTCGTGGAGCGCGGCCTTCGCCCGCTCGAACGCCGCCCCGAACTGCTCGAGCTCCGCAGAGCTGTAGCCCCCGTCGAGGACCGCGTAGCCGAGCAGGCGGATCGTCTCGACTGCCTGATCTAGCGAGTTTCCCTCGGGGGTCTGGATATGAACGCCGTACCGCGCGACACGATCGGCGGCGCTCGCCGCCTGGGTGGTTGATTGAGGCGTCTGTCGCCCGACCGATTCCGCAGTCGAGGGCATGACTGGAAGCGGGCTATCGGGGCTTTGCATCGTTCATCGAGTGTGGCTCGGGCCTAAGCATATGCCGTCAGCCCACCTGGACCGCGTGTCCGATCCCCGAAGCGCCGAACCCGTTGCCGTTGTACAGGAGATGCCTAGTCCCTCGGTGCTGGTACACGCTCGGGTAGGCGAGCATCTCCGAATCCCAGCCACTCTCAGGCAGCTCGAGTTCAGCGAGCTCGTCGCGCCGCTCCCAGGCGACGCCATCGCGGGATTCGGCATAGCCGATCCGGTAGCTCTCGCTTGGGTTGTCGCGGTAGCCGGCGATTCCCCGGTAGGAATACCACATGCGATACGTGTCGCCGTCGCGTATCACCCATGGCCGGCCGTTGACTTCGAGCGGCGACCGCGGCACGATACACGTCACGTTCTCGCGTCTCCAGTCCACTCCATCCTCTGACTCGGCGTACTTGATCACGTATATCGGCTCAAACCGTCCCTGCACCTCGATCCACTCGGTCGTCGACGTGTACCACATTCGACAGCCTCCCCCGTCACGCAACACAGAGCACGTCAGTGTCGAAAAGGGCTCGTCTCGGCTACGATCCACGACCGGCCCCTCGAAGGCGCGGGTGAACGTCGTGCCGCCATCAGTGCTGATCGCGAGACCGATCGCGTTCCGATATGGAACCGACACGCCCCTTGTCCATCCGACGTAATAGAGGTGGTGCTCATCCCCGGCGTCCACGATGCAGGATGGCATCACCCCGCTGTCGTCGAACGTGCCAGGACGGCCAAGATCGAGCACGGGCGAGTCGTGCAGCGTTCTCACCGTGGCGGGTTCGTCGGGATCAACCTCAACCAGGCCGACCCTGGAACGACCCTGGTCGTCGCGTGTGGCGAAATAGATTTTGAGCCGGTCCTCGGTTGCGAGAAGGGATGTGGGAATCTGCGCGTGATGTTTCATCCATGGGTACTGCCCATCGACGTGAAATATCCGCTCCCGCTGCACCCAGGGCACGTCGCTCCTAGACCGCCGCCTGCTCGGAGACGCTGCCGAGCTGGTGGCTGGGAAGCCTAACGGGCCCAGGGTCGGGGGTGGCAAACAGCACCGTCTCCTCCGCGTGCATGGTCACGTGACCGAGCCGGAAGCGGTAGCCGAGCTCGAGGCCGCTCAGATATTCGGGAATCGCTGCCAGATCATCCGGCTTGTGATAGGCGGCGATAGCGAGCCGTGGCCTAAATCGACGCAGCGTGGCTTCCGCGCCGCGCAGGGCGTTGAGCTCCGCTCCCTCGATGTCGAGCTTGATGAAATCCACCCGCTCCACGTGTCCCCGCGCCACGAGCGCGTCGATCGTGTCGGTCGATGCACGCGCCTCTCCGTCGGAGGTGATCGACGTCCCGGGCCCGAATGGATGGACGTGGACTTCTTCCCCGCCCCGATCCCACAGCGCCGACGGCAGGACATCGATCCGCTGCGCGAGCTGCGGGTTGAGGCTCAGGTTGTAGTGAAGCGCCTGGAGGTTCGACGGCTCGAACTCGAAGCTGACCACCCGTCCCCCCGAGCCCACGAGCTGCGCGAAGTAGAGCGCCGTGTCGCCCCAGTAGCCGCCTCCATCGATGACGACGTCGCCGGGGAGAGCTGCGATTTCCGGTGAGCCTGTACACCGGTACTGCTGCAGATCGAACGTCTGCACGACGGCCCCCACATAGCCGCGCATTCGAATTGGGTACCCAAGCTCACCGAGATCGTAGTCGTCGGCGTACCAGCCGAACACGCCGAGTGGCGCGGTCTTCTCATCGGTGCGCGCGGCCTGCGCTCGCTCGATCAGCCCCAGCAGCCTGTCGAGCGTCATCGGGAGCCTTACCCTGCGGTGGCCCAGCACGCGGAACGCGAGGACGCGGATGAGCAGCTCGCGGTCGGCGCGCTCCTCCAGCCGGTCGAACAGCACTCCCAGTCCGGCGGCGTGGCGCAACAGCTCTGCCAAGCGCTCTGGCGCGTCTTCCCGCCGGGGCTCTTCGACGCCGTCCGGGAAGCGCATGGGATCAACGTTGCCGAGGAGCTCCGGACCAGCGTCCGCCGAGACGATCTCGCGCAGGAGTGCGAGCACGACTGGCGGCATCGTAGACGGCGAGACTCGACTGACGCTCTCGACCTGTTGGACTGGTGATCGGTCGAGGCCGCGGACGCGTCGCTTGGCGCTGCGTAGCGCCCGACCGAATGGCCCCAGGCGATCAAGGGCCCAGTGGCGCGCTCTGATGAGCGGACTAAGCCCCGGGCTCTGTACAGTCATCGCGGCCCACGAGTGCCTGCCTTCTCCTCGCACACATGTGTCACCCGCCCGACTTGTGCGAGATAGAGCGGATCTGATCGCTTCGGAAGCCGGCGGGCTCGGCGTCGGTGGCCTTATAGACCGAGTAGGGCTCGGTGTCGTGCAGGATCGTCACCCCCGCGCCCACGAGCGTCTCGCGGGCAATCAAGGTCTCGTCGCGGATTGTGGCGTTCACGCCGAGGAAGCAATACGGCTCGATCGTGCAGCCGCCTGAGATGACCACATGCGATGTGACCATCACGTGATCCCCGATGAACGAGTGGTGCCCGACGTGGTTGCCGCTCCACATGATCACATCACTGCCAACCTGCACAAACGGCTGGATCGTGTTGTCCTCGAGGATCAGGCAGTTCTCGCCGCACTCGAAGTCCGGAAAGGTGGTCGCGCGGGAGCTGACGTAGGAGATCAGCTCGTAACCGCGGGCCTTGGCGGCGGCGACGCGCTCGGCGCGAATGTGGTTCATCCGCTTGAAGCTGATCGGCAGGAACAGGCTTACATCGCCGGCCGCATGGACATCCTCGAGCGTCTCGAATGCGACGACAGGAAGGTCGAGAAACGTGGTCTCACGCAGGTACTCGTCATCGACGGTGAACCCCACCACCTCGTGCGGCGAATCGTGCGTGAGGTAGAACTGCGCCAGCTCGGCGATCGGGCCCACGCCGAACACGACGACGCGGCTCATCCGCAAACGGGTCGGCATCGAGGTTGTCGTGCCGCAGCACGCTCGCGCCGCCGCTTATTCCACACCGCGAAGCAGCTCATACGGTGGTCATCCTAGCGATACACATAGGCCGCATACTCGTAGAGCCCGTAGTCGTTCCTGAGCACGAAGTTGCGGCTTATCTCGGCCGTCAGAAAGGAAGCCAGAGCATCGAACGGGACGTGAAACAGGTCCTCGCGCTCCCATTGCACATGCTTGCTCATGAGGTTGAACGCAATTCCGACGTCCACGATCTCAAACACACGGCGCACCACGGCCGTGAAGAAGTCGAACATCTCGTCGAAACTGAGGCTCACGCGCTCGGTGAAGACGCCGTTCATCACCGCGTAGTCGAAGCGCGGCAGCGATTTGGCGTCGGCGGTGAGGACATCCAGGCACCAGTACTCGTTCTCGGGGAACTTGGCGCGCGAGAGCTCGACGAAACGGTCCGACAAATCGACGCCCGCGTAGCTGATGTCGCTGATCCCCTGCGCCCGGATGTATTCGTACAGGTGTGAGGCGCCGCAGCCGAAGTCGAGCAGGCGCACCGGGATGCGCGGGGGCGGTCGCCTGACGACGTCGAGCATCACGCGGTGGCGAGTGGGGACATCCTGCGCGTTCGGCCAATCGACCCCGAGGTGGGTGTCGCCGTCGCGCTCCAGGCATGCCTCGTAGTGCTCGACGATGGCGCGGTAGCGCGGGGCCGTCATGCGAACTCGCCCTGGCGGTAGGCGGGGAACCACGAGCGGCTGCCCGGTCCGGCCAGCTCCTCATACGCCGTGCGCTGCAGTACGCGTCCGCAGAACCACGCGGGTCGCGTCCCGGTGGACCAGCCGCGCTTGAATCGGGTCAGGCCGTCGTTGCGGTCGCCGGACACACCCGCACCCGCACCCAACGAGACCCACGCCAGACCCCGATCCGCGAACCGCTCGAGCGCACACGCGAACAGGGCAAACGATGCACCACCTTCGTAGCCCTCCTGGTCGTAGGCCGCAAGATGATAGTAGGCCACACTCCCCTGCTCGTACCAGAGCGCAGCCCCCACCGTGGTACCCCGTCGCCTCGCGCGCAGAGCCACGAGCCCCGGCACCGCGAGCTGCGCGGCGAACGATGCACGCGAGAACACCGCCGCGCCGCGGATCTCGTGCCGTCGTGTGAGGTTCGCGTAAAGCGCCTCCCACTCGTCCAGGAACCCAACCATGTCGGCGACCTCCTCGACCGCAAGCTCGCGCTGCGCGCGGGTGGCGTTGCGGCGGTGGTGAGGGTGCACGCGCCGCATCGGATCAGGACCCAGCTCGACCACGAAGTGATCCTTGAAGCGCAGCAGCACGTCCGGGAAGCACTGCTCCAGCAGCTCCATGCTCCAGCCGCCGAACGGGTCCGCCACGAGCGCCACGGCCACGAGCTCGCGTCCCAGCTCGTGGAGGTCCTCGTCGAGCCCGTCCCAGTCCCCGCAGCAGAAGATCGGATAGGCCCCGATCGCGTCGCGATGGCCGCCGCCCGGGACGTCACGCACGATCACCGATCCTCGACACCGCGGAAGAACGCGGGGCACGCCGAGGTCGACAAGCGCAGC
This sequence comes from uncultured Solirubrobacteraceae bacterium, assembly GCA_963704735.1. Taxonomy (GTDB): domain Bacteria; phylum Actinomycetota; class Thermoleophilia; order Solirubrobacterales; family Solirubrobacteraceae; genus Palsa-744. The sequence goes on from OY969935.1 coordinate 2,523,700, forward strand.
CGCGTAGGCGGGATGGGCGTAGCCGGAGACGGTCGATGGATGGTTGCGGGCGATATCCAAGCGGGTAGGTTCAGCGTAACCGCAGGAGTCCATTCCCGCCGTATGAAAGGAAACGAGCGCCATGCAGCAGAAGATCACGCCCAACCTCTGGTTCGACACCCAGGCCGAGGAGGCCGCCGACTTCTACACCTCGACCTTCGAGAACTCGCGCATAGTGAACGTCGCCCACTACACCGATGCGGGACCGCATCCGGCCGGCACCGTGATGATCGTCGAGTTCGAGTTGGACGGTCAGCGGTTCGTCGCCATCAACGGCGGCCCCCAGTTCACGTTCGACGAGGCGATCTCCTTTCAGATCAGCTGCGAGACCCAAGAGGAGCTCGACCACTACTGGGAGCGGCTCTCCGAGGGAGGCGAGGAGGGGCAGTGCGGCTGGCTCAAGGACCGCTACGGCGTATCGTGGCAGGTCACGCCGACCGGGATGGAAGAGTTCTTCCCCGGCCCTGATTCCGAGCGGGCCCGGCGCGCGATGGAGGCGATGCTCGGGATGAGCAAGATCGACATCGCCGCGCTGCACGCTGCGGCGGAAGGCGTGCCGGTGTCCTGAGGCGCGCGCCCTGCCTGACACGGTGGCAGACCGACGATCTGGGATTCGAGCGGAGTCCGCATCAGCGCATAGCCGTCGTCCCTCCCGCGCCGACAACCCGCAGAGCCACCGCCATCGCTCCCCGTCGGCGGCGTCGGCCGCTGCGCCGAACCGCCGATTTACGGCTTTGTGAGGTGGTGGACCGGAAACTCCTTGATGTCCGGCGGGCTCTGGAACGCCCGGTCGCCCAGCTCCTGCGCAGCTGGCATGAGCTGACTCTGGGCAAAGCTGTCGAACGCGGCGCGCGAGTCCCAGAAGTCGATCACGCCCCAACCTCCCTCGATCGCGCCGGCCGAGTGGAAGATGAGGCCCTGGGGAGGATTGGCATCGACGTTCATGTGCGAGTGCATCGCGTCGTACTGGTCCTGGGTCCCTCCGTCGAACTTGAGTCTGAGACCGACAGCCATTGGGGCTCCTCTCCTCGGGTGTGTCGCGCGAGCATACCTGCTGGTCGGCCGCGTGCCGACTCGACCCGCGGGCGAAGAGGACCCTCGCCCCGCTGGCGGCTAGGGTGCCGGCATGGATCATCGCTTTGAGGGTCCGCGCTACACGGTGGGAGTCGAGGAGGAGCTCATGATCCTCGGCCCCTCCTCGCTAGACCTCGTGAGCGCGATCGAGTCGATGATCGGCGAGGATCCGCCGTCGGGCGAGATCAAGCCCGAGCTGCTCGAGTCGGTCCTCGAGATCGCGACTTCGCCCTGCAAGGACATCCCCACGGCGGGGGCGGAGCTCATCTCGCTACGGTCGCTGGCCCGCGACCGGGCGCAGGGCAAGGGCCTTCGGATCGGGGCGTCCGGGACCCACCCGTTCGCTCGCTGGGAGGACCAGAGGGTCGTCAGAAGCGACCGCTACCGCGAGCTCGTGCGCCTGCTCGGCTGGGTGGCGCGCCAGGAGCTCGTGTTCGGGATGCACGTGCACGTCGGGATGGCCGACCCCGAGGAGGCGATCTATGTCGCCAACGGCCTGCGCCCGTATGTGGCGCTGCTGATCGCGCTGTCGGCGAACTCGCCGCTCCTGCGGGGCGAGCCCACCGGCCTGATGTCCAGCCGCGTGCCGATCTTCCGCGCCCTCCCTCGGGTTGGCCTGCCACCGCGGTTCGCGGACTGGGCGGACTTCGAGCGACGCGTCGAGACCATGACCGGGTCGGGGATGATCGAGGACTACACCTACCTCTGGTACGACGTGCGGCCGCATCCACGCCTCGGGACGGTCGAGGTACGGGCGATGGACTCCCAGACGAGGGTCGAGCACACGATCGCGCTGGGCGCGCTCGTGGTCTCGCTCGTAAAGCTCCTCACCGAGGAGTTCCAGGGCGGTGTGACGCCGCTCGACCCCCCGTGGGAGATCCTCGATGAGAACCGCTGGCTGGCGGCGCGGCACGGGCTCGCCGCCGAGCTGTTCGACCACCCTTCCGGTGAGCGCCGTGGGGCCAGGGAGATGACCGAGGCGCTCCTCGAGCGCGTGGCTCCGCATGCCCGCGACCTCCGCTGCGAGAACCAGCTCGAGGACATCCGGGACCTGTTGCGCTCGGGTAACGGGGCGATGCGCCAGCAGATGGTCTACGAGGCCAACCACGACCTGCGCGAGCTCGTGGCCGAAATCATCGCGACGACAGCATGATTGAGCGGACAGGCTGTACAGATGACGCATGGGCAACGACCGACAGGGAGGAACCCACATGGCTACCGTTAGTGTCCGCTACATCGTCGACGACGTCGACGCCGCGATCGCCTTCTACTGCAAGCAGCTCGGCTTCGACGAGATCATGCACCCCGCCCCCACGTTCGCGATGCTCACCCGCGGCGACCTTCGGCTCGCGCTGAGCGCGCCGAGCGGAGCCGGCGGTGGAGGACAGGCGATGCCGGATGGAACCAAGCCGGCACCGGGCGGCTGGAACCGCCTGATGCTCGAGGTAGACGACCTCGACGGCACCGTCGAAGTGTTGCGTACGTCTGGAGCGCGCTTTCGCAACGACATCGTCACGGGCTTCGGCGGCAGACAGATCCTGCTCGAGGACCCCTCCGGAAACCCAATCGAGCTGTTCGAGCCCTCGCGTCCCGAGGCCCGGCTCGGCGCTCGTGGTCAGCAGTCAGGGTGACAGCGACCTCGCGCTGCCTCCCGTGGGGCACTGTGGCGTGCCGACCCACCGTTGGGCGAGCCGGCACGCCACGACATGAAGCTATTCAGTCGGGCCGTGACCGGTGAATTCGATCACCTGCTGGAAGGTGGAGCGGTTTGTCCAGGCCATCGTGAACGGGAACAGTTCTTTTGGTAGGGGCGGGAATTCGATCCGAACCCGCGCGGCTCGCCACTTGCTCGGTTCGGAGCCCTGGCTTTTTTCGAGCTGTTCGGCAGCGGTCCGGATTGCCGCCCACAGCGAGGCCCGGCAGCTCTTCAGGCTCCCGTTGCCGCAGTAGCGGGTGCTGTAGGGCGCCAACACCGGCAGACCCAGCTCGGTCCGCAGGTCCTTGCTGACGTAGCCATACCAACCGCTGCCGTAAGCCGACCCCGTCGGGGAGGGTGAGTTGTCGGGCGAGCTGATGGAGGCGAATTCGTTCAGCAGTTCCGGTCCGAGGACTGGGCCAAGGACGGCGTTGCCGATCAGCGGCCAGGCCTGATCGAGCACCGCCGCGCCGGGGTCTTCGGGACCGGTGACGCCATAGCGGCTCGCGCCACGCAGCGCGTACAGGCTGACCAGGTTGGCCGCCTTCAGGGCCAGCGCGCTGGGCGGCGGCCCGCTGTAGAGAACCAGCGCGATCCACGGCCAGTCCTTGATCGCGCGCAGGTCCTGCGTCGCGGCCCGGTTCATGATCGAGGCGACGTCGGCCTCGGTCATGCCCGATTTGAAGCCAGTGTACAGCTGCACGCGATGGACCGGACCATAGGAGTAGTTGTCCGACGCGGCACCCCATCCAGGCGCGGGCTTGTTGTTCCAGTTCACGAAGACGTCGCTTCGCGGCGCGACCTCGTGCGGATGCTGTTCCTGGGAAAGGAAACCACGCCAGTCGTATTCCCCGGTGCCGAACGTGGGTAGGCTCGGGTCCGTGCCGGGCGCGAGTATCGGCAGGCGCCCTGTCGAGAAGTACGCGATGTGGGTGCTGTCGACGTAGGGCATGTTGAACGTCGTCCCCAGCTCGTTCGCGGCTGCGAAGAACTCCTTCGGCGAGTGCACCCGGTTTGAGTCCAGATCGCTGAAGGTGAGCTCCCCTTCCGGCTCCCGGCCGCGGGTAGAGCGGTCGGTGGCAACCGCATATGGCTGGCCACCCACGGTCACCGTCCCGCTGACCGGCCCGTGCACCGTTTCGTTGAATTCGAGCTCGCGCGCCGGTTCGCCGTTGCCCGGACCGAGCAGGCCGGCGTCGAAGTGCGTCATCGGGATGCATTGGCCGTCGTGGATGTAGTTGGTGGAGCTGCGTGTGGGTGGGCTTTTGTCGGGGTTGCACAGCTTCTCGAGGAACTGCTGCGTGTTCTCGCTTCCCGCGCTCGTGAGGCTCCAGGCGAAGTCGCGCCCGCGCCCGATGAACACGTACGGCGAGATCGGGGCGATGACCCCTTGGGCATCGACGCCGCCGCCGTGCAGATCGCCCTGCATGACTATCTCGGGGTAGAAGTAGCCGAGCTGTGGGCCCATCACGGCCAGTGGGTGACCGTCGACGGAGTGTTCCGGACCGGCGAGCAGGAAGTTCGAGGCTTTGCGCTTGGAAGCGCTCGCGACGGTGGCGGCCTGCGCGGCGGACGCGCTCATCGAGCCGGGGTCGATCACGGCGGCGCCGGGCGTCGGTCCCGTCGGAACGCCGTCGTAGGGGAAGGGCTTCGTGGTCGTCACCGGCGCTTCGGGGTCGTTGACCTCACGCAGGTCGTGAAAGACGTTCGGCCCCTGTTTGGCGCCCAACTTGGCCGTGAGCTTGGCCAGGAAGTTCGAGTTGGTGACTTCGTTTCCGCCGCCGTTGCCGAAGATCGAGCCGATCAGCGCAAATCCAGCGATCGCGTTCGTGGCCGTCAGGTGGGGCACCTGGAGTTGTGGCGGAAGGACTTTTTTGAAGGTTTCCTCGAATGCGTTCACCCCTGCCGCCCAGTATTCGAGGTCCGACAGAACCTGTTCGCCCTTGGCCCCGTTTTCGAGCAGCACGCTCTTCTGTGCGTTGACGAAGTTGACCGTCTGCGCGCTTGGGGTGAATTCGCGCCCAGTGAGTAGCAGTCCAAACGGGTTTATCCCCGGGATGTCAAGTGTCGCCGCGAACGACGGCCCCACAGCCATCTTCAGGAGCAGGCCCCGATCCTCCGCGGCGACCCAGCCCGAGCCGAACATCACCAGTTCGCGGGTAGCCCCGTAGATGTGCGGGATGTCGTTCTTGTCGCGCTTGATGACGAGGCCGGGCGCGAGGTGCTCTTCTTCGATCACGGTGCCGGTCACCCCGAACTTCTCTGACAGGTAGAATTTTTCTAGATCCGCCGCGGTGACGTTTCCCTGCAGCGGGGTCAGCGCGTCGTAGAGCAATCCCTGATCGAACGTCGAGTCGGGGGCGCGTTCAGGGGGAGGAAAGCCCCCATCGCCGGGCGCCAAGATCTGGTAGGCGGACCCAGAGAAGTCTTCGGGTTCAGCTGCAGACGCGGAGGTCGCAAACGCACTGAGCGCAACGAGCAGGCCCGCAGCGAGCAGGCCAAAAGCGAGTCGTCGGATCCCGTGGGCAGACGCCCGCCGAACCCGTGCCGTAGAGGACCCTCCGATGCCGACCATCCCTCCTCCTTTGCGGTTCAACAGCAGCTTGAACGCCCGCTCAGAAGCAGCACCTGTGGCAGCCTGGAACCTCCTGAGCGGCTGCAACGCCACAACACTACTACCCGGATCAAGCCTTGGTATTCGCGCCCCTTCGTGGCGGACCCGGGGCAGACGAGAAGTGCCAACTTTGCAGGGGTGTTTCCAGAGCCGACGCGGGGACTCGAACCCCGGACCCCTTCATTACGAGTGAAGTGCTCTACCAGCTGAGCTACGTCGGCGTATGTCCTGCAAATCGCCACCTTTCTGCCGCCTCGCCGGCGGCAGTCTTACGGCTGTAGACCCACCCGCAGACCCACCCGGTCCGGCAGTTAGGTCAGAAAGTGCGGCCGTAGCCCTACCCGTGTCAGGGCGCTTGGGGCTCACCGAGAGCAGCGACATGGCCTCAACCTTAGCGGTCCGGTACTGCTGCGCGAGGTCCTGCTTAACGCGACGGTCAGCCCATGATCGTGAAGCTGAGCGTCTTCGTCGCCGACTTCTGTCCAGCGGCCTCCGCTGTGATCAGAACCGTGTACCGGCCGGGCGCAAGCCTCGTTGTGGCCGAGATGCGTCCCCCGAAGCCGAACCTGTTGACGCCGACGATGCCGGCGAAGGTGATGGAGCCGGCCGCTGTGATCCGCTCGCAGGCGGGTCTGCGGCCATTCCTTCTTGTTTGCGTGACGCACCTACCGTTGACCCCGCGACCGCTGAGCTCTCGATCGAACGTGAACGTGACGCTCGCCGACTGGTTGAGAACAAGGGAGAAGGTGGAGCCAAGCGGCAGCCTGGGCTTGGTGCTGCCCTGGCGGTGCTGACCGTTCTCTCGCCAGATCGGGCTTGACTGGGCCGCGCTCGTGATCACCGGAGCCTTTGGCGCGGTCGAGAGCGGAGACGCCGCATTCGGAAGCAGCGGAGGTGGCGTCCGGGGTAGTGGGGGTGAATGTGACGCGAGCGGTGGCGAGAGTGGCGGCGGCGGTGAGGGTGTCCCGGGTTCGTGTCCTGTCGTCCCGGGTGGCATCGTCGACGCGGGAGCTTCCTCGTAGTCCTCGACCAACGCGTTGTCACGCCCGAACTTTGCGAGGCCGACTGCGACGCAGCTCGTCGGCAGGGGGCACGACACGGACCCCAGTTCGTTGTTCGCCCGTTCGTTTTCGCGGGGAGTCGTCTGCTCTGCCCAAGCGGTTCCGTTCCAGGTCTCCTCCAACGTCAGCCCGACGGCGGCGCTTTCAGGCGCGGTGCTCCACCCCGCGCCGACGCTCGAGCACGCGCTCGGTGAGTCGCATGAGACACTCGCGAGATAACCCCCGCTCGCATCGGTGAGCGGCGCGGTCGTCACCATCGACCACTTGCTGCCGTTCCAGCTTTCCGCGAACGGCGCATAGTGAAAACGTCCGACCGCCATGCAGAAGCCCGGCGAGTTGCACGACACCCCGAAGGTCGTGCCTTCTTCGTTGCCGCCGCTGCCTTCCACCCTGGCTGCCCGCTCAAACGTCCACTCCGAGCCGTTCCAGATCGCGGTGAATGGCCTGATGTTGCTGGTCTTTGTCCAATCGGTCCCGACCGCAGCGCAGAACGTCGTTGAGCTGCAGGAAATGGAGATCAGGTGACTGACGATCGCATCGGGCGACGCGGGGGCGGAGACGGCGCTCCAGCGACCGTTCCGCCAGAGCAGCGCGTATGGCCCTTCTTCTCGGTTTCTTTCCTTGCCCGCACCGCCGACTGCAAGGCATTCGCTCATCGAGGGACAGGAGACTCCGGCCAGCCAGCTCTCTTCCGTATTGCCTTTAGGAGCTTCTTGCGCCGTCCAAGCCGCGCCGTTCCAGCGCTCGATCAGCGGAACCTCAGCCGACCGCTGTGTTGCTCCCACGGCTGTGCAATCGTTGGCGCCCGCGCACGAGACGCTCGCCAGTTCCGGGGTCGCTTCTCCCGCTGTTACGGGCACCGGCTGCTGGACCCACCTCCCGGCGCTCAGCTGGTAGGAGAGCGCCTGGTTGGCCGGCGAGTTAGCCCCGTCGTAGAAGTAGCCGACGGACATGCACGCGTCCACCGAAGCACACGACACCGCGTTGAGCCAGCTCTCTCCCCAGCTCGCGCCCTTCGCCGGCGTCTGGATCGTCCATCGCGACGGGATCACGGTGCGGTCTTCGCCGTAGCTCGTGCCGCTGGCGTTCGTCGCGACAACGCGGTAGTGGTAGACGTGTTCGAGCTGCAGTCCCGAGACGACCCGGCTGACCGAGATGTTTTCCCGCCCCGATCCTACGCTCGTTTCGGCTTCGGTGGCCGGCAGGCGCGAGCCGTACGACGCGGTTGGGCCGTATTCGAAGTGATAGACGGTGTGCATGCTCTCGGGGTTGAGCACCGCGTTGAGCGTCGCCGTCGTCGCAGTGAGGTTCGTCGCGTCTTCTGTTATCGCCAGGACTTCAGCCGGGTGGGAGTCAGACTGAGAGCACCTGCTCTGATTGTCGTCCCACCAGCCCTGGACGTAGGAGCCGTTTGCCAGTTCGTCGCCGGCAGTCGCGCAGATGTCACTGATCTCGCCCTCGCTGCTTTCAAGGTTTCGCCACCCCGGTCTCGTGTCCCAGAGGGGATCGGTGACGCTCTCCGCGTACTCGTGGGAGGCCATCACGTTCGTCGCCTTGCCGGCGTCGCCGCGGCCGTAGTACAGGCAGTAGTTCACGTTCCTGAATGGTTCGTCGCCCGCGTACGGAACGAACGAGTAGATCGCGCCTTCGCGGTCGATGTCGTGGTAGGCGCAGTACCCTTCTGCGAAACTCGCCTGGTAGGTGGAGCCCGGCGCGGTGATCACGATGAACTGGCTTTCGAGGTTCCGTGAGCCCAATCGTGCTTCCGCGTAGCGAACCTCTTCTTCGACCATTCCTTCGTCGGCATTTGTGGGCGCTGTAATCCGGGTGTCAACAACGGAGTCCACGCTCACGTGCGATGTCACGCGCGCTCCCGGGTCGAAGTACTGGGTGAGGATCCCCTGCTCACCTGAGCCCGACAGACCGTTGTAGTACCTCAGGAGTTGTGTTTGGAGGGCCCTGCCGGGCTCTTGTTCCCAGTTGCTCCCCCAGAAAACGATGTGCAGCACGGGTTCGTGTTGCACCACCCCACCGAGATACCGCATCGGTGGTTCGTGCGTCCCTCGTTTTCCGAGCGCTTCGCCGTCGCCCCTCTGCCCGGATTCTCCGCCCCCTTCCTGAGACGCAGCATTGCTCCCCTCGGGTTTGGGCGCTCCACCTCCTTCGAGGCTCGCATCGAGCTTCCCGGATCGGCTCCCGCCAGTCACGCCGCCGAAGGGGGAGGCGGCACCCGCAGCGAGCCCAGGCCGCCCCTCCTGGCCCAAGCCGAGATCCCTCGGGGTCGGTGCGAAGTAGGGACGTTGGCCGGTCGCAGAGGCCCATGCGGGCACCCGCACGCCCAGCGGCAAGCCGTGGTGGCGGTTGGTCAGGGCGATCGACTCCCGCGCCACCGGCGCCAGCGACGCCAAGTTGGATGAGAATCCGGCGCCGGCCCCGTTATCGAGCGGGGAGCGAACCGGTTCGACCGGCGTGAGACCTTGCGCCAGCGTTTCGGCGCCGAGCGGCTGGGTCGAGAGCGGCGGCGCGTCCGCTCTGGCCGCCGGCGTCACGCCGAGCAGGGCGCCCGCGAGGACGGCGAGCGCGGCGACTCGCGGGTGGAGCGTCACGTGAGCCGATCTCCTCATGCCGCCACGGTGCGCATGCCCATGTCGACCAGTATGTTCCACGAGCCGGCGTTCGATACCCGGCCAAAGATGGACGCCACACTGGTCTGCGGCGGGCCTATCGGGCCGCCGCTCCTCGCGGTCGCAGGGAGCCAGCTGCTAGTTATAAGCGTCGTCGGACATCCCGTTTCCATCGAGCCCAGGAGACAGCAATGGCGGTCGGCGAAGTGACAGCGGACGGACGCACTCGCGTGCTGGCGGACGGCAACCGGATCCCGATGCTCGGCCTGGGCGTCTGGCAGGTTCCCAACGGCCCCGAGTGCGTCAACGCCGTGCGCTGGGCGCTCGAGCTCGGATACCGCCACATCGACACCGCTCAGGCTTACGGCAACGAGGAGAGCGTCGGACAGGCGTTGCGCGACAGCGGCGTGCCGCGGGAGGAGGTGTTCATCACCACGAAGTTCTATCCCGCGCGCGAGGATCCGGCCAAGGAGGCGGAAGGGAGTCTCGTGCGGCTGGGCGTCGACCAGGTCGACCTCTACATCATCCACTGGCCGCGCGGCGGTCCCACATGGGCCTGGCCGGGGATGGAGCGGGCCCGCGAGCTCGGCTACACCCGCTCGATCGGCGTCTCCAACTTCGACGTCGGCGAGCTGGATGAGGTGATCGCCGCGGCAACCGTCCCGCCCGTCGCCGATCAGGTCCAGTTCAGCCCATTCGAGCACCGCCGGACGCTGCTCGAGGCGTGCGAGCAGCGTGGCGTCGCGCTCGAGGCCTACAGCCCCCTCGGGACGGGCCATCATCTCTCAGAGGAGACCGTCACGCACGTTGCGCGCCGTGCGGAACGCACGCCGGCACAGGTCCTGCTTCGCTGGTGCCTCCAGCACGACGTCCCGGTGATCCCAAAGTCGACGCACCGCGAGCGGATCGAGGAGAACGCGCAGATCTTCGATTTCACGCTCTCAGACGAGGACATGGCGGAGCTCGACGCCCTGGATCAGACGGGCGGCACCGATCGCGCCCGCGAGCGCAAGTGGTGGTGAGGCGCCTCGAACGCTCGTGGGAGATGGCGCGACTCGGGTCGGCGGCGTCTCAGTAGAGCGCCGCCGCGAGGCGGCTGCGCGTATCGCGCGCGAGCGGATGCTCCGGGCCGAGCGCGTCCAGCTCGCCGACGATCACCCGGCGGATGTCGTCGCGATGCCCGTCCACCGAGGGCAGCGCGGCCAGCAGCTCATCGAGCGCCCGCTCGAGCTCGCCACCGTCGAGCGCCGCGAAGGCGTCGGCGAGCTCATCCTCCTTCTCAAGCCGCAGGCGTGCAGCCAGGCCGTCCGCCTGGAAGCTGCCCGCGACCGGCGCGAGGACCTCGAGCGCCTCGTCGCGCTCCCCCCGCGCGATAAGCAGCCGCGCCAGGGCCAGGGCGGCGTCGGGCCGGCCGGGCTCGAGCTCGAGCGCCCGTCGCAGGTCCTCCTCGGCGCCGCTCGCGACCAGCACGTCCGCCTGCGAGGGCAGCAGCTCGTCGAAGAAGCGCTCGACCGCCTCGCGGCCCTGCGCGCCGACGAACTCGCTCACCAGGCGCCGGTCCCTGAACGCCTTCACGGCGGGGATGCCGCGAATCTGAAAGACCTGAGCCAGGTTCGGGTTCGCGTCGGTGTCGAGCTTCGCGAGCACCACCTTCCCCTCGCGCTCGGCGGCGGCCTGCTCGAGCAGCGGGCCGAGCTGCTTACAGGGTCCGCACCACTCCGCCCAGAAGTCGACGACAACCGGGAGCTCGGTGGACCGCTCGACCACCTCGCTCTCGAAGTCCGCCTCGCTGACGTCGATCACGGTCATGCACACAAGATTAGGACGCCCAGCCGGGCATGGCTAGGGCCGCGGCGGGATCCAACCGCCGAACACGCGCTCGAGCTCCATCGCCACGGCGATCGAGACGTGGTCGCCGCCCGGTGCCGCGGCGACCTGCACGCCGAGCGGAAGCCCGCGGGAGCCGAGGCCGAGCGGGACCTGCGTGACGGGGACGGCCGCCAGGTTGAAGACGGCCATCGGCTGGGTCACCAGGAAGCGACCGTACGTGTGCCCGTGCCGCGGGGCGACGCTTGCGAGCGGCGGATGCAGCAGGACGCCATCGCCGATCGTCTCGGCGAGCTCGCGCGCGAACTCACGGCCCGAGGCCATCGCCTTGCCGGCGCGTTCCCGCTGCAGGATGCGGTTGGCCTGCTCGAGCAGCGCCAGAGTCTTCAGCGGCGTGGTATGGGGACCGCCGCGCCGCAGCGCCGTGCGGACCGTCAGCGGCTCGGCTCCCCCCGCCCGCAGGACCTCGCCCAATGTGTCGCCGTCACCGAGCGCCGCCATGTAGGCCTCTGTGACGTAGCGCATCTTCTGCAGCCTGACGCGCTCGAGCCGCGCGCCCGCCGCTGCCAGCGCGCCTGCCGCGCGCTCGCGCGCGGCGAGCAGCTCGCGGCTGATCGGCTGCAGAAAGGCCGACTCGCTGATCAGCACCCGCAGGCCGTCGAGCGAGACGCTCGCGGGATCGCCGAGGTGGGGCTCGTCCCGCACGAGCGGGTCGGCGCCGTCGGGCCCCGAGAGGATCCGCAGAAGGGGCATCAGGTCCTCGCTGCGGCGCGACAGCGGGCCGGCCGAGAGCAGCTGGCTGGTGGCGCCATGCGCCACCGGGAAGGAGCCCGTGTGCGGCACCAGGCCGTTCGAGGGCTTGTGCCCGAACACGCCGCAGTAGAAGGCTGGGATGCGGATCGAGCCGGCGATGTCCGAGCCGAGGCCAAACGCAGAGGCCCCGCTGCCGATGGCCGCCCCCTCGCCGCCCGAGGAGCCGCCGGCCGCGCGCGAGCGATCGTAGGGGTTGCTGGTGCGGCCATAGACGCGGTTCTCGGACTCGATCCACAGCGTCAGCTCGGAGGTGTTGGTGAGTCCCAGCGGGATCGCGCCGGCGTCGAGGAACCGCTGCACGGCCGTCGCCGTCGTCGCGGCGCGGAAATCGCGCCGCGCCACGAGCCCCGCCGAATTCGGCATGCCCGCGAGCGCGAACGACTCCTTGATCGTGCACGGGACGCCGAGCAGCGGCGGCAGCTCGCCGTCGCCGGCGCTCGCGATCCGCTCGTCGGCGGCGTCGGCCTCGCGCAGCGCGTCCTCGAAGCGCTCCACGGCGATCGCCCGGGTGCGCGGCTGCCAGCGCCGGCACAGCTCGATATGCGCCTCCACCACCTCGCGCGAGGAGACCTCGCCGCCGCGGATTGCGCGCGCCAGCGCGTTCGCCGAGCGCTGGGTGAGCGGCTCCGCATGCACGCTTCGACCGTACAGCAGCCCGTAGGTAGGCCGGAGCGCGGCCGTCCTTGCGCACACGCCTGTCCGCCGTCGGCTAGGGTGCCGCCCATGGGCCAGGTGGCGCTCGTCACGGGCGCGTCGTCGGGAATCGGGGCCGAGTTCGCCAAGCAGCTCTCGCAGGCCGACTACGAGGTGATTCTCGTGGCCCGCCGTTCCGAGCGGATGGAAGAGCTCGCCTCGCAGCTGCCCGGACCGGCGCACGTGCTCAGCTGCGACCTCGCAAGCGAAGCGGCCTCCCTGCCGGGCAAGGTAGCCGCGCTCGGCCTCGACGTGGACCTGCTCGTGAACAACGCCGGGTTCGGGACGCATGGGCGCTTCGCCGAGATCGACGCGGCCCGCGACGCGGAACAGGTGCGTGTCAACTGCGAGGCGCTGATAACGCTCACGCATGCCTTCCTGCCCGGCATGCTCGAGCGCAGGCGCGGCGGAGTGATCACGGTGGCCTCGACCGCCGGCATGCAGCCGATCCCCTACGAGGCCACCTACAGCGCGTCCAAGGCCTTCGCGCGAAACTTCAGCGACGCGCTCAGCGCCGAACTGCGCGGCACCGGCGTGCGGGCGTTGTGCGTGAACCCGGGCCCCGTCCCCACCGAGTGGCAGGAGGTGGCGGGGTATGAGGCGGGCCACCTGCCGCCCGTGCCCGGCAAGATCTCCGCGGAGCAGGTCGCGCGGGAGTCGCTGAGCGCCTTCCAGCGCGGCCAGCGCTCGATCATCCCCGGCTCGGTGATGCGCTGGTACATGCGCGTCAACGCGCCCGCGCCGCTCCCGCTCAAGCTGCGGGTCGTCGAGCGTATGTATCGGCCACCGCGCTAGAGCGCGGCTTCTGGAGGCCGCGCATCGCCTCGAGCAGGGAAGCTCCGTGCTTCTCGCAGAAGGCCGGCCCTATCCCGCGGATCTCGATCAGCTCCTCGACGTTGCCCGGGCGCCGGCGCAGGACCTCCTCGAGCACCGCGTCTGCGGTCACGGTGAACGCCGGCTTGCCCGCGGCGCGCTCCCATCGCCACGCCCTCAGCCGCTCGAACTCGTGCTCGTCCACCGGGTCGCCCGCGACCTGCGGGTCGGCGGGCAACACAGAAGCCGCGGCGCCGGCGCGCGCGGCGCGCGGGCGGCGGGCGGCCGAGAGCGGCGCCCGCACGGCCTGCTCGAGCGCCCCGTCCGGGTCGCACACGTCACAGCAGCGCCCCGCGGGACTGCCCAGCCCCTCATCGCCGAAGTGGTCGAGGATCTGTCGCCTTCTGCAGACCTCCGCTCCCGCGCTGTAGCGCTCGATCGAGCGGTAGGACTCCCAGCTTCGGTTCCGCGCGGCCTTGATCGCCTCATACGCCCTGCCCGGGCTTCCCCGGCCGGTCAGCCGCACGAGCAGCCCGTCGCGGCCGCCGGGCGAAAGCTCCACGGCGCCGGCGCGCTCGGCGATCGAAAGCAGCACCCGCTCTCGCTCGCCCAGCTGACCGTGTCCGATCGCCACCAGCCCGTCCTCCGCGCCACGTCGCAAGCCGGCCACGTAGCGCTTGACGTCGTCGACGCTCGTCTCGCGCTCCTTGATGAACCTGATCAGCCGACCCAGGTCCATCCTCGAGGCCAGCAGCAGAGCCCGCGCCGGCCGGCCATCCCGGCCGCCCCTGCCCGCCTCCTGGTAGTAGGCCTCGAGGCTCGTCGGCAGCGCCCAGTGCGCCACCGTCCTCACGTCCGCCTTGTCCACACCCATGCCGAACGCGTTCGTCGCCACCACCACCTCCGCTCGACCCTCCATGAAGGACGCCTGGCTCGCCCGCCGCTCCTGCGGGCTCATGCCGGCGTGGTAGGCCACCGTCGCGATGCCCCACTCGGCGATCGTCGCTGCGAGATCGTCGGTGTCCTTGCGCGTCCCGCAGTACACGATCGCCGGCAACGCCCGCTCGCCGCACCCCGACCCGCCGCCCAGCACGTGCAGCAGCGCCGCCCGCTTGCGCGCGAGCGCTCCCTTGCCCTCAACGCCGACGACGTCGAACACGAGATTGGGCCGGTCAAAGCCCGAGCGGATCGAGACCCAATCGCGCAGTCTGAGCCGCGCCGCGATCTCGCGCGAGACGCGCGGCGTGGCCGTCGCCGTCGCCGCCATCACCGCCGGCCGGTCGAGCGCGTCGATCGCGTCGGCCAGGCGCAGGTAGTCCGGCCTGAAGTCATGCCCCCACTCGGCCACGCAGTGCGCCTCATCGACCACGAACAGCGCCACCCTGCGGCGCGCGAGCGCCTCGCGGAACGCGCCCGAGGCGAACCGCTCGGGCGCAGCCAGCACCAGCGGGGTCGCGCCCGCCGCGATGTCCCGAAGCCCCTGCGCGTTGTGGCCGTCCTGCATCCCCGACGCCAGCATCGTCGCTCTCACTCCGGCCTGCTCCAGCCTGCGCAACTGGTCGGACATCAGCGCGATCAGCGGGCTCACGACGACCACGAGCGGGCGCGCTGGGTCCCCATCGGCCGCCAGCGCGGGCAGCTGATAGCACAGCGACTTGCCGCCCCCCGTCGGCATCACCACCAGGCTGTCGGTGCCTGACAGCGCGGCCTGCACCGCCTCGCGCTGGCCCGGCCTGAACGACTCCAACCCGAACCGCTCGAGCAGCGCCTCGGGCGCCGGGATATCGCTGCCGAGGGCCGGCATCGGCGTGTTCGCCTCCATGCCCGGGAAGCTACTCGTACCCTCGGCCGGTTCCCGCCGCGAGCGCACGCCCGGCCGCCGCGAGGCGGCCCTCGTCATCGTCCGTTTGCGCCCCGTCTCTCCCACACGACGCGAGCACCGGCGGCCGGCACCAGCGTGACCGCCCGCCGCCGCGTCCACTCGCCGCGCCGCCATCGTGCGTCAGCGGGCAGCCTCGGCTCGAGCTCGCTCAGCATCGTGCGCATGATCAGCCTCATCTCAAGCAGGGCGAACGACGCACCGATGCAGCGCCGTATCCCGCCGCCGAACGGGATCCACGAGAACGTCTCCGGGGCGTCCTCGAGGAACCGCTCCGGACGGAACTCCTCGGGGTGGTCGTATATGCGCGGGTTGCGGTTCGTCAGATAGATCGAAGGCGCCACGCGCGTGCCCTCGGGCAGAACGTGGGAGGCCACCCGCAGCTCCCGCTGAAGCAGCCGCACCACGATCGGCACCACGGGCCTGACCCGCAGCGTCTCGTTGACCACCGCCATCATGTACTCGTCTCCGGCGCCCTCGTCGACCTCCTTCAGAAGACGCCTCAACTTGTCGGGGTGGCGCACCAGCCGCTCGATCGCCCACGCCACCGACGTCGCCGTCGTCTCGTGCCCCGCCAACAGCAGCGTCACCAGCTCGTCGCGCAGCTCCTCGTCGGTCATCCCCTCGCCGTCCTCGTCGCGCGCCTGCAAGAGCAGCGACATGATGTCCCTGCGCTCCGCCAGATCCTTCATCGCGCGCCGGCGCGCGATCTCCGCGAACATCAACCGGTCCAGCTCGTCCAGCGCCCGTCCGAAGGCCCCGCCCGGGCGCTCCGCGCTCGGCCGCCGCAGCGCACCCACGAGCAACGCCACCGTCTGGGTCGGCTCGAGCAGATTCCCGATCGCTCGCGTCAGCGGGCCCATCCGCTGCGCCTCCACGCCGAACACCGCCCGCAGGATCACCTCCAGCGTGATCTTGCGCGTGCGCTCGTGCAGCCTCATCGGCCTGCCCAGCGGCCAGCTGGCCATGTCCCTCCTGGTCGCCTCCACGATCACGTCCTCGTACTCGCGCATCCGCTCACCGTGAAACGGCGGCAACAGCAGCTTGCGCTGGCGCATGTGCTCGGGCCCGATCAGCGTGAGCACCGAGCTCGGTCCCACCACCGGCGCGATCGGCGAGCTTCCCGCCGATGACGGGGCCACTTCCGGCGGCGCCGTGAACACCGTCTTGACCGCCTCGGGGTCGCTGAGCAAGACCAGTTTCATCCCGCTCGGGGCAAACGTCAGCGTGAACGCCTCCCCGAGCCGGCGCGCGCACTGGTCCATCACCCAGGTCGGCGCCACCGCCCATGCCAGCGTCAACAGGCTCGCCGGCAACCTCGGCCCCGGCGGCAGACCCCCGCCGGCCCGGGCGCCGGGCGCCTGCTCGGCCTGGAGCGCTCCGCCTGGGTGCGCGGGAACCGTGGTCGCCATCCCCTACACGCTATCCCCCGCCGGCCGTCGTCGTGTGCTGCTTCTGTGGCGGCTGCGAGGAGTTGGGCCCCGGGGATCGCCGCCTGGACGCCGGCCGAGCCGGATGCGCTGGGCGCGCGTGCTCACCCTGGTCGCGATCGAACACGTGGCTCACGGCATGGTTCACGCTGTGGGCGGCGTGACCGACCGCATGCCTGACCCCCGGCGAGAGCGCGTACGCCACGAGCGTCGCGGCGATGCCCACGGTCGCGATCACCAACACGAGCCGCGCCCGCCGCGACTCACCTTCCGGTGAGCCCGGCCGCGAGCTGAAGGGAGCGATGGTCATCGGGTTGGCTATCAACCTACTGCCCGCCGGCGGACATCTGATGCAGCAGCGCCGTCGCGACCCGACCCTGCGCCAGCTCGATCTCCTCTGGCGATAGCGTCTTGCGGCACCTGCACAGGTACTTGATCAGCATCCGCGCCGGCAGCACCCGCACGCCCTTACGGCGTGCCAGCGGCCTGTCCACCCACGCGCGACTGAAAACCAGCAGCGGCTCCACGCTGCAAGCCGGTGATGCCCTCGATCGCCCTGCGCTGGGCGTGCGCCTGGCGGAGCGTCGCACCGTGCACCCGCCCCACGCGCACCGGGCCCGGATGGCTCTTGGTCTCGACCGTGAACACGCCCCCCGGCCCGATCAGGATGTGGTCCACGTTGCCCCGCCCGAGGTTCGCGTCGTGGATGACCCGCCACCCCGACCCCACCAGCTCGTCGAGCAGGCCGCCCACGTGCTCCTCGGCGCTCGCGCCGCGGTCGCGGCGCTCGACGAGCGGCAGAACGTAGCGCGAGATCACGAATATGCTCACGAGCAGCGCGACCTCGGAGCCCAGGAAGCGCAGGTCGTGCAACCCGAACCCACGACCCAGCAGCGCGGTCGCAACGGCGAGCACCCCCAGCGCCACCAGCGTGCGCATGCGCAACCGCCTCACGGTCGCGCGCGCGTACTGTCCGGCGGTGCGGCCGGTCGGATCCGAGCCCACTATGCGCATCTCCATTGCATCATCGGTACATCGAGGCCGGCTGCTTGAGCGCGGGCGCCGCGACGGATGCGCGGCGAGAAATCCCCGAAGAAGCGTGGAAACTCGCCCGATCTTCTAAAGCCGCGAGAGCGGCAAGTCGAAGCCAGACATAGGCCTTTCGCATAGAGCACGGATGCGCGATATGACCAACGCCCACAGCCCTTCTCCCCTCTCCGACGTCTGCCTGCTGCTGCGCGCCCACGCCGAGCAGAGCTGGCTCAGCCACGAGGTGATGCCCGTCCTGCGCCAGCTCAAACAACGCGACTCGCTTCCCGAGGAGCAGCTCGGAGCCGCGCTCGCATACCTCGAGGTGCTCTGGATCGAAGCCTCACAGCGCGCCGCCGAGACCGAAGCCGCGCATGCAGATCTCCAGGCGGTCGACACGACAGAGGACCGAGGGCTGTCCAGCAAGGCCCGCGGATACCACGCGGCGGTGTGCGCGCTGCGGCGCTCCATCGCCCGGCACGTCGCCCAGCTTCTCGCCGTGTCCACCGACACGCTCGGGAATGACCAGGCGAGCTCCAAGCGCGATCGCGTACGTTTCCGCGAGTGCCACCGCGCTTCGATCTTCAGGCCCACTCCACCCACTCAGACGGCTCGCTGGCAGCTGCCCAGGTAGTCGAGCGCGCCGCGAGAGCCGGCGTGGAGCTGCTGGCGCTCTCAGACCACGACACGGTCGGCGGCGTCTCAGAGGCACTGGCCGCGGGCGAGCGCCACGGCGTGCAGGTGGTCTCAGCGGTCGAGATCTCCGCTCTGGACGACGGGGCCGAGGTCGTGCGCGAACTGCACATCCTCGGCTATCGCATCGACCACACCGACCCTGCCCTCACCGACGCGCTCGCACGCTTCCTCGGCGACCGCGAGCGACGCACTCTGCGCATGGCCGCCGCGCTGCGCGAGCTCGGCCTTGCGCTCGACGAGCGCGAGCTCGACGCGCGGCGGGCCGACGGCCAGCCGATCGGGCGCCCTCATCTGGCCGAGGCGGCTCTGGCCTGCCCCGCCAACGCCCAAAGGCTCAGAGAGGAGCGCATCGACGACGTCGGCTCGTTCATCCGCGCGTACCTCATCGAGGGCCGACCGGCCTTCCGGCTGCGCGAGACGCCGACGGTCGCCCAGGCCATAGACGCCATCCACCAGGCCGGTGGGGTCGCCGTCTGGGCGCACCCCTTCTGGGACCTCTCCGATCCCGACGAAGCGCTCGCGGGCATCGACCGCTTCCGCGCGCTCGGCATCGACGGGGTGGAGGTCTTCTACCTGACACACACCCGCGAGCAGACCGAGCTGCTGGCGGAGCGCTGTGCGACGCTCGGCCTGCTCAGCACCGGCTCATCGGACTTCCATGGCCCCGAGAACCGCATGTTCTACCGCTTCCTCGCGTTCGAGACATACGGCCTGCGAGCAAACCTCGGGCCGATCGCCTCAGCGGGCTAGCAGAGACTCGAGGCGATAGGCCAGCGCCTCGAGGGCCAGCTCTTCGGAGACGTTCAGCTTGAGGCTCATCCGCGCTTCCTGCACGAGCTCGATCCCCGCGCGCAGGTCCCCGCGATCGCGGGAGCGCGCATCGTGCTCGAGCTCCGCGCGGCGGTCGACGGCGTAGATCAGCTCCCCGGCCCCTTCGCAGATGCACAGCAGGTCCCGCAGCCACAGCTCGGCCAGCGCCAGGGCGAGGTCGAGGGTCTGCGTGCGCGCCCGACGCTCCCCGCGGCGCCTCGCCTCCAGTCCCTCGCGTTCGTGACGCTTGCGCTCCCTGCCCGGCACCAGCTCGAGCTCGCGGGCGATCCGCGCCTGGGACTCTTCGCCGGCGGCGCTCGCCGCGGCCCGCGAGCGCTCGAGCAACACGAGCCACGGACGCTCACCGCTCGTGCCGGCGAGCGCCGAGCGAACGAACGCCTCGGCACTCCCGCGCAGCGCCTCGCCGTCGTCGGCGGCCAAACGCCGGGCGAGACGCTCATCACCGATCGCAAGGCGCGCGCACGCCTGCGCGCGCACGCGATCCGAGCCCTCGAGCCCCTCGGCTATGCGCCCCGGCGCCAGCGGATCGAAGCGCACCTGCTGACAGCGCGAGGCCACCGTGGCGAGAACGTCCTCGCGGCGATCGGTCAGCAGCAGCAGGTGCACGAACGCGGCCGGCTCCTCGAGCGTCTTGAGCATCCGGTTGGCCGCCTGGTCGTTCATCGCGTCGACCGCCTCGATCACGAACACCCGCCGCGAGGATTCAAACGGCGTGCGCGTGGCGGCGGCCACCACCGGCTGCTCGATGTCGCTCACGAGCATTTCCGAAGCGCCCGACGGCCTGACCCAGGTCAGGTCGGGGTGGGCATCCCGCGCGATCCGCTCCGCTACATGACCGGGGTCGCGCGCTCCGTCGGCGAGCAGGGCGGTGGCGAACGCGCGCGCGATCGCCCGCTTTCCAGTCCCGGACGGGCCGTGGAAGAGATAGGCGTGCGAGGGGTCGCCGGACGGGGGCAATCCAGCCGCGAGCACCACGCGCGCATGGGGGTGCGCGTCGATGCCCGGAAGGGCCGCGGCGGGGTCGGCGACGGTCACGGTGGTCATCCTAGAGGCGCTACGGTGCCGGGGGTGGCCCGCGGCCGGCTGATAACGATCGAGGGGCTCGACGGGGCCGGCAAGTCCACGCTCGCGCGGTCGCTCGCCCGCGAGATAGCACGGCGCGATCGAGCTGTCGAGCTGCTGCGGGAGCCCGGTGGAGTGGAGGTCTCAGAGCGGATTCGCGCGCTCGTCAAAGACCCCGCGCTCGCCGTTTCGCCCCGCGCCGAGGCGCTCCTGTATGCGGCCGCACGCGCGCAGCTCGTGCACGAGCGGCTGGAACCCCTCCTGCGAGAGGGCTCCGTCGTGCTTCTGGACCGCTTCGTGGATTCCTCGCTGGCCTACCAGGGTGCGGGACGGGCGCTCGGAGTCCAGCAGGTGCGCGCGATCAACCAGTTTGCGACCGGCGCCGTTCAGCCTGATCGCACGCTGCTGTTGCAGATATCCCCCGCCGCCGGCCGTGAGCGACAGGCACAGCGCGGAGCAGGGGCGGACCGGCTGGAGCGCGAGCCCGAGGACTTCTTCACGACCATCGCCCGGGCCTACGGCGAGCTCGCGCGTGCCGAACCCGAGCGAATTCGCACGATCGACGCCACCCAGTCGCCCGAGCAGGTGCTGCGTGACGCGCTCGCGGCCGTCGAGGATCTGCTCGCGCCCGTGGCTCTCGCGGACTAGCATCAGCCCTGAGATGGCCCTCGCCGCATCCGTCCACACCACCACCTACTCCGCGGGCGCGATCGCGATCGTCGTCGTCGCCGCGCTGCTCATCCTCGGCTGCGTCGCCTGGGCCATCGCGCGGCGGCGCGCGTTCGAACCCCGCTGGATGCTCGGCCTGCGCCACGCGATGGCCGAGGCCGGCGTGCACGCATCGGAGACGTGGGCCGAATTCGCCGACTGGCTGAAGCTCGGCCACTAGGCCGTAGAGGGGTGCTCATCTTCTAAAATTGAGGTATCTGCGCCTCGATTTTCCGTCCGCCTCTAGCGGGATGATGCCCGGCCCGACAACAGCCCGCAGTGGCGTCGACGACGCCGGCGCACAGAGAGGAAAATCGATGAACCCAGCCCCCACCCCACCCACCTCCGAGGAGACAGCGAGCGGCGCCGCGCTCGAGACGAAGCGGTTCTTCACGTCCCCGCACGCCCACCCGTTCGACGCCGTGGAGTGGGAGCTGCGCGACGCGCGGATCGGCCATGGAGACCGGGTGGCGTTCGAACAGAAGGACGTCGAGTTCCCGACCGGTTGGTCGCAGAATGCGACGAACATCGTCGCCCAGAAGTACTTCCGAGGCCAGATCGGGGACCCAGCGCGCGAGCGCTCGGTCAAGCAGATGATCGGTCGCGTCGCCGGCACGATCGCCGGCTGGGGCCGTGCGCACGGCTACTTCGCCGAGGACCGGGACGCCGTGGCCTTCGAGCACGAGCTGACCCACATCCTGCTGCACCAGATGGCCGCGTTCAACTCGCCGGTGTGGTTCAACGTCGGCTTCGAGGAGAGTCCGCAGTGCAGCGCGTGCCAGCCTTATCACGCACTGGTTTCAACGCCGCAGGGCATGGTCCCGATCGGGGAGCTCGTCGAGGGGGACCAAGTCGGCTTCGAGGTCTACGACGCCAACGGGGTCACCCCGATCGTCGCGACGAAGGCAAATGGTCGCAAGCGGGTATTTCGCGTCCGCCTACGTAACGGGAGCTTCGTCGAAGCGACGGCTGACCACGTCGTGAAGGCGGTGGCCGAGCGCCGTACTCAACCCGCTTGGCTGAGGGTCGACCAACTCAGGGTCGGGATGCGGATGCACCTGCATCCCCACCGCGCCAAGGTCTCCGATCCAGTCCGTGTCGCAGTTGGCGCGGGAGCATCGTCCCTGCAGGAGCTCACGGAGACAGATCGCATCGAGGTCGCCGAAGCTGCACTCGCCGGCTGGCTGCAAGCGGACGGCTTCGTTGGTCAGTACGCGGGCACGAATCGCTCGCTGACCATCGAGTTCCAGGTGGCCAGCGACGACGAGTACGACTGGGTCACAGAGAACCTGGACGTTGTCTTTCCCGATGTGCACCGAAAGGTCCGTGACGCGGACACCGAGCACGATCGCGTCCGACGCATCCGCCTCTATGGCGAGCCGCTCCGTCAGTTCGTGGAGCGCTGGGACCTGCTGGCGCGGGGGACTGAGCTACGGGCTCCCCACCGACTGTTTACCGCCTCTCACGACGAGATCGTGGCGTACTTGCGCAGCCTCTTCCAGGCGGACGGCTACGTGTCGGTTCGTCGTGATGGAGACTATGAGAACGCTCGCGTCGGATTTGCCGTCATCGGGGAGCGCTGGACGGAGGATGTGCAGCTGCTGCTCAACCTGCTCGGTATCCACTCAAGACGGACCCGCAAAGTCGAGAAGCGCGACGACCGCCACGACATGCACGAGGTCGCAATCGCGATCGGCTCTGAGCGAGCCCGCTTCGCCGAGCTCGTTGGCTTCATCGGGCGCGAGAAGTCAGACAAGTTGTTGCAGTCCCTCGAGCTACGCAACCCAAAGCACTGCCCCGACCTGCGTGAGGAGGAGATCATCGCGATCGATGACCTCGGTGAGATGGACGTCTATGACATCCAGACGGAATCGGGCGAGTACCTCTCGAACAACATCGCGGTCCATAACTGCTTCATCCTCTCGGTCGAGGACACGATGGAGTCGATCCTCGACTGGAACACCAAGGAGGGGATGATCTTCAGGGGCGGCTCCGGCTCGGGAATCAACCTGTCGAACATCCGCGGCTCGATGGAGCCGCTCGCCAAGGGCGGAACCGCCTCGGGACCCGTGTCGTTCATGCGCGGCGCCGACTCCTGGGCCGGCACGATCAAGTCGGGGGGCAAGACGCGGCGCGCGGCCAAGATGGTGGTGCTCGATATCGACCATCCCGACATCCGCGAGTTCATCTGGTGCAAGGCCAACGAGGAGGACAAGGCCGCGGCGCTGCGCGACGCCGGCTTCGACATGTCGATCGACGGCGACGGCTTCAAGTCGATCCAGTACCAGAACGCGAACAACTCGGTGAGGGTGACCGACGAGTTCATGCGCGCGGTCGAGGACGACGGGCAGTGGCAGCTGATCGCACGTGCGACCGGCGAGCCGGTAGGCGAGCCGGTGAGCGCTCGTGAGCTGATGAAGGAGATCGCCGAGGCGGCCTACCGATGCGCCGACCCGGGCATGCAGTACGACACCACCATCAATCTCTGGCACACATGCCCGAACAGCGGGCGCATCAACGCGTCGAATCCTTGCAGCGAGTACATGCACGTCGATAACTCCGCCTGCAACCTGGCTTCGCTGAACCTGATGAAGTTCCGCCGCGAGGACGGCACGCTGGATGTGGAGTCATTCGAGCATGCCGTCGACGTCATGCTGCTGGCCCAGGAGATCGTCGTCTCGCCGTCCAGCTACCCGACGGAGGAGATCGCCGTCAACGCGCGCGCGTTCCGCCAGCTCGGCCTCGGCTACGCCAACCTCGGGGCCTATTTGATGAGCAACGGCGTGCCCTACGACTCCGAAGCAGGACGGGGCACGGCGGCGGCGATCACGGCGCTCATGACCGGCCGGGCCTGCCGGCGCTCGGCGGAGGTCGCCGGGGCGCTCGGGCCGTATGAGCGCTACCCGGAGAACCGTGACGCGCACAACCACGTGATGCGCATGCACAGGGACGCCGCTTACGCGATCGCCGATGAGACGTGCGTCGATCGGCCGCTGCTGGATGCCGCGAGGAGCTCCTGGGACGAGGCCGTCGAGCTCGGCGAGCGCAACGGCTACCGAAACGCCCAGGCCACCGTGCTCGCACCGACCGGCACCATCTCCTTCCTGATGGACTGCGACACCACCGGCGTCGAGCCCGACTTCTCGCTGGTGAAGTTCAAGGAGCTCGTGGGCGGCGGGCAGATGACGATCGTCAACCGCACCGTGCCGCTGGCCCTTCAGACGCTCGGCTACTCAGAGCAGCAGATCGAGCAGATCGAGGCCCACCTGGCCGAGCACGGCACGATCCTGGGGGCGCCCGGCCTGCAAGATGAGCACCTGCCGGTGTTCGACGTCGCCGTGGGCGAGCGCGCGATCTCGCACATGGGCCACCTGGAGATGATGGGAGCCGTGCAGCCGTTCATCTCCGGGGCGATCTCAAAGACCGTCAACCTGCCTCAGGACGCGACCGTGGAGGACATCGCCGACGCCTACATCCGGGCCTGGCGCCTCGGAATCAAGGCGCTTGCGATCTACCGCGACGGATCCAAGACCGCTCAGGCGCTCCGCACGGACGCGGGGGGCACACAGGCCGAGGAGCCGGATCAGGGGACCGACGTCGATTCGATCGTCGAGCAGGCCGTCAGCAGGGCGCTGGCCGAGGCCGGTCCTCGACGCAAGCGGATGCCGCGCGAGCGCCAGTCGATAACGCACAAGTTCTCGATCGGCGGCCACGAGGGCTACATCACCGCCGGCATGTACGAGGACGGGAGCGTGGGGGAGATCTTCCTCACCGACATCGGCAAGGAGGGCTCCACGCTGCGCGGCATGATGAACTCGTTCGCCACGGCGATCTCGATCGCGCTGCAGTACGGCGTGCCGCTCGAGACGCTCGTGCGCAAGTTCAGCCACATGCGCTTCGAGCCCGAGGGGATCACCGGCAACCCGGAGATCCCGTTCGCCAAATCGATGCCCGACTACATCATGCGCTGGCTGGGTTCGCGCTGGCTGGACACCGACACCCAGGAGGAGCTCGGGATTCTCACGCCGCAGGTGCGTGCCCGCAACGCCGCGCAGCAGGCCGCCCAGTCGATCAGCACCTCCGACACGGCCGGCCCGAGCACGCAGGAGGACGCGGCCCCGGCGGACGCGCCCGAGGCCTCGGATGACAAAGCCGCCAACGCCGGCGCGAGCGCTCCGACGACCGCGCTCACGGACACACCGCCCGTCGTGCCCGCCCGCCTGCAGGGCCTCGATCTCGGGCCCGCGTGCAGCCAGTGCGGGGGCATGATGCAGCGCACCGGGTCCTGTTACACCTGTTCCAGCTGCGGCAACAACACCGGCTGCGGCTGACGACCGACGTTCCGATAGTCCGCGCGGGACGGCGTCCTCGGTCGCTCGCGTGCTTGGCACACCGCTTCGTTGCCGGCTCAACTAAAGCTCGGCATTTGACCCGCCGAAGAGCATTCCATGAGCATCGCGGCTCCCAGGCCGGCGAAGCCCGAGTCCAGGCGACTGCGGGCCCTGCGACGGCACCGCGGAGCACAGGCGCCGAAGGATGCTCGGTTTTCACGGCGCCCGGGTGGCCAGACGGGGCCGAACGGGGCCGGATCCGACGACGACGTGGCGGCGCTGATCGCAACGATGCGTCGAGACCTCGCCGCGGCTCCAGAGATCTACCGGCCGGGCAGCTTCTGGGACCAGCTCATCGCGGCCAACCTGGAGATGCTGCGCACGGAGGGAATCGCAAATCTCAAGCGAACGGTTTCCAACAACTACTACAACTGGCTCGTCACGATGCCGCGCGACCCGCAGATGCAGCGCGCGGCCCGCGGCTGGTTGCGAAGGCCCACCCTCGCGCCGCTCTTGAACCGCCTCGACGAGCCGGCGAGCGGGCTGCGCACCATTACCGATGAGCGCTCCTTCTCGCTGTCACGACTCGCGACCTGGCGCTATGAGTTCTTCGTCGGCGCTCTGTGGGAGACCGCTCGCCGCGAAGATACTCAAGGCCTGACCGAGCGTCTGTCGGAGCCCGAGGTCGGCAACCCGATCAGGATCAGACACCGCGGGCGGTTGATCTCACAGGACCTCGCCAACAGCATCATCGAGTTCACGTTCGCCGCGCGCTCGGGGGCGATTCGCCACGGCTGTCGCGTGGCGGAGCTCGGCGCGGGCTACGGCCGGCTCGCGTATGTATTCGCGCAAGCGTGTGCGCCCGCGTACTGCATCTTCGATATCCCTCCGGCGCTGGCCGTCTCGCAGTGGTATCTCACGGCCATCCTCGGTTCCGAGCGGGTCGTTCCGTACACGTCGGGCGACGACTTCAGCGTGGTCGAGCCGCGCTTGAGGCCGGGCACCGTCGCCTTCTTCACACCCGACCAGATGGAGATGTTTCCCGACGGCTGGTTCGACTGCACCCAGACGATCAGCACCCTGCCCGAGATGCCGGCCGAGCAGGCGAAGCACTATCTCGCCCTGCTGTCGGCCAAGTCGCGCCGCGCCCTCTTCTTGAAGCAGTGGATGGACTGGCACAACGAGGCCGACGGTGTCGCGCTGACGGAGCAGCAGTACGAGGTCCCGGAGCCCTGGCGCCTGGCGGCCCGACGCGTGGACCCGATACAGCCGGCCTTCTTCAACCAGCTCTGGCTCCGCCAATAGCCTACGAGAGGGCCAGGGTCGCGGACACGGTTCGCGTCGCGCCGGTCGCGGTCGCCGCCATCTTCGGCTGGGCCAGGCGCATCCGCTCGGCCAGGCGCGCGGCCCGTTCGCGCAGCCACGTCAGCGAGCGCGGTCTGCCGCACTGCTCTCGCCAGCCCCGGAGCACGGTCTCGAGGCGCTCGCGGTCGGCCACCGTCGCCAGCAGCTCGACCTCACCGCCGCCCTCGCGACGGGGTCCGAGACGGACGAGGTACAGCTCGCCGGTGTCGCTCACCCAGGCCGCGCGGTGCAACGGCCCATCGGCGTCATCGCGCCACCACAGGCCCACGTCCAGCTCGCGCGAGCGCACGCGGCGAGGGTCGGCGCAGTAGAAGCTCGACAGCGAGCTGTAACGCGTGGTGGGAAACCGTCGATGCTGCGCCCGATCGACTGTTCGTGACATCTGAGCACCGCCTGTAGTCGGGGGGAGGTCTCGAGCAAGCCTGGACCCCCTCCCTAAGCGAGGAGTTAGGACGTCGTAAGGATTGCCATCCCCAGGATCCGGCGGCGCAGGTGCCCAACGAGACCTGCGCCGCCCGCCCAGAGGTCACGGGCCCTGCAGAAGCCGGCGACCTCTGGGCGTTGGTCGCGCAGAACCGGGGTCAGGGGTTCAGACGCTTCTTCAGCGCACTCGCGGCGGAGAACTTCGCCGCTTTACTTGCCGCAATGTGGATCGGCGCACCCGTGGACGGATTGCGTCCCTGGCGGGCCGCTCGGTGGCTGACGCTGAACTTGCCGAAGCCGGCAAGCGCGACCTCACCCCCGGACGCCAGCTCGTTGGAGACCACCTCGATCGCCGTCTCCATCACCTGCCGGGCCTGGCTGGCGGACAGTCCATTGCGTTGCGCGACCTTCTCAGCTAGCTCGTTCTTGGTCATCCCACTCCCTTCTCGAGTGTCGTTGCTTACATCAGGCTAACCGCTCGTGAGGACGACGACGCACGCAAACACGGGATTTGTGCGCCGCGAAAGCCCTAATTTCCGGGGAACTTGAGCGGAGCTCCCGGCCTCAGGGCTCCGCCCACGGCCTGCTCGCGCGCGATCTGCGCCCGGCGAGGCTGCAGACGACCGGCCGCGCAGGCCGCCCACAGCACACTCAGCCAGGTGCCGCAGGCGAGGCCAACGTGCACCCACACGAGCTCCGTCGGCAGGTGCGTCTCGTACTGATCGAGCCCCACGACGCCCTGCAGCGCCAGCAGCAGGCACAGCACCGTCAGCGAGCGCCGCAGCACGGGATCGCGTGAGCGCCGGCGCGAAAGCCACCACACCGCGACGGCCGCCAGACCGAACACGAGCGCGATCTCGGCGTGGCGATGGATGACGAAGTCCATCGTCGCGCGCCCATCGAAGCTCAGGCGGTTGATCCGCTGGCCCGGCGAGCCGCCGGCATGGGGACCGGCGGCCGTGGCCGCAGTCCCGGCGAAGATCGTCAGGGCGCCCAGCGCAGTCAGCGCGCGCACCGAGAAGACCAGCGTTCGATCGCGGCCCGTGCCCGACGCCTGCGAGCTCGTCGTCGCCCCGTCCGCCCGCTCGAGGCCCGCCCCGCCCTCCTGAGGCTCGTGCGCCGCCCGCCAGACGAGCACCACGGCCGCGGCGAGGATCAGCATCGAAAGCGCGAAATGGCCCATCACCCAGCCATAGTCGAGCGCCCCCCGCACGGTGAAGCCGCCGAGCACCGCCTGCCCCACGACGCCCAGCGGCAGCAGTGCTCCCAGCCACGCCAGGTCGCGCCTGTAGGGCCGGCGACGAACGGCCAGCAGCCAGGCCGCTCCCGCGGCGATCGACACCGGGGCGGTGAGCAGCCGGTTCGAGAACTCGATCACCGCGTGGGTGTTCAGCGGCGGGTAGACGTTCCCGTAGCACTTCGGCCATGTTGGGCAACCCAGCCCCGACCCGGTCAGCCGCACGGCGGCCCCAGTCAGGACGATCAGGGTCAGCGCGGCCAGGGCGACGTAGGCCACCCACAGGTACTGGCGCGGGGTGACCGTATAGCCGTTTGTGCGTTCGCGCAGGCGGTCGAGACGTGAGCGCATCGGCCTTAAGCATGCCACCGAAAGGGCAGCTCGTCGGCCAGCTCACGCAGCGCCGGCGCCCGATCGTCGCGCTCGGAGACGATCAGCTCATCGACCGGCAGCGGCCACTCGATCGCCAGATCGGGGTCGTTCCATGCGATGCCCCGTTCGAGCGCCGGGTCGTAGTAGGCGGTCTGTTTGTAGAGCACGTCGGCGACATCGCTGACCACGCAGAATCCGTGGGCGAAGCCCACCGGCAGATACAGCTCGCGCATGCTCTCCTCGTCGAGGTCGACCGCCTCCCACTGCGCGTAGGTGGGCGAGCCGTGGCGCAGGTCGACGGCCACGTCGAGGATGCGTCCGCGCGCGCACCGCACGAGCTTGGCCACGCCCGAGCCGATCTGGAAATGCATGCCCCTGAGGACGCCTCGCGTCGAGCGAGAATGGTTCTCCTGCACGAACAGATCCTCGGCGGGGATCCCGAGCTCAGCGTGCCATTCGCGCCTGTAGGTCTCGCACAGGAATCCCCGCTCGTCGCCATGGACGGTGGGCTCGATCGCCGCCAGGCCGGCGAGACGAGTCGGCAGGATTCGCACGGCGCATGAGACTACCGATCGCACCGTGGCGTCGGCGGTCGCGAGGGCGCTCGGCTAGTGCTTTGCGCGGCGCCGGCGCTTCTTCACGCTGCGCTTGTGTTTCTTCACGCTGCGCTTGTGCTTCTTGAGGCTGTGCACCTGCTTCTTGGCGCCGTGGGTGTGTTTGTTCGCGCTGCGCCCGGAATGCGTCCCACCCGCCGGGCGGTGATAGACGGCGACGCTCATCCGGGAGACGTTTCGCTCCCTGTCGTAGGCGATGAACGTGAGCACGTGCCTGCCGTAGGAGATGTGCTTGCCGCCCTGCCAGTTGATCGCCCCGGAGAGGAAGGAGGGGTCGTTTGGACCGTCGTAGTTGCGGATCAGCTTCCCATCGACCTCGAGCCTGATCCTGAACACGCCCACCGAGCTCGTCGCCGAAACGTGGATCGGCAGGGGCCCTTCGTAGTTCGCGTGGTCGAGCGGCGAGGCAACGGTGATCTTCGGGCCGGTGAACGTTCCACAGGGTTCGTTCAGCTGATCGCCGTTGTTGACATAGGCTCGCATCGCCGCGAACGAGGGCTTGTGCGAGCCGTTGGCCCGCACAAGCCCGGACACGACTGCTCCCTCATCCTGCAGCGGGTACCACAGCGCCACCGGCACGTACGGCGCCTGGGCCAGGCAGTGGTATGCCTGGCTGAGATAGGTGGCCTGCTGGTCGTCGGTCACGCCCTCGGCCTTCTGTCCCGCAAACGTGCCTTCTGGGCAGACGGCGCTGGTCGTGCGCCAGCTAAGCTCGGTCATCCAGATCGGCTTTTCATCGCCGTTCGCAAGCATCACCGCGTGCACTTCGCGATAGGCCAGGAACGAGTCGGGGATCATGCGGTTGTCGGGGCCGCGCAGGAAGTCGTATGGGGAGAGGATGTTGCAGGCCGTGTCGGTGTGCACGCCGACGACGTCGAAGTAGCCCTTGCCGCCGGCCTGATAGACGCCTTCCAGGTACTGGTAGTCGTTGCCGGTGAGCCCACCCAGGACGACCGTCACGCTGGGGTCGGCGGCCTTGATAGCCGGATAGACCGCCTTCAAGAGCTGCGCGTAGGCCGCCGGGTTGGGGCCGCCCGCCCACCAGGCGGAGGCGTCCTCCTCGTTCCAGATCTCAAACGCCGCCACGTGGCCCGCCCAACGCTGAGCCAGCGACCCGAGGAAGGCCGCGTAGTCGCTCGGATGGGCCGGCGGGGTGTTTTGGTTGCTGGACCCGGTCTCCCATTTCGGGCTGCCAACGACGTCGATGATCACTTTCGTGCCGGCCGGCAGCTGTTTGAACGCCTGTTCGTAGTAGGCAAGCCAGTTCGAGGCGTATACGCCAGGCGCGGGCTCCAGGTCGGGCCAGGTGGCGAACATCCGGACCCAATGCGTCCCCAAGCTCTTCACGTTCGCGATCTGGCCGGCGCTCGGTTCGGACAGTCCCACCCCGGCTTCCGCCGCGAACGCCGTGGAGGCGCCAACGCCGCCGATAAGCGCCGTCGAGAGCGCCACCACCCAGGCTCGGATGACCGACCGGCGAATCGCGCCTGGACCGGGTCGCCTACGCTGGATAGGAGCATGTCTCGCCATCGCTCTCGTTGATCGACCAGCGCCTCGCGAGACTTGACCGAATGAGCCGCGCATAAACACACGTTCCCGGCCAGCCCGGATGGAGCAAATGACCACACGTCCATCGCCGCCGTCGAGGAAGGCTCTACGGTGGACCGGTGGGTCCACCGAACCGCGGCTCGACGACGAGGGCGCCCTGCATGTTTGGCGGGCCGACCTGTCGGCCGTCGCGGACGATCTGGGCGAGCTGCTCTCGCCCGCGGAACGGGCACGCGCAGAGAGCTTTCTGAGCGCACGCGACCGTCGGCGCTGGACGCGCGCCCACGGCGTGCTCAGGGCCCTTCTCGGTCGTTATCTGGGGTCAGACCCGCGTGCGCTTCGCATCAGCGCAGCAGCGCACGGTAAGCCGGCGCTGTCGGACAGTGCTCCTGCATCAAGAGCGGCCGCGGGAGCCACGCAGGCAGCGCCCGGGCGGCTGTCCTTCAACATGTCGCACTCTGGGCAACTCGCGCTCTACGCCTTCACGCGGAGCGGCGCCGTCGGGGTCGACGTCGAGGTCGCTCGCCGGCCGATCAACGAGGTCGCGCTCGCCGCGCGGGTGTTCGGAGCGGCAGAGGCGAAGCGTTTGGAGGCGTTGGACCCGGCGAGCCGCGAGCGGGCGTTCCTACGACTCTGGGTTCGACACGAGGCCGAGCTCAAGTATCGGGGAACCGGCATCGGCGGCAACCGCGTTGTCGACGGCACGCCGGCCGAGTCCGAGGCACGGGCGCCGTGGATCGCCGATCTCGACGTGGGCCCGCGCGCCGCGGGCGCTGTGGCCGTTCCCGCTCCGCCGCCCGAGCTGCATCGCTGGGACTGGCGGGACTAGTCCGAGCCACCGTCGGAGGTGAGCTCTGCCACCGACGCGGACGCGCCCTCGTCGGTGGTCCGCTTGGGGTGGAAGATGCCCTGGCGGGACACGGTGAAGTTGATCACGGGCAGCGCCGCGACCGTCCCGAGATAGACGATCTCGGTGGAGAGGCCCAGCGCCGCCGGCAGCAGCGATGTGGATGCAGCCGTGAAACCGTACCCGATCGCGGCGGCGGCCAGGTAGCGCGCGGCCTGGTGGTGCACGGGCAGCGCGAAGCCCTCGTGGTGGGTCCACACAAACAGTCGATAGAGCGTGAACTGGAACATCAGCGCGGTCGCGAAACCGATCGCAAGCGCGACCTGAAACGGCAGGCCGACAACACTCGCGAGCACCGTCGTGACGATCACGTAGATCACGACGACGAGCCCCCCCGCGAAAATGAAGCGAACACCCTGGCCGAGCAGGCCGGAGTCGGGGGAGCGGAGGTGCCGCGCCGCGGACAGCACACGCTGACCGCGGTGGTCAGGCGCTTGCACGGGCTGTGTCACGCGCTTAACGGTAGACGAAGTGTTGCGGGGCAAAGACGCCACTGGGTCGTGCGACCCCTTCCCCGGTCACACCGGCACGCGCCCGGGCTTCCCCAGACCACTGCGCCCCGTCAAACCCAAGTCGGGTTTATGTGCCGCCGATCATCGTTACGCGTGGACATGTGCAACCTGGCAGAGTTGTCCTCCGCCCGTTGCCAGCAACGTGTTATAAGCCTCGACGCGCGGATTGACTTCATCGCCAGCCGCTTGCATCGATCCTTGAGGCTCCTTCATTAAACGCAAACACCGGGACCGGAGGATAGAAGTCGCCGACGGCGGGGCCCAGAGCACCAAGCGCTGCCCGTCTGGGAGCCGGTAGCGAGCAAACGGATCGAAGTGCAGCGATGACGCATAGGCGTAGCCTATGGCGACCGGAACCGCGGGTTGGATGTCGTCCGGGCCTTGTGTGACAGTCGCGACGACGGTAACCATGGGATCGATTGCGCTCATTTGATCGAGGTAGGCGGCGGTCGGGGCACCGGCGGGAAGTGGGTTTATCAGCCCCAATCTGATCACGCTCTGATGGCGGATCAGAGAGTCGAGCGCAATTTGGTTGAGATTGAGCATCCTGTTGTTGAATGCAAACGCCGCAAGCGGAGGGCGGCTGCCGGCTTGCGATGCCTGCCAGATCTCGTCGTCGGCGAATGTCCAGGCGGCGAGCCATGCGCGGCCATTTGCAGTAGAGCCGAGATCCGGCTCCACCGATTTGGGTACTTTCGCAGCGTCCTCGTAGTTTCGGAGCGTGCCACGCGAATCCCAAAGCACGAGTTCGCTTGCGATGGGGAAAGATACCGAGACCGAGGCCGTCGCCTCGCTGGATAGCGGCAAGAACGTTAGCCCTGCCGAAATCAACGTGAACGCGAGCGGCACAATCATCGCCGTTAGGACGGCGCCAGCCCTGACCGGCCGCCGCAGGCTGAGCGGTCGCAACATGACCATGATGCCGCGTGCGGCTACGATCGCGAGCGGCACGACTAGGGGCGCGATGAACGCTGACCCCTGGTTTCGGCTTGACATGAGCGCGGTCAAGCCGGTCACGGCGACGATCGCACTGGAGAGCTCCACGGGATCCGCGCTCGCCCATGTGCAGACCTGGCCGAACAACCGACGCACGCCGAGTGAGCGCGCCTGGATCCCTTTCCACACCACCGCCATGGCGCACGCAACCCATCCGATCAAGAGAAACAGGGCCTCCCCAGCGAACAGGTAGCCGTCCGTGATGTTCAGCATAAATAGGTACCAGTCATGTGGGGAGAGCACGCTCCGCACCGGACCGTATTGAGCGGCTTGCGATCCGTAACCGTGGCTGGTCAGATAGTCGTAGACACCGGCGAAGTTGTGGCCGTACCATGTTGCTGCCACGGCGGCACCCAGCAGGATCCCGGCAAAGACTCGCAGAAGCCCCGACCACGAGCGCCGAGCGAGCACCGGCACGAGTGCCGCTAGGACCATGCCCGGCAGGAACGCCACGGTCATCGTACGAGACAGCAGCATCAGTCCCAGAAAAGCACCCCACGCAAGGCTGGGCACTGTGCGCGTGAAGCAGCGGCTGGCGTGGCCGAAGTACAGCGCGCCGGCTAGACACGCGGCAGCGAGCTCGGCGAAGTTGAACGACCGACTCAAGTTGAGCAACACCGGCGAGGCGGCCACGAAAAACACCGCGGTGGCACGCCCCAGCGGGGACCACTCGCTCGTCAACCCGAGCGTTGCCATCAGGAGCACCCCGTACGCCAGAACCGAGACAGTGAAGGTATTCAGCACCCTCGGCCCGGTCGCCCAATCCAGCACCGAGGCAAGCGCCGGAGCCAAAGGTGCCTGCACCGGTTGTTCGACGATTTGGTGCCACCATCCGGAGAGGCCACCGGTGCGAAGACCGAGGTAATCGGTGAAGGAGATCGCGGCGTAGCCCGCCTCGTCGATGTCCAGCGGCTGCCCACGCCGTTGGGTGTACACCCAAACAGCATTCGCAAGGACCGCGGCGAAAACGGCGGCCAGCGCGACGAGTAGTCCGCGGTGCGACGCCGCGAACCGGCGAAACGGGTGAGACGCTAGGGCGTGCGCCACCTTAGTCGTCCGCCGCGATCTCGCAACGATTCGTCAGCGGCTGGCCGGCCCGGATCGAATCGACGTCGTCGGCAGAGAGCGAGGAACGCTGAGAGAACGCCTGGCGCACCAAGGGTCGCGGTACCAACACGGCCGAGCCGCCGCGAGCCGCGAGCCGCCGCCACAGCTCCCAGGTCTCGGCGCCGTCGAGGTCAGGGTCTTCGGACCAGCCGCCGAGCCCGACCAGAGACGCCCGCCGCCACAGCGCAGCGGTAGCGAGGTAGTTCAGCCTGGTCAAACGATCGGCCTCAAAAGGCAGCGCACTGGTCAACAGGCCCCGATCGTTTACCACCATGCCGTATGCCGCGTCGGCCTGATGCGCGTGCAGGGTACACCTGAGACGCTCGACACCACGAGGGTCGAGCTGATCGCCGGCGTCCAGGACCAGAAGTTGAGCCGCGTCGCTCGCGCCAAGCACACGATTCAGCAGCGACCCCACCGCGGACCGCGCCGTACCTCCGTAGCGCACGACGCGCCAATCGTCGGGCAGTTCATCGGGACCCGCACCATCGAAGCAGAGGTAGATGACGGCATCGACGCCGTGAAGTTGCGGCAGCAACGCGCCCAGCGCCGTCGAGACGTCCGGCGAGCCGGCAGAGCGGATCACCGCCACGTCGAGAGCCTCGGGGTTCCGGTCGCCGCGAACAGCCGGCCGCTCTTGTTTCTCCCCGCAATACCCGGTCCATGGCTGCGACCGTGTGCGCAGCGCCCGCGGGTGCCCGGGCGCACCATCAACGACCACCTGTCCTGCCCACTCCGCGCGCCAGTTGGTCTGGCGGGACCTGATGACCGGACGACCTCGTGCGCAGAAGGTACCGGCCCCCACGGCTACGGCGAGCTGCGCGAGTGCCAACGCCGAGGAGCGCATAGTCAGCTCCGTTCGGAGCAGCTCATAGCAATCGGTGCGGATTGCCTCGAGGCGTGAGGGATCCGCGAGAACGCTACGGGCGAGATGCAGCAAGGTGCGCGGTCGGCCCAGCAGCAGATGGTTTCTCGGACGCAACGGCGCGATGTCCGAGCTGTGCTCGCTCACCACGACGCATCCGTTACACATCGCCTCCAGCGCCCTTACCCACTCAAAGGACCGCGAGTCACCGCGGTGAAGGTTCAACAGCACCTTCGACGCCGCGAGCAGCTCAAGCTTGGCGGCACCCATGAAGAAATCAGCACGGGGCTTGGTCATCGGCTCGTGCGGCGGCATCGCGAACAGGACATCCGCGTCGCTGAGAACCTCGACATCGATTGCAAGTAGACGCGAGCGCCTATCATCGCTAGTCCCGAGATAGACGACGTCGTGCGGTCGTTCAGTCTCACCGCCTCCCCAGTGATCCCAACGCTCGCTGTAGCCGAGCACGAAGCGCTCGACGGGAACTCCCAGAGCGTTCAGCTCCGCTGTCGAATCATCGTTGATGTCGACGCAAGCGGCGAGCTGCCGCGCGAAGCGTACCGTCGTCTGGAACGTCGCATTTCCCGGGTGCTCGACGCAGAACCCGATCGTTCGCGCAAGTTGTGCGGGACCAGGGAGGAGATCCTCAGGCAGGACGACGAAGTACTCGTGCGGCACGACGACGTAGACGTCATCCTCAGTCCCCTTCGGAAATGGCCCCTCGCTGACTGTGATCGCATCAATCCTCGACAGGGAGCCCAGTTGGCTGACCTCGTGTGCGACCACGCTGAGCAGCTCGTGCATGTAGGCGCTTCCGCCCGGCGCCGAGATGAAATTCAGGCTGGTCACCGCTCCGAGCTCACAGCCGCCGTCTCGCGTTCCGCAAGGGCGCCGTGAGCCGCCAGCTCTTGGACGTCCGAAAGACAGAGACCTCATGCTGAAGCTGGGCCACCTGCTCTGTTAATGCCGCATCGACCTGCTCCTGATGACGCAGCTGGTCGGCGGCACTGGCGAGTACCGCCGCGAGCTGTTGCTCACTCTCGAGCAGCAGTGCGGCAGTGTGCTCACGTTCACGCCGCAACGCCTCAATCCGCTCTCCAAACGCGCTGATCGTTGTTTGCTGCTCGCGTATTTCGAGCAGCATCTTCTCACGCTCGGCGAGGATCTGTTCGCGCTCTGCAACCACGCGTTTTTGGTCCTCGGCCATCCGCTCTCGCTCGTCCGATAGCCGGGCGCCGAGCGCCTCGAGGTGGAAAAGCTGATCGCAGGGTGCACAGCCAACCAACGGCGGCAGCGAAGGCGCCGATCCGTGCCCTGCGATGATAAGGCTGTACGGATCGCTGCCTGATTCCAACGCCGCCACCGTCTGCGCGAGGACCTCGTGTGTCTCTCCCGGAGGCAGGCTGCCCCTTCGCAATAGGACCGACGCGATTTGGGTGTGCTGGTTCCATTGGGTGACATCCGCAAGACGCCTGGCGACGGCCGCCTCTAACTCCTCGGGGGTGAACTCGTGGAGATGGAAGGGGTTGCCCGCCGGATACACGCGCGGGTTAGGGGAGGACACCAACAGCACCCCGTCGGGGGCAAGCACGCGGACCAGCTCGTCCAATGCCTGCTCGTGCTCGGCGACATGCTCCAGAGTCTCGAAGCAAACCACGAGGCCGAAACTCCCGGCGTCCCAGGGAAGCCGCACGATGTCACCCTGTACGAAATCGGCGTCAGGAACACGCTGCCGAGCGTCGGCGATTGCGCCAGGGTCCAGGTCCAAGCCTATCGCGGCGCTCGCACCAGCGGCTACGAGCACCCCGGTTCCCCAGCCCACCCCGCAGCCAGCATCGAGCACCCGCCGCCCCTGGGCGAGCTGCGCCGCTAGAGCGTAGCGGACAACATGCTCGGCCTCGATCAGCTGCCCACCCATCGCCTCCGGGACAAAACGCTCACCTGTCACCTCGTTCGTCACCTCATGATCTCCTCGCGCTCGGCCCTCGCGTGCGAGAACACGGCCCCGAGCTCGCACGACGGATCGCTCAGCAGACTAGTCAGCACTCGCGCGAATATGCGTCCGTAGCGGTTGTCTCCGTGTCGGCGCAAGGCCTCGACTCGTGCTTGCGCTCCAACCTCTCGACGTCGCTCGGCAGACATCCGAAGCACGAGGTGCAGTAGCCCGACCATGCCCTCCAGATCTCGTGATCGCGTCAGCCAGCCGGTTCTGCCGTCGTCGATCAAGTCCGCGATGCCGGACACATCAGTCGATACCACAGCCAGCTCAAACGCCATCGCCTCAAGGATTGACCGCGGCACCGACTCAACATCAGACGCGCAAAGCAGAACGTCCGCGGACTCATACCACGGGTAAATGTCCGGGGTGATCGGTACGAGATCCACCCGGTCACCTGCTGCGCAGCGCGCCAGTTGCTCCCGTACGCCGGTTGAGTACGCGCAGGGGTGACAACCAACCAACACTAGTCGGAGGCTATCGTGGACAACCGCCAGCTCGTCAAAGGCGGCCACCACGGCTGCCTGTGCCTTGCGAGGCTCAAACACGCCGACTACGAGCACTACCACACTGTCCTCGTCGAAACCTAATGACGAGCGCAACGCCGATCGGTCCACGGACGCCCGGTAGGCATCGATCTCGTCAATGTCAACGCCGTAGTCGACGATGAAGCGCCGATCCGGTGAGCAGAGATGTGCGAACAATTCGGCGGTCTGACGCGCCTCGAAGATCAATCCGCGCGCCTCCTGGAAGCAGGCGTCAAACCGCGACTGCACATGCGGGTGCATCCCTGTCGGACCCCAGCAGATATAGCGGTATACGGCTGGGTCGAAGCTCTCGTGGATCGCCCATATGCTGGGAACCCCGGCCCGTGTCGCCGCGTCAACCGCTGGGAACACGCCAAGCGTGTTGACCAGGACTACGCCGGCGCCGCTCGCGCGAATCAGCACAGCAAGCTCATGGATGCGGCCCTCATACGCTTGAACCTCGTCCAAGCGCCAAGGCGCCGTCACGTGTACATCGACGCCGAGATCCTCCAGCGTGCCGCGCAGCGGGCCGTCTGCCACCGACGCGACCATGCAATCAAGGTCCGCGAAGCTGTCGAGCTGCCGAATCAGCTCGAGCAGCCAAAGCTGGCCACCGCCGTATGAGAGGTCATGGGTAAAGATCAGCACCCGCGAGCCCCCGCTGGGCAGGCGATCCAGCGTCGCGAGGCTCCGCCGCGCGAGCAGATCCGCCGATAGCTCCGCGGAACGTGCATCGGGCGACACGTCAGCGGCCCATCGCACCAGATGCGTCCGCGACCGCCAGCGCCGGCCATCCAAGCTGATCGCCTCGACAGTCACAAGCGACTCGCTGCCCCCGTGGCGCCAGTCCACATTCACCAACATCTCGAAGCCCGCGACCGACGCATCCGGGTGGTCCGATTGCCCGCCGATGTCCGGTCGTTCGACGTAGAGTCGTGCCAGCCCGACGTTCCGGCCGTCCACCACAACGTCCACGCGGGCAACCCGCGAACGGTTGAACAGGCACCACCCCCGGACCTCAAGCACGTTGCCGTCAACCGCGCCGCCATCGGTCGGACAGTCGACGGTGCCCCTCACGTGGGACGCAGAACAGATCCCAACGGTTTCGGCCCACACGTCGCCCCCGTCGCTGGGACAGGAGAGATCACCGGTTTCCGGCGACGAAAATTGGACGGGCGGCGTTTCTGCCGGTACGGCGGGCGCGGTACGACGAAAGAGCCGCAAGCGATCGAAGCGCTGCACGACTATCCGCGCTTTACGACCACGTCACGCGCCGTAGTGAACAGCATCGAGGCCCGCCCGCATTGCAGACATCTGCCACGTCGAATTCCTGAATATTTCCAAGTCCAAGTTCGCGATCTCCCGGGATCCTGTCGTTGGCCACGATGGTACTCAGCGTGCTCAAGCCTAGCCAGAGTGCCTCGGAGGCGCGCCTATCCTAATGCAGGCGCAGCGCGCGACGAAGGACGGGCGATGGCGCGACGAAGGACGGGCGACCGAGCCAAGGGCTCACAGTACACTTGCCGGGTGTTTGCCTCGCCCCCGGCCGGCTTCTGCCCCAGACCATCCAGGATCGTCCGATCGCCAACTGCCTGATCATCGGCGGCGGATTCCTTGGCACCCACCTGGCCGCGCGACTGGCAAGGGACAGCCACGTCGTCACGATCTACAGTCGGTCCTTCAACGATTGGCTCACGCGGGAGAAGGGGATAGGGTCCGACAGAATCCGCCTGGTCGAAGGCGAGATTCCTCCAGGCGGATCGTTGCTCGAGCTGATCACCGAGGCCGATATCGTCTTCTACCTGGCGGGGACCAGTACCCCGGCGATCGCGAGCACCGACCCAGGCGGTTCGATCGCTCGCTACGTCGTTCCCGCCGCGGCAGTCCTCGACCTCATGCGCGACACCCCCACACGTCGCGTCGTAATTGCGTCCTCCGGAGGCACCGTTTACGGTGCTCCCACGCAATTCCCCACGCCTGAGCAGCACCCAACAAGACCGGTCAGCCTGCACGGACATAATTCGCTGACGATCGAGCGATATGCGCAGTTCTTCACCGAGCGGCACGGTTTCGAGGCGACCATCTTGCGCTATGCAAATCCATACGGACCGGGCCAAATCGCCCGGCACGGGCAGGGGGTAATCGCAGCGTGGTGCCAAGCCATCGCGTCGGATGAGCCGCTTGTCATCTTTGGCGATCCGACGACGCGCCGGGACTTCATATTTGTCGATGACCTGATTGAGGCAACCGTCCAGGCCGGGCTGCACGCCGCCCCGGGGACCTATAACGTGGGATCGGGACAGTCAACGCCACTCAACGACGTCGCCGAGTTGCTGTTTGAGGCGGCGGGGCATCCGGGACAGGTCGTCCACGCCGACCCGCGCACGGTCGATGTGCCCATCACCGAGCTCGACTGCGCTCGGCTTGAAAGAGCCACCGGGTGGCGCCCAGTGGTGTCCATGCCCGAGGGCATCAAGGCAAGCTGGGAATGGGTGCGAGCGGTGCAGCGTCAGGGGGCCCGCCGATGACGACCTTGACCCAGCGCCCGCGCGTGCGAGGGCTGATCGAGCGGATCGAGCGACGCGCCTCGCGCTTGCTCGCCGCTCCCAGCCCGCTCGTAGGCGACGGGGCGGCCGAACCCGATTCTGCCCACGCTTCAGGCGCCTCAGCGCAAGAGCACCCTCCGGCTCCGGAGCCGCCACGCGAGCCAGAGCATGATCCCCAGCCAGAGCCATTGGAGCGCTTTGCCCGGACACCGCCTCTTGATGGCCTCCAATACGTTCGGCGAAACCATGCAACCGCACGCCTGTACGAACGTCTCTCCGTCGAGGAAGTGGCCAACGTCCGGGAGCGCATCCGAGAGGTTCCCGAACTCGAGGCCTACTACTCAGCTGCTCCGGACGATGCCACTCGACAGCATTTGGTGCTCACCTACGGTTCGTGGCTCGACGTTCCCGGACTACATGAGACGACCGGCCTCGAGCGCGTGCAGCCCCCTGAGGACATCCATGCGATGGCCCGTGGTCCGCTCGCCGCGGGCGGCGGACTGTACGAGGCCGACATAATGGTCGACGCGCTGCAGAGCGCCGGGGTCGACATGGCTCAGGTACATAGCGCGATCGACTTCGGTTGCTCCTCTGGGCGGGTGGTGCGGGTCCTGGCGGCCGCTTACCCGGAGATCGACTGGCGCGGATGCGATCCCAATGCACCCGCGATCGCGTGGGCGAGCGAGAACCTCCCCGGGATCGACTTCTTTGTCAATGCCGACTGCCCGCCGCTCCCGCTCGAGCAGAGCTCGCTCGACTTGAGCTACGCGATCTCGATCTGGTCGCACTTCGCGCCCGGGCTCGGCCTGCGCTGGTTCGAGGAGATGCATCGCCTGATTCGTCCGGGCGGCCACCTCGTGTGCACGACGCATGGATTGACCTCAGCCGCCTTCTACGCAAGGCTCTCCCTACGAACCCCGGAGCAGTGCGACGAGATTCTCCGCGCCCTCTACCGCGACGGTCATTGGTACGCACCGGAGTTCGGCGATGAGGGCGACTGGGGCGTGAGGAACCCTCACTGGGGAACGGCCTTCCTCAGCCCCGAGTGGCTGCTCACGCAACTCTGCCCGCGCTGGCGTGTCCTTGAGTTCGCACCGGCCCGCAACCAGGAAA
Source organism: uncultured Solirubrobacteraceae bacterium (assembly GCA_963704735.1). Taxonomy (GTDB): domain Bacteria; phylum Actinomycetota; class Thermoleophilia; order Solirubrobacterales; family Solirubrobacteraceae; genus Palsa-744. Next base: position 2,565,048 of record OY969935.1, read on the forward strand.
ACCAGGATCTCTACGTCCTGGAGCGCGTTTGACGGAATGCGCGGCGTCCGTCTGGCAGCGCATCCCGGGTTGCTAGCGTTCACTGACCTTTGTCAACCGCATCCCTACAACCGGCAGCCGTGCCAGCGACCGCGGAACCAGCCGCTCCCGCGGCCGTCGCAGTGGAGGGCGTCAGCAAGACATTCCGGCTGCCCCACCAGCAGTACTCGACGCTCAAGGAGCGCGCGCTGCATCCGTTTCGCAGCACGACCTACGACGAACTGCATGCCGTACAGGACATATCCCTCGAGATCGCCGCGGGCGAATTCTTCGGGATCGTCGGACGCAACGGGAGCGGCAAGAGCACGCTGCTGAAGTGCATTGCCGGCATCTACGGCGTGGACACGGGTCGGATCTCGATCGCCGGCCGCCTGTCCCCGTTCATCGAGCTCGGCGTCGGCTTCAACCCCGATCTGAACGCGCGCGACAACGTGATCATCAACGCGATCATGCTCGGGCTCAGCCGCAAACAGGCGACGGAACGCTTCGAGCACGTCGTCGCATTCGCGGAGCTCGAGGGCTTCATGGACATGCGGCTGAAGAACTACTCCTCCGGGATGATGGTGCGACTGGCATTTGCGACCGCGATCCAGGTGGATGCCGAAATCCTGCTGATCGACGAGGTGCTGGCCGTCGGCGACGCGGCCTTCCAGCAGAAGTGCTTCGAGGAGTTCTACCGTCTCAAGCGCGAGGGAAAGACGATCGTGTTCGTCTCCCACGACATGTACTCGGTCGAGCGCTTCTGCGACCGGGCAATGCTGATGGAGCTCGGGCACATGACCAAGATCGGGGATCCGCGGGTGATCGGCCGTGCATATCACGAGCTGAACTTCGGCCAGCTCGCCCACGACGCGCCAGCCGAGGGCCGGGCGGCAAGCGGCACCGCTATCACCGACGCCTGGTTTGAGAACGAGCGCGGCGAGCGATTGACGAGCGCGAGCCAGGAGGACTCCCTGAGCATGTGCTTCGAGGCGTGCCTGGGCGAGCATCTCGACGAGCCCGTGTTCGCGGTGACGCTGCGAACGGAGCTCGGGCACACCATCATCGTGGCCCGCTCGGACCAGCACGGCCACGTCAGCGGCTCGTTCGAGACGGGCGAGACCATCGTGGCCAGATTCGCGATACCCAACTGGCTGACTCCCAGCCGTTACATGCTGACGCCCTCGCTGGCCCGCGAGGGCACCGGTGAGGACGCGCTCGCGCTGGTCGAGGATATGGCGTCGATCGTGATACACGGGACGGGCAGCGGTGGGATCCTCGAGCTGCCGATCGACGTGAGGCTGGAGCGAGCGTGAGCACGAGTCAGGGCATCGGGCTTCCCGCCCCCGGTCGGCCGGCGGCGAGCCACCGCGTGTACGGCCCGTCGGCGTTGGGGGGAGGCGCTCACCGCTTCTGGTCGCTGACCTTCATGCTCGCTCGCACCGAATTCAAGCTGCGCTTCTTCGGCTCGGTGTTCGGCTACCTGTGGACCCTCGTGCGCCCGCTGATGTTCTTCGGGGTCCTGCTGTTCGTGTTCACCGTCCTGTTCGAACCAAGGGGCGGCCAGGTCCCCCACTACCCCGAGTATCTACTCGAGTCGATCATTCTGTTCACCTACTTCCAGGAAACCACCTCGGGCTCGGTGCCGAGCCTGGTCGCTCGCGAGAACCTGCTGCGTAAGGTTCGCTTCCCACGCCTGGTGGTCCCGCTATCAGTGGCGCTCTTCTCTTTCTTTAACCTCTGCATGAACCTGATCGTCGTCTTCACCTTCATCCTCTTCAGCGGCGTCACCCCGATGTGGAGCTGGCTCGAGTTGCCATTTCTCGTAGCGCTGCTCGTGATCATCTCGACCGGCGTGGGCATGCTGTTGTCGGCCCTGTACGTGCGTTTTCGCGACATCCAGCCGATCTGGGAAGTGCTGGCGCAGATCCTGTTCTACGCCACGCCGATCCTCTACACGGTCCAGACCGTCGCCAACAAGTCCCTGTTTGGTGTCCCGTTCTCCCGCATCCTGGTGCTCAACCCGCTCGGCGCGATTCTCACGCAGACACGCAAGGCGCTGCTCGACCCCAACGCCCCCTCGGCCGCCACCGCCATCGGCGGTTATGCGCGCCTGCTGATCCCGCTCGGCATCATCTTTGCGCTGTTTGCGATCGGGCTGTGGTACTTCAAACGCGAGGCCCCGCTGATATCAGAGAAGCTGTAGCGATGACCGCCGCCGAGACATCCTCCGAGCAACAGCTCCAGGCCGAGCTCGAGTCCCTGCGCACCCGTGTGGCGGCGCTCGAGGCGGAGCTCGTGGAGGTCCAGGCCCGCGCCGACACGGCCGTCGGCGAGTGGCAGGAGAGGGCCTACTGGCTCGATCGCTGGCACCTCGACCTGAACGCGGTCATGCGCCGACCCGGCGCCTCTGAGCTGCGCGCGGCGCTGCGCGCTGTGCGTTCGGTGATCAGGGCAATGAAGCGTGCCAAGCGGCGGCTGATCAGACCGTGAGCAGCGTCTCCGTCGTGATCCCCGTCAGAGACGGGGAGCGCTATCTGGAAGAGCTGCTCGACGCGCTTGCGCGCGAGGGGGTGGCGGAGACGCTCGTGATCGATTCGGGCTCGCGCGACCGGTCGCGGCAGATCGTCCGCTCGGCCGGCGTGCAGCTGCTCGAGATCGCACCGGAGCAGTTCGGTCATGGACGCACCCGCAACCTCGGCGCCGAGCGCACCTCCGGCGAGCTGATCTGCTTTCTGACCCAGGACGCCACGCCGTGCCCTGGTTGGCTGGGCGCCTACGAGGAGTCGTTCGCGCTGCACGATCGCGTCGGCGCGGCCTATGGCCCACACCTGCCGCGCGCCGACACCAGCCCGATGATCGCGCGCGAGCTGACCGAGTTCTTCGCCGGCTTCGCACCGGGCGGGGCTCCGGTCCTGCAGAGCGCCGGCGGGCAGTCGTTCCTGTCGAACGTCAACGCCTGCTACGCGCGCGCCTGCTGGGAGGAGATCCGCTTTCGCGAGCTCCCATACTCCGAGGACCAGGCCTTCGGCGCCGACCTGCTGGCCGCCGGCTGGCTCAAGGTCTACAACCCCGGGGCCGCAGTCCTTCATGCGCACGACTATGGCACCGCCGAGTTCATGCGCCGCTACTTCGACGAGTACCGCGGGCTGCACGAGGCGACCGGGCACGTCGAGCCGTTCGGCGTGCTCGCCACGGCCCGCCACGTCGGCAGGGCCGTCGCGGCCGACCGCCGTTGGATGGCGGAGCACGGAATGAGTCGCTCGGAGCGCGCGCGCTGGAGCGCGAGCGCCACCGTGCATCACGGCGGACGCCGGGTGTTCTCGGCGCTGGGATCGCGCGCGGAGCTGGTTCCCGCGCCGCTGCGCCGCGGGCTCTCGCTCGAGGGGCGGGGCGGGGCGGGCGCGCCGGCGGCGGCGGCCCAGAATGGGGGAGGCCAGGAGCGGCGACCGACCGCGACGGGCACCGGTGAACCCGATCTCGCGTCGCCCCGGCCGCAGGCGGCGCCCACCCTGCCGCCGTCCGAGCACATCGACCAGATGCTCAGCCGCGACGACTACGACGTGGTCACGCGCGTTTGGAAGCACGGGCCGGCCCCGCTCGCCGACCCGGTGGCGGGCATGGCCGAGCGCGAACGGCTGAGGCTGGCACTCATCATCCCGCCGTTCAGCCGAGGCAGCGGCGGCCACAACACGCTCTTTCAGATCCTCTCGAGGCTCGAGCGCCGGGGGCACACGTGCAGCGTCTGGCTCGCGGACTACCACAACCACATGCGCGAGGTCTGGCCGGCAGTCCTGCGCCACGATATCAACGAGTTCTTCGCGCCGATCCAGGGACCCGTCTACAAGGGCTTCGACCGCTGGCAGGGTGCCGACGTGGCGATCGCGACGGGCTGGCAAACGGTGCATGCGACACTGGGCCTCGAGCGCTGCCGCGCGCGCGCCTACATCGTCAACGACCACGAGCCGGAGTTCTACGCGGCCTCGACCGAGCGCGTGCTGGCCGAGGACACCTACCGGCAGGGCCTTCACTGCATCGCCGCGAGCCCGTGGCTGCGCGACCTGCTCATCGAACGCTACGGCGCCAGCGCGGACGCCTTCCAGCTCGGCGTCGACGCCGACAACTACTACCCGCGCGCGGTCGAGCGCCGAGCCGACACGATCGTCTACTACGCGCGCCACGCCACCCCGAGACGCGCGGTGCCGATCGGGCTGATGGCCCTCGCCGAGCTTCACCGGCGCCTGCCCGACGTGCGGATCGTGTTGTTCGGCACCGATAAACCGCTTCATGCCGCCTTCCCCTACGAGCATCTCCGCGTGCTGACCACACAGCAGCTGGCGCGGCTGTACTCGGAAGCGACGGCCGGGCTCTGCCTGTCGCTGACCAACTTCTCGCTGATGCCCAAGGAGATGCTCGCGTGCGGACTTCCCTGCGTCGAGCTCGGCGGCGTGAGCGCCGAGTCGATCTTCGGCTCGGACGGCCCGCTCGATCTCGCCCCGCTCGATCCCGGCGCGCTGGCGGATGCGCTCGAGCGCCTGATCGTGGACCGCGAGCGCAGCGAGCGCCGCTCGCGCGAGGGCATCGAGTTCGTCGCGTCTCACACCTGGGATCACGCGACCGACGAGGTCGAAGCCGGGTTGCGGCACGCGCTGCGCGAGCGCGAAGCAACCGGCCTTCAGATCTCGGCGTAGCCGACGCGCCGGATCAGGCGCGCGCCGAGGACGCGCTCGGCACCTCCAGCCAGTCGAGCGGTCGCCCGCACAGAGAACGCCAGGCGCTGGGAGCAATGGTCTGGACGGTCTCCTGCTCGGCCGCCACCGGCTCGAGCACGATCGCGTCGATCACGGTTCCCGCGTTGTTGCCGGGCTGCAGGCCGCCGCCGTGGCGCACGAGCTGGATCTGGTGGGGGCCGGCGGCGAGCGTGAGCCTCGCGACGTGGATCATGTTGCCGTCGTCTCCTGACTGCGTGGCGGGCGCGCCCACGAGCCGCCCGTCCAGCACCACGTGGAGCGACCGGCTGTCGAGGCTCCCCCCCAGCCACAGCTCGTACTCGCCGGCCGTCGCCACCTGGAGGTCGGTCTGGATTCGCCCGGGCCCGTTGTAGCCGAGCGCCGCACCTCCCTCGAGGTCTGGGAACTGGACGATCGACGGGGAGCGTGCAGCGCTCCCGAGATCCGCGGCGACGTTCAGCGGGCGCGGTGTGAAGGTGAGCTTCGTGCCGGCGCGCTCGGCCTGGCGGGCGAGTTCCTTGACCGTCGCGCACGGCGCGACCGCGGCAGCCTGGAAGTTCGACCCGCCCAGCCCGAGGTGCGTCATCGGCGCCGGGCCGCTGCGACGCCACACGGTGTAGTAGGGCCCGCTCCAGACCGGCATGAAGTTCGACGGGGGCCGGCTGCGTTCGGGTGAGCGGCGCAGGACTAAGAGCTGAAACCGCTGCACGCTCGTCGCGCTGATCGCGTCGAGGTCGTAGCTGTGACCGTAGCTGAGCGGCTCGCCGCCCGCCAGCGTCAACGGCCCCGCGTACGCCAGGCCCGGGCCGGTCGGCCGCATGTTTCGCAGGAGATAGAGCGTGTACTCGTCGAAATCGGGAGTGAGCGAGGGCCCCTGACCGGCGAACCGCTGACCGATCGAGCGCAGTTCAGAGAAGCGCGCGCTCGGCGCCATGTTCGTTCCGTGGTAGGCGAGCGCGTCGGACGTGAGCACCCCGCCGGCAACGACGACGAAGAGCAGGACCTTCTCCGCCGTGCGCGAGCCGATCCCCGCCAGGGCGCCGATGAGGGCCACCAGCACGATGACGGGCGAGAGCAGCACCAGGAGCTTCGCGTCGGTCCACTCGGTCCCATGCCGCACGAGCGCCATGCGCACGATCACGGAGATCGCGACGAACGCGAGCACGGACCACGCCCTGCGACGCACCAGCCAGACCAGCCCGGCGGCGAAGCACAGCACGACGATGCCGATGAGCACGTAGGTCTGGTTGACGTACTTCGGATCGACGCGATGCGATTCGCCCAGCCAGATACCGAACGTCTGGACGAACCGCAGCGGGCGCAGCAGGTTCCCGGGGTCGCTGACCGCTTTGGCGTTCGACGAGGAGACGCCTTCGGCCAGTCCGAGCGTTTTTGACAGCGGCGCGACCGTCGGCAGGGCGAGCACCGCCGTGCCGATCGCAAGCGTCGCCGCGGCCACGATCAGACGGCGGAGGTCCGCCCGTCGCGCGACGGGCACGGCGATGAGGAGAGCGCCGCCCCCGAACAGCACGATCCAGGGCGATGCCGCGATCCCGATCGCCCCGAGCGAAGCGGCGGCGGCGATCGCGAAGGGAAGCGTGGCACGCAGCCCCCCCTCCCTGCCCAGCTCGCGCGCGATCGTGAACAGGGCCCCCATCAACAGGAGCATGGGCAGCGCCGTCAGCTCCTTCACCGAGCCCATCAGCGCGTAGGAGAAGACCAGGGCCGGTATCGCGGCGACCAGCCCCGCCGCGGCGGCGGCGAGCCTTCCCAGGCCGGCGCGCCCGGCGAGGAATGTGAGCGTCAGCGCGGCCAGGGCCAGCTCCACGGCCTGAAAGGGGCTGTAGAGCCACAAGAGATCCTGGCCCGACAGCCATCCGACCGAAGCGAGCACGGTGTGCCCGCCGGATGGATATCCGTTGCCGAAGTACGCGTTCAGCGTGGTCCCGTAGCCCGGCACGGCGGCGACCGAACCGACCGTGTTGCCATGATGGAGCAGCCACTCCGCGCCCATCAGCTGGATCGCCCCGGTCGTGTCCAGCAGATAGCCGGGGAACGTCAGCCGGCCGGAGAGGATGATCGGCGAGGCGACGATCACGTAGGCGGCGAGGGCCGCGCCCGGGCCCCACCACCACCCGTGACGGCGCGTACGCCAGCGCTCAGCCAGCTCCTGGCGGGCGAGCGCGTAGCCGAGAAGGGCAAGCACGAGCAGCACCCACGGGGTGAGCGGCGCGGTGAAAGAGCCTCTTGTCGTGATCTGCGAGACGACCACGAGCGTCCCGAAGCCGACGGGCAGCAAGAGCAGCGCCGGCATGTGAACCCTCGCGAGCCGGCCGACCAGCAGCCCATTGCCGAGCGAAAGCGCGGCAAGGAGCAGCGGAAATACGAAAACGACCGCGAGAAAGGCCATCGGGCCGGGACGCGCGCGTCAGGCGCGTGGGCCTTCCCGTCGCAACCCGAGGATGCTCAGCAAGAACGATGAGAAGAAGATCTGGATCCCCACGATCAACAGCGATGCGGCGATCACCGCGAGGTGTTCGTCCGAAAGCGAGCCGAAGCCGTGCGCGATCCAAGTCGCGACGATCACCGCCCCCATCACCAGTCCGATGAGCGTGAAGACGCCGCCGAGCAGCAGTCCGTGCTCGAGGCGAAAGCGCGCCCGCATGCGGTCGAACCAGGGGTCGCGCTCACCCATGAAATAGGTGCCGTATGCGTGCGCGCAAAGCCCGAGCGCGAGCACCTGCGTGCCGACGATCATCAGCAGCGCGCCGCCGATCAGCGCGTGCAGTCCCCAGGCTCGCCCGAAGAAGTCGAGGCCGGCCCCCACGAACACGACGATCAGCGTGCCCACGCCCGCCAGCACCGCGCCGGGGACGATGAACAGGTGGTTGGGGCTGTGCACGAGCAGGAAGCGCAGATGGCGCCAGCCGTCGCGAAAGCTCGACAGCTTGCTCTCCCCGCCGCGCGGGTGGTACTCGATCGGAAACTCGGCGATCCGCAGCTTCTCCTTCGAGGCCCTGATGACCATCTCGGAGGCGAACTCCATGCCGGTCGTGCGCAGGTCCAGCCGGGGCAGCACCTCGCGCCGCAGCGCGCGCATGCCGCAGTGGGCGTCCTTGATGCCGGTGCGGAAGAACAGATTGAGCAGGCCGGTGAGGATGGGGTTGCCGATGTAGCGATGCAGCCACGGCATCGCGCCCGGCTGGATGTTGTCCATGCGGTCGCCGATCACCATCTCCGCGCCCTCCTCGAGGGCGGCGACGAAGCGGGGAATCTCGTTGAAGTCATACGTCAGATCGGCGTCGGCCATCACGATGTAGCGACCCTTGGAGGCTGCGAACCCCGCGAGGTAGGCGCTGCCGTAGCCCCGCCTGCGCTCGACCACGACGTGCGCGCCAGCGCGCTCCGCCAGCCGCGCGGAGTCGTCCTCGGAGTTGTTGTCGGCGACGACCACCTCCCCCTGCACGCCCATGCGCTCGAGCGCGGCGAGCGCGGCCGTCACGCACGGCTCGATGTTCTCCGCCTCGTTCAGACAGGGGATCACGACCGACACGAGCGGCACCGAACGATCCCCTGCGTCCGTGGGACCGGGGGACTTTGTCTGGACGGCTGTGCTCATAGGTAACTCAACGCCTGGTCTCCCGCGCGGGCGCGGAGTCATGCGGTTATAACGCGCGCGTGGGCGGAAAGTGGCGCGGATTCGCGAGATGATGCTACCGCTATGCGCGTCTGCATCATCTATGACTGCATCTTCCCGTTCACCGTCGGCGGCGCCGAGCGCTGGTATCGCAACCTCGCCGAGCGCCTGGCGGCCGAGGGCCACGAGGTCACCTACCTCACCCTGCGCCAGTGGGATCGCGACGAGCGCCCCGAGATCGACGGCGTGCGGATCGTGGCGGCCGGCCCGCGCATGCCGCTGTACACGGCGCGCGGGCGCAGGCGGATCCTGCCGCCGCTCGTGTTCGGGCTGGGGGTGCTGGCGCACCTGGCCCGCAACGGCCGCCGCTACGACGTCGTGCACACCTGCTCGTTCCCGTACTTCTCCCTGCTCGCCGCCGCGCTCCTTCGCCGGCCGGCCAGCTATGGGCTGCTCGTCGACTGGCACGAGGTCTGGAGCGCGGCGTACTGGCGCGAGTACCTCGGCCGCGCCGCCGGCGCGATCGGTCACGCCGTGCAGCGGCGCTGCGCCCGCGTGCCCCAGCGGGCGTTCTGCTTCTCACGGCTGTACGCCGGGCGGCTGCGCGCCGAGGGGCTGAAAGGCGAGCCGATCGTGCTCGAGGGGGAGTACGCGGGCTCGCTCGAGATTCCCGTCGCCCATGCGGCGGAGCCGCTGGTCGTGTTCGCCGGCAGGCTGATCCCCGAGAAGCGCGCGCCGCTGGCCGTGGCCGCGATCGCCGAGGCCGCCACGCGCGTGGAGGGGCTGCGCGGGGAGCTGTATGGAGACGGCCCCGAGCGCGAGGCGGTGCTCGAGGCGATCGCGGCCCACGGAGTCGGCGAGCGGCTCAGCGCTCCTGGGTTCGTGCCCGCGGCGCAGATCGACGACGCGCTCGGCCGAGCGATGTGCATGCTCTCCACCTCAAGCCGGGAGGGCTACGGCATGGTCGTGGTCGAGGCCTCCGCCCATGCCACCCCGAGCGTGGTTGTCGCCGGCGAGGACAACGCGGCGTCCGAGCTTATCGAGGAGGGCGTCAACGGCTTCGTCTCGCCGGGGGCCGAGGCCGCGATGATCGCCGAGGCGATCGTGCGCGTGCACGAAGCGGGCACGGCGCTGCGCGAGAGCACCGCCGGCTGGTTTGCGCAGAACGCGCGGCGGCTCTCGCTGGAGTCCTCCCTGCGGACGGTCGCCGCCGCCTACGAGGATCTGCTCGCGTCCGAGAGGCCGAGCGCGCGCTCATAGACCTCGCGGGTCGCGTCGAGAAACCGCTCCAAGCTGAACTTCACCGCGACACGGGCTCGCGCGGCGGCTCCGAGGCGCGTGCGCAGCCCGCCGTCGCCCGCCAGCTGAACGAAGGCGCCGGCCAGTGCCTGCGAGCTCCCGAACGGCACGATCAGACCACCGTCCCCGACGGCCTCCGGGTTGCCGGCCCCGTCGCACACGATCGACGGCAGGCTCCAGGCCATCGCCTCGAGCAGCGCGAAGGAGAGGCCCTCGCGTGCCGAGGGCAGGACGAACACGTCCGCGGCCTCAAGCAGCCGCTGCGAGTCCGAGCGGAAGCCGAGAACGCGCACCGCCGGCCCCGCGGCGGCGGCGGCCTGCCCGTACAGCGGACCCTCGCCGGCCAGCGCCAGAACGACGGGCAGGCCTCGCTCCCGGGCCGCCCGTGCGGCGGCGATGGCCGCCATCGGGTCCTTGCGCGGCTCGAGCTGCCCCAGGAACAGGAACAGGACATCCTGTTCGTGCACGCCCAGGCTCGAGCGCGTGGCCAGCCGGCGGCGACCGTCGGCTGGTGGCGGCGAGGGCACGCCGTTGCCGATCACGACGAGGCGCTCACGCGCGGACGGCAGAAGCGCGGAGAGCTCCTCGCGCTCGACCGCGGAGGTGCAGATCGTCACTCGCGCATTCGCCACCGCTGCACCCAGCGCGCGGACGAACACCGTCCGCGCGCGCGGACGGAGCCGGCGCAGCAGGTGAAGGCCATGGCTCGTGATCACCCCCCGGTGGCGCTTCAGGAGCGGTCCGCTCAATGCCGCCGCCACGTCTCCATGGACGTGCAGCAGATCGGCGGTCGCGGCCTGCCGGGACACGCCGGGGAAGCGCCGGACGATCGACGGCAGCGCGGCGAGCGGCGAGCGGCTCGAGCTGAGCGCCACCCGCCGATGCTCGTATGACGGAAGGCGCTCGAGCAGGTCGATGTAGTACTCGGCGCCGCCACCGCGATGGGGCAGCACGTGCAGCACGCTTGGCACCGGCCGAAGACTAGACGCCCGCCCTCGGCACCCCGCAGGCGACGGCTAGTATGGCGCTCCGTGACGCCGCTGATCGACGTCGTGGTGGTCGCCTACAACCGCTACGACCTGACCGAGAGGTGCCTCTCCCATCTAGCCCGACAGACCGTCGAGCACCAGCTGATCATCTGCGACAACGGCTCGACCGACGGCACCTCCGAGCGCCTGCGCGAGCAGTACCCATCCGCGCGCCTGCTGAGGCTGCAGAGCAACTCCGCGTTCGCGATCGCCTGCAATCGTGGCGTTGGGGCCGGCGACGGGGAGATCGTCGTGCTGCTCAACAACGACGTCGAGTGTCGTCCGGACTTCCTGGAGCAGGCGGTGGCGCCGTTCGAAGCCGACGCGCGGCTCGGATCGGTCGCGACGCTGATGCTGCAGCCCGGCGAGGAGCTGATCGACAGCATCGGCATGACCGCCGACCCGACGCTGGCCGGCTTTCTGCGCCTGCACGGCCAGCCGGCGTCGCAGGCCGAGAGCACGCTCCCGGTGCTCACCGGGCCTCCCGGGACCGCCGCCGCCTACAGGCGAGCGGCGTGGGAGGAGCTGGGTGGCCTCGATGAGCGCATCTTCGCCTACAACGAGGACTTCGACCTCGCGCTGCGGCTGGGCGCGGCCGGCTGGGGCACCGCCGTGGCGCAGGCAGCGGTGGGCGTCCACCTCGGCTCGGCCACACATGGGCACCGATCCGGCTGGCAGCGCTACAACGGCGGCTTCGGGCGCGGCTACCTGCTGCGACGCTACGGAGTGCTGCGCGGTCGGCAGGCACCGCGAGCGCTGCTGACGGAGGCCATCGTCGTCGCGGGCGATCTTGCGATCTCACACGACCTGGCGGCCCTGCGCGGACGGATCGCCGGATGGCGGGCCGCCGCCGGACTCGCGCGCCTGCCACCGCCGCCGTCCGGGGCGCTCGACTCCGAGATCGGGTTCGCGCGGTCGCTGGCGCTCAGGCGGGGCGTCTACGGACGGCGTGCACCGTGACCGGCGGCCGTCCGCGCGGCTCGCCGTTCGGGCGCGAGTCGATCATCGAGCCCGCGAGAGCGGGTCGCGGTCCTGCTCCCGCCACCATCGCACGCTGTCGGAAAGCCCGTCGCTGAGATTCCAACGCGGGCTGAAGCCGGCCTCGTCGCGCAGGCGGGCGACATCCGCGACGAGCAGCGGCGGCTCGGCTCGGCTCGGCAGAGCCCCTCGGCGGACGAGCTCGGGCCGTCCGATCAGCTCGGCGATCCGCTCGACGAGCTGCGCCACGGCCACGGCCTCGCCGGAGGCTATGTTGACCGGTCCGACGACCGGACTGTCCAGCAGCGACACCACCGCAGCGGCAACGTCGTCGACGTGCAGGAAATCGCGTCGCTGCTCCCCGCTGGTCGTGTTCACGGGCTCCCCGGCGAGCAGCGAGCCGATGACCGAGGACACCAGGCGCCGGCGATCCTCGCGCGGGCCGTAGAAGAAGAACGGCCGTCCCCACGCGAGCTCCACTCCCTCCCGTTCGGCATAGCTCGACGCCACCCGCCGCAGGGCATCCTTGGCGACCCCGTAGAGCGTGGCGGGCGCGATCGGAGAGCGAGCCTCCACGAGCGGCCCGTCGGCCGCCGACCAGTCGTACTCGGCGCAGGTGCCGAGCATCAGCGCCCTCCGGCCCCCCGCCCGCACGAACGCGCGCATCAGCGCCAGGCTGCGCTCCACCCACAGGACGTTCTCCGGCGCGGCCCAGAACAGACCGTGCTCCACGTACCAGGCGAGGTGCACGAGCCGATCGGGGGCAAGCTCGGAGATCAGCGCGCCGATGGCATCCTCATCGCCCAGATCCGCTCGGTGCCAGCGAACGCCGGACATCTCCAGCGGGGAGGAACGCGTCGAGAGCGCGTGCACCTCCTCGCCACGACGCGCCAGCTCGGCGAGCACCGGCAGGCCGACGAAGCCGCTTGCGCCGGTGACGAGGACGCCGCTCATGGAAGCGATCCGGCGCCGCTCGCGACGGCGCCCGCATCGTCGCCAACGTATGGATCGGCGCGGGCCCCCCACGCCAAGGTCGACAGGAGCCGTCGACGGTCCCCGTCACCGCGCGCGTATGAACGTGTCTGGTTGTCGGCCACGAGCAGGCCCTCCTGGTCGCCCTGCCAGAGCGTGTAGCTGCGATCCCAGTCGTCCTGGTCGTAGATCGCGCCCGCGCGATCGACCACTAGCGCACGCAGGCCCAGCTGCTGCACCTGGCGGGTGATGCTCGCGCGACCGTGCTCGAGCAGGTAGGCGTCCATCTTGCGCCGGATCTCGTGCAGGCGCAGGCGCGCGAGGGTCGCGTGGGAGATCATGAACGCGTTCGTGCGCACATGGTGGGCGGGAAAGGGCTCGAAGGAGACGATCTGCTCGGGTATCTCGGGCAACGCCCGGACCTTGGCCCGCAGCGACTCCCGGCGCGAGCGCGCGATCTTGCCGCTGCGTTCGAGCTCGATGGAAAGGAACGCCTCGCGCGCGATATGCCGCTCGGGCAGAAGGCCCTGATAGTGGCTGCGCATGCGCAACAGATAGGCCACCCACGAGCGGGCGCTGGCCCAGGAGCCGCTCGCTCCTGAGATCCCCGCGTGCGGCTCCGCCAGCGCCGCGTCGAGCTTCGCCAGCCAGCCCTCCGCGAGCAGCTCGCTGTAGGAGTTCAGAAAGCAGTACCGGTCGCGGCGAAGACGGGCGGCGGCGGCGAAGTATGTGCCCAGATCGAGCCCTCCGTCGGCAAAGAAGAGAGCCTCGGGAGCGAGATCGCGCGCCTCTTCGAGATAGGGATCGGCCTCCTCGGGAGCAGTGAACGCCTTCAACGCGAGCACCAGATCGCAGTCGGCGCCGGGGCGATGTCCTCGCCAGGAGTCAAGGAAGGCGATGAACGGCTCGATCCCGTTCGCGGCATGCACGAGATGCACGACGCAGGCGCGGCTCGAGCGATCCGGGGGAGACGACGAGCGCGGGAACTCCAGGGATCTTCGGGTTCGCGGGAAGATCGCACCCACCTTAGCGCCTGGTTATGCTGCACCGCGCCAGCGCGCGGGCTGTGAGCGCGCGGGTCCGGCACTCGCATGAAGACCTCGATTCTGCTCCCCACCCGCGACCGCCTGGAATACCTGAAGTACGCGATCGAGACCGTCATCCGCCAGGACTCTCCCAACTGGGAGCTCATCGTGTCCGACAACGACTCGAGCGAGGACATCGCCGGCTATCTCGCCTCCCTGGATGACCCTCGCATCGTCCACCACAGGACCGAGCGCTTCGTGGCGGTCACCGACAACTGGAACGCCGCGCTCGAGCACAGCTCAGGCGATTACGTGCTGATGCTCGGCGACGACGACGGGCTGCTGCCCGGCTGCATCGCGGCCATGGAGCGGCTCGTCGAGCGATTCGGCTCGCCCGACGTGATCTACAGCTCGGCGCTGCTGCTCACATACCCGAGCGTGCTCAGCGACCATCCCGAGGGATTCCTGATGCCGTACGGCTATGCCTCCTTCATGCGCGACGAGCGGGAGCCGTTCGTGCTCGGAGGAGATCTGGCACGCGCCGCGGTCGAGGCCGCGATGGACTTCCGGCTGACCTACGGCTACAACGCCCAGTTCGTCACCGTGAGTCGACGGCTGATCAGCGAGCTGGGTCCGCATGGGCCGTTCTACCAGTCACCATTCCCCGACTACTACTCCACCAACGTCGCATTTCTGCGCGCACGCTCGATCGTCGTTGAGCCGAGCGCGCGCGTCCTGATCGGGGTGACGCCAAAGTCCTACGGCTTCTACCACGCCAACGCGCGAGAGGACGAGGGGCGCGCCTTCCTGGCGGGTGACGCGTCGGTCGCCGTGGATCCCGAGATCGAGCGCGTGCTCCTTCCGGGCACGAACATCAACCTCGGTTGGCTGTTGTCGATGGAGGCCGTTCGGCAGAACTATGGAGCCGAATTCGGACTGACGGTGAACCGCAGGCGTTTCCGCTTTTTACAGGCCGCACACGTGTATGAGCAGTACTACCTGCGCGGCACCGTCACCGAGCAGCAGTTCGCCGAGCTCGAGGCACGCCTGCGCCCCGGCGAACGGCGACTGTATCGCGCCGCCGCGCGCACGGCGCGAGCTGTCAGACCGCTGATCCCGCCGCGCATCCGCCGGTCGATCGAATACCTCTACCACCGCCTGCTCGGCCAGTTCCCCTCGTGGAACCCGGCTCACATCGAGGGCGGCTTCGCGAACGTGATCGATGCTTTCGAGCACTTCGCCGCCTCGCCGAGCGCGTCTTCCGCGCCTCGGCCGAGCCTTCGCCCCTAACCAGGTCTCAGGTAGGCGGGCCGCCAGGGGAGTTTCTCGAGCAGCTCCTCCGGCACGGCCCCGAGCGCGAACACGGCGACAATATAGATCGTCGCCGCCAGAGCGACATTCGCCAGCACCGGGATCTCGATGGCGGTCGATGCCACCGCCAGAGCCAACGCCAGCCCGACACGTGGGAGGATCCGGAGTCCCGGGGTGAGCGAGCGATCGGCGTATGCCAGCGCGACGCCGTTCATCACGGCGAGCATCAGCTCATCGATCGCGGTCGCTATCGCGGCGCCGCGCGCGCCGTCGACGGACACGAGGACGGCGACGAGCCCGCCGCCGACCAGCAGCGCGAACAGGTTGAGCACGAGTATCTCGCGGTAATGACCGATGCTCAGCAGGCCATAGGCCCAGACGGCGCCAACGAAGCTGGCGCCCAACCCGACCCCCTGGATTGCGAGCACCGTGGACGCGGGAGCGAATTTCGGGCCACCGACGACGGCGATCACGACCGGGGCGCCGACCGCCAGACACAGGGAGACGAGCGCCCCTACCAGAAGGCTGACCTCGAACACCCGCCCCAGCGCGTAGCCGAGTCGCACGCGATCATCCCGCGCCGCGCGCGCGAAGATCGGAAACGCCGCACCGATCGCGAGCGCGGGCATCGCGAGCAGGACCTGGATCACCCTGCTCGAGATGCTGAAGTAGCCGAGCGTGGTGGCGCTCGCCAGCAGCGAAACGAGGATCACGGCCAGATAGAAGTACAACGTCGCGGCGGCGACGGCAGCCGAATACGGCAACACGTCACGGATCAGGCGGCGCCATCTCGAGACGTGAAATGCCGGGATCATGGGGATCCGGCCCCGCACGACCCAGGCGTTCAGCGCGAGCACCGCGACGCCAACGGGAATCGACACCGTGAGAAAGGCCAGCAGGTGGGCGCCCGCGAAGACGAGCGCGATGACAAGCGAGGCGCTGAGGGCAGCGCGCAGAAATTCAAACGCAGCCACCCAGCCGAGCTTCAGGTCGCTGATCAGCGATATCGCGAGCGTCGACTGCCCGCTCTGCAGGACGAGGCCGATGCCGGCCAGCGCGACGCCGATCACCACCGTCGTCCCGTACCCCGCGAGCCCCGCAAACGTGGTGATGAGGATCACTCCCACGGCACTCAGCACCAGGCGCAGCCCCAGCAGATCGCGCGCGATCGAATCGCGCGCGGCGCCCGTCTGCACCGAGAGCTCGCGGACGCCGATCGCGGTCAGCCCGAGGTCCGACAGGCCCGCGACGATCCCGACCAGCGAGATGACGAG
Organism: uncultured Solirubrobacteraceae bacterium; assembly: GCA_963704735.1. Lineage (GTDB taxonomy): Bacteria > Actinomycetota > Thermoleophilia > Solirubrobacterales > Solirubrobacteraceae > Palsa-744. Next base: position 2,581,320 of record OY969935.1, read on the forward strand.
CGAGTATCGACCCGTTTCGGCGACGCCCAGGTGGCGGAACAGCAGCGCGGTCGAGACGACGCCGAGCACGGTCCCGAGCAGATAGCCCGCGATTCGCAACGCGCCGCCACGAATCGCCGCCGGCCCCGCCGCCGACGTGTCCAAGAGTTCCGCCGCCGGCGGCCCACCGCCGGCTGGGGTCATTGGCGCCGACGCCATCGCCGCCATCCTAGGGACCCCACCGGCTCTCAGCGCTTGGCGAACACTGCCGTGTACGCGGTGCCGTTCATGCCTCGGCGTTCGACCGGCGCCAGGGCGAGCGCGAGCAGGCGCGAGCCGATCTGGGTGGAGAGCGTCGACGGGCGGCGGGCCGGGTGGCGCCTCAACGCGTATTCCCAGCCGAAGGCGTTCCAATGCCTTCCGGCCGGGTCGGAGGTCGTGACATGCGCGACATCGAAGCCGAGATCGTCCATGCGCGCGCGCAGCGTGGGGAATGGGATCAGAAACAGGTGCCTGGGCGCGTCGACGTGCGCCCAACGGCCGCCGAGCAGACGGAACTGAGCCGATTCCGGATTCGGCATCGCCAGCGCCAGCACGCCGCCGGGCTCGAGTCGCTCCGCCGCGCGCTCGAGCACCTCCCACGGGTGCGCCAGGTGCTCGAGCACGTGCCACAGCACGATCACGCCGGCGGCGCCGACATCGGCGAGCGTTCGCTCGGGGGTATCGCTGCGGATCGCCTTCACGCCGACCACCTCCTCCAGATACGCACAGCAGCGCTCGTCCATCTCGATCGCGGTCACGTCGAAGCCCGCCATCCGCGCGGCGCGCGCGAAGATCCCGAATCCCGCCCCGATCTCGACCAGCGGGCCGCCGGAGGCAAACGGACGCAGCATCGCCAACCTCGGCGACTCGCCACGCGCGGCGCGGTCAAGCTCGCTCGGCGTCGGCAGCTGGTAGTAGTCCTGCGGGTAGTAGCGACCGAGGTCAGCCGGCACATCGAGAAGGAAGACCGTCCCGCACGACTGACAGCGGCGGTACTCGAAGGACTCGCCGGTGATCGCGCGGTTGCGATCGCCGACCACGAAGGCACGGGTCGAGCTGCCGCCGCACAGACGGCACGAGGCGTCCGGGGCGCTCGCAGGCGAGGCACCCTGCGGGGAGACCGTCATGCGTGCACGCCGGTGATCTCAGGCGCTCCCGGGCTCGAAGTCCGGATAGGAGCGATCCCGCTCGGAGATGGTCCGCACGCCACCTGGCTCCGGCCATTCGATCCCGAACGCCGGGTCATCCCAGCGCACCCCCCTACCCGCGTCGGGCACGTAGGGGTTGCCCATCTGATAGAGCACCTCGCAGTCGTCGGCGAGGCTCTGGAAGCCATGCGCGAGCCCCGCGGGAATGTAGAAGGCGCGTCCGTTCTCGGCGCTCAGCTCGGCTGCATGCCACCGGCCGAGGGTCGGCGAGCCGGAGCGCACGTCGACGGCCACGTCGAAGATCGCGCCACGCACGCAGCGGACCAGCTTTGACTCGCCGTGCGGCTCGGCCTGATAGTGCATGCCGCGCAACGTGCCCTTGCTGGCGTTGAACGAGGCGTTGCACTGCACGACGGCGGGATTCAGGCCGTGGGCCTCGAACTCCTGCGCGTCGAACGTGCGCGCAAACCAGCCGCGCTCGTCGCCGAGCCTCTCGGGCTCGATGACCCACGCCCCGGGGAGCGGCGTATGCAGGAACTGCATCACGGCAGCAGCGTCAGCTCCGGCGTACGCGCAGCGAACCGCCCGCCCCACTCGCGGATGAAGGCGAGCTGCTCGGCGATCTCGTCCTTCAGGTTCCACGGCAGGATCAGCACGACGTCCGGCCTGTCCTCGCGGATCGCGTCCGGCGAGCGAATCGGTATGTGGCTTCCCGGAAGGAAGTGCTCCTGCTTGTGCGGGTTCATGTCGCACGTGTAGTCGATGAAATCGCGGCGCACGCCGCAGTAGTTGAGCAGCGTGTTCCCCTTTGCCGGAGCGCCATAGCCGACGACCCGCAGACCCTGCTCCTTGAGGTCGATGAGGAAGCGCAGGATCTGGCGCTTGTCCTGCTCGACGCGGCGGCCATAGCCGAGGTAGGTCTCGAGTCGTTCGAATCCGGCCGCGCGCTCTCGCTCGCCCAGCTCCCGCGCCGCCTCGCTCTGCGGCTTCTCCGCATCATCGACATGACAGCCGTAGACGCGCAGAGATCCGCCGTGGGTGGGTAGCTCCTCGACGTCGAACAGTCGCAGCTCGTGAGCCTCGAACACCCGGCTAGCCGTCAGGAAGGAGAAGTACGAGAAGTGCTCGTGGTAGATCGTGTCCCACTGGTTCTCGGCGATCAGACGCATGAGGTGGGGGAACTCCATTGTGATGACGCCGCCCGGCTTGAGCAGGACCTTCATGCCCGCCACGAAGTCGTTCAGGTCGGGGACGTGCGCGAGCACGTTGTTGCCGAGCAGCAGGTCGGCCGCCGACTCTCCCGCGATCGAGCTGGCCGTCTCGCGTCCGAAGAACTCGACCAGCGTGGGGATGCCCTTCCCGAGCGCCACCTCGGCGACGTTGGCGGCCGGCTCGATCCCGAGCACGGGGATCTGTCGCTCGCCGAAGAACTGCAGCAGATAACCGTCGTTGGAGGCGATCTCCACGACCTGGCTCTTCTCGTCCAGGCCGAGTCGCCCGATCATCGCCTCGGAGTAGCGGCGGCAGTGATCCAGCCAGCTCGATGAGTAGGAGGAGAAGTACGCGTAGTCGGAGAAGATCTGCTCGGGCGTCTCGAACTCCTCGAGCTGCACCAGAAAGCACCGCCCGCACACCAACGCGCGCAGCGGATAGAAGGGCTCCATGCCGTTGGCCTGCTCCGGCGCCAGGTAGGAGTTCGCCAGCGGAGACATGCCGAGGTCTGCGAAGACCGCGTCCAAGGGCGCGCCACAGAATCGACATCTGGTCTGGCTCATGACGAGGCGGCAGCGTATTGCAACGTCTCGACCTGCCCGAGCGTAACCGTGCGCATATCGGCCCCCTCGCGCAGCGCGCGATACCACTCGACGATGCTCTGCAGGGTCGCGTCGAGGCCAACGAGCGGGCGCCAGCCCAGGCGCGTCCGCGCGCGGGAGGAATCGAGCTTCAGGTAGCGCGCCTCGTGAGGATGGGGACCGTCGTCGAACGCCCAGCGGAGCTCCTGCGGCCAGAGCTCGCCCATGCGCTCGACGATCCAGCCCACCGAGCGGGCGTCCTCGTCCGCCGGTCCGAAGTTCCAGCCCGCCGCGTGCTCCGGCGAATGCCACAGCGCCTGGGCCAGCACCAGGTAGCCGCTGAGCGGGTTGAGCACGTGCTGCCACGGACGGATCGAGTTGGGGTTGCGCACGCGCACCTGGTCGCCGGCGAGGGCCGCGCGCATGATGTCCGGGAGCAGTCGATCCTCGCCCCAGTCGCCGCCGCCGATCACGTTTCCCGCGCGCGCCGAGGCCAGCCGGGGGCCATCGGGATCGGAGAAGAACGAGCGGCGGAACGAATCCGTCACGAGCTCGGCGCAGCCCTTGGAGTTCGAGTACGGGTCGTGCCCACCCATCGGCTCCACCTCGCGGTAACCCCACTCCCACTCGCGGTTCTCATAGCACTTGTCAGAGGTGACGTTGACGAGCGCGCGCACCTGCTGGCCGTGCCGGCGCACGGCGTCGAGCACGTTGACGGTGCCCATCACGTTCGTCTCATAGGTCTCGCGCGGCTCGCTGAACGAGCGGCGCACGAGCGACTGCGCGGCCATGTGGACGACGACCTCCGGAGCCGTCGAGGCGATCGCCGACCCGAGCGCCTCGGGGTCTCGCACGTCGCCGCTGATGCTCTCCATCCCCTCGCCCACCCGCGCCAGCTCAAACAGCGACGGCTCCGTCGGGACTCTCGCCGAATAGCCCGTGACATTCGCGCCGAGTGACTGGAGCCACAGCGCCAGCCAGGCGCCCTTGAAGCCGGTGTGGCCGGTGAGCAGCACGCGGCGGTCCCGCCAGAAGTCGGGGTCCACGATGCCGCGGGGGGCGAGGTCTGCGTGAGCCATCAGCGCGTCAGGACCATGTCCGCCAGGGAGCCTCGCCCGAGCCCCAAAGCTCCTCGAGGTGGTTGCGGTCGCGCAACGTGTCCATCGCCTGCCAGAAGCCCTCGTGGCGATAGCACGCGAGCTGGCCCTCGAGCGCCAGCTCTCGCATGGGCTCCTGCTCCCACACCGTGCGATCGCCGTCGATGTAACGCTCGATGCCACGCGAGAGCACGAAGAAGCCGCCGTTCGTCCAACCGCCGTCGCCGCGCGGCTTCTCCTCGAACTCCCGCACTCGTCCGCCGTCGACGTCCAGCGCGCCGAAGCGACCGGGTGGCTGCACCGCGGTCACGGTCGCACGCGTGCCCTGCTCGCGGTGGAAGTCGACCAGAGCCGTGACGTCGATGTCCGCGACGCCGTCGCCGTACGTGAAGCAGAAGTCCTCATCGCCGACGTACTCGAGGACGCGCTTCAGACGTCCTCCTGTCATCGTCTGCTCGCCGGTGTCCACGAGCGTCACCCGCCACGGCTCGGTCTCGGAGCGATGGATCTCGATGTCGCCCTTCGCCAGATCGAACGACACGTCGCACGTGTGCAGGTAGTAGTTGGCGAAGTACTCCTTGATCAGATAGCCCTTGTAGCCGAGGCAGATCACGAACTCATCGATCCCGTGCGCGGCGTAGATCTTCATGATGTGCCACAGCATCGGCTTGCCGCCGATCTCGACCATCGGCTTGGGACGCACGGCGGTCTCCTCGCTGAGCCGCGAACCGAGACCGCCCGCCAGAATGACCGCCTTCACGGCGTGCAGGTTAGTGGACGCTCCCCATGACCACGCCCGCCCTCAGCGCTCCCGCACGCCCACGACGTTCGAGGAACCGGTGGCGAACGGATAGTCGGCCTCGGGTTCGCAGAGCACCCGGAACTGGTAGTCGGCCGGGCCGGGGAACTTGAAGCGGTAGCTCGCCCGATAGCGGCCGCGGCCGTCCGTGCGGACAACGTCGAACTCGATCCACGGGCTCCCCGGCGAGCGCGCCTCGAGCACAACCTGCTTGCCGCCAGAAGGGATCGGACCGCCGAGCAGCCGTCCGCGAAAGAAGATGCTCCGCCCCACGCTCGCCGTGCGCGGCGCGATGCTCAGGGCGATCCCCGCGTCCACGTCAAGCGTCAGCGTGCGCGTCGCCGCCGGCAGCGCGTCACCGAGATGGCTGCGATAGGCGAAGCGCAGAGTGCGCGACGAGATCCCTCCGGACAGGCGCACGCTGAAGCGTCCGTCCGCTCCCGTCCGCGGGCTGGCCATCGTCACGGGCTTCGCGCCCACATACGCCGGCGTGGCGGTGAGGTCGATCGCCGCGCCGGAGATCGGCAGGCCACCTGGGCCGGTCAGCCGGCCGTCGACCGTCGCCGAGCCTCGGTACCCACGTGTGATCCGCTCCCTGCTCGTGCCCTTCCAGCTCGCGGACAGCTTCGCCTGCACGGACGCGTTCGTCCCGTTCGCCGGTCCCGGCGCGCCGGGCCGCGGCGGGTTTGCGATCGTGATCTGGCGGTCCAGCACCGGAGCCGCGTTCCCCGCCGCATCGATCACGCTCACCATCAGGCGATGGGAGCCGTTGCCCACGCTCGTCGTGTCGAACGGCACGTCGACGCTCACCGACCCCAAGCACGGACGGACGTACAGGAAGGCCGCCAGCCCGTCCGTCGTCTGGCCCACGTTGCGACAGCGACCACCATTTTCGTCCACCACCCCGCTCTGAACCAGCTGTCCGTCGACGCTGAACAACGCCTCGTACACGCCCGACCCAGGATCGCTGGCGCTGAAGGCGACATCACTCATGCCCGCGACCTGAGAAGCGCTCGCCAGTTCCCCGCTCACGTTGCCCGCGCTCGGCCCCACACCCTGTTCGAGCACCACATCCGCTGCATACAGGTACAGGACCGCGGCGAAGCCACTTGGATCGTGTTCGCCTTCCTTGCAGTTGAATTTTGCAGTCCCTCCGCATGAGGCACTTACGTAGAGATGCGAGCCCAGGTTTGCGCTTGGCACGACAACGCGATTCTGGGCAGCCAAGGGCTGGCCGAGACTCCCTTTGCCAGTGCATCCCAAGCCATACAGGCATTCTTCGAAAATGTTCGTTTCGAGCGGCCCTGCTAGCCAGAACTGATACGTGGCGCCGGTCACTGCGCCACCGTCGGTGTCGCCCGCGCGCCACAACGTCGCTCCCGCGATGGTCTCGCCCGCAGGTGCTTCGAACCCCCAGGTGGCGATGTCGGTGTTGGCGGTGCGTTTCGCCTGCCCGAGCGCCGCGATCAGCGCGCCTCCCTGGCCGCAGGTGTTTTCCGCATAGACCGATGCTCCGGCCACTGACCCACTCCACCCATCCCCCGGGGCCGGTTGGCCTGTGGGCGTGCGGCACGCATACACGTGGTACTCGCCCGCCTGCGCGCCCGCCGTCACCGCCGCCAGCGCCACGACGATCAGGAGCGCTCCGTTGGCCACCCGCAAGGTCATCTCGAACCCTTGTCGCTACGGAGGGCCTCATGCCCCCCTCCGACAATTCTCTCATGTCCCTCGCGGTGCCGGCTGCTGCGGTGACCGGCGCCGACCACGCCGGCGCAGGGACCGGCGAACGTGTCTCCCGAAAATCAGACGGAGAACCTGATCGGGAGCCGGGCGAGCCCGTAGATGCCCGAGATGCTCTCGTAGGTCGGCTCGCCGTCGAGCTCGAGCCCCCTGACGCGCGACGAAAGGAAGGCAAGCGCCTCCTGCAGCTCGACGCGCGCGAGGTTGGCGCCCATGCAGTAGTGAACACCCGCGCCGAACGTCAGCGCTCGCGCGCGGCCGCGCTCGGCGGTGATGTCGAAGCGCTCGGCCCCGCCCGTCCCCGCGGCGTCCTCGTCCAGATCGCGGTTGCCCGTGAATGCGCACACCATCACGATCGTGCCCTCCGGGAAGGTCACGTCGCGGAACGTCACCTCCTCAGTGGTGATCCGCGCGGTGAACGGCGTGATCGGCTCATACCGCAGCCCCTCCTCCACGGCGCGCTCGGCGAGGCTCGGATCCTCGGCCAGCAGCGCCCACTGGTCGGGGTGTTCGGCGAGCAGCCTGATCGTGTGGGCCAGCTGGCTCTGGCTCGTGTCCACGCCGCCGACGAGCACGTTGAACACGAGGTTGATGCACTCCTCCTGATCGAGCTTGTCCCCCTGATCCTCGGCCTCGATCAGCCGCGAGATCAGGTCGTCGCCGGGGTCCTGGCGACGAGCGACCACGAGCGCTCGCGCGTACTCGTAGAACTCCCGTACCGACTGCTCGATCTGCTCCCGCTCGTCCGCCATGCCCGCCGCGTCGAACTGCTTCTGGATCCAGTTGGACCAGTGATGGAGACGCGGCGCGTCCTCGAGGGGGGCGCCCATCACCGTCGCGATCGTCAGCGACGGATAGGGCTTGGCGAACGCCTCCACGAACTCACACCGCACGACCCGCTCGACCGCCTGCCCGCCGCCGCTCGCAGCCGTCGCGGGATCCGCGATCGCCTGCGCGTCGGCGACGGCCCGGTCGAGCAGCTCCTCGAGGAAGCGCCTCATGGCGGGCCGATAGCGCTCCACCGCGCGCGCCGACAGCGCCGGGTTCACGAGGCTGCGCAGACGGGTGTGGTCGGGGCCGTTCACATGCAGGATGTTCCGCCTCATCTCCTCATACAGCGGACCGTCGCCCACCCCGAAGATCTCCGCGATCTTCATCCCCGGGAAGATCGCCGAGCGCGTCCGCAGGAAGAACTCGCCCGACTCGCGGTCCAGCGTGATGTAGCCGTAGGGACCCTCCGCAAGCCAGTTCTGCGAGCTCAGCTCGCTCATCGCCACATGGAAGCGCTCGCCCCGCATCGAGGGGTGGGCGTAGTCGAACGCGGGGAGATCCAGCTCGCTGACGAGCGCCATCGCAGAGACGCTAGCGCGCCAGCTTCTTTCCCGGGTTCAACAGGCCCTTGGGATCGAACGCCCGCTTGATCTGCTCGTGCAGCTCCACGGCGCGCTCGGGCCACTGCGCCCGCAGCCGGCCACGCTTCAGCCAGCCGACGCCATGCTCGCCGGCAATCGACCCGCCGAGCGAGATCACGAGCGCGAACAGCTCCTCGCCCACCGCCTCCGCCGCGTCGAGCTCGGACTCGCGCGCCGGGTCCACGAGCACGGTCGCGTGCACGTTCCCCTCGCCGCCGTGCCCCCATGCGCACGAGCTGAGCCCGTGGCTGGCCCCGATCCGCGCGAACCCCTCGAGCCCCTCGGCCAGCCGCTCGATCGGGAACACGACATCCTCGCTCACCTTCGCTCCGCGCGCCGCCGTGACGACCCCGTTGACGCCGTCGCGCCAGCGCCACAGCGCGTCGCCGTCAGGGGGCTCGTGGACGGCGAGGGCCGTCGGGCCGAGCAGCTCGAGCAGCTCCCTGCGCTGAGCCTCCGCCTGCTCGCTCGTGCCGTCGACCTCGACGATCAGCGCGAACCCCGCATCCGCGGGCATCCCGGCGTGGCCGTCGGGTGATTCGCCGCCCCCCGGATACGCCGCCGCGACGATCCGAAGCGTCACGCCGTCGAGAAAGTCGAGCACCGACGGCTGGAGCCCGGCGGCGAACACCGCGGCGATCGCCGCGCAGCCCTCGGCGACGCCACGCAGGAAGACGACGAGCGCGATCGCCGCCTGCGGCGCCGGCAGCAGTCGAAGGCGCACCGCGGTGATCAGCCCGAGCGTGCCCTCGGAGCCGATCAGAAGCCGCTTCAGGTCATATCCGGCGACGTCCTTTCCGATCCAGCCGCCGAGCTGGACGAGCTCCCCCGGCGCGAGGACCACCTCGAGGCCGCTCACCCAGTTTCCCGTCACGCCGTACTTCAGCGCGTGCGGCCCGCCCGCGTTCGTGGCCACGTTGCCACCGATCTGCGACTGCTCCGCGGCGCCCGGGTCGGGTGCGAACAGCAGGCCGTTCTCGCGCGCCAGCCGCTGCACGTGACGCGTGCTCACGCCGGCCTCCGGAAGAATCCGCCACAGCGCAGGATCGAGCTCGCGCACGTGGCGCAGGCGCTCCATCGAGCACACCACGCCGCCCCCGAGGGGCACCGCACCGCCCGTCAGTCCGGTTCCGCCGCCCCGCGGAACGATCGGCACATCGTGCTCGTAGCACCACGCCACCACCGCGGCGACCTCCTCGGCGCTGCCCGGCAGCACCACGGCGTCCGCGCGCCCCTCGACCCCCCGCCGGCGCGCGGCGTCGTGGTTGTATGGCGATCCCGCCGCCCCGCTCAGCACATGCTCGGCGCCCACCAGCCGGCTCAGCTCACCGCGCATCATGAGAGCCGAGGCTACCGCTCGACTAGCATTGCGTCTGCATGGCCGTCAGCGCGAAGCCCCCATCGGAGGCGAGCAAGCCCAGCTTTCGGACCCTGTCGGGCGAGCCCGTGCGCGAGCTCTACACCGCCGAGGACCTTCCCGCAGGGATCGGCAGCGCCGAGGACCCGATCGGGCGTCCGGGCTCCTACCCGTTCACGCGCGGCATTCACGAGTCGATGTACCGCGGACGGCTGTGGACGATGCGCCAGTTCGCCGGCTTCGGCACGAGCGAGGAGACCAACGAGCGCTTCCGCTACCTGCTCGAGCACGGCCAGACGGGGCTGTCGACGGCGTTCGACATGCCCTCGCTGATGGGCCACGACTCAGACCACATGCGCGCGCTCGGAGAGGTCGGCCGCGAGGGAGTCGCGATCGACACGCTCGACGACATGCAGACGCTGTTCTCGGCGATCGACCTCGGCGAGGTGTCGGTGTCGATGACGATCAACGCACCGGCCGCAATCATGCTGGCGTTCTACGTCGCCGCCGCCGAGTCCGATCCCGTCCATCCCGCCCCGCCCGAGCTCCTCTCCGGCACGATCCAGGCCGACATCCTGAAGGAGTACATCGCCCAGAAGGAGTGGTGCTTCCCGATCGACCCCGCGATGCGCCTGTGCGGCGACATGATCGAATGGTGCACCCGCCGCATGCCCCGCTGGCACCCGATCTCGATCTCCGGCTACCACATCCGCGAGGCGGGCTCCACCGCCCAGCAGGAGCTCGCCTTCACGCTCAAGGACGGGCTCACCTACGTCGAGCAGGCGGTCGGGCGCGGCCTCGACGTGGACGAGTTCGCGCCGCGCCTCTCGTTCTTCTTCAACGCGCAGATCGACTTCTTCGAGGAGATCGCCAAGTACCGCGCCGCACGGCGCATCTGGGCGCGAGAGCTAAGGGAGCGGTTCGGCGCACGCGACCCCCGCTCCTGGCAGATGCGCTTCCACGCGCAGACCGCCGGCGTGAGCCTGACCGCGCAGCAGCCGCTCAACAACATCATCCGCACGACGATCGAGGCGCTGGCGGGAGTGCTCGGGGGAACCCAGTCGCTGCACACCAACAGCTACGACGAGGCGCTGGCCCTCCCCACCGAGGAGGCCGTCACGATCGCGCTGCGCACCCAGCAGGTGATCGCGCACGAGACCGGCGTCAGGAACACCGTCGACCCGCTCGGCGGCTCCTACTTCGTCGAGGCGCTCACCGACGAGATGGAGGAGCGATGCCATGAGTACTTCGCCAAGATCGACCAGCTCGGCGGCATGGTGGAGGCGGTAAAGCAGAACTACCCCCAGCGCGAGATCGCCGACGCCGCGTTCGCGCTGCAGCAGGAGATAGACGCCGGAGAACGGATCGTCGTCGGCGTCAACCGCTACGCGCTCGCCGAGGAGCAGCCGCTCGCCACGCTGCGCATCGATCCGGCGCTCGAGCGCAAGCAGATCGGCCGCCTGCAGGCAGCGCGCGCCCGGCGCGACGGCGCCGCGGTCGAGCGCGCCCTGGCGGCGCTCCGCGAGGATGCCGCCCACGATCGGCGCAACCTGATGGACCCCCTGCTCGAGTGCGCCCGCGCGCACGCCTGCGAGGGTGAGATCGTGGAGTCGCTGCAGCAGGTGTTCGGCGACTACACCGAGACGCCCGTCTTCTGAGCGCAACCCCGCGCACCTGCGCGCCGACTCGGGTCGCCGTGCCGCGTCGTGGCGCCGGTCGGCCGCGCCGGCCGGCGGGCGCCGGTCAGGCTGCGTTCAGCGAGGCCTGGCGGGAGATCGGCCGCTTGCCCCAGCTCGTCCTCCGCGCGTAGTCGATCAGACGGTCCAGGTAGTCCCTGGGGTCCGGCTTTCGCACGCCCGCCCGCCCGAGCGCCTCCCGCGCGCGGGCGTCGTCGAAGCGGCAGCGCACGTCGAAGTAGGGCACGAACGTCTCGCCGCCCGCCGGCAGGCCCGCGGCGGCCTGCGGCGGCGCAAACCGCGCCGGCGCTCGTCCGGAAACCGAGGAGTGCAGCTCGACGAGCTCGCCCGCGCTCAGCGCGCGCTCGCCGGCCACCAGGTTGTAGGTCCCATGCGCCCGCTCATCGTCGAGCAGCGCCACGATTCCGTCGGTGACGTAGTCGACCGGCACGAAGTCCACGATCGAGTCCTCCTTCGCAGGAACCTCGTCGAGCAGTCCCCGTTCGAACGCGCGCATCGGCCAGTAGAGCACGTTGAACACCGGCGTCCAGCCGCTCGCCCGGTGCCCGACCACGATGCTCGGCCTGGCGATCGCCAGCGGTAGATCATCGACTCCCGAAAGCAGCCGCTCGGCCTCGTTCTTGGAGCGCTCGTAGGTGTTGCGAAACTCCTGGCCCAGATCGAGGTCCCGCTCGCCGAATTCGCCCGCATGGCGACCGCTGACGTATGCCGTGGAGACATGCAACAGGCGCCGAAGCGACCCGCCGGCCGCGATCTCGCGCGCGAGCTCGACCACCCGCTGAACGCCCGCGACGTTTATCTCGCGGGCCTGCGCGAGCGACAGCTCAAACGAGATCGACGCCGCGCAGTGAATGACCCGGTCGACCGAGCCGACCAGGCGCGCGCGGTCATCCGCCGACAGCCCGAGCCCCGGCTCGAGCAGGTCACCGCGCATCGCCCGAACCTGCGCCGCCGCCGGCGGCGGCTCGTCGTAGAGGCGCGCGAGCACATGCTCGAGGCGCTCGCGGGCGTCCTCGTGGTCCCGCGCGCGCACGAGCGCCACGATCTGCTCGTCCCCGCGCTCGATCAGCCGCGCGAGCGCATCCATTCCCAGAAAGCCCGTCGCCCCGGTAAGGAGGATTCCACCGCTCATATGACCGCCGCGGGAGGCGGAGACGGGCAGCCCATCGCGTGAAAGCCGCCGTCCACGTGCAGGATCTCCCCGGTGATCTTCCGCGCCAGCGGAGACAGCAGGAAGCACGCGGCGTCGGCCACGGGTCGGGGGTCCGCGGGATTCCAGGCCAGGGGCGCGGTCGCGGACCACAGCTCGGAAAGCGCGGAGAAGCCGGGGATGCCGCCCGCGGCGAGCGTCTCCACGGGACCCGCCGAGACGAGGTTCACACGGACATCGTGCGGGCCCAGCTCGCGCGCCAGGTAGCGGGAGACGGCCTCGAGCGCCGCCTTGGCCACACCCATCCAGTCATAGGACGGCCACGCCACGCCGGCGTCGAAATCGAGGCCGACGACGCCCGCGCCCTCCGGCGCCGATCGCAGCAGCGGCAGCAGCGCGGCCGCCAGTGCCTTCAGCGAGAAGGCGCTCGTCTGGAAGGCCGTCGCGGCGCTCTGCGGCGGCGTCTCGAGGAACCCGCCACCGAGCGCGTCCGGCGGCGCGTAGGCGACGGCGTGCAGCAGCCCGTCCAGAGCGCCCCAGCGGGCGTCCAGCTCCGTGCGGACCCGCTCCGGGTCCTCCGGGCTGTTCACGTCCAGCTCGAGCACCTCCGCTGTGCGTGGCAGCTGGGCGGCGGAGCGTTCGGTCATCCGTTTGGTGCGTCCAAAGCCGGTGAGGATCACCTCGGCGCCGAGCTCCTGGGCCCGCCCGGCGGTGGCGAAGGCGATCGAGTGCCGGTTCAGCACGCCCGTGATCAGAATGCGGCGTCCCTCGAGCATCGCGGCCCTTTACAGCGGGAGGTTGCTTGCGCGGGACGCGGGTCGGTGCGCCGCGGCGAGGGCCTCGAAACAGGAGGCGATCCGCCGTCGCGTCTCGCTCGGTGCGATCACCTCGTCGACGAACCCATCCGCGCTCGCCCCCTCGACGCGCAGATGCTCGCCCGCATAGGCACCGGCCAGGCGGCGCCTGGCTGCGACTGGGTCCTCGGCCGCGGCGATCTCACGGCGATTCATGATGCCGACGACCTGCTCGGCGCCCATCACGCCGACCTCCACATCCGGCCAGGCGAAGACATAGTCGGCCCCGAGCGCCTTCGAGTTCATCGCGATGAATGCGCCGCCGAACGCTTTTCGCAGGATCACCGTCACGCTCGGCACGGTCGCCTCGACGAACGCGTGCACCAGCTTGGCGCCGTGGCGAATCACCCCGTCGCGCTCCTGGCGCGATCCGGGCAGGAAGCCTGGGGTGTCGACCAGCACGAGCAGCGGCAGACCGAACGAGTTGCAGGTGCGCACGAACCGCGCCGCCTTCTGCGAGGACTCGGAGTCGAGCACGCCCCCGAGATACCTGGGCTGGTTGGCGACGATTCCGATCGACCGGCCATCCAGGCGTGCAAACGCGCAGACCACGTTGCGTGCCCTGCGCTGGGAGACCTCCATCAGCCTGCCGCCGTCGACGAGCGATGCCGCGACGTGGCGCACGTCATAGACCTTGCGTGCCTGTGACGGCACGGCGGAGTCGGGCGGCGTGTCCGGCGGCGCCACAACCGGCCACATCTGCGGCGACTCGTCGGCGTGCTGGGGCAGGTAGTCGAGCAGGTCGCGCGCGAGCAACGCGGCATCCACCTCCGTGGGCGCCGCGAAGTGGCAAACGCCGTTTCGCTCGTGGACGCGCGGACCGCCCAGCAGAGCGGCGTCGAGCTGCTCACCGGTCACCTCGGAAACAACTCCCGGCCCGGTGAGGAACATGGCGGCATCGGCGCTCATGATCACGAAGTCGTTCAGCGCGGGGCCGTATGAGGCTCCACCCGCGGCCGGCCCGCAGACGATCGAGATCTGCGGGACCACGCCCGACAGGCGCACGTGCTCGGAGAAGATCCGCCCGTAGCCCGACAGGGCGGCCAGGCCCTCCTGCATGCGCGCGCCGGCCGAGTCGATGAAGCCGATCACAGGCACGCGGGCGCGCCCGGCGAGGCGGAGCACCTCGACGACCGTGTCCGCATGCGCCTCGCCAAGCGAACCACCGGCGAACGACGAGTCCTGCGCATAGCAGTACACCTGCCGCCCGTCGATCCTGGCATGCGCCGCAAGTATGCCATCACCGGGACGGGAGCGATCACCCATGCGCCGGGAGCGAACCTGTGTGCGCAGAAGCTGCATCGACCCCGGGTCCGTCAGCACCTCGAGGCGCTCGAGCGGCGACAGGCGCTCGTAGGGGCGCTCGACCAGCGCGAGCGTCATGCTCCCTCCAGGCACAGCACCGCGTTGTGGCCGCCAAAGCCGAACGAGTTCGACAGCGCGAGCGCCGGGCGACCCTCGCCCACCTTGAGCGGGCGCGCCGCCTCGGGCACGTAGTCCAGATCCAGCTCCTCGTCGCGCTCTGACCAGCCGAGCGTCGGCGGCGCGATGCGATCGCGCAGCGCGAGCAGCGTGGCGACCGCCTCCACCGCGCCCGCGGCGCCGAGCAGGTGCCCGATCGCGGACTTCGTCGAGGAGACGGGTATCCGTTTCGCGTGCTCGCCCAGCGCGCGCTTGATCGCGCGCGTCTCGGCGCGGTCGTTCAGCGCGGTCGACGTGCCGTGGGCGTTCACGTAGTCGATCTCCTCGGCGGCGACGCCCGCGTCGCTGAGCGCCGCGGTCATGGCGTCGGCCTGGCCGACGCCATCCTCGCGCGGAGCGGTGAGATGGTGGGCATCGGAAGTCGAGCCGTAGCCCCTGATCGACCCCAGCACCCGCGCGCCGCGCTCCTGGGCGGGACCGCCGCGCTCGAGCACCAGCACGGCCGCGCCCTCGCCCATCACGAAGCCGTCGCGGCGAGCGTCGAACGGGCGGGAGATGCCGCACTGCGAAAGCGTGTCAAGTGAACTGAACGCCGCCCGCGCGAGCGGCGCGAGCCCGGCCTCTGATCCGCCGGCCACCACGGCGTCGGCTTCGCCCGTCTGGAGCATGCGCAGCGCGCAGCCCAGCGCATGCGCTCCGGAGGCGCAGGCCGTGCTCACCGCGTAGCTCGGGCCGCGCAGCCCGTGGCGCATCGAGAGCGCCGCCACCGCCGCGTTGCTCATCATCAGCGGCACGGCCAGCGGCGACACGCGCTCGGGGCCCCGCTCTCGCAGCGTGTCCTGACCGTCGACGAGTGTCGAGATGCCGCCGACTCCGGTTCCCAGCACGCAGGCCACCCGCCTGTCGTCGTAGGGCAGCTCATCCTCCCAGCTCGCGTCGGCGAGGGCCTCGGCGCACGCAGCGATCGCCAGCTGCGTGAAGCGATCCGCACGGCGCGCCTCCTTTATCGAGAGGAAGTCCCCGGGGTCGAAATCCACACACGCGCCCTCGCCGTCGCGGATGCCGCACACGCCCGCGCTCCAGCGCTCGCTCAGAGCACGCGCGCCGACGCCGAGCGGCGTGACGGCGCCCACCCCGGTGACGACGACCGGCTCCACGTCTCTAGACGCCCGCGGCGATCAGCTTGATCGCATCATCCACGGTCTTCACGTCGGCCACGTCGGCGCCTGTCAGCTCGACGTCGAAGCGCTCCTGGACGATCTGCGAGAGCTCGGCGAGGTCCAGCGAGTCGATGTCGAGCTGCTCGAGCGTCGCCGTGCGGGTGATCTGCTCGGGGTCGGCCCCGAAGCTCTCCAGGGACTCGATCACGACCTTCTCTATCTGATCTTCGGTTACGGCTGTGCTCATGAGGCTCCTTGCGGTTGAGGTTTGAGCTGGGTCTCAGCGCCTAGGCGCTGAGACCTCCATCCACGAACAGGGTGCTGCCCGTCACATAGCCGGCCTGCTCGGAGGCGAGAAAGCGCGCGCACGCGGCGACGTCCTCGGGCGTGCCGGCCCGACGGGCGGGGACCGCCGCTAGCATCGTCCCGTCGAGACCGCTCGTCAGCTCGGTCTCGATCAGGCCGGGGGCGATCGCGTTGACCGTCACGCCGCGCCGGGCGACCTCGACGGCGATCGTCTTGGTCATCGCGATCAGTCCCGCCTTGGCGGCTGCGTAGTTGGACTGCCCGACGTTCGCCCGCGGTCCGACGATCGAGGCGATGTTGATCACGCGGCCGAAGCGAGCTCTGATCATTCCCTTGAGCGCGCGCCGCGTGACACGAAATGCGGCACTGAGATTCGTGTTGATCACCTGCTCCCAGGCCGAGTCGTCCAGCGAGATGGCGATATCGTCGGCGCGCACGCCGGCGTTGTTGACGAGCACGAGCACCGGGCCATATGCCCGCTCGGCGGCGTCGAACAGGAGTTCGACGTCCTCCGGCGCGGTCACGTCGGCGCGCAGCGCAAGCGCCCTGCCTCCGGTTTCCTCGATGCGCTCGACGGTCGCCCCCGCGGCGCTCTCGTCGAGCTTGAAGTTCACGCCGATCGGCCATCCGTCGGCGGCCAGCACGCACGCAATCGCCGAGCCTATGCCACGCGAGGCGCCGGTCACGAGCGCGCAGCCGTCCCGCTCGGGCGCAACCGTCATGAGCCGCCCCACGTCAGGACGGTGGCGCCCCAGGTGAGCCCCGAGCCGATCGCGCCGAGCACCACCCGCGCGCCCGGCTGCAGCGCGCCATCGCGGGCCGCCAGGCCGAGGGCCAGCGGCACGCTCGCGGCGCTCGTGTTGCCAAGCTCGGCGATGCAGTCGAACACGCGCTCACCGGGCAGCTCGAGGCGCTCGCCCACGGCGGTGAGGATGCGCGAGTTGGCCTGGTGGTAGACGAACAGGTCCACGTCTGAGAGGGTGAGCCCCGCGAGCTCGACGACTTCGGTCGTGCAGGTGCTCAGGCGCTGCACGGCCTGGAGGAACGTCTCATGGCCTTCCATCTCCAGCACCCCGCGGGCGCGGGTGATTTTGATCGCATCCGCCCGGCCTCCGTCGCTGCCGAACACGAACGGCCCGATCTGCCCGTCGGCGTCCACGGACACCACCATCGCGCCGGCGCCGTCGCCGAACAGCGGCGCGGAGCGGCGGTCGTCGAAGTCGATCAGGCGCGAGAGGACCTCGGCGCCCACCACGAGCACATGTCGCGCGCGACCGGCCTCGATCCATGCGGTGGCGTGCGCCAGGGCCGCAAGCGAGCCGGTGCAGGCGGCGCCGACATCGATCGCGGCGGCGCGCGCCGCTCCCAGCTCGTGCGCCACGATCGGGGCGGTGGTTGGGAGGATCTCGTCTGAAGCCACCGTGGCGATCAGCACCGCGTCGAGCTCGGCGGCATTCAGGCCAGCGTCGTCAAGCGCGATCCGCGCGGCGCTCACCGCCAGATCGCTCACCCGCTCGGAGGACGAGGCGAATCGGCGCTCACGGATACCCGTGCGCTGCTCGATCCACTCGGCGCTGACGCCCACCCGATCACCGAGCTCGGCGCTCGAGACCCTGCGCTCGGGAAGAGCGCTCCCGAGCCCGACTATCCCCGCGGTGCGAGTCACCGGCGGCGTGCGCCCGCCCGGCGCATCGGCGGTTTGGAGCGTGGGCGGCTCAGACGACACCGCTCGACTCCAGGGCACTCGACGAGGACAGCTCGTCGAGATCGAGGACGCGGGCGTCGGGCAGGTTCCGTGCCACCAGCCGGGCGAGCACCTCGGAAGGCCCGAAATCCACGAACGTGTCCGCCCCGAGGCCTGCCAGAGCGTGCATCGTCTCGCGCCAGCGCACCGGCATCACGATCGCCGCCGCCAGCTCGGCACGCACATCCGCAAACGGCTTCGCCGTCGAGCCCGAGATCACCGGGACCGCGGGGGCGTGGAACTCGACGCCGTCAAGCGCCGCGCGGAATGGCTCGACGGCGCCGGACATGGCAGGCGAGTGAAACGCGCCCGCCACGTCCAGGAGGATCGCGCGCACGCCGAGCTCACGCGCCCTCCCCGACGCGGCGCGCAGCCGGCTGACCGGACCGGCGAGCACCACCTGTCCCGGCGCGTTGTCGTTGGCCAGCACGACATCGTGCTCGTCGGCAAGCGCGCTGACCTGCTCGTCGGAGGCGCCGATGACGGCGAGCATCCCTTCCGCCACGCCCGTGTCCGCCAAGCCCATCAGCTCGCCTCGGCGCACCGCCAGCTCGAGACCGGAGGACGGCTCCAGAGCCCCGGCTGCAACCAGCGCGCTGAGCTCTCCGAGCGAGTGGCCGGCGAGCGCGATCGGACGCACGCGCTGGCGCACCTCCATCCACCCGGCGACGCTGGCGCAGAAGATGGCCGGCTGGGCGAACCGTGTGCCTTCGCGCACACGCGCGAACGGATCCTCTCCCACGAGCTCGATGCACCGCTCGCACAACTCGGCGTCCACGCGCTCGACGCGCTCGCGAAGATCACCCGCCTGACTTCCCTGGCCGGGGAAAAGGCCCGCTGTCATACCGCTCGGCACTGCACACACAATTCTCCCTCCTTCCTGCATTCCGGCGTCGCCGCGGGGCCGGAACCCCCCAAATGGGGGGTGATCAGGTGCCTTTCGGGGGGAGCGACCCGCCGATCAGCCATGCAGACCCAGGCGTTGCGCGCGCTGAACGGCGTCGGCGCGGTTGCGCGCGCCCAGCTTGCGGTAGAGCGTGCTCGTGTGCTCCTTGACGGTATGAGGGGACAGGTACAGCGAGCCGGCGATCTCGCGGTTGGTCGCACCGCCGGCGATCAGACCGAGTATTTCCGACTCCCGTTCGGTCAGCGACGGGACGCCGGGATTCCTCGCCTGCTTGAACACCTCCAACCCATCGCCGACCATCCGGACCATCTTCGCGATCTCCGTCGCCGGCCAGTCCTTGGAGATGAAGCCCGCCGCCCCCGCCCCCCGCGCGGCGCGCGGAGAGATGCCGCCGGCGCCCGACATCAAGAGCACGCGCGGCGCCGGAGCCTCGGCGCGCAGGCGCTCGCAGATCTCCGGGCCGGACTCGTCACCGAGGAACAGGTCGACAAGCGCGACGTGCGGCTCGTAGCGCCGGCACACCGCGAGCGCCTCGGAGCCCGTGCGCGCGCTCAGGCACCGCTCGACCCACGACATCTGACCGAGCATCAGGCGAAAGCCCCAATGGACCACGTCGTGGTCGTCGACGACCAGCACGCGCAGTCGCCTGCCGTCCTGCGCCGCTGTCGACGGGCCATCAGTCATCGCCGCGGGCGTGGTCACTGGCCGATCGGGACCACCAGCCGCACCTGCCAGGCTCCGGGCTCGGACTCGCCGTACTCGAGCACCCCGCCGTACTGGAGCGCCTCGAGCGTCGCCAGGCGCAGGCCCACCCCGCCCCGCCCGCCGCCATACAGATGGGCTCCGTCGTTACGCACCTCAAGTACGAAGGTACCCCCGCCGCCGCGAAGAGATACGCCGACACGGGTCGCGTCGGCGTGCTTGCGTGCGTTGCGCACCGCCTCGATCAGAATCGACTGGGCGAGCGCCTCGAGGCTGCTCGGCACCTCCTCGGCGCTTCCGTCCTCGAGAACGATGTCGAGGTCCGGGTGCAGGCCGCGCACCCGCTCGAGCTCTTCGGCGAAGGTCACGGCCGTTGGACGAGAGGAGTGTCCGAGCGGGCGCTGCAGGGCGCTGCGCAGATCGCCGAGCGCCGTCTGCACCTCCCTGGCACAGCGCTGCTGGGCCTCGGCGTCCAGCAGCTCCTCGCGCGAGAGCGCCAGCGAGACGCCGAACAGCCGCTGCACGACGCCCTCGTGGATCTCGCGTGCCAGATCGATCCGCTGCTGCAACTGGCGGCTCTGCTCGTCGTAGGCGGTGACCTCTCTGGCGACCGACGCCATCGCGATCGCCTTGCCGAGCGTCCACAGCAGGTGGCGCTCGTCCTCGCCCATGTCCGGCATCGCCGCCTCGCGCTCTGACAGCACGACTCCCACGTGGCGGCCGGCGGCCGCCATCGGCGTGCACACGATGCGAACCCCCTCCAGCAGGTCGCGCACGAAGGGCGGGACCTCGGCGTCAGCCGCGCCGAGCACTTCAAGGACCCGGTCCTCGACGAGCGCGCGCCGCGCCACCGGCACCGAATCGACGGTGACGAACAGGTCGGCGAAGCGCTCCAGTTCGATGTTGTGTGCGCCCACGGCACGCACACGACGCCGGGCGCTGTCGTAGCGGAAGAGCACCGCCCGGCGCATCGACGTCAGGCGGCAGATCGCCTCGCAGAGGCTGCTGAAGAAGGCATCCGGCGGTGAGCCCTCGCCCACGCCGAGCAGCAGGTCGGACATCACCTCGAGCGCCTCCACGCGCACCGCGCTCGCGCTCATGCGAGCGTTCGCGAGATCACCCGAGGAGCCCGTTTCAGTGCTCGCGCTGGGCGGCGAGGCGTCGTGCATCCACGGAGCATCCCACGACTCGCCGCTTCGCAACTTCCCGCGCCGCGCGCCCCCGAGCGCAGGTTGAACCCCGCACCCAGGCTGTACGCTTGACCTTCCTGACGTCGATGGGAGGTCTGCCGGACATGCCCGCGCGCAATGCCAGACCAGGGCGAGCGAAGCGCACGGCTGCGAAGGGCGACGAGGCGCCCGCGGGCGCCGGCGGACCTTCGAAGGCGAAAGACGGGCCCGCCGAGCGCTACCGACGGCTGCCCACCGGGACCCACGGACTGGATCCGCAGGAGGTTCAGCGCGACCAGCGCGAACGGCTGCAGAGCGCGATGATCGAGCTGATCGCCCGTCGCGGATATCGAGCCGTGCGCATCCTCGACGTAACCAAGCTCGCGCGCGTCTCCCGCCCAACCTTCTACAGCCTGTATGCCGACAAGGAAGCCCTGTTCGTGGGGGTCTACGACCAGATCGCCGGGCGCGCCGCAAGGACGGTGATGGAGGCCTACGACGACGAGGCCTCCGAGGGCGGGGGGGAGGAGCGCGCGATAGTCGCGTTCTGCGCGCTCGCGGCGGCCGAGCCCGAGGCGATGTCGCTGTTCGTGCTGGGCGCGTTCGGGGCGGGGGCGAAGGCGCTCGAGCGGCGCAAGCAGACGCTCGACGCGCTCGAGCGCGTCGTCCGCTCGAGCCGCGATCCGACCGCGTCGGAGCCGATCGTCGATCTCGCCGTCAAGGTGATCCTCGGCGGCGTGCGAGAGGTGACCGCCACGCGCCTTCGCACCGGACGCTCGGGCGAGCTGCCCCAGATCGCCGTCGAACTCGCGGCCTGGGCGTCCTCGTATCCGCAGCGTCTCCCGGCCGGGGTACAGGTCCCCCTGGCGGAACCGCAGGAGCCGCAGGAGCCGCGCGAGCCGCCGGCTGAGTCGGGCGCCGATGCGGCCGATGTCTCCGAGCGGGCGCTCCGGGCCAAAGGGCCGTTGCCCAGCGGGCGCCATGCGCTCTCGCGCAAGTTCATCGTGCAGAACCAGCGCGAGCGGATCGTCGACGCGACCGCGGCGACCGTCGCGGCGAAGGGCCTCGCCGGCCTGACGATCCCCGAGATCGCCCGGCGCGCGAACATCTCCCACCAGACCTTCTATGAGATCTACCCGACCAAGCACGCCGCCTTCCTGGGCGCCCTGAAGGTCGGCATGCACCAGGCGCTGCTCGTCACCGCGAGCGCATACAACGCGCACGAGGACGACTGGCCGAGGGCCGTCGCGGCCGGCCTGCGCGCGCTGATCGACTACGTGACCTCCGAGCCGGCACACGCGCACCTGAGCCTGGTCGATACGTTCGCCGCGAGCCCCGACGCGATCGATATCCGCGACCGGGCGCTGCGCTCCTTCGCCGCCCACCTGGAGCGCGGCTACGAGCTCGCGCCGGGGAACCTCGATGTGCCGGCGGTCGCGGCCGAGGCGGTGACCGGGGGCATCTGGCAGGTCCTTCACGACTACATCGACTACGGGCGCATCGCCGAGCTCCCGGGCCTCGCTCCCCAGCTCATCTATCTGACGCTAGTCCCGTTTCTCGGGCCCAGGGCCGCGGCGGCAGCTGCGGTTCAGCCCGCTACCCGCAGGTAGGCGAGCACCGCGAGCACGCGCCGATGGTCGTCGTCGCAGGCCGGGAGCTCGAGCTTGGAGAAGATGTTGGTTATGTGCTTCTCGATCGCGCCCGGGGTCACCACGAGGCTCTCGGCGATCGCGGCATTGGAGCGTCCCTCGGCCATCAGCTCGAGCACGTCGCGCTCGCGCGCGGTCAGGCGAGTCAGCGCGTCCATCGAGCCCTGGCGTGGAACCAGCAACTGGGTGACGACCTGGCGGTCGAGCACCGTGCCACCGTCGGCCACGCGCGTCAGCGCGTCGAGGAACGCCCTCACGTCACCGATGCGCTCCTTCAGCAGATACCCGATCCCGGCGGTGTTCTCGCCGATCAGCTCGCTCGCGTACGCCGTCTCGACGTACTGCGACAGGACGAGAACCCCGAGCTCGGGCTGCCTGCGACGGGCCTCGATCGCCGCGCGCAACCCCTCGTCGCTGAACGTCGGCGGCAGCCGCACGTCGACGATCGCCAGATCCGGCTCGTGCCCGGCGATCGCCCGCAAGAGCGCCGGGCCATCCTCGACCTGGGCCACGACCTCGATGCCGTTCTCACGCAGCAGCGCCACGAGACCCTCGCGCAACAGGGCGAGGTCCTCCGCGATCACTACCCGCACGGAATGCTGACCTCGACGACGGTCCCTCGCTGCGGGAGGCTCTCCACGCGCAGGCTTCCGTCGAGCGCCTCCACGCGGGCGCGCAGGCCTGCCAGCCCGGATCCCTCGGGATCGGCCCCGCCGCGGCCATCGTCGCCCACGATCACGGCCAGCGCGTGGCGCTCGTCACTCATGCGCACCCAGCTGCGCTCCGCGCGCGCGTGCTTGGCGGTGTTCGTCAGCGCCTCGGCGATCACGAAATACACGGCGCTCTCGACGGCCGGAGCGTGGTTGCGACGCGTGTCCACCTGGATCGCGGTGCCGAGTCCATAGCGAGCCGCCAGCGACTCCACCGCGGCCACCAGGCCGCGGTCGGCGAGCAGCGGTGGAACGATGCCCCGTGCGAGGTCGCGCAGCTCGGCGATCGCATGGTGGGCCTCGCGCTGCGCATCGTGGATCAGCTCGCGGACCTCGGGCTGGCTGTCCACGCGCAGCTCGGCGCGCCCGAGCTGCAACGTCAGGGCGACCAGTCGCGCCTGCGCCCCGTCGTGCAGGTCGCGCTCGATGCGCCGCAGCTCGGCCGCCTGCGCGTCGACGGCCTGACGCCGCGTGCGGGTCAAGAGCTCGACCCTGGCCCGCAGCGCGCGCCGTCCCCTGGCGACGAGCACGCGGTCGTGCAGCGCGATCAGCGAGTAGGCGCTCCCGGCCGTCGCCAGGCCGAGCAGCGCCCACCCGGGCCAGAACTCCTGCACGCCCGCCAAGAGCCAGGTGAGCAGCCACGTGAGCATCAGGATGACGGCGGCGACGCTGACGAGCGCCCACACGCACGCGACCCGGCGCACCGCCCCGCGAGGATGCCGCCACGCCCAGCTCGCCGTGAAGTCGAGCAGCACGGGCACCACCAGGCCCAGCCAGACCCACGCCGGCCAGAAGTACCCCTGCCCGTCGAGCGCCCAGATCGCGGTCACCAGAACGGCTGTCAGCCCGGCGAGACGGCGTACCAGCGAGCGCGCGTATTCACCCAGCGACAGTCCTGCCGCCAGCGTCGGCATCCATCGCCGCGGGGCCCTCGGTGAGAGCACCTGCACGTCGGCCGTGACTCGATCGCTCATCGCGCCAATGGTCGCACGGCCGTGCCGTCAGCGGCCTCACCCCGTAAGCGCCTTGGCTGCCTGCCTGTCGTCGCTGATCCGCTGGACGTCCCACACCAGGCCGGCGCGCTCCAAGCCCGAGATGAGGATCGCCGAGAAGTCGACCTCCCAGCGACCCAACCCGTGGATGGCCGAGGTCGGAAAGGCGTGATGGTTGTTGTGCCAGGCCTCGCCGAACGACAGCGGGGCGAGCCAGAGCAGGTTGCGCGAATGGTCGCCGGTCGCGAAGCGCCGACGCCCGAAGAAGTGACACAGCGAGTTGATGCTGTAGGTGACGTGGTGCAGCACGAAGATTCGCGCCACGCCTCCCCAGAGCACGCCCTCGAGGCCGGCGCGCACGCTCCCGCCGATCAGCGCGCCGAGGGCGAACGGGATCGCAAGGCCGACGAGCGACCACAGCACGAATGTCCTGTCCACGAAGCTGGTCACCGGGTCGGCCAGGAGGTCGGGCGCGAACCGCTCGGCGGCGCCGCGCTGAGAGTGGTTGAAGAGCCAGCCGACGTGCGCGTGCCCGAGGCCGCGCAGAGCGCCGCGCCAACCGCCGCCGTGGTCGACGTGCGGGCTGTGCGGGTCACCGAAACGATCCGAGTAGGCGTGGTGCTTGCGGTGGTCGGCCACCCAGGAGATCACGGGACCCTCGACCGACATGGTGCCGAGAATCCCGAGCAGTCCTCGCAACCAGGGC
This sequence comes from uncultured Solirubrobacteraceae bacterium, assembly GCA_963704735.1. Taxonomy (GTDB): domain Bacteria; phylum Actinomycetota; class Thermoleophilia; order Solirubrobacterales; family Solirubrobacteraceae; genus Palsa-744. Next base: position 2,605,855 of record OY969935.1, read on the forward strand.
GAGGTCTTGAAGCTGCGATGGGTGAGCAGGCGGTGAAAGCCGACCGTCACGCCGAGACCCACGGGGATGTACATGACCAGGAAGATCGCGATGTCGCGCCAGTGAAGCTCGCGGTTCCACGCCTGCCAGCCGACGATCACGAGCAGCAGCGGCGGCACCACCGTGATCAGCGCCGTGACCGCCCGATCCACGTTCACGAGCACCGGAGCGCGGATCTCCTGCTGGGTCGGGCCGTCCGCCGGCGCGCGAACGCCGGCCGCGCGGGACGCCGCGAGCTCGAGCTCTGGGGGTTGGCGATCGCGAGGGTCTGACGGATCCCGGGGCTCGGTCTGGCGAGCCGCCGTGACGGGTCCCGAAGTCACGCTCATGCATGCCGATTTTGACGCGCGCGAGGCCCGCCGTCACTGTGGCCCGCCACCGAGAGGCGGCGGCTCTCCCCCGGATACAGAGGGGGGTTAACCCGAGTGGGAGATCTCCTCGCGCGCGATGCCGGCGGCGCTCAACCGGCCCGCACGTCAAGCACGACCTTGCCGGTCGCACGCCGCTCGTCGATCGCCAAGAGCGCATCGCCGGCGCGCTCCAAGGGAAAGCGCTCGCCGACGATCGGCCGTATTGCTCCCTCGTCGACCATGCGGCTCACCGCCGAGCCGATCTCGCGGTTCAGGGCGGGCTTCCCCATCACGTAGGCCCCCCATCCGGCACCGACCACGTCGACATTGGACAGCAGCAGCCGGTTCACCTTCACCTCCGGTATCGATCCGCCGGTGAAGCCGACGACGACGAGACGGCCATCCTCGCGCAGCGACCGCAGGCTGTCGGTGAACCGATCGCCGCCCACCGGGTCGAGCACGAGATCCACGCCGCCGTCCGAGAGGCTCTTGACCTCGTCCTTCCACTGCGACCGCACGCGCACCGTGTGATCGGCTCCGGCCTGCTCGGCGATCAGCTGCTTGGCGTCGCTCGAGACCACCGCGATCGTGTGCGCGCCGAGCCCCTTGGCTATCTGGAGCGCCGCCGTGCCGACCCCGCCGGCGGCGCCGTGGACCAGCACCGTCTCGCCCTCCTTCAGACGCCCGCGCAGCACGAGCGCGAAGTAGGCGGTGTGGTAGTTGAGGATCAGACCGGCGCCCTGCGCGAAGTCGAGCTCGTCAGACAGGCCGAACGTGAGGAACTCGGCCGCGACCGACGTCTCGGCGAAGCCGCCGAGCGCGCAGAACGCGGCGACCCGGTCGCCGACCTTGACCTGCGCGTCCGCTGGAGCGCTGCGGACGACCCCGGCGACCTCGCTGCCCGGCACGAACGGCAGCGGCGGTTTGATCTGGTACTCGCCGCGCGACTGGAGCAGCTCCGGGAACGAGACACCGGCGGCGTGCACCTCTATCACCACGCCGCTGCCCGGCGTGAGCATGCTCGAGGGCTCCGGCTCGGGCAGCTCGACCAGCCTGAGCGCGCTTGCGGGACCGGTGAGATCCACGATCTGGATTGCCCTCATCGCGGGGATTATGTCCGAGCCGCCGAGAGGGTGGGCTGCGCCGCGGTGAAACGTCGGTCGGTTAAGTCGTCTCGGCCCTCATGCACGGTCCTACCGCGACCGATACGGGAGGACATGACGATGTTTCTGAGCAGGGAAAAGCTCGGCGCGTCTGTGCAGACAAGCGCCGGTATTGGAGGGAGCCTCGATACGGGGATGATGGCCCGGATCCTCGGCGGGCTGTTCGCCGCCGGGGCGACGCTTGCGCTGCTTACGGTCGGGCTTTCTCCTCCCGCGCGCGCGAGCGAGCTCGGGCTGCTGTTCATCGTGGGCAACGCCTACGTGATCGCCGGCATGCTGTTCTGGCGCGCAAGTCGCCTGCCCCCCAGAGTGCTGCAGCTCGCGGTGGCATGGGGCAGCACTGTGATAACGGCGGTCGCCTACTTCGCGGCCGACAGTCCCAGCCCGATGATCTTCTTCTACCTGTGGATCTTCCTGTATGCCTCCTACTTCTTCACGACACGCGAGCTGGCCGTGCAGATCCTCTATGTCGGATTGGCCTACGGAGCGCTGCTGATCGCCAGGCCACCCGTCGGCCGCATGCCAGCATGGTGGCTCATCGGCATGGGCACGCTGCTCGTCGCCGCGATCCTGGTCCGCTCGATGCGCGAGCGAGGGGAGCTGCTGATCGCAAAGCTGTATGACGCGGCGCGCACCGACCCCCTGACGAAACTGTCCAACCGGCACGGCTTTCGCGAGCTGCTCGATCTCGAGATCGAGCGCGCCCGTCGAGGCGAGGCCAAGATGACGATCGTGGTCGGAGATCTCGACAACTTCAAGGAAGTGAACGACCGCTCGGGCCGGCACGTCGGGGACGCGGCCCTCGTGCGACTCGCTCGTCTGTTCGAGCAGGGCAAGCGCCAGATCGACGGGCTCGCGCGCGTGGGCGGCGAGGAGTTCGCGCTGATACTGCCGGACACCAACGACCAGGACGCGTTCGTGATCGCCGAGCGACTTCGCTGTGAACTGCGTGACGAGTTCATACAGGACTCGGTTCCCACGACGATCAGCTTCGGGGTGGCGAGCTACCCGAAGCACGGCGAGACGGCCGGCTCGCTGCTGCGAGCGGCCGATGAGGCGCTCTACGCCGCCAAGCAGAACGGTCGAGACAGGACCATGCTCCACAGTCCGGCGCTTAAGGAAGTGCTGCAGGACGGCGCCGCCCGAGACATCGCCGGAGAGCGATTCGTCGCCGTCGTACTCGACCTGGCAGAGGCGGTGGACCTGCGCTTCAGCGGCAGCGCCCGCCATTCTGAGACGGTCGGGCGCTACGCGGCGATGATGGCGCGGGAGCTCGGACTGTCCGAGCAGCGGATCAGCCGGGTGCGGCTCGCCGGGATGCTCCACGACGTCGGCAAGGTGGGCGTGCCGGACAGCATCCTGAACAAGCCGGCGAAGCTCACCGACGAGGAGTTCGAGATCATCAAGCGCCACCCCGGCCTGGGCGCGCAGATCCTCGAGCATCCGAGCTTCGCGGATGTTCGCGAGTGGGTCGGCGCGCATCACGAGCGTCCGGACGGCCGCGGGTATCCGTGCGGGCTCTCGGCTGACGAGATCCCGCTCGAGGCCCAGATCCTGGCGGTGGCGGATGCCTACGAGGCGATGACCTGCGACCGCTGCTACCGTGCCTCGATCGGCCACGCGGCCGCCCGGGAGGAGCTCGAACGCTGCGCCGGAACCCAGTTCGACGGCCGCGTCGTCGACGCCCTGCTCGCCGTTCTCGTCCACGAGGGCGAGCGCGTCGAGGTCATGATGGCCCGCTCCTAACGTCCACGGAGCGTCTCCCCGCCGAGCGCTTGCGACCATGCTCCATCGACCGGCCCGAGTAAGGGCCGGCCGACAGAGCGTGGAGGGTCGCTAGGAGAGGATCAGGGGACGGACACACCGCTTGCCGGCGGGGCCGGGGGCGCGGTGCTGTACGACGTGATCGGTGAGCCCGACGTCGGTTCGGTGACGAGCGGGCCGCCGAACAGCGCCACCTGCCCGTTGCGGATCTGCCCGATCTCAACACCGGCGTAGCCGCCGTGATTGGTCGTGGAGTAGCGGAACGGGACCAGGCCCGGACCCGCGAGTTTCGAGCCCATCGTGTTCACCGCGTTGACGATGCCCTGCCTGGTCAGGTTCTTGCCCGCCAGCTGAAGCGCCTGGGCGAGCGTGTAGGCGTTCGCCATCCCGTACTCGACGTTGCCGTCGAACGGCGCACTCGAGTCATACTGGCTGTGCACTTTCTTGAACAGCGCGATCCATGGGTTGGACGATTCGCTCACGGACGGCAGGTAGCCGTCTGTGATCGCGCCTTCGATCAATTCCGTGCCGGCCTTCCCTTTGGAGAACGTTTTCAGCAGTCCACCGACCGTGGTCGGATCACTGCCCACGTTCGAGATCACCAGCTGCGGTTTGTAACCGAGCGTGAATGACGTCAGCTGCCCGAGCGCCGTGTAGATCGGCACCGTGAAGTCGACCAGCACTTCCGCGCCGGCCGCCTTGATCGCAGAGATCTGCGGCGCGACGTTCGTGCCACCAGGCTGGTAGGGCTGGGTGGAGACGATCTGGCTCGCGGGCAGCTCGTCCTTGATCCCGGTCAACCCGCCGTTGCCGAAGTCGTCGTCCTGGTAGAAGACGCCGACCTTCTTCCCGGCGAAGTGCTGCTTCAGATACTGCCCGAGGATCTTGCCCTCGATCGTGTAGTTCGGCTGCCATCCGAAGGTGTACGGCTGGGCCGTGCCGTTATCCCAGCACGGGCACCCGGAGGCGACGAACATGTCGGGCACTTTCGAGCTGTTCAGGTAGCCCACGACCTTGGTGTGGGTCGGCGTGCCGAGTCCCTCGAAGATGCCGAACACGTTGCCCTGCAACACGAGTTCGTGCACGACGTTGACCGTCTTTGCGGGGTTGTATTCGTCGTCCTTGTAGATCAGGTTGATCTTGCGTCCGTTGATACCACCTTGGGCATTCAGGTAGTTGAAGAAGGCCTGCGAGGCGGGCGCGATCTCGCTGTACCCCGGCGCCGCCGGACCGGTGAGTGGCTGGTGGCTCCCGAACGTGACACTCGTGGAGGTCACCCCGGGGGCGCTGCTGCTGCTGCTCGACGAGCCGCACCCTGCAGCCACGGCCGCAGACGCAGCGATGACGCACACCGCCAACGCGCTATGGCTCTTCCATCTCATCCTCTACCTCCTGCTGGTGGTTGACTGCTCGTATGAGAAAACTTCGTGACAACCGTGGCATTTCCCCCTTCTAATTAGCCACTTGCAACGTAGCTCAACCGCCGCTCGAGGATCGCAGCGAGCGCACCCTCAGCGTGACCGCCCGCACGGCGCCCTGAATACCGCTCGGCCAGGCGAGCATCGCGGCGATCAGGACGAACCCGTAGATCGCCAGCGGCAGGTTCGCGGAGACCTGGGTGGAGAGGGAGAACGAGTGGGCGATGTCGCTCGTCCAGGTGGGCAGCAGCACGAGCAGCGCGGCGCCCCAGACCGCGCCGACGAGCGAGCCGAGTCCGCCGAGCACGATCGCGGTGAGCAGCGCCAGCGAGAGTGCCACCTGGAACGCGCCGGGGGCCGCGAGCTGCAGTACGACCGCGAGCAGCCCGCCGCCGAGCCCGGCACAGGCGGCGCTCACGATGAAGGCGAGCGCCTGTACGCGCCCGACGTGGAGCCCGCACAGCGAGGCCGCGATCTCGTCATCGCGTACGGCACGAAACCCCCTCCCCGCACCGCTGCGCACGAGGTTGTTCATCAGGAACAGGACCACCAGCGCGCCGACGCACGTGATCCATGCCTCCCAGCGCTCCAGCGGGAAGTTGGGGCCGAGCCACGACGGCGGCGTGGGAGGGTTTATTGAAAGCCCGTTCTCCCCGCCCAGGGTGCCCGGGTACTTGTCCGCCAGCGCCGGCAGGCCGATCGCGAAGGCGAGCGTCGCCCCTGCGAGATACGGACCGCGCAGCCGCGAGGCGGCGGCGCCAACGGCGATCCCGACGACCGCGCTCACCACTGTCGCCGCGAGCAGGGCCGGAACGAGCGCCCAGTGCTCGTTGCCGATGAGCAGCGCAGCGGTGTACGCGCCCACGGCCATCAGCGCGCCGTGGCCGAGTGAGATCTGCCCGCTCAGCCCGGTGAGAACGGTGAGGCCGGCGAGCGCGGCGAAGTAGTACCCGCCGGTCGCCAGCTGCAGATCGTGGTATGCGCCGAGCGCCTCGCTGGCGATGAACAGGATCACCCCGACGACACCGACGAGCAGCAGCGACCGAACCGCCGCGCCCTGTGGCCTCGGCAGCCTCGCGAGCAGCACGCTCACCACGACGTCCTCGCAGGCCGAGCGCTCATACGCGGCGCTCCCGAGCGCTCGAGAACAGTCCCCCCGGGCGGATCATGAGCACCGCGATCAGGATCACGAGAGCGGCGAGCGTGACCAGCGAGGAGCCCTCGTAGCCCGAGACGTAGGACAGGGCCACGCCGAGCACGATCCCGCCGACCGCGGCTCCGACGGGGCTGTCCAGTCCTCCCAGCACGGCCGCCGTGAAGCCGAAGATGAGGATCGGATCGAACTGGTTCGGTCCGACGAAGACCGAGGGCGCGACGAGCACGCCGGCAAGCGACCCCACCAGCGCCGCGAGCGCCCACCCCAGCGTGAGCATCCGCCCCACGCGCACCCCGAGCAGGCGAGCGACCTCCGGCCGGAACGCCGAGGCGCGCATCTTCAAGCCGACCACGGTCCCGCGGAACAGGCCCGCGAGCCCGAGCGCGACGGCGACCACCACGAGCACCGTGAACGTGTCGTTGGGCGAGAACAGCACGCGCGTGCCACCGATGTCGTAGCCTCGGATCGAGAACGCGGGAGGAAACGAGCGCGGCGTGTTGCCCCAGATCATCCCCGCGACCGCCTCCAGGAGGATGAGCAGCCCGAGCGCCACTATCACCGCGTTCAATGGCGGACCCCCCTCGACCCTGCGCATGAGCACGCGCTCGACGATCGCGCCGAGCGCGAGCCCGCAGACCAGGGCGACGGCAAAGCCGAGCCAGTAGGAGCCGCTCGAGCTGATCACGCTCGAGGCGATGAACGTGGTGATCATCAGCATCGCGCCCTGCGCGAAGTTGACGATCCGCGTCGCCCGCCAGATCATCACCAGCGCGAGCGCGACCGCGGCGTAGATGGCCCCGGTGGAGATTCCATTGAGCGTCAGGTCGATGAATCTCGTCATCCTCAGAATCCCAGATAGGCGCTGCGCAGCCCCTCGTCGGCCGCGAGCGCGTGCGCGGTGTCGTCGGCGACCACGTGGCCGAGGTTCAGCACGAGGCCGCGGTCGGCGATCGACAGGGCGCTGCGCGCGTTCTGCTCGACCAGCAGGACGGCGAGCTCGCGCTCGGCGGTGAGGCTCTGGATCAGCTGCATGATCTGGGCGCTGACCAGCGGGGCGAGTCCAAGCGAGGGCTCGTCGAGCAGCAGCACGCGCGGGCGCGCAACGAGCGCGCGCCCGATCGACAGCATCTGGCGCTCGCCCCCCGACAGCGAGGCGGCGAGCTGCGTCCGTCGCTCGCGCAGCAGGGGAAACAGCTCGTATATGTGACTCAGCGGAGTGACATCGGCGCCGCGCCAAAGACCACCGAGGCGGAGGTTCTCCTCGGTCGTGAGCTCCGCGATCACGCCGCGTCCCTCGGGAACGTGGGCCAGGCCACGCCGGACGATGTCCTCGACCCGAACGCCGAGGAGGCTCTCGCCGGCGAGTCGCACCTGGCCGTCGCTCGCGCGCACCAGTCCCGAGATCGTGCGCAGCAACGAGGTCTTGCCTGCGCCGTTGGCTCCGAGGACCGCGGTGATCGTGCCCTGCTCGACCGCGAGCGTGACGCCGTCCACGGCGCGCACCGGTCCGTAGTCCGTCGTGAGCTTCTCGATCTCGAGCAGCGCCATGCCTGCTCACACGGCCCCTCGGCCGCCGGCCCCTGCGCCGCCGTCGCCGGTCTCCCCGGCCCCGGGGCCGAGGTAGGCCTCGAGCACGCGCGGATCGCGCTTGACCTTCGCGGGATCGCCCTGCGCGATGACCCGCCCGAAGTCGAGCACGAGAACGCGGTCGCAGACCGACATCACGAGATCCATGCGGTGCTCCACGAGCATCACCGCCATCGAACCCCTGAGGGCGCGGATCCGATCGCCCAGCTCGCGCAACTCATCGGCGCCCAGCCCGCCGGCCGGCTCATCGAGCAGCAGCAGCTCGGGCTCGCCTGCAAGCGCCCGGGCGAGGGCGACGCGCTTCTGCACCGGATACGGCAGCGTCTGGGGCATCCGCTTCGCGACGTCCTCGCAATCGAGCTCGGCGAGCGCATGCAGCGCCCGCTCGCGCAGCGCGCGCTCGTCGCGATCCGAGCGCCGCAGCCCGAGCAGAGCGCTGGCGACCCCGGCGCGACGGAATCGCTGCGCTCCGACCATCACATTCTCGAGCACGGTCAACCCCGGAAACAGACCGACGCCCTGCAACGTGCGCGCGATGCCGAGACCGGCGAGCCTGTCCGTCCGGACCTTCGGGATGACCCGACCCTTCCACTCGAGCGTTCCCGCCTGTGGCTCGACGAACCCGCAGATCACGTTGAACAGGGTCGTCTTGCCGGCTCCGTTCGGGCCGATGATGCCGAGCACCTCGCCGGCCTCTACCCCCACGGAGACCGAGTCAAGCGCGGTGATCCCGCCGAAGCGCACGGTCAACCCTTGCGCCGCGAATCCAGCACCCCGGGGAGCGGACCCCATCTCTTCCATCACGCCAGAAACTACACGCGGCCCCGGCGTGAGTCGCGCAGGTTCGCGGGGAGATCACGCTCAAAAGAACGCTCACGCAGGGACGCCACGCTCGGCGCGCCGGGAAGGATCTCGCTCGGCCGGGGTCGTACATATCGAAGGCGCAACGGCTGCGCCACATCGACACCCAAAGATCCGGAGGGAAGTCCCGTGAAGCGAACCTACACGCTGTTGACCGGTGTTCTGGCAGTCCTCGCGGGCCTCGCGGCTGTCGCGAGCGCGCAGGGCCCGGCCCAGACCGCACATGCGTCCCGAGCTGCGACCGTCCAGCTTCGCAACACGAGCTTGGGACGGATCCTCGTGACCACCTCCGGCTTCACGCTGTACGAGTTCACCAGGGACTCCCGCAACAACGACACATGCGTGAAGGTCAGCGGATGCCCGCACGCTTGGCCGGCGCTGAGCGTCAACAGCCCGACCGCCGGGCCGGGCGTCAAGGCCTCCCTGCTCTCCACGATCAGGCTGTCCGGCGGCAAGAAGCAGGTCACCTACGCGGGGCATCCCCTCTACACCTATTCCGAAGCAGGCGAACGGGCGGAAACCTCATACGTGGGCGTGTCCGCGTTCGGCGGAAAGTGGTACGCCGTGAATGCCTCAGGGGGAACCGTCAAGTAGGACCGCTCGGCGGACGCCGCCGCACGCCCGCTCAGAACAGTGCGGCCAGCGCCTCGACGAGCCCGCGCAGCTTGTCCGGCCCGCGAGCCAGGTCGAGCTGACGCACTGGCCTGGGCGTGGCGGCGAGGTTCCTCGTCCACTGCAGCTCCTCCGCACAGCCCAGGTCCTCGGCATGGGGCGCGCACATGTCGAGGACCGACTCGAGCACATCGGGCACCGGCCGGCGCCGTCCCAGCCGGGCGTCGATCAGGCTTGCGTCGACGCCGTCGCGGGCGGCGAGAAAGCGGTTCTCGGCCAGCACCTCCGGCAGATCGATCGCCGGGTCGGCTCCCGATCCCTCCGTGGCCTCCAATCGCACGAGGCACTGCACGAGCGCGGTGAGCGCCGCCGAGTCGGCCACCGTCGTCTGCGCGTCCATGATCCTCACCTCGACGGTGCCGAAGCGTGGCTGCAATCGAACGTCCCACCACAGGAACGTGGGCTCGGGGAAGGCTTCGCAGCGGAGCAGCAGGTCGATCGTGCTCACGTAGTCGTCGTAGTCCACGAACGCGCGCGGAACCCCAACCCGGGGGAAGGCCTGGAACAGCGGCGTGCGGGCGGAGGCCAGGCCGGTCTCGCGCCCCTGCCAGAACGGCGAGTTGGCCGACAACGCAAGCAGCAGCGGCAGATGCGAGCGCAGCCGGTTGAGGGCCAGCATGGCGCTCTCGCAGTCAGGCACGGCGACGTGCACGTGCAGGGCGAACGTGGGCTCGCGCCGAGCCAGCTCGCGCATCGATCCATACAGGAAGCGATAGCGGTCGCCCTCGGAGATCCTCGTGTCCTGCCACAGCGTGAAGGGATGCAGTCCCGCCACCGCCGCTCTCAGATCGATCGCGCCGAGCTCTCGTGCCAGCTCGCCGCGCAGGTACTCGAGCTGGCCCATTCCCTCGGCGACGGTCGCATGTGGATCGGTTCGCAGCTCGAGCGCCGAGCCGTGCGTCTCGGTGCTCGTGTGCACGGCCAGCTCTCCCGCCAGCCGGGACATCACCGCGTCGGCGTGCGAGGCTAGCGACCAGTCGGAGGGATCGAGCAGCATCACCTCCTCCTCGACTCCCACGGTCCATGGGGCGACGGCGGCCGGCCACTGCGCCCACAGCCCGTGGCCGCTGAGCCCGACCGGCGGTGTGAGCGCGTCAGACGGCACGGGCATCGGAGTCCTCGGCCTCGTTGGGATTCTCGTGGGCGGCGTGCGCGACCGATCTGGCCGCGTCGACGAGACGCTCGAACAGCGCCAGCTGGTCGGCTTCGTCCACAAGCGTCTCGGCGTGCCACTGGACGCCCAGCATCAGGCCCTCGCGGTCATCCTCGATCGCCTCGATCACGCCATCCTCGGCCCATGCGACCGGCCGCAGATCGGCGCCAAGCCGGTCGATCGCCTGGTGGTGAAAGGAGTTGACGTTCACCGGGCCTCCTCCGGTGGTCTGCGCCAGACCGCTGTCAGGCGCCACGCGCACCTCGTGGGTCGTTCGATCGCTGGTCTCGTCCTGTCGGTGCTCGACAACGCCCCGCGTCAAATCGGGAACGTGCTGATGGAGCGTGCCGCGACGGGCAACGTTCAGCACCTGCGCCCCGCGGCAGATGCCGAGAATGGGTATTCCCCGGCTAGCCGCCCGCCTGCACAGCGCGATCTCGAACATGTCGATCCCGGGATTGGTGGGACCGAGCTCGGCGTGAGGCTCGGCTCCGTAGCAGGACGGGTCGAGGTCTGGCCCACCCGTCAGCAGCAGGCCCGAGAGATGATCCAGGAGCCGGTCGAGGTTGTCGCTGAGAAGCGGCGGCAGCGCGACCGCCAGGCCCCCGGCGAGCTCGACGGCGCGCATGTAGGAGAGACCGAGGGTCATCTCGGTCTGGGTCGGCTCGCCATGGCGAACTCGCTGGGCGTCCTCGCGGTTGCGAATCTCCGAGACGGTCACGCCGATCAGGGGCCCGCTCATGCGAGCACCCATGTGTCCTTGCTGCCGCCGCTCTGAGACGAGTTGACGACGAGCGCCCCCTGCTCGAACGCGACCCGGGTCAGGCCGCCGGGCAGCACGTGCACGGCCTCCGGGCTGCAGATGGCAAACGGGCGCAGATCGATGTGCCGCTGCTCGAGGCGCCCGTCGGTCACGGTGGGGTGCCGAGAGAGCATGATCGTCTCCTGGGCCACGAAGCGCTCCGGGGCGCAGGACAGCATCGCCGCCGTCGCGCGCAGATCGTCCGGGCGGGCGTGCGCGCCGATCACGACGCCATAGCCGCCGTGGCCGGCGCGGGGCTTGATCACAAGCTCATCGATGCGCGCGAGGATCTCCTCGAGCATGCCCGGCTGCGAGGGATCGTAGGTGGGAACCGATCTCAGCAGCGGCTCCTCGCCGAGGTAGAAGCGCACCATGTCCTCGACGTAGGCGTGCAGCAGCTTGTCGTCCGCGACGCCCGTTCCGAACGCGTTGACACACGCGAGCGTGCCGGCGAGGACGGGTTCGAGCAGCTGGCGCGCGATCGCCGTGGGCCTGCCGCGATCGTCTGAGAGCCGATCCTCGTCGGTTCGCCGGTAGACGACGTCGACGGCCCGCTCGCCTTCCTCGAGCTGAGCGTACAGCCGTCCGCGCCGAACAGAAAGCTGATCGCAGAGAACCAGCGGCAGATCGAGATGGTGCGCGATCGCGGCGTGCTCGTAAAAGGCCGAGTTGCGCTTCCCATCGCTCAGCACCACCACGACGGGATCGTCAGGAGCGGCGGCGGGCGCCGCCGCGCGCAGGGCGCCGCCGAGCGTCTGGAAGGCGGCGTCGAGGGAGCGTACGCGCAGACCGGCGGGAGGACGCAGGTGCGCGCCCAAGACCTCGCGGGTGGCCACCGCATATGCGATGCCGGATGGCGTTCTGAGGTTGTCCTCGAGCACCAGGAAGGAGCCATCGCCGTCGCGCACCACGTCGAGGCCCGCGACGGTGATCCACGAGCGGATCTCCTCGCCCAGGCCCATCAGCGAAGGCTCGTAGTGACGGGCGCCGCGCAGGCAACGCTCCGGCACGACGCCCGCCCGGACGATCTGGCGGTCGGCGTAGACATCCCTGATGAACAGCTCGAGCGCCCGAACGCGCTGGGCCACCCCCGCCGAGAGCCGGCGCCACTCGGCGGCGTCGATCAGGCGGGGAATCGGGTCGATTCGGAACGCCTGCTCGCCGTCTGCAGAGCCGAACGAGACGCCCAGCCGGCCGGCGTCACGAGCGACGGCGGCGCTCAGGGCCGCGAGGTCGACCCCGTCGATCGAGTCCCGCACCCGGCGATCGTGCTCTGTGGCGTAACGGCCGGCGGCCTGGCCCTCCTCGTAGCATGGCGTCGCCGTCGTCGCGCGAGCGCCCGCTGCTGGGCGATCGGACGCGCGGCGCGGCGGCGAGCGACGCCTGTGCGGAACCTCGACGCGTGGCTGTGCGGAAACCGCGACGCGCGGCTCCGCGACGCGTGGGTCTGTCGCCGGCATGCACTGATTCTGGACCGGCCGGGCGTCGCGGTCGTTCGACCCACGTCCAAAATGACGCGCGCGGAGTTAGACGGCGAGCTCAGTCGAAGATGACGACGATCTCGTCGTGCTGGCCGACGGCGTTCTGGACCTGCGGCTGGATCGGCGCGACCGTGGGAGAGAGGTTGGGTATCAGCCGCGCGACCCGTCGGGCCTGCGCCTGGGCACCGGGCGGGTAGAACACGTAGACGCCCGAGCCGAGGCTGGCGTTGATGTTGCCGACCTCGCTGAGATGGACGCGATCGGCCTTCAACGTGTCGGCGAGCCGGTGCGCCGCGCCGGGCGTGCCGGTGGCGTTGAAGACCGCCACAGGGACCGAGGAGCTGCGCGGGGTGCTCGACGAAGAGGAGCCGGCTCCGAGATAGTGGACCGCAAGCACCGCGAGAATCGCCACGATCGGGACGACGCCGGCGACGGTTGCGCCTCTTCGCCAGCGCCTGCGCGCGCGGTAGATCGTCGGCCCTTCGGCCTGCGAGATGGCGGCGGTGCCGGCGGCGGCGAGCAGAGGACGCTGGCGTGCTTCCAGGGCAAGCGCCCGCGCGACCTGCTCGCGCAGGACGCCAAGCTCGCGCCGGCGCACCAGCACGAACCAGGCGAGCAGCGCCAGGATCGCAAGACAGGCAAAGCCCAGTGCGGCCTCGAGCTTTGAGGTGAGGTCGGTCGTGGCGAGGTCGCGTGGAGGAAGGCTGAGGCCGCGCACGTTCGCGTACGCGGCTGCGGCTCCAGCCGTTGAGCCCACGACCGGCACCGTCTGCTGGGCCAGCGCCAGCATCTCGCGCGGTTGAACGCTGTTGGTGAGTGTGTTCTGGATCCAGTACGCGGCGTTCCCTTCATGCCAGGCGATCATCCTTACGTGTTCGCCCTCGTAGAACAGGCCATACGTGCGCGCGCCGACGCGCACGGTCTGACTCGGGTCGCTCAGCAGCGGCGGGTCGGTCCAGGAGCTCCCCTGCACGTCGTAGAACTGGCCGAGCGGCGCGCTGTCGACCACGATCGCGTACGTCGGCTGAAGGTGGCCCTGCTGGTCGCGGATGTCATACAGACGCAGCGTGTCGGGCGACGCGCCCGCATAGCTTGCACGGGTTCTCGGATACTCGAGCGGAAACGGAAGGCTCGGCGCGGCCGAGCGCGCTCGGGCCAGGTCGGAGGCCGGGGTCGGCGAGAGGCCGAGGACCGCGGGCTTGCCCTTTCGATGGGCGCCGGCGGCATGTACCACCTGGCTCAGCTGGTGCTTGGGAACCGGGGCGGTGCCGCTCAGAAACGACTGCACCGATTCGTGGATCTGCTGCGTCGTCGCGGTGTCGTAGGTGGGCAGGAGGTTGGCCTGGAAGTGAACCTGTCGCACCGGCTTGCCCTGTGACTGCACCAGCAGCTCGAGCAGGTCCAGCACCTGGCTCGAGCCGTGCAGATCGGTTTCCACCGCTTTGCCGAGTATGTGCTCGAACTTGTCGCGGTTTTCAAACAGGGTCGCGCCGTACTGCGCCTTGACTTCGAGCAGAAAGCGCTGATCGCGGGCGTCGCGCGTGAGCGAGGTGTCTTCGTGACGGTTGGCCACGAATTCAAGAGCTTCCTTGCCGCACAACCGCTGATAGCCCGGCTGCAGGTTGATTTCGAAATACTGTTCGCCCCCCGGTTCGTTGACGTGGTGATAGCGGCGATCCACGGTCATGTAGACGCAGCCCATTTCGTCGACCGCGCGCTTGAACTTCGGGAACGTCACGACGAACACGTGATTGACCGCGATGCCCAGGACCCGCTTGATCGTTTCGGTCATCAACTGGATCCCGCCGATCGTGTACGCGACGTTGATCCGATTCACGACGGGCTGCCCACTCGGCGGCTCGATCGTGACCTGAAGCTCGCGGGGGATCGAGAGCATCGAGATCGTCGGCTTACTCGGGTCGATCCGCACCAGCAGCATCTCGTTGGAGTGGGGCACGACGAAGCCACCGGGATTGTTCTTGGGGGGCGGGCGGCGGTCATCGCCGACCAGCAGCAGCGTCTCGGGCGAGCCGGCGCTCGTCGACGCGAGGATTCTCGGCGCCAGCTTGACGGCCTTGTTCTGTCCGAGCGCTTCTACGACTTTGTCGATCTCGCCGAGCGCCAGCACCGCCGTCGCCCCGCCCGACAGCAGGATCACCCCGATCGCGCCGAGCAGAAAGCGCTTGGCCATCCAACGGCCACGACGCGGAGGCTCAGGCGGCATCGAGCCCGGTGGCGCCTCGGGAGACTGTGGCGGTGGAGTGGTTACGGTGCTCAAACGCTTGAGGCCCTTTGGCGTGGAGAGCGGCCGGCTCCCATGCGCGCGCAGCTCGCCGCCCGCCGTGAAGGCGCCGGACAGATCCTAGGGCAGCGCGAAGAGGACATGGCCGGTCAGGCGCGGGGGGCCTCGATGCCGGCCGATTCGATCAGGCAAGGCCGTGATCCTGCGGCGGGCTCGCGGCTGTCCCCTCCGCCGACCCGAGGGCGTTGACGGCGTCGAGCACTTCACGAATGCCGCCGGCGGTGTGCGTGTCGAGGCGGTCGAGGATCGTCTCGGTGTCTTCAAACTCCTTTCGGCCCCGCGCGTCTGAGGCGGCCGCCTGCACCGACTGGCCGACCATGATGATCGACAGCAGGACGAGCTGGAGAAAAGTCTGCGCGATCCACGAGATGATCGAGGCCCTGCCCGCCTTGATCGCGTCCGGAAGGCTGATCAGGGCGATCGCGGCAAACAGGTAGGCACACGCCATCGTGCCCACGCTGCGGGTGATCAGGAGCGCGAGCTTCGCGTTGAAGCCCTCGACCTCCCCCATCCCCCTCCTGATCTCGGCCGGATTGAAACGCGTTACTCGCGCCAGAAGCTGGCGACTGCTTGCGGGCGTGCTCATGAGGGGACCTCCAGTCGGTGACGACACAACATGACTGTCTGGAGGCTACGGCCTTCGTCGGGCGGCTCATCGCTGCGCGGGAACCCTCGGCGCGGCATCGGCGAGCACCACTCGCCGCCCCTCCGCCCGCCGGCTACGGGGAGCGCTGATCCCAGCGCTGCGCCCACCTGTGCAGCGGCGACGGGGCGTCGAGCAGGGCACGCCCGGCCGCGGTCAGCTCATAGCCGCCGGCCCGCCGCGCGTTGGCGATCGCGCCCTGCGGAGACGCAAGCCAGGCCGAGGCGGGCATATTGAACGTCGCGCTGCCAGCTCCCGCTTCGATCAGCCGCATGCCGGTCAGGTGGCTGACCGGAGGTCGCGGACAGCGATCGGCGATCATCGCGCGGAGCTGATCGATGCCGGAGCTGAGGAACAGGCTCGACTCGGGGAAACCGCCGCTGACGGGCTCCTGCCAGGGCTCAGGTTGGGCCCCGCCGGTGTCGTGCGGCTTCCGAGCGGAGTCCATCGCGCGATGATCGCAGAGACCTGGTCCGATTACTTCAGCGGGCGCAAACGGTCTCAGCGGTGTAGCCAACACGAAAGCGAGGAATCGAGATGGGAAGAGTGGTCGTTACCGAGTTCATCAGCTTGGACGGAGTGATCGAGGAGCCGCGTTGGACGTTTGAGTTCGACCGCGGCGAGGAGGGCGACAAGTTCAAGGGCGACGAGCTGAGGGCTGCCGACGCGCAACTGCTCGGACGGCTCACCTACCAGGGGTTCGCACAGGCGTGGCCCTCGATGGCCAACGACTGGTTCGGCGAGAAGATGAACGAGATGCCGAAGTACGTCGTCTCGACCACGCTCACCGCCGCCGATGCGGATTGGACCAACTCGACCGTGATCGGCGACGACGTCCCCGGCCAGGTCTCACGGCTGAAGGAGCGGGTCGCCGGGGACATCCTCGTCGCGGGCAGCGCCCAGCTCGTGCGAACGCTCACCGAGCACGACCTCGTCGACGAGTACCGGCTGATGGTCTTCCCGATCGTGCTGGGCGCCGGCAAGCGCCTTTTCGAGGAGGGCACGACGCGCACCGTGCTGCGACTCATGGACTCGAAGCCCGTCGGCCCGGAGGGGGTGTTCATCCTCACATACGAGCCCGCGCCGGCGAAGGGGCGGAACCGTCCGCAGCCTGCCTGACGTGCGTTGCCCTCCCTTCTCGTCCATCGCTGACACTCGCCCGCGGGTATACCCTATTCGCCGCGCGTCCTCCGATCATGAGCGAGCCGTCGACGATGACCTACAGCGTGACCGGGCGCGTCGCCCGGATCACGCTCGACCGTCCGGAGCGCGGGAACGGAATCACGCGTGGCCTGGCCGGCGATCTGGAATGCTGCGTCGAGCGCGCGGATCTCGACCCGGCGGTCCACGTGATCCTGCTGGCGGGCAACGGCAAGGGGTTCTGCGGCGGCTACGACCTAGTCGAGTCCGCGGAGGGCCAGGGTCGCATCGGGGCCGAGCCGGTCGCCTCGCCGAGCGGCTCGCCGCTTGATCCGATCGTCATGGCCGCCAACCACGACCCCACCGGCACATGGGATCCGATGGTCGACTACGCGATGATGAGCCGCAACGTCCGGGCGTTCATGTCGCTGTTCCGCTGTTCGAAGCCGGTCGTCTGCAAGGTGCACGGCTTCTGTGTCGCCGGTGGAACCGACATGGCGCTGTGCAGCGACCTGCTGATCATCGCCGCGGACGCGAAGATCGGCTACCCGCCGGCACGCGTCTGGGGCTCGCCGACAACCTCGATGTGGGCCTACCGACTGAATCCGCAGCGCGCCAAGAGGTTGCTGTTCACCGGCGATTCGCTGTCGGGCGCCGACGCGCTCGAGTGGGGCCTGGCGATCGAGGCGCCCGCCGCCGCGGAGCTCGACGAGCGCACCGAGATCCTCGCCGAGCGAATCGCCCGCAACCCGCTCAACCAGCTGCAGATGATGAAGCTGCTCGTCAACCAATCCATGTATGCGCAAGGACTGGCCCAGACGCAGATTCTGGGAACCGTGTTCGACGGTATCGCCCGGCACACCAGCGAGGGCTATTCCTTCCAGCAACGTGCCGCACAGGCGGGCTTCAAGCAGGCCGTGCGCGAGCGCGACGAGCCCTTCGGCGACTTCGGCGCCTCGACGTTCAGGGGCTGAGAGCTCCCCTACGCCGGCCTCCCGCGAGGCCGGCGTTGTGCAGATCGGACAGGGCCGCCCCCGAGCCCGACGCAAGCGGATGAGCGCTACGGATCAGCCGAGCTTCACGCGACCTCCTCCTGCTGGAACGGCAGCAGATCCTCTACGCCGGCCTGCTCGAAGGCACGATGGATGAGGCGCGACCCGGGGATCAACGCGACCTCGTATCCGCGCCTCTTGCAGAGGCGGCAGCGAAACGCGATCACCGCCACCCCGATCGAATCTATGGACGTCAGCTCACGGAGATCCAGCGTGATGCCGGTGACCCCTTCTTTACACAGACGCTCTATCTCCTCTTCCAGCGCGTAGGCCGAACGGTGGTCCAGCTCGCCGGTCAGGACAAGCGTGTGCGTCCGAACGCTCACGCTCGCCAGCACGAAGCCCGGTTCGCTCGAAGCCGGCTGTGTGCGCTTGCTCTCCTTGAGGGCGGTGCGCGTTTCGTTTGCGACGCTTCCCGTCGGGCCGCTCGCGTTCCGTGTACCAATACTCACCGCCGACGCCGTCAATTGGCGTTTCATCAGATACAGCTCCTTCCAAAGAAGCCTCGAAGTGATTTCCAGAGGCCTGGATCGCAGGATCCAGCGCCAGAGCGAAGAGACCGGGAGGAGCTAGCCCGGTCGCTCTGGAATCAGAACGAAGCACGCCGTGAGCGCCGGCCAGCACGAAAGCCGCAGTCGACGCATCGCGCGTGGAGCCCCCATGAGCAGGAGACCCGCGAGTGTGAGAAAGCCTGCCACGGAGAGCCCGGAGCCGCCCATCGCCGAGCCGCCGGAGACCCCGCTGGGTGCCGAGCCGGGGGCGGGGGTGACCGGTGGGCTTCCGACGGCGGAGCTGCCGTGACCACCACCGGGGGGGGCGCCTGAGGTCGTAGCCGCCAGAGTGGCCGCCGAGGTGGCCAAACCCGCCGGCAACTGCGACAGCACGGACTGGGCGCCCAGCAATGTCGCGCTGCAGTTGCCGGTGCGCCCTCCCAATTCCGAGAGCTCGCAACGCAGCGTCCCGGCCCACTGCGCGGCTGTCATCTGCACCGCCGGACCTTCCGCGACGGTCGACGCTTCCGCGGCGCCGCCGACGGTGCTCGTCTGCGAGCCGATCAGGGCACCTGGAGCTCCTGGCGCGGCCGTCGCCGGCGCAACATTGGCCGTGACGGCGTCCTGCGGAGCGGTCGGGGGCGGCGGCGGAACTTCCGGGGCCTTTTCGGGGCCCGATCCCGTTCCGAGATTTCCGGTTTCCTGGACCGTTTCCGTTATCGGCGCGGGCGCGGCCGGCGGGGTCTTTTCGACCGGGGCGGCGGGCGAGGCTTCCGGGCTCTTTTCCTGGACGGCGGGGGGCGCAGCTTCCGCTGGAGCGGGCGTCGCCGGTATCGGGCCGGCGGAGACGGCTTCCGGAGGGGGCGTTTCCTGCCCGGGGGCAACGGGCGCGGCTTCAGGGGTGGGCGCTTCCTGGATCGGGCCGACGGGCGTGACTTCGGCGCCCTTTTCCTGGCCTGTGCCGGCGGGCGCGCCGCCGTTCGGGGCTTGACTTGCGGCGGGGATTTCGCCGCCGCCGCCGACCTGGACACTCGCGGTGGCGCTTGCGGCGAACACGAGCGCGCCGAGCAGCGACAAGGCAACGGCCCTCACATAGAGGGCGCTCTTGAAGACAATACGCTTCGAGGGATTCTGCGCTATCCCTAGCATGTTTCCTTCTTGCTTACGTTTGCCGTATAGATCATAAACACAGTTCTCGGCGCGTGCTTGCGGACCGGGACCGGCGCCGGATCGAAGCTCGCCGACGAGATCGGAAAAACCGGTCGGCGCCGATCGAATGCGCCCGGGTGACGGCGGGTCATGATCGGCCCCTGCCGCGGTAAGCCGCGCGCGGGAGATCGAAGGGGAGTTGCTCGAGCAGACTGTCAGCCTGCGCGGACGGATGCTCGCGGTGGTAGTTCGCGGCGAGCCACGCGGCCACCTCGACGGCATGACTGTCATCGCTGAACGCGGCGACACGACACATGATGAGCGCGAAGGCAACGGCCGCCAGCCAGGCTGTTGGGATCAGGATGAAGAGCACCGCGAGCAAGGCTACGCCTCCGGGGCGCGAAGTGCTTCGCTCTCGAGGATCCTCTCGAGAGCGCGCGACTTCGGCTGCTATGAATCGGCGCTTGAGCAGGCAGACCATCCGCACGGGCAGGCGCGAGGAGCTTGACGCCGTGCTCGATCTGTGGGCCCTCTCACATGCCAACCCGACGGTGACCGACAGAATCGAGCCGCTGCTTTCCCTGTTGACCGCCGATCCGCAGGCTCTCCTCGTCGGCGACATCCGCGGCGAGATGGTCGGCTCGCTGATCGCGGCGTGGAACGGGTGGCGGGGCAGCTTCTACCGGCTGGCCGTCCATCCAGACCACCGCCGCCGGGGGATCGCCACGCTGCTCGTGCGCGAGGGCGAGAGGCGCCTGCGCAGCCGTGGGGCCATCCGGCTGGACGCGATCGTCGCTTCCGATGAGCCGGCCGCGATGCGTTTTTGGAGGGCCGCGGGCTACGTCTGCCAGCCTGACCGCTCGCGGTTCGTGCGGAACTTCGAGGCATAGCTCCAGGGTTCATGCAGACGTGTCGGGACATCGGGCCGACACTGTCCAAGTCGCGGGGCGTGCTGCGTCGTAGATTATGAGGCCGCATTTCGGTGCGGCGAGTTCCGAAACGTAGGAGGCGTCATGCCCAAGTACATGCTGTTGCTGTATCGGCCGGAGGATGAAGCGCGGAGGTCCGAGCTACCGCTGTGGGTCGAGTTCGATCAGAGCCTGCGCGACGCCGGGCTGCTCATCTCAGGCAATCCTCTGCACCCGCTCGACGCGGCCACCACGGTCCGCGTTCGCAACGACGAGACCGAGATCGTCGACGGTCCGTTCGCCGTGACCAAGGAGTTTCTGGCCGGCTATTACCTGCTCGAGTGCGCCGATCTCGACGAGGCTCTCAAGCAGGCGGCCCGCGTGCCGCTTGCCCGCTATGGGTCCGTCGAGGTGCGCCCGATCATGGACATGGGCGCGCCTGCGGCGGCGGATGAAGAGGCAGCCGCGGCGTCGTGACGGCGGCCGGCGAGCGGCGAGCGGGTTCGGGCGAGGAGCCCGTCGCCGTCGAACGCGCTTTCCGCGAGGAGCGGGCGGCGGTCCTGGCGACGCTCATCCGTCATGTCGGCGACTTCCAGCTTGCCGAGGATGCGGTACAGGATGCGTTCGCCGCGGCGGTCGCGACGTGGCCTCGCGACGGGGTTCCGTCGAATCCGGGCGCGTGGATCACGACGGTCGCGCGACGGCGAGCGATCGACCGCCTGCGCCGGGGACGCTCGCTGGCCGATCGCACCGACCGGCTCACCGAGTTGGCGCGTCTGGACTCCCAGGAGCATCGGTCGGTGACGGAGGACAGCCTGGTCGCTGACGATCGCCTGCGGCTGATCTTCACATGCTGCCACCCGGCGCTGGCGATGCCTGCGCGCGTCTCGCTGACGCTACGCATGCTGGGAGGCCTCAGCACCGCCGAGGTCGCACGCGCCTTCCTCGTCAGCGAGCCGACGATGGGCAAGCGGATCGTGCGTGCCAAGCGCAAGATCGCCGACGCGCACATCCCGTACCGAGTGCCCCCCGACGAGGAGCTTCCCGACCGCGTGGGGGGCGTGCTGCGGGTCGTCTATCTGATTTTCAACGAGGGCTACGCCGCCAGCGAGGGCGACCGTCTGGTGCGCGGGGAGCTGTGCGGCGAGGCGATCCGCCTCGGTCGCCTGTTGTGCAGGTTGATGCCCGACGACGGCGAGGCGTGGGGACTGCTGGCGTTGATGCTGCTCCACGACGCTCGCAGCTTTGCGCGCGTCGACCCCGAGGGAGGCTACGCGGCGCTCGATCAGCAGGACCGATCACGTTGGGATGAGGGTCGGATCCGGGAGGGCCTGCGGGCGCTCGAACGGGCGGTCCGGCTGAGACGTCCGGGCGAATACCAGCTGCAGGCGGCGATCACCGCCCTGCACATCGAGGCCTCCGATGGGGACGCCACCGATTGGGCGCAGATCGCCGAGCTCTACGGCGCTCTGGCAAAGCTCAGCTCCTCACCGGTGGTCGAGCTCAACCGTGCGGCCGCCGTCGGATTTGCGTCGGGCCCCGATGCTGGTCTCGAGCTGCTCGCGCCCCTGCTCGAGGATCCTGCGCTCGCGAGCTACCAGCCGTTGCACGCCGCGCACGCGGAGCTGCTCCGGCGCTCGGGCGATCTCGCGCGCGCGACGCGCGCGTACGTGCGCGCGATCGAACTCAGTGCCAACGCCGTCGAGCGCGCCGAGCTCGAGCGCCGGCTGGACACGCTGCAGTCCGGCTGAGCAGCCGGGCGTGCCGAGGCCTCGCGGGCGCGCGCGGGGCGCTGTCCAAATCGCGATCTGTGCAGCGTCGGAATAGGTGAGGCCGTCGATTGGACGGCGCAACCGACCAGGAGAGACCCATCATGCTCAACGGAGCCTTCTCCTCACCCGAGCGCAGCCGCGATCGTGGAGGGCCGCACAAGACGTGGACCGTTGTCCTTGCCGGGCTCGGAGTGTTCATGACCGCGCTCGACACGCTCGTCGTGACCACCTCGCTGCCGGTGCTGCGAGTCGACCTGCACGCGAGCCTGTCCGACCTCGAGTGGACCTGAACGCCTACAACCTCTCATTCGCGTGCCTGCTGCTGACCGGCGCGGCACTCGGAGACCGCTTTGGACGGCGGCGCATGTTCACAGTGGGCGTTGGCATCTTCACCGCGGCGTCGGCTGCGGCCGCGCTCTCGCCGACCGTGGGGACGCTGATCGCGGCACGCGTCCTGCAGGGCGCGGGTGCAGCGATCGTCACTCCGTTGACGCTCACGTTGATCAGCGAGGCTTTCCCGGCTGAGAAGCGCGGTGTCGCGATTGGGCTGTGGGGCGGCATCGTCGGTCTGGCCGTCGCCGTTGGGCCCGTCGTCGGCGGAGCGATCGTGGGCGGGATCAACTGGCACTGGATCTTCTGGCTGAACGTGCCGATCGGACTTGCGCTGGTTCCATCTGCCGCGAGGCGGCTGAGCGAGAGCTTCGGCCCGCGTCCCCAGCTCGACGTCATCGGGCTCGCCCTCGCTGCCGCCGGCGCGCTCGGCGTCACGTGGGGTCTCGTGCGGGCAAACGCCGCCGGTTGGGGAAGCAACGAGGTCGTCGGGTCGCTGCTGGCGGGGGCGACGCTGATCGGAGCGTTCCTGGCCTGGGAGCGACGCGCAAGCAGCCCGATGCTGCCGCTCGTCCTGTTTCGCGAGCGCGCCTTCGCGAGCGCCAACGCCGTCAGCCTCTGCATGTTCGCCTCCCTCTTCGGGGCGGTGTTTCTGATGGCGCAGTTCCTTCAGAGCGCACTGGGTGACTCCCCGCTCGGCGCAGGACTCCGCCTCTTGCCGTGGACCGGCGCCCCGATGGTGATCGCGCCGCTGGCCGGGGCGCTCTCGGAACGCTACGGCAACCGCCCGTTCATGGTGCTCGGCCTGACGCTCCAGGCGATCGGGCTGGGCTGGGTGGCGCTGATCGCCGCGCCCGGCATGGGCTACGCCGAGCTCGGTGTCGCGCTGAGCATCGCCGGAGTCGGGATCTCGATGTGCTTTCCGACCGTCGCCAACGCCGTAATGAGCTCGGTCCCGCAAGCCGAGGCGGGCGTCGCCTCCGGGACGAACAGCATGCTGCGCGAGCTCGGCGGCGTGCTCGGCATCGCCGTCCTCGCGTCCGTGTTCGCCCGTCAGGGCGTCTACCACTCCCCGCGCCTGTTCATCCAGGGCTTCTCCCAGGCGCTCTGGGTCGGCGCCGGCTTCTCGGCGCTCGGCGTGATCGCCGCGCTGCTCATGCCCAGACGCGCGCGCGCGGAGGCGGTCCCCGCTGTTGCGCAGCCCCCGCTCGCGCTCAGCAGGGAACCGGCATGACGATGAGATGAAGTCGGGCCCGACCTGGGCCCGACTTCACGGCACGGCTAGCTCGTGACGCTGGCCAGCAGACGGTTGGCGGCCGACTGGAATCTCGCCGGGTCGCCGTAGGGCCGCGCGACGAGCATCGCTCCCTCGAGGCCGGCGAGCGGGCCGAAGGCGACGAGGCGCTGTCCCACATCGCGAACATTTTCAAGTCATGGCCCGACGTCGAGTTCCAGACGCGCAGGCTCTACGTGCGCGAGGACCTGGTGGTGCACGAGTGGACGGCGAGGGCGACGCACGTCAAGGCGCTCAGCCGTGGGGAGATCGTGGCCGAGCCGTCGGGCAAGCGCATCGAATGGGAGGGCATGGACGTGATTCCGTTCCACGAGGGCAAGGTCAAGCGCAAGGACCTGTACTCAGACTCCGTGTCGATCCTGCGTCAGGTCGGACTGCTGTAGCGAACGCATGGCCGCACCGAGCCGGCGCCCGTGCCTCGCTCATCGGTAGCCGAGAGAGCTCGCAAGAGCCTGCGCATCGCGACGGAGCCGGCGGCGAGTCCAAGGCGATCCGTGCTTGGCGGCGTCGCGCAGCGGCTCGAGCGCCCGCTCGTCACGGATCGTGACCAGCGCTTCCGCCGCGGCGAGACGGTGGGATCGATCGCGCAGCAGTCGAACGAGGCCGGGAACCGCCTCTCTGGCCTTGAGGCGGCCGAGTCCGCGGACCGCCCAGTAGCGGGTGACATCGTCGTCAGCGTCAAGTCCCAGCAGAAGCCCGCGGATGGCGGCCGTGTCGGGCATGCGCGCCAGCCCGGCAACCGCGAACCGCCGTACCCTCCGGTCGGGATCGCCCTCCACGAGCTCGCACAGCGCCGGAATCACAGATGGGTCTCCAAGGGTCCTCGCGACGCTCGGGCGGTGGCCTGGGCCGGGCGCGCCTGGCGTCTGCGTCGCGAGGGCGAGCACAACGGACCGGCGCAGCCTGTCGGAGATCTGCACTCTCTCGTCTGCGAGGAGCATCAGCAGGGCTGCCGTATCACCACGCCGTACGGCCTTCTGAACCACACCGTCGATCTGCACTTCTGTCGACCGGTACCGGGTCGTGGCCGTGCCGGCGATACTCATAGGTGGCGCGGTCGACTTGACCGGCGTGCTCGGCGGCGGTGATTCGTGCGACCCGCGTATCGCGGCAGGCGCACCGCCGGTGTCGGACCTGGATTCGTCGGTCGCCGAAAGGTGGTATCGCGCGGGCCGCGACCCGGTGCTGCTCGGGAAGGCCGCGCTCTCTGAATTGTCTGGTGCTGCTGACACAGTTTGATATCGCCCGCGTCGGCCGACTGCTTGAGCGTGGCGGCGCGAGCCGCGCGTCGTGCAACCCTCCTTGCCGGGGCCGTATCAGATTCCCTGACACGCCTGCAAGCGCTGCGTCCGCTTCACGCCGGCTGATCCGCCCGCGGCCTAACCGATGAGTCGTGGATCATCGGCGAACGCCGCGAGGGCATCTATGTTCGCCTGTAGCGCGCGGCGCATGCGTCCACCTACCACGGCGTACAGCGCGCGCTGCGCGCGGCCGCCCGTGAGCGCGATGCGCCAAGCGACTCGCGTGCCGCCGTCCGCGAGCTCCTCGAGATCGATCGTCCACAGGCATCTGCCGATCCTGTTGCGCTCGGTGAACGAGTAGTAGCGCGGGGGCTGCCAGTCGACGATTTCCTGCGTGATCGTGGTGTTGGCATGAACGCACCGTGTCGTCGTGCCGATGCCGGGCTCGCCATCCGGCTCCACGCTCGTGGCACCCACCCGCCACGCGAGTTGCTCGACCGCGTCGGTATGCGCCTCCCACACCCTCGCCAGGGGAGCGGCGACAGTCGCTGAGAGCACGATGTCGGCTTGGGCGTCTGTCAGGCGGACCGGGGCAGCTTCGTCTTGTTCGGCTGCATGCATGATGCGCCGGGAGATCTTGACAGCACCCGCTGGACGAGGTCGCCAGACGCGTGCGCGATCACGGTGCCGATCATCACCTGCCGTCAGCGCCGAGCGGGCTCTGAGCGTGTGCCTTCCGCGACTGTGATCATTGCGAGATCGTGCGCGGAGCGCCTTCGAATCAGGTACGGGCTGAGGGCTGAGAGATGGCGTCCGCGCCCACGATTCGACGAGCGTCATCGCAGGAGCGAGCCGAGGTGGTCGCGCTCGTGGCGTCGGCCTTCGCCGAGGATCCGGCGTGGGGGTTTCTCATGCAGGACGAGTACGAGCGGCTCGCGGCTCGGTTCGCCGGAGCCCTGTTTGATCTGAGAGTGGACCGCGGGAACGTCTGGGTCAGCGGCGACCTGGCGACCGTCGCGATGTGGGACAGCCCGGGTGGCGGCGATGACGAGCCGGAACGCGCCGAGGAGGTATGGGCGCACTACCGCGCCGTGGCCGGCGAGCAGGCCTTCAAACGGCTCATCGCCTACAACGATGCCCTCGCAGCCGCTTCCCCAGCAGACGCCTATTGGTACCTGGGGGTGCTGGCGACTCATCCAGAGCGCCGGGGCGAAGGTCTCGCAACGGCCGTGCTCGGGCCGGTGCTCGACGAGGCCGACCGTGGCGGGCTGGCGTGCTGCCTCGAGACGTCAACCGAGGCCAACCGCCGCTTCTACGAGCATCGTGGCTTCACCGAGCCGACGGAGGTTCTCGTGCCGGACGGCCCGCCCACGTGGTGGTTGCGCCGTCCGCCGTAATGGCGCTCAAGCTGTGCCGGCGCGCTCGCGCAGGCGCACGCGCAGGCCGTTCGGAACCATCGTGAAGGAGAGCCGCTCGGTCACGGGACCTGCCGACTCGTCGAGCTCGACCTCGAAGTTGCGCGCGATCATCGCCATGGCGCTCTTGGACTCAAGAAACGCGAGGTTGCGCCCGGGGCAGAAGCGAGGCCCCGCACCGAACGGAAGGAACGCCTTCTGGTCGCGCGCGGCCGAGCCGTCCTCTCCGTCGGCCATCCACCGGTCGGGGTAGAACTGGTTCGCGTTCTCAAAGCCGCCGCCGTGCAGGCTCGCGTGGCGTGTGAGCAGTAGCATCGGCGTCTTCGCCGGGAGGTGCGTGTCCATCACGGTCGTGTCATTAAGAGGCTCGACGCCGATCACAGGAGCGACGGGCTTCAGGCGCATCGACTCCCGCAACACGGCCTCACCGAAGCGAAAGTCCCCGACGGACTCGAACGTGGCGGGGAGCCGCTGATCACCGAGGACGGCATCGGCCTCCTGTGCCCATCGCGCCTGCACATCCGGGTTGGCGGCCAGGAGCCAGAGCGTCCAGGCCATCGTGTGCGCGGTGGTGTCCTCTCCGGCGAGCAGGAGCGTGAACGTGTTGCCGATGATTTCATCGTCAGTGAATGTCCCGTCGGCTTCCTGCGCGGCGACCATGCTCTGGAGAAAGTTCTCAGGCTCGTCGCGCAACTGCGGCTGCTCGGCGATCCGCGCGCGCGTCTGCTCGATGAAGCGCTCGACCGCGCGCTTGATCACCGCCGCCGAGCGATCCGCCGCGCGATCAGCGGGCAGGCGCACCCAGCGCCAATAGGGGACGGGCATCACCAGGCGCCGGCCGTTGATCTGGAAGACCCGCTGGATGTGCTCCTGCAGCACGCTGCTGCGCCGCTCGAGCGTGTCGAGGGAGCTGCCGAAAGCAAGCGCCGAGGTGATGTCGACGGCGAAGGAGGTCAGCTCCCGCCCGGGGTCGAACCCTTTTCGGAAATGGGTCAGCTCTTTGAGGCGCTGATGGAGTCGTTCGGTGCTCGTTTGCACGACGTGGAAGTACCGATTCAGGTGGTTGGAGTTCAACGCTGTAACAGTGAGACGCCGCTGGCGGCGCCATTCATCGCCCTCGGCCACGAAGACACCCGAGATGCCCGTCTCGTCGAAGTTGTCCTTGAGCGCGCGATCGCGTCTGTAGCCGTTTGGTCGGTCCCGCAGGACCTCGTTGATCGTGTCGAGGTCCCCGATGCCGACTATCGGCCGCGGCCCGAGCTTGAAGCGGAAGATCGGGCCGTAGCGCTCGCACCAGCCCTCGGTCACCGAATGCAGCGTGCTGGGCCGCACCTCGTGGGCGCTGCCCAACAGCGGTAGGCCCCGAGGTCCCGGCAGATCGTCGATTGAACGCGTTGCCCCCATGACGGTCGCGGAGAATCCGACCCCCGCCGGCGCAGCGTACAGGAGCCTTGAATGCCCCGCGCTGAGGGCAGCGGGCGCCGTTATGATCGTCCTGCACCGAGCGCAAACGGGAGCTCGCCGGAATCCAATCGCTAGGGGGAACGATGTTCAGGTCAATCGTGGTTGGGACCGATGGCTCCGACACGGCCATCCAGGCGCTGCGCCATGCGGTCGACCTGGCCGGTGCCGTGGGGGCGACGTTGGACGTCGTCAGCGCGTATCCGGGTGGCCGCGGCGCATCGCAGGACCAGCGTCCCGCGGCGAGCCCGCGCGAAACGGTCGAAGCGTCGCTCACCGATGCCGCAAGCTTCGCCCAGGATGGAGGGGTCGAGGCCAAGACGCAAGCACGCGAGGGCGACCCGGCCGAGGTCATCCTCACCGTTGCCGAAGAGCGTGGCGCCGACCTTATCGTCGTCGGCAACAGGGGCATGACCGGCGCGAAGCGCTTCCTGTTGAGCTCAGTGCCCAACAAGATCTCACATCACGCTCCGTGCTCGGTGATGATCATCCGGACGACCTGAGCGCGATCGCTCACCGGAGATTCAACGGCGGGCTCAGCCCACCGCGACGAGCTTCTCGCGGGCGCGCTCGATGACGGGAAGCTCGGAGCGAAAACCGGTCGCCTCGGCCGCCGCGGTGGCTTTCTCGAGAGCCTCCTGGGCCGCTGCGACCTTGCCCGGACCGTCGCTTGCCAGAAGCGCTTCGGCCAGCACCCGGTAGCCGACGGCGAAGGCCAGCTCGCTCCCACGCTCGCGCGCGAGACTCACCGCCTCTTCGGCCGCCTGTAGCGCTCCGGCGGTGTCACCGGCGCCGAGCAGCGCCTCGGCCAAACCAGCCACCCGGTAGGAATCGTTCTCCAGTCCGGTGCGCGCTTCGCGGCCGAGCTCTATCGAGCGCTCGAGTGCGGCGATCGCTTCGTCAGTCTCGCCGACCATGAAGCGGGCATAACCGAGGTTGTAGAGCGCCCAGATCCGCGAGAACGCAGAGCCGATCCGCTCGGCAAGCTCGTACCCCTGAGTTGCATGGCCGAGCGCCAGCTCGGTCTGCCCGTTGATACGCGCGAGCGAAACGTAGGCCATGTGTGCCCAGCCCTCGGTCTCGAGGTCCCACTGCGCTTGGGCCGCCGGCAGAGCACGGTCCACTGACGACGCCGCCTCCTCGGGATACCCCATGTTGGCCAGGATCTGGCCTCTCATCAGCAGGCACCATGCGTAGGGACAGACCAGGAAGATCCCCCCTCCCAGCGCGTGATCCTCGGCGCCAAGCGCGACCCCCTCGTCGAGGAGCGCGAGCGCCTCGGCCAAGCGTCCCCGAATAAAGCGCGCGTAGGCCGGAACCGTCAGCATCGCCATGCGCAGGCCAGGGTCGCCGATCTCGATGCTCATGCGATCGACCTCCTCGGCGAGCTCGCCGTACTCCTCGACATGCCCGGCCAGGCCCCGTACCGTCGCGTACAACGCGGTGATCGAAAGCAGGTTCACGCGGTCGCCGCTTCGCTCCGCAAGCTCCCTGCCTGCCTCGTAGTGGGCGGTCGCCTCCTGCTCTGAGATCCCCAGTCGCCAGCCGTAGTTCAGGCGCGCGAGTCGAGCGCCGAGCGCCAGTGCGCTCGCCTCGGCCGAGTCGGGCAGCGCTTCGACGAGCTCTGAGACCTTCCGCCAGTGATGGACCGCCTCGGCGATGTCGTTGAGCCCCACCCAGGAGGCGGCCCGTGCGCTCCATCGCGCCGCCGCGAGGCGATCGCCGGCCGCCTCCCAGTGCTGGGCCAGCAGCGCGGCGCGCTCGTCGAGCTTGTCCGGATAGAACTCCTCGAGCGCGTCGGCGATACGCCGGTGCACCGTGGCGCGGCGCTCGCCGAGCTGGGAGTTGTAGGCGACCTCCTGGGTCAGCGGGTGCTTGAACGCGTAGACCGCTTCGGGGTAGAGCTCCTGCTCATACAGAAACTCCGCCGCGATCAGCGCCCGCAGCGCGGGCTCAAGCTCGCCGTCGCCGAGCGCAGCCGCTCGCGCCAGAACCGGCTCGGAGAACTCCCTGCCGATCACCGACGCGCTCTGAAGGAGGCTCTTCTCGCGCTCTGAGAGCCGGTCGATGCGCGCGGCGAGGATCGTGTTGACCGTCGGCGGGACCGCCGCATCATCTACCGGACGCACCAACCTGTAGTCACCCCGCTTGCCCTCCAGGTTGCCGGATTCCACCAGTGCGCGCACGACCTCCTCGATGAAGAAGGGGTTGCCGGCGGTCCGCTCCTGGATCAGGTTCGGGAGGCCATTCAGGGAGGGGTGCTCGCCGAGCAGCTCTGCGAGCAGGGCCTTGATCGCCTCGGGTCCCAGCGGCGCGAGCGAGATCTGGCGGTAGTAGGACTTGCGCATCCATGCAGCGCTGTACTCGGGGCGGAAATTCAGGATCGCCAGCGTGCGCGAGCCCTGGATCGCCTCGACAAACTGGGTCACGAACAGCTCGGTGCCGGGGTCGAACCAGTGCGCATCCTCGAGCAGGTTGATCCCGGGGTTGTTCTGGCCGCTGGTGTGCACCAGACGCTTGACCATCTCGAGCAACGCCCGCTGCCGGGCGTCGGGATCCATGTGCGGAGCCGGGCGGTGCGGGTCGGGCACGGCGAGAAAGTCGAACAGCAACGGCAGGCTCTCGGCGAAGGCATCATCGAGCAGGAGCATCCGTCCGGCGATCTTCTCGCGTGCCTGCTGGTCTGTGTCGGACTCGACGATGGCGAAGTAGCTGCGCATCATCTGCAGCACCGGCAGGAAGGGGATCTCCCTGCCGTGCGCCTGGCCCTGGGCCTCATAGACGGGGATGCCCTGCCTGCGGCAACGCTCGACGAACTCGTGGCACAGACGGCTCTTGCCGACGCCGGCCTCGCCGACGACGCCGACCACCGCGCCGCCGCCGTTCCGGGACTGCTCGAGCGCCGCCTCCAGCGTCGCCAGCTCGTCCCCGCGCCCCACAAACGTCGTGAAACCTCGCGCCCGGGAGATGTCAAGGCGCGAGTGTGCGCCGCCGGCGCCCGCCAGCGCATGCACGCGCACGGGCTCGCTGACACCTTTGACGTCGAACTCACCTAGGTCATCGAGGTCGAGATAGCCGGCCACGAGCTTGGCTGTCTCGTCGGTGAGATAGGCCTTGCCTGGCTCGGCAAGGGACTCCATCCGCTGCGCAAGGCCCACCGTATGGCCGACCGCCGTGTATTCCACGCGCAGGTCCTCGCCGATCTGGCCCACGACCACCTCGCCCGAGTTGATCCCCATCCGCACCGAGAAGCTCAACCCATCGGTGCGGCGAACCTCGGTCGCGTAGGAGGCAAGCTCGCGCTGAAGTGTGAGCGCGGCCCAGCAGGCGCGCTGCGCGTGGTCCTCGTGCGCGAGCGGAGCGCCGAACAGGGCCATGATCCCATCGCCGGTGAACTTGTCCACGGTCCCCTCGAAGCGGTGAACGCCGTCGCAGAGGATTGTGAAGAAGCGATCCATGATCGACCGCCACAGCTCCGGGTCGGTCCGCTCGGCGAGGTCCATCGAGCCGATCACGTCCGCGAACAGCACCGTTACCTGCTTGCGCTCACCGTCGAGATCGGCCCTCGCGTTGAGGATCTTCTCGGCCAGGTGCTCGGGGGTGTGAGCCCGTGGGTCACGCTGGCTCGCGGGCCCCGATCCGGTTGGCGTTCCCTCCTCCCGTGCCACCGAGGAACCCGGATCGCTCAGGGCGTGCCCGCAGGCATCACAAAAGGTCTGCCCGGAGGGATTCTGCACACCGCATCCCGGACAGACCGACGTAGAAGCCAAGTCGCCGCCGCACCCACCGCAGAAGCGAGCCCCCTCTCGATTCTCATGGCCGCAGCTTGTGCAAAGCACGTTGCTTACATCTTCCCACAGGCGTCGTCCCGTGGCCCTTGCTCGTGCACTTGCCTGGGGAGCGCAGCGTGGGCTTGTGCGATTCTTCGGCCATGGCCGGACCGGCTATCGCCCCTCTCGCAGAGGAGCACTTTGACGATCTGAAGCCGCTCTGGCGAGCGCTCTACGAACACCACACCGCGCTGACTCCGCACCTGCGGGACCGGGAGGTCCCCTTCGAAGAGTCCTGGGAGACGCGTCGGGGCCTGGAGAGGGGGTGGCTGAGTTCAGAGCCACGTTCGTTCGTCCTCGTCGCACAGGATGCCGATGGCTGTGTCGGCTATGCGTTCGTGCGGATCCGCTCCGGTGATGGCTTTGCTGCGTCGTGGAGCGTCTCGGATCCGTTGGCCGAACTCGCCACGCTCGCTGTGCTGCCTGAGGTTCGCGGTCAGGGTGTGGGCTCAGCGCTGCTGGATGCGGTCGAGGCAAGGCTGCGCGAACTTGG
Source organism: uncultured Solirubrobacteraceae bacterium (assembly GCA_963704735.1). Classification (GTDB taxonomy): domain Bacteria; phylum Actinomycetota; class Thermoleophilia; order Solirubrobacterales; family Solirubrobacteraceae; genus Palsa-744. The sequence goes on from OY969935.1 coordinate 2,637,822, forward strand.
GATCCACGACATGGTGATCGCCGTCGTCACGAACAACAGCGACGCGATTCGCCTCTACGAACGGCGAGGAGCCGTTCCGTTCGTCACGCAGTTCATCCACCGTTTGGACGCGGACAATGATCACCTAATCGAGGACAGGCCGGCGTGATGTCTGACGAGTCCACGGCCCGTCTTGGCCGAGCTGACATGGCAGGTCATTGACGCCGGCGCGCGTGTTGGGCTTCCCAGCCGGGACTGCACGTGCCCTAGCCTGGAGGGATGCGTGTCGAGCTTCTGTTCTGGGACGGCTGTCCCTCGCATCCCAAGGCGCTGGCCGACCTGCGCGAGGCCATGGCGGATGTTGGGCTCGACCCGAGCATGGTCGTCGTCCGCGAGGTCAGCACGCAGCCCGAGGCAGTGCTTGAGCGTTTCGTCGGGTCGCCAACCATTCGCATCGATGGCGTGGATGTTCAGCCACCCGGCGAGGAGCCGGTCGGACTGACGTGCCGCGTCTACCATCGCCGCGATGGCCGGATATCGCCGACGCCGGACCCGGCAGACGTCCGCGATGCGCTGCGTGCCGCCCGCACAGCCACTACCGAGAGGAATAGATGACAGCTGTTGGCGATCATGCTCCGACGTTCTCCCTTCCAGACACCGGGGGGACCATGCACGAGCCGGGCGGAGCTCCCGTGACGGTCGTCGTGTTCACCTGCAACCACTGTCCTTACGCGCTGGCGTGGCACAAGCGGATCATCGGGGTCGCGCGCGATTACGCCGACCGCGGCGTTCGGGTGCTGGCGGTCAATCCCAACGATGCCGAGCGCTATCCTCGCGACTCGCCCGAGGCGATGCGGGTTCGAGTTGAGGGTGGAGAGTTCGAAGGCGTCCCCTACATGTACGACGAATTGCAAAGCGTCGCCCGCGCCTACGGCGCAAAGACGACGCCCGATGTGTTCGTGCTCGATGCGACCGGGCTGCTCCGCTACCGGGGCGCCCCGGACGCCGACTACGACGACCCCGCACAGAACGCCGCCTTCTTGCGCGGCGCCCTCGATGCGGTGCTCGACGGTCGCGACCCCAACCCGGTCGAGACGCCGCCGGTCGGTTGCTCTATCAAGTGGAAGCCATGATGGCGGCTGCGTGCCGGACTGGCGTGCCTGACGGTGCACGGTCACGACGAGCAATTCACAACACAGGTCCCGCGCTGGCGCTATGCCCCGCCTAGATGTCCTGCCCACATAGGTTGTGAACGCGGCTGATTGGTGGCCGGTTGCCGATCCCGCTGTGTGGTCTGCGCTGGTTGTAGTGCTCGAGCCAGTGTGGCAGGGCTCGATCGCGATGATGGTGTGAGCGGTAGCTGAGGCCGTAGGCCCACTCACGAGCCATGGTCTGATGAAACCGCTCAACCTTCCCATTGGTCTGGGGACGGTGCGGCCTGATCGTGACGTGCCGGATGCCCTTGGCGTTGAACAACTCGCGCAGCGAGTTGTTGTGCGTGTAGCTCCATGCGTTGTCCGTCATGACGCGCTTGGCGCGGATCCCGCGGGCGGCGAGCCAGCTGAGCGCCCGTTCGGTGAACGCCGTGACTGTCGCGGCGCGCTCGTCGCTGAGCAGCTCGACATAGGCCAGGCGCGAGTGATCATCGACGATCGCGTGGGCGAACTCGTAACCCCAGAAGGCACGCTTCTCGGCGCCGGTCTTATCGCGTATCCCCGTGAGCGCGTGGCCGGGGCGCTCGAAGCGCGCGTAACGCTTGGTGTCCATATGCAGCAGGTCTCCCGGGCACGGCCACTCGTAGCGGTGCGCTGCTTCGCGTGGTTGGCGCAGGCGCCGAGAGAGACCGTGGCGATGCAGCACCTTCCAGACCGTTGAGTGTGGATGGCCGGTCGCCCCGGCGACGAGTCGCGGTCCCCAGCCGGTGTGCCGACGAGCCTCGCAGATGCGCTCTTGAACTGGTGGCGCAAGCAGCCGCGGGCTGCGATGAGGACGGCTTGAGCGATCCAAGAGCCAAGCTCCCGAAACGAGCTCCTCTGACGTTGCCTGCAGCCGGCGATGCCACCACCGGTGGGCTGTCGCCGGCGACACGTTGAAGCAGGCCGCGGCCTGCTTCAACGTCATCCCATCCATCACCGCCTGCGTCAGCGCCAGCCGACCAGCCGGTCCGAGCTTCGCTCTACCGTGGATCTGCATCCGGGTCCTCCTGTGGAAGTGAGTCGTCGCAGACCCACAGCCTGGGATGTGGCCCGGATGCCTCCTCAGCCGTTCACAACGTGTGTGGGTACGTCAGCTAGGACGTCGCGCAGGTCCCCGCTCCGGTGCGGAAACGCCTCAATCCGCGACACCTTGCCATCGACGAGCGTGTGGAGAAAGACGGTGCGTTGGTCAATCTCTAGGCCGGTTGCCCGCCCCCGCCCAACCTCGCGAATCAGCACTGCCACCTGTTTCTCGCTGCCCTCAAAGTGCAGTGGCTCGAGTCGGTAGTCGTCGAAGACCTCATTGAGTTTGACCAGCATGCTCAGGATCTCCTCGCGCCCGACGTAGGTGCCTTCGATGCCCGGGGCTCCCGTCCGGTTCTCGAACTCCACCTGCTGGTCCATTAGCGCAAATACCCTGTCGAGGTCACCCGCAAGGAACGCCGCGGTCAATTCGTGCACAAGCTCGAGGGTCTCGACGGTCTTAGGCGTGCCTCTCGATGCGGGCATGGTTGCGCCAGCCTACTGTCCAAACCTGACCGGTGGGAAACTCCACCTCGACCCCGCTGCTTCTTCCCTTGCCAGCCAGGCGCCCGATGACCACTACCCGCTCACGCGAGAGTGAGAACGTTCTCACTCTCGCCGAAATCATGGCAAAGACGAGTAAGACTGGCCGTGTGCCCAACCGGGTTCAGCGCTTCACCGTGTCGGAGCGAGCCGTTCACTGGCTCACGGCGCTCGCGTTCTTCAGCCTGCTCCTCAGCGGCCTCGTCGTCGGCCGCCGCGGGACCTTTCACGACGTGATGTATGTCTGGCACCTCGCGTCCGCCGGGCTGCTCGTCTGTGGCGTGGCGCTGATCGTGTTGGCCGGGGACCGGCCGGCGCTGCGCCGCACGGCGCGTGACCTGAGCCGCCTCGATTTGGAGGACCGCGAGTGGCTGGGCGCGACACCGGCGCGCCTGTTTGCGGGAGCGCCGGAACCACCGGCCGGGCGCTTCAACGCCGGCCAGAAGGTCAACTTCGCCCTCGTCTGCATCCTGCTCGCCGTCCTGTACGTCTCGGGGGTGGACACGATCGTCGCCGGCACGCATCACAACCTTATCTTTGGCGCCCACAAGCTCGCGACGATCGCCTTCTGTGTCTTGGTGGGGGGTCATCTCTATATGGCGATCGTCAACCGCGGGACACGCCACTCGCTGCGGGGCATGCTGACCGGCGAGGTCGATCGCGAGTGGGCGCGCAAGCACTACCCGCGCTGGGAGCCGTAGAGCTGCCTTCGGTGCACTAACCGGCGCCAACCACCTTGAAGTGCTGGTTGACGAAGATGTGGTGCGGCCAGTTGACGCCGATGTTGTGGACCTCGTACGCGCCGTTGCTCAGCTTCACAACCCGGTCGACGATGCCCCCGGAGTAGGACGCCAATGCGGCTTTTGTGGCCTTATTCGCCGTGGTTCCGCTGACGATCGTGCCGGACCCCTGCTTGTAGTTCGCCGGGATCTGACCTACCTGCTTCGACGTGGACGGTGCGCCAGGCTTGAAGGGAATCACCTTCGACGACGTCTTGGACCCGCTGTTTGTCGGCTGCACGATGACCTGCGTGGCCGTGATCGTGGTGCTGTCGGTTGTTCCTAGCACGAGGGCGGTCCTACCTTTGGTTACGACGCTCGCCGACGCCGAGTTCGTGCCTTTCTCGTATGTGGTGGACGACGTCTCCCTGACAGTCACACTCTCGCCTGCCGAGGTCGACAGTACGAAGCCCGAAGTGGAAACGCTGCTCACCTCGCCGATTGATCCGCCTGCACCCGGTCCAGACCGAGCGTTGGACCCCCCGCCACCGGGGACGCGTTGCCCCGATGCTGCCGGGGTGGACGACGCTGTTGTCACGGTGCCTGAGCCGGTGCTGGCGGTTGCGCTGACGATGCCGTAGGCGCCGGCCCCGATCGCGATAGCCGTGGCACCGATGGCGATGGACCTGGTGAGTCTGTGGGAGAACATGGACCGATCCTCTCTGTTGATCGTGGGTTGCAGCTGTGTCCCACGATGCTCAACCACCCTGTCCATCACCTGTGACGGACCGAAGCGTTTCCTATGAACTCGGAGGTCAGGACCGCGAATGCGCTCGGCGCGAACGCTCTTTGGAGATCCTTAGCTCTCTTTCACGCTGCTCAAAGGGACTCCGACCATCGTGGCACTGATACCCGGGGCATCCCGGACGACGGAAAGGAGCAACGATGACGTGGAAGCGACTCAAACAGCTTGTAATCCCCGGCGCGGTCCTCGCCGCGCTCGCCCTTGGCGGCCCGGCCAGCGCTGGAGCCGCGACAGCTAGCAGCGGCTCATCGTCGACCACGGCCGCCGGAGGCGCCGGGCCCAAAGCCAGCGCCGCCCCGCTCACCCGTGTGCGGGGCGGCTCGGCGGGCGCAATGAATCACATACGTGACGGCTGGATTCGTGATCTGTACCTCACGGGTACGGGCGCCACATCAGACACCACGAGGGGCTAGGAGCTTGGCGCCGTTGGTGATGACTCCGCGAACACCGAGCTCACGTCGTCGTTTTGCGTGGCCGGCGGCGATCGCCTGCCGCCACCGGGGCGCGAGCGCGGCCGTGAGCGGAAGGCTGAGGCCAATCTCCCGAGCTGCATCGAGCGCGAGACCGGCGTCCTTGAATGCCAGCCGCAGCGCGAAGCCGGGGCTGAAGTCGCCGGAGATCATCGCCCGTGCCTTCGCCACCGCGTAGGGAGAACCCAGCGGCGCATCGTCGATCGCCTCCGGGAAAAGGTGCGGGTCGAGCCCGAGCGCCTCGGTCAGCGCAACCGTCTCGGCGACGGCCTCGACCTGCGCTACGAGCCAGTTGTTGAGCACGAGCTTCATCCGCGTTCCCTGTCCGGTCGGCCCGAGCCAGAGGGTTTCGCGACCGATCGCGTCAAAGATCGCCTGCACTCGTGGCCGCACCTGATCCGGGCCGGAGGCGAGCACGATCAACTTGGCTTCCCGGGCCGGACCGTCGCTGCCGGAGACCGGCGCGTCGACGAGATCGACACCGTGCTCCGCCGCCAGGCCGGAGAGCCGCTCGATCCAGTCGACACCGACGGTAGACATCTGAATCCATATCGAGCCCGGTCGCATCGTCTCGAGTGCGCCTGCGGGGCCGCTCATCGTCTCCTCGACCGCCGCGCCATCTGCCAGCATCGTCAGAAGGACGTCGGCGTTCTCCGCGGCGCCAGCGGCTGAGGGGGCGAGGCGTGCGCCGTCGTCCACCAGGGATGCCGCCCTGGCAGCCGTACGGTTCCAAACCGACACAGGGAAGCCGGCGGCGAGCAGGTTGCGGGCGATAGGCGCCCCCATGCTGCCCGTTCCCAGCACCGCGACGCTGGTTGCATTGGAGCTCTGCGGGGAGCCTGTCATAGGTTGTCTCCTTCGTCGAATTGGGTCGCGCTCTACGCGCGCTACTGCGCGGACGGCATCGCCTCGGGGGAGGGCCCCCCGATGGGCACCGACTCGGCCATGATGCGGTCAATCTGCTCGAGATCGTCCTCGCTCAGGCTCAGCTCGGCAGCTGCGAGGCTGTCTTCGATGTGATCCGGGTGCCGTGCCCCCACGATCGCGACGTTCACGGCCGGATTCGCCAGCGTCCATGCCACGGCGAGCTGGGCGACCGAGCAACCCAGCTCCTCAGCGGCGAACCGCTTCAGCTGATCGACGACCTCCAGGTTCCGTCTAAAGGCATTCCCCTGGAACGCGGGACTCCCGCTGCGCCAGTCGTCGGCTGCGAAGGAAGTGTCCGTGTGCATGGTGCCGGTCAGCAGCCCATGCGCGAGTGGCCCGTAGACGAGCACACCGATGTCGTGCTCGCGCGCATGTGGGAGCAACTCGGCCTCGATGTCCCGTCGGAACAGGTGGTAGGGCGGCTGCAGCGTCTCCACCGGGCGCGTGCGCGCGAACTCGGCCATCTGAGCCACGTCGAAGTTGGAGACACCGATGTGGCCGACCTTGCCTTCGTCCACGAGCTCTTGGAGCGCCGTGGCGGTCTCGCGAAAGGGGACCTTGGGGTCGGGCCAGTGCACCTGGTAGATGTCGACGTGGTCGATCCCCAGCGCACGCAGGCTGTCCTCGACTCCGCTGCGAAGCCAGGCGGGACTGGCGTCGCGGACGAGCCCCTCCTCCGTCATCCGCAGGCCGCCCTTGGTCGCGACGACGACCTCGTCGCGGCGCTTGTCCAGGTCGTCTCGCAACGCCCGGCCCAGAAGTCGCTCCGAGGCGCCGAAGCCGTAACCCTGAGCGGTGTCAAACAGGTTGATGCCGAGCTCGCGAGCGCGGCGAATCGCGGCGATCCCATCATCCTCGTCGAACTGGCCCCACTCACCCCCCAGCTGCCAGGTGCCGAAGGCAACCGAGGAGACCTTCAGGCCAGTCATGCCGAGCGTGACGGGGTTCAGGATGGCGGTCGACATGATGCTTCCGTCCTCATTGAATCACTAGCCGGCAGCGAGCGGCAGCGCGCGCATTACGGTAGCTTCGGTTCGCGCACGCCAGGCCCGGCGAGCCGCCGGATAACCTGGCTACACGGGTGAACAGCGAGTGCACACGGGCCAGCGCGCGAGAGGAGGCCGACTTGAGCACGAGGCAAAGGGGCGACGCAAGCGAATTCACCGTTCGCCGGGCGCCAGCTAACCCGAGACGCGCTCGCAGGGTGCGTCGTGGCGGTGTGGCGGCTGTCGCGACGCTGCTGGCCGCTGGCCTGCTGAGCGCGACCGCGGGCGCCGCGACGCCGCCTGATCTAACCGGCGCCTGGATCAATCCGGCGAGTCCGGCCGCTCCGGCCTGGGAGCTGAAAACGAGCCCCGGGCTCGGGGAACTGACCGCTTCATATACCGGCGCACCGGGGCCGCATGAACATCTGGTGGGCAGATTCAGCGGAGCCCTCAATGCGGAGGGCGCCGCTTATGTCGGGACCGACCAGGTCAGCGAGCTGGGCAACAACGTGAACGCGGCGATGACCATCACGATCGACTCGCCCGGTGCGCTAACGGTCTCTTATCAGTCGCCCAGCGGCATCAGCACCCTCAGCCTGACCGAGATGATCGGGCAGCCTGATGCCTTCCAGGTCCGCTACATGAGCAACCTCAGCTTTGGTTTCTCGTGCCTCAGCATGACCGCTTGCACGGGCGAAGCGACGGCAGTGGAGGAGACCCCACAGCAGACGGGCACCGTCCACGCGCACGGCGTCGGGATCGCACGCCGTCGGAGTAAGAACGTGGTACTCGGCTCGGTGCACCTGTCGGTTCAGCCGGGCCATGCGGCCAAGATCTCGCTCTCGCTCAGCAAGAGCGGTCGAAAGCTGGTTGCGAAGTCGAAGTCCGGCTCCGTTCAAGCACTCGTGCAGGTCTCGCTGAACCGGTCCTCTGGCCTACCACCCTTGACGACGGTCGGAACGGTGACGTTTCACAGGTAGCACGTATTCGCTCTCCAGCGAGCGCGCGACGGGAGCCTATCCGCCGACAACCGGCAAGACGGGTCCACAGGATGGCGACTTTGCATGCGCCGGGTCGAGCGCGTTGAGCACGTCGCGAAGCGCGACATGGTCGAACGGCGTCGCGAGGTGCTCGCTTGCGTCGAGCGGGCATTGCTGCTGCAGCTCAATGTTGGTGACAGCTGGCCCCGCCAGGAAGGCAGAGGTGTACGGCGTGACGACCTCGTCGTAGCTCGTCTCGATCACCGTGTAGCTCACCCCCGGCACCGTGTCGCCGCCTGCGTTCAGGTTGGTCAAGAAGGCCGAGCCCTGGAACTGTTCTTCGCAGGACGGCCCGCAGGCGAGTTCGAGCGCGCCGGTTTCCGGGCCGCCCGGTAGCAGGGCGAGCAGGCTCTTGACACCGTCGACGGTCGTCCCGTGGTTGGACGGTGACAGGCCGACCAGCGAGTGGACCTTTTCAGCGCCTCCCAGGAACTTCAGGTAGTAGCGCGGCATCATGCCGCCCTGGCTGTGCCCGACCAGGTCCACCTTCGCCGCGCGCGTCGCGGCGAGCACGCGTTCCACGAAAGCCGCCAGTTCTCCCGCCGACGGGGCGATGTGCCCGGTCCCGCCGGGCGGCAGCGCGCCTGGGAACCCGACAACGCGACCGGCTTCCTGGCCGTAGTTGAGGGCGAACACGCAATAGCCGTCGTCGCTCAGGAGCGAGGACAGCGTGTACCAGTTGCCGGCCATGTTCTCCAGCGTGCCGTGCACGAGCACCACCGGATAGGGATGCGCCGCCGACGGGCGGCACGACCAGTCGTTGGCGCCGGGCGGGGGTCCGTTGACGTGTTCCGACCCGTACAAGTCGCCGGCGACGCTCGAGTAGACGACCGGCAACCCGCCCTGGGCAAGCGCCCGCGTGGGCAGCGCGGCTGCAGTCGCCAGCGCGAGAGTGACGGCCGACAGCCAACCCGCCCCCACGAGCCTCAAGAGCCCTCCCATTGTCTTCCGCTCCTCCACGACGAGGAGTACATACCCAAGATCGGGAAGGGATATGCATGCCGGTGCTCGCCGCAGCCAGATTCTGGGCGCTCGCTCCGGTCGCGGCCACTGTAACGAGTGCCGGAGGGCGTACCGGGCGCCGGAGAACGCCCCGAGCGCAATACTGGCGCATGGCCTTCGCTCCCCCCGCCCGCCACCTGTTGCGCGCAAGGGACCTCGCGGACGCTCGCTACGCCGAGCCATTGGGGGTCGAGGAGATGGCCGCCGCAGCGGGGCTCTCGAAGGCGCACTTCAGCCGCGAGTTCCGGCGGGCCTTCGGGGAATCGCCCTACGCCTACCTGCTGACCCGGCGCCTGGAGCGAGCCGCCGCGCTACTGCGGAGCACGGACCGCTCGATCTCCGACATCTGCCTGTCCGTGGGCCTGACGAGTCTCGGCTCATTCACGACCAGCTTCACGCGCACGTTTGGGCTGTCTCCGGCGGCCTACCGCCAGCGCTTCCCGGCGGCCGCCGATATGGCGCTTGTTCCAGGCTGCATCGTGCGGACCTACGGTCGCCCGCAGAAGCGCACTTTTCGAGAAGACAGGACCGAGCAACCGGTCTAGCTTGACTGCATCGTCCCCTGCTGAAAGGAGAACCCGATGTTCAAAATCGCAAACGCCCAACTGTGGGTCCAGGACCAGGAGGAGGCGTTGGCCTTCTATACAGAGAAGGTTGGCATGGAGATAGCCGCCGACGTCACGCTGCCCGAGCTGGGGGACTTCCGCTGGCTGGCGGTCTCGCCCCCTGGCCAGCCGGATGTGTCGATCGTGCTGATGGCGGTCCCCGGTCCGCCGATCATGGACCAGGAGACCACCGAGCAGGTCGAGAGCCTGATGGCGAAGGGCTTCGCGGGAACGGTGTTCCTCACGACCGACGACTGCGTGAAGACCTACGAGGAGCTGAAGGCCCGCGGGGTCGAGTTCCACGAACCTCCGGAGGAGCGTCCGTACGGGATCGACTCCGGCTTCCGCGACCCCTCCGGCAACAGCATCCGGCTGGCCCAAATCCGCGACCTCGCCGAGCTGGAAGCGCTCGCCTCGAGCGCCTGAGATGGAGCGGGCGTATGAGGCCAGGCTGCAGCCACCCGAGACGATCGTCTCGGGTGGCGGCTCGCCAGGCGGTGCCGAACGCGGGAAACGGGAGCGACGGGACTCGAACCCGCGACCTCTGCCGTGACAGGGCAGCGCTCTAACCAACTGAGCTACGCCCCCGCGTATGTTGCGAGGAAGATGCGTGAGGCCCTCTTCCGCGCCTGCTCAGTATGCCAATGCTGCGCAAGCGACACGCGCGACGCCCTGTCGTGGCTCGCCGAGCTCCCGCGGGCGGGTGGTCTGTGGGCAAACTGGCCGGCTGGCCAGTCATCTACTACGCTTGGCGGGATGACCCTCGTCGGTCCTCCCTCGGTGCTGGACGGCAACCCGTTCGCAATGCTTCTTCGCGACCTCCGCGACGAGCGCTCGGCCTCCACGCCGTTCCCACCGGGCGAAACGCGCTTCTCGATGGCTCGCACGAGGCGCTTCGCGAGTGAGCCGCTGCCGATGCTGCTCGAGTCCTACGAGCGCTTCGGTCCGATCTTCACGCTGCGCATATTCCACGGCAACGTCGTCTTCATGCTGGGGCCGGCGGCGAACCACTACATCACCGTGAGCCACGCCTCGAACTTCACCTGGCGCGACTCGCACTTCCGCGATCTGATCGGCTTGATGGGGGACGGGCTGCTCACGATCGACGGCGAGTTCCACCGCCGCTCTCGCATGATCATGCTTCCCGCGTTCCACCACGAGCACATCGCCGCGTCGGTCGAGGTGATGGTGGCGGAGACCACCCGCGCGCTGGAACTGTTCACGCCCGGCGAGCGGATCGACCTGTACACGTGGACCCGCCGGCTTGCCCTGCGGGTGGCGATGCGTGCGCTCTTCGGATTGGACCCCGACGGCGATCGTGCGCGCTTCCTGGACGCCGCCGGACTGTTCGAGCGCGCTCTCTCCTTCTACTCCTCCGATTACCTGCTGCGCATCCTGCGCGCTCCGTTCACGCCCTGGGCGCGCATGCAGCGCGCCGCGCGCCAGCTCGACACGCTGATCTATTCGGAGATCTCCGAGCGCCGCGAAACGGGTGAGCGGGGCGAGGACATCCTCAGCTTGCTGTTGGACGCCCACGACGAGGACGGGACCCGGCTCAGCGACCGCCAGATCCGCGATGAGATCATGACGCTCATGTTCGCGGGCCACGACACCACGACCTCGACCGTGGCCTTCATGTTCTATGAGCTGGCCCGCAACCCCGACATCACCGCTCGCCTGCTCGCCGAGCAGGACGCCCAGCTCGCAGGCGGAGAGCCCGCCGCTTCCCAGCTCGTCTCGGGCGACCTGCACGAGCTCGAGCTGGTGCTGGATGAGACGCTTCGCAAGTACCCGCCTGCATGGATCGGTCCACGGCGCTCGGTGGCGCCGTTCGAGTTCCAAGGTCACACGGTGCCGGCGCGGGCGTTCGTCAACTACTGCTCCTGGGCCAGCCACCATCTGCCCGACGTGTTCTCCGACCCCGAGGAGTTCCGCCCCGAGCGCTTCGCGCCAGCGGCGCGCGCCGCTCTGCCCAAGGGTGCGTACGTGCCGTTCGGTGGCGGCTCGCGCACGTGCATCGGCATGCGCTTCGGCCAGCTCGAGATCCGCACAATCGCCACCCTCATCCTGTCCCGCTTCACGCTCTCGCTGCCCGAGGACTTCGAGCTCGCGATCCGCCAGATGCCCACGATCAGCCCCAAGCACGGCTTGCCGATGGTCGTCCACGCTCGCGCCACAGCGCCCGCTCGCGACCTGCCGGCCGCGGCCTGAGGAGCCCCGCACAGGGCTGCCCGGCCGTGAGCGATGAGCGCTAAAGCGCCTCAGCGCACGCGGCCGATGATCATCAGCTGGTAGCCGAGCGTTTGAGGGTCCGCCCTCGCACCCACTCGTTCCACGTACACGTGCGGCTCGGAGAACAGCGTCAGCTGCGCGCCGGACAGCAGCGACCCCAGCGGACGGACGATGAGCTTGCCGTCGCTCGCGCTCGCCACGGCGTTCACCGACGCACCCACGCCGAACAGTCCGCCGCTCGCCCGGACCGTCACCTTGCCGCCTTCGCTAGAGAGCAGCTGCACGTGCAGGCCCCGCGGCAGCGCGGCCTGCACATCAGCAGACGTCATCCGCGCTTCGGCGGCCACCGACGGACCGCGCTTGCGGAGGGTCACATCGCTCAGCCTCAGCGGACCCTCGCGCACGCTCGACGCGCTCACGTCCATGCTGTCCGCCCCACGCGCTTCCGACAGGAGCATCGCGGTCTGCGCTGGGCTCAGCGTGAGGCTCCCGGCCGTCACCTTCACGGAGTCGGCGCGACCCCACAGCAGCTTGATCGCCGGCCACGCGCTCACACTGACGCTGCGCACGGTCCCGTGCTTGCCCACCCTGGAGGAGATCCTGCTCACGGCGATCCGCGGCAGCAGCACCTGCGCCAGCGCCAGCCCGAGCGCGATCGCCCCCACCGACGCCACCGCCATCCGGCCGGCCCTGCCTCTGCCCGCGCTCACCCGCCCAGCTTCGCAGGCGCCGCACCCGCTCGCACGCCGATGCCCGCTAGCCTTGAGTTCCGCAGACTCGGGGCGCGTAGCTCAGTTGGCTAGAGCACCTCGCTTACACCGAGGGGGTCGCCCGTTCGAGTCGGGCCGCGCCCATTCTCCCGTCCCCGAGGCCCGTCACCGCCCACCGCCGCCGATGAGGAACGACGCCCCTATCCGTATAGCCGTGATCGGCTCAGGCCCCGCGGGCTTCTACGCGGCCGGTCACCTGCTGAAGGATTCCGCCGAACGCTTCGAGGTCGACATGCTCGAGCGCCTCCCGACGCCGTGGGGCCTGGTCCGCTCCGGTGTCGCCCCCGACCACCCGAAGATCAAGTCGGTCACGCGCGTGTATGAGAAGACGGCGGCCCATCCGCGCTTCCGCTTCTTCGGCAACGTCACGTTCGGCGTGCACGTGAGCCGCGAGGATCTGCTCGAGCACTACCACGCGATCGTCTACGCGACCGGTTCGCCGTCGGACCGGCCGCTGGGCATTCCCGGTGAAGATCTTCCCGGCTCGCACCCCGCGACGGAGTTCGTCGGCTGGTACAACGGCCATCCCGACCACACCGACCTCGAGTTCGACCTGCTCTCGGCGGAGCGCGCAGTGGTGATCGGCAACGGCAACGTCGCGCTCGACCTCGCTCGCATGCTCGTGCTGTCCCCCGCCGAGCTCGCACCCACGGACACGGCCGACCACGCCCTCGAGGTCCTCGCCCGCAGCCGCGTATCGGAGGTCGTCATCGTCGGCCGCCGCGGACCGGCCCAGGCGGCCTTCACGAATCCCGAGCTGCTCGAGCTTGGCGAGCTCGGCGATGCCGACGTGATCGTCGACCCGGCCGAGCTCGATCGCGCGCTTGCGGTCCCCGATCCCGACGCCGAGGCGAACGCCACCTCGCGGCGCAACGTCGAGATCCTCCGCTCCTATGCCGAGCGCGCCCCCTCCGGCCGGCCGAAGCGGGTCGTGCTGCGCTTCCTGCTGTCGCCCACCGCCCTCATACCCGACGAGCACGGGCGCCTGGGCGTCGTCGAGCTGATCCGCAACGAGCTCGTCCCGACGAGCGCGGGCGGACTCCGCGCCGAGCCGACCGAGGGACGCGAGGCGATCGCGGCATCTTTGGCGTTTCGTGCGATCGGCTACCGCGGCGTGGCGATTCCAGGCGTCCCCTTCGACGAGCGCTCCGCGGTGATCCCCAACGAGGCGGGGCGCGTCATCGACCCGGAGACGGGCGCCGCACTGCCCGGCGAGTATGTCGTCGGCTGGATCAAGCGCGGGCCCTCGGGCGTGATCGGAACGAACAAGCGCGACGCGCAGGAGACCGTCGACGCGATGCTCGCCGATCTCTCGCCGCTCGACGGGCGCGCCGGCGCTCGCGACGGGTCCGACGCGAGGCACAGCCCGGCCCAACCCGACGGGGCTGCGGTCGAGGCGCTCCTGCGTGCCCGCCAGCCCGAGCTCGTCACCTACGCCGGCTGGGAAGCCATCGACCGCCACGAGCGCTCCCTCGGCGAGCCGAGCGGCCGTCCCCGCGTCAAGCTGACCCAGATCGAGGAGCTCCTGCGGGTCGCCGCCTCCGAAGGTCCCTGAGCCGACGCTCTGCTTCGAGGAGCGATGCCATCTGCCACACTGTCGCGCGCGAGCCCCGTTAGCTCATCTGGTAGAGCGCCGGACTTTTAATCCGGTGGGGCGGGTTCGAGTCCCGCACGGGGCATCAGGAACGGCCTGGAAATAAGGTTTTGTCCTTCTGAGCGGCACTACAGCCCCCGGGCAAAGTGATGTGAGTGGATCGCCAGGCCGTGGTGGTAGTAGAGCCGGTGCGCATCAAAGCGCGCCGCTCCCGTCCCGGAGTCCAAATGCAGCTGACTGCATCCATGCCTTCGTCCCTCCTCGACCAGCCAATCGAGCAACGCGCCGGCATGGCCACGGCGCCGTGCGCCGGGCGCCGTCGACAGGTCATCGATGTATAGGTAGCGTCCCCACGCCAGGCTGTCGCCCATGCGAAAACCGGCGACCGCCACAGCCTGGTCTCGACGGGGAGCGAAGGCGCCGACCAATCTATAACCCGTAGCGCGCAGCACGCCGTCGACGTGCTCGACGAACTCCTGCTCGCTCTCAAACGCGCTTCGTAGCTCGCGCATCGCCTGGTGACCAAGACGCGTCTCGCCCTCTGGCAGCTCGCGGATCTCATGCTTCATCTACGGGCAGGCTACCTCGATCTCGAGGCTTCGACTTGGACAGGTTGCTCGGCCTTAGGACCTCGAGTTCACGTGCTCATCGAAGAAACTGAGCATGCGCGCCCAGCCATCGCGGGCGGCCGCCTCGTCGTAACCGACAGCCATCGGCGTGGGCACCCGCGCCAGCCAGCCTTGCCAGCCGTCAACCTGAGAGAAGAAGGAGTGTCCGGCCTGGTCATAGGTCTTCACGTCATGGGGCACGCCGAGGGCAGCGAGGTGGCGCTCCAGGCGCGCGGCCATCTTTCGGCCGAACACGCGATCCTTGCCCCCGTAGCTCGCGACTACTGGACACACGCCGTCCAGGCGCGAGCCGTCCGCCGGCACCTCGCCATAGTTGACGGCGGCCGCGGAAAAACCTGGCTGAGTGCCAGCGATGAGAGCAAAGCCGCCGCCCTGACAGAACCCGGCCACGGCGATCCGCTCAGAGTCGACCTCAGGTCGAGCAGCAAGCGCATCTCTGGCTGCGTGGATGTCGGAGACCTCTCGCGCCGGGCTACCCCGCACCATGTCGACCATCACGCGGCTGAGACATACGATCCGCGACCCGTGCGAATACAGGTCGGGGGTCAGTGTCGCGTATCCAGCATCGGCGAAGCGACGAGCGAGTCGGCGTATGTCGTCATTGAGACCGAACGACTCGTGCAGGACAACAACGCCGGGGTGCGGCCCCTCTCCATGGGGAGGAAAGAACTCTGCGTGGAGCGTCGAACCATCCGCCGTGGAGACGCGCACGCGCATTCCGCTGCTCGGCATCGCTGCGACGATAACGCTCGGGCATCGGGAAGGTACGCTTGACCGGTGTCCGTGGCCCCCCACCATCGCATCGCGATCGTGGGGGCGGGCTTTTCCGGACTGGGCATGGCGATCCGCCTGAAGCAGTCGGGCATGAACGACTTCGTCGTGTTCGAGCGGGCGCAGGAGCTGGGAGGCACCTGGCGTGACAACAGCTACCCGGGCTGCGTCTGCGACGTGCCCTCGAACCTGTACTCGTTCTCGTTCGCGCCCAACCCCGACTGGAGCCGGACGTTCTCGCCGCAGCCGGAGATCTGGGAGTACCTGCGCCGCGTGGCTCACGATCATGGCATCGAGCCCCACATCCGCTATCGCCACGAGGTCACCTCGGCGCAATGGCTCGTCGAATCCGAGCGGTGGCGAATCCAGACGGCGGCGGGCGATCTCACCGCGGAGCTGCTCATCGTCGGAGCCGGGCCGCTCAGCGAGCCCAAGCTGCCCGAGATCGATGGGATCGACATCTTCGAGGGCACGATCTTCCACTCCGCCGGCTGGGACCACGGGCACGCGCTCGCGGGCGAGCGCGTCGCGGTGATCGGCACGGGCGCATCCTCGATCCAGCTCGTACCGCAGGTCCAGCCACACCTCGCGACGCTGCACGTCTTTCAGCGCACCCCTCCGTGGGTCGTTGCGGAGCGAAACCGTGCCACCACTCGCTCCGAGCGGCTCATCTACCGCGCGTTCCCGCCCGCCCAGCGGCTCGTGCGCGGAGCGGTCTACTGGGCGCGCGAGCTCTACGTCATGGTCTTCATGCACCCCCGCAACGGCTCGCTGCCCGAGCGCCTAGCGCGCAAGCACCTGCGCGCGCAGGTCGCAGACCCGGCGCTGCGCGAGCGCCTCTCGCCGGGCTACCGCATCGGCTGCAAACGCATCGTCATCTCGAACGACTACTACCCCGCGCTCCAGCAGCCGAACGTCGAGCTCGTGACCGACCCGATCAGCGCGATCAACCGGCGCGGGATCGTGACCACCGACGGCGTCGAGCGCGAGTTCGACACGATCATCTGCGGCACCGGCTTCCACGTCACCGACATGCCGCTCGCCGAGTGGATCCACCGCGGCGACGGCCGTACGCTCGCCGAGGCCTGGCGGGGCAGCCCGCGGGCCTACCTCGGGACGACGGTGTCGGGCTTTCCGAATCTGTTCCTGCTCGCGGGCCCCAACACCGGCCTCGGCCACAACTCGCTCCTGTTCATGATCGAGGCCCAGCTGGGCTACGTGATCGAGTGTCTGCGCTTCATGGACCGCGCGGGCGTGGGCGTCGTCGAGGTGCGCGAGCGGATCGAGCGCGAGTTCAACGAGGAGATCCAGCGCCGCCTGAAGGACACGGTATGGAACTCGGGCGGCTGCGTCAGCTGGTACCTCGACGCGCACGGCAGGAACACCACGATATGGCCCGGCTTCACCTGGCCGTACCGTCGGCGCCTGCGTCGCTTTCGGCCAAGCGACTACGAGCTCGCTCCACGGCGTCCGCGCACGTCCGCCACCCGCCCGGCCGATCCCGCTACGGCGCTTTCGCTGTGAGCGCTCGGTCCGTGCATCGCATCCATCCCTTCACATGGAGGTCAATCGCATGAGTCGCTCCCCCTCGTTCCCGTTCGACGTGAACGGCCGCACCGTGTTCATCACAGGCGCGGCACGCGGCATCGGGGCCGCGACCGCGGAGCGCCTCCACGGCAAGGGCGCGAACGTGGCGCTCGTGGGCCTCGAGCCCGACCGCCTGGAGGAGCTGGCGGCGAGGTTGGGGGACCGCGCGGCGGCCTTCGAGGCGGACGTGACCGACTTCGACGCGCTGCGGCGGGCGGTCGCGGGCACGGTGGAGCGCTTCGGCGGGATCGACGTGGCGATCGCCAACGCAGGCCTGCAGTTCAACGGCGCGCTGGCCACCGCGCCCGTCGAGCAGGTCGAGCGCGTGCTGGCGGTCAACTTCCTCGGGGTGTGGCGGACCGATCGTGCCGTGATCGGACAGATCACCGAGCGGCGCGGCTATCTGCTGAACATCTCCTCGCTGTCGGCGATCGCCCGCCTGCCCTTGCTCGGCGCATATACAGCCACGAAGGCGGGGGTCGAGGCGCTGAGCGACTGCCTGCGCTCGGAGACCGCCCCCAGCGGCGCGCGCGTGGGCTGTGCCTACTTCGGCTTCCTCGACACCGATCTCGTGCGAGCCGGCTTCGCCCAGCCCTCCGTCAAAGCGATGACCGGGCAGATGCCTGCCTTCATCGGTAACCCGGCACCCCTGTCACAGGCGATCGACGCGATCGAGCGTGGAGTCGAACGGCGCTCGGCGCGCGTGTGGGCGCCACGCTGGGTCGGCCCGATGATCCTCCTGCGCGGCGCGCTCCAGCCGCTCCTCGAAAAGGGCGTCCAGCGCAGCGCGGAGCTTCCCGAGGCGCTGCGGCTCGCCGACCCGTCCGCGGGGGGCCCCGGAGCCGAAACCATCCGCAAGCAGGATCCGCTCCTCGGCGTCGCCGCCGAGGCGATCGATTGACCGCTGCGGCTACGACCGAGCAGGCGGCTCACTCCGCGCGCGAGAACTCGGCGATCGCGATGATGAGCATGACCAGCCCGAGCGCCGCGACGACGGCGGCCTCGAGCGCGGTGGGCACTCGCCAACCCCACCAGGTCACGCCGGGGTCCAGCGCGCGGCGGGCTGCGGCGCCGACATCCAGGTGCGCGAAGATCGCGCGGCGCATCGGCTCGACTGCGTAGGTGAGCGGGTCCAGACGGTTGAGCACCGCTAGCCACGGCGGCAGGCTCGCGACCGAGAACAGCGCGCCGGAGAGGAAGAACATCGGCATGATCGCCATCTGCATGAGAGCCATGAACGACTGCATCTGGTTGATCCGCGCGGCGGCCATCATGCCGAAGGCCGTAATCGCGAACGCGAGCAGCAGCGCCAGCGCCAGGAGCTCGAGGATCAGGGTCAGTTCGTAGGGAATGCCGACGAGCGGGGAGATCGCGATCACGATCAGGCCCTGGAAGGCGGCCACGGTCGCGCCGCCGAAGCACTTGCCGAGCACGATCGAGCTGCGCCGTACCGGCGCGACCATCATCTCGCGCAGGAAGCCGAACTCTCGGTCCCAGACGATCGAGGCCGCCGAGAACATCGCCGTGAACATCACGGCCATGCACAGCACCCCGGGGTAGATGAACGTTCTGAAGTTGACCCCGTGGGTCCCCGCGGAGGCCAGTGAGGACAGCCCCGTGCCGAGCACGAACAGGAACAGAAACGGCTGCATCAGCGAGGTCAGGATGCGCAGGCGGTCACGCGAGAAGCGGATCAGCTCCCGCTTCCACACGACCTTGATCGCACGCAGCTCGCTGCGCAGGCTGCGCGTCGGCACGCGCACGCGCGCGATCGCGTGGACGGAGCCGCGGCCGGGGCTCTCAGGTGTCGGAGGGCTGACGAGCTTGGTCGCCATCAGCGACTCATCATCCTCGCCACGTCGCGCATCCGGTCCGTGCTCGAGGACTCCGCGTCGCGGATCGTGCTGCCGGTATATGCGAGGAACACGTCGTCGAGCGACGGACGTGCGACGCTCACCGATCTGATCGACTGACCGAGCTCGTCGAACAGGCGCGGCACGAACTGCTCGCCGCCGGGCACGCCGAACGTCACCGCGCCTTCGGCGATCCGCGCCTCTATGCCGAAGCGCTCACGCAGCGCATCGATCGCCGCCGCGTCGTCGTCGGTGTGGATCTGTACGCGGTCCTTCCCGACGCTCTCCTTCAGCGCCTCCGGCGTGTCGAGCACCACGATCCGGCCCTGGTCCATGATCGCGATGCGGTCGCAGTACTCGGCCTCGTCCATGTAGTGGGTGGTCAGGAAGATCGTGATGTCCTCTTCGCGCTTGAGCCGCGTGATGTAGCCCCAGATCGAGCTGCGCGTCTGCGGATCCAGACCGACGGTCGGCTCGTCGAGGAACAGCACGCGCGGGGAATGCAACAGGCCCCTTGCGATCTCCAGGCGCCGCTTCATCCCCCCCGAGAAGGTGTTGACCAGGTGTGAGCGTCGCTCCCACAGTTCGACCATCTCCATCACCTGGCGTATGCGTTCGCCGACCAGGTCGCGGGGCATCCCGTAGAGCTCGGCGTGCAGGCGCAGGTTCTGCTCGGCGGTGAGGTAGCCGTCGAGCGTCGTGTCCTGGAAGACGAGCCCGATGTTGCGGCGCACCTCATCGCGTTCGCGCACGACGTCATGGCCCGCCACGAACGCCGACCCCCCGCTGGGGCGCACGAGCGTGCAGAGCATGTTGATCGTCGTCGACTTGCCGGCCCCGTTGGGGCCGAGGAAGCCGAACGTCTCGCTTCGGGCGACCTCGAGGTCGATGCCGCGCACGGCTTCGATATCGCCGTAGCGCTTGATCAGCTGTTTGACCGAGACGGCGACCGTGGCACCGTCGGGCAACGCCTCAGATCTCGCGCCGGCGCTCTCCGGCGCGAGATCTGAGTCGAGTTGGTCGGCGGCCATGGTGCTTGGCTGAGCCCGCGGAGCGGCTCCGCGGTCGGAGGGCTCAGGCGTCCTCGTCCACGATAGTGCTCTCGGGGTCGCCGTCGGCGAGGATGCGGTAGAGATCCCGGCGCGCTCCGGTCAGCACCTTGCGGGCCTCCTCCAGCTGGGCTTCGGAGCCGGTGCGCATCACCTGGACGAACGCGGAGGCCACGTCGCGGATCAGCTTGCCGAGCTCGACGGCCCGATCGCTCTCCTCGTCGCCCATCAGCTCCCACGGCGCCCGCTTGCCCTCGCCGCGCTCCTTCAGGTAGGCCTGACCGGCGTCGGTCAGCCGGAAGAGCTTGCGCCCGTCGATCTCCTCGGAGCGGATCAGACCCTCGTCCTCGAGCTGCTGGAGCGCGGGATACACCGAGCCGGGGCTCGGACGCCAGACGCCCTCGCTGCGCTCCTCCACCTCCTGCATGATCTGGTAGCCATTGCGGGGCTCCTCGGCGAGCAGCAGCAACGCCGCCGTGCGGATGTCGCCACGGCGCGCCTTGCGACCGCGTCCGCCCCACGAACCGCCGCCGAACGGAAAGCCGCCGATGCCGCCCGCCCCGGCGGGGCCAAACCCGCCGCGGCGATGACGGCCGCGCGGCCCACCGCGACTACCGGTCATGGCGCGCCAGGCGCCTGCGAGATCGTAGGGATCGCCGCGCCCGCAGCGTCCCCCGCCGGTTGAATCGATCGCATGCGCGAACATATCTTTCTCCTATCGTGAGCTATCAAAGTAAGGTCACGATATATCGTCAACACCCTTTCTTCAAGTCCTCCGAAGCTAAAGATCTTCAAGCCGCCGGCCTCCGGGCCTGCGGAGGGTGCTCAGTGCCTGAAGTGACGCACGCCGGTCGCGACCATCGCGATCCCGGCCGCATCCGCGGCGGCCACCACCTCCTCGTCGCGCACCGAGCCCCCGGGCTGGATGACCGCGGTGACGCCGGCGTCGATCGCGAGCTGGGGACCGTCGGCGAACGGGAAGTAGGCGTCCGAGGCAAGCACGGAGCCGGCCAGCAGCTCCGGCTGTGCGGCGCGCGCCTTCTCGACCGCGATCCGCACCGAGTCCACTCTGCTCATCTGACCAGCTCCAATCCCGATCGTCGCTCCGCCGGCCGCGATCGCGATCGCGTTTGAGCGCACGTGCCTGCATACCCTCCACGCGAACAGCAGGTCCTCCCACTGCGCCTCGGTCGGCGCGCGCTCGGTCACGACGCGCATCTGCTCGCGCGTCTCCGAGACGACGTCCCGCGTCTGGACGAGCTCGCCCCCGATCACCGGCTTTCCCTCGACCTCATGGCTAGGCGCCGGCCACCGCTCGAGCTCCAACAGGCGCACGTTTTTCTTCTCGCCCAGCACCTCCAGCGCGTCGTCGTCGAAAGCGGGCGCGAGCAGCACCTCGATGAACTGCTTGGCGAGGGCGCGCGCGAGGGCGAGGTCGACGCGGCGGTTCAGCGCGATCACCCCACCGTAGGCGCTCTGCGGATCGCACGCGAACGCGCGCTCGTACGCGGCCTGCCCGCTTTCGCCGACGGCGCAGCCGCACGGGTTGTTGTGCTTCACGATCGCGCACGCGGGCCCGTCGAACTCCTCCACCAGCTCGCGCGCCGAGCTGAGATCCAGGAGATTGTTGAACGAGAGCTCCTTGCCGTGCAGCTGGCGCACGCCGGCGAGCAGGTGCGTCGGCGCCCCCACGCGCGCGTAGAAGGCGGCGCGCTGGTGCGGGTTCTCGCCGTAGCGCAGATCGCTGACCTTCTCGTAGGCATCGTTCCAGGTTGGCGGGAAGCCCTCGTAGGTGCGCGTGGCAAACCAGGTTGCGATCGCCGCGTCGTAGCGGGCGGTACAGGCGAACGCCTTGGCCGCCAGCCGCGTGCGCGTCGCGAGCGACAGACGGCCGTCCGACTCGCCCAGCTCGGCGAGCACGCCGGCGTAGTCGGCGGGGTCGACCACGGCGGCGGCGAACTCGTTGTTCTTCGCGGCCGCTCTGATCATCGTCGGACCGCCGATGTCGATGTTCTCGACGATCTCCTGCTCGGTGGCGTCTCCGCGCGCGACGGTCCGCTCGAAGGGGTAGAGGTTCACGCACACCAGATCGACCTGCTCGATCCCCTGCTCCCCGGCCGCGCCGAGATGCCCGGCGTCATCGCGCCGGGCCAAGAGGCCGGCATACAGCCGTGGGTGGAGCGTCTTGACGCGCCCGTCCATGATCTCCGGGAAGCCGGTGAACTCCTCGATCGGCCTCACCGAGATCCCCGCGCCGTCGAGCTCGCGGGCGGTGCCGCCGGTGGAGACGATCTCCACGCCCAGCTCCTGAAGGCCGCGAGCGAAGTCGACGATGCCTTCCTTCTCGGACACCGACAGGAGCGCCCGGCGCACGCGCACCTCGCCGCCGGAGGCGGGCTCGATTCCGCCAACCTGGCTGGTGGCCTCGCCCTCTGAGAGCATCCTTGGAGCCTACCTCTCGCCTGTCTCGCCCGCCGGACCATCGCTCGCGCCAGCCGCACGATCCGCGGTCAGCGGGCGCGGGTCGATGCGGTCGGCCTTCAGCGCGCCGCGCGCGAACAGGCGCACGGCCTCCGCCAGCAGCGCGTGCTCGATCGGGCGCAGGGACTCGAGCACCTCCTGCGGCGCGCGCGCCTGCGGCAGCTCGATCGCGCGCTGCAGGATCACCGGTCCCGAGTCCACGCCGTCGTCGATGAAGTGCACCGTCACGCCGAACACCTGCACCCCGTATGCGAGCGCCTGCTCGATCGCGTGCAGCCCGGGGAACGCGGGCAGGAGCGAGGGGTGCACGTTGATCACGGCGCCGGGAAAGCGCTCGAGGAAGGCTTTGCCGAGCAGCTCCATATACCCGGCGCCAACCACGAGCTCCGTGCCCCGCTCCGCAAGCCAATCGGCGAGCGCGGCGTCCCGCTGCTCGCGGTCAAGGTAATCCGAGCGCGCGAACACGGCGTGCGGCACCCCGGCCGCCGCGGCGCGCGCCAGCGCGGGCGCGGCGGCCACCGAAGAGGCCACCGCCACGATCTCGGCCTCGCGCCCGTGCACGGTGTCGAGCAGCGCCTGCAGGTTGGTGCCCGTACCGGAAACGAGGACCGCGGTCGCAAGACGCTCGGACACGCGCCAGACGATAGCTGTGCGCTACGTCACAGAGCGGGCCCTGCGCCTGTTCTTCAATGGTGGCGAGGGCTCGAGGGGGCGCTGACACCCCGATTCGAGGACATCGCCATGCTCACAGCCATAATCGTCACAATCATCGTCGTCGCGGCCCTCGGCTACGCGCTGCGCTCGGCGCGCAGCGACGGGACGATCGTTCACAGGCCCTACCGCAATCGCTACAACGATGCGGCCGGCGCACGCGAGGATCACCTCGGTTGATGCTTCTCCTCGTCGGGGCCGGCGAACGCGGCGGCCAGGCGAGCTTCCCGGCGACTAAGCGCTGACCAGGGGGCGGGGCGGGAGCTGCGGCCCCTCATCGCCGGGGTCCTGCTCGAGCGCGTACTTGCCGTTCGCGTCGCGCGTGCCGTCGAGCGGGTACTCGCCGCTGAAGCATGCGTCGCAGTGGGTGGCGCGCGTGGCGCCGGCCGCCTCGTAGACGCCCGCCAGCGACAGGTAGTGCAGCGAGTCGCAGCCCAGCTCGGCGGCGACCTCGGCGGTGGTGCGCCCGTGCGCGATCATCTCCTCGCGCGTGGACATGTCGATGCCGTAGTGGCACGGATGCTTGATCGGGGGCGCCGAGACGCGCATGTGGACCTCGGACGCGCCCGCGTCGCGCAGCATCTGGACGATCTGGCGGGTCGTGTTGCCGCGCACTATCGAGTCGTCCACGACCACCAGCCGCTTGCCCGCGATCACGTCTGGCAGCGGGTTGAACTTCAGCCGCAGCCCGTGCTTGCGCAGCTCCTGGCCGGGCTGGATGAACGTGCGTGCGACATAGCGGTTCTTCACGAAGCCGTCGTCCTGCGGCAGCCCGGCCGCGCGCGCGAGCCCACGGGCCGCCGCGTTGCCAGAGTCGGGAACCGCGATCACGAGGTCCGCCTCCACCGGCGCCTCGCGCCACAGGATCTCGCCCATCCGCGCACGGGTGACCTGCAGCACGGTGCCGTTCATGCGCGAGTCCGGACGCGCGAAGTAGATGTACTCGAACACGCAGAATGCGCGCCGCCCGCCGGGCGCCACGATGCGACTCTGAAGGCCGCCCTCCCCGAGCGTGACTACCTCGCCCGGCTCGACCTCGCGCAGGAGCTTGGCCCCGATGATGTCGAACGCGCACGACTCGCTGGCCACGCAGTAGCGCGGCTCGCCGTCCGGGCCCTCGGGGGCGAGCACCCCGATGGCGAGCGGGCGCAGGCCGTGAGGGTCGCGGAACGCGACCACCCGGTCCTTGGTCATCGCGACGATCGAGAAGGCCCCGCGCAGCCTCGGAAGCACATCGGCGATCGCGTCCTCGAGCAGCTCCGCCGGGTGCGTCGCGAGCAGCGCGGCGATGATCTCCGAGTCCGAGGTGGAGCTGAACGTCACGCCGCGCTCGAGCAGCTCGTCGTGCAGCGCGACGGCGTTGATCAGATTGCCGTTGTGCGCCAGCGCGACCTCGCGTCGCGAGCCGTCGGTGCCCTCCGAGCGCTGCACCGGCTGCGAGTTCTCCCACGCGTTCGAGCCCGTCGTCGAGTAGCGCACGTGACCGATCGCCAGCTCCCCGGCGAGCGTGCGCAGGTCGTTCTCGCTGAAGACCTGGCTGACGAGGCCGAGCTCGCGCCGCGTGATGATGTGCCCGCCGCGGTCGGCCGCGGCTATGCCCGCCGACTCCTGGCCGCGGTGCTGGAGGGCGAAGAGCGCGAAGTACGACAGCCTCGACACCTCGTGACCGGGCGCATACAGTCCGAACACTCCGCACGCATCGCGCGGTCCCTCACGCATCACGATCACACGCTAGCAGTCTCATGAGAACAGCTCTCGGAGGGCGCCGTGCGCCTCGGCCAGCTCGGCCAGCGTGATCGTGATCGCGGCCGTCGCCGCCTCGCGCGCGTCGCGGATCCTCAGCTCCTCGCCGCCGACGGCGCCGATGTCGCACACCGGCGCCTGCTCGCCGAGCGCGCGCAGCGCATCTGCCCCGCCGCTCACCACGAACCCGCCGGGACCCTCGCCGAATAGCGCTGGGGCGAGTGGCGCGGAAGCCGACGGGCCGAGCTGACGGCCCGGCGCGGCAGGCGCGATCGCCTGCCAGAAGTCATCGCCGAGCTCGACGGTGGCGCCGAGCGGACCGGCCAGGCAGCACTCGGCGAGCGCCGTCGCCAGTCCGCCCTCGGCGATGTCGTGGGCACTCGAGAGCGTCCCCGCGCGAACGGCGTCGCGGACCGCCACCTGAGCCGCGAGGACCGCCTCGAGGTCGATCTCCTCGAGCGCCTCCCCGAGCGGCTCGCCGCGCAGCTTTGACAGCTCGGCGGCGGCGAGCGAGGGGCGGAAGGGCCCCACGAGTGCGATCTGCGCGCCGGCGCTGTTGAAGCCCAGCCGTCCGGCCCGGCGGGCGTCCGGCAGCCGGCCGACCATGCCGATCACCGGCGTCGGGTAGATCGGCCCCGCGGCGCCCTCGTTGTAGAGCGAGACGTTGCCGCCCACGATCGGTGCCTGAAGCGCGCGGCAGGCGTCGGCCAGCCCGCGCACCGATTCGGTCAGCTGCCACGCTATGTGGCCCTTCTCGGGGTTGCCGAAGTTGAGGTTGTTCGTTGTGCCGAGCGGCTCGGCGCCGACGCAGGCGAGGTTCGCCGCGCACTCGAGCACCGCCGCGACCGTCCCCCGGTATGGGTCCGCGGCGACGCGACGGCCGTTGCAGTCGATGCTCACCGCGAGCGCCGGCACCGGCTCCTCGCCCCCCGCCGCGCCGGAGGCAGGCCGGATCGCAAGGACGGCCGCGTCGGCCTGCTCGGGACGGCGGATCGTGCGCGACTGGACGATCGCGTCGTAGTGCTCGAACAGGGGCCTTCGCGAGGCCAGGTTGGGAGACGACAGAAGCGCGAGCAGCGCCTCGCGCGGCGGCGCATCCCCGGCGAGCGAGCCCGCGGGCGGCTCATACAAGGGCGCCGCCCGCCTGACGGGATGCAGGTCATACAGCGGGCAGTCGTCCACCAGGGCCGTGACGGCCATGTCGCCCACCAGCTCGTCCCCGTCGAATACGCGCATCCGCCCGGTCGCCGTGACGACACCGATCGCCGCGCCGCCCACCTCCCACTTCGCGCACAGCCCCATCACCGCGTCCAGGTTGACGGGCTCGACCACGCACAGCATCCGCTCCTGGGACTCCGAGACCATCACCTCGAACGGCTCCATGCCGGCCTCGCGCAGCGGCACGCTCGCGACGTCGACGTCGATGCCCACGCTGCCCTTGGACGCCATCTCGGCTGCGGCCGAGGTCAGCCCGGCGGCGCCGAGGTCCTGCAGCGACACGAGCAGCCCCAGCTCGAGCAGCTCGAGCGAGCACTCGAGCAGCTTCTTCCCCTGGAACGGATCGCCCACCTGCACGGTCGGTCGCATGTCCGCGCCGGCCTCCCCCTGCGGATCGGCCGAGCCGAGCTCGGCCGAGGCGAGCACCGACGCTCCACCGATGCCGTCGCGGCCGGTGGAGGCGCCGAACAGCACGATCACGTTGCCCGGACCCGCGGCCGCGCTGCGCACGAGCCGCTCGGCGGGGGCGAGACCGAGCGCCATCGCGTTCACGAGGCAGTTGTGCTCGTAGGGACCCTCGAAGTAGACCTCGCCGCCGACCGTCGGCACGCCGATCGAGTTGCCGTAGTGCGCGATCCCCGCGACTGCTCCATCGAACAGATACAGCGTGCGCGCGTCGAGCGGCTCGCCGAAGCGCAGCGAGTCGAGCACCGCGATCGGGCGCGCGCCGATCGCGAAGATGTCGCGCAGGATGCCCCCCACGCCGGTGGCCGCTCCCTGGAACGGCTCGACCGCGCTCGGGTGGTTGTGCGACTCCACCTTGAACGCGCACGCGAGTCCGTCCCCGACGTCCACGGCGCCGGCGTTCTCCCCCGGTCCGATCAGCACGTGCCGCCCCTCGGTGGGCAGCGTGCGCAGCAGCTTGCGCGAGTGCTTGTAGGCGCAGTGCTCGCTCCACAGCAGCGAGTACATCGCCAGCTCGACCCGGTTCGGCGGGCGACCCTGCTTCTCGCACACGAGCGCGTACTCCTCGCGCGTCAGTCCCAGCGCCAGCGCGTCTTCGACGCTCGAGGGGCGCCCGCGCTTCGCCGGCGCCGTTCGCGCCGTGTCGGCCAGAACGTCGTCAGGCATGGGCGCCCTGCGCCGCCAGGCGCATCGACTCGAAGATCCGCAGACCGTCCGTCGAGCCCGTGAGCGGATCGACCGCGTGCTCGGGATGGGGCATCAGCCCGAACACGTTGCCGGCCTCGTTGCACACGCCGGCGATGTCGTTCAGCGAGCCGTTGAAGTTCTGCCCTGCGGCGTATCGCAGCACGACCTGGCCGTCGCGCTCCATCCGCCGGAGCGTGTCCTCGTCGGCGTAGTAGCGCCCCGAGGAGTGCTTTGCCGGGATGCTCAGCCGCTCGCCGCTCGCGCAGGCGCCCGTGAAGGGGGTGTCCGCGTTGACCACCTCGAGCGCGAGCTGGCGGAAGGTGAAGTGGCGGTTGGCGTTCCCGAGCAGCGCGCCCGGCAGCAGATGCGCCTCGCACAGCACCTGAAAGCCGTTGCAGATGCCCAGCACGAGCCCGCCTTCGCGGGCGAAGGCGATCACCGACTCCATCGCCGGCGAGAACCGCGCGATCGCGCCGGCGCGCAGGTAGTCGCCGTATGAGAACCCGCCGGGGATGACGATCGCCTCGGCCCCCTTCAGGTCGCGCTCGCCGTGCCAGATCAGGTCGGCCTCGCCGAACCTTCCAGCCGCGCCCAGCGCGTCGAGATCGTCGCAGGAGCCGGGGAACCGAAGGACGCCGAACTTCATCTGGGACGCCGGGGGCCGGCGCAGCTGCGCGTCATCGGGCGTCCCTCACTCGACAATGATTTCGTAGTCCTCGACAAGCGGGTTGGCGAGCAGCTTCTCGCACATCGGTTGTAGCTGAGCGGGGTCCTCCACGTCGAGCTCCAGCAGCCTGCCGACGTGCACGTTGGCGACGCCCGCGAACCCGAGCGCCGGCAGCGCGCGCTCGACCGCGGCTCCCTGCGGATCGAGGATGCCGGCCTTCGGGCGGATCAGCACGCGTGCCCTCACGCTCCACCCCAAGGGCCGGAGGCGTCCGTCCGATCCAGCCACGCCTGGAAGGGCTCCCCCGTGATGAGCGCATAGGCCTCGACGTAGCGCTCGCGTGTGCCCACGACGACGTCGTGAGGGATGGACGGCGCCGGCGGCTTCTTGTCCCAGCCGCTCGCCGCGGCCCAGTCGCGCACGTACTGCTTGTCGAAGCTCGGCTGCGAGCGCCCCACCTGATAGCCCTTCACGGGCCAGTAGCGCGAGGAGTCGGGCGTGAGCACCTCGTCTCCGAGTCGCAGCCAGTGCGCCGGATCGCTGTCGTCCAGCCCGAACTCGAACTTGGTGTCGGCCAGGATCACACCGTTCTCGCGCGCGTGCTCTGAGGCGAACGAGTACAGCTCGATCGACACGTCGCGCACGCGCTCCATGAGCGCGCGGTCGCCGACGAGCTCGGCCGCACGGGCGAAGTCGATCGCCTCGTCGTGCCCCTCCTCCGCCTTGGTGCTCGGCGTGAAGATCGGCTGCGGCAGGCGCTCTGACTCGCGCAGGCCCTCGGGCAGCTCGATCCCGGAGACCTTGCCGCTCGCCCGGTAGTCCTTCCAGCCCGATCCCGTGATGTAGCCGCGCACCACGCACTCCACCGGCAGCATCTGCAGGCGGCGCACGACCAGGGCGCGCCCACGCACCTCCGTGGGGACGCCCTCGGTCGCGGAGATCAGGTGGTTGTCCACGATGTGCCTGGTCTGCTCGAACCAGAACGCCGACAGCCCCGTCAACACCCTGCCCTTGTCGGGGATCGGAGTGGGATGGACCGCGTCGTAGGTCGAGATCCGGTCGCTGGCGACCATCAGCAGCGTCGCGCCCGGCTCGCCGGGGCTGGCGTCGCCCTCCGAAGGCACGGCCACGCGCCGGATCTGCGGGCCGAGGCCGTACATCTCGCGGACCTTCCCGCTGGCGATTAGGGGCAACTCGGCGAGCGTGGTCACGTGGGGCGATGCTACCAGCGAGCCGGGGCGCGAAGCGGGCTCCAGATCAGGCGATGCGCTCGAGCCGCGCGACGATCTGCTCGGCGTAGCGGACGTGGTGGCCGTAGTCGAAGATCTCCTCGAGGTCGAGCCCGCCGGCACGATCGTCCTCGGCGAGCAGCTCGCGCAGCGAGACGCGCTCGTCCCATGCGCGCTGAGAGAGCTCCTGGACGACGCGGTAGGCATCGTCGCGGGTCATCCCGGCCGCCACGAGCGCGAGCAGCACGCGCTGGGAGAACAGCGCGCCGTGGGTGAGCTCGAGGTTCTCGCGCATCCGCTCGGTGTCGACGGTCATGCCCTCGATCAGCGCGAGCGCGCTGTGCTGCAGATAGTCGAGCAGGATCGTCGAGTCGGGAAGGATCACGCGCTCGACGGAGGAGTGGGAGATGTCGCGCTCGTGCCACAGCGCGACGTTCTCGAGCGCCGCCTGCGCGTTGCCGCGCAGCACGCGGGCGAGGCCCGAGATCTGCTCGCTCTTGATCGGGTTGCGCTTGTGCGGCATCGCGCTCGAGCCCTTCTGACCGGCGCGGAACGGCTCCTGCACCTCCCTGACCTCGGTGCGCTGCAGGTGGCGGATCTCGGTCGCGAACCGCTCGAGCCCCGCGCCCGAGAGCGCGATCGCCCCCAGGAGCTCGGCGTGGCGGTCGCGCGCGACGACCTGCGTGGAGACGTCCTCGCGCTCGAGGCCCAGGCGTGCGAGCACGCGCGCCTCGAAATCGGGGCTCGTCGCGGCATAGGTGCCGACCGCGCCCGACAGCACCCCGACGGTCGCCTGCGCCAGGGCACGCTCCAGGCGCAGCGCGTTGCGGTGCGCCTCGAACGCGAAGCCGGCAAGCTTGATCCCGAACGTCGTCGGCTCGGCATGCACGCCGTGCGTGCGCCCGACGCACAGTGTGCCCACGTGCTCGTGAGCGCGGGCGGCGAGCGCCGACACGAGCGAGAACGCGCCCGCCAGGAGCACGTCGCCGGCCGCGCGCAGCTGCAGGGCGAGCGCGGTGTCGAGCACGTCGGAGGAGGTCAGCCCGAAGTGGATCCAGCGCCCTGCGTCGCCGGCCGACTCGGCCAGCACGTCCACGAACGCCGCCATGTCGTGATCGGTGAGGAGCTCGCGCTCGTTGACCGCCTGCACAGTGAACGAGGCCCGGCGGATCGCGTCGAGCTCCGCCTCGGTCGGTCCCTCGTCCCCGAGCAGGCCCGGGAGCTCCTCGCACGCCGCGACCTCGACCTGCCGCCAGGCCTCCATGCGAGCCTCGTCGGTCCACAGACCACCGAGCTCGGGACGGGTATAGCGGGGGATCACGTCGTTTGATTATCGCCGCCCGCAGGCGGCGACGTCCTCACCGCGTGCGCCGTCCGCCGGCGGGCGGCACGGAGATGCGGCGCCTCAGGACCCGAGGATCTGCGCGGCCAGGATCGCCGCGTTGCGGGGGTTGTCCAGGCCGACGCAACCCACGGGCACGCCGGGGGGCATCTGCACGATCGACAGGATCGCGTCGAGGCCGCCGGCGGCGGTCAGGCGGCCGGACAGCGGGACGCCGATGACCGGCAGGTCGGTGTGCGCGGCGACGGCGCCGGGGAGCGCCGCGGAGATCCCCGCCCCGGCGATGATCACCCGCAGACCCCGCATGCGCGCGGTCTTCGAGTATTCGGCGACCGTGTCCGGTTCGCGGTGGGCGGACATAACCCGAATCTCGTGCACGATGCCGCGCTCCTCGAGCTCGCGCGAAGCCTTCTCCATGAGCTCCATGTCGCTCTGCGAGCCCATCACGATGCCGACGCGCGGGCCGTCCACGTCGAACTCCTCGAGCTGCGCCTGCACGTCAGCCTCCGCCAGCGGCTCGGGTACGAGCGAGATGTCCGGAACGCCGCCCGGGCGGCTCTCCTGCGCGGAGGGGCCGCCCTCCCCCCGGTCGCTCCCGCCCGGCATCACTCCCTCCACGCCGCGCCCTGGAAGCTGCCGGCGCCGTCGCCGCGCCCGATCCTCATCTGCACGAGGGAGATCATCTGTGCGCCAGCATACGCCGCGTAACGGGCGGAGCCGCACGCGCCTGCCCGCGCACAGCTACGGGCGCGCGCCGATCACAGCGAGGCGATGAACTCCTCCACCGGAATCGCGGCGAGCGTCTCGTAGCGGCCGGTGCCGCGCGAGCCGAGCTCGAGCGAGACGCGCGCCATCGTGGCCTCGTCGGGGGCCTCGACGACCGAGATGAAGTCGACGTGCCCGAGCGTCGCCCACTGCGCCTTCACGGTGGCGCCGAGCTGCTCGACCTCCTTGTTGACCTCCTGAATTCGCTGCGGGTTGTTCTTGACAGTCTGCACGCCCTCGGGCGTGAGGGTCGAGAGCATGATGTACGTGGGCATGGCGGCTCCTCGGTCGGTTGGGCGATCGTGCGTGTTCGCGACATCGGGCCGCGCTGCACGCTCACCCCTGTTTGTACCCCATGCGCCCTCCGGCCAGCCGTCCGGGCGGGACCGGCAAGGAGAGTGGCGGTGCCAGCCGGCGGACACCGCCACTCTGCCGAGCGGCGTCTAACAGAACACGGCGATGTGAAACGGAAGGGCGACGTGTGTCCCGGCTGTGTCGTAGGTTTCGACGAACACGGCGTCGGGATTCCCTGAGACGCCACCGATGCCCACCATCCCGGCAGGCGCGAATTCGGAGCCGACGGTGCCGATGGAGCCGATGTAGGCACATTTTGTGATGTTGCGGTTGAAGACGACTTTGTATTCACCTGGGCGTTCTTCTTCAGCGGTCACCGTTCCCGATCCACCCCGCGCCAGTTTCCCCGTTGCGCTCACTACCGCCCAGAGCGTCGTGGGCGGCGGTCCTGTTTCACCTTTGGCTCCGGTTTCACCTTTCGCACCCGCTGAGCCCTGCGGACCCACTTTGCCGGTGGGACCGGCGGGCCCCGCGCTGTTCCAGGACAGCCGGGGCAGCAATGCTCGCAGTCCCGCCGACCCCTCGCGCCTGGCGCTTTGAGGCCTCGGCCGGCGCTGGCCGGCCCCGCGAACGGTGGGGGGTCGGACGCTAGGCCGTCGCTGCCGCGACCTGGCCGGTCTGCAGCACGAGCTCCCCGTCAACCACATCGACGCTCACGTCATCGCCCGAGTGGATCTCACCCCTGAGCAGCGCGGTCGCGAGCCGGTCGACGAGCTGCTTCTGGATCACGCGGCGCAGCGGGCGGGCGCCGTAGTTGGGGTCGTAGCCCATGTTGCCGAGCAGCTCGCGCGCGTCGTCGGTGAGTGTGACCTTCACGCCGCGCTCGGCGACGCGCTCGATCACGCGGGCCACCTGCAACTCGACGATCTCGGAGATCTGCTCGCGCGTGAGGGAGTGGAAGCGCACGATGTCGTCGAGGCGGTTGACGAACTCGGGCTTGAAGGACTGGAGCAGCGCGCTGCGCAGCTCCGTGTCTGAGAGCTCAGCCGGAAGCGGGATGTTCGAGGTCATGATCAGGACCGTGTTCTTGAAGTCGACCGTGCGCCCCTGGCCGTCGGTCAGGCGCCCGTCGTCCATCACCTGCAGCAGCGTGTTGAAGACGTCCGGGTGGGCCTTCTCGATCTCGTCGAGCAGGACCACCGAGTAGGGACGGCGGCGAACGGCCTCGGTCAGCTGGCCGCCCTCTTCATAGCCGACGTAGCCGGGAGGCGCTCCCACGAGACGCGAGACGGAGTGTTTCTCCATGTACTCCGACATGTCGATGCGGATCATCGCGTCCTGGGTGTCGAACATGAACTCGGCCAGCGCCCGCGCCAGCTCGGTCTTGCCGACCCCGGTGGGACCGAGGAACAGAAATGTGCCGATCGGCCTGTCGGGGTCCTGCAGCCCGGCGCGCGAGCGGCGTAGGGCGCTGGCGACCGCCTCGATCGCCTCGTCCTGGCCGACCACCCGTTCGTGCAGGCGCTCCTCCATGTGCAGGAGCTTTTCGGTTTCTCCCTCGAGCAGGCGACTCACGGGGATGCCGGTCCAGCGCGCGACGACCTCCGCTATGTCCTCTGCGTCGACCTCCTCCTTGAGGAACACCGGGGCGGCCCCCTCCTCGCTCGCGCTCTCCGCCGCTTCATGTTCGGCGAGCTTCCTTTCGAGCTCGGGGATCTCGCCGTAGCGCAGCTCGGCGGCGCGCTGCAGGTTGGCTTCGCGCTCGGCCCGTTCGGCCTCGGCCTTGGCCTGCTCCAGGCGCTCCTTCATCTCACGTATGCCCTGGATCGCCTGCTTCTCCTTTTCCCACTGCGCCTTCATCGCAGCGGAGCGCTCCTTCAGCTCGGCGAGCTCGTCCTCGATCGCGGCGCGGCGGTCCTTGGAGGCCTGGTCCTTCTCCTTGCGCAGCGAGGTGAGCTCGATCTCGAGCTGCATGACGCGCCGGTCGACCTCGTCGATCTCGGTCGGCAGCGAGTCGATCTCGATGCGGATCTTCGATGCGGCCTCATCGACGAGG
The DNA here is from genome assembly GCA_963704735.1 of uncultured Solirubrobacteraceae bacterium. Taxonomy (GTDB): domain Bacteria; phylum Actinomycetota; class Thermoleophilia; order Solirubrobacterales; family Solirubrobacteraceae; genus Palsa-744. The sequence continues at coordinate 2,671,260 of OY969935.1, forward strand.
TCGATGGCCTTGTCCGGCAGAAAGCGATCGGCGATGTAGCGGTGCGACAGCGTGGCGGCGGCGATCAGCGCGCTGTCCTGGATGCGCACGCCGTGATGGACCTCGTAGCGCTCCTTGAGCCCGCGCAGGATCGCGATCGTGTCCTCGACGGAGGGCTCGCCGACCATCACCGGCTGGAAGCGCCGCTCGAGCGCGGCGTCCTTCTCGATGTGCTGGCGGTACTCGTCAAGGGTGGTGGCGCCCACCGCGCGCAGTTCGCCGCGGGCGAGCATCGGCTTGAGCAGGTTGGCCGCGTCCACGGCCCCCGCGGCCGCGCCCGCGCCGACGATCGTGTGCAGCTCATCGAGGAACAGGATCACGGTGCCCTGCGCCTCGGCGACCTCCTTCAAGACCCCCTTCAGGCGATCCTCGAACTCTCCGCGGTAGGCGGCGCCTGCGATGAGGAGTCCCATGTCCAAAGCGATCACGCGGCGGTCGCGAAGCGACTCGGGCACGTCGCCGGAGACGATCCGCTGCGCCAGTCCCTCGACGATCGCCGTCTTGCCGACGCCCGGCTCGCCGATCAGCACGGGGTTGTTCTTGGTCCGGCGGCTCAGCACCTGGATCACGCGGCGGATCTCGTCGTCGCGGCCGATCACGGGATCGAGCTTGCCCTGCTCGGCGATCTCGGTCAGGTCGCGCCCGAAGCGCTCCAGCGGGCTCTGCTCCTCCTCGGCCCCCTGGGCCGGCGCGGCTCCATCAGGTGCCATCGGGCCTCCTCTCGGATGATGGTTGCACAGGAGTCAGGACGTCGGCGGCACGCACCAAGTCGGTGCCGCCACGATAGGGCACGACCAGCTCTGCGCGGAAGGATCGGCGCACCTCCTCGAGCTGCTCGGCCAGGCGCACCTGGGCTCGCAGGGCCTGCACTTCGATCTCCTCGATGCGCGCGTGCATGCCCTCGATCTCCTGCTCGAGGTCGAGCACGCGCTCGACGCCGGCCAGGTTGAGGCCGAGGTCCGCCGTCATCTCCTGGATCCGCCTCAGCCGCTCGACGTCGTCCTGGGAGTAGAGCCGCGTGCCCTTGGGCGAGCGCTGCGGCTCGATCAGGCCGCGCGTCTCGTACATGCGCAGCGTCTGCGGGTGCATCTTGGCAAGCCTCGCGGCAACCGAGATCATGAACACCCCGCGGTCGGTCTCGACCTCGACCCGGGCGACCGCCGGGGATCCGCGCCGAGGCGCCCGCGGCCGGCTCGGCGAGCGGCGCTCCGATCCGGCCATCAGCTCTCACCCCCATCGCTGGCGACCGAGCCCGACTCCGACGGGAACAGCCGTGCGCGGGGGTTGCCGTTGAACACCTGCGAGAGGGCGTCCACGGCCGCCTGCTGCTTCTCGTCGAGCTCCTTCGGGACGTCGATCACGAAGCGGTAGCGGATGTCACCTCGCGCCGGCGGAGATCCGCTCTTCGAGGCTTGGCCCGCGGGCTTCGGCGGCCCCTCGCCGCGCAGGCGCTGGATCGTCCCGTGCTTGGTGCCGGGGGCGACGCGCAGGGTCTTCGTCCCGTCGAGAGTGGGGACCTGGACCTCGGCGCCGAGCAGCGCCTCGGGGATGCTCAGCGGCACCTCGACCTCGAGGTTCTCGCCCTTGCGCGCGAACACGGGCGAGGGCGAGACGTGCACGATCAGATACAGATCACCCGGCGGGCCGCCGCGCGGGCCCGGCTCGCCCTTCCCCGGCAGGCGGATGCGGCTGCCGTCGCGCACGCCGGCGGGGATGTTCACGCGCAGGCGCTTGACGGTGCGCACCGCGCCCGAGCCGTGGCATGTCGGGCAGGGATCCTCGATCACCGTGCCCGAGCCTCCGCAGCGCGAGCACGGCTGGGAGATCGAGAACATGCCCTGTCCCTGGGTCTCGATGCCGCGACCTTCGCAGCGCGGGCACACCGACGGCGTGGTGCCGGGCTTGGCGCCGGTGCCGTGGCAGGTTTCACACGTGGCGCGCATCGGCACCTGCAGGGGGACCTGCGCGCCGGCGATCGCCTGGTCGAAGGAGATCGAGACCTGTGCCTCGAGGTCGGCGCCCCGCTGCGCTCGCTGACGCTGGGAGCGGGCGCCCGCGGGACCGCCCCCGCCGCCGAACAGGTTCGACAGGATGTCGCCCATCGAGGAGGCATCGAAGTCGAAGTTTCCAAAGCCGCCGAAGCCGCCGCCGGGGCCCGCGCCGGTCGCGAACGGGCCGGCGCCGGTGTCGTACTGCTTGCGCTTCTCGGGATCGCCGAGCACGTCGTGGGCCTGGGAGATCTCCTTGAAGCGCGCCTCGGCCTGCTCGTCGTTCGGGTTGCGGTCGGGGTGATACTTGCGCGCGAGCTTGCGGTAGGCCTTCTTGATCTCCTCGGGGGTCGCCTTCTTATCGACTCCGAGCGTCTTGTAGTAGTCGGGACGCGATGCCATCGAATGTCCCGGGGTCAGGCGGCGACGAGCACTCGCGCCGGGCGGATGATGCTCGCGCCCAGCCGGTAGCCGGGCTGGAAGACCTCCACGACGGTCCCGCTCTCCGCGCCGTCGACGGGCTGCTCGGTCCTCGCCATCGCCTCGTGCAGAGCCGGGTCGAAGGCCTCACCGAGCGGAGAGAAGGACTCGATGCCCACGCGCGCGAGCGCGGCGTCGAGTTCGGAGCGCACGAGCCGCACGCCTTCAAGCAGCGGATCGTCCTGCGCCGCAGCCTCGAGCGCGCGGTCGAGGTTGTCCAGAGCGGGAAGCAGCTCCTTGGCGAGGCCTGCCGCTCCGCGCGCCTGGGCGTTGGCCGACTCGCGCGCCACGCGCTTGCGGTAGTTCTCGAAGTCCGCCTGCGTGCGCTGCGCGAGCGCGAGGTACTCGTCGCGCTGGGCGGCGGTCGTGACGAGCTCGTCGAGGTCTCCCTCGATCTCCGTGGCGTCGCCATCGCCGTCGCCGGCGGGGTCGCCACGAGGCCCCTCGCCGTCGGTCGCCGTCTCGGAGGCGCGTCCCGCGGGCGTCGGCGTCTCGGCCTTGTCGGACCCCGCCGTCCCGGCCCCCGGCGCGTCCGCGCCGGGGGAGTCGGGCTGCCCCTCGATCGTCTGCTCGGCGTCGCTCATCGCGGTCAGGCCTTCGGCTCGTCTACGACCTCTGCGTCGACCACGTCCTCCTCGTCGGAGGACGCACCGCCGCCCTCGGCCGATGCGCCGTTGCCGGCCGCCGCGGCCTGCTCCTGAGCGCGCTGGTACATGGCCTCGGAGACCGCGTGGAACGCGGTCTGAAGGGCCTCGGTCTTGGCGTTTATCTGAGCAGGGTCCTCCACCTCGAGCGAGTCGCGGACCTCCTTGATGGCGGCCTCGATGCGCTCCTTTGAGTCGGCGTCCACCTGATCGCCCAGCTCGGCGAGCTGGCGTTCCGCCTGGTAGGCCGCGTTCTCGCCGTTGTTGCGCGCTTCGGCGAGCTCGCGCGCGGCACGATCCTCCTCGGCATGGCTCTCGGCGTCGGAGACCATGTTCTTGATCTCATCCTCGGACAGGCCCGAGCCGGCCTTGATCTCGATCTTCTGCTCCTTGCCCGTGCCGAGATCCTTGGCCGAGACGTTGAGGATGCCGTTGGCGTCGATGTCGAACGCGACCTCGATCTGCGGGATGCCCCGCGGCGCCGGCGGGATGCCCGTGAGCTGGAACTTGCCGAGCGACTTGTTGTAGTTGGCCATCTCGCGCTCGCCCTGCAGCACGTGGATCTCGACCGAAGGCTGGTTGTCCTCGGCCGTCGAGAAGACCTCGCCCTTGCGGGTGGGGATCGTGGTGTTGCGCTCGATCAGCTTGGTCATCACGCCGCCCTTGGTCTCGATGCCGAGCGTCAACGGCGTGACGTCGAGCAGCAGAACGTCCTTGACGTCGCCGGCGAGCACGCCTGCCTGGATCGCCGCTCCCACGGCCACCACCTCGTCGGGGTTGACGCCGCGGTGGGGCTCCTTGCCGGTCAGCTCTTTGACCTTCTCCTGGACCGCCGGCATGCGCGTCATGCCGCCGACGAGCACGACGTGCTCGATCTCCTTGACGCCCTTGTCCTTGGCGTCGTCGATCGCCTGGCGCACGGGCGCGACCACGCGGTCCAACAGCGCCGAGGTGAGCTCGGCGAGCTTGGCGCGCGTCAGGCGCGTGTCGAGGTGCTTGGGCCCTGAGGAGTCGGCGGTGATGAACGGCAGGTTGATCTGCGTCTCCTGGGTGGTGGACAGCTCGATCTTGGCCTTCTCGGCGGCCTCGTAGAGACGCTGAAGCGCCATCGGGTCGGCCGAGAGATCGATGCCCTGGGACTTCTTGAACTCGGCCACGAGCCAGTCGACGACCGCCTTGTCGAAGTTGTCGCCGCCGAGGTGGTTGTCGCCGGCGGTGGACTTGACCTCGAACACGCCGTCGCCGATCTCGAGCACGGACACGTCGAAGGTGCCGCCGCCGAGATCGAACACGAGGATCGTCTGGTCTGACTCCTTCTCCAGGCCGTAGGCCAGCGAGGCCGCGGTCGGCTCGTTGATGATGCGCTTGACGTCCAGCCCGGCGATCTTGCCGGCGTCCTTGGTCGCCTGGCGCTGGTCGTCGTTGAAGTAGGCGGGGACGGTGATCACCGCGCCGTCGACCGTCTCGCCCAGGTACGCCTCGGCGTCGGTCTTCAGCTTCTGCAGGATCATCGCGGAGATCTCCGGCGGGGAGTGCTGCTCGCCGTTGACCTCGACGCGCGCGTCGCCGTTGGGGCCGGCGACGACCTTGTAGGGGACAATCGACTCCTCCTCGCGCACCTCGGCCTCCTTGCGGCCCATGAAGCGCTTGATCGAGAAGACCGTGTTCTGCGGGTTGGTAACGGCCTGGCGCTTGGCGACGGTGCCGACCAGTCGCTCGCCGGAGGCCGTGAACGCGACGACGGATGGGGTCGTGCGGCCGCCCTCGGCGTTCTCGATGACGGTGGGCTCGCCGCCCTCGAGCACCGCCATGCACGAGTTCGTGGTTCCGAGGTCGATGCCTATGGTCTTGCCCATGTGGGATTGCTCCTTCGCGTAAGCTTAATAAATCTGCTACGGAGTGTGACAGATTTTCTGCTCCCGTTCAAGTGCTGCACGGGCTCCTGGAGACGGGCATCGAGGGGTGCGAAGATCCTCGCCCATGCCCCGTAACCTCGGGCCGCGAGCAGGGTAATGCTCGATACGTGACCCGCCTCGAGCGCAACGTCAACATCACCGCCGTCGTGATCCCGTTCCTCGGCGTGATCCTGGCCGGGGCGCTGTTGTGGAACCACTTCCTCAGCGTGCGCGACCTGGCGATCTTCGCCGTCATGTACATGCTCACGGCGATCGGCGTGACGGTCGGCTTTCACCGGCTGCTGACCCACCGGGCGTTCCAGACCCGCCCGTGGCTGCGCTACACGCTCGCCGTGCTCGGGTCGATGTCGCTGCAGGGCCCGGTGATCGACTGGGTCGCCGACCACCGCAAGCACCACACGTTCACCGACGAAGAGGGCGACCCGCACAGCCCCCACGCCGGACACGGCGCGGGCCTGGGCGGGATGTTGCGGGGCCTCTGGCACGCCCACACGGGCTGGCTGTTCGAGACGCACGGGCAGGCGTCCTCGAAACGATTTGCGCGCGATCTCCTCGAGGACCCCACGATGCGGCGCATCAACAAGAGCTTCCCGCTGATCGCCCTGCTCAGCCTCGCGCTTCCCTTCCTGCTCGGTTTCGCGCTGAGCGGCGGCTCGCTCATCGCCGGGGGTCTGAGCGCGCTGCTGTGGGCCGGCCTCGTGCGGATCTTCCTCGTACACCACATCACCTGGAGCATCAACTCGATCTGCCACTTCTTCGGCCGGCGGAGGTTCGCCACCGACGACGAGTCCACGAACGTCTTCTGGCTTGCGCTGCCTTCGCTCGGAGAGGCCTGGCACCACAACCACCATGCCTTCCCCCAGTCGGCGTTCCACGGCCTGCGCTGGTATGAGCTCGATCCATCCGGCTGGCTCATCCTGGCGATGGCGCGCGTGGGGCTCGCCTGGGATGTGGTGCGGGTCACGCCCGAGCGAGCCCGGGCGAGGCTCGCCGGCGCCACGCCCGCCGTGCCCGATCTCCCAGGCGCCGGCGAGGCGCCCGAGCGCCGGCACGCGGTGCAGACGCCCGGCGCCTGACACTCGCGCCGCGGGAGCGAGACGTGCGCCTTGGCCCGTGACAACCGCCCACCGGGGCGCTACCGTCAAGGGATGAGGGTCTCGCCGTGATGGGGTTGCCGGCACCGCCGAAGCCGAGGCTGCGCGGTGTCTCGCACGAGTATGCGTTCTTCGTTTCGCTGGCGTGCGGCGTCGGGCTGCTCCTCGCGGCCTCCGACGGGCGTGCCCGCGCCGCGGCGGGCGTCTATGCCGTCGCGGTGTCGGCGCTGCTCGGCACGAGCGCCCTCTACCACCGGGTCAACTGGCGCCCCACCGCGCGCCGCTGGATGAGGCGGCTCGACCATTCGATGATCTTCGTACTGATCGCCGGCACCTACACGCCCGTCGCGCTGCTCGCGCTGCACGGTCCGCTCGCGAGCACGATCCTGATCGTGATGTGGATCGGGGCGCTCGGCGGGATCGTGTTCAAGCTCGTGTGGATCGACGCGCCGAAGTGGCTGTTCGCCGCGGTCTACGTCCTGCTCGGCTCCGTGACGGCCGCGATCATGGGGGAGCTGCCGGCGACGATCGGATGGCTCGGCGTGGCCGGGCTTGCGCTCGGCGGCCTGCTCTACATCGTGGGGGCGATCGTGTACGCGAGCGGGCGGCCGAACCCGTCACCGAGGGTGTTCGGCTACCACGAGGTCTTCCACGCGCTCGTGATCGCCGCGGCCGGGCTGCACTACGCGGTGATCGCGTTCGCCGTGCTGCCGCGCGGCTGAGGCTGGACGCGAACAGCGCGCGAATCCACGCGTCGCCTTCAGCTGATGAAGTCCTTGCGGCTGGGGCACATGCGCGCGAGCGCGCACTGACGGCAGGCGGGCGAGCGCGCGTGGCAGGTGCGCCGGCCGTGGCGCAGCAGGTTGACGTGCAGCTCGAGCTCCTGTCCGGGCGGGGTCAGCGCGAGCATCTGATCGTGCAGCTCTCCGAACGGCGCGCCGGCGCGCAACAGGCCCAGACGCGTCCCCACCCGCGAGACGTGCGTGTCGACCGGCACCTCGCGCAGGCCGTAGGCGAACAGGAGCACGCAGGCGGCCGTCTTGCGCCCGACGCCGGGGAGCGCCAGGAGATAGTCGCGCGCTTCCCCGATCGGCGCGCGGGGAAGCCAGTCGAGCGACAGCGGGTGAGGGGGATCGCGGGGGTCGTCGCAGATCGCGTGCAGGATCGCCTGGATGCGCTCGGACTTGACCCTCGAGATGCCGCCCGGCCTGATCGCCTCCTCGACCTCGGCGAGGGGCGCCAGCATCACGTCCTCCCAGCTTCCCAGTCGCTCGCGCAGGCGCATGTAGGCGACATCGCGGTTTCGGTCGTTCGTCGACTGCGACAGCACCGTCAGCACCAGCTCGGCGATCGGGTGCCCGTGCGGGCGCATCAGCGGAACCCCGTACACCGCGCGCATGCGATCGCGGACCCTCGTGACGCGCGCGCGGGAGGGCGGCTTGAAGGCGCGCGCGCGGCGGCTGGGTGGCGCGATCGATGGCACCGCCTCACCGTATCCGCCGGGCGGCGCCTCTATATCCTCGGGCGGTGCCCGAGGTGAGCGAACACACCGGCGAGCTCGACGGGCTTCCGGTCTTCTGGCGCAGCGCGCCCGCGCCGGCCGCCGCCCGGGACGCGGCTCCCGTGCTCTACCTGCACGGCGTGCCGAACAACTCCGATGACTGGCTCCCGTTCCTCGAGCTGACCGGAGGCCTGGCTCCCGACCTGCCCGGCTTCGGCCGCTCGGGCAAGCCCGGGTCGCTGCGATACACGATCGCCGAGTACGAGGGCTTCCTCGAGCGTTTCCTGGAGCAGGCGGAGCTCGAGCGCGTGAGCCTCGTGGCCCACGATTGGGGCGTCGTCGGGCTGGCCTTCGCCCAGCGCCACCCCGAGCGCATCGAGCGGCTCGTGCTGATCAACGCCGTTCCGCTGCTGCCCGGCTACCGCTGGCACCGTGTGGCGCGCATCTGGCGCACGCCCGTGCTGGGCGAGCTGGCGATGGGGGCGACGGGACGAAGGATCCTGCGGCGCGCCTCCGAGGACGTCAACGCGACACCGGGCCCGATGTCCGAGGCGTGGCTCGACAGCGTGCTCGATCACTTCGACCAGGGCACCCAGCGCGCGATCCTGCGCCTCTACCGGGGTGCGTCCCCCGACGTGCTGGCGGCGGCGGGGGCGCGGCTCGGCGACCTGCAGATGCCCGCGCTCGTGGTGTGGGGCATGCGCGATCGCTATCTCCCGGAGCGCTTCGGGCGGGCCTACGCGGACAGGCTGGCCAACTCGCAGCTGATCGAGCTCGCCGACGCCGGACACGTGCCGTGGCTCGACCGCCCGGACGTCATCGACCGGGTCGCGAGCTTCCTGGGCGCGACCCCCGGGTGAGGAGCAACGTGTCCGACCGCCCACGGCCGGCAACCGCGATCGCGCTCCCGACGCAGGCCTCTCAGATCAGCCTGGCGGGAGCCTGGACGGTCCGCCGGCTGCCCGCCTGGACGATCACGGCGACGCTCGGGGTCGTCTATCTGATCATCGCGCCGCGCAGCTCAGATCTGGCCGCCGCCACCTACCGCAGCCAGCTGTTCGGGCGACAGGGCTTCACCGTGTGGGACAACGCCTGGTACGGGGGCCACCATCTCCCCGCCTACAGCGTTCTCGGCCCGCCGCTCGGCTGGCTGATCGGACCCGCCCTGCTCGCGGCGCTGTCGATGACGATCGCCGCCGCGCTGTTCGCGCTCCTGATAGACGGTCGCTTTCCGGCGCGCGCGACGCGCATCGCCGCGATCTGGTTCGCGTTCGGCGCCGGGGTCTCGCTGCTCTCCGGCCGCGTCCCGTTCGACCTGGGCCTCGCCGTCGGCCTCGCCGCGCTGCTCGCCGGGCAGCGCGATCGGCGCGTGCTCGCGCTCGCGCTCGCCGTCGTGTGCTCGCTCGCAAGCCCCGTCGCCGGCGCGTTCCTCGCGCTCGCCGCCGCCGCCTGGGCCCTCGCCGGCCGCTCCCGCCGCGCGATGTCGCGCCCGCTCGCGACCTACGCGCCGTATGCGCCACACCTCCTCGGCACACGCAGGCGCCGCGAGCGGGGCCTGCGGAGACGGTTGGCGGGACGGTGGTTCCCCGCCCTGCTCACGCTGGCGGCGCTCGCGCCGATCGCCGCGCTCGAGCTCGCCTTTCCGGAAGGAGGCTCGCAGCCGTTCGTCCCCTCCGCCTTCTACCCGGGACTCCTCGGCGTGCTGCTGATCGCGGCGCTCACCGGCCCCGGCCAGCGGACTCTGAGGATCGGCATTCTGCTGTATGCCGCGGTGTACATCGCCGCCTATGTGATCCCGAGCGCAGTCGGCGCCAACGTCGATCGTCTCGGCGCGCTCGTCGCCGGACCGGTCGCGGCGTGCGTGCTCGCCGGGCGCTCCCCGCTGCGACGAGCGCTTCTGCTCGTGCTCGCCCCGTTCCTGCTCTACTGGCAGGTGAACGCTCCGATCTCGGACTTCGCCGCGGCCGTCTCGAACCCGGCCGTGCGCGCCTCCTACTACGCGCCGCTGCTCGCGGAGCTGCACGCGCTCGGCGTCGGCTACTCGGCGCGCCCCACGCGGATCGAGGTGGTCCCGACCAGCGTCCACTGGGAGGCGGTGTGGGTGCCGGCTCACGTCGCCATCGCCCGCGGCTGGGAGCGCCAGCTGGACAGCTACCGCAACGGCCCCTTCTACGACGAATCCAGCCCCTTGAACCCCGCCCGCTACCACGCGTGGCTCGCGGCGCAGGCGGTCTCCTACGTCGCGCTTCCGGACGCCCAGCTGGATTACTCGGCGACGGCGGAGGGCGATCTGCTGAGGCGCGCGTTCGCGAGCGCGGGGGCCGGTGGGCTCGCGGCGCGAGAAACGCGCACCTTCCTGCGCGAAGTCTGGCGCTCGGCGCACTGGCGCCTGTTCGCCATGCTCGGCGCCCGGCCGCTGGCCGAACCGCCCGGGGTGCTCACGCAGCTGGGAAACGACTCCTTCACGCTCGCGGTGCCGCACCCGGGGCGCTATCTGGTGCGTGTGCGCTTCACGCCCTACTGGTCGCTCTCGGCGGGGCACGGCTGCGTGAGCGAAGCGCCCGGCTCCTGGACCGCGCTACAGGCGCCTCGAGCCGGCAGCCTGCACGTGGTCATCGACTTCTCGCTCGGGCGCGTGCTCAGCAGCAGCTCTCGCTGCCGCTGAGCATCGACTAGGCTTCCCGCGATGGTCGCCCGCGTTCGTGTTCTGAAGGGACGCGTCCTGCCGCAGGGATGGATGGACGTTCTGCGCCAGGTTGCCCTGTTCGGAGCGGCGTACCTTGCCTACGGGCTGCTGCGGGGCCTGGTCGAGGGGAACGCCAACGCCGCCTTCGCGCACGCCCGGGAGCTGATCGCGCTCGAGCGCACGCTGCACCTGTTCGTCGAGCCATCGATCCAGGCATGGGGGTCGGGCAGCCGTGTGCTGATGGACTTCTCGAGCTGGATGTACGTCAACGCGCAGACGACCGTCACGGTCAGCGCGCTGGCGTACCTGTACGTGCGCCACAACCGCAACTTCTACTTCGTGCGCAACATGTTCATGATCGCGATGGCGATCGCGCTGTTCGGCTACACCGTCTTCCCGACCGCGCCGCCGCGCTTCATGCCCGAGTGGGGCTTCATCGACAGCGTCTCGGAATTCACCGGCGTGCACGTGTCGCATGCGAGCGCCACGATGACGGCGCTGTTCAATCCCTACGCGGCCGTTCCCTCGATGCACGTGGCGTTCGCGCTGATGATCGGCTGGCCGCTCGCCCGCCTGGCGCGGCGGAGGGTCGTGCGGGTGCTGTGGCTGCTCTACCCCTTCCTGATGGCGTTCGTGATCATCGTCACGGCCAACCACTTCATCGTGGACGCGCTGCTCGGCGCGCTCACCGCCGCGGTCTCCGCCTACGGCGCGCGATGGCTCGCGCGGGCACGACCGACCGTGTGGCGCTTCTCGGCGGTGCCCGCCGCCCGCCTGACGAGCGGGTAGGGAGGATTCGAATCCCCATGGCACGGAGAGGCCACGCCCCGTCGCGCAGCGCGCCCAACGGCTCCGCGCACGCGGACGCGACCGATCACGAATCCAGGGCGCCGGCGCCGAGGGGCGTCGCGCGAGTGACGCTTTCGGCCACGCAGCGGCGCGAGCTGATGCGCGACAGATTGATCGAGTCGCGCCTGACGCCCAACGCGATCTCGCTCACCGGGTTGGCGCTGAACGTGCTCGCCGCGGTGCTCGTGTGGGAACAGCTGTTCTTCCTCGGCGGCCTGGCGTTCATCATCGGCTCGACGATGGACACGCTCGACGGCCGCTACTCGCGCATGTCGGGCAAGGGCACGCCCTTCGGAGCGTTTCTTGACTCCTCGCTCGACCGCGTCGAGGAGGGGATCGTGCTGACGGCCGTGGCGGGCTACTTCGCGCTCCAGGGCAACCGCGTGGCTGCTGCCGCCGTGGTCGTGGCGGTGCTCGCGTCGCTGATGGTCAGCTACACGCGGGCGCGCGCCGAGGCCCTGGGGGTGGAGTGCAAGGTGGGCATCGCGACGCGACCGGTGCGCGTCGTGATCCTGGCGATCGGGCTCCTCTTCGCCAGAGGCGCCTCGCTCGGCGATTTCGAGCTGCTGCAGCCGGCCGTCTACGTGCTCGCGGCGCTCAGCCTGCTGACCGTCGGGCAGCGGGTATGGCACGTGCGCGGCGAGCTGTCGGTGTGACTTCGTGCGCCAGGCGGAGTAGTTACCTCGAACTCAAGGAAGGACTGTCCTCGTGAGCACACAGCACAGCAACGGCCGCGCCAGCGGCGACGGCCGCGCAGCCGGGAACGGCGCGGGGCGCTATCAGTCGGAGCGGGTGAGGGTTGCAATCATCGGCGTCGGCAACTGCGCCTCGGCGTTCGTCCAGGGCGTGCACTACTACCGCGACGCAAACCCCGCCGAGCGGGTTCCGGGCCTCATGCACGTCGACCTCGGCGGCTACCACGTGAGCGACATCGAGTTCACGGCCGCGTTCGACATCGACTCGACCAAGGTCGGCAAGGACCTCGGCCAGGCGATCTGGGCCGGGCAGAACAACACGATCAAGTTCGCCAAGGTGCCAAAGAGCCTCGGCGTGCCCGTGTACCGCGGCATGACCCACGACGGCCTCGGCAAGTACCTGAAGGAGAAGATCACGAAGGCCCCGGGCGAGACGGCCGACATCGTCCAGATCCTCAAGGACAGCCACACCGACGTGGTCGTCTCCTACCTGCCGGTCGGGTCCGAGCAGGCCACCAAGTGGTACGTGGAGCAGGTGCTCGAGGCCGGCTGCGGCTTCGTCAACTGCATCCCCGTGTTCATCGCCCGCGAGGACTACTGGGACCGGCGCTTCAAACAGGAGCGGCTGCCGATCGTAGGCGACGACATCAAGTCCCAGGTGGGGGCCACGATCGTGCATCGCACGCTCGCCCGGCTGATGGCCGACCGCGGCGTGAAGATGCTGCGCACCTCGCAGCTCAACGTGGGCGGGAACATGGACTTCTACAACATGCTCGAGCGCGAGCGCCTGGAGTCGAAGAAGATCTCCAAGACCAACGCCGTCACCTCGATCCTGGACGAGCAGCTGCCGGCCGAGGACGTGTACATCGGCCCGTCGGACTACGTGCCGTGGCTGACCGACCGCAAGTGGGCGCACATCCGCGTCGAGGGCCAGGCGTTCGGGGACGTGCCGCTGAACATGGAGCTGAAGCTCGAGGTGTGGGACTCGCCCAACTCGGCCGGCATCGTGATCGACGCTGTGCGCTGCTGCAAGCTCGCGCTCAACCACGGCGTCGGCGGCCAGCTGGACGGACCCTCCTCCTACCTGATGAAGTCTCCCCACAACCAGCGCCCCGACGACAGGGCGCGGGCTGACACCGAGAAGTTCATCGCCGCCCACTCGCGCAGACCCGGAACGAGGGCCAAGGGGAGCCCCCGGCGCGGTGCCCCGGCGAGGGCTGGCGCGCGGGCCACGGGCGCGGCAAAGACACGCGTGCCGAGGACCCCCGCCGCGAAATAGCCTGCTCCGGAGCCCGGCAGTCAAGATAATGGCGAGCCGATGGCATCGCCGTTCTCCATAGCCCACGTCACGCCGTATCCCTGGGAGGCGCAGGAGAACGAGGTGAACGCGCACGTCCAGCGCGTCGCCTCGGAGCTCTCCCGGCGGGGCCACCGCGTGCTGATACTCGCCCCGTCGCGCTCCCAGGAGCGGGTGCGGGACTCGCGCAAGGAACTCCGCGCCGCGCGCGGACAGCCGGACGGCCTGCTCGAGGGAACCGACCGCGGCACACCGCGGGTGATCGCCGTGGGCGAGGTGCTCGACGTCGCAGGCGGCACCCGCCGGCGCACGTCGGCGCTCTCGATCGACGTGGCTCGCACCGTCGAGGAACTGCTCACGACCGTCGAGCTCGACTTCGTTCACGTGCACGAGCCGTTCGCGCCGAGCACGTCGAACGCCGCGCTGCGCCACTCGCGCTCGCTCAACGTCGGCTCCTTCCACGCGCCCACCGAACGGCTGCTCTCGACGCTCGTCGCCCGTCGCTTCGTGGAGAGCTTCTTCGGGCGCCTCGACGCCCGCACGGCGAGCCTGCCGGAGACCGTCGAGCTGATGCAGAGGCACTTCCCCGGCGACTACCGCCTGGTCGCGGACGGGGCAGGAGCAGCCGATGCGCTCGAAGGCATCTACGTCGGCCTGGCCGCGCGCCGCCACGCCCGCGACGGAGATCCGGCGGCGCAGCGGCAGCTCGCACAGCGGCCGTTGATCGACGTTGACCTGCACATGCACACCGACCACTCGCCGGACTGCGCGACCCCCGTGGAGGTGCTGCTGGCGACCGCGCACACGCAGGGCCTGGGGGCGATCGCCGTGACCGACCACAACGAGATCGCCGGAGCGCTCGAGGCGGCCGCGCAGGCGGAGCAGGCCGGCGTGAAAGTGATCGTCGGCGAGGAGGTCAAGACGGCCGGCCAGGGCGAGGTCATCGGGCTGTTCATCAAGGAGAAGATCCCGCGCGGACTGAGCATGGAGGAGACCGTGGCCGAGATCAGGCGACAGGGGGGCCTCGTGTACGTGCCCCACCCGTTCGACCGGATGCACTCCGTGCCCGACTACGAGCACCTGCTGACGATCCTCGACGAGGTGGACGCGATCGAGGTCTTCAACCCGCGTGTCGCGATCGGCGCCTTCAACGAGGAGGCTGCCAGGTTCGCGGCCAAGTACCGGATCATCGCCGGCGCCGGCTCGGACTCTCACGTGGCGCAGGGCCTCGGCTCGGTGCGCATCCGCATGCGCGAGTTCGAGGGGCCGCAGGAGTTCCTGCAGTCGCTTCGCGACGCCGACATCCTCACGCGCCCATCCTCGCTGCTGTACGTGCAGGCGCTGAAGTTCCTGCAGACCAAAGCGACCCCGCAGGCGGCGCGGAAGGCGAGCCGGGCGCGGCGGGTCAGGCGGGTGAAGCGCGCTCCGGGAAAGCGCGGCTCGGGCTGAGCGGGAGCGCAACTGTTGATGCATCGCCAAGGACAAGGCAGCGCGTCGTCAAATCCCTCGGGGCGATGCCGGTGACCGACGATGAGATCCGCGAGAAGTACCTCGAGCGCGCGATTCGCGAGCTCAACACGCTCACGCGCGAACTTCAGTCGTGCCCGCACTGCCCCCGCGGCAACCTGATGCCGGTGCTCGGCTCGGGGCATCCGCAGGCCGACGTGATGCTGCTCAAGCACTCTGCGCTGCCGTCGGAGATCGAGGAGGGGGTGGCGTTCTACGGGCGCGCCGGCGGAGCGCTGATGAAGTCGCTCAAGCGCCTCTCGATCGACCCGCTTGCCGTATACGGGACGCTGTGCGTGAAGTGCCCGCTCAGCGACGCCTCGCTCGCCGACCTCGCCTGCGTCGCGCGCGTGGTGCAGGAGATCGCGATCGTGCAGCCGAAGATCGTCGTCGTGATGGGCGAGGAGGCGCTCGCGGCGCTCAACGAGATGGACATCCCGCTCGCCGGAGAGCTCGAGCCGAGGCTCGGCGAGATCCAGCAGCTCACGCCGACGATCGACGCGCTGTACGTCCCCAACATCGACGACTCGCTCGACGAGCAGGACTCCAAGCGCGCCTTCTGGGCGGCCTTCCGCGCGCTCGGCGACTGGTACGCCTCCCAGCCGCCCTACTGACCGCCGACCGGGTCGCTCAGCAGCACGATCTTCCCGAGCTTGCCGCCGGCGGCGAAGCGATCGTAGGCGGTCGCGGCCTCCTCGAGGGGGTAGGTCTCGGCGACGGGCACGCGCAGCTCGCCGTTCCCGAACAGCGGCAGCACCTCGTGCTCCAGCAGCCGCGCGGCCAGCGCTTTCTCCTCCAGCGGTCGCGCCCGCAGCGTCGAGCCGTGGATGCGTGCGCGCTTGCCCATCAGCGCGAGCAGGTTCAGCTCGCCCGTCGCCCCCGCCCCGACCCCGATGATCGCGATCCGCCCGCCCGTCGCGAGCGCCGCGAGGTCCTCCGCGAGGTTGGGCGCTCCGACAAGCTCGAGGATCACGTCGAATGGACCATGCTCCGCGAACCCCTCGGGTGCGAGCGCCTCTGCGCCCAGCGCGGCGACCGCCTCGCGATGGTCCTCGCGACGGACGGTGGCGGCGGGCCGCGCGCCCGCGGCGCGCGCCAGCTGGATCGCCGCCGTGCCGACTCCGCCGGCGCCGCCGTGCACGAGCAGCCGCTCGCCGGGCCGTAGCGCGGCCTGCGTGAAGAGGGCGTCGTGGGCGGTCGTGAAGACCTCGGGCAAACCCCCCGCGGCCGGCCAGTCGAGTGCTCCCGGGACCGGCATGAGCTGGCGCTCGTGCACCGTCGCCAGCTCAGCCTGGGCACCGCCTCCGACGATCGCCATCACCCGCTCGCCCTTGCCGAAGCGCGTCGCGCCGTCGCCGAGGGCGAGCACCTCCCCGGCGAGCTCCATGCCCGGAATGTCCTGCGGCGAGCCGGGTGGCGCGGGATACAGTCCGCGCCGCTGCATCATGTCGGCGCCGTTCAGCCCGGCCGCGTGGACGCGCACGAGCACCTCGCCCGCCCCGGGGACCGGATCCGGGCGCGCCTCGATCACTATCTCCTTCTCGCGGATGGTGACGGCGCGCACGCGGCGAAGCCTAGCCGCGGCCGTCGACCGAGGGCGCAGAGGCGCGCCGGCCGTCGGCCCGCTCGAGCAGTGCGACGCACTCGATGTGGTGAGTCTGGGGAAACATGTCGACCGGGCGAACCCTGCGCAGCGCCCACCCGGCCTGCACGAGTTCGGCCGCGTTCGGCGCGAGCGTGGTGGGGTTGCAGGACACGTAGACGATGCGCTTGGGGGAGGCGTCGATGATGCGGTGGACCACCTTCTTGGAGAGGCCCGCGCGCGGCGGGTCCACGACGAGGACGTCCGGGCGCCCCGCGCGCTCGAGCAGCTCGGGCAGGGCCAGGCGGGTGTCGCCGGCGAAGAAGTGTGCGTTCGTGATCTCGTTGCGCCGCGCCCCGGCGATCGCGTCGGCGACGGCCGCTTCGAGCAGCTCGATCCCCCATACCTCTCCCGCGCGCTGGGCGAGCATCAGCGCGATCGTGCCGATCCCGCAGTACAGGTCGTACACGCGCTCCCAGCCCTCGAGCGCCGCGTACTCGGCCACGGCACCGTAGAGCAGCTCGGCCATCTCGGTGTTCGTCTGCAGGAACGCCTCGGGGGAGATCAGCAGCTCGAGCCCGTCGAGCCGCTCGGGCAGCCCGGCGTCGCCCCAGACGAGCTCCGTGTCGCCGCCGGCGGTCGTCTCCGCGAGGCTGCTCGAGCGTGTCCACAGCACGCCTGCAAGGCTGTCCGGGAGCGCCTCGCTCAGGGCGGCCGCGAGCGAGCCGGCCTCGAGCTCGCCGTCGGTGGTGACGATGCGGACCTGCAGCTTGCCGCTGTGCCGGCCTTCGCGCACGATCAGGTTGCGAAGGCGCGCCCGTCCGTCCGGCGCGGGAGCCGTCCGCTCCCGGCGCGCCGCCGCCGCGCTCGCACTCGGGGGCGGGCCGTCCGCGTCCGGTCGGGGAGCCCGGCGAGCGGGCCCTCGATCCCAGGCGCTGAGTCCCTGCGCGCGGCACCAGTCAAGGACGGTCTCCCGCGCCAGGTTCCCGCGCTCGGATGCCAGCAGGCAGTCCTCGATCGCGGCGACCCGGTTCCCGCCCGCCGGGACGTGAAAGCCGCACACGAGCCGATCGCCGCCGTCGTCGTCGTCGACGACGCCGAAGGAGTACTCGAGCTTGTTGCGATAGCGCCACGGTTCGACGGCGGGAACGATCTCCTCGAGCTCGAAGCCGTCGAGCCGGCCGATCCGCCGCAGCGCTTCGTCGACCTGCGCGCGCTTGACCTCGAGCTGGCGCTCATACGGGAGCACCTGCCAGGGAACCCCCGGATGGTCCGCGACCGGCGCGATCCGCTCGGGGCTCGGCTCGAGCACCTCGAGCGTGCGCGCGTGGGCGTAGCTTCGCTTGCGCTTGTGGACGACCGCGCGCACGCGGTCTCCCGGGATGGCGCCGGCGACGAACACGACATAGCCGCTGTCGCCGAGCCGCGCGACCCCCTCGCCGCCGAATGCGAGCGAGTCGATCTGGAGCTCGAGCTCGTCGCCGCGCTGCGGACGCGGCGCGCCCGCCTCGCCGGCGTCGGGCGAGCGCCCCGGAGCATCCTCGGCCGACAGGGTTGGCGCATCCTCGCTCATACCAGCAGCAGCTCGAGCAGGGCCTTCTGGGCATGGCGGCGGTTCTCGGCCTGGTCCCAGATGCGCTGGCGAGAGCCGTAGAGCACCTCGGCGGAGATCTCCTCGCCCGGGTGGGCCGGAAGGTCGTGCATCGCGAAGGCGCCCGGGGCGGCGGCGTCGAGCAGGGCGTCGTCGACGCGATAGTCGGCGAGCGCGGCGCGGCGCTGATCGGCTGTCGTCTCATCGCCCATGCTCACCCACACGTCGGTGTAGACCGCGCTCGCGCCGCCCACGGCCTCGCGCGGGTCGGTGTGGAGCGTGACCGAGCCGGTGACGCCGGCGGGCAGGGCGAGATCGGCCTCGAGCGAGTACCCGTCGGGCGAGGCGAGCGCCACGTGCATCCCCGCGAGCGCGCCGAGCACGGCGAGCGAGCGCGCCACGTTGTTGCCGTCGCCGACGTAGGCCAGCCGCAGCCCCTCGAGCGATCCGCAGGCCTCGCGCAGGGTGAGCAGGTCGGCGAGCGCCTGGCAGGGGTGGTGCCGGGCGGTGAGCATGTTGATCACCGGGACGGGGCTGTGCGCCGGCGAGCTCCTCGAGCGTCGCGTCCGCCCCGGTGCGCATCCCGATCGCGGCCACGTGGCGCGAGAGGACGATCGCGGTGTCGCGCAGCGCCTCGCCGCGCGAGAGCTGCAGCTCCTCGGAGCGCAGCACGACGGCGTGGCCGCCGAGCTCGTGGACGCCGACCTCGAAGGACACGCGCGTGCGGGTGGAGGGCTTCTGGAAGATCAGCGCGACGCTCCGCCCCTCGAGCGCGCGCGAGGAGAGCGGCGCAGCCTTCAGCTCGAGCGCGCGGTCCAAGCAGCGCCGTCAGCTCTGCGGCGGTCAGCTCGGCCCCGGTGAGGAAATGGCGCGACATCGGCCAGCCAGTCTAGGCTAGGGTGCGTGCAGCGATGAGGAGAGGCCTGTCAACGCTGATCGCCTGCTCGGCGCTGGTGCTGGCGGCGGGCTGCGGATCCTCGAGCAGCTCGACCACCAGCTCCGCCACGGTGCACGTGCGGACGCCTCACCACGGGCACCGGCGGCCTGAAGGCGATCGCGACGCCGAAATACGCCTCCCCGGCGCCCTCGGCGCCCGTGCAGAGCGGCATCGTGCAGATCGCCTACCGCAACATCACGATCCGCCGGACACGCTCAAGGTGAGGGTGGGAAGCACGATCGCGTGGACGAACTTCGACTCGGTCGAACACAACGTGACCAGCGAGGGCGGTCCCGCGCACTTCGCCTCGCGGACGTTCGGCGAAGGCGGAAGCTTCGCGATCAGGGTCACCAAGCCCGGGGTGATCCACTACGAGTGCACGATCCACCCGGCGTCGATGAACGGGACGATCGAAGTCGTCAAGTAGGCGCGCCTGGGGCGGCTCCGCCGGGAAGGAGGTCGGGAAGACCCTCGTTGGGGGTCGAGGCGCTCGCGTAGGAGCGGCGGGGGATCCGCCCGGCGGCGCGCGCCAGACGGCCGGCCTTCACCGCGGCGCGCATCGCGCGCGCCATGCGCGACGGGGTCCTGCGCGCGCGAGATCGCGGACGCGGCCATCACCGCGTCGCAGCCCAGCTCCATCGCGAGCGCCGCGTCGGAGGCCGTGCCGATGCCGGCGTCGAGCACGACCGGCACGTCCACCGCCTCGCGGATCAGCGCGATGTTGTAGGGGTTGCGGATGCCCATGCCGCTGCCGATCGGCGAGCCGAGGGGCATCACCGCTGCGCAGCCGATGTCGGCGAGCCGGCGCGCGAGCACGGGGTCGTCGGTCGTGTAGGGCAGCACGACGAAGCCCTCGTCGACGAGCTCCTCGGCGGCCGCGCAGCAGCTCCGGGGCGTCGGGCAGCAGCGTGTCCTCGTCGCCGATCACCTCGAGCTTGATCCAGTCGGTGGCGAACGCCTCGCGCGCGAGCCGGGCGGTGACGACGGCGTCGCGGGCGGTGTGACAGCCGGCGGTGTTCGGCAGCAGCTCGACGCCCGCGTCGGAGAGCACGTCGATCAGCGATCCTCGGCCGGCGAGCCGCCCGGAGGGGTCGAGGCGGCGCAGCGCGACGGTCACGAGCTCAGAGCCGCTGGCGGCGATCGCATCTGAGAGCAGCTCGAGCGACGGAAACCCGCCCGTGCCGAGCAACAGGCGCGAGCGCAGCGTCCTGCCCGGCGATCGTCGAGATCCGTCGCCGGCGGGCGCGGCGCCGTTTTGTGCGAGGCCGAAGGAGCGCTCATCGCCCGATCATCCTCCCTGCATCGCCGTGAGCACCTCGACGCGCGCGCCTCGGCGACAGCTCGAACGACTCCCACGCGGCACGCGGCACGACCTCGCCGTCGACCGCCACGGCGACGCCGCGCGCATCCGGCGAGACGCCCAGGCGAGCGATGAGCGCGCGCCACCGTCTCGCCTGCGGCGACGCTGCGAGCTCTGCCCGTTGAGCCTGATCATCGGGCGACCGCCTTCGCGCTCGGCGCTGCTGGGGCGTCGGGCGTGCTGAGCGTGGGCCTCGGCGTGCGGCGAGGAAGCGAGCGGGCTCGCAGGCGCGCAGAAGCGGGTTGGCGCGGGCGCTCTCCCGTGAGCGCCTCGACGACCAGCTCGGCCGTGAGCGGGGCGAGCAGGATGCCGTTGCGGTGGTGACCGGTCGCCCACATGAGGCCGTCAAGCGCACCCGCGCCCGATCGCGGGCGCGTTGTCGGGCGTGCCCGGGCGCAGCCCAACGCACAGCTCCTCGATCTCGAGCTCGCTCACGCCGGGCACCAGCTCGTGGGCGTCGCGCAGCAGCTCATGGATCCCGCCCGACGGTCGGCGCGCAGCTCAAAGCCGCGCTCCTCGACCGTCGCGCCGAGGACGTAGCGGCCGTCCGCGCGCGGGACCAGATAGCCGCCCGCGAAGCGCACGACGCGCCGCAGCAGCCCCGGCCCGGCCGGATCGCGCAGGCGCAGAAGCTGACCCTTGACCGGGCGAACGGGCACGCGCGCGTGCGGGCGGCAGGCCCTCGATCTGCTCGACCCAGGCGCCGGCGGCGACGCACGAGCCCGCGGGCGGGCAGGAGCTCCATGCCGGCGCTCGCCATCGACCGTCACGCCGGTCGACGCGCGCGGCCGGCGCTCGTCGACTCGATGCGCGCGACCCGCGCGTGCTCGCGCAGGCGCACGCCGGTCGACTCGCAGGCGCTGCGCAGCGCCGCGAGCAGCCGGCCGCGGATCGACCGACTGCTCGTCGGGCGCCTCGAGCGCCAGGCGCACGGTCGGGGCGAGCGCCGGCTCGCGCGCGCGCGCCTCGCTGGGGCGCAGGCGCTCGGCGCGCAGGCCGAGCGAGTCTCGCGAAGGCGATCTGGCGCTCGAGCTCGCGCGCCTCGTCATCGTCGCGCGCGACGCAGCAGCGTGCCGGTCTGCATCAGCCCCACCTCCGCGCCGGCCGCCTGCTCGAGCTGCGCGGCGAACGCCGGCCACATCTCCGCCGAGCGCAGCCCCAGCTCGAGCAGGCGCCGCCCGCCCTCGCCGAACTCGGCCTCCGCGACCGGCGCGAGCATGCCCGCGGCCACGTGCGAGGTGCCCCGGCCGGTGCTGGCGCGCTCGAGCACCGTCACCGACATCCCGCGCTCGCGCGCGCGCCAGGCCGCCGACAGGCCGATCACGCCGCCGCCGAGGACGAGCACGTCTGGCGAGGATCGCGATTGGAGGACATGAGGCTGATGCTAGCCCGGTGTCAGACTTCGGTACATGCCCACCGCGGACCTCGGCGCCGAGCGGCGCGCGCGACTGGCCGCCGCCCGCCTGTACCTGGTGTGCCCCTCGACCGCGCGGGCGCACGGCGCGAAGCCCTCGGGCGACGCTCCGCCTTCGCGGAGCTGCTGCGCGCCGCGGTGGCCGGCGGCGTCGAGATCGTGCAGCTGCGCGAGAAGCACCTGGGCGACGAGGAGCTCGTCGCGGTGGCGCGACGCCGCGCGCGCGCTGTGCGAGCGGCTGGGCGCGCTGCTGATCGTCAACGACCGTCCGCTCGGTGGCGCTCGAGGCCGGCGCGGACGGCGTGCACGTCGGCCAGGACGACATGCCGGTCGCCGAGGTCCGCGAGCTGGTGGGCCCGGAGATGCTGATCGGCCTGTCCACCCACGTCCCGCGGGAGATCGACGCCGAGGACGCCGCGCTGGCCGACTACATCGGCGTCGGTCCGGTGCACGAGACGCCCACGAAGCCGGGCCGGCCGGCCGTCGGCCTGGAGCTGATCCGCTACGCGGCCGAGCACTCCCCGGTGCCGTTCTTCGCGATCGGCGGCCTGGATGCGACGCAACCTCGGCGAGGCGATCGAGGCCGGCGCGCGGCGCGCGGTCGTCCTGCGGGCGATAGCCGAGGCCGAGGACCCGCAGTGGCGCGGCGCGGCGCTGCGCGCGCTGCTCGACGCGGTGCCGCTGGAGCGCTGAGTTGGCGCCCGCCCCAGGCGAGCGCCCTCCGCGGGACGGGCGCCGTGACGGTGAGGGGGTCCCGGCCGGCCTCGAGCCGCTCGGCGAGGGCGAGCGGCCCGCGCGCGCTTCTCGTCGCGGTGGCCGTCTGCGTCGTGCTGGCGCTCGGCGTGATCGTCGGTGCGGCGACGGTCCACGACCTCAGCCGCCGCGGCGGCTCGCTGTCCGGCGCCGTCTTCCTCGCGCTGCGTGCTGGCGCTGCTGGCGCAGGGCATGTACCGGCGGCGCTACTGGGCGGTGCTCGGCTTCGAGGCGCTGCTCGCCTTCCAGATCCTCGTCGACCTCGCTCGCGCTCGTCGTCGCGTCGACGATCGTCGCGGCGGCGGCTGTGCCTGCTGAGCATCGTGCTCGGCGGCTGGCTGTTCTGGAAGCTGGTGCAGGGTCATGGGGCGGATACAGGCCGGCGAACGATAGGCTCAGCGCCGATGGCGGCGAGCACCTACGACTGCATCGTGATCGGCTCGGGACCGGGCGGCTACGTCGCCGCGATCCGCTCCGCGCAGCTCGGAAAGAAGACCGCCGTGATCGAGCGCGACAAGGTGGGCGGGCGCTGCCTGAACTACGCCTGCATCCCCGCCAAGGCGGTGCTGCGCTCGGCAGACCTGCTGTCGGAGATCCGCGAGTCCGACGAGTACGGGCTGAGGGTGAGCGGCGTGGAGGTCGACTATCCGGCGGTGCAGGATCGCCGCGAGAAGGTCGTCTCCACGCTCACCTCGGGCGTGGCGGGGCTGTTCAAGAAAAACGGGATCGACCTGATCGAGGGCGATGGCGCCGCTGACCGCCGACGGCGACGTGCGCGTCGGCGGCGAGACGATCTCCGCGCAAACCGTGATCCTCGCCACGGGCTCGGTCGGCGCGGCCGATCCCGGGTGTCGAGTTCGGCGGGCGCGTGATCGGGACCGAGGCAGGCCTGGGCGCTTTCAGAGCTGCCGGCCCGCCTGGCCGTCGTCGGCGCCGGGGCCTCCGGCGCGGAGATCGCCTCCGGCTTCGCGCGCCTGGGCAGCGAGGTGCTGCTGCTCGAGGCGCTCGATCGCGTGCTGCCGACCGAGGACGCCGACATCTCGCGTCTCGTCGAACGGGGATTCAAGCAACAGGGCATCGACGTGCACACCGGCGCGCCGGTCGCCGACGTGCAGGCGGGCGAGGCGAGCGTGAGCTTCTCCTACGGCTCGCCCAGCGGCGACGGCTCGCCCGAGGCGGCCGGAGCGGAGGTCGACTATCTGGTGATCGCCGCCGGGCGCGGCGCCGACGTCGAGGGGCTCGGCCTGGCCGACGCCGGCGTCGAGCTGGACGAGCGGGGGCTCGTGCAGGTGGACGGCGCCCAGCGAACCACGCGGGAGGGCGTGTATGCGATCGGCGATCTCGTTGCCGGCCCCGCGCTCGCGCACAAGGCCTCTGATGAGGGCATCATCGCCGTCGAGGACTCCGCCGGCCTGCAGACACACCCGCTCGTCGCACGTGGACATCCCGCGCGCCACGTTCTGCACGCCGAACGTCGGCTCCTTCGGCCTGACCGAGGCGCAGGCGCGCGAGGAGGGCTACGACGTGGTCGTCGGCAAGGTGAAATACGGCGCCGTCGGCGGCGGGATCGTCTACGGCGATCCCGCCGGGCTCGTGAAGGTCGTGGGCGAGCGCAAGTACGGCGAGCTGCTCGGCGGGCACATCGTCGGCTCGCGCGCGACCGAGCTGATCCAGGAGCTCGTCAACGTGCGCGCGCTGGAGGGCGGCTTCACCGAGGTGGGGCGGATCGTGCACGGCCATCCCACGCTGTCGGAGGCCGTGATGGAGGCCGGGCGCGCGGCGGACGGCTGGCTGATCCACGGCTGAGCGCTCGCGAGCCGCCGCGCGGAGGACGTGGTTACGCTCTGATCGTGAGCGAGCGGCGCGGCCAGCTTCTACTTCGACCTCTCAAGCCCCGAGGCCTACCTCGCGGCCGAGCGCATCCTGCACGCGCTTCCCGGCCCGGCCGAGTGGCAGCCGGTGCTCGCGCGCGAGCTCCGGCAGGCTCCGAGCGTTTCGACTCCTTCCGCTGCCGTGAGGAGGAGCAGGTCTTCCGCTCGGAGATCGCCCGCCGGGCGGCAGGGCAGGGCCTTCAGCCGCTGCGCTGGCCGGACCCCTTCCCGTTCGACAGCGCGCTCGCGATGCGCGTGGCGACCTACGCCAAGTCGATCGGCCGCGCGGTCCCGTTCGCCCAGGCGGCCTTCCGCCAGGCTTTCGCCGGCGGGCGCGGCCTGGGGCACGTCGACCACGTGCTGATCGCCGCGGCGGCCTGCGAGATGCACCCCGCCGCCGTGCTGCGCGGATCGGAGCTTCGCTCGGTGGAGCGCGAGCTCTCGACCGCCACCGCGCGCGCCGCAGACACGGGAATATCGGACGTTCCCGCCGTGGTCGTGGACGAGCGGGTGTTCGAAGGCGAGCGCGCGGTCGAGGCGGCTGCGGCGCACATGAACGACGCTTTCGGCCGCAGGCTCGCGATGAAGGCCAACCGCGCCTACCGGCTGATCGTGACACGCGGCGGGCGCACGCCGGCGCTGCTCGCGGACGCAGAGCGCACCGACCACATCGAGATCGTGGAGGTCGACGGCGGCGAGGTGGTCCTCTTCTGGGATCGCCCCCCGCACGCGGCCACGCGGCTGGCGCGCGCGCTGCGCGAGGAGCTCTCGCAGCTGGAGGCGGATGAGTTCCTGGCGCGCTGGAGTACGGTGGAGCGCTGATGGCGCCCAGCCTGCCCGAGCCGGACCTCGCGCGCGAGTGGCTCGCGACGATGACCCTCATCCGCCGCTTCGAGGAACGCGCGGGCGAGATGTACGCGCGGGCGAAGATCGGGGGGTTCCTGCACCTGTCGATCGGCGAGGAGGCGACGATCGTGGGCAGCGCGCGGGCGCTGCGCGACGACGATTACCTGATCTCCACCTACCGCTCGCACGGTCACGCGCTCGTGCGGGGCACGCCGCCGGAGAACGTGATGGCCGAGCTGTTCGGACGCGTCGACGGCTGCTCGCACGGGCGCGGCGGATCGATGCACATGTTCGACCTCTCCCGCCGCTTCATGGGCGGCTACGGGATCGTCGGCGGCAACCTGCCGATCGCCGCGGGCATCGCGCTGGCGTCGGATCTCAAGGGCGCCGACGAGGTGACCCTGTGCACGTTCGGCGACGGCGCCTCGAACCAGGGCACGTTCGGGGAGACGCTGAACCTGGCGGCGCTGTGGCGGCTTCCGGTCGTGTTCATGGTGACGAACAACCAGTTCGGCATGGGCACCTCGCTGCGGCGTCACTCGGCGGTCACGGACCTGCAGCGAAAGGGCGAGGGCCTCGGCGTGCCGGGGATGCGCTGCGACGGGATGGATGTCCTCGACACGCACGCCGTCGTCTCGCAGGCGGTCCGCCAGGTGCGCGAGGACCGCCGGCCGGTGCTCGTGGAGGCGATCACCTACCGCTTTCGCGGCCACTCGATGGCCGATCCCGAGCAGTACCGCACCAAGGAGGAGGTCGCGCAGTGGCGGGCCCGCGACCCGATCCCGGCGTTCGGCGAGCTGCTCGTGGCGGAGGGGATCATCGAGGGGGAGGATCTGGCGCGGATCGACGCCGAGGCGGTCGCGCGGGTGGACGCCGCCGTCGACTTCGCCGAGGCCTCGCCGTTCCCATCGCCTGAGTCGCTGTATGACGACGTGTACGTGCTCGACGATCAGGTGCGCGGCTCCTACTCGGTCAGGACGACGAGCCCCGAGGCGGACGCGGAGGCCCCGCCGGAGCCGGAGCCGGGAGACTCGACGGGCGAGATACCGCAGCAGATCACCTCCGCGCTGCAGGCCGGCGAGGACGCCGGCTGATGGCGACCATGCGCTACCGCGAGGCGCTGAACGCCGCCCTGCGGGAGGAGCTCGGCCGCGACGAGCGCGTGGTCCTGCTCGGCGAGGACATCGGCGTGTTCGGCGGCGCGTTCAAGGTCACCGAGGGCCTGCTGGACGAGTTCGGGGAAGGCCGGGTGCGCGACACGCCGATCTCGGAGAACACGATCGTCGGGGTGGGGATCGGCGCGGCGATGACCGGCCTGCGCCCGGTGGTCGAGCTGATGACGATCAACTTCTCGCTGCTCGCCTTCGATCAGATCGTCAACCACGCTGCGCACATCCACTACATGTTCGGGGGGCAGGCCACGGTGCCGCTCGTCGTGCGCATGCCCCAGGGCGCGGGGCACCAGCTGGGGCCGACCCACTCGCACTGCCTGGAGGCGATGTTCCTGCACGTGCCCGGGCTGCTCGTCGCGGTCCCGTCGACCGCCGCCGACGCCAAGGGCATGTTGAAGACCGCGATCCGCGATGAGAATCCGGTGATCTTCATCGAGCACGAGTCGCTGTACGGGGTGCGCGGGGAGGTGCCCGACGACGCGGATCATCTCGTCGGCTTCGGTCGCGCGCGGGTCGCCCGCGAGGGCTCCGCGGTGACGATCGTGGGCGTCTCGCGCATGGCCCTGACGGCCGAGCGCGCCGCGGAGACGCTGGCCGCCGAGCACGGCGTCGACGCGGAGGTGATCGACCCGCGCACGCTGCGCCCGCTCGATCTCGACACGATCCTCTCCTCGGTCGCCAAGACGAACCGGTGCGTGGTCGTCGAGGAGGGCTGGCCGCACGGCGGCGTGGGAGCGAACCTCGCCGCGCTGATCGGCGAGCAGGCATTCGACGACCTCGACGCGCCCGTCGTGCGCGTCACCGGAGCCGACCTGCCGATGCCCTACTCGAAGCCGCTCGAGGACATCGCCTACCCGCACGAGCCGCAGATCGTGCACGCAGCGCTCCAGACGCTCGGGCTCGAGGACGGCGGGGCGCGGGGGCGCTGATGGCCGACATCGTCATGCCCCGCCTGTCGGACACGATGGAGGAGGGGACGATCCTGCGCTGGCTCAAGCGCGACGGCGATCTCGTGCGCCGCGGCGAGGAGCTCGTCGAGATCGAGACCGACAAGGCCACCATGACGTATGAGTCAGATCAGGACGGGGTTCTCCAGACGGTGGCCGGCGAGGGCGACACGCTCGCCGTCGGCGCGCTGATCGCGCGCGTCGGCGCGGCGGACGCACAGTCAGCCCCGGCGGCGTCCGGCCTGGAGGCGACGCGGATCGAGGATGAGCCGGCCCCCGAGGGGCCGGCCGGCGTGCGCGCGGTGAGCGGGTCTGCCGCAGCGAGCGGCTCGCAGCCGGCCGTGGCCTCGGACGGCGCGCCCGCGGATCCGGGCGCGCCGGCCAGAGAGCGGGTCAGGGCCTCTCCGCTCGCCAGGCGGATGGCGCGCGAGAGCGGCGTTGACCTGCACGCGCTCGCGGGCAGCGGACCGGGCGGGCGGATCGTGAAGTCAGACGTGCAGAGCGCGAGCGCGCCCGCCGGCGCCTCCGCCGGCCCGCCACGAGCTCCCGCGCCCGGGGCGTCGCTCGAGGGGGTGGCGACGGCGAAGGGCGAGACGACCGTGGTCGAGCTGTCGCGCACGCAGCAGACGATCGCGCGGCGGATGGCCGAGTCCAGGGCCACGATCCCCGACTTCACGCTGCAGGTCGAGGTCGACATGGAGGACTGCGTGAGGCTGCGCACGGAGCTCAAGCGGCTCAGCCAGAGCGAAGCGCCGACCTACAACGACATGGTCGTGAAGGCATGCGCGCTCGCGCTGGGCGAGCATCCGCGCGCCAACGGCAGCTACCGGGACGGGCGGCTCGAGCTTCATTCGCGGGTGAACGTCGGCGTGGCCGTGGCCGCCGAGGACGCGCTGATCGTGCCGACGGTGTTCGACGCGCAGGAGAAGTCGCTCGGGGAGATAGCGCGCGAGACCCGCGCCCTGGCCGAGCGCGTGCGCGCTCAGACGATCACCCCCCCGGAGCTGGGCGGAGGCACGTTCACGGTGTCCAACCTGGGCATGTACGGGGTCAGGAGCTTCACCGCGATCATCAACCCGCCGCAGGCGGCGATCCTGTCGGTGGGGGCGCTCGAGCGACGGGCCGTCGTCCGCGAGGAGGGCCTGCTCGCGCGCCACACGATGACGCTCACGCTCGCCTGCGACCACCGCATCCTCTACGGCGCCAACGCCGCCCTGTTCCTGGCGCGCGTGCGCGAGCTGCTCGAGGCCCCGTCCGCGCTCACGCTGTGAGCTTCGGCTGCCGGATTGGCGCGCAGGACCCGGCGCTAGGCTAGAGGAAGCGGATGAGCAACGGCCACAGAACGCACGCGGGCGGAGAGCTCTGGGTATGCCACCTGGGCACGATCCCCTACCGCGACGCGGTCGCCGTGCAGGAGCGCGTGCGCGAGCGCCGGCAGAACGAGGAGCTTCCAGACACGCTCCTGCTGCTGGAGCACCCGCCCGTCTACACGCGCGGGCGACGCGCGGGCGAGGAGGAGCTCACACTCGGCGAGGCCTTCTACCGCACGCGCGGGATCGACGTCGTGGATACCGACCGCGGCGGGCGCGTCACCTATCACGGCCCCGGCCAGCTCGTCGGCTATCCGATCATGCGCACGCGCGACATCGGCGCCCACCTGCGCGGGATCGAACGCGCGATAATCGCTGCGCTCGCCGAGCTGGGGATCCGGGCGCGCTCCCGCTGCGCCGAGGGGCCGGACTACACGGGCGTGTGGGTCGGGGACCGCAAGATCGCGTCGATCGGGGTCCACGTCGCGCGCGGCGTCACCACACACGGCTTCGCCGTGAACGTGGACATGGACCTCGAACCGTTCTCGTGGGTCATCGCATGCGGGCTGCCCGACGTGGCGATGACGTCGATCGCACAGCAGGCCGCCGGCCCTGCCCCGCCGAGCTCCGACCGCGGGCTGTCCTGTTTTCGCAGGCTGATGGCATACAGCTTCTGCGAGGCCCACGGACGCCGGCAGCGCCTCGTGTCCCCGGCACGCCTGGGTCTCGACACCACGCGGGCCGCCAGGCTCGCGGCCGAGCGAGCCCCATCAGATCCATCCACGGCCCCCGCACATCCGGTGCCCGTATGAGCGACGGCGTCCACCCGGTTGCCACGCGATCGCGGGCGAACCCCGGCGGGATGGACGTGCTGAGCGTGCTCGGCCCGGATGTGCGCCCGCTGCGCGAGCGCAAGCCCCCCTGGTTCAAGGTGCTGCCGCCCGGCGGCGAGCGCTACCGCGCGATCACCGAGCTGATCCGCTCGGAGAACCTGCACACCGTCTGCCAGGAGGCCGCCTGCCCGAACGTGGGCGAGTGCTGGGAGCGCGGGACCGCAACGTTCATGATCCTCGGAGACACCTGCACGCGGCGCTGCGGCTTCTGCAACGTGAAGACCGGCAAGCCGACCTGGAACGACCCGCTCGAGCCCGCGCGCGTGGCGCGCTCGATCGCGCGCATGGGTCTGCGCCACGCTGTCATCACATCGGTCGACCGCGACGACCTCCCCGACAAGGGGGCCTCCGCCTTCGTCGGCGTGATCCGTCAGGTGCGCCGCCAGGCGCCGGGCTGCAGGGTCGAGGTGCTGACGCCCGACTTCCAGGGGCAGGAGATGCCCCTGGCGAAGGTCATCGCCGAGCGCCCGGACGTGTTCAACCACAACGTCGAGGTCGTGCCGCGCCTGTATCCACTGGCGCGGCGCGGCTCAGAGTTCGCGCGCTCGTGCCGCGTGCTGCGCCTGGCCAAGGAGATGGGCGGGGATGAGGTGCTCACGAAGTCCGGGCTGATGGTCGGCCTCGGCGAGACCCACGAGGAGATGGTGGCCACGTTTGCGGCCCTCCGGGAGCACGGCGTGCAGGTGCTTACCGTCGGGCAGTACCTGCGCCCCTCAGAGCGCCATCTTCCGGTGGTGCGCTACTGGCACCCCGACGAGTTCGCCGAGCTCGAACAGGCCGCCTACGGGCTTGGGTTCGAGCACGTCGCCGCCGGTCCGCTGGTGCGCTCCAGCTACCACGCCGACGAGCAGGTGAGCGCGCAGAGCGCGGGCGCCGGATCCGGCGTCGGCCCGCTGGCGGCGCGCGCATAGTCGGCGCGGCTGCCTGCTCGCCGTGCGGCTGTTCGCCGGGCGGCGCAAGCCCGAGCCGCCTGCGCTGCCGGTGTACTGATCGGATGACCCGGCCGATCCGCTCCGCGACATGAACCGCCTGCTCGTGCTCGTGGCGGCGCTCGTGTTCATCGCCGGGTTCGCCTTTCTCACCTTCGCCTCGGTCGTCGAGGGAGGGTTTACCCTGGGCAGCCTCGTGTCGGTTCTCATCCTCCTGCTGCTCTGCGTCGGGATCGTCGGCGCGTTGCGAAATCCCCCCCGATGAGCACGTCTCCGTTCCTGACCCCCGAGCAGAGCCGTCGCCGGCGCGAGCGCAGCAGCCGTCGGCGGCGACGGCGGCGAAACATCGTCGTCGCAGCGCTCGCACTGGCGATCGTCGCGGCGGGCGTGGTCCTCGCGCTCGCGAGGTCCCACGGAGCACACGGATCGGCGATCGCCGCGACGCGCTCGGCGAGTCGACCCCGCGCGAGCGCCCCACCCCGGCTCTCGCCGACGGGGCTGCCGCTTGGAAAGCCCGCGCTCGAGCTCTCGGGGCTCGCCACGCCCGCGCTCGAGCCCGTGCGCGCCGTCTTCCACACCCCGCCCCGCGCGGGGCTGCTGTTCAACCTCGACACGGGCCAGGTGCTGTGGGCGCTGAACCCGCACGCCCACCTGCGCATGGCGAGCCTCACGAAGATGATGACCGCCCTGCTCACGGTGGAGTCGGCGCCGCCCGACGCGCTCGTGCCCGTGACCAG
Source organism: uncultured Solirubrobacteraceae bacterium (assembly GCA_963704735.1). Taxonomy (GTDB): domain Bacteria; phylum Actinomycetota; class Thermoleophilia; order Solirubrobacterales; family Solirubrobacteraceae; genus Palsa-744. The sequence continues at coordinate 2,702,297 of OY969935.1, forward strand.
GCAGGCGGTCGCCTCGAACGGCTCGAAGGTCGGCGTGCTGCCGCTGGGCAGGCGTGTGCGGCTCGAGACGATGCTCTACGGCCTGCTGCTGCCGTCCGGCAACGACGCGGCGGTGGCGCTCGCGCAGTATCTCGGCGGCAGCGTCAACCGGTTCGTCGCCAGGATGAACGCCGAGGCGGCCGCGCTCGGGATGGGTTGCACGCGCTACTCCTCGCCATCGGGGTACTACGACCAGGGCAACTACACCTGCGCGGCCGACCTCGCCGAGCTCGCGCACGTGGACCTCGAACAACCGCGCATCGCACGCGTGGTGCGTACCGCCTCGGCGGCGCTGCCGTTCCCGATCAAGGGCGGCAAGCTCTACCTCTACAACAACAACCCGATGCTCATCTACGGCTATCCGGGGACGACCGGATTGAAGACCGGCTGGACGATCGCGGCGGGCAGGTGCCTGGTGGCGACCGCCCGGCGCCACGGCGTGCGACTGGGGGTGGTGCTGCTCAACTCGCCCGATCCCGCGACGCAGGCGCGCCACCTGCTCAACGACGGATTCGAGCACGTCTACCGCCAGGCGCCCGTGGCCGAAGCGCCGATTCCACCCGGCGCCTGATCGGATCCGCCTGCCCTAGCCGGAGCGGTGCGCTTGGTCTATACTGATTGACTAGTCAGTCAGCCAAAGGAGAAGCCGTGGATCTCGACGACACCCCTGAGCAGGCCGCCTATCGCGCCCAGGTGCGCGGGTGGCTCCAAGAGCACGCTTCAGAAGCGCCGGTACTGCAGGGTCCGGGAGCGCTCCAGGACGAGGATCAGATCATCGCGGCGCGGCGCGCCTGGCAGGGCAAGCTCGCCGAGGGGGGGCTGGCCGGAGTGACCTGGCCGAAGGAGTACGGCGGGCAGGGCCTCGGCCCGATCGAGCAGGTCATCTGCAACCAGGAGATCGGCCGCGCCGGCGTGCCCGGCATTCTCGACGCGATCGGCGTGGGCATGCTCGGCCCGACGATCATCGCCCACGGCAGCGACGAGCAGAAGTCGCGCTACCTCGGCCCGATGCTCCACGGCGACGAGGTCTGGTGCCAGCTCTTCTCCGAGCCCGCCGCGGGCTCCGATCTGGCGGCCGTGCAGGCGCGCGCGCGCCTGCAGGACGACGGCAGCTGGCGGCTGAGCGGACAGAAGGTGTGGACGACCAACGCCCAGTTCGCCTCCTACGGCCTGCTGCTTGCGCGCACCGACGCGGATGTTCCCAAGCACAAGGGCCTGACGATGTTCATCGTTCCGATCGATGGCGAGGGAGTGACGGTCCGCGGGCTGCGCCAGATCTCCGGCGAGGCGGAGTTCAACGAGGTCTTCTTCGACGACGTCCCGCTCGACGCGGGCGCGGTCGTCGGCGGCGTCGGCAACGGCTGGGGCACGGCGCTCACGACGCTCATGTACGAGCGCGTCACGATCGGGCTCGGGGGCGAGGGGCTCGGCTACAACGCGACCCGCTTCGCCGCCGCGATCGCGAGCGACGCGCATGCCCGTCGCGACTCGGCGGTGCGCCATGCGCTCGGCGAGATCTCGAGCGAACTGCTCGCGGTCCGGTTCACCGGCTACCGCACGCTGACGGCGCTCCAGCAGGGCCAGATCCCGGGTCCCGAGGCGGGCCTCGCGAAGGTCACGATCGTCAACGGCGCGATCAAAGCCGGCGATCTGATCGCCGACGTGCGCGGCCCCGGCGCGCTGGGCGAGGACAGCGAGTGGGCCTACATGATCTCGTTCCTGCCGGGCCTGAAGTCGGCCGGCGGGACCGAGGAGATCCTGCGCAACACGATCGGCGAGCGCGTGCTCGGCCTGCCCCCGGAGCCGCGGCTCGACAAGGGGATCCCGTTCTCGGAGCTGCGCTCCAAGGAAACGGCCCCGGCATGAGCGAGATGCGCCGCCCGAACCCGACCGAAGGAGCGTCGACGTGAACCTGTCCCTGTCCGATGAGCAGGTGTTCCTGCGCGAGGCCGCGCGTGGCGCGCTGTCGCGCTTCAAGACGCTCGAGGCGGCGCGCGAGGCGCTGGACGGCGACGAGGCCGCCCTTCCGGACCTGTGGCCGGTCGCATGCGAGGCCGGCTGGCCGGGGCTCTTGATCGACGAGGAGCACGAGGGCGCCGGACTTGACGTCTTCGACGCGATGCTCGTGGTGGGCGAGTGCGGCCGGGTGCTCGCGAGCGTGCCGCTGCTCGGCCATCTCCCCGCGACCGCCATCCTCAACGACTCGCCGAGCGCGGCGGAGTTCCTGCCCGGACTGGCCAGCGGCGAGCGGCGAGCGGCGTATCTGCCGGCGCGACCCGGCGACGACCTGGACGAGGAGTGGAGCACCGACCCCGCGAGCGGGTTCGAGCGCGGGGCCCTGCCGAGCGCCGGAGCCGTCGCCGACGACGGGCGCGTGCCGCTGACGGGAAGCTTTGCGTTCGTGCCCGACGCCCCCGGAGCCGACGTGCTCGTGGGCGCGGCGCTGCTCGACGGGCGGCCGGTCGCGGTGGCCGTTCTGAGCGACGCCCCCGGAGTGCAGGTGCAGCCGGTGAAGAGCTACGACGCGACCCGCTCGCTCGGGCACGTTTCGTTGAAGGACTCTCCCGCGGTCGTCCTCGACGCTCCGCTTCAGTCGCTTGAAGGCGCGTGGCACCTCGCTCAGGCGCTGATCGCGGCCGAGTCGATCGGGAGCGTCGAGACGGCGCTCGACATCACGGTCGCCTACGCCAAGGAGCGCTTCACGTTCGGACGTGCGATCGGCTCATACCAGGCCGTCAAGCACGCGCTGACCGAGGTGCTGCGCCAGCTCGAGAACGGGCGCTCGCTGCTCTACTACGCAGGCTGGGCGCGCGACGGCGGGCCGTCGGAGTTCCCGCTCGCCGCGAACGCCGCCCGCTCGGTCGCCTCGCGCGCGCTCGATTTCACCGCGCGCACGATGATCTCGGTCCACGGCGGCATCGGCGCGACGTGGGAGCACGACGCGCCCCTGTACTTCCGCCGCGCCCAGGTCTCTCGCCGCCTGCTCGGCGGCAGCGCCGTCGCCGCCGACCGGGTCGCCGGCGAGCTGCTGACGCAGGCGACCGCCGCCTAGCAGTAGGGCGGGCGGCGCCTCAGCGCTTTGCGTGCCGCACGCTCGCCGCGCTGGCCGTCACGAGCGTCGCCAGCACGGGAGCGCCGTAGGCGGCGTGCACGGCTTCCACGAGCGTGGGGTCGACGCCGCAGTTGATGCAGAAGCCGTGCTGGGACCAGCCGATCGCGCGCGCGAGCACCTCGTCGGCATAGCTCACGCCGGTGGGGTCGTGACCGTAGTAGTCGTACGCCGCGCCCCACGCCGAGCCGTCGAGCGCGAATTCCGCCCCGTCGGCGGACAGCAGGTGGGCGGCGGCCATGATCGAGTCGAAGTCGTCGTAGATCGAGGGGTGCGTGGCGGTCATGTGGTCATAGCTCACCGGGCGCCGGCCGTAGACGTAGGAGTCACTGACCAGCTGCCACGTGCTGACCGGGCCGTTCGTCACGTTGAACTGCATCGGCCCGCCGCAGCAGCCGGCGAAGTTCAGCCCGTGGTAGATGCCGGGCGCCGTGGAGAACGCCGACTCCTGCATGTGGATCGACGCCAGCAGCAGCCAGTTGACCCCGAACGTGCCCTGCGCGACCGAATAGATCGGATAGAAGCCTTCCATCCAGCGGTTCGAGATGTGCGTTTCGGTCTGGTCGACGAACCGCCGCGCGTCGAGGCCCTGCTGGGCGCTCGACGGTCGCGCGACGATCGCGGCGTGCGCATGTCCTGGCGCTCGCGCGGCGCGCGCGCTCGATCCGGCCTTTCGCCCGGCTCCGGCCAGCACGCTCGCCGAGGCGCTCGCCGAGGGGACCGGGGTCGCTGCCGCGACGAGCACGGCGGGCGGCGCCTGCCGCGGGGCAGGGCTGGTCTGGCCGACGACGCCGGTGAGCACGGCCGTGAGCACGGCCACGCCCAGAACGGCAATTGCGCAGGCGAGGAACCACGCTTGCCGTTCCGACGGGGGAGTCGGGATATGGGCGTCCGGGGCGGATTGCATGGGTTGGGCATCAGCCATCTGCCTTCACACCGTATCGGCGGCGGATAAAGCGAACAATAGGCAGGTAACCGGGCGATCCGTGCCGGGTGCGCTCACGCCCCCGTCGCCCGCCGCAGCACGCTGTCGAAGACGAGGTCGGGCAGCAGCCGGCTGACCAGCAGCATGGCCCGCGCGTCGCGCCCGACGAGGTAGCGGGCCTTCATGCGCCGTGCGGTGAGCGCCCGCTCGATCGTCTGCGCCGCTCGATCGGGCGCGATCGCGCTTCGGGCGGTGTTCCTTATCGCGTTGGCCATCATGGCCGGCACTCCTCCATACTGCTCCTCGAGCTCCGGCGGGATGCTTAACCGCTCGACCTCCGCGCCGCCCTTGCTCCAGATCGGCGTGGCGACCGACCCCGGCTCGATGAGCGCAACCCGCACGTGCGAGCTGCGCAGCTCGACGCGCAGCGTGTCGCCGACCGCCTCGATCGCGTGCTTTGAGGCGGCGTAGGGGGCCGTGAACGGGACCGCGACGAGCCCGCCGATCGAGGACATGAGCACGATCCGCCCGCGGGCTCGGCGCAGCGCGGGCAGCATCGCCTGGGTGACGGCCACGCTTCCGAAGAGGTTGACCTCGAACTGCCTGCGCAGGTCCTCGAGCGGTGTCAGCTCGAGCGGGCCGTAGAAGCCGATCCCGGCGTTGTTGACCAGCCCGTCGAGCCGTCCGCTCCCGGGCCGCCCGGCCTGAGCCGTGTGCCGCTCGACGGCCTCGGCGGCGCGCTCGATCTGCCCGGCGTCGGTCACGTCGAGCGAGAGCGTGATCACGCGCCCTGCTTTCGCCGTGGCGCCGGCCTCCTCGAGGAGGCGCTCGCCGGCCGCGTCGTCGCGGACCCCCGCGAGCACGGTCCACCCGGAGCTCGCGAGCCGCAGCGCCGCAGCGCAGCCGATGCCCGTGGAGGCACCCGTGATGAGCACGACGGGCACGCGCCTGACCCTAACGCACCGCGGGCGCGATTGTGAGGAGTCTCACTCCGGCGTTAGGCCTTCCTTAGCATGTCGGCAGATGGTTCCCCGCGTGGGCACTTCCATCGCCACCCGGTCGACGGCCGTGCTGGCGGCGATCGTCTCTCTCGGCGGCTGCGGGGCCAGCGCCCAGAGCGGCTCCACGGCGCCGAGGGGCGCCGTGGCGTCGAACCAGAGCTGCGCCGCGACCGCGGTCGAAGCCCTGCGGGACGTGGTGAGGCGCGTCTACCGCGAGGGCGTCGCGAGCGAACGGACGGGGGCGGCGGTCCACTTCATCGGCGCCTCGCTCCCGCTGCGCCAGGCTGTTGAACGCGGCGACCCACAGGCCACCCGTGCGGCGGCCGAAGAACTGATCGCCACCGGGCACATGACGAACCTGAGGGTGATGCGCGGCGGTCAGCTGCTCGCCGACGTCGGCAGTCCCGCGGCGCTCGCACCGCTGACGGGCACCCTGATCGGCGCCGGCGGCTCGCCGATCGGGACGTTCGTGACGAGCGTGTGGGCGGATGAAGGCTTTCTCGCCGAGACCGGCGGAATCACCGGAGGCGCGGCCGCCCTGCGCGCACACGGCCGCAGCGTCGGCGGCTCCTTCGCGCTCCCACCCGGCCGGCTGCCGGCCCAGGGCACCGTCAACGTGAACGGCGCCGAGTACCAGTACAGCTCGTTCGGGGCGAAGCTCTATCCCTCGGGTCCGGCGCGGGTGTACCTGCTCAGGACGGTCCACTCGACCGCGCTGCTGTGCGGAGCGACGAGCGAAGACACGGTCGTGAAGACGCTCAGCCACATCGCGAGCCTCATCTACGCCGGCGAGGCCGGTCAGCGGGCCACCGCCGAGGTCCGCCGCGTCCAGCGGGACCCTGCGCTGCTGAGCGCCGTCGCCGCCCGCAACCCGGCCGCGACCCGACGCGCGGTCGAAGGCCTGCTCAACCAGCACATCGTGCGCCTGCGCGTCAGCGCCGGCGGGCAGCTTCTGTCCGATGTCGGTGGGCCGTACGTGCTCGCTCCCGTGAGCGCCCCGCTGCGTCTCGGCGGGCGCACGATCGGAAGCCTGGTGCTGTCGATCCAGGACGACGAGGGCTACAAGCGCCTCGCCGGCCGCCTCGCGGGCCTCGACGTGCTCATGTACATGGGCTCGGCGCTCGTGAAGAACAGCCTCGGCCCGAACCCGGGGACCGTTCCGGCGAGCGGTCCATACCGGTATCGCGGACGCGACTTCCAGGTGTTCACGATCAACGCGTCGGCGTTCCCGTCAGGGCCGCTGACGATCCGTGTGCTGATCCCGATCCCCTACAGCTGACCTGGGCGCCGCGGCCCGCTCACGCGGGAACGAGCGACCGGCGCTTCGCCTGGAGGGCCTCGAGCAGTTTGTCGAAGGAGTCGGCGAATTTCTCGACCCCCTCACGCTCGAGCGTGGCGGTCACGTCGTCGTAGTCCACGCCCGCGTGCGCGAGCTCGTCGAACAGCTCGCGTGCCTGCGCGAGCCCGGCGCCCAGGCGCGGGGCGGGGCGGCCATGGTCCTGGTAGGCCCTGACCGTCTCCTCGGGCACCGTGTTTACCGTTTCGGCGCCGATCAGCTCATCGACGTACATCGTGTCCGGGTAGGCGGGGTTCTTTACGGACGTGGACGCCCACAGCACGCGCTGCGGCGTGGCGCCCTTGGACACGAGGTACTCCCAGCGCGGACCGGCGAACACCTCCCGGTAGTGCTGGTATGCGAGCTTCGCGTTCGCCACCGCGAGCCTTCCCTTGAGCTGGTCGTGGCCGCCGATCTCCTCCAGGCGGCGGTCGGCCTCGGTGTCGATCCGCGAGACGAAGAAGCTCGCGACGGAGGCCACCGCGCGCGGGTCGCCGCCCTCGGCGATCAGGCGCTCGACCCCCCGTATGTATGACTCGGCGACCTCGGCGTAGCGGCGCAGCGAGAAGATCAGCGTGACGTTGATCGAACGGCCCTTGGCGATCACGTCCTCGATCGCCGCGAGCCCCGGCTTGGTGGCCGGGATCTTGACCATCAGGTTGGGACGATCCACCGCCTCGTGCAGGCGGATCGCTTCACGGAACGTCGAAAGCGTGTCGTATGCCAGGCCCGGGTCCACCTCGAGCGAGACGTACCCGTCGTGCCCGCCGCCGCCGTCCCAGACGGGGTGGAAGACCTCGCACGCCTCACGTATGTCCTGCTCGGCGAGAGCCCAGAAGACGCCCTTGACGTCCAGCTCGGGATCGAGCTCGCGAAGCTGCTCCTCGTAGGCGTCCGAGGAGGCCATCGCCTTCTGGAAGATCGTCGGGTTCGACGTGGCTCCCACGACCGCGTCCTCGCGCAGCAGGCTCTGCAGGTGCCCGCCGCGAATCGATTCGCGTGAGAGGAAGTCGATCCACACGCTCTGTCCCAGCGACGAGAGCAGCCGCAGGGGGGAGAGGCTCTCAGACGTCATCCTGGCCGACCTCCTTCGTTAGCTCGATATCGAAGTCACCTGCTCGACGAGCGCTCGCGCGCGCGCGGCGATGTTCTCCGCGCTGAAACCCAGCTCCTCCAGCACGGTTGTTCCCGGCGCCGAGGCGCCGAAGCGATCCAGGCCGAGCACGTCCCCCTCGGACCCCACCCACTTCCACCAGCTCATCGTGGCTCCGGGCTCGACCGCCAGGCGGGCGCCCACCGCGCGGGGTAGGACCGCGTCGCGGTACTCCTGCGACTGGGCCTCGAACAGCTCCATGCAGGGCATCGACACGACGCGTACGCGCGCGCCCTCCTCGGCAACCGCTCGCCCAGCCGCGAGCGTGGGTGAAACCTCGGCGCCGGTGGCGATCAGGATCACGTCGGGATCGCCCGCTCCGGAGCCCCCTCCGCCGTCCGGCGAGGGTCCCGCGTCGGAGTCCCACAGCACGTAGCCGCCGCGTTCGAGCTCCTCCGCGCTCGCCAGCCTCGTCGCGGTCGAGCACCGGAATGTTCTGGCGGGAGAGGAGCAGCGCGACCGGTCCGTCCTCGCGCTCGAGCGCCACGCGCCACGCCACCGAGGTCTCGTTGGCGTCGGCGGGGCGGATCACCCACAGGCGGGGTATCGCGCGCAGCGCCGCGTAGTGCTCGATGGGCTGGTGGGTCGGCCCGTCCTCGCCCAGGCCCACCGAGTCGTGCGTCCAGACCCACAGCACGGGCAGGCCCATGAGCGCCGACAGCCGCACGCTCGGGCGCATGTAGTCGGAGAAGATCAGGAATGTCGAGCCGTACGGCTTGACGATCCCACCGTGCGCGGCGGCGCCGTTGACGATCGCGCCCATCGCGTGCTCGCGGATGCCGAACGGGACATTGCGCCCGGCGTGGACGTCCGAGAACTCGCCCGCGCCCTCGAACACGGTCTTCGTCGACTCCACCAGGTCGGCGGCGCCGCCGATCATCGTGGGGGCGAACTCGCCGAAGGCGGCCATCGCCCGCTGGCCGGCCGAGCGCGTGGCGATCTTCTCGCCGGCCGCGAAGCTCGGCAGCGCCTCGCGCCAGCCGTCTCGCAGGCGCCCCTCGAAGGCAAGGTCCCAATCGGAGGCCATGTCCGGGTAGGCCGCCCGCCAGGGATCGAAGCGGCTCTCCTTCCACTGCCGTTGCGCGGCGGCTCCGCTCTCGCGCAGCGACATGTGCTGATAGACGCGCTCGTCGACCCAGAACTCGCGCCCGGGATCGAAGCCCATCACCTCCTTCGTCGCCCGCACCTCATCCTCGCCCAGCGCCGCCCCATGAGCCTTGGCCGTATCGACGGCATGCGGCGCCGGGTAGGCGATGTGCGAGCGGATCGCGATGAACGACGGCCGCTCATCTTCATCGCGCGCCTGCTCGAGCGCGCCATGCAGCGAGTCGAGGTCCTCTGAGTCCTCGACGTGCTGAACGTGCCAGCCCTCGGCGTCGAAGCGCTGCAGGTGTTCCTCGCCGTCGAAGGAGATCGCCGTCGTGCCGTCGATCGTTATGTGGTTGTCGTCGTAGCAGACAATCAGCTTGCCGAGCGCGAAGTGGCCGGCGATCGACGCCGCCTCCTGGCTCACGCCCTCCATCAGATCGCCGTCCGAGCAGATCGCGTAGACATGGTGATCGACGACCTCCAGACCCGGCCTGTTGAAGCGATCGGCGAGGAAGCGCTCGGCGACCGCCATGCCGACCGCGTTGCCCAGACCCTGCCCGAGCGGTCCGGTCGTGACCTCGATCCCCGGGGTGTGGCCGCGCTCGGGGTGTCCCGGCGTGCGCGAGCCCCACTGGCGGAACTGCCTCAGGTCGTCGAGGCTCAGCTCGAAGCCCGCGAGATGCAGCAGCGAGTACTGAAGCACGCACGCGTGGCCGGCGCTCAGCACGAAGCGGTCGCGGTCCGGCCAGCCGGTGTCGGTCGGGTTCACGCGCAGGAAGCGCTCGAACAGCGTGTACGCCAACGGGGCGAGCGCCATCGCGGTCCCCGGGTGCCCGGAATCGGCCCGTTGCACCGCGTCCATCGCCAATCCGCGAATCGTGTCGATCGAGAGCTGCTGGATCTCGCGCTCTGGCATTGCCTCGATCCTAGCGACGATCGGCCGCTAGAGTTCGTGGATCATGAATGAGCAGTTTTGCGACGTGGGGAGGGGCATAACCCTCTGCTACGAGACGTTCGGCGACCCGTCCGATCCCACGGCGCTGTTGATCATGGGGCTGAGCATGCAGATGCTGTCCTGGCAGGAGGATTTCTGCCTCGAGCTCGCCGGCCGGGGGTTCCACGTCGTGCGGTTCGACAACCGCGACATCGGCCGCTCGACCCACGTGCCCGGGCCGCCGCCGACGATCGCGCAGCTGCTGCGCCGCTCGAAGCACGCCGCTCCCTACACCCTCGCGGACATGGCCGACGACGCCGCGGGCATGTTGAGCGAGCTCGAGCTGGCGCCGGCGCACGTGATCGGCGCCTCGATGGGCGGGATGATCGCCCAGACGCTCGCCGCGCGCCATCCGCGCAAGGTCCGCTCGCTCGTCTCGATCATGTCGAACACCGGCAGCTTCTGGAACGGGCGCCCGGCGCTGAGGATCTATCCGCTGCTGCTGCAGGGCCCTCCGAGGGGACTCGACGCGTACCTCGCGCGCGGGGAACGCGTATTCGCCGCGATCGGCTCGCGCAGCCTGCCGCGCGACCCGCGGGAAATCCGCGCGATCGGCTCCGCCAGCTACGAGCGCGACCACGACCCCAACGGACCCGCGCGCCAGCTCGCCGCGATCACCGCATCCGGCGACAGGACGCGGGAACTGCGCGGCATCACCGCGCCGACGCTCGTCATCCACGGGACCGCCGACCCGCTCGTCTCCTACTCGGGCGGGCGGGCGACGGCGCGCGCGATTCCCGGAGCGAGGTTCCTCAGCATCAAGGGCATGGGGCACGACATGCCCCGTGTCGTCTGGCCGACGTTGATCGACGCGATCGCCAAGCACTCACAGCTCACCGACGGCCTCGCCAGGCAGACCGTGCCGGCGGACGGGCGAGCAGCGCAGCACCCACCCCAACAGGCCCGCCCCCCTTTGCTCACGGGCCTGTCGGGATAGGGTCCCCTCCCCTCCCCCGGAGGGTCGTCAGCCGCTGTGGGGGCGCCGCCGACCCATCGGAAGTCCGATCATCGAATGTGCGCGTCCAGTCGCGCACCAGCGCCTGCCGGGCCGCACGCGGACGAGCCAATGCAGGTCGTCGCGGCAGTGCGAGCGACGGTATGGCCAGCGCCCGTGAAGCGAGCGGAGCATCCGGTGCTCCTGGCAAACGAACAGTCTCATCTCTTGCTCCCCCGATCTTGGTTTCGCATCCTGCTTACCCCAAGTCGCTGGTCCTGCATCAGCGTTTCTCGCAGACATATAAATCACGTTTTACGCAGAATGTCAACTCAAGTCCGGGCTGGGAGCCGGCTTGCAAACAAATGACCAACGGCCCGCCCCGGGCGGCAGGACTCGGCGCCGTGTGCGGCGATACTGCGCGCTGGGCGAGGAGGCGACCGAAGCGACGCGGATCGGCGTAATCGGCGTTGAAACTGCGAAGTGCGCCCGGCGGGAATCGAACCCGCGGCCTGCGGCTTGAAAGACCGCTGCTCTTTGGCTCCCCGAAGAGAACCGTTGACCACTGAGCTACGGGCGCGCGTTGTATGTCTGGTGAATCAGGTTGCTGTGAGGCCTAATCTAAGCATGCCGGGGCCGCCCGAAGCATGACCTAGGCGGCCCTCAGCTCGGCGAGGCCGTCGGCGATGGTCTTGACCGGGGCGTAGCCGAGCTGCTCGCGCGCCTTCTCGATCCGGATCGTGCACTCCTCGGAGGACACCCAGTAGGCGAAGCGGGTCAGCGGGGGACGACCGGGGAGATGTGAAAGCCGCCAGGTCGTCTCGCCGGCCGCGGCGATCAGCCGCGCCGCGCCGGCCGGGATGCTGCGCGACGGAGGCTCGACGCCCTGGGTGGCGAGCAGTTCGCTGACGAACTCCCGGAACACGACGGGCTCGCCGTCGGTGACGAAGTAGGCGTTGCCAGGGCGCCCCGAGTCGGCGCCGAGAACCAGCCCCTCGACCGCGTTCTCAACGTGCGTGGTCGAGGTCCGGTGCCGGCCGCCGCCGATCCATGCGAACCGGCCGCCGCGCACCATCGCGACCATCACCGGCAAGAGCGTCGTGTCGCCGACGCCCCACACGAAGCGCGGACGCACGACGATCGTCTCAAAGCCCTCCCGGTTGGCTGCCAGGACGGCCTGCTCCGCGCGCGCCTTGGTCGCGCTGTAGAGCGCCGGCGAGTCCGGCCGCAGCGGCGCGGTCTCATCGACTTCGATCAGCGGCTCACCGGCGAGCAGCGCCGCCTCGGTGCCGACGTGGATGAACCGGCGCACTCCTGCCTGCGCGCACGCGCTCAGCGCGTTGCGCGTCCCATCGACGTTGCCGCGCTCGAAGTCCTCCCGCCTGCCCCAATCGCCAAGCGTCGCCGCCGCGTGGAACGCGAGCTCACAGCCGTCCGCGCCGGCGCGCATCGCGGCCACGTCGCCGAGCTCGCCGTCAACGGGCTCGGCGCCCCGCGCCCGAACGCGCTCGGCGGCTGAGGTGGAGCGAGCAAGCGCACGCACGGCGTGGCCTTCGCCGCGCAGTCGCTCGACGAGGCGCCCGCCGATGAAGCCCGAGCCGCCGGTGACGAATACGCCGGTCACAGTCATCGCAGGCTAGCGGTTTGCGGCCTGCCGGCTCCCGGCCCCCGGCCAGACTAGGAGCCGAGGCTTCGCAGCACGGACCGCGCCGCGTTATAGCCGTTCATCCCGTGCGCGCCGGCGCCCGGTGGGGTCGCCGCAGAGCAGATGAAGACCCGGGGGATGCCGGTGCTGTAGGGGTCGATCGAGAGGCGGGGGCGGATCACCGTCTGAAGCGGCGTGTTCGCGCCGGTGATGATGTCGCCGCCGATGCAGTTGGCGTCATAGCGCTCCATCTCGCTCGTCGAGCGCACGGCCGTGGCGAGGATCCGCTCGCGCAAACCGGGGGCGAAGCGCTCGATCTGAGCGAGCACCGCCTCGGTCGCGTCGCCGGTGAAGCCGTGCGGGACGTGGGCATAGGCCCACACCGGGTGGACGTCGTCCCGGGCCCGCGTCGGGTCGGCGAGCGACTGCTGGCAGACGAGCACGAACGGGCGCTCCGGCATGCGACCGCGGTTGATCTCGCGCTCGGTCTCGGCGACCTCCTCGAAGGAGCCGCCGACGTGGACCGTCCCCGCCCGGCGGGCATCGGCTTGGCGCCATGGCACCCCGCCTGCGACCGCGAGGTCGACCTTGAACGCCCCGGGGGCGTGACGGTAGCGCCGGTAGGCGCGCGCGACCCGCGCGGGCAGCCGCTCGCCCGCGAGATCGATGACCGCGCTGGGCGTGAGGTCGAGCACGACCGCGTCGGCGGCCGGCAGCTCCGAGAGCGAGCGGACCTGCCTCCCGGTCTCGAGGTGTCCGCCGTGCTCGCGCACGACCGCGGCCATCGCGTCGCTGATCGCGCGTGAGCCGCCACGCGCGACCGGCCAGCCGTATCGATGCCCCGCGCAAATGAGCGCCGTCCCGACGGCCGAGCTCATCGGCGCCGACAGCGTGCTGAACGAGTGCGCCGCGCAGCCGCCGAACAGGGCGCGGGCCTCTTCGCCGCGGAACGCCCGCGCGAGCATCGACGCCGGCATCGACGCCGCGACGCCGAAGCGCATCAGCCGAAGCGGGTGTCGCGGCACGTGCAGGATCGGGCGCATGATGTCCTCGCTCAGCTCGGCGAAGGCCCGCGACGGCGACCCGAAGACGCGCTTCCACTCCCGCCCGTCCCGTCCCAGCCCGGCCGCGGTGTCTGCGATCGAGCGCACCATCGTCGCCCCGCGCCCACCCTCGAGCGGATGCGCGAGGTCGACCTCGGGCCAGCACCACTCGAGGCCATGGCGCTCCAGGTGAAGCTCGGTCACCGACGGCGCCTCGACCGCCATCACGTGAACGGCCGAGCAGTCGTCGTGCAGGAGGCCCGGAAGGGTCAGCTCGCTCGTCCGCGTACCACCGCCGATTGTCGCCTGGGCCTCGAGCACCGTCACCTTCATCCCGGCGCGCGCCAGCACCGCGGCGCAGGCCAGCCCGTTCGGCCCGGAGCCGACGACGATTGCCTCACTCACCTCGGCACCGGAACACCGGTGGGCCGTGACGCGCTTGCCGGGATCACCTCGACCGGGAACGCGCCGCTCCCGTCGAGCCAGGGTTGGCGCTCGACCATGTCGGCGACCTGCACGAAGCCCTCCTCGATGAGCCCCGACGCGGCGTCGTAGATCCGGTAGTGCTGGCGCTGGACGTGGGCCGGCTGAGACTCGATCGTGACCACGCGCAGCTCGCCCTCGGCGAAATGGCATCGCTCCTGCACGGCCTCGAGCAGCTGCTCGTTGTGGAAGTGGCCATCGCCGAAGTTCCATCCGACGGCCACGCCCGCGATCAGCTCGCCCTCCCTGACGCGAATACCCATCGATGTCCTCCACGGCCCGGTAGACCAGCCCGTTCAGGGCGCGGCCGTGCGAGTGCATCGCCCGGAACGCGAGGCCCTTCGTGAGCAGCAGCTCGGCCATCTCGCGACCGTACAGCTTGGTCACCTGCACGACCGGCAGGCGCGCAGGCTTGACGAGGGCGCGATCGAGCCTGTCCTCGGCGCCGTCCTTGCGGAACAGCCACTGGCTCGTGGCCCAGTTGCCGGCGTAGTAGCGCATCGAGGGCAGGAACGAGATCTTGTCCGGGCGGAGGTTGCCGACGATCGGTACCAGCACGCCGACCGCGACGATGATCGCGATCAGCAGCGGTTCGTCGAGCGTCGAAAACGGAACGTCGCCGTAGTGGCCGAACAGGAACAGCGTCCCGAAGATCATGAACAGGTTCCACTCGAGCGGCACGGCGAGCGGGAACGTGGACGTGATGTGCACGTGGAAGATGACCATGCCCACGACGGCGACCGTGCCGAGCGTTCCGCCGCGGGAGACGAGCAGCACGAGCGGCAGCGTGAACTCCATCGCCGTGCCGAAGTGGGCGGCGAACGCCGCCTGTCTCGACGGCCGCATGTCGTCGGGGTGGTTGCGATACAGGCGCCGCTTGGCCGCACGGGAGCGGTTCCACGGCGTGTTGCTGATCATCACGGACACCACGAACGGGAAGTGCTTGTTGAGCTTCGAGGCCGCGGCGCCGAGCCAGATGCAGACGAGCACGAGCTGAGCGGCGACGATCAAGTCTCTAGTCGGAAACAGAAAGACGATCAGCAAGAGGCCGTACAGTTCCGGGCGCGCTGAGAGATAGGAGACCTTGTCGCGCAGGCCGAGCAGCGCGAGCAGGACGAGCAGGACCGCGATCGCCGTCGTGCTCAGGCGGCCGCCCGGCGTGCCGGCGACCGCTTCCCCGCCCGAGAACAGCAGGTAGCCGCCGCTCACGAGAACCCCCGCATAGAGGACCACGTCGAACCATGTCCGCGTCGATCCGCGCGTCAGCGGAACCCGGTCGGGAAACGGGGGCAGGCGGATCGTGCGCGGGCGAAGCCAGTAGAGGATGCCGCCGATCGGCGGCATGAACCTGAACGTCAGCGGCATCGATCCCGCGCCGAGGCCGAGGAGCTCCCACAGCATCGTCCACACGACCACCTTCTGAAAGACGATCTGGTAGGTCCACCAGTGGGAGATGTCGCCGAGGCTGCCGACGCCGGTGGTCGTCGCCGAGATGATCAGCGCGGCCCCGAACACGAAGATCAGGAGCTTCACGACGTACAGCAGGTAGACGGCGGTCGGGGTGCCGAAGCCGTTGATCGCCCAGTCCTGCGCGAGCGGCTTGATCCGCTCGAGGTAGGGGCGCCCTTCCCACTCCTCGATGTCGACCGGCGGTGCGGATGGAGCGATGAATCCCATGGCGTTCCTCCCCGTCAACGTTTGGGCGTCGGAGCCTATCGCTACGCCCGCGATCGGTTGCCTTGACGCGGGCCGAACGGCCGGACGGGATTTGGGCACGACCGTCATATCCTGACGGCGCACAACCGCGCACGAGCCATGAACGACGAGATCGCGATAGGAGCAGCAACGCCCCGCGCAGCCGATCACGGAGGCGAGCGCGAGAGCCTCGAGACGCCGCGGGAGCGCAACCTCGCCCTCGCGCTGCTTGCGATGACGCAGTTCGTGATCGTGATCGACGCCTCGATCGTGAACGTCGCGCTGCCCTCGATCGGAGCTCATCTGCACTTCTCGCGCGACGACCTCTCGTGGGTCGTCAACGCCTACACGCTCACCTTCGGGGGATTCCTGCTCCTCGGCGGACGCCTCGCCGACCTGCTCGGGCGCAGGCGGATGTTCATGACCGGGCTCGTTCTGTTCTCGCTCGCCTCGCTCGCGGGCGGGCTGGCCCAGTCGGAGGCATGGCTGATCATCGCGCGAGCGACTCAGGGCCTCGGCGCGGCGATCGTCTCGCCGGCCGCGCTCTCGATCGTCACGAACACGTTCGCCGAAGGCGCCGAACGCAACCGAGCGCTCGGCGTGTGGGGCGCGGTGGCGGGCGCCGGCGGTGCGGCCGGCGTGCTGCTCGGCGGTCTGCTGACGAGCGGGCTGAGCTGGCGCTGGGTCCTGTTCGTGAACGTTCCCATCGGCATCGCCGCCGCGAGCCTCGCACCGCGGCTTCTGCTCGAAAGCCGCGCCGATGACGGGACCGAAGGCTTTGACGTGCCGGGTGCTGTCACGGTCACGGCTGGCCTCGCGCTGCTCGTCTACGCGGTGGTGGACGCCGTCAACGTCGGCTGGGGCTCGACCGCCACCCTGCTTCGGCTCGCCGGCGCCGCCGCCCTGATCACCGCCTTCATCGCGATCGAGCGCCGCCAGCGCCATCCGCTGCTGCCCTTCTCGATCTTCCGCCTGCGCACGCTCAGGGGCGCGGACATCGTCGGCCTTCTGATCGGCATGTCCCTGTTCTCGATGTTCTTCTTCATCTCGCTCTACCTCCAGGACGTCCTTCACTTCTCGCCGATCAAGGCGGGGATCTCCTACCTTCCGCTCGCCGTCGGGATCATCCTGTCGGCCGGCGCCGCCTCCCAGCTCGCCACGCGCGTGGGCTTCAAGCCAACGCTGATCGCGGGGCTCTTGATGATCGCGGGCGGCCTGGTGTGGTTCTCGCGCGTGCGGGCGCCCGGCGGCTCCTTCGCCGCGGATGTCCTCGGCCCATCGCTGGTCGCGGCCGTGGGTCTCGGCTTCTCGTTCGTCCCGGTGACGATCGCCGCCGTGACGGGCGTCAAGCCGCACGAGGCCGGTCTCGCGTCCGGGCTGATCAACACCTCACAGCAGGTCGGCGGAGCGCTGGGGCTTGCGATCCTCGCCACGCTCGCCAACAGCCGCACCCAGAGTCTCCTGCACGCGGGGGCGCACACGCCGGTGGCGTTGACGAAGGGGTTCGACCGCGCGTTTCTCGTCGGCGCGGGCTTCGCCATGGTCGGGGCGATCCTCGCGGCAGTGCTGATCTCCTCGCGTGACAGCCGCGAGCACGCGGCGGCGGCGCGGCGCGGTGAGCTCGCGCCGCTTCCGAACTGAAGGACCTCCCTACAGCGCGGCGTAGAGGGCCGCGAGGAGCCCGCGATTGCGCGGGTTCTGCCAGCGCGGGCCGGCGCCCTGGTTGGGCGTGTAGGCGAACGCCAGCGCCTCATCGGGATCGGCGAACCCCAGCGAGCCGCCGGCCCCGAAGTGGCCGAAGCCGCGCTCGTTGGGGCCGATCGGGCGCTCGGGCTGCGTGAGCTGAAAGCCGAGGCCGAAGCGCGAAGGACGATCGAGCACCGCGTCCTGGCCGCTTGACACCTCTCGCGCGGCGAGCTCGACGGTGTCCGGATCCAGTAGGCGAACGCCATCGACCGAGCCGCCGCACGCGAGCGCGCTGTAGATCCGCGCCACGCCCCTGGCGGTTGCGTGTCCATTGCTCGACGGCATCTCCGCCGCACGCCAGGCGCGCGTGTTGACCGCGCCGAGCCCCGACAGCGAAGGCGGGTTCAGGTAGGCGTTGCGCACCATGCTTGTCGTGTCGTCGTCGACGAACTCCAGCGCGATGTCCGGGAACAGGAACTCGGCGACGCGTCGATCGTCGCGGCCTGAGACGCCGAAGTGGAAGTCCGCGCCCAGCGGAAGGGCGATCGATCGATGAAGGAACGCTCCGAGCGGCTCGCCGCCTACGCGGCGCACGAGCTCACCGACGAGGAACCCGAACGTGTTGACGTGGTAGCCGTGCGTGCTCCCGGGCTCCCACCACGGCGTCTCGGCGGCGAGCGCCGAGGTCATGAGCTGCCAGTCGTACATGCCCAGAGGCGGAAGCGGCCGGCGGATCGCCGGCAGCCCGGCGCGGTGCCCGAGCAGCATGCGCACCGAGACCTGCTCCTTGCCGGCGGCGGCGAACTCTGGCCAGTAGCGGGCCACCGGGGCGTCGAGATCGACGTGCCCGCGCTCGATCAGCATGAGCAGGCAGATGGCGGCCATCGGCTTGCCGACGGAGAACACGTCGACGAGCGTGTCGCGCCGCCACGGTCGCGTCCGCGCACGGTCCGCCCACCCCGCCCAGATATCGACGACCGGTTCCCCCTGCACCGTCACGGCCACCGCCGCGCCGAGCTCGCCGTGCTCGCGGAAGTTGGCGGCCAGCGCGTCGCACAGCCCGGCGAAGCGCTCATCGCAATGACCGTGTATTTCGGGGACGATCGAGTGATCGCGGCTCGTCATTCGCCCACCAGGAGCTGAAAGTTAAATACCAGCCCTTTGAATTGTCCGAAAACGGGCCTAGGATCGCCTCCCCAGCACGGATCGAGTCGGGGCGCCCCCGGCCCATCCCTCCTCCAGGCCGGGGGCGTGTTATCTCCGCAGGCCACCTCTACGCCTGGGCCGCGCGTACGCCGGCGGCGATCGCGCGCGCCACGACCTCCGCCGCGACAACCTCGACGGCGTCGTAGGCAGCGGCGACCCTGCCGCTCGCGAGGCAGAAGAGCGTGTCCCCGTCATACATCGTGTGCGCCGGACGTATCGCGCGGGCAATGCCGTCGTGCGCGACCGTCGCGACGCGGTTGGCCTGTTCCTTGCTGAGCTCGGCGTCGGTGAGGACGATCCCGATCGTCGTGTTCGCGCCGGGCAAGAGACTCGAGGCGTTGTCGTAGTTCGTGAGCGGCGCGACCCAGTCGTGTCGCTCGTCATCCCAGATCCCGCCGACGCTGTTGACGACCATCACGGCGGCAACGATCGCGCCGTCGGCCTGCGCGCTCGAGATGCCGACTCCCCCCGGCCGCGCCTCGCTCGCGTCGCCGGCCTTCGCGACGGTCGCGCCCGTGCCCGCGCCGACCGCGCCCATCCCGGGCTCGCGCGTGGCGGCCTCACACGCGGCGTAGCCCGCCTCGCGGTTCGGCCGCGCCGTCGGGTCGCCGGCGAGCAGGTCGAAGATGACCGCTCCGGCGATGATCGGCACGGAGGCCGATCCGAGCGCGTATCCCACGCCGCGCTCCTCGAGGTAGCGCATGACGCCGCCAACCGCCTCGAGGCCGAACGCGCTTCCCCCCGTCAGGACGACGCCGTGCACACGCTCGATCAGGTTGGATGGGCGAAGCGCGTCTGTGCCGAGCGTCGCGGAGGCCGCGCCGCGCACATCCACGCCGCCGACGGCCCCATCCGGCGCGAGGATGACGGTGCAGCCCGTGCGACCCACCGCGTCGGTCCAGTGTCCGACCGAGATGCCGTCCGGGAGCGTCATGACAGGCGCGGCTACGCTCCCCCTCGGGCGAGCCTCAGCTCACCGCCGACCTGGGCAACAGCGGTGCCGGCACCGAAGATCGCAACTGGCCTGCGCGACTTCCCCCCACCCGCCATGCGCATCTCCTCCGCTCGGACTGCGGTCGGCGGGAGCATACGCCCCGCGGCACATCTCCGCCGTCGATCCGCCGTCAATGCACCCTGTCGGCGAGGATCTCCCGAGGCCGCCGGGTTGGCGCAGGCCGCCCGCGTCGCCCGTGCCATGCCCTACGCCTCAACACGGGTCCAAAGCCGCCTCGAAGATGCTGGCCAAAGGGCCCTTTCGGTCTCTTGTCGGGACCGCGATGCTGCGGTCATGGTCGGACTTGAGATCATCGGAGGCCCCACTCCGATACCCGTCATCAGCATGCCCGGCGACATCTATCGCTGGAAGGTGCAGAACGGCAGCGCCGAACAGCATGTGTACGTGCAGATAGCCGATTCGCTGAGACCCGAGTCCGTGGAGGAGCCGCTGCGCTCGGGAATCGAATCCAAGGGTGAGTCAGTCCTGCGCAAGCTGATCGAGCGCGGCAACGTCCCGACGCGGATCAAGATCACGTCCGGCGGGATCACCGAGGTGGGCGTCGACCGCCGCTCGCGTCCCTGCTCCTTCTAGCAGCAGTCGCCCGAGGGCCGGCAGCGCCTCGAAGCTCCCGGTCGTGATACTGCATGCGTCGTGCGCTCGCAACTTCCCCGCCGTGCCGCTGTTGATGGGTGCGGGCAACGAAGGGGTGTCAAGATGGCAACGCAAGGTAATACGCATTCGCGCTCAGGGGTCCTGCTGGCGGCCGTCGCCGCGGCGTGCGTGGTCGCGCTGTCTGTCGCGGTGGCCCTCTCGCCGGCCGTGGCCTCGGGGGCGCGGGCCGCTCACCACTACGCGTGCAGTACGCCGAACAGCGCGAACGTGCCCTGCCGCTTCTCCACGCCCAGCGGAAACATTCGCTGCCTGTGGACGCCGAAACCAAACAACGTCGCGTGCGAGCTGCTCGCAACCGGGCGCGCCTACCGGCTCTATCCGAGCGGGAGGGCCAAAACCGTCAGGCTCAAACTCGGGCGGCGAGGAGAAACGCTGCCGACGAGCCAGGAGATCGTGTTCCCGCAGAGCCTGTCCTGCCATGACACCTCGAGGACGATGACCTGCAACCAGGACTTCGGCACCGGCGAATTCAAGCTCGCCCGAAAAGGCTCGCACAGCGCCTAACGGATCTGAGGCCTTACGCTCCGGCCGTGGGACTCACGGGCACAGCGCCTAAGCTTCACCAGCTCGCCTACGGCCGATCCCACTGGTTGTCGTGAGCCCCGCCTGACGCCGCGCCGCGGCTCCCGGGGACGATAGGCTCCGTTCCAAGTCGGCGAGGAGAGGACGAGATGGACGAGAGACCGACGCTGTTCGCTTGCCACGGGGATGACGGCGGCCCGCGCATACATCCGTGCCGCCGCGTTCAGGAGGCCCTCCGCGCCGCGGGTATCGAGTACGACAAGGTCCTAGCCGCGCACGGCAGTCCGATCCCGTTCCTGCGCAAAGGCTCGCGTGAGGAGCTGCGCGAAGCAACCGGGGCGAAGAAGCTGCCGGCGCTCAAGCTGCCCGACGGGGCGGTCTTGACGCACTCCCGCGCCATCCTGTCGTGGATCGGCGAGCAGAAGTGATCGCCGCGGCACGGGTGGACGAGCGCGGCCCTTCCCTCGTGCCGCCACGATGAGCGATCTGTTCGACATCTCCGGCAGGACGGCGCTCGTGACGGGCGGCTCGCGCGGGATCGGGCTGATGATCGCCCGCGGCCTCGTGCAAGCGGGGGCCCGCGTGATCGTCTCTTCGCGCAAGGTCGACGACGTCGAAGCGGCGGCGCAAGAGCTCGCGGCGCTCGGCGACTGCCACGCGATCCCGGGCGACGTCTCGACGCCGCAGGGCGCCAAGGAGCTCGCGCAGGCGACGCGAGAGCGCTTCGGGGAGCTCGACATCCTCGTGAACAACGCGGGCGCCGGGTGGGGCGCGCCGCTCGAGGAGTTCCCTCCGGGCGGCTGGGAGAAGGTCCTGCACACGAACGTCCAGGGCGTCTTCGACCTGACGATCGCGCTGTTGCCGGAGCTGCGCGCCGCGGCGGACGCCGATGACCCTGCGCGTGTGATCAACATCGGCTCGATCGACGGCCTGCGCACGCCGTCGCTTGAGAACTACAGCTACAGCGCGAGCAAGGCGGCCGTCCACATGCTGACGCGCCATTTGGCCAAGCGCCTGGCGACGGAGCACATCACCGTCAACGCGATCGCACCCGGTCCATTCGAGAGCAAAATGACGGCCTTCATGTTCGAGACGCCTGAGAGCCGCGAGATGGTCGAGGGGATGGTGCCGCTCGGACGAATCGGGCGGCCCGACGATGTTGCCGGGCTTACGCTGTTTCTTTCCTCGCGCGCTGGGGCCTATCTCACGGGGACCGTCATTCCGTTGGATGGCGGGATTACCGGCTGTGACTGATTTGGCCGCGCCGCGGTGCCGCCGAACGCCTCGCGGAGGAACGGGCGTAACGGCGGAATGAGGCTGTCGCCTGCTACGGCTGCCTTGCTCCGGCAGGTCCCTCGTAGATGTAGCCGCTGACAGAGTGCGTGGATTCCCAGTGTTCATGCACCAGCAACCGAGCGCTCGCAGGCGTGGGCGTCCAGTTTGCGTCGTCCACAAGGATGCGTCCTTTCAACACGGCCGCGACGTAGCCAACATGCCCAGCTGCTCCCGACCCCGCGCGTCCGGGACGCCACACGGCGAGCGCCCCGACTAGCGGGCGCGAGCCCTCGGGCAGGCGGCCAGCGGCAGCTTCCAGCCATACCCCGGCGTTGCCGCGGACGATTCCCAGCACATCAGGTCTCCTGCCGACGGCATACCACGTGCACTGACCGACCGGAAACGGATCCTGCGCAAAACAGACGCCCTGGAGGTTGCACGACCCACCGGGCGGGTTCGCGCCAAGGGAGATGGGCGTGACCAGCGCTCCGCCAATGGAGGGGAACCCTAGTTCCACCCTTTCCCAGCTGAGCGTCCACGCGGCACCCACCCGGCAGGTCGCCGTGAATCGCCAACGAACGTCGGAGGGGATTCCATGGGGAAACCATTGCCACTTCACGGCTCCGGATCGACCGACTGGCCGGCGGGAGAAGGCCAGTGTCGCCCTCCCCGTGCTGACCTGCAACGCGCACGTCGCGCCCCTGATGGACCTCGCAATGACCGTCACCTCGTCCATGCCCCCTTTGGAGCCTGCGTTGACGGTCAACGTGACCCCGAACGGCAGGCGGGCGTTGGCGCTGCTTGCGCCGAGGGCGAGGCCGGCGAGCGAAGCTGTGCACGCGAGTACTGAAATCAAGCGTCGATCGATCACGACCTCTGGCATTGTCGCGGACCTGGCCACCACAGGCGCCGGCGGCATGAGCGCGGTCGCGTCGTT
Source organism: uncultured Solirubrobacteraceae bacterium (assembly GCA_963704735.1). Lineage (GTDB taxonomy): Bacteria > Actinomycetota > Thermoleophilia > Solirubrobacterales > Solirubrobacteraceae > Palsa-744. The sequence goes on from OY969935.1 coordinate 2,725,038, forward strand.
TGCCCAGGTTGAAACTGATCCAAGGACACAGGCCCCGACTAACCAGACTGGGTGGCATCGCCGGCAGGCGCGATGCCCCGGCCGATCGAAACACCAAATCAAGCCCCGACAGGAGATCACATGAGCGACAGACCCGTCTTTATCTATGCCGCGACCTACGCCGACGACGCCGGTGCCGAGGCGGACTACAACACCCTTCTCGAACTGCATGCGGCGAAGCTCGTCGGCACCTATGACGTTGCATTGGTCACCAAGGACATCGAGGGCAAGGTCCACGTCGAGAAGCACGAGAAGCCCACGCAGCACGGCGCCTGGGGAGGCATCGCCGTCGGAGCCGCGGTCGGGATCCTGGCCGCGCCGGCGGTAATCCCCGCGGCATTGGTCGGCGGCGTCATTGGCGGCCTGGGTGGACACTTCAAAAAGGGCATCTCAAGAGACGACGCGAAGGAGCTGGGAGACCTCATCGACGAGGGACAGGCAACGCTGCTTGTAATCGGAGAGTCGCGCCTTGAAGAACAGCTCGACAAGGTGCTCACACGCGCCGAAAAGACGATCGAGAAGGAAATCGACGTCGACAGCAAGGAGTTCAAGCGCGAACTCGACGAGGCTGAGAAGGAGTACGCCGCCGCCTAGCCGCCCAGGGCATGGGCACCAGCGGCTGCCGTTGGGGCTGGTCGTTCGTCTTCGGCGGGCTGCTCCCAGACGACTTCCCGGCGACGCGCGCTGGCGCGGAGGCGCCGTGGTGGCGGCCAGGTCGAGGGCGCGCAGTGGCGCCGCCGGAGGGCCCGCAAAGCGATATCGAGGGTCCTCAACCGGTTAGGCCCGAGATGCCATCGCGCAGCAGCGACGCGGCGAGCGCGGCGATGATGATCAGGGCGGCCGTGCGGGCGTGCCGCTCGATCCAGCCGCGGGCGACGGCGAGAACCGCCATCGTCCGCCCAGGTGCTATGAGCAGCATCACAAGCGCGACGCCAAACGGAAGTAGCGACACCACCGAGAACAGGATCCAGTCGAGGATGTACTGCACCGCGGTGGGGTTCAGCTGGGAGATGTCCTTCAGCGCGATCACCATGAACACGCCGGCGTTGGCGAGCACGGCGCCTGCGCCCAGGATCGTCACTGCCGGTGCCGAGGCCACCCTGTTCATGCGCTCGATGTTTCTCGCGGTCGTCTCGGGGTCGACCGGCCGTCGCACACTGCGCACCACGTAGGCGAGCAGCAACAGGCCCGCGATGAGGCCGAACACCGAAACCCAGGTCTTTGGCGTCGAGGTTCGCGACGCAGCCGCGTTGCCGAGCACGAAGGCCGCGATAACACCGACAGCGAGGGTTGCGCCAAGTCCGCCGAGGTAGAACCAGAGGCCGGTGCGACGGGGACGGTCACCGAGCACCAGCGCCAGCACCGAGGAGCCGAGCGTGGCCGGTTCAAGCATCGCGACGAGCCCCACCAGCACGAGCTGGACATCCACGTAGGTCACGCCATCTCCGGATTCGTCACTCAGCTCAGGACAAGGTGCGTGATCGTCCCGGGCGCGACTGCCCGCTGCAGGAAGATTGCCTAGCCGCCGCTCAGCGAACCATGCTGGCGGCATGCCTCGCAGTCAGGGCTTCGAGTTCGAAGCGGGTCGAGTCCGTCGCGCAGCTTCGTCAGCCCGAGTCGCATGCGACCCTTCACGGTGCCGGCCGGTAGGTCGAGCCGGCTCGCGATTTCCATGTGCGTGAGGCCGTTGAAGAAGCCGAGCAGGATGACCTGTTGCTGCTCGCGTGGCAGCCGCGTGAGCAAGCGTGTCAGCTGCTTCCTCTCGGCACGCGCGGCGAAATCACTCGGCACGTCGTCTCCCGCGGGCTGTTGCTCGAGCCGCATCGTCCCTTCGCTCTGGGCTGCACGAGCCGACCCGCGGCGTGCAAGATAGATCGCGCGATGGCGGACGATACTGAGCGCCCAGTGCTCCACCGATCCTCGTTCGGAGCGGTAGGTCGTGCGCGAGGCCCACATCGATACGAACGCGTCCTGCACGGCGTCCTCCGCGTAGTCGCTGTCGTGGCAAACGGACATCGCCGTGCGATAGGCGCGCGGCGCGTACCGTCCATAGAGCTTCCCCAGCGCGGCGCGGCTTCCGGCCTGCACATCCTGCATCAGCGCCGCGTCCGTCGGCTCGGCGGACACGAGGGTCACGGGACGGCCTCGATGGGCGCGAGGAAGAACATCTCACAGGCGATACCGGGCGAAGTCTGGTTGGCGCTCATGAACGCCACAACCCGGCGCAGCGTCAGACGCTCGATCAGGGCGCTGAACTCGTCTTCCCTGTCGGCCTGGAAGGCGACCCGCCCGTCGATGACCTCGGTCTCGCCGCCGGCGGCGATGAGATCCTGCTCCGCGGACGTCAAGATGTCCTCGAGAATGCATACGACGACGTTGTCGTTGATGTACGTGCTTGCCCTAGTCCGGTCGTGCCCATATACCTCGGCGTAGAGACTCACCATCGCAGCCGAGATCGCGCGGGTGAGATCGTCACCCGACGGTAGAGCAAGAACGTCCGGCACGGCGCCTCGGTTCCCCCGGCTCTGTCAGCAGAGACGTCCGGACGAGAGCGGAGGAGAGGCCCCGACGTCGGCTGCCTTCAACTATAAGCCTGGAGTCCTAGCCACGCAGATGGAAGGGGACGGTCGTCACCACGCTCTTGGGCAGCGGTCGCAGGGCGCGCCGCAGTCGTGACGCCGTCCGGTTGTGCAGGATGCGCTGCCACCAATGTGCCACGACGATCTCCGGGAGGATCACCGTCAGCGTCAGGTCTTCGCTCAGGCGATGCAGTGACTCGATGTAGTTGACCATCGGCGCGACAATCGCGCGGTAGGGAGACACGACGACCTCGAGCGGCAGGTGATCGCCCCACGTGCGCCAGTAGCTGCGAAAGCGCTCGGCCTCCTCGTCGGTGGGGCTCACGTGCAGCGCGAGCACTGGTTGCTGGAGCGAGGCTGCGTAGGCGAGCGCGCGCATGCTGGCGAGGTCCAGCGAGGCGACCGGCACGAGTATCAGGTGGTGTATCTCCTCGGGAGTCTCCTCGGTCTCGGCTTTCGTCTCCCCCGCCTCGCCGGCGGCGTCGTGATCTTCGCCGTCGCGTCTGACGCGCGCCGCGGCGTCGCGGACGCCTGGCACGATCGGGTGCCTGGGTACCTCGATCGTGTGGGGGTGCAGCGCTATCGCCTTGGCCACCGCGTTGTAGTGGCGGCGGATGCTGCTCGCGAGCAGGATGACCAGGCCGACCGCCACCAGGGAGACCCAGGCGCCCGCCGCGAACTTCGTGATCCCCGCGGTGATGAACACGATCGCCGAGAGGAAGGCGCCGATGGCGTTGAAGGCCATGCTCCGTCGCCAGTTGGGGTCGCGCAGGCGCCACCAGTGCACGACCATCCCGCTCTGCGACAGCGTGAAGGCCAGGAACACCCCGACCGCGTACAGCGGTATCAGGGGACCGGTCATGCCCCCGAACGCGACGTAGATGACCGCCGCGGCGGCGGAAAGCAGGATGATGCCGTTGCTGAACGCCAAGCGGTCGCCCATTCGCAGAAAGAGCCGAGGCGCCTGGAAGTCGCGAGCCAGCAGGAACAGCACCCGCGGGAAGTCGTTGTAGGCGGTGTTCGCCGCCAGCAGCAGGATCGCCGCCGTCGCCGCCTGCGTGACCGGATACATGAATCCCGTGCCGAAACTGCGATGGGCGATCTCGGAGAGCACGGTTTCGTGGGCGCTGGGCACGATCCCCTCGAGCTGGACCATCGCGATTGTTCCCGCGAACAGGGCGATCAGCAGGCCGACCATCCAGGTGAGCGTCGTGCGGGCGTTGCGCCACTCAACCGGCTTGAACACCGGCACTGCGTTTGAGATCGCCTCGATTCCGGTCATTGCCGTCGACCCGGAGGCGAACGCACGCAAGATCAGCAGCGCACCGACCGCCTCGGTCGCGGTCAGCGGTGGCCTCGGCGTGGGGTGGAACCCACGGCCGGCGGCGTCGATCAGGCCGACGGCGACCAGCACGAAGATCGCAAAGATGAACGCGTATGTCGGCGCGGCGAACAGCAGGCCGGCCTGACGCACGCCGCGCAGGTTGCCGGCGAGCAACACCACTATCACCCCCACCCCAATCGGGACAGCGTCAGCGCTCAGTGACGGGATCGCCGAGGTGATCGCTTCGAGTCCGGAGGCGACCGATACCGCGACCGTGAGTATGTAGTCGGTCATCAGGCCCGCGGCGGCAACCAGCCCCGGAATCCGGCCGAGGTTGTCGCTCGCGACGATGTAGGAGCCACCGCCGTGGGGATACGCACGGATCGTCTGGCGATAGGACACGCCCACAGCAAGCATCAGGAACGCGATCGTGGCGGAGATCGGAAGCGAATAGCTCAACCCAGCGGTGCCCCCGAGGACGAGGATCGCGAGCATCGCTTCCGGGCCGTAGGCGACCGAGGAGAGGGCGTCCGCGGAGAGCACCGGCAGTGCGACCAGCTTTCGCATCCGCTCGCGGGCGATCGCAGTGCTCCTCAGGGGAGGCCCGAGCAGCACGCGCCGCACGTCGGAGCCAAGACGCCCGAGCGGCGAGGGTGCCGCCTCCGCCTCCTTCGTCGCTTGCACCTCCGGCAGTGGTCCGCTCCGCACGCGCACAAAGCGTCCGAAGCGGCTCGGCCGGACGTCCGTGGGATCGGGGAAGCTGCCCAGGCTCGGGTTCACGGGCAGCGCGCTCCGCCACACTTCGGGGTTTCCGCAGACCCGGCCCCACTCGCGCCCCACGCGACGAAGGACGCGGAGCTGGCTCGCGTCGAGCGTCGCCAGCATCGCGTCGGGGCTCGGGGCGCCAGGGCCCTGCTCGCCAGGGCGGTCGCGCCCGTCCTCGCCAGTTGCGGGCTGAGACCGGTGACCCCGAACGTCCATTAGGGAGTGGCGCCTTAGCGAGCGTCGGGCGGTTGCGGTGAACCGGGTTCGGGATCCGTAGCGTGCGCCGAGCCGCCTACGACGGTCACGGCGACCTCCGGATCGCCCACCACCGCGAGCACGCCGATGGCGAAGAATCCGCTGGCGATCGCGGCGGCCGAGAGCCCGAGCACCAACGATGAGCCACCGCCGTTCGCGAGCGCGTACAACGCCGCCCCCTCGCCGAGGCCCAGATAGCCGAGCACGGCCAGCGCGGTCATCCGCTCCGAAAGAATCCAGATCATCGCGCCCCGCCGCCCCAGCCGCACGATCCACGACGGCGGTGGGGGCAGCTTGTCGAGGCGGAAGAAGTGGCCCTGGGTCGCCAGGCTGAGCACGAGCACGACGATGATCGTTGCCGCCGCCTGATAGAAGCGCGTGTCGCCGGCAACACCCAGGCCCAGAACCACCACCAGGGTCACGACGAACGCCGCGGTGGGAATCAGCAGCCGCAGCGGATAGAGCGTAATCGCACGGTTGAGCACGACGGTGCCCGTCTGAACGACGGTGACACCCGCCTGCACCGTCCCCGCCGGGATCCTCCTATACCCCTGCCGCTCTGTTGGCGGTTGCTCCAAGAGCCAGGAGCCTAACCCTCCGCCCCCGATGGTGCGCGGCTGTAGGTGACGCTGAAGTCATGCTCCCAGCTGGCGCCGCGGTCGACAGACTTCTCCCAGTGGCCGCTGATCGTCTGCCCGTCGCCGCTGACCTGTGCCGCGAAGCGTTGCGAGAACTCGGGCGTCTCGCGCCAGAGCCTCCAGGTGCGATCGGCGAAGCTCATCTGGTAGACACGGGAGACCCCGCGGCTGTCTGCGTACAGGACATGGAAGTCCCGCTCTGCCTCGTCGCGCCCGATGATCCACGTCGCCTGACCGCCCTGGCTCATCACCAACGCGGCACCGTCGGCGATCCACGCGAAAGTGACCTTTCCGCGCACTCTCGACTCCGGATCGGGAAGGAACGCGGCCTGGAACAGCTCCATGTCCCATGTGCCAACGAGGAACGCGAGCTCCGTCAGGGCGGGATTGGCAATTTCGATGCGCGGTCTCACGGCCAGCCCACGCCGGGCGCCGGCGCCTCGACGGTGAGCACCTGGCCCGTCGGGTCGCCCTCGAACATGTTCTGCGGACCTCGCCATTCGGTGGCGATCATGAACAGCGTCCTTCGGTTTTCACCCCCGAGGGCGCAGGCGAAGCACCCGCGATCGAGCTCTACGCTTTGCAGCAGCTCGCCACCCTCACGGACGCGAACGCAGCGCTTGTTCGGGACGTCTGCGTACCAGACGGCGCCCTCCGCGTCGATGCAGATGCCGTCGGGGACGCCATCGCCGAGGTCCGCCCACACGCGCCGGTTGGCCAGGCTGCCGTCGGGCGCGATGTCAAACGCCGTCAAGCACTTGCCGTAGGAGTCCGCGACGATCAATGTCGAGTTGTCCGGCGTGACGAGCATGCCGTTGGGAAATGCGATGCCGTCGGCCACCATCCGGGCGGAGCCGTCGGGGGTCACGAGGGCGATGTGCCCGGGGGCGAAGTCGGCGCCTGCCATCATGTCGAAGCCGGCGCCGTTGACGTAGGCGTTGCCCCGGCCGTCCACCACCAGCTCGTTCCCCGGAGGTAGGGCGGCGAGGCCGCTCAGGTCGCCGTGGGTCACGAACGACCCGTCTGGCTCGCGGCGCAACAGAAGCCCGTCGCGAGCCGCCACGAGCAGCAGACGCCCATCGGGTAGCCAGTCGACACAGCACGGAAACGAGGGCGCCTTGACGATGATCTCGCTGTTGCCCTCGAGATCGACGGCAAGCACCTCCGGCTTACCCCAGTCGGAGAACCACAGGCGGTTCCCGTGCCAACGTGGCTGCTCGCCGAAGACGAGGCCGCTCATCAGCGTTTGCGGGTTTGATCCTGGCCGTTGCATTTCACTCCTCCCGCTTCGATGCGGCCCCGGCGGCTGCCGTGCACGGCTGGTAGGTCGCGATGATCACTCCGGTGGTGGTGGGCGTGCTGCTCAGAAGTCCTCATCGGGTCGACCAGGCGCCTGCATGACGCCGTCGAGGGTGAGGTGATTGATGACGACGAGTCGCATGATGATCTCCTGTTGCAGTTGGAACTACATCGATCGTCGCCACGCGGTTCAGGGACGGTGCGGGGATGATGACGGGGTGCGGGTCGTGTTGCTTGACGCCCGCGTGTGGCAGTGCGATGTCGCGGATGTAGGCGGAGACCACCGCATCCGAGGCCACGCGCACGCGTGTGCGGCGCGTGGCCAGGCGGCGGTCTGCGGGACGGCCGGCGCCGCTCGGGCGCCCGCCGCGGCAGGTGTCGTTGGTCTGTGTCATGCGGCCTGTCGCTCCATTTCGAGGTCGGCGGGGGCGGTGGTCCCGTCGCGCCGGCTGGCGTCGGCGAGCTGCAGCGACGGGCGTGGGTTACGGGGGCGCAGCAGCGCGAGCGCCAACAGCAGGCCGATGGCGATCACCGCCGCGCCGGTCAGGAAGGCCAGGTGGTAGCCGCTGATCAGCGAGCTCGTGACCGGATGGTGCTCGTTCAGCAGTGCTTTCGTGTGGTCGGTCGCAAGAGTCCCGAGTACCGCCAGGCCGAGTGCGCCGCTGACCTGCTGTGAGACGTTGGTGATCCCCGAGCCGAGGCCGGCGTCGGCGGACGGCACGTCTGCCATTGCGATCGTGAGCAGCGGCATGAAGGCGTTGCCGATGCCGAACCCGATCGCGAAGCAGGCGAAGAAGACCGTCGGGAAGAAGGCCGTGTCCGTACCGGACGTGCTGAACAGCAGCAGGCCGACGACCGCGCTCCCCATCCCGGCGACGAGGACCGGCAGTGCGCCGAAGCGGTTGACGAGCCTCGTCGTGATGCCGCGCGAGAGGATCGCGACCGTGATCGTCCACGGCAGGAAGGCCGCCCCTGTCTGCACGGCGCTGTAGTGGCGGACGTGCTCGAGGTAGAGCGTGCCGAGGAAGAAGGTCGAGTACATGCCCGTCACCAGCAAGCCCCTGATCAGGTTGGCCGGCACTATCCCGCGCACCGCCAGGATGCGCAGCGGCATGATCGGGTTCGCGATCCGCGCCTCGAGCGCGACGAACGCCGCCATCAAGACGGTCGCGAGGCCGCCGAACCCGAGCACCTGCAGCGAGATCCAGCCGTGCGCCGTGGCGCCGACGATCGCGTAGATGGCGCTCATCAGTGAGGACGTGACGAGCAGCGAGCCCAGCCAGTCGACGCCGTGCCCCAGTCCGAGCCCGCGATCCGCCGGGATGATGAGCCGGCCGAACGCCAGCGTCGCGAGGCCGATCGGGACGTTGACGAAGAAGACCCAGTGCCAATTGAGCGCCTGGGTGAGGAGCCCGCCCGCGAGCAGGCCCAGCGAACCGCCCGCGACCGAGACGAACACGTACGCGCCCATCGCGCGTGCGCGCTCGACGGGCTCCGGGAACTCGGTCACGATGATCGCCAGGATCACCGAGGCCTGGGCGGCTGCGCCGACGCCCTGCAGGAAGCGGGCGCCAATCAGGAAGCCCTGGCTCGATGCGGCGCCGCACAGCATCGAGGCGCCGGTGAAGAGCACCACGCCGGCGAGGAACACGCGCTTGCGTCCGAGGAGATCGCCGAGCCGTCCGGCCAGCAGCAGCAGGCTGCCGAAGGTGATCAGGAACGCGCTGACGACCCAGGTGAGGTTGGCTTGGCTGAAATGCAGGTCATGCTGGATCGAGGGCAGCGCGACGTTCACGATCGTCACGTCGAGGACGATCATCAGCTGCGCGAGGCACACCACGAGCAGCGTCGCCCAGCGCTGGCGCGCGGGCGAGAGGGGGGAGGCGGATATGAGGTTCATGTGAGCTCCAACGGTGGTGGTGAGACGAATGTGAGGGTGGTGTCTTGCAATCGGATCGATGTCGAGCTAAAATGGAGGCCACCTCCAGAATAACCGGAGGGTACCTCCAGAACTATACGGAGGCATCCTCCGCTTGTCAAGGGCAATCCTATGAACACCACCGAGGCACTTCCCGACACTCTCCTCACCCGCCCCAAGCGCGCCGACGCGCGGCGCAACTACGAGAAGGTGCTCGCGGCCGCACGCGAGGCCTTCGCCGAGGGCGGCGAGAGCACCTCGCTGGAGCAGATCGCGCGCCGCGCGGGCGTCGGCATCGGCACGCTCTACCGGCACTTCCCCACGCGCCAGGCGCTGCTCGAGGCGCTCTACGTCGACGAGGTGACCGAGGTCTGCCACACGGCGGGGCGGCTCGACGGCAGCGATCCGTGGGAGGCCCTGAACAGCTGGTTCGACCGCGTTATCGCCTACATGGCGACCAAGCAGGCGCTGTCCCATGAGCTGCTCAACTATCTCGAACGCGACGCCGCGCTCTTCCAGAGCTGCCGCGCCGCCCTGTTCGCCGCCGGCGAGCCGCTCCTGCAGCGCGCCCAGGAGGCGGGCGCCGTGCGGCCCGACGTGACGATCGCGCAGGTCATCCAGATGGTGATGGCGATCACCAAGGCGCCTGCAAGCGACCCTGAGCAGACCAGGCACCTGGTGCACATCGCCCTCGACGGGCTGCGCCACCAGTCGCATCAGTAGCGCCGTGCGGAAGCTCCGCTATGTCATCGGTGGTCGAGTCAGGCTGCCTGTCGGCTGGCTGCTTGCTCACGAACTCGCCGGGGACATGCGCGTCCAGTGCCAGCTCGCGACGCGTGTTTCGTGAGCGCAGCATGTACGAACCATCCCTGCTGAGCCACGTTACGTTCCTCCTTCGAGTCGTGTTATGGGACAAGACCCGCGAGACGCAAGGAGTGTGACAAGACTCTCGCCGAGCCGGCCGGAGCGCGGATCTGCGGCCCGGCGGTCCCACGCGAGGGCTAGCCGAGCGCGCCAACGCTCAAGCACCCCGCCCGTGAGGTCGATCAGAACCGTATGCGCGACCATCCCGCAGGGCCCGCCTCAGGACTCACGGAATTCTTGCCCTCTACTGAGGCGTGCCCGGCGGGTGACCGCCTGGCGCGAGCTGCGTGATGGCGGCGGCCCCCGCACGCGAGCAGATCGCCCTGCAGGAGCACCTGCTCAACGAGGTCGACGCCGCCGTCATTCTCCTCGAGGTCTCGGCCGAGCAGGCTGTCGTGCGCTACTGGAATGACGGCGCCCGACGGCTGTACGGTTACACCGCCGAGGAGGCCATTGGCTGCTCGCTCATGGATCTCATCACGCCTGATGAGAGGCGTGAGACGGCGTTGCGGCATCGGCCCGCTGTGCTTGCCGGCATGACGGTCGAGGACGAAGTCGACGTGCGCGACAAGCATGGAAGGGTGTTCCCGGTCTACGCTCGCATGCGCCCTCTCCCGCCCGGCGACGGGATTGGACCGAAAATGTACGTCAACCTCACGGTTGACATCAGCGCGCGCCGCGAGGCCGAAGCGGCACTACTGCGCTACGTCGACGCACAGCAGGGGGTAGTCAACCTCGGCCGGCTCGCCCTCAAGGGCGGCTGTCTTAACGAACTCTTCGACCAGGCCGTCGGCGACGCGGCGCGGGTCCTTTCGGGTGACTGCGCGCAGCTGTTCGAGCGTGTGCCCGGCACGCAGGATCTCACCGTCGTGGCGTCCGTGGGATGGCCCCAGGACCGCAAGGGGGACCGCATCGTCAGCGAAGGAACCTCCTCCTTGGAGAAGGTGGCGAGCGTAGGCGGACTGGCGATCGTCGAGGACTGGGAGCAGGAGCGGCGCTTTCCGCTCTCGCAGAGGTTGGTGGACCGTGGCGTCCGCAGCAGCGTCGCCGTGCTCATCGGCGACCTAGAGACTCCGCTGGGGGTGCTCGCGGTTCACTACATGCGCGCCGGGGCGGTTCCAGCGGATTGTCCGCCGCTCCTCGATGCCCTCGCGAACGTCCTGGCCGAGGCGATACGTAATCGCGACATGCACGAGACGATCCGCCACCGGGCGCTCCACGACGAGCTCACCGGGCTGCCCAACCGCACGCTGTTCCTCGACCGCGTCGCCCATGCGCTCGTCCCGAGCGAGCGGGACTCCCAACCGCCGGCCGTGCTCGTGGTGGACCTCGATCACTTCAAACTGGTCAACGACAGCCTCGGCCACGAAACTGGCGATGAGCTGTTGCGGCTCGTGACCCCGCGGCTCGCTGGCGCGATTCGCCGGCAGGACACGCTCGCGCGCCTCGGCGGCGACGCGTTCGCGGTGCTGTGCGAGCAGCTCCCCTCCGAGGGGGCGGTCACAGCGATCGCCGGCCAGCTGAACAGCGCGCTGCAGGAGCCGATCATGCTCGGCGGCGACGAGCACATGGTGAGCGCGAGCATCGGCATCGCCGTCGGTAGCCCCGGATCGGGCGCCGCGGAGCTCCTGCGCGACGCGGATGCAGCGATGTACCAGGCGAAGATGGCCGGTCGGGGAGGATTCGAGCTGTTCGATCGCGAGATGCACGTCCGCGTCCTCGACCGCGTGCGAACCGAGTCGGCTCTCCGCGTGGCGCTCGCCAACGACGAGATCCACCTGCACTACCAGCCCTTGGTGTCGCTGCGCAGCGGCGAGATCGTCGGCGCCGAGGCCCTAGCGCGCTGGCGGCACGTCGACTGGGGGGCCATGTCTCCCGCGGAGTTCGTGGCCGTCGCCGAGGACAGCGGGCTGATCCGCCAGCTCGGCGCGCAGGTGATGCGGCGAGCGGCGAGCGAGAGCGCGGGCTGGCAGCGTGTCCCGGGCTTCGCCCGCATCGCCGTGAACGTCTCCACGCGCCAGCTCCTCCAGCCCGACGAGCTTGCGACGCTCATCCGCGAGGTGACCACCGCGGAGGGCATCCGGCCGGGCTTTCTCACGGTAGAGGTCACCGAGAGCATGCTGATCGAGCGGCTCGACGCCGCACGGAGCGCCCTGGACGCGCTCAACGACCTAGGCGTGCGCCTGTCACTCGACGACTTCGGGACGGGCTACAGCTCGCTGAGCTACCTAGCCAACCTGAACTTCGACGATGTCAAGATCGATCGTCTGCTGATCGAGAGGATCGTCACCTCGCCTAAGGCCGCCGCGCTTGCCGCCGCAATCATCCAGATGGGCCATGCGCTCGGTCAAGAGGTGATCGCCGAGGGTGTCGAGACCGTGGAGCAGGCCACCCGACTGCGGGAGCTCGACTGCGACATCGCTCAGGGCTACTACTTCGCCAAGCCGATGGAGCCCGAGGCGTTCACAGTGCTGCTCGAGGAACGCGGCGGGCCAAGCTGGCCGGCTCTGCCCGCCAGGCCAGCGGCCGCGGTGAAGCCGAAGCGACGGTCCGCTCGCACGAGCGGCGCGCCGGCTGGCAGTCGCCGCAAGCAAAACCGCTCCTCAGCCCAGCTCTAGAGGCGCTTCCCAGCTTGGCACACGCTTGCAATGCGCGGAGATGCGGCGGTGTCCTAGCTACCCAAGCCCCGGGGACCCGGCAAAGAACGCGTACCAGATCACGAAGGCAATGACGGCAACGTAAACGTTGACCATGACGATCCGCTCTGGCGCAGTGGTTCCTGCTCGCCGGCGGATTTGATCCTTACCCTCGGCGCTCATGCTGCGCAGCCAGGTGGCCCGACCATCGGCGCGCGGGCGTCCGGTGAGCTTGTCGTATGTGTTGTTGAGCCAAGCCAGGGACACCGCCATGACGGAGACCAGCAAGGCGAGTACAACGATGACTACGCCCACGGCCGCCATGCTGAGGGCCTGCTGGCCCACAACCCGAGAGCCAACCCACAGAGCAAGCAGAGGACATCCGGTCCAGATATTGGCGGTGACGAAGGCGGTAGCGCCGGCAAGCGCCACCCTCTTGCACATCGTGGAACGGGCAGAACCGGCCTCTCCTGCGGGCGGCGGCGCGTCTGTGGGCGCGTTGCCTCCGACGGTCATCGCGCGCCGCTCGGTGGACTCTCGCACGGATCTATATGGACGCGACTTCGGCTCCGCTTCATGGGAACGATGGTAAGGCCAACCGCCTGCGTCGATGCGAGCGAGTCGCGGGCCTGCGCTGGTACGACCGCGGCTGTCCTAACCCGGGCGCCTCGGGTCGACATTCGGGACGCTCGCTCTGACCGGCATTCGCCTCAGGCGTAAGGCTTAGCCCCGCACCTGGCTCGGCACCATCGATCCCGCGAAGAAGACGAGCCAGATCAAGAGCACGATCACCGCGACATACACGCTGATCATCACGATCCGCTCGAGCGCTGTTTCCCCAACCCGGCTGCTGATGTGACCCTCGGCCTCGGCGCGCATGCTGCGGAGCCAGGGCACCCGCCGTTCAATTCGCGGCCTACCGGTGAGCTCGTCGTAGGCGTTGTTGAGCCAGGTGAGCGCCACGGCCATCGCCGCGACCAGGGCAGCGAGCACGAGCAGCACAACGAACACCGCCGTCATGCTGAGAGTGCTCTGATCGCTGACCTGTGAGCCGACCCACAGCGCGAGCAACGGGGCGCCCGTCCAGAGATTGATGGATATCAACGCGGTCCCGCCGGCCATGGTCAGTCGCTTGAGCGTCAAGAAACGGGGCGAGTCACCCTGTGCGGTGGCTTGGTGATCTGGAGCGATCCTGACGTTGCGATCGTCTGCCGTCTTCGGCCCGCTCATGAGGAGACCCCGGCGTCGGCGGCGAACTGGGCGAGGAGTCCCAGCAGGTGCGCACGCGTGGCCGGCCAGGCCGCGTCGGCTCCATCGTCGTTGATGAACCTCGCCATCGCGAGCCCGCGCATGGTCGCTCGGCCGGTCGCGAGCAGCTGCGCGAAGCCAGGGCGGTCGACGAGCTCCGGATTCAGGACGCGGCTGGCGGCTACCGCCATACGAGCTCCGTCGCCCTCTGCCGCGGTTAGCTCTTTGCGCAGCTCATGGTCGGTGCGTGCGGCCACCCAGAGCTCCACCATGGCTGCAAACAGGGGTCCCTTCATTAGCTCCCACATCTGATCTAACAGCCGCTCGGCGCGCAGCTGTATGGAGGGTGCTTCCGCCGATGCATGTCTGAGCATCTCCTGCGCGAACTTGCTCCCTAGATGGCGCCTGGCGTGACCGAGCAGCTCCGCCCGCGTGGCGAAGTGGTGCTGTAGGGCCCCGGGGGTGACATGAGCGCGTTCGGCGACGCGCCGCGTCGTCGTCTTCGCGTAGCCCTCCTCGGCCAGGCAATCCACTGCCGCCTCCAGCAATGCAGTGCGAGTCCGCGCCCGACGCTCGGCCTGTGTGCGGTGCGCCCTCTCAGGCGCGACAGATGGGCTGGCCATACCGGGATCTTACATACCAGACGTATGGTATGTCGCTCGCCTCGCGCTGCTTCGATCGACTCGGCTTCGGCAAGATTAGCTGCTCCGTGTCGCGACGACGCCGAGCCCGCGAGCGGCGGCCGGCACTCACCCGTCTTCGGGAAGCGCGGCAAAGTCACGCTTGGCTTTCCGGTACCACCCCATTCCTGCAAAGGGATTCTTCCACCTCCCCTGCATCTCCTTCAACGCATCCTGGTGCGTCTGATCTCCTCCGGCGACCATTTCCTTCAGGTGCCCGTCTTGTGCCTTTATAACGTCGTTCGCAGTATTGCCACGGTGCGGGAAATCACATGGTCCACCCAACTGTTTACAGGTCATTGTCTTCATAGGTCTTCCTTTCGTACTGTCCGGTCGTCAAATTGGCCGGCGGTGTTGACAATTATTCGACGCAAGCGGTGGGCTCCGATCGCGGGGCCTACTTCAGGACGGCGGTATCGGCGTCTTGGTGTGCATTCTGGGCGGATGCAGTCGCGTTGGTATCGATGAGCAGTCCCAGCACCTCGCCGATCGTTGGCTCTCGACCGACCGCCTCTCCCAGGGGCAAGTGGTCCTGGATGCGGTAGCGGTTGCGACGGCCCTCCTTCTCCTTCACGACGTAGCCGGCTTCGGTCAGGTCCGTGACGATGCCGAAGGCGCGGCGCTCGGTGATGCCGAGCACGGCGGCGACGTCGCGCAGGCGCACCCCGGGGTCGTGGGCAATACAGACGAGGGCTCGCGCATGGTTGGTCAGGAAACTCCACTCAGCCATGGGACAACTATAGGTGCTCATTTCTAGAAATGATTTGCTGTTTCGTGTAGCTTTCAGAGCAGACATCTCCGAGGCTCGGCTGTCGCCGACCGCCGGGTTGCTCGAGGATCACTGAGAGGAGCCAGCCATGCTGGTGAGCGAGCGCCGACCGGAGTCCGCCGGGACGACCGAGCCGCGGGCAGCGGCCTCAGCAGACCTAAGCCTGAGCGCTACCGATCTGACCCCAACCGCGGCGTGGTCCCGGCGTGTGAGGCGCGTCGGCGGGTTCATTCAGGCGGCCTTCGCCGCGTTCTGGCTCCTACGTGGGAGCCTTGTAATCGGGGGCCGCGTGGCGGATGCGCTGATCGCCGTGTCGGCTGTCACCGTGATCGGCGTGTTCTTCTACGCTCTCAGGGCCACGGCCGGCACCGCTCCCCGGCCCAAGAGTCCGGAGGGCAAGCGGATCGAGCGGGCCGTGACCCTCGCCACAGTCATCGAGTTCGCGGCGGCGTTCGCCCTGCCCGTCATCGTCATCGCCGCCGGGCACTCCGACTGGGTCCTGCCGTCGATCGCGATCACTATCGGGCCACTCCTTCTGTATCTCGATCACCTCGTTCATATCCCCCGCTACCGGCCGGTCGGATGGGCGCTGACCGTCGGACCCGTGGTCCTCGTTGCGACGATGTCAGGTACGCAGCTGATCGCCACGACAGGCATCGCTGCCGGCGCACTGCTGCTCGGCACCGCCGTCGCCGGCTTCCACGATCTCGCAGGGGTTCGGAGCCGAGCGGAGCAGGCCGGAAGCAGCGACGTCGGCATCTCGGCAAGCATTGGAGCGCAGCTATGAGTCAGGACCGGCTGCATGTCGTGTTCGGGACCGGGCAGGTCGGGCGTGCCCTCGGCGCCCGGCTGGCGGACCTCGGCCTGGCCGTACGAGTGGTGTCGCGGCACCGGCCAGTGGGGCTGCCCCATGGAGTTGAATGGCGCGCGGCCGACGCAAGCGACGCCGGCGCCGCGATCGACGCGGCCAGAGGCGCGTCGGTCGTCTACCAATGCCTGAACGCTCCTTACACGAATTGGCCGGAACGCTTCCCGCCGCTGCAGCGGGGCGTGCTCAGCGCGGCCGAACGCAGCGAGGCGCTCCTGGTGAGTCTGGAGAACGTCTACGGCTATGGCCCCGCTGGCGGCAAACCGATGACCGAGGATCTCCCGCTCGCCGCCACGACGGTCAAGGGCCGGACCCGGGCCGCCATGACCGAAGAGCTGCTCGACGCCGCAGACGCCGGTCGCGTCCGCATCGCCATCGGGCGGGCGTCGGACTTCTTCGGCGCCGGGGTAACCGAGACGGTGCTCGGCGAGCGCGTCTTTGCCAACGCTCTCGCCCGCAAGCGCGCCGACTTCCTTGGGAACCCAGACCTGCCCCACACTCACAGCTACGTCCCTGACGTTGCTGCGGGCCTGGCCACGCTCGGCACCGACGAGCGCGCCGTGGGGGGCGTGTGGCACCTGCCGGGCCCTGAAACCGTCACGACCCGACAGGTTCTCGAGCTCATCGCCGGCGAGGTCGGGCACGCGGTCGGCGTTCGCTCGGTGCCGAAGCTGGTTATACGCGCCCTCGGACTCTTCAACCCCATGATGCGAGAGCTGGCCGAGATGGCCTACGAGTTTGAAGAACCCTTCGTGCTCAACACCTCCAGGTACGAGTCCACCTTCGGGGCCGCCGGCACGCCACTCGCCAACGCCATCGCCGCGACCGTCGCTTGGTATCGGGCTCAGACCGCTACGTCCAGCACGCCACGGCAGGAAGGACCGACCACATGGCCAGCACCGACACCGACCCCACCGCCCCCACAGACGCCGTTCCTAGCCTCGCCGGTGAGGTCGCCGGTGAGGACGCCGACGCCAGGTTCCGACCAATCTCCAACCCCGCCACCGGCGAGTGGATCCAGTTCATCGCCAGCCCCGCGGACAGCGATGAGGACATAGTTCGCTTCAACTGGCGAAGCATGCCCGGTGGCGCGATCACCGAGCACATCCATCCTCATCAGGAGGAGCGCTTCACCATCATGGCTGGCGAAGCCCACTTCACCCTCGACGGTGAGGAACGCGTCGTCGGACCGGGTGAGACGATCATCGTCCCAGTCGGCGTTCGTCACTCCGAGGCAAACCCGGGCTCCCTCGAGATCAGAGGCGTGGTCGAGCTCCGTCCAGCACTGCACAGCAGGGAGATGCACGAGGCCTTCGCCGGCCTGGCGGCCGACGGCAGAACCACGCCTCGGGGTGCACCGAAAAATCCACTTCAGCTCGGCTCCACCCTCTGGCACTTCCGGCACGAGAGCCGGGTGACGTCGCCGCCCATCTGGGTACAGAACCTCATACTCCCGCCGCTATGGGCGCTCGCGAAGCTCTTTGGCGTTACGCCCTCCGAGGACCGATGGGACAGCCGAATCTCGCGAGCTGCCTGAGACCGCTCGAGAGCTCGAGGGTGCCGCGCCTTCCTGCACTGCCGCCGTGCGGCGATTACGAGCTCGCGCTATACCCATTGCGCACTTGCGCTTCGGACGACCCCCAATAGGGCCGCCGCGCTTCCAGCCCTCGCCACCGTCCGCTCGCGGCGAAAGCATCTAGTGGATGACGTTGCCCACTGCTATCGACTGGCCGACGGTTGCCTCGCTGGCGACGGCCGTGGGAACGCTGGTGCTGGCGGTCGCGACGTTCTCCTCGGTGCGGTTCGGGCAGCGCTCGACGCGC
The DNA here is from genome assembly GCA_963704735.1 of uncultured Solirubrobacteraceae bacterium. Taxonomy (GTDB): domain Bacteria; phylum Actinomycetota; class Thermoleophilia; order Solirubrobacterales; family Solirubrobacteraceae; genus Palsa-744. The sequence goes on from OY969935.1 coordinate 2,742,743, forward strand.
ATTGCTGAGCGTTCGACGGCCATTGCCGAGCGGGCGCTCTTGCTCGGCCTGCGACCCGTGCTCGCTCCCTCGCGCGCGAATGACCCGCCCGAGACGGTCCGCTTCGGAGAGGGGCGGATGATGCGCGTCGAGGGTGGCACGGCCGCGGTCGAGCGCGACGGCGAGAGCTACTACTTCGTGATCCCGCTTCGCAACGTCGGCAACGGTCTCGCGGTCCTTCAAGCCTGGCGCTTCATGGCGCGGCGCCCGGAGATCGACACCCCACACGCCGAGCCGGCCGAGCATCGCCCGCAGACACGCGACCTGTACGTGCCAGCGGGCGACACCGGTTTCTGGCAGGGTGCGATACGCGAGCACGACGATCCCTTCCGCGAGGGCCTGCGTGAGGCGTTCCTAGCGGGTGAGGTCCTGACCGTCGACCTGCTCTACGGCGACCATGAGGGCGGCCAGCTGACGATCAGCCGCTTCATCCTGACGCGCGAGGAGGATGGCCGCTGGCTCCCCGGCGTGGTCCGCCACTGGCCGCTCGAAGGCATCGATCCCCGTGGGCGCTAGCGGCGAGCGCTTGCACGGGCGGGCGGTTTCCGCAGCACTGGCGGGCCTGAAATCGTGTCGGAATCCCTAATTGGGCTCGGCGTCGGCGCGGGCCAAAGACCGTCGAGCGTGGTCTGCAGAGTTGGCTCTCTTGAAGTGGAGCCAACCGGGATCGAACCGGCACCCGGGTTCGTGCCGGGGCAGGGGGTCTTCCGTGGCGGGCCTCATCGTGCTTTCCGGTGCTATCCGAGCGCGTCGCCCTAGATCGTCGCCGAGGCTCACCGGAGTAGTAGGGCCGCTGGGTCTGCGCGTCCGTTGCGTAGCAACGAACAAGCTGCTAAACCACGCTCTCCCTAGCGAACAGGAGAGCGACAAGCGTGTGCCTTGCCATCCCCGGCCGAGTCGTGGAGGTCCTCGACGATGGCACCCAGCTCGCCCGGGTGGATGTCGCCGGTGTCAGACGCACCGTCAACATCGGGCTGCTTGACGTCGAGCGCCTGGATGAGCTGCTCGGCCACTGGGTGCTGATCCACGTCGGCTTCGCGCTCTCGAAGATCGACGAGCGCGAGGCGGTCGCGACGCTGCAGCTGCTCGAAGAGATGGGCGCCGTGTACGAGGAGGAGCTGCGCGGACTCGAAGAGAGCGCGATCCGATGACGCGTGGACGCCCTGATGCGATCGCCGCAGACCCGCCGGGGTGCTTGGCGCTGGATCTCGCCGCTGCGAGCGACGCCGGCGTCGGCTGCCTGACCTGCGGTGACCTGGCCGCAAAGATGCGTGTCCTGGCCGTCGACGAGGCCGAGAGTCTGGCGCTCTGCGTGGATGAGCAGGAGCACCGCCAGACGGTCGACACGGGCATCGTCGGCGCTGTGGCGCCCGGTGACACCCTGCTCGTGCACGCCGGAACCGCCATCACGCGTGAGCGCATATGAGGTTCGTCGAGGAGTTTCGTGACGCGGGGCTCGGCCGCGCCCTCGCCGGCGAAATCAGCTCGCTGGTCGAGCCTGGGCGCACCTACAAGCTGATGGAGGTCTGCGGTGGCCACACCCATTCGATCTACCGCTACGGGATCGACGGCATGCTCCCGGATGCGGTCGAGCTCGTGCACGGACCCGGCTGTCCAGTGTGCGTGTTGCCGATGGGCCGCATCGATGACGGTGTCGCGATCGCACAGGAGTCGAACGTGATCTTCACCTGCTTCGGTGACATGTTGCGTGTCCCGGGCTCGCGGGGCAGCTTGCTCGAGGCGAAGGCCGAGGGGGCGGATGTGCGGATGGTCTACTCGCCGCTCGACGCGCTCACGATCGCCAGGCAGAACCCCGAGCGCGAGGTGGTGTTCTTCGCGATCGGCTTCGAGACGACCGCCCCGTCCACGGCGCTCACGCTCAGGCGGGCGAAGGCGGAGAGGATCCCGAACTTCTCCTGCATGTGCAACCACGTCACGATCGTGCCGCCGTTGCGCGCGCTGCTGGACTCGCCCGCGCTTGCGATTGACGGCTTCATCGGTCCCGGCCACGTCTCGAGCATCGTCGGGGCACGGCCGTTTCAGTTCATACCGTCTGACTACTCAAAGCCGCTCGTGATCTCCGGCTTCGAGCCACTCGACGTGCTCCAGTCGATTCACATGATCCTGGCACAGCTCGCCAGCGGTAGATGCGAGGTAGAGAACCAGTATGCGCGCGTGGTTCCCTGGGAAGGCAACCCGCGCGCGCTCGAGGTCATGGCGGAGGTCTTCGAGCTGCGCGCTCACTTCGAGTGGCGCGGCCTCGGCTTCATCTCCCAGAGCGCACTGGCGCTGTCAGACGCCTATGCCGAATTCGATGCCGAGAGACGCTATGGCATCCCCGGCGTGCGCGTCGCCGACCCAAAGGCCTGCCAGTGCGGGGAGGTGCTCAAGGGAGTCATCAAGCCGTGGGAGTGCAAGGTGTTCGGCACCGCGTGCACACCCGAGCGCCCGATCGGCACGTGCATGGTCTCCCCGGAGGGGGCCTGTGCCGCCTACTACACCTATGGCCGCTACGCGCACGACCGCCGGGTGACCGTGTGAGCGGCGCCGTGCGCGAGCAGCGGATGCTCGAGATCGTGCAGCAGGCGCGCTCAAAGCAGGCGCGCTTTCGCGACGCACAGATCACGATGGCCCACGGCGCCGGTGGCAAGGCGTCACAGTCGCTGATCGAGGGGTTGCTGCTCCCCGCCCTGCACAACGACGCGCTCGCGGTACTCGGGGACGCGGGGACACTGACGGTGAACAGCGCCAGGCTCGCGGTCTCCGCCGACAGCTTCGTCGTGACACCGATCTGCTTTCCGGGCGGCTCGATCGGCGAGCTTGCGGTCAACGGGACGGTGAACGACCTGGCGGTCTCGGGCGCTCGCCCCCTTGCGCTGACCCTTTCCCTCGTCTTGGAGGAGGGGCTCCGCACGTCTGAGCTGCGTAACGAGGTTGAAGCGATCGCGCGGGCCGCAGATGTCGCCGGGGTAGACGTGATCGCGGGCGACACGAAGGTCGTCGAGCGCGGGCACGCCGATCAGATGTATGCGAGTACGACGGGCATCGGCGCGATCGATCCACGCGCACAACTCTCGCCGGCGGGTCTTGAGCCGGGCGATCGCATCCTGGTATCCGGTCGGATCGGCGAGCATGGAATGGCCGTGATGCTCGCTCGCGACGAATTCTCGCTGGAAGCCGACATCCGCTCGGACACACGGTCGCTGTGGCCCGCGGTGGACGCGCTCCTCGGAGCGGCAGGCCCCGACCTTCACTGCATGCGTGACGCCACTCGGGGCGGCGTGGCGTCGGCGCTCAACGAGCTGGCTCGCGCGTCCGGGGTCGCGGCGCTCGTCCGCGAGGCCGACGTACCCGTCGCCGCGGCGGTCACCGGCGCCACCGAGCTGCTCGGAATCGATCCGATGTATGTGGCCAACGAGGGCAAGCTCCTCGCGTTCGTCGCGCCCGACAGCGCCGAGCGTGCGCTGGCGGCGTTGCACTCGGTCGCTGGATGCGAGCGGGCCGCAGAGATCGGCGAGATCGCTGCCGAGCCGCCCGGCATGGTGCTCGTCGATACCGCGTTCGGCGGACGGCGCGTGATGGACCTGCTCGCGGGCGACCCGCTCCCGCGAATCTGCTGATGCACGAGCTGTCCATCAGCCGGGCGATCCTCGACACGGCTGACCGCTATGCAGCCGGACGCCGCGTCGTGCGCCTGAGCGTCGACGTCGGCACGCTGCGACAGGTCGTTCCCGATTCGCTCGTCTTCTACTTCGACATCCTCGCGCGCGGGACGGTATGCGAGGGTGCATTGATGCAGCCGCGGCTCGTGCCGGCGCGGCTGCGCTGCGGCTGCGGTGAGGAGTGGGAGCTCGCCGAGCTCTCGTTCCGCTGCCCGCGCTGCGCCGGTGCAGATGTGACGGTGCTCCAAGGCGATGAGCTCCGTGTCGATTCGATCGAAGTGGAGGAGACGGCATGCATCGCACCAAGGTGAGGGTGGCCACAGACGTTCTCGACGCGAACGCAACCATCGCGCGAGCCAACCGCGCCGACTTCGACCGGGCAGGAGTGCGCGTGGTGAACTTGATGAGCGCGCCCGGCGCGGGCAAGACGGCACTGCTGGAGCGCGTGCTCATCGATGGGCTCCCCGGAGTCCGCGCGGGGGTGCTCGAGGGCGACGTCCAGGGCTCCTTCGATGCCGACCGCCTGTCCGCCCTGCACGTGCCTGTCACCCAGCTGAACACCGACCCGGGCTTCGGGGGCGAGTGCCACCTGGATGCCAACATGGTGCGCTCGGCGTTGAGCGCGCTGGCGCTCGAGGAGATCGACCTGCTGGTGATCGAGAACGTCGGCAACCTGGTCTGTCCGGCGGAGTTCCGCGTCGGCGAGGACGCGCGCGCGATGATCTCCTCGGTCACCGAGGGCGAGGACAAGCCGCTGAAGTATCCGCTCATGTTCCGCACCTGCGAGCTGGTGGTGATCAACAAGATCGACCTTCTCCCCTATCTCGACTTCTCGCTCGAGCGCTTCCTCGAGAACCTCGACCGGGTCAACCCTGGCGTCGAGCACATGCTCGTGAGCGCCCGTACCGGCGAGGGCGTGGCCGCCTTCGCGGCTTGGCTTTCGCTCGTGGCGCGAGCAGACGCGCAACCGGCATGAGCGTCCCGGTGTCCTCGCCGACAGGCCGGGCGCGCGAGAGCTCCCACAACGCTCGTCTGGCAGACCGCATCGATGAGCTGCTGGCGTTGCGCACGGAGGCAGGCGGGCGGTACTTCGAGGAGGTCGCCGACCCGCTGGCGCGGCTCTGTCACCGGGCCGCCGAGCGCTTTTCCCGCGGAGGACGGCTGCTCGCCCTCGCGAGCACGCCCCAGGCGCGCTCTGACGCGCACCACATTGCCGTCGAGTTCGTGCACCCCGTGATCGTCGGCAAGCGGGCACTCCCGGCATTGGCGCTCACGGGTGAGGGCGAACTGCTGCGCGAGCGCGTTGAGCTCACGGCCGAGCCGGCAGACATCGCGATTGGCTTCGGCTCCGACACAGCCACCGCTGTGGCGCTCGCCGCGGCTGCGCGGCGCGGCGCTCTTACTGTGGCATTCGCGCCAATCGGCGCCGAGCTGGAGCTCGTCCCTGCGGTCAGCGACCCGTTCGTGTCCCAGGAGCTGATCGAGACGGCCTACCACATCGTGTGGGAGCTCGTCCACGTGTTCTTCGAGCATCGCGGCCTGCTCGCCGACCGGGATGCGGCTCCGGTGCATGACGCCGGCGCGTCGAGCTTCCTCTACCCCTTCCTCGCCGAGGAAGAGGGCGACCTGGAGCGCGTGCTGGACGACGTGCGCCGATCGATCGGTCTCAAGGCACAGGAGACGGCGAGGCTACGGGCGCAGACCCTCGGGGATGGCCGCGACACGCTGATAGCGGCGGGGATCATGCTGCGCGAGCGCCTGGACGCCGGGGGCACGTTGTTTGCTCTCGGCAACGGAGGCTCGGCGACCGACGCGATGGACGTGGTCGCTGACTTGCGCGAGCCGCCCAGCCAGCTGCCCGCGCGACGCGCGATCGACCTGACCGAGGATTCGGCGATCCTCACGGCCATCGCGAATGACATCGGTGTCGACGCGATCTTCCGCCGCCAGGTGATCGCCCATTGCCACGAGGGCGACGCGTTGCTCGCGATCTCAACGAGCGGTGGATCGGCGAACGTGATCGAGGCGCTCGCCGAGGCGCGCCGTCGCGGGCTCGCCACGCTCGCGCTGACGGGCTACGACGGCGGCCGAATCGCGGCGGATGTCTCTAGCCGACCACATCCTCATCACGCGCTCGCAACACATCCCGCGCATCCAGGAGGCCCAGGCGAGCGCCTGGCATGTGCTGCGCGAGCTCATCGAGGACCGCGGTGTGAGCTCGCTCGCACGAGCTCGCGTGCATGTGCGTATCGAGGGCATCGTTCAGGGCGTGGGCTTCCGGCCCTTCGTGCACCGCCTCGCCGCAGATCACACGCTCGACGGGTGGGTGCGCAACGACGGGCGCGGGCTCGTGCTCGAGGTCGAGGGCGACGGGGGGGCGTTGGAGCGCTTCCTCGGCCGCCTGGCCGAGGAGGCGCCGCCGCTGGCAGCGGTGGAGCACGTGCGCGTCGAGCCGCTGCCGGTGACCGGCGAGCATGGCTTTCAGATCCTCACCAGCGACCGCACGGGCGAGCCAGCCGCGCAGGTCTCACCCGACGCTGCGCCCTGTCGCGACTGCCTGCGCGAGCTGTTCGATCCCCACGACCGCCGCTATCGCTATCCGTTCATCAACTGCACGAACTGCGGCCCACGGTTCACGATCGTCCGCGGCGTGCCCTACGACCGGCCCCTCACCACGATGGCGGCGTTCGAGCTGTGCGCGGCATGCCGCGCCGAGTATGACGATCCGGCGAGCCGCCGCTTCCACGCGCAGCCGAATGCCTGTCCGGTGTGCGGGCCCTCGCTGCGCCTCGTGGATGGGGCGGGAACGGTGATCGCAGCCGAGGACCCGATGGCCGCCGCCGCCGCCGAGCTCGTCGCCGGCCGGATCGTCGCCGTGAAGGGCGTCGGTGGCTACCACCTCGCGTGCCGCGCCGATGACGAGCGCGCCGTCGCCGAGCTGCGCGCTCGAAAGCACCGTGAGGAGAAGCCGTTCGCGCTGATGGCGCTCGACGCCGCAGCCACGCGCGAGCTCGTAGCGCTTTCGGTGCGGGAGCTGGAGCTCCTTGGCAGTCGCGAGCGCCCGATCGTGATCGCCCGCCGCCTTCCCGGCGCGCGTGTCGCGCCGGCCGTGGCGCCCGGTTCCCCAGACCTCGGGGTGATGCTCCCCTGCACGCCGCTGCACCACCTGCTGCTCGCCGGCGCCGCCACGACGCTCGTGATGACCAGCGGGAACGTCAGCGACGAGCCGATCGCCCACGAGGACGATGACGCGCTGAGGCGCCTCAACGCGATTGCGGACGTGCTGCTTGTCCATGACCGGCCGATCCACGCCCGCGCCGACGACTCCATCGTGCGGTCGCTTGGCGGCAAGCGGTCGCTGTTGATTCGCCGCTCGCGCGGATACGTCCCGGGGAGTCTCAGCCTGCCCGTGCCCGCCCCTCCACTGCTCGCGTGCGGTGCGGAGCTCAAGAGCACCTTCTGCCTGGCCAAGGGGTCGCGAGCGTGGGTCGGCCCCCATTTGGGCGACCTGAAGGGATGGGAGACGCTGTGCTCCTTTCGCGAGGGGGTTGCCCACTTCGAAGACCTGTTCGCGGTCGAGCCGGAGGTATTGGTGCACGACCTGCATCCGGACTATCTCTCGACCGGATACGCCTCCCAGCGCCACGGCGTGGAGCTGATCGGAGTGCAGCACCACCACGCTCACTTAGCGGCCTGCCTGGCCGAGCACGGTGAGCCCGGCGTGGCGGTCGGTGCGATCTACGACGGAGCGGGCCTGGGCACCGACGAAACGATCTGGGGCGGCGAGCTTCTCGCCGGCGGGCTCGAGCGGGCGCAGCGCGTCGGGCGCCTGCACCCCGTCCGGCTCCCCGGGGGGGACGCCGCGGTGCGGGAGCCCTGGCGAATGGCGTGCGCCTGGCTGGTTGCCGCGCTCGATGGCGAGGCGCCAATGCCGGCGGCGATGGTCGGGCGGGTGCACCCGCAGCGCTGGGAGCAGGTGGCGGCGCTGGCCCGCAGCGGGACGGCCTCGCCACTCACCAGCAGCGCGGGCCGCCTGTTCGACGCGGTGTCGGCGCTGTGCGGGGTCCGCATCACGGTCCGCGACGAGGGCCGCGCCGCCGCGGAGCTCGAAGCAATCGCCGCTCCGCGCGAGCGAGGCGCCTACCCCCTGCCCGTCGTGGAGGGCGAGATGTTCGAACTGGACGCGCGCGAGACGGTGCGGGCGATCCTGCGCGACCTATCGACCGGTGTCCCCGCAGCGCTTGTGAGCGCACGCTTCCACAATGGCCTGGCCCACGCCACCGCGCGCGCCGTGTCATTGCTCGCGGAGCGACTCGGCGTGAGCACTGCGGTCCTCTCAGGCGGGGTCTTTCAGAATCGCCTGCTGTTGAACGGTTGCGCCGATGCGCTCACCGCGACGGGCCTGCGGGTCCTGATCCCGCGACGCCTGCCGCCGAACGACGGTGCGATCGCCTACGGCCAAGCCGCTGTCGCCGCTGCCCAGCTAGCCAACGGCACCGGCGCTAACCAGCTCGCTGGCCTCGCGCAGCACCGTGTCGGCGAGCGTGGCGATGACCGCCTGCACCTCCGCTGAGATCCCACTCCCGGAGTCGAAGCGGCGGCCCTCGACGCCGTAGACGACGATCCGCCTCGGCAGCCGGTCAAGCGCTCTGGCCAGCTCGATCGCGTCGCCGACGCCGACCGCGTGGGTGGAGGAGGAGCTCCACCATCGCGCGGGGATCGGCTGCGATGAAGCGTCGATGCGATGGATCGTGCCCGCGGGCACTCCTGAGTGGGTCGCGTCGACGAGCACTACTCGGTCGATGCCGTCCCACTGCTCGAGCAGTGCGAGCGTCTCTCCCTGCTGCTCGCGCAATGTGATACCGGCGTCGTTCGCGCGTGAGCGCAGGCGCCGCACGACCTCCAGTCCCGCACCGTCGTCGTGGCGCAGCCAATTGCCCACCCCGATCACAGCAACCGCGGGTTGTGCCTGCACCCGCTCCGGCTGCGGACGTGCGGGCCTGACCTCAGCCACGCTCGATGGTGAGCGTCAGGAAGTGGGTTGCGCAGGAGATGCAGGGATCGTGATTGCGGATCGTCTGCTCGCAGCGCAGCGAGAGCTGCTCATCGGGGAGATCGAGTTCGCGTTCGACGACCGCCCTCAGGTCCTCCTCGATCACGAGCTGGTTCTGGGAGGTGGGTGGCACGATCCTGGCGTCGAGGATGGCACCGTCCTCATCGATCTCGTAGCGATGGTAGATCAGGCCGCGGGGGGCCTCGGTGGCGCCATGCCCGACCGCGCGCCGCGGGGTGACCTCGACGGCGGGGGCGTCCGGCTCCTCGTAGCTCTCGATGATCGCGAGCGCTTCGTCGCACGCCTGCACCAGCTCCACCGCGCGCACCACGATGCTCTGGAAGGGGTTACGGCAGACCGGACCGAGACCGGCCTCGCGCGCCGCCTCGCGCGCCAGCGGCAGAAGCGCCTGGGATGAGAGGGCGTAGCGCGCAAGCGGGCCGACGAGGTATGAGCCGCGCTCGCGGATACGGGCGTGCAGCGCGTTCGAGTGCTCGACCTGTTCCTCCAGGAAGTGCGCGTCGAACTCGGCAGGTTCGATGTCGATGCCGCCGTCGGACACGATGCGACCAAGGTCGATCGGGTAGGCGCCGGGCTCGGACAGTGCGACCAACTCGGGGGCGCAGTCGACATCGGGAAACGGCAGCTCTGCCGCCCAGCGGGCAGTCGCAAGGGCAGTCTCGCGCGCGTGCTCCATCGGCTCAACCAGCGTCCGCAGCTCAGCCCGGCGCGGGGCGCGGTAGAAGCCGCCCACGCGCACGTTGATGGGGTGCACCTCGCGTCCCCCGACGAGCGTCATGATCGCGTTTCCGGCCTTCTTCATCTGCAGCCCCTGTTCGACGATCTCCCGATGGTCACGCGCCATCTCGACGGCCCCCGCGTAGCCGAGGAAGTCAGGAGCGTGCAGCATGTAGACGTGGAGGCTGTGGCTCTCGATCCACTCGCCGCAGTAGAGCAGCCGGCGCAGATCGCGCAGGGGGCCGGCGTCGATTGCCACGCCGCAGGCATCCTCCATCGCGCGCACGGCGCTCATCTGGTAGGCCACAGGACAGATACCGCAGATCCGGGCGGTGATGTCGGGGGCTTCGGTGAAGGCCCGGCCGCGCAGAAACGCCTCGAAGAAGCGGGGCGGCTCATAGATGCGCAGCTTGACCTCGGCGACGGTTCGACCGTCGAGCTTGACGTACATCGCCCCCTCGCCCTCGACCCGGGCGAGATAGTCGGTGCGGATCACGCGCGTGCGGACGTTGTCGTCTGCGTCGGTCATCCTCTGCGATCATCCCCCTCGTGTGCCTCGCCGGCCGCGCGGAACGCGTCGGCACCGGCGTTGAAACTGCGATAGAGGCGCACGAGATCGACCTCCTCCGACCCGAGGACAGCCATCTGAGCGCTCAGCGCACCGGTGTTCGGCGCCTCCATCGGGCCATAGCACCCGTAGCAGCCGCGGTCGTAGGCGGGGCAGATGGCGCCGCAGCCGGCGTGGGTGACGGGACCCAGGCAGGGCGTGCCGTGAGCGACCATCACGCACACCGTCCCGCGGAGCTTGCACTCGACGCACACGCTGTGGGCGCGCACGCGCGGGCGGCGCCCGGCGAGGTGCGCCGCGATCACCTCGAGCAGCTGGCGCTTGTTGATCGGGCAGCCGTTGAGCTCGAAGTCGACGGGCACATGGGCGCTGATCGGCGTGGAGGTGTCCAGCGTGCTTATGTAGTCCGGCGAGGCGTAGACGATCGAGGTGAAGTCCTCGACATCGGCGAAGTTCCGCAGCGCCTGGATTCCCCCAGTGGTCGCGCAGGCGCCGATCGTGATCAGCGCACGCGAGCGCCGGCGCACCTCCTGGATGCGCTCTGCGTCGTGGGGCGTGGTGATCGAACCCTCAACCAATGACACGTCGTAGGGGCCCTCCACAGTCGCACTGCTGGCCTCCAGGAAGTAGGCGATCTGCAGGCGGTCGGCCAGCGTCAGCAACTCGTCCTCGCAATCGAGCAGGCTGAGCTGACAGCCATCGCAGGAGGAGAACTTCCATACCGCGAGGGTCTGCTTGCGCGGTGCGTTCATCACAGTTCCCGGATCGCCAGCCACCGCGCCAGCTCACTCCAGCGATAAACCGGTCCGTCGCGGCACACGAGTGTTCCTCCGAGCTGGCAGTGCCCGCACAGCCCGATCCCGCACTGCATGTTCCGCTCCATCGACGCATACACGCAGTCGCTGTCCACCCCGCTCTGCGCAAGCGCCACAACCGTGAAGCGCATCATCACCTCGGGTCCGCAGAGCAGCGCAACGGCGCCCGCGGGGTCGAAGTGGGCGCGGTGCACAAGCCGCGGGACCACCCCGACGTGGCCTAGCCACTCTGGCCCCGCGCTGTCCACGGTGACCGTCACCTCCAGCCCGCGCGCTCTCCATTCATCGAGCTCGGCGGTGTACAGCAACTGCTCGGGGGAGCGGCCGCCGTAGAGGAGGAGTACGCGTTTGTAGCGCTCACGGCGGGCGAGCAGCGCGAGGATCGCGGATCGCAACGGCGCCAAGCCGATGCCGCCGGCGACCACCAGCACGTCGGTGCCCTCCACCTCCTCCACCGGCCAGGGGCGTCCGAACGGGCCGCGCACGCTGAGCACCTCGCCCACGGGCGCATCGCAGATAGCCCGCGTCGCCAGGCCGACTGCGCGGACGGTGTGCACGAGCGGACCGTCGCCACCGGGGTCGCCGCTGATCGAGATCGGCACCTCGCCCGTCCCGAACGCCGAGAGCATCGTGAACTGCCCCGGCGCGAACGCCAGGCGCCCGCTAGCGCGCGGGTCGAGCTCCAGCGTCCAGGTGTCCGAGGTGTCCTGCCGCTTCCCGGCCACCGCGAACGGCATCGGCACCATCGGGCCAGCCCCGGGAGCACCGCTGGCGAAGGCGGTGGTCACGACCTCAGTCTGCCCGAGCGTTGCCGTAGACATCGAGGAGCTGCAGTCGGGTCGCCTGCAGGCGCTCGGTGATGGACGCCGCGAAACGCTTCATGAGCTCATAGCCCAGCTCGTGGTCGGCATCGCACTTCCCCCGCAGGCAGGCGCCGTCGAACGCCACCACGCCCGTCGGTTCGCTCGTGCGGCCATCGAACTGCCAGCGATAGGGCTCGAACAACCACGACCAGCCCACGACGTCGCCGCGATGGAGCGTCTCGATGACAACCGTGCCGCGACCCGGAGCATCGATCTCGAGCGCCACGGCACCCTCACGGATCAGGAAGAAGCGATCGGCCTGATCGCCCTCGCGGAAGAGCTCGGCGCCGGCCGCAAAGTGCTCGTTGACGCCGCATCCGGCGATCAGATCCAGATGAGCTGTACAGAGCCCTGCGAACACCGGCGCAGTTGCGATCAACTCGTCAAGCGTCTGCATCGCCGCGCGCCTCGCTCTCGCGGATCGCGCATGCCTCCTCGGTGATGTCGATCCCCACCGGGCACCACGTGATGCAGCGCCCGCAGCCGACGCACCCCGAGCTGCCGAACTGGTCGATCCAGGTCGCGAGCTTGTGCGTCATCCACTGGCGGTAGCGCGAGCGCGTCGAGCCGCGGACGGCGCCTCCGTGTATGTGGGAGTAGTCGACGGTGAAGCAGGAGTCCCACCGCTGAGTCCGCTCGACGTGCTCGCCGGCGAGGTCGGTCACATCCTCAACGGTCGTGCAGAAGCACGTCGGGCAGACCATCGTGCAGTTGCCGCACGACAGGCAGCGCTCGGCTACCTCGTCCCAGCGTGGGTTCTCGTAGTTGCGGTAGAGGAGGTCCTTGATGTCGGTGACGTCGAGCTCGCGGCCCATCTGGGCGGCGGCCCGAGCGTGGGCGCTGCTCGCCGCGTTCTGCTCTTCACCGTTGGCGCGGGCGTGTGGCAGCTCGGCGAGCAGATCACCCCCACGCTCGCTGCCCACGTCGAGCACGAAGTAGTGGCGAGGGTCTTCAAGCACCTCCGTGAGTGCGATGTCGTAGCCGGTCTCGGCGGTAGGGCCGGTGCCCATCGACGCACAGAAGCAGGTGTTGCCGGCCTGGGTGCACTGGACCGCGACGATGAACACATCCTCCCGCGGGGCATGATCGACAGGGTCGGGGTGCGTGCCTCCGAGGAGCACGCGGTCGAGGATGCCCATCGCATGCAGCTCGCACGAGCGCGCGCCCAGGAACGCGTAGCGGGGTGGCTCCCGCGATGCCTCGAGGAGCTCCGTCAGACCCCCGTTCTCGTCGCGTCGCGCGCGCCACAGGCGCACCTCGGGCGGCAGCTGGTAGCGCTTCCACGAGTGCGGGCCGACGTTGTAGCCGAACAGGGCCTCATCGTCGCGACGGCGCAGCCGGTAGTGGCCGCCCTCCTGCTCGTCGGTCCAGCCGATCGGTAGGTCAGCGCAACCGTCGATCTCGTCATACACGATCGCGCGATCGCGCACGGTCGGACCGAGCACGGCATAGCCGCGACGATGCAGCGCGGCGAAGAGCTCATCGAGTGCGTCGCGCTCCAACGTGTAGGCGCCTGGGTGGCCCATGCTCATCGGCATTCTCTCGCTTGCCCGCACTCAGCGCAACCGGGGGTCGCCGAAGCGACGCCCAAGGAGGCGGAGCAGGCCGCAGCGCACTCACCGCAGCGCCCACGGCAAGCGTCACGTTCTCGCTCGAGGCCCTAGTCTGTGTTGCGTAAAGGGAGGACTAGGAGAGTGGCTTCGACAAGTCCCGCCACAGGCGATCAACCGGCCCTCAGGGCGTCGACGGTTTGCGAGGCGTTCCAGATCACAGCCGCGGAGAACGCCGAGCGCGTCGCTCTGCGCACCCCAGGCGGCAAGATCGAGCTGACGTTCGCTCAAATGGGGAGGCGCGTACGTCAAATCGCCACGGGCCTGCACGCGCTCGGCGTGCGACGGGGCGACACCGTCGGGCTGATGCTCCGCAACCGGCCCGAGTTCAACGTATGCGACGCCGCCGCGATGCACCTCGGGGCGACGTCGTTCTCCATCTACAACACTTGCTCGCCTGAGCAGGTGGCCTACCTGTTTGCCAACGCCGCCAACCGCGTCGTGATCACAGAGCTCGAGTTCCTCGAGACGATTCGCGCTGCCGGGATCGACTCACTGGAGCACGTGATCTGCGTGGACGGCGCGCCCGCGGGAGCAGTGGCGCTCGCGGACGTGGAGTCGACCGACGCCGCCGACTTCGACTTCGAGGCGGCCTGGCGAGCCGTGACCCCCGAGGACCTGATCACGATCTGCTACACGTCGGGCACGACCGGACCGCCCAAGGGCGTCGAGCTTACCCACGCGAACGTGCTTGCCGAGGCCCATGCCGTGTCGGGGCTGATTCCGGTTGGTCCCGGCGATCGCCTGACCTCTTTCCTTCCCCACGCGCACATGGCGGACCGCTACTCGGCGCACTACACGCTGATGCTCTACGGGCCGGAGATGACCGTGATCAGTGATGCGAGTGAAGTAGCAGCCGTGCTGCCGGAAGTGCGTCCGACCCTCTGGGGTGCGGTACCGCGGGTGTGGGAGAAGATGAAGGCCGGACTCGAAGCCGCGATCGAAGCCGACCCCGACCCGGCGCGCAAGCAGGCCGTGCACTGGGCGATCGACACCGGTCTGCGGTGTGTCCGTGCCGAGCAGGCGGGCGAACGGCTCTCGGCGGAGCTGATCGCCGAGCACGACCGCGCCGATGAGCTCGTGCTCGGCAAGCTGCGCGAGCGCCTCGGACTCGACGAGGCCAAGATGCTCGTTTCCGGGGCGGCACCCACGCCGGTCGACGTACTCGAGTTCTTTTTCGCGCTCGGCTTGCCGATCTGCGAGCTGTGGGGCATGTCCGAGTTGACCCTCGTGGCCACCTGCAACCCGTCCGAGCGCCCGCGGATCGGGACCGTCGGTCCGCCTGTGCCCGGGATCGAGGTGCGGCTTGCCGAGGACGGCGAGCTGCTCTGCCGGGGGCCGATCCTGATGCGCGGCTACCGCGGCGACCCGCAGGGAACCGCCGAGGCGATCGACGCGGACGGCTGGATGCACACGGGGGACATCGCCGCGATCGACCCCGACGGCTACGTGCGAATCGTCGATCGCAAGAAGGAGCTGATCATCAACGCCGCCGGCAAGAACATGTCGCCCGCCAACATCGAGGCCCGCATCACAGCCTCGAGCTCACTGGTCGGACAGTCGATCGCGATCGGCGACCGCCGCCCCTACAACGTGGCGCTGATCGTGCTCGACCCTGACATCGCCGCGGAGTGGGCTACCGAGCATGGCCTCGCGGACGCCACGCCCGCGGCACTCGCCAATGACCCGGGCATCCACGATGAGGTTGCCCGTGCCGTCGAGAAGGCCAATACCCATCTCAGTCGCGTCGAGCAGGTCAAGCGCTTCGCGATCCTTCCGCTGGACTGGCTGCCCGGTGGCGATGAGCTGACGCCGACCATGAAGCTGAAGCGCAAGCCGATCGCGGACAAGTACGCGGTTGAGATCAATGCGCTGTACCAGGCCGCCTAGTTCGGCGCCCGCCATTTCCATCTCGATTCGGTGCGGGTTGCCCGCGGCCGGTCTGTGGCTTTGTGCGCATGTCAGCTGCTGCGACTCGGCGTTACCGTTTGGACTCCAATCCGAGAGGGGAGACTCAAAATGGCCGAGACCAAGACTCAGCGCAGCAAAGCGACAAAAAAAGCGACGCCAAAAAAAGCGACGCGCAGGCAGGCGACGGGAGCCCGGAGGAGTGGCCCAGCTGCGAGGAGGGCCAAAATCGCGGTCGACAGGACCACCGAGCTGTCCGAGGAGGTGCTCCGGTCGGTCGAGGACGGCCAGCGTGCCGCGATCGAGGCGGTGCACAAGTTCGTCGACAGCGTCGACCGGGCGTTGCCACAACGCGGCGAGGGCCCGTCAAGGCGCCAGGAGATCGTGGACTCCGCGCTGGAGATGGCCGACCGACTGGTCCACACGCAGTACGAGTTCATCCGCAAGGTCGTTGACAGCGCCGGAAAGTCACTGAAGAGATAGCCCGCCCCGGCTTTGTGATGGCGCTGATGCCTCGGGTACGCGTGCCATCGGTGTCCAGCGAGCTGGCGCGGTCGGTGGGCCGGGTGGCACAGTCCGCCGCGGGCCCACTGCTCGCGCGGCATTCGCTACAAAGCGCGGTTGGCGACCGCACGGTGATGGTGACCGGCGCGTCGAGCGGGATCGGCCGTGCGGCCGCGCTCGAGATTGGGCGGGCCGGCGGCAGGGTACTGCTCGTCGCGCGCACCACTCCGAGGCTCGAGGACGTCGCTAGCGAGATCAAGGCATCTGGCGGGGTTGCCGATGCCTACAGCGCGGACCTCTCCGCCGAGCGGTCGATCGACGCGCTGCTCGAGCGGGTGCTCACCGACCATCCCACGATCGATGTCCTCGTCAACAACGCCGGCCGTTCGATCCGCCGCTCGCTTGCGCTCAGCTACGACCGCTTCCACGACTTCGAGCGCACGATGCAGCTCAACTACCTCGGCCCGGTCAAGCTGATCCTCGGCCTGCTCCCAGACATGCGCGAGCGCCGCAGCGGTCAGATCGTCAACGTGAGCACCCTCGGCGTGCAGACCAACGCGCCGCGGTTCAGCGCCTACATCGCGTCGAAGGCCGCGCTCGACGCCTTCACGCGCGTGGCGGCCGCCGAGTGCGCCGACGATGGCGTGCAGTTCACGACGATCCACATGCCCCTAGTGCGTACGTCGATGAGCGCTCCCACTAGGCTCTACGACCAGTTCCCCGCACTCACGCCCGGGCAGGCGGCGGAGCTCATCTGCGAGGCTATTCGCACCCGCGCCGATCACGTCGGTCCGCGCTTCGGCTCGCTCAGCGAGCTCGGGCGCACGATCTCCCCGGCGGTGGCAAAGGAGATCCTCGGCGCGACGTATAGAGCGTTTCCCGATTCGGCGGCAGCGCACGGGAAGGTCGACGAGAGCGAGTCTGCCTCCGCCGTCCAGCGAGCCATCGCGCAGCTGCTGCGAGGTGCGTACTGGTGAGCGACATGAGCGCCATCGACGCAGCCTGGCTGCGCATGGATCGCCCCACGAACCTCGCGATCATCACGAGCGTCCTGTGGTTCGCACGACCGCCGGACTGGGATGCGGTCGAAGAGCTGCTGCGCGAGCGACTCATCGACCGCTTCCCGCGCTTCAGCCAGCGTGCCGCGGAGCCGCGCATTCCCGTGGGCATGCCGCGGTGGGAGGAGGATCCCGGCTTCGCGCTGCAGCGACACGTGCATCGCAACACGTTGCCCGCCCCGGGCGACCAGGCCGCGCTCGAGGCGTTCGTCGCGACGCTGCAGTCCACCCCACTCGACCGCGACAGGCCGCTGTGGAGCGTGCACCTCGTAGACGGCTTCGGCGACGGCGCTGCGATCGTCTGGCGGATCCATCACTGCGTCGTCGATGGGGTCTCACTCGCGCGCGTGCTCATGTCCCTCGACGATGACGCGACCGAGGCGGGCATAGCGCCGGACACGAAACAGCACACGCCACCGCGTCCCGCCGCAAGCTACGCGGCGCCGGCGATGCTCGCGGGACGTAAGCTCGCCACGGCGTTCGCCCGCGAGACGCGCTATCTGTTCGCGCACCCGGGCGGGATCCTCCGTGGGCGGATCGCCGGCGTCGACACGCGTTCGGTCGCGAAGATCGCGCGTACCGGCCCAGACACTCCGACAGTGCTGAAAGGTCCTCTGGGCGTTCCGCAGCACACTGCCTGGTCGACGCCCGTGTCGCTCGACGACGTCAAGCAGATCGGGCGTCCCACCGGCGCCACCGTCAACGACGTCGCGCTCGCCGCGATCGCCGGCGCCCTGCGGGAGTACCTGGCCGCCCGCGACAGCCTCGTCGAGGAGATCCGTGCCTACATGCCGTTCAACCTGCGCCCGCCGAACGAGCCGATCCCACGCGAGCTCGGCAACCTGTTCGGCCTCGTCATCTTGACGTTGCCGATCGGTGTCACAGATCGCGGTGAGCGACTCGCCTGCGTTCGGCGACGCATGACCGAGATCAAGCGCACGGGCGAGGGCCGCGTCGCATTCGACGGGCTGTGCATGATGGGGATCTCACCGTTTGGCAGCGAGCGGCTGTGGATCGACTTCTTCTCACCGAGGACGACCGTGGTCGTGTCGAACATGGTCGGACCCGACAGGCCGATTCGCCTGGCCGGCGTGACGGTTGAGGGCATGTTCATCATGGCGCCGCGCACGGGTACCGTCGGACTCGGCGTGACCATCTTCAGCTACGCCGGCCGCGTGACCTTTGGCGTCGCCGCCGACGCCGGTCTCGTGCCCGACCCCGGCGCGCTGCTGGACGCGATCGCAGCGGAGCTGCACGCGATGCGACGCCTCGCGAGCGCACCGTCGCCAGCCTAGCCTCGGGGCACGTCGAGCCAGGCATCCCGTCGAACCCCCACCGCCGCTCTCTCTGTAGGCTCAGCTCAACTCGCGGCCGTCGTGCGCGATGAGGCGGACCTCGTGGGCTTCTGCTTTGCCGAGCGCTTCTTCTTTGCCGAGCGCTTCGCTGGGTCGGCCGGAAGCAGCATGCGCAGCTCGTCAAAGCCTTCCTCGATCCCCTCGGCGAGGACCCGCAGGTCGGGCGTTGAATCGCAGTCCGCGCTGAGGCCGAGCACGACGCCGGCGTTGTAGGAGACGATCGCGATACCGACGGCGTGTCCTGCGGCGAGCGGGACCAGCGGGTGGTCCTCGCGCAGCGGCGCGCCGAGCGCGTACAGCGGGACTCGCGGGCCCGGCACATTGGTGATCGTCAGGTTGAACAGCCGCGACGCGTACAGCGAGCGTGCGAGCATCGCATGCAGCATCGGCGGGGTGAGCGCGCTGAGGTTGAGCATCGTGTCGGCACCGAGCGCGGCGTTCGATGACTTCAGTGCGCTCGTGCACTCGACGATCTTGCGCAAGCGCGAAGACGCGTCGGGCTCGGCGACGGGGAGCTCGACGAACAGCGAGCTGATCCGGTTGCCGAGAGCGAGCTTCTCCGACGCGCTGCGGACGTTCATCGGGACCATCGCGCGCAGGCCCTCGGGCGGGAGCGACTCACCGCGGGAGAGCAGCAGGCGGCGCAGGCCGGTGGTGCAGGTCGCCAGGATGACGTCATTGACCGAGCCTCCAAGCTCGCGCCCGATCGCTTTCAGATCGAGCAGCGGAACGCGCACGATCTCAAACCGCCGCGTGGCCCCGATCGGCACATTGAGGCTGGTGTGGGGCGCGGCGATCAGCTCGTCGCGCACGAGCAGTTCGGCAGCCGCGCGGGACCTCTCGAACGCCTCGCGGGGATGCAGCGCAGCGTGCACGCCGGCCGCGGCGGCCCGGACCCCCGTCCTCGCCAGCTCGGCGACTGCACCGGGCGGGTGTGGGAGGTGCGCCGGCCACAGCAAGGCCGGCTCATCCACCGTCGGCTGGGCGGCGATATGGGGAGGGGATGGCTCGGCATCGAACAGCATGTGCATCACGTCCACTGACCCGACGCCGTCCACGAGAGAGTGGTGTGTCTTGGTGGCGAGCGCCCAGCGCCCGTGCTCTAGGCCTTCGACCAGCACCATCTCCCACAGCGGACGCGTGCGATCGAGGCGGTGGGAGAAGAAGTCCGCGGCCCACTCGCACATCTCGCTGTCGCCGCCTGGGGCCGGCAGCGCCGCATGGCGGACGTGATTGCGAATGTCAAACTGGGGATCCTCCTGCCACTGTGGCCACGCCAGCCTTCCCGCTCGCTCCGTGGAGAGCCGCTGGGTGTACCGGGGCAGCACGGTGAGGCGCGAGGCGATGTCCGTGCACACCGCTTCGAGCGAAGGGATGGATCCGTCAGGCAAGGGATCGAACACCAGCACTCCGCCGATGTGCATCGTCGCGCCCTCGTCCTGCTGCTCGAGCTCGAGAAACGTCGCATCGAGGGGGGTAAGCGAATCACCCATGGCCGGCAGGCTACGGCGCCATCGGCTCCTCGCCATCGGTAAGAAGTGCGACCGGTCCCCGTAGTAACCCACACTCTCGCCGCTCGCCGCCGACGCGCACGCCGACGCCCATCAAGTGGTGTAGTTGCCGGTGTTGGCCGCCCGCATCGCGCTCACGTATCCCGCGCGCTCGTACGCCGCCTCGTCGGTGCCGGGCGGCACGGAGAGCATCCCCCGCAGCTCATCGACCTGATGGAATCCCTTGCGCGCCATCCACGCGGACAGCCCGTCGATGAGCACGGTCGCGTGCTCGGGCCCGTGACGCAGCAGCGCCGAGGTCGTCATCACCACGTCGGCGCCAGCGAGCAGATACTTGGCGACGTCGCCGTGGTCCTCGACGCCGGTGCTGGCCGCGAGCGCCGCTCGCACCCTCCCGCGCAGCAGCGCGATCCACGTGCGCGGCAGCCGGGCATCGGCCTGGCCGGAGAGGGTGACGGTGGGAACGACGGCGAGCGCTTCGTGATCGATGTCCGGCTGCAGGAAGCGGTTGAACAGCACGAGGGCGTCGGCACCTGCCTCGTCCAGCTGCACGGCGATCTCGCCGGTTGAGCTGAACTGGGGGCTCAGCTTGACAGCCACCGGGACCGTGACAGCGTCCTTGACGCGCCGCAGGACGTCGATGTGGCGCTGCTCGACCGCACGGCCGGGGATGCGTGGGTCGCCCGGCAGATAGTAGATGTTGAGCTCGATCGCGGCGGCGCCCGCGTCCCGCATGGCGGCGGCGTAATCGGTCCAGCCCGCCGCTGTGACGCCGTTGAGGCTCGCGATCACGGGGACCTCGACCGCCGCTGCGGCGCGCTCCAGCAGGCTGAGGTAGCGACGCGGGCCGGCGTCCTCTTCGGCGGTCGCCGGGAAGTAGTCAAGCGCCTCGGGGAAGCTCTCGGCGCTGCTGTCCAGGAGGCGTGCATTGCGCGCGGCCTCCTCCCGCAGCTCCTCCTCGAACAGTGAGAAGAGAACCACCGCGCCGACGCCGGCGTCGGCCAGACGACGGACGCCGTCGACGGTGTGCGACAACGGCGAGGGCGACGCCACCAGCGGGTTGCGCAGCTGAAGGCCCATGTAGTTGGTAGAGAGGTCCGTCATCGACCCTCGCGGGCGTCAGCGGGAAAGCGGTGTGCGCCCTGCGTCGCCATCTCCTCATACAGGAGCCAGCGCTGGTCGGTCGCCTGCTGCGCGAGGCCCAGCAGGCGCTCGGCCTCGGCCGGATGGCTGTTCGCCAGTGAGCGGAAGCGGAGCTCGCCCTTTCTGTAGTCGGCCAGCGCCATCCGCGGCCTGGGCGAGTCGAGCAGGAACGGGTTGCCGCCGGCCGCGCGCACCGCCGGGTCATAGCGGATGAGCGGCCAGTGACCGCTCGCGACGGCACGGTACTGCTGGTCCAGTCCGTCCCGCATCTCGTATCCATGGGCGATGCAGTGGCTATAGGCGATCACCAGCGAGGGCCCGTCATAGGCCTCGGCCTCGCGGAACGCCTTCAGCGTCTGCTGGGGATCGGCCCCCATCGCGACCCGCGCCACGTACACGTTGGCGTACGCGATCGCCTGCAGAGCCAGGTCCTTGGTGGGCACTGCCTTGCCTGCGGAGGCAAACTTCGCGACCGCGCCGAGCGGAGTCGCCTTTGACATCTGCCCGCCGGTGTTGGAGTACACCTCGGTGTCGAGCACCAGTACGTTGATGTTGCGCCCGCTGGCGAGCACGTGATCCAGGCCGCCGGACCCGATGTCGTATGCCCAGCCGTCTCCGCCGACGACCCACACGCTGCGCCGGATGAGGTGATCGAGCACGCTGCACAGGTCGGCGACGGCCGGCCCGTCCAGCTCGTCCAGTCGCCGCCGCAGTTCGAGGACCCGTTCGCGTTGCGCCCGCAGCTCTGACTCGCGCAGCTGTGGCGCCGTGAGGATCTCCCCCACCAGCTCGGCACCGAGGCCGTCCTGAAGCTCTGCAAGGCGCCGACGAGCCAGCTCGGTATGGCGATCGGCGGCCAGACGCAGGCCGAGCCCGAACTCGGCGTTGTCCTCGAACAGGGAGTTCGACCACGCTGGGCCGCGCCCATCGGCGTCGACCGTCCACGGCGTGGTCGGCAGGTTGGCTCCGTATATCGAGGAGCAGCCGGTCGCGTTGGCGATGGTCAGCCGGTCTCCGAACAGCTGCGAGATGAGCTTCAGGTAGGGGGTCTCGCCGCAGCCGGTGCACGCGCCGGAGAACTCGAACAGCGGCTCCAAGAACTGGGTGCCGCGCACGGTTGCGAAGTCCACCCTGGAGCGGTCGCTCACCGGCAGGCGCTCGAAGAACGCGATGTTCTCACGCTCGGTCTCCAGCAACGGCTCTCGTTGGCCGAGGTTGATCGCCTTGTGCACCGGGTCTCCGCCGGCCGAGACCGGACACGCCTCGACACACAGGCCGCAACCCGTGCAGTCCTCGACATACACCTGCAATGTGTAGCCGGCGTCCGGGAGCCCGGGAGCATTCAGCGGCGCCGAGCGAAAGCCATCGGGCGCCCCCTCCAGTCGGCCCGGCTCGTAGTAGCGGGAGCGGATGACGCTGTGCGGGCAGACGAAGCTGCAGTTACCGCATTGGATGCACAGCTCGGGATCCCAGACTGCAACCAGCTCGGAGATGTTGCGCTTCTCATAGGCCGTCGTCCCACTCGGGTAGGTGCCGTCCACCGGCAGCGCGCTGACCGGCAGCTCATCGCCGCGGCCGGCCATCATCGCCGCGGTCACCGTCCGGACGAACTCCGGCGCATCCGCGGGCACGACCGGTGCCAGCTCTCGCGTGGCCGTCGCGCGCGCGGGTAGTCGCACCCGGTGCAGGCCCGCGAGCGCGTGGTCGACGGCAGCCTGGTTGCGCTCCACCACCTCGGCGCCGCGCCGGCCGTAGGTCTTGGCGATCGACGCCTTGATCCGTTCGATCGCCTGCTCGCGCTCCAGCACGCCCGAGATCGCGAAGAAGCAGGTCTGAAGCACCGTGTTGGTCCGCCCCGCCAGGCCCGCCTCACGGGCGATCCGAGCAGCATCGATCACGTAGAGCTCGATCCGCTTGGCAAGGATCTGATCCTGAACGGGACGCGCCAGCGCGTCCCAGATCCGATCTGGCGGCTGGCGGCAGTTGAGCAGCAGCGCCGCTCCGGGCGCTGCCCGCTCGAGCACCTCGGCACGCTCGAGCAAGCCGAGCTGGTGACAGCCGACAAAGCTCGCCCGCGAGACCAGGTAGGGCGCGCTGATCGGTCGCGGGCCGAAGCGCAGGTGCGAGACGGTCTGAGAGCCCGACTTCTTGGAGTCGTAGACGAAGTAGCCCTGGGCGTGCAGGCGGTCTTCCGATCCCAGGATCTTGATCGTGTTCTTGTTCGCACCGACCGTCCCGTCGGCGCCCAGGCCGAAGAACACCGCGCGCACCGTGTCCGGTGGCTCGATGTCAAGCGAGGCGTCATACGGGAGGCTCGTGCCGGACACATCATCGGTGATCCCGATCGTGAACCGCCGCCTGGGCCGCTCCCGCCCGAGCTCCTCGAGTACACCGGCCACCATCCCCGGCGTGAACTCCTTCGAGGACAGGCCATAGCGACCGCCGATCACGCTCGGCATCAGCTCCCGCTCACCGTCGTCGTGGGCCTCGCTCAGCGCCGCGAGCACGTCGAGGAACAGCGGCTCCCCAACCGATCCCGGCTCCTTGGTGCGGTCGAGCACGGCGACTCTTCGCGCGCTGCGAGGCAGCGCCTGTGCAAGCGCGCGCGCCGGAAACGGACGATAGAGCCTGACCTGGGCCACGCCGACTGGCTCGCCCTGTCCCTCGAGGAAAGCCACGGTCTCGCGCGCGGTCTCTCCGGCTGAGCCCATCACCACCAGCACGCGCTCGGCGTTGGGGTGCCCGCTGTAGTCGACGAGCCCGTAGTCGCGGCCGGTGCGCTCGCCGAGCCGGCGCATCGCGTCCTGCACCGCCTCGGGCGTCCGGGCATAGAACGGGTTGACGGTCTCACGCGCCTGGAAGTAGACGTCCGGATTCTGCGCGGTGCCGCGGACGAACGGTCGCTCGGGGGACAGCGCCCGCGCGCGGTGCGCGCGCACGAGCTCCTCAGGGACGAGTGCCCGCAGGTCCTCGTCGACGAGCAGCTCGACCGTGTTCAGCTCGTGCGAGGTGCGAAACCCGTCGAAGAAGTGCAGGAACGGAACCCGCGTGTTGAGCGTTGCGGCCTGCGCCACGAGTGCCAGGTCGTGGGCCTCCTGAACCGACGCCGATGCCAGCAGCGCAAAGCCGGTCTGGCGGACGGCCATCACGTCTGAGTGGTCGCCGAAGATCGACAGCCCCTGCGCCGCCAGCGAGCGGGCGGCCACGTGCATCACCGCGGCGGTCAGCTCTCCGGCGATCTTGTACATGTTCGGGATCATCAGCAACAGGCCCTGGGACGCGGTGAACGTCGTCGCCAGCGCCCCGCCCTGGAGCGCGCCGTGCAGCGCGCCCGCCGCGCCCCCCTCGCTCTGCATCTCCACAACCGCGGGCACCGTTCCCCACACGTTGGGACGCCCGTCGCTCGACCACTCATCCGCGAGCTCGGCCATCGGTGAGCTCGGCGTGATCGGGTAGATGCAGCAGACCTCGTTCAGCCGGTAGGCGACCGACGCCGCCGCCTCGTTGCCATCGGCCGTCACACGCATCAGCTGGGCTCCGGGAACATTTCGATCGAGTGCACCGGGCACTGCTCAAAGCAAGCCCTGCAGCCCGTGCAGCGGTCGTAGTCGAACCGGTAGCGCTGTCCCGGGCCCAGCTTGATCACGGCGTCCTCGGGACACGCGCCCAGGCAGCCATCGCACTCACAACAGTTGCCGCAAGACAGACACCGGCGCGCCTCGAACCCCGCCTCCTGTGCGGACAGGCCGCCGACAACCTCCTCGAAGTCGGCGAGACGCTCCGAGGACCCGAGCTCGGGCTGCAGGCGACGGGCGGCGTCACCGAAATACCATAGGTTCAGCATCTCGAAGCTCGCCAGCGGATGCTTTGGCGGGGCCTCCCGCTCCGCTCCCCGCAGCCAGGCGTCGATCTCCCGAGCCGCGCGCCTGCCGTGTCCAACGCCGACTGTCACCGTGCGCTCGGCGGGCACCATGTCACCCCCCGCGAACACCCCCGGGCACCCGGTCATGAGCGTGCTGGACACGCAAACGGTGCCGTCGTCCTCGAACTCCACCCCGGGCACCCTGCGCAGGAAAGCGGTGTCGGTCTCCTGACCCAGCGCCAGGATCACGGTATCCGCAGCGAGTGTCTCGAACCGCCCTGTCGGTTGCGGGAATCCGGAGTCGTCGAGCTCCATCACCTCGACCTGTAGCTGTGGCCCGTCGAACGCCTTGATCGTCCGCAGCCAGTTGATTCGCACGCCCTCGCTCTCGGCGTCCTGTGCCTCCTCCTCGTGCGCCGGCATTTGCTCGCGCGTGCGGCGGTAGACGATCAGCGCCTCCTCCGCGCCCAACCTGCGCGCGGTCCTGGCCGCGTCCATCGCCGTGTTGCCGCCACCGTAGATCGCGACGCGACGGCCGATCACCGGCCTCTCACCTGAGGCGACGTCATGCAGGAACGAGACGGCGTCCAGGATCGGCCCGGCATCCCGCGCGGGTATCTCCACGCGCTTGGACAGGTGCGCCCCAACGGCGATGAACACCGCGTCAAAAGCGCCCTCGCGCCGCTCGGCCTCCAGATCCACGACCCGATGGTCGCGGGTGAAGCGCACGCCCAACGCCGCGATCCGCTCAACCTCCCCGCTCAACACATCGCGGGGCATCCGGTAGGCCGGGATCCCGTAGCGCATCATCCCGCCAGCCTCCGCACCCGCATCGCGAACCTCGACCTCGTGGCCGAGGCGCGCGAGATGGTAGGCGGCCGAGAGCCCACTTGGGCCGGCGCCGATCACCAGCACCCGTTTGCCGCTGAGCGCAGGTGGCGGATCGAACATCCACCCCCGCTCGAGCGCCAGGTCCCCCAGGAACCGCTCGACCGCGTGGATCGAGACCGCGCTGTCGAGGTTGGCCCGGTTACAGACGCTCTCGCAGGGGTGGTAGCACACCCGCCCGTGGATCGCCGCAAACGGATTGTCTGCGACGAGCACGCGCCACGCCCGCTCGTAGTCGCCGTCCTTGACGCACGCAAGCCACGCCTGGATGTTCTCCCCGGCCGGGCAGCCTGCATTGCACGGTGGCAGCAGATCGACGTACACTGGGCGCTCCGCGCGAACGGGCCCTGCGCGCGAGCGCTCGTGCACCAGATCGGGCAGCGGCGCGATGTCCCTTGGCGGACTGCTCATGCAGGCGAACCCCCCCGGCGGCCGGGCTCTGCTCGCGGAACTCGCCACGGCTGCACAGCCATGTCCTGCAATGTACGCCTCGGGCGCGAACCGGACTCCGTGGATTCCCCGGCCAGGGCTGTGGGATACAGCGGATGAGCGGTGCCCTATGCGTGAATAGGGTTACCGACTGGACAGGGGTTCATCCACATGTCGATGTGGGAGAGGGAGAACCATGAGCGAGCACCTGACAGCCCTAGACGCGACGTTCCTCGAGCTTGAAGAGGCCGACGAGAGCGCCCATATGCACACCGGTGCGATCATGGTCTTCGATCCTGTGCCCGGCGGCGGCTCGCCGTCGCGCGAGGAGCTGTGCCGGCACCTCGCGATCCGCCTGGGGCAGCTGCCGCGATACAGACAGCGACTGTCGGCACCACACACCGGCGGAATGTCGTGGCCCGAATGGGAGGACGATCCCGCGTTCGACATCGGCCGGCACCTGGCCCGCGCGGCGCTCCCCGCCCCCGGAGGTCATGAGGAGCTGCAGGAGTGGGCATCGAACTTCTTCTCTCAGCGCCTGGACCGCCACAGGCCGCTTTGGGAGATGACGCTCGTGGAGGGGCTCGCCCACGGTCGTTGGGCCTTGGCGACCAAGACGCATCACAGCTTGGTCGATGGTGTGGGCTCGATCGACGTCGGCCACCTGATGCTCGACACCACCCCGGACGGGGAGCCGGGCGCCGACACGCCTTCCGACTCCGCTGCCGAGCCCCCGACGCCGGGCGCCCACCCAACCGCTGCCGGCTCGCTGGCCTCGCTGGCGCGCGCCTGGGCAGGACTCTTCCAGGTGGACACGATCGTTCACGTGGCCCAGATGGGAGCCCACGGCGCCCTTCATCCGCGCGACGCTCTGCGCAGCGCCCAATCGATGCTCGGACTGATCGTGCGCGAGGAGCTGCGCGCAGCGCCGCACACGAGCCTCAACATGCCGATCGGCACGCGGCGGCGTTTCGATGTCGTGCGCGCCCCGCTGGCGGACCTGAAGGAGATCAAGAACTCCCTCGGCGGCACGATCAACGACGTGGCGCTCGCGGTCACCGCGAGCGGGTTGAGGGCGCTGCTCGAGTCCCGCGGCGAGACGTTGCCGGCTGGGGGTCTGCGCGCGATGGTGCCGATGAACGTCCGCGTCGCCAGTGAGCACCTCGCCCTGGGAAACCGCGTCTCGTCGCTGTTCGTGGAACTGCCCTTGGTCGATGCCGATCCGATCACGCGCTATCAGGAAACCGTGGCCCGCTCGAAGTCGCTGAAGTCCGACGGACAGCAGGCGGCGGGCACCACTGCGATGATCGAGATCGCGGGACTGGCCCCACCGGTGATACACGCCACCCTCGCGCAGGCCCTCTACGCAACGCGCCTGTTCAACCTCACCATCACGAATGTCCCCGGTCCGCAGCAGACGCTGTACGCGTTCGGCGCGCCGCTTCGCGAGATCCACCCGCTCGTACCCCTTGCCGCAGAGCACGCCATCGGCGTCGCGGTGCTGAGCTATGACGGCAACGTGTTCTTCGGGGTTGTGGTCGACCGCGACGCCGTGCCGGACCTCGATGTGTTGCTCACGGCCCTGGGTGACTCGCTCGGGCGGCTGCTGTCTGCCGCTCGGGCGAAACGGGAGGTCCCGGCAAAGGGTGCTGCCGGCACGCGCTCACGCCGGGCGCGCGCCGCCGGCGCGGCCTGAGGTGATCGATCTCCACTGTCACATCCTGCCCGGACTCGACGATGGAGCGCTCAGCCTCGACGACAGCGTGGCGATGGCTCGCCAAGCCGAGGAGGACGGCATCACCGTGGTGTGCGCAACGCCCCATATCCGGCACGATCACCACGTGTGCATCGAGGAGATCGCCTCGCGCGTCGGCGTGCTGGCTGGGGCGCTCGCTGACCAAGGAGTGGACGTGCGTGTCGTGCCCGGAGGCGAGCTCGCCGAGACCGAGGCCGATGGTCTGAGCGATGCTCAGCTGCGTTTGGTGGCGCTCGGCGGCGCCGGCGGGTGGGTGCTGTTGGAGCCGGCCCCCGGGCCACTCGGCGCTGGCCTGACCGCGCTCGTCGACAGGCTTACAGAGCGGGGCCTGCGAACGGTCGTCGCACACCCCGAGCGTCACGCCGGGGTCGACTTCGAGGGGCACCTGCGCGGACTGGTGAGCAGCGGCTGCCTGATCCAGTGGACTGCGGAGTTCGTTGCCGACGCTGCCCCCGGGGATCTCGTGCTGCGTCTGGCGCGAGAGGGCCTCGTGCACCTGCTCGGTAGCGACGCGCACTCCTCATATGCTGGGCGCGCCGTGCGGCTTTCGGCGGGGTTCGCGCGCCTGGCCACCGTATGCGCCCCGGAACAGATCGCGTGGATGGCGGCTGAGGCGCCGCGGGCGATCCTGCGCGGAGACCCCGTCACTCCCCCGTGAGCGGCTGAAGGACGACGCTCTCAACGAGCTTCTCGACCACCTCACGGGAAGCGCTCCCGAGACCATGACGCAGGAAGTTGGCCGCGCCCGCGGCGGCGCCCACCACGACTGCACGCTCAAAGTCCTCGCCCTGCGCCCAGGTGGCAGCGAGTGCGCCCATCATCGCGTCGCCGCAGCCCTCGCGGAAGCCACGCTTCAAGCTGGGCGGGGTCAGCGCCCACGCCCGCTCGCCCGCTAGCACCAGCCCCGGCAGCTCGCCACGAGTCACGATCACCGCCTGGGCGCCCTGATCACGCAGTCGCTGCGCGGCCGCGCGCAGCTGCGAGGGCTCGGAGACCGGACCCCGCACGAACTGAGCAAGCTCCCAGTCGTTGAGCTTTACGAGGTCGGGTTCGCCCACCAGCGCGCTCTCCAGGCGTGGCGGGGATAGATCGACCAGCGTGCGACACCCGCTCGCGCGCGCGTCGGCGATCAGGTCACAATAGATCCCCAGCGGCAGCGCCTCCCCCGGCATCGGGTTGGTGACCACGAGGCACCCGTCCGCGATCGCCTCCGCGCAGGTGATCGAGAACAGCTCGTCGAGCTCGTGGCGGGAGGGTGGATCGCTGAGCGAGCACGTGAGCAGTTGTCGCTCACCCGAGCGGCGGTCGGTCACGTAACAGCCGCTCGCTGACGCTGTGTGCACGAGACGCAATTGACCCGTCAGCTTCTCGAGCAGCCCGCCCATAAGCTCACCGCTCTCGCCGCCGAGGAAGCCGCAGAGCACCGGCTCGGCGCCCAGGCAGGCGGCCATTCGCGCGACCCACACTCCCTGCCCGCCCACGTGGAAGTGGACCTGCTCGCGTTCCGGTCCCTCCTGCTCGAGCGTGACGGTCAGCAGCGGATGGGGGGCGAAGATGACGACGCGCGAGCGGGCACTCACGGGCCCTCGACAGCGGCAGCCTCGAACAGACGGATCAGCGTCCGAACGCCGTCTGCATCCGT
Source organism: uncultured Solirubrobacteraceae bacterium (assembly GCA_963704735.1). Classification (GTDB taxonomy): domain Bacteria; phylum Actinomycetota; class Thermoleophilia; order Solirubrobacterales; family Solirubrobacteraceae; genus Palsa-744. Next base: position 2,772,147 of record OY969935.1, read on the forward strand.
GACGAGAATCGCTGTTGGGCTCAGCGGTCCCGACTCCTCGATGCTGATCGTCTGCGGACTCGAGATGAAGTGCCGCAACACGACCGGGTAGCGCGGGCTGCGCCCGCCGACGGAGATCTCGAGCATGTTGTCCTTGGGGTCATAGTTCATCGCCTGTAGCGGCAGCCGCTCGACGTCGACTTGATCGCCCAGCTGCTCGCTCATCACCTCGATCGTGACCAGCAGACCATCGGTGCTCGGAGCGATCGAGTCGAAGTACTCGACCCACCTCTCGGCTCCCGGTTGCTGCGTTGTCGAGCTCATCTGACCTCCCATGTGCTAATCGAGTGCTTGCCTGCTACGTAGCAGCAGCGCACCACCCTCACGCCTCGCCCCAGGCGAGAATACCCGCCACATCCAAAGTTGAGAGCATCCCGGTCGGCTGCCCACTCTGAGCGTCCCGGACGACGAGGTGAGCGCTGCCACGGTCTCGCATGAGCCGGGCGGCGACGGTGAGCCGCTCACTGCTCGAGATCGTCTCCAGGGTGCGATCTGCCACCTCACCCAGCGGGCGTTCGCCACCGTCGTCGAGCAGCGCGCTGAGCAGTGCACCGTCTGTGAGGATTCCCCACAGCGATCCGTCGGCCGGGTCGGTCACCACGATCGTGTGGACATGGTGCGACGACATAGTTCGAGCGGCGTTCCGCAGGGAGGTGTCCAGGGGGCAGCTGAGAATGCCGTGGCGCATCGCGTCGGCCACACGCGCGTGCTCAAGGCGCGGCGTGAGATAACTGCCCTCCGGTGATACAGATCCGCTCATCAGTGGCAACGCTATCCCGTCAGCCGCCAGACGCATCGGTGGGAGCTGCGCAGCGTCCCTCCGTGCTGACTACTGATCGGGGCCATCCGACGGTCAGGCGTACCCGCGGGCGGCGTCGGGCTCGTGGCCGTCGTCTTAGGTCATTGCCAACCTGCCCTCTCGGAGAAGGTTGATGTCCACGTCGTGGAGCGTCGTCACCACGAGGTCGGCGCCGGCCGCTGCCAGGAGCGCGGCGTCGCCGGCGCGAGCCACTCCCAGCGCCTGCATCCCACCAGCCTTGGCCGCCTGGACGCCGGCGACCGCGTCCTCGACCACGAAGCACTCCACTGCCGCGGCGCCCAGCTCCGCGGCGGCGTCCAGGAAGATCCCCGGGTCGGGCTTGCCGCGTGCCAGGTCTCGACCGGATATATCGACATCGAAGATATCCAGCAGGCTCTCACCGGAGCGGACGAAGTCGTAGTCGAGCCGGTGCTCGCCGGCAAACGTGTCGAGGCGGACCTGCCGCAGCATCAGGCCGGCGTTCTTCGACGATGACGCCGCGGCCATGGGGATGCCGCTGGACCGCACGGCCAGGACGAAGGAGAGGGCGTCAGGAAATGCGGTGAACTCGCCGGCGCCGATCAGTTCGAGCACCATCTGCTGCTTGCGGCTGGCATAGGCCTCCACCCGCTTCTCCGCCTGCGGCACGTGGAAGTACTCCAGTGCGGCGAGGGCACCATCCATGCGCGGTCTGCCCGAGACGACCTGCTGGTAGACCTGCGGGGTGAAGCGCCGGGGCGTGTAGGTGGATTGGCCACGCACGTCACTCCAGCTGGTCTGGAACAGCTCCTCCAGCGCCTCGCGCCATGCCCGCTCGTGCGGCGAGTCGACGAGCACACCGTCGACGTCGAAGATGGCCCCCGAGAAGGTCATCGACAAGCCGCCCCGCACCGGGTCCCTATTGCGCGCTCGGCGCGATGGCCGCCTCGCCGGCTAGGTCGAACGTGCAGCAATCGCCGGCGCCCAACTCTTTGATGTTCTCACCTACGCACACCCTGATCGACCGGGAAGCGCCCTCGGCGTCGACGAGCAGCGTCAGCTTGCCGGCCTCGAGCGTCACGCTGAAATGGGTGCCGCGGAACTGCATCGGGAACGACAGCCCGTCGAGCCTGTCGATGAGCCTCGGGCTGAAGCGGAGGAGGTCTCCGCGGATTTCCGTGCCCGCGTACACACGTTGGACGAGATCGAGCGTGCCCGACATCACTCCCAGATGTATGCCCTCCTTCGTGGTGCCGCCCTGGATGTCTGAGATGTCGCTCTCCAGAGCAACGACGAAACGCTCCCACGAGCTCTCGGGATCGATGCTGGCCAGGACTCCCGCGTGCGTGATGAGGCTCAGCGTGGAACCGTGGGAGGTGCGGCGCTCGTAGTAGTCGACGTTCCTGCGCAGGGTGTCGGGGCCGTACTCGTAGCCGAGGCGGGAGAAGATCCGCCGCAGCTCGTCCTCGGGGAACAGGAAGAACAGCATCACGGTGTCGGCCTGCTTGGCCACCTTGTAGCGGTTGGGGTCATCGCCCTCGGCGCGGAGGATCCGGTCGAGCCGCTGGATGTTCTCGTAACGGGCGCGATAGTCGTCCCAGTCGAGCTCCGCGAGCTCCTCGTAGCCCTCGAACTGGCTGATGATGCCGTCGCCTTGAAAGGGCACGAACATCCTGCGGCTGATCTCCCCCCACCTGGCGAGCTCCTCCTCGCCGAGCCGCAGCTTGGCCTCCAGACCGTTGCGGCAACTTGCCGGAAGGAGGTCGAGGACGTGCTGTGCGGTCTCGCAGATCCACGCGGCCATCACGTTGGTATAGGCGTTGTTGCGCAGGCCGGAGTCGGTGGCTCCCGGGTAGGAGTCATGGAACTCGTCGGGCCCCATCACGCCGTGTATCTCCCACCGGTCTCGGTCGGGGTTGAAGCGGGCGATGGAGGACCAGAAGCGCGCGATCTCGAGCATCATCTCGGCGCCGTGGTCGCGCAGGAAGCCGACATCCTCCGTGGCCTGGTAGTAGTGCCAGATGTTGTAGAAGATGGCCGCGTTGACGTGACGCTGGTTACGGCTCAGGTCAGCCTCCCACAGTCCTGACACCGGGTTGAGGTGGGCCACCTGCGTCTCCTCCTGTCCGTCGCTTCCGCTTTGCCACGGATACATCGCGCCGGCATAGCCGGCTTCAAGGGCGGCGGCGCGCGCCTCGCCCAGCCGGCGGTAGCGATACATGAGCAGTCCCCGCGTGATCTCCGGCAGGCGGAAGTTGAGGAACGGGTACACGTAGAGCTCGTCCCAGAAGACGTGTCCTCGATAGGCCTCCCCGTTCAGGCCACGGGCGGGGACGCCGGCGTCCTGGTGGGGCGTGAGCCGCGAGCAGACTTGCAGGACGTGCGAGATGTGCAGGCGAAGCAGGAACTGCACCCGCTCGTCGCCGGGAATGCGGATGTCACACACCTGCCATAGGTCCTCCCACGCACGCATATGGTCCGCCAGCGCCTCGTCGAACCCCAGGTAGCGGGTTACGCTCTTCTCCGCGTTGCGTAGGGGCTCCGTGATCGCTCGATCTCGAGAGGTGTACAGGGCGACCATCTTCTCGACGCGCACGGGCTTCTGTTCGCGCACGTCGAACGTGAGTAGCTGCTGGATGTAGTCCTCGGTCTGGTAGATGCTGCGTGCAACCTCGAGCTCTCCCTCCTCGTCGTAGGCGTGGGTGCGCGCTGCCTCGGCGATCTCGATGCTCGACTGCCGGGTGCGCGACTTGAGCGCGATCACGTCCAGACCAAGGGTCCTCACGGCGCCGCCATCCAGATGGCGGCCCTCGAGCTGTCGATAGCGAGCGACGCCCCGGTTCATGACCCGTCCATCGAGAGCCGAGATCACGTCGACCCTCCCCGACCAGTTGTGCGGCGTGAGCAGCCAGGCGATTCCCGCCTGGTGCATGCGGGCCATGCTCACAAAGCGTCGGCTGCACAGGGTGGTCTCCCGGCCCGCGCGGTCGCTGAAGCGCAACTCGCGCAGGACGATCGCGTAGCGAACGTCGAGCTCGTGCCGGTATGAGAGAAGCTCGACGTTGTCCAGCCGGATCGGCTCGTCCCCGTCGATGCGCAGGGCGAGCACCAGCCAGTTGGGCAGCGCGACCAGGTCCTCGTTGGGAACCGGGCGGCCGCCCATGATCGTCGTCTCGCGGTTGTAGACGTCGTGCGCGTAGGTGCCGGGGTAGTGCAAGCCGTCGGCCTCCTCCCACTCCGCCGCTCCGCGCGCGCAGAAGTAGCCGTTGCCGGTGGAGGTCAACGCCTCCCGCAGGCCCTCCTGGGCGGGATCGAAGCGGTCGTAGCTGAGCGAAAAACCGTGCACGACGTCATCCTCACGATCCGCGTGCCAGCGTGCCAAGGAACCGCTGAACCTCTCGCGTGGATGCCAGTGCGTAGCTCGCCCGGGTGCGGCGCGCAGCCACCTCGGGATCCTCGGCGCTGCCCACGAAGATACCGATGCCACGGCCCGCGAGTGCGGCAAAGGCATCCTCATCGGTGAGGTCGTCGCCAAGATAGAGCGGCATCACGTCGTCGCCGTCGAGCCCGAGTGCGTTGAGCAGATGGACCACGGCCTTTCCCTTGTCCCAGTCCACGTTCGGCTGGATCTCATAGACCATCTTGCCGGGCGTCACCTTGAGCTCGTGAGGATGCTCGGCCACCAGCGCGTCAACCATCTCCTTGACCCGGTCCCGGTCCGGCCCCAGGACGAGACGATAGTGAACCGCGATCGAGACGCTCTTCGACTCGACGTGGGTGCCCTCGATCGTGTCCACAGATTGGCTCAGCCTGGTCCGGATCACGCTGCGCAGGCCCTCGAATCCACCCCCGGCCCGATATCCGACGGTGCCACCATCGGGAGTCCAGATGTCAAAGCCATGGCTTCCGGCCACAACCAGGTTGTCGATGCCCATCAGCTCCTGCACGACGGTGCGATCTCGACCGCTTACGACGCAGACCGGACAGCGTTTGGCCAGCGCGCGCACGACCTTGCGCATGCCGGCAGAGATAAGCGCGTCCTCGGGCCGGTCCACGATCGGCGTCAGCGTCCCGTCGTAATCGAGGAACACCGCGGGGCGCCTGCCGGCCAGACGCCTGGCCAGTTCCTCGTGGTTGCACAGCGCGTTGGGCAGGTCGCAGATGTCCGAGCCGCCGAGCATTCCGACCTCCGACCTACTGGTCACGCGATCACCACGCCCACCTGGTCACAGCTCCACCCACTCCCGGCTCCCCCGGAGCCCAGCTCGATCCATCAGTCCCTGAAGCCAGCCTACTCCCTGGCGGGCGCACAGGCCGGAGCTCGAGGAAGGCGTAGACACCGCGCCGCCGAGTCGATTCGGTGTTAGGGTGCCACCGAGGGAAACGTGACAGTCGGTACAACCGCGTCCAAAGGCCAAACCGCAGCGATCATGCGCCGTCCCGCTGGCCCCACCACAACCTCGACTGTGCCGGCGACCGACCGCACCCTTGCACTTTTCCAGCCGCATCGCCGGCCGGCGTCGGCGCGAATCGAAAACGGTTGGCTGGACCTGCTAGGGGAGGAGGACGCCACAGGACCGCATCCAGGTCAGCGGCTGATGCTCAGCAACCTGCTCCCGCGAATCTATGAGCAGCTATGGCGGCCCCTGGGTGCCCGCCTGCTGATGGGGGCAGCCGGTCCTGACATGCGCGAGGAGCACCGCATAGCCCTGGATATGCTCGCTCTCCGCCCGGGCGAGAGCGTGCTCGATGTCGGCTGCGGGCCGGGCAACTTCACACGCAGGTTCGCCGTCGCCGTGGAGGACGGCTTGGTCGTTGGCATCGACGCCTCCGCGACGATGCTCGCTCAGGCGGTGAGGGAGACCGATCGTCGCAACGTGGCCTACGTGCGCGGCGACGCGTGCGCGCTGCCCTTCCGCGACGGCACATTCGATGCGATCTGCTGCTTCGCCGCGTTGTACCTGATCGACGAGCCGATGAGCGCCCTCGACGAGATCGCCCGCGTCCTCGCTCCGGGCGGCCGTCTGGCGCTGCTGTCCAGCTGCAACCGCGGTCCGCTGCCCGCCTGGGTCGCAGACGCGGTCGTGCGCCGGATCACGGGCGTGAGGATCTTCGCGCGCGACGAGCTCGACGGGGGCGCTACGGGATCGGGGCCTGTCCGGCATCCAGCAGCGCGTCACCGGCGTCGCGCAGTTCCTCTCGGCCCGCAAGCGCAAGGTCCCCGAGGGCGGCGCTCTGCGGACGCCCCCAATCGATTGATCGCGTCAGATGCAGACCACATGACAACCACTCAGGCGAAGCGCAACAAGATCCCACGTGATCTCGAGAACGACTACACGTTCGAGGCCGCCGCGGCGCGCCGAGCCTTCCTCTCCGAGCAGACCGGTGTGTCCCTGGAGCACGTCTCCCAGTACTCGTTTGATCCATCGATCCTTCCCGGGAACGTCGAGCACTTCACAGGGGTCGCACAGGTGCCGATCGGTGTCGCCGGGCCGCTGCTCGTCGACGGCGAGCACGCGCAGGGCGAGTTCCACGTTCCCCTGGCGACGGCCGAGGGCACACTGGTCGCAAGCTACAACCGCGGCATGAAGATCCTGCGCGAGGCAGGTGGCGTCAAGACCACCATCACCGACGACGCGATGCAGCGTGCTCCCGCGTTCGTGTTCGAGGACGCGCGCAAGGCGCGCGCTTTCGGGGAATGGGTGACCGAACACTTCGCGGAGATCGAGCGCGCGGCGGAGAGCACCACGCGGTCAGGCGTGCTGCGCCGCATCGAGCAGTACTCGGCGAGCCGGATCCTGTTCACGCGCTTCGACTACACGACCGGCGACGCCGCCGGGCAGAATCTCACGAGCAAGGCGACGGCCGCGGCGTGTGCGTGGATCATGTCCAACTACGAGGGAATCAGCAACTTCTATTTGGAGTCGAACTTCGCCACCGACAAGAAGAGCTCACAGGTCAACATCTTGCACACCCGGGGAAAGCGCGTCGTCGCCGAGGCGACTCTTCCCGCTGCGCTGATCGAGAAGCACATGCACACGACCAGCGAGAAGCTGTTTCGGGCGCGACAGGTGGCGAACCTCGGGGGTTTCATGTCGGGGGTGAACAACAACGGCCAACACTCCGCCAACGGGATCGCCGCGCTGTTCATCGCCACTGGCCAGGATGCGGCCAATGTGGCGGAGTCCTCGGCGGCCCTCAACTTCAGTGAGCCGCTTGCCAACGACGACTACTACGTCTCGATCACGCTCCCGTCGCTGATCGTCGCCACCTACGGCGGCGGCACCGGGCTCGCCACCCAGCGCGAGTGCCTCGAGCTGCTCGGCTGCTACGGCGAGGGGAAGGTGGGCAAGCTCGCCGAGATCGTCGCGGCGACCGTGCTCTGCGGCGAGCTCTCACTGGGGTGGGCGATCGTCGCCGAAGAGTGGGTGGAAGCGCACGATCACTATGGCCGCAATCGGCCGTAGGTTGCGATGAGCCAGATGTTCAGCGACATCCTGTGCGCTGTCGACGGCAGCGAGGGAGGCTTCCTGGCCGTCGAGCAGGCAGCGTCACTCGCCGGAGCAGAGGGCCGTTTGACGCTGCTCCTCGTAACCTCGTTCGAATCGGCGGGCGAGCACCGATCGGCGGCGATCGGCGCGGCGCAGGCCAAGCGAATAGTCGACCAGGCTACAGAGATCGCCCACGAGGCCGGGGTCTCCTCCACGGTCGAGGTGGATCCGGCGGCTCCCCCCTCGCAGGTCATCCTCGACTGGAGCTCCCAGCGCGATCTGCTCGCGCTCGGAGCCCCCACAACTTCGAGGCTGCGCGGAATGTTCGTCGCTGGTGTCGCGGATACGGCGTTGGGCTCGTTCACGACCCCGCTGCTCGTCGCGCGCTCCGCGCCCGGAGGGCAGCAATTCGGTCATCGCATCCTGGTGGCAAGCGATGGCCGGGAGGGCTCTGATGAGCTGGTCGAACTGGGCCACCGGCTCGCGCGTGCCCGTGGCGCCGAGATGATGCTGTTGCACGCGAGCGGTCACGAGTCGCACGCAAGGCGGGAACGCGTCGAGGAGCAGGGACGCCGACTGCAGCCCGCCTCAGGCGGTGGGAGCGAGGTACGAGTCGAGCACGGGAGCCCCCACGACGTGATCATTGCCACGGCTGAGAGCATGGGAGCCTCCCTTGTGGTGATGGGCAGCCGCAGGCTCGACGGGTTGCGGGCAATCGGAAGCGTGAGCAGGCAAGTTGTGCACGAGCCACCCTGCTCGGTGCTGCTCGTCCCACCCGAGCACCTCGACGGCTAGGCCTGCCGGGTCGCGAGTAAGGTGGGTTGATGGACACCTGGCTCGGGCTTCGCGCCGCGGTGCTTCTTCAACGAATACAGGAGGAACGACCATGAGCCAGTACGTCCGCTTCTTCGAGGAGTTCGGGATCAGCGATGTGCCCCTGGTGGGCGGCAAGAACGCGTCGCTGGGAGAGATGTATCGCAAGCTCTCGAGCGAAGGCGTGCGAATACCGAACGGCTTTGCCACCACGGCGGAGGCGTATCGCCACATGCTCGAGCAGTCCGGAGCGTGGGAGGCACTGCATGCGACGCTGGATGACCTCGACTCTGCGGACGTCGTGCAACTGGCCCAGCGGGGAAAGCGCGCTCGGGAGATCGTGTACGGCGCCGACGTGCCGGAGGATCTGGCGCGCGAGATCCACGCCGGGTACAGGCGGCTACAGGACGAGTACGGCGAGGATGTGAGCCTCGCGGTGCGCAGCTCAGCGACGGCGGAGGACCTGCCGTCCGCCAGCTTCGCCGGCCAGCAGGACACGTTCCTCAACATTCGCGGCGAGATGAGCCTGCTCGACTCCTGCCGTCGCTGCTTCGCGAGCCTGTTCACCGACCGCGCGATCCACTACCGCATCGAACGGGGATTCGACCACTTCCAGGTGGCATTGTCGATCGGGGTGATGAAGATGGTGCGATCCGATCTCGCCTCCTCCGGCGTGTTTTTCTCGCTCGACACGGAGTCCGGCTTCCGTGACGTGGTGTTTATCACCGGCGCATATGGCTTGGGCGAGAACGTCGTGCAGGGTGCCGTCGACCCGGACGAGTTCTACGTCCACAAGCCCACCTTCGAGAAAGGTCACCGCGCCGTCCTGCGGCGGATGATGGGCGACAAGGCGGTGAAGATGATCCTGGTCGAGGGCGGGACCAAGCACACCACCCGCAATGTCCCCACGCCAAAGGCTGACCGCCAGCGCTACTGCATCGACGACGACGACGTTCTGGAGCTCGCCGACTACGCGATCAAGATCGAGCGCCACTACGGCCGGCCGATGGACATGGAGTGGGCCAAGGATGCGCTCGACGGCAAGATGTACATCGTCCAGGCCCGCCCCGAGACGGTCGCCTCCCAGCACAAGCCCACGACGCTCGAGAACTATGTCCTGGATGGCAGCGGCGAGGTCATCACCGAAGGCCGGGCAGTGGGGGAGAAGATCGCGGCGGGCAGGGCCCATGTCATCGAGAACGTCACCCACCTCTCCGAGTTCGTGCCAGGTGAGGTGCTGCTGGCAGACATCACCACGCCGGATTGGGAGCCGGTGATGAAGACGGCGGCCGCGATCGTCACCAATCGCGGTGGGCGCACCTGTCACGCCGCAATCGTCGCGCGCGAGCTTGGTGTGCCGGCGGTGGTCGGAACCGGAGATGCGACCACGTGCATACCGCATGGAGTCCCGGTCACAGTGTCCTGCGCGGGGGGGACGCCGGGCGCGTCTACAGCGGAGAGGTGGCATTTCACGTCGAGCGCACCGAGGTGGGCGACATCCCTCGCCCGCACACCGCGATCATGCTCAACCTCGGCAACCCGGACCTCGCATTCAAGACCTCCTTCCTGCCCAACGACGGCGTCGGGCTGGCGCGTATGGAGTTCATCATCAGCGAGTACATCAAAGCCCATCCGATCGCGCTTCTGCACCCTGAGAAGGTCTCAGACCCGCAAGCGCGCGCCGCGATAGCCCACCTGACTCGGGCCTACAGCGACGGAGAGAGCTTCTTCGTGGAGCGGCTGTCGGAGGGGATCGGCACGATCGCCGCGGCGTTCTGGCCCAAGCCGGTGGTTGTGCGCATGTCGGACTTCAAGACCAACGAGTACGCGAGCCTCCTCGGCGGCGCCGGCTTCGAGCCGGACGAGGAGAACCCGATGCTCGGGTTCCGCGGCGCTTCGCGCTACGCGCATCCCGCCTACGAGGAGGGCTTCGCCCTGGAGTGCCGAGCGATGAAGCGCGTGCGTGAGCAGATGGGTCTCATCAACGTGATCCTGATGATCCCGTTCGTGCGACGCGTCGAGGAGGCGGACCGGGTCCTGGCCAAGATGGCCGAGCTGGGCCTGGAGCGGGGAAAGGAGGGACTTGAGGTCTACGCCATGTGTGAGATCCCAAACAACGTCCTGCTCATCGACCAGTTCGCCGAGCGCTTCGACGGCTTCTCGATCGGATCCAACGATCTCACCCAGCTCACGCTAGGGGTCGACCGGGACAGCGAGATCGTCGCGTTTGACTACGACGAGCGCGATGAGGGTGTCAAGCAGATGATTCGCCTGGCCGTGGAGGGGTGCGCGCGCAACGGCATCCACTCGGGGTTGTGCGGACAGGCGCCGTCGGACTACCCGGATATGGCCGAGTACCTGGTCGAGCTTGGCATCAGCTCGATCAGCCTCAATCCCGACACGGTGCTCAAGACCACCGAACGGGTGCTCGAGCTGGAGCGGCGCCTCGGGCGCGATGCACGCGACGCGTCAGCCGAGCGCGAGAGCGCTGCGGCCGCGACGTAGGCTCGACGCGCTCAAGCGTTTGCCCCGAGGATGCTCGCTACGTCGAGCGTCGAGACCATGCCAGAGGGCAGCCCAGATTGGCCGGTCACAACCACGTGGCTGGTGTCGTGCTCGACCATCAAGGCAGCCGCGCGATCGAGCGACTCGGCCTCGTCCACCGCGATCGGCGAGGTGTTGGCTATCGTTGCCGCGGGCTCGGCAAGCTCGCCGCGATGCACCGCGACCACCAGGTCCAGGTCGGCGATCAGCCCCCATGTCAAGTGCTGGCCGGGCCGATCGATGCCGGCGACGGCGATGCAGTGAACGCGGTGCTCGGCCATGCTCCGCGCCACCGTGAGCAGCGACGCATCCGCCATGCACGTGGCAATCCCACGGTGCATGACCTGATGCACGCGCGCCTCGCCGAGCGTACGTGCGCTCGGCGATGGTCGCGCTGGCCCGGGTCGCAGCGTGCGCGCCACGCGCGGCTGTTGTCCGCCGAGCACGGCCGCGACATCGAACGTCGAGATGACTCCGACTGGGGCGCCCGAAGCCGGCTCGGTGGCGAGCAGGTGGCTGATGCGGCGTTCGCCCATCATCGCCACCGCGTCGTCGAGCGGTGCGTCTGCGGCCAACGTCGCCAACGGCTCGCTCGCGATCTCGCTCGCCCGGGCGTCGGGTCGCTCGAGCGCGCCCCGCACGAGATCGAGGTCGGTCGCGACCAGCGGCGTGCCGCGCTCGAGCGGTGCGAGGACAGCTGCATGGATCCCGTGGGTGACCATGATCGCCGCGATGTTCGCCAGCCCGTCGTCGGGAAGGCACGTGACCACACCGGGGCGCATCGCGTCGAGAACGCTCACGCCGCTCAGCAGAGGGGAGGCGCTGGCGGGGGGGTGCTCCGGCATGGACCTGACGCTACACCACCCAGCCAGGTGGGGCATCGCTGGGGGTGGTGCGTGTGCGCCGATGGACGAGCGTAAGCGCTCCAAGGACGAGGTCTGGACGGTGGCCTTCGTCGCGCCCCAGGCGCCGCTGACGCCATACGATGGCCGCTATGAGCCTCGCCAGTGAGGTCATCGCCCGACGAATGCGCCTTCCGCGGGCCCAGACCCACGATGTGGTGTGGGAGCGCGACCTGCGCGTCAGGATGGACGACGGCGCGGTGCTGCTGGCCGACCGGTACGTCGCGCGCGCGAGCAGAGCGGAGCCGCAACCGACGGTGCTCGTACGCTCGCCCTACGGACGGCGACAGCTATTCGGCCTTCTCTTCGGACGGCTGCTGGCCGAGCGGGGCCTGCAGGTCATCCTCCAGAGCGTGCGCGGCACGTTCGGCTCGCAGGGCGCGTTCAGGCTGTTCGATGAGCGCGCCGACGGACTGGCAACGCTGCGCTGGATTCGCGAGCAGCCTTGGCACGCTGAGCGGATCGGCATGATCGGCCCCAGCTACCTCGGGCTGGTGCAGTGGGCCGTCGCCCCCGACGCCGGAGACGACCTGGCCGCGCTGGCCATCCAGGTCAGCGCCTCTCAGTTCTACAGCCAGAGCTACGCAGGCGGGAGCGTCGCGCTGGAGACGGCGGTCTCATGGCTGATGCTCCTCGCCGCGCAGGAGGGCCGGCTCGCCCCGCTGGCGATGGCCCAAGGCCTGCGACGCCTACCTGCCCTCTTCGCGGCGCTGCCGATTGGCGACCTCGATGTGCTCGTCACGGGCACCGAGGTCGCCTGGTTCCGCGAGGCGCAGGCCAGCCCCAACCGCGAGGACCCCTACTGGGTCGCCCGCGACTTCGCCGCGGGTGTGGCCAAGGTGACCGCGCCGGTGCAGCTCCTCGGCGGCTGGTACGACATCTTGCTGCCGTGGATGCTGGAGGACTTCGCCGCGCTGCAGGACGCAGGGCGCGCCCCGCAGCTCGTTATCGGCCCGTGGACTCATATCGCACCCGGGATGGTGGCCGCCGGGCTGCGCGAGGGGTTGGCCTGGTTGCGCGCCCACCTGCTGCGCGACGACCGCCTCCTCCGGCCTTCGAGGGTGCGGGTGTTCGTCACCGGCGAGCTCGCGGGTAGCCCCTGGCGCGAGCTCCCTAGCTGGCCGCCGGATGCCGGCGAGCGTCGGCTGTGGCTCGCCGCTGACGGGCACCTGCAGGATGTCGAGCCGACCGGAGAACCGGGCACCGGGGACCGCTACTGCTACGACCCCGCCGACCCTACGCCGTCGATCGGTGGCCCCGTGCTGCTCGCGCGCGAGCCTGTGGTGAACAACCGCGCGCTCGAGGCACGGGGCGACGTGCTCACCTACACGACCGCGCCGCTGCCCGAGGCCGTGGAGGCGATCGGCCCGGTACGTGTCGAGCTCTGCGTACGCAGCAGCTCGCCGCACTTCGATCTGTTCACGCGCGTGTGCGATGTAGACGCCGCAGGGGCGTCGTGGAATGTCTGCGACGCGCTGCAGAGCGTCGCGCCCGGGCGCTTCGAGATGGCCGCGGACGACGCCACGCGCGTTGCCTTTGACCTGTGGCCGATGGCCCACAGCTTCGCCACCGGCCACCGAATCCGGCTCCAGGTCTCCTCCGGCGCCTACCCTCGCTACGCGCGCAACCCGGGCACCGGCGAGGACCTCGCCACCGCGACCGTGCTGCGTCCAGTTGACATCGAAGTGCTCCACGACGCTCGGCATCCTTCGGTCTTGGTGTTGCCCGCGCCGCAGGCGCTACACACAACCGTGGTGTCTGCGCAGGCGCCCCGCTTCCACGACTCGGCTGATCCCTAGCTGGTGAGAGGAACGGCGACGACGGGCACCGGAGAAGTTTCAAGCAGCTCGCTGGTGACCGTGCCAAGTGCCCTGTGCAGCCCGGAGTGACGCTCGTGCCCGATGACGATTGCCGTGGCGTCGTGCTGCCGCGCCGCGTTTATCAGCGCCGTGACCGGGTCGCGGTCTGAAGTCTCGGTCTCGATGACGATCTCGAGCAGAGGGTCCGGTCCATCGAGGAGGAGCTCGTGGATCAACGCTTGACTGAGCTCGCGCCGCTCCTGCGCCGTCGATAGTGGGAATGGAGGAGCGTGCAGGGGCCTGCAGGCGTGCACGATGACGAGCTTCCCGTCCGGGAACAACTCGTTCGCTGCCCAGGCAGCCGCTCGGCGTGAGCTGTCGGTACGGTCGTAGCCAAGTACCAGACAGGGCCGGACGGGTTCCGGCGGGGCCTCACCCACCGCCGCGCGTGGCGTGATCTGATCGGCTGGCTGCGAGCGGCGGCTGGGGTCCGGGGTCCCCGGTCGAACGTCGGCAGCCTCGTCGGCGTCAAAACTGTTGCCCATCCTGTCAGGCTAACTCTCCACGTAGCCGACGTCGGCCGGAGAAATCCGCCGTCGTTGCCAGAAAACTACGGAGCCCTTCAGCGGCGGCGATCGGGGAGCTCGCTCCTGCGGCCGGGGAGCTCGCTCAACCTACGTCGGGCGGATCGTCGCCCGGGCGACGCTCATAGCACGCACGGTGGTAGCAATCGCCAGCGCGGTCCTTGAGGTCTGGCTCCCGAGCTCGTGAGGTCTCATGCGCATGCCCATCGATGAGCCTGATCAGTGGCTCGTACACCCCGATCACCTCGCCGCAACCGTGGCAGCGCCACGACTCGCTCATGCGCTGGGTCGGCGGTCGGGGAAACGGCGTGACATCAAGCTGAATGCATGGTGGTTACGCAGCCGTAGGCAGTCCATGGGCCGGCAGAGACAGCCTAGGTTGCTCCTGTCATCCCAACGTCGGGAAAGACCCGCGAGATTGCGGCGCTAACTACGGAGCGATGCCCACTGGATGAGACGGTGGCTCGAGCTGGCTCGGAGCTTCCCCACGTTCGTCACAGCAAGCACAATCCGCTCCGGTGAGACTAAGATCCCAGGAGAATGAGCAGCCCGAAGTCTGAGGAGCTCTGGATTCGGCGACTTCTTGATGTCGGTCGTGAGCTCGTGACCGAGCTTGATCTCGCGTTGGTATTGGATCGTGTGCTGCAGACGGCGCGGGAGGTCACGGGCGCGCGGTATGCGGCGTTGGGGATCTTGAACGAGCAGCGCAGCGAACTCGAGCAGTTTCTGACCTCGGGGGTGGAGGAGGAGACGAAGCGCGCGATCGGCGATCTGCCACGCGGTCGCGGGGTGCTAGGCGCGCTGATCGAGCATCAGCAGCCGCTGCGGCTCGCGAATGTAGGCCGGCACCCTTCGAGCTACGGGTTTCCCGCGGGCCATCCGGTGATGCGCAGCTTTCTGGGCGTCCCAGTCCGGGTTCGGGGACAGGCGTGGGGCAACCTGTACCTGACCGAGAAGGAGGACGGCGAGTTCTCAGAGCGCGACGAGGAGGCGGTGGTGATCCTCGCGGATTGGGCTGCTATCGCGATCGACAATGCCCGTCTGTATGAGACCAGCGAGCGCCGCCGTGAGGACGCCGAGAAGGCGATCCGCGGGCTCGAGGCAACCCGAGACGTGACGGTGGCGATCGGTGGCGAGATCGCGCTCGAGCACGTGCTCGAGCTGATAGTCAAGCGCGGGCGGGCCCTGGTGTGTGCCCGCAGCCTCGTGATCATGCTCCGCGACGGCGACGAGTTGGTCGTGCACGCCAGCGCCGGTCATGTCGAGACGATGCGCGAGGCGCGGCTGCCGATCTCCGAGTCGACGTCCGGGCAGGTGCTCGAACGTCGTCGTCCAGAGCGAATCAGCGATGTGGCCGCCCGCCTGCGCATCGCACCGGCGCAGTTCGGCGTGACTGACCCACAGACGGCGCTGCTCGTGCCGATGGTGCACCGCGGCGAGGGGCTGGGAATCATGGCGGCGTTTGACCGGGGAGACGAAGGAGGCACGTTCAGCGACGAAGACGAGCAGATGCTGCGGACGTTCGCGGCGAGCGCGGGGACCGCGGTTGCGCTAGCCCAGAGCGTGCAGACCGATCGTCTGCGCAGCTCGCTGGCGGCGGCGGACGCCGAGCGGCGCCGTTGGGCGCGTGAGCTTCACGACGAGACCCTGCAGGGTCTCGCGGGCCTGCGCGTGCTGCTCTCCTCGGCGCGGCGGGGCGATGATCTCGAGCGGGCTCAGGCTGCGATGGGCGAAGCAATCGAGCACATCGAGCGGGAGATCGCGAATCTCCGCTCGATCATCACCGAGCTGCGGCCGGCCGCCCTGGATGAGTTGGGACTGGGCGCGGCGATCGAGGCGCTGCTGGATCGCCACCGCGAACAGAGTGGATTCGAGATCGACGGCGAGCTTGCGTTGCCCGGTCCTGCCAAGCGAGATGCGCGTCTCGCCGAGGACCTCGAGACCGCCGTGTATCGATTGGTGCAGGAGGCGCTCACAAACGTCGCCAAGCATGCACGGGCGAACCGGGTACACGTGGCGGTCGGGGAATCCGAGGGCGAGCTGCTCGTCGAAGTGCAGGACGACGGGGTCGGCTTCGACCCCGACGTGTCGAGCGGCGGTTTTGGGCTCGCGGGAATGCACGAGCGAGTGGGCCTCGCCGGCGGGACGCTGAGCATCGCCTCCAGTGATCAGGGCACCCTCGTTCGAGCGTGCTGGCCTACGGCTCAGGGACCTGCGGTCGGGCAGTCAGGCTCCGAGCAGGCCGCGTCCTAGCGCGTAGCGAACCAACTCTGCCCGCGTCCTGAGCGCGAGCTTGCGGTGAACGTTCGCGCGGTGCGTCTCGACGGTACGTGCTGAGAGGTGCAGTTTGCGGGCAATTTCGACGCTCGTGTGACCGCGGGCCACCAGCCGCAGGACATCGCCCTCGCGCGCTGATAGGCCATCATCGGAGGGTGAGCGTTGCAAAGCATCCAGGCGCTCAGCGACTCGTGGGCTGACGAACTCCTCGCCGTGTGCGGCGGCGCGAACGGCCAGGGGGAGCTCGTCGTCGGCCAGGTCCTTGGCGACAAACCCGAGCGCCCCTTCAGCCAGCGCCCGCTGCGCGAATACCGGGTTGTCCTCCATCGTCATCACCACGATCTGCGTCTCGGGTGCGCGCGCACGCAAACGGCCTATCGTCTCGATGGGCGTACTCGAGCCGCCCTGCATCCTCAGGTCGAGGAGGAGGACCTGCGGCTGGCGCGCCTGGACATCTTGCGCTACGCCTGCCAGGTCGTCCGCTTCGGCGATCACCTCGATGCCCTCCTCTCTGTCGAGGAGCAGCCGGAGGCTGCGGCGCATCAGACCATGGTCGTCGGCGAGCAACACCTGGATCGGGCCATTTCCACCCACCGCCGTCGCGTGATCGGGGTTGGGCGCCAAGTGCAGATGTGCGGCCATAACAGCACGTTAGCCCGAGACGGGAGTGTCGGCCAGCGGATAAACACTCCGACCGTCGTGGCAAAGCACGGATATCTCGGGTTCTTGCCAACGCTTGTCGGCATCGATGTAGACAGGGAGTCTCGCCAACCGTGCCGAGAAGCACTAGCCAGCCCGGTACTTCAGGCGGCCGGCGCGCAGAGCATGATCGTCCACTGTGCGCGCGACGTCCGCGACCTGTCGGTCCAGCGTCTGCGCCGTGTCGAGCCTCAGAACCGGGCCCTCGGAGCGCTCGTCGAGCTCCTCGAAGCTGTGAAACTGCTCCTCGGCGATTCGGGGGGTAGCATCGGAGACGCGCTGTGGATCGCGAAGGCGCCGCGCGGCTCGCTCTAGCATGAGCTCGATCGGGACGTCGCAGCGGACGATCACAACGGGCACTCCGGCCGCTCGCAGCCTGTCGAGTAGCACCGCGCGATCATCGCGTGACCGGCAGGTGGCATCCACGATCACGCAGGTGTTGCGATCAAGCGCGAGCAGCGCGTCGCGGCTGAGCTGCTCGTACGTCGCACGGGTGAAGCCAGCACCGTAGTGCACCTCGCGAGCCGGCTCGGTCGGCGCGAGCTGCGCCAGCCGCTTGCGCACGGCATCGGAAGAGACAACCGGCATTTCCGAGCGTTGCGCGAGCTCGGTCGCGAGCACCGACTTGCCCGTTGCGGCGGGTCCGCAGATCACGACTGCAAGGGGCGCCCGCGCGCGCCAACACAGGCGCTCGCTGAGCGACCACAGCCGCTGCGCACGCAGCAGTTGCTCGGCGCGGGCAGCCCCGTGGTGCTCGGCCGAGGCGATCAGGCTCACCTTCGCGCGGACGAGTGCCCAGTGGGCGGCGTAGAACGAGCGCGCCGCCTCGTCCCCGGGATCCATGCCCGCGGCCCGGTAGGCGCTCACGAGCTCGCGTGCCGCCCACCGCTGCCCGCTCGCCTCGAGATCCATCGCGAGGAACGCAAGGTCGCAAGCGATGTCTGTCCGCCGCAGGGTCGGGTCAAACTCGATCCGGTCAACCACGCGGACCCTGGGCCTCACGAGCACGTGCTCGCAGCGCAGGTCCCCGTGACCATCGCGCACGAGGCCGCGGAGCGCGCGCCGGCGAAGCTCATCCGTATGTGCGGTCAAGAAAGCCTCGCCGAATCCTGCCGGGACGTCCAAGGGCCATCGAATAGCACGCTCGACCCTTCCTAGCTCCTGCAGGTTTTGCCGCCACACTGCGAGCACCTGCTCCGAGTCCCAATCGGCGACCACAACCGCCGAGTGGTGAAAAGCGGCCAGTACGCCGGCGACCGCGTCGATGTGCGCTCGCGTCAGGGCGCCAGCCATGATCAAGCCCGCGAGCGTGTCGTCCTCGCTGAACCTACGCATCTCCACGACGTACTCCTCCGCCTGGGGGACGCCATCGGGCACGATGCGAAATCCTCCGTCGCTCCGAACCACGGCCCTCACGCCCAGATACAGCTCGGGGGCAAGCTCCCGGTTTACGCGCACCTCCTCGCGACAGGAGCGATGGCGCAGCGCCAGCGTGCTGTAGTCGAGGAAGCCGAGCGCCACCGGCTTCTTGACCTTGTACGCGCGATCTCCCGCCACGAACACCCACGAGGAGTGTGTCTCGTGCACGGTCACCGGCGGCTGTCCCGGATACATCGCCGGCGCGGCAAGGGCCCGCAGCAGGGCGCGACCGCCGTGCCGGCCTGAGGATGGTTCGACCTCAGCCATAGGACGCAGGCTACGGACTGGCGCGCACAGCACCGTATTCGTTCTTGGTTCATCGGTCAATGCGGAAAACCACTGGCGGGTAGACGGTGATTTGCGGATGTCAACCCGCTCCGTGCGCGAGACCATGACGTGGAAGGCGACTGTGGAGGGGGCAACGTGTCACGAGAGGGAGACAGAGATTCCGAGCACCTGACGGAGCGCCTGCAGAACCTTCGTAGGATCGTGCCGGTGTTTGCTCAGGAGCTCGCGAGCGCACGCCGCGAGGCGGCTCGACTGCGCCTGGAGAACGGCCGGTTAGTGGAGCAGGTCCTCAAGCTGCAGCGCCAGGGCGTCGGTTCGAGCACCCGCCGGAGCAGACCGGTCACGGGGCCAGCGCCCGCAGCTGTGTCAGTTAACGCAACGAACACAGGAGCTGGACGAAGGCGGGCTAGAGGCGCTCGCAGGGTGGGGGCCGCGGAAGAGAGTCGTGCAGCGCCTTAGCCCCCAAGACGCCTCGTTCCTGCATCTCGAGGACGCGGTGAGCCACATGCACATCGGCTCGGTGGCGATCCTCGAGGGACCACCCCCCGGGTATGAGGCACTCTCACGGATGGTCCGGTCCCACCTGCCGAGTGTCCCGCGTTACCGACAAAGGATCCATTTCGTGCCCCTCGCACTCGGTCGGCCAGTGTGGGTGGACGATCCGCACTTCAACCTGGGCTACCACCTGCGACGCACCGCGCTCCCGCCGCCGGGTGGCGATCAGGAGTTACGCAGCCTGGTCGGACGCGTCATGTCCCAGCAGCTCGACCGCGACAAGCCGTTGTGGGAGATGTGGATTGTCGAGGGACTCGACGAGGGGCGGTGGGGAGTCATCAACAAGCTGCATCACTGCATGGTCGACGGCGTCTCAGGGACGGAGCTCCTGACCGTGATCCTTGACTCTGAGCGCGATCCCGAGCTTCCTGCACCGGACGATTGGCATGCGGAGCGCCAGCCCTCGGGAGCGGAGCTGGCTGTCCAAGCGCTGGCCCGGCGGGCGGTCAGTCCGTATGAGCAGCTGCGCGCCCTGCGGTCTGCGGCGCGCTCGCCGGGACGTGCAGCCAAGATCGCCGGTGCGACCGCGCACGGGCTGTGGACCATGACGGGTGTGGCGCCGCCACCGCCGCCATCGTCGCTCAACGGAGCGATAGGCCCCCACCGCCGCTGGGGGTGGGCAAGGTCGCAGCTGGCGGAGGTCAAGCGCGTCCGCGGCGCTTTCGGCGGCACCGTCAATGACGTCGTTCTGACCGCCATTGCAGGCGGCTTTCGGACGCTGCTCGCGCAGCGCGACGAGTCCACCCAGCGCGACGTGCGAACGCTCGTACCGGTGTCCGTACGCTCCGACGAGGAGCACGGAAAGTACAACAACCGCGTCTCTGCGATCTTCGCCAACCTGCCAGTCGGGATCGAGAATCCGGTCGAGCGGCTCGCGGCGATGCGCGCGCAGATGGAGCACCTCAAGCAGTCCGGCGAAGCCGTGGCCGGGGAGGTCCTGGTCGGGCTCAGCGGGTTTGCGCCCGCGATGTTGCTCGCGCTCGGGCTGCGCGCCGCCACCCGGATGCCGCAGCGCAGCGTCAACACGGTCACAACCAACGTCCCTGGCCCTCAGCAGCCGCTGTACGCGGTAGGGCGCCAGATGCTCGAGTGCTTGCCCTACGTTCCGATCGGGGGGCATGTTCGGATCGGAGTGGCCATCTTCTCCTACGACGGCAGGCTCACCTTCGGCGTCACTGGTGACTACGATGAGGCCGAGGACATCGACGTGCTGTGTGAGGGAATCGAACAGTCGATGCGGGAGCTCGTAGCGGCGGCGGAGCGTAACGGGCGTACGCAGGCGCTTACCCTGATGACTCGCAATGGAGGTGACGGGCGTACGCAGGCGCCTGGCCTGACGGCTCGCAATGGAGCCAGGCGGCGCGCACGGCGCGCGTAACGGAGATCGCTCGCACCGAGTGAGACTCGAGCCTCCAGCGAGCGCGTTGAAGGACCGGCCCGGCCTCGCCAGCGTCAGGCCGAGCGCGCAATCGACCTTTCCAACCCAACGTCCTTGCTGGCGCCGGTTATCCGTCCGCGCCAGCGCTGGGTATCCCACGGCGCCGGCTCGGTCTCGGCGAGGAATCGCTCGAGCACCGCGACGAAGCGGCCGGGCGTCTCGAGCTGTGGCAGATGCCCGACCCCGGCGAAGATCTCAAGGCGACTGCCCGGGATGGCCTCGTGCGCGTCTTCAGCATGGTGGGCGGGGATCATCGGATCGCGCTCGCCCCAGATGATGAGCACGGGGACGTCCTCGGCGAGATACAGCCGGTCACCTGCATGAACCCGCTGGCCACCGGTCCCCACCACGGCGCGCAACGTCGCGAGGAACGCGGCGCGGCGGTCGGGATCGGCAAGTGATGCATACCCGCGCGCGACCTCGGCCACATCCGCACGCGGCCGCAGCCCGACGACCTCCAGGGCACGCGCCAGCGCGGATCCCACCTGGCGTCCCGCGTCGGCTGTTGCCGCGATGAACAGGTTCGCGCCCGGGAGTGCCGCGGCGCGGAGGACCGGGCTGACCTCCGGACCGAGCCCGCCGCTTGAAACGAGCACGAGGCGCTCGGTGATGTCCGGAAACTGGTAGGAGAACTGCATCGCGATTCCGCCGCCTAGCGAGTGTCCGACGAGCGTCGCACGCTCATGGCCGACTGCGATCAGCAGGTCGCGCAGCCCGCTGGCGAGGGCCCCGAGGGAGTAGTCGCCGCTACCCGGCGCCGAGGTGCCGTGCCCCGGAAGATCGGGTGCGATGACGGTGTGGTGTAGCGCGAGTGGCTCGATCACGGCCTGCCAGTTCTCGCGGGTTCCGGCCATCCCGTGGATCAGGAGCAGCAAGGGGCCGCTCCCCGCCTGGGTGTACGTAACCGCGCGGCCGTGCAGCCTCACCGTCCTGACCTCCATTGCGCTCATCACGAGGTCCCTCGGCGGTTGCCTTCTGTGGTGTTCACGGCTGCCCCCTCCTCGTTCGTCTCCTGGAAATTCTCAGGCGCGGCCTTCATCGCTAGAGCCACCAGGCCGCGTATCACCCCGAGCGGATTGCTCCGGCTCGGCCATGGGCAGACTACTGGTACTGCCGATGCGTCTCGGTGAGGACTACCCATGATCGGCAAGCAATTGGTGTCCTTCGGGTCTGATCAGTTCCTTGATCTCGATGTGACTGCTCAGTCGGTTGATCTCCTGGCGTGTACCCGTTCCGAGCCCGTGTCGGGTGGCGTTCAGGCAGCCGGCCGCCATCGCCAGACGCAGCGCCGCGTCCAGCTCCTGACCGCTGGCCAGGCTGACGCCAAGGGCCGCGAACATCGAGTCGCCGGTCCCGTGCGGCTCCAGGGCCTCGACCCGCGGGCCGGTGAGCTGGAGATAGCGTCCGGCGGCGCCGTCGAGAACCAGCGCCGGCTCCTCGGCCCGCGAGATGAGCACCGTGCGAGCGCCGGACTCGTGCAGCCCGTCGAGCGACTCCAGGAGATCGTCCACGCCCGAACTGCGGGCCAGAGCCCCAGCGAGAACCTGCTCCTCGCTGATCTTCAGGACGTCGA
The DNA here is from genome assembly GCA_963704735.1 of uncultured Solirubrobacteraceae bacterium. Lineage (GTDB taxonomy): Bacteria > Actinomycetota > Thermoleophilia > Solirubrobacterales > Solirubrobacteraceae > Palsa-744. The sequence continues at coordinate 2,794,346 of OY969935.1, forward strand.
GGCCCCCCGCCAGTGCGGCGCTCAGCGCCGAGTCCGCGAGGTCGGCGATGACCTGGACGCCGTTGTTCCTCAGGTCACCCGCCAGCCGCCGGTAGATCTCGCTTTCAAGGACCGTGGGCGGGTCTACACCCGTCAACAGCGCGACCCCCGCGTCCAGTGCGGCGCTCAGCGTCAGCCCATAGAGCTCGTCTGCCTCGTGGCGAGACAGCCGTTTGGACTCGGTGCGCGCGAGCTGTTCACGGGCTCCTCCGCGACGCGCGTGGATGTAGACACCGTTTGAGGCCGCACAGTCCACGCACAGCAGCTCGACGTTCTCCCTCGCGATCAGCCCACGCAGCACCCCGCCCGACTCGCCACCGAGGGCCGAGCACAACGTCACCTCAGCGCCGAGGAGCGCCGCCATGCGAGCCACCCAGAACCCCTGTCCACCGGCGTGCAGGTGGATCTCCTGCCGCGGCGTGCCGGCAGCCTCGACGGTGATCGTCAACAGCGGCGAGGGTGCGAACACGACAAGCGAGGGACCGCTCATCCAACGGCCCGACGCAGCTCGAGAGGCGGCTTGGACATCGCCACATCCTCCACCTGCTTCGAACCCCTGGCATCCGGGTTCGCCGCGGGCGAAGATCCGCAGTTCGCCGCAATCACCTGCAATGTCCGCACTCAGTCCGATCGCATCGTGTATCGGGCCGGCACCAGATTCTCGGTCCGCTTCGGAGGTCGCAGGTACTTCCGCTGCTGCCGGGAGGGAAGCTTCACCGGTTTCACCTTGTCTAGGTGCTCATACGGCACGAGCGAAAGCAGGTGACCGATGAGGTTCAGGCGCGCGGCACGCTTGTCGTCGGCCTCGACCACATACCATGGACTCTGCTGGGTGTCGGTGTAGCCGAACATCCTGTCCTTGGCTTCGGCGTAATCGACCCATCGCGCACGCCCTTGCAGGTCGATCGGGCTGAACTTCCAGCGCTTGCGGGGATCCGACAGCCGTTTCTTGAACCGACGCTCCTGCTCCTCGTCGCTGACCGACAGCCAGTACTTCACGAGGATGATCCCGTCGTTCTGGAGGGCCTGCTCGAAGAAGGGGCAGAAGCGCAGGAACTCTTCGTACTCCTCCTCCGTGCAGAAGCCCATCACCCGCTCCACCCCCGCGCGGTTGTACCAGCTGCGATCGAACAGCGCGATCTCCCCGGCGGCCGGAAGGTGGGCCACGTAACGCTGGAAGTACCACTGCGTTCGCTCACGCTCACCGGGCGTGGGGATCGCCACGACGCGACATGTGCGCGGGTTCAGAAAGGCGACGATGCGCTTGATGACCCCATCCTTGCCCGCCGTGTCCCGCCCCTCGAAGAGCACCACGAGCCGCCGTTCGCTGGCGACGATCCACTCCTGCATGTAGACCAGCTCCGTCTGCAGGCGCAGGAGCTCCTTCTGGTACTGCTTGGCGTCGAGTTCGAGCGTCGCCGGCATCAATACATGATGCCAACAGCTGCGGCTCACGCGACCTTCGCGTCCCCTGCGTACGCGTGGCGTGGGCGCCACGCTCAATGCCGCGCTCGGCAATGATGCTGGAGATGATCAGCGCCTATCCAGCCCACCGCGAAGTCGACGTGACGCTTCGCGACGGTTCGACCGTCAGGGTCCGCCCGATCCGGGCCGAGGACAGGGAGGGGATCCTGGCGTTCCTTCGCGGACTGAGCTCCGAGTCGCTGGCGTTCCGCTTCTTCTCCGGCGGCGCCGACCTGGAGGGGCTCTCGGACTGGGCCGTCGATGTGGACTACGTCGACCGCTTTGGGCTGGTTGCAGTCCGCGGCCCGGAGGGTCACATCGTTGGCCATGGCTCTTACGTGCGCACTGAAGGCGCGAGGGCCGAAGTCGCGTTAGCGATCGCCGACGAGCTGCAGGGCCGGGGTCTGGGGACGATCCTGATCGCCCATCTTGCGGAGGCCGCCGAGGAGCACGCCCTCGCATTGTTCGAGGCCGAGGTCCTGCCGGACAACCATCGCATGATCGAGGTGTTCCGTGAAAGCGGCTTTCCGGTCGAGACGTCCTCGGTCCCGGGTTCGATCCACGTGGAGCTGCCGACTTCGTTCTCGGCGGACGGGCGGGAGAGCTTCGAGCGCCGCGAGCAGATCGCCGCGGCAGCGGCGGTAAAGGCGTTCTTTGAGCCGCGCTCAGTTGCCGTGGTCGGCGCCTCGCGCGAGCGTGGGACGGTTGGCGGCGAGGTCTTTCACAACCTGATCGACGCCGGGTTCCAAGGGGTCGTGTACCCGGTGAACCCCGGTTCCGAGGTGGTCCAGTCAGTGCGCGCGTACCCCAACGTGGGGGCAATTCCGGGCGATGTCGACCTCGCCGTGGTGGCCGTCCCCGGCGAAGCGGTGACCGGGGTCGCGCGGGAATGCGCCGAGAAGGGGGTCGCCTCGCTGGTGGTGATCTCCGCCGGCTTCGCCGAGATCGGCGGCGAGGGGCTCGCACGCCAGCGGGATCTGGTCGAGGTCTGCCGCGCGGCGGGGATGCGCCTGGTCGGCCCCAACTGCCTGGGCATCCTCACCACCGACCCTGCGGTCGCGCTGAACGCCACATTCGCGCCCGGCAGGCCGCCCTCCGGCAACGTCGGCTTCCTGACGCAGAGCGGCGCGCTCGGGCTGGCGCTGATCGACCTGGCCAGCGACCGGGGCCTGGGGCTGTCGTCGTTCGCGTCGATCGGCAACCGTGCTGACATCACCGGCAACGACTTCCTCGAGCACTGGGAGCAGGACGAGCGGACCGAGGTCGAGCTGCTGTACATCGAGTCCTTCAGCGACCCTCGCCGGTTCTCGCGGGTTGCCCGGCGGGTCGGTGCGCGCAAGCCGATCGTGGTTGTCAAGAGCGGCCGCTCCAAGGCCGGCGCACGCGCGACCTCCTCGCACACGGGCGCCCTGATCGCGGCGTCTGACGTCACCGTGGACGCGCTCTTCGACCAGGCCGGCGTGATTCGTGCCGACAGCCTCGCCGACATGCTCGACGTCGCGTCGCTGCTGGCCAGCCAGCCGCTGCCCGCCGGACCGCGGGTCGGCATCCTTACCAACGCGGGCGGTCCAGGCATCATGTGCGCTGACGCCTGCGAGGCGGCTGGCCTGGAGGTGCCTGCGCTCCCGGCCTCTGTGCAGGAGGAGCTGCGCGGGTTCCTGGCGCCGGAGGCGTCGCTCGGCAATCCGGTCGACATGATCGCGACGGCGACCGCCGAGCACTACCGCCACTCGATCTCCGTGCTCGCCGGATGGGACGGCATTGACGCATTGATCGTGATCTTCGTGCGGCCGCTGCTGACCACGGCCAAGGACGTGGCGCAGGAGATCCGCCGTGCGCTGCAGGAGCGCCCGCGCGAGCTCCCTGTCCAGGCCGTGTTCATGTCCGCCCGAGACCACGCCTCGATCGTGCAGGCGGGCGGCGTGCCCGCGTACCTGTACCCCGAGGACGCCGCCCGCGCGCTCGCGCGGGTCGCGAGGCACGCCGGGTGGCGGCGCACGCCCCCCGAGGAGCCGTTCGCGCTCGCGAGCGCCCGCGGGGACGAGGCCGCCGCGGTGATCGCCGATGCGCTGCGGGCGGGCCCCGGCTGGCTGGACTTCGAGGGCGTGGCTGCGCTGCTCGACTGCTACGGGATCCCGCTCGCCGAGTGGCGGTTCGCCGAGGATCCGGTCGCCGCCGGCCGAACAGCCGTCGAGCTCGGCGGGCAGGTGGCGCTCAAGGCGGTCGTGCCCGAGTTGGTGCACAAGACCGAGGCCGGCGCCGTGGAGACCGGCCTGACCGGTGAGCGCGAGGTCACCGGTGCGGCCGCGCTCATGGACGCGACGCTCGCCCAAGCCGGGTGGCGGCGCGAGCGATTCCTTGTGCAGCGCATGATCCAGCAGGGCGTTGAGATGCTGGTGGGCGTCGTCGCCGACGCAGTCTTCGGTCCCGTCGTCGCCTGCGGCGCGGGCGGCGTGCAGACGGAGATCATGCGCGACGTTGCGGTGCGGCTCGCCCCGCTGAGCCCGAGGGAGGCCAGCGAGATGATCCACTCGCTTGCGATCTTCCCGCTCCTCACCGGCTATCGCGGCTCGCCTCCAGCGGACCTGTCCTCGCTTGAGCAGCTGGTGCTGCGCGTTAGCGCGCTAGTCGACGCCCACCACGAGGTCGCGGAGCTTGACCTCAACCCCGTGATCGCCAGCCCGCAAGGTGCGATCGTGGTCGACGCGCGCGTGCGGATCGAGACGGCCGCGCCTGTCCGTCCCTGGCCCGCCGTCTACAGGGGGGCCGGAGCATAGGACCTGATCGGCCGCGCTGCGCGACCGGGTTACGGCATCATTGCAGCCGACTGCATCCCCGGCCCGCGGGTCGCCCGCACCGCCCTGGCGGGCCGGCGGGCCGTGCGTGCAGCCGCGGGCGAGCAGGCGGGTTCCGCCAGGACGAAGCACGGGAGCGCTCGGCAGGGGATGTTCGCCCGGAGCTCGCGCGTCAAAGGGCGCATCATTCGGCTTTGGCGAACGTTGCGCACGAACTTCACGGCTTCCAAGGGCATTTCGATCATCTCGGCGAGATCGGCGCGCTCCGGTTCGAGACGCCTGCAGAGGGGCGACGGACTTCAGCGACGAGGAGGCGCCCCCATGCGGGCGGCCGCGATCGTCTCGCGCAAAGTCTGCAGAGCGTCGTGCTTGGGGCGCCAGCGCAGCTCGCGCCGCGCCTTCGTTGCGTCCATGATCACCGACTCGCGGAAGACGGTCACCCACTGGGCCTGAGCGGGTAGAAAACCCAGGCACCCGACCATCCCCGCCACCGCGTCGACGGCCAGCTCGGATACCGGGATCGAATACCAGCCGAGCTCGCTCGCGAGCTCTGCGACGGTGAGCTGGCCGGGCCCGGCGAGGTTGTAGGCGCCGGGCGTGCCACGGCCGAGCACAGCGGCACGCATGGCGCTGGCCACGTCGTCGTGGTGCACCAGTTGGAAGGGCATGCCCGGATCGGGCAGCACCGGCTTGAGAATCGGCACGCCGTCGAGCAGGCGCCGGACCGGCTCTGGCAGTCGCTCGGATATCTGCGTGTAGGGCAGGTCGTCAATCAACAACCGGGCGTCGCGTCCTGCGACGATGCAGGGACGGAAGACGTAGGCGGCGGTGGAGCTGCCGTCGAGCGTCTCGTGCAAGAGCGCCTCGACCGCCGCCTTGTGGGCCGAGTAGTACAGGCCAGAGCTGCCGCGCGCAGGGACCTCCTCCGTGAGCGGCTGGCGGTTATCGGGATGGAAGCCGTAGGCCGCCACCGAGGAGGCGTAGACCATGCGCTTGGCGCGTGCTGAGACGGCTGCCTCGAACACGTTGCGCGAGCCATCGAGGTTCACCGCCGAGCTCTCCTTCGCCCCTCCCATGATGATGAAGGCCAGGTGCACGACGACGTCGGCGTCCTTCACCAGGTCTGCCACGGCTCCGCGGTCGAGCACGTCGCCGCGCCGGTATGAGACCTTCTTCCACCCGCGCTTTGCAGGGTCGAATTCCCGTCGCGCCATGCCGAGCACGCGCCTCACCTCGCGTGAACGCTCGAGCGCCGTGACCACTGCCTGGCCGACCTCGCCGGTTGGGCCGGTAACCGCCACGGTGAGGCCCGCTTGGGAGGAAGGGCGTGGTGCCATCGGTCCTTTGTATCGCACCCCCTGAAGTCGAGCACTGTGCTCGCGCTGGCCGGGGGTGGTGGGACGTGGGTGGCCGGTGCCCCGGGGACCGCAGCTTGATCTCGACGCGCGGTCGCCCTGAAAAGGCGGATGATGGGTGGATGAACTCTGGGGTACCGGCGCTCAGCGATCTGCTTGGAGGGGATCGGTGATGGCTGGCGAGCTTGAGCGTCGCCGTCTGTCAGAGGTAGCCGAGGAGATCAGCCAGGAGATCGACAACGCCGACGAGTCGTGGCGCGATGCCGCGGGCCGTGCGCTTCATACTGGCGAACTGCTGATCGAGGCCAAGGGACTCGTCGAGCACGGCGAATGGCTGCCGTGGCTTGAGGCGAACTTCTCGGGCAGCGACCGTACCGCACGGCTCTACATGCGGTTTGCGGCAAATCGGCAGCAGATTGTCGATATGCCGACGGTCCGGGATGCCATCGCCATGCTGAACGAGCCGAAGCGGTCGGCGCTTACCGAGCAGCAGGAGGGGGCACTTGAAGACGAATACCTACACCAACTCGAGCTGCTAGGCGTCGTCGGTGAGCGCCTGATAAGGGTCAAGGAGCATATGGACAATGCCGAGGCGACTACCTACCGCAAACCAAAGCAGGAGCTGCTCGACAAGGCTGAGCAGTACGCCGGATGGGCCGAACAGCTCGCGAAGCGCCTACGTGCCCTCGACTACCAGGAGGCAACGGCCGAGGAGGGCGGTGCATGATGGCCGCCAAGAAGCGGACGTATTCGTTCCAGTCCTTGGGGAAGCGGGATGCGAAGATGCGTTCCCGACGTCGTCAAAGGAGCGCATCCGTGTCCGGCAATCCGAGCGGGCCAGTCCCGCCCATACCAGAGCACCTTCACACCATCACGCCGCGATTGGTTGTTCGCGATGGCGCGGCCGCGATCGAGTTCTACACGGACGCATTCGCGGCAGAGGAGCTCGGCGAGCGGTTCATCGCACCGACGGGCGAGCTGATACACGCCGAGGTGCGTATCGGCGACTCGGTTGTGATGATCTCCGACGAGGCCGAGGATGGCGCGCCGGCCAAGTCGCCGCAGTCGCTCGGCGGAGTTGTGAGCGCGATCATGGCGACCTACTGGGAGGATGTCGACGCCGCCTGGAACCGGGCGCTCGGGGCCGGGGCTGAGGTCGTCTATCCGTTGGCCGATCAGTTCTACGGCGACCGCGGCGGGCGCCTGCGCGATCCCTTCGGTCAGCAATGGATGCTGAGCCAGCGCACTGAGCGCGTATCGCGCGAGGAGTTGGAGCGTCGAGCGGCCAGCTTCTTTGGGTCGAGCTGACTACCGGCCCGCAGACCATCGATCTTGCCACCGCTCGTCCGCTGAGCTTCGCTTCAGACGCCTGGATTGGACGATCAGCAGAAGTCTGCGGTTGCGCACGACGGGCTTTCCTTTCCGCCGAGAGCAGGCGTCCTGCCCGGAGCCGCGGAGTAGCCTCGTGCCGATGCGACTCCCTCGACGATTTCGCGGCGCGGCCAAAGACCCGCCGGTGTCGATCGACGATCCGCGCTTTGAGGGGTGGGAGACCGTCAGCACCTTCGACGATCAGAACACCGCAGTGGCGTGGCGCGACGAGTTGCGAGCGCTCGGGGTCGACGCGGTTTGCGTAGCCGATCATCCATTGGATCGGGGTGGGCGCGGTGACATCTACCTTGTCGTGGCGCCCAACCAGTGGTCCCGTGCGAACGAGGAACCTCGATTGAGAGCCTCAAGCCGAGCTGCACTGTACAGTGCAGCTCGGCGGGCGCCTCATCGTAGGCGGCGGTGTCGCTCATCGTGTGGCCGTGGGCCGCGATCTTCTGGCCGAGCGGGCGCCCGCTGTCGGCTATAACGAATCGATCGCTGCCCGCGCCACCAGAAGACCGACATGCGGCCCGCTCGACGCGCACCTCGGGCGTCCGCCTGACCGTGGCGCCGAGGCGAAGGGGGCCGGCTGATGCGCCAGGGACCACTCGCAGGCCGCTACCCCGCAGTCGCGGCGATGGTGCTGTTCGCGCTGGTCCCCTACCTCGCGCTCTCGGCGGCGCTCGAGCCGCTCACGCCGATCATCGCAAGAGACCTCCACGCGAGCCTGCAGACGATGAGCCTCGGCTCCGGCCTGGCGAACGCCGCCTATGCGATCGGAACGGTGCTCGCAGTCCAGTTCGCGCAACACCTGCCGCAGCGCCGCATGCTCGTCGTCTACGCGGCGCTGCTCCTGACCGGGTCGGTGCTCGCGGCCTCGGCCGAGAGCTCCGGCATGTACATCGCGGGGCGCGTGCTCCAGGGACTGTGCACGAGCCTGCTGCTGATCGCCGCGGTGCCGCCGCTCGCGATCGGGTATCCGGCGAGCAAGCTGCGCATCACGGCCGTGATAATGAACCTGTGCATCTTCGGGGCCGTCGCGCTCGGACCGACGCTCGGCGGGCTGCAGGCGAACTCGGGCGGCTGGCGCCCGCTCTTCTGGATCGTCGCGGCGATCGCGGCGTGCGCGCTCATCCTGTCGGTGCTCACGTTTGACGACGCGCCGCCGGCCGACCCCGACTCGCCGCGCGACCTGACGGCCATCGCGCTCGCGACCGTCGGCTGCGTCGCCGCGTTCTTCGGCGCCTCTCAGCTCCTCACCCACCGCTTCCTCGGCCCGACGACGATCGTGCCGCTGCTCGGGGGGCTTGCGCTGATCGTCACGCTCATCGTCTACGAGTACCGCGCGAAGCACCCGCTGCTCACGATCCGCACGATGCTCACGAGCACGATGCCCGTCGCCGGAGTCACCGTTGCGCTCTTCGCGGCAGCCGCGTCGGTCTCGGCGACCGCCCTCACCGCAGCCGTGCTGCTCCGGCACTATGACCCGCTTCACGTCGGTCTCCTCTATCTGCCGGAGGTTGCGGGGGCGGTGATCACGGCGATCCTTCTCGGCGTCGTCTTCAGGCGACGCTCGCTCCATTACCTGCCGCTGGCGGGGATGGTGTTCCTCGCAGCCGGGATCGCGGTCTTCGGCGTGCAGATGCCGCCGAGCGAAGCGCTCACGCTGATCGGCTCGGGGCTCACCGGCATCGGCCTCGGCGCGACGGTCGCGCCCGCGCTCTTCGTCGCCGGCTTCTCGCTGCCGTCGGCCAATCTCCAGCGCGTGTTCGCGATCGTCGAGCTGTTGCGCGCGGTCGCCGCGTTCATGATCGCGCCGATCTTCGCCCACTTCGCCCTGACGGTGGGCGGAGGGCTCGAACCCGGGACCGAAATCGCGCTCTGGATCGGCTTCGGTCTGGCGCTCGGTGGCGCCGCGCTCGGCGTCGCGATCTACGCACTCGGGGGCGCGCGCCCGCAGACCCCGGACATCGACAGGTTCCTGGAGGGCGACGAGCCGGCCTGGTACTCGCCGCCGCTCCTGGCGCGAGTGCGTGGAGGGCCGGATCGGAGCGAGCCGGCGGCGCCGCCCGCCCCGATCCTGGACGGCGCAGACGGGCTCTCGCCCCGCCCGCGCGTCGGGCGCGAAGACGGACACGTGGAACCCGCCGTCGAGAGCTCCGAGCGGACATGAGCTCGAGCGCAGCGTCTGCGGAGACGACAATCGCGGGCTCGGGCTTGGTCCTGTTCGCCTACGACGGCTCCGACCTCGCGAAGCTCGCGATCGACGAGGCCGGCCGGCAGCTCCCCCGCGGGCGCGACGCGCTCGTCCTCTGCGTCTGGCAGCCGGCGGACGTCGGCTTCGTGCCCGCCGGCGAGCTGCATTTCAACGCCGCGCAGGCGAGCGAAGTGAGGAAGGCCGCGGAGGATACCGCCGCGCACGGCGCCGAGCTCGCCGAGAGGGCCGGCTTCCGCGCGCGGAGCATGGCCGCCGAATCGGCACCGACCTGGCGGGGGATCGCGAAGGTCGCCGACGAGCGCGACGTCGACCTGATCGTGCTCGGCTCGCACGGCCGCCATGGGTTCGCCGGACGCGTGTTCGGCAGCGTCGCCGCGGCCGTCGCGGAGCACTGCGGGCAGTCCGTGCTGATCGTGCACCGACGGGCCTGAGTGAGCCCGGACAGACGGACGTTCGACGAGGAATTCGCGAACTCGCTCGTGACCGATTCGGGTTTCGCCTCTTGCACGCTTTCTCGTTTCTCTAGTGGAGCCAACCGGGATCGAACCGGTGACCTCCTGCTTGCAAATTGGGCGGAGGTTGTCGCGGATGGTCACCATTGGGCGTCAATGGCCGGATCTACGGGGCCAGGGCGGGCGGCGGCACCCACTGGTTGCGGTTGTTTTTCGTTGGTACTTGGTCCCTACTTGGTCCCGAAGACCGTTTACTCAGCCTGCTTGATCGGAGTCGGGGTGTGCCGGGTTCGGGCGTCTAGGCGGCCTGCGACAGCTGAGTGGGTCGTGTACCCCTGGCGACCTCGGTCGGCAAGAGGAGTGACAGCAGGCCGGCCACGACGAGGAACGCGGCTGACGTCCATAGGCAGGCTGTGAGCCCCTGCCACTGATAGAGCAGTCCTGAAAGGATGGTGCCGGCGAGGCGTCCGATGGCGTTGGCCATGTAGTAGAAGCCGACATTCATTGCCACCCTGTCGTTGTCGGCGTAGGCGAGGATGAGGTAGGAGTGCACCGCCGAGTTCATCGCGAATGCGATCCCGAAGGGGACGAGCCCGCCCACGATCGCAACCGTCGGGTTGACGCCCACGTTTAGGGCGACCGCCATCGCGGCTGGGCACAGTGCGACGCCAAGCGCTAGCCAGACGGCGGTCCTTCCGTCGGGCTCGCCATCAGGGCCGCGGCCGCGGCGGCGGACGAAGCGTGGCGCCGCCGCTTGGACTGCGCCGTAGCCGATCACCCATACGGCAAGGAGGGTGCCGACCGCCCAGAAACTCCAGCCTAGTTCGGAGTAGAGAAAGAAAGGCAGGCCGACAACGAACCACACGTCACGGGCGGCGAACAGGAAGATACGTGCGGCAGCGAGGATGTTGACCGCGCGGTTGTTGGAGAACATCTGCTTGAACTTCGCGGTCCTGTCCGGACGGCCGAGGTGGCCGCGCATCAAGGTAGAGGTCACGACGAGGGCGGTGAGCACGAGCGTCGCGAGCGCCAGCACGGCAGTCTGGAATCCGACAAGCGTGAGCAGGAGGCCGCCGAGGAAGAATCCGACTCCCTTCAGCGCGTTCTTCGATCCGGTCAAGACCGCAACCCAGTGATACAGCGAGGACTGGTCATCCTCGGGCACGACCAGCTTGACGGCGCTCTTAGAGCTCATCTTGTTCAGATCCTTCGCAACGCCGGAGAGCGCCTGGGAGGCCATCACGTAGGGGACCACCAGCAGCGACGGCGGTGCGAAGCCGAGCATGCAAAGCGCCAAGACCTGGATGGCCAGACCCATGAAGAGCGTGATCTTCAAGCCCAGGCGGGCCGCGAGCCAGCCCCCTACCAGGTTCGTGACTATGCCGGCGATCTCGTAGAACACGAACAGCGAGGCAACCTGAAGCGGTGTGTAGCCGAGCTGGTCGAAATAGAAGAGAACGAGCGTCCGGATCGCGCCGTCGACGAGCGTGTCCGTCCAGTACGCACCCGTCACGAGTACGTAGTTGCGCATATCCCCGCGCCGCTGTGGTGCGGTGCTTCCGACAGGTGCTGCCGTGCTGCTAGCCATCCGCCACTCTGGCGGAGCCGACTGTGCGCTCATCTTCAGGGAGACTCTCCGCGACTGTTCGCGTCAGCTCTACGAGGCGGTTTGCGTATCCCCACTCGTTGTCATACCAGGCCAGGATCTTCACCTGGGTTCCATCCGTGACCATGGTCGAGAGAGCATCAACGATCCCTGACCGCGGGTCGTCCTTGAAGTCGACCGAAACGAGCGGACGCCGCTCGTACCCGAGGATCCCCGCCAGCGGCCCCTCCGCGGCCGCTTCGAGAAGACCGTTGACCTCCTCGACGGTCGTGGGTCGGGTCACCTCGAATACGCAGTCCGTGAGCGACGCGTTGAGTAGCGGCACGCGCACGGCCAGGCCGTTCAGCTTGCCCTCGAGCTCCGGGAAGATGAGCCCGATCGCTGTCGCCGAGCCGGTGGTGGTGGGGATCAGCGAGACGCTTGCGGCGCGCGCTCTGCGCAAGTCCTTATGCGGGGAGTCGATCAGCGTCTGTGTGTTGGTCATGTCGTGCAGGGTCGTGATTTGCCCGTGCCGAATGCCGATCCCCTCGTGGATCACCTTGACGACCGGCGCGAGGCAGTTGGTCGTGCAGGACGCCGCTGTCAACAGATCGTGGCGGTGCGGTTCGTAGAGGTGGTCGTTGACGCCGACCACCACGTTGAGCGCGCCCCCCTTGACGGGAGCCGCAACGATGACCTTTCGCACGCCCTGCCGGAAATATGCGTCGAGCAGCTCCGGCGTGCGGAACCTGCCCGAGCACTCGAGAACGACCTCGATGCCGAGCTCACCCCAAGGCACATCCCCGGGCTCGGCAGCGTTCGTGTAGCCGAGCGACGTCCCGTTTACCGCGAGCGCATCGCCGTCGCCGCGGACGTCCTCAGACCAGCGTCCATGGATCGAGTCGAACGTCAGCAGATGCGCGGCGGTACTCGCATCGCCATGCAGCTCGTTGACGTGCGTGAACGCAAGCTCCGGCCAGCCCCAAGCGGCGCGCAGCGCGAGGCGCCCCATGCGCCCAAAGCCGTTGATGCCGATCCGTGCGCTCATCGAGCGTGGGCGTGGGTCACGATGCTTCCCGGCCGGAGAGTACATCACAGGTGTCCTTGCGCAGGCAGTCGCGTGTCTGGCGGTGCGCGAGGGTCATGATGTGGGTGCGCACGCGATCCCTCGAAGCCGGCGAGGACCGCGGCGGCGCACACGCGGATTTCCTCCGCGGGCTTCGTGTCCGCAAACTCGTCAACGAGCGAGGGAAGCAACCGGGTGAGGCGTACCTGGTGCGCGGTCCGATCGGTGCGGATCGCGTCAAGGCGGTGGTCAACCAGATCCCGGAGATGCGCCTCGATTCGTCGCGGATCGCGCGGACGTCCTCAACCGGCCCACCAGCAGGGTCCGGTATGTCCCATGCTTCCACGCGGGTCGCCACGTACGGGCATGCGTCGCCGCAGCCCATCGTGATCGCCCAGTCGGCATGCAGCTGCATCTCAAGCGTGAGCCGCTTGGGTTTGCGCCCGGCGAGGTCGAAGTCAGCCTCGCGCATCACATCGACCACGGCCGGCAAAATCTCGGACGCAGGTTCGGTCCCCGCGGACTCTGCGCGGACGTCGGCGGGCCATAGCCCTCGAAAAACGCTTGGGCCATCTGCGAGCGCCCAGCGTTGTGGTTGCAGACGAACAGCACGTACCTAACGGCTCGCTCGCCAGGCTCCTGATCTCCGGGCGGGACGATCTCAACGCTCATACGCCGATCGTATTACATCGATAGACATGAGTGTTAGTGATATAAGTAGATAGATGTCCGTCGATCTGGAGCTTGCCCCCAAGCAGAAGCGGGCGGCCGGTGAGCGCTGTTGCGAGCCGGTGGTCTATCCCGAGGTCCAACGCGACCACGCCCTGCGGATGGCCGAGGTCGCAAAGGCCCTTGGCGACCCCATCCGTCTGCAGCTGGTGGACGTCCTGCGCAATCACGCGGGCAAGGTCTGCGTGTGCGAGCTGGTCCCGCTGTTTGACATCTCTCAGCCCACCCTCTCCCATCATCTGAAGAAGCTCCGCGACGCCGGGATCGTGGATTCAGAGCGAACAGGGCTGTGGGCTTTCTACTACGTAATCCCCGACGCACTAAAGGAGCTATCGGTATGGCTGAGCTAACCGATGAGACCACCGAGATCCGTGAGACGCTCCGCGAGCGCTACGCGGCCGGCGCACGTGCCGCCGCCGAGCACCAGCCGTCCAACGAGCCCACCCCGACAGCGGCCACGTCTTCGTGCTGCGGCCCGAGCGTGGCCACGACCGATGCTTCCGGCAAGCAGGTGTTCGGCGGCGCCCTATACGAGCCCGGAGAGGCAGCCGATGCGCCCGAGACAGCGGTCGCGGCGTCGCTTGGCTGCGGCGTACCGACAGTGGTCGCGGACCTCAAAGAGGGAGAGACGGTCCTCGACCTGGGCTCCGGAGCGGGCGCCGACCTCCTCATCTCCGCCCGCCGTGTCGGCCCCACCGGGAAGGCGATCGGACTGGACATGACCGACGAGATGCTCGACCTCGCCCGCGAGAACGCGCACACGGCCGGTGTCGATAACGTCGAGCTCCACAAGGGCTACATCGAGGCAATTCCACTCCCGGATGCAAGCGTTGATGTCGTGATCTCCAATTGCGTGCTGAATCTCTCCGGCGATAAGCCCCAGGTGCTCCGCGAGGCCACGCGGGTCCTGCGGCCCGGCGGGCGCTTCGCGATCTCCGACGTGATCGCCGACGAGGACATGGACGACGCCACGCGCGCCGACATGCAGCAGTGGACCGGTTGCATCGCCGGGGCACTGACTCAGCGGGAGTTCGAAGAGGCCCTCACGAGTGCCGGTCTCGTGGATGTCGAGATCCGCGAGACCCACCGCGTCCACGACCAGGCCGCCGCGGCAATCGTGCGCGCACGCAAGCCGGGCGGGACTCGGCATGAACACCGCCACGCACGAGGTCCATCTGCACGACCCCCAGAGCCTTTACCGCCACTGGGAGGAGAGCCAGTGGAGTCCTTGGGAGGTTGATCTGTCAAGCGACCGCGAGCAGTGGGACACGATGGATGACCGCTCGCTCGTGTCGTTCGTCTTGGGTTCGCTGATGGTGGCCGAGGAGCGAATCACAACCAAGTTCTCGGGACTTGTGGGCACCGAGGGCAGCGAGGAGGAAGTCACGTTCCTGGCAACCCAGCAGGTTGACGAGGCAAGACACATGCAGTTCTACGCACGCTTCCAGGACGAGGTCGTCTCAGAGCCCGCGCTCATCGCCGCGCACGTCGAGCGTGCCCGTGAGCAGGTCTCGCCCGCGTTCCGCACGATCTTCGATGACAAGCTCGTCGTCGCCCACGAGCGCCTAGTCGCAAATCCCGGGGACGCCGGCTCGAAGGTCGCGTTCGTGACGATCTACCACCTCATCCTCGAGGCCACACTCGGGCTGACGACGTTCGAGTCCTCGACGCGCCTCCTCGAGCGTGAGGACCTGCTGCCGGGATTTGTCGCCGGCTACACCAAGATTCATCACGACGAGCACCGCCACATCGGCTACGGCATCTGGTTCCTGCGCCAGGCGGTCGCACGGGAGCCCGGTTTGGCCGACGTCGTGCCGAGGAGCTTCGCGGCTTCGCGCTCGACGGGCTGACGCGCAGGCTCAGCATCATCGGCGTGCCGATCGACACGCTTTGAGCCAGGCTCAGCACTGTCCGTCGGACGTAAGGGCTCCCAGGATGCGCTCCCGCTCCTCGGGAGTCGCGGCCCGGCCATTGCGGGCGGGTATGAGGGAGGGATAGGCGGGCTCCGGGCGCAGCACAAGCGGCCCGTCGGGCATCTCGTCCTCGACGAGATAGTCGCCGGAGCGATCACCGGAGAGCGTAACGTGTGCCTTCTTAGGCATATCTCAACCTCCAATCTGCCCCGCCGGCGCTATGACTCTGGCTCTCATGACGAGACGCTACTTGGTCCCTGCCCCGTGTCGGCCGGTACACGGAATCTCCAGAACAGCCAATTTCCAGCCTTTTATCGAGTGGAGCCAACCGGGATCGAACCGGTGACCTCCTGCTTGCAAATTGGGCGGAAGTTGAGGCGGTTGGTTGCCATTGGGCGTCAATGGCCGGACCTTAGGGGACTTCGGGCGGTGGCGACGCTCATTGGCGGCGGTTGTCTTCCGTTCGTACTTGGTCCCTACTTGGTCCCAAATACCGCTTCCCAATCCCGCTGGACCGAAGTCCTGAGGCGCCTGCTTTCGTGGGATGCGGGAGCGAGCCGCAGCGCTGACTGTCGCAGGTCGTCCATCGCGCAAGTCAGCGCGGCCGATGCCCAGGCGCCCGCTCAACCAGAAAGCGGGGTATGGATCAGCGCTTGCCGGCGGTCTTCCTTCCGCCCTTGGGCCGGGCGGTGGCCTTCTGCGCTTTGGTCCCGCCTTGGCTGGCCGCGCGGCGTTTGGTGCCGCTGCCCGCGCTCTTGCCGCCGCGTTTTGAGGAACCGGGGCTGTTGGCGATCCTGGCGGCCCGTTCCTTGCTCATGCCCTTTGCGCGTAGTCCTTCGTACTGTTTGTCGTTCTTCACGCTAGGGCCGTGATTTTTGGCCATCACTGGCTCCTTCCGGTTCGGGTACGCCGACCGATACCCGCCTGCGACAACTCGAAATTTGCTTCGAGGCCCGGCGGCACCGATATCGGCAGGATGATTGGAGATCGCCGGCGAGGCGCCTGCGCGAGGCCGACGTCCTGCGGCGCAGCTCGCAAGGGGTCACTACGACACTAGAGGCGCCGTTCTTCGTAAGGTCCGCCGACTACCCGCCGTCGAGCGCTGGCCATGTAGAACAGCGACAGCACCACACCGACGATGCCGGCGATGATGAGGATCAGGCCGATCGTTGGCCGCGATACGCCCGACACGTGAAATGTCAGGCCGTAGCGGATGATCGCGCCGAGGGCGATGAGGAAGATCGATGTGCCGATAGACATACCTAGATCCTCCCGCCTCTGCGATAGCCGAATCCGCCGCCGGTGAGGAAGACTACGAGGGCTACCACCAGCAACAGCCAGAGCAACGGGCTTAAACCGATCCCGCCCGCGACGGCTGCGATGACTAGGACGATCAAAAGCAACTCTATGAGCCCCATGGGACCCTCCTTTCCGTTGAATGCTCCTTCAACAAACCCTTCAAGCGACTAGAGAGAACGCTCTTTCTATCATAGAAAGAACGCTCTTTCTAGTGTACCCTTCTAAGGCATGCTGGAAACCCACCACCAACCGGCCGAGACGGGGGTCAGCGCCCGCGAGCGGATTCTGGATGCCGCCTACGAGCTGTTCTCGCGACGCGGCATCCAAGCAGTTGGGGTTAACGAGGTGACTGAGCGCGCGAGCGTCGCGACTGCGACGCTCTATCGGCACTTCCCATCCAAGGACGAGCTGGTGCTCGCGTTCCTCGACCTCCGCGAACAGCGCTGGACCAAAGACCTCATTGAAGCCGGGGCCTTGCGTCGCGGCTCGAACCCCGAGGAGCGATTACTCGCCATCTTCGACGTACTCGACGAGTGGTTCCATCGCGACGACTTCGAGGCGGGCTCCTTCATCAAGGTACTGCTCGAACTCGGCGCTAAGCATCCCGCAGGCGGCGCCAGCGTTCGGCATCTCGAGCAGATCCGCGCGATCGTACGCCGCTTAGCCGAGGAAGCCGACCTGCGCGACACGGATTCATTCGCGCACTCGTGGCACATCCTCATGGAGGGCTCGATCGTCGTGGCAGTTGAGGGCGATGTGCAAGCCGCGCAGCGCGGCAAGGCGATGGCACGGCTTCTCATCGATCAGTACCGATAGCTGCTCCCCCGCTCGTGTGGAATGATCCGGAAGTGGATGATCAACGCAAGCGCCGTATGGCGCAGAACGAGGCCCTGGCACGGCGCATAAACGACAGGATCGAGTATCAGCGTCCCCGCAACGGAGAGTCGGCCGACACGTTCATATGCGAGTGCGTCCGCGTGGATTGCGGTGGGGTGCTGGACCTTTCGATCGGGGAGTACGCACGCGTGCGGTCCCATCCGCGCCGGTTCGTCGTGTTGCCAGGGCACGAGGAAGCGGCCGTCGAGTCGACTGTCGAGGTCTACCCCGGTTATGTCGTGGTCGAAAAGCGCGGCGAGGCCGGGCGGATCGCGGAAACCGAGGCGGGCGGCTAGCCACAGCTCGCGCCCGCGGCATCCGAGAGTCAAGGGCTCGCGGAATCGGGCACCCACCGCCGCACAAAGACGTATGGCCCAGGTGTGTCGGGGCCTACACGACGCGCCTGCGAGCCGAGTAGCGCATCGCCTAAGTCCCCGAGTCGGACCGCGGGCCTTCGCGCGCTCCACCCGGTGCCTGGACCCTCGATAGCAATCCGCGCGAGCTGCGGCGGATCCGGGGACGATCTGCTGGGCGTCCATGCTTACCCCTTCGCTTGCACCAACCTCGAGGATGAGGTCTCCCACCGACCGCATCGCCTCCGAACCGTTCGCTCAACGCCTACGCCGGCTGGGAGGCGCACTGCGATTCATGAGCGGCGGCGCTCCACGACCGCTTGCGACCCCCGCGGGCGGTTTTAGCGACCAGAAAGCCCTGCAAATTGTGACTCTGGTCGGCGTAGTCACGTGCTTAGGGCGTCCTCCTCTCGCACGCCCGACACCTGCTTCGCCATGGCCGCGACACTCCGCCACACCGGCCGTAGCGCCGCCCAAATCGTTCCCGAGCAGCAGCATCAGGAGCGCGCCTAGGTGCCCTGAGACTCGCGGCCTCCGAGCGCTCCGATTCTCGTCGGTGCCGACCAAGAGTCCCGCGTGCGGTGGGCAGAAGGAGGTCGACCGTGCGCGCTGCAGCTGCAGCACTGCGTAGTATCCCCCCATGGGGTCGGGCGGCTCCGATGGATCGAGGCTCACGTTGTCGCAGCGCGTGTGCCACTCGAGCGTTCCACACGCGCTAAACGAGACATTTACATGGTCCCTGCTCCGACCGCTCTCTAGCGTTGTCTGAAAACGAGTAAGTGTTCAGTCCCCCACCTCAGGCAAGCGATGGGACCGGATCGCCGCGCGCGTGGGCGGCGAGCAGCTCGCTCAGGTAGGCGAACAGCGAACGGCGCTGCAGGCGGCAGGTGACCGACGCCGAGAGCAGCCGCTCGATGCGTCGCTCCCCGAGCTCTGATTGGCTGCCGAGCGAGAGCTTTCGGTAGATGACCGCGCCCCTGAGCGAGCGCTCGGCGTGGTTGTTGGTCGGCTCGACCCCCGTGCGCCTGGCGAAATGTCCAAAGCGCCGGCCACAGCTTCAAGAGGTTGCGTGCCATCCGGTAGCAATATTTGTGACGGGGGCTCTTCGAGGCGTAGCGGCGCATGATCGGCTTGTAGTGGCGTTGCAGGGCACGAACCGTGCGCTTCAGCTCGCGACGGTCACCGGTGTTCTGGAATACCTCCCACGCCCAGAAGACTCGCTCTGAGAGCTCAAGGCCCTGGAGCCCGAACTCCCGCTCGGCGGCGAGGCCCTCGGCGTGGGCCTTGAAGTCCCTTCTCAGATGAGACCAGCAGACCTGACGGCGTCTGAGCGGCAGGTGGGCATAGCCCCACCAGCGGTCTGAGGTCACGATCCCCTCGTGGCCATCGAGCAGCCACCTGGCATGATCCTCGTGGCGATCGGGGGCGACGTGAAAGACGGCGTGGTGCTCGGTGAACATGCCCCACAGCGCGCGCGCTCTGCCCTTCAACCTCCAGCCGGTCTCGTCCATGTTCAGGCTCTCGCCTGAGCGCACGCGCGCGAGCAGGTCCTCATAGGGATCCTCCAGAGCCTCAGCGGCGCGCGCGAGGATGGCGTCGACCGTGCCGGTGCAGATGCGCGCTCCGAAGAGCTCTTCGCAGAGCTCTGTCACGTCGCGGCGGCTCACGCGGTTGCGTACCGACAGCGCCGCGATAGCCGCTTGCAGACGCGGTCCGAAAGCGCTGTTCGAGACTTCCGCGGGAAGCATCGCCCGCGTCTGTTTGCCGCAGCCCGGACAGCGCACGCGCTGGGCGCGGTGCTCTGTCACCTGCGCCGAGAGGACCGGCAGCTCTTCGACCTGATGGCGGAAGGGCTCGCCCACGGCCAGGAGCTCTCCAGCGGCGAAGAGGTGGCCACAGCGGCAGCGTCTCGGCCAGTGCTCGACCACTTCGTCAACCGCGGAGGCTGGCAAGAGCTCGCGGCCGTGACCCTCGTGCCCTGGCTGTGCGCCCTGTGAACGTCCCGAGCGGTCCCTATCGCGCACGGGCCGGCGCTTGCTCGGCGGGTCAGAGCTCGGCGGCAGCGAGGAGTTGCGCGAGCTCTTGGTCAGCCGGCGCTCGAGCTTCTCCACGCGCGTCTCGAGCTGCTGAATGCGGCGATCCATCGCCAGCAGCACCTCGACGACGGCCTCACGCCCCGCGTCGTAGATCGCCTCCGCCTCAGCGCGCTCCACGCCACAAGATTCGACGCTGCAGAGTTATGTCCCCCAACCCACTGAACGCTTACCAAAACGAGCGGATTTGCAGCGCTTTTGGCATGGAGCCAACCGGGATCGAACCGGTGACCTCCTGCTTGCAAAATGGGCCGAGATCGTAGCGGGTGGTCGCCAGTGGGCGTCAATGGCGGAATTTGTTGCCTGAGGCGGGGCTCCGGCACTCGTTGGTGGCGGTAGTTTTCCGTTCCTGCTTAGTCCCTGCTTAGTCCCTACTTGGTCCCGATACTGCTTCCGAACCACACTGACTACAAGCCCTGAGGTGCCTGCTTCCCGTGGGGATGCAAGAGAGAGCCGGGAGCCGCGCCGGCTGTCGCATTGAGCCGGACCGGGTCTGACGGAGACCAGATTTGTTGGTTTCCATCTTTCATCTGATGGATGTGGTCGGCCTGTCGTTCGCAGCGTAGAGGGCTTCGAACTCAGCCGGTGGCAGGTCGCCGAGCGACTCGTGCAGACGCGCGTGGTTGAACCAGCCGACGTACTCGACGACGGCGAGCTCGAGCTGCGATCGAGTGCGCCAGACCCGGTCTGCGATCAGCTCGGTCTTGAAGCTGTCCAGGAAGCTCTCGGCCATCGCGTTGTCGTAGGCGTCGCCGACCGAGCCAACCGAGGCGAGGACGCGATTGTCGGTGAGCGTCTGGGCGTAATCGATGCTCGTGTATTGGCTGCCGCGATCTGAGTGATGGACGAGCTCGACGTCGGCGCCCGAGGAGCGCTGCCCCAGTGCCATCCTCAGCGCGTCCAAGACGAGGTCGGTGCGCATGTGAGGTGCGAACTGCCAGCCGACGATCCGGCGGCTGAAGGCGTCGATGATGAACGCGAAGAACACGACGCCCTCCCAGCAGCGCAAGTAGGACAGGTCAGCCAGCCACAGCTGATCGGGGCCCTGAGCGCTGAAGTCGCGTTGCACGAGGTCCGCTCGGCGCTTGGCCTGCGAGTCGGGTCTGGTCGTGCGCCACGGCTTGCCACGGCGCTTGGCGCCTTGGATTCCGTGCTCTGTCATCAGTCGCTGCACGGTGCAGCGCGCCGCCGGCTCGTCGGCGCGCTTGAGCGCCTTCCACATGCGCCGGTACCCGTAGGCGTAGTAGTTGGCCTCGTGGATCTCCTTGATGCACTGGAGCAGCCGCTCGTCGTTGAGCGAACGTTCAGAGCGCCGCCCGGTGGCGCGCTCGTAGTAGGCGGACGCCGACACGCCCAAGACCTCACAGATCGGCTCGACCCCGAAGCGGCCACGATGCTGATCGACGTAGCGGCTCACTTCGGTCGGTCTGGGTCGAGTTCCTTGGCGAAAAAAACCGAGGCGGACTTGAGGATCTCATTCGCACGGCGCAGCTCGAAGTTCTCGCGGCGCAGCTTCTTGATCTCCTCGTGCTCCTCGCTTGTGAGACCGTCGCGTCGACCGCTGTCGATCTCGGCCTGGCGCACCCGCTTGCGCAGCGCCTCCGGGTGCATCCCCAGATCGGCGGCGACCTGGGCGATCGGACGCCCGGATTCGAACACGAGCCGAACTCCGCGGTCGATCAACTCCTGTGGGTACTTCCTTCCTCTTGGCATCGCCGGAGCGTCTCCTCTCGGCAGGACAGAATGCCCTGCATCGGAGGTCTCCGTCAAACTCGGCCTGGCTCACATCTCGTCCGCAGGGGGCGTCAGGGCGACGCTGGGGTCGCGTCCCAGGAGTGCTGTAAATAGCTGAGGCCGTCAAGGCAACGGCGTAGGTTCCCGCAAGTCCTGACGAGACGAGAAGGGAGACCTACGCCGTGAGACGCACCGTACCGCCATCGGCGGAGATACAGCAGAAGATTGATGGGTTGTTGGCCTCGATGACGGTCAGCGAGGCCCCCGCGCAAACGTTGTCCGAGCTCGCGAGGTTGGGCGCGAGGTTGATCATCCAGCGGGCTGTCGAGGATGAGTTCGACGCGTGGCTGGGACGTTCGCGTTATGAGCGCCGGCCGGAGTACCAGCGGGGCTTGCGCAACTACGAGTCGGGGTTGCGCAATGGTTTTCGCCCGCGGCGGGTGCAGACCGCTGAGGGCGAGCTGCGGGTGCAGATCCCGCAGGTCCGTGAGGCGGCGGAGCCGTTCGTCTCGAGGTTGTTCCCGCGCGGCTACACCAGGCGGTTGTTGCGCACCGAGCCGTTGAAGGCGATGGTCGTCGGCGCGTTCGTGCGGGGACTCTCGATGCGCGACGTCGAGTCGCTGTGCGATGAGGCGGGCCTTGGGAAGCTGTCTAAGTCGAGCGCTGCGCGGATCTGCGCCGAGCTGCGCGAACGCTTCGTCGCCTTCCAGCGTCGCGACCTCTACGGGATCTCACTGGCGACGTTGTTCCTGGACGCGATCTACCTGCCGGCGCGCCCGGAGGGTCCGAAGGAGGGCGTGCTGGTCGCCTGGGGGTTCACCGAAACGGGCGAGCGCGCGCTTCTCGGCGTGTGTCTGGGGATGCGCGAGTCCAAAGAGGATTGGCTTGGGCTAGGGCGCGATCTGACCCGGCGCGGACTCCGAGCGCCGCTGCTGATCGTCGCCGACGGCGCGCCCGGACTGATCGGCGCGATCGAGGAGCTATGGCCGCGCGCCGATCGCCAGCACTGCACCGTTCACCGCTTGCGCAACCTGCTGGCAAAGCTCCCCAAGAAAGAGCGCGATCGCGTCCGGAAGGCCTACTGGCACGCCCTGGATGAAGCGACCAGCCCGCCTGATGGCACACGCCGCCTGCAAGTACTGATCGATGACCTGCGCAAAGCGGGCTATGAGGCCGCGGCCGCCTGCCTCACCGACGACCTCGGAGCACTCGTGGTGCATCTGCGCTACCCGCTGCGCCATCGTCGGCGCTGGCGAAGCACCAACCTCCTCGAGCGGTCGCTCGGCGAGGTCCGTCGACGCACCAAGGTGATCGGCCGCTTCCCCGGCGAGACCAGCTGCCTATCGCTCGTCTGGGCCGTCCTTGACCTGATCATCACTCACGCCACCAATGGCGCGACCTTCACCGACCTGGACCGCCAACACCTCTACCAACTCAAATGCCAGCCGGCTGAGCCCTCAAGCCTCCAGGAGGTCACAGCCGCCTAAACTCACCACCAAAGGGAACTTACGCCCGGCGAATTTACAGCAGCAAAGGGACGCGACCGACGCTGGTACAGACGCCCGCTCAGCTCGCAAAGCGCTCGTCGCCGGCGCTGCGAAAAACAGCATGCTCGCCCCACAACATCGTCCGGTTCCTCGATAAGCGGCCCGCATTGCGCCTCAAAACACGGCGGCCCGACCGCGAGGGCCGGGCCGCCCGAATCGCTACAACTCCGTTATCCGCTGATCGTCGCGACCTTGATCGCGGTCAATACGACATTGTTCACCGCGCCTGGCCCTATACAGACAACTCTCGCCGTCGCTGGGCCAGGAGCCATATCCGCCGTGCTGAGCTCAAACGGCACGCGGCCGCCTCCAGCTGCTTCTGTGCTGACTTCGTCCGTCACACCGCCCGTAACTTCCAGCTCGCATCCCTCGCGTGCTCCCGATTCCACCGTCCCCTTGGCATAAACCAACGCCGGGCCTTCCAACTGCAGTGGAGAACTTACCCTTATGAAGGGGGCCCCTTCGAGGAGCGTTGCCTCACGGAGGATGTATCCGTCGCTGGGGCCCCGTTCCCCAGTCGCGCCGGTTGGCCCTGTCGCCCCGGTTGTTCCTTCCCCGGTTGGACCGGTCGGCCCGGTCGTTCCTTCCCCGGTTGGGCCGGTCGCTCCGGTCGAGCCGGTCGCACCGGTCACTCCGGTGCCTCCCGTGCTGCCGGTCGCTCCGGTGCCTCCGGTGCTGCCGGTCGAGCCGGTCGGGCCGGTTGCTCCCGTGCCTCCCCCGTTGCCGGTCGAGCCAGTCCCTCCGGTTGGGCCGGTCGCGCCTGTTACCCCGGCGCCTCCCGTGCTTCCGGTCGCTCCGGTAGCTCCCGTGTTCCCGGTCCCGCCCGTGGCTCCGGTGTTGCCGGTTTCTCCGGTGGCCCCGGTCGCTCCGGTCGGGCCGGTCGCACCGGTCGGACCTTGTCCGCCGGTCGCTCCGGTTGCGCCCTTGAAGCACGTAACGAGGGAGGTGAGCGTAAAGGGAATGTTGTTGCTCCTGTTGCCTTCCTTCGATTCGAAGGCTACGTAGCCTTTTTCGTCTTTAGTGGTAACCGTCAAGAAGACAGGAACGACCGCTTTGGCCGAGTTTTCGCTGGTCGTTGGTGCTTCCTCGGGCCAAAACACTGGCACGGTGGAGTCTGAGAACCACGCGGTCCCCGTGCCTTTGCCGAATTTTTTCCCGGTCAGGGTGATCGTGTCGCCTGGGCATCCGTGATTTGGAGTAGCTGTTTCGAGGATTGGACGGCTGCCCCCGTCTGCCGCTGCAGCCGGCGCACCGCCGAAGAGCACGAGTAGGCCAAGCATGCTGGCGAGCATCGAGAGGCGCCCAGCCGATCGCCGGCTACGTGCGTGTGGTGCACTGCGAGTTTGGCGTGCGACGGCCCTGCATTGCCGTGCTTCCCTGCGCTGGCGCATGGTTTCTTCCCCCAGGCGTGGATTGACGATAAGCCGGACGCCTTTAGAAGTGCACCCCCGTCAACGTCCGAGCCTCGAATCTTCTCGGCCGCGAGGCCGCGAGGCAAGAGACCGTCGCGGGTGGCGCCAGGAAAGTCACGCAAATTGCGACTAATTGGCTCATCGGGCTCGCATCGACGACTCACGATCCTGGCGGCCTCGAGCCATCGCGCGAGCACGGCCACGGCGTCTTTGAAGGGCGGGGTGTCGCGCTCCGCGGGCCCGAGTCAGCCGCCCAGACCTGATCGAAGGTTGGTTGGCACCTGCTGCCACCACACCGATGCTTTGGACGGCATTGCGGACAGTGCAAGAACCGCGCGGGTCGCTGCCGCTCTGGATGACGGATGAAAGTCAAGTGCTCTTGCTCAACCGTGGCTCCTGTGGGAGAGTTGACGTGGGCGCGAGTGACTG
The DNA here is from genome assembly GCA_963704735.1 of uncultured Solirubrobacteraceae bacterium. Taxonomy (GTDB): domain Bacteria; phylum Actinomycetota; class Thermoleophilia; order Solirubrobacterales; family Solirubrobacteraceae; genus Palsa-744. The sequence goes on from OY969935.1 coordinate 2,819,076, forward strand.
ACGTAGCGAAGCGCAGACGTCAGGGGCTTGTGGTCTGCCGCGCGGCTTTGCCCTTCGAGGGCCTATTAGATGCGCGCCCCAGTGTCGCGCTCGCGCCCGCTTTCTTGGCCTGGGTGGCGTGCCAGTCGCGCACCGTCCGCGCATAGGCGACCTCCGCTAGATGAGCGAGCTCGCGCTCTGCCTGTCGCACAGCGTCATTGGCACTCCAAATGCCCGTGGCCTTGGCCGCGTAACGAGGCGCACCGGCGGTGATCTCAAGGCGCCTGAGCTTCTTCTTGGTGAGCGACGGTTGGGCGTAGGCATAGTCCTCTTCGCGCGTGAGCAAGCACCAGAACAGACAGCAGAGCTTGCGTGCGGCAGCGACGATCGCAACGGAGTGCCCACGGCGAGCGCGGATGCGCTCATAGAACGCGCGCAGCGGTCCCGGTTGGCGCACCGCGCTCCAGCACGCCTCAACCAGAGCGTGACGCGCGCGGACCGAGCCTTGCTTTGAGATGTGACCGTGGGTCGCCGGCCCGGGCCCTGACTGGCGAACACGTGGATCCAGGCCGAGGTAGCCGACGAGCTTGCGCGGGTTCTGGAAGCGGTGAATGTCACCGATCGCCGCGAGGAAGCTCGCCGCGACGATCACGTTGACCCCGGGCACGCTCATCAGCCGCTTGATCTCGGGAGAGTGCAGCGCGTCTTGAGCGATCAAGCGCTCGACCTCTGAGATCTCTGAATCCAGGAACTCGATCTGGCGCATGGCGCTGTCGACGGTCTCGCGCTCCTCGCCTGCCAGCTGAAGCTCTGAGAGCCACTTGCGGCCTTTCACGCCGAACAGGTCTGAGAACGGCGCTCGGCCGACGAGTTGGCGCATCAGCACCGCATGGATCTCGTTCTTGGCCCGGCTGCGTGCCCACACGAGCTGCGAGCGACGCGACAGGCGCCGGCGCATCACCCACGTCTGGCGATCGGGCATCCAGACGGCATCCAGTGACCCTGCCGCCAACAGTTTCGCAAGCGTCCTTGAATCCAGGCGGTCGGTCTTCGCCCTGGCCTGGCGGATCCCCGTATCTGAGGGACTCACGACCAGGGCCTGGGAGACGTGGGGCTCGATCAATCGCGCGATCTCCCACGCGTTCCCGGTCACCTCGAGCGCCACCCGATCCTCCGGGCCAAGGCTTCCGGCGAACAGCTCAATCTTCTCCGGCTTCGTGTCGATCCGCCCGGCGGAGCGGACCTCACCGTCCTCGACGATCGCTACCTCACAGAATCCAGATGAACATCCAACCCGACGGCTCTCACCACAACCTCCTTCAACTCGGCTCACAAGACGGGAGACGCGGTGGGCAAACGACACCGACGGATTCGCGCTCGGAGCGCAACCGGACAAGTCGCAGGGGCGGCCAATGAAAAGCCCGGGCTCAAAGGCCCATCGTCCAACGAACGGCCTGCCCAACATGCGTTCTCTCTGAAAGCCCCTGTCCCGGTCGCCGGACCCTAACCCGGCCGAGACCTCAACAGCAGCCTCCGAGCGACATTCTCATGCCCCGACGAGCGCTCGTCGGTGCTCCGAGGCACGAGACGCTCTCTTAGCCCGGCGAAAGCAGCAGTGTGAGCTCGGGCGGTCCGTGCTGTCGAGCGTCGGCCAGAGCAGACGTCCGGAGCCAGGCTCAGGGGACGCTCGCAGATCGCGCCAAGCAGCAACGCCGGCGCGGACATAGACTTCGAGTCTGACGGAACGGCGTGCGGCAACAGAGAGCGGGGAGATCCACGATGGCGATCGTGCAACGCAATGTCCAGATCAAGGCCTCGCCGCAGGAGACCATGGCGCTGTTGAGCGATGCCAGTCGCTGGCCGGACTGGTATCCGGGCATGACGGAGATCGACATCGCGGCTCCCTTCCCCGACGAGGGGGGCAAGGTCGCCTTCAAAGTCAAGTCGGCGGGCATGTCCATGTCGATCACCGAGACGGTTCTCGACTACCAGCCGGGCCAGCTGCAGCTTCTCCAAATGGACGGCATGTTGTCGGGGCGCGCTCGCTGGGAGCTCACCGCGGAAGGCGATGGGACACGCCTGACCACGACGTTCGACTACGTGCTGCCGGGCGGCGCGTTCGGCAAGATCGCTGATGCGCTCATCGTCAAGCGCATTAATGCCAGGAGTCTCGAGGAAGCTCTCCAAAACTTCAAAGCGCTCGTCGAACGGCAGTAGGCTGTTACGTGATGGGCGAGGCGGGTTTCGAACCTGCGACCTTTCGCGGGTGAACAGCGATCGGGGAGCGTTGGCTGCCGCGCCTGCTTTTCGCGCAAAACAGTCACGAGTTTGGCGACGCCAGAAACGCCTGCGTCTCGTCTCTATGAAGGAGGGCCGGCTGTCAAGTAGCGATCTGTCTGTCGGGGTCGTCCTCCTCTCGCAGCCCGGGATGTGGAGCGACGCTCATGTCTCTATGGCCTCCTCGTCGGGAGGATCAGGCGAAATTGGATGTTCGCTCGGGCGCAAGTCCTGAAAGGGGCGGTCAGGCCGCCAGACGAAAAGCGGCGCCTCGGGGAGCGAACTTCTCCTTGCGGGAAAGCATGTGCCAGATTGCGTGGGTGAGTCGGCGCGCGATATCTATCTGTGCGACCTTTGCGCCGCGCTGCTTGCCCATCCGCTTCTTGTTGCTCTGGTAGCGCTCGGAGTAGGCGGGGTGCTTCAGCGCATGCATCGTCGCCTCGAGCATCGCCCAGCGCAGATAGGTCGGCCCGTGCTTGGTCAATGGGCCGCGCCGATCCTTCTCACCGGACTGATTCACGCGCGGGCAAAGGCCCGTGTAGCCGGTGAGCTTCTCTGGCGATGGGAAGCGCTCGATCTCGCCGATCTCGGCGGCGATCGTGAAGGCAAGGACCCAGCCGATCCCGGGCACCGTCAAGAGCAGCGGGACGTAGGGGTGCTCCGTGTGGCCCTCCTTCAGGCGGCGGTTGATCTCGGCGATCTGCTCTTCGAGGTCGTCGATCAGCTCGATCGAGGCGGTGATGTTTCCCCGCCAGGGCTCGGGCACCTGCAGTCGCTTCAACAGCCGGCGGCCCTCCACCCCGAACAGGTCGGTGACCGGGCACGGCTTGCCGAAATTGATCAGCGTCGAGTGAATGCGGTTCTTCAGCGCCGACTTGTGCTTTACGGGGTGCAACCGGAAGCGGGCGAGCTCACGCTCCTCGCGAACGCTCGGATCGGGCAGCCAGATCGCCGGCACCAGGTCGCGGTGGCTGAGCACCGCAAGAACCTTCGAGTCGATCTTGTCGGTCTTGCATGCCAGCGGCGCGAGACCCTTGACCTTCTGGGCGTCGGCGATCTGCACCGACCAGCCCTGCTGCTCGAGGGTGTCGTGGACGATCCTTGCGCCGGTCATCGACTCGATCACCGCGCAGACCGGCTCACAGTGGACTTCCTCGATGCGGCGAGCGAGCCTTCTCAGCGAGTCGACGTCGGGCGGTACGGCGAGCTGGTCCAGATGCTCTCCCCGATCGGAGAGCAGGCAAACGTCAAGCTTCTTACGACTTAGATCTAATCCAACGTGCAACATGTAAACGGGCCTCCTCGAGGTTGGTTCTCGCTGACAAGCGGAGCTTGCCACCGAGGAGGCCCTCCTTCATGGCAGTCCTGAGCGACAGCACTGAGCCAGGCGCCTCGCGCGCTCGCTTAGCTGCCGAAAGCAGCGCTCGGGGAAAATGCAGGATGCCCGATGAGTCCACGACCTCCGACCTGGTGGAGAGGACGCGCGTCGCGCGAGGCCGCTACCAGCTGCCGCCGCTGAGTCGGGCGACCAGCTCGATCATTGCGTCAAGCGCGGCCTCCAACGGCTTGGCGTCGCGTTTGACCTGAGTGAGGAGCAGGCCGCCCTGCAGGGCGGCTAGCAGCGCGAGGGCGAGGGTGTCCGGGTCGGTGTCGGGCGCGAGCTCGCCTCGTGCTTGCATCTCTCGTAGACCGCTCTGGATCTCGGCTTCCCAACGTTTGAAGCCCTCGGCGACGTGGGCTCTTGCGTCGGGATCGGTCTCGGCTAGCTGGCCTCCGAGAGCGCCGATTGGGCAGCCGCCGCTGCAGTCGTGCTCGCGCTGGGACGCGACCAGGAAGTCGCGCCAGGCTCGCAGGCCCTCGAGGGTGCTGAAATCGAACGTCTCCTGCCCGCCGACCATTGTGTCGGCCTGGTGGTCAACGACTGCCCGGACCAGGGCCGGCTTGTCGTCGAAGTAGTGGTAGAGCTGCGAGCTTGAGACGTCCGCTGCCGCGCGTACGTCCTCGATCGTCGTGTGGGCGACGCCCTGCCGGAAGATCAAGTCGGCCGCCGCGTCGACGATGCGCTGACGGGTCTCCTGGCCCTTGCGCGTCAACGGGCGAGGGGAGGGGCTAGTCGTGTTCATAGCGCAGATTCTACCAACAGAATGGATCGCACCATCCATTCTGTGTTAGAGTGGAATGCACGATCCATTTCGAGGGTCGACAACCACTCAAAGGGAGGACGCGATACATGTCACTTCAGGGCAAGACCGCCCTTATCACCGGCGGCACATCCGGGATGGGTTCCGCCACCGCACTGGCGATGGCCGAGAAGGGCGCGTCGGTGATCATCACCGGCCGCGATGAGATCCGCGGCGCGAGCACCGTGGAGAAGATCCGGGCGGGTGGGCACGATGCGCAGTTCATCGCCGCTGATTTCTCGGAGATGTCCGGGGTGGGGCGCGTCGCCGACGCAGCAGGCGAGATCGATGTTCTGGTCAACTGTGCCGGCTTTGCCGCCCTCGCACCGACGGCTGACACCGACGAGGCGGCGTTCGACGGGCTGTTCCAGATCAACGTCAAGGCGCCGTTCTTCCTCGTCGCCGCGCTCGCCCCAAAGATCGCGGCCCGCGGCGGCGGATCGATCATAAACGTCTCAACGATGGTCGCGAGCTACGGCCAGCCAGGCTTGGCTGCCTACGGCGCCTCGCGCGCCGCGATCGAGCTGCTCACCAAGGCGTGGGCCGCCGAATACGGGCCACAGAACGTCCGGGTCAACGCGGTCGCCCCCGGTCCGACGTTGACCCCGGCGGTGGAGCCGAGGTTGGAGATGGCCACTGAGTTTGCCAAGACGATTCCGCTCCGCCGCGTCGCTGAAGTGCACGAGCTATCCGACGTCATCACATTCCTCGCGACCCCCGCGGCCGGCTACATCAACGGCGCAATCGTCCACGTCGACGGCGGCCGCACCGCGATCTGAGAGGGGAGGAGATGATCCTGGTCACCACTCTCGGCAACGCTCGGACACGAAGCCACGCGGCTGCTGGCTCACGATCGTGCTCGCCCGCAACCCGGACAAGGCCGCCGGGCGGCGGGCCGGTAGCGGAGATCGCAGGCCCGATCGACCCCGGCGAGCTGCGTTTGGACATCAGCGAGCGCGCGCTGCTGGCAGATGCTGCGGGAATCCACCAGCGTGCCGAGGCCGGCGACCTGCGTGGCCGCGTCGCCGTGACCCGAGAGGGCTGACCTATGGCGACCTCCACACCCACCCCCGCTGAGCACGAGCACGGGCACCTAGCGGCCGCCGCCTGCGCGGCTGCCGCCCTGACCTCCCTCGGCCTCACCCCCCGGCGCCAGACCGAGGGGAGGGCAGGGGCTGTCGTTATCCCCCTAGAGGCCGCCCGTGAGCAGTGAGGAGAGAACCGTGGCCGGCCGCTCGCCCCCGGCGGCTGGCCACGGACCGCTGAGGATCCGCCAAACACCCACGCATGAGGTCGGCGAGACGTAAAAGTCTGAACAGCCGTACCCCCGATCACCAATGACCATGTCTTTACCAAAGGAGCCAAGCACTCAAATGCAAACCACCGCAGAAAAGACCGTGTTGATCACGGGCGCCAACGTCGGGATCGGCAAGGATGTGGCCCGGCAACTTGCTCTTCGTCCGGAGATGTCCCGGATCTACCTGGCGTGCCGGAACCGAGATCGGGCGACTAAGGCAAAGGCCGAGCTCGAAGCCGCGACCGGCCGGCGCATCTTCGACATCGTTGTCATGGATGTCGCCAATCTGGATTCGGTCCGCGCCGGCCTGGCCGGCATCAGCGGATCCGTCGACGCGTTGGTGATGAACGCTGGTGTCATCGGCCCGCAGTCGATGGCCTTGACCGCTGACGGGGTCACCACCGTGTTCGCGACGAATGTTCTTGGCCACGTGGTCCTCCTCGAAGGGCTCCTGGCCGAAGGTCGACTCGGAGAGGTGGCGGTCCTCGCCGGAAGCGAGGCAGCCAGGGGAGTTCCGAAGTTGGGGATGAAGCGGCCATCGTTCGTCTCAACCTCCGCCGACGAGCTCGCCACCGTCATCGACGGCAGCTACTTCGCCGTCGGAAAAGCGGACTTCAACCTAGCCTTCGCGCAGGCCAAGTACATCGGGGCCCTGTGGATGGCCTACCTGGCCCGCCAATACCCCGACCGCCGTTTCATCACGGTGAGCCCCGGCGCCACCACCGGCACCCAAGCCTCCAACGACATTGCGCTACCGCTGCGTATAGCGGCCAAATACGTCATGCCCGCCCTAGGCATCTCCCACAAACTTGACGTGGGCGCGAAGCGACTGGTCGACGGTGTCACCGACCCGACGCTGTCCAGCGGCGTGTTCTACGCCAGCGCGGCCAACAAGCTGAAGGGTCCCGTGGTTGACCAAGCAGACATCTTCCCCGATCTGGCCAACCCGTCGTTTCAGGACCACGCATACGAGGCGATCCAGCGGTTCGTACCGAGGCCCGCCGCGACTTGACCGCTCTGCGCACGGGTGCCACTCCAATCGCCACGCCACCCATCGCTACCGCATTGCACTGCATAGCAAGTGCGACGACGGAAGCCGGCGAGACCGCTGGTGCGGACGACCACCAGCGGTCTCGACCTCCGCCCACGAGACGCCTCCTTTGCCATGGGCTAAGCGAGCGTGTCGTGCGTCCGAGGGTCGCGTCCCAGGAGTGCTGTAAATAGCTGCGAGAGCCGTCAAGGTGACGGCGTAGGTTCCCTCTAGTCCTGCAAGACGAAGAAGGAGGCCTACGCCGTGAGACGTACCGTACCGCCGTCGGCGGAGATTGAAGACCAGATCGACCAGCTGCTCGCCGTCGGAGTCGGCGAGAACCCACGCGAGGCGCTGTCAGAGCTCGCCAAGCTCGGCGCCAGGCTGATCATTCAGCGGGCTGTGGAGGATGAGTTCGAGGCATGGCTGGGTCGTGCTCGCTATGAGCGCCGGCCTGAGTATCAGCGCGGGCTTCGCAACTACGAGTCGGGCCTGCGGAACGGCTATCGCCCTCGGCGGGTGCAGACCGCAGAAGGTGAGCTCTCGGTTGAGATCCCGCAGGTCCGCGAGGCTGCCGAGCCGTTCGTCTCTGCGCTGTTCCCGCACTCGACGAAGCTGCTGCGCACGCGGCCGCTCGAGGCGATGGTCGTCGGTGCGTTCGTGCGCGGCCTCTCGATGCGAGACGTCGAATCGCTGTGCGAGGAGGCGGGGCTGGGAAAGCTCTCGAAGTCGACCGCGTCAAGGATCTGTGAGGAGCTCAGAGAGCGGTTTGAGGCGTTCAAGCGCCGCGACCTCTACGGGGTCAGGATGGTGGCGCTATTCCTCGACGCGATCTTCCTGAACGTCAGAGCGAAAGGCCCGAAGGAGGGCGTCCTTTGCGCCTGGGGCTTCACCGAGCAGGGCGAACGGGTCCTCGTCGGCGTCTGCCTCGGGATGCGCGAGTCCCACGAGGACTGGCTCGCTCTGACCAGGGACCTGATCGCCCGCGGGCTCGGGGCGCCGATGCTCATCGTCGCCGACGGCGCCCCCGGACTGATCAAGGCGGTCGAGCAGTGCTGGCCTTCCTCTGACCGCCAGCATTGCTCGGTTCACCGGGCGCGCAACCTGATCGCGAAGCTACCCGAGGCAGAGCGCGAGCGGGTGCGCCGGGCCTACTGGAAGGCCCTGGATGAGGCCACCGACGAGCACGACGGAACCCAGCGGCTCGAGGCCCTCGTCGCCGAACTCGAACGGGCCGGCTACGCGTCAGCTGCGAGATGCCTCGCCGACGACCTCGATGCTCTGGTCGCTCATCTGCGCTACCCGCTGCGCCACCGCAAGCGCTGGCGCTCGACCAACCTGCTCGAGCGGACCCTCGGGGAGGTGAAGCGACGCACGAAGGTGATCGGCAGGTTCCCAGGGGAGGAGAGCTGCCTCTCCCTCGTCTGGGCCGTACTCGACCTCCAGATCAACAACACCTGCAACGGCCTCAGGCTCTCCGAGATCGACCGCCAAAAGCTCTACCGGCTCCACCATCAGCCAACCGAACCAGAACCCGAAGCAAAGGAGGTGATCGCCGCCTAAACTACCCGCCACCGGGAACCCGAGCCGCAGTGAATTTACAGCAGCTCAGGGACGCGACCCGTCCGAGCTCGGACGAGTGCTCGTCGTCCATTGCGAGCGTGTCGATGGCTCCGAACCAGACGCCTCCTCTTGGGCGAATGCGAGCATCGCGCCCTGCTCTCGGAGCAACTCGTCATTCGGCGTTGCCGCGCGATGTAACGCTTCGGCCGGTTGATACCAAGTAGAGATATGAGGCCCGATGAAGTGGCGCGGATCGCTCGGGATCCCGATGTATTCGAGGTGTTCTACCGCGAGCACGTCGACGCGGTGCAGCGTTTCGTTGCGCGACGCATCGCCGATCCGCATCTGGCGGCAGACCTCACGGCGGAAGTGTTCCTCGCCGCAATCGATGCGGCAGCGTCGTATCGCCCTCGTCGTGGCGCGCCGGCGTTGTGGCTGTTCGGTGTAGCACGGAACGTAGTAAACAGCGAGTTCCGCCGCGCGGCGCGCGAGAAACAAGTGACCGCGCGGTTTGAGGGGCGGCGACTGCTCGCCGACGATGACATTGTCAGAGCGCAGGAACGGATCGACGCCGAGGCGCGGTCTCGCGAGCTGTATGCAGCGCTCGGCGGACTGACAGATGCCGAGCGCGCGGTGTTCGAGCTCAGTGCGCTCGACGGACTCAGCGCGACGGAGGCGGCCAGGGCGCTTGGAATCCGCCCCGTCACCGCACGGGTCCGCCTGCATCGCGCGCGCCACACCCTGCGCAAGGAACTTGCACCGCAAGAGCCTCAACTTAGAACGAGTTCAATGGAGGTATCACCATGAACGCACCACAGCAATTCGAGGACCGGCTGCTCGTGCAGCTTCGGCGCGTCGTCGCCGAGCGTGAAGATTCTCGCGAGCCCACTCACAGCCGTACGGGGCGCAGGCGTCTGGTGCTTTCCGGTGCCGCTGCTGCACTCGTGATCGCCATCGTCGCAATCGCTGCAATCGCGATTGGAACCGGCAATCGAACAACCGGCGCCTACGCGATCCAGGTACGCCCAGGCGGCAAGGTGGCGGTCTCGATCTACAGGCTCGGCGACGCGAAGGCGCTGCAGCGCAGCCTTCGAGCCGCAGGGGTACCCGCGGTCGTCGACTTTGAAGCTACGAAGGCGGGCCCGTGCGTCATCGCCGCTGGAATGAACGCATCTCCCGAAAAGGCAGGCGCTAGCGACGAAGCAAACCAAACGCGCCATCTCGTGCAGTCCGAATCCAGGGTTCCACGGGGTATAGCGCCGGGCGCCGGGGAAGCCGGCGAAAACACAGCGATCCAGGTGCACACGTCCACGGCGAAAGGCGCCACGAACGTGACGGTCAGCCGGTTCGTAGTTGATCCGAGCCGCATCGGGCCGCACGAGAAGCTCTACATCGTGCACAACGGCACTTCCATCCTCGTGAGGGAAGTGAGCGCGGTTTCCTGCCCGAAGCCGCCATCGTCGCGATAGCAGCTATAGCCGGCGCCACGGCACAACTGCTACAGCGGACGAGCCGCGAGCATAAGGATCAGGCTGACTGGCGTCGGTCAGCCGGCGAGCCCGCGCCTGCTGCTCGTTCCAGGCGGGTGTCTGCTCCGGGCCGAGGAGCCGGTGTTCGGTGTGAGGCCGAGGTCGGCGAAGGCAAGGACGCGAGTGCTTTTTCATGGATGCGAGCGTCTCGACGGAGACCGCCGAGACTGCTGAGATGGACGAGCTAGGAGCGTCCCGCGGCGCTACCTCCTTCGCCATGGCTAAGCAGTAGTCTCGGCGCGGTCGGCCCCGCCTCTCGTGATTCGTCCAATTCGAGAGCGTCGGGCCGATTGCCTCGCGCGCTCGCAGCGCCGAAGAAGCGGGCGTGTCGCCGCGACCGGCAAGTCTAGTACGCGCATCAAAGATTTGATACGCTTCAAGACATGGGCAAGGTGGCGTTGGTGACCGGTGCGACGCAGGGGCTTGGCTTGGCGCTGGTCGAGTCGTTGGCAGCCCGGCTTGAGAGCGACGACATTGTGTATCTGACCGGTCGTGACGCCTCGCGGATCGCCGACGCCCAAACCGGCTTAGGGCCGCACCGCGCTCATGTCCAAGTCGAGTTACTTGACGTTTCGTGTGAGGAGGCCGTCGCAGAGATCGCGGCGAGGCTCGCCTATCGCCATGGCTCGCTTGACATCGTGATCTCGAACGCGTACAGCCGCGTGCTACCCGAGGATCGTCCGGAGCAGGTCATCGGCGGCTACACCGAGACGAACAACCTCGGCACCACACGTGTGTTGCGCGCCTTCGCACCGACCCTCGCCGACGGCGGAACCCTACTGGCGGTCGCGAGCACTCTCGGCACGTTGCATTACCTGGCACCTGTCCTTCACGAGCGTTTTGACGAGCTCGAGACACTAGAGGAGGCCGATGCCGCGGTACGAAGATGGCGGGACGCAGTGCAAGATGGAAGCGCGCTGGCCGAGGGATGGCCCGCCTTCCTCAACATACCCTCCAAGATCGCCCAGGTGGGCGCCGTGCGAGCCCTTGCAGGGCAGCGGCGTGAATCAGACCTCAAGCGCGGGATCCTGTTGGCGTCGGTCTGTCCCGGGATGATCGACACCGGCGCCTCGCGTCCCTGGTTTGACATGAGCCATGCTCAAACTCCCGCCCACGCCGCCGGACCGCTTGTCGATCTCGCGCTTCGCAGCTCACTCGACGCGCGCCTCTACGGAGAGCTCATACGCTTCGGCGATGTCCTGCCATGGAAGCCGTGAACAGCTCCGGCGATCCCTCCCCGACCGACGAGAGCCTTGGCAAGCTGCTCAAGCGCAGCGAGCAGACGCTGCTTAGAGCGAAGAGTGCAGCCGTGAAGAAGGTCGGGCTCACGCTCCCCCAGTACGTGGCGCTGGCGGAGCTCGCAGAGCGGCCCGGGATCACCGGGGCCGAGCTCGCGCGTGCGTGTCTGGTGAGCCCGCAGGCGATGATAGTTGTCCTCAAGGCGATGGAGGAGCAAGGACTCATCGAGCGAACGCAACACCCGCGTCACCAGACGGTGCTCGAGATCCATCTCACGAGCGTCGGCCGCGAGGCCCTGAGCTCGGCACACAAACACGCCGAACCAATCGAACAACGAATCACCAAGGCGCTGTCAAGAGGGCAGCTCGAAACGCTACGAGCGCTGCTACGGCGGTGCATCGAGGCCGTTGGGGACACTGCGTAATGGCCCGTCGTCTCGAGACTTGCGACACTACTGCATCCCCCCGCACTGCGAGCGTCCCGACGCCCTCGGGCAGACTGCCGCGTCGGGAGGTCCCGCCGTCGGAGTCGACGCGCAACGACTTCTGCATCGCTCGCCGAAGCGAAAGTCCCCTGGCGCGGCGTAGGTCACGTGCTTCGCGGGCATCTATCTCGTGCTCATGGTGGCGTCCCGCTCGCTGGCACGCAACGAATCCCAACCACGCGCACTGATCAGTGAGTTTCACGACCGTAACCGGCGCTGGAAGGCCCCGAACGAAACATACTTTTTGAATCGTCCGGGGGCCCCGGACGCGCTTTTGCTTAGTCCCTACTTGGTCCCGTATTGCCCCGCTGTCCCCAAAGAACTCGATTTGCAGGGCTCACGAATGGAGCCAACCGGGATCGAACCGGTGACCTCCTGCTTGCAAATTGGGCGGAGATGGTCGCGGGTGCTCGCCAGTGGACGTCAATGGCCGGACTTATTGGGCTGAAACCGGGCTGCGACACTTGTTGCGGGCGGTAGTTTTCCGTTCCTGCTTAGTCCCTGCTTAGTCCCTACTTGGTCCGGATACTGCTTCCGAAGCCCGCTGACTACAAGTCGTGAGCTGCCTGCGTTCCGCGCTGAGCGGGTCGCTGCGGCGAGCCAGCCAGATGCTCGCGCGATCGCTAGAGCAGGTCTTTGCCTGGCGTCGCGTTGCCGGCTCGGTCAGACGCCTACGCGGTAGTGGAGGTGAGCGACGCCGTTTCGGAACCGGCGCTCATCGAGAAGTTCGAGTTGCGCGCGGTGGCGAAGGCGCAGGGCCCTCAGATCACGTCCGTCGACTACGCCCACATCAGCTACCCCGGCGGCTGGGGTCAGCGCGGCGCATCGGTCATCGTTAGGCGCGTGAGCGCCTCCACCTCAGCCTCCGCATCGTCGCCGCGGGTGGCGCTGCCTGGCACCGTCTCGGTGCGGCGGATCGCCTGGGTGCCGATCCTGGCGGTCGCTGGCATCGTGCTGGCTGCGCTGCTCGCGGTGAGCGGTCGCTACGGGTACCACCGCGACGAGCTGTACTTCATCCAGGCCGGCGGCCACCTGGCGCTCGGCTACCCCGACCAGCCGCTGCTGACGCCGCTGTTGGCGTGGACGATGAACGCGCTGGCGCCGCGCTCGCTGCTCGCGCTGCGGACCCCCGCCGCACTGGCGGGGGTGGCGTCGATCGTGAGCGCCGGGCTGATCGCGCGCGAAGCCGGCGGCGGGCGGCGGGCGCAGGCGATCGCCGCGAGCTGTTGCGCGGCGGCGCTGGTGGTGCTCGCGACGAGCCACTTCCTCACCACGGAGACCCTCGACCTGGCGTTCACAAGCGTCGTCTGCTGGCTGCTCGTGCGGTTGCTGCGCACCGAAGACGAGCGGCTGTGGCTCCTCGTCGGCGCCGTGCTGGGGATCGGCCTGCTCAACAAGCTCCTGGTCGGCGTCCTCGCGGCGGCGGTCATCGGCTCGCTCTTGGTGGTCGGCCCGCGTGTGCTCTTGCGGTCGCGCTGGGCGGCCGCGGGTGCGGCGCTCGCGCTGTTGGGCGCCCTCCCCTACGTGGCGTGGCAGGTCGCCCACGGTGTGCCCCAGGCGGCGGTCGCGCACAGTCAGGCCCAGGGCGGAGAAGAGGGGGGCCGCGGCGGCTTCATCCCGTTCCAGCTCGCGCTCGTGGGTCCGCTGCTCGTGCCCGTGTGGGTGGCGGGCCTGGTGGGCCTGCTGCGCGCGGAGGGCTGGCGGCGGTATCGCTGCTTCGCGGTCGCCTACCTGGCGCTTGTGGTGATCATGCTCGCCACCAGCGGCAAGGCCTATTACATCGCCGGCTTCTACCCGCTCCTGCTCGGCTTCGGCTCGCTGCGGGCCGACGCCTGGCTCGAGCACGGCGGGTGGGTGCGGCGGTGGCTGCTGGCGGGGGCCATCGCGCTGACGGCCGCGGCGAGCGCGTTCATCGGCCTGAGCGTCCTGCCGGTCCACGACCTCGGCGGGAGCATCGTGGAGAAGCTCGATTCCACCGAGGGCGAGATGGTCGGCTGGCCGCGCTTCGTGGCGACCGTCGCCTCCGTCTACCACGAGCTCCCGCCGGCGACCCGTGCGCGTACCGTGATCTTCACGAAGAACTATGGCGAGGCGGGGGCGATCGACTTGTTTGGCCCGGCGCGAGGTCTGCCGCAGGCCTACAGCGGCCACAACGGGTTCTCCGAGTGGGGCCCGCCGCCGAACTCCGACACCGCCGCGATCCTCGTCGGCGAAGAACTGGAAGCAATCGTCGCCGCGGACTTCAGGGGGTGCGCCGTGCGGGCGCACATCGACGACGGCCTCGGCTTGAACAACCAGGAGCAGGGCGTACCCGTGTGGTTCTGCCTGGCCACGAGCAGACCGTGGTCGACGATCTGGACGAGCCTGCGCCACTACAACTGAGATGCCCCGTGCCGAAGCAGCTACGGCAGCTCTGGCACGCTCGCGATGGTGAAGGCCATGCGGCGCCGCGCCCGCGGCGGATAACAACGCGGCGAGTCTCGTAGCCGCGGGCGGCGATCCCTTCCCTCACCTGGGCCTAGCGGCAACAACGGGCGTTCTCATTCGGACCCTCCGGGTCACTGTCGCCAATCTCCTCCTTAGCCGGGTCGCGCGTGAAAGGAGGAACGCTCGCCCGCCGTGCTGCCTTCCGCGCAACGGAGGAAGCACGGCCCGTCTCGCGTGCGTGCTCGCCCTATCCCAAAGCCGGGGAATGGGCCGGCGCGCAGGGAGCTGGTCCGAGCGTGCGCTGAGCTACCGCTGCGGGCGGCGTCGTAACAGACCCGCTGTGAGCACGAGAAGGCCGACGCCGAGCAGCACGCGTCCGACGAGTGAACTGACTGTTGCCCACGCGCCGCCCGCGAGCATGCCTGTCAGCACGAAGGCGAGTGCCCAAAGCGCGCACCCGGCTGTCGTCAGCGCGATGAACGGCAGCACCGGCGTTCGCCGAGCTCCGGCGGGCAGGGATACGAACGTGCGCGCGAGCGGCAACAGGCGCGCGATGAACACGGTGCGAGCACCGTGCCGCTCGAACAGGCCGTCGCACCGCGCAAGCACTGCGCCTAGGAACGGAACGCGCTGCATGTGGCCGGTCGCGCCAACGCCGTAGGCGATCAGCGACCCGACGAGATTCCCAGTGGTCGCCGCGAGCACCGCGAGTGCGAAGCTCATCCACCCCTGATCGACGGCGAACCCGGAGAACAACAGCGTGACCTCGCTGGGTACGGGGATGCAGGCGCTCTCGGGCACCATCAGCAGGAACACGCCGAGAACCCCGAACCGCGCGATCACGCCGGTCATGACCAGGGCCTCGGTGCGGGATGCCCAGGACAGCCATCAGGCTGGCCTGCCAGAATCACGTCGCTGATAAGCATCCTTAGATGTTAAGTCTACTTATCTAATGCCCCCGCCGCGCCGCCCGGCCAAGACCGCCGCCGACGCGCTCGTCACGGTCGCGCCGCTGGTGAGCCGCTGGATCGAGCGGCTGCTCGCTGGCCACGAACCGCCGCTCACCGTCGCCCAGTTCCTCGCGCTGCGCGCCATCGCGGAGGAAGGGGTGTCAGGCTCGGAGCTCGCGCGTCGCGCCGGCGTCTCAGGGCCGGCCGTCTCCCAACTGATCGCCGGGCTCGCAGACTCCGGCCTGCTGGCGCGCCAAGAGCTCACGGAGGATCGCCGCCGCCTGACGCTGACGCTGACCCCTCACGGACAGAACACCCTCGCCTCCGCCCACCGACTGTTGACCGAGCGTCTGTCGACGATGCTCGCCGATCTCCCGCGCTCCGAGGCCGACAGGCTCGCGCGTGCCCTGCCTCAAGTCGCCATGATCCTGTCAGGAGCACCGCCACCCCGACGCCCGCCGCCCCCGCCATTGCCCCGACCACCCAGGCACCGACGACCGCCACCACGAGGCTGACCCGACCCGTCCCGGTAGCTTCGAGCAACGCACGACGGCCGCCAGACACAGCACGCGGTCGAGCCTCTGGGCCCCTGCTGTCCGCGCAAACGGGAACCGACGTCGTTCGGGTGCCCGCGACTCGTTAAAGGGAGGACACCGACTAGATTTGGGCGGACCCCGACGCGAGAGGAGCGGATATGGCGGACGAGCAGCCAGCGCGTACACGAGTTGGCGTACTGGGAAGCGGCGAGGTTGGACGGCGGTTGGCGGCTGGGTTCCACAGTCGTGGCGACGACGTGATGATCGGCTCGCGCGACCCAGGCAAATCCGAGTTGCGCGAATGGCTGTCGGGCGATGGAGCCGGCATCAAAGCCGGAACGTTCGCCCAGACCGCCGCGCACGGCGACTTGCTCGTGCTGGCGGTGCTGGGAAATGCGGCAGAGGAGGCGATCAGCGACGCCGGCCCCGAGAACTTCAGCGGCAAGGTCGTGATCGACGCGATGAACCCGCTCGACTTCTCCGGCGGCTTCCCGCCGAAGCTCTCAGTCGCCGGCGAGGACTCGCTCGGCGAGCGCGTCCAGCGGGCCCTGCCGGACGCCAAGGTGGTCAAGGCGTTCAACACGATCGGCAGCCCGTACTTCGTGGAACCGAGCTTCAGTGAGGGTCAGCCGACGATGCTGATCGCCGGAGACGACGAGGGCGCCAAGCGCACCGTCGGCGACGCGCTGGCCGATCTCGGCTGGTCCGATGTGGTCGATATCGGCGGCATCGAAAGTTCGCGCGAGCTCGAGGCAATCTGTATCGCGTGGGTCAAGATCGGCGGCAGGCGCGGCGCGTGGGACCACGGGTTCAAGCTACTCGTCGGCTAACCAGCTCTGCACACGTCCAGTCGCCGACTGGTCACTGGCCCCCCGCTGGGTGCTCGCACGATCAGCGAGGGGATGGTGATCGAGGCGTAGTAGTCACCGTTGGGGAGCATTTCGCTGAATCCGAGTGCGGCGGAGGACTCGCGGACCGCCGCGAGATCCGAGACGCCCGCCGTCGGCGAGCACCCCAAGAATCCCCGCCCCACCGGACGTTTCCGGCTAATGCACGCTCTGGGCTAACCGCGTCCGTAGGGAGCGAAGCCAGAACCTCCATGACTCCAACCGCCGCCGGTGCGCTGCAGCATCGCTTCGATACGGCTGGAAAGGTCGCCCAGACGTTCCTGCTCCTGTTGGCTGGTGATCGAACCACTCGACAAGGCCTTTTCGAGCCGTGTCTTCTCTGCCGAGACGATCGCTGCCTTCAGACCTTCGACAGACTTCCCGGGCGTCGAGGCTGCGATCTGAGCCAAAGATTTGCCCGATTGGAGCTCGCTACGCAGCGTGGCCGCACTGATGCCTAGGTACTGCGCCGCGACGCCATCGCTGCCGAGGCCGCCGCGACCGAATCTATGGCCGAAAAATCGAGCACCGCCGCCCTGTTCGATCCGCTGCTTTAGCGCATCGGCCTGGGCCTTGGTTATGCGCCCGGCGGCAACCGCCGCTTCGATCCGTTCGTAGCCCGCGGCCTTCATCGCCGCGGTGAGAGCCCCAGGCGTGACATTGAGGTGCTTGGCCACGTCGTCGATGTAGGCCTGGCGGCCGGAACCGGCAGAGCTTTGCGTTGCGGCCACGGCCACAGCACCTCCGGCACCGCCTAGAAGGACAAGCGCTGTCGCGCCGATGACCAGCTTCCTACTAAAGAATGATTTCAATGTGCTGATCCTTAGATGTGTGGGGGAATCTCAGTGAAGCGTCTCGCACTGAGCCGGGGCTCAACGATCGCTAAGGAGAACATAAGCTCAGGGATGCCCCGAATGCGCGCCAGCGGCCCCTCCCGGCGCCTGATCGGGTTCAACGCAACTCGGGAGGCTCCAAGCGATCGCGCGTCGCCGGCCCGCCGTCGCGCTTGTCGAGACGACATGCGCGCCGCTGTCACAGAACGAAGTGACTTGTGAACGCCGCGAATACGACGAGCCAAGTGCGCCTTTCCTCGCCATCTTCGACCTCGAGCGCAGCGAGCGGTTCGAGCCAGCGCCTGCGTCCGCGCACGTAGCACCCGCGCCCGGTCCATGCCCACCGAATCCCGGGGAGTGAGGCGCTGCGCCGTGTGCGGGGCGCACCCTTCACGGCGCGGATGCGCTCCGCACACGGCCACGCGTCAGTCCCTGGTTTCCCTGCAAGGTGTGCTGTTCGGCCGCACGATCGGAGCGTAGTCAGCGCCTCGGGACCTGGCGGCGGCGAGATCAGCGTTAGTCGCGTGGCGGTACGGCCCGATGTGGAGAAGCGTCACGTAGCGACCCGCGGGGAGGGCGTCCGCCTGCACGCGTCCCTCGCTCGATACGTCATCCGAGACCGGCACCCAACCTCCAGCTTGAGCGGCTCGCCATCGATGTCGACCTGGAGAAAACGGATGAACGACGGACCGGCGGGCTCAACACCCCGTTCCGCCAGCCAGCGAAAAAGCTCCGGGACTCACCGGGGGGGGCGGGGTATGTGATCCGGTCCGGGTCGAGGTCGGGCGCAGCGCGGCCCCAACTCGGAGGCGTGTGGGGCGCGAAACACCAGCGTCACGGCAGGCCCGTGGTCTCTACGCGCCGTCATCGGTTGAGGCCACGGATGTTTCCCCCCGGCGCGCCGACACTAAGATCGCGGAGCCCCGATGCGACTGCTTCCCAGCCGACTCACAGTATCCGCACCGGGTTCGCCCAAGCTCGACGGCGAGGCTGGCGGCATCCACCTAGTCGTCCGTGTCCTAGTCCGTCGCGCAATGAGAGGAACTCCGATGATCCGCCAACTCCAATCCCATCCCCGGACGGCCTTCGCGGCGGCCTCGCTCGCTTCGCTCGCGCTCGCATCGTGCGGCTCGACGGCGTCGACGTCGAGCCGCGCATCCGGGGCGGCCGCCAAGGCCACGACTGCCGCGGGAAAACCCCCCGCGCCTCCGGGCGGCAGCGCTCCGGGCGGCAGCGCTCCGGGCGGCGGCTCCTCGGAAGCACGCATTACGCCCACCGGCAAGTACACATTGAGCGGCGGCTCGGCGACGAAGTCCGCCCAGACGTTCACGGCCACGGCGGCCGACCAGTCGGGCGTTCTCGTCACCAAGGGCGGCGTGCTGACGCTGAAGAGCTCACGGGTCAGGACCACCGGCAACTCCAAATCGAGTAACCAGAGCAGCTTCTACGGCCTCAACGCCGGCGTGCTGGCCAACGAAAAGGGCAAGGTCTCGATCATCGGGGGCACAGTCATCACCTCGGGGGCGGGCGCCAACGGCGTGTTCGCATACGGCTCAGGTGCGTCGGCCACGATCGCCAACGCGACGATCACGGCAAAGGGGCAGTACGCGCACGGCGCGATGACCTCCGGGGGAGGCTCGCTCAAGCTGACCAATGTGAACATCGGCACGGCCGGCGGCAGCTCGGCAGCCATTGCGACCGACCGCGGGGGCGGGACCGTCATCACCAGAGGCGGCAGGTGGGTCACGACGGGCGGCACCTCGCCGGGCATCTACTCGACCGGCGCCGTCAGGACGAGCGGTGCCACGATCATCGCCAAGGGCTCCGAGGGCGCGGTGATCGAGGGCGCCAACTCGATCATGGTCACCAACTCGAGCATCACCGGCTACGTGAAGCGCGGCGTGATGCTCTACCAGAGCATGTCCGGCGACGCCAACGCGGGCACCGGGAGCTACACGATGGTCGGCGGATCGCTGAGCGCGTTCACCGGGCCGGCGTTCTATGTGACGAACACCAGGGCCGTCGTCACCCTCAACGGCGGCGCGAAGGCGAAGGCCACGTCGGGCATCCTGCTGAAAGCCGACGCTGAAGGCACGGGCTCGGGCAACACAGGGGCCGGCACCGTGACGTTCACCGCCGAAGGCGAGACGCTCGCCGGCAATGTCGTCGCCGACGCCAAGAGCTCGATCGGGGCGACGCTCAAGCGCGCCTCGACGCTCACGGGCAAGATCGAACACGCCACGCTCGCGCTCGACTCGAGCAGCCGCTGGACGGTCACGGCTGACTCCACCCTCGTAGGCCTGAGCGGAGTCACGATCTCCGGTAGCACGATCACGAACATCGTCGGCCATGGACACACCGTCACCTACAACGCGAGTCTCGCCGCCAACAGCGCGTTCGGGTCGAAGAGCTACACGCTCGCCGGCGGCGGCACCCTCAAGGCGGCCTGAGCCGCGATCACGGGCACAGACCAGTGCCGACTGCCCACAGCGGCCTCCTCACTTACCAGCGAGCAGCAGACATCCGCTTTCGCGTCGAATGCGCGCGCGCCGGGGGCCGCCGGTTACGCTACTGCTGTGAGACGACCAGCGGCACCGCCAGGCCGTCGCCGGCAGCTAGTGCTTCTCTGCGATTGCGAGCGCGTGCTGGTCACCGCGGGCGGCGCTGCCGGCATCTTGGACGGTCACGCGCGATTCGCCGGCGTCGTGAGCACCGCGGACAGCTGACAGCAGGTCCGCACGCCGGCCCACCGCGAGTCCGCAAATCGCCAGCACCGGGTTCGGCGCCGGCGCGGCGATGCGGATAGCCGCGAGCTCACCGAGCTCTTCCCTGCTGTCCGCGCATACGGGGAGGGTTGCAGCCCGCGTAAAGATCCTCCTCGCAGCGCAAGAGCAGGTGCCCCGCGATGGCGGGCGTTGCTCTCTGTGCCTCATGCCGAAGCGACGTTGCGCAGCCGCTGCACGCGCTATCTGGCCGTGAGCCGGTTGGCAGCGTCAATGACACAAACGACGAACTCGGTGGCGTCATTGCAACGGCGGACGGGGCGCCGCCGGTACTGCGCTGACGGCGGCTTGCCGCGCCTGAAGGCGAGGGCGTCCTCGATCAGCCCGTGCCAGCGTGGTTCGAACACCTCGAGGGCGTAGTGCGCGGCGGCTTCCTTGGTCGCGATCTCGCCGGTGGCGATCGTGTAGTGCAGCCTTGGCGCGCCGAGCACGCCGGACGTGGCGAGGCGCCGCGGGGGGACGCCTCTCGTCTTCAAGTCGCCGTGGCGGACGCGCTCGACCCAGCGGCGCCAGTAGCTGTTGAGGTTGGCGAGCGTCCACGCACGCAACTCGCCCTCATCGGTGCGGATGGGCAGTCGCTCACGGTCAGGGCCACGGATCGCAATGCCGTGGTGCGCGAGCACCTGCCAGGTCACCGGGTTCACGTCGAAGCCCTCGCGAGTTGCAACCCTGAATCGCCCCGTCACGAGGCCGGCGAGCGGAGTGACGTCGAGCGGCGAGCTCGAGAGATCGCCAGCCTGGAGGTAGATACCGTTACATACCAGCGGCCACCGCCGTCGCAAAGCCACGTCGTGAACTAGAGCTGCGGTCCAGCGACCCACGTGCATGGCTCGGAGCCTTGCGAGTTCGGCACGCCCGAACGTGCCGTCGACGATCGCCACAAAGTCGACATCGCTCTGGCCCGCGCGAAACGCTCCCATGCTCGCCGAGCCGACGACGTAGAAGCCCTCGATGCGATCGGGAACGACGCGGTCCAGTCGAGCAAGGAGATCGTCAACGGCACCCCGGGCTAGCTCGGGCAACACCGCCTCAGTGTGCCCAAACTTCGCCGACCAGCTCCCCGAGATGACCCAACATGTGTCATCGGCAGCGTGCAGCGCGACGGAGCAAGCCCCCCATCCCGCGCTGTTCGAAACCCGAGCCGGAGCGTTCGAGATGCTCGTCGCGTTGATAGAGCAGGTCGCGTCCTTCAGTCAGTCCTCGTCGTGGAGCGCAGGCGCGTACGAGATCCCGACGATTGCGCCCTCCGGTGACTGCAGCCTGGCCACCGTCTGACCCCACGGCTCCTGCCGCGATGGGTGCAGCAGCTCGTATCCGGCCTGCTCGAGCTCTCGTGCCGCCGGGCCCACCGCCGCGGCGTCCGCGACGTCGAACTCGATGCTGACCTGCGGCACCGGCCGCTCCGCTGGCCAATTTGCCGTCCCGAAGCACGCCTCGGCGGCCTGGGAGAGCGGCCAGATACCGAAGGACTTGCAGCCGGCGATCTGCTCGCTGTGGTGATAGTCGTCGCCGTGGCTCTCGAGCGGCAGCCCAAGCGCCTCGACGTACAGCTTGCGGCTGGCCGGCGGATCGGGCGCAATCACCGCCACGGTCGAGAGAAACTCTATGTTCATGCCACCTCCTGATTTGGCCTGTGCTGGTTCAGCGATCCAACCAGATTCGGCAAGACGCGCTGCCGCTTCATGATCGACGCTTTCGGTCTGATCGACTCTCACCGCTCTTGCTCTAGTACCCGCGCCCTCGTCTCCGCGCTAGGCAGGGCCAGAGGGCCGGGTGGGTCGGACTGCCTGTCGCGCACGCGATGCGGGTCTCGGTCGGTGCTCGCGTAAGGTTGAGGGCGTGGCTGTGGAACGGAACAAGCGACTATTGGAGAACGTCTTCGCCGCCTTGGCGAACGGGGATGGACGTCCGTTTCTGGATGCCTTGTCGGATGGAGCTCGCTGGACCGTGATCGGTAGCTCGCCGTGGTCACGCACCTATGAAGGCAAGCAGGCGATCGTCGACGAGCTGATGCGTCCGCTTTTTCGTCAGTTCGCCGACCGCTACAAGGCCCATGCTGAGCGTATCGTCGCCGAGGACGACGTCGTGGTCGTCGAGGCTCGTGGCCAGGCGACAACGAAGGCGGGCAAGCCCTACCACCAGACCTACTGCTATGTCTTCCGGCTAGCCGACGGAAAGGTATCCGAGCTCACCGAGTACAACGACACCGACCTCGTCAAGCAAGTGCTCGAGACGCCAGGCTCCCATTAGGGACTGCGCTCTGCTTTCCGCGCAACGCAGGTTCGCGCGACCGAGACCTGACTGACCTCCTCGCGGTCGGGAGGAGGCCTCCGGCCGCCATCGGCGTGTCCTGTCTGTCCTTGTGAGTGCATCGCGAGCGAGTTGCCGGGTAGCCACAGGGATCAGGTCTTGGCCGACTTGCTTGTACTGCCCTCGCCCGCTGGCGCGTCGTAGAGGCTGCTTCTAAGATGGATGGCTGGGAGACGATGAGGAAGGACGAGGAGGCTTCGACGGTGACCGAGGACCAGCAGCCTGACCGTTACAACGTTGCCGAGTGGCACGGCAAGATGCTGATCGATCGTGACGGCGAGAAGATCGGCAAGCTGCAGGACGTCTACGTGGACGTCGAGAACGATCAGCCGCAATTCGCCACAGTCAAGGAGGGCTTCATCGGCCGCCACCTGACTTTTGTGCCGCTGGGCGGGATCACCGTGGGTCCGGATGACCTGCAGGTCGCGGTTACCAAGGCGCAGGTCGAGTCCGCCCCGAACATCGAGCAGCACGGCGAGGAGCTCTCCCAGGCCGACGAGTCGGCGCTCTACCACCACTTCGAGCTCAACTACACCCCACCTGACACCGAGAGCGGACGCCGGCTCGCCCGCCGCTGACCCGTCACCGCGGCGAGAGCCCCGGCCCCCGCGCTTCCGGGTCTCAGGCGGGTTCGGCATAGATACCCTCGCGGAGGCGAAACCAGGGGATTCGCCTCGCGCCACATGGGCCGGCCGTGCAGCACCCCCGCGCAGCAGCGGCGCCATTGTCGCGGAGCGCTCGCAATCGGGGACGAAGGTACCCCAGGGCGTCGAACCGGCCCCACCAGAGCGACGATACTTTCTCGATGACCTCGGCAACGCGGATCGTCGCGCTCAACCCACGCGACCCTGGAGCGTTGCGACTTCAGCTCGGCCGAGGTTGACCAGCCTAGCTGTCCTGCCCACGGAGGTTGTGAACGCGGCTGATGGGTGGCCGGTCTGCCAGGGAGCTGTGGGGGCGTTGTCGGTTGTAGTAGCGGATGAAGGATGGCAGGGCCTGGGTTCGGTGGGCTGAGCTGCGCCAGAAGCGGGGCCGAATCGGCGGCTCGGTTTCGCGCAAGCGGCTTGCCCCGGGCTCGCGGGGATAGAGGCCTATGTGGCGGCGGCTTATCTAACCGACCTGCGCGAGGCGCACCGCGATCAGTTTCTTGACGAGCGTCTTTGGCAGGGGGCGATCAACGGGGAAGTGCAGGGAGCTCTTGGTCATCGCGTAGCCGTCGAGCTCATCCGCAAGCTGCGGGAGAACCGAGCCGCTGAACGGCAGGTAGCTCAGATGATTCTTGAACGCGGCAAAGCCGGCAACCGTACGACCGCATTCCCGGAAAGCCGGAACGCGGTAGGAGATCACTTGTTCGGCCTCCGGGACGATCTCGAGGATCGTGTGACGCAGGGCCTGAAGCGTGCTGCGGCCCGGCTCTTCGACACCACGCAGATACTCGTCGACCGCGCCGGGCACGCCGTGCGGATGGTCGGAGATGGCTACGACCGCGCGGAACGAGAGGCCGCGCTCATGAAGCGCCTCGCGCAGCGCCGCAATCGCAGTCGTCCCCATGCCGTGTAGCTTCGCGAGATCGGCCTCGGAGACCTGAGTTAGCTGATCCAGCCGCGTGTAGCCGGCGGCTGACAGCGCACGGCGTGCCGGCGCGGCGAGTTTGGGAAAGCCGATCTCATCATCGCTGTGCAACTGGGTCCTCCCTGATCGGTTAGCCGTGGCCGGGGTTGGCGGCACATGATAAGACTGCGATCCAGAGCCAAATCATCGGCTCGCCATCGGCGGCGAGCCGAATCTGTCTCGCTCGCCGCGCTTTCCGCCGCCGGGCTCGGGATGCGCGCCCCGATGTCGAAGCTGGCGCGTGCGCGAGAGACGGACGAGGGGCCACGGTTGACCCCGCTACCGCGTGCTTTTACGAGCGCTGCGCTTCGCCGAGTTTGTCCGCTCGGGTTGGCACACGTACTGTTTGAACATGGCCTCCGGCGAGCCAACCGTGCACGACCAGATCGCTCAAGGCCTCAAGGAGCACCCGGCCAAGAAGGGGATGCGCTTCAACATCCTTGTCACGGCGGTCGAGGTCGGTGGCAGCATCGCGCTGTTCCACCTTGCCCAGCGGATGGGCGCCAGTGACGTGGTCAGCTACCTGATTGGCAGCATCGCCCCAGTCGTCGGCGGCTTCATGGTCTGGGCCAAAGCCCGCAAATTCAGCGGGGCCTCTGCCGCGATCTTCTCGTTCACCGCCCTGTCCGCGGTCATCGCGCTGATCGGAAGTCACGCTCCCAAGGTGCTGCTCTACAAGGACTGCGCGGCCACCGCCCTGATCGGCTTGATCTTCTTGGGCTCGTGCTTCCTGTTGCGGAAGCCGGTCGTGTTCTACATGGCCCAGCGCTATGGGACGGACGGCACCCACGACGGGATGGCGATCTTCGACAGGATGTGGGACGTCTACCGAGACTTTCGCTCAGGCATGTACGTCATCAGCTACCTGTGGGCAGCTTTGTTTCTCATCCAGGCTGCTGGAACCGCGCTGATCATCAGCCAGACCCGCTACTCCACCGCCTACAACTACGACCAGACCCTTCCATTGGCCGCGACAGGACTGGGCATCGTCGGCTCGATCGCGATCGGACGCTACTTCGCCAAGAAAGGCAAAGCGCGCGGCGCCACAGCCAGCGCTGTCCCGCTCGCTGACTGATGGCAGCTCTCAATCCACTCACAGGCGACGTCCTGCCGGACCACAGACTGCGCCTCGTGCCAAAGGCCCGCGTCGGCGGCAAGGCGGGTGTCCCAGCACGCTGGCCAGCGGCCCCCGCAAATCGCCAATTGCAGGGCCGCGACGCCTGCTCTACCTCGGCGAGCGGTAACCAGCGTCAGCGCTGACGGCGTCGTTCGGACGACGTCCGTGAGTCGGAGTCGACGCGCAATGGCCTCTGCGTCGCACAGCAAACCCAGAGTCGCCTGGCGGCGCAGGTCACTGCTTCGCGGGTATCCTATCTCGCGCTCATGGTGGCGCGCCGCTCGCTGACGCGCGACAGCTCCCACCCGCGCGTAGTGATCAGTGAGTTTCACGACCGTAACCGGCGCTCGAGGCCCCGAACGAAACATACTTTTTGAATGGTCCGGTCCCGCCCGGGGGGCGCGTTCTGCTTAGTCCCTACTTGGTCCCATCTTCCCCCGCCGTTCCCAAAGACGTCAATTTGCAGGGGTTTCGAATGGAGCCAACCGGGATCGAACCGGTGACCTCCTGCTTGCAAAGCAGGCGCTCTCCCAGCTGAGCTATGGCCCCCAACGGCTTGAGTGTAGGAGAAACGCAATCGATATTGGCCCAGCAAGGGGCAGCCAGACCTCGCTCGAGCCCGATCAGGCGAGCCGGCAAGGCTCGCTGGCGCACTGGGGTCCGAGCCTACTGGGCCCTGTTCGAAGACTCTCCCGGACCTACCACTCCAACGAGCCTTCGTTGCGCTCCTCTGCCGAGTGCCCGCCCTCAGTTGAGTCCTCGATCGCCGGACCGGCAGGATCGTCGTGTTCGGGCAGCGCGTGCTCAGGCGACGGGTGCTCGAGCGCCGCACCCCCGTGCTTGTCCAGCACGCTCTGCACGTCGAACTCGGCGGTTTCCTGGCTTACGTGGCCGACGTTGGAATGCTGCGCGCCGCCAGCCGCATCGGGAGTCGGGTCGGAAGCACCCACGGGCGACGTGGCCACCGGCGTCGCTCCTTTGCCGGTGGGCGCCAGACCAAGATCGAGCTCCTCACCGGCCGGGAGCGGACCACCCTCTCGTTCGACCTCATCCTCGGCCAACAAGGAATCGAGCGGCGGTCGTTGCCCGTCCTGCTCAGCGTATGCGGAATCGAACAGCTCCTTCTGCCCGTCCTCCTCGCCGGCGGCCGAGTCCAGAACATCGACCTGCGTGCCCACGCCGTCCTCCTCGCCGAAGACGGGCTCCAGCGCCTCCTTCTGCTCGCGGGCGACCTCACCCGGGTCCGCGCCGCGCAGGCGCTTGAGCTCCAGGTGATCGCGGATGGCGTCATCAAGCAATCCCATGCGCCGCCAAACCATACTGCGCTCGCCCGCTCGCGTTCTGCGACTACACTTCTGATCCGTCGCGCCAGGTCGCCGTTTGGCGCACACGGGGCTATAGCTCAGTTGGGAGAGCGCCTGGATCGCACCCAGGAGGTCGCCGGTTCGAGTCCGGCTAGCTCCATTTCCCGGCGATTCTGTCCTTCGCAAACGTCAAGCGAAGTGCGTTTTGGCACACGCGAATCGGCGGCTCGTGCACCCGGCGGGCGACATGCACCCGGCGGCCTCAGTGTCCAGCGAAAGGCCGTGCTCCGCAGATGGGGCTTATCGCACACGTTCGACCGTGAACGTTTGGTTGGCGTGGTCGGCTGAGGACTGGCTGTTGGCGGAGATGTCGAACGTGACGGGCTGCCCGACCGGGAAGGACGACACGCCTTTCGCTGCCAGGCATTGGGTCAGGTCGGCCGTGAAGCTGATCGTGTTGGCCGAGCTCGCGGGCTGATCTCCGGCGGAGTCGAGCAGCTCCCCGGCGCCTGCGGGGGGCGAGAACTCGCTGGTCGGCGGCCCGGGCGCCCCCGTCTCGAGCGTGAGCGTCGAGGAGGGGTTGGAGTACACCATGGCCGGACACTGCGCCGCGGTCGCCGAGCCGACGCTGCCCGGGGCCGGCGCGCCGGCGTTGTCGAGCTCGTAGCCGAGGTGGCCGACGTCCATGAACGCGGGCTCCCCCGCCCCGGCGACGCCCTGGCGCTGGGGGCGGTAGAGGGTGAAGGTCATCACCACGTCGCCATTGGATCCCGCCGCCACCTTGATTGGGTTCTGCCGCGTTCCGAGCCCGGAGCTGTCGGGGTAGGTGATCTTGGCGCCGTCGCCGGCAGTATCTGAGTAGGAGGCGATCGCGGGCACCGTGTTGAAGACGAAATCGATCGTCGTGGGAATCTGGCTGGTCGCGCCGCCTTCGGTGAGCACCTCCGTGATCACGTCCCCGGAGCCGATCTGCGATGTGGTGGCGTTCGGGTCGAGGCTGAACTCGTGCCCACCACCGCCGCCGCCGCCGGCGTCCGTGCCGAGCAGGCCCGCCGGGACGGCCGGGCCGACGAGCTCGCCGAAGCCGTCGGCGCCGTCGAGCGAGCTCCCCGGGAAGGGGACCGTGGACATGCCCCCGGCTGGGCCCCTGGGGGGTTCCCCAGGGGTTGGTTCGTGCTGGGTGAGCCCCTCGAGGACCGCCTGTCCGGATCCGCCTCCAGAGCAGAAGCTCAGGCCATTGCAGTCGAGCTCCAACATGCTGGCGGAGGCCTGGACGTTCAGCAGCTTGAGGTTGAGTTTTGACTGCACCGTCGAGTTGATTTCGCTGATGCTCACTCCGGCGGCGTCGTCGTTGATCGTTTCGTTCATTTCCAGGAACATCTGCGACATCCAGGGAGAGCTGGCGGTCGGGGTCGGCCCGCTCCCGGCGGGAGCGGCTGGACCACCGCCGGGAGGTGTTGGCCCGCCCCCGGGAGCCGGCGCGGGTCCACCGGAAGGAGGCGGTTTGTCGCAGGGCGCAGGCGGGGTGGGACATGTCGGTTCCCCAGCGCTTGCGGTCCGGGCGTGCGGATCACTCAGCACCTGTCGTGAGTTGTCGGCCACTGCCGCGACCTTGGCCTTCGTCGCCGGAGCCAAGGCCTTCAGGACGTGCGTGCCGGGAACGGCGATGTCGAACTCGTTGGGAATCCCGACGTGCGCCTCGTCCTGACCGGCACCGCTGCCGCCGCCCTTGCCCTTGGACGCGACGAGACCGAGGTTGAGCCCGTTGCCGATCGGGACGCCGTGCGCAGCGTACGCCCAGCGTGAATTGTCTAGATCAGCGCTAGCGAGCTTGTGCGCGAGATGGGCGTAGCCCTTGAAGGGCACCACGTCGATTGTGCCGACGTCGACGCCGGCCTTCATGCCGGTGATCACACGGGTCGAGCCGCCAGCAAGGACCACCGGTCCGGCGTACCTGCCGCGACTATTCACCAGCTGCAGCGTGATCTTCGCTTCCGGAAGCGCAATTCGGAAGCTCTGCGCCCGGCTCAGAGCGACCTTGCCGTTGTAGCCGACCGCGAGCACCGTGTAGCCGGCGACGTTTACCCGTCCACTCACGTACCTCGCGCCCGAACCCCTGTGGGCCGCGTGTGAGCCAGCTCTCGACTTGCCCAGCGACGGCGTGGGGGTCACAGCGAGCGCCAGCAAGGCGGATGCCAGCAGCGCGAATAACGATCGGGTGGAGGTGATCCGGGGAATAGCCATGAGGGCTATTCGACCGAAAGTCGACATCCTGGAATCCGTCATTCATCTAGTGGACGCAAGTTGATGGTGTGCGCCGCCGCGTGTCCATCGTCACCGCTTGTACGCCGAGCGCAGCGGCTCCTGGAGTCGAAGCGTCGGGATTCGAAGGTGGAGTGGACGCGGTTTGACGTACAGCTTGGGCACATCATCCGACAACCCGTTGTTGCGGACACTCGTCAGATGTCTCGGCCCACCGCAACTGACGGGGACCCCGTTCAGGCACTTATCGCCACGAGTGCCTGAATCGAAGGTAATCGTCGATGATCCGCACGCATCCGCGCTGATCGCCGCCCGTCGTCATACAGTCAAGGTGATGCGCAAGTGTCACGCTCATTCTCGGCGGGTCGCGACCGTGGTTGGACGGTGAGCGACCAGCGCGACCCCACGCCGGCTGGGCGCACCGGACTCTACTTCAGCCACCCGGCGTGCCTGGAACACGATCCCTGGGCACTGATGCCCGAGCACCCTGAGATACCAGAGCGCCTGGAGGTGATCGAGCGCGCGCTGGGTGAACACGACTGGCTGGGGTGGGAGCGACGCGAGGCGCCGCCGGCGCCCGAGGAGCGGCTCGCGCTTATTCACAGCGCGCGCCACATCGAGACGATCAGGGAGCTGTCCCTCGCGGGAGGCGGCGCGATCGATCCCGACACGGTCGTTGGCGAGCCCTCCTATCGCGCAGCCCTCCACGCGGCCGGCGGGGCATGCGAGATGGCAAGGGCTCTGATGGCCCGCGAGGCGATGTTGGGATTCGCGGCTGTCAGACCCCCCGGTCACCACGCCGAAAGGGACCGTGCGATGGGCTTCTGCCTGTTCAACAACATCGCGATCGCGGCGGATTACGCGATCCGCGAGCTCGGCGCACGACGGGTGTTCATCCTCGACTGGGACGTCCATCACGGCAACGGCACCGGAGAGGCCTTCCGCCGTCGCTCGGACGTGCTCTTCGCGAGCATCCACCAATCCCCGTTCTTTCCGGGCACGGGCGCCCTCAGCGATGTCGGCTCCGGCGACGGAGAGGGTTACACGATCAACCTTCCCGTTCCGAGCGGCTCCGAGGAGTACCTGTGGCTTTCGCTCCTCGAGCACATAGCGCTTCCGGCCGCACTGGCGTTTGAACCAGACCTCGTTCTGATCTCCGCCGGGTTTGACGCGCACCGGGACGACCCAGTCGGGGGTTGCGAGCTCGACGAGTCCTCGTTCGCGCTGATGGCACGGCACGTGCGCGACCTCGCCGCACAGCTCGACGTTCCGGTCGGAGCGGTTCTCGAGGGCGGGTATGAACCCTTGGCGCTGGCTCGATCCGTAGTGACGACGCTCATGGCGCTCGGCGACCATGCGCCGGCGCGAACGGCCGCACCGGAGCCGATGCTCACCTCGCGCGCTGCGTCCTACATCGGGCACTACTGGCCGCTGTGAGGCCCACATCGTGGTTTTTCGTTCCGGTGCAGCGGCTTTGACCGCGACGTCACCGCGGCGCCTCCTTGGAACCGGTGGTTCGACACCAACCGGCTCCAAGGAAGCCCCGGCTACAGCTGCTGGATCACGGAACCATGAAAGGCGGCTGCTGGAACGGACCGATACCGGCTTTCGCATTGGCGATCGCCGCCGCGGCGTCTTCGGGAGTCATGAACCCGGCCGCCACCTCGGCGTTTGCAGCTTCGGTGAACTTCGAGGCATAGCTCGCGACCGTGGGGTACAGCGACTTCAGCTTCGATTGGCTGAGGTCGGTGAAGTACCCGGACAGCAAGCACAGACCCGCGTTGCGCAGCGCTTCGTTTGTGATGCCACCCGTCTCGAGCGCGGTGAACGCGCCTTCGAGCTCGCTGAGTATCGACAGGGGGTTGAGGTTCTGTTCGCTCACATTCGCGAAGTTGATCGCCGAGTAATTCTCGGCCGGCACCTGGGCGTCCGGCATCTGGATTCCACCCTGACCGATGCCGTACTGGTTTTTGTTCACGAGGTAGTACAGACCGAAGAACACGGGGAACGTTGAGATCTGCGCGCTGTGCGGCGGCGCCACCCCTTTCGTGACCCAGTTCTGCTCCGCCGCCATGGCGGCATCCTCGACCTCGAACAGCGGCATGTTGTCGGTTTGGTTGACACCGTCGAGCGGGGTCCCGGTGCCCTCTATGGGCGTCCCGAAGATGCAGTGGGGAACTCCCACCGTCGGCTCCTCCCGAGCGATCGTCTCGGTCTCATACGCCGCCTCGTGTGCGTCGATGTGCGAAGCGCCGGGGAGCTCCCAGGTGCGCAGTGTGTTGTTGTCTGCCTGACGCGCGGCCGCCGCGTCGAGCTCTTCGATGTCGCCCTGGGTGTTGAGCTGGATGAACGGCGCCGCGTTGTCGGTGCGGATTTGCGCCGGGAACGGTGATGTCGCGACCAGCCCTTCGCCGATCGGCGCCGCCGTCGCACCGCGGCCGACGGCCAGGAACCCGTTGAAGGCATGCGTCACCGGCTGGATCGCGTTGACATAGGTGTCGATACGGAAGGCGGACTGCGAGTCGCCTGTCCCGATCAGCTCTTTCGGCGTCAATCCGCCCAGCAGCGTCGCGCTGTCGGCCTTGATGACGTTTGCGGCCTGCGTGAAGATGTCATAGGACTCGCCGTCGTTGCTGTCGCCAAGTCCGCCGTAGCGCGCCGGGTCCCAGGTGGCGAGGTCTTTCATGCCGGGCCTCTGGGCAGTCACGCCGACGTAGGCGTAGCCCTTGTTGATCAGCTGGTTGTAGAGCTGGGCCCAAACCGGGTCCTGATCGCCGCCGGTGGTGTCGTTCAGCCACTCGAACACCACCGTGCCGTTGAACTTCGCGGGGTTGGTGGGATAGCGCACCAGCAGGCGGGTGGCGTACGGCACGTTGGTCTGCGACGGCGACACGCCCCATTTGCCGTTCGAGGACCAGAAGCCGCTCTGCCTGTAGATGGTGGCGCTGCCGGACATGCTGAACTCACGTTCGGCGTAGCCCGCTTCGGTCAGGTTGACAAACGGCGCGCCCGGGACCGTCGGTGTTTCCGGAACGGCGTCATACGGGTATCCGTGCGAGCCGCTGCTCGCCGGAATTTCCGTCATCGTCGGTGATGCGGCCGCACTCGAGGCGGCCACGACGAAGACCATCGACGCGGCGGTCGACGCGATCATGACCCTCTTCATCCGTTGCCAAGCTTCGCTGCCCATAGCTCCTCCTTCTCGTTGCGATCGAGTCGGCATACATCCGGCGAGGGCGTTCGATGACGCCTCCCGCGGACTCAAGCGACGCCAATAGTAGCAGTGGAGCACCGCTTAGAATGGAAACGGTAGCACTCAGCGTCTGCTCTGTCCAGCCAGCCGCGACGCGGCGAGAGCACCGGGTCCGTCGGCCCAAAGACGAGGCCCTATTTCTAGCTATGGGCGGCGTGTACGGCGGGCCGTCGGCTCGTGCGCGACGGCAGCAGCAGCCGCGGCGGTGAACAGCCGCGTGAAGTGCTCGACAATCTCGTCGACAGACGCATCCACGTCGCCGTTGATCCAGTCGATCAATACCTCAACGACCCCGCCTATCAACGTGCGAGCGGTCAGGACGGGGTCCAGGCGGTACTTTGTGCCGCTATCGGCGAGCGACAGTGCATTTTTGGCCGTGAGATCCGCGAGCGCATGCCTTATGTCGCGGCGTAACCGATCCAAGCGATCGCTCACGCCGACTACCTCCAGGGTGACGATGCGCGCCTTGCGCGGGTCGTCGGTGACGACCGTCCAGCCGGCCCGCAGGCCCGCTCGTGCCTTCCCCTCGAGCGTGTCCGCCTTTGCGGTCGCCTCCGCCGCCGTCAGGACGATCTCGTGAACTATGCGCTCGTAGACGTGGTACAGCAGGTCCTCTCTGGTGCTGAAGGACTCGTAGAAATGGCGAGAGTTCATCGATGCCGCGGCGCTCACGGCTCGGATTGAAGTGTTGGCGTACCCCTGAGTGCCGAACAGCTCCAGACCCACCTGCAGCAGTCGCTCACGCCGCTGGGCGCGGCGCTCCGACGCGGTCAGCCCCCGGTAGCGCCTCGGTGCGTGGGCGAGCGAGGCCATCGCGTTATTCTCGCAGGGCTACCGGCAAACGGCCGGGCCCGGCGGCCTATCCGGCCTCGGCCTCGACTGTTTGCGTGCGCGCATCCAGCCAGGCGACGATGTCGGTGAGCACACGCGCGCGATCCGCCGGCAGCTCGTTGAGCACCTCGTGGAACAGCCCGTCGTAGACCTTCAGCGTGTTGTCCTCGGAGCCCGCGCGTTCGTGCACCATTCGGCTGCCCTCCACGGGGGCGAGCAGATCCTCGGAGCCATGCACCAGCAGAAGGGGCAACGTGAGGCTCGGCACTTGCACCGGGAACGCTTCGGTCGCCGCCGCGATCTCGGCGACCGTTCGCAACGGGAGCTTGCCATGGAAAACGAGTGGATCGGTTCTGTAGGCCTCGACCTCTCGAGGGTCGCGACTGATCGTTGCCGGATCCAGGCCCAACACCGGTACCCAGGGTATCGCCACCGACAGCGCCTTGACGACGAGCCGCAGCGGCGCCGGCGGAAGGTCTATCACCGCCACGGGGCCCGAAAGGATCAGGCCGTCGAGCTTGTCCTGATGCTGCAGTGCGTACCGCAGCGCGATCGTGCCGCCGAGGCTGTGGCCCAGCAGGAAGACGGGGAGGTCTGGCTGCTCGCGGCGGCTGAGAGCGATGAGCACGTCGAGGTCAGCCGCGGCGTGTCCGAGGCGATCGACGAACGCTCGACGCCCCTCCGAGCGGCCATGACCTCGGTGGTCGAGCGCATAGACGGGATAACCGAGCTCAGCGAGATGGATCGCGACGCGTTCGTAGCGGCCACTGTGCTCACCGGCGCCGTGCGATATGACCACAACGGCACGCGCAGACACGGCGTCCTGCCACTTCTGCCAGTAGATCTCAAGCCCCTTCGCCCCGGCAAACCGTCCCTCGACGTGCTCCACCGCCCGATGTGAGCTGGATCCCGTCACTTGGCCTTGGGTTCGCTGCCTTCACCCACGTTCCTGCCCGGGCCGCTCGCCGGTACGGTTTCCCCGTGAGCACAACCGACGAGCTGCTGGCCAACAACGCGGCCTACGCCGCCGCCTTCCCGAAGGGCGGGCGGCCGCTGTCTCCCGCCAAGAAGCTCGCGATCATCGCCTGCATGGACTCGCGCCTGAACGTGTTCGGCGCGCTCGGGCTGAGCGAGGGGGACGCGCATGTGATCCGCAACGCCGGCGGCGTGGTCACCGACGGCGAGATCCGCTCGCTCGCAGCCTCCCAGCGACTGATGGGGACCGAGGAGGTCATCCTCATCCAGCACACCGACTGCGGCATGCTCACCCTCTCAGACAGCGCCTTCAGGGAGTCGTTGCGCGAGGAGACCGGCGTCGAGCCCCGGTGGGCCGTCGAGTTCCTGCCCGACCTCGATGAGAACGTGCGTCGGTCGGTCGCCCGAATCAAGACCAGCCCGTTCATCCCCCACACGGACTCGGTGCGGGGCTTCGTCTTCGACGTCGAGAGCGGTCGGTTGCGCGAGGTGCCGTGAGCGGCGCGCGCCGGCCGGCGATCAGGCCTGCTTCACCCGCGGGTTGGGCAGCGGCGTGAGCGTCTTCTCGAGCTGCGCCCGCAGCGGCTCGAAGCGCGGCGGCAGCGACAGCCCCTCGCCCAGATGCCGCTCGTCCTCGTCGACCGCGAACCCGGGGCCGATCGTCGCGATCTCAAACAGCACGCCGCTCGGCTCGCGGAAGTAGACCGAGCGGAAGTAGAACCGGTCGATCACCGGGGTTGGGTGGGCGCCGGCCCCTTCAATCCGCTGACGCCAGGCGTCCTCGTCCTGCGGCTGGGACGCGAACGCGATGTGGTGGACGGTTCCGGATCCCTGCCGCGGATGGGCATCGGGCGGCGGGGTGTCGTAGACGTAGAAGCCGCTCCGGTTCTCGCCACGCACCTCCCAGCGCCCGTCGCCGCCGTCGAACCCAAGCGTCTCCGAGAGCAGGCGCTCGCTGCCCGCCGGGTCGGCGCTGAAGGCGCGTGCGCCGCCGAAACCCTGGAGGGCGTGCTCCTGCGGGACGTCGGGCGCCCGCGCGGCCAGCGAGCCGTCCGCGTCGACCGTCGGGCGCAGCTCGTGCTCGAGGCCCTCGGGGTCGGCGAACAGCAGGCCGCCCTCTGTGGGCGTTGTGGCGATCCCGTGGGCGCCCAGCCGCTCCTTCCAGAAGTCGAGCGTCTCGTCGGAGGAGACCCGCCATACGATCCGGTGCACCATCCCCGCTCCAGGCGCGCCGCGGGCGGCGCCAGGATACTCAAAGAACGTCAGGTCGGCGCCCGGAGAGCCGCGCTCGTCACCGTAGAACAGGTGATAGACGGTCGGGTCGTCCTGGTTGACGGTCTTCTTGACCATCCTCAACCCCAGCACGCCGGCGTAGAACTCGACGTTGCCGACCGCGTCGCCGGTGATCGCCGTTATGTGGTGGATGCCCTCGAGCTTCATCGAGCTGCCATTATCGCCGAGTGCAAGATGGATCGCTCATCCCGCGCTTCGGCCGCGCGCGACGTGATCCGGCGCTCGCCGTGCTCGAAGGCTTCCACCCGCTCAAGCACGCCCTTCGCTTCGGCGCGAACGTGCTCGAGGCCGTCACCTGTGATGAGGTGGAGCTCGAGCGGCTCACCGCCCTGCTCGCCCCCGACCTGAGCGAGCGCCTGCGCGATCTCGTGCACCCGGTCGAGCGCTCGGTGTTCGACCAGCTCGCCCCGCTCGCGCCCAGCACTGCGGTCATGGCCCTCGCCGAGCGCCCGCCGCTCGACCCCGCCGAGGTGCTCGCCGACACCCGCGCTGCGCCCATCGTAGTGCTCGAGGATCCGCGCGATCTCGGCAACATGGGCGCCTGCGTGCGCGTCGCCGCGGCCGCGGACATCGCCGGGGTGCTCACGACCGGCAGCCACGACCCCTGGCACCCCGACGCGCTCCGCGGAGCCGCCGGGCTTCACTATGCCGTACCGGTCTGCCGCCTGGAGCGCGCCGAGGCCCTCGAGCGCCCCGACCGCACCCTGCTCGCGATCGACCCCACCGGGGAGCCGCTCGACCCATCTGCGCTTCCCCCGCGCGCCGTGCTCGCCTTCGGCACCGAGCGCCACGGCCTCAGCCCAGAGCTCATCGCGCGCGCCGACGCGCGGCTCAGCATCCCGATGCGACCCGGCGTATCGAGCCTCAACCTGGCCACCTCGGTGGCGGCCGTCCTGTTCGCGTGGCGCCTCTCGCCGCGCGCCGCGTCTGCGGTGTCCTGAGGGTCGGCCGGCCGCTGCTAGGTGTCCTGCCCACATAGGTTGTGAACGCGGCTGATTGGTGGCCGGTTGCCGATCCCGCTGTGTGGTCTGCGCTGGTTGTAGTGCTCGAGCCAGTGTGGCAGGGCTCGATCGCGATGATGGTGTGAGCGGTAGCTGAGGCCGTAGGCCCACTCACGAGCCATGGTCTGATGAAACCGCTCAACCTTCCCATTGGTCTGGGGACGGTGCGGCCTGATCGTGACGTGCCGGATGCCCTTGGCGTTGAACAACTCGCGCAGCGAGTTGTTGTGCGTGTAGCTCCATGCGTTGTCCGTCATGACGCGCTTGGCGCGGATCCCGCGGGCGGCGAGCCAGCTGAGCGCCCGTTCGGTGAACGCCGTGACTGTCGCGGCGCGCTCGTCGCTGAGCAGCTCGACATAGGCCAGGCGCGAGTGATCATCGACGATCGCGTGGGCGAACTCGTAACCCCAGAAGGCACGCTTCTCGGCGCCGGTCTTATCGCGTATCCCCGTGAGCGCGTGGCCGGGGCGCTCGAAGCGCGCGTAACGCTTGGTGTCCATATGCAGCAGGTCTCCCGGGCACGGCCACTCGTAGCGGTGCGCTGCTTCGCGTGGTTGGCGCAGGCGCCGAGAGAGACCGTGGCGATGCAGCACCTTCCAGACCGTTGAGTGTGGATGGCCGGTCGCCCCGGCGACGAGTCGCGGTCCCCAGCCGGTGTGCCGACGAGCCTCGCAGATGCGCTCTTGAACTGGTGGCGCAAGCAGCCGCGGGCTGCGATGAGGACGGCTTGAGCGATCCAAGAGCCAAGCTCCCGAAACGAGCTCCTCTGACGTTGCCTGCAGCCGGCGATGCCACCACCGGTGGGCTGTCGCCGGCGACACGTTGAAGCAGGCCGCGGCCTGCTTCAACGTCATCCCATCCATCACCGCCTGCGTCAGCGCCAGCCGACCAGCCGGTCCGAGCTTCGCTCTACCGTGGATCTGCATCCGGGTCCTCCTGTGGAAGTGAGTCGTCGCAGACCCACAGCCTGGGATGTGGCCCGGATGCCTCCTCAGCCGTTCACAACGTGTGTGGGTACGTCAGCTAGGCCCGGGGGCCGGAGCCGATCGCCGGCGCGTTCGCGTGCGCTTCGACCCCGTCGAGCAGCCGCCAGTTGCCGCGCAGCGCCTCGCTCGCGCGCCGGACCATCGCCTCGGCCTTCTGCTCGGGATCGTCCACCTCGGCCATCAGCTCCCCGATCAGCTCGCGCGCCTGGCGGGCGTGCTCGGTGTCGAGCGACTCGTGCAGCCTGAAGTACTCGAGGGCCGGGCCTTCCTCGTGATAGCCGTAGTGCACCGTGAGGCCTTCGACCTTCGTCCTCGAGATCTCCGGCTGGCTCGCCTCGATCGCATACAGGACCGCCAGCTCCTCGAGCAGGTCATCGCCCGCCGTCCACGCGCTCACGCACTCCTCGGTCTCCGAGAGCGGCTGTCCGGCGTCGGTTGCCCCCGCCGGCTGGGCGCGCGCCGCGCGGGCGAACCGCTCCCACAGCTCGACGTGCGCCAGCTCCTCGTCGGCGTGCCGGCCAAGCTCCGCCGCCCGCGCTCCCCGCGCCCTCGTCGCCGCGCTCGCCGAGGCGCGCGCGAGCGCAGCCACCGCGTGGCGGTACTCGCCGGCGTAGACACCGAGCTCCCGTGCGCTCAGCTCGCCGGAGCTCCAGCGTTGATAGAACGGGTGCCGAAGCACGCTGATCGTGTCGCGGGTTTCATCGAGCCTGGCAAGGACGTCCATAAATAAAAATCCCTTCTCGCTTTGTCGTGTCGCTAGACCGGGTTGGCCCGGGCCCAGTCGATGATCTCGTGCGATCCGTCGACCACCGTGCCGTCGTCCAGCACGAGCGTCGGGACCGACCGGTTGCCCGTCAGCTCCTGTACTTCACGGCGGCCGCTCGTGCTGTTGAAGATGCCCGGCAGCAGCGCCCAGCCGTAGGACTTGACGACCTCCGGGTCGTGCCCCGCGTCCTTCAACGCGTGATAGGCGTTGCCGCACGGATGCCCGCCCGGCCGCGGGGTGTGCATGAACGTGCCCCAGCAGACGAACAGCCTCATTGGACCGTCAGCGTGCCTTCCATCCCGGCCTGGCGATGACCGGGGACCGAGCAGTAGAACGTGTAGACGCCCGGCTTCAGCGTCAGCGTGAGCGTCTTCGATCCCCCGACGAAGGTCGGCGTCGCCCCCAGCACGGCACTTCCCTGCGCGACCGTCACATTGTGTTCGAGGGGGGACATGTTGGCCATCGTGATCGTCACGGTTCCCGCCTTCGCGCTCAGCTGCTTGGTGTCGTAGCTCAGCAGGCCGGACGGGTTCGCGGCGAGCTTCAGCGAGGTGGAGGACGTGCTGGCCGCAGGGGAGGACGGCGGCGCGGGCGTGCCGGTCGTCGCCCTGGGCGCGGTGGTCGGGCTCGACGTGGTCGGCGCCGCGGCGCCGGACGGGGGTGCGGAGGGAGGCGGCGCTGGCGTGCCGGTCGTCGCGCTTGCCGCCGACGCCTTGGCCGGAGGACTCGAGGTGACCACCGCCATCGCGACCGTGATGAGGACGAGCACCCCGCTGACGGTGATCACCAAACGCTCGCCCTGCTGATCGCGGGGGAAGTCCGGGCGACGCAGGCCGATGCCGATCGCGACGGTCATAGCCCACAGGACCAGCACCCCGCCAGCGATGTAGAACGGGACTTTGCTCTTCTCCGCCGCGAGGACAGGAGCGAGGTGAAGCGTCGCCAGATGCATCGCCGGCGAGACTAACCGATGGAGCGCCGAATATGCTCGCGGACGGGATGGTCGAGACGGTGCGCACAGAAGCCGAGAGCCTCGAGGGGCTTCCCGACTTTCCGTTCGTCCCGAACTATCGCGAAGTGGACAGCCTGCGGCTTGCGCACATCGACGAGGGCGACGGTCCGCCAGTGATCTTCCTGCACGGCGAGCCGACGTGGTCGTTTCTGTGGCGCCGTGTGATCCCGCCCGTGCGCGACGCCGGCTTTCGCTGCCTCGCGCCCGATCTCCCGGGCTTCGGGCGCTCGGACAAGCCGGTCGAGGTCGACTGGTACTCCTACGAGCGCCACGTGTCGATGACCGCGACGCTGCTCGAGGACCTCGACCTGCGCGAAGCCACGATGGTCGTGCACGACTGGGGCGGGCCGATCGGGCTGCGGGTCGCGGTCGAGCACCCTGAGCGGATCGACCGCCTCGTGATCATGGACACGGGCCTCTTCACCGGACACCAGCGCATGACAGACGCGTGGCTCCGGTTCCGCGACTTCGTCGCTCGGACGGAGGACCTCCCCACGGGCATGCTCATGCGCCGGGCCTGCAACAACGACCCGGGCGACGACGTGATCGCTGCCTACGACGCGCCGTTTCCGAACGTCGCCTCAAAGGCTGGCGCGCGGGCCTTCCCAGCCCTCATCCCGCTCACTCCCAGCGCTCCGGGCGCCGCCGCCGGCCTGCGCGTGCTCGAGGCGCTACGCGAGGATCGCCGCCCGACGCTGATGCTCTGGGCCGACTCCGATCAAAACCTTCCCCCGGCGCTCGGTGAGGTCTTCGCCGCGGCGATCGGCCGTTCCTCCCCCACCCCGGTGAAGGACGCCGGTCACTTCCTGCAGGAGGACCAGGGCCCGCTGATCGGGGAGCTGATCGCCGACTGGCTGGCCGGGCCCTGAGCGACGGCCCGCCGACGGCCGCGCCCAGACGGTCCGATCAGCCTCCCGCCGTCCGCGTGATCTGCGGCTGCTCGGGGGCGGCGTTCAGCCCCGGCTCGGAGTGCGCCGCGCGCAGTTCATAGCCGGCGCGGGCGTCCGCGTCGACATGGGAGAGCACCGCGTCGGCCCTGCTCATGCGCGACAGGCCGTCCTGCGCAGCGATCGGCAGCAGCGCGGACACCCGCTCTGTGACCAGCAGCTGCTTGGGCACGTGCACGTCGAAGCGCGGGACGCGCAGCGTCTCGACGATCGCCTCGGCGACCTGCTGTGGCTCGATCTTGCGAAACTGGCGCTGGCGCGGTTCGTTCAAGCCGAGGCCCAGTTCGGTGTTGACCGCGACCGGGCTGATGACGGAGATCTCAACCCCCGAGCCGCGCAGTTCCTTGCGCGCCGCGCGACTCAGGTTGATGACGGCCGCCTTGCTCGCACAGTACGTGGCGCCGCCCGGGAAGCCGTACTTGCCGGCCTGCGAGGCGATGTTCACGATGTGGCCCCAGCGCCGCTCGATCATCCGCGGCAGGGCGAGCTTCATGCCGAAGATCACGCCGTGCACGTTGATGTCCATGATCCGCCGCGCGGTCGCGTCGTCCTCCTGCAGGAAGGGCCCGATCGGCATGATCCCAGCGTTGTTCAGCAGCACGTCGAGCGGCCCGAGCTGCTCCTCGACTTCGTCGAGGAACGCCGCGAACGAGGCGCGATCGGTGACGTCCAGCGCGAGCGCGACGGTGGCCGGGCCGAGCTCGTGCGCGGTCTTCTGGGCGGCTTCGAGGTCCACGTCGCCGATCGCCACCCTCATGCCCTCACGCACAAGCGCTTCGGCGGTGACGCGTCCTATGCCGCGCGCGGCGCCGGTGATCGCCACCGTCTCTCCGGCGAGGCTGCGAGGTTCCTTGGCCATGACTGTCCTCCTGGTTTGCACGGCGGGCTGACTGCCGCCCGCAACGCTAGCGCCCCGGCGGCGGCGATGGGCTCTCCGGTGCTCCCGTAGACGCGTCGCAGACGGACTAGTACCCTGAAGACATGTCCTCCTTCGAGTTCGAGGGGCAGCGCATCGCCTACACCGAATATGGCGGCGGCCCGGTGGCGGTCACCGCGGCGGGCGGGCGGGGGCGGGCGGCGAGAAGCGCGCCGGCGAGCGCGCGCCCTCTGATCCTGGTCCACGGGGTGCTGCTCTCGCAGGAGATGAACCGGCCGCTGGCCAAGGCCCTCGCGGCCTACGGGAACCGGGTCATCACCGTCGATCTGCTCGGCCACGGCGAATCCGATCGCCCGCGGGACATGTGGCGCTACTCGATGGGCATCTTCGCCCAGCAGCTGATCGCGCTGATGGACCATCTGGAGATCGACGAGGCCGTCGTGATGGGCACCTCGCTCGGCGCGAACACGGCGCTCGAGCTCGCCTCGGCGGCGCCGGAGCGACTGCGCGGGATGGTGATCGAGATGCCCGTGCTCGACAACGCGCTCCTGTGGAGCGCGCTCTTCTTCACGCCACAACTCGTCGCGCTGACGTTCGGCGAGCCGCTCATGAAGGTGGTCGCGCAGGGCGCCCGCGCCGTGCCGCGGTGGATGCTTCCGCACTACGGCAACGTGATGCTCGACCTCCTGCGCCAGGAACCAGGGCCGGGGGGCGCGCTGCTTCAGGGGCTCTTCTTCGGCCGCATCGCCCCCCACTGCAGCGAGCGGCGCACGTTCCAAGCGCCCGCGCTCGTGCTCGGCCACCGCCGCGATCCGGTCCATCCCTTCTCAGACGCGGGAATGCTGGCCGACGAGCTGCCCAACGGCCGCCTGCTGGAGGCCGACTCGCTGCTCGAGCTGCGCCTTCACCCCGAGCGGCTCACGGCCGAGATCGCCGCATTCCTGGATGAGGTCTGGAAGCCCCGGGCGAGCGGCGCCGCCAGCTCCACCAAGCGACCCGCGAAGCGCTCGAGCGCAAGATCCGGCTGAGTCCTCGCGGCGTCGCGCGGTGAGCGCAGGGGCGCCGGGTGCCGTCCGCCGGCTATTTGGCCGGGAAGAGTTCCAGTTCGTTCACGCTCACGCGCCCGGGCGCCTGCGGTGTGCCGACCGAGGCGGCCGGGACACCGCTGATCCACAGCAACACGAAGCGGAACGGCGTGGTCGTGTTGGTGAGCTTGATCAGCGCGTGCCTGGTCTTCTCGATCTGCGACGGCGTCAGCTTCGTCCATGACGGATCGGTGACCGCGGCCGGCGCGGCGGCGCCGTTGGCGCCGAACACCTGGACGGTCATGCCGGGGGTCGACGTGATCAGCTCGATCGAGGACAGCTTCTGCTCGCCTTTCAGGTCGACGAGGAGCCCCGCCGCCATCTTCGGGGCGATCGTCGGATCGACGAGCGCCGTCCAGCCCGTCGAGGTGTCGCCGTCGATCGCGAGGCTCGGGTCGCCGAAGTTCCCGGCCGGGTAGCCGTCGGGGTTGTAGGTCGTGACGGCGTTCGTGTCCAGCGTGAGCGCGGTCGGCTGCGGCGCCGTCGCTGTTGACGGAGCGGGCGCGGGCGTGCTGGCTTTCGGGGTCGTGGCCGGAGTGGTCGCTGCGGGCACTTTCGGCGTGGCCGCGGTGAGCGGGATTTTGGGCGGTTTGACGATGCTCTTCGGAAGGCTGGCTTTGGCCGTCGCCGTCGCCGGCGCCGTCGGCGGCGTGGTCTGGGCGGGCGCGGCGGGGGTGGCCGGCGTGGCGGTGACGGGGGCCGGGACCTGGGCGACCACCGTCACGTGACGCGCCGGGGTTTTCGTTTTGGTGAGCGCGGCGTATGCCGCCGTCGCGGCTCCGATCGCGAGGATCGCCGTGGCGGTGAGAACGGTTGCCGTCGAGCGCCAGGTGGACGAGCGCGTGGCGAGGCTGCCGGGGACGCCGGCGCCGCACTGGAGGCACCACTCCTGCTCCGCGTCCATCGACGCGCCGCACTGCGAGCACGTCTGCTTGGGAGCGCCGGGCCCGGAGACCGGCGGCGGAGCGTCGGTGGACCCGGGAGCGGGCGGCTCCTGGCCTGAGGTGGCCGTCGGGGAATCGGCGAGAGCTGTAGCCACGGCGCCTAATTCTAGCCCAGCGGCTTTTCACCTTGGCGAGGGTGCGCCGCCGGGCACGATCTCCCGACCCGTCGGCACGAGCTTCTCGTCGAGCTCGAGCTGCCAGTAGTAGCGCGTGAACGTCATCCCCGCGCGGAAGTCGCCCACATGCGGGGCGACCGGGTCTCCGGCCGCCATGCGCACGATCAGCTCGGGATAGCTCCGTCCGGGCAGCGCGGCGTATGCGGGTGCGGGAAACGCCCCGCCGAAGCGCGTGTTGACGTCGGTGATCCCCAGACCGATCTGCGGATCGCGAAAGACCTGGATCGTCGCCGGCCCGGATATGCCGAGCGCCTCGATCGTCCGTCGCCCGAGCTCGATCAGCTCGGCGTCGTGGATGACCTGGCCCTTGATCGACTCGCCGCCGCGGGACTCGAGCATCGTTCGCGGGATCGCGTTCAGGCAGCGCCCCTCCGGGTCGCCGAGGCAGTCGATCGACAGCTCGGGCCCGCCCATCGCGCGCTGGACCATGGTCGGCTCTGCGACGTAGTCCGCGAAGAAGCGCGCCTGCGAAGCATCGTGGGCGAGGTGGATCGAGCGCGCGCCCGAACCGCGGCGCGGCTTGACCATCACCGGATAGGCGATCGCGTCCAGGTCGTGCTCGGGCAACACCGTGGGAGGGGAGGGGAGCTCGAGCCGGTTGAGCAGCAGGTGGGTCTCGTACTTGTCATACGTTGCGCGCGCGACCTCCGGAGAGGGCACGAGCGCGGGCAGGCGCCCGTCGGCGCGAGCCTGGGCGAGGATCTCGATGTCGAGGTCGGTGAGCGGCAGCACGGCCCCCACGCCGTGCTTCTCGCACAGGCCCTCGAGCGTCGGGACGTACGCCGGGTCATCGATCAGCGGGACCGAGGCGCGCGCCTGCGCGGCGTACTGCGCCGGCGCGAGCGGGGAGGGGTCGGCGGCCACCGTCTCTGTGAGCGCCGCGAAGCTGCAG
The DNA here is from genome assembly GCA_963704735.1 of uncultured Solirubrobacteraceae bacterium. GTDB lineage: Bacteria > Actinomycetota > Thermoleophilia > Solirubrobacterales > Solirubrobacteraceae > Palsa-744. Next base: position 2,862,712 of record OY969935.1, read on the forward strand.
ACGATGTCGTAGCGCTTGCCCACGCCGGTCAAGAGGATCGCCGGCCGGCTCACTGCGGCCCCTTCCAGCCGCCGGCCTGCCCCTTGTAGAGGCCCGAGCCGCCGAGCACCATCGCGACGGTCCGCAGCAGGATCCTCAGGTCGAGCGACAGCGAACGGTGCTCGATGTAGAAGAGGTCGAGCTCGATCCGCTCGTCCCACGGGAGCGATGCGCGGCCATTGACCTGCGCCCAGCCGGTGATGCCGGGCTTGATCTGAAGGCGCCCGTGCTGGCGGGGGGTGTACTGGGCGACCTGCCCCGGCAGCGTCGGCCGCGGACCGATCAGAGACATCTCGCCGCGCAGCACGTTGAGCAGGTTCGGGAGCTCATCGAGCGAGGTCCGGCGCAGGAAGGCGCCGACGCGGGTGATGCGCTTGTCCTCGGCGTCGACGGCCAGCCCTGCGCCGATGTGCTCGGCGCCGTCGACCATCGTGCGCAGCTTGAGAACGTCGAACGGCCGCCCGTCCAGGCCGACGCGTCGCTGGCGATAGACGACCGGGCCACGGGAGTCGAGGCGCACGGCGAGCATCGCGAGCACGAGCACCGGCGCGCTGACGAGCAGGGCCAGGGAGGAGACCGAGATGTCCACGGCGCGACGGATCATCGCCGGGCGTCCCGACGATCGCGCGATGAGCCGCTCATCTGGTGCCCTCCGCGACATCCCACCAGGCGGCGGTGCCGTGGCGCAGCCAGTCCCAGAGCCCGGCGGCGGCCGATGCCGTGCTGAGCACGTAGTAGCGCGCGATCAGCAGCGGACGGACCCGCAGCACGCCGGCGAGGGCGGCGGCGAGCAGCAGCGCGAGCTGCAGGCCGAGCGTGGCGTCGTACAGCGGGCCCGCCCCCATCGCCACGAGCGCGACATTCGCCGAGAACGCAACCAGGTGAAGCGCCGGCGTGCAGTAGCGCAGAACACGATGGGAGAAGATCATCGCCGCATAGCCCGGCGTGTAGCCGCGCGGGGACAGCATGCCACCGCGCAGCAGGATCGGCCAGGTGTGGCCCATCATGCGCCGCTTACGCTCGAACTCGCCGCCCAGCGACGGGACCATCTTCTCGCAGGCCTGTGCGCTCGGCACGTACACCGCGCGCAGGCCGCGCTTGACCATGTTGAAGGGCAGCGAGAGGTCGTGGCCCATGATCGGATCGACGACGATGTAACTGTCCCGCCTGGTCGCGTAGATCGCGCCGTTGCCGGCCGTGATCGAGGACAGGCGCGACTCGAGGCGGCGCACCGCGAGCTCATAGCGCCAGTAGACCCCCTCCTGGTTTGAGGCCTGCGCTCCGCTCGCGGCCTGCACGAACCGCACCTGCCCGCACGCGTAGCCGACGCGCGTGTCGGCGAACGCGCCGGCCAGCTCTCGAGCGGCGTCGGTGAGCCACTGCGCGTTGGCGTCCGAGAACGCCACGATCTCCCCCCGGGCCCGCTCGACGGCGGCGTCCTGCGCGCGGATCTTCCCGCCGCGCGGCAGCTCGAGCACGATATCCGCGCCGGCGTGGCGAGCGCGCGTGGCGGTCGCGTCCGTACAGCCGTCGCACGCGACGATCAGCTCGAGCCGGTCGCTCGGATAATCCAGGCGCAGGACGTTCTCAACCTTGTCCGCGATCACCCCCTCCTCGTCGTGCGCCGCGACGATGAGCGAGAGGACCGGAAGCGCCGGCCCCGCGGGCCCGGCGGACCCCGCGCCGGAGGCGCCGCGAAGCAGTCGCGCGAGGACCGCGAGCGCCACGGCGTAGCCGAGCTGGGTCCACACGATCAGCGCAGCGCACAGCCAGAAGAGGATCGCCACCGCGAGCACGTGCGCTGATTCTGGCGGACACGACCGCCGGCCGCCGCTCAGCCCTCGAGCAGCCGCTCGTACAGGTCGAGCGTCCGCCGCGCGATTCCATCCCACGCGTACTCGCCGGCGGCGGCGGCACGAGCGTGCCCGGCCATCGCCGCGAGCGCGGCCGGGTCGCCCAGCAGCTCGCCCAGCGCCTCACTGAGGGCCGCGGCGTCGCCCGCGGGCACTGTCCGCGCAGCCCCGGTGGCAGCGATCTCCGGAAAGCCGCCCACGGCGCTGAGCAGCAGCGGAACGCCCGCACCGAGCGCGGTGAAGGCGACGCCCGACTGGTCGATCTCGCGGTAGGGGAGCACGACGAGGCTGGCTCGGCGCATCACGGCGAGCATCTCGCGATCTGTGACGAACCGGGGCAGGAACCGCACCCCGGCCGGTGCGAGGGCCTTCAGCGGGCCGAGGTCCATCCGCGGCATGCCCACGATCCACAGCTCGGCCTCGCTCGATCCCGGCGGTTCGCGCCGCCAGGCCTCGAGCAGCACGTCGATGCCCTTGTAGGGACGAAGCAGGCCGAAGAACAGCGCGACCGGTCGCTCGCCGCCGCGCAGCTCGGCCGGCAGCTCGGCCTCGCCGGCGGCGTCGGCGTCCCGCCCGGCGCGCTCCCACGGGCGCAGGACCCCGTGGGGGATCAGGTGCACGCGCGCCGGGTCCACACCGAGCTCGCCGGTCAGGCGTCGCCGGCCGGGCCCTGAATGAACGACCACCGCGTCGAAGCGGTCATACAGCCGCCGCTGGGCCTCGCGCTGGCCGGGGCGCGGCTCGCGCGGAACACCGTCGTGGGCCGTCAGGACGAGCGGTCGCCGTCGCTCCCCCGCCGGGCGCCGCGCGGGTAGCAGGCGGCCATCCAGGTGCTGCACGGTGAGCCACTGAAAGTGCACGACGTCGGCGGTCTGCGCGGCGGCGCGGTAGCGCAGCATGTCCGGCACGTGCTGGGCGAGCTTCGCGAGGCGCCGCAGGCGCGAACCGGCAGCGCCGGGGACCGCACGATAGAAGAACTCCCGCCTCTGATACCCCTCGGCCGGCGCCAGGTGGCCGTAGGCGAAACGGCTCGTATACAGCTCGACCTCGGCGCCCCGGGCCGCGAGCGCGCCGCACAGCGCGTGGTCGTATGGGGGCGTGTAGGCCGAGGGATCGACGACGTGGACGCGCACGGCAGGGACAATAGGCGCGCGCGCGGAGACAATGTGACGGTGAGCACCATCGAGCCAGCGGCCCGGGGCGGCCCGGAGGCGGATCGGATCGAGCTGTCCTACTGCGTCGTGAACACCTCCCAGCGCGAGCTTCTGCTGCGCGGGCTGGACGCGATCGCGCGCGAGCGCGACAGCGTGCCGTTCTCGACCGAGGTGCTCGTGCTCGACAACGGCTCCCGCGACGGATCCGCCCAGGCCGCGCGCGAGCACCCGGCCGTCGATCACACGATCGCGCTCCCCAGGCGCCGTGGCAAGGCGCTCAACGACTCAGAGCTCCTGCGCCGCGCGCGCGGGCGCTACGCGCTGCTTCTGAACGAGGACTCCGAGCTCAGGCCGGGCGCGACCAGCGCCCTTCACGACGCCCTCGCCGAGCGCCCCGATGTCGCGTGTGCGGGCGCGAGGCTGCTGCGCCCGGACGGAGTCCCTCAGCCCTCAGCGTGGCGCTTTCCCACGGTCGCCACGGCGCTTGCGGGAGCGCTGATGCTGCACCGCCTCTTCACCGTGCAGAGCACCGGCGAGCGCATCCGCGAGGTCGACTGGTGCCAGTCGGCGGCGCTTCTCGTCAGGCAGGTGGCGGCTGAGGAGGTCGGCTATCTGGACCCGGCGTTCTTCGTCTACTCCGACGAGGTCGACTTCGCGCGACGCCTGCGCGATGCCCGCTGGCGCAGCGTGTACGTGCCCGAGGCGACCGCCGTCCACCACGAGCAGCTGTCCACCGACGGCCTCCCCGAGCGGCGCATCGTCGAACTGGCCCGCAACCGAGATCTGTACATGCGAAAGCACCACTCCGCCGCCACCGCGCGCGCCGTGCGCTGGCTGACCGCCTGGAGCTATGCGCTGCGTGCGCTCGCCGCAATCATCCTGCCGGGGCACTCCCCCGCCCGCTACTGGCGCCACGTCACCGCCACCCTGAGGCCGGGCGCAGGCGAAGGGTTGAGAGAGGCGGCCGACGACTACAACCGCGGCGCTTAGAGGTCGCGCAAGGGGTCATCGGCGTATTCCTCGACGTCGCCGTGGCCCCTCCTGAAGGTGGCAACGCGGCGGCGCCCGTCGGCCAGGAGCACCTTCGCCTGAGCGCGCTCGTGCGGGTGGAAGAAGCGCGTCAGCAGGAGCAGCGCCGGGACGAGCGTGAGCCAAGCCCCGCGCAGTGCCAGGCCCGCGAGGCCGCTCGTCGGCAGCAGCAGCTCGCCCGAGATCGCCACGCCGGCGAGAATCGCCACGAGCTGGGCCAGGCGGTGCCATTCGAAACCCACCTTGAACAGGCCCCGCGTGAGCAGGTACATGACGGCCAGCATTCCCACGTAGGCGCCGCACAGCGCGATCCCCGCGCCAGCGATCCCGAGTCCGGCGCCGCTGGAGGGCACGAGCAGCAACAACAGGGTCACGTTGATCGCCAGGCCCGCGGCGGCCGCGGGGAAGTTGCGTGAGGTGACCCGCGCGCGCCCGGCGATCACCACGAACACAAGGAACAGGCCATACAGCGCCCACCCAAGCGCCAGCCACGGGAGCGCGCGGTAGGCGCCGAAGAAGGCCGGGGCCGCGAGCAGCCTGACCATCCAGCGGCCGAGCAGCGCCACGCCGCACACGACCACACCTGTCGCGAGCGCGTAGTAGGTCGTCACGAGTGAGTACAGCCGCGCAGCCTCGTCATCGCTCTCCACCGAGTACGCCAGCGGCGGCCACGCGTACTGGAAGCCGCGTACGGCCACGAACACGACGGTGGCCAGTTTGATCGCCACGGCGTACAGACCGGCCGAGGAGTGCGAGTAGACACGAAACAGGTAGAAGCGGTCGGCGACCTGCAACGCATACACGCTTGCGTCGGCCGGCACCGTCGGCAGGCCGAAGCGCAGCATCGCCCGCAGGTCGGAGAACCTGGCGAGGAGAGAGAAGCGCCGGCGCAGCACCCACCACAGGCCGAGCACGACGATTGCCGAGGCGCCGAAGTTGCCGAGCAGCAGGCCGCGCGCACCCTGATCGGCGAAGACGACAAGCGTGATCGTGAACGCGACGGTCATCCCGACGTTGGCGCCCGACGCGATCACGTACGTGCGCGAGCGCTCATCCACGCGCAGCTGCGCGTAGGCCATCTCGAGGTTCGTGAACGCCCACAGGCCGAACGCCGCGCAGTCGATCAGCAGCGGGTCATAGGCGCCCAACAGCAGGCGTGAGACTTCGCCGGCGAGCGCCACGACGAGCAGCGAGCCGACGGTCGTGGTCCACGCCACCGCCGCCGTCGCCGAGCGGGCGATGCGATCGCGGCGCGCCTCGTCGTCGTCGTCGAAGTAGAAGCGGATGAACGCCTCGCCGATCCCGACGCGCAGGAGGATGCTCGACAGGATCACCGCCGTGAGAAGCGATTCGGCCGCCCCGTACGCGGTCGGGCTCAGGTGGCGCGTGTACAGCGGCAGCGTGATCAGCGCGAGCCCCTTGGCCACGATGTCCCCGAACTGATAGGCAGCGCCTGTGGTGACCAGGCGCTTCAGATAGCCGAGCACGGCTCAGACGCTACTGGCGGGCGCCCGCGATGAGTCGGTCCCCGCGCGAGCGCACGCCACGCCGATCCCGAGCAGCGTCCAGGTGAGCGGATCCTCCAGGAAGTCGGCATAGGTCCAGGTGTGGAGCACGAGCGCCGCGAAGCAGGCGGCGATCGCGATCCGCGGCGGGGCGCGGCCGGCGCCGCGGAAGAGGACGAGGAACGCCACGATCAGAAACGCCACATACAGGGCCAGCCCCACGATCCCCTGCTCGGCGGCGACGGTCACGGGGATGGTGTGCGAAGCCGAGGTCGCGTTCTGGGCGCTCGCGTCGCTGTGGCGCCGATACTCGGTTTCGAACGATCCCGAGCCGTAGCCGTCGAGGGGCCGTTTGGCGAACAGTTCAAGGCCCCCGGAGATCAGGTTCGAGCGCCCGCTGGTTGCGTTGTTCGCCGAGCCGCCCGAGCCCTTCAGGCCGAAGTGAAGGCTCGCGGGCGCGGCCAGCAGGACGACCCCGGCGATCGCGAGCAGCGCCACCGCGACGTAGATCGTCCCGCGCGCGTCCCAGCGAAACGCGGCGAGCACAGCGAGCCCCAGAAGCAGCGCCGCGATGCTCGACTCCGAGAAGCTCGTCACCAGTCCTGCGAGCAGCCACGCGAGCACGGCCGCGCCGACCAGCACCTCACGCCGGCGCCGAGTCCACAGCACGACGGCCGTGAGCATGATCATCACGATGGCGAGGAAGCGCCCGTAGATGCTCGGGTCGAAGAACACCGAGTTGACCCTGAAGTAATTGTCGTATTGATTGGCGGCGACGACCTTCGGGTTCAGAAACAGCGCCTTGCGGTAGTACTCGACGAAGCCCACGCCCGCGAACAGCACGGCCAGCACGGCGGCCACGGCGAGGCAGCGCAGCAGCAGCCCCCGCGTCCAGCGCACGTCTCGCAGCAGCACGAACAGCAGGCCGAACGGCACGTAGAAGGCCGCGAGGTTCTCCGCCGCCTTGGCGTGGTCGCTCGAGTACACCGTCTGCGCCGCGTACAGCACGACCGAGGCCAGCAGGAGCCATTCGAGGCCTCGCGGGGAGGCCCACGTCGTCAGTTTCCGGAACGTCGGGTTCGCCTCCGCGGCTTGGGACGCCCCGCCGGGGTCCGCGGGCGCAAACAGCCCCCGTGCCCCGCCGGCCGATCGCCCCTGACGCCGGGCGATGAAGATCGCCATGAGCCTGTTGAGCGTCCCGGCGGCCACCACCAGATAGAGCGGAATCAGCAGGTTCACGGTCCTCCCGCTGGCCGCGATCGGCACCCTGAACGGGAGCGCCAGGACGACGAGCAACGGAAACGACTCGGGCCGGCGGCGCATCAGGAGCGCGAGCCCGACAACCACCGCGAGCGCGCCGACGAGCGCGGCGACGATCACACCCGGAGCGGGCAGTTTCGTCGCGATCGTCAACCCCGCCACCGGCTGATCACCCGACCAACTCGAAGCTCCGCGGCGAGGGCACCGTGCGGTCCTGTTTGCGCAGGATCACCCGCACCCGGTATTCGCCGGCGGGGGCGAGAGCGCCTTCGGTCGCCGGCAGCAGGATCTGATGACCTTTCGTCACTTCCAGCACGGCATAGCGCCGGGCCGTGCCTAGATGGCCGTTCCAGCGCAGCGAGAAGGCTTTGTAGCGCGGCACCGGATGCTCGCTCACGAGCGTGGCGACCACGTCCCCGCTCGTGTTGAGGATCGTGACCGTCACTTCGTCGGCCTTGGCGAGCTTGAACGAGATCCGCTCGGCTTTGATCCGCCCCGGACCGGTCGGCGAGAACGACGGGGTCATCTTGAAGGCCTGCACCAGCGTGGGAGTGTGCTTCAGCCGCTGGGTGACGAAGAACGCGGCGAAGCAGGCCAGCACGAGCAGCGCGAACACAACCTGCGCCGGTCGATCGGAGATCGACCGGTCCGCGCCGCCGGTCAATCGCCGCCGTCCCTGGCGAACCGCTCGACGGTGTCCGAGCGCAGGCCGAGGCGCAGCGTCTCCAGCGAGAGCACGTCGTCGGGCGCGATGTTGCCGAGGTTGCACTCGGTGCCGAAGCGCTTCAGCAGCCACACCTGCTGGGCGCGAAGCGGCGCCTCGAAGATCAACCGCTCGGTGTCGATCGCGTGGGCGATCTCGTCGATCAGACCGGTGCGCACCTCGCCGTCGGCCCGGTAGATGCCCGCCGTCCCCGACTCCCTCGCCTCCGCGATCACCTTCCACGCGCCGGCGTCCAGGTCGCGTTCGATCTGCTCCACCCACACGTACGGCGCCATGATGAAGTCCGCATCCTTGCTGCCGACCTCGGCGAGCACCGTGAATTCCCGGGCGAGCCGCTTGATCAGCTCGTGCTTGACGGTCGGGTCCATCGCGATCGTGCCGTCGGAGACCTCAACGTGGCGCAGGCCGAGCTCGCGCAGCCACGAGATCAGCCCCTCGACGCGGTTCTGTCTGATCGCGAGCTCGGTGAGGGTGCCACCGAGCACGACGGGAATCCCGCGCGCCGCATAGCGCTCGAGCTTCGGCCTCAGGTTGGCGCTCACCACGGCCGTCCCCCAGCCGAGCTTCACGACGTCCACGCACTCGCCCGCAACCTCCAGCAGGCCATCCACCTCGGCGATCGAGAGCCCACGGTCGATCACGTGCGTCAACCCCCGCTCGCGCGGCTTAGCCGAGCGCTCGGGAATGTCCAGGAAGCTCCTTGTCACGGGGTGGGTTCGGCGGCGGCGCCAGAGGATTCCCCGCCGCCGCCGGCGGACGGCGCCCTGTCGGCGCCCACCACGACCACGACCGGCGCCGAGCTCGCCAGGGACGCCGTGCCCGATTCAAGCGGCTGCACCCGCGTCACCGAGAGGGCTCGGGCGACGCCTTCGGCATCGGCCTTGTGACCGGAGGCGTACTCGACGATCGTAACCTGGTTGGCGCCCGGTGGACGGCCGTTGAGCGGCGTGGACTGGGAATAGCCGCTCTGGCGCAGATTGCCGGAGACGTCGTGAGCGAGGCCGGCCGTGCTCGTCCCGTTGAGCACCACCACACGCAGTTCCGCCGGACTCGCCGCAGGCACCGGCGCTTCGGTGGAGGTGTGCCGTGGATGCGAAGCGGAGTGTTTTGCGCTCGTGGCAGTTGCCGACGCCGCGACGGAGCTGGTCGTGCTCGTCCCCGAGCCGCCTATCGAGGAGAGCACCGCGACGAGCACCGCGACGCCGACGAGCACTCCCCCGACGATCAGCACGGTTGCGCGCGCGGGCGAGCGGCCGTGCCGGTCCCCACGCGACGCGCCGCCCGAGCCGCGGGGTCCACGCGCGGGGCGGCGCGAACGCACGTCGCCCTCGGCGGCAACGGGGGCGGCCTTCGCCCGCTCGACGTCCGCCCTCGCGCCCGGGCGCGAGCCGGCCGCGAGATCCCCTCCGTTCGCCGCACGCCGCGGCGCGGTCGGCGCGGGCGGGCGTCGCGGAGAGCCCGGCGTGGGCGCCACGGCGCCGGCCGCCGCCGCGGTCGCGGGGGCCGGAGCGCGGGGCCTCTCCGTCTCCGTCGGCCCCGCTGCAGCAGCGGTGGCGGCGGAAGTCACGGCTCTCGCGGGGCTCGCGACGGATGGAGCGGCGGGATCCGCGGACCCGCGCAGGCGCTCGGCGGAGGACATCGCGTCCGGCGTGCTCGAGGCCGGCGGCCCGCCGGGCGACACCGACGCGGACGTCGGCACGGGTGTCGCGGGCGCAGGGGACGCGGACGTGGGGCCCGAGCCGACCTCGGACGGCGCCCGGGCGGGTGCTCCGGGCGATGGGTCGTCCGGCGTGGCGGCGGTGGTGGAATCGTCCACCGGGGCCGCGCTCACAGCCGACGGCGATCGGGCGATGGCCGCAGCCGACGCCGGGCTGCCGGCCGCGACGGGCCGAGCGGCCTGCGCCGGCGTGGTCCTGGGCCGAGCGGCCTCGGCGGCCTCGGCGGGCGTGGCGTCGAGCGACTGACTGGGGGAGGGCGGGAGTGGAACCTGGCCCGGCGTGAGGGCCTGGGCGCCGGGTCCGGGGGCCGCTCCGGCGGCCGTGGCGGTGGCGGGCGCTGCCGGCATGGGCGCCGGCTGGCCGGTCGATTCACCGCCCGCCTGACCGGCTGTGACCGCTACCGGGACCGGGTGCCCGGGGGGTGGCTGACCTGCTGTGGGCGCCGCGGGCGCCGGCTGGCCGCCGGTCGCCTGACCGGGTGCCCCTGGGGGGACGAAGGCAGGCGCGCCGGGGACCGCTTGCGCCACGGTGCCCGGAGCACCGGCCGGACGTGAATTGATCGGGGTGGCTCGGGGGATCGGCCGGACGCTCGGCACCGGTTGCTGAACGCGCGGAGCGGCCGAGGCGCTCACGCGCTGCTCGAGATCGGCGGCGCGCTCGGGCGCGCGTCCGGCCCACTCGCGCAGGCGTCGCAGCTCGCGTGCCTGGGAGAACAGGAGCAGCGAGAGCACGGCTATCCCGAGCAGGGCGGCGAACGCCGCGAGGGCTCCGATCTTGGTGAACGAGCTCGAAAGCGAGAGCGCGAGCAGCGAGGGTGTCATGAACCCCGGGAGTGTATGAGGGGCGCAGGCGCACCGCCCGGGCCGTTGCGCTGGGGGTCGGAGCCGGCTCCGTTCTGGGACTCCAGGCGCGCGGCGGAGAGCTCTGACACCTTCGCCGCCAGCCCGGCCGCGTCGCCTTCGAGCACGAGCAGGCCGATCTCCGAGAAGATCGCCTCGACCGCCTCGACCGCCAGCGGCTCGCGCTCGGCGAGCAGGATCTTCTCGGCGATGGTCGGCCGCGGGTGCTCGTAGCTGTTGAACAGCTCCTCGTGAAGCTTCTCCCCCGGACGCCGCCCGACGATCTCGACGTCGATGTCGTGGGCGGGGTCAAGGCCTGAGAGCTCGATCATCGCGCGCGCCAGCTCGACGATGCGCACCGGCTCGCCCATGTCGAGCACGAACACCTCGGCGCCCGAGCCGGGCTTTGGGTCGCCGACGATGCGTTCGCGGGCCGCCGGTGCGGCGGGCCGCGGTGCGGGAGCCTCCGGCGCGCCCGCGAGCGACCCCGAGCGGATGATCAGCTGGACGGCCTCGGGAATCGTCATGAAGTAGCGGGTCATGCGCTCGTCGGTGACCGTCACCGGTCCTCCGCGTTCGATCTGGCGCCGGAAGATCGGCACGACGCTGCCCGAGGAGCCGAGCACGTTGCCGAACCGGACCGCCGCATACACCGTGTCGGGAAACCGCGCCGTGGTGGCGTCGAGCGCGAACTCGGCGAGGGCCTTCGACGCGCCCATAACGGTCGCCGGGGCCACGGCCTTGTCGGTGGAGACGAGCACGAAGCGCGTAACTGAAAGCTCGCCGGCGACGTGCGCGACGACCCTGGTCGCGAGCGCGTTGTTGCGCACCGCCTCGACCGGGTTGGCCTCCATCAGCCCCACGTGCTTGTAGGCGGCCGCGTGGAACACCACCGTCGGGCGGTACTCGGCGAACACCTCGCGCATGCGCTCCTCCTCCTTGCAGTCGGCGAGCACGGCGGCCAGCACTGCGGCGGGCACGTGACGCTCGTCCTCGAGCTCGCGCTGGATCGCGAAGAGGTTGTCCTCGGCGTGATCGAGCAGCACGATCCGGCGCGGCTCGACGCGCGCGATCTGGCGCGAGAGCTCTGCACCGACCGAGCCGCCGGCGCCCGTGATCAGGACCGTCTCCCCGGCGAGGTAGGCGCCAACGCGGTCGAGCTGCATGTGCACGGCCTCGCGGCCGAGCACGTCCTCCACGCGCACGTCGCGCACCTGCCGGGCGATCGTGCCGTGGTCCTGGAGCAGCTCGAACACGGTGGGCAGGGTACGCACGGGTATCGCGCGCTTGCGACACTCGCGCACGATACGCGCGCGCGTTGAACCCGGTGCCGAGGGGATCGCGATGATGACTTCGTCCGGCTCGGCCTCCTCGAGGATGCGCGGGAGGTCGCCTTCGGTGTTGCCACGCACACGCACGCCGTCGATGCGCAATCCGCGCTTGTGCGGGTCGTCGTCGAGAAAGCCGACCGGCGACAGGCCGAGCTCGCGGTTGCGGGCGATCTCCCGCAGCACGAGCCGCCCGCCGTCGCCGGCGCCCACGATCAGGACGCTGCGGTCGCCCTTGCGCCCGCCCCGAAAGACGGCGAGCGGGCGGCGCTCGTGGACGCTGCGCGCAAACACCCGCACGCCGAGCAGGAACAGCAGGCAGAGCAGGAAGAACAGCACGATCACGCCGTTTGGCAGGCCGATCGTCGACGTGCCATGGTCGGTGCGGTGCTGAACGGGCCGCAGGACCACCACGGCCACTACCGTGAGCAGGACGATCGCGACGACAGCGCGCATCACCGCCTCGTAGTCGCGCTGGCCGGAATAGCGCCAGCGGCGCTGATAGACGCGCGCGAACACCAGGATCGGCAGGCTCCCCAGGAGCACCCACCAAATCGTCCGCTCGCGCAGCACCTCGTAGAAGCCGGCCGGACCGTTGTCGAAGCGCAGCTGGAAGGCGAGGTAATACGCGAGCGCGACCAGCAGCCCGTCCACCGCGAGCTGCGGCAGCGAGTGGCGGTGCAGGGGGAGGCCCGCCGAGCGGATCCGTCGGCGCATCACCTGGATTGTAAGGCGGTCACGGTCGCAGGGCAACGATGGGCGAGAGGAGCAGCTCCGCGAGGATCCGGGGATCGCGCCGAATGCGCGTCTCGGCGGGCGCACGATCGCGCCCGCTGAGCTCGAGCTCCTCCACGCTCGAGAGCTTGCGCATGCGCCCGTCGGCGATGAGGCCTTCGTCGACGGCGCCCAGCCGCCCTTCGAACGTGGTGTAGACGGGAACACCGAGCGCGACCGCCTCGCGGTTCATCGTGCCGCCGGCCGAGACGACCAGATCGGCGTGCGCGATCAACGACTGGGCGTCGATCGCGTGCTCGGGCACCACGAAGCCGGGCACGCCGCCGAGCTCGGCTCGCTGGCGATCCACGCGCGGGAGCACGACCGGCTGCACCCCGTCCTCTGCCGCGGCGCCGCGCAGCCGATCGAGCACCTGGACGAACAGCGGATTCTCAAAGCGGTGGTAGAGCGAGACCTCCGGCGGCGGGCGCACCACGACGATCGGACGAGCGCGATCCAGTCCGAGCTCTGAGAGCACCGCGTCGTCCGGCTCGAAGTCGGCCAGGTAGTACTCCTCCTTGAGGCCCTCATACGCGCGGATCTTGCCGGCTGCGCCATAGCGCTTCAACCGCTCCGGCGGGATCGCGGCGGGCACCACGACCGCCCGCGCCAGACGGCAGTTGACGTTGTGCTGCACGGTGGCCCACTCATAGTCGAACATCGTCGCACTCGGGACGCGCAGCAGCGCGGCCGCGACGGTCACGTCGTTTGATCCGTGGCCGAGGGCGATGTCGAAGCGCCCGGCGCTCCCCGCGTCGCCGCGCTCGCGCGCCCAGCGCACGAGCGCGGCCGAGCGGGAGACGAGGCCAAGAGCCTTGGCCGTGAGCCGCCCGCCGCGATGGTGGCCGATCGGGGTGTGCGCGATCCCGAAGCGTTCGCACAGCTCGATCGTCTGCGCGAAGTCGCGCGCCGTCACGCTGACCTCGTGCCCATCCGCGGCCAGACGCTCGATCACTGGGCGCATCACCAGCACGTGCGGGCTGTTCGTCAGATCGATCCAGATGTGCATGGAAATGCGCACGGTATCGTTGCGCTGCCAATGCTCGTTCTCGCGTCGATCTCGGAAACGGTTGTGAACGAAACCGCCCACCTCGTGCGCACGGCTGGGCTGCCGGGCATATTCGCGCTGATGGCGATCTCGAGCGCGTGCATCCCGATCCCCTCGGAGGTCGTGATGCTTTTCGCCGGCTTCGCTGTGGCGAGTCCCGGGCAAAGCGAGCATCACCTGACGATGGTTGGGATCGTGCTCGCGGGGCTGCTCGGGACGATGGTCGGCTCGTGGGCCGCCTACGCGGTCGGCAGAGCCGGGCGCCTCGAGCTGCTCGAACGCCACGGCGCGAAGCTGCACATGGGGCCCTCCCAGATCGCGCGCGCCGACCGTTGGTTCCAGCGCTACGGCGAGCCGGTCGTCCTGTTTGGACGGATGATCCCGCTCGTCAGGGCATTCGTGTCGTTGCCCGCGGGCATCGCCAGGATGCCGTTGGGGCGCTTCACCGTTCTGTCCCTGATCGGCTCGACTCCGTGGGTGATCGCGCTCGCCCTCGCGGGTAACGCGCTGGGGGGAGACTGGACCACCGCGCGCAAGTACTTCGAGTACATCGACTACGCGATCCTTGCGACGGTTGTGATCGGGACCGCCTATCTGATCGTTCAGCGACGGCGCAGGACCGGCTCCACCGCGGACGTGGGCTGACGCGCGGAGCGGTGCCCAACCGCACACCGAAACCCCTCCTGCCCCTATACCAGGCGGTCGGCTTGGGCCTGCTTCAGGGCCCAACGGAGCTTCTGCCGGTCTCTTCCTCCGCCCACACCACGCTCGTCCCCTGGCTCGCGGGTTGGCGATACGCGGAGCTCGATTCCGAGCTGCGCAAGTCGTTCGAGCTGGCCCTCCACGCCGGAGCGGGGCTTGGGCTGGCGCTGGACATGCGCCGCGAGCTCGTCGAGGGCCTGCTGCACGGCGACCGGCGCCGGTGCGCGATGATCGCCTGCTCGCTGGCGCCACCGGCGATCGCCGGATACGCGCTCCGCCCGCTCATCGAGCGAAGGCTCGGTGGACCGCGGTCGATCGCCGCCGGCCTGATCGCCGGTGCGGTTGCGATGAGCCTCGCGGACTCGAGCCACCGACGCGCGGATCGCCGCCTCGAGGACGCGGGCGCGGGCGACGGGCTGGCGCTAGGCCTCGCACAGGCGCTGGCGCTGATCCCGGGGGTGTCCCGCAACGGCGCGGCGCTCGCGACGGCGCGGGCGCGCGGTTTCACGCGTCGCGACGCCCAGGCGCTGTCCTGGCACGTGGCGCTGCCCGTGATCCTGGGCGCGGGCGCGTATGAGCTGCGCCGGCAGGCACGTGCGGGCGCGTCACGCGGCGAGCGCAGGTCGCTCGCCGCCGGCGCGGGCGCGGCATTTCTCTCGACTCTGGTGAGCGCCCGCCTGTTGCGAAGGAAGGCACACGCGCGATCGCTTCTGCCCTTCTCCCTGTACCGGTGCACGCTCGCGCTCGTGGTGATCCGCCGCCTGCGTCGCGCGCAGAATGGAGGGGGATGACCGTCCTCGGGACTCTGCTCGGGGGGCGCTACCGCCTCGACGCCCAGATTGGGCGGGGCGGGATGTCCTCGGTCTATCTCGCCTTCGACATCGTTCTCGAACGCCCTGTCGCGATCAAGCTGATGCACCGCGAGATCGCCGCCGACTCCGACCAGCTGGAGCGCTTTCGGCGCGAGGCGCGCTCGGTTGCGCGGCTCAGCCACCCGCATGTCGTCGCCGTGATCGACGCCGGCGAGGAGCCCGTGCCGCACGGGCCCGGCGCGCAGGAGGGGGATGTGGGCGTGCCGTACATCGTGCTCGAGTACGTCGACGGCGAGACGCTCAAGGACCTCATCCGCCGCGAGGGCCCGCTCGAGATCCTCCAGGCGATCGCCTACGCGATCGAGATCGCGCGCGCTCTGGGCGCCGCGCATGAGCAGCTCATCGTGCACCGCGACGTAAAGCCGCAGAACGTGCTGATCAGCGACGAAGGCGGCGCCAAGATCACGGACTTCGGCATCGCCCGCACGCTCACCGAGGAAGGCCTCACGATGGCCGGCAGGGTGCTCGGCACGACCGACTACGTCTCGCCCGAGCAGGCTCTCGGGCACCCGGTCACGGGCCAGTCAGACCTGTACTCGCTGGGCGTCGTCCTGTATGAGATGCTCACCGGCGAGGTTCCCTTCCGCGGCGATTCGCCTGTCGCGATCGCGATGCGTCACGTCCGCGAGGACGTGCCTGACGTCCAGCTGCTGCGCCCGTCGGTCTCGGCCGCGACCGCCGCGGTCATCGATCGCGCCGTCGCCAAGGACCTCAACCGCCGCTATCCCGACGCGGCGAGCATGGCCGCGGCGCTCGAGGACGTGCTCGCGATCGAGGCCTCGCGCGCCGGGCAGGCGACGGGCGAGGTAACGACGGTGCTTCGCACGCTGCCCGGGTCGGCGCGCCGGCGGCTGCCGTGGCGCATGCGCCATCCGGCGCGCTGGGTGGCGTCGCTGGCGCTGATCGGCGTGATCGTGGCGATCGCGCTCGTGCTCGCGGCGCAGCGCGCGCAGCGCGGCACCGGCCTCGAGCCGGGCGTCGTCGCAAGGCCCGGGCTGTCCCCCGTCTTCCTCGCCCAGACGTCGGCCTACGGCTACAACCCGTTCGGCACCGGCCCCGAAAATCCCAATCAGGTCGGCAACGTGGTGGACAGCGACCCGAACACCGAGTGGAGCACCGAGCAGTACTACGACGGCACGCTGAAGAAGGCGGGGGGCGTGGGCGCGGGGCTGTACCTGGACGCCTCCCCGGGCGCGATCGGCAAGGCGCTTGAAATACAGAGCCAGACGCCGGGGTTCGGGGTGCAGATCTACGCGGCCAACAGCATCAAGCTCTCGCTCCCCTACGGCGATCCGGCTCCGCTCTCGGCGCGCGGCTGGCAGGGACCGGTCGGGGCAAGCGAACACGTCCACGGCCGCGAACGCATACGTCTCAACGTCGCCGGCCAGCGGTTTCGCTACTACCTGGTCTGGATCATCAGCCTGCCGCCCGGCATGGAGTCGGCGTCGATCGGCGAGCTGACGCTGTTCAATTGAGGGGCGCCGCTCCGCCCGTCAATACATGTACGCCCGCCGCTGCTCGTGGCGCTCGAGCGCCAGCCGGCAGAGACGGTCGACGAGCTGCTGATAGCCGATGCCGGAGGCGTGCATGAGCTTGGCGTAGACGCTCGTGGGAGTGAAGCCCGGCATCGTGTTCAGCTCGTTCAGCACCACCTGCTCGCCGTCGATGAAGAAATCGACCCTCGCCAGGCCCTCGCAGCCGGCGTGATTGAAGGCTCTGAGCGCGAGTGCCTTCACGCGCTCGGCCGCCGCCGCGGAGATGCGGGCGGGGACTCTCAGCTCCATGCCACCGGCGGCGTACTTCGCCTGGAAGTCATACCAGTCGCCCGGAAACACGATTTCCCCGAGCTCTGACGCCTGCGCCCGCTCCCCGCCGGCGGATCGCGATGCGCGCGGGAGCTCGAGCACGCCGCACTCGACCTCGGCTCCGTGCGCCATCGCCTCGACGATCACGAGGGCGTCGTGGGCAAACGCCTGCTCGAGAGCCTCTTCGACGCGCTCGGCCGACTCGACCTTGACTATCCCGACCGAAGATCCCAGGTGGGCCGGCTTGACGAATACGGGAAGCCCCAGCTGCGCGACCTCGCCGAGCACCTGCTCGCTCGAGCGTGTGAAGCGTTCCTCGCGCACCCCCACGTAGTCGACGAGCGGCACGCCGACCGCGGACATCACCTCCTTGAACAGAACCTTGTCGACGCTCACGGCCGACGCTGTCACGCCCGCGCCGACGTAGGCCACGTCGAGCGTCTCGAGCAACCCCTGCACCGTGCCATCCTCGCCGAACGGCCCGTGGAGGGCGGGGAACACGACATCGACGCCCAACAGCCCCTCGCCGGGGCTCACCCTCAGGCGCTCGCCTCCGTGATGCCAGGATCCATCGCGGTCGATCTCCACGGTCACGACCTCGTGGCCGCCGGCGAGCAGTCCCTCGCGCACGGCGGCGCCCGAGGAGAGCGAGACGTCGTGCTCGGAGGAGCGGCCTCCGGCGAGCACCGCGACCGTGAGCGCCCGAGCGGCGGAGCCGGCGTGTTCGTGCTCGCTCATCGCCTTGGTCAGCCGGCCGGGGCGGCGGGCGGAGAGGTCGGGCCGGTCGGCGTGGTCGGGGTCGTCGGGCCGGTCGTCGTCGGGCCCGTTGGCCCGGTCTGCCCACCCAGCGCGCCGACGGCGATCGTGACCGTCGCTCCCTTGCGGGCGCGCCCGCCGGCGGTGGGGTTCTGTGTCAGCACGAGCCCGACCTGCGCCGGTTCAAGCGTCGTCGCCGTCACCATCTTGGGAGCGAACCCCGCGCTCCCGAGCGCCGCCGCCGCCTGCGTCTCGGTCTGGCCGACGACGTCCGGAACGATGACTTCCACGGGCGCCTGCGCCACGACCAGGTTCACCTTGCCACCGGCGCGCAGCGAGCTCCCCGCGGGCGGCGACTGCGACAGCACGGTGCCCGGCGACTGCGTCGTCGAGACCTGCTGGGTGACCGTGCCGACCGCGAGGCCCACCATCGCGAGCGCCGATTCAGCGGCGGCCCGCGACTGGCCGGTCGCGTCGGGAACGCGCAGCGAGGCGGGGCCGCTCGAGACGAGCACCGTCACGGTGCTGCCCACCGGCAGCCTCGCGCCGGCGGGTGGTTCGGTGCCGATCACGAGGCCTTCGGCGATCGAGGAGCTCGGCTTCGTCTTCGTCGTGGTCTTGAAGCCGGCCGCGCGCAGCGTGCTCTGCGCCTGCGCCGCGCTTTGGCCTTCGACCTTCCCCAGCAGGACCGTGGGCGGGCCGCTCGAGACGGTTATCGCGACGCGCGTCCCCCTGTTCACCACCAGACCGTTTCGCGGCGTCTGCCCTAACACCAGGCCAGCCGCGACGGTCGGGCTCGCCGCCGAGGACGGGACCGCAGTCAGCCCGGCGACCTTCAGGCTCGCCGCCGCCTGCTGCTCTGTCAGGCCGACGACATACGGCACGGTGACCCGGTGGGACGCGGACAGCAGCAGCAGCGCTGCGACGGCCAGCGCCGCGAGGGCCGCGGCCGCCGCCGACCAAAGGATGACGCGCCGCCGGCGGGCGCGGGCGGTCGGATCGCCGTCCTCGGCGAGCGGAGCCGCCGCGGGGAGAAGCAGCGGACCGGTCGGGCCCTGCCTGCCATCGCGCGCCGGAGAGGTGGGCGGCCCGGGGCCGCCCGGGGAGACGAGCGTTCGGCGCTCTCGCAGCAGTGCCGCGATGAACTCCTCGGCATCGACGTAGCGCAGGGCCGGATCCTTGGCGAGCGCGCGCAGCACGATCGCATCCAGCGCGAACGGAATGGTCGGGTTCAGCGCGCTGGGGGGACGCGGCTCGGCTGAGACCTGCTTGAACGCGATCGCGACAGCGGTCTCGCCCTCGAACGGCACCGTGCCGGTCAACAGCTCATACAGGATCACGCCGATCGAGTACAGATCCGAGGGCTCGCTGACCGCGAGCCCCTGAGCCTGCTCCGGGGAGAGGTACTGCGCGGTGCCCATGATCGAGCCGGTCAGCGTCATGTCGGAAGCGCCGGCGCGGGCGATGCCGAAATCGGTGACCCGCGCGCGACCCTCCTCGTCGAGGATCACGTTGTGGGGCTTCAGGTCGCGATGGATCACGCCCCGTTTGTGCGCGAAGCGCGCCGCGCGCAGGATCTGCACGACGATGTCGATCGCCGCGGCCGGATCGAGCGGCCCCTGCTCGCGCACGATCGTCTTCAGCGAGCGCCCGCCCACGTACTCCATCGCGATGTAGTAGGTGCCGTTCCACTCGCCGCGGTCGAAGATCGCGACGATGTTGTGGTGCGAGAGCGCCGCCGCGCTCGAGGCCTCGCGCCGGAAGCGCTCGACGAACTCCTGGTCCTCGGCGAAGTGATGGTGGAGCACCTTCACCGCGACCTGCCGGCCGAGAAGCTGGTCCTCCGCGAGATACACCTCGGCCATGCCGCCGGACCCGAGGCGCGAGAGCACCCTGTAGCGGCCATCGATGATCGTCTCGGCCTCGATCACGCCGTCCCTCCCACGTCAGATCGCTCCCGCCGGTGCACGCGCCCGCGGGAGGGCACGCGGGGACCGGGCGAGATCTGGGGGCCGCTCTCAACCATGGAGGAGCGCTTCCATCACCTGCCTGGCGACGGGGGCCGCGAACGCGGCGCCCTGGCCGGGCACTGCTTGAAGGGTCACCGCGATCGCCACCCGCGGGTTCTGAGCCGGGGCGAAGGCGATGAACCACACGTTGTTGATCGCCGTGCCGATCTGCGTCTCGGCGGTGCCCGTCTTGCCGGCCACCTGGACGCCGGGGATCTGCGCCTGGGTGCCGGTGCCTTCGTTGACGACGGCCACCATCATCGAGGTGACGGCCGCCGCGGTCGAGCGCTTCATGACGACCGCCTGCACGCGAGGGGATATCCGTTCGACGGTGCGCCCGTCGGCGTCGACGATCCGATCGGTAAGATGGGGCGCCATCAGCCTCCCATGATTGGCCACGGCCGCGGCGACCTCGGCCATCTGCAGCGGGACCACCTCGAGTTTGTCCTGCCCGATGCCCATCCTCCCGACGTCGACGCGCGGGCTCGTGGGTGGCAGCAGGCGCGAGCCGAGGTACTCGCCGCTCGCGGACATCTGTTCGGCCGGGTAGTCGAGCTCCGGCTTTCGGTCGAAACCAAAGCGGTTCATGTAGCGCGCCATCGTCTGCTTGCCAAGCCGTTCGGCCACCTGCGCCCACACCGTGTTGACCGATTTGGCGAGCGCGGCGGTCAGGGTTATCGAGCCGAGGCTCTCGTTGTTGTCGTTCTGGAGCGGGACGCCCGAGATGAGGACGTTGTCGCGCCCGCTGACGGTCGATTCGGGGGTGAAGGCGCCGGTGTCGATCGCGGCGGTCGCCGTGACCACCTTGAAGGTCGAGCCCGGGGCGTAGCCGAACTGGGTGGAGCGGTTGACGAGCGGCCTGCCCTTGGTGTCCCTCGTGAGCGCTTCATACGCGCGCGGCGAGCGCAGCGCGTTGGGATCAAAGCCCGGCGTCGAGACCATCACCGTGACGGCCCCGGTGCGCGGGTCAAGCGCCAGGACCGCACCCTGGTGGCCGGCGAGCGCCGAGACGGCGACGCGCTGCGCGGCCGGGTCGAGCGTCGTCACGACCTCGTCGCCCTGCGGCTTGGTCCCCTGGAGCTGGTCGAGGATCGTCTGCAGGTTGCTGGCGGTTTCCCCGTTGAGAACCGCGTTTCGAAACCGCTCGATGCCCGTCTGGCCCAGATCGGGCGAGATGTAGGAGTAGCCGACCGGGTGCGCGAACTCTTCGCCCGTCGGATAGGTCCGTTCGTAGGTGCCTTCCGGGCCGCGCACGCTGCGCGCGATCACGGTTCCGTCCGCGGCGAGGATCGGGCCGCGGTAGATCCGCTCCTGCTCGAGCAGCCGGCGGGCGTTCAGCGGGTTTGCGCGCAGCGAGGACGCTTCGAAGATCGTCCAGCGCGAGGTGAACGCCACGAGCAGGGCGAACAGCACGGCCACGAGCCCGTATAGACGGATGATCGGCCGGTTCATCGCCGCGGCCTCATTCGAGCTGTCCGAGTTCGAGGCTCCGTATCAGGGCGGCGGCGTCGCCTTCCGAGCGCAGCGAATGATCGAGCAGCGTGCGGCGCCGTTCGGGACTCAGTGCGGATGCGCTGACGCCCGAGACGAAGTCGCTGCTGTACAGGTTCACGTTGCCGGGTAGGCGGTAGGGGAACCCGCGAAACACGGTCACGAGCCCCCTGCCGTTGGTCCCGATGAAGTAGACCGACTGCGACGCGAGGTAGACCGCCGAGCCGATCACGCCGAGCACGAGCAGCACGATCAGCGCGACCCCGACGCGCCGCGCGCGACCCGTCCTGTCCGCTCGTCCCGACGCTCCACGCGACCCCTCGCCGGAAAAGGGCCGGCGCGGGGTCCGGCGGCTCACGGCCGGCTCGAGCCGCCCGGCGCCCACGGTCGCCTGGCTCACACCCGTGGTGGCGGCACCCGAGCCATCCGCGCTCGAGCGCCCGCGAGCCTCTCCGAGTGATGGCTCGAGCGGCTCGCCGGAGGAATTGACGTCCTCGAGGCGCAGCAGGACGACCGTGATGTTGTCCCGTCCGCCGGCCTCGTTCGCGGCCGCGATCAGCGCCTCGCCGGCCTCGCTCAGCCTGGGGTGGGAAAGCATCAGGGCGGCGAGTCGCGCCTCTTCGACCATCGTCGTCAGACCGTCGCTGCACAGCAGGTAGACATCGCCGGCGCGGGCGCGGAACGAGCGCGTGTCCACGTCGACGGTCACCTCCGGCCCGAGCGCGCGGGTGATGACCGAGCGCTGCGGATGCTCCACCGCCTCCTCCGGAGTGAGCCGCCCCTGACGCACCAGCTCGTCGACCAGCGAGTGGTCGTCTGTCAGGCGCAGCAGCACGCCGTCGCGCAGGCAGTAGGCGCGGCTGTCGCCCACGTGCGCGATCGCCACCTCCTGCTCGCCCACATAGACGGCCGTGAGCGTCGTGCCCATGCCCGCCTGCTCGGCGTTTGAATGAGACAGCTCGTGTATGCGCGAGTTCGCTGCGAGCACGAGCTCGGACAGCGCGAGCTCCGGTTGCGCCTGGTCGGCGAGCCCCTGGCTGAAGGACTCGACCGCGATCCGCGAGGCGACCTCGCCGGCCTGCGCCCCGCCCATCCCGTCCGCGACCACGAACAGCGGCGAGCGGGCGAGCAGCGAGTCCTCGTTGGCGCGCCGCTGACGGCCCGTGTCGGTGCCCGCATACTGCTCGGCGACGCGCAGCATCTCAGTCGACCTCGAACGCGAATTCACTGTCGCCGATGCGCACGCGGTCCCCGGGATGCAGCGGCCGTGCGGTCTGGAGCAGCTCCTCGTTGAGAAAGGTGCCGTTGGTGGAGCTGAGATCCTCGATGACCACTATGTTGCCCTGCTCGTATATGCGAGCGTGCCGCGATGAGGCGAACGGATCCTCGAGCCGTATCTCGGCTCGATCGCCGCGGCCCAGCACCACGTCGCCGCCGAGGTCGTAGATCATCCCGGGGTCGTGCCCGGGGGCCCGCTCGACCACCAGCCGGGGGGCTCGGTGCGCGACGTCGGCGGTTCCGAGCGCGGAGGCCGAGTACATGCCGGTGGCATCCGGCGGGATCGCGCTGCCGTCGGACCTGCGGTCGCCGCCGGCCGGCAGGCCGCCGCCGCCCAGATCCCTGCGCGCGCTGCGCACCACCCACAGCAGGAACAGGTACAGAACGGCGAGAAAGCCGAACTTCAACGCCACGGATACCGGCTCGAGCGTCGTCATCCGACTTCGAAGACGATCTCCGTGGAGCCGAGCCCGATGCGGTCTCCGGCGTGCAGGAGCTGTGGCCCGCGAACGCTGCGGCCGTTGACCAGCATGCCGTTGGTCGAGCCGAGGTCGGCGATCGCCCAGCCGTCGGGGCCCGGACGAACCTCGGCATGGCGCCGGGAGACGCCGACGTCATCCAGCACGATGTCGCAGTCACGGCTGCGCCCGATCGTGCCGCCGCCGGGCGCCAGCAGCAGGCGGCGCCCCGCGACCGCCAGCAGCGCCCGTTCGGGCGCGCGCCGCGCGCGCGCCTCTTCGGCCGGCCCGCCCACCCGTCTGGACGTGCTGTAGATCATCGTCTGGCCGTGCTCCTGCGGCTGCGGCAGATCGGCGGGCACATGGCTCTCGACACCCTCGCCATGGCCGTCCGGGTGCACCGATCGGGCCTGGATGCCGAATTCCCCGAGCGCGAGCCGCTCGTCGGTGTGAAAGACGATGAGCGGGTGCGACACGAGGATCAGCTCCTCGCGGCGGGCGTGCTCGAGCAGATATGCGCACAGCTCGTCCTGAAGCTCGTGCTCGACGCCCTCGTAGCGGGCGCGGTCCTCGGATGAGAGCCACACCGAGTACTCGTTCGGCGCATACACGCGCGCCAGCGACACGGTGCGATGCGCATCCATCTCGCGGGTGAGCTTGCGCGCCAGCTCCATCGCGCTCACCTCCGAGCGGAAGATACGCCCGAAGGCGCCCTCGACGAGGTTGGCGATCGTGGTCTCGACGCTCTTCAGCAGATTCATTGGCGGACGGCCCGATGGCGCTCCCGGACCTTGGCCATGCTACGTCAGACGGGGCCGCGCAGAGCGCGCGCGGCAACCACGAGCACGCCCCCGAGGATCGCACCGAGAGCAGTCCCCCGCGGGCTCGGGTGCAGGACGTGGGCCGAAAGACCGCTGTCCAGCGCCTGCGCGCCCGTGGCGAGCGCGGCGCACCACATCGTCGCTGCGACCACGTCGAATGCGGCGCTGCGACCGCGGACGATCCACGGCAGGACCATGGCTGCGAGCGCCCACAGCGTGGCGCCGAGCAGCACCCCCAGGCTGAGCGCGGGACCGACGACGTGGAGGGCGGCGTTCGAGAGCGAGCCCTCCCAGACGGCTCGCGAGGGCGTCGACGGTGGTACGCCGAGCCAGAGATCTCGTCCCAGCAGCGGCTCCGCGAGCGTGAGCCACCAGTAGCCGAGCGCCCCGAGCGTCGCGCGCCTGCGCCACGTCGCAGCCTGCCCGGCGACAGCGGGGTAGGCGCCGGCGAGGCCGGCGAGGCCAAGCACCGGCGCGAGCGCTCCACCGAGCCACCAGAAGCCCACGCGGCCAGACCAGAAACCCGGGCGACTCGACCCATCGCTGCCGGGCTCGCAGCTCTCGTCCAGATCGCCGCGCCCGCGCTCGGCCCCCAGCAGCGCGAGCGGCACCGTCGCCGCTACCACGAGCAGCGCCACGCCGGGCCGCCCGGCCGACGCCTGCCAGCCGATCACCGCCAGCGCGCACACCAGCCAGATGACCCGCGGCAGGGCCGGCCCGCGCAGCACCGAGTGACTCCGCACGTACGGCTCAGTCCAAGCCTCCGGCTGGGCCGCCGTGCGCGCGATCGCCCGACGGGCGGCGGGGGGCGCGGGCGGCACACTCGACTGCAAGAGCTCGGAGCGCCGCGGCCAGAACCTCGACCGCGCGCGTGTCGGCCCCTGCTCGAGCCCGTCCTGCAGGGCCAGGCGGAGCTGATCGATCGTCCCCCGCTCCTCGGGCGCCGGAGCGAGCGGCGTGTCGAGCGCCCGGGCAAGCGGACGCGAGAGATCCGGGCGTCGCCGCTCGAGGGGGGGACGGAGCCGCCGATCCGCCGCGCGGTGGCCGCCGGCGTCGCCCCGCGCACCGGGTTCGCTCCGGTGAGCGCCTCATACAGCACAAGCGCCAGCGAGTAGAGGTCGGCCTGCTCGCCGACCTCGCGGCCCTCGCTCTGCTCGGGCGCCATGTAGGCGAGCGTTCCGAGCACGTCCCCCGTGCAGGTGAGCACATCCTCGCCGGCGAGGCTCGCCCCGCCGAAGTCGGTCAGCTTGGCCGCGCCGAGGAACCCTTCCGACGTCGGCGCCCGCTCCTCGAGCTGATCGGGCACGAGCACGTTCTGGGGCTTGATGTCGCGGTGGATCACGCCGCGGGCGTGGGCATGGGCGAGCGCAGAGGCGAGCGCCACGCCGATCTCGAGCACCTGCTCGTCCGACAGCGCGCGCGAGGCGATCAGCTGCGCGAGGGTCCGGCCGTGGACCAGCTCTGAGATCAGGTAGAACGCGTCCTGGATCGCGCAGGCCTCATACAGCGCCACGATCGCGGGGTGCGCCAGGCGCGCGCTGGCGAGCGCCTCCCGGCTGGCGCGCTCGCTGTCGACGTCGGGGCCAAGCGAGACGCGCTTGACGGCCACCTCGCGGTGCAGCAGCTCATCGCGGGCCCGCCACACGACCCCGAAGCCGCCCGCCCCGAGACACTCCAGCAGACGGTAACGGCCGAGCACCAGATCATCGACCCCGGGCGGGGCCGCCCGGGCCCTCGGGATGTGCGCGCTTCGGGGGTTTGCGAGGGCAAGCAGCGACTCCACCGAGTCCTGGATTCGCTGCCCGCAGGCCCGTCCCCTGCCGCCCGGGGCAGGAAAAGGCGCATTGACCGAGAAGTTGCAGTCTCGCCAGGGAGGTGGCTTGCAGTCATACTGGCACTCCCGGAATCCCTGCAAGGAGCGAGCTTTTGTCGTTCTTCGACGACGGCGAGGAGACAGCGTCTCAGCCGCCAACCCGAGTGTCTCGACCGCAGCCCGAGTCGGCCGCGGCGCCGCCGCGGCGTCCCCGCCCGCGGCGACCGCAGCGCTCTGGGCGCTCGCTCCCGCTCGACCAGCACACGCTGATGGTGCGTCGCCGCGTCGCCGCGGGGATCGGGGTGGTGCTGCTGATCGTGATCGTGCTGATCGTGAACGGCTGCCTGAAAAGCGAACGAGTTCAGGCGCTCAAGGACTACAACCGCAACGTGAGCCTGATCGCGACGGAAACCGAGGAACAGGTGGCCCACCCGCTCTTCTCGACGCTCACCAACGCCGGCGGCAAGTCGGCGCTGAACGTCGAGGTGCAGGTCGACCAGCTGCGCATTCAGGCACAGGGTCTGGCCAATCGCGCGAAAGGCCTCAGCGTGCCGTCGGACATGGCGACAGCCCAGCGCTACCTGCTGCTCGTGCAGGACCTCCGTGTCGAAGGGCTGACGAAGGTGGCGGCCCAGCTCCCCGGCGCGCTGGGGGGTCAGGGCAAACAGGCCAGCACGCTGATCGCGGGCGACATGGAGATCTTCCTGGCCTCCGACGTCGTCTACTCCCAGCGCGTCGCGCCGCTGATCCAGCAGACGCTCACCTCGGACGGAGTTCTGGGACTGAGCACCGCCCCCTCCCGGTTCCTGCCGAACATCGGCTGGCTCGAACCCGCGACGGTCCTCGCGCGCCTGACCGGCCAGTCGGCAAGCACATCGCAGAGCGGGCAGGCGCTCACGGGTCACCACGGCAGCGCCCTGAAGGGGGTCAGCGTGGGCGCCACCACGCTTGAACCCGAACCGACCTTGAACCACATCCCCGGCGGAGGCAGCCCGACCTTTACGGTCCAGGTCGAAGACGCCGGCGAATTCCCCGAGACGAACGTCACGGCCGCGGTGACGGTGACCGCCGCCGGCAAACAGATCAAGGCCTCGCATGTGATCGAAAAGACCGAACCCGGCAAGACGGTCAGCGTCGACATTCCCGTGACCGGCGTCCCACTCGGGGTGGCGTCGAAGATCGAAGCGAAGGTCGAACCGGTGCCGGGCGAAACCAACCACGAAGGCACCAAAAACACCTACCTGGCGATCTTCGAAAAATAGGCCGGCCCGGCCCGATAACTTGTGGCGGTGGCCACGACGCTCACCGACACCCAGGGGATCATCGCGATCGCCGCCGCCGCGGTCGCGCTGGTGGCCCTGCTGCTGAGCGTGACGCTGACGGTCTCGGTGCGGCGCCTGCGCCGGGCGCAGCGGCTCGTGCTGGGCGGCGATGAGCAGAGGGACCTGGTGGCTCATGCGGCGGGCATGCAGGACGCGTTCGAGGCGCTGCGCGTATACGTCGAAGACGCGGGGAGGCGCCTCGATGAGCGCCTGGCGGGGGCCGAGACGGCGCTGCACGGGACGATCGCGCATCGCGCGCTGGTGCGCTACGACGCCTACAACGAGCTCTCGGGCAAGCAATCGGTGTCGATCGCGCTGCTGGACGACGAGCGGTCGGGGATCGTGCTCTCGTGCATTCACCACCGCGACCAGGCGCGCGTCTATGCCAAGCAGGTGCGCGGCGGGCAGGCCGAACTCGAGCTCTCCCCGGAGGAGGCCGAGGCCGTGCAGCTCGCGCTCTCGACCGCCGGTCAAGTCGGGGATGGCACCCAGCAAATCGCCTGATCCCGCGCGCACGCCCCGGCGCGTCGCCTATCTGGGGCCGGAGGGGACGTTCAGCGAGGAGGCGCTGCTCTCGAGCGCCGTCGCGGACGCCGTCGAGCCGGTGCCGCTCGAGACGATCTACGACGCGGTGATGGCGCTGCGTCGTGAAGAGGTGGACTGGGCGGTCGTGCCGATCGAGAACTCACTCGACGGATCGGTCACGGTGACCCTGGACCTCTTGGCGGGCGAGGCGAGCGACGTGGAGATCGTGGGGGACACCGTGCTCAGGGTCAGGCACTCGCTGATCGCGTCGCAGCCGCTTGCGCTCGAGGAGATCGACACGGTGCTGACCCACCCGAAGGTTCCGGGGCAGTGCACGCTGTTTCTGCGCCGCGAGCTGGCCCACGCGCAGATCCTTCCGGCGAGCTCGACGGCCGAGGCGGTGCGAATCGTGGCGGGCGATCGGAGATCGACGCAGGAGCCTCTCGGGCGGGCCGCGCTCGGGACGGCGTTGGCGGCCGGCGTCTACGGGGCCGTCGTGCTGCGCGAGGGGGTGCAGGACCGCGATGACAACGAGACGCGCTTCGTCTGGCTGGCGCGCGCGTCACCCGGCACCGGCAGACAGCCGATCGGCCCCGCTCCCCTGCGCGAGCCGGCCGCCGGAGAGTGGAAGACCTCGATCGTGTTCTGGGGTCCGGGCGCCGAGCGTCCGGGCTGGCTCGTGCGCTGCCTGAACGAGTTCGCGCGGCGGGACATCAACCTCACGAAGATCGAGTCGCGCCCGCGACGCGAGCAGCTCGGGAGCTACATGTTCTTCGCGGACCTCAGCGGCCGCGCGGCCGAGGCGCCGGTCGAGCAGGCGATCGCGGGCATCCGCGAGCTCTGCGAAGAGGTGCGGGTGCTCGGCTCCTATCGCTCCGGCGGCCCCTCGCGGTCGCAAACGGCTTGAGAAAGCCGGGTCCGGGCGGCACGGAACGGCAGCACCCCCGCTACACTGCGGCGCTGAAGATGGAAAGCACAGTCCCACCAGAGCCGGTGGGGTCCGTGCCGCCTTCCGAGCACCAGCGGCGCGGACCTGGTACATCGCCCACCACGGCGATGAGTGGTCGGGTGCTCGTCCTGAACGCGACCTTCGAGCCGATCAACGTGTGCACGGTCAGGCGCGCGGTGGTCCTGTTGCTGAAGGAGAAGGCCGAGCTGCTCGAGCGCGGCCGCTGGGAGCTTCACTCGGAGAACTCGACGCTCGCGCGGCCCGTCGTCATCCGTCTCGTGAGCTACGTCAGCGTCCCGCGCGACGCGCACCGGCGCAAGATCACGCGCCGGGCCGTGTTTGCCCGGGACAGCTGGACCTGCCAGTACTGCGGATCGCGGTCAAACCTCACGGTCGACCACGTGATACCCCGCTCCAAGGGCGGGTCCTCGAGCTGGGAGAACATCGTCGCCTCCTGTGCGCCGTGCAACCGGCGCAAGGGCGACCGGCTGCCACGGCAGGCGGGGATGCACCCGCGACGCGCCCCGCGCACTCCGCGCGCGGAGATCTTCATCCAGGTCGCGAGCCCGACCATTCCGCCCGCCTGGCTTCAGTACCTGCCGCAGGCCGCCTGACACGGCGCGCACGTGAGCGCGGCGCGCGCCCCCCGGGGTGCCGAGACGGGTCCCTGACGGCGAAGGGCGCCGTTGAACGGCGCCCTTCGCGATGCTGCTCTGACTGGAAAGACCGAGACGGCGAAAAAAGGCGGCCGGAGGGACCAGAGCCGGCGGTCGTCTCGGGGTGTCCCGGGTTGGATTCCGCCAAGCGGTCCAGCCTCCCGACCTAGCGGCCGGTCACCTCCAGTGTCCCATACGAACTGTCAGCTAACGTTAGGACCACCTCCTTTCTCTGGTCCTGGCAGAGTAGCGAAACGAGACGACACAACGAGCAGCTGGGGTGCGGCGCTCAGTGGAGGATGACGCCGAACTCCTGCGTGTAGACGGCGCCGGGCTGGCCTTCGGCGAGCGACGCGGGCGCGGCGGCCACCACGCCGATCCCGGTGTCGCGGTACTGCCCTTCGAGGATGTTCGCCAGGTGCTCGGGCGACGCCACCCACGCTTCGACGACCGACTGGGGCGTCGCGAGGTCGAGCGTGCCCCAGGCGAGATTCTCGCCGATCACGTAGCCAACCGTGCGGCCGGGTATGTAGCCGCTCGACTCGGCTCGATCGACCGGAGTCTCGCCGGACGGGGACACGTGCTCGAAGTAGTCCGCGGCGACCATGTCGCGACTATGGGAGTCGGCTGCCTGCTGGAGCTGTTCGTTCGGTTCAAGCGGCGTCTCGCCGTTCTCGGCCCGCTCCCTGTTGATCAGGCACAGCACCGCCGAGCGGACGAGCTCGATGTCGCCAGGTTCGGGCATCAGCTCCGTGTTCTGGCACGGCGTCGCGAGGACCCCGGCGATCGTCGACGCGCGGGCCGGGAGCGGAGCCGGCGCTGCGCGCTTGCCGACGGGCGGGACCTGCGCTCCGCGTGGAGGGACGTGCGCTCCGCGGGTGCGCGCAAGGGGCCGGTGGCGGAGCCCCGAGCGGACGCCGGCCGCCCGGCAACCGAGCACGGACCTGCCCTTCGGGCGGCTCAGCACCGGTCGGCAACCGCCGGCGGCGCCGGCTGCTGCTGGCCCCGGAGGCGCGATCAACGACAGGCAGCCGAGGATCGCCGCTGCGGTTATGCGGAGGGTGTGTTGGCGGCGCACCCTCAGTCTGTCGGACGCTACCGGGGCTCATCTGAGCGCCGGGGTCTCAATCTGGACGAGATGGATGGAGGCCGGTCAGCCTTCGAGCTCGGAAGAGCTCCCGGCCCCATCTTCGGCGGCCTGCGGTTCGGCATCGGGTCCGCTCGTGAGCTCCTGCTCGCCGTTCCCGGCATCGACGACGAGGGCGACGGCGCTGACCAGGTCGTCCTCCTTGAGGTTCATCAAGCGCACGCCGGTGGCCGAGCGACCCTGCCGGGAGATGCCGGCGGCGGGCGTCCGCTGGACCATCCCGCCGACGCTGATGAAGACGAGCTCCTGATGGTCGCGCACCACGAGAGCTCCGGCGAGGCCGCCCTTTTTCTCGGTCAGTCCGACCGTCTTCACGCCTTTGGCGCCGCGGTGGGTCTTGCGGTACTGGCTGATCTGGGTGCGCTTGCCATAGCCGTTCTCGGTGACTACGAGCAGATCCATGTCGTCGCGTGCGACGTCCATCGCGATCACCTTCCCGTCGCTGCCCACGTCCATGCCGCGCACGCCGGTGGTGTCGCGCCCCATCGAGCGAACATCGGACTCGGCGAAACGCACGGTGAGTCCCGCGCGGGAGACCATGATGATCTCGTCTTCGGGATCGATCGCGCGCACGGCGAGCAGCTCGTCGTCGTCGCGGATATTGATCGCGATGATGCCGTCGGCCTTGATCGGGGTGTTGTAGGCGGCGAGCTCGGTCTTCTTGACCGTGCCCGTGCGCGTGGCGAACACGAGGTACTTCGTCTCTGAGAAGTCGCGGGTGGAGACCACCGCACGGATCAGCTCGCCCTCGCGCAGCGGCAGGATGTTGACGAGCGCACGCCCCTTCGCGGTTCTCGAGGCCTCGGGCAGCTCGTACACCTTCGAGCGATACACCTTGCCGCGGTTGGAGAAGAACAGCAGATAGTCGTGCGAGGAGCACACGAACAGATGCTCGATGAAGTCGCCGTCCTTCATGTCCATCCCGGTGACGCCGCGCCCGCCGCGCTGCTGCTGTCGGTAGGTGGCGAGCGGCAGCGACTTGATGTATCCGCTCTGCGTGATCGTGATCACCATCTGCTGGTCGGCGATCAGATCCTCGATGTCGATCTCCTCGTCGGAATGGGTTATCTCCGAACGGCGCTCGCCGCCGAAGCGCTCGGAGATCTCGAGCAGCTCCTCCTTGATGACCGCCAGCACGCGTGACTCGTCGCCGAGGATTGCCCGCAGCTCGGCGATCCGCTCGGTGACGTCGCCGTGCTCCCGCTTGATCGCGTCGGCCTCGAGCGCCGTGAGCTGGGACAGGCGCAGATCGAGGATCGCCGTCGCCTGGATGTGGCTGAGCTCGAACCGGGCGACCAGCTGCTCGCGGGCGCTGTCGCGGTCGCGGGAGCCGCGGATCAGCTCGATGATCGCGTCGAGGTGCTCGAGCGCGGTCAGCAGCCCTTCGAGGATGTGGGCGCGGGCCTCCTTCTCGGACAGCTCGTGCTTGGTGCGGCGCACTATCACCTCGCGCTGGTGGGCCACGTAGTTGTGGATCACCGCACGCAGGTCGAGCGTGCGCGGGACGTTGTCGACGAGGGCGACCATGTTCACGCCGAACGTGGTCTGCATCGGGGTGTGCTTGTAGAGCTTGTTGAGCACGACCTTGGGGATCACGTCGCGCTTGAGCTCGATCACGAGCCGCATGCCCCGCTTGTCGGACTCGTCTCGCAGGTCGGAGATCTCGGGGATCCGTTTCTCGTGTACGAGGTCGGCGATCTTCCCGATCAGCCCTCCGTCACCGCCCTTCTTGACCATGAAAGGCAGCTCGGTGACGACGATCGCCTCCTTGCCCTGCTTCAGCGGCTCGATGTGTGCGCGCGCCTGGATGCGCACGCGGCCTCGGCCGGTTTCGTAGGCGTCGCGGATGCCCGACCGACCGAGGATGATTCCACCGGTGGGGAAGTCCGGGCCGCTGATGTGCTTCATCAGCCCGTCGACGCCGATCTCCGGGTCTTCGATGTAGGCGATCGTCGCGGCGATGACCTCGCGCAGGTTGTGTGGCGGGATGTTCGTGGCCATGCCGACCGCGATTCCCGAGGAGCCGTTGACGAGCAGGTTGGGAAAGCGGGAGGGCAGGACGAGCGGTTCCTGGCGGGATCCGTCGTAGTTCGGCGCGAAGTCGACGGTGTCCATGTCGAGGTCGCGCAGCATCTCGGTGGCGATGCGGGCCAGGCGCGCCTCGGTGTAGCGCATCGCAGCAGCGGGGTCATCGTCGACCGAGCCGAAGTTGCCCTGTCCGTCGACGAGCTCGTTGCGCATCGAGAAGTCCTGTGCCATGCGCACGAGGGCGTCGTAGATCGCCGAGTCTCCGTGGGGGTGATAGTTGCCCATCACCTCCCCAACGATCTTCGCGCACTTGGCGTACGAGCGGGTGGGCCCGAGCCCGAGCTCGTTCATCGCGTAGAGCACACGGCGATGCACCGGCTTCAGGCCGTCGCGCACGTCGGGAAGAGCGCGCCCGACGATCACCGACATGGCGTAGTCGAGGTACGCCGTGCGCATCTCCTCCTCGAGCGCCCGTGGTTCGACGTTGCCGCCGCTGATCACATCAGCAGAGGCCATCGGCCACCTCCATCAAGCGAGGTCGCAGAGCCGCGCCGGCAATCGCGTCACACATCGAGGTTCGCGACCGCGCGGGCGTTCTCTTCGATGAACTCCCGCCTCGGCTCCACCTGGTCGCCCATCAGCTTGGAGAAGATGCGATCCGCCACGGCGGCGTCCTCCAGCGTCACCTGCGCGAGCATACGTGTCGTCGGGGACATCGTCGTTTCGCCGAGCTGGTCGGCGTTCATCTCTCCGAGGCCCTTGAAGCGCTGGAGCTTGATTCCCTTCTGCGCGACCGTCATCACGGCGGTGCGCAGCGCCTCGAAGGAGGCGGCGGGTTCGCGGGCGTCGCCCAAGCGCACCTCGAAGGCGGGGACGCCGGCGAGCTCGATGAGCTGGGCGTGCACGCGCGCGAGCTGGCGGTACTCCTGCGAGTCGAACAGGGCACGCTTGATGCGATGTGTGCGGGCGAAGCCGGTCGTCGCCTCCACGGCCTTGACGCGGATCTCGACGGGATCCTCTTCGATCAGCTCCGTGGCATGGGTCTCGCCCTCGAGGCCGGCGCGGCTGAGCAGCTCCACCGCCGCCTCGGCACTCATCACCTGCTCTCCGAGCAGCGAGGACTCCTCGAGGAACTGGACCATGTCGTGTCCGTGCACGGCTCGCAGCGAGGACGACCAGCCCTCGTACTGCTTGAGCAACCTGGAGAACCGCTGCCACCGCGCATCGGTGAGCTTGAACTGGGTGCCGTGACGGTCGAAGACCTCGAGCTTGTCCCACTTGTCCGACAGCAGGATGTCCTCGAGCTCTGAATCCCGTTCGATGTAGCGCTCGCGCGAGCCCTGCTTGAGCTTGTAGAGGGGCGGCTTGGCGATGTAGACATAGCCGGCCTCGATCAGCTCCTGCATCTCGCGAAACAGGAGCGTCAGGACGAGCGTGCGGATGTGCGCTCCGTCGACGTCGGCGTCCGTCATCAGGACGACCTTGTGGTAGCGGGCGTTCTCGATGTTGAACTCGTCGCGCACCCCTGTGCCGATGGCGGTGATGAGCGCCTGGATCTCGGTGTTCTGGAGCACCTTGTCGATTCGCGACTTCTCGACGTTGAGGATCTTGCCGCGCAGCGGCAGGACGGCCTGGGTGTTGCGATCGCGTCCCTGCTTGGCAGAGCCGCCGGCTGAGTCGCCCTCCACGACGAACAGCTCCGCGAGCGCCGGGTCCTTCACCGAGCAGTCGGCGAGCTTGCCGGGCAGCGTGGAGTTCTCGAGCGCCGACTTGCGCCTGGTCAGATCGCGCGCCTTGCGCGCCGCCTCCCGGGCCCGCTGCGCCTGGACGGACTTCATGATCACCGCGCGCGCCTCGCTGGGGTTCTCCTCGAGGAACTCTCCCAACCCCGTGTTGACGATCGACTCGACGAAGCCCGCCATGCCGGGGTTGCCGAGCTTGGTCTTGGTCTGGCCCTCGAACTGCGGGTCGCGAAGCTTGACCGAGATCACCGCGGTGAGCCCCTCGCGGACGTCCTCTCCCGACAGGTTGTCCTCTTTCTCCTTGAGCAGGCCGTGGTCGCGCGCGTACTTGTTGAGCGTGCGCGTGAGCGCCGAGCGGAAGCCGCTCAGATGCGATCCGCCCTCGCGGGTTGAGATGTTGTTCGCGAATGAGTGGATCGACTCCTGGTAGGAGGAGTTCCACTGCATCGCGACCTCGGCCGCGCCCTCCTCGCTCTCGCCGGCGAAGAAGATGACCTTGCGGTGGACGGTGTCCTTGTTCTCGTTCAGGTAGGAGACGAAGTCCTCGATGCCGCCCTCGTACTGGAATGTGGCGGAGTGGCCCTCGCCGCGCTCATCGACGATCGAGATCTCGAGGCCGCGAGTCAGAAAGGCCGTCTCGCGCAGGCGCTCCTCGAGCGTGTAGAAGTCGAGCGACAGCGTCTCGAAGATGTCGGCGTCGGGGAGGAACGTGACCGTGTTCGAGGTGGGCGCGTTGACGGGGAGTTTCTCGCCCTTGACCAGCTCTGTCTGCGGGGCTCCACGCGAGTACTCCTGCGAGAAGTGGTAGCCGTCGCGGTCGATCTCCACGAACAGGCGCTCGGAAAGGGCGTTTACGACGGAGACGCCGACGCCGTGCAGCCCGCCGGACACCTTGTAGCCGCCACCATCGCCGAACTTGCCGCCGGAGTGAAGGACCGTCAGCACGACTTCGACAGCGGGGCGTCCCTCCTTGTCCATTACGGCGACAGGGATCCCGCGGCCGTTGTCCGTGACCGTGACCGAGTTGTCGGGGTGGATGACGACGGAGACTTTGGTGCAGAAGCCCGCCAGCGCCTCGTCGACGGAGTTGTCGACGACCTCGTAGACGAGGTGGTGCAGTCCGAGCACGCCGGTCGAGCCGATGTACATGCCCGGGCGCTTGCGGACCGCCTCCAACCCCTCCAACACCGTGATGTCCTGCGCGTCGTAGCTGGATGAGGCGCCCGTCATGGACGGGTCGTTGACGCCGCCCTTCGTGGCGCCCCTTTCAGAGCTGTCGCTGCCTTTGGCCAATGGCCCTCCGATGACGTGAGAACGCCCCGGATTCCGGGCCAAAAGGCCACGGCCGGGGCGGGTGAAGTGTGTACAGAATAATAGCAGGGGCGGCACCCGGAGCACGGCGCGAAGACACGGCTAAATCCCTGCAAAATGCATAAAAACCGGGGGATCTCGCGCCTGCCGGCCGGGGCGGGCGGGGCGGCGTTGCGACACACGAGCCCTAACGTCGCAATACTCTGGCTGGCCGCCCAGCCAAAGGATTGATTGGGCGCGCCGCCCCCGGTCCCAGCCCTCCTCCTCCTGGGCCGGGGGCGCGCGTATCCCCGGGTGCGGCGGATACGCTCGCCGCACCGTGCACACCGAGTCCGGCCTCCCCGGCAGCGAGAGGCTACTACTCCGATCGCGCTAGGGCGCCTGTAGGCGTCGGCGCGCAGCTCCTGCGATCAACCAGTGCGGCAGCGCAGCTCGCGAATCGCCTCGGCCCCGATCGCGGTGTTCAGTCGAGGTATGAGCTCACCGGCCATCAGGTCGAGCTCCTGCGCCCATACCGCCGCGGCGCAGGTCACCGTCAGCACGCCCTCCCGCTCGGCCGTCGGGTAGGCCGCCGCCGCGATCGCGGGGCCGGCGGCGGCCGGCCATATCTGCTGCACTCGAGCGAGCCTCGTCGCCGGCGCGAGCGTACCCGTGAGCGCCTCCAGAGCCACCGACAGCGGCTGGGGGGAGGATTTCCTCACGCGGCGAGCACCTCGTTGAGAACCGAGCCGGCGGAGATGCGAAGGCGCGTGACCGACGTGTCCGTGGCGCCGGG
The DNA here is from genome assembly GCA_963704735.1 of uncultured Solirubrobacteraceae bacterium. Classification (GTDB taxonomy): domain Bacteria; phylum Actinomycetota; class Thermoleophilia; order Solirubrobacterales; family Solirubrobacteraceae; genus Palsa-744. The sequence continues at coordinate 2,898,443 of OY969935.1, forward strand.
CACGTGGGCGAGGTCGGTGGTCGCGATCACGCTCTGACCGCCGGTGGAGAGCTCTTCGGCCAGCAGCTCGCGCCGCTCGGAGTCGAGCTCGCTCATCACGTCGTCCAGCAGCATGAGCGGCGCGCGGCGCCGTTCATGCGCCAGCACGCCGCGCTCTGTCAGCAGCAGCGCGAGCAACGCCAGGCGCTGCTCGCCCTGAGAGCCGTAGACGCGCAGCTCCCGCCCGTCGCGCAGGATCGCGAGCTCATCGCGGTGGGGACCGTGGCCCGAGAAGCCCCGCTCGAGATCCGTCGGCAGCCGTGACTGCAGCTCGGCGAGGAACTCGTCCTCGTCCACGGCATGCGATCGCGGACGGTACTCGAGGGCCGCGTCGCCACTGCATCCGAGCCGCGAGGCCTGCTCGGCGAATGGCTCGCAGAGCAGGCCGACAACCGCCGCCCTGTCGGCGCTGAGCGCCAGCGCCCTGCCGGCGAGCTCGCGGTCCCATGTGGGCAGCGCGGCCTGCGAGGCGCGGCCGGCACGGATCCGCCCGAGCAGGGCGTTGCGCTGCGCGAGCACCTGCGAGTACTCGCGCCGAGCGCTCGCGCGCGCCGGCCACACCGCCGCCACCAGTTGGTCCAGGTGCGCACGGCGCAGAGCCGGGGGCCCCTTCAACAGCTCGAGCCGGTCGGGCATGAACACGCTCAGCAGCGGTCTGGCCTCGACATCGAGCATGCGCTCGACCGAGCCGCCGTCGGAGGTCATGCGCTTGACCGGCCTCGGGTCTCCCGGAAGCGTCCCGTAGCCGACGCTCAGCTCGTGCGAGTGCAGACCGTCACGGAGCCGCACGACCACCCGCGTGGCCGGTGCGCCGAAACGCACCAGCTCGCGCTCGTTGCGCGCACGTGGCGAGCGCCCCGTGCAGCCGAAGTAGATCGCCTCGAGAAGGTTCGACTTCCCCTCGCCGTTCGGGCCGTGCACGACCGTCAAACCGTCGCCGAGGTCCGCCTCGGCCCGGGCGTAGGAGCGAAAGTCGCGCAGCTCCACGCTGACCACGAGCACGTTCAGCGCTCCTTGAGAGCTACGCGACGCAGAGATGCGCCCGCCACGACGTCACACGTTCAGGCGGATGGGCATGATCAGGTATACGAAATCGCCGGAGTCCGGTGATTCGATCAGGCCCGGCCGCAGAGGGCTGATCAGCTTCAGCACGACCTCGTCGGTTTCGATGCTCTCGAGCCCGTCCCGCAGGAACTCCGGGTTGAACCCGATCTCGAAGGACTCGCCGTGGAAGGGGACGGGGATCGCCTCACTGGCGCCGCCGATATCGGGGGTCTGCGCCGAGATCGTCAGCGTTCCCTCGCTGAAGCTGAGGCGAAGCGGCGCGTTCTTCTGCGCGAGCAGGCTGATGCGCCTGACCACGTCGGCCAGCTCGGCCGTCGCGAGGCGCAGCTCGTGGTCGACCGACTCGGGGAGCAGCTGGCGATAGTTCGGAAATTGACCGTCGATGAGCCGCGAGGAGAGCAGGACGTCGCCGAGCTCGAATACGACCTGGCTCTTGCCGACGCTTATCGAGAGCGTCTCGCTCTCGGCCTGCTGGGCGATCCGCACGAGCTCCGCGAGAGCGCGGGCGGGAACGTTCGCCTCGAGACTTCCCTGCAGCGGCGCCTGGAGGGCCGTCTCCTTCACGCTGAGGCGGTAGGAGTCCGTCGCCACCATGCGCAGCTCCTGTCCCGACGCCGACATGAGGATGCCGGTCAGGACGGGCCTTGTCTCATCGCGTGACGCCGATCGAGCCACACGCGAGACTGTCTGCACGAAGGCCTCGGTGGGGAGCGTGATGCGAGTCTCGGGCGTTGGGCTCGGCAGCGTTGGAAAGTCCTCGGCGCGAAGCAAGCGCAGGTGAAACGTAGCGGGTCCGCATACGAGCTCGACGTCCTGCTCGGGGCCTCTCAGCTCCAGCGTGAGCTCATCGCCGGGGAGCGAACGGGCGACATCGAGCAACAGGCGCGCCGGAAGGACGGCCGAGCCCGGGCTGGCGACATCGGCGTGAAGGGGAACCCGCAGGCCGACCTCCATATCGGTTGCGAGCAGCTCCGGCGTCGCGTCGGCCGGTACGGAGATCATCACACCCGACAGCGCCTGCACGGCGCTGCGCGTCGAAGCGACGCGCGCGACGGTCTGCAGCTGTGTCAGCAGCTCGGGGGCTGAGATGGAGAGCTTCACGAATAGACCGCTATGAACAAGATCAAATCAGTAGGGGTTGTGGGCCTGTGGATTCTGATGTCTGGCTGGTGATGTGGTTGATCGAAGCTGTGAATGGGCCTGTGGAGGGCTGAGCGAAGTCTCTCAGGCGAAGCGGTCGGGGATCTGTCATGGGCTCTTGATATCAAGACTCCTGCGCACATCATCCACAGCATCTCGCGCGAGCGGGTCCTCGGCGATGCGAGTCTTCGCACGCCGGCAGGCATGCAGAACCGTCGTGTGGTCACGGCCGCCGAAGTGCCTGCCGATCGCCGGTAGCGACTCGCTTGTCAGCTCTCGGGCAAGGTACATCGCGACCTGACGGGGCCAGGCGACGCGCGAGGTGCGCGAAGACGACAAGAGCTCCTCGCCGGAGAGCCCGAAGTGCTCGCAGGCGGCGGCCTGGATGTCGTCGAGGGATCGCCGACCGCGGTGACTGTTCGCCGGCGCCGCCGGGTACAGCCGATCGAGCACCTCGTGCGCCAGTTGGCCCGTGAATGGTCGTCCGGTGAGGGAGCTGAAGGCGACGATGCGGATCAGCGCCCCCTCGAGCGCCCGAACATCGCTTCGGACACGCTCGGCGATCACCTCGAGCGCCGCCCCGTCCGCCGTGGCGATGTGGTCGTGCTGGGCGCGCTTGCGCAGGATCGCGAGACGGGTCGTCGGGTCGGGAGGTTCGATGTCCGCGACGAGCCCCGCCGCGAAACGCTCACGGAGGCGATCCTCGAGCGCTTGGAGGTTGTGCGGAGGGCGATCGGAGGTGAGCACGATCTGGCGGCCGCCGTCATGCAGGGCGTTGAAGGTGTGGAAGAACTCCTCCTCGGTCTTGATCTTCCGCTCGAGGAATTGCACGTCGTCCATGAGCAGCACGTCGACGTGGCGAAAGCGTGTCTTGAAGCCGTCGGTGTGTCCGCCGCCGAGCGCATTGAGGAACTCGTTCGTGAAGGCCTCGCCGGTGGTGCAGCGCACTGTCAACCCGGGGCTGTGTGAGAGGACCAGACTCGCGATGGAGCTGAGCAGGTGCGTCTTTCCCACACCCGGGGGCCCACAGATGAACAGCGGGTTGTAGGCCTGCGCGGGCATCTCCGCCACCGTCAGGGCCGCCGCGTGGGCGAGCCTGTTGCAGTCGCCGATCACGAACTGCTCGAACGTGAGCTTGGGGTTTCCGAGCGGCCCGCCGAGCGACTCGGGAGTGAAAGACGGGTCACGTTCGGCCGATTCGGCCGAACGTGCGCGCCCAACCCCCATCCGCCGGGGTTCCGTCCGCCCGGCCCGGCCCGGCTGTGGGCCGCCGCCGCTCGCGTCACTCGACTCGCCCGCACTGACGAGCTCTGCGATGACGTCGGGTCCCAGCACCAAGGCGACGCCGGCTGCAAGAACGCCGCCGAAGCGGTCGCGAATCCAACCGCAGGCGTGCTCAGGAGCTTCGATCAGGAGGCGCCGATCTGCGAGCTCGCGGGCGCACAGCGGCTCGAGCCAAATACGGTAGGTGGGCTCGTCGACGGAGCGGGCGAGCTCGGCCTGCACGCGTGACCATATGTGCTCCAGCTCGGCGCTCACGGCAGCAGGTATCCGCTTCTCCCAGGGAAGGTTGACGGGCTGTGACTATTCAAGGAGGGCCCGCTGGGAGCCCGGTCAGCCGACTATAACCGACGGTCTGGAGTGCCCGACCGGCGCTCGCCGCAATTGGCGGGAAAAACTCGACGGCGGGTTGGTGGTCGTATACTGAGCGGCGATTCGCGCGGCGCCCGCGCCCGTTTCGGCTCGCGCGCGCGCGAGCCGAAACGGAGGAAGAGACACCTCGACGGAGAAGAGCCAGATGAAGCGCACCTACCAGCCAAAGAAGCGCAAGCGAGCCCGTGCCCACGGGTTCCGCGCCCGCATGCGCTCGCGCGCCGGACGGCTGACGCTGAAGCGCCGCCGCGGCAAGGGACGCAGGCGTCTGTCCACCTGATGGTGACTCCCGCGCGATGAACTCGCGGCACCCCACCCGCGGACGCCTGTCGCGCAGCGCGGACTTCGAGCGGGTGTATCGGCAGGGACGGTCGACGGCCAATCGCCATCTGGTGCTGTATGCCTTTCCGAACCCCTCGACGGAGCGGCCGCGGCTGGGACTGTCCGTGTCGCGGAAGGTCGGCGGCGCGGTGGAGCGCAACCGCGTGAAGCGGCTCCTGCGGGAGGCGTTCGCACACACCGAGACCGGCCTGCGCCCGGGCCAGGACCTCGTGCTCGTTGCCCGTCCGGCGGCCCGTGAGCTGGCCGAACGCGAGGGCCTGGAGGGTGTGCTGGCGTCGCTTTCCGAGCTCATCGCCAAGGCGGGGGTTGCTCGCAACTCGATCGCCGCGGGCGCCGCGGAGCCCTCATGAGCTCCACCACGCGACCGCGGGCGCCGTCTGTGGAGCCGCATGGCTCGCCGCTCGCCGCACGCGTAGCACGCGCGGTGGCGATCGCGCCGATCATGGTCTATCGCCGCCTGATTTCGCCGGCGATCCCGCGACGCTGCAAGTATGAGCCCACGTGCTCGCGCTACGCGGTCGACGCGATCCGCCGGTACGGCATACTAAGGGGCTTGGTGCTGGCCGGGTGGCGCCTGCTCAGGTGCAATCCATGGAGCTACGGCGGGTACGATCCGGTGGACGCCCAGCGGGTGTTCAGGATCGATCCCAACACGGGCGCCTGAGCGCGCGTCCGGGTCCGCAGCCCGCTTGCGTCACCAGGGCGCACCAACCCCGAGCCACCTAGTCGCCCAACACACCGCCGAGATCCGACAAGCGCATGCCAATACTCGCCAACGTCATCGAGGACGCGTTCTCGCCCCTGATAACGCTGTTCGAATCGATCCTGGTGTTCATCCACGAACACCTTCCGGGGAGCAGCTGGGGCCTGGCGATCGTCCTGCTCACCGTCGTGATCCGGGCGGTGCTCGTGCCGCTGACCTTCAGGCAGCTGAGGTCGATGCAGGAGATGCAGCGGCTGGCTCCGGAGATAAACAAGCTGAAAGAGAAGTACAAGGACGACAAACAGCGCCAGCAGCAGGAGATCATGAAGTTCTACCAAGCGAACAAAATCAACCCGCTCGCCTCCTGCCTGCCCCTGGTCTTGCAGTTGCCGGTGTTCATCTCGCTGTTCTACATGCTGCGCACCGACCTCAAGGTCGACATCTGCGGACGGCAGCTGAAGCAGCACTTCCACGTCTTCCCGTACGGGCCGCTGCCGAAAATCCCGGCGAAGGAGCTCGCGGCGACGGGGTGCAACCAGGTCGCGCCGGGCTCCGCCAAATTCCTCTTCATACCGGACATCACGGCCAAGGCGACGGGCGTGGCGCTGATCGTGCTGATCGTGCTCTACGTCGGATCTCAGCTCGCCTCGACGTTGGTGGCGACGGCCACGGCAGACCCCAACCAGCGGCGGCTACTACTGCTGCTGCCGGTCGTGTTCGTGGTGATCCTCTACCGCTATCCGGCCGGTCTGCTCGTGTACTGGATCACGACGAACCTGTGGACGATCGGCCAGCAGTACTTCATACGCCAACGAATGCCGCCACCCGCGCGCCCCGACCCGGCGAAGGGGTCCGCCAACGGCAAGCCGGATCGCAACTTGAAACCGGCGCTGGCGGACGCCGGGATCGCGGGTGTCGACGGCGCCGGCGGCGCAGCGTCCGCTCCCCCGCCGTCGCCGCGCAAGAAGAAGAAGCGGTCCGGCAGGCGGCGATGACCGACGAGGGCAAGGACGTCGACGCGAGCTGGGCGGAGGACGATCTCGAAGACCTGGACCCCGTCGAGGCGCTTGAAGACCTGCTGGAGGAGGTCGCCGAAGGGCTCAGGCTCGACGTCGAGGTGGAGGTCGAAGAGGCCGATGGCGTGCTCACCGGTCGTTTGACGGGGGACGACCTGGGCCTGTTCATCGGCAAGCGCGGACAGACGATCGACGCGGTGCAGCACCTGGCGCAGCGGATCGTGTTCCCCGACGGACCGTCGCCTGTGCGCGTCGTGATCGACGCGGATGGATATCGCGAGCGCCGGGCGCAGTCGCTCAAGGCCGATGCGGATGACGCGGTCGAGGATGTGTTGCGGTCGGGCGGGCCGGTAGAGCTCTACCCGATGCCTCCATGGGAGCGGCGGATCGTCCATGAATACCTGCGTGAGCACGGAGGCGTGGAGACGCACAGCGAGGGCGAGGAGCCCGAGCGCTTCCTGGTTGTCTCGCCGCTGGTCGACTGATCCCGGGTGGAGTGTTTCACGGGAAACACCCACCAAGGTCGAGCGTCCGGTGTCATCAGCGTGAGGGAGCGCCCTGGGCATGACCTCTTGAGAGGTCTCAGCGACGAGGCGCTGTCCCAGGTGGAGGCGGTGCTTGAGATGCTCGAGCGCGACGAGCATGCTCCGACTGCCGTCCGCGGTGGAGAGCGGGCGCTTGACGTCCACTTTGCCGACTCTCTGGTCGCGCTCGAGCTCGACGCGATTCGCACGGCGGGCACGATCGCCGACCTGGGCACGGGCGCCGGGTTCCCGGGCGTGGCGCTTGCGATCGCCCAGCCGGCCACGGAGGTCAGGCTCCTCGAGAGCCAGCGGCGCAGGTGCGAGTTCCTCGAAAGGCTGTGCGCCCGAGCCGGGATCGAAAACGCACGGGTCGTCAGGGCGCGCGTGGAGGAGTGGCGTGAGGGTGCCTCCAGCAATGACGCTGTTGTCGTGCGGGCGCTCGCCGCCCAGCCGGTCGTGCTCGAGTATGCGGCGCCGCTGCTGCGGTTGGGAGGGACGTTGGTGGACTGGCGCGGCCGGCGCGCGCCGCAGGAGGAGCAGGCCGCGTTGAGGGCTGCGGAGGAGCTGGGCCTGCGGCGGCTTGAGGTCCGTGCGGTCGAGCCCTTCGCGGGTGCCAGGGACCATCACCTACACCTCTACCTGAAGGTTGGCGATACGCCCGAGCGGTTCCCGCGGCGGCCCGGGATCGCGCACAAGCGCCCGCTGGGGTCGCTGGGGCGCCATCTCGGCCGGCGAGGAGGATCTGCGACGGGTGACTCGGGCGCGTCAGGCGGCGGGCCGCCGTCTGACCGTGATCGGCGCTAGCTTCCACGGCATGGGCACGGTGTATGCGATCGCCAACCAGAAGGGCGGTGTGGGCAAGACCACGACGGCGGTGAACGTCGGCGCGTGCATCGCCGAGGCCGGATACGGGACACTGCTCGTGGACGTCGACCCGCAGGCGAACGCAACGGTCGGGCTGGGAATCGCGCGAACCCACGCGCCGGGGCTGTATGAGGTTCTGACCGGGGAGGCGACGTGCGACGGATGCGCTCACGGGCTCGAGCGTTCCGGGCCTGCAGGTGCTGCCGGCCGGCGCCGGGCTGGCCGGCGCCAACGTCGAGCTTCCGCGCATGGAGGGCTTCGAGCGTCGCCTGCGCGAGTGCCTCGAGCCGGTGAGGGATCGCTTCGAATACGTCCTGCTGGACTGTCCGCCGTCGCTCGGGCCGCTGACGGTGAGCGCGCTGGTCGCCGCCGACAGGGTGATCGTGCCGGTGCAGACGGAGTACTTCGCGCTCGAGGGCCTCGCGGGCCTGCTCGAGACGCTTGCGCTCGTGCAGCGCGAGCTGAACCCGCGGCTGACGGTCGCCGGGATGCTGCTGACGATGCACGACAGCCGCACGCGGCTCGGGCGCGACGTGGAGAGGGAGGTCAGGGCGCACTTTCCGGATCTGGTGTTCGACACGGTGGTCCCGCGCAACGTGAGGGTGGGCGAGGCTCCCAGCTACGGGCTGCCGGTCACCCACCACGACCCCCACAGCGCCGGGGCTGAGGCGTACTTCGAGCTGGCGAAGGAGGTGGCGGCGCGTGGCTAAGCCGAGGCCGGGCATGGGCCGGGGGCTGGAGGCGATCCTGTCGGTGTCGACGGGAGGCGAGAAGGCCTCCGAGGAGGAGCTGCGCGAGCTCGCGGTGGAGCTGATTTCCCCAAACCCCGCCCAGCCCAGGCGGCGATTCGACCAGGAGGCGCTCACCGCGCTGGCGGGGTCGCTGGGTGAGCGGGGCGTGCTGCAGCCCGTGCTGGTGCGCCCGAAGGCGGGCGGGACCTACGAGCTGGTCGCGGGCGAGCGCCGCTGGCGGGCGGCGCGGATCGCCGGCCTCGAGACGATTCCGGCGCTGGTGCGCCAGCGCGAGGACGCCGAGACGCTGGAGCTCGCGCTGATAGAGAACATGGCGCGCGAGGACCTCAACCCGATCGAGGAGGCCCGGGCATGCGCGGCGTTGGTGGAGGAGCTGGCGTTGACGCGCGCGCAGGTCGCCCGCCGCGTGGGGCGTGGCCGCGTGGCCGTGAGCAACCTGATGCGGCTGCTCGAGCTCCCCGATGAGGCGATCGAGCTGCTCGAGGCCGGCACGCTCAGCGAGGGGCACGGCAGGGCGCTGCTGCTGGCCGAAGACCACGCGGCGCGCAGAAGCCTCGCGCGCGCCGCGGCCGCCCAGGGCTGGTCTGTGAGGACCACCGAAGCGCGCGCGCGGCAGGGCAACGCGGGCACTCGAGACGCCCCCGGCGGAGCGGTGAGACGGGCGGCGACGGGCTCCGGCGCGCAGCACCCCGACCAGGAGCAGGCGGCCCAGGAGATCGCGGAGGCGCTCGGCTCGGGGCTCGGGGTCGAGGTGCACGTGAGGGCCTCAGGGCAGGGCGGATATCGCGCTGAGCTGTCGTTCTCGACGCGCGAGGAGGCGATCGAGCTCGCGCGCCGCCTGCGGCTGCGCGTGGTGGCCTAGGCCGAGAGGAGTGCCCATCGCACGAGTCGCTCTCCCCGCCGGTGCGACGCCGACTGCGGTGGCGAGCCGGCGATAAGATGGCCGCACGATGCGGCGGCTTTGGCCTGCGGTGTTCCATGGATGTTCCAAATCCATGTTGCAGACGTAACGTAGGACAGCAGAGGTCCCGTTGTCATTGGTCCCGGGCGATTAGCTCAGATGGTTAGAGCGCTTCTCTGATAAGGAAGAGGTCCCAGGTTCGAGTCCTGGATCGCCCATCGTCCAAGTTCGGCGCCGTAGAGTGCTTTCTTCGCCTTTGCGCTCCCAGCCGCGGGACCTTTGCAATCAGGAGCGGCATTCTCGGCGCTACTCCCCCTTTGCTGGGATGCACGAGTGACCGGCCGGACGCGGGCCACCGTCGCCCGTCTACCGCTACCTGACGATCGTGAAGGTCAACGAAGTCGGCGCAGCCGAGTGCGCTCCGACGGAGTTCGTAGCCGTGATGATCAGCGTGTAGCGCCCGGGCTTGAGCTTCTTCGACGAAGAGACGCGCCCTTGGAAGACCACCTTGTTGGTGCCCGTGTGGCCGGTGAAGGAGAGCGTGCCGGCCGTCACGGTTCGCTTGCAGGCGTGCTTGCGACGGTTCTTCTTCGTCTGGGCTACGCAGTTGCGGCCAACCCTTCGCCCCGGCACCTGTTGGGTGAAGGCGAAGCTCACGCTCGCCTGCTCGTTGAGGGAGAAGGAGAAGGTCGTGCCGATGGGGGGCTTCTTGCGGCTGATCCGGGCCAGCTTGCCGCCCTCGCGCCAGCGGGAGCTCGACTGGTGAGCCGTCGTGATCCTCGGGGGCACAACCGTGGTGGTGGCCGGCGACGCAACCACCGTGATGGGGGCGCTCGTCGCCGAGGTCGTCACCTCCAGCAGCGGGTACGTGACGGTCTCGGCACATGAGAGCTGATGGCCGACGTTGGCGGCGGCGGGGGTGTACGACGGGCCGGTGGCGATCTGGGAGCCATCCAGCAGCCAGCGGTAGCCGTCGAAGCCATAGAGGGTTGCCGAGGGCTGTTGGCCGGCCCAGGTCGACCAGGACGCGCTGCAGAGCTGCGGGCTGCCTGCCTGTCCGGCGCCGCTCACGAGGAGCGGCGCGGCCAGCGCTTCGGGAACACCGGCACCGACCCGCCCGATCGCCTTGGTGCCCCGGTCGCTGAACCACAGGTTGCCATCGGGGCCCGGCGCGATGTCGAGCGGGCGGCTGCCGCTGAGGCCGACGGAGTACTCGGTGATAGCGCCGCTCGGCGTGATCTTCCCGATCGCCTTCGTAGTGCCCTGGTCGGTGAACCAGAGGTTGCCGTCGGGGCCCGGCGTGATGTCGACCGGTTCGCTTCCCGGATTCAGGGCGGCGGTGGGGTACTCCGTGATAGCGCCGCTCGGCGTGATCTTCCCGATCGTCTTGGTGGTGCCCGCGTCCGTGAACCACACGTTGCCATCGGGGCCGGCTGCGATGCTCGCCGGGAAGCTTTCCACATTGAGGCCTTCCGTGAACTCGGTGATAGCGCCGCTCGGCGTGATCTTCCCGATCGCCTTCGTGGTGCCCCGGTCGGTGAACCAGACGTTGCCGTCTGCCCCTGGGGCGATGTCGGACGGTTCGCTTCCGGGGTTCAGGCCGGTGAAGTATTCGCTGATCGTGGCGCTTGGCGTGATCTTGCCGATCGCCTTGGTGGCGCCGCCGAAGGTGGTGAACCAGAGGTTCCCGCCCGGGCCCGGCGCGATGGTGCTGGGTGCGTTTGCCGCGACCGGCGCGAGCTCGCCGAGCGCGCCGCTGGGCGTGATCCGCCAGATGGCACCTGAACTGAAAGTCATGGCGTCGGTGAACCACATGTTGCCGTCTGGGCCGAGCGCAATGTCTTCCAGATCGTGTTCGGCGTTCAGGCCGGAGTACTCGGTGATCGCGCCGCTCGGCGTGATCTTCCCGATCGCGGGAGGGGATTCCCCGTCGATGAACCACATGTTGCCGTCGGGCCCCGGTGCGATGGCCTCCGGTTCGGTTTTGGCGTTTAGGCCGCTCGAGTACTCGGTGATCGAACCGGCCGGCGTGGCGGAGGCGCCCGCAGCTGTGGCCAGCACCCCCAACAGCAGCACGCAGGCGAAGGCGACCGCGGCAACGGTCGTCGGGGACGGGATCTTCATCTGCAAGCGCATCGAGCTCTCCTTGGGTTCAACCCCGCCTGATCGCACGACCCCAGGAGTGCCGGCGGTCTGGGCCGTCGCGGGGATTAGATCGCACAGGATCGCATACCGCTCTGCACCAGACCGCATGGCTACAGATCAGGTTTGTCGCCCTCTGGCCTTTCGACCAGAGTCCGATACCAGATGCCGAACTCGCATGCCAGATGCAGCTGCTGCGCCCTGACCATGCACCGCGGGAAAAGGGCAGGGAACTCGTCGGCGATCTTCGCCCTGAACCCGTTGCCCTCGTCGCGGTACTGATGCCTGATGCCACCGACGGCCGTGCCGCCCTTGAGGCGCGCGACACCCGCCATCTGAAGTGGATATGCCGGATCCTTCGGAAAATCGACCTTGGCCGCATCACCGTATCTGACGAACAACTGCGACTGCGTCGGGGCGCCGCCGGTGGTCTCGACGATCTCCTGGACGCGGCCGTCGTGGGCTTCCAGGACGTAGTGGTCGGGGCATCCGAGCAAGGTGAGTTCACGGTTCCGGGGGGAGTTCGTCAGGAACAGGTCGCCGACCCGCTCGACGATGTCCTTCGCGGTCGCACCCTCGCAGACGATCTCCACGACAGCGGCCTTGCGGCGCCCAAGCGACAGTACGTTGAGGACCCTCACTGAGAGCGCGGAGAATGTGAGCCTTGATCGCAGCTTCAGCCTGACCTGCGCGGGTTCGAGGCTAACCTTGGCCTCCATCAGCGTGGCCCGGATGGAGGCGATACTGCGGCCACCGCTCTCGTCGGCGACGCCGGGGGGCAACTTCACGCCAAACTTCGACTTCAGGAAGCGCGCGACTATGCGCGAGCGTTTCAGCTCCCAGTCGTCGATCGAATCCTGCGACAGTTCCTTGCCATCCACGTAGACGGTCACTTTCATCCCAGCTCCACTCTTCGAGATCACGCCAGGGAGGCCTGGCAGCCGCAGCCTACTCGGAGGCGGTGTGCGGGCAATATGCTGCGCCGATGGTGATCGCCTTCCACCCAACCGAGATCTTCTCGCGGCGCCCGTGATGGCCGCCATCGGCGACGGAGCCTTCCACAGGGGCCAGCCCGTCTGGGTTGTCCAGGACGATGGCTCACAGCGGGCCGCCGAGTACGTCGGCGTCGGCGAGACGAGCGCGTGGTTCGGCGGGGCGCCGACGGTCATCGTCGTCTACCCCGACACGCGCTCCGGTGGGGCGGTCGAGGTCGACCGCGTGATCCCCCGCGACATCTAGGAAACGGGTCGCTGTTCCGTGGCCGCTTCGGCGACGCGGCCCATCGTATGCTCGGGGTGTGTGCGGGCGCTACACGAACACGGCGGGCGTCGAAGAACTGAACGACCGTTTCAGGGTCCCGATCTCGAGCGACGCCGGCACGCGCCGCTTCAACATCGCGCCGACCGAAGAGGTGCTCGCGATCGTCTCGCGCGACGGGCGCCCGCAGGCGCGCCTGCTGCGCTGGGGGCTCATCCCCTGGTGGGCCAAGGACCTGAAGGGCGCGTCGAAGATGATCAACGCGAGGGTGGAGACCGTTGCCTCGAGGCCCGCCTACAGAGAGCTGATTCCGACGTCCTCGCGGCGGGCGCTTCAGATCGCAGATGGCTACTTCGAGTGGCTGAAGCCCGAGCGGCGCGGACAGCCGCGCCAGCCGTTCTACTTCCAGCTGCACGGGCGCGTCCCATTCGCGTTCGCAGCGCTGTGGACCGAGGCGAACATAAAAGGCGAGCACATCCAGAGCGTGGTGCTGCTCACGTGCGACTCGTCCGCCAACGACGTCGTCGCGCCGATTCATGACCGCATGCCCGTCATCCTCACGGGCCCCGAGGCACAGAGCGCCTGGCTTGATCCCTCGCTCGGCGCCGACGACGCGCTGAGCCTCTGCCGGCCGCTGGCGGCGGGCGAGCTGTCTGCCAGAGCCGCCAACCCCGCGGTCAACAGGGCCGGCGTCAGCGAGGGGCCCGAGCTGCTCGACGTATGATCGCGCCGATGCGCGTGTTCGTCACAGGCGCCAGCGGGTTCATCGGCCAGGCGCTGTGCCCGCTGCTGCTCGAGCGGGGACACGAGGTCAGCGCACTCGTGCGCCGCGCCGGCTCGGAGCCTGCTGGGACGCGAGGCGTGCCCGGTGACCTCCTGGGGGTTGGCCTGTCCGGGGCGATCGGGGCCGAGCGCCCGGACTGCGTCGTGCATCTCGCCGCCGAGATCGCCTCCCAGCGCAGCGAGCGAAAGATCGTGGCGGTCAACGTCGACGGCACCGCCCGCCTGCTGGATGCCTGCAGAAGCCTCGCGGGCTCCGGCGAGGTGGCCGGCCCCCGAGTCGTGTTCGCCTCGACGGTCGTCACCGGCGACGCCCACGGCTCGTTGCTGACCGAGGACACCGCGCTGCCGGTGGGGACGCCGTATGGGCGCTCAAAGCAGGAGGGTGAGCGCCTTGTCGGGGAGTCGGGCCTGCCCGCGGTGGTCATCCGGCCCTCGCATGTCTACGGTCCCGGCGGCTGGTTTGGGAGCGAGCTGGCCCCGCGATTGCGCCAGCCCGGCCGGCTCGCGGTCATCGGCCGCGGCGAGAATCTGTGGGACGTCGTACACGTGTACGACGTCGCCCACGCCCTCCTGCTCGCCGTCGAGGACGCGCGCAGCGGCTCGACCTATCACGTGGTCGACGACGAGCCGATCACGTTCTACGAGTTCATGGCCCTCACGGCGAACGCGCTCGGCGTCGGTGCGCCCAGGCGCATCCCTGTGGCGCTCGCCCGGTTGATCGCCGGCCGTAACGCCGTGGACGCCGTCGTACGTTCGGCCCGCTCCTCCAATGCGAAGATCAAGCGGGAGCTGGGCTGGAGGCCGCGCTATCCGACCGCGCGCGAGGGCGTGACCGATGCCGTCGCAGGACTCGCGTCGGGCTGAGCAGTCGGTCCTCGAGCGGCCGACCGCGCCCCGCCAACACGTAGGTGCTGGCGGGGCGCGGCAACCGTCAACTAGGCCTTCTGTTCTGCCGTCAGTGCGTGAAGAACGAAAATCCTATGACCCCCGCCATCACGGCGTAGCCGATCTTGGTGGGGTGGATGTCCGCTTCGGGGCTTGTCGGGTTGAATTTGCCGCCCGGGCACATCGCCGTGAACGTGCATATGACCGGGATGTCGATCGTTTCGGGCCCGCCGAAGATGCTCGACGGGTTGAACGGCGGCTCGGAGTTCGCGAAGCTCGTTCCGGGCACTTTCGCCGCTGCGCCCGCCAGCAGTTTCGCGAAGCCAGCCAACGCCTTGTCCCCACCCGCGACGACGGTCGGGAACGGGTTGTAGGCGCCGATCAGCACGATCTGCGCGTTCGGCGCGGCCGCACGCAGCTGCGTGAGGATGTAGTAGACGTTTTCGGTGATATGCACGTACTCGGCGGCCGTTTCGGCTTCGGTGCACGTGTCCGTCGCCGGGAAGCCGCAGTGGTGCTCGAGGAACTGCAGCACGTCGTTTGAGCCGATGTCCAGCGTGATCGGGCTCACCGCGTTCGGGTTCGCCGCGAGGATCGTGAGCGCGTCGTTGAGCTGCGAGCCCCCTGCTGCGTAGGGGTGGTGCAGCCAGACCTCCGGGAACGGGGTGCCCGTTGGGCCGCCCGCGCAGTAGCCCGTGATGCCCGAGCCTTTGATCATCGTTTCGGTGGTCTCCCCCGGACAGCCGTCGTTGATGGTCTGCGGGCCGTGGCCGAAGATTTTCAGTAGCCCGCCGAAGTCATCGACGTAGCCGTCGTTGAACGACGCGGGGTTTATGTTCGGGTACTCGCTCTGGAACTGGGCCTGGTGGTAGCCGTAGGCGAGCGAGTCGCCGAGCGCCAGATAGGTGCCGCCGATCTTGTACGCCCCGGCGGTCGGCGCGAGCACGAGCGCCCCAAGCGCGGCCACCGAGGCCACGCAGCACACGAGCATCCGGGTGCGGATGCGAGAAAACACAGACATGACTCCTCCTTGGTAAAGACAGGACCGGTGCCGGGCGCCCACGCCGCGGCACTGGCTGAACGGCCAGACTAACCGACTTTGGGGTGGCTTGACAAGTCGGAACGGCTCACGCGTGACGATCGCCACGGTGCGCCCGCAGGCCCTCGCGCCGCCCCGCGATACGACTGCGTCCAGACGCGCTAAGGGATCTGCCCGCGGCTGCCGATGATTGGCCCGTGGACCTCGCTCTCCGCACGCTCCGACCGCAAAGCGCTGTGCGTCTGGCCGTCCTGTTGGCCGGGACGATTGCCGCGCTTGCGCTCTCGCTGGCGTGCCTGGCGGGCCCCGCGCAGGCAACGGTCGAAGAAGTGCCGACGAAATCGGGCGGGCCGAACATCAAGGTCGGCCTGCAGCACCGCGAAGCCGCCTTCTACTGGGACGGGAGCACGAAGCTGAACGGCCTGGGCAGATTCGAAGGCGAAGAAAACACCGGCCCGGCCCACTTCGAAAACGCCGGCGGGCACGAAGTGCTGCATGCGGGCGGCACGTACGCGATCTACTGGGACCCGTCGGACTACTACCACGGCGACTGGCAGGGCCTGATCGACGGATTCCTGGCCAACGCCGGGAACTCCGAAGGGCAGCTCTCGAGCGTGTTCTCTGTCGACGCGCAGTACACCGACACGAAAAACACGCCTGCGGCCACCCACCTGACGTTTCATGGCGCATACACCGACACCGGCCCGTATCCGGAAACGAGCAGCAACTGCACCGATCCACACCACTGGGAATTCGGCATCCCGCTGCTTGAAACCGGAGCGACGGTCTGTCTCACGGCCTTGCAGGTGCAGGCCGAGCTCGAACGGTTCATCAAACAGCACGAAGAAGAAGGCAACGTCCTGCCGAGGGGGGTAGGCACGGGCACGGGCACGGTCTACTATCTGCTGACGCCGCCCGGCGTGACGGTCTGCCTGAACGAAGGCGGCGCCGCAGGTCGTTGCTCTGACTTCAAAGGCACGCCCAGCGAAATCGCGCAGTACGAAGAAGCCAAGATCGCATGGGAACAGAGAAAAAGAGAAAAGGAAGAAAAATCAGAACCCTTCAGTGAACCCGCACCCACCGAACCCACCGGCTACGCCACGTACAAGAAAAGCTTCTGCAGCTATCACGGCGTGATCGGCAGCGGCGCCAGCGCGATCCTCTACGCCACGATTCCCTGGACGGCGGGCGGGGAGGGGGACTATCACCTGGCGGCGGCCGACCAGACCACCGCGTTCGCGTGCCAGGACGGCGGATTCGAACCGGGCACGAAGGTCGGCGGCGAATGGGAGGAAAAGGAGCGAGAAAAAACAGAAACCGCGCTCGAAAAAGAAGAATTCGAAAAAAAGACAAAACAGGAACAGCGCGAAGAGACCGAAGCCAAGGAAGCCGGGCTCGTGAAACCACACGAGCAGGAGCCCAACCAGACTGCGGGAATCGGTCCCGATGGCAGCTACGACACCGGCCTCGCGGACCTCATCATCAACCAGATCGCCGTCGAGCAGCAGAACATCGTGACCGACCCCCTGCTGAACGCCTGGCAAGATCATCCGGCGGGCAACGAGGTCACCGACGAGTGCCGCAACTTCTTCGTGCCGCAGATCGGCGGCGGCGCGGCCGCGAAGCCGGCGTCGAGAGCCGGAACGCTCTTCAACCAGATCCTGGGAGTAAAGAACTACTATCTCAACGTCGGCTACAACCTCGCGTCGAAGACACGACTGCACCCGGGCCGGGAATTCCCCGGGCTGCCCTACCCCGGGGTCCCATGCCCGAGCGGCGTCCGCCTGGAACCGCAGTTCACTGCTCCCGCCACGGTGAACAGCGGGGAAGTGGTCGCCTTCAACGGGATGGAGTCCAACGTCACCCTGAACTCGGCCGACGCGTTCTCGCCGGAAGGCGTCGCGAAAGCGAACTACGCGACATACAGTTGGAACTTCGGCGACGGCACCACGTTCACAGGCTACGCGCCCGGTGCGCCCGCGTGCGCCGGCACGCCGTGGCTCGGCACGTGTGCGGCGAGCGCGTTTCACTCCTATCAATGCGGCGGCATCTACAACGTGACGCTGACCATTACCGATGTGGGTGGCAACTTCGTGCCCACCCCTCCCGATCCGATCACCGTGAACGGGCCGCATTGCGAAGGAGGCGGCAAAAACGAACCGCCAAACGAACCGCCAAACGAACAGAAAAACGAACAGAAAAACGAACAGAAAAACCACCCGAAAAACGAACCGGCGACATCTCCCCCGGTCGTCAGCGACACGGTGCTGTCACGGTCGTTGAAGGGCGCGCTCGCCGGCGGCCTGGTCATCCGCTACTCGGTCAACGAGCAGGTCGCCGGTCACTTCGAGGTGCTGCTCGCCGCGTCGGTCGCACGGCGCATCGGCCTCCACGGCCCGCCCGCCACCGGGCTGGCCCGCGGCACTCCTCCCCAGATCGTGATCGCCAAAGCGATCCTCGTGACGACGAAGGGGGGCCACAGCACGCTGAAGATCCTGTTCGGAAAGTACACGGCCGCGCACCTTCACAAACTGGGCAAGGTATCGCTGATGGTCAGGCTGGTCGTCCGCAACGCATCGCTGAAGAGTCCCGTGAGCACGACCGTGCTCAGCGTGGTGAACCTCAGCCACTGATCGCTCGGGATCGGCTTACTCCGAGGAGCTCTTCTCACGCTTCTCGCGCGCCTTGCGGCGGAACACGAAGTACCACAACGCCGCAAGCAGCAGGTAGCCGAACACGATCGAGACCACCGAGATGACCGCGATGGCGGTGTTGTTGGCGCCCGCCGATTCGCCATCCAGCGCCACCGGCAGGGCGACGGTGAGCGCCGCGAAGTCCACGCCGAACCCGGTCTCCCCCTACAGCCCGGGCCAGTGACGCGCGACGAAGCCGGAGTTGTCAACCGCGCCGACCTGCCAGCGCGACGCGTAGACGCCGCTGCGCCCGGCGGTGTCATACAGAATGCCGTTGACGTACATGTATGTGTGACCAGCGTTCGCGTACACCGTGATGTAGCGTCCGGGGCCGGGCGCGCCCCAGCTCTCGAGATCCCCCGAGGTCTCCGGCGCGCTCAGCAGACCGCCCGCCGCCAGGGCGTAGCTCACCGATCCCGAGCAGTCGTAGGCGTTGTCCACGAACGATGCGTGTCCACCGCCGAACACATAAGGGAAATCGGCGATCGCGTTTGCCCCGGCAACCACCTTCTGCACGACTTCCGGGACGTCCGCGGGGATCGCGATCGCTCCGCTGCCGCCGATCGACTCGCCACCCGGCACGGCGGTCTGCTGACGCTGCTGGGTCTGGAGAGCCGTCCGTTCGGCCGCGTGCATCTGCGCGAGCTCCTGGCGCACTTCTGCGTCGGATGGCGCGCCGGCGGCGACGGCCTGTTCGCCGGCTCGCGTCGGCGTCGCGGCCGAGATGTGATGCACGGAGGCTGGGGCCGGGAAGCTGCTGGCTTCCTGGGGGTCGGCCACCTCTCTGGCGACGGCGCCGCGCGCCCGCGGGCCCTGCGCAGCGGCGGCCACCGACGACGGCCTTCGCACTCGCCTTGGAGCCGTGTCCCGACCGCGCCGACGCCGGTTTCGCCGCAGCCGACGAGTGCCGCCACGACCAGGAAACAGCATGGCGCGGCGAGCAGCTCTAGATGCGCCCTCATCCATTCATAGCCTAGCGAGGGCATCCGCCGAGACGTGTCGCTACCCTAAGCGGATGCGCGAGGAGACCGCCGCCGTGGAGATGCGGCCGCACATCCGCCTCCTGCACGGAATGCGCCGGCCCGCCAACTGGCTTCAGCTCGTGCGCTTCGGCATCGTCGGCGGAATCGGATTCGTGGTCAACCTCGCCGTCTACGCGCTGTGCGTGCACGTCCTCGGCATCGACTACCACTTGGCCGCGGTGCTCGCCTGGTTCGTCGCCGTGGTCAACAACTTCGTGCTCAACCGCCACTGGACGTTCGACGCACGCGGCGACCGCGCGCGCTTTCAGGCGGTCCGCTTTCTGATCGTCAGCCTCGTCGCGCTCGGCTTCAGCCTGCTGCTGCTCACGCTGCTGGTCGAGTCGGCGGGCGTGGCCAAGGTTCCCGCGCAGGCGCTGGCCGTGGGGGCGTCGATGCCGCTGAACTTCCTCGGCAACAAGCTGTGGAGCTTCCGGGCGCGAGGCTGAGGGCTTTGCGGCGCCTGACCGTGGGTGCCACGACGGCCGGCGCCGGTTGGCGGCGCTCAACGGGTACCTATACTCTGGCCTTCCCCCCTCTCGGAGGATTTTCGTGCAGGAGATGGTCATTTACGGCGTCAGCTTTGACATGGTTGGCAAGCAGCCGATCGTGCTCCTGAAGACGGTTGACGGCAACAAGTTCCTGCCGATCTGGATCGGCCACCCGGAGGCGGCATCGATCCTGATGAAGCTCCAGGGCGCCGGCACGCCGCGGCCGATGACCCACGACCTGCTGTGCGACATCCTCGGCGAGCTGGACGTCAAGTGCACGCAGGTGTCGGTCACCGAGCTGCGCGAGAACACCTTCTTCGCCTCGATCACCCTGAGCGTCGCCGGCCGCGAGCTCGAGATCGACTCCCGCCCGAGCGACGCGATCGCGCTGGCGGTGCGCTCGGGCGCGCCGATCTACGCCGCCGAGGAGGTCATCTCGGAGTCGGCGATCGAGTTCGAGCACGACGTCGAGGAGTCCGAGGACGTCGTCGAGAAGTTCAAGGAGTTCCTCGACCAGGTCTCCCCGGAGGACTTCGCCGCCGGCGACTCCTAGGGGCTCGGCGCATGCTCGGCGCTCGCGAGGATCCGCTCCACCAGCTCCTCGAACCCGATTCCCGCAGCGTCGGCGGCGAGCGGCAAGAGGCTCGTTTCCGTGAGACCCGGGCACCACGTTGGTCTCGAGCACGAGCAGCTCGTCGCTGTCCTCTTCGAGCATCAGATCGACCCGCGCGACGCCGCGGCAGCCGAGCAGCCTGTAGGTCTGCAAGCGCGAGCTGCTGCGCCCGCGCGGTCGTCTCCTCGCCCAGCTCGGCCGGGCACACGAACGTGGTCATCCCGATCTCATACCGCGACTCGTAGTTGTAGAAGTCCTCCTCGCGGGGGATCGCCTCGACCACCGGCAGCGCCGCGGGCTCGCTCACCGGGCCTCTCGCGAGTCGAGCACCGATACCGCCAGGTCGCGACCCTTGACGTAGCGCTCGATCAGGACCTTGCGGTCGTAGGAGAGCGCCCCCACGATCGCGCCCGGCAGCTCCTCGCTTGAGCGGGCGAACTTCACGCCCAGCGCCGAGCCCTGGCTCGCGGGCTTGACGACCAGCGGGAAGCCGAGGTCCCGCTCGACGTCCGGCAGCGCGCCCGCCGCGCCCAGCTCTTTGAACGAGGACTCGCGGAAGAAGTGAAAGTCGGGCGTCGGCATGCCGGCCTCGCGCATCAGGTGCTTGGCGAGCACCTTGTCGGTGCAGCGCATGCACGCCGAAGGCCCCGAGCCCGTATAGGGGACGCCGATCGCCTCGAGCAGCCCCTGCACCGTCCCGTCCTCGCCGTCGCGACCGTGCAGCGCGATGAACGCCGCGTCGAGCCTCGCCTCGCGCAGCTGCGCCACGAGCTCCGGACCGGCGTCGATCGCGACCACATCGTGGCCCAAGCCGCGCGAGCGCGCTCTGCGCCTGCGCTCCCGAGCGCAGCGACACGTTGCGCTCGAGCGAGCTTCCCCCCTTCAGCACCGCCACGCGCTTGACCTGAGCCCGTGCGCCGAGCGGCCCGCCCGCCTGCAGATCTCCCCGCCTCGACCGTCCCCGCTCATCGATCTCGCTGCTCGCCGGCTGATCTGCGGCCGGTGCGCCCCTGCTCTGATCTGCGCGGGAGCTCGACGACGTCCGCCAGCCCGGGAACCGCCTCGGCGCGCTCCGCTTCCCCCTCGACCTTGCCGCCGGCAGGGTCGGCCTCGCCGTGGCCGGGCGCCGTGCCCGTCAGGACTCCGAACAGGCCGGCCTGCCCGGCCATGACCCTGCCGATCCGCCGCACGCCCTCGCGGATGTCCTCATCGGGCACGCCCGCGAAGTTCAATCGCATCGAGGAGGCGCCCCTTCGTCCGTCCATGTAGGCGGCGCGCCCCGGCACGAACGCCACGCCCTCGCTGTGGGCGAGCAGGTCGGTCGTGTCGACCCCGTCGCTCAGCGTCGCCCAGATGAACAGCCCGCCCTGCGGCCTCGTCCACGTCGCCTTCCCGCCGAAGTGCTCCTCCAGCGCGTCGAGCATCGCGTCACGGCGTCGCCGGTAGAGCTCCTTCAGTCGCTCCAGGTAGCCTCGCCAGTCGCCGTCCTTGAAGTACGCCGCGACGAACAGCTGGGTCACCGGAGAGGAGCACAGGTCGGCGCCCTGTTTGCCGAGGTTGAGCTTTTCGAGCACCGGCCTGGGGGCGACCGCCCAGCCCAGCCGCAATCCCGGGGAGAGGATCTTCGAGAAGGTGCCGAGGTAGATGACGAGGTCGGAGGTGCCGCCCCGCCCAACCGCTTCGGCGTCCAGCGAGTACAGCGTTGGGAGCGGGCTCGCCCTCGTAGCGCAGCAGGCCATAGGGGTTGTCCTCCAGCACCAACAGCTCGCGCTCGCGCGCCACCTCCACGAGCCGGCGCCTGCGCGGCAGCGACATCGTCACGCCGCCGGGATTCTGGAAGTTGGGGATCGTGTAGATGAACTTCGGCCTGCGTCCCTGGGCCGCCAGGCGGTCGAGCGTTCTCTCGAGCTCGTCGATCGGCATCCCGTCGGCGTCCATCTCGATCTGCGCCACCTCGGCCTGATAGGCGCCGAACGTGGGCACCGCCCCGGGGTAGGTGGGCGCCTCCGCGACGATCACGTCACCCGGGTCGATCAGCGCCTTGCACACGAGATCGATCACCTGCTGACCGCCGGTCGTGACGATCACCTCGGCGGGATCGACCACGGTCCCCTCCTCGGCCATCACCTCGACGATGCACTCCACCGTCACAGCCATGCCTTCGGTGGGGCCGTACTGGAGCGCCCGCGCGGTCGACTCGGCGGCCACCTGTGACATCAGCTTCGCGTACAGCTCCGGCGCGAACGTCGTCGTGTCGGGCAGCCCGCCCGCCAGCGAGATCACGTCGGGGCGCTCGGTGAGCGCCATCATCTCGCGCATCGCCGAGCTCTTCATCCCGCGCGTGCGCGCCGCGAACAGGCTCTCGTAGCGGGCAAGCTCGTGCGCCGCCGGCCGGGCCGGTCGTCCGTCGCCTGTCCCTTTGCTGGGTCGGTCCATTGCCTGTCGCCCCTGGTTCGCCGTCGCGCCCGCCGATCCTCGCGCTTGACCGGCTGGCGGGTCGTCTATCGTCCTGCCCGATCGCGATCGGTGAGCACCTGCACGGTAGCGCACCCCCGCACGCTCGTTGCATGAACGGCATCTTCTTCTACATAGGTCTCGGCGCCGGCCTGGCGGTCGCCTGCGGGCTGCGTCCGTTCCTGCCGCTGCTCCTCGCCGGGGCGCTCGGCTCCGCCGGCGCCCTCGGCGTCAGCTTCGCCGGCGATCCCTTCCGCTTCCTGCAGTCCAGCTGGTGGCTTCTGATCGTGGTCGTGGCGCTCGTGCTCGCGTACGTGCTGCAGCTGCTGTTCGGCCTCGCGCCGACGCTCGATCCGAGCAGGCGCGCGCGCGGCCGTCGATCCGCTTGCGGCGTCGCTGGCCGGCCTCGGATTCGGGGCCGGGGCGCTGCTGTTCGCGGGCACGCTCGCCGCTCACGGCGACGCCTCGTGGCCGGGGCTGCTCGGCGGCCTGCCGCGGTCGGGCTCGCACAGCGCGCATCGCGCACCGGTGATCGCCGGCGCTCGCGCCCGTCTGCCCGACCGCGCCGCGCGCGAGGCGCTGACCCTCTACCTCGACGCCGCCTCGCTTCTGCTCGCCGCGCTCGTCGCGCTCGCTTCACCCGCTCGGCTACGTGGCGATCGTCCTGCTCGGCTGGTTCCTCTGGCGCCGCGCGGGCACGCGCCGGCGAGAAGTACGCCGGGCTGCGCATCCTGCGCCGCTGATGGCTCGCCGTGGGCTCCACGCCAGCCCAAGCTCGTCCTGTGCGTGATCGACGCGATGGCCCCGGCGATGCTCGAGCGCGCGGTCGCCGCCGGCGCGGCGCCGGTTCTACAGGAGCTGATGCGAGCGCGGGCGCTACATCCCCGACTGCGTCGCCGCGTTCCCCTCGGTGACGCCGGTCTGCGCCGCCTCGATCGTCACCGGCGTCGCCCAGGACGCGCACCGGATCCCCGCGATGAACTGGTTTCACCGCGAGGAGGACCGCTATGTCGAGTACGGCTCCAGCTTCCGTGCGGCGCAGCGCTTCGGCATCGCGCGCCAGCTGACCGACACGGTCTACAACATGAACCGCGCCCATCTCTCGGCGCGAGACGCCGACCGTGTTCGAGACGCTCGACGACGCCGACGTGCGCACCGCGGGCACGACCTACCTCATGTACCGCGGCCGCTACCGCCACGAGCCCCAGCGCGACACCGCCCTGACACGCATCGCCTCCACCCTGATGCGCCACCCGGTGATGGGCCCGCGCGAGCTGTTCTACGCCGACATCTTCGCCTCGCGCCGCACCGGCTGCCGCTCCGGACTCGGCATGCCCGGCGTGCGCGACCGCCATTCCGGCTGCGTGTCGAGCTACCTGGTCGAGCACGATCTGTTCGACTTCCTGCTCCTCTCGCTGCCCGACAACGACTGGTACTCGCACAAGTACGGGCCCGACGCGCAGGTCCAGTCGATCGCCCAGGCCGACCTGCAGCTCGCGCGCGTCTTCCAGGCGGCCGGCGGGGTCGACGAGTTTCTCTCAGAGCACGCGGTGATAGCGATGGCCGACCACTCACAGACGCCGATCACGGCCACGATCGCGCTCCAGGACGAGCTCGCAGAACTCGGCGTCCGCGGCCCCTCGCGCTCTTCGGAGAAGGCGGCGTGGGGAAGAGCCCCGCATCGCCGTCTGCCCCTCCCAGCGCGCCGCGATGGTGTACGCCCTGCACGAGTCCGAGCGCGACGCGATGCGCGCCTCGGTCGTCGACGCGCGCGCTCGCGATCGAGGGCGTCGAGCACGTCATGTGGCTGGCGCGCGACGCGCACGACGCTCCCAGCGAGGGGATCATCTCGAGCCCAGCGCACGGCGAGCTGCGCTTCTGCCCGGGCGGTGCGCTCGAGGATTCGCGCGCCGCGCCCTGGAGCGTCGAAGGGTCGCTGGAGGTCATCGACGCGACCGTCCAGCGACGGACGCCTGCACACCCCCAGCTATCCAGATGCGCTGGCGCGCGTCTGGTCGGCGCTCACCTGCCCGACCTCGGGCGAGGTGCTGCTGTCGGCGGCGCCCGGCTATGAGTTCATCGACTGGGGTCGCCAGGCGCACCTCGGCGGCGGCAGCCACGGCTCGCTGCACGCGTCCGACTCGCTCGGTGCGCTCGTGCTGTGCGGGGTCACGCCCGCGCCGGGGAAGCCCGCGCAGTGGGCGATCCGCGACGTCGCGCACGCTCGTGCGGTCGCACTTCGGCTGTCCGCCTAGCTGAGCCCGCCCGCGTCCGGGCGGCGCCACGGCCGGCCGTCCTCGAGGACCCGGCTGACTCGCGCTGAGCTCTCCCGTGAACCCGTACCCTCGCGGGGTGCGCCGCTCGCTGACCCCCATCCTGTGCGCCGCCGCCTGCGCGATCAGCGTACAGGCGCCCGCCAATGCGGCGGTCCCCTCGGCCACCCCGCATTCCTCCCGCCCGGCGCCCGCCGCGCGCAGCGGCACGGAGACCATCGCATTGTCCTCCGGCCAGTCCACGCGCTCTGAATCGCTGATCCCGGTGCCCGCGTCCGACACCCCGCCGAGCGGGCGCAGGCTGTCCGCGAACGGTGCGCTTGCGATCGCCGCCGCGCTCCCGAAGATGCGGGCGGTGCGCGCCAAATATCCGGGCTCCTATGGAGGCGCCTACCTGAAAGGCCCGCTTCGCTGGCAGGTGAGCTACTTCTCGCGCGACGGCAAGAAGGAGATCGGCCAGGTCATCATCGGCGAAACATCGACATCGGCGAAGGTGCTCGAACAGTGGACCGGCTTCCAGGTGGCGTGGACGATGGCGCGCGGCTATCCCGGTGCGTTTGGCCGGCACGTCAACGCGCTGTACGTCTGGTTGCCGCTGTGCGTCCTGTTCATGCTCCCGTTCTTCGACTTTCGCCGGCCCCTCTCGCTGCTGCACCTGGATCTGCTCGTGCTGCTGTCGTTCTCGGTCTCGCTTGCGTTCTTCAACCACGCCCACATCTATGCTTCGGTGCCGCTCGCCTATCCGCCGCTGCTGTATCTCCTCGCCCGCATGCTCGCGCTGACCCGACGCGAGCGCGGTCGCACGGTGAAGAGACCCCTGCGCCTGCTCGTGCCGGCGCCGTGGCTGGCGCTCGGCGTGGTGTTCCTGATCGGCTTTCGCATCGCCCTCAACGTCACCGACTCGAACGTGATCGACGTCGGCTACGCGGGCGTGATCGGAGCGCAGCGGATCGTCGACGGCAGGCCCCTGTACGGCTCCTATCCGCAGGACAACGAACACGGTGACACCTATGGCCCGGTGAACTACGAGGCCTACGTCCCCTTCGAGCAGGTTTTCGGGTGGAAGCGGCATCTGGGACGATCTGCCCGCCGCCCACGCCGCCGCGATCGCGTTCGACCTGCTCGCCGTCGCGCTGCTGTTCCTGCTCGGGCGCCGCGTGCGCGGCCCATCGCTGGGGATCGCCCTCGCCTACGCGTGGGTCGCCTACCCGTTCACGCTGTTCACGCTTGAGAGCAACTCGAACGACACGCTCGTCGCGGTGCTCGTGC
This sequence comes from uncultured Solirubrobacteraceae bacterium, assembly GCA_963704735.1. Classification (GTDB taxonomy): domain Bacteria; phylum Actinomycetota; class Thermoleophilia; order Solirubrobacterales; family Solirubrobacteraceae; genus Palsa-744. Next base: position 2,924,360 of record OY969935.1, read on the forward strand.
TCGCGGCGCTGCTCGCCGCGAGCTATGGGTCGAACCTCGGGCGGTCGGCGCGCGGCGCGCTCGCCGCGCTGGCGGGCCTGACCAAGTTCGCCCCGCTCGCGCTCGCCCCGCTGTTCGCCACCCACGGCCTGCGCCAGCTCCCACCTGCGCGACGCCCGCTCGCGCTGGGTATCTTCACGGTCGCCTTCCTCGGCACGATGGCGCTCGCGCTCATCCCGGCCCTGAGCCACGATTCGCTGCACACGATCTACGAGCGCACGATCGCCTATCAGGCCGGGCGCGCCTCGCCGTTCTCGGTGTGGGGGCTGTACGGGGGACTCGCCGTCCTACAGCAGGCCGTCCAGATCGCCGCCGTCGCGCTGGCCCTCTCGCTCGCGTTCGTCCCGCGCCGTCCGGACCTCGTCGGCCTGGCGGCGGCGTGCGCGGCGGTGATCGTCGCCGCGCAGCTGGGGATCGACCACTGGTTCTACCTCTACATCCCCTGGTTCTTCCCGCTCGCGATGATCGCGCTGCTGGGCAGCTTCAGCGATCCTCGGAGTCCGTCGACGGCCGAGGCATCAGAACCTGCTCGATGGAGTCGGCCCGAAGTGGCTGCGAGCAGCGGATGAGCACGCCCATGAGCCACGGGTCCTCCTCGGAGGTTTCGAAGCGAATCGGCATCTGGGTCAGCAGCGACTCGATCGCCTGATCACGCTTGACGCCGATCACCCCGCCGCGCGGGCCGGTCATGCCGACGTCGGTGATGTAGGCGGTTCCGCCGGGGAGCACGCGGGCGTCCGCGGTGGGCACGTGCGTGTGCGTGCCCACGACGGCGGTCACCCGCCCGTCGAGGTGCCAGCCCATCGCGATCTTCTCCGAGGTCGCCTCGGCGTGCATGTCGACGAGCACGTGATCGACGTCGCCCAACTCGCCGAGAGCCACCTCGATCTCGGTGAAGGCCGAGCGGCCCGCGCGCAGGTACAGGTTGCCGCTGATGTTCACGACGCCGAGGCGCGTTCCGTCGTGTTCGACGACGCAGGATCCGTGTCCGGGCTGGCTGCGCAGGAAGTTGGCCGGCCGCACGATCCTGGGCTGGGCGTCGAGGTAGGAATAGATCTCCCGGCGATGATAGGTGTGGTTCCCGAGCGTGATCGCGTCGATGCCCATCGCGAGCAGCTCGTCGGCGATCTTGGGTGTGATCCCAAGGCCCCCGGCGACGTTCTCGCCGTTGACGACGACGAACTCGGGGGCATAGCGCTCGCGTAGAATCGGAAGGCAGTCGAGCAGCGTGCGCCGGCCGATGCCCCCGACGAGGTCCCCGACAAACAGAATGCGCACCTCGCTCGGCGACCGGGCCGGGGCCGCCTCGGGCTCAGCCATACTTTGCCGATGCTGGGAGGCAGATGAGCGGCTTCTCCGAGAGCGCGAGCGAGGCGGATTCGCCCGGCGTGCACGGGCAGGAGCCGATGGACTCCGCGGGCTCGGAGGGAAGTGGGCCGTCGCGGACGGTGGTACCCCGGTGGGTCCAGCTGGTGCTGCTGCCGCTCGCGCTGCTCGCGCTGTGGGCGCTCGCGAAAGCGGCTGGGAAAGTGCTGTTGCTGTTCATCGTCGCAGCGGTGATCGCCCTGATCCTCAACCCGGTCGTGTCCCTGCTGGAGCGCTCACGGCTTCCCCGGGGCCTGGCGGTGCTCTCCGTGTACCTCGCGTTCTTTCTCGCCCTCGCGGGGATCGCCTTCCTGCTGTCAAACCCCATCTCCAACCAGGTTAAGACATTTACCCACAACCTGCCGTCGCTCGTCAACGAAGCCAACGGGACGATCGGCAGCGTTCAGGGCGAACTGCACAGGCTCGGCATCCACGTGCAGCTCTCAGAACAGGGCAAGACCGCCCTGCAGACGCTGCAGGGGAAGCTCTCCAAAAGCGCAGGCAAATTTGTGAGCTTTGGCGGCGGGCTGCTGACCGAAGCGGTGAGCGCCGGCTTCAACCTCGTCCTGGTGTTCGTGCTGTCCGTGTACATGCTGCTGTACGGCTCGCGGATCGGACGATTCTTACGACAGGTGATGCCCGCGGGCGACGGCACCCGGGCGGACGACTACCCGACGCTCGTCCAGCAGGCCGTGGCGCGCTACGTCGGCGGGCAGCTGCTGTTCAGCCTGATCATGGGCACCACCGCCGGCGTCGCCCTGTACATCTTCGGCGTGCTCGGCATCTTTCCCGCCGGAAGCAAGTACGCGGTGGTGTTCGGCGTGTTCCTGGGCCTGATGGAGCTGATCCCCTACATCGGGCCGTTTCTCGGCGCGCTCCCGCCGATCCTGGTGGCGCTGTTCACCGACCCGATCAGCGCCGTCTGGGTGGCGCTCCTGTTTCTCGGCATACAGCAGCTCGAGGGCCACGTCGTGGCGCCGCAGATCTTCGGTCACACGTTGCGGATCAACCCGCTGGTGGTCATCTTCGCGCTGCTGCTCGGAGAGCACATCTACGGAATCCTCGGCGCCCTGATGGCACTGCCCATCCTGTCGGTGCTACGCGCGACGGCGCTCTATCTGAGCCGCCACCTGACCTTCGAGCCGTGGAACCGCTCGCAGGACGGGCTGTTGTGAGCGTGGGCGCCGACCCTCCGCTCCTTAGCGTTCAAGGCATCGACAAGCATTTCGGCCGGCGCCAAGCGCTGCGCGACGTCAGCTTCGAGCTGAGGCCGGGGGAGCTCGTCGCCCTGGTGGGACCGAACGGCGCGGGCAAGACGACGCTCCTGTCGATCATCGCCGGAGTCCAGCGCCCGAGCGCCGGCACGGTCGTCGGCCCACCGGCGCGGGCCAGGGGTGAGCACGCGATCGGATGGGCCCCCCAACAGCCGGCGCTCTACTCCAAGCTCTCGGTCGAGGAGAACCTGCGGCTGTTCGCGCGCCTCGAGAAGATCGCGGATCCCGATGCCGCTGTGTCGCGCATGCTCGAGCACACGGGACTGCGCGAGCGCGCCGGCGAGCGCGTGTCGCGCCTGTCCGGCGGTAATCGCCAGCGCGTGAACGTCGCGCTTGGGCTGATAGCCGAGCCGCGGATACTTGCGCTCGATGAGCCCTCCTCGGCGCTTGATCCGCGCCAGCGCGCGCGGCTGTGGGAGTTTCTCGGCGCGCTCGCAGGCGCGCCGCTGACCGCCCGGGCGCAGGGCGCGGAGGGCGCTTCCGAGCACGGCGCGACGCGAGGACTCGCGGGCGCCGACGGCCGCACGAGCGTGCTCTTCTCGACCCATCATCTCGGCGAGGTGCGTCGCTATGCCACGCGCGCGATCGTGCTGGCCGACGGCGAGCTTCTGTTCGATGGCACGCCAGAGCGGCTGATCGCGGCCAGCGGCCACGGCGCGGACGACCTGGAGGGGGCGTTTGTCGCCTTTCTCACAGAGCGCGGCCACTGATGCGCTGGCTGCTCGTCAAGGACCTGCTGATCCTTCGCCGCTCGCGGCTGCTGGTCGCGCTGCTGATCGTGTATCCGGTCGCGATCGCGCTGCTGATCGGCTTGGCCATCTCGCGCAGCCCGTCCCGCCCGCGCGTCGCGATCGTCGACGAAACCCCTCCGGGCCAGACGATCCGCGTGGGCAGCGAGCGCGTCGAGGTGAGCCAGTACGCCGATCAGCTGTTCAGCCAGGTGCAGGCGGTGCATGTGTCCTCGCGCGCGCAGGCTGTCGAGAAGGTCAAGCAGGGCGAGGTGCTCGCGGCCGTCGTGATCCCCGCCGACATCGCCACCGTGGTCTCCTCCGGGGTTGCGCCGGCGCGATTGGAAGTCATCTACAACGGGGATGCGCTCGAACAATCGCTTGTGCGCGCGACGCTCGACTCCGCGCTCGCGCAGGCCAATCTGGGCTTCTCAGAACAGATCCAGCAGGCTGCCGCCAAGGCCATCGACCAGCTGCTCGTCGGAGGCAACCTCGGCATTCTGGGCGGTCCGCAGAACCTGATCGGGCTGAGCCAGATCTCGTCGTCGCTGCACGGGATCATCGCGCGCCAACCCCCGGGCGCCGACCGCGCGGAGCTCGAACGGATATCGAGCTTCGCCGACTTCGCCGCGCAGAACCTGTCTCTGAGCAAGAACGTGCTGTCGATCGTCAGCCAGCCGATCCAGGTCAACAGCACGCTGCTACGCGGCAGACGCACTCCGCTGAACACGTTCGCGGTGGTCGTGGCCGTATGCGTGTCGCTGATGTTCATGGGTGTTCTGCTGGCCTCCGGCGGGGTGGCGCTCGAGCGCGAGGAGGGTGCGCTCAGGCGCCTGGTGAGAGGCCTCGTGTCACGCGAGCGGCTGCTGCTCGAGAAGAGCCTGCTCGCCGGCGGCTGCTCGTTCGTGGTGGGCTTCGCGATGCTCGCCGGGGTCAGCGCGTTCGTGACGCTCGATTGGAGTCGGGTCGGGCTGTGGCTGTTGGCGCTCGCGTTCGGCGCGCTCGCGTTCGCGGCGCTGGGCGTGGCCATCGGCGCGCTCGCCCGCGAGGTCCGAGCGGCCTCGCTGCTCGCCTTTCTGCTCTCGCTGCCGCTCGCCCTCCTGGCGCTGGTCCCGGCGGGCTCGCTTGCCGGCGGCCTGAACGAGGCGATCGCAGTGATCTCGTTCGTGTTCCCGTTCAAGGCGTCGCTGCAGGCGCTCGACACGGCCGTCAACGGCGCCGCTCCGTCGATCGGCCCCTCGCTGGCCCACCTCGCGGGTCTCACGGTCCTGTTCGCGTGCCTCGCCCGCGCGGGACTCGAGCAGCTCGACTGAGCGCCCGCGCTCGCGCCAAGGCTCTAATCTGGAGAGGCGATGGCCTTTCCCCAGACGCGCATGCGCAGACTGCGTGCCAGCGCCGGCTTGCGCGGACTCGTGCGCGAGACCGAGCTGAGCGCCCGCAGGCTCGTGTTGCCAATGTTCGTCGTCGACGCCGGCTCCACCGAGCCGGCGGGTGGGCCGATCGCGACGATGCCGGGCGTCGAGCGCCTGTCGATATCCGCGGCGGTCGAGGAGGCCCGCGAGGCGGCGATCCTTGGGATCGGCGCGGTGATGCTGTTTGGCATTCCCGCGGAGAAGGACGAGCACGGCTCGACGGCCTGGGACGGCGACGGCGTCGTGCAGGTGGCCACGCGCGCGATCAAGCAGGCTCAGCCCGAGCTGCTGGTGATCACCGACGTATGCCTGTGCGAGTACACGACGCATGGCCACTGCGGCGTGCTGCGCGCCGATGGGTCGGTGGACAACGACGCAACCGTCGAGCTCTTGGCGCGCACCGCCGTCAGCCACGCACACGCCGGCGCGGACCTCGTGGCTCCCTCGGACATGATGGACGGACGCGTTGGCGCGATCAGGGAGGAGCTGGACGGGGAGGGGCTCTCGGAGATTCCGATCCTGGCTTACTCCGCCAAGTTCGCATCGGCGTTCTACGGGCCGTTCCGCGAGGCGGCCGGCTCGACCCCGTCGTTTGGTGACCGCCGCGGATACCAGCTGGACCCCGCCAACGGGCGGGAGGCGGTGCGCGAGGCGCTTCTCGACGTGCAGGAGGGGGCGGACATGGTGATGGTGAAGCCGGCGCTGGCCTACGGCGACCTCATCGCCGAGATCAAGCGCGCCGTCAACCTGCCGCTCGCCGCGTACAACGTCAGCGGTGAGTATGCGATGGTCAAGGCCGCGGCTGCGGCCGGATACCTGGACGAGCGCGCCGCGGTGCTCGAGATCCTCACCTCGTTGCACCGCGCTGGTGCGGACGCCATCATCTCCTACCACGCAAAGGACGCGGCCCGATGGCTGACAGAGCAGAGTTGACACAACCGGCCCTCGAGGCAGCGGCCGTGCCCGCCGCGGTGGCGAAGACCCGCAGCCGCAAGGACGGCGCGGCGGTCCCGCTGGACGGTCTGGATCGCAAGCTGCTCAACCTGATGCAGGGCAGCTTCCCGATCGCGCCGCTTCCCTACCGGCGCGTCGCGGAGCGGGCTGAGCTCACCGAAGCGGAGGTGATGGGCCGCGTGCAGCGCCTGCTCGAAAAGCGCATCATCCGGCAGGTCACGCCGATCTTCGACACCAGGGCGCTCGGCTACTCCTCGATGCTCGTCGCCGCCAAGGTCGATCCCGAGCACCCGCATCGCGCGGCCCAGGTGATCAACGAGCATCCCGGCGTCTCGCACAACTACCTGCGCAACCACGAGTTCAACCTGTGGTTCACGATCGCGACCGAGCCGGACTCCGAGCTCGGCCTGGAGGGCACGCTCCGACTGCTCGCGCAGGAGGCGGGCGCCGAATCCGTGCGCCAGTTGCCGACGCTCAAGCTGTTCAAGATCCGCATGGATCTCGAGATGGAGGGCGATACGCAGGCGCTGGCGAGCGCGGCGGAGGCGTCCGAGCCGATCGAGCTCGACCCGCAGCCCTACGACGAGCTGGATATCGCGGTGATCCGCGCGCTCCAGGGCAACATGCCGGTCACCCAGGAACCCTATGCCGGCGCAGCCGACAGCGTGGGACTGACCCAGGAGCGGTTCCTCGACCACCTCAGCGGTATGCAGGAGCGCGGACTGCTGCGCCGCGTCGCAGCGATCCTGTACCACCGCCGGGCCGGATTCTCCGCAAACGGAATGGGCGTGTGGAAGGTGCCCGAGGAGCAGATCTTCGACATCGGCCGCAGGATGGCGGCGGTGCGCGGCATATCCCACTGCTACCAGCGTCCCACCTACGAGGACTGGCCGTATTCGGTGTTCACGATGGCCCACGGGCGCTCCAAGGAGGAGTGCGACGCTGTGCTCGACGCGATCGCCGAGCAGACGGGGATCTGCGAGCGGGCCACGCTGTACTCCTCGACCGAGTTCAAGAAGGTCCGCCTTCTGTACTTCACCGAGGACTTCAAGAAGTGGGAGAGCGCGCACGCCGGATAAGGGCTGCTTCCGACGCCCCGCCCGATGACCGCGTTGACCGACACTCGCTCAGCAGCTCTTTACAAGCGCGCCCTGAAGGTGATTCCCGGCGGGGTCAACTCGCCGGTGCGGGCGATGCGGGCGATCGGCCGTGACCCGCTGTTCTTCGACCGTGGACAGGGCGCCGAGCTGCTGGACGTCGACGGCAACCGCTACATCGACTACGTCTGCTCCTGGGGCCCGCTGATCCACGGGCACGCGCACCCGCATGTCGTCAAAGCGGTGGGCGAGGCGGCGGCGAAGGGGACGAGCTTCGGCGCGCCGACGCCGGGCGAGGTCGAGCTGGCGATCGAGGTGACGCGACGGATGGACGGGGTGGACATGCTGCGCATGACCTCCTCGGGCACCGAGGCGACGATGACTGCGATCCGCCTCGCGCGCGCCGCGACCGGGCGCGAGCGGGTGCTCAAGTTCGCAGGCGCCTACCACGGTCATCTGGACGGCCTGCTCGTCGCCGCCGGCTCGGGCCTCGCGACCCAGGCGCTCCCGTCGAGCCCCGGCGTGCCCGCGGGCACGGCGGCGGGGACCGTCGTCGTGGAGTGGAACGATCCGGACGCCCTTATCGCCGCCACCGAGCGGCACGAGTTGGCGGCGATCCTCGCGGAGCCGCTGCCAGCCAACATGGGCGTCGTGACGCCACGGGAGGGCTTTCTGGAGCTGCTGCGCGAGCGCGCCCGGGCGAACGGCGCGCTGCTCGTGCTCGACGAGGTCATCAGCGGCTTCCGCGTTGCGCGCGGGGGCGCGCAGGAGCTCACGGGGGCGACGGGGGACCTGACGATCATGGGCAAGGTCCTGGGTGGAGGTCTGCCCGCCGCGGCGGTGGGCGGCCGGGGCGAGCTGATGCAGATGCTCGCCCCAGCCGGCGAGGTCTACCAGGCCGGGACGCTGTCGGGGAATCCGCTTGCGGTGGCCGCCGGGCTCGCGACGCTGGAGCTGCTCGACGAGTCGGCCTATCTCCGTCTCGGGGCGCTCACCGACCAGCTCGCGGAGGGCTTGCGCGCGGCGGCGGAGGGGCTTCCCGTTCAGATCTCCTGCGTGCCCGGCCTGCTGACGGTGTTCTTCAGCGAGCGCCCGGTCACGTGTCTCACCGAGGCGATGGACTGCGACCTGGATGCCCACGGCGCGTGGTGCCGGGAGCTGCTCTCGCGCGGCGTCTATCCGCCGCCGTCGCAGTTCGAGGCGTGGTTCCCCTCGCTCGCGCACACGACCGAGCAGATCGAGCAGACCGTGACGGCCGCCGCCGCGTCCTTCGGCCAGCTCGTCGGGCGCGGGTGGGGAGGGTGAGCGAAGCGCTCGAGCGACTTGCGAGCCTGCTGCGGGAGGAGGGTGGGCTGATGGCGACGCTGGTCGGCGGGGACGCCCCGCACGAGCCCGCACGAGCCGGCGCGATCGAGAGCCCGGCGCGCGTCGCCGCCGAAGGCCCTCGCGCGGCGGGGAGGCGCGACGAGTACGAGTTGCTGATGGAGGCGATCTACGAGGGTTATCTGCTGCATTACGGCTCACCGAGGGTCGTGTGTGCCCCGGAGGCGAACCTCAGGCTGCTGGCGGGCGACCGGCTCTATGCGATCGGCCTCGCCCTGCTGGTAGCGCTGGGCGACACGGCCGCGGTGGCCGAGCTGGCCGACACGATCACACTCAGCGCGCTCGCCCAGGGCGCGGGTCAGCAGGCGCTTGCCGACGCCGTCTGGGTGGCTGGTGCCCGTGCCGTCGGATGGGGGCCCAGCGACGCCCACAGTCGTGCCAAGGACCTCGCGTTCGCCGGCTCGCCTGAGGCGATCGAGGCGATGCGCACAAGCTCTGTGCGGTTCTCGGCGTCGCCCTGAATCCCGCCTCGATATTGTTCGTGGCCGGTGTCCGACAAGCACGCGCACAAGTCCAAGTACACGAGCGACCGGCACATTCCCGGCGCCTTCGAGGGCGAGACGATCACGCGGCGGCGCTTCATGACGGTGTCCGCCAACGGCGCAGGCATGATCGCGGCGGCGTCCTTCACGCTGCCGGCGCTCGGATTCGCGATCGGGCCGATCTTCAAAAGCACGCCGCACCGATGGGAAACGGTCGCATCGGTCGGCGCGATCCCCGACAACAACTACATCCCCGCGGTGCTCACGCTCACGCCTGGCATCGGCGAGGCCGGCAAGACGACCGTGTACCTGCGCAAGTTCAACCCGGCGCTCGACACCGACCGGTATGACCGCGACACGAGCTACATCGCGATGTCCAGCCGCTGTGCGCACCTCGGCTGCCCGGTGCGCTGGGTCGACGCGGCCGAGCGCTTCATCTGCCCGTGTCACGGGGGCGTGTACGACCTGCTCGGGCGCCCCGTGGGCGGACCGCCGGTGAGGCCGCTCGACCGCTTCTACACGCGCGTGTCCGGCGGATACGTGCAGGTCGGTCCCCGCTTCAGCGTCAACAGCGAACTGCGTCGTTTCTCCCCGCGCGATCCCGGCGAGCCGCTGGACGGCATCGGCCAGTACCTGTATCCCTCCAGGCCAGGCGCGCAAAAGTAGGGCGAAAGCGACCTTCAGCGTGCCCAAGCTCCCAGCCCCCCCTCTTCCCGCCCCGTTGAAGGCGCCCCCCCCGCGCCCCAGCGAGGACAACGGCAAGGCGGGCCCCGTCGAGCACGCCCAGCACGGGGGGATCAGTGCGGTGGACTGGGTCGACGAGCGCACGTCGATCAGCGGCAGCGCCCGGTGGCTGATGTTCAGGAAGGTGCCCAAGGGCACGAACTGGTTCTACACGCTCGGCTCGGCCACGCTGTTTGCCTTCCTCTCCCAGGCGGTGACCGGCGTCTTCCTTGCCATGTACTACCGCCCGGACCCCTCCGGCGGCGCCTACGAATCGATCAGGTACGTCACGAACGACGTGTTCCTCGGCCAGTTCGTGCGCGGGATGCACAAGTGGGGCTCGAGCGTGATGGTGATCCTCGTGTTCCTGCACATGGCGCGCACGTTCTTCTTCGGCGCCTACAAGTACCCGCGTGAGCTCAACTGGGTGATCGGGGTCGTGCTGCTGATCCTGACGATGGTGATGTCCTTCACGGGCTATCTGCTGCCGTTCGACCAGCGCGCCTACTGGGCGACGATCGTGGGCGTGAACATCAACGGGACCGGCCCGCTGCTCGGGCCCTATCTGAGCGACTTCCTGCGGGGGGGTCCCGAATTCGGCGCCACCACCCTGTCGCGCTTCTACGCCATCCACATGCTGCTCATACCCGGCCTGCTCGCGGCCCTGATCGGCGCGCATCTCTATCTGGTGACGAAGCTCGGCACCACCGCGCCGCCGTGGACGAAAGCCCAGACGCGCTCGGAGCTGCGCGAGGCGGAGGTCTAGGCCTATGCGCCGCAACGCGAAGGCCCGCAGACCGCGACAGGCCGTGCTCGCGCGATGAACCAGCGCGAGAAGGAGGAGTACCTGCGCGAGTACGCGATCCTGAAGGCACAGGGCAAGCCGTTCTTCCCCTACGCCGTGGCCAAGGACGCGGTGATGGCCTGCGTCGTGATGGCGGTAATCATCACCATGTCGCTGGTCCTGGGCACCGAGCTCGGCTCCAAGGCAAACCCCACGACCACGACCTATGTGCCCCGCCCTGAGTGGTACTTCTTCTTCCTGTTCGAGGTGCTGCGGGTGATCAAGCCGCCGAGCCTCGTGCCGCTGGCCACGATCGGCGTGCCGACGCTGGCCATGATCCTGCTGTTCCTGCTGCCGTTCTACGACCGCGGACCAGAGCGGCGGCCGGAGCGTCGCCCGATCGCGACGGTGACGGGCATAGTCGTGATCGGCGCGATGGCGTTCCTCACCTACTCCGGCGCCAACGCGGGCTCGCCGACCGCGATCGAACTGCCGACGCCGACGGCGGTGGTGCAGGCGGGCGGGACCACGCTCGCCGAATTCGAAGCGGGCAGACGGGTGGTCGCGCAGTCCGGTTGCCTCGCCTGCCACAAGATCGGCGACAACGGCAATGCCGGTCCGGGTCCTGATCTGACGCACATCGCCGCACGCCTTCCGCCTCAGGGCATCGCGCGCACGCTCGTGAACCCCACGGCGCCGATGCCGTCGTTCAAGAACCTGCCGCCGCAGAAGTTCAAGGCGGTCGTCAACTTCCTGTCGCAGCTGAAGTAGCGTTCCGGTCGATGCCCGCTCAGGGTTCGTCAAGAACGAGCGGCGCACGGGTGCTGGCGCTGCCTGCTCGCGAGTCGGTCGGCGGCGCCTCTTCCGGACGGCTCAAGGACGGCCAGGTGCGTGCGATGTTCGATCACATCGCAGGCGTCTATGACCTGATGAACACAGCGATGACCGCCGGCCTGCACCATCGATGGCGCGAGCGTGCCGTCGATCGAGCACGGGTGCGCCCGGGAGACCGCGTGCTCGACGTGGCCACCGGCACGGGTGATCTGGCGATCGAGCTCGCCCGGCGCGTCGCTCCCGCGGGAGAGGTCGTGGCTTGCGATTTCGCCGAGGCGATGCTCGCGCGGGCTCGGGCGAAGGCGCAAGCGCGGCTGAACGCCGGCGTTCAGCCGCGCTTCGAGTGGGCCGACGCGCTGGCTCTGCCATACGGTGACGACGTGTTCGACGCGGCGACCGTGGGCTTCGGCGCGCGCAACTTCAGCGACCTGGAGCGCGGTCTCTTGGAGCTGATCCGCGTCGTGCGGCCCGGTGGGCGAGTGGTGGTGCTCGAGTTGACGACCCCCACGCGGCCGCCGCTGTCGCTGTTCTACGGCGTCTGGTTCGATCGTGTCGTGCCCGCCCTCGGCGGCCTCGCGGGCACGATCGGGACGGCGGCCTCGCGGTCTCGGGAGGCGTCGCCGGGGGCGACGATCGCAGACGCGTACACCTACCTGCCCAGCTCGGTCAAGCGCTTCCCGGCGCCCGCCGAGCTCGCGGCGGAGATGGAGCGCGCGGGCCTTCGGGACATCGACTACCTGCTCACGGCCGGCGGCATCGTCGCCATCCACGCCGGCACCGTCCCCATCGAGAGGTCATGATGAGCACAGTGTTGGGGGGCACAGTCGCCGACAGGGCAGCGGGGGGCGTCGATGGACTCGACGCGATCATGCGTTATGGCGGACGGAGCCTGCGCGAGCGCCTGACCCGCGCCGAGCGCCATCTGGACCGCGTGACCGCGCAGGCGGGCGCGCCGCTCGCGTGCCACGCAAACGCGACCATCACGGCCGGCGGAAAGCGTCTGCGCCCGCTGCTCGTCCTCCTGGCCGCCGCGTCGGCCGGCGGGCCTCCTGAGGACGCCGAGGGCGAGGAGCGCCTGGTGCGCGCCGCCGTCGCGGTGGAGCTCGTGCACTCCGCGACGCTCGTCCACGACGACTTGATCGACGGCGCTCAGCTGCGGCGCGGACACCCGACGGTGGCCGCGGTCGCGGGGCGCGGGTTGGCGATCGCGACCGGTGACCTGCTGTTCTCGCGGGCATTCGCCGAGCTGGCGCGCAACGAGGACGCGGCGCAGCTGCACGCTCTCTCACAGGCAAGCTCGGCGCTCGCCGCCGGTGAGCTCTTGCAACGCGAGGACGCCTACGCCTCCGATGTGGTCGTGGAGCGCTACCTGACGCGTTGCGAGCTGAAGACCGCCGCTCTGTTCGAGGCCGCCTGCCGGCTGGGGGTGCTCACCGCGAGAAGGGGATCGCAGTCCCTCGCCGAGGCGCTCGGGATGTTCGCCCGGCGCATCGGGCTTGCGTTCCAGATGCTCGACGACGTGCTCGACGTGTCCGGCCCGGTCGAGCGCACGGGCAAGTCGCGCGGCAGAGACCTGCTCGACGGCACGGTCACGCTGCCGTTCATCCTGGCGCGCCAGCGCGATCGGGAGCTGGCAGCGTTCGATCTGAACTCGCTCGATGGCCCGGAGCAGGCGGAGACGCTGTGCGAGCGGGTTGCGGCGACGGGCGCGCTTGATGAGGCGAGGGAACAGGCGCTCGCGGTGGTCGCACAGGCAAAGGCGGCGTTGCCGGCGATACTGCCGGACAGGCGCTCCGCGTTGCTGAGCATGGTGGCCGACGCCGTCGTCGAGCGCTACCGATAACTCAGAAGTCGCCCGGGTCGATCAGGTCCGCGTCGAGCGCGCGGATGAAGAACTCGATTTCGTCGGACATGTTCGCGTGCGTCACGCGTCTGAGGTCGCCCAGCAGCGCGGCGGCGGCGCGGTCGAGCTCGTCCTCGAGCCGCTCGACGGCGGTCTGCTCGAATATGCCTTCGCGCCTTGACTCGCACTCGGGGCAGCGCAGCATGATCCGCCAGTGGCGCGGCCCCTCCTCTGACCAGTCGAGCGGAAAGACCAGCTCGCCCGCGCAGTGAAAGCAGACGTGCAGCTGGTCCGGCAGGCAGACGTCCTCAGACGCCCGCCGGTGGACGATGTCCATTTTCTCGTCGCTGGACGGTGCGCCATCCTGGATTGGGGGATGTTGGCTGTCGGGATCGCTGTCGAGGGACATGGCTCCCTCACGTCATCGACCCGCGCGTCGGACCCCTTTAGCTCGGCTGCCGGGCTGCCGGGTTCCGTCCGGTCACCGGCGGCCCGCCCGCGCAAGGCCGTCGGGCGAAAACGGAGCGGTGGTAGGTTCAAGAGGGCATGCCCAGCGCGCTCCGAACGATCGGTCACGAGGATCAGCTGAGCCTCGTCGACCACCTCGATGAGCTGCGCGTGCGCCTGATGGTGAGCGCGGCCGTGCTGGCGGTCGCGTTCGCCGTGTGCCTGTGGCAGAACCACGCGCTGCTCCACATCGTCAACAAGCCGTTGCAGACGCAGACACGCAAGCAGGTCGCCAAGGGGCAGGGCACCGTCGGGCAGGCGGTGCTGGCCCAGCAGGCGGTGCTGCACGTGGCGCACGACACTCAGGCGGCCCTGGCGGTGCTCGCGCAGCCGCACAGCGGCCTGTCGGCCCAGGCGCGCGCCCAGCTGCCGCCGCTGATCGCGCTGCTGAAGGCCGGCGTCGCCAAGATCCCGCGAAACCCGACCGGCGACAACCCGGTCACGCTCGGCGTCGGCGAACCCTTCACGAGCACCGTCAAAGTGTCCCTCTACTTCGCGCTGGTCCTGTCCCTGCCGCTGATCCTGTACGAGCTCTACGGCTTCATCCTGCCGGCGCTCAGGCCGGCGGAGAGGCGCGTGGCCGTCCCGCTGCTCACCGCCGTTCCGTTCCTGTTCGCGATCGGCGTGCTGTTCGGCTACTTCGTGGTGTTGCCCGCCGCGGTGCGCTTCTTCGTGAACTTCAACGCCGCCGAGTTCAACGTGCTCGTCCAGGCGAGCCCGTATTATGCGTTCGCCGCGACCGTGCTGCTCGCGATGGGCCTCATCTTCCAGCTGCCCGTTGCCATCCTGGGCGCCGTCCGCGTCGGCATCGTTACGCCACGCCAGCTTCGCAAGAACCGCCGCTACGCGTTCCTCGCATGCGCCGCGATCGCGGCCTTCCTGCCCGGCGACGCGATAACGCTGGTGCTGGAGACCGTGCCGCTGTACGTGCTCTACGAGGCGAGTATCCTGCTTGCAGCGCTCGTTGAGCGATCGGAGAGCGACCGGCGCACGCCGGCCCTCGATCTGTCGGCCAGCACGGGCAACCAGGGCACCGGGCATCCAAGTGGAGATCCGGCGCGACCACGAGACGACGCACCGGAGCGAAGCGTGCAGCAGATAATCGACCACGTAGACCGAGAGCTGTCGGACTGATGCTGTTCGATCTCAGAGGACGCGGGCGTCGGCGCTCGGTCCGGGTCATCTACCTGGGGCTTGCGCTGCTGTTCGGCGTCGGCTTCGTCGGCTTCGGGGTGGGCGTCGGCGGCGGCGGCGGCGGGATCATCAACTCGCTGACCAACAACGAAGGCTCCGGGGGCGCGACGTTCGCCAGCGAAATCAAGAAGTACCGCAAGCTCACGCAGGAGCAGCCGAACAACGTGAGCGCGTGGGAACACCTCGTCAGCGCGCAGCTGCACGAAGCGGGCAACGAAGCCTACGTCACGCGGACCGGGCAGCTGACGGGCAAGGGCAAGGAACTGTTTGCGCAGACGGCGCGGTCGTGGAACTCCTATCTGGGGGTGAATCCCGCCAAGCCCAGCCCGGAACTCGCCCAGCGGATGGTGGTCGTGTTCGGCGAAGAAGGTCTCAACGAACCGGCCGCAGCGGTGCAGGTCCTGCAGATCGTGGTGGCCGCGCGGCCTACGAGCGTGTCCTACTACGCCGAGCTCGCCGACTACGCCTACAAAGCGCACAACACGCGCGTGGGCGACCTGGCCTCAGAAAAGGCGCTTGCTCTCGCCCCGGCCTCAGAGCGCCAGCGCCTGAAAACCCAGCTTGCGGCGCTCAAGACGCTCAAACAGGGCGCGAACGGCGGCACCGAAGAAACGGCGACCTCGAAGACCGGGCAGAAGTTCACCGTCAAACGGGGCGCAAACGGAGCCATCACGGCGACGCCCCAGAGCACCTCTACGACCGGCGCGACCGGCACGACGACCCTCCCCGCCGGGCAGCTGCCCAGCAAGAAATAACCCGGTCGCCTCGTGGTCGGCTCTGAGGAGACCGCCGGCCGGCCCGACGCGCGCGCCGCGGAGGATGGCCAGCGCTACACGGCGCGTCTGCTGATCGGCTGCGCGGACCGCCCCGGGATCGTGGCAGCGGTGTCCGGCTTCCTGTTCGATCAGGGAGCCAACGTCGTCTCCTCCCACCAGTACTCCTCAGACCCGACCGGCGGCAGGTTCTTCCTGCGCACGGAGTTCTTCCTCGAGGGCCTCAGAGAGCGCTCGGAGGCCTTCATGGAGAGCTTCCAGAATGAGGTCGGCAGCCGGTTCGACATGGACTGGGAGATCCGCTGGTGGGGCGAGCGCCAGCGCATCGCGATCATGGTCTCGCGCCACGATCACTGTCTCGTGGACCTGCTCTGGCGCTGGCGGCGCGGCGAGCTCGACGCCGAGATCGTGGCGGTGATCTCCAACCACCGCGACCTCGAGGAGGAGACCACCGCAGCCGGTGTCCCGTTCCATCACGTGCCGGTCCAGAAAGGCGACAAGGAGACGGCCGAGGCCGCGATGCTCGAGCTGCTCAGCGGCAACGCCGAGCTGCTGGTCCTGGCCCGCTACATGCAGATCCTCAGCGGCGCCTTCCTGCAACGCGTTGGGATGCCTGCGATCAACATCCACCACTCCTTCCTACCCGCGTTCGCCGGCGCCGACCCCTACCGTCGGGCGCACGAGCGGGGGGTCAAGCTGATCGGCGCGACCGCCCACTACGTGACCGAGCAGCTCGACGACGGGCCGATCATCGACCAGGA
This sequence comes from uncultured Solirubrobacteraceae bacterium, assembly GCA_963704735.1. Classification (GTDB taxonomy): domain Bacteria; phylum Actinomycetota; class Thermoleophilia; order Solirubrobacterales; family Solirubrobacteraceae; genus Palsa-744. The sequence continues at coordinate 2,940,513 of OY969935.1, forward strand.
CGTCGTCCGCGCCGATCATCGCCAGAGCGCCCGCGAGCTCGAGCGCGTCGGCCGCGACGTCGAGCGGCTGGTCCTGGCTCGAGCGGTCTCGTTGCACCTGGATGACCGCGTGATCATCGACGGCCGGCGCACGATCGTCTTCTGAGGGGCGCTCGGCTAGACTCGCATGCCGAGCCGGCCTCTCTCGCCGGCGCCCTCACGGGCCGTTAGCTCAATCGGCAGAGCAGGGGCCTCTTAAGCCCAAGGTTCCGGGTTCGATCCCCGGACGGCCCACTGACAGAAAAGCCTGGCGCGACGGCATTTTTCCGCGTCTCAGGGGTTCGCTTGCCGCCCCGCCGCCGTCGTTTGGTAACGGTGATTGGTAACATGTGTCGATGCACACGAAAGAGCGCCCATGCGGGCCCAGCAGCCGGGCGCGTGGACACCGTCGACCGGACCGTCGATGACGGCCGAGACTCTACCCAGCTACTCGATCCACACCCGCGAGCTGCGCAGCGGCCCGGTGCTGGAGGTCTACTTCCGCGACCGCGGCAAGCAGGTGCATCGCCGGATCGGGCCGGCCTGGACGAAGCGCGGTCGCCCGCCGGAGGGCTACTTCGACAAGGCCGCGGCGTATGACCGGGCACGCGCGATCATCGCCGAGCACGTGGCTGCGGCCGCGGAGCCGCGATCGAGCGGGCCGACCTTCCGCGACGTCGCCCGCGGCTATCTGCAGTGGCTGGAGAACGTGCGGGGCGCGAAGCCGGAGACGCTGCGCAACCACCGCTCCACGCTCGGCGAGCCCGACGTCACGGTCAAGCGCGGGAGCGCGACGACGAACGGGCACGTGATGCGCGCGCTCGGGGATCGACCAGCGGCGGAGATCACGCCGGCAGAGATCGAGGCGCTGCTCGCCACCGTCGAAACGAGCGACGTCGGGCCCCGCACGGTGAACAAGTACAGGGCGACCATCTCGGCCGTGTTTGCCTACGCGCAGAAGCCGACCACGTTCGCAATCGGAGCCAACCCGGCGAAGGCGACCGACCGGCGCCGCGAAGCGCAGCGACCGGCGCTCGACACATACACGGTCGCCGAGATCGAGCAGCTCGCCCAGGCGCTGGAGGACGGTCGTCACCGCGACCCCGCGCGGCCGGCGTCCAACGACGCGGACCACGCCGAGGATCGCCAAGACGGCGACCTGGTCCGCGTCGCCGCCTACACGGGGCTTCGCCAAGGCGAGCTGCGGGCCTTGCGCTGGAGTGATGTAGGCGAGGACGTGCTGACCGTTTCGCGCGCGCTGTCGGCCGGCGTCGAGTCCGGCACCAAGGGCGGTCGTGTCCGACACGTACCACTCGTTCCGCAGGCCGCTGCGGCGCTTGAGCGGCTGCGCGAGCGCGGCGACTTCACCGCCCCGGACGAGCTGGTGTTCTGCAACTGGCTCGGGCGACCGCTCGACGAGTCCGCGCTGCGCCGCCGGTTCATGGCTGCGCGCGACGCTGCCGGGCTGCGCCCGCTGCGGTTTCACGATCTGCGCCACACCTATGGATCGCTGCTCGGTGCCGCCGGTGTGCCTGTGACCGACATTCAGGCTGCGATGGGACACGCGGACGTCCAAACGACAGCGCGCTACCTGCACGCGCGGCAGGCGAGCGAGCAGGTGGGTCGTTTCGCGCGGGCCTTCTCCGAAGGCGTCGACTGAGATCACCCTCGCTCCACCACGGCTTCCACGGCAGCCCTGTGAAGCGGCGGTGGCGGCCGATTCGCACCGAGGGCAGCTCGCCGCGGGCGGCGTACTCGTGCACCGAGCGCACGGGGATCTGCAGGTACTCGGCGACATCCGCCGCGGTCATCACATCCTGCGCTCGTGCGGGCGCGGGCGTCGTCGTCGTTACCGGGGCGGTGAGCATCACCTAGAAAGCCGAGCAACGTGCTGGCTGCGCAAGCCGATTAGTGCCCGTAAGGTTGCCAGCGCGCTCGCAAGCGCCTGACGGGAGCGACGCTCTCCTCCGCGGAGCGGATTGCCTGAACGAGCGACCCAACAGCCATGAAGGAACCGCCACCGTCGCTCCCCTCGATGCGGCCGTAGACCGGCGTGGGTCTGATGCCGGGGGTGTTCAGCGAGGCCCGGCTGGAACTGGCACACCCAGCTGGCGGCATATGCCGCGTGCGGTCGGAGGCTTGATCTCCTTGTGGCGTGGCACCGTCGTGCGCTGGCCCGTCGCCGTGTTTCGCCAGACCTCGTGGTTGGCCGCCTGGCGAGCGAGGACGCAACCGTTGGCGCTGAGATGGCGTTCGAGATCGCGCTTCTTCACGCAGCGATCTCGACGGACTCGACCAGAGCCCACCCAGTCGCCGGGATGGAGTCGCCGCGCTCGCGGCGATCCTCGAGCACGAGCTCGATCGCCTCTCGCACCATGACGCGCGCCTCGTCGAGTCCCGCGCCCTGCGTGTGCACCTCGGGAAGCTCAGGGACGTGTGCGTACACCCAGCCATCGCCAGCATCCTCGAAGACCACGTTGAAGGTAAGCGCGCTCACCTCAAGAACGGTAGCGCTTCTCTGGACCTGAACGACCGCACCGACGCGTGAGCGACTCCTCTCCACCTGCCTTCACAGCGTGCCGCCGACAGTTTAAAAGGACACCCTCACATCCCTGCATTCGCTCTGCGCAGCCTGTTCGTTAGGGGGGTCGCTGTGGACCGACCCCCCTAACGACCCCCCAGCGGGGGTGTCCGGTTCATATCCGGACAGCCAACCGGACACCCGAGCCGAACACGAAGGGGCCTCAGACGACTCCTCTATGGTCTCGGGCGGGCCGAGAGTCATCGCGCCGACACCGGCGGTCCAGCGTTCCAGGTGACAAGGCGCTGAGGGGTGCGCGGGACGGCGTTCAGCCCCATCCCTGTTGGCCGGCTTGTGAGGCAGCCGCCTATCGGCAGAGTCCGGCGCCCGCGCCGGGCGCTAATCAGCTGAGGCTCTCGAGCGTCCGAGATGCCCGCTCCGTTGCGGAAAGCAGAAGCGAGCCGAGGAGGGTCGCGTCCCAGGAGTGCTGTAAATAGCTGCGAGAGCCGTCAAGGTGACGGCGTAGGTTCCCTCTAGTCCTGCAAGACGAAGAAGGAGGCCTACGCCGTGAGACGTACCGTACCGCCGTCGGCGGAGATTGAAGACCAGATCGACCAGCTGCTCGCCGTCGGAGTCGGCGAGAACCCACGCGAGGCGCTGTCAGAGCTCGCCAAGCTCGGCGCCAGGCTGATCATTCAGCGGGCTGTGGAGGATGAGTTCGAGGCATGGCTGGGTCGTGCTCGCTATGAGCGCCGGCCTGAGTATCAGCGCGGGCTTCGCAACTACGAGTCGGGCCTGCGGAACGGCTATCGCCCTCGGCGGGTGCAGACCGCAGAAGGTGAGCTCTCGGTTGAGATCCCGCAGGTCCGCGAGGCTGCCGAGCCGTTCGTCTCTGCGCTGTTCCCGCACTCGACGAAGCTGCTGCGCACGCGGCCGCTCGAGGCGATGGTCGTCGGTGCGTTCGTGCGCGGCCTCTCGATGCGAGACGTCGAATCGCTGTGCGAGGAGGCGGGGCTGGGAAAGCTCTCGAAGTCGACCGCGTCAAGGATCTGTGAGGAGCTCAGAGAGCGGTTTGAGGCGTTCAAGCGCCGCGACCTCTACGGGGTCAGGATGGTGGCGCTATTCCTCGACGCGATCTTCCTGAACGTCAGAGCGAAAGGCCCGAAGGAGGGCGTCCTTTGCGCCTGGGGCTTCACCGAGCAGGGCGAACGGGTCCTCGTCGGCGTCTGCCTCGGGATGCGCGAGTCCCACGAGGACTGGCTCGCTCTGACCAGGGACCTGATCGCCCGCGGGCTCGGGGCGCCGATGCTCATCGTCGCCGACGGCGCCCCCGGACTGATCAAGGCGGTCGAGCAGTGCTGGCCTTCCTCTGACCGCCAGCATTGCTCGGTTCACCGGGCGCGCAACCTGATCGCGAAGCTACCCGAGGCAGAGCGCGAGCGGGTGCGCCGGGCCTACTGGAAGGCCCTGGATGAGGCCACCGACGAGCACGACGGAACCCAGCGGCTCGAGGCCCTCGTCGCCGAACTCGAACGGGCCGGCTACGCGTCAGCTGCGAGATGCCTCGCCGACGACCTCGATGCTCTGGTCGCTCATCTGCGCTACCCGCTGCGCCACCGCAAGCGCTGGCGCTCGACCAACCTGCTCGAGCGGACCCTCGGGGAGGTGAAGCGACGCACGAAGGTGATCGGCAGGTTCCCAGGGGAGGAGAGCTGCCTCTCCCTCGTCTGGGCCGTACTCGACCTCCAGATCAACAACACCTGCAACGGCCTCAGGCTCTCCGAGATCGACCGCCAAAAGCTCTACCGGCTCCACCATCAGCCAACCGAACCAGAACCCGAAGCAAAGGAGGTGATCGCCGCCTAAACTACCCGCCACCGGGAACCCGAGCCGCAGTGAATTTACAGCAGCTCAGGGACGCGACCCGCGCAGGTTGTGACGCGCTCGCATCGCCTACGAAGCAGGCGTGTCGCTTCAAGCCGTCCGTGGCCGTGCGACTAAGCCCAGCGTCCGATGTGAGTGCACCGTCGCGCTCGAGGGCGGCTGGACGAAGCTGGTGATCGGACGCTGAGGCTGCTGGCCCCGAAACGCCGGCGCCGCCGTGCACGTACATCTGGTAGTTTTGCGGGTCGCGACGAGGCCTACCGCTGCGCTCGCATCGCGGGTTCACGCCCGTCGCTCGACTAGCACCGACTCAAGGAGGAGCATCGAATATGCACGTGCCATCTAGTTCGCGGCTGGGCACCCTCGCCGCTGTCACTATCTTTGCCGCTGCCCTTGGCGGCGTGACTGCAGCGGTCGCGTCCGCCGGGGGGCCGCCGACCTCGCCAACGCTGTACGTCAACGGCTCGACCTCCGGTTACGGTACGTCCGTCCCTGTACCGGCCGTCTCCACGCACCTTGACCGCAGACACCACGGCCTGGGCTCGTGCTCGTCGGCCGCTTACGCCACGATCGGCGCGGCGGTCGCCGCCGCGACCACGCCGGGCACCCACATAGTCGTATGCCCCGGCATCTACCGTGAAGACGTGACCGTCGAAACGCCGGTCACCATCGAGGGCAGCCAGGCGACCGTCGACGCAACGGGCAACGCCAACGGCTTCACGTTGAAGCCGCCTGCTGCGGGAACGACCATCAAGGGCTTCACGATCGAAAATGCCGTGGGCGAGGGTGTCCTGGCGCTCAGTACGAGCAACGTGAGCATCCTGGACAACACGGTTCAGTACAACGACAAAGGCGTCGGGAAAGCCAAGACCTACCCAGAGTGCGAACCGACTGCGGAAAACCCATTTCCCGACTGCGGCGAGGGCGTGCACCTGATGGGTACATCGAACTCGAAGATCGTCGGCAACACGATCCGCGACAACTCCGGCGGCGTGCTGATGACCGACGAGACCGGTCCGACCGACGGCAACGTCGTCGCGCACAACCGGGTCTTGGACAACACGGAGGACTGCGGGATCACGCTCGCCGGACACAACCCCGCCGCAGCGCCGGGCGGAACGCCGAATCCCAAAGTGGCCGGCGTCTACGGCAACCTGATCGAGGACAACGTGACGGAAGGCAACGGCGTCGCAGGGCAGGGCGCCGGAATCCTGCTGGCGGCAGGCATCCCGATCGGCGGTGGCGCGGTGTACAACAACACCGTCAGCGGCAATCTCGTGCAAGGGAACGGCCTCGCCGGCGTGACGCTACACAACCATTTCCCGAACCAGGACCTGAACGGCAACCGGATCGTCCACAACCGAATCGGAACCAACAACCTGGACGGCGACATGGACTTCCCAGTGCCGGACAAAGAAACGACCGGCGTGTTCGTCGGTACGGCCGGGAGCCCCCTGACGATCACGATCAAGCACAACGTGATCTACTCGAACCACTACGGCATCTTCCTGACCGGGCCAACGAACACCGAACAGATCAAGCACAACGACTTCTTCGAAGTCACAACCGACGTATTCGGCCCGTGAGCTGACCGTCCGCAACGTGCTCCTCGTCCAGCGGGGAGCACGTTGCGGCTCTCGACAGGCGTTCGGACGGAGGCCACGCCGATCGCTTGCCGCCGTCCTGCCGGCACGAGCGACTGGGAGCAGTGGTCTGAACTCACGCCCGGCCCACTCCTGCTTGGTGCCGTGGCCGGAGGCCACAGCGTGATCGCGACCCGCCCGCGAGCACGCCCGCGATGGTCCGCGATCAGGGGTCGACCAGACCGGTGTGTTTCAGGGCAGGCGTAGGTTTCCAGATCCGGGAGAAGTGCCCTCCCGCTTTCCGGCGCCGAGCGGGCGCACGGGCGGCCCCATCGCTCGCTTCTGCTCAGGACGAAACCCATGCGTCTTGAAGAGCGGCGACCAGACGACTGCATTCGACTTAACGCAAGCGTCTCGGGACCGCGCGATGAGACGATCGTAAGTCGTCCGTTCCGGTCGTCTGCCCTGCTGTAGCGCGTACGCTCGCTCTGCTTCGCAAAGCGACAGTTAGGGCGCGCGGGGATACTTCCGTGTCTGATGAGCGAGGAGTCCACGACCCCCGACCTGGTGGAGCTTGTGCGGCGGAGCATCGAGGTTGTCAATCGTCGGGACCTGGACGAGTACATGAGTTTCTACGCGCCGGACGCCGTCTTTCAGACGGGAGTCGGTCGGTTTGAGGGCCGAACCGCGATCCGTGAGTACATCGAGGACTTGCACGGCTCGTTTGACGAGCTCGTGTTCGCGGTCGAGGAGGTTCATGACCTCGGCAACGGAGTCGGGTTCGTGGCCCTACTCGCGACAGGTCGCCTGCGCGGTAGCGCCGAGGTTCACCTGCGATACGCAGGCGTGGTCACACACGCTGACGGCGTCTACGCCCAAGTCACCGACTACGTCAACGTAGACGACGCCCGCGCTGCCGCCGAACGCCTCGCAAAGGAAAGGGGTTAGGCGATGCAAGAGAACGTGGACGTGATTCAGCAAGGCTTTGTGGTTTGGGGCGAAACGGGGGAACCAGACTGGAGCACGATGCATGAGCAGATCGAGATACACGACGACGACATCATGGACGCGGGCGAGTATCGTGGACACGGGGGCTTTCGACGCTGGCTTGAGGACTGGTCGTCCGCTTGGTCTGAGTTCAGCATGGACCCGGAGGAGTTCATCGATACTGACGAGCGTGTGGTGAGCCGGACCGGGTCTGACGGAGACCAGATTTGTTGGTTTCCATCTTTCATCTGATGGATGTGGTCGGCCTGTCGTTCGCAGCGTAGAGGGCTTCGAACTCAGCCGGTGGCAGGTCGCCGAGCGACTCGTGCAGACGCGCGTGGTTGAACCAGCCGACGTACTCGACGACGGCGAGCTCGAGCTGCGATCGAGTGCGCCAGACCCGGTCTGCGATCAGCTCGGTCTTGAAGCTGTCCAGGAAGCTCTCGGCCATCGCGTTGTCGTAGGCGTCGCCGACCGAGCCAACCGAGGCGAGGACGCGATTGTCGGTGAGCGTCTGGGCGTAATCGATGCTCGTGTATTGGCTGCCGCGATCTGAGTGATGGACGAGCTCGACGTCGGCGCCCGAGGAGCGCTGCCCCAGTGCCATCCTCAGCGCGTCCAAGACGAGGTCTGTGCGCATGTGAGGTGCGAACTGCCATCCCACGATCCGGCGGCTGAAGGCGTCGATGATGAACGCGAAGAACACGACGCCCTCCCAGCAGCGCAAGTAGGACAGGTCAGCCAGCCACAGCTGATCGGGGCCCTGAGCGCTGAAGTCGCGTTGCACGAGGTCCGCTCGGCGCTTGGCCTGCGAGTCGGGTCTGGTCGTGCGCCACGGCTTGCCACGGCGCTTGGCGCCTTGGATTCCGTGCTCTGTCATCAGTCGCTGCACGGTGCAGCGCGCCGCCGGCTCGTCGGCGCGCTTGAGCGCCTTCCACATGCGCCGGTACCCGTAGGCGTAGTAGTTGGCCTCGTGGATCTCCTTGATGCACTGGAGCAGCCGCTCGTCGTTGAGCGAACGTTCAGAGCGCCGCCCGGTGGCGCGCTCGTAGTAGGCGGACGCCGACACGCCCAAGACCTCACAGATCGGCTCGACCCCGAAGCGGCCACGATGCTGATCGACGTAGCGGCTCACTTCGGTCGGTCTGGGTCGAGTTCCTTGGCGAAAAAAACCGAGGCGGACTTGAGGATCTCATTCGCACGGCGCAGCTCGAAGTTCTCGCGGCGCAGCTTCTTGATCTCCTCGTGCTCCTCGCTTGTGAGACCGTCGCGTCGACCGCTGTCGATCTCGGCCTGGCGCACCCGCTTGCGCAGCGCCTCCGGGTGCATCCCCAGATCGGCGGCGACCTGGGCGATCGGACGCCCGGATTCGAACACGAGCCGAACTCCGCGGTCGATCAACTCCTGTGGGTACTTCCTTCCTCTTGGCATCGCCGGAGCGTCTCCTCTCGGCAGGACAGAATGCCCTGCATCGGAGGTCTCCGTCAAACTCGGCCTGGCTCAGTTGGGCTGGCGGAGTAGCGGTGTCGCAGGCAAACGTGGAGATCGTCAAGCGAGCGGCCGACGCCTTCAACGAGCGGGATGTCGAGACTTTTGTGGGGCTCACAACCCCGGACTTCGAGTGGTGCCCGGCGATGGAGCGGCTGATCGAGGGCAGCAGCTACCGGGGACGCGAAGGCATCGAGGCGTACTTTGAGGTCGTCTCCGGCACATGGAAGGAGTTCCAATTGCTCCCTCACGAGTTTCGCGATCTCGGTGACCGCGTGCTTTGGCTCGGACGGGCGGAGGGACGCGGACGGAGCAGCGGCGTCCGGGTCGATACGCCGTTAGGGACAGTTGTCGAGTTTCGCGACGGCAAGATGTCGCGAATCCGCGCCTATCTCGATCACGGGGAGGCGATGCGGGCGGCTGGACCTCTCTGAGTAGCTGGTCAGGTGCCGGTGTCCTCTGTGAGGCCGAGGTCGGCGAGCACTAGGTTGCGGTCGAAAGAGAGCACCAGTCGGCTCACCTTGCCATCACGGACCTGGAACAAGGCCGCTCCCATCGACGGCATCTGCCCGACATCCAATCCGCTCACCTTCCCTCGTCCATAGAAGCGCATGAGCACCAGGACACGCGCGCCGTCGAGTTCCCGGTACTGGTCCGCCTCGAAGCGGGCTTTCTCCCAAGCGCTCAGAAAATCTCGGTTGGCTTCCTCCATGCCTCTCAAGCCGGTCCATGTATGGGGAGCGGGACCCTCAACCCAGGAGTACTCGATCTCGGGATCAGCCCAGTCGGTCCTGCTGAAATCACCACGTTTCCAGTCGGCGTAGATCGAGCGCACGAGGTCTAGGTTCGCTGACATCAGCTAGCCTCCGGTGTGAGGCCGAGGTCGGCGAGGGCGTGATCTCTGTCGAAGTATTGGACGATTCGGGTGACCTTGCCGTCGCCGACCTCGAACAGGGTTGCCCCGTTTACTTGAAGCTGCGCGAGGTCCACGCCGCTGGCTTTGCCGCGCCCGGTGCAATGGAAGCTCACGAGGACACGATCCCCTGCTAGGTCGAGGTAGTCGTCCGCGACCACACCCCAATCCTCCCAGGCAGCCAGAACGTCGCGGAAGCCCTCGGTCATCCCTTCGATGCCCGTCCATGTACCGGGTGAGGGACCATCGGCGACCCTGTACTCCATCTCTGGGTGCGCCCACTCTACCGAGCTGTAGTCCCCGCGTTCCCACGCCGCGTAGATCGAGCGCACGAGGTCCAGGTTCGAGGACATGGCTGAAGTATCGTCGCTGCGAGATACTTCGGTCACGATGCCAGAGGAGGCCACGACCCCCGACCTGGTTGAGCTTATGCGCCGCGCTTGCGACTGCCTTGAACGGCGCGACCATGAGGCAGCACTGAGCTTCTTCGCTGACGACCCTGTATGGGACATGTCAGCGATGGGCATGGGCGTCTTCAAGGGTCGTGCTCCCGTTCGCGGCCTGCTTGAAGACTGGAACGGCTCCTACGATGAGTGGGAGATCGAGTTGGAGGACTTTCTTCAACTCGGCAATGGCGTCGTTTACGCCGCGGTCATGGAACGGGCTCGACCGACCGGCAGCACCGGGCACGTTCAGTTGCGATACGCAGCCGTCGTGGTGTTCGCGGAGGAGATGATCGCCCACGCCAAGACCTACCCCGACATCGACGAGGCCCGCGCTGCCGCCGAACGTCTCGCTAAGGAACCGGGGTAGGCGGTGTCCCCAGGCGAATGTGGAGATCCTCAAGCAAGCAATAGACGCCTACAACCGGCGCGACATCGATTCCTACATTGCACTCACAACGTCCGACTTGGAATTGTTCCCGGCGCTGGACAGAACGGTCGAGGCCCGTAGCTATCGGGGACACGAGGGCATTGAAACGCACCTCCGGGACATCGGCGAGACCTGGGCGGAATTTCGCTTGCTCCCTGAAGAGTGGCGCGATCTTGGCGACTGGGTGCTCATGCTCGGTCGGGTGCAAGGACGCGGACGTGGCAGCAGCGTGCCGGTCGATTCGCACGTTGGGTTTGTGATCGATTTTCGCCGCGGAAAGCTCTCGCGCGTCCGCTCCTTCCTCGACCGCGACGAGGCGTTGCGAGCGGCTGGCCTTTCGGAGTAGTCATCAGGTGCCGGTGTCTGGTGTGACGCCGAGGTGAGCCAACACCCGACGCGAGTGCTTCCGTTCGGATGCGAGCGTCCCGCCACGTCTCGGTCTGGCTTGCGCTTGGGACGACCAGCAGCAGCGCCCGACGGCGCGTCGGCGGCTACTGCTTCGTCTCCGATTGCAAGCGCGTGCTGGTCACCGAGGGCGCCACTGCCGGCACCTCGGACTGGGCGACGCGCAATTCGATGACGTCGTGAGCACCGACGGAGTGAGTAACAGATCTGGTAACAGACCTGGTAACAACGGACGCGCAGCAACCGCCCGAGCGGGGGTCAACTGCATCGAGCGGCCCGTGTTCTCGGGGGTTGCTCGCGGGTGCCGAGCCTCTTAAGCCCAAGGTTCCGGGTTCGATCCCCGGACGGCCCATGGACAGAAAAGCCCGACGCGGCGTGCTTACCCCGCCATTGACCCAGACGCGCCGCTTGAGCCCCGATGCGCCGCCAGGGATCGTCAGAGCGGGGCCGCTGTAACGTCTAGATGCTGTCTACTGCAGTCGTGCGAGCGCCCGCTTGAGGCTGTGACGGTGAACTGGGCTCCAAGTCTCCCCTATGGCGGTTTCAAGAGGAGCGATGGCTGACCGATCGCCGATATCCGCTAGCCCCGCAGCTGCAAACGCACGAACCGACGACCGCCGATCTCGGAGAGCATCCGTTAGGGGTTGAACAGCCTCGTTTGCCCGTGTGTTGGCAAGCCCTTTTATAGCGTGGATCCGAATCGCGCCATCGTTCGTGTGTCGAAGCGTGTCTGAGAGGAACTCGACGGTGGATCGATCGCCAATGGCGCTAAGAGCATGCATGGCGCGTCTTCGTGTTTTTCGGTCCGGATCGCTTTCAACCGCACGTATCAAAGTCGCCGTGTCGCCTCGTCTTGCGATTCGGCGTATCGCCGGCCCTGTCAGCTTCCCGGGTCCCAGCGGCGTGTTCGTGCTTACATCGATGGGCAGAGCGGGGTTTACCGGCCCGTCGCTACGCACTTTTCCAAACGTCAGTCTCACAGCTGACTATCCTTTGATTGCTTCAGCGCAACAGCGACGGTTTGCATTCGACTCATCACAGCATCTATCGGTCGCTACCGGATCATCTTTACCCAGTGGGATCTTCTCGCCAGCAACGTCGCACGCCGGAGATGCCACGCCGCGTGGGGTCGGCTGCGCTTTAGCTTCGGCACCCCCAGCTCACTCCTTCGGCCGTTTGGCATCGTCGTACTCAGGTCCAGGGTCGAAGATGTCATCGACCGTGGCGCGGGCAACGACGCGATGCCCTTCGGAGATATCGAACGTCATCCCCGCGTACGCAAGCGGACGCACGTAGCTTGGGTGAAAGGGGAAGGCCACCGCGTGGCACGATCCGCCTGGCGACACCCACAGCTTGTCCTTGTCCTCGAATGCACCGTCGCCTGGTCGGAAGTAGAGGCGAAAGTCGTGGTAGAGGCGCTGCCCATCGCGGCGCTCGCCAAACCAGCAGTTCGGGCGGTAGTCGGACGTGACCGGAGTCTTACGTCCGCCCTCCTCCGTCCGAAAGAAGTCGACGCTCACGATCAGGTGGAACCTGTCGTCCGGTGGTTGTTGTTTGGGAGGCATGGCTTGAGTGAGCGATCATCCGGCTGGATGACGGGTTCCGGGTTCGATCCCCGGACGGCCCACTACTTCTGAGATTGTGCAGCCCCGGTCGACCGCGGCGAGCGCTCGCGGGCCGGTCGGCCGTTGTGCGTCATCGACGTCTGCAGGCCGGCGTCGGTCCAGATCACCTGGTCGCGGCCGGGGCCCACGCCGACGAGCGTCACGGGCGCGCCGGCGTGCTCGGCGATGAAGTCGAGGTACTCGCGAGCGCCGTCCGGCAGGTCTGAGACCGAGCGGCACTCGCCCAGGTCCTCCTGCCAGCCGCGCAGCTCCGTGAGCCCGGCCGTGGTGTGGTGGAGCACCGTCTGGTGGTAGGGGAAGTCGGCGAACGTGGCTCCTTCGGCGCCCTCATAGCTCGTGCAGACCTGGACCCGGTCGAGCCCCGAGAGCACATCGAGCTTGGTCACCACGAGCGCCGTCATCGTGTTCAGCCGCGCCGCATAGCGCAGGGCCACGAGATCCAGCCAGCCGGTGCGCCGTGGCCGGCCGGTCGTCGTGCCGAACTCTCCGCCGCGCTGCCTGATCAGCTCGCCCATCTCGTCGTGCAGCTCGCTCGGAAACGGCCCCGCGCCCACCCGGGTCGTGTAGGCCTTGGAGACGCCCCAGACCTCATCGATGCTCATCGGCCCGACGCCGGTCCCCACGCACGCGGCGCCCGACAGCGGGTTCGAGGAGGTGACGAACGGGTAGGTGCCGTGGTCGATGTCGAGCATCGCCCCCTGTGCCCCCTCGAAGATCACCTTCCTGCCATCGTCGAGCAGGTCCCACATGAGCTTCGAGGTGTCGGCGATATGCTGCTCCAGACGGTGGCCGTAGATGAGGTACTCCTCGGTCATCGTGTGAAGGTCGAGCGCCGGGTCCTTCTCGAACGGGCGCAGCGAAAGGCGCTTCGGCTCCATCGCCGCGACGATCTTCTTCTTCAGGATCTTCTCGTCCAGCAGGTCCTGCACGCGGATGCCCAGCCGCGCGGCCTTGTCCGCGTAGCACGGCCCGATGCCCCTGCGCGTCGTGCCGATCTGCAGGCTTCCCAGTTTCGCCTCCCCCGCCGAGTCGAGCAGCAGGTGGTAGGGCATGATCAGGTGGGCGTTCGCGGAGATGCGCAGCCCGCCGACGTCGATGCGGCGAGCGCGCAGCGAGTCGAGCTCGTCGATCAGCACCTTCGGGTCGATCACGACGCCGTTGCCGATCACGCAGCGCTTGCCCGGGTAGAGGATTCCGGAGGGGATCAGATGCAGCTTCCACTCCTCGCCGTCGCGCACGATCGTATGGCCGGCGTTGTTGCCACCCTGGAAGCGCACGACCGCGTCCGCCCGCTCGGCGAGCAGATCGGTGATCTTCCCCTTTCCCTCATCGCCCCACTGGGCGCCGACTATCACAATGCCTGGCATGCCAACCGAGTGTATTGAGACGGGACTCGGTGTCAGCCGCCGCCGCGACCGGAGCCGAGGTGCGCCGTGGACGGTATCTGCGCCCACCGCTCCTCGTCGTAGAGCAGCAGCGGGTCGCCGCACATATCGACCAGGCGGGAGACGATGCGCTTCCCGATGATCTCGTTCGGATCGTCGGCGACCTCGATCGTGCGCCGGCCGATCTGCCTGGCGAGCTTGTCCGGCGTCAGATGGGTGGTGGCGATAATCGCCCGCTCGGCCTGGTAGCGGGCGTCCACGATCGAGTACAGCTGTTCCAACCGCCACGGTGTGGTGTGCTGTCCTCCCAGGTCGTCGATGTGGAGCAGGTCCACCGAGGAGAGGCTGTCGAGCAGGTCGAGCAGGCTGTTTTCGGCGCCGATCTCATCGCGTATCAGGTTGAGCAGCCTGGGTAGCGAGTAGATCGCCACCGAGCGCCCGGCGTGGATGGCGGCGGTCGAGATCAACATCGCGAGCGTGGTCTTCCCGGTCTTCACGTCGCCCGCCAACCACAGGCCACGTCCTTCGTCGAGCCTCGCATCGAGGTTGCGCACGTACGTGCGCACGGCCGACACGACGGCGTCTGGCATTTCGGGCACGGGCGGCCGGTCGAACGACACGCCCCGGTAGCGCTTCGGAATCCGTCCCTCGAGCCTGACCGTCCGGGCCGCCGCTATGCGCTTGTCGCGACAGCCGCAGTCCACGGCGGTGTTCGTGGCCTCGTCGACGAGGAATCCGCTGCCGTCGCAAAGCCCCAACGGGCACCGCTCTCCGCGCCTGCCGGCGCTCGGATGAAGGCCGAAGTCGGGAGGATCGCGGGGATCGACGCCGGTGATGTCGGCATTCACTGCGCGAACCGGTCCCCGGCGTAGTTCATGAACTTCGGGTACTCCTTCTGGAACGTGAGCGTGACCTTGCCGACGGCGCCGTTGCGGTGCTTGGAGATGATGAGGTCGGCCTCGCCAGGGCGCTCGGAGTCCTCGTTGTAGTACTCCTCGCGGTAGATGAACATCACCAGGTCGGAGTCCTGCTCGAGGTTTCCGCTCTCGCGCAAGTCGGAGAGCTGCGGTTTCTTGTCCGGGCGCTGCTCCACTGCGCGGCTCAGCTGCGACAGCGCGATCACCGGCACCCCCAGCTCCCGTGCGAGGATCTTCAGGCCGCGGCTGAGCTCGCCCACCGCGGTCACGCGACTGTCGTAGCGGCTGTCCGTTCGCATCAGCTGCAGGTAGTCGATGATGATCAGCCCGAGGCCCCCCTCGCACTGGCTGTGCAGTCGCCGCGCCTTGGCGCGGATCTCGAGCATCCCGACGTCGCTCGAGTCGTCCACCCAGAGGGGCGCCCTGGCGAGCCGTTGGCTGGCGTCGAGGATCTTCGGCCAGCGCTTCTCCGCCACGCGCCCCTTGCGCAGCTCCTCGCCCTTGATCCGCGCCTGGGAGGCGACGAACCGCTGGGCCAGCTCCGCCTCGGCCATCTCGAGCGAGAACAGGGCCACCGGTTTGCCGTGCTCCACGGCGGCGTTCTCGGCGATGTTGCACACGAGCGCGCTCTTGCCCATCGCCGGGCGCGCCGCGACGATGATCAGGTTGCCCGGCTGGAATCCGCCCGTGATCTCGTCCAAGTCCCTGAACCCGGACGGCGTCCCCGTCAGTGAGGTGCCTTCCAGCGACAGCCGGTGCAGCTTGTCGAGCTCCTCGTGCAGCACCTCCTCGATCGCGCGGAAATCCTGCTGGCGGTCGTCGCGAGCCACCTCGAGCATCGTCTTCTCCGCCTGCTCGACCAGCTCGCGCGGAGCGGCCTGGTGGCCGAGCACGCTCTCCTGAATCTCATACGAGGCCTTCAGCAGCCGTCGCAGCAGGGCGTTCTCGCGCACGATCTGCGCGTAGCGGCGAGCGTGTCCGGCGGCGGGGACCACTCCCGTGAGCTCGTCCACCGTGGCGGCTCCGCCCACGTCTGCAATCCTGCCCATCTGGCGCAGGCGGTCGGTGACCGTCAGCACGTCCACGGGCTCGCTTTCGTTGTACAGCGCGAGCATCGCCTCGTAGATGACCCCGTGACGCTCGCGGTAGAAGTCCTCCGCCCGCAGCCCCTCTTCGATCACCAGCGCGTACAGCGAGCGGTCCGAGAGCAGGATCGCGCCCAAGACCGACTGCTCGGCGTCGAGGTTGTGGGGCGGGGCGATCGCCTGGCCGGGGGCGGTCGCTGCGCCGTTGGCCTGAGAGACGGCGCTCATGGTCCGGGCGAGTCTAGGCCGACGTCCCGTGCGGCCCGGAACGGCTCCTCGCTAAATCGGATCAAATTGTTTGCCACGAACATATGTTCGCAGCCCGGTCGGCGTTCCGGAGCGGCTTACTTCTTCGCGACGACCATCGTCTTGATCGTGGCGGTCACGTTCTCGACGACCTCCACCACGACCATGTATGTGCCCACGTTCTTGATCGGCTCGGGCATGTGCACGTTTCGTTTGTCGATCTTCAGGCCGCGCGCTTCGCGGATCGCCGTGGCGATGTCCTGGGCGGTGACCGAGCCGAACAGGCGGCCGTCCGCGCCGGCCTGCTGGGGAACCGTGAGAACGGTTCTGTTCAGCAGGTTCACGTTCTCCTGGGCTTTCTCGACGGCGTTGCGCTCGGCTCTTTCGGTCGCCTCCTGGCGCTCGCGGATCGCCTGCACTGCTCCTCTGGTGGCAGGCTGGGCGAGCTTGCGTGGGATCAGGTAGTTGCGCAGGTACCCCTTGGACACGTCGACCACCTTGCCCTGCTCGCCGAGCGTCTCGACATCCTCAAGGAGTATCGCCTCGGGCACGACAGCTACCGTTCCCGGTCGCGATCGCCCCGTTCGCGGCGCGGGCTGTCGTCGCGTCCGCCCTCGTTCACGTAGGGCAGCAGCGCCAGCTCGCGAGCGCGCTTCACAGCGCGGGCGATCTGGACCTGGTGGCGACGACACGAGCCGGTGATCCGCCGCGAGCGGATCTTGCCCTTCTCCGAGATGAACTTCTTCAGCGACGCCACGTCCTTGTAGTCGACCTGCTCGACCTTGTCGCGGCAGTGCTGGCACGGCTTGCGCCGACCGCTGCCCGGCCCGCCCTTCTTGTCCCGCCGGCGAACCGGCTTGCCGCGACCGCGCGCCTTTGCCATCAGCGTCCGCCGCCGGTGAGGCGACGGTCCCCGGGCGCCGCCGCCCCCGGCGAGGTGCCGGGGCGTTGGCTGGCGCTGTTTACGGTTGAAAACACAAAGACCTCGCTGTACTCAGAACGGAATGTCGTCGTCGCCTGTTCCACCGGCGACCGGTGCGGGCTGGAAGTCCCCTTCATCGACCGGCACGTCGCTGCCCCTGGGGATGCCGCTGGCCGGCGGCCCTCCCCCGGAGGCCTCGTCTCGCGAGCCCAGGAACTGCACCGAGTCGGCAATGATATCGGTTGCCTGGCGTTTCGTGCCGTCCTGGGCCTCCCACTCGCGCCACTCGAGCCGTCCGTCGATTGCGACCGGGCGTCCCTTCGAGAGGTAGCGGGCGGCGTTCTCGCCCTGCGCCCCCCACACGGTGACGTTGAAGTAGTTCGGCTTGTCCTCCCACTCGCCGGTGCTCCCGTTCTTGCGGCGGGTGTTGCACGCGATGCGCAGGCTGCATACGGACATGCCGCTCGGCAGCGAGCGCAGCTCGGGGTCGGCGGTCAGGTTTCCGGTCATCACGACCCTGTTTATGTTGGTGGCGGCCACGGCTCTCTTCCTTTCGACTTGTCCTTGTCCCGGTCGCGGGACCCACTTCTCCTTCCCGGACTCGAGCCTCGAGTCTAGACCGGCCCTCGGGCGGGATCACACGGCGGACCGTCACGACCTCGCTGGTTGCGTGTTTTTGAGATCTCGCCGGATTCGCGGGCCCCGGCGACGCGACTCACCGCCAACGCGGCGGCGCAGCCCCGGCAGGGGCGCAGCCGATCCTCATCCGGTCGGCTCGCCACCGCCCGGCCGACCGCCGCGCGAGGAGGTCCCGAACACCTCGTCCCAGTAGGGCGCGCTGATCCCGAAGCCGCACGTCTCGTCCTGGAAGTGGTGGCGCATGTGGCGCTCGCGCAGCATCCTGCCCAAGCGCCCGCGCGGGCGGAAGTGATGCAGGTAGTAGTGGACCATGTCGTACAGCAGGTAGCCGGCGAAGAAGCCCGCACCCAGCCCGGGCGCGTAGCGCGAGCCGAAGATCAGATACAGCACGCCGAACACCACCGCCCCCAATGGAACGCTGACGGCGGGCGGCATGACCAGGCGCAGCGGGTCGTTGGGATGGTCGTGGTGCACGCCGTGGATGATCCAGTGCATGCGCGCCCCCGGGCCGTCCTCGGGCTCGAAGTGGAACACCAACCGGTGCAGCCAGTACTCGAACAGCGTCCACAGCGCGTATCCGCCGACGATGAGACCCACCATGGCCGGCACGCTCACGCTCTGAAGTCCCCAGGCAGCGAGCAGGACGATCGCCGGCAGGAAGATGACGACGGGCACCGCCGGATGTACGCGCGAGAGCGCGTCGAGCAGCTTGGACTCGAACATCGGCGGCGACGCGCGCAGCACGTCGGTCCTGCTCGACGAGCGATCGCTCATGTCCTCGGCCCAGCCCATGCGGCGATCTTATTACCCCGGCGCCGAGCGCGTAAGCGCCGGGCGGGCCTACGCCGGCTCGCCGACCTCGGCATCGGCTGCGGGCTCCCCGTCCGCAGGCGGCTCGGCGTCCGCGGGCGGCTCGGGCGCGGCTGCGAGGTCCGCCGGGGCGCCGGCGTCGGCAGCCGTGTCGGCGAGGTCTGAGGCGACGCTCGCGGTCTCGGCCGGCCCGGCCGGCTCGGGCGGGGTCTCGAGGACCGTCTCCACCTCGGCCTGTCGCTCCGCTGCCGGCGCCCCCAGCACGCTCGGCGCCTCGGGGACGCCCGGCTTGAGCTTGATGATGCGGAAGCGCATGATGCCGTCGGTGATGCGAAGCGCCCGGTCGAGCGTCCCGAGCAGCTCCGGCCCTCCCGCGTGAAACTGGATCAGGTGGTACTCGGCGACCGCCTTCCGCTCGATCGGGTAGGTCAGCGTCCGGTCGCCCCACTCGTCGTGGCGCAGGAACTCTCCCCGAGCCTCGATCGCGGCGCGCGCGTCGGCGACGATCTTCGCGCGGGTCGCCTCCTCGGCCTCGGGGTCGAGCAGGAGCATCAGGTCGTATGTCGGAGCGGGCAGGGTCATGCGTGTCGCTGCCCGAAGCCTAGCGGCTCCGGCCCTTCGCGCGAATGTCCGCCAGCTGCTCGTCGATCCAGTCGCCGGGGTCTCGGGAGGTGACGATCTCCGCAAGCCCCCTCGCGCGGCGGCTTCGCTCGCTCGCATCCATCGTCAGCGCGGCGTATATCGAGTTCGCGAGCTCCTGGATGTCGAACGGGTTGACCGACAGCGCGTAGGAGCCGAGCTCCTCGTGCGCGCCCGTGTTCTCCGACAGGATCGACACTCCCTCGCGCTCGTTCACGATCGGCCCCTCCTTGGCGACGAGGTTCATGCCGTCGAACATCGCGTTCACCAGCAGCACGTCGTAGTGCTTGTACGCGGCCATCGCCTCCTCGAGGTCGTCGCGCAGCTTCAGCTGGATCGGCATCCAGTCGGGGGTGCCGTGTCGGTGGTTGACGACCGCCACCAGCGCCTCGATCCGCTCGAGGTACTCCGAGTACTGGGGCACATCGGTACGGGAGGGCATCATCTGAGCGATGAACGTGACCCGCTCGGAGAACTCGGGGTGCTGCTCCAGGAACAGGTCGAACGCCGAGAACCCGCGCAGCACGTTCTTGCTCAGATCGGCTCGGTCCACGCGCAGGATCAGGAAGTCCCGGCGCCTCTGCAGCAGGTCGCGCTCGAAGTCGCTCACGCGCGCGCTCTGCGCGATCAGCCGCGTGGCTTCGTGGTCGATCGGCAGCGGATATGCCCTGACCCACACCTCACGCTCGCCGAACTGCACCACGCCGCGCTCGAAGTCCACCTCGAGGTCCATCAGATCCCGGCAGCACTGCAGGAAGTTCCGCCTGTAGGAGCGCGTGTGAAAGCCGACGATGTCGTTGGCCAGAAGACCGGTGTAGATCTCCTCGCGTATCCGCGTCGGCAGCACCCGCCAGGCGTCCGACTGCGTCCACGGGATATGGACGAAGTGATGCAGGAACGCATCGGGCCGCGCGCGCCGCACGAGGTCCGGGAGCGTGTAGAGGTGGTAGTCGTGGACCATCACCACCGGCTCCTCGATGCCGTCGAGCTCCTCCACGACGGCCCGCGCCAGGTCCTCGTTGACGGCGTTGTAGCCGAACTCGAACGCCTCGATCTCCTCCCGGCGGATGTCCGGAGCGTTGGACAGGTCCCACAGGTAGTGCTGGATGAACCACAGCATCGGGTTGGCGAACACGTTGTAGAACCAGTCGTAGGCCCGCGGGTCGCTCACGACCAGGCGCACCTGGAATTCTCCGCCCGCCGGCGAGCGCACGGGGAACGCCCGCTCGCCGTTCGCTTTCGACACCTCGGCGTCGTACTCGGACATCGCCGAGGCGATCCAGATCGCTTCGCGGTGCGACGCCAGGCCGGTGAGCGCCGTCACCAGCCCACCCGACCCCCGCTGGACCTCGCCGTTCGCGTGGAACGTCACCGGCCCTCGGTTCGACACCAGCACCAAGGGCGTCCGTGGTGCCGGCGCGCCGCTCATGCGCGCTGCAGCTCGTTGAAGATCCGCAGGTAGTCGCGCAGGTAGCGCGGCATCAGGAAATGCGTCCGCACGTGCTCCTTGCCGCTTCTTCCGAGCCGCTTGCCGAGCTCCGGGTCGCAAAGCACGTTCAGCGTGCGCTCGGCGCACTGCTCGACGTCCGAGACGAGATATCCCGTCACGCCATCCTCGATCTGGAGCGGAATACCGCCCACGTCGCCGCCGATGAACGGCCGCGCCTTCCAGATCGCCTCCGAGACAGTCAACCCGAAGCCCTCGCGAATCGACTTCTGGATCAGCACATCGGCGTGTGATTGGAACGCGTTGACCTCGATGGCACCGACATTGTTGAAGTTGTTGAGGATGTGTATGTCCGGATCGCCATCCGCGTGGGCGATCGTGGCGTTGAAGAAGTCCCACCCCTCGGGGTCGTCTGAGGCCATCGAACCGACCAGCGCGAGCTGCACCGCCGGCATCGACTCCTTCACCGCGCGGTAGGCGTCTATCACCCCGAGCGGGTCCTTCCAGGGGTCGAAGCGCGAGACCTGGCACATCAGCGGCCGGTCGAGGTCGATCCCGAACTGCCCGCACACGAACGAGGCGTCATCGGGCGACAGCGCCATGTTCTTGGGGGTCAGCGGGTCGATCGCGGGCGGCACGACGTGGACCTTCCCGTTCATGCCCTCCGGCACGTACTCGCGCATGTGGAACAGCGACTCCGGATAGTGCTCGATGTAGGGCAGGAACTCGGCCATCGTGTGCAGGTTGGGAGTGGACAGGTCGATGTGGCAGCGCCACACCCAGCCGGCGGCCTTCTCCGGCACCAACCCGTACAGCGCGGCCGGCTGCGGGTCGTGGACCAGGCACACGTCCCAGCCACCTGACAGCTCGCGCGCGTTCATCTCGTTGTACTGCCGCCACGTTTCCCACTGCTCCTCGTCGAGGTCCACGGACGCGCCCTGGAGCGCGTTGTGCATCAGCTTGGTCGCGTTGAAGAACTCCTCGCGCCCGTAGATCACCTGCCACTCGCAGTCCAGCCCGACGTCGCGCATCAGCGGCACGAGCGTGTACAGGATCTCCGAGACGCCTCCGCCGAACGCGGTGGCCGAGATGTGGACGACCCGCCTGCCCTTCAGCGGCTCGGCCAGCTCGCGGATCTCGGCGATCAGCTCCCGCCCGCAGATGTGCGTGTAGTCGGCGAGCGTCTTGTTTCCTACTGCCACGGGCTGGAGCACGCGCGTGGACGATACCTAACGGTGTGCGCATACCTTTCGCGTGCGGCCGAGCCGAGCGACCGAACTATGGTCTAGGCGATGTTCAACTGGCGTCTCTATCGCGTGGCGTTCGTGCCCTTCCTGTTCGCGCTCGCGATCGCCGCCTTCTCTCTCACAGGCGCGCCCGCTGCCGCTCACCTCGACGCTCGCGCCGGACGCGTTCGACGGCGCTCGTGCGCTCGCCGAAACGAAGAGCCTGGCCGGCGAATTTCCCGACCGGCGCCCCGGAAGCCAGGGCGATGAAGCCATGGCCGCGCACATCTCGCGGGAGCTCGAAGGCCTCGGCGGAACGGCCGGCGGGGGCTTCTCGGTGCGCACTCGTCGCTTCGATGGCCAGACGATCGACGGCGAACGCGCGCTCACCACGGTGGTCGCACAGCGACCGGGCTCGACGAACGCCACGCCGATCGTGATCATCGCCCACCGCGACGCCGCCGGCAGGGGCGCGCCGGCCGAGCTCTCCGGGACGGCGGCGCTTGTCGAGCTTGCACGCGTGTTCTCCGCGCGCGAGACCCGGCGCACTATCGTCCTCGTATCGACGAGCGGCGGCAGCGGCGGCGATGCGGGCGCGGCCGACTTCGTCGCCCACTACCGCGGTCCGTTCGACGCGGCCTTCGTGCTTGGCGACGTCGCGGGGACGGACGAGCGCAAGCCGTTCCTCGTGCCCTATTCGGACGGCTTCGGCTCGGCGTCGATCCAGCTTCAGCGAACGATCTCCGGCGCGGTCGCCCAGGAGCTCGGCTCCGATCCGGGCGCGCCCAGCATGGTCGGCCAGCTCGCCCATCTCGCGTTTCCGCTCGCCGCGGGCGAGCAGGGCCCGCTCGACGCCGCATGGGCTTCCGGCCGTGCTCGTACAGGCCAGCGGCGAACGGGGCCCGTCGGTGCGCGAGAGCGTGACCGCCGAACACATGGAAGAGTTCGGTCGCGGGGCGCTCATCGCGATCGACGCCCTCGACTCCGCGCCCGACGTGTCCGGGGCTCGGCAGACGGGGGTGCTCGTGCAGCGACAGACGATCCCCGCATGGGCGGTTCGCCTGCTCGTGGCGACGCTGCTGTTCGGACCGCTGCTGCTGGCCGTCGACGCGCTCGCCCGGCTGCGCCGGCGCGGCGAGCCGGTGGGCCGGTGGACGTTGTGGACCCTCGCCTGCGCGCTGCCGTTCATGCTCTGCGCGCTGTTCGCCAACCTGCTGGGACGGCTTGGCCTCGTGCCGGCGATCCCGGCCACTCCCGCGGTGGCTGGCGCGCTGCCGTTCGACGGCTCGGCGGCAAGGGCGGTTCTGGCGGTCGCGCTCGCGCTTGCGCTCGCCTGGCTGTTGTGGCCCATGTTCATTCGGCGGATCGGCCTCGAGCGTGCGCCCGGGCTCGGACGCCGCCGGGCTGTCGATGCTGCTCGTGCTGCTCGCCGTGGCGCTCGCGGTATGGGCGGTCGATCCATTCACGGCGCTGCTGCTGGTTCCGGCGCTTCACCTGTTCCTCTTCATCGTCTCGCCCGAGCTTCGCCCGCGGCCGCTCGGGGCGCTCGCCCTCGTGGCGCTGGCGCTGGCTGCCGCTCCTGCTGCTCATCGCCTTCTACGCGCGCCAGCTCGGCCTGGGGCCGGGCGAGGTGGCGTGGACTGCGCTGCTGCTGCTCGCCGGCGGGCAGGTGGGGATTCTCGGAGCGCTGCTGTGGAGCCTCGCGCTCGGCTGCCTGGCCGCGGGCGTCATGCTCGCCCTGACGCCCACTTCTCCGCTTCCGGGGCTGGGGGCGGACAGCGGAGCCGAGGAGATCACGATTCGCGGACCGAGGTCCTATGCCGGCCCCGGATCGCTCGGTGGGACCGAGTCGGCTCTGCGGCGATAGCCGTCCGGAGACCGTGCTCTGGTTTCCGGCGTCCTGCGTCCGGAGTCTATGCTGGCATGGTCGGAGCGGCCCTCGCCATGTCTGAGATCCCGTTCACCACCAGACCGTCGCGAGAGCGCCCCGTGCGCCTGGCGTCCTCCTCGGGCCGCGGCCGTCGCAGGCGCGGCCGCCGCCACGGCTCGGGGTCGCCTCGCAGGGCGGCCCGAGTGCTCGCGTTCGTCCTGATCGGTGTGGGAGCCTTCGCCCTGATCGAGGCCGGCGTCACGCTGGTGTGGCAGGAGCCGTTCACTGCGCTGTACGCCAAATTCCGCCAGGACCACCTGGCGGGCACGTTGCGGGCGATCGAACGGGCGACGCCGACTCCCGTCGAGCGGCGCACGCTCGCCGGCCTGCCCACCGAGCGCGGGCGGATCGCGTTTCTCGCCGGCGAGCTCGAGCACCACGCCCGCAATGGCGACGCTGTCGGTCGGATCGTGATTCCGAGCCTCGGTGCGAGCTTCGTGATCGTCAAAGGCACCGGGCACCGACGAACTCAAGAGCGGGCCGGGGATCTACCCCCAAACGAGCTTCCCCGGCAAGTGCCGCCACCACCGCGATCGCCGGACACCGCACCACCTACCTGGCGCCCTTCCGCCACATCGACTCGCTGCGCAGGGGAAACCGGATCGTGCTCCTGATGCCCTACGCGCACTTCACCTACACGGTCCTCGGCCATGCGGTCGTCGCGCCCACCGACGTCCACGCGGCGGTCGGCAACGTCGGCTACCCGCGGCTCGTGCTGTCGGCCTGCACACCGCTGTTCAGCGCCGCCAAACGGCTGCTCGTGTTCGCCCAGCTCACCCGCACCGTGCCGGTCGGCAGCAGCACGTCGGCTGCCTGGAGGGATCGTGGCCGAGCAACCGATCGAAACGCCACGCCGGGCCGCGCCCCAGCTCCGTGCGCCGGTCGCACGGCCGCCTCTACCAGCGATGCTCGAATCCCTGCAGCCGCTGCTCGTCGCCCCGCTCATCTAGGAGCGCAACGCCCGGCGGCTCCGTCGGTCACCCGGCCGACCCAGGTCACCTCCACGGCGCCGAGGTCGCGCACGGCGTCCTGCACCCGCGCGCGATCCTCGGGGGCGGCGCAGAAGCACAGCTCGTAGTCCTCTCCGCCAACGGCCGCCAGCTCCCACGCCGGCCGCCCGAGCCGGGCGGAGATCTCGCTGACGCCATTCTCCAGCGGCAGCGCCGGCAGATCCACCTCGAGGCGCACGCCGCTCGCGCGGCCGATGTGCGCGGCGTCGGTCGCGACTCCGTCCGATATGTCGATCAACGCGTGGACGCCGGCCGCTGCAAGGGCTCGGCCCTCGTCAAGGCGCGGCATCGGATCCCGCACGCGCGCGAGCACCGCGGTCGCGTCGGGCGGCTGCGCGACACGCCGTTCCATCACGGCCAGCCCGGCGCCCGCGCCGCCCAGTCGGCCGGTGACCCCCACCAGGTCTCCCTCGAGCGCCCCGTCGCGCCCGACCAGCTGATCGGCGGACTCGGCCCAGCCGACGACGGTGAAGCAGACGGTGAGCGCCGGTGCGCCCGACCACGTCTCCGCCTGCGATCGTGGTGGCCGTGCTGCGCCGCGAGCGCCTTCGCGCCCCGCACGAGCTCGAGTGCCTGCTGCTCGCCGAATCCGGCGGGCAGGCCGAGCGCGAGGTAGGCCTCGCCCGGGTCGGCGCCCATCGCCGCCAGGTCCGACAGCGCCGCAGCGAGCGCTCGGCGGCCCACCTGCGCCGGCGTCAACCAGCCCTCGCCCAGCCGGAAGTGGACGCCTTCGATCATCGCGTCCACCGACGTGACGCAGATCGGCCGGGCACGCACAACCGCCGCGTCGTCTCCGATTCCCCGCACGATCCGCGATGTGCTTCCGCCGCTCTCGCCGGCGGCTCGCATCGTCGTCGGCTCGGCGCCCTCTGGCTGCGAGCTCCGGAGCTCGGCCGCGATGGATTCGATCAGCGAGCGCTCAGCGATGCCGGTAGACGATCCGCGCGCGGTCAAGGTCATACGGCGAGAGCTCGCAGCGGACGCGATCGCCCGGAAGGATGCGGATCCGAAAACGCCGCATCTTGCCCGCCACATGTCCCGAGCACGACGTGCTCGTTGTCGAGCTTCACACGGAACATCGCGTTCGGCAGGGCCTCGATCACCTCGCCCTCGAATTCGACCTTGTCCTCCTTCGCCACCGCGCATCCCATCTGGACCGCTGTCTAGGAGCGTTCCGCGTCTCAGGTTATTGACAGTCAAACTACCAGCCGCCGGCCTGCCGGGGTCAGCCGGGGCCGGCGCCGCCAGGTCCCTTTTCGGTGGGTTCGCCTCCGGCCGGCGGACCTTCCGGCGCACTCGGGGCGGTCGATTTGGGAGAGGGCGCGCCGGTTTCGTTCGGAGCGGCTCCGCCGAAACGGGGGCCGCGGGTTTCACCGTTCTGATGCGAGCGTCCGGCTGCATGGTGAAGTTTGGGCTTCGGCGCGCTTTCGTTCGACTGGCTCCCTTCGCTCAGCTGTTCGGTTCGCCCCGTCGTGGCGAATTTTCCGAAGAACGGCTGGTAGGAGATCGATTCCTTGGGCTGGGGGAACGGCATGACACGGCTTGCCTTCGGTCACCGCCGACATGTACGCATGCCAGATTTCCGCGGGCAGATAGCCGCCCTGCTGGGGCTCGCCGTGCACGTCGGTCATCGACACCCGCTTGTTCGGGTAGCCCATCCACACGACCGTCGAATATTTGGGCGTGTAGCCGTCGAGCCAGGCGTCGACCAATTCGCTCGTGGTACCGGTCTTGGCGGCCGTCGGGCAGCTGATCGCCGAGCGCGTCGCGGTGCCGCTCTGGACGTTCTGCTCGAGGATGCTCGTCTCCTCGGCGGTGACTCCTTCGCTCAGCACCTTCACGCGGTGCGGCTTGCCCCAGTTGTCGTCGACGTGGCCGTCGGGAAAGACGACCTTGGTGATCGCTATCGGGCTGTTACGCCAGCCGCCGTCGGCAAGCGTCGCGTAGACGTCGGCCATTTCCAGCGGCGTCACACCCAGGCTCAGGCCGCCGAGCGCTTCGGCGGGGAAGCTCGACAGGTGGGTCGAGACCCCCATCTTGTATGCCATCTGCGTCACGGTCTGCTCGCCGAGATCGGCGGCGAGCTGCGCGTAGACAGTGTTATCGGAGCTGAGCGTCGCGTTGACGAGGCTGAGCGACTTGTTCAGCGATGTGCCCTCGAACGTCTTCACTTCATAGCTCGGATAGCCCGTCAGCCATCCCGGCTGCGAGCGTGTGCGACAGGTAATAGGTGCTGTTGGGATCGACCCCGCGGGACAGCGCATCGGCGAGGTCGATCGCCTTGAACGTCGAGCCCGGCTGGCGGTGCCCGTCGGCGGCGAGGTTGTACTGTGAGTGCTCGTAGCTCTCGGACTCCGCCATCGCCTCGATGTCGCCGTTGGCGGGATTGAGCGTCACGATCGCGGCAGCCGGATCTTCACGCTGGTTGAGCACTCCCGCGATCGCCTTGCGCGCGAGCCGCTGCATGTTCAGATCGATCGTCGTGTAGACCTGCAGGCCTCCGTGCGCGACCGTGCTCTCGCCGTAGCGGTGCACGAGCTGCTCGCGGACATATTCGAAGAAGAAGTCCTCTCTGCGCTGTGAGTAGAAGTCCCCGTACCTGACATCGAGCGGGGAGGCCTCGGCGCCGGCTGCCTGCGACGCGGTGACATAGCGCAGCTGGGCCATCTTGGCGAGCACCTCGTTGCGCCTTTGCCGGGCGGCGGATGGGTCGAGCAGCGGGTTGTACTGCGACGGCGCCTGAGGCAGTCCCGCGAGCAGCGCGGACTGCGCCAGGTCGAGCTGGGACGCGGGCTTGTCGAAGAAGACACGCGCGGCCGCCTGCACGCCGATCGCGGTCTGCCCGCCAACCGTGCCGTAGGGCACGCTGTTCAGATAGCTCGTGAGGATCGAGCGCTTGGAGTGGCGTTTGTCATACTCGAGCGCCAGCTTGGCCTCGATGATCTTCTGCCTGAGCGTGCGCTGGTCTCCCCCTAGGTAGAGGTTGCGCACCAGCTGCATCGTGATCGTCGATCCGCCCTGAAGCGCGGCGCCGTTCGCGATGTCCTTCAACGCCGCGCGAAAGATGCCGGTGAGGTCGATGCCGTCGTTTCTGTAAAAGCGCTGGTCCTCGATCGCGACCGTCGCGTTCTTGAGGGCTGTGGGGATTTCGCCCCACGAGACGGGGCTGCGCAGCTCATCGGACTGGATGAAGCCGAGGCGGGTTCCGTCGGCCGCGAACACCTGCGAGGAGCCTCCGCTGAGGATCGGGTGCAGCTTTTCGATCGGCGGCGCCGATCGTGCGACGCTGAGCACGTATCCAGCCGCCGCGATCACGCCCACGATGAGGGTTGCCGTAAGCACGCCGCCGCCGACGAGCAGAAATCGCGCGGGTCCGCTGCGGTTGTGTCTTCGACGGCGCTGTCGGGATTGCCTTGACATCTAGGGGTAGTCGAGATTACCGCTCGGAGTGTGATTTCCTGCCACCTACGCTGCAGCGCGGCCCTCCGTGCTCCGCCCACATTCCATGAACTCCGACACCGCCGAGCTGGCCATACGGGACACCGCGGGCGAGTTGGTCCCGCCATTTGGGACGAGCGCACACCGGCGCACGCCGGCCGCATGGGTGCGCCGCCGGTGGGCCGGGCTGCGCGCCGACGAGGCGCGCATGGCCGCGGTTCGCGACAGCTGGCTGGCGCTGTGGAGCTCGCGCCTGCTCGTGTGGCTCGCCGGCGTGGGAACGCTGCTGGCGTTCGGCTTCGGACCGGTGCGCAGCGCCTTCGACCCTCCCGGTGTGACGCGCGGATTCGGGTGGCTCGGGGACCTGCTGGCCGCCCCGGCGGCCCGCTGGGACGCCTCCTGGTACCTGGTGATCGCGCACTACGGCTACCGGCCCGACCTCGGCCCGATCACCTCCTCGCGCACCGCGTTCTTCCCGCTCTACCCGCTCGGCCTGCGCGCGATCGCCTCCTCGGGAGTGCCACCCGTGCTCGCCGGCGTCATCCTCTCGCTGCTGGCTCTCGCGCTCGCCCTGTACGGCGTGCACCGGCTGACGACGCTCGAGCTCGGGCGCGGAGCGCGTACGCAGCTCGCGGGCGCGATGGGCGGCGACGTGGCACGTCTGGCGGTGCTCGTCACGGCGTTCGCGCCGATGGCCTTCTACTTCTCGGCTGTCTACTCCGAGTCGCTCTACCTCGCGCTGTCGGTGGGGCTCTTCTGGTGCGCCCGACACGGCCGCTGGGCCTCGGTGGGAGCGCTTGGCGCGCTGGCCGGCGCGACGCGCAGCGCGGGCCTCGTGCTCGCGCTGCCGGCCCTGATCCTCTACCTGTACGGACCGCGCGAGGATCGCGCGCCCGACTTCCCGGCCGCTCGCCGCGGTCGGCCCCGCTACCGCCTGCGCAGGGACATCGGCTGGCTTGGGCTGATACCGGGCGGGCTCTGCCTGTACATGGCCTATCTCGCCCTGGCCGGCGGCGACGCGCTGATGCCGTTTCACGCGCAGGACGTCTGGGGCAGGCACTTCGCCGGCCCCTATCTCGGCATTTGGGACGGGATCAGGGCGGCCGTCGCGGGGGCGCATCAGCTGCTGTCCTTCCAGCGCCATCACCTGTACTTCCCGAGCGCGGGCGGTAGCCCGTTCATCGACGCGGGGCACAACCTGATGCTGCTCGCCTTCCTCGTCGCGGCGGTCCCCGCCGTGATCGGCGTTCTGCGACGCCTTCCGCTCGCCTATGGCGCCTACGTCATCGCCGCGCTCGCGCTGCCGCTGTCCTACCCCGTGACCGCCCAGCCGCTGATGTCGCTGCCGCGCTTTCTGGTCGTGCTCTTCCCGCTCGGCATGTGGCTCGCGGCGTGGCTGGCCGTGCACCCTCGCGTGCAGCGACCTGCGCTGGCGGTGGCGGTCGTCCTTCAGGCGTGCTTCGTCGCCCAGTTCGCCACCTGGCACTGGGTGGCGTAAGCCCGTGGAGGACGCATACAGCCAGCCGCCGCTCTCGCCCGCGAGCCCGCCCGCGCCTGCAGATCGGCTCGCGGCCCCGCTGTGCCCCTGGCCTCCCTGGACCGCCGCCGCGGCGCTGATCGGCGGCCTCGTGCTGGCGGCCCTCGGAGGTCTGCTCGTGGACATCCCCGCGGTGGCCCTCGGGGTGAGCGTCACGGCCCAGCACGTCCCCCCCGGACTGGAGATCGCCGATACGGTCGTCCAGGACGGAGCGTTCGTGTTCGCGGCGGTGTTCTGCGCGCGGCTTGGCGGGCGCTCGGTGAGCGCGTGGCAGTTCGGCCTGCGCCCGACCGCCGCCCGGCGGGCGGCTGGGCTCCTGCTGCTCACGCTGGTCGGGTTCCTGCTGTTCAGCCTCATCTGGGCGGCGTCGGTCCATACCGAAAAGGAGAAGCTGCTCGAACAGCTGGGCGTCGGCGAAAGCACGACGCTCTTGCTGCTGAGCGCGGTGCTCACCTGCGTCGTGGCCCCGGTCTGCGAGGAGTTCCTGTTCCGCGGCTTCATGTTCACCGCCCTGCGCAACTGGCGCGGAACGGGACCGGCGGCGATCATCACCGGAGTGACGTTCGGCGCGGTCCACGCGGGTTCGGCGCCCGTGGCCGATCTCGTGCCGCTCGCTGCGCTCGGCTTCGGCCTGTGCCTGCTGTACCGCTACACGGGGTCGCTCTACCCGTGCTTCGCCGCGCATTCGCTGAACAACGCGCTCGCCTTCGGCAGCCTCGAGGGGTGGGGCTGGCAGACCCCCGTGCTGATGGGCTCATCGCTCGCGCTCATCGGGCTGCTCGTGCTTGCGCTCATGCGCGCGGGCGTGATCTCCGCCGAGCCGACAACTCCCGGCGCCGGTGTGCTGAGCGCCATCGGGACGGGCGGCTAGGATCAGTGGTGGTGAGCCGATCCAGTCCCTCCGCCGGGCGCGGCGTTCCCCGCCGCGTCGCGCTGTCGGTCGCGGCCCTCACCGCGCTGCTGGTCGCGCTGTCGCTTCTCGCCGGCGTGTCGTTGAGCTTGGGTGCCGCGGCCCCGCCAGTCGCCTCGCCGGCGCCCGCGACGTCTGGACCCGCGACCCCGCCGACGCCGGAACCGGCGCCCGGGCGTATCGAGCTGACGCTCGAGAAGGTCGGCGGCAGCCCCCCGTTCGCGCTCGTCGGCGGCCGGTTCGTAGTGCGCGCGACCATCGCTCCCTATGTCGCCGGGCAGACGGTGAAGGTGAGCTTCTATCGCGAAGGGCGCAAGGTCGAGGTCAAGACGGTGAGCGTGCTCGTCGCGGGACATGCGCCCGGCGGGCCCACCGGTGGGTTTCAGATCAACTTCTCAAGCCGCTACCCAGGGCTCGTGGAAGCGCGCGCGGCCCATTACGCGACGGCGCAGCAGGCCGCGTTCAGCGGCCGCTCGCCGGGCGTGCGCTTCGTCAACCCGAACATCGGCCCCGGAGCCCAGGGCCAGTCGGTGCGCCTGCTCCAGTCCGAGCTCGACGTGCTCCACTTCGCGGTGCCGTTGAGCGGCGTCTTCGACGAAGGAACCGGGCACGCGCTCATCGCCTACCGCAAGATGACGGGCCTCGAACGCGTCCCCAGCGCCGGCCGATCCGTCTTCGAGCTGCTCGAACATCGGGCAGGAAGCTTCCATGTGCGATACCCGCGCGACGGCAGGCACGTCGAGGCCGACCTGACCAGACAGGTGCTCGCGGAGATCGAACCGGGCGGGCGCGTTCGGAGCATCTACACGATGAGCTCGGGCAAGCCCTCGACTCCCACCGTGATCGGTCGCTTCCAGGTGTATCTGAAGACGCCTGGAGTGAACACCGAGGGCATGGTCGACTCCAACTACTTCATCCGCGGCTACGCGATCCACGGCTACGCCGAAGTGCCGACCTACGCAGCCAGCCATGGCTGCCTGCGCGTGCCGATCCCGGATGCCCCCGCGATCTACGGATGGGTACGAACGGGGACCCCGGTAGACGTCTACAACGAGAGCGGCGGGGGCAACCGGCGGGTCCGTTCAAACGCCGGTCCCTAGGCCGCCGGCCGGTCCCTACACCCTGACGCGCAGAACGCGCGCGAGATAGCCCAGCCCGAAGCCGTAGACGACCAGGGCAAGCAACAATCCCACGCCGCGCACGGCCCATTCGCTGCTCGAGCCGGCGGTGACGCCCGAGAACGGCGAGGTGAGCTCGTTGGCCGCTTCGTCGAGGGCTTTGTGCATGGTGCTCTCGTGCGGCGCGCGCGCCCCGGTGGCGGCCGGCGTCGCGCCGCCGCTGACTTCGCGCTGCTGGTTGGTGGAGGCGCCGCTCACCTGATCGAACGCGAACACGGCGAACGACGCGAGCACGATCAGGCAGATCACCGCCGAGGCCAATCGCAGCAAACCCGCGATCGTGGACATCACACAGCTAGATTAGATCCCCGCATGGACACGATGGCCGCATATACGAGCGACGCGGCGCTCGCGCGCGAGCGACTGATCGAGGAGCTGCGCGAGCACGCGCTCGTGGTCGGCGCGGTAACCCTCACGAGCGGCGCGAGCGCGGAGTACTACGTGGACGCCAAGCGCGCGATTCTTCGCCCCGCCGGCTTCGCCGCGCTGAGCCTGCTGCTGACGGCCCAACTGTCGGACTGGAACGCCACAGCGGTCGGCGGCATGACGATGGGCGCCGACCCGATCGCCTGCGCGGCCCTCGCCGGCGGAGCGTGCGCAAAGGCGTTCTTCGTGCGCAAGCAGGCAAAGGCGCACGGGTTGCAGCGCCGCATCGAGGGCCCGCCGCTCGAGCCGGGGGATCGCTGCGCCGTGGTCGAGGATGTCGTCACCACGGGGGGCTCGACGCTCGCGGCGATCGAGGCGCTGCGCGACGCCGGCCGGGAGATCTGCGGCGTGATCAGCGTGCTCGACCGGCTCGCCGGGGGCGGCGCCGACATCGAGCGTGCGGCGGGTGCGCCCTACGTCCCGCTCACGACGATCGACGACGTCTACCCCGATCGCCCCGATCGCCCCGATCGCCCGACCGCTTGACGCCACCGCCAACGCCTGTGTAGCGCCGCTCACGACGATCGACGGCGTCGCGGCGACGGACGCGAGAGCGTGGGTCGCTGGGCTCCCGGCGCCGATAGCCTTCTCGCAGGCCCGTCGGCTCGGGGCGGGCCGCGCCCTCGTAGTCCAATGGATAAGACGACCGCCTCCTAAGCGGTAGATCCAGGTTCGACTCCTGGCGGGGGCATGGCCCGCTCGACATAATGCCCCCGGTTTGCGGCATAGTGTCGCCGGGTAGAGCGGCCCTCTAGCGGACCCGCATGCCGGCTGTCCGTGTAGCGTGTACGGAGTGGATGGCCCGCGAATCGCTCCAGAGCGGTGAGCGGACGTCCTTCCTAAACTACGGAGGAATAGATGATTCGGATGCTGTCCACATGGCTGGCCGTGGCCCTCGGCGGCGGAGCGCTCCTGGCGGGCTGCGGCGGCAGCTCGACTTCCAGCAGCCAGTCGACGCCGACCCCCACGGCGACGGCGGTGAAAGTTCCCACCGGGCAGCAGGCCGTGGAATTGTGCAAACACGCCGTCCAGGTGCAGCCCTCGATCTCGGCGAGCGCCAAGTCCAAACTTGAACAGGCCTGCGGGAAAGCCGGCAGCGGCGGTCAGGCCGCGCTGCAGGAAGTAGCCAAACAGGTGTGCGTGGAACTCGTCAACGCTTCGCACATACCCGCCGGCGCCGCCAAGGAACGGGCGCTGTCGGTCTGCAGGACGCAGTAGCGTCGCCGATCAGCGCGGCGAAGGCGAACAGGCGACAGCGGCTACTCGGCCGCCTGCTCCTCTTCCTCCTCCCCCTCCTCCTCGTCATACAGCGACTCACACGCGAGCTCCTGGCCCTTTGAGCCGAACAGCTTGATCTCCAGCAGGTCGTGGCGGTAGTCGTCGGGAGCGATCAGCGTGAAGCGCTCGTCGATCAGCTCGCACTGGTCGACGGCGAGACCGGCAAGCTCCGCGGTCGCGATCCGTCCTCCGGAGACGAGCGGGCGTCCCCACACGAGCGTCATCGCCGCCACGGCTCCGGAGTGCCCCCTCCAGACGCCGATGACCTCGTCGCAAAGGTCCATGCGCCAGTCGGGGTGCCGCGTCGCGGTCTCTCCGGTGAAGTCGACGTGCGCCGAGAAGTCGCCGGGCTCTCCGTCCTCGCCACCGGCGACGAAACGCACATAGCCGAACAGCTCATACCCCGCGGAGGTGGGCGATGTGACCGGCACATAGGTGCGCCCGTGCCAGCTGCGATCGGGATACCACGCGAGCTCGCCCGGCTCGCCGATGTCGTGTCCCTCGTCGTCCAGCCCCGCGGCCGCGGTCAGGAACTCATGCCCCAGCCGCTCGGACCAGCGGCCGTATGGCAGCTCCTCGTGAGGGGGCTCGGCGGCGAAGCGGGGTATGAAGCGTTCCTCCGGAGGCATGCCTGGGGTCAGCCTAGCCTCCGGACGCCGGCCCACGCGACCCGGCGCGGGTCTGGGGATTGGTCGAACGGGCCTCAGGCCTTTCGCAGCAGCTCGGCTGCGTGCTCCGGTGCGACGATGTTCAGGTTCACGCCCGTCGAGAGCTCCAGTCCAGCCAGGTGGGTCAGGCGCGGAAGCACATCGATGCGCCAGCAGAAGTGATCCGCCCCGCGCGGGGCCGTGCGAACCCACATGTTCAGCGGCGGGCTCGACCCGAAGTGTCGCGCCAGGCGGCACAGGCCGTCGTGCAGGAGCACGGCGCCCAGAGGCCCGTCTTCCTCGAAACGCGGGCGCGGTCTGCGCGGGGCGAGCATCAGCTGAAAGGGAAGGCGAGACGCGTACGGCGCCATCAGCACCGCCTCCTCGTCGATCGCCACGATCCGCTCGCGCAGGCGCACCTCCTCGGCGACGAGGTCGCCGAGGAGGCTCTGACCCATCGTGCGCGTGGTGTAGGCGTTCGAGCGCTCGCGCTCGCGAGCGATCGCGGCGGGGACGAAGTCGAACGCATACAGCTGGGCGTGCGTATGCGGGAGCGATGCGCCGGCCTCGGGTCGCTCGTTGACGATCAGCTGCACGCAGGCGCTCGCCGCGTGCGTGCGCATGCGCGCGCGCCAAGCCTCCATCGCGGCGCTCACCTGCCCGAGCGGAAGCTCGGCCAGCGAGAGCACAGGCTGAGGTCCGTTGACGATCACCTCGTGGGCGCCGATCGCGGGCGTCGAGGAGAACAGCTCCGGTCGGGCCTGCGCCGCCTGCGCGACGTCGCCATCTCGGCACCCCTCGGCGGCGAGCGCGGGGTACAGGTTCGGGATCACCCGCACCGTCCAGCCCGGGGCGTTCGGCGGGCCGCCGTCCGCTCGCACGGCGTACAGCTCGGGCGGCGTGCGCTGCTCGTTTCCCTCGGCGAACGGGTCGCCGCCGGGATCGATCGGCTCCGGCGAGCGCTCGCGAAGCCAGCCGCCGGGAACGCCGCCGGGGCGGCGGGAACGCGCACCGGCGATGACCGTCTTGTGCCCGCTGAGCGGGTCGACACGAATCTCAGGCATCAGCCGTCCAGGGCATAACGCATGACGTCCCGTTCGAGCTTGGCCTCGCTCGGGTAGGGACCCTGGTGGATGTACTCGCGGCCGCGGCGGTCGTAGAAGACCGTTACCGGGGTGAACGATGAGTCGGTGATCGCCGTGCCTGCCTGGCCGCTCTGGTCGTAGTAGCTCGGATAGCTGAGCGGAAAGGAGTCCATGAAGGCGAGCGCATCCGCGCGGCTCGTATCGCCCGAGTCGATCCCGAGGAACGCCACCCCGCGACCCTGTGTGACCGAAACGGCCTGGAAGACGCCGAACTCAGTGCGGCAGGGAACGCACCACGAAGCCCACTTGTTCACCACGACCGGCTGGCCTCGCAGCCCGGCCAGTCGGGCGCGCACGGCCCTGAGCCCGCCCGGCAGGAGCATCCCGGCCTGGGCATGGAGCGCGGCGAGCGACGGCGGCGAGCCCGCGAGGCGCACGCGCATCTGGGCCAGCGTGAGCCTGGACGGCACCGACGGCGCGCGCGAGGAGTCGGCCAGCTGGATGAGGCCGACCACGAGCAGGGCCAGAACAGCCAACCCGCCGAATGCGATCGAGACGCGCTTCGCCATCATGGCCGATAAGGGTGTCAGATGAGCGCCGCTGCGCCCCCGTCCACTTCAACGACGCCTCGACGTGCTATATCCTCTCAACGACACGTCAGAGTCGGGTCGCCCAGAGCGTCCGATGAACGGTGCCAGTCGGGTGCCAGCTTTCCGAGCCGCGCCGAAGCCACTTCTGCGCCGGCTTAGTCTCGAAGTCCAGAGCCTCAATGGCCGAGTCCACCTCAGTGGCCCTCGCGGCCGCGCCCTTTCCAAGTCCCGCGGACATCTCCCGCGCGGAGAAGTTCGTGCGCGAGCGGTTCGTGCATCCGGGGGAGGATGCTGCCGTCGCGCTCGCTGCCGGCACGCCGCGCCGGCGCGCGCTCGATCTGGCGCTTGCGGAGCTGAGCGCGGACCCCAAGGCGAGGCATCCCTCGACCGCGTGGCGCCGCGACTTCTCGCTGCTGCTCGGCCTGGAGCGCCTGCTGTCCGAGAGCGAGCCCAAGCTGGCGGACGGCACGGTGCTGTCCGCCCACCAGGTCGACGCGCTGTCGGGCACGCTCGCGGCGCTGCTGGCCGAGGCGCAGAGGGCTCAGCCGAACGGCAACGGTCGCGCCGCCGCGTCGGCGTCGCCCGAGCTGCTCGCTTCCGCGGACATCCTCGGCCCGCAGGACGGCGCGCAGGCCGACGACTCCGCCGTCGCTTCTGCGCCCACCGAGGATCGCGACTCCGCCGAGGACGACGAGGAGGAGGACGAGGAGGAGCACGAGGACGAGGAGGACGAGGAGGAGGACGAGGAGGACGAGGACGACGACCTGGGCCCCGTCCAGCGCGCCGCGCCGGATGAGGAGGACGACGAGGACGAGCTAGACGACGAGGTCGGCCTGATCGCGGAGGAGGAGGGCGGCGAGGAGGAGCCCGAGCTCCAGAGCGACTCCGATGAGGAGCCGCGTGATTGGGTCGAGGACGAGGATGAGGAGGGATCGCTTGCCGAGCAGCCCGAGGATCCCAACGCCGCCAAGCGGTTCTGGTTCGAGCACGCCACCGGCGCCGGCAAGACCGTCGCCGCGCTCGGATTCGTCGAGGCCTCGCAGACCGGCGGTGTGCTGATCCTCACCCACCGGCGCAACCTCGTCGACCAGTTCAACGGCGAGCTGCGCGACCGCGGCTACTCCAAGCGACTCAGTCGTCCGCTGCTGAAGGGCGAGGATGCCGGGCGGGGCCCGGTGACCGTCGAGACCTACCAATGGTTCGTGCGGAACGCCGGCAAGATCTCGAGCGCATACACGATCGTCATCTGCGACGAGGCGCATACCGCCCTGGGTGAGAAGACG
Organism: uncultured Solirubrobacteraceae bacterium; assembly: GCA_963704735.1. GTDB lineage: Bacteria > Actinomycetota > Thermoleophilia > Solirubrobacterales > Solirubrobacteraceae > Palsa-744. Next base: position 2,977,438 of record OY969935.1, read on the forward strand.
AGCGGCGCGATTCGCAACTGGACGGGGCCGATCTTCATCGGCATGACCGCCACCGGTGCCCTGATCGCGCGCCACGTCACCGACCTCTTCCCCACCCAGACCTCGCGCTTCGACCTCGCCCAGGCGGCGCGGCGAGGCGTGATCGCGCCGCTGCGCTGCGTGCGCATCTCACCCGGTGTGGGGGTGCGCACGATCGCCAAGGTGCCGCTGCGCCGCGGCGAGGTGGACACCGAGTTCGACCAGGAGGAGCTCGCCAAACTGCTCGACCAGCAGCCGTTCAATCTGGCCGTGGCGAACCTGTACCGCACGCGCTTCAACGGTGTGCCGGGCGTCGTCTACGCGGCGGGCGTGCGTCACGCGTACAACCTCGCCGAGGCGTTCCGAGCCGAGGGCATCAAGGCTCAGGGAGTCTCTGGAGAGACCCCTAAGCGCGAGCTGGCCGAGATACTGGCGCGGTACGAGCGAGGCGACATCGATGTGCTGATCAACGCGCAGCTCCTCGCCGAGGGCTGGAACAGCCCGCGGGCGACCGTCTGCGTGCACCTCGCGCCGACGGCTTCAAAGCGCATCTACCAGCAGCGAGTCGGGCGTGTGACCCGCCGGCACCCGGGCAAGGAGGCCGGACTGGTGGTCGACTTCGTCCATCCCGCGACCAAGCACGACGACCCCGTCGTCACACTGCACTCGCTGCTCGACCGCGACGTCTACCGCGGGGGCGCGATCGTGGTCGGTCCGGTGCGGCGCGGGCGCGGGCGCAGAATGCGGGTCGAGCGGCGAGTGCTGCCGGTGTGCGCGGAGGAGGAGCGGCGGTTCGCCGTCTTCGAGCGCGAGCTCTGGCGGATCGCGGTTGAGCATCTCGACTACGGCGAGCAGCACGTGTGGGCGGCGCTCGCGGGGGCTCGTGTCGCGCCCAGCGGCTGGCGCAGGGCGCGGGCGATGCTTCACTTCGACCGCACGGGAGAGCTGAAGGGTCGCTTTCTGATCACGGCCGTCCAGCGCAACAAGAACCCCCAGCTGCGGTTGCGGGCGCTGACTGATATCGCCGCCCTGCGAGATCCGGATGCGTTCGACACGGCGGTGGACATCATCGGCGGCTGGCCGCGCGAGGAGCGCCGGGAGGCGACCAAGATCATGCTGCGCGCGCTCGTCGAGCGGCGGATCGGCAGACGCGATCAGGCCAACGCCTGGATCTGGCGCCTGGCCGAGTACACCCGCGATGTCCACGAGGAGTATGCCGTGCAGCGCTGGCCGGAGACCAAGCGCCTGCTCGGTCTGCTCGTGAACTCGGCCGGAGGCGCCCATGCGCGCAACGCGCGACGCCTGATCCACGCTGCGCGCAAGCAGGACCGTCGTCTCGCCGCGGCGCTTTTGGCGGCGGCGCTCGCGCACACCCCAGAGGCCGAGGAGGCGCTTCGCGGCGCGCGCACGCGAATGGCGCGAAAGCCCCCGGCGCTGGCCCGTGAGCTGTTGCGCAACTTCCCCAAACGGCGCGCCCGCAACGCGAGGCGCAGGCGCAAGAACGCGAAGGGATCCTCGAACGGCGCCCTTCCCGTGGTCGATTCCCGAGCACAGGAGAATGGGCTCCGCCCTGGTGGCGATGCCGTGACGGGCGTCGGCGGCTCTCGGCTCGCCGACCCTCCCTCCGCGGTTGAGCAGCCGGCATCGGTGGGCTCGGGCGAGTTGCAGGACGGGGCCGAGCAGACGCTCCAGCGCAGCGTCGAAGACGCTCTCAACCACGCCGCGGATTGACGGTAAGCCCGATCGGTCAATGCGAGTCGAGGCTCCGGGCGCCGCGCCGCCCGCCCGCCCGCAGGTGAACCTCACCCGCGTCGAGCGCGGTGTGCCCGCCGTCTGGCAGCGCGACGATCAGGCGTCCCAATCCGTCGATTCCCTGCGCGCGCCCTCGCTGCGCCCGGTCGGTCGTGCCGCGCGGCCCCCACGCGATCTCCCGCCCGAGCAGCGCGTCGCGCGCGCGCCAGGCTTTGAGCGTCTGCTGATCGCTTTCGTCGAGCCGTCGCTCGAGCGCCCGCAGCAAACGCTCGAGCATCGGCTCGATCTGCGTGGGGGGCTCGCCGAGCGTCGCCGCCGTCTCGCGCAGCTCGGCGGGAAGATCGTTCAGGCGGACGGCGACGTTCAGCCCGATCCCGAGCACGGCCCAGCCCTCCTGAGGGCGCCCCTCCGCAAGAATCCCGGCGAGCTTGGCGAGCCCGTCCGCGCGCGCCACCACGACGTCGTTCGGCCACTTGATCCGTGCCTCGCCGCCGGCGACGTCGCACACCGCGAGCGCCGCGGTCAGCGGCAACAGGGATGGCGGCGAACGCAGGACGAGCGACATCAACAGCGAACTGCCCGCGGCCGCCGTCCAGCGTCGACCCTGGCGTCCGCGCCCGGCCGTCTGGACCGAGGCGGTCACGAGGGTCCCGTGCGGGGCCCCGGCGATCGCAAGCAGGCGGGCATGGTCGTTGGTCGAAGCGGCGCTGCGCAGGTGCACCCGTGGTCGGCCCAGGCCGCTCATGAGATCGGACGCGGTTCAGCGCCCTCGCCCGGCCGCGTCGGTGAGCAGCGCGTCGATCAGACCGTCGAGGTCGTGGCGCTCGGCCTCCACGTGGGGCTGGAGCCCATTCTCGCGCATGGTCTCGCTGGTGACCGGACCGATCGAGACGATGCGCGTGGCCTGCGAGAACACGGCGCTCGAGTCGCCGGCGGGGGCGTGCCCGGAGTCGATCGGCTCGCTGCCGCCCGCGCCGGCCACGGCCTGAAGGAACGAGCGCACAGTGGAGGCGGAGGTGAACGTGACGTAGTCAGCCCCCCGTGCGGCCGCGAGGGCCTCGGGGGAGAGCGGCTCGACCAGCGTGTCATACAGCGGGAGCACGTCCACCTCGACTCCGCGCGCGCGCAGGGCGTCTGCAAGCACGTCGCGCCCGTGTCTCGCGCGAGCGACCAGCGCCCTGTTCGCGGGCACGTCCGCCAGCGCTTCGACGAGCCCCTCGCCGACGAAGCGCTCTGGCACGACATCCGCCGTGATTCCCCGTTCGGCCAGGGCGCTGGCCGTGCCCGGGCCGATCGCCGCCACCCGTGCGCCGGCGAGCGAGCGGGCGTCGCGCCCGCCGGCGCCGAGACGCTCGAACATCGGGGCCACGGCGTTCGGGCTCGAGACGCACACGAGGTCGTAGGGGGATGGGTCGAGCGGCGGTCCCGGGAGCTCCTGCACGCGGATGACCGGCGCCCGCAGCACGCGCGCGCCGAGCGCTTCCAACCGCCGTGCCAGGACGCTCGCCTGGGCGCGACCCCGCGTGACCGCCACGGTGGTTCCGTCAAGCGCGTGCGCTCCTCGCCAGGCGAGCCGCTCGGCGAGCGCGGCGACGTGTCCCACGACCGTGATCGCCGGCGCCCGAACTGCCTCTCGCTGAGCGGCCGCGGCGATCGTCTCCAGGGTCCCGGTGACCGTGCGCTGGCCGGGGAGCGTGCCGCCTTCCACGACCGCCGCCGGCTCCGACGGCGGACGCCCTGCGGCGATCAGCGACCGCGTGATGCGCGGCAGCGACCCGACCGCCATGTAGAGCACGAGCGTGCCCGGAAACGAGGCCAGCGCCCGCCAGTCGACCCCCTCCTGCTCGACGTTGGAGTCCTCGCCCGCCGTGGCCCCGGCGTCCTCGGCGTCTGCGCCCTCGGATGACCCCCGGGACCCGGCGCGGGCGTGGCCGGTGACGAGCGCCACGGCGCTTGCCAGCCCCCGGTGGGTCACCGGAATGCCCGCGTAGGCCGGAGCGGCGACGCCCGCGGTGACCCCGGGCACGACCTCGTAGGCGACGCCGGCTGCGCGAAGCGCCAGAGCCTCCTCGCCGCCACGGCCGAACACGAACGGATCGCCGCCCTTCAGGCGCACCACCGTCTTGCCCTCTCGCGCATGCGCTATCAGCAGCGCCTCGGTCTGCTCCTGGGGCACTGAGGCTCCGCCGCCCTCCTTGCCCACGAACACGAGCTCGGAGCCGGGACGCGCCCCCTCCAGCGCGGCGGCCGGGATCAGCCGGTCATACAGGATCACGTCCGCCGCCGCGATCAGCTCGAGCGCGCGCGCGGTGAGCAGGCCCGGGTCGCCCGGACCGGCGCCGACGAGGTAGACGCGAGCGCGCGACTTGGCGTCGGGCTCAGGCGTTCCCAACTCTCGCCATCTCCTCCGCACGCTCGAGCATCTCGCCGGCGCCGACGAGCTTCAGCCGCGCGGCCAGATCCCGTCCGAGCGCCTCGGGGTCGTAGAACCCGCCGAGCAGCTCATCGCCCGCCCACGCGGATCCGTCGGGCAGCCCGACCCACGCGCGCAGGTGCAGGCAGCCGCAGCCGGCGGGCACGGCGCAGGCGCCCAGCGGCGCGTGGCAGCTGGCGTTGAGCTCGCGCGCGAGGGAGCGCTCCGCGAGCAGACAGGCGAACGTCTCCGCATCGGTGATCGCCTGCACCGCCGCGCGAAGGCCGGGGTCGTCGGTGCGCCCCTCGAGCGCGAGAGCTCCCTGGCCCGGCGCCGGGACGAAGCGCTCGGGATCGAGCACGACGCCGATCTCGGACTCCAGATCCAGACGCTCGAGCCCGGCCTGCGCGAGCACGATCGCGTCGAACTCGCCCGCGGCGAGCTTGCCCAGGCGGGTGTCCACGTTCCCGCGCATGCTCACCACGTCGAGATCGTCGCGGACGCTGCGCAGCTGCGCCGCACGGCGGATGCTGCTCGTGCCGATGCGCGCCCCGAGCGCCAGGTCCTCGAGCCGGTCCGCGCCGCACAGGACGTCCGGAGCGGAAGCCCTGTTGGGGGCGCCGAGCAGAGACAGCCCAGCCGCCGGCTCGGAGGGAACGTCCTTGGCGGAATGCACCGCCAGGTCGATCCTGCCCTCGAGCAGCGCGTCCTCGAGCTCCGCGACCCAGCGGGACTTGTCCTGCGCCGCGACGCCGCGATCCCCGCTCGTCATGATCGGGACCAACTCGCAATCTCCGTGCTCGACTTCGAGTCGGTCGGCAACCAGCCGGGCCTGTGCCAGCGCGAGCGCGCTGCGCCGGGCTCCGATTCGCATCAGCGCTCGCGACGACGACGCAGGTCGTGGACCTCCGCGAGCTTCCCCGATGCCTGTTCCTGCGGTGGCGTGTCCTCCTTCAACCCGAACAGCTCTCGAACCAACTCGATGCTCGCGTGACCACGGTCCTCACCGAAGCTGCGCAGGCGGATCGTCGGCTCGTGCAGCAGCCGGCCCATCACGGCGCGCGCAATCGCCTCAATGCGGGCGAGGTCGCGAGGGGAAGCCGATTCCCAGCGCTCCGCGTTCTCGGCCAGCACCTGTTCGACGAGGGCGTTGCCGTGCTCGCGCAGGGCGCTGATCGTCGGCAACGTGTCGAGCTGGCCGAGCCAGCGGGCGAAGCGGTGGATCTCCTCCTCGACGATCTGGAGGGCTTGCGGCGTCTCCTCGGCTCGCGTGCTCAGGTTGCGCTCAACGACGGCCTGCAGGTCGTCGATGTCGTACAGGCTGACGCCCTCGAGCTCGCCGCAGGCGGGGTCGATGTCGCGGGGTACCGCGATGTCGATCAGCAAGAGCGGACGCCAGCCCCGCTCTCCCATCACGAGCTCGAGCTCCTCGCGACCGACGATGTGATGAGGAGAGGAGGTCGAGGAGAGCATGATGTCGGCTCGCAGCAACTCGTCCGGGAGCCCGTCCAGCCCGACCACCGAGCCGCCGAATCGCTGCGCGAGGCTCAGCGCGCGGTCGGCATGGCGGTTGGCCACGAAGATCGTCTCGGCGCCACGGTCGGCGAGCGCGCGCGCGGTCAGCTCGCTGGTCTCACCGGCGCCGAGGATCACCACATTGCGCCCGTCGAGCGTCCCGAGGACGCTCAGCGCGAGATCGACCGCGACCGAGGGAACGCTCACCCTTCTCGAGCCGATCCCGGTCTCCGAGCGCACGCGCTTGCCGGCGGTGAGCGCGGCGGCGAACAGGCGGTTCGACAGCGGTCCCGTGGATCCGGCCCGCGCCGCCGCTTCGTGGGCACGTCTGACCTGGCCCTGGATCTCCGCCTCGCCGACGACCATCGACTCCAAGCCCGCGGTCACCCGGTAGAGCTGGCGCGCGGCGTCGCAGTTGCGCGGGCAGTACATCGCCTCGGCGAGCTCGGTCGGGCGTATCCCGGCGCGGCCCGCGAGCAGGCCCAGCACGTCGGACTCGGCGCGCACCGGGTCTCCCACGACCAGGTAGACCTCCGTGCGGTTGCAGGTCGAGATCACGACCGCCTCGCGCACCTCGGTGGTCGCCGTCGCCGCTCCTGCGAACTCGCCGGCCTCGGCCTCGGTGAACGCGAGACGCTCGCGCAGCGCGACGGGCGCCGTCTTGTGCGAGATGCCGAGCGCGAGCAGCTCGCTCATACGAGCGTCGACTCCGTGTCAGCGCCATCGAGCTCCTGCGAGGAGGGCGAGCGCTCCTCTCCCAGCAGCTCTCCCAGCTGGCGCTCCATACGGCTCAGCCGGATGCCCATGATCACCACGTACACGAGCACGAGCGCGAACAGCACCACGTAGGCGCCGGCCACGTACTTGCCGGCCTCGTGCAGGGGCAGGGCCGGAAGCTCACCGAGCGCCACGGCGGACATCAGCCCCCCGGCCTTCCCCCGGCGCGCGCGGTCATCGTCGTGGGAAGCAGCGTCGGGGCCGCGCTGCGCGGCCCCCTCGCCCACGTCCCGGCGCCCGCGCCCGCTTCGGATCTCCGGTCTGCGTCGCGGCGCAGCGCACGGAGCTGCGCCCGGGTGTGCTTGGCGGTCAGCTCGAGCTTGAACAGGGTCGCGTACAGCAGCGCCACGCCGAGCAGCGACACCAGGAGCGTGATCGCCATCCGCGGCGGCAGGTTGGACGTGCTGCCGAGCACGCGCGGATGCAGGTAGGCGGTCGAGAGGCGCACGGCGATGAAGTTCATCGGCACGAACGCCCCCGCCGTGATCGCGAACACCGACGCGTAGCGAGCCTGGCGCTCGGGATCCTCGATCGCGAAGCGCAGCGGCTGGTAGGTCGCATACAGCAGGAACACGATCAGAAACGAAACGAGCGTCGGCTCGCTCCACACCCACCAGTGCCCCCACGAGCCCTTGGCCCAGATCGAGCCGGTGATGAGTGCGCCGACGGCGAATATGAGGCTCATGTGGATCGCCACGTAGGAGCGCATGTCCCAGCGCGCGTCGCGCGTGCGCAGATGCTGGATGGCCATCAGCGCGCCGATCACGAAGCCGCACAGCGCGACGATCGCGAGCGGCACGTGCACGTAGAAGATCTTCTGCAAGAAGCCCTGTTCGGCTTCGAGCGGCGCGTAGAAGAACACGAGTCCGAGCATGATCGCGATCACGCAGACCGTCGAGACGCTCAGGGCCCGCAGACCCCATCCGTAGCGATCGACACCGCCCGGAGCGCGGCGCTTGGTTGCGGGAGAGCCGGTTGGAGGCCGGCTTGAGGATTCCATTCAGTCCTCCAGGAGGAAATCGAACAGGGCAAAGGCGATGAGCCCGAACACCAGATCATAGAGCCCGAGCGTCAACAGCCAGCGCGCCGGCGGCCCGGAGATGCGGGTGAGCGAGAACAGTGGCGCGGTGGCCCGCGCGCCGCCGATCACCACCGGCACGAGCAGCGGCAGCGCCAGCAGCGGTCCGAGCAGGTCCCTCGCGCGCGTGCGGACCGCGAGCGCGGCCACGAGCGTGCCGATAACGGCGACGCCGAGGTCTCCGAGGGCGAGCACCACCAGCAGGTCCGGCAGCGCGGGGCCGAGCGGCGAGCCGAGCAGCAGCAGCGCGAAGGCGGGCACGGCGACGAGCTCGAGCACGACCAGGTAGGCGAGCAGCGTGAGCGTCTTGGCCAGGAGCATCGCGCTGCGGTTGGCCGGGCTCAGCAGGAAGCCGTCGAAGCCGCCCTGCTCGGCGTCGGCGACGAACAGGCGGTTGACGCCTAGAATCGCGGCGAACAGCAACGTCACCCACAGGATGCCCGCCGCGAGGTCGCCGTCGACGCTGCTGCGGTTGAGCGCGAAATGGAAGACAACGAACGTGGTGACGGCGAACAGCGACATTCCCGGCACGGACTCGAGCGTGCGCAGCTCGACGAGCAGCTCCTTGCGCAGCAGGGCGCCGACTGTCGTCCCGATCGCAGGCGCCCTCGTCGGCAGGCGGTCCGGCCGCTCGACGCCATCGCCGCTCCGCGGCCGTGTCTCGGCGCGGGCGCTCAACGGTAGAGCTCCATGATCGCGCCGGCGCCGACATCGCTGGCGGCCCGCTCGAGCGCCGCGCGCCCCGCGCGCAGCCCCAGCACCAGGTCGGCCTCGGCGAGCGCCGCCGCGGGGTCGTGGCTGCACAGGACCCGCGTGCGTCCCGAGCTCTTGCCGATCAGCGGCGCCACGAGCTCGACCGCGGCGGGATCGAGGTTGGCGTGCGGCTCGTCGAGCAGCAGCAGCTCGGGGTCGTGCAGCACCGCGCGCGCGACGGCGACCCGCTGGACCATGCCGCGCGAGAGAGCGCGCACGGGCTCGCTCGCTCGGCCGGCCATCGCCACAGCCTCGAGCAGCTCCTCGACCCGCGCGTAGCCGACGCCGTGCAGGCGCGCGTGGAAGCGCAGGTTCTCGCGCGCCGTCAGCTCGCGGTAGAGCAGCGGCTCGTGGCCGAGCAGCCCGATGCGTCCGCGCACCGCCCATGCCTCCTCCGGCAGCCGCGAGCCCAGCACCCGCACGCTGCCGGCGTGCGGGCGCAGCAGCGTCGCGAGCACGCGCAGCAGCGTGCTCTTGCCGGCGCCGTTCGGTCCGAACACGACGAGCGTCTGCCCGGCCAGCAACGAGAGCGAGACGTCGGAGAGCGCCTCGCGCTCACCGAAGTGGCGAGCGAGCCCTTCGACCTTGAGCGCAGCCACGCTCAGGCTCTCGAGACCGCCAGCGCATGTGCGCCCTGCGCCCGCGCGATCAGGTCGCGTACCGCCTGCTCCTCGCCTGTGCGCAAAAGCGCCACCGGGTCGGGGTCGCCGTTGACGATCCCCTCGAAGAACTCCTTGCGCTCCTGGTATGTCGGCAGCGTGTCCTTCGCCCAGCCGCGCACCTCGTTCAGGAGCACAGCCAGCCGCGCGTACGGCTCGCCGTATTGGGCCTCGATCTCTCGCTTCATGCGCTTGGCCAGCGCCGGCGAGGCGCCGGCGGTCGAGATCGCGATCGCCAGTGGGCCGGTGCGAACGATCGCCGGCAGGATGAAGTTGCACAGCGGCGGCACGTCGACCACGTTCACGAGCATCGCCCGCCGCTCGGCGTCGGAGAACACGGCGATGTTCACGTCGGTGTCGCTGGTGGCGGCGATCGCCATGAACACCCCGTCGAGGTCCGCCGCCCCGCCGTACTCGCGCTGCTCCCAGCGGATCGAGCCCTCGCGCGCGTACTCGCGCAGCGCCCCCACAGCGTGCGGCGCGATCAGCGTCACGTCGCCGCCGCAGGCGAGCAGCCCCTCGACCTTCTCAAGCCCGATCGGTCCGCCTCCCACCACGACGCAGCGGCGACCCTCGAGTCTCAGGCAGGCGATGTAGAACGGCGTGTCGAGCATCCCCTGCACGCAGCTTTGATCGCAGATTCCCCTGCGCAGCTGACACACGCACTCCTTGCCTGCGTAGGCCTGGGCGGGCATCACTCAAGCGTAGCCGCAACGGCACCACGCGGACGGACGGTCACGGCATTCGCTAGCTCTTCGGCGGCCGGCGTCCCAGCGCCCGGGCGGCGACGCGCGCCATCGCGCCGGCGCCGTGACGCCAGGCCTGCTCGCGGTCTGACTCCCGCTCCGAGCGCAGCTTCGCCACGGCGCGCGCGGCCGCCGCCGTGACCTCGTCGTAGGGGCTCCACCAGAGCCCCCGGGTCGCGGGCGGGTCCCAGCTGATGAGCTTCTCCTGCGCGCATGCCCTCAGCCCTGACTGGCCGAGCGTCCGCCCAAGCCCGCCCCCGGCCGCCGCGCCCCAGGGCCCTCGCGACACGGTCGGCCCCGGCAGGTGGTCGTTGAGCCACACCATGCCCGCGTGCAGCTCGCGCGCGATCCGCATCCCCTGGTAGCGATCCGCCGTCCACACCGAGGCCCCCAGCCCGTAGTCGGAGTCGTTGGCCCGCGCGATCGCCTCGTCGACGGAGTCGACCGCCATCACGGCCAGCACCGGTCCGTCGACCGGCTCGCGCATCAGACGCATCTCGTGCGTGACGCCGGTTATGACCGCGGGCGCGTAGAAGGAGCCTCCGTCGCATCCGGGAGGGCGCACCGGGCCGCCGCAACGCAGCTGCGCCCCCTGTGCCACGGCCTCCCGCACGAGCGCGTCGACGTGCTCGGCCCGGCGCGCCGAGGCGAGCGGCCCGACCTGGGTGCGCGGGTCGGCCGGGTCGCCGACCCTGAGCGCCGCCGCGCCTCGGGTGAGCTCTGCCAGGAACGGCTCGTACGCATCGTCGACGACATAGACGCGCTCGATCGACCCGCGCGCCTGTCCCGCCGCGGCGCAACCTGCCCACAGGGCGCCCGCGGCCGCCCGCGGCAGATGGGCGTCTGCGAGCACGAGCATCGCGTCCTTGCCCCCCAGCTCGACCGTCACCTCCTTCTCGCGCGAAACACACGCACGCGCCACCTCCCGGCCGATGACGGGGGACCCGGTGAACAGGATCTTGTCCACGGGCGAGCGCGCGAGCGCCACGCCGATATCGGCGCCGCCGTGCACTATCCGCACGAGCCCCTCGGGCAGGTCGGCGCGCGCGAGCACCCGCGCGATCCGCTCGCCCGCCATGCCGGCTCGCCCGGCCGGCTTGAACGCGACGCCGTTTCCCGCCAGCAGGGCCCCGGCTATCTGGCCGAGCGGTTGCGCAAAGGGGGCGCTCCCGGCGCCGATCACCCCGACGACCCCGTAGGGCTCGTACGCGATGCGCGCGCGCTTGGCGATCGACATCGAGCGGTGGATCCCCACTCGCCGGCCCCCCAGCACGTCCGCCCCTTCCTGCGCGATCCAGATCAGCGCGTCGATCGCCGCGAGCAGCTCGAGCGAGGCGATCTCCGCCCGTGGCCGCCCCTGCTCGCGCGCCAGCTCCTCCTGCAGCTCGTCGAAGTCGTCGATCACCGCCTGCGCCATCCGCCGCATGTAGCGGGCCCGGTCCTTCAGCCGCAACAGCGCCCACAGCGGCTGCACCTTGGCCACCTCCGAAACCACGGCGTCGATCCGCTCGGCCGGCGTGACGGGGAGGGCGCCCAGCACCGCTCCGGTCGCAGGGTCGTGCACAACGAGCTCTTCCTGCGGGGGCGTCTCACTCACCGAGGTGCTCATCTCCAGGCGATTATGGACGCTCGCCGCCGCGTGCCCGGCGAATCTGCTCGAGACGCAGGGCAAGCTCCGCCTCCGCGGCATCGGGCCTGTAGAAGCGCTCGGCGGCCACGCTCGCCGGCAGGAGCTCCTGCTCCGAGACGTGCCCCGGGTGGCGATGCGGGTTCTCGTAGCCACCCGTCTGCTGTCCCGGCCGCGCGCCCGGGCGCAGCCAGCCGGGCACGGGCGCGGCGCCGTGTTCGCGCACGTGGGCCTCCGCCGCGGCGAGCGCGCGCCCGGCGGCATGCGACTTCGGTGCGAGCGCGAGATAGATGGCCGCCTGCGCGAGCGCGTATCGAGCCTCCGGAAGCCCCACGCGATCGACCGCCAGCGCCGCCGCGGTGGCCACCGACAGGGCGCCCGGGTCCGCGTTGCCGATGTCCTCGGAGGCGAGGATCACCATCCGCCGCACGATGAATCGCGGATCCTCGCCACCCTCGAGCATCACCGCCAGGTAGTAGAGCGACGCGTCCGGATCGGATCCGCGCGTGGCCTTGATCCACGCCGAGATGTAGTCGTAGTGGCGGTCCCCGTGTTTGTCGTAGAGCACCGCGCGGCGCTGCAGCGCGTCCTGGGCACGCGCCAGCGTGACGCGCCCCTCGCCCAGCTCGGCGGCGGTGGCCAGCGCCAGCTCGAGCGCGTTCAGCGCGGTGCGCGCGTCTCCCTCGCTGCGCGCGGCGAGAAAGTCGATCGCGTCCCCGTCCACCGCCGGCGAGGCCGCCCGGCGCAGCACCTCGCCGACCTCCTCGGGGCTGAGAGCTTGCAGCGCGTAGACGCGCAGGCGCGAGAGCAGCGCCCCGTTCACCTCGAACGCCGGGTTCTCGGTCGTGGCGCCGATGAGCGTGATCAGGCCGTTCTCGACGGCGGGCAGCAGCGCATCCTGCTGGGCCTTGTTGAAACGGTGGATCTCGTCCAGGAAGAAGACGGTCTGCCCGCCGTTTGCCGCGCGCCGATGGGTGGCGCGCTCGATCACCGCGCGAACCTCCGCGCGCCCGACCTGCACAGCGCTCAGCTCTTCAAAGGCCGCCAGCGAGCTCTCGGCCACGATGCGCGCGAGCGTGGTCTTGCCCGACCCCGGCGGCCCGTAGAGCACCATCGAGTGAGGCCTTCCCTGCTCGATCGCCACCCGCAGCCCCGAGCCCTCGCCGAGCAGGTGCGTCTGGCCGACGAAGTCCGAAAGCCGCTTCGGCCGCGCCCGCACCGCCAGGGGGCGTCCCTCCGCATGAACCGCCTCGCCCGCTCGATCGTCCCCGCCCGGGCCGGCTCCCGACCCGCTCGCGGCGTCCTCGTCGAACAGCCTGTCCATGGTCGCAGTATCGCGCGCCGGCGCCCGGCCGGCCCGAAGCCGGCGGGCGCCGTGGCCCAGGTCTTTTTCGTTTTCTCGGCAGGTTGCCTTGACAGGCATGTCGAATCTGTACGTTCGATGCTCCGCGTTGGCGCCACAGCACGTTCCTCGAAGGAGAGCCTGCCGCTGTGAGCGTCGGCGCGGCCGAGATACTGCCGGGTGCCGGCACGGGCCTTGACCTGCTGGACGTCGGCGGGGGGGTCGCCGCGCGCTCTCCGCTCGAGCTGTTCTGGCGGAGATTCCGCCGGGACCGCCTGGCCCTTGCGTCGCTGTGCTTCATCGCGCTCCTGATCCTCGTGGCCATCGCGGCGCCGCTCCTGGTGGAACTGCTCGGGCTGCCCGGCCCGAACGTGCAGAACCCGAACCTCACCGACTCGTTCGGCAGCCCCCTCGGGCCGAGCCTCGCGCACCCGTTCGGCGTCGACCAGCTCGGCCAGGATGTGATGTCGCGCGTGATCTACGGGACGAGGGTCGCTCTGACGGTCGGCATCCTCGGCACGGCCGTGGCCACGCTCATCGGCGTGGTGGTCGGCCTGATCGCCGGGTTCTACCGTGGCTTGACCGACACGCTTCTCTCCCGCCTGGTGGACGTGGCGCTGTCGATCCCGATCCTGCTGCTGGGCATCGGCATCGGAGCGGCCTGCGCCGTCAGGGGATGCGTGGCCGGGATCGTGCAGCCCGGCCTGCGCGTGATCATCTTCATCATCGCGCTCGCCAGCTGGCCGTACATGGCGCGAATCGTTCGAGGGCTCGTGCTCTCGCTGCGCGAGAAGGAGTTCGTGCAGGCGTCACGCTCGCTCGGAGCTTCCAACGCGCGCATCATGTTCAGGGAGATCCTGCCGAGCCTGCTCGCGCCGATCATCGTCTACTCAACCCTGCTGATCCCCCAGAACATCCTGCTCGAGGCGGCGCTGTCGTTCTTCGGCGTGGGTATCCGGCCGCCCACGGCGAGCTGGGGGCAGATGATCGCCGCCGCGACCCCGATCTTCAACACCGCCTGGTGGTACATGGTCTTTCCGGGGGTCGCGCTGCTGTCGACGGTGCTGGCGTTCAACTTCCTCGGCGATGGTCTGCAGGACGCCCTCAACCCGAGGACGAGCCAATGAGCCGGACGGCCAGGAGAACGAGCGCAGCACGCGCGAGCACCATCTCGCCGGGGATCGTCGTGCCGACGATCCTCGCCGCGTGCGCGCTCGTGCTCGGCGCGTGCGGATCGAGTGGCAGCTCGGTCTCCGGCGCCGGCAGCATCACGGTCGTCAAGGGCGTCCAGACGCCGCTGACCGAGCCGCTCAGCGGGGGCAAGCGCGGCGGCACGCTGACGGTGCTCGACCACGAGGATTTCGAACACCTCGACCCCGGGCAGGCCTACTCGGCGATCGACTACGAGGTCGTGCACGTCGTTCAGCGGCCGCTGTACTCCAACAGCCCGAACACGCTCAGCAAGCCGCAGCCCGACACGGCGTCCGCCCCTCCCGAAATCTCCTCCGACTCAAAGACGGTCACGGTCCACATCCGGCACGGGATTCACTTCAGCCCGCCGGTCAACCGCGAAGTGACGTCCGCCGACGTGGCCTACGCGATCGAGCGCGGCGCAAACCCGAACGTCGCAAACCCCTACTTCCACACCTACTTCAGCTCGCTCGAGGGCGCCGAAAAGGCCTCCGGCGGACCGTTCCCGGGCATCTCGACGCCCAACTCCTCGACGATCGTCTTCCATCTGACCGAACCGAAGGGTCAGATCGTCGCCGACGCGCTCGTGCTGCCGCTGAGCGCACCGGTGCCACAGGAATACGCGGCGCGCTACGACGCGAAGAAACCAAGCGAATACGGCAACTACCAGGTCGCCACAGGCCCCTACATGCTCAAGGCCGGCGGCGAAGGCAAGGTGCTCGGCGTCGGCTACCAGCCCGGCAAGTCGGCCACGCTGGTGCGCAACCCGAACTGGAGCGCCGCGACCGACTCGAGGCCTGCATATCTCGAACAGATCCAAGTCAACATCGGCGGCGACCCCAACGTGATCGGCCGCCAGGTGCTCGAAGGCTCGAGCATGGTCCAGAACGACTCCCCCGCGCAGCCGATCGTCAAGCTCGCCTATCAGCAGTTCCGCAAGCAGCTCGAGATCTCGCCCGGCGCCGGCCAGGCATACGTGTCGGTCAACAACAAGCAGGGCCCGTTCGCAAACCTCAACGTGCGCAAGGCCTTCTGGGCCGCGCTGAACCGCGTCGCCATGAACAAGGCGCGCGGCGGCGAACTCGTCACTAACGAGATGACCCACTTCATCTATCCGGAAATCCCGGGCTTCGAACAGGCGGGCGGCTTGGCGGGCCCGAGGGTCGACTACAACCTGTATCCGGAAGGGAACATGGCGGTGGCCGCCAAGTACATGAAGCTCGCGGGCTATCCGAGCGGCTCCTACACGGGCTCGAAGACGCTCCAGGTGGTCGGGGCGACGGGCAGCCCCGACGCCGAGGACGCGGAAATCGCCAACCAGACGCTCCACAACCTGGGGTTCAAGACGCGGTTCAACCTGGTCGACAAATCGGTCATGTACGAAAAGTTCTGCGGCGTGCCCGCGGAAGAGATAGACGTCTGCCCCAACGTCGGCTGGGTCGCCGACTTCGGCGACCCTCAGGCCGTGCTCGACGTGACGTTCAACGGCAAGCACATCGAACCGGCCGGCAACGCCAACTACGGGCAGGTGAACGTTCCGCAGATCAACAAGGCGATGGAAGCCGCCGAACTCGTCGTCGGCACCCAGGCGCGCGCGACGGCGTGGGCGAAGATCGATGAAGAACTCGTCGCCCAGGCGGCCGCGATCCCGTACCTCTGGGAAAAGCAGCCGAACATCGAGTCCGCCAACGTGGCGGGCGTCGGCGCTCTCTGGAACGGCGGCGCCTGGGACTATGCATACACCTCGCTGAAGTAACCGGCTGAGGGCGCGGTGAGATGACCCGCTACATCATCCGGCGAATTCTGTGGGGCGTGCTGCTGCTGGTGCTCGTGGCGGCGCTGACGTTCGTCCTGTTCCGGATCCTCCCGACGGGCGATCCCGCGCGCCTGAGGGCCGGTCGCGACCCGAGCCCCAGGGTGGTCGCGGAGATCCGCGCATCCCTCGGGCTGAACAAGCCGCTCATCACGCAGTTCTGGCTCTACATGAAGAACCTCTTCCTGCACTTCGATCTCGGCTACAGCTATGTGGACGGCGCCTCGGTGCGCAGCCTGATCTTCGAGCGCCTGCCGGCGACGATCTCGCTGACCGTCGGGTCGGCCCTCATCTGGCTGGCGATCGGGTT
Source organism: uncultured Solirubrobacteraceae bacterium (assembly GCA_963704735.1). Taxonomy (GTDB): domain Bacteria; phylum Actinomycetota; class Thermoleophilia; order Solirubrobacterales; family Solirubrobacteraceae; genus Palsa-744. The sequence goes on from OY969935.1 coordinate 2,993,432, forward strand.
GCCGGTGGGGATCATCTCGGCGCTGCGCCGGCGCTCGCGGCTGGATCGGGCGAGCATGGGGACCGCGCTGCTGTTCGTGTCCGCGCCCGAATACTGGCTCGGGCTGATCGTGCTGTATCTGTTCGCCGCCGACATCGGACAGGTCAAGGTCTTCCCGGGGGCGGGCAGCTACGTCGGGCTCACGAGCGACCCCGCGAAATGGTTCACCTCGCTTCTGCTGCCCTGGATGGTGCTCGCGGCGAGCTTCGCCGCGGTATATGCGCGGCTGATGCGCTCCAGCCTGATCGAGACGATGCAAGAGGACTACATACGGACCGCGCGCGCCAAGGGCCTGACCGAGCGGCGCGTGGTCCTGCACCACGGCGTGCGGGCCGCGATCAACCCGATCATGACGATCTTCGCGCTCGATGTCGGAACGCTGCTCGGCGGCGCGATCCTGATCGAGACGGTGTTCGACATCCCCGGGATCGGGCGGCTCAGCTACGACGCTCTCACGCATGCCGATTTTCCGGTCATCGAGGGCACCGTGCTGCTCGTGGCGCTGTTCATCGTCGTGGCCAACATCCTGGTGGACATCGCCTATGCGTTCATCGATCCCCGGGTGCGCTATTCGTGAACGCCTCCGCAGAGCCGCTGCTGAAGGTCGAGGACCTCCGCGTCGAGTTCCCGACCGAGGACGGGGTCGTGCACGCCGTCGACGGGATCAGCTACGAGCTGCGGCACGGCGACACGCTCGGGATCGTGGGGGAGTCGGGCTCGGGCAAGACGGTGTCGGCGCTGACGCTGATGGGCCTCACGCGCCGCGACGGCGCGCGCATCTCCGGGCGGATCATGTTCGAGGGTCGGGATCTCCTCAGCCTCGGCGAGGAGGAGATGCGCCGGATCCGCGGCAACGAGATCGCGATGGTCTTCCAGGACCCGCTCTCCTCGCTGCATCCCCTCTACACGGTTGGCAGCCAGCTGATCGAGGCGGTGCGCGCACACCGGCGGATCGCCAAGGCCAGGGCCCGCGAGCGCGCGGTTGAGCTGCTCGGCCTGGTCGGGATTCCCGACCCGGCACGGCGCGTGAACGAGTTCCCGCACGAGTACTCCGGTGGCATGCGCCAGCGCGCGATGATCGCGATGGCGCTCGCAAACGAACCCAGGCTGCTGATCGCGGACGAGCCGACGACGGCCCTCGACGTGACGGTCCAGGCGCAGATCCTGGCGTTGCTCGAGCGCCTGCGAAGCGAACTGTCGATGGCCGTGGTGATGGTCACACACGACCTGGGAGTCGTGGCCGAGACGGCGGACCAGATCGCGGTCATGTACGCGGGGCGCATCGTCGAGCTCGCACCGGCCGAGCTGTTGTTCTCCGCGCCCGAACACCCCTACACGTGGGGCCTGTTGCGATCCATCCCGACCCTGCAGGGCCCGCGCACGCGGGAGCTCGAGCCGATCCCGGGCAGCCCTCCGAGCCTGATCCAGCGCCCGTCAGGCTGCCACTTCCATCCGCGCTGTCCGTACGCCGAGCCGGACCACTCGAGGATTGACCCTCGCCTCCAGGCCGTACCGGGCGAGCCGGCACATCGCGTCGCGTGCCTGCTCGAGCCGCAGGTCAGGCGTGAGCTGTGGAGCTCGACGGGATGAGCGCGCACGCCAGTGAGAATCGGTCGGCGGGCTCGCAGGAGCCGCTCGTTCAGGTGCGCGATCTGGTCAAGCACTTCCCGGCCACCCAGGGGGTGCTGTTCCAGCGAAGGGCGGGCACGGTCAGGGCGGTGGACGGGGTGAGCTTCGACGTTCGGCGCGGCGAGACGCTCGGGATCGTCGGGGAGACCGGCTGCGGCAAGAGCACGACGGCCAGGCTGATGATGCGCCTGCTCGACGCGACGGCCGGCGAGGTGCGCTTTGACGGCCGGAGCATCACGCGACTGCAGGGCGCCGCGCTGAAGGCGGTGAGGCGGGAGATGCAGATGATCTTCCAGGACCCCTACTCATCGCTGAACCCGCGCAAGAGCGTCGGAGCGATCGTCGGTGAGCCGTGCGCCGTCCACGGGCTCGAGAAGGGCAGGGCGCGGCGCAAGCGCAGGGTGCAGCAGCTGATGGACATGGTGGGGCTGAACCCCGAGCACTACAACCGCTACCCGCACGAGTTCTCCGGCGGCCAGCGCCAGCGGATCGGGATTGCGCGGGCGCTGGCGCTGGAGCCGAAGCTGCTGATCGCCGATGAGCCGGTGTCCGCCCTCGACGTGTCGATTCAGGCGCAGGTGCTGAACCTCTTGCGGGAGATGCAGCGCCGGTTCGGGCTGACGGTCGTGTTCATCGCCCACGACCTCTCGGTCGTGCGCTACATGTGCGATCGCGTCGCCGTCATGTATCTCGGCAAGATCGTCGAGATCGGTCCCTGCGAGGAGCTGTACGACCGCCCGCGCCATCCCTACACGGGCGCCCTGCTGTCGGCGGTGCCCATCGCGGACCCGTCGGCGCCCAAACGGGGGTTGAGCCTCCTCAGCGGCGATGTCCCAAGCCCGGCCGACCCGCCCAGCGGGTGCCGCTTTCACACGCGTTGCCCGAAGGCCGGGGAGCGCTGCTCGGTCGAGGAGCCGCCCCTGCGGCTGGAGGGCGACGCGTCGCTCGCCGCCTGCCACTACCCGCTCGTCCGCGGGGAGCTGGCGGGGATCGGCGTACGATCTTCGCGATGAGCACCCCCTCGCCGGCCGCGGAGGCAGAAGAGCTTCTCAGGCGACTGATCCGGTTCAACACCGTCAACCCGCCCGGAAGCGAGCTGGCGGCGCAGGAGTACCTCGCCGCACACCTGATGCAGGCGGGCTTTCGATGCCGGCTGCTCGGCGCCCAGGCCGAGCGCCCAAACCTCCTGGCCCGGCTTTCCGGGAGCGTCGACGGCCCGACGCTGTGCTATCTGGGCCACGTCGACACCGTGCTCGCCGAGCCGGCGGAGTGGCGCCATGACCCATGGTCGGGAGACCTCGCCGATGGCTTCTTGTGGGGTCGAGGGGCGCTCGACATGAAGTCGCAGGTCGCCGCGGAGGTGGCGGCCGCGGCGTCGCTCGCACGGTCGGGCTGGCGCCCCGCGCGCGGCGAGCTGCTGATCGCGGCCGTCGTCGACGAGGAGACGGGGGGCGAGCTCGGTGCGCAGTGGCTCACCCGCACGCATCCCGAGGAGGCCCGCTGCGATCTGCTCGTCAACGAGGGTGGCGGCGCCGTGTTCGAGTACGCGGGCAGGCGCTGCTACGGGGTCTGCTGCGCGGAGAAGGGAGTGTTCCGCTTCACGGTCAGCACGGACGGGGTGGCCGGGCATGCCTCGATGCCGGGGATGGGCGATAACGCGCTGCTGAAGATGGCGCCGTTGCTCGACCGGCTGGCCGCCCGCCAGCCCAGCTATGAGCTGACGAGCGAGCCACGCGCGTTCCTCGAGCGGATCGGCGAGGACCCTGCCGATCCGCAGGGCTCGATCGCCCACCTGCGGGCCGCCGATGCGCGTCTGGCGACGATGTTCGAGCCGATGCTCGGGGTCACGTTCACGCCCACGCGGATCAAGGCGTCGGAGAAGATCAACGTGATCCCCAGTCGCGCCGAGCTGAAGGTGGACTGTCGCGTGCCGCCGGGGCTGGGCGAGGAGGAGGTGCGGCGCGGGATCGCGGAGGTGCTCGGCGAGCACGAGCGGGAGGGTTTCGGGATCGAGTTCACCGAGCGCATGATCGGCAACCGCTCACCGATGTCCTCGCCGCTGATGGACGCGATCTCCGACTGGATCGGCGAGCACGATCCCGGGGCCGAGCCGGTCCCGGTGATCCTGCCGGGATTCACCGACTCGCGTCATTTTCGCGAAGCGTTCCCGGAGTGCGTGGCGTATGGGTTCTTCCCGCAGCGCCACCAGTCGCTGCTCCAGACCGCCCCCCTGATCCACTCCGCCGACGAGCGGATCGACGTTCGCGATCTGGCGTTCGCCACGCAGTTCTTCAGGGACCTGGCCGTGCGCGTGCTGGGCTGAGGCACGGGGCCCAGCGAGCCGCTTTGGGGCGACCCGCCGGCCGGCGCGCGAGGGCGGTCGGAGCGTGGCCGGAAGATTTCGTGCGTCGCAAGAATAGCTCGCATATTGGTCGCGGAAGCGCCATACTTGGCGACGATGCCAAGGATGGTGGACTTGCTGGAGAGGGCGAACGCAGCGGCGACGGCGGCTGTACGCGCTGTGTTCGAGGTTCCACCAACACGGCTGGCGCACGCCTTGCTGGTGCATGCGCACGCGCCTGTGGCGACCGTCACCGCCGCTCCGGTCGCCGCGTCGCACACCTCGCTGGTTCAGGACATCCAGAACGCCGCGCTCCAATGGGAGCCGGTCGTGGGGATCATGTTCTTCGTCGCGATCATCTTCATCCTGTGGCGCACGCTGAAGGTCATGCCGCGGATCAAGCCGCAGCAGATAAGGCCGGCGTCCAACCAGTCGGCGTCATTCGCCGACATCGCGGGCGTGGACGAGGCCAAGGCCGAGCTCGCAGGAGATCGTCGAGTTCCTGCGCGAACCCAAGCGCTTCCACGCGATGGGGGCGAAGGTGCCCAAGGGGATCCTCCTGCACGGGCCGCCGGGCACGGGCAAGACGCTCCTGGCGAAGGCGGTCGCGCACGAGTCGGGCGCGCAGTTCTTCGCCCAGTCGGCAGCGTCGTTCGTCGAGATGTTCGCCGGGCTCGGCGCCGCCCGCATCCGCCGGCTGTTCGCGATCGCCCGCAAGCACGAACCGGCGATCATCTTCATCGACGAGCTCGACGCGGTCGGCGGGCGCCGCGGAATGGACGTCTCGGGGGAGAAGGATCAGACGCTCAACCAGCTGCTCGTGGAGATGGACGGCTTCTCCTCCAGCGGGCGCGTGGTCGTGATCGCGGCGTCTAACCTGCTCGAGAAGCTCGATCCGGCGCTGCTGCGTCCGGGTCGCTTCGATCGTCAGGTGTTCGTCGTGCCGCCCGACGTCAAGGGCCGCGAGGGCGTGCTGGCGGTGCACACGCGCGACAAGCCCCTCGAGGACGTCGACCTCGGTCTCGTCGCGCAGCAGACCAGCGGGCTGACCGGCGCGGATCTCGCGAACATCTGCAACGAGGCCGCGATCTTCGCGACCCGCCGGGGGGGCCGGTCGATCACGATCGTGGACTTCGATTCGGCGATCGAGCGGGTGATCGCGGGCGTGCAGTCGCGGCGCGTGCTCAACGAGCACGAGAAGCGGGTCGTCGCGTTCCACGAGGCGGGCCACGCCCTGTGCGGCGAGCTGCTGCCGACGGTGGACCGCGTCCACCGGATCTCGATCGTCCCTCGCGGGCAGGCGCTCGGCTACACGCTGAACCTGCCGGCCGAGGATCGCTATCTGAAGACTCGCGAGGAGCTGCTCGACTACATGACGGTGCTGCTCGGCGGCCGCGCGGCCGAGCAGGTGGTGTTCGGCGCGATCACCACCGGCGCCTCTGATGACCTGAAGCGCGTCGCCGACATCGCCCAGTCGATGGTGCACGAGTTCGCGATGGGCACGGCGGGCGTCGGGCGCTCGCCCGAGGGAAACGTGAGGCTGTCCGAGACCACGCTTCGGATTCGCGACGAGGAGCGCCAGGACCTGATCGAGCAGGCGCGCCGGGCCGCGCAGCGGATGATCGTCTCTCACCGTCGTCAGCTCGACGCGCTAGCGCACGAGCTGCTCGAGCACGAGGTGCTGGAGCGCGATTCGATCGAGCGGATCATGGATGGCGTTCCGCGCCTGGAGCGCGCTCCGGGCGTCGGCCTGCGCGTCGTCGCCGCGGCGGAGGCGAGCGGCGGGGCCGGTGGTTCGAGCGCGCCCGCCACGATCAAGGCTCCACCGGATCTGACGGGCCCGCCCGCGGCGCCGGGCACGATCGGAATGCCCGACACACCACGGGAGGGCGGCGCCGGGCGGCTATAGACTGCGGCAGGTGTTCCGTCGCATCGACCACATCGGCGTGGCCGTCGAGCAGATCGAGCCCTCGCTTGAGCTCTACCGCGACGTGTTGGAGCTGCGGGTCGCACACCGCGAGGTGGTCGCCGAGCAGGGCGTGGAGGCCGTGCTGCTCGATGTCGGCGAGAACCACGTGGAGTTGCTGGCGCCGCTGGGCGCGGAGACGCCGGTCGGCAGGTTCCTGGCGAGGAAGGGCCCCGGACTGCACCATGTCGCCTACCAGGTGGATGACATCGAGCAGACGCTCGCGGCGCTCAAGCGCGAGGGGATGGCGCTGATCGACGAGCAGCCCCGGATCGGCATCCGGGGCTCGCGCGTGGCATTCATGCACCCGGGCGGAACCGGAGGGGTGCTCACCGAGATCGTCCAGCCGGCCGCCGGCCTGGGGGAGCACTGATGGCGCCGCGCACGAAGCACATCAGCATCGGCTTCCAGGGCGGGCAGGTGCTGGCCCTGCGGGTGAGCGATGAGCAGGCCAAGGCGCTCAACAAGGCCCTCGGCGCCAGTGGCTGGCACGAGGTCGACAGCGATGAGGGCCCGGTCCGCCTCGATCTCGCCCAGGTCGTCTACGTTCGCTCGGAGACGGACGAGCTGCGCGTCGGCTTCGGTGCCTAGTAGGTGGCCGCCGAGCAGCCACCTAGCGGTGTCTGATGTCGTCGCTTGACGAGCGGCTGCTGCGTCTGGCGCGCACCCGCGGGCACGACCCGCGCGCCGACCGGGCGCTGGCCTCGTTCTCGCGCCTGGGCGAGCACGCCGGCGTGTGGCTGGCGATCGGTGCGATGGGGCAGCTGCTCGACGCGCCCCGCCGGGGGCGCTGGCGCCGGGCGACCGCGACGGTGGCGGGGGCCTATGCGCTCAACACCGCGGTCAAGCTGATCGTCGGACGTCACCGCCCACAGCTCGCGGGCCTGCCCGCGTTGGCGGGCACGCCGACGCGCCTGAGCTTCCCCAGCGCGCACGCCACGACGTCGTTCGCCGGCGCGCTCTGCTATTCGCGTCTCGGCGTTCCCTGCGTGCCGGTGTATGCGCTCGCCGGCTGCCTGTCGCTGTCGCGACTGTACCTGGGCGTCCACTATCCCTCAGACGTGCTTGCCGGCGCGCTGCTCGGCACCGCGGTCGGCGCGTGGGGAAGCGCCGGCGGGCCTCCCGGCGCGCCCGCTGCCGAGGCGGACCGCGTGTGAGCACCAGGATCGGCATCGTCGGCATGCCCAACGCGGGCAAGTCCTCCCTGTTCAACGCACTCACCAAAGCTGGGGCCGAGGCCGCCAACTATCCGTTCACCACGATCGAGCCCAACGTCGCGGTGGTGCCGGTGCACGACGAGCGCCTGGAGCAGGTGGCGCAGACCGTCGGAGCCTCGGAGATCGTGTGGGACACCGTCGACTTCCACGACATCGCCGGCCTCGTGGCGGGCGCCCATCAGGGCGAGGGGCTGGGGAACCGCTTTCTGGCGAACATCCGCGAGACGCACGCGATCGTGCACGTCGTGCGCGCCCACGGCGACGAGAGCGTCGTTCACCCCGAGGGGCGCGTGGACCCGCTGGCGGACATCGAGATCATTGAGACGGAGCTGGTGATGGCGGACCTCGAGGCTGCTGAGCGCCGCGTGGAGCGGGTCGGCAAACAGGCACGGGGGGGCGATCGCGTGGCCGTCGCGGAGGAGGTGTGGCTGCGCGAGGTGATCGCGGCGCTGCAGGCCGGCCGCCCGGCGCGCACCGTGCCGCTGCCCGAGGAGGCGCCCAACGCTGCGCGCGACCTCGGCTCGCTGACGAGCAAGCCGGTGCTGTTCGTGGCAAACGTGGACGAGGGCTCCGAGGAGATCCCCGCGGCGGTCGCCGAGCATGCGGACGCGCAGGGCGCGCGCGTGGTGGCCGTTTCATCGCGCATCGAGTCCGAGCTCGCCGAGCTGGAGGACGAGGACGCGGCGGCGATGCGAGAGGAGCTCGGCGTCAGTGGATCGGCCGTGCAGCGCGTGGTGCGCGAGGCGTTCGCGCTGCTCGAGCTGATCGCGTTCTTCACCGCCGGCGAGGCCACGATCGCCCAGTCCTGGCACCTGCGCCGCGGCCTCACGGCCTGGCATGCGGCCGGCGAGATCCACTCCGACATCCAGAAGGGGTTCGTCCGCGCGGAGGTGATCGGCTGGCGCGAGCTGGTGGACGCGGGCGGCTATGCGGGGGCCCGCGAGCGCGGCACCCTGCGCCTGGAGGGACGCGACTACATGATGGCCGACGGGGACGTGATCACCGTCAAGTTCACGCCTTAGCCAGCTTCTCGAGACGCTCGGCCAGCCGGCGCATTCCCGTCTCCCGCGCGACGCGGGCCCCGCCGGCGAAGTCCGTGCCTGCGTCGGCCGGGCGCTCGACCTCGATGCGCTGGAGCGTTGCGATCCGCTTGAACGTGCGCAGCAGCTCCTCGTTCTCGCGCAGCGCGGCCGCGGTGCGCGGGCGCATTGCCTCCGCGGCGCCCGCCGCGCCCGACTCTCGGGATGTCTTCGCCGGCAAAGGCGCATGCGCCGCGGCCAGCACATCCTCCAGCGAGCCGTGGCGCCGCAACAGCTCGGCGGCCGTCTTCGCGCCGATGCCCGGCGCGCCCGGCAGCCCGTCAGAGGGGTCGCCGCGCAGGGCGATGAAGTCGGGCACCAGCCCGGGCTCAACGCCGTAGCGCTCGCGCACCTGCGCCGGACCGACTTCCCCGATCTCCCCCCGCTTGCGAAGCTCGACCACGACCACGTGCTCGCTCACCGCTCCGAACAGGTCGCGGTCCGCCGTCAAGAGCGCGGCCCGGCCGCCGGCCTCCTGCTCGGTCCGCGCGAAGGAGAACATGACGTCGTCAGCCTCGAGCTCCTCGCTCGACGCCGCGGTCCAGCCCATCGCCTCGAGCAGCGCCGGAGCCTTCTGCCACTGCGCCGCCAGGGCCGCCGGCATTGGCTCGCGATGGGCATGGTACGCCGGGCAGGCCTCCACGCGGTAGTCCGCCTGCTCGGCGCCCATGCATGCCACCACGCCCCGCGGACGGCGCGCCGGTAGGCGCGCTTCTGAAACCGACAACATGGCGTTGACCGTCCCCAGCAGCGCATTCACGGGCTGGCCCCCGTCGTCGACGATCGAGGACGGCAGCGCGAAGAACGAGCGGTACAGCAGCCACGGAACGTCCGCGATCAACAGTGGCGGGGGCACCGCCTCAGGGTAGGGATCGACTCGCCCGACGGTGGAGTCGATCGAGTGTCCTCAGGCGTCGTCTCCTGGAGCGTGGGGCAGGGCGGCTGGGGTCTACCGCGCCGCCGCGCCGCCCGTGAGGGCCCATTCCGCGCCGCCGGGCGCTCTAGTGCCACCCTGCGGCCCGGCCGCAGTCGCGGTTGATCCGCCGGAGGCCCTCGTGCCCCCCTGCGGCCCGGCCGGAACGGGGCTCGGCCGAGGAGCTCCGGGCCGCGAGCTCGCGTCGGGCTCGGGCGTGACGCTCTTTCCGCGCTGCACGCTGAAGTACGCCCACGAGGCCGGCAGGCCGAGGCGAGCCGCGAGCTCCGGGCCGCTCACGGCCGTGTCGCCGGCCGTTCCGAGGACCTCGGCGGAGACGATTCTCGGCGAAGCGCCCCGCCTCAGCACCTCGATTCCGCGGAAGGCCCCCTTCACGAGGTCCCTCAGCCGCTGGGCGGCCGCCTGAAAACTCATGCTGAGCCTCCATTCAAACGACGGCCCGCGGTCGTAGGGGTCCGCCACCGCGACCAGCCAGGGCTCGGGCGCCGAGCCAAGGAACGCGTTCTGCACGTTCTCGGTCATTCCGCCCGAGCTCGCGTAGAAGTACGTGATGGCCGGCTTGCCAGCGTAGGTGACGATCTGCCCCGCGGTCGCCGCGACGGCGGCGTTCGTCTGCGCGGTTTCCGCCGCGACCCCGCGGTACACCTGCGAGCGCGTGTCCGAGTAGACGTCGAAGCGCGACCCGCCGGCATGCGCCGTGAGCGCGTAGGTGCGGCTGGCGACCGCCTGCGCCTCGAGCGCCGCCAGCGGCCAGCTGGCCGGCATCTCGGCCGCGACCACGCCGCGGACGTAGCGTTCGAGGGGGACGCGCTGAACGACCGAGCCGACCAGCACGCGCACGTAGGAGCCGGCCGGCGCCTGCCCGAAGCTCGTGCCGGCGTAGTAGTGGGCCAGGATCGCCTGATATGAGAGGCCGTGGAGCGCATAGCCGAGCGCGCCCTCCTGGCTCATTCCCACGCCGTGACCGTCCCCCGCGCCGCTGATCACGAGCGTCGACGCCGCCGCCGGGCTGGCAAACAGCGCGAGCGCCGCGGCCGCCCCGGCGATCAGCGAGCGGGCGCGACCGCGGTGATAGGTTGGGCCGATGGTGGGCATCCGCCCGTTTATCGACGTTTGCGGCCGGCGAGAACAGCGATCGCCGCTCATGGTGCGCATTTGTCCCTGGTCGGGCGCCCGGCGCCGGCGGGTGAGGGTTGCACGGTGACTGGCGCAGAGCATGAGCGCGCGGTCCTCGAGCAGGTCCCCACCGAGCTCTACATCGCCGGTCGATGGCGCCCGGCATCCGCGGGCGGAAGGCTCGCGGTCGAGGATCCCGCCACCGGCGAGACGCTCGCCGAGGTTGCCGACGCCCAGCCGCAGGATGCGCTCGAGGCGCTGGCGGCGGCCGCCGAGAACCAGGCCGAGTGGGCCGCCACCGCGCCGCGCGAGCGCGGCGAGATCCTGCGCCGGGCGTATCAGACGATCGTCGAGCGCACCGAGGACCTCGCGCTGCTGATGACGCTCGAGATGGGCAAGGCGCTTGCGGAGTCGCGCGCCGAGATCGCCTACGCCGCCGAGTTCTTCCGCTGGTTCTCAGAGGAGGCGGTGCGCATCCACGGGCGCTACATGGTCAACACGACCGGCAAGGGCCGCATCCTCACGATGCGCCAGCCGGTCGGTCCCTGCGTGTTCGTGACCCCCTGGAACTTCCCCACCGCGATGGGCACCCGCAAGATCGCGCCGGCGATCGCCGCCGGGTGCACGATGGTCGTCAAGCCCGCCCAGCTCACGCCTCTGTCGATGCTGGCGCTGGCCGGGATCCTCGAGCAGTCCGGGCTGCCGGGGGGTGTGCTGAACGTGATCACCGCGAAGCGCTCCGGTGCGGTGGTGGAGCCGCTCCTGAAGGACCCACGTACGCGCAAGCTCTCGTTCACCGGCTCGACCGAGGTCGGCCGGCGGCTGATCGAGCAGTCGGCCGAGCAGGTCCTGCGCGTGTCGATGGAGCTAGGCGGCAACGCGCCCTTCCTGGTGTTCGGGGACGCCGACCTCGATGCGGCGGTCGACGGCGCGATGGTCGCGAAGATGCGAAACGTCGGGGAGGCCTGCACGGCGGCCAACCGCTTTCACGTGCACGAGTCCGTGGCCGATGAGTTCGCGCGCCGCCTGGCCGAGCGCATGGGAGCGCTGAAGGTCGGCCGCGGCACCGAGCCGGATGTGGATGTCGGCCCGCTGATCGACGAGGACCAGCGCGCGAAGGTGACTGAGCTCGTCGGCGACGCGGTCTCCGGCGGCGCCCGCGTGCTGGTCGGCGGCGAGCCGCTGACAGGCCCCGGATACTTCTACGCCCCGACTGTCCTTTCGCAGGTGCCACCCGACGCGCGCGCCTTCAGCGAGGAGATCTTCGGACCGGTCGCCCCGATCGCCGCCTTCGCCTCCGACGCGCAGGCGCTCGAGGCTGCCAACCGGACGGAGTACGGGCTCGTCGCCTACGTCTACACCCGCGACCTCGACCGCGCGTTCGCCGTGTGCGAGGGGATCGAGACGGGCATGGTCGGCCTGAACCAGGGCGTCGTCTCGAATCCCGCCGCTCCCTTCGGCGGCGTCAAGCAGTCGGGGTTCGGCCGCGAGGGCGGCCTCGAGGGGATCGGGGAGTATTTGGAGACCAAGTACGTGGCGATGGGGGTGTGAGGGGGAGTAAGGGAGCGACCCGAAGTCGGACGGTGGTCCTAAGGAATGCGGTCGAGTGACCGAGCTAACGCCGAGCGACCGGCGCGGGTAGTGTCATCACGGCGTACGCCGCTGCAGGGTCAAGGCACCCAGGCCGAGCGAGGCAAGCGTGAACGCGACAACAGCGGTCACGTCCGCGGCGAACGTTCCACCGAGAGGAGCTGGTCTTGTCGCGCGGGCCAGTGCTTCGTAGGCGTAGGTTAATGGCAAGAGCCAGGAGAGCGTGTGGAGCCACCCGGCCATCTGGGTTCGGGGTACGAACAGACCGCAGAGCAGCATCTGGGGGAAGATCAAGGCAGGCATGAACTGGACCGCTTGAAACTCGGTTCGAGCAAACGCACTGACGAACAGGCCGAGCGCCATGCCGAGCAGCGCGTTGGCGACGGCGAGCAACCCGACGAGCCAGGCACCGTGAGCGGCTTCGAGGCCCAGGACGAGAAAGCCGACAGTGCAGACGATCACGGCTTGCACTGCGGCGAGCATGCCGAAGGCAATGCCGTAGCCGAAGAGGATGTCTGCCTTGGCGACGGGCAGCGTCATCAGTCTCTCGAGCGTCCCGGTCGTGCGCTCGCGCAGCATTGCGATTGAGGTGACGAGGAACATGACGATGAACGGGAAGAGGCCGCACAAGGGCGCGCCGATCGTCTGAAAAGTGTGCGGCTGGCCTTCGAACACGAAGTAGAGAAGGGTCAGCAGGGCGGTAGGAACCGCGAGCAAGAGGGCGATGGTTCGCGGGTCGCGGCGAATTTGCCAGAGGACTCGGCGGGCCGTGGCGATGGTGGTGCGCGCGCTCATCCGTCGGTCCTCGATCGTGCTTCCGCTTCGCGCTGGGCTCGCTCGATGACCGCCAGAAAGGCCTGGCCGAGGTCGTCCTTGCCGGTCTGCCCACGCAGCCCGTCCGGCGTGATCTGCTCGAGCAGGGCGCCATCGCGCATCAGCAGCAACGAATCGCACTCGCTCGCCTCGTCCATCACGTGGCTCGAGATCAGCAGCGTTGTTCCCTCGTCGTGGGCCAGCTCGTGGAACGAGGCCCACAGTTCGGCCCGTAGCACCGGGTCGAGTCCGACGGTCGGCTCGTCGAGTACAAGCAGCTCGGGCTTGCTCAGCAGCGCCGTGGCCAGTGAGACACGCGAGCGCTCACCGCCCGAGAGCGTCCCCACGACCTGGCCCTCGCGACCACCGAGGCCGACGGTCTCGATCGTCTCTGCGATGCGCTCGCGGCACGCGCCGACGATGGCGGCGAAGTAACGCAGGTTCTCCTCGATGCTGAGGTCGGAGTAGACCGAGGGAGCTTGAGTCACGTAGCCCACGCGGCGGCGCAGCTCCTCCGCGCCCGCGGCCTGCCCGAGCACGATGACCCTGCCCGCGGCGATGATCTGCACCCCGACGATCGACCGCATCAGAGTCGACTTGCCACACCCACTGGGGCCGAGCAAGCCGGTAACCGAGCCGCTCGCGACCGAGAGCGATACCTCGTGTAGAACGTCGCGCCCGCCCCGTTCGACCAGCAGGCCCTCGACCGTGATCGCAGCACCTGCTTCCACGCGGCGAATCTACATCAGCCGAGAGTCGCGCCTGGACCAGACTCGTGCCGTCCCCCCGGGGTGAGCCCCGACTCGCGAAAGCCCGCGGACTGCGGAGATGCGAGACGCTCGCAACGCTCTGCAACCAGGAGGGTGGCTGGCTATCTCCCGCCGGTCGCAGAAGCTTGCGCCAGCCGGTAAGTTCTTGGTGTGTCGCGATCGAAGAACAAGTTCAGAGAATACTCGCCCGCTCAGCAGGTCTGGATCGCGGTGATCTTCGCTTTGTCGCTTGGGCTGGTCGCTGCATCGGAGCGCGACATCCAGCGTCGTCCGGCCGATCAGGTTCGGGGGAGCAAGGTGCTCTGGCGCCTAGCCTGCCTCAATGCCCTCGGTGCGGCGAGCTACTTTCGGTGGGGACGTCGGCGCGCCGAATAAGCAGGCGCCTCGCAGCTCCCGGCCGCCGCGCTCCCGATTCGTCCGGAGCTGCAGCGTTCGCGTCCGGGGCGAGGCGCTCGCTGATCGCGCAAAGGAGCAGAGCCCGCAGGCTCGGCCTCGGACTTGGGAGTCATGTTGAGAGTGTCGGAGGCGGGCCGTGGCGCACCACCCCGAGTTCGCTCTCGACTGCCTCTATACGCTCGGCTGAGACGCGTGGCCCATCGGGCGGAGGTTGCAGCCAGGGCCATGCGGCCGGCTCGGCCAGAGCGCGCACGTAGTCCTCGATGCCCGCGGGCGTGGAGAGCACGAGCATGCGAGCGGTGTCGGACTCGACGCGGAAGCTGTGGGGCGTCCCTCCTGGGGCAAACGCCATAGCGCCGGTCCGGCACAGGCGCGGCTCGTCCTCGACCCAGACGGTGACCTCGCCTTCGAGTATGTAGAAGCTCTCATCCTGTGGGTGGGAGTGAAGCGGCGGTGACGCGCCCTTGGGCAACATGCCCTCGAACACTGCAAACGTCCCACCCGTCTGCCCGCCGTCGAGCAAGATACGCGCGAGTGTGCCCAAGAACCAAAGCGGCTGCGTCTCGCTGACGACCCGAGGTGTGATGTCGGCGCGCTCGTTCATCTTCAGGATCCTTTCGACGGCGGACACCGTAGTCGATTTGGGTCTGAACGGCAATGGCGATCCGGACTTGTTGTCTCGCTTTTCTTCGATCCAGCGAGACGTGCTGCCCAACGCGTCCCGGGTTGGGAGAGGTGCGTGAACTCAAGATTCCGGTGCTGTCCGCGATCACACGCGCGCTACGCAGCTACAGAGCCCGCCACGCACGTGGCGAGATCACTGTGCGAGTTGTGGCAAGCACCGCCGGGGCCGGGCAGAGCCTGTGCATACGAAAGCTGAGTTGACAACAAGCGCCATGTTCGGGCTCTAGCGTCTACCACGCGTGGCCGGTCCCGCATCGGCATGAAGGCAGTACAGCGGGGCGAGCCCAGCACGACGCCTGCTATTCGTCCAGTCCAGGAGCGCGACCGGCGTCCGCCGACGCGTTTGCAATCCACCGCAAGGCGGCAGTGTGGAGTCTGCTGGGCGGGCTCCTGCCGATCTCCGAGAGGGCGGCGCAGCGACGCGCGGCCGGCGCAGTGCGCGGCCCGCGGCGTGAGCAGGTTCGTCGCCGGCAGTTGCGCTGCGGCGTCGCCACGTCGTTTAGCTGGCCGAGTAGACCAGCGTCACGTCGGCCTCAAGCTGACACGTATTTTCGCTGCTCTGGGCCTTGTGGGCCTTCTTCTTCAGCTTGTGCTTCCTGGGCTTTGGCGGGATCGGTGTCAGGTGGCCGCTCACAGCTCCGGCGGCCGCCGGAGCGCTCGCGCTGCCCGACACGCCGGGAACCGCAGCTCCAGGGAGGAATCCGACGCCGCAGTAGCCGAGGTAGTCGTCACTCTGCTCGGTGAAGCTCTGCACCGGGCCGAGCGTCAGCGAGAGCTGCTGCGCAACCATCTGCGCCTTCGTCTGCGCGTTGCTGATCGCGGCGGTGAGCGCCTGGTCGTAAGCGGCCTGCTGCTGGCCGTTGGTGGCTCCATCGGGCACCGACGCGCCGCCGGTGCCGTTAACGCTTAGCTGCTGGCCGGTGGCCGCGAGAGCTGTGCCCGAGAGCGCGAATGTCGCGGCGCCGGCGAGTGCGACTCCTATCCTCCACATCGTGGTTCCTTTCGCTTGGGGTAGTGCGGACAGCCTGGCACAGCGAGGCTGTCCGTCCGCGATCTCGGGATCGCGAATCGGCGGGCGTTGTCGCGCCTCAGGTCCCGTCTGTTTATTGCCTCGAGTCGTCGATAGGAAAGCTCGACTGGGTCGGGGGTCGTGGAGTCCTCGGACATGGCTCGTTGAGTATCCAGGACGGCTGCTTTTCGAAGCTAAGCGAGCGCGCCTCAGCCTGGGGTCGCGCTGTCGCTCGGGACGAGGCTCGAGCGCTTCGGCTGAGGACAGGCAGACGACCGCTTACTCGGCGCATCGCGAAAGTCTCGGCGCTTTTGCGTGCGAGTGCCCGTGGTTGTCCTGAGCAGGCGTCCGGAGCCAGGCTCAGGGGACGCTCGCAGATCGCGCCAAGCAGCAACGCCGGCGGGGACATAGACTTCCAGCGTGACGGAACGGCGTGCGGCAACAGAGAGCGGGGAGATCCACGATGGCGATCGTGCAACGCAATGTCCAGATCAAGGCCTCGCCGCAGGAGACCATGGCGCTGTTGAGCGATGCCAGTCGCTGGCCGGACTGGTATCCGGGCATGACGGAGATCGACATCGCGGCTCCCTTCCCCGACGAGGGGGGCAAGGTCGCCTTCAAAGTCAAGTCGGCGGGCATGTCCATGTCGATCACCGAGACGGTTCTCGACTACCAGCCGGGCCAGCTGCAGCTTCTCCAAATGGACGGCATGTTGTCGGGGCGCGCTCGCTGGGAGCTCACCGCGGAAGGCGATGGGACACGCCTGACCACGACGTTCGACTACGTGCTGCCGGGCGGCGCGTTCGGCAAGATCGCTGATGCGCTCATCGTCAAGCGCATTAATGCCAGGAGTCTCGAAGAAGCTCTCCACAACTTCAAAGCGCTCGTCGAACGGCAGTAGGCTGTTACGTGATGGGCGAGGCGGGTTTCGAACCTGCGACCTTTCGCGGGTGAACAGCGATCGGGGAGCGTTGGCTGCCGCGCCTGCTTTTCGCGCAAGACAGTCACGAGTTTGGCGACGGTCGCGTCCCAGGAGTGCTGTAAATAGCTGAGGCCGTCAAGGCAACGGCGTAGGTTCCCGCAAGTCCTGACGAGACGAGAAGGGAGACCTACGCCGTGAGACGCACCGTACCGCCATCGGCGGAGATACAGCAGAAGATTGATGGGTTGTTGGCCTCGATGACGGTCAGCGAGGCCCCCGCGCAAACGTTGTCCGAGCTCGCGAGGTTGGGCGCGAGGTTGATCATCCAGCGGGCTGTCGAGGATGAGTTCGACGCGTGGCTGGGACGTTCGCGTTATGAGCGCCGGCCGGAGTACCAGCGGGGCTTGCGCAACTACGAGTCGGGGTTGCGCAATGGTTTTCGCCCGCGGCGGGTGCAGACCGCTGAGGGCGAGCTGCGGGTGCAGATCCCGCAGGTCCGTGAGGCGGCGGAGCCGTTCGTCTCGAGGTTGTTCCCGCGCGGCTACACCAGGCGGTTGTTGCGCACCGAGCCGTTGAAGGCGATGGTCGTCGGCGCGTTCGTGCGGGGACTCTCGATGCGCGACGTCGAGTCGCTGTGCGATGAGGCGGGCCTTGGGAAGCTGTCTAAGTCGAGCGCTGCGCGGATCTGCGCCGAGCTGCGCGAACGCTTCGTCGCCTTCCAGCGTCGCGACCTCTACGGGATCTCACTGGCGACGTTGTTCCTGGACGCGATCTACCTGCCGGCGCGCCCGGAGGGTCCGAAGGAGGGCGTGCTGGTCGCCTGGGGGTTCACCGAAACGGGCGAGCGCGCGCTTCTCGGCGTGTGTCTGGGGATGCGCGAGTCCAAAGAGGATTGGCTTGGGCTAGGGCGCGATCTGACCCGGCGCGGACTCCGAGCGCCGCTGCTGATCGTCGCCGACGGCGCGCCCGGACTGATCGGCGCGATCGAGGAGCTATGGCCGCGCGCCGATCGCCAGCACTGCACCGTTCACCGCTTGCGCAACCTGCTGGCAAAGCTCCCCAAGAAAGAGCGCGATCGCGTCCGGAAGGCCTACTGGCACGCCCTGGATGAAGCGACCAGCCCGCCTGATGGCACACGCCGCCTGCAAGTACTGATCGATGACCTGCGCAAAGCGGGCTATGAGGCCGCGGCCGCCTGCCTCACCGACGACCTCGGAGCACTCGTGGTGCATCTGCGCTACCCGCTGCGCCATCGTCGGCGCTGGCGAAGCACCAACCTCCTCGAGCGGTCGCTCGGCGAGGTCCGTCGACGCACCAAGGTGATCGGCCGCTTCCCCGGCGAGACCAGCTGCCTATCGCTCGTCTGGGCCGTCCTTGACCTGATCATCACTCACGCCACCAATGGCGCGACCTTCACCGACCTGGACCGCCAACACCTCTACCAACTCAAATGCCAGCCGGCTGAGCCCTCAAGCCTCCAGGAGGTCACAGCCGCCTAAACTCACCACCAAAGGGAACTTACGCCCGGCGAATTTACAGCAGCAAAGGGACGCGACCTGGCGACGCCAGAAACGCCTGCGTCTCGTCCGCAGCGAGCGTCAGCGAGGACTAAGTTCGGACGCTCGCTCAGCCGCGAGAGCGGGCGCGATGCGCTACGGACCGGTCCATGCAGGGCGCTGGGCGCTGACACCCCGCGCGATGCGGAACTCCGCGGCGACCTCGCGTGTAGCCGCCTCGGCTCCGAGCGGAAATACGTGAAGCGCATCAACGCGCGAGATACCGGCAAGACCCGCCGCCAGTTCGCCCGCTAGGTCGATGCCGCCGCCGCGACTGATTTGCGCCACGGCTCGCTGAGGAATCGCAACCCCTGGTAGCGCGCAGGCGCGCTCTGCCATGTGCGCGCTACGGAGCAGCGGGACGCTTGCGAAGAACCGCACGCCCGCGAGGGTGTCCTCGGCGGCCGAGAGGAACGCTTGCAGGCGCGCGAGATCGAAGATCATCTGTGACTGCAGGAAAGTGGCTCCTGCGGCGATCTTGCGCTGAAGGAGCCGCAGCTCACGGTCGACGTCCTCGGCGAAGGGATTGACGACCGCCCCGACCGCCAGCGGGTGCGGGGCGCTCCATGCCGACGCGCTCGCAATGAGCTGGGTGGCGGTCATGTCGGCCACATGTTCGATGCCAGGCACCGGATCGCCCTGCATGCAGAGGACCGCCTCAGCGCCGAGCGCCGCCGCGCCCACGACCTGGGACTGCAGGGCAAGCCGGTTGCGATCGCGGCAGGAAACGTGGACGATTGTCCCCACGCCCTGCTCCCGCGCGAGCGCTACCGCAGCAAGCGGCGACATCCGCGGCTGGCCGGCGTGATTGTCGGTCAACCCGACGACGTCGACGGTGTCGGCCAGAACAGCGATCCGGTCGCTGACGCGCGCGCCATCGGCCTCGGTCGGCAGCGAGATCTCCGCGGAGGTCAGGGCGGTCAGCGACACGACCGCTGAGCCTAGCCGCTCGGTCGGTCGGGCGGACCCATGCCTCGTTAGAGGATCGGCTATCAGGAAACTGGCTTTGCCGGGCAGGGCGCGCATCGTTACCCCGGTCGACAGCTTCCCCGCTTCGCGCGGCAAGCAGGCGCCGCCCGCGTAGCCAGCGAGGCGCCTGAGTTGGACGAGCCGCGAGCGTCTCGCCGAGCACTCGCGAGACGCCTGCTTCGCCATGGCGAAAGCAGTAGCCGGTGCCGCAGACGCGCGGACTGCTGTTGTTCGTCCCATGCGAGCGCGAGCGTGGCCGTCCGTCGGACGCTCGCTAACTGCTGCAAAGCAGCAGCGAGGTGGCCCATGCCGTGAGGCACAGGCCACCACCCAGGCTTGCTATCGGTCTATTGGCCTAGTGACCTGAGTCATAGATCCACTGGCAGGACGAGGCGAGGTTATTGAGGATCTCGCCCGCCGTTCTATGCGAGAAGTAGCGTAGTGGGGTCATGCGAACTACCGACTCAGGTCACTAGTGACCTGAGTCAGAGATCCGCTAGTAGGCTGAGGCGATGCCGTTGACGATCTCCCCCGCGGTTCTGGGCGAGAAGTAGCGTCTGGGGCCATGCGAACTACCGACTCAGGTCACTAGTAGCGGAAGCTCACCTGCCACTGCTTGTTGTTGGCGCTCGAGCCTTTGGCAGTCACCTTGACCTCGAGCCTATGACCAGCGGGTACGAAGGGCGACGAGCCAGTGTTCGAGCAGTAGTTCTTAGTCGTCGAGGTGACGGGGCAGGAGAGAAGCGTTTCCAGCGTCGTGTAGTCGATGACCGCGACGGTCGCGGTGTCTGTGCCTTTCACCGTCGCATTCGTTTCCGCATACAGGTTGCTCACCACGGCGCCGTTGTCGGGCATCGGTCCGCTCAGCAGATCGCTCATCGAGAACCCGGTCCCTCTCGGGCAGGAACCCCAGCCATTCTCATCAGACTCCGAGGAGTTGAAGTTGAGACATTGGCCGCTCGACACGCCCTCAGAGCTGGCGAAGTTCCGTATCGCGGCGTTGCCAGCCGGGCCGGTAGCTCCCGAGCTGCCGGTGGCTCCCGGTGTTCCGGTTGGGCCTTTTTCGCCGGTCGGACCGGTTGCCCCCGTCGCTCCCGCCGCTCCGGCTGCGCCTGTGGCTCCGTTGTTGCCGGTGGGGCCGGTTGCTCCGGTTGCGCCAGCAGCACCAGCCGATCCGGCTGCTCCCGTGGCACCAGTGGGGCCTTCCTGACCGGTCGGGCCTTCTTTACCGGTGGAGCCTTGGTTGCCGGTTGCTCCTACGGGTCCCGTCGAACCGATCACACCTTCCGGTCCGGTCGGTCCCGTCGCTCCCGTGGGGCCGGTCGCCCCGACCGTGCCCGTGAACGGCGCGATCTTCACCTCAGGCCTACCGGTCGTGTCCTTCGCGAGGCTCACATCAGAGACAAACGAAGCCACAAAGCTCGAACCCGCACCACCGCCACCGAAGCCGCCCTGGTCAAATGCGCCCCCCGGTACTGCGTTCGCGCCGCCGCCGCCGCCGCCGCCGCCATACAGGCCACCGCCACCGCCGCCTCCCTCTTCGTGACCGTCTCCACCTGCGCCGAGCGTGCCCCCTGTTCCGGACGTGCCGCTGGATTCGCCGCTGCCGCCTTTGCCTCCCTTGCCGCCTTCGCTTATCGTTCCGCCCTTCCCGCCTTCGCCGCCCTGGGCGATAGAGTTTTCCGCTGTCCCGTTTTCGCCTGCGCCGCCGTAACCGTTGTACGCCGCGTTGCCTCCCGGACCTCCCCCCGCGAAATGGAACCCTGCATAGCCGCCGCCTCCGCCGCCGCCCGCGACCAGCAGCCGCGACAGCAGCGATGCTTCGCCGTCCGCCCCCGGCAATTCACGCACGTCAGACGCACCCCCACCCGAAGCGGAGTCGAAACCAGGTTCAGCGCCCCCTCCGAAACTAGGCCCGCAGTTCAAGCAGCCGTTTGAGCCAACCTCGACATACAGCGTCGAGCCGGGCGTCACCGGCAGCACACCGCTCACGACGGCCCCAAAACCACCGGACACATTGGAATCGCCTTCCCCGCCCTTGCCGCCGAACGCCATCACCGATAGTTCCGTGACCCCAGCGGGCACTTGATAGCACCGCTCAGCGCCGGTGGACGTGAACGTCACCGACCCCGTTTGCACGCAAACGCAGCCGGTGCGGCAGACCCCAGCACCCCCAGCAGTGCGCCCACCGCGAGCACCAACCCAACACCCACGCGCCGTCCCTGTCGCGATCGACTTCCTGTCGCTCCCATCGCCGGCCTCCTCATCCGCCACGCGGGCCGGGTCCCCATGACCCCCCACCATTCAGATCACCCGCGGACACGCAGAACCTACTCCCTAATGAGAGCGCGCGCGGTTACGGTCGGGAACGAGCGTAAGCGGTCGCCACGAGCGCGAACACCACGAGCAGCACGGCCGAGCCCGTGAGCGCTCCGAAGAAGATCGCGATTAGCGTGCCGATCAGCGACCCACCATGACGGCGAAGCCAGAGTTTATTCGCCCAGCGGTACTCAGTGCGGGTGCGGAACTGCTCGGGCTGTGGCCGCGTGCTTGGAATCTGGGTCGCCTCACCGGAAGGCTACGCGCCCGGAGCTTCGCGAGCCCCGCGTTGGCCGTACGCAAACCAGGGGTCCCTTACGGCTTACGCCTGCTCGCGAGGCATTGCGAGCGCCACCAACTCTTGGGGTCGCGCTAGCGCAATGGACGAAGAGCAGTCGTCCTAAGGGTCGGGTGTTCGGTTTCAGCGCCCGTTACCGCCTATCCCGTAGGGGTGTGAGGGGGCGACCCGATCCGCACGATGGTCGGCCGCTCGCGGCGCAGCTGGCAAGATGGGTCGATGAGGACAGCCACGGCCAGACGCGGGTGGTGGATCGGGGTGCCGCTCGTGGTCGTGGTGTTGATCGGCTGGGTCGCAGCGGGTTCGGCGAGCGCAACGCGCGGCAAATCCCATTCGCCTCCTATCCCCGGGAGCGCTCGCGCTGCGCTGCTCAAGGCCGCAACAGCTATCGCCAGAGTCCATGGAGACAGCCACCCTCGTGACATCGAGGCGGTACGCACGACCCACCGGGAGGCGGAACGCATCCTCGACAGCGGCGGCGAACTCTATGTTGTGCCTCCAACCGCACCCGTCTACGTCGTCGCGATGCGCGGCCACTTCAACTGCAACGCGTGCTCTCATCCCGCCGGTCGCAGCCTCAAGCCCGACACGGTCATCACGCTGCAATTCCTCGATCCGAGAGATCTGCGGAACGTCGTGTTCGGATATGACGTCCCCTATCCAAACCTCAAGGCCGCAGGTACCCCGGTCCGGCTATAGGACCAGCCGGGGCGCCGATCCACGCTACACCACTCCGGTTTCGCCAATCGGTTCGCCACACCCTCCTAGAGTCCGTGATGTGGCCAAGCGGGGGTGAGGTTGCCCGCCTTGAACGCCGCCGCCCCGAGCGTGTGGGGGTCACGACGCATGAACATCGAGATCGCCATCTCGGCCTCGATGCGCAGGCGTTCCTCGAGCGTGCGGCCGACTCCCCGCATGATGCTCTCCTTGTCGCTGCGGACCGCGCCCTGGGGCAGCGCAGCGATCTCGTGCGCGAGCTCCTGGGCGCGCTTCAGCGCGCCTCCGCGGGGGGCGATCTCGTTGATGAGGCCGATCCGGTGCGCCTCCTCCACGCCGATGCGGCGCCCGGTGATCACCAGCTCCATCGCCTTGGCGAAGCCGACGACGAGCGGCAGCCGCACTGTCATGCCATCGCCGCCGACGATGTTCCAGCGTCGCTCGAGCGCCCCGAACTCGGCGTTCTCCGCGGCGATGCGAATGTCTGCCAGCAGCGCCGTCTCCAGCCCGGCGGCAAACGCGTACCCGTTCACGGCCGCGATCACCGGCTTGAAGATGTCGGCCTTGCGCGTGTAGCCGCACTCACCGGGGCTGTTGTGAAGGCTGACCCGGAAGGCGTCGTAATCGCCGACTTCGCTCAGATCGGCCGCGTCCTGCAGATCCCAGCCGGCGCAGAAGGTTGTCTCGCCGGCGCCGGTGATCACCAGAACGAACGCATCGTCGTCGTCGCGGAAGCGCTCCCAGGCATGATGCAGCTCCGCGTTCATGGTCCGGTCGACGGCGTTGTGCTGATCGGGGCGGTTGTAGGTCAGCGTGACGACATGCCCAGCGTGCTCATACAGCAGCGTCTTGTAGTTCATCGATCCTCGCTCCGGGTAGGGGCCCATAGTTCTACGCGCTTCCATGAGCCAAGGGCCTGGCCCGGCCGGGGAACAACAAATGGGGCAGATGGGGCCTCT
Source organism: uncultured Solirubrobacteraceae bacterium (assembly GCA_963704735.1). Classification (GTDB taxonomy): domain Bacteria; phylum Actinomycetota; class Thermoleophilia; order Solirubrobacterales; family Solirubrobacteraceae; genus Palsa-744. Next base: position 3,016,755 of record OY969935.1, read on the forward strand.
CGCTGTTGACAGGCGCAGGCACATGTGCTAATTCCCGGCAGGGAGGCAGGGAGCGCCGTCAATGAGGGCAGGGAAGCGCCCGTCTACGGGGTGGCGCCCGCGAGGAGAGGACGATGGCTCATGAACGGCGACCCGGCGTCCAGGTCCGGTGCCTGGCTGGGCTGACCGTCTTCATGGCTGCGATCGCTGCGGCGCTCGGCATGTGCACGGCGGGGTCCGCCGCGGCCTCCCAGGGCGGCGTGCTCGGCGAGAACCTGGCGACCGTGAGCGCCGCGATGGCTCCTCCCGCGGGCGCCGTGGGCTGGGGCGCCAACGAAGAGGGACAGCTCGGTGACGGTACCCACACCGGCCCCAGCAGCTGCAGTCACGAAGTCAGCTTGGCCTGCAGCATGGTCCCCGTCCCGGTCGGCGGCCTGAGCGAAGCCACGGCGGTAGCCGCCGACACCTACCACAGCCTTGCCCTCATTCGAAGCGGCGCGGTGATGGCCTGGGGCGACAACGACGCCGGCCAGCTCGGCGACGGGAACGAAGTCAACAGCGACGCGCCGGTGGCGGTCAGCGGCATAAGCGAAGCCACCGCCGTCGCGGCCGGCGAACTCTACGGCCTTGCCCTGCTCAAAGTCGGGACCGTGATGGCCTGGGGCACGAACTACGACGGCCAGCTCGGCGATGGCTCCACGAGCCAGAGCGACGTGCCGGTGGCGGTCAGCGGCCTGAGCGAAGTCGCCGCCATCTCCGCCGGCGGTCACCACGGCCTTGCCCTGCTGAAGAACGGCACGGTCATGGCGTGGGGCGAAAACCGCTACGGCCAGCTCGGCGACGGCACGACGACCAAAAGCGATGTCCCCGTGGCGGTCAGCGGCCTGAGCGAAGTCAGCGCGATCGCGGCGGGTGCCTACGACAGCCTTGCCCTGTTGAAGAACGGCACGGTCGTAGCCTGGGGTGTGAACTCCGGCGGACAGCTCGGCGACGGCACGAGCGCCGGCCCGGAAACGTGCGAAGCCGAAGGCGGGGGGAAATTGGGCTGCAGCAGAACTCCCGTGGCGGTCAGCAGCCTGAGCGAAGTCGCGGGCATCGCGAGCGGCGGCTGCGCCGCCTGCGGTCCGACCGGTCACAGCCTGGCGCTGCTGAAGAGCGGAAGCGTCACGGCGTGGGGTGAAAACGGCGGCGGACAGCTCGGCGACGGCACGACCAGCGGCCCCGAATCGTGCGAAGACAGCAGGGGCAAATTCGCCTGCAGCAGAGTTCCCGTCGCCGTCAGCGGATTGAGCGAAGCGACGGCCGTAACGGCCGGCTGGTATCACAGCCTGGCGTTGCTGAAGAGCGGCGCGGTCATGTCGTGGGGCTACAACGGCTTCGGACAACTCGGCACCGGGAGCACGACCGGAAGCGACGTCCCTGTCACGGTGGCAGGGATGACCGAAGCAAGCGACATCTCGGCGGGCGGAAGCTTCAGCCTGGCGATCGGCGTGCTCGTCACCTTGCCGGCCGTCACGAACGTGGAACCCGGCGACGGACCGGCCGCCGGGGGAACGGCGGTGACGATCACCGGCTCGCACCTCACCGGGGCAACAGCGGTGAAGTTCGGCTCGGCGAACGCCGCCAGCTTCACCGTCAACTCGGACGCCTCGATCACCGCCACCTCCCCGGCGGGGACCGGTCTCGCGGACGTGACCGTCACGACCGCGACGGGCACGAGCATCGCCACGCCGGCCGACCACTTCGACTACCGCCCAGCGGTCTCCGGCGTGGCGCCGCCCGGCGGCCCGTTCGGCGGCGGGACGTCGGTCACGATCACGGGCACGAACTTCACGGGCGCTACGGCCGTGAAGTTCGGCTCGGCGAACGCCGCCAGCTTCACCGTCAACTCGGCCAGCTCGATCACGGCAATCTCCCCGGCGGGATCCGGCATGGTCGCGATCGCGGTCACCACCCCCGGCGGGACCAGCCCTGCGACCCCGGCGGATCAGTTCGGCTATGGGCCGAACGTCACGCAGGTCGCTCCGGCGAGAGGTCCGGGCGCTGGCGGCACCACGGTCACGATCACCGGCACCAACTTCACCGGGGCAACGGCGGTGAAGTTCGGTTCGCGGGAGGCAACCAGCTTCACGGTCAACTCCGAAACCTCGATCACCGCCACCTCGCCGGCGCCGATCGGAGAAATGCTGGTCGTGGAAGTCACGGTGACAACGCCGGAAGGCATGAGCCCGAGCAGTCCCGCCGCTGAATTCGACTACCTGGGCGGATGCGAGGAAGGGCATGCCCCCACGGTGACGAGCGTGGAACCCAACCATGGTCCGGCGGGGACATCGGTCACGATCAGAGGGGAACGGTTCTTCCTGGTCGTGTGCGGCGATGAGGGCTTCTCCGTCCGACGAGTGATGTTCGGCTCCAAGCAGGCCAGCTTCAAATCCGAAGGGGGCGGCCTCGTGGCCATCGCGCCCCCGGGAGCCGGCACGGTTGACGTGACCGTGGAAAACCTGGGTGCCAGCCCTGCCACCCCCGCCGACCGGTTCACCTACGGTGCCGCAGAACCTCCCGCGGTTGTTTCACAGCCGGCGTCGGCGATCACCCAGGCCTCAGCGACGCTGAACGCGACCGTGAATCCCCAGGGGCAGGCCGTGAGCGCCTGCCAGTTCGAATACGGCACCTCGGAAGCGTACGGGTCCACCGCGCCGTGCACGCCCGCGCCGGGGTCCGCCAGCGGGCCCGTCGCGGTATCCGCGGCGGTCACGGGGCTTGCCGTGAGCACCACCTACCACGTAAGGATCGATGCAAGTAGCGTGGGCGGGACGAGCAGAGGCGCGGACGAGACGTTCCAGACGCTGGCGAACGCGCCGATCCCCGCGGCGGTCACCGAACCGGCATCGTTCGTAAGGCAGACCTCGGCCACATTGAACGCCGGCGTGAACCCCAACGGGGCCGCAGTGAGCGGCTGCCGCTTCGAATACGGGCCCACGCAATCCTACGGCTCGACGGCGCCGTGTGGCTATCTGCCGCAGTCGGGCGAAACCTCGGTGAACGTGTCCGCCTCGGTTGGCTCGCTCACTCCGAACTCGACCTACCACGTGCGGATCGCGGCGAGCGGCCCCGGTGGCACGGGCTACGGCGCCGATCGCACGTTCACGACGGGAGCGGGCGGCACCCCGGCCTACTGGTATCGAAACGCGGTCAAGCTCACAGCGGGCGTCAGGGTGGCCACGATCTCCTGGGGAACGATCGCGCTGAAAACCAAATCACCAGGCAGCGGCGAAGTCACGTGCAAAGTCGCGATCGCGGGCACCGTGTGGAATCCCACCGGAACAGGCTCGGGCGCGGGCGAAACCCAGCTGCTCGCAGGCTATGACTGCGAACAGCTGGGCATCTGCCCCGAAGACGCGAGCGCCACCCTGCTCGCCGGCTCGGTGCCGTGGCCGATGGCCCTTGAACCGGAAGCCGGCGCTGTGCGGGCCTCCACGGCCCACATCAAACTGCACGTCGCCTGCCTGATGGCGGGCACCGAAGTGGGCGCCGGCGAGAGGCTGATCGGGGCGTATGCGCCGGCGCTCATCAACGGCACCTCGGCGCTACACCCGAGCTTCGTCGAATTCGGGACCGGCGCCGGCGCGCTCGAAGCGGAAGCCAGCGCAGGCACGGTCCAGGCCGCGGTCGAAGGCGAAGTCAGACTGCTCGGGTACGCACACGAGGAAATGCTCACGGCGAGGTGAGCGGGCGCTACGGGAATCAGGCAACGCAAGCCGCGCGCTTGGCGCAGCCGAAATCAAGGCGCCATGCAGCCTGCAAACGAATCGCTGAAGGAGTAGCGTGCCCGCACGAGCCGGACGCCTGAGGCGGCGCCCCCGGCGAGACTCTTTGAAGAGAGGTGCGGAGATGGAGTTCCAGAGCGCCGCGTCAGAGCCGTGTGTCGACGGTGCCACGAGCCAAGGCGAACGTCCGGTGGTGGGCGATGGCGCCTGACGCCGGTGCTGCTTCGGCCGGCGGCCGGCGACACCCCCGCCGGGTGGCGCTGTCCGTGCTCTGCGCTCTCGGCTGCGTGCTGGTCGCCCCCGCGGCCCTGGCGCAGGCGGCGACGCAGACCTTCGCCTACTCCGGTGGCGAGCAGACGTTCACCGTGCCCGCCGGCGTCCAGAGCGTGCACGTCCTCGCCGTCGGCGCAAGCGGGGGGAGCGCCGGCGGGCCGGGCGGCGCCGCGGCGCAGGCTGCGGCCGATCTCAGTGTGACCCCGGGGGAGACGCTCTACGTCGAGGTCGGCGGCCGCGGCGCGGGCGGCGGCGGATTCAACGCGGGCGGTTTCAACGGCGGCGGCGGCGGCGCCGGCGGCGGTGGGGGGGCCTCGGACGTGCGCACGTCGCCGCTTTCCGTTGGCTCCTCAGCCGACGCCAGGTTGCTCGTGGCCGGCGGCGGCGGCGGCGGCGGAGCGACCGGTCTTTTTGTCGGGGGGGCCGGCGGCGCGGCGGGCGAAGCCGGGGGGGAATCGAGCGCGGGCAACCGGGGCGGCGGCGCCGGCATGCCGAGCAGCGGGGGCATGGGCAGTGACCACGCGCCCTCCTGCATCCACGGCGGCGCAGGTCAGCTTGGAAGCGGGGGCGCCGGAGGCCTCAGCAACTACTCCGGCGGCGGCGGGGGAGGCGGCTACTACGGCGGCGGCGGCGGCTCCGGCGCCTGCGACTTCGGCGGCGGCGGCGGGGGAGGCGGCGCGTCGCTCGTGCCCGCCGGGGGCAGCGTTGCGCTGGCCTCACCGAACGCCCAGCCGCAGGTGCAGATCAGCTACACGGAGACGCCGGCGACGACGCAGACCTTCGCCTACTCCGGCGGCGAGCAGACGTTCACCGTGCCCGCGGGCGTCCAGAGCGTGCACGTCCTCGCCGTCGGCGCAAGCGGGGGGAGCGCGGGCGGGCCGGGCGGCGCCGGCGCGCAGGTGGCCGGCGACGTGAGCGTGACCCCGGGAGAGACGCTCTACGTCGAGGTCGGGGGCGCCGGCGCGGGCGGCAGCGGATTCAACGCGGGCGGTTTCAACGGCGGCGCCGGCGGCGCCGCCGTTGGTGGGGGGGCCTCGGACGTGCGCACATCGCCGCTTTCGTCGGGCTCCTCTCTCGATGCGAGGTTGCTCGTGGCTGCCGGCGGCGGCGGCGGGGGGGCGACCGGCGCTGGCACCGGGGGCGCCGGCGGCGCCGCGGGCGCAGCGGGAGGGGAATCGAGCACAGGCAATGGGGGAGGCGGAGCCGGCACCCAGAGCAGCGGGGGCCTCGGCAGCAGCGATGCCTCTTCCTGCGTCCACGGCAGCGCAGGTCAGCTTGGAAGCGGCGGCGCCGGAGGCCTGAGCAACTACTCCGGCGGCGGCGGCGGAGGAGGCTACTACGGCGGCGGCGGCGGCTCGGGCGCCTGCTCCAACGGCGGCGGCGGCGGGGGAGGCGGCGCGTCGCTCGTGCCCGCCGGGGGCAGCGTGGCGCTGGCCTCACCGGACGCCCAGCCACAGGTGCAGATCAGCTACAGCGCCACGACGCACGCCACGCCGCACGTCATGGTGATCATGGAGGAGAACCGCAGCCGCAGCGAAGTGATCGGCTCAAGCGAAATGCCCTACCTCAACGGGCTCGCCACGACGTACGGCAACACGACGAATTGGAGCGGCGTCGGGCATCCTTCGCAGCCGAACTACCTCGCCCTCATCTCGGGCTCGACGCAGGGCGTCACGGACGACGCGCTCCACGAACTCGGCTCGCTTCCGAACCTCGGCGCGCAACTCACCTCGGCGGGCATCCCGTGGAAGGCCTACATGGAATCGATGCCGAGCACCGCCTTCACCGGCGAACAATCCGGCGAGTACGTCCGCAAGCACAATCCGTTCGCCGGCTTCTCCAACGCCAACGGCCCCAACGTGGTGCCCGGCTCGCAGTTCGCGTCCGACGTCGCGGCCGGCACGCTGCCTGACTTCATCTGGTATTCGCCCAACCTTCTCAACGACGGCCACGACGCAGGCAACGCGACGGTGGACGCAAATCTCGAAAGCCTGCTGAAGCCGCTGCTGAAAAGCGCCTGGTACGCCGAAGGCGGCACCGTGATCATCACGTGGGACGAGGACGAAGGGGAAGGCAGGATCGCCACCGTCGTGGTCTCTGAAACAGCAAGGGGCAAGACCGTCGCGGCGAGCGGGAACCACTATGGGACGCTTGCGACGATCGAGGACCTATACAAACTGCCGCTGCTCGGTGAAGCAAGCGCAGCGTCAGCCACGCTTCTGGGCCTGACGGAATAGCGTCGGCGCCCACGGCCTGAGCATCGCCGGCGCTCCGAGCCCGCCGGGGTGCTGAATAGAGTCCGCACGCGATGCGTCCCCGGCTTCAACGGGTCGTCGGCCCGCTGCTCGGACTCGCGCTGCTCGCGTCAGCGATCGCGGGTTGCGGGAGCTCCTCCCAGGGCAACGGCGTCGCCAGCAAGGCGCCGAGCGAGATCCTCGCGGAGGCGAAGGCGCTCGCGGACGCCGCGAGCTCCGTTCATGTCTCCGGCTCTATCGTCAGCGCCGGTACGCCGATCACGCTCGACCTGCACCTGCTCGCGAGCAGGGGCGCCCGCGGCCAGCTGACCGAGAACGGGCTCGGCTTTGAACTGATTCGGGTCCACGACGCCGTCTACATCAAAGGCAGCAGCGCCTTCTACCGCCACGTCGCCGGCCCTACTGCGGCGCAGCTGCTCCAGGGGAGATGGCTGAAGGCTTCGGCCAGCAGCCGTAGCATTGCTCCGCTGGCCTCGCTCACCGACGTGCATGCGCTGCTCGACGCCGCGCTTGAAGGCCACGGTGCGCTCGTGAAGGGCGCCAGCACGACGGTGCACGGGCAGAAGGTCGTCGGCCTCACCGACACGTCGGCAGGTGGGACGCTCTACGTCGCAACGACCGGGCCGCCGTACCCGATCGCGATCGTAAAAGGCGCCAGTGGCGGCGGGGGGATTGCGTTCGACCATTGGAACCAGCCCGTCACCATCACGTCACCGTCGAGCGCGATCGACATCACGCAGTTGCAGTCCGGGCACTAGCCAGCGCTCGAGCGCCTGCCCTCGTGGTCCGGTGCCGCACAGCTGCCGCACGCCCATTCGACCCATTTCGATCATGCGTCTAGCCCTGCCTGGGGCGCTCAAGAACGCGCCAACACGCGCCGATCGCGCGACTGGACCGGACATGAGAGTCAGCGTGAAGGGCGCCACCCAAGTCAGCTTCCGCCGGCCCGCTCAGCGCGGGGTGGTCCCGCTGCGCTCGGCAATGCCCGAGCGCAAGCCAAAGGGTCGGGTGGCCAGGGCCTGGGCCAGCGCCCACGGGGCCGATCGGCGCGTGGCTAATCTCAATCGCCTGGAAGGCCGATTAGGTCTTGTGGGAAGTCAACCTCACACGCAGCCGCTCGCGCTAGGGCCGCTTTCCAGGAGCGGTCTGCCGAATGGACGCACGGCTCTGAGCAGTCGGTCGGGCCGCGGCTATCTGTCCTACGTCGCATGGAGCCTGATCGCCGTCGGCGCCGCCGTGGGCGCGATCGTCGTTGGAGCATCACCCATCGTCGCCGCCTGTGTCGTGGTGTCGGCGTGCGGGGCGATGCTCGTCGGTTGGCGCTTTGGCGAGGACGCACGGAGTGCGTTGGAAGAGGAGATCAACGGCCGCTCCGATGAGCTGAAAAACGCGCTCAACGAGCTTGAGATCGCGCAGGCCGAGACCGTGCGCAGGCTGTCCATGGCGGTCGAGTTCCGCGACGAGGACACGGGAGCCCACATCGAGCGAATCGGGCGCTTCTCGACGCTGCTTGCCGAACAGCTCGGCATGGATCAAGAATTCTGCGCGAAGCTCAGCCACGCGGCGCCGCTGCACGACGTCGGCAAGGTGGCGATCCCTGACTCGATCCTGCTGAAGCCCGGTCCGCTGACGCCGGCCGAGCGTGCGATCGTCGAGACCCACGCCGAGGAGGGTCATAGGCTGGTTCGCGGATCATCCTCCTCGATCCTCGACATGGCTGCGACGATCGCGCTGAGCCATCAGGAGAAGTGGGACGGGAGCGGCTACCCGCGCGGACTCGTGGGCGAGGAAATCCCGATCGAGGGGCGGATCGTGGCGGTCGCGGACGTATTCGATGCGCTCACCAGCGACCGCGTCTACCGCAAGGCGTTCTCGGTCGAGGCGGCGCTGAAGATGATGCGCGAAGAGCGCGGACACCATTTCGACCCCACGGTGCTCGACGCCTTCATGGAAGTGCTCGGCAGGTCAGGCCCCGACGCGCGTGAACCGCTGCGCAGCGATCCCGTCGCGCTGATGGAGAACACCCTCAAGACCTACGCCGCGGCTCTGGAACGTGGAGATGCGGAGATGGCCGAGGCCGCGATCGCGACCGGCATCGAGGATGGGCTTCCTCCGGCCGCCCTTCACGCCGAGGTGATCGCCCCCGCGCTGCACCACATCGGCGAGCTCTCCGAGGCGGGAGTGATGGACGTCGATCACGAGCATCTTGCGCTGAGCATCACGCGCCGCGTGCTGGCGACGCTCTACCGGTACATGCTTGGCGGCACCGAGCCCACCCGCGAGCGAGTGATGCTGGCGGTCCTCCAGGGCGACCCGCACACGCTCGGCATGCAGATGGTGCACGACCAGCTCGCCGCGGCGGGATACCAGACGAGCTTTGACGCCGACCTGTCGGTGGAGCAGCTTCTCGCGCAGGTGGAGAGCCAAGCGCCGGCCTTGGTCGTTCTCGGGGCCACGGTCGCCACGGCGGTCGACGACTTGGAGCGCGCGGTTACCGAGCTGCGCACCAGCCGCCCTGACATCCCGATCATTCTCAGGGGGGCCGCGGGACAGGACCTGTCAGGGCAGCAGAACGGAATGAAGGTGCTCGACCGCATCGACGAGTCCGTGAAGGCGGTCGAGGAACTGCTCGCCGCTCCGGTGTCCGTGCCGTCGATGTAGATTGCCACGCGTGAGCACCCACGCGATCGTGACCGGCGGCGCCGGCTTCATAGGCTCACACGTGGTCGACACGCTGCTCGCCGACGGCTACCAGGTGACCGTGATCGATGACCTCTCCTCGGGCGACGCCGCCCGCGTCGCCGAGGATGCGGAGCTGCGCGTGCTGGACATTGTCGACCTCGGCGCGCTCGAGGCGGTTGTGGAGGAGGTCAAGCCGCGGGCGATCTTCCACCTCGCCGCGCAGGCGAGCGTCGTCGCCTCGGTTCAGGATCCCGGGCGCGACTGCGACGTGAACGTGAGGGGCACCCTGAACGTGCTCCAGGCCGCCGGCGGCTGCGGGGCGTCGGTCGTGTTCACCTCGACCGGTGGCGCGCTGTACGGGGACGAGGCGCCAATGCCGACCGGGGAGGATCGGATCCCGGCTCCGCTGTCTCCCTACGGCGCATCGAAGTGGGCGGCCGAGGCGTACCTCAAGACCTGGTCGCTCTCCTCGGGCATCCCGCATGCGGCGTGCAGGCTCGGAAATGTGTACGGCCCGCGCCAGAACCCGCACGGCGAGGCCGGAGTGGTCGCGATCTTCGCCCATCACCTTCACTCCGGACGCGCGCCAACGCTGTTCGGGCACGGCACGCCGACGCGTGACTACGTCTACGTGTCAGACGTCGTGAGCGCACTGATGGCGGCCGCGGGACGGTCCGGCACCTACAACGTCGCCACGGGCGTGGAGACCGACGTGATGACCGTGTGGAGCAAGCTGCGGGAGATCGCCGGCTCAGAGCTCGAGCCCCAGCTCGCCGACCTGCGGCCAGGTGAGCTGAAGCACAGCTGTCTGGACACGAGCCTGGCCAAGCGAGAGCTCGGATGGCGCGCCGAGGTCTCGATCGCTGAAGGGCTGCGCCTCACCTACGACGCGCTCGTCGAGGACTTCGAGCGCGCATAGGCACGTGCCCGCATGGCGGCTGGAGCACCCTGGCCGGCGCGCAGCTCGGTAGCATCGGATAGCGCGGCGAGATAGCTCAGTTGGTAGAGCACACGACTGAAAATCGTGGTGTCCCCAGTTCGAGTCTGGGTCTCGCCATCGGAAAGTCGCTGCAAGGAGCTGGCTTTTCAGATAGCGGATGTTTTCTGAAGCAGTCAGTTTGGGACCACGGTCTCCTTTCGTGGTCCCAATCCCCGTCCTGTTCGGGCTGGGAGGAGCCAATCCCCGGGTAACGGCAGGCATCCACAGGTATCGAAGGCAGTCCGATCACGACGCGGAATCGTGGTGTCCTCAGTTCGAGTTTTGTGTGGAGCGCGAACGTGTGGGCACCGAATACGGACTTCAAAGCGGGTCGGAGCGCGGACGATCGCTCGCGTCGCATCAGAGTCCACCGCCGCCAGCGGCTAGATGCCGGCGGCGGCGCCGCACGAGCGGAACGTCGTGGTTGCGATCTCAAGCCGTCTGGCTAGAGCTTCGAGCCAGCAGCCAGGCCGTCGCTAGGCCCACGACGATGGCCACGATCGGGATGGGACACCACCAGTGCTCCCATAGCGCACTGAAACCGTGGCTGCTCTCGCGCCCGGACCAGAACATGCCGGCGAGCACGAGCAGCGCCCCGCGCTCGACCATCGCGATCCCGTCGGTCGTGTTCCTCGCCGACAACGAGAACGGGACTGGTATCGATCTTGCGAATGTTGCGACGCTCCTCGAGCTGGATCACCGGACGAGCGCCTTCCGGGCCGGCTTGTCGGGCTCTTCTCAGCGTAGGTCGCCGGACGCTCCTTCCCCTGGCCGGGGCGCGCACAAGGACGCGGCCGCTGAGCGGGAGATGCCCTCGCTGGCACCAGAGCAGCTCGGCTGGATCAGGCGTGCCGGTCCCACCGGCGTATGTTGAGAGCGATCGTTCGCGCGTCTTCGAGGCGAAGTCGACGACGCTACGTCTGGCCCGGGCGCACGAAGGGTTCGTCGCGCCCGGCCAGCT